>NZ_JAOQON010000001.1:3145000-3559258 GCF_025961875.1 Sphingobium sp. B8D3B | reverse complement strand
GCGGTCGCGCCCGTCGATCTTCAGGTCCGCGAGCATGATCTGCTGGGTCGCGGTGTAATCCCAGGTTTCGCCGGGATTGATCTGATAGTGCCACTTATAGGCGCCGGTATCCGGGTCGAGCGCGAGAATGGAGGAGAGGAACAGATTGTCCCCCTTGCCGGCGCTGCGCCATTTGTGATTCCAGGGCGAGCCATTGCCGACGCCGATAAGAAGCTGGTTCAGCTCTTGATCGTAGACCACGCTGTCCCACACGGTGCCGCCGCCGCCGAGCTTCCAGTAATTCTCGCCATACCAGGTCGGCCGGGCCAGCTTCTCCAGGATCGCGTCGGAGGCAGCGCCATCCGGTCCGTCCTTCGGATTGCCGGGCACCGTATAGAAGCGCCAGACGAGCTTGCCAGTGTTGGTATCGTAGGCCGAGACATAGCCGCGCACGCCCAGTTCCGCGCCGCTATTGCCGATGATCACCTTGTCGCGCACCACGCGCGGGGCCATGGTGATGGTGTAGGGCTTCTTCTGGTCGACCGTGATGGTCTCCCAGACCTTCTGGCCGGTCTTGGCGTCGATGGCGATCAGCCGGCCGTCGATGGTGCCGACGAAGACGCGGCCCTTCCACACGGCGACGCCGCGATTGACGACGTCGCAACAGGCGTGCGCGGCCTTGGAGCCTTCATTCTCCGGGTCGAACTGCCAGAGCTGCTTGCCGGTCGCGGCATCGATGGCGACGACCTTGGACCAGGCGGTGGACGTGTACATCACGCCATCGACCACGATGGGCGTGCCCTCCTGCCCGCGCGCGGTATCGAGTTCCAGCGCCCAGGCGAGGCTCAGCTCACCGATATTGCCGTCATTGATCTGGGTGAGCCGCGAATAGCGCTGCTCATCATAGGTGCGGCCATAGGTCAGCCAGTTGTCGTCATCCTTGCCAGCCGCCTCAAGCCGCGCCTGATCGATGGCGGCGGGGCCGAGCGACGTTTCGCTCCCCTCGACGCCGCTGCACGCCGCCAGAAGCATCGTCAGCACCGCAATCGGCACAGGCCGGATCGACCGCAACACCATAATCCACTCTCCTCTTCGCCCGACCCGCTCCGGCCCCGGCTTTGTCCTGAAACAAAGATAAGAGGGGAATGCCCGGCAGGCAGTCCCCTCTTTCCCCCTTTTAGTCCGTCATCCTCAGAATTTGAACGACGCGCCGAGGTAGAAGCGGCGGCCATTCATATCATAGAAGTAGGCGTTGAACGGGCTGGCACCCACGCCATTCCCGAGCGGAGCCGCCGTATTATACTCGATCAGCGGCGGCGCCTTGTCGAACAGATTGTCCACACCCCAACGCAGCGTCGCATCCCGTGTCACCGCGAACGAGCCGTTCAGGTTGAACAGATCGTAGGCCGGTGCGCCCACAAAGGTGGTGGCGTTGTTGGAAGTATAGGTGATCGACTTGGCGGCAGGCAGATGCTGCCACTGCACCCCAACCGTGACAGGCCCGACCGCATAGCTGAACGAGTTCAGCATCTTCCAACGGAAGGAACCAGGGTTGATGCCGTTCTCGGCAATGGCTGCGCTGCCCACCGGACCCAGCGTGCCGGCATATTCAACCAGCTGCCCGGCCGGTCCGGCCGAAGCCGGAAGGGGCGCAGATTTCATCGAGAGCAGATAGTTGAACACCGAGTTCACGCTGAACGTGCCCGGTCCCACCGGAACGGACCAGTCGAGTTGCACATCGATGCCCGAGGTGCGGAAACGTCCGTTGTTCAAGTAGGTGACCTGCACATTACCCAGCGCGCCATCGCCGGCCACCCGTCCAATGGCTTGGCAGGTCGCTGCTGCGGCAGCAGCGGCCGGATTGTTGCTGATCGCCGGATTGAACGCGGGGTCGAAACAACGGCGTTGTGCGGTGTCGAGCGTGAGGGGGCCGATGGCGTCGTCCACCTTGATATTATAATAATCGACCGTCAGTCGCAGGCGACGCAGCAACTCGCTGGTCGCTGTGGATTTGAACACGGCGCCGAGAGTCCAGGTCTTGGCCTTTTCGGGCTGAATGCTCGGATTTCCAACGAGGGTCGGGAACGCAAAGGCCGGGCCCTGCGCATTGTAGAAGGCCGGGTCGGAGTAGAAGGTGTTTGCGGTCCCGGCGATCGTCTGGTCCATCAGGATGCGGCAGACCGCCAGCACATTGGCGGCGTTCGGATTGGTGGCCGTATTGGCGGACCAGCCCAAGGTGTTATTCAGGCGACAGACGTCACCACCACCAGCCGCTGTGAAGGTCTGCTGGGGCGCCAAGAACAACTCGGCCACGTTCGGTGCCCGGATAGCCTTGTTGAACCCGCCACGGATGGTGAGAAAGTCGGCAACTTCCCAATCGGCCATCGCCTTCCAGGTGAAGGCATTGCCGGTCGTGTTGTAGTGCGAGTTACGCGCACCCACGGTCACGTCCAGCTTGCGGATCAGCGGCAGATCGGAAAGCACCGGCACGAGCAACTCGCCGTAGAATTCATCCACGCGGATGAGCCCCTTCGAGTTGCCGCTCGGATAGATGCCGATCGCCTGATCCTGGAAGGACGTGCCCTGCGAGGTCAGCGTATCGTTCTCGAACTCATACCGGTTCTGACGATGGCTCGCGCCAACGGCCGCACGAACCTGACCGGCCGGCAGGTTGAACAGCCCGCCCTGCGCGTTCGCTTCAAACACGCTCTGCTGCATGACCGCCCGGTTCTTGAGGTCGGCGCGGATGGCGTCGATACAATCCTGGGAGATCTGCGCGGCCTTGTTGAACGGATTGAAGCCGCTCGTGCAGGTGGCCGATGCCGCGCCGAAACCGCCAAAGGCTGCGTTCCCCTGTGAGCTGAATCCGGCGCCCCAGTTGGGCGATTGGATGACAGCCCGGAAGCGCGCGAGCGAGGCCGTGCCCGTAATCAGGGCATTGGTTTCGGACTCACCCTGGGACGCATAGGCTTCCCAGGTCCAGTCAGTGCCAGGCACCTTGCCTTCCAAACCGGCGACCAGATTGTAGGTGAACACATCTGTACGAGATTCGCGGTTGGCGTAATTAAGGTAGTAAGTGAGCTGCCATGGCGCAGTCGGATTACCGCGCGAAGCCAGCACCTGCGCCAACTCGGTTGGGATTGCTCGCCCATCGACGGGAATGAGCGCGGACCATCCGTTCACGGATGGCGAGGGCTGCTGGACCGTGCGGGTCTGAACACGCGTGAACGTGCCTTGCGCGAAGGCGCCGATCCAGTCGTTGATCTCGTAATTGCCGCGCGCATAGAGGTTGTAACGGTTGAGCGGCAGAACCAGCAGCTCGTCCTGGAAATTCTGCCCGAGCGTTCCGTCGCCCTGACGCTTCCATTTCAGGCCGGTCAGATCACCCTTGAAGCGCGAAACGCCCCCGGGAGGGCTCTGGAAGAAGCCGGTGAAAGCCGTGCCATCGTCGTTGAAGTAAAGCCGGCTGCCGGCCGCAACGCGCGCGGCGCCGCCCGCAGTCGTTCCGAACAGGTTGTTCAGCGCAGCCTGACTGGGATTGTTACCGCCGACCGGCTGATAGCCCGAGAAATCGGGGAAGAACTCGGTGCCGGTGAAGCGGGGGTCCTGCCACGCGCTGCGGAACCAGGGCCGGTCGCGGCGCAGGGCGCTTTCGCGATCGTTCATGGACAGGCCAATCGTGATGTTGCCTCGGCCATCGTCGAAGTTCGCGCCCATGATCCCGCTGATGGAAAACTCACGACCGTCGCCCCGCTGGGAGATGCCCATCTGGGTATCGAACTGAAGACCCTGGAAGTTCTTCTTCAGGATGAAGTTGACCACGCCGGCCACGGCGTCCGCGCCGTAGGTCGCCGAGGCACCGCCAGTGATGATCTCGACCCGCTCGATAGCCGCTGCCGGAATCGTGTTGATGTCGACAACGCCAAGCCCATTGGCCGGTGTTGCCCGGCGCCCATCGACCAGCACCAGAGAGCGGTTGGTGCCGAGGCCGCGCAGCGAAACCGTCGCAGCGCCGGGCGTGCTGGTAGCGGTCGGCTGAATGTCGCTCGCAATGGCGGGGGTTTGGACCGGCGTGAAGCCGGGAAGCTTGTTGAGATTGGTCTCAAGCGCGGCGGTGGAGCTGTTCTGGAGCAGTTCCTGCCCCGCTGTGACGATCGGGCTGCTGGCTTCATAGTCGCGTCGAACGATGCGCGAGCCGGTGACCACGATGGATTGCTCGTCAGCGCCATCGGTCTGCTGCGCGATCGCGCCCGATGGCATGGACAGAACCGTCAGTGCCGTCGTGCACGCCAATGCTGCGCGCACGCAAAACGAGTCCATTTTTACAGACATAGTTTCCTCTCCCTTTTCTCAGCCGCCTCCCGACGACTGCACTCCCGCCCACTTTTCGGAGCCCGATTCTGGGTCGTCAGGTCGCTGACACCCCCTTGTCGGCACACTCTCGTAGTAAGCTAACTAATAGGCTAGGCGACGATCCAGGACAAACTCAAGCGGATAATATCATCGATAACGCAATCGAACGGAGTGTTGCCAATTAGGCACAATTTCCAGAATTCATATTTATGATTTAAAACCAATGTTTTGAATGTGTTTTTCGTGCTAAAATCGCCGATCTGCAAGGAGATGTCGCCGCCCCATAAGTGGATGAAGTCAATTTTCGCAAAAACACTTTCGGCAACGCTGCCAAGTTTCATGCAAATTCCGGGCTGCGATCCCGCGTAGCCTCCGTCGCGCGCCGCACGCGTTCGCCAAGGCTTGTGGCGTCGGCCAGCAGAGCTTAGATTGTGAGCATGGCCACCGCTGACCATCACATTCACAACCATGCCGAGCCGACGGGCATCAAGCTCTCTGCTGCGGCCCGCGCCACGCTCGAAGCCAAAGGCGAGCAGTGGACGGACATGCGCAGCGACATTTTCGATGTGCTCGCGGCCGAGGAAAAGCCGGCGTCTGCCTATGACATCGCAGACAAGGTCTCGCAAAAGCGTGGCAAGCGCGTCGCGCCCAACAGCATCTATCGCATTCTCGACCTGTTCGTGGCGACCAACCTCGCCCAGCGGGTGGAAAGCGCCAATGCCTATATCGCCAACGCCCATCCCGGCTGCCTGCACGACTGCATCTTCCTGGTCTGCAAGGCCTGCGGCGAGGCCACGCATATCGACAATGACAGGCTGACCAGCGAAGTCCGCCGCATTGCCGGAGAAGACGGGTTCGCAACCGAACGTCCCGTTATCGAAGTGCTGGGCACCTGCGCCAAATGCGCCTGACCTGAGGCGCTCACAGGCACTGCGACATAGCGCCCTGCCCCTTAGACCAGTTGCCGCAATATGCGATGAGCGTATCATCACAGGTTGGATGACCGTTCGACAATGGCCGGTTAACGCACTAGATAAGAGCCGATGATGGACCAGCCCGAGACGCCCCTGCTCGATCAGGTGCGCACCCCCGCCGATCTTCGCAAGCTCGCCCCCGAACAACTGCGGCAGTTGGCCGATGAGTTGCGCGCAGAAACGATTTCCGCCGTCGGCACGACGGGCGGCCATCTGGGCTCCGGCCTTGGTGTCGTCGAGCTGACGACTGCCATCCATTATGTGTTCAACACGCCGGACGACAAGCTGGTCTGGGATGTCGGGCATCAATGCTATCCGCACAAGATCCTGACCGACCGGCGTGATCGCATCCGCACGCTGCGCCAGGGCGGTGGCTTGTCCGGCTTCACCAAGCGCTCGGAAAGCGAATATGATCCGTTCGGGGCGGCGCATAGCTCCACCTCGATCAGCGCCGCGCTCGGCTTTGCCATCGCCAACAAGCTGAGCGGCCAGCCCGGCAAGGGCATCGCCGTCATCGGGGATGGCGCCATGTCTGCTGGCATGGCCTATGAGGCGATGAACAATGCGCGCGAGGCCGGCAACCGGCTCGTCGTCATCCTCAACGATAATGACATGTCGATCGCGCCGCCGGTCGGCGGTCTCTCGGCCTATCTGGCGCGGATCGTCTCCAGCCGCGAGTTCCTCTCGGTGCGCGAGGCGCTGCGCAAGCTGGCGCGCAAGCTGCCCCGCCCGCTCCATCAGGCCGCCCGCAAGACGGACGAGTTTGCCCGGGGCATGGCGATGGGCGGGACGCTCTTCGAGGAGCTGGGCTTCTATTATGTCGGCCCCATCGATGGCCACAATCTTGACCAGCTGATCCCCGTGCTGGAGAATGTGCGCGACATGGCGGACGGGCCGGTGCTCGTCCATGTCGTCACGCAAAAGGGCAAGGGCTACGGCCCTGCCGAGGCGGCCGCGGACAAATATCACGGCGTCCAGAAATTCAATGTCGTGACCGGCGAGCAGGCCAAGGCCCCGGCCGGCCCGCCAAGCTACACCAATGTCTTCGCGCAGGCCCTGCTGGCCGAGGCCGAGCGCGACGAAAAGATCATTGCGATCACCGCTGCCATGCCCTCTGGCACCGGGCTCGACAAGTTCCAGAAGACCTTCCCGAACCGCTGCTTCGACGTCGGCATTGCCGAGCAGCATGCCGTGACCTTTGCCGCCGGCCTCGCCGCGCAGGGGATGCGCCCGTTCGCGGCGATCTACTCGACCTTCCTGCAGCGCGCCTATGATCAGGTGGTGCATGACGTGGCGATCCAGAATCTACCGGTCCGCTTCGCGATCGACCGCGCCGGGCTGGTCGGTGCGGATGGCAGCACTCACGCCGGCAGCTTCGACATCACCTATCTCGCCACTCTGCCCAACATGGTGGTGATGGCGGCTGCCGACGAGGCCGAGCTGGTCCACATGGTCCACACCGCCGCCTGTCATGACAGCAGCCCCATCGCGCTGCGTTACCCGCGCGGCAATGGCGTCGGCGTTCCCCTGCCCGCCAAGCCGGAGCGGCTGGAGATCGGCAAGGGCCGCATCGTGCGCGAAGGCAAGCGCGTCGCGATCCTGTCGCTCGGCACGCGGCTCGAGGAAGCGCTCAAGGCCGCCGATGCGCTGGACGCACGCGGCCTCTCCACCGCCGTCGCCGATCTGCGCTTCGCCAAGCCGCTGGACGAAGCGCTGATCCGCAAGCTGCTCACCACCCATGATGTGGCGGTAACGGTCGAGGAAGGCAGCATCGGCGGCTTCGGCGCGCATGTGCTCACGCTCGCAAGCGACGAGGGCCTCATCGATGCCGGCCTCAAGCTGCGCACCCTGCGCCTGCCGGACGTGTTCCAGGATCAGGACAAGCCGGAAAAGCAGTATGACGACGCCCGGCTGAATGCGCCGCATATCGTCGAGACCGTGCTGACGGCGCTGCGCCATAACAGCACCGGCATCGAGGAGACCGGAGCGCGGGCGTGACGGCCGGCACCGTCCGCACCGGGATCGGCGGCTGGACCTACGAGCCGTGGCGCGGCACCTTCTACCCGGCCGATCTGCCCAAGGCGAAGGAACTGGACTACGCCGTCAATCATCTGGCGACGATCGAGATCAACGGCACCTTCTACCGCACCCAATCCCCGGCGACCTTCGCCAAATGGCGCGACGCGGCGCCGGATGGGTTCGTCTATGCGGTCAAGGCGCTGCAATATTGCGTGGCGAAGAAGAAGCTCGCCGAGGCTGGCGAATCGATTGGCAAATTCCTGAACTCGGGCTTGTCCGAGCTGGGCGACAAGCTCGGGCCGATCCTCTGGCAGTTCCGCCCGACGCGTCAGTTCGATGCCGACGACATGGCCGCCTTTTTCGCCATGCTGCCTCACAAGATCGATGGCGTTCGCACCCGCCACGCCGTCGAGGTGCGTCATCAAAGCTTTGCCTGTCCCGAGTTCGTCGCCCTCGCCCGGCAGCATGGCATCGCCATCGTGATCGCGGATCATAACGAGCACCCGCAGATCGCCGATCTAACCGCCGATTTTGTCTATGCGCGCCTCATGAAGAGTGAAGAGCAGGTCGAGACCGGCTACGCAGCCGCCGATCTCGATCAATGGGCCAAGATTGCCCAATCATGGTCCGCCGGACAGGCGCCAGAAGCGCTGAACTATGTCACGCCAGACAACGCGCCCGCCCAGCCCCGCGATGTCTTCGCCTACTTCATTTCCGGTGCAAAAGAGCGCAATCCCGCAGCGGCCATGGCGCTCGCCGAGCGCCTGACCGCGCGGGATTGATCGCGACGGATCAGACCGGCATCTGCGCGTGATCGCCCGCTTCCTGCGGGTCGATGCGGCTGCCGGTCAGCAGCTTGAGACGGCCCTTGATGCCAAGATCGGCCGTCCAGATCTCAATGTCGCCAAGGTCCATCCGCAGCACCAGCAGCTTAGGATCGTCGCGCCCGTCGAACCACGCTTCGACAGGATTGCTCCAAAAGCGGTCGATCAGCCCCTCATCGGTTTCCTCGACAAGCTCACCTGAAACGCAGGCGAACACATCATGTCCCTTGGACATGAACTGCGCCATGGCCGGCCCGCCGGACGCAAGGCGATTGTCACGCTCGGTAAAGAACCAGACGGCGCCGCCATAAGCCGGGCCGAGATCCTTATCCAAGCAGGCGTGCATGGGCAGCGCGTGCTCGTCGCTTGCGTTGCGGCGGACCATCAGCACCGGGCTGGCGGCCAGCGCCTTCCAGAAATCATCCTTGATATCGTGAGACATGAGTGACTCTCCTTTCCCCCGCTCAACGAGCCGCTGAGGGGAAAGGTTGCAGCGCTGCCCTTCGGGGCGGCGCCGTCACTCATGCTGATAAGCTGCGCCTTATTGCGCGGACGCAACCACGCGCGCGAACTGGCCATCACCCTCGGGCGCAGCAATGATGTCCTGCGTGACACGGCCCTTTTCGAGCACTTCCGTCTTGGGGTCGCCAACGACCGAACGGATGCCGACCTCGGCCAGCGAGCGGCCGGCTTCGCGCAGCGCCGAGGTCTCAGCGCCGCTGCGCGCAGCGGTGCCGCCGAACATCGCCTCAAGCGCCTGCTGGTTGAGATTCTGCTGGCTCGCAGCCGTGCCGGGCGCCGGCGGCGAGAGCGAGAAGTCCGGCGGAATGACCAGCGGAGGCTGGCGGGAGACAGCCATTTCGTCCGGCCGATCACGGTTGAACAGGCTCGTGCCTCCGCAGGCGGACAGCAGGGTCAGGCCGGCGAGCACAACCGGAAGACGATAAGACAGACGCATGTTAACGGGACTCCTTCGCTGCGGTCTTTTCGCGCAGCAGCAGCGCGCGTGCAAGCAGGATGACGACGCCGATACTGATTGCGGCATCGGCAAGGTTGAAAATAAGGAACGGCCGCCATTCGCCAATGTGGAAATCGGCATAGTCGATGACATAGCCCAGCCGCACCCGGTCGATGATGTTGCCGATGGCGCCGCCCAGCACCAGGCCGAGCGCCAGCGCATCGTCGCGCTCCTTCTCACGCCAGATCCACCAGAGCACGAAGGCGGAGACGGCCATGGTCATGGCGACCAGCGCCCAGCGCATCACGTCGGTCTCGGCGTGGAAGAAGCCCATCGAAATGCCGCGATTCTCGGCGTAGGTCAGCTTGAAGAACGGGATCAGCTCGATGCCGACAAGACCGCGCTCGTGCAGTTCCAGCACCCGCGTGACGAAATATTTGACGAGCTGGTCGAGCGCCGTGACGCCGAGCGCAAGCGCCACCGCCGCCTTGCGCCAGGCCCCGGCAAGCGCCGCGCTCATGCCAGCACCTCCGCGCATCGCCCGCACAGGTCGCCATCCGCGTCCACCTCGGGCAGATGCCGCCAGCAGCGGCCGCATTTGTGCTTGTCGGTCGCGGTGATCGCCGGGGCGGCCAGATCGGCATCCTGCGTCACGCTGGCCACGATACACATCTCCGCAAAATCCACGTCCTCGGGCACATCGGCCATCCGCACATCCGCCGCGAGGCTGGAGCGCACGACCTTCTCGCGCCGGAGCGGTTCAATGGCTTCGTTCACCTGATCGCGCGATGAACGGATCGCCGCCCAGCGCACGCCGAGCGACGGATCGCGCCACAGCCGATCCACCTCTGGCCATTCGAGCAGATGCACCGAGCCATCCTCACTCGGATAGCGCGCCTGCCAGACTTCCTCGGCCGTGAAGGGGATGATCGGCGCAGCATAGCGCACCAGCGCGTGGAAGAGATGGTCCAGCACCGTGCGGTAAGCGCGGCGCTTGGCCGTCTCCGCGCCCGTCGCCGGGTTCACGTCGCAATAGAGGCAATCCTTGCGGATATCGAAGAAGAAGGCCGAGAGATCGTTGTTGGCGAAGTCGTTGAGTGCGCGGGTATAGCGGCCGAACTCCAGCCAGATGTCCCGCTCCTCGCCCTTGTCGACCACCGCGCGCAGCTCCGCGTCCAGCTCGGCGAGGCGATGGAGCATGTAGCGCTCCAGTTCCGGCATGGCGGACACCGCCACCCGATCCGCCTTCTCGAAGCCGGCGAGAGCGCCGAGCAGATAGCGGAAGGTGTTGCGCAGCTTGCGATAGGCATCGGATGCGCCGGCCAGCACTTCCTTGCCGATGCGCACATCGTCGAAATAATCGGTGGAGGCCGCCCACATGCGCAAGATGTCCGCGCCGCTCTCGTCCATCACCTTGAGCGGGTCGACCGTGTTGCCCAGGCTCTTGGACATCTTGCGGCCCTGCCCGTCCAGCGCGAAGCCGTGGGTGAGCACCGCGCCATAAGGCGCATGGCCGCGCGTACCGCAGCTTTCCAGCAGCGAGGACTGGAACCAGCCGCGATGCTGGTCCGAGCCTTCGAGATACAGGTCGGCGCGGGCACCCTCGCCATAGCGCGCCTCGACCACGAAGGCGTGAGTCGAGCCGCTGTCGAACCACACGTCGAGAATGTCGTTGACGACCTCATAGTCCGCCAGCGCATAGTCCGGCCCGAGCAGCGCCTGATGGTCCGCGCCGAACCAGGCATCCGCCCCGCCCTGCTTGAACGCCTCGACGATGCGGGCATTAACGGCGGGATCGTTGAGATACTGGCCGGTCTGGCGGTTCACATAGAGCGCAATGGGCACGCCCCAGGCGCGCTGGCGCGAGATCACCCAGTCCGGGCGGTCGCTGACCATTGCGTGGATGCGGTTGCGCGACCGCGCCGGCACCCAGCGCGTCGCCTCGATGGCATCGAGCGCCACTTCGCGCAGCGTCGGTCCGTTGCTGAGCGGTGCAGCGGCGTTGACGCCCAGCGCGATGCCCGCACCGATGCCAGCGAGCGGTGCGATCTCGACATCGGACGCCGTGCTCGCCTTGTCCATCGGGATGAACCATTGCGGCGTGCAGCGATAGATGATCCGCGCCTTGGAGCGCCAGCTATGCGGGTAGCTATGCTGGAAATCACCGGCGGACAGCAGCGCCCCGGCCGCGCGCAGATCGGTGAGGATCGGCCCATCGGGACCGTTGAACTTCGTATTGATGACACTGCCCTGCCCACCGAGCCACGCCCAGTCGTCACGGTAGCGGCCATCATCGGTGACGGCGAACACAGGATCGATACCGACCGCCTTGCAGGCGATGAAATCTTCCTCGCCATGATCGGGCGCCATGTGAACGAGGCCGGTGCCGGCATCGGTGGTAACATGATCGGCAGCGATGAACGGACGGGGACGATCGAAGAAACCGATCTTGCCACTTCCAGCACCCCCGTCACCCCGGACTTGATCCGGGGTCCAGCTGCCTTCGGCGCCGGTTGAAGAAGAAGCGGGAACCCCGCTTTCGCGGGGATGACGAAGGAGATTGGCCATCGGGTGGCGCGCGATGGCGCCGGCGAGCTGCGAGCCTTTTCCGCTCCAGACAATATCGTGGGAGGTCAAGCCGATCCGTGCCGCGACCTGCTCGATCAAAAGCGTCGCAACAAGAAGATGGGAAACACCGCCCCAATGTGATCCGAGCGCAGGATCGACCCGGTTTATGTGGAGCATCGAGTACTCAATGTCCTCCCCATAAGCGATCGCCTGGTTCACAGGGATCGTCCACGGAGTCGTGGTCCAGATCACCGCATGCGCGCCGACCAGATCGGGCGCATTCGGCGCCTCGACAATCTCGAACGCCAGATCGATCTGCGTCGAGGTGACATCCTCATATTCCACCTCGGCCTCGGCCAGCGCGGTCTTTTCGACCGGCGACCACATCACCGGCTTGGCGCCGCGATAGAGCTGGCCGCTCTCCGCAAACTTCAAAAGCTCGCCGACAATCGCCGCCTCGGCCTCGAACTTCATGGTGAGATAGGGGTCTTCCCAATCGCCCATGATGCCGAGGCGCTTGAACTGCTCCTTCTGCACGCCCACCCACTTGTCCGCATAAGCGCGGCACTGGGCGCGGAATTCCTGCGGGGGAACCTCGTCCTTGTTCAGCTTCTTCTTGCGATATTCCTCCTCGATCTTCCACTCGATGGGGAGACCGTGGCAATCCCAGCCGGGCACATAGGGCGCATCCTTGCCGAGCAGGCTCTGGCTGCGCACGATGATATCCTTCAACACCTTGTTCATCGCATGGCCCATGTGAATGTCACCATTCGCATAAGGCGGGCCATCATGGAGGATGAAGCGGGTGCGGCCCTTCCGCTCCGCGCGCAGCTTGCCGTAGAGATCCTGGGCCTGCCAGCGCGCGAGAATGCCCGGCTCCTTCTGGGCGAGACCGGCCTTCATCGGGAAGTCGGTCTGCGGCAGGAAGACGGTGCTCTTGAAGTCTTCGCTCTTCTGGCTTGGCTGGTCGGTCATGGGCTTCCGGCAATCGCTATGGCGTCCGCATCGGGCGAGGCGCGGCGTCCGCCCCTGGCTGCCCTGCGCAGACGAACAGGAAATCAGCGCCCGCCCCTACGCGAGGGCGCGCGCTGGCGCAAGCGACGGGCGGCTCCACCGGCGCCGGCGAGGGCACATCGCGCCGCCCGCCGTGGAACTACACGCCGGGCCGGACGTTCTTTTGAGCAGCATCTGGGATGCGCGCGCGGGACACAGCCTGGGAGATCGCTGTCGTCCAGCCGTTTAAAAAGACCGGGAGGGTTGCATGTCGCTTCTCAACATCATCATCATCTTGATCGTCGTCGGCGTGTTGCTGTGGCTCATCAACACGTACATTCCGATGGACGGCAAGATCAAAAGCATCCTCAACATCGTCGTGGTGATCGCGGTGGTGCTCTGGCTGCTGCAGGCCTTTGGCGTGCTCGGCTCGCTTGGCGGCGTCCACGTCAACTAGCCGACGCCGATCAGCCCTATCAAATCCCCATTTCAGCGGCGCGCAAGTCGGCCGCGCAATAATCGAACGAGGTTGTCCATGAAACTTCCCGCCACTCTCGCCAGCCTGGCCCTCATCTCGCTGCCCATCGCAGCCTGCAGTGAGAAAGCGCAGCAGGAAACCAGCGAAGCGGCCGACGCCGTCGGCAACGATGTCGAGCATGCCGGTGACCATGCCGCGCAGGAATCCCGCGAAGCGAGCCGCGAGGCCGGCGCCGCTGCAGACCGGATCGGCGACGACATCCAGCAGGGCGCGCGCCAAGCCGGCGCCGCGGCGGATCGCGTGGGCGACGACATCAGCCGTGGGGCCGATGCCGCAGCCGACCGCACCGGCGCCGCGCTGGAAAACACCGGACGCGCAATTCGCGACTGAATCTGAGGGGTAGCGCCTCCCGGCGCTGCTCCGCGTATATCACAGAAGGGCGGCTCGGTTTACGGGCCGCCCTTTTTGCGTCTGGGCAGCACAGCCCACATTCTCATGCTTTATCAAGATGATCGACGCGCTCTTAGAAGATCGCTTGTCACGCGATCCATAATTCCGTACATCAGGAATTAACGGTCACTGAGAGCCGTCTTGGGAGAGTGAACATGAGACCTTTGTTGTTGTGCACCGTCGCGTGCGCCGCCTTCATCCCCGCCGCCGTCGCCGCACAGGGCGCCGCGGTTTCGCCGGCCGATACGACCAATGATGGCGGCCTAGTCGACATCATCGTCACCGCCCAGCGCGTGGAAGAGAACAGCCAGCGCACCCCCCTCGCCGTCGATGTGATTCGGCCCGAGGAACTGACCCGCCAGAATGTTGTGCGCGCAGAAGACCTCTCGCGCATCTCCCCGTCCCTGTCCGCATCCGGCGGTGGCGGGCCGACGACGGTCTTCTTCGTGCGCGGCGTGGGCAACTCCACCGTCAATGCCTATTCGGACCCGGCGATCTCGTTCAACTATGACGGCGTCTACATCGGCCGCCCCACCTCGACCTCCGGCGTGTTCTACGATCTGCAGCGCGTCGAAGTGCTCAAGGGACCGCAGGGCACGCTTTATGGGCGCAACGCCACGGCGGGCGCCATCAATGTCATCCCCAATCGGCCCAAGCTGGGCGAGACATCCGGCAGCGCGACCCTGGGTTATGGCAATTATAACTGGTTCACCGGCCAGGCCGCGCTGAACGTGCCGCTCGGCGAAACTGTCGCCCTGCGTGCCGCCGGCACATTCTCCAGCCACGATGCTTTCCAGACCGACGGCACGGGCAATCAGCGCGAACATGGCGGTCGCCTGCAGATCTATGCCGAGCCGACGCCGGATCTCTCCCTTCGTGTCGCAGCCGATTATGCCCATCAAGGCGGCGCGAGCAGCAGCGGCTATTATCTGGGCGCGGTCAACCCGACCTTCGGTCCGAACGGCCCCTCGGGCTACCAGTTCGTGCCCAGCAATTTCTCGACCCAGCAGGGCCTGCTCGATCCGGCCTCCAACGCCTATCTGGCGCCGCGCTTCTTCACGCAGGTCGGCCGGGCCGGCGCGGTCGTGGATGGCGTGCCGTTCAACGACAATGATTATTGGGGCATCACCGCCGAACTGAACTACACCACGCCTGCCGGCACGCTGACGGTCCAGCCCGCCTATCGTGAGGCGGACCTCGAATATGCCTTCAACGGCGTGTTCCGGCAGGGTTACACCAAGGAAAAGGACAAGCAGACCAGCGTCGAAGCCCGCTGGACGGGCGACTTCGGCCCCTCGGTCGATTATCTGATCGGCGCGATGTACTTCGACGAGGAAATCGCAGCAGTCGCCCGCTACAACCAGCAGAGCCTCTCGCCCTACCAGAATTTCCGGACGAAAACGGAAAGCTGGGCCGGCTTCGGAAAGCTTACCGTGCGCCCCGTCGAGCAACTGAGCCTGACGGCCGGCGCGCGTTATACCTCAGACAAGAAGCGGTTCGACGGCACCTCGAATGTCTACATCCTGTTCTGCGGCAATCCCGCGCCGCCGCAGGATATCTGCCCCACCCTGCCGTTCATCCCTCTGGCGGAGACGGAAGCCGATTTGCAGGCCTTCTATGGCCAGCGCGGTATCCCGATCACGCCGGTCCCGCTCTTCGCCCTGCCGCCGATCGCCGGCGGTTCTCAGACCGCACCTTTTGTCCTGCGCTCGCAAATCCCGATCAATTCCGGCCTGACCAATAACAAGTTCACTTATCGCTTGGCTGCGCAGTATGATTTCTCGCCGCGCAACATGGTCTACGCCAGCTTTGAGACGGGCTACCATGCCGGTGGCTTCAACTTCGCACGCGGCCTTGAAACCTATCGGCCGGAAACGATCGACGCCTATACCATCGGCACCAAAAACCGGTTCCTCGACAATCGCCTGCAGGTGAACCTCGAGGGCTTCCTGTGGAAGTACAAGGACCAGCAGTTCAGCCAGTTCGGCTATGATCTCGGCACGCCGCCTTCGACCGTGTTCCTGACGCGCAACATCGGCAACAGCACGATCAAGGGGCTGGATCTCGACGTGGAGTTCATGGCCACGCCGAACACCCTGCTCTCGGCGAATGTGCAGTATCTCGACACGAAATATGACAGCTTCGTCTACTTCGCGCCGAATCAGGGCCTGCCGGCCAACACCACCTGCGCCTCGACGCCAGAGTTGCAGGTCACGCCCGGTGGCACGATCAGCGTGTTCCGTATCGACTGCTCGGGCAACCAGGCGTTCAACTCGCCGAAATGGTCGTTCAATCTCGACGCGCAGCAGACCATTCCGCTCGGCACATACAAGGCTGTGCTGCAGGGCGGGACGCGCTATCGTGGATCGAGCTATTCTACGGCGGACTATTTGCCCTATCTCCGGTCGGAAGCGGCGTTTGTGAGCTATGCGTCGCTGACGCTCGCAACGGAGGATGACCGGTTCTTCGTCACGGCGTACATCAACAATATCGAGAATAATCAGCGCCTCATCACCGGCAACATCACATCGGCCTCGCTGGTCACGGCCAGCGCAGAACAGCCCCGGACCTACGGTCTGCGTATCGGCGGCAAGTTCTGAGCAAGGTCAGGCTCATCCAGGGAGTTATGCATGGTTAGCGTTACCGATCTTCATTATGTCGCCATGGCCGTGCCGGACCTTGCCAAGGAACGCGAGTTCTACGGCAAGACCTGGGGGCTGATTGAGGTCGCGGAGCAGGACGGCCGCGTCTACTTCGCCGCCGAAGGCATGCCCCACCCCTATGTGATCGTGCTGCGGGAAGACGCGGAGAAGAAGACCGATCTTGTCGGCTTCTCCGCCGCCTCCAAGGAGGACGTGCTGGCGATCTTCGAACAGGTGAAGGCAGCCGGCGCGAAGATCATCAGCGAACCCGCCCCGGCCAGCGGCCCGGCCGGGGGCTTCGCCTTCCGCTTCTTCGATCCTGACGGGCGGGCGATGGAGGTGATCTGCGACAGCACCCCGCGTGAGTTCCGCAAGCTCGACAAGGGCGAGGCCATCCCCATCGGCATCAGCCATGTGGTGTTCCACTCGCCTGACCATGTCGCGCTCGCAGACTTCTACCAGAAGGCGCTGGGCTTCCGCCTGTCCGACTGGATCGGCAAGTTCATGGTCTTCCTGCGCTGCAACTCGGCGCACCACCGCCTCGCGATCCTCCCCGGACCGCCGGCACTCAACCACATCGCGTTCGACGTGAGTTCGGTGGACGAGCTGATGCGCGGCCTCGCACGGATGCATGAGAGCGGCATCAAGCTGAGCTGGGGGCCGGGCCGGCACACCGCGGGCAACAACACCTTCAGCTATTTCGTCACGCCCAACGGCAATGCCGTCGAGTACACCTCCGATCTTGAGGAAGTGGACGAGGACAGCTGGCAGGTCACCCACTACGAGCCAGGGCCAAACACCATCGATCAATGGGGCACCGGTCGCATCATCACCGGTAATGTGCCTCATGCCGAAATGCAGCCCGACAAGGGCCTGTGGCAGGTTCCGGCCTAAGAAAGGCGCTTACAGCATGATCCGTACAGCATTGGTCGTCGGCGGCGGCGTCGGTGGCATGAGCGCGAGCCTGTCGCTCGCCAAACGCGGCGTCGCCGTGGAACTGATCGATATCGACCCGCAATGGCGCGCTTATGGCGCTGGCATCAGCGTCACTGGCCTGTCCTTACGGGCGTTCGATGACCTCGGCATTCTGGATGAAATCCGCGAGCGGGGTTTTGTCGGCACCGGCTTCCGCCTGCGCACACCGGACGGCGCGGTGGTGATGGAAACGCCGCGCCATGCCGGGCTCGCTCCCATCGATTCGAGCGGCGGCATCATGCGCCCGGTCCTCCACGCCATCTTGCAGAAACATGTTCGCAAGGCCGACGTCACCGTGACGCTGGGCGTCGAGCCGCGCGGCTTCAGGGAAAGCGGCGACGGGGTGACCATCGCCCTGTCCGACGGCACGGAGCGCACGGTCGATCTGGTCGTCGCGGCCGATGGCATCCAGTCCAAGACGCGCAAGACCCTGTTCCCCGATGCGCCGGCTCCGCAGTTCACCGGACAGGGCTGCTGGCGCATCGTCGCCGACCGCCCCGAGGGTCTGGACGGCGCCGAAATGTATATCGGCGGCCCGGTCAAGCTCGGCCTCAACCCGATCTCGCAGGATAAGCTCTACGCATTCATCCTCGAGCATGTGCCCGACAATCCCTGGTATGCCGATGAGGACATGCTGCCGCGCGTCGCCGAGTTGCTCGCGCCCTATGGAGGCGACATCGTCAAAATCCGGGAAAGCCTCGGCGAGGACTCGCTGGTGAATTACCGCCCGCTCGAATGGCAGCTCCTGCCCTTGCCCTGGCACAAGGGGCGCGTGGTGGTGATCGGCGATGCCGCCCATGCCACCACGCCGCATATGGCCTCGGGCGCCGGCCTCGCTGCCGAAGATGGCCTCGTGCTCGCCGATGAGCTGGCGAAGACCGACGATGTCGAAGCCGCACTGACCGCCTTTGGCGTGCGCCGGTTCGAGCGCGCGCGGATGGTGGTAGAAAACTCGGTGCGGATCGGCGAGATCGAGATGGCCGGCGGCAATCAGGTGGATGCCAACAAGATGCTCGGCGGAACGATGCAGAAACTCAAGGAGCCCTATTGATGACGGTTGGTTTGGCGACAGTGGGCACGGCTGCCGTGCTCGTCCGCGACGATCGCTTCGTCCCGCTGGCCCATTGGGGCGAGCAGCGCGACCTGCCCGGCCTTCTGGCGGCGTGGGACGAGATCCTGCCGCAGATCGAGCGCTGGGCCGCTGACGAGGCGGCGTTTGCCAGTGCGCAGAGCTTTGCCGAGGCGGATGTGCGAGCGCCCTATCGCCCCGGCCAAGTGTTCTGCACCGGCGCCAATTACAAGAAGCATGTCGTCGGCCTGGTCATGGGCGACCCCTCGATGCGCACGGCCGATGCCGAGGCGATGAGCGACGATGAGCGCCGCCGCAGGGTCGAGGAGATGATGGACGCCCGCGCGCAGGCGGAACCCTATTGCTTTATCAAGCTGCCCTCCTGCGTGGTCGGCCCGCGCGATGCCGTTGTGCTGCCGCGCAACGTGATCAAGCCGGACTGGGAGTTGGAGCTGGGCGTGGTGATCGGCAAGCCGGCCCGCCATGTCTCCGCCGCGCAGGCCGTGGACCATGTCGCGGGCTTCGTGGTGGTCAACGACGTCACCGCGCGCGAGCAGATTTTCCGGCGCGATGCCGGCGGGTTGGGCGCGGACTGGCTATCGGGCAAATGCTTCCCGACCTTCCTGCCCTTCGGCCCGATGATCGTGCCCCGGCAGTATGTCGCCGATCCCTATGATCTGACGATCACCCTGTCGGTCAACGGCAAGGTCTACCAGAATGAGTCGACGCGCGACATGATGGTCAGCATCGAGCGGCAGATTGCCTATCTCTCCGACCGCGTGGAGTTGATGCCGGGCGACGTGATCTGCACCGGCTCACCTTATGGCAATGGCTCCGCCTTCGGCGTGTTCCTGCAGCCGGGCGACGAGATGGAAGGCACGATCACCGGCCTCGGCACCCAGCGCAACCGCTGCGTGGCGGAAGGCGCCAGCTAGGTGCGGGGCCGCAGGCCGTTCATCAGCAGGTCGACGACGAATTCCTCATATCGGCTGGTCAGCTCCTCGGCAGCGATATCTGCCGGGAAGAGCTGCCTGACCACGGGCTCGGCCGTCGCGAAGAAGTCGAACAAGCCGAGGACCGCGACGTGAAGCAGGGCAGGATCGACGTCCCTGATCGAACTGGAGTCCCGCGCGAGCACCTCGCCCAGCCAGGCAACAGCCTCGCGGTTCATGTCGCCGAGGCGCTCGCCCACGTCGGACGATTTCGCGTCGGCCAGCTCGTCGACCATCAGCCGGTGGATATGGCGGTTGGAGCGGGTAAACCGCGCCGTGCGGCGAATATTGTCTTCCACCACTTCATGCGCCGGGCGCGGATCGCGGGCGCTATAGGGCACCCGATCCATCATCGAGGTCGCAACCGCCAGAAGCAGGTTGCTGCGGTCTTTGAAGTAATAGCGCACCAGCGCCGGGTCCACGCCCGCTTCCCGCGCGATCATCGCAATCGAGATGCGCTCGGGCGGATGCTCCTTCACAAGCCGTTCCGCCGTTTGCAGTACGACCTCGCGCCCAACCCCATTTTCGGCCGGCCGGCCCTGCCCCCGTTTGCGCGGTTTTTTCGCTTCACCCATGATGCTACGCTTGGCGCGAAAAATATATTCCTGCAAATAGGAATTGCTGGACCGCGCGCAATCGCTAAGCTTTGACGGATATCGACAGGAGAGACGGATGGCCAACTGGCCTTTCACCCAAGGCATTCATGACATCGGCAATGGCCTCTATGGCTATGTTCAGCCGGACGGCACATGGGGCTGGTCTAATGCGGGCCTGATCGCCAGCGACGGCGAGACACTGCTGGTCGATACGCTGATGAGCGTGCCGCTGACGCGCGAGATGCTGGAACGGTTTAAGGCCAAGGTGCCGGAAGCCGCGAAGATCGACCGGCTGGTCAACACCCATGCCAACCCCGACCATTTCTTCGGCAATGGCCTGGTGGCGGATGCGGAGATCATCGGCACCAACGAAGCCAAGAAGGAAATGGCCGGCTTCAACCCGAAGATGCTCGCCAACCTGAAGAACGTCTACACCGAGATGGGCGATACCGGCGCGTTTCTCTATGAGACCATGGGTCGCAAGTTCGATTTCTCGGGCGTGGATGAGCTGACGCTGCCGAACCGCACCTTCGACGGGCGCCTCGATCTCAATGTCGGCTCGAAGGCGGTCTCGCTGATCGACCTGGGCCCGGCACACACGGATTCCGACACGATCGTGTGGGTGCCGCAGGATCGTGTGGTGTTCACAGGCGACCTGCTGTTCAACGAGGGGCATCCAATCATGTGGGCCGGTCCGGTCGAGAACTGGATCGCCGCCTGCCAATATATCGTCGATCTCGATCCGCAGGTGGTGGTGCCCGGCCACGGCCCGATCACGGACACGACGGCCGTCCGCAACATGCAGGCTTATTTCGAATATGTCCGCGATGAATCGCGCAAGCGGTTCGAAGCTGGCCTTTCCTATGAGGATGCCGCGCGCGACATCAACATGCAGGAGTTCCGCGGCTGGAGCGACCCCGAGCGGATCGTCGCCAATGTCTTCTCGCTCTACAAGCAATGGGGCGCGCAGTTCACGCCGGAGCAGCAGCGCGATCTGTTCGGCGCGATGGGCCGCTACCATCACGAAATGCAAAGCCATGCAGAAGGGTGCGACCATGCCCATTGAGATCAACGCGACGCACGACCCGCAGCGCAAGAGCTGGGTCGAAAGCGCAAACGCGGCTGACAGCGATTTCCCGATCCAGAATTTGCCCTTTGGCCTGTTCCGTCACCGGGGGGTGGCGCGCGGCGGTGTGGCGCTGGGTGCGTACGTTATCGATGTACCCCAGCTCCACGCCGCCGCCCTGCTGGATGGCGACGCGGCCGAGGCTGCGGCGGCCATGGCCGGCCCATCGCTCGCGCCCCTGTTGGCCGCCAGCCCGGAATCAGTCAGCGCCCTGCGCGCCCGCCTCTCCGACCTGTTCCGGGTTGATGGACCAGGCGACCGGCAGCAGCTCGAAGCCATGCTGGTCCCGCAGGCCGAAGCTGAGCTGCTGATGCCGCTCAAGCCCACGGCGTTCACGGATTTCTGCACATCCTACGATCATATCGCGCGGATGGCGCAGAAGGCGCCACCGCTGGCCGCGCTCTCCCTGCCGGTTGCCTATAACGGACGCGCCAGTTCCGTGCGGGAAGATGGCACGCCGGTCGTCCGACCGCAGGGCCAGTTCGAAACGCCGCCCGGAAGCGGCAACGTCCAGTTCGCGCCGGAGCCGATGCTCGATTTCGAGCTGGAATTCGGCGTGTGGCTGCGCGGCGGCAATCCGCTCGGGCAGCGCATCAGTATGGCGCAGGCGGAAGATCTCATGTTCGGCTGCTGTCTCGTCAATGACTGGTCCGCGCGCGGCATCCAGTTCTTCGAGTCTATTCTGGGGCCGCATCTGGGCAAGAGCTTCCTCACCACGATCAGCCCGTGGATCGTGACGATGGAAGCGCTCGCGCCCTTCCGCGTGGCCGCGCGCGGTCGGCCGGGCGACGAGCCGGCGGTCGCCGCTCATCTGCTCGATGCGCAGGATCGCGCGGCAGGCGGCATCAACATCGAACTCACCGCCGACTTCGCCAATGCGGCGGGATCGAGCGCGCGCATCGTGCGCAGCAATCTCGCCGAACTCTATTGGACGCTGGCACAGATGGTCGCGCATCAGGCCTCCAACGGAGCACCGCTGGAAGCGGGCGACCTGATCGCGACCGGCACCGTCTCGGGCGCCGCGCAGGAAGCGCGCGGCTGCCTCGCCGAGATCGTGCTGCGCGATGGCGAGACCATCGACCTGCCCGACGGCACGACCCGCCGCTGGCTGGAGGATGGCGACACCCTCACCCTCAAAGGCCGCGCAATGGCGGAGGGCTATGTGCCCATCGGCTTCGGCCCGTGCAGCGGCACCATTCATCCCGCAGGAGCAAGCGCATGACCATCACCACCTGTGGCGACCGCCAGCCGATCAAGGTCGCCGCGCGCGGCAAGCATCTGGTGGTGGACATCCATTGCCACCTCGGCATTCCCGCTGCCGACGCCATCGTGCAGGCGCGCCACCCCGGCCCGCCGCCCGGCATCAACGATTTCACCAGTGCGAAAACAAGCGAGGTCAACCGCGCCCAGTTTGCCACGATGGGGCGGACCCTCAACACGCTCGACCAGCGGCTGGCCGATATGGATCGGCTCGGCATCGATGTGCAGGCGATCAGCCCCAGCCCCGGCCAATATTTCTATTATGCCGATGCCGATGTTGCGCGGGAAGCGGCGCGCGCCGTCAATGACGGCATGGCTGCCGCGGTCGCGCAGCACCCCGACCGGCTGGTCGGCATGGGCACGGTGCCGCTGCAGGACGTTGGCCTTGCCGTCGAGGAAATGCGCCGCTGCGTACGCGACCTCGATCTGCGCGGCATCGAGATCAGCTCCAACGTCAATGGCCGCGACTTTCACGCCGAGGAGTTCCGCCCTTTTTTCGCGGCGGCCGAGGAACTGGGCATCCTGCTCTTCATCCACCCGCTGGGCTTCACTCATGCCAACCGGATGAGCGAATATTATTTCAACAACCTCATCGGCAATCCGCTCGAATCGACGCTGGCCGTGGGTCATCTGATCTTCGGTGGCGTGTTGGATCGCTACCCCGGCCTGCGCATCTGCGTGGCCCATGGCGGCGGCTATATGCCCGGCTATTGGGGCCGGATGGACCATGGCTGGCGCGCGCGTGGCGATTGCAGCGAGCATTGCCAGCACGAGCCCTCCAGCTATCTGCGCAAGCTGTGGCTGGATACGCTGGTGTTCGATCAGGACCAGCTCGACAGCCTCGTGCGCACTCATGGCGCGGACAAGCTGTGCCTGGGGACCGACTATCCCTTCGACATGTCCGAGCCCGATCCGCTGGGCTTCCACGCCCGCCTGAGCGACGAGGAGCAGCGCAAGATCCTCGGCCTCAACGCCGCTGAACTGCTTGGACTGGAGACTGCCGACAAGAGCTGACCCAGCTACACACGACCACCACCACCACCAAGGCCGCCGCACGAAGCAGACCTCCCGTAAGAGGCAGGGCCGATCAGGAGAGAAGACGGTGACGAAGACGCAGCACGGCGGGGCCTGGGTGCCCGGCTATACTCTGTTCCTGCTCTTCGTGAGCAATGTGTTCAATTACGCCGACCGGGCCTTGCTCGGCATCGTCGTCGATCCGGTGAAGGCCGATCTGCAGTTGAGCGACACGGCCATGAGCCTTGTGTCCGGCACGGCCTTCGTACTGTTCAACCTGATCGTCGGGATCTTCATCGCCCGCTGGGTGGACCATGGCAATCGCAAGAAAATCCTGCTGCTCGGCGTCGCCATCTGGTCCGGCGCCACGGCGCTGACCGGCCTTGCGGAAGGATTCGTGTCGCTGGCGCTCACCCGGGTTCTGGTCGGTGTCGGCGAGGCGACGGCCTTTCCGGTCGCCATCTCCGTCATTGCCGACCTGTATCCCAAGGATCGGCGGCCGCGCGCGCTGGGCATCTACCAGTCGAGCGCCTTTGTGGGCATCGTCGGCGGGTCGATCGCAGCCGGGATTCTCGCCGCGATATTCGGCTGGCGGACGATGTTCTTCATCTGCGGCGGCGCGGGCCTCGCCTTCGTGCTGCTGCTCGCGCTCACCATGAAAGAGCCACAGCGCGGCATGCATGACGAGCCGGATGCGGCGGATATGGGCATGCGCAACCTCCCCCAATCCATCCGCTTCCTGCTCGACCTGCCGGGCTTCCGCATGCTCGCGGTCGGCATGGGGATCTCGGCGATGGGCGCGGGCGTGCTGCCGGTCTGGGCGCCGGCGTTCCTGCTGCGGAGCCATGGCGTCAGCCTTGCCGAAGTGGGCGCCCTGATCGCGCCCTCGGTCGGCCTTGGCGGCATCGCCGGCGCCATTGCGTCCGGGTTCATGGCCAGCTACTTCACCAAGAAGCACGGGCGGGAGATCGACAGCCTCATGGTGCCCCTGATTGCGCTGCCCTTGTCCATCCCCTTCTTCATCGCCTTCTGCTTCGCGCCGTCGCTGGCCCTCACGCTGGGCGCCGCGGCGGTCATGAACTTCCTGCTCTCCAGCGGCATCACCCCCTGCTTCTCCGCAGCCATGGGACTGGCCACACCGCAGACCCGCGCGGTGGCATCGATGCTGCTGCTCGCTTCGTCGGGCATCATCGGCTCGGCGCTGGCGCCGCTCGTGGTCGGCGCGGCCAGTGATGCGCTGACGCCGCAGTTCGGCACCGAATCGCTGCGTTATGCTATGTCTGCCGTGACGGTGGCGCCGCTGCTGGGCTGCACCTTCCTCTGGCTCGCCTATCGCCGCGCCCGCGCCGCGACCATGCCCGCGGCCACCGCGGCGTGAGCACGCCGGCGTCCCCTTCCGAGTTCCGGCGCGGCTGGCCGGTGGTCCTCGCCGCCGCCTGCGGCTCGGGACTGGGGATTGCCGGACTGCTGACCTACTCGGCGGGGATCTTCGCAAAAGACCTCGAAATCGCGATCGGCCTCAGCCGCACGACGCTGGGCGCCGCCTTCTTCCTGGCGACGGTGGCGCTGGCCATCGCCCTGCCCATCGCCGGCTGGCTGATCGACCGGGTCGGCCCACGCTGGCCTGCCGTCGCCGGCTCACTGGCGCTGAGCGGCGGATTTGCGCTCCTCGGGACCGTCGTCCATTCGGTCGCCGGCTATATGAGCGTGATGGCAGGTATAGGCCTGCTGGCCGCCTGTTCGTCACCCGTTGCCTACACGCGCGCGGTCAATGCCGTCTTCGATCGGGCCCGCGGACTGGCGCTCGGCCTCACGCAGGTGGGCATCGGCATTTCCGCCGCCGTCGTGCCGCCTGTTCTGGCCATCATTGTGGCAGAACGGGGTTGGCAGGCCGGCTATCTGGCGCTCGCCGCCATTGCCGCGATGGGCGTCATCCCGGCGCTCAGCCTGCCCAACCTCCGCAGCCCCCGGACGCCCGATCGCGCAGGCGGCATGGCCCGCGCCCAGATGCGCTCGCCCCTCTACCTGCTGGTGCTGGCATCCTTCGGCATGATGGCGCTCTCCTTTGCAGGCTTGCTGCCCCATTTCGTCCCGATGCTGCGGGAATCCGGCCTGGATGCCCGCACCGCCGGATCGCTGGCGGGGCTCATCGGCGGCTCCGTGATCGTCAGCCGGATCGTTGTCGGCTGGCTGGCAGATCGGGTGCCGGCGCCACGCATTGCGGCGGCCTGCTGCGCCTTGTGCGCGCTGGGGTGCATCGCGCTGGTGACCGGCGGCGCAACGCTCGCCTGGATCGGCGCCATCGCGCTTGGCACGGCCATGGGCGCGGAAGCCGACCTCATCGGCTATCTGACCGCCCGCTACTTTGGCATCACCCATTATGGCGCGCTGTACGCCGTGCAATATGCCAGCTTCATGCTGCTGGCCGGGCTGGGCCCACTCTGGGTCGGCGCGCTGGCCGACGCGACCGGCGGATATAATGCCCCGCTCTGGGTGGCCGCTGCCGGCCTCGGCGTTTCCATCTTGCTGTTCCTGCGCTTGCCCAACCCGCAGCCAAGCCGCTAGAGCCAGCGGCAAGGCAGGCCGCAACCAAACGACCGCCGCGACCATTCACCCGAGGTCGAAACGGCTTTGATCCGGCGCATGGCCGGGCCAGACTGACCGTCACCCCAAAACCGGAGGCCTGCGCCTGATGCCTTTCTGCCCGCCATCTGCTCCCTTCGCCCGTCCTGTCGTACTGGCGCTGACGCTCGGCCTCACGCTCGGTGCCTTCGCGTCGACCGCCTCCGCAAAGGAGAAGGAACCGCGCCGCGTGCGCATCGCCATCGGGCCGGAAATCCAGCCCAGCTTTCCCGGTGCGGACAGCCTGTCCGTCCGGCCTTTTCTGGAAGGCGACATCGCACGCGGCGATGAACCTTTCGAGTTCGAAGCGCCGGACGAGAGCTTCGGCATCCCGGTCGTGAGTGTCGGCGGTTTTGAGGTCGGCCCATCCATGGCCGTGGAAGGCAAGCGAAAGGCGGACGAGGTTCCCGGCTTCGTCAAGGTCAACCGCTCGCTGGAGCTCGGCGGGTTCGTGCAGATGTTTCTCGCCCCTTCCTTCCGCCTGCGCGCCGATCTGCGCCAGGGCGTAACCGGCCATGAGGCGCTGGTCGGATCGGTCAGTGCCGACTGGATCATGCGCGATGGGGACCGTTGGCTGGTGTCGGTCGGCCCGCGCGTGACGCTCGGCAGCGGCAAGCACCAGCGTACATGGTTCGGCGTGTCACCCGCGCAAGCCGCCGCCTCGGGCTTGCCGGTGTTCGAGGCGAATGGCGGCGTTCAGTCCGTCGGTGCCGCTGCCGGTCTGATCCGCCAGCTCGATGCGCGCTGGAGCCTCCATGGCTATGCGCGGTACGACCGGCTTGTCGGCGATGCCGCCGATTCGCCGGTCGTCCGGGCCTATGGTGCGCGCGACCAGTTTTCCGGAGGACTGGCGCTGGGCTACACCTTCTGGTGGGGCAAACGCTAAGCCGCGCGGGGCGCCCTATCGCCCCTCCAGCCGCGCGTAGGCCGGCGAGTGGGTAAAAGCCTCCCAGCGCGTGCACCATTGGCGCACCGGCTTGGCCTCGGGCCAGAAGGGCGTCCAGATCTCGCCCGGCTCGGCGCCCAGGGCCTGGGCGACCTTCTGGCTCGGCACATTGTCATCGGCGATCATGTGCAGCGTCTCGCTCTGGCCAAGGGCCTCGTGCGACCAGCGGAACGCGGCGGCGGCGGCCTCCGCTGCATAGCCCTTGCCCTGTGCGGACGGGAAGATACACCAGCCGATCTCGAACGCCGGCCAGCCGGGCGGGTTCATCGGCCCGACATGACCGACGAACGCCCCGCTCGCTTTCTCTTCCACCGCGAAATTGCCATAACCGCGCGCCACCCAATGGCCGGCGAGACTGCAGAAGCGTTGCCAGCTTTCGCCATAAGTGAGGCCGCGCCCTTCCTTGGTGATGAACCGCGCGAAGTCATCATCCGCCATGGCCGCGCACAAGGGCTCGGCATCGGCAGCACGAAACGCCCGCAGGATCAGCCTGGGCGTTTCGATAGTCGGTGCGCGGTCGATGGTCGGGGCAGTGCTGTTCTGTTGGGTCATCGGGGGCCTCTCCTTGTGAGCGCAAGTCTTGCCGCAGACCTGCGCGGTGACAAGGCCAGATTATGCCCCGAGGATGATCCGCGCCCGCACGACATCGGCACTCATCTGCTCGACCAGCGCATCCAGACTGTCGAACTTGCGCTCGCCGCGCAGCCGTTCGATGAGGGCGATCTCCAGCGTCTGGCCGTAGAGGCTGCCGGAGAAATCGAACAAATAGGTCTCCAGCAGCTCGCGTGGCGGCACGAAGGTCGGGCGGATGCCGAGATTGGCCGCGCCGCAGACGATTCGCCCATCGGGCAACCGCGCGCGCACGGCATAGATGCCGTAAGCCGGGCGCAGATAATGGCCCATCTCCATATTGGCGGTCGGGAAGCCGATGGTGCGGCCACGCTTGTCCCCATCGATGACTTCGCCGGCAATCTCGAAAGGCCGGGTGAGGAGGCCCGTCGCCGTGGCGCAGTCGCCGGCCAGCAAGGCCTCGCGCACACGGCTCGAGGAGATGATCTCGCCCTGCTCGTCGCGCACCGGCGCCACGGCCTCGGCGGCCAGGCCGTGCACCGCGCCAAGCGTGCGCAAGGCGGCGACGTTGCCCGAGCGCCCTCGCCCGAAGGTGAAGTCCTCGCCGGTCACCACCCCCGCCGCGCCAAGTTCCGTCGCCAGCATTGCCACGAAGTCCTCCGCGCTGTGCGAGGCCAGCTCAGCCGTGAAGTGGAAGACCAGCATGGCATCCGCGCCCGCCTCGCCGAACAGGCGCTCGCGCTGATCGAGCGTGGTCAGGCGGAAGAAGGGCGCATCCGGCCGGAACAGGCGCATGGGGTGCGGATCGAAGGTCGCGACAATGGCCGGGCGGCCCTGCGCACGGGCCAGCTCCACGGCGCGGCCGACCACGGCCTGATGGCCCCGGTGAAAACCGTCGAAATTGCCGAGGGCAATGATGGCACCGCGCAAATGTGCCGGTATCGGCTGATCGCTGCTGATCCGTTCCATGGCGGGCGCCTATAGGGGGAGCGACGCGCGGGCGCCAGCCCCGATGGCGGCTCGCATGCGCACCGCGATCAGGCTCCGCGCCGCAGGAATGTGCGGTAGCTGAAGGCAGCGACTGCGCCCTCCGCCGGGTGATCCTCGCGCATCGTCTCTTCCCACCGGGCAGGATCGGGCGCATCGATGCGCGCATCGCCGGGCGGCGAGAGATGTACCTGCGTGATCTCCAGCCGGTCGGCCAGCGGCTCGAACAGCCGATAGACTTCCGCACCGCCAATCACCGACAGCACCGGCGCCTGCGCGGCGGCAAGGGCTTCATCGACGCAGTGGACCACCTCTGCGCCGTCCGCCTGCCACGCGCGGTCGCGGGTCAGCACGATGTGGCGACGGCCCGGCAGCAGCCCGGGGAGGCTGTCGAAGGTCTTGCGCCCCATCAGCATGGGCGTGCCCATGGTCATCGCTTTGAAGCGCTTGAGATCGCCGGGAATCCGCCAGGGAATGTCGCCCTCGCTGCCAATCACGCCATTGTCGGCGCGGGCGAGCAGCAGCACGATTTCTGGATGCGCGTCCATCGTCATGCCGCGCTATCGCTTGGGTGCACGCGCGTTACATGGCCCATCTTGCGGCCGGGGCGTGCTTCGTTCTTGCCGTAGAGATGGAGATGCGCGGTCTCGTCAGCGAGAATCGCCTGCCACTCGTTGGCCTCGTCCCCGATCAGGTTCTGCATGGAGACGGCCGGCGCGGCGAGCGCCGTCGATCCGAGCGGCAGGCCGCAGACGGCGCGGACATGGTTCTCGAACTGGCTCGTGACAGCGCCCTCAATGGTCCAGTGCCCGCTATTGTGGACGCGCGGCGCCATCTCATTGAAGATCGGCCCGGCGGCCCCGGCAAAGAACTCCAGCGTAAGCACGCCAACATATTCCAGAGCCTGGGCGACCCGCGCGGCAATGGCCCGCGCTTCGGGCACCTGCGCGAGCACGACCGCCGGAGCCGGCAGCGTGGATGTCGCGAGAATGCCGTCGACATGCACATTATGCGGCGAATCCCAGAAGCGCACGGTGCCATCCTGTCCGCGCACGAGCACCACCGAAAACTCGTGGTCGAAGGTGACGAACCCTTCCAGCACCGCCGGATTGCAGCCGATTGCGTTCCAGGCGCTGTCCAGTGTCTCGGGCGCCGCATCCATCAGGCGGACCTGGCCCTTTCCGTCATAGCCAAAGCGCGTCGTCTTGAGGATGGCGGGCGCGCCGATCCGCGCGATTGCATCCTGCAGCACCGCGCCGCTGGAGACGGGCGCATAGGGCGCCGTCCGTCCGCCGAGGCCGGCGACGAAGCTCTTCTCGAGCAGCCTGTCCTGCGCGACCGCCAGTGCGCGGGCATTGGGCCGGACGTGCCCGAGCTTGGCGAGCAAGGCAACGGCGTTGCTCGGCACATTCTCGAATTCATAGGTAATGATATCGACCGCGTCGGCGAAGGCGGTGAGCGCGGCGTCATCCTCATAGGGCGCCTGCGTCCACGCGCTCGCAATGTCAGACGCGGGGCCGCTCTCTTCCGGCGCGAAAATATGGACCCGATAGCCAAGCTGGATCGCGGCCATGCCGATCATCCGGCCAAGCTGGCCGCCGCCGACGATGCCGATGGTCGACCCGGGCGCAATCGTCATGGGGGAGGTCATTGCGGGCTGCTCGCCACCGAATCCGTTTGCGCCGCGCGCCATGCATCCAGTCGATCCGCAAGCGCCGCGTCGCTGTTCGCCAATATTGCAGCTGCGAGCAGGCCGGCGTTCTTGGCGCCGGCCTTGCCGATGGCCAGCGTCCCGACCGGAATGCCGCCCGGCATCTGCACGATCGAAAGCAGGCTATCGAGCCCCGAGAGGGTCGCCGACTGCACCGGAACACCAAGCACCGGCACGCGAGTCATGGCCGCGACCATCCCCGGCAAATGGGCCGCTCCGCCGGCTCCGGCGATGATGACGTGCAGACCTCGACCTGCTGCCGTCTTGGCATAATCGACGAGTCGATCCGGTGTGCGGTGAGCCGAAACGATCCGCGTTTCACATTCAATTTCAAGGTCTTGCAAAACATCGACGGCATGGCGCATCGTGTCCCAGTCGGACTGCGAGCCCATGATCACACCGATTTTCGCCATTCTTTGCCGCCCCGTCCTCATGCTGCCTGGCGTCAACGGGAACGCCGGCCGGAAACTTCTCTTTAAGTCTCAGCCCATAGACACCAGCGCCATGGCGCACAACCGGTCAAAACGCTCTGATCATACGGCGGAACGCGGGTTCCGCAGTGCACAAAGGCAAAGCTTGGAACTATACCCAGCTCACAGGGTTACATGCTGCGGTCGCGCACAGGAGATAGAGCTTTGATGGAAGCCACTGCGCGGACGGTCGCACTCGATCTTCCCGCACCTGACATTTCAGCGCTTGAGCAGGAGTTGGATATACTCCGCCGGGAGCTGTCCCTTCTTAAAACCGCCAACAAGGAACTTGAACGACTCGTCATTCGCGATACGCTCACCCCGCTCTACAATCGGCGGCATTTCATGAACTGCCTTCGGGATCGGTTGGACCGGCTCGAACGACATGAAGGCAAATGCGCACTGGTGTTCATCGACGTGAACTCGATGAAGCGGATCAACGATCGCTTTGGCCATGGCGCCGGCGATGCCGCTCTGGTGCATATGGCGCGCCTCCTCGCGAATGGATTGCGGTCCACAGACGTCGCGGCCCGCATGGGCGGTGATGAGTTCGCGTTGTTGCTGGACGATCTTGACCCTGAGGCCGTGGAGGAAACCACCCGGCGGCTCCAGCGCATGATCGCGGAATCGGCCTGCTTGCACGAAGGCGTGCTGCTGCCGCTGTCTATTTCCGTCGGCTGGACGGCCCTCGAACAAGGTGACACGGAGTTTTCCGCCCTTACTCGCGCGGATATGGCGATGTATGCTGCCAAAAGACCCGGCAGCACCTTTGCCGAGGCAGCAGAATAAGGAGCAGGTCATGGCCCACGCGGTTCAGGACAATGCCGAGCGCAACCGATACGAGATCATAGTGGACGGCGAGATCGCTTTCGCCACCTATGAGCGCGATGGCGACACGCTGGCGATCACGCACACCTTCACGCCGTCGGCGCTACGCGGCAAGGGCGTGGCGGCCGATCTGGTCGCCGGGCTGCTCGACGATGCGCGCGCACGGGGCCTCAAGATCCGGCCGGTGTGCAGCTACGTCGTCACCTATTTCGAGCGCCACCCCGATCAGCGCGACCTGCTGGCCGCCTGACGCGCGGGCCGTCCGCTCACGGTCAGGCCCCCTCTAGCTCGGCCTTCTCGCGGTCCATCATCGCCTGGAGGATACGCCGCCCCTGCACCGCCGTTCCGTCGCTTTTGAGCATCAGCTCGGGCGGGAGGACGTCCAGCGTGGAAATGATCTTCTCGATTTCCTCGGTCGCGAACTTGTCCTCATCCAGCACCGGCTCGAGACGCCGGCGGGCGTCGTCCACCCGCGCCTGTGACGGCGCGCTCATCGCAAAGAAGTAGTTGCAGCTGGTCTTCTTCGCCGGCGTGACGGCATGCCAGACCCGGCTGGTGTGGAGCACCTCGCCGGCCTTCTCGTGACCCTGCGGATAGCGGGATTCCCCAATCCCCGCGTGAAAGCCGGGGAAGAAGAAATCCATGCCGGAAATGCGATCGACCAGCCCGTCGTGCACGCTGCGATCATGATAAGGCGGCATCGGGGTATCGCGCATGATCCGGCGGCTCGACAGGCGACGGTCATTGAGGTCGCGCACTTCGGGCGTCGCGGCATCATCGGGCGTGCCGATCGACGTGGCGTGGAGATAGCCGAGATGGCTCAGGTCCAGCAGATTATCGTTGAGCAACTGATAGCGCCCATCGACATGCATGGAATAAAAGGCATCCGGGATCATGCCGGGAATGTTGAAACCGATCTCGTCCAGCGTCGGGATGAGCGACTCATCCGCCTTGTCGGGATCGCCCGGCCAGATCCACGCCCATAGCCCGCGCTCGACCAGGGGATAGCTCTTGATCCGGTAGACACCGGGAATGGTGCTCTGGCTCGGCACCATCGTGCAGGCCCCCGAAGAATCGAAGGTGATGCCGTGATAGCCGCACTGGATCGCATCGCCGACGCGCTTACTCGCGCCCAGGGGATAATGCCGGTGCGGACAGCGGCCCTCCACCGCCACGGCCGTGCCATCTTCCTTGCGGTACAGAACAACCGGCTCGTTGAGGATCCAGCGACTGAGTAAATCCTCGCCGATTTCCCGCAAAAATGCGGCGACATACCAGCCATTGCGCGGCGCGTAGCTGCCAGGGGTGAAAGGATACATAGGGTCCGCTCCTAATCGAACATCGTTCGTTTAGCGATTGATGCTTTTTGACCAGCAAACTGTCAAGGGAGCAGCATGTCATTCGCGAAGCTGGATCAGGACGGGATCGTCGAGGAAGCCATTGCGCTGCTGAAGGAAGAAGGGCTGGCGGCGGTGAGCCTGCGAAAAATCGCCACCCGGCTCAGCGTCAGCGTCTCATCGCTTTACTGGCATGTGGAGGACAAGCAGGCCCTCCACGCACTCATGTCCATCTCTATTTTCAAGGCCTGCCTCGACTCGGTGCCGCCGGCAGAAAGCTGGTGGGCATGGCTGCATGATTTTGGCATCGCCTTGTGGGACGCGCAGACATCCATACGCGATGCGCGCCAGCTCATTGCCGTCACCCGCGCGCAGCGGGGAACTGGCAACCATTTTATCGGGCAGATCGTGAAGGAGTTGACCGCGCTCGGCCTGAGCGCGGAGATGGCCGCCGTCGCACAGCGGTCCGTCCAGGCGCTCGTCACGGGCTGGACGACGCTGCGAGCGGTTCAGGTCGAGGCGGACCGGGACAGCTTCATCCTGGCGCTGGATGTTCTCATCGACGGCTGGCGAACACGCGCAGGTGCGGATCAGCCGTGACGGACACGCCAAAACGCCCGGCCAGCAACTGACCGGGCGCCTGATCGGCAGAGGCAGGGCGAAAGCGCCCCGCCGCGCGTCTTCAGCCCTGGCGGGCCTTGAAGCGACGCTGCGTCTTGTTGATAACGTAGGTGCGCCCACGACGGCGGATCACGCGGTTGTCCCGGTGACGGTCCTTGAGCGACTTGAGCGAGTTGCGGATCTTCATGATCGGGTCCAAATGATTCTTGCGTGACGGAAAATTCGAAGCCGCGCCTCTATGGGTCAGTCCCCGGAAAGTCAAGGCGGCGGTGCAAGTTTTGCGCAGCCCCGCCCCCATGCCGCAACCGCTTTCCTGAACAACCGTTAAGCCATCATGCAGCATTTCCGGTGCAAACTCGACCGATGACACGCCATTTCAAAGAGATGGCCAGATGATAAGGGATGCAAGGCCATGATGAGCAGTTTTCCCATGCCGCCACTCCATGGGCGCGCGACTCCCCGCATCGAGGGTCGTCGGCGATTCGGCGCACGCAAGGCCGGCGTCGCGGCCATTGTGCTCGGCGCGCTCGCCCTGGGTGGCTGCGCGACATCCACCGGGCCTGTCGACGTCACCCGATTTCATCAGCCGGACGTCGCCCGGCAGGGAAGCGTGCTCATCGTGCCCGGCAATCCGGACGATAGCGCCAGCCTCGAATTCCGCACCGCCGCCAATGCCGTGAGCGCAGCGCTGGCGCGGACGGGCTTCTCTCCCCTCCAGCCCGGCGCATCCGGTGCAGGGGCAGCGCAATATGAGGCGGTTGTGGACATGGGGCGGGAAACGATCGCGCCCCTGCCCGCACGCTCCCCGGTGAGCGTCGGCGTGGGCGGATCGACCGGCTCTTATGGCAGCGGCGTCGGCCTTGGCATCGGCATCAATCTCTCCGGCAAACCCAAGCCAGTGGTCGTGAACCGGATGCGCGTGCAATTGCGCCGCGCCGGCGACAAGGTTGTCATGTGGGAAGGTCGCGCTGAGACGCAGGCCAAGGAAGGCACGCCGGCCGCCCAGCCCGGCCTCGTGGTCGGTCGCCTCGCCGATGCGCTGTTCAAGGGCTTTCCCGGTACGTCCGGCGAGACTATCACGGTGCCATGACCGCACAGCAGACAGGCAGCACCTCGCCCCTTCGCATCAACAGCAGCTTCGATGGCGGCAACATCCGTGTCGAAGCCATCGACGGCACCACCGCGACTCTCTCCATCCACAAGGATCATGAGAGCGATTTCTTCCAGTGGTTCCACTTTCGCGCTGCCGCGCCGGCGGGCACGCGCCTGACCTTGCGCATCACCGGCCTTGCACAATCCGCCTATCCCGATGGCTGGCCCGGCTATGCCGCCTGCGTATCGGAAGATCGCGAGCGCTGGGGCCGTGCCGCCAGCCGCTACGATCCCGGCGTCGATGGCGGCACCCTCACCATCGACTACACACTCGTCGGCGATGCCGCATGGTTCGCTTATTTCGCGCCTTACTCACAGGAGCGGCATCACGATCTCGTGGCGCAGGCGGCAGCCTGCGAGGGCGTAACGGTGCGCCAGTTGGGCGAGAGTCTGGACGGGCGCCCGATCGATTGCCTGGAATTGGGGAGCGGCGACAAGCCCGTCTGGCTGATCGCGCGCCAACATCCCGGCGAAACGATGGCGGAATGGTGGATGGAAGGCGCGCTCGACATGCTGACCGACCCCACCAACGCCCACGCGCGCGCCCTGCGTGCCGCCTGCCGCTTCTACATCGTGCCGAATATGAACCCGGATGGCGCCTTTCGCGGCCATCTGCGCACCAATGCCCGGGGTATCAATCTCAATCGCGAATGGCACGAGCCGCAGGCCGACCGCGCGCCGGAAGTGCTCTGCGTGCGCAATCGCATGGACGAGACCGGCGTCGCCTTCGCCATGGACGTGCATGGCGACGAGGCGATCCCCGCCGTCTTTCTCGCCGGGTTCGAGGGCATTCCCTCGATCAAGGACGCGCAGCTCGCACTGTTCCGTCGCTATCGCGACACGCTGGCGATCCGCACGCCCGACTTCCAGACGCGCCTTGGCTATCCCGAGGCGCGGCCGGGCAAGGCCAATCTCTCCATGGCAACCGCCCAGATTGCCGAGCGCTACGGCGCGGTGGCGATGACGCTGGAAATGCCGTTCAAGGACAATGACGACCTGCCGGACACCGCCCAGGGCTGGAGCCCGGAGCGCTCCATGCAACTCGCGCGCGACTGCCTCGCCACGCTGGCGGAGATGGTCGGGGATATTTGAAAGCGGTCGGGACAAGGGCGCCCGGACTGTGCCTTCCTCCACCGTCGCCCCGGGCTTGACCCGGGGTCCAGCTCACTCTTCCTAGGACGTTCGCCTGACGGGATGAGGCGTGAAAGGAAGCTGGCCCCCGGGTCAAGCCCGGGGTGACGGAAAATTGGGAGCGATCAGCGCTCTCACCTCACCCCAGCTCATCGCCCAAAAACGCCATCGTAGCGCGCCAGCTGCGGCGGTTGGTCTCTGGCTCGAAGCCGAAGCTGCGGTCCGCATTCAGCGGCACATCGTCCGCCGTGAAGGCGTGGCCGGTGCGACTATAGGTGGTGAACTGGAAGTCCACGTCCGCCGCCGCCAGCTCCTTGCACAGGGCCAGCTTGGCATCGGGCGGGCAGAGATTGTCGTTCCAACCGTCGCAGATCATCAGTTTGGCGGTGATCGGCGCGTTGGGGAATGGCGGCGCGTCGTAGACGCCGTGGAACGAGACACCGGCCTTGATGTCCGCCCCGGCGCGCGCAAGATCGAGCACGCATTTGCCGCCCGCGCAAAAGCCGATGGCGCCGATCCGGCTGGTATCCACGCCCGGCAACGCACGAAGCTCCGCAAGGGCATCGAGCAGCCGGGTCTTCACCGCCTGCCGATCCGCCATGAAATCATGGAGCAGCTTGCCAGCACTCTCCATGTCCGTACCGCGCTTGCCCTGGCCGTAATAGTCGACGACCAGCACCTTGTAGCCCTGCGCCGCCAGCGTCTCCGCCTTGGCGAAATCCCACTCCTTGGTGCCCATGAAGTTGGGGAACAGAAGCACGCCCGGCTGATCGCCTGCATCCGCATCGCCGACGAACATTGATTCAAAGGGACCGCCGGGGCCTTCATGAAGGTGGACAGTGCGGGTGATCGCCATGGTTCCTGCTCCTTTGCTGCAATGGGATGATGCGCTCATCCATGGCGAATTGTGCTCGGGCGGACAAGGGCGCTTGCGGCAGCAATCCCGGCCGAAAAGACAGCCCGCTCGGGTGGTTTCTCAACATTTAACGCAGCCGGTCGCTTTTGCCGGAACCAACCGGCCCCGGCGCAGTTTTCTGCCAGCAATATGGGAGTTTACGAGATGAAGACGTTGTGGGATCCGGGCTTTCTCCAGAGCCAGATCCAGCAATTCGAAGCGCAGGCCACAACGGCGATGCACCCGGATGAGAAAGCCGCCTATCAGAGCTATGTGCAGCATTATCAGACGATGCTGAAAGCGCTTCAAGCGCGTGGCCACGCCGCGACCCTCGAGCACGCCTGAAGCGTCTCTGCGCGTCTTCAAGACCCGCCCGAACGGATTGCGCTCACACCAAATCCCGCTATCAGGCCCGATAACGGTAAAACCGCCGAAGATCGGGAGATAAGACCTCATGCCCACCCTCGTCCTCATCCGCCATGGCCAGTCGGCCTGGAACCTGGAGAACCGCTTCACCGGCTGGTGGGATGTCGACGTGACCGAGAAAGGCGCTGCCGAAGCCAAGGCTGCCGGCGCGCTGATGCGGGACAAGGGCCTCGATTTCGACCAGTGCTTCACCTCGCTGCAGACCCGCGCGATCAAGACGCTCAATCTGGCGCTTGAGGAAATGCAGCGGCTCTGGCTGCCGGTGGAAAAGGACTGGCGCCTCAACGAGCGGCATTATGGTGGCCTGACCGGCCTCGACAAGGCCGAGACGGCAGCCAAGCATGGCGATGAGCAGGTGAAGATCTGGCGCCGCAGCTTCGACGTGCCGCCGCCGCCACTGGAGGCCGGCAGCGAATTCGACCTGAGCAAGGACCGGCGCTATGCCGGCATCGCCATCCCGGCGACGGAGAGCCTGAAGGATACCATCGCGCGCGTGCTGCCCTATTGGGAGGGCCGGATCGCTCCCGAGCTGAAGGCCGGCAAGCGCGTGCTCATTTCAGCGCATGGCAATTCGCTGCGCGCGCTGGTCAAGCACCTCTCGAACATCCCCGACGACGAGATTACGGGCCTCGAAATCCCGACCGGCCAGCCCATTGTCTATGAGCTGGCCGACGATCTTTCCGCAAAGGACCGTTATTATCTGTCGGAGCGGTAAGGGTTAGGCGGCCGGTCAGGCCGCCACCTTCACCTCAAGCTGATCGACGGCGGCGAGCGCCGCCTCGATGCCGGCAGCGCGATGCTCGGGACCGACGGCAGCGCCTTCTGCCACGACGAACTCGGGCACGATGCCGATGAAGCCGAAGACGGCGCGCAGATAGCTCTCCGCATGTTCGACAGCGGCGGCAGGCGTGCCCGCGCCGTAAAAGCCGCCGCGCGAGAGCGCGACGATCACGCGCTTGTCGCCTGCCAAGCCGATGGCATTGCCGCTTTCATCATAGCGGAAGGTCTTGCCGGCCACCGCGATATGATCGATCCACGCCTTGAGCTGGGTGGAAATGGTGAAATTGTACATCGGCGCGCCGATCACGACGGTGTCCGCGTCCAGGAATTCAGCCAGCACCGCCGCCGCCTCGTCCGTGCCGAAGCCGGGCAGCGTCAGGTGGGGCAGCGGCTGGGCGGCGAGATCGCGATAGCGCACGTCCGCGCCGGGCTGCTCCGCCTTGAGGCGCTCGATAATGGCTGCCGAAATCTGGCGGGTGATGGAGTTTTCGCCCTGAATGCTGGAATCGATATGCAACACGGTCATGGTCGGCCCTTTCGTAAATTGCTCTTGAGAGACGGATCGGGAAGATCAGTTTCTGTTTGCAACCAGCTAGGGTGGACCTCTAGAACCAACAAGAACGCATTTTTTCGAGACCTAGTCACATGGATATGACCACCACCCGCCTCACCGTGACGTCGCACAAGGAGTGCATGCGGATCACGCAGACCCTCGCGCGATTCGGTGACAGATGGACGCTGCCGGTGGTTGCGGCTCTTGGTGACGGCACGATGCGCTTCAACCAGATCCGGCGGGAGGTGAGCAGTATCTCGCAGCAGATGCTCACCCGCACGCTGCGCGCGCTGGAGCGGGATGGCATGGTCAATCGCACCGTCCATCCGACCACCCCGCCGCAGGTGGATTACGCCCTCACCCCGCTCGGCCATTCGCTGGCCCGCGAGGCGATCCGCCTCGGCAAATGGGCGCAGATGCATCGCGAAGAGATCGACGCCCATCGGGAGCGGTTCGATCGCCTGCAGGAAGGCTGAGGCGGTTTAATCAGCATAGTGCTCCTGCGAAAGCAGGAGCCTAGGGCAGCAAGGCCCGGCTTTTGCGCCCTGGGCTCCTGCCTTCGCAGGAGCACTCACGCCTTGCTGCGGACGAACGCCACGGCGATCCCCGCGACGAACAGCGGCAGCCCGAAGGCCAGCGCCACGCCGAACGGTCCAACACCCTGCGCCAGCAGCCAGCCCCCGGTCGCCGGCCCGATGATCGCCAGCAGTCGCCCCGCCCCGGCCGTCCAGCCAAGCGCCGTGGAGCGGATCTGCGTGGGATAGGCCGCGGAGATGAAAGCATAGAGCCCGCTGATCGAGCCGACCACGAAGGCGCCGAACGCAATCGCCATGAACGCGGCCAGTGCCGGCGTGAACGGCTGTACCATGTAGACGAGCATCGAGGTGCCGCCCGCGAAATAGCAGAAGAGCAGGGTGCGCTTGACGCCGATCCAGCCCACCAGCGCGATCATGATGAACGGCCAAACGATCGCGCCGACGGAGGAGAGGGCAAACAGCGCTGCCGCATCCGCCATCGGGAAGCCGGCCTGCATGTGCCAGAAGGTCGGCGCCCAGGAGGCAACGGCATTGCCGACGAACATCATCATGCCTCCCGCCAGCATGAACAAGAGGGTCATGGCCAGCCGCCCCTCGGCAAAAACGGACTTGAGTGACGCCCGCCCGGCTGGCGGTTCATCGAGAAAATAATGGGCCGTGTCGCTGACGTCGCGCGTGATGTGCCGCAGGACGCGGTTGACCTGTGCAGTGCTGCGCCCGGCGGTGACGAGAAAGCGGGGAGATTCAGGCAGGGTGAAGATCAGCACTGGCAGGAGCAGCAGCGGTGCGGCGCCACCCGCCAGAAACGCGCCCCACCAATCGAGCCGATGAACAATGAGAGGCGCAAGCGCGCTGCCCATCGCCGAACCGAATGCAAAGCAGGCGGTGACCAGAATGATCTGGCGGGGACGGATGTGGCGCGGCGAAATCTCCGCCACCATTGCGATGATGTTGGGCGTGATGCCGCCGAAAAACGCAAAGGCGACCAGCCGCAGAAGCGAGACCGCCGTCAGGGTCGATGCCAGGGCCGTGACAAGCGTGACGAGGCCGAAGCCGAGCACGCACAGAATGACGATCGGCTTGCGTCCAACCCGATCTGCCAGCGGCGCGATGAAGGCATAGCCCAGGGCTAGGCCGATGCCCTGCGCCACGAACACGGCGGAAATCGCCGCTGGCTCGACAGCAAGACCCGCAGCAAGAGCCGGCACGATGGCCCCGAGCATGTACATGTCGAAGCCCTCCATTGCCATGGCGATGCCGCAGAGCGCAAAGATGTACCACCGCCAGGCCCCGTAAGGCCGGTCCAGAATGGTCTCGATGTCGATCCGCTGCCCGTCTGTATGGGACTGCGCCATGTATCTCTCCCCCGAAGGCTGGTCGGTCTGTCTTCGAGGGTCGAATGGTGAGAACCGCCCCCGCCGCATGTGCGCTCCTGCGGAACCGCTGCCCGTCTGGCAAGCCGGAATTCACCGTGACCAGCCGCCCGAGGCAAGATTTTGCGCCGGCGAACAATGCCTTGCGGCTGCCTCCCATAGAGCCGGTCGAAGGAATTCTGGCCCTGCGCGAGCACGTAACGATAGCGCGCGCGCCTGCGCTTTCATCGAAAACGGGTCCGATTGTGCGGTTGCACCAAAGTCGTGCGCCTGTAATGTCCAGCTCAGGTGCGCAATTCATCAGGCCACGAAGGGTCCCCAGTCTTGTTCGAAAAGTCCGCGACACTCATCCTGTTCGGCGCCACCGGCGATCTGGCGCACCGGATGCTGTTTCCCTCGCTCTACCATCTGCTGTGCGACGGGCTGCTGCCCGAGCCGTTCAACATCCTCGCCTCCGGTCGGTCCGAGATGGATGACGCGGCCTTTCGTGACACCATCCGCAAGGCGCTGGCGACCTATCTCGCCGACGAGCATCATGATGAGGCGCGCGTTACCGCTTTTCTCGAAAAGATCAGCTATTGCGCCGTGTCGGCCGGCGAACAGGCGCATTTCGATGCGCTGGCGAAACGGGCGAAGGCGCTCGGCGATGGCCCCATCGCGGTCTATCTGTCCACCCCGCCCTCGCTCTTTGCGCCCACCGCCCAGGGTCTCGCCGCCGCGGGTCTGGTCGATGCGCACACCCGCATCGCCATGGAAAAACCCATCGGCAAGGATCTTGCCTCGTCCAAGGTGGTGAACGACGCCATTGGCGATCTGTTCGATGAGGAGCAGATTTTCCGCGTCGACCATTATCTGGGCAAGGAGACGGTGCAGAACCTGATGGCTCTGCGCTTTGGCAACCGCCTGTTCGAGCCGCTGTGGAATGGCGGGGCGATCGATCATGTCCAGATCACCGTCGCCGAGACGGTCGGGCTGGAGGGCCGCGTCTCTTATTATGACGGCGTCGGCGCGCTCAAGGACATGGTGCAGAACCACATGCTCCAGATCCTCTCGATCATCGCCATGGAACCGCCCGCGCGGATGGATTCCACCTCGGTGCGCGACGAGAAGGTGAAGGCGCTGCGCTCGCTGCGGCCGATGACGCCCGAAACGGTCCGCACCCACAGCGTGCGCGGCCAGTATCGCGGCGGCGCGGTGAAGGGCAAGATCATCGCCGGCTATGCCGAGGAGCTCGGCAAGGAGAGCGATACCGAGACCTTCGTGGCGCTGAAGGCTCATATCGACAATTGGCGGTGGACGGGCGTGCCGTTCTACCTGCGCACCGGCAAGTGCATGCCCAATCGTCAGTCGGAAATTCTCATCCAGTTCAAACCGGTGACGCACAGCATTTTTCGCCGCAACGGCTATGATCGCGCGCTCGAGCCCAATTCGCTGATCATCCGCCTGCAACCGGACGAGAACATCCGCCTGTGCATCATGGCCAAGCGGCCGGGGCTCGACCGGGATGGCGTGAAGCTGCAGGAGGTCGGCCTCGACGTTTCGCTCACTCATGCCTTTGCCGGTGAGCGTCGCCGGATCGCCTATGAGCGGCTACTGTTGGATCTGCTGGAGGGCGACACCACATTGTTCGTGCGCCGCGACGAGGTGGAAGCGCAGTGGACCTGGATCGATTCCATCACCCAAAGCTGGCAGGAATCCGGCCAGCAGGTCGTGCATTATGCTGCCGGCACATGGGGGCCATCCGCCGGCATTGCCTTGATCGAGCGCGATGGAGCAAGCTGGTATGACTGATCTCAATTCCACCGTCGCCGCCGTCACGCAGCGCATCGTCCAGCGCAGCGCGGTCAGCCGCCGTAAATATCTCGACCTCATCGAGCGTGGGCGCGATGCCGGCACCAACCGGGATCGGCTCTCATGCGGCAACCTCGCCCATGGCTTTGCCGCGAGCGGTGAGGACAAGCCGGCGATCCGCGCCGGCAATGCCATGAACATCGGCATCGTCACGGCGTACAACGACATGCTCTCGGCGCATCAGCCCTATGGCCGCTACCCGGAGGCGATCAAGATCGCGGCGCGGGAAGTCGGCGCCACGGCGCAGGTTGCGGGCGGCGTGCCGGCGATGTGCGACGGCGTGACGCAGGGCCTGGCCGGCATGGAGCTCTCGCTGTTTTCGCGCGACACCATCGCGCTCGCGACCGCCGTGGCGCTCAGCCATGCGATGTTCGAGGGCGCGCTGATGCTCGGCATCTGCGACAAGATCGTGCCCGGCCTGCTGATGGGCGCGCTGCGCTTTGGCCATCTGCCGACGATCTTCGTCCCCGCCGGGCCGATGCCTTCGGGCCTCGCCAACAAGGAGAAGCAGCGCATCCGCCAGCTCTATGCCGAGGGCAAGGTGGGGCGCGAGGAGCTGCTGGAGAGCGAGAGCGCCAGCTATCATGGCGCGGGCACCTGCACCTTCTACGGCACGGCCAACACCAACCAGATGATGATGGAAGTGATGGGCCTGCACATGCCCGGCGCTGCCTTCGTCAATCCGGGCACCAAGCTGCGCAGCGAACTGACCCGCGCTGCTGTGCATCGTGTCGCCAGCATCGGCTGGGATGGCGACGATTATCGCCCGCTCGGTAAGTGCATCGACGAGAAGGCCATCGTGAATGCCGCCGTGGGCCTGCTGGCGACCGGCGGATCGACCAATCATGCCATCCACCTGCCCGCCATCGCGCGCGCGGCGGGGATCGTCATCGACTGGACGGATCTCGCCGATCTCTCCGCCGCGGTGCCCTTGCTGGCGCGCGTCTACCCCAATGGCGCGGATGACGTGAACAACTTCCATGCCGCAGGCGGCATGGCCTGGATCATCACCGAATTGCTGCGCGGCGGCCTGCTGCACCGGGACGTGATGACCGTCGCCCGCGCTGATCTCACGGATTACGGGCGGATGCCGACGCTGGAGAATGACGCGCTCGTCTGGGACGAACCGCCGACTGCGCCGGGTAACGAGGCCATCCTGCGCCCGCTCTCCAATCCGTTCAGCACGGACGGCGGGATGCGGCTGCTCGCCGGCAATCTCGGCCGCTGCATCATGAAGACCAGCGCCGTGGACCGCGAACGCTGGACCATCGAGGCACCGTGCCGCGTGTTCTCCGATCAGGATCAGGTCATGGCCGCGTTCAAGGCGGGCGAGCTGGATCGGGACGTCGTGGTTGTCGTGCGCTTCCAGGGGCCGCGCGCTAACGGGATGCCGGAACTGCACAAGCTCACCCCGCCGCTCGGCGTGCTGCAGGACAAGGGCTTCAAGGTCGCGCTGGTGACCGATGGCCGCATGTCCGGCGCGAGCGGCAAGGTGCCTGCCGCCATTCACCTCTCGCCCGAGGCGCTGGGTGGCGGCCCCATCGGCAAGCTGCGCGATGGCGACATTGTGTGCGTCTGCGCCGAGAGCGGCACGCTGGAAGCGAAGGTGGATGCCGCGGAATGGGATGCGCGCGATCAGGCCGATGCGCCACCGCCGCCCTATGACACCGGCCGCGAGCTGTTCGCCCTGTTTCGCCACAATAGCGATCTGGCGGAAGCCGGCGCATCGCCGCTGCTGGCAGCCATGGATGCGGAACTATGACCGATCTCGTCGCCGCCGATATTGGTGGCACCAATGCCCGCTTCGCCCGTGCCACGCTCGATGCGCGCGGCGTGCCCACGCTGGGCACCGTGCGCAAATACAAGGTTGCGGATCATGCCAGCCTGCAAAGCTGCTGGCAGGCCTTTCTGGCCGATGACGATGCGCCAGCACCGGAGAGGGTCTCCATCGCCTTCGCCACGGCCATCGGGCGGGAGGTCATCAAGCTCACCAACTCAAGCTGGATCATCCGCCCTGCCCAGTTGGCCAATGATCTCGGCGTTGCGGCGGTGCGGCTGGTCAATGACTTCGAGGCGGTGGCCCACGCCATTGCGCGGCTGCCGCTCAGCGATCTGCCGCTGCTCTTCGGGCCGGACGAGGCCTTTCCTGATAATGGCTCGGTCACGATTCTCGGCCCCGGCACCGGTCTTGGCGTGGCGATGATCGCGTTTGACGAGGGCGTGCCGCATATCGTCGCGACCGAGGGCGGTCATGTCGATTTTGCGCCGCTCGACGCGCTGGAGGGCCGCATTCTCGCGCAGTTGCGCACCGATCTCGTGCGGGTCTCGACGGAGCGGATCGTCTCCGGACCGGGGCTCAACACCCTCTACCGGGCGCTGGCGACGATCAGCCAGGCGCCGGTCACGCTGATGAACGACGCGGACCTGTGGGCCGCCGCGCTGGATGGCAGCAATCCCCTCGCCCGCACGGCGCTGGAACGGCTGTGCATGAGCTATGGCGCAATTGCCGGCGACCTCGCTCTGGCGCATGGTCCGCATCATGTGGTGCTGGCCGGCGGACTGACGCAGCGGATGCGCGACTTCCTCGTGAACAACAGCGCTTTCCATGATCGTTTCACCGCAAAGGGTCGCTTTGAAGGCCTGATGAGAACCGTTCCGGTTCGCTTGGCAACCCATCCTGAAATTGGCCTTTATGGCGCCGCCGCTGCATGGCGGGAGAAGAAAGCATGAGCATGACTGTCGATGATGTAATGGCGCTGGCGCCGGTGATCCCGGTACTGATCGTGGAGTCCGTGGCGGATGCCGTCCCGCTGGCGCAGGCGCTGGTCGCCGGAGGTCTGCCGGCCCTCGAGGTCACCATGCGCACCCCAGTCGCGCTCGAGGTGATGCGCGAAATGGCGCAAGTGCCCGGCGCCGTGGTCGGGGCCGGCACCGTGCTCAACCCCCGGCAGCTCGATCAGGCGCTGGAGGCGGGCGCGCAGTTCATCGTGTCGCCCGGCCTCACCGAGCCGCTCGGCAAGGCCGCGATCGCCAATGGGGCCACCCTGCTCCCCGGCGTCGCTACGGCGGCGGACATCATGCGCGGACTGGATCTCGGGCTTGAGCGCTTCAAATTCTTCCCGGCCTCGACCAGCGGCGGCCTGCCCGCGCTCAAAGCCTTGGCGGCGCCGTTCGGCGGCGTGCGCTTCTGCCCGACCGGCGGCATCACCGCGGCCAATGCGCCGGAATGGCTGGCTCAATCCTTCGTCGGCTGCGTGGGCGGAAGCTGGGTTGTGCCCAAGGGGCCGCTCGATCCCGCAGCCATAGAAGCGCTGGCGAGGGAAGCTGCGACGCTTCCGCGATAATCGGAGAGGCGCCGCTGGCGTGCCTTGATGGGCACGCCCACACTTAGGTTACCGTCAGTCCAGCGCGCCCCACAGGCTCGCGGCCTGCACATAGCCGCGCCGGCCGTTCACCTCCATCGCGCACCAGCCATCGGAACAGCCAGAGAGACGCCCCACGACGCCCGGCGCCAGCCGGAACAGAAGGCGGGCGCTCTCGGAGGGGCCGTCGCGCATCTGGGCAATGCCATCCTTCACGATCGCGGTCGCTTCATCCTTGAGCAACCGCACATGCATCCAGCCCTGCGTGCCGTCCGGGTCCTCGATCTTGCGCCAATTGGTATAGACCTCGACCACCTTCACCGGCAGGTCGCGCTGGCGGTAGATCCAGCTCGCCGGATAGTCGGCGCTCGGCCCCACGCGCATCTTGGCCTCCCCCTTGGATAGCGAGGCCCAATAGGGTGTCGGGCGACCGGTTTGCGCCTGCGCGCCAGCAGCGCCCAAGGCCAGCGCCGCAAAAGCCATCAACAGCCCGCGCGCGTTCATGCCATCGATCTCCCGGAAAATGCCCACACCATAAGGTCCGCTTCTGCCACGGCCACCGCATGGCATCAACCGGAAGCAGCCTTGCGCGAATTGCCGCTTGCCTTTCCGCGCTCGCCTGAGCATTCCCGCCACATGTCCAGGCGTCCCCGGCCCGCTTCGCCCCGCGTGATCGTGACGCGGCGTCTGCCGCAAGCGGTGGAAGCCCGGCTGGGCGAACTGTTCGACGCCCGCTTCAATGTCGACGATCATCCCATGACCCGCGCCGAACTGCATGAAGCCATGCAGCAGTGCGACGTGCTGGTGCCCACCGTGACGGACGATCTCGATGCCGATCTGATCGCCGGCGCAGGCGATGCGCTGCAGCTGATCGCCAATTATGGCGCCGGCGTGAACCACATCGCCCTGCCCGCCGCCCGCGCGAAGAACATTATCGTCACCAACACGCCCGGCGTGCTGACCGAGGATACGGCGGACATGACCATGGCGCTCATCGTCTCGGTGCCGCGCCGTCTGGCCGAGGGCGAGAAGCTGGTGCGCTCGGGCGAGTGGACCGGCTGGAGCCCCAGCAACATGCTCGGCCATCGCATCGGCGGCAAGGCGCTCGGCATCGTCGGCATGGGCCGCATCGGCCGCGCCGTCGCCCGCCGCGCCCGCGCCTTTGGGCTCTCCATCCATTATCATAATCGCCACCGCCTGCCCGAGGTGGCGGAGCAGGAAGTGGATGCGATCTGGCACCCCGACCTCGACGAGATGCTGCACAGCATCGACATCCTGACGATCCACACGCCGCGCAATGCGCAGAGCGAGAACCTCATCAACCGGCGCCGCATCGGGCTATTGCGTCCCCATGTCTATCTCATCAACGCCTCGCGCGGCGGCATCGTGGATGAAGAGGCGCTGATCGAAGCGCTGGAAGCCGGGCAGCTTGCCGGCGCCGGCCTCGATGTGTGGGAGTTCGAGCCTCAGATCGACCCGCGCCTGCTCGCTCTGCCCAATGTGGTGATGACCCCGCATATGGGCTCGGCGACCTTCGAGGGCCGCATCGCCTCAGGCGAACGGGTGATCGCCAACATCCGCATGTGGGTCGGCGGCGACCGGCCGCCGGATCAGATACTGGAAGGTTGGGTTTGAGGACCGCATAGGCCTCACACGCTCGTCATCCCGGACTTGATCCGGGATCCCGCTTCTTCTTCGCTCACGATTACAAAGGCAGCAAGACCCCGGGATCAAGTCCGGGGTGACGAGACCTCGAGCGGCATTTGAACCGGATTAACCCGCCAGAGCCTTCGTCGCCTCGATCGCGCTGCGATAGGCTTCCTGCCGCGCTTCGCTCCAGTAAGCGAGTTCGCCGAGCGGGATTTCCACCCCGCTCACGGCGCAGATTACGAACCGGCCCGAGCGGACCACCTGATAATCCGCCGCGCGATATTTGAGGATGGCGAGGCCCGGCATGTCCGGCGTGCGCATCATGCTCATCAGTCCCCGGTGAGGATGCGGTCGACCAGTTGCTTCACGGTCGGCACGAACCCGTTGGAGTAGAAGGGGTCCTGCTTGAAGCGATAGGCGCCATGGCCGGCGAACAGCAGGTTCTTGTCGACATCGCCGCCATGCACTGCGTCCTGCAGGGTCTTCTGGATGCAGAAGCTGCGCGGATCGGCAAGGCGGCCAGTCGAATTATCGTCATGGTCCTTCCACGACGAGAAACCGCAATGCGAGAGGCAGCCCATGCAATCGGCCTGATCCTTGCGGATCACGGCGCGGTCCTCGTCGGTCACGAAGACCAGCGTGTTGTCGGGCGTCTTGAGCGCAGTCTCGTAGCCCTGCAGCACCCACTCGCGGGCGCGCAGCAGATCGTTGCGGGTCACCCAGTAATTGCGGCCTTTGATGCCGACATCGAGCTGATGGTTGTGGTCGCCCGCTTCCTCCATCGAGAAGGCAATCTGCCGCTCCGAGCGCGCCTCGAGATCGCGCAGGAAGGGATTGCGGATCGCGGAGGAATAGAAGCCGGTCGGCGAGAAGCGATGGAGGAGGATGTCGCCTTCCTCCAGCGTCATCAGCTTCTCCTTCCACGCCTGCGGAATGGGGCTTTCCTGCGTGAGCAGCGGACGGGTACCGAACTGGAAGGCAATCGCTCCCAGCTCCGGATTGTCGATCCAGTCGCTCCAGTCCCGCAGATACCAGACGCCACCGGCCATCACGATCGGCACTTCGTCGCTGATGCCGCCCTCGCGCATCGTGTCGCGCAGCGCCTTCACGCGGGGATAGGGATCTTCCGGCTTGGTCGGGTCTTCCGCATTGGAAAGGCCATTATGGCCACCGGCCAGCCACGGATCTTCATAGACAACCGCGCCCAGCCATTCCGCAGCCTTGTGATAGGCCCGCTTCCACAGCGCGCGGAAAGCGCGACCGGAGCTGACGATCGGCAGGTAGCTGACCTGATGCTGCGCAGCAATTTCGCTGAGCTTGTAGGGCATGCCGGCCCCGCAGGTCACGCCTGCGACCATGCCCTTGGTGCGCTCCAGCACGCCTTGCAGCACGGCCTGCGCGCCGCCCATTTCCCAGAGCACGTTGATGTTGATGGCGCCCTTGCCACCGGCCATCTCATAAGCGCGCTTCACCTGCTCCACACCACCTTCGATGGCGTAGGCGATCAGCTCTTCATGGCGCTGCTGGCGCGTGCGGCCATGGTAGATTTGTGGAATGACATTGCCGTCGGCATCATAGCTGTCCGCATTCACGGCCGACACGGTGCCGATGCCGCCAGCGGCAGCCCATGCCCCGGAGCTCATGTGATTGGAGACCGCAACGCCCTTGCCGCCTTCGATAACCGGCCACACCTCGCGACCGCCATAGACGATCGGCTTCAAGCCCTTGAACAAATGAAACTCCTCAGTGCCCCATCGGCCAGCTTCGCAAGCCAGCCACGAGCGCCTTTACCAGCATTTTCCTCAAACCAAGTGCTAAAATGCCACAAAACTCAAAATAACGCCAGTTCGTTACCGACCGCCTCACCATAGAGCCGGGCGTAGAGCTGGATCATCACGGCTTCATCGAAACAGCGCCTCGCTCTGTCGCGATTGGCTGCCCCGATAGTCCGACGCAGATCGGCATCCCCGGCCAGTTCTGCAAGGGCAGCCTGAAAATCATCGGTCGCATCGGGGGCCACGATGAAGGGCCGGTTGTCCGGCGCGACCATGCCGAGCGTATCGCCGACGTCGGTCGCGACCACCGGCAGGCCGGCCGCCATCGCCTCCATCAGGGCCGTGGGGAACTGCTCACTATCGGAGGACAATGCGAAAATATCGAAGGCGCCTACATAATCCTGGGGGCGCGGCAGGGCACCCGGCATCAGCAGATCGTGCATCCCTTGCCGCTGCGCCTCCGCCAGAATCGCCTCCCGCTCCTCCCCGTCACCGACGATGACCAGACGCAGCCGGTCGCGCAGCGGCGCCACCGCCCGGACGAGCCGGGGCAGGTTCTTGACCGCACGCAGATTGGCGACGGTGCCCACGATCAGCCGTCCGTCCGGTACCAGCCCGGGAATCGCAGCGACCGGCCGGATGCCTTCATAGGCGGCGACATCCAGCCCGTTGGGGATCTGGTGGACTTTCTCGGCGGGCTGCCGCCACTCCGCCTGAGCGATATGCGCCAGCTGCGCCGACGGGACGACGAGCGCCCGCGCGCCCTGCAAGGCGATCTGGCGGTAGCGGTTGCGAGCGGCCTGGCGGACGAACGCCTCGTCCACATCGAAGCCCTCTTCGTGGTGGATCAAAGTCGGCAGGCAGCGCAGCCGGCGGAAGAGACGGTGCGCCATGACGCCGTCGATCGCGCCCCAATTAAAGCTCAGGATGAGATCATAGCCGCGCATCGCCTTGGCCAGCGCGTTGAACCGGGCGAAGGTCGCGGGCCCCTCCAGCGCGGGCGAATCGAGAAAGCGCACCTTCAGCGCGGGGTCGAGCAAGGCTTGCGCCGCAGTGGCGCCCGGCTCGCCCAGTAGGATGTCGTGCTGCATCCGCCCGCCCCAATGATTCATCAGCCGGGCAAGGCGCGCTTCCTTTCCGCCCAGATCGAAGGTGCGGTGAATTTGCAGCACGCGCAGCGGCTCGCGGGAGAGATCGCGTCGGGCCGCCCGCCGCGTCATGGCTTCCCACTGATCCGGTCGAGCAGCCTGTCGAGCGCCGCCACAGCTTCTGGCTCTTCCAGCGTGGGTGCATGGCCCACGCGCGCCACCGTCACCAGATCGAGCTGCGGCAGGCGCGCTTGCATCGCCTGCGCCGTCTGGACGGTCAGCAGATCGCTGAGCGCGCCGCGCACCAAGGTGAGCGGGATGTCGCCGATCGCCTCGAACGCCGGCCACAGGTCGACGCCCGCCGCACCGCCAGGCGCCCGGAACGGCTCGGCGAGGCGCTGGTCATAATCCAGCACGATGCGCCCCTGGCTCGTCAGTCGATATAGCCGCTTGGCGATGCGCAGCCAGTCGGTCAGCTTGTAATCGGGGTAGATCACCCCCTGCACATCCGCCACCGCCCGCGCCGCGTGAACCCAGGTCGGCTGCGCGCTACCGGTACCCACCCCTTGCCGGATGCGCTCCAGCCCTTCCTCGGCAATCTCCGGCCCGATATCGTTGAGCAGCGCGCCCGCAAGGCTCCCGCGCCGGGTCGCCGCGATCAGCATCAGCATGATCCCGCCGAGCGACGTACCGACTCCCACGAAGCGCGGCAGGGCCAGCTCATCGATCAGCTTGAGCAGATCCTGCAGATAGATCAGCGGCACATAGCTCATCGGGTCCTTGGCGTAAGCGCTCTCGCCGCGTCCGCGCAGTTCCACCACGATAACGCGCCACTCGCCGGCCAGCCGCTCCGCCACCGGCTCGAAGTCACGGACGTTGCGCGTCAGGCCTGGCAGGCACAGGATCGGCGGCCGATCCTCCCGGCCCGGATAGTCCCGGTAATGCAGCCGTAAATTATCCTGCGACCACCAATATTTGTCTTCATAGCCCGACAAGCTTGATCCTTTCCCGGGGCGCCCCCCATATCAGAGCATGGACGCAGCGCTTAAGACAGACATATTTCATCCGGAACGCGCAATAGCTTCAATTGCGGATTTTCTGGCCGACCCCGTGCAGCCGGCGGATTTCCCGCAGACGATCCTGCGCTTCCGCAATGATCGCGCGGCCAGCACGGTGGGGCTGGCGGCGCTCGACGATGCGCAATGGATCAGCCATTTCGGCCGCTTCACGCCTCTGCCCGGCGCGCAGCCGGAGCCACTGGCGCTGCGCTATCACGGCCACCAATTCCGCACCTACAATCCCGATCTTGGCGATGGACGCGGATTTCTGTTCGCCCAAATGCGCGAGGCTGCGCCCCCCGGCGGCCGGCTGCTGGATCTGGGCACCAAAGGCTCAGGCCGCACCCCGTGGAGCCGCACCGCGGACGGCCGCCTAACCCTCAAGGGCGGCGTGCGCGAAATCCTCGCGACCGAAATGCTGGAGGCGCTGGGCGTCACCACGTCGCGCACCTTCTCGATCATCGAGACCGGTGAACCGCTGGTGCGCGGGGACGAGCCCTCGCCCACCCGCTCGGCGGTGATGGTGCGGCTCAGCCACGGCCACATTCGCATCGGTAGCTTCCAGCGGCTCGCCTATCTCGGCCAGCGCGAGGAGAGCGCACGGCTGATCGACTATTGCCTGCGCCATCTGCTGGCGCTGGAGCCCGGCGCGGTGCCCGCGCTCACGCTGCTGAAGGCGGTCGTCGCGCGGACGGCCGATCTCGCCGCGAGCTATATGGTCGCCGGCTTCGTCCATGGCGTGTTGAACAGCGACAACATCGCAATCACCGGCGAGAGCTTCGATTACGGGCCGTGGCGCTTCACCCCGCGCTGGGAGCCGGGCTTTACCGCCGCCTATTTCGACCAGACCGGCCTTTATGCCTTCGCCCGCCAGGCCGAGGCGATCCACTGGGATGTCGCGCAACTAGCGCAGTCGCTGGTGGAGCATGCCGAGACAGAGGCGCTGATCGAGGTGCTTCGGCGCTTCCCGGCCATTTATGAAAGTCGCCTGATCGAGCGGTTCCTCTGGCGGCTGGGCCTGACCGCGCCGGAAGCGGAAACGGCACGCGCCTTCGTAGTCTCCGCTGTCGAGGCGCTGCGCGGCAGCGATGTGCTCATCGACCGCTTCTTCTTCGATTGGCGACGTGGCGACCATGCCGAATCGCGTTATTCGGGCGCAGCGTGGGACGAGGTCCGGACCGCGCGCGAGCCCCTCACCCTACGGCCCGGCGCTGGTGACCATCCCTATTGGCACGGCGATGCGCCCTGCTCGATGCATATCGAGGAAGTCGAGGCGCTCTGGACGCCAATCGCCGAGAGCGATGACTGGAGCCCGCTTTACGCCAAGATCGAGGCGATCCGCGCCATGGGGGCGGCGCACGGCCCGGTGCCGGGCCAGCCGCTCGCCTCGCGCAGCGCATAAGCCGGTGCGCGCCCCGCAGCGCGCGTCGTAAATCCGCTGGAAACTAATTGCGCCGCATAGCCGCTGCATGTTGCACGCCCCGCTTCATGCCACCGAGGCTCCGCACGAGCCTTCCGTCCTCGAATCGCTCGATCCGGCGACGGGCGCGGCCGTCTGGCAAGGAAAGGAGACCGACCCCGCCGCGCAGATCGCGCTGGTGGCGCACCACTGGACCGCATGGGCAGGCCTCTCCTCCGCTGTCCGCATCGAGACCATGCGCCGCTTCGCCAACGGCGTGCGCGCCAGTGAGGAGGCCTTCGCGACCCTGATCTCGCGCGAAACCGGGCGGCCGCTCTGGTGTACACGGCAAGAAGTGATCAGCCTGTTCGAGCGCGTCGAGAAGGCCGTACAGGCCTATTCCGAACGCACGGGCCAGCGGCAGAGCGAAGGCGCGATGGGCGCCCGCACCGCGCTGCGCCACAAGCCGCATGGCGTGCTCGCCATCATTACGCCGCATTGCCTGCCCGCACGCATCCCGGTCGATCATATCGTGCCGGCGCTGCTGGCCGGTAATGGCGTGCTCTTCAAGCCCTCCGAGAAAGTGCCCGCCACCGGCGAAATGCTGGTGCGCCTGCTGCATGAGGCCGGTGTGCCGTACGATCAGGTGCAATGCGTGATTGGTGGCCCGGCGATCGGCGAAGCGCTGGCCGCCGCGCCGGACGTTCACGGCGTGCTCTTCACCGGATCAACCCGCACCGGCCGCGCCATCAACCGCGCCTGCGCCGACCAGCCCGGCAAGCTGCTGGCCCTGGAAATGAGCGGCAACAATCCGATCATCGCTTGGGACACGCCGGACATCGCCAGCGCCGCCGCGCTCATCGTCCAGTCCGCCTTCGACATGAGCGGGCAGCATTGCCTGTCCGCCCGCCGCCTCATCGTGCGCGATACCCTCGCCGAGCCGCTGCTCGTTGCGGTGAAAGCGCTGACGGACCGCCTGATCGTCGGCCCGCCGACCGCCGATCGGCTCCCCTTCATGGGGCCGGTGATCGACATGGACGCCGCCGACGGCCTCACCGAGAGCTTCCTCTATCTGATGAGCCATGGCGGCAAGCCGATCCGGCACATGCAGCGCCCGGTCGAAGGCCTGCCCTTCGTCACGCCCGGCATCATCGACGTGACGGCCATGGCACCGCGCAGCGACGTGGAACTGTTCGGCCCCATTCTGCAGGTCATATGCGTCACCAGCTTCGACGCGGCGATCATCGAAGCCAACAGCACCCGCCACGGCCTGTCCGCGACGCTGATCGGCGGTGGCCCCGAACATTATGATCGCTTCTGGGCCAACAGCCGCGCCGGCATCGTCAACTGGAACCGACCCACCTATGCGCTCGCGCCCAATGCACCGGTCGGCGGTATAGGCCTGTCAGGCAATCACCGCCCCGGCGGCCATTATATGGCCGACCATTGCGCTTACCCCGTCGCTTCATCCGAAATGCCCCAGCCCCGCGCGACAATCGGCGTAGGTCTGCGCGCGATTGTGGCGGATCGGTGAAGTGAAGGCTCTCTGATAATTGGCCTGCATAGTTGCGGAAAGCAGCCTTTGCCTCCCTTTGAAGAGGACGGGAGACGTCTCCGCCAAATCAGAACGCCCGGACATCCTGCTGGCGGGCAGCTTCCAACCGTTCAGATACAGCGTGTGAATGGCAAGCATGATACGGCGAACCCTCCGCGCCAACCTTCACCGTTCGTGCTGAGTAGGATCTGAGTAGCGCCGCAGGCGCGTAACGAAGAGCCGTATCGAAGCACTGCAGCCCGAGGGCAAGTCCTTCGATACGCCGCTTCGACAAGCTCAGCAGCTACTCAGGACGAACGTGGCGCGATCCGCGATGGCGTGCTGTCCGGACGACCAGCTTCAACTATCCCAAAGGACAGAGCCACACCCTCACGCCGCCAGCGGCTGCTCGTCCCGCCGCAGCGTCAGCACCTCTACGCCGGTCGCCGTTACGGCAACCGTATGCTCGAACTGCGCGGAAAGCTTGCGGTCCTTCGTCACCACCGTCCAGCCGTCGCCCTTGGTCATCACGCCGCGCGTGCCCTGGTTGACCATCGGTTCGATGGTGAACACCATGCCCTCGCGCAGTGTGAGGCCAGTGCCCGGACGGCCGAAGTTCATCACCTGCGGGTCCTCGTGCATCTCGCGCCCGATGCCATGGCCGCAATATTCCCGCACGACCGAGTAGCCTTGCTTCTTGGCGTGGCGCTCGATGGCAAAGCCGATGTCGCCGAGGCGCGCGCCGGGGCGCACCTGGCGGATGCCCTGCCACATCGCTTGCTGGGCAACACGCACAAGCCGGCGCGCGGCGGGCGAGACCGTGCCGACGAGATAGGTCTTGCTGCTGTCGGCAATGAAGCCGTTCTTCTCCAGCGTGATATCGAGATTGATGATGTCGCCATCCGCAATGATCCGGTCGGCATCCGGCACGCCATGGCAGACGACCTCGTTGATCGAACAATTGAGCACATAGGCAAAGCCATATTGCCCCTTGCTCGCTGGACGTGCCGCCAGATCATCGACGATGAAGCGCTCGACCAGATCGTTGACCGCCATGGTGGAGCGGCCGACAAGATCCTCGCCGTCCAGCATCTCGAAGACCGATGCGAGCAAGCGGCCGGAGATGCGCATGAGGGCGAGTTCGTCCGGCGTCTTGACCATCTCAGGCGGCCTGCGCGGTGGCGAGGTCCTGCCGGTCCTTTTCCATCTTCACGATCTCGTTGAACGACAATGTGGGATGGGCCTCGGCGAGCATCCCGATCTTCATCCAGAACTCGGCCTGAGCATTGATGGAGCGGCACATGACGGCGCTGGTGCGGCGCGCTTCCTCATGCAACCCATCCTCGATCTTGACCAAACCCATGAACCGCTCCGCATATAGACAATATGCGGACCATATATGGTTCATATCGTCATACGTCAAACGATACGGTTCAGCTGGTGAGTCCCGCCAGCGTGGCCAGGCCCAGGAAAGAGAGGAAGCCCATCGAATCGGTGACCGTCGTCACGAAAATCGAGGAGGCGACCGCAGGATCGACGTTGAACCGCTCGAACAGGATGGGCACGGCGACTCCCGCAAAGCCGGCCGTAACGATATTCAGCACCATCGCGGAGCCGATGACTCCGCCCAGCAAGGGGTCCTGGAAGAACAGCCCGACCCCGATGCCGAGCACCACCGCGACCGTCGCCCCGTTCAGCACGGCCACGCGCAATTCGCGCATGATCATGCGCCAGGTGTTGGAGGCGGTGATCTGGTTGGTGGCAAGGGCGCGGACGGTGACCGCCATGGTCTGGCTGCCGGCATTGCCACCCACGCTGGCGACGATGGGCATCAGCACCGCCAGCACAACCATCTTCGCGATTGCATCCTCAAAGGCAGCGATGATGGCGGTGGCGAACAACGCGGTGATGAGATTGGCGAGCAGCCAGCGCACGCGCGCCTTGTAGCTCTCCCGCACCGGCTCGTTGATGTCGCCTTCACCGGCGCCCGACAGGCGGAGAATGTCTTCGCCGGCTTCTTCCTGGATGATGTGGACCACGTCATCCACGGTAATCATGCCGACCAGCCGCCCGCCCGGATCGACCACCGCTGCCGAGATCAGCGCATATTTCTGGAAGCGCAGCGCGACCTCTTCCTGATCCATGTCGACTGGGATCAGCGTCTGCTCGCGCTTCATCACATCGCTCATGGCGATTTCGCGCGGGCAGCGCAGCACCCAGGAGAGCTGGCAGGAGCCGATGGGCCGATGGGCCGCGTCGACGACGAAGATTTCCCAGAAATCCGATGTCAGGTCGCGGGTATCGCGCAAAAAGTCGATGGTCTGGCCGACGGTCCAATGCTCAGGCACCGCGACCAGATCGCGCTGCATGAGTCGGCCTGCGGATTCCTCGGGATAGCCCAACGCGCTCTCGATGGCGGCGCGGTCTTCCGGCTCCATCGCATCGAGGACGGTCTGCTGGTCCTCCTCGTTGAGATCCTCGATGATCGCGACGGCATCGTCGGTATCCAGTTCGCCGGCCAGTTCCGCGAGTTGCTCAAGCTCGAGCGCCTCGACGACGGTATCGCGCACATAATCGTTCAGCTCGGACAGCACTTCCGCGCCGACCAGCGAGCCCAGCGCATGAACCAGCCCGGCCCGGCGATCCTCGGGCGTCAGCTCGAGAAGATCGGCGATGTCGGCGGGGTGCAGCGTCTCGACCAACGCCTGCGCTGCATCGTCCTTGCCCTCCTCGACGGCGGACAGAACGGCAGAGACGAACTCCGGCCGAAGACGATCGTCCTCGTCCAGATTGGTATCGACGAGCGCGTCTTCCTCCTCGGGAGGGATCGCGCCGGGCTGCGATGCGGCCTCGGTCTCGCTCATGCGGCGCCTCCCTTTCCGGCTGCGGCCGCCACTGGCCACGCCTGCTCTCGATAATCGCTCCTTTTGCCCATGCCCGGGGCAAATGCAACGTCATGCAGCCTTCCCTTGACGAAAGCAGTCACTATAGAGGCGGCTCCATTCCCCCGCCCGCTTCCGCTCCGCATTGCGACCCGAGGCCGGTAGAGACAAGGAGACTGCCCCCATGGCCGACCAGACCCTTACCCTGACGCTCGACACCGGCGACGTCGTGATCCAGTTGCGCCCCGATCTGGCCCCCAAGCATGTCGAGCGCATCAGCGCGCTTGCCAAGGACGGCTTCTATGACGGCGTCGTGTTCCACCGCGTGATCCCCGGCTTCATGGCGCAGGGCGGCGACCCGACCGGCACCGGCATGGGCGGCTCGAAGCTTCCCGATCTGCCCGCCGAGTTCAACAGCGAGCCGCATGTGCGCGGCGTGTGCTCTATGGCACGCAGCTCCAACCCGAACAGCGCCAACAGCCAGTTCTTCATCTGCTTCGACGATGCGACGTTCCTCGATCGTCAATATACCGTCTGGGGCGTTGTGACCGAAGGCATGGAGCATGTCGACGCGCTGCCCAAGGGCGAGCCGCCGGCAAAACCGGGCAAGATCGTGAAGGCTACGGTGAGTGAAGCCTAAGGCAAGATTGCCTGCGCGATTGTAATACTATTGCGAAGTCTTCAAGTAAAACTGAACGCCAAGTGAATGGCCCTGTTGTGTAGCACATGTGCAACAGCGGGGCCTTTCCACAATTGCTCCACAATTCATTCGGGAACGGTTCATCTGGCTGAGCCATTTTACGGACAGTGATCGACGCAGGTCGGTCGCGAAACGAGGACCTAAACAGTCCTGTTCTGTTAATAGAAGGTTCAGTGTTATGAAAGCTTTTCCCCTCACCCTCGCCGTTGCTCTGGCAGCGGGTCTCTCGGCCCCGGCTCTGGCACAGGACGCGCAGGGCCTGCAGCCCTATGTCGGCGTGATGGGCGGCCTGCATGACTTCGACAACCAGCAGCCCGCAGGTGGACCGCCGAGCGGCTATCGCGGCTGGGTCGCTGAAGGCGTGGCCGGTCTGAACTACGACCTCGGCCCCGTCGTGGTCGGTGCCGAAGGTAGCGTCGCCAAGGGCTTCGACAAGGACATCGACTGGGAATATGGCGCCGCAGGCCGTCTGGGCCTCAAGGCCGGTAAGGACAGCATGTTCTTCGCCAAGGTCGGTTATCAGTGGACCCAGTTCAATGACAAGACCGTGCCGCTGGCTGACACCGATCGCCACTATCACGGCGTGACTTATGGCGGTGGCGTCGAGCTTTCGCTGGCCGACATGGGCAGCACGGCCGAGACCAGCAACATCCGCCTGCGTGCGCAGGTCGACACGCGCGGTAACTTCAACAGCTTCCGCCCGATGGTCGGTGTTGTTGCCAAGTTCTGATGACGGATCGATGCGCCCCGCTGGCTAGGAGCGGGTCGCATGAAAAAGAAGCGGCCGGGAGTTTCCTCCCGGCCGTTTTTTTTAATGGCTTACCCTCCCGTTCTCCCTGAGCTTGTCGAAGGGCGAACGGATGAGTAAGAGGGGGCGGCAACGCCTGCCCCCAGCCGTTCCTTAGCCGCTGTTGCGTAACGCCGTCGCAATGGCGTTGATCGAGAGTTCAATGCCTTCGCGAATGCGCGGATCGGTCTCCCCGGCGCGGTGGCGCTTGAGCAGTTCCACCTGCAGCAGATTGAGCGGCTCGATATAGGGCAGCCGCAAGCGGATGGAGGCGTCCAGCGCCGGGCTGTCCGCCAGCAGATGGGTCTGCCCGGTGGCAGCGAGCAGTTGGTCATGCGCCAGATGCCAGCCCTCGCGGATGCGCTCGAAGATCGGATCGCCCACCGCGCGGTCCGAGACCAGCGGCAGATATTTGGCGGCGATCTCCAGATCCGACTTGGCGAGCACCATTTCCATATTCGCCATGCTCGCGCGGAAGAAGGGCCAGGCCTGCGCCATGTCCTTGAGTAGCGCGTCGTCCCCGAAATCCCGCAGCGCTTGCCCGACGCCATACCAGCCCGGCAGCATCACGCGGGCCTGGGCCCAGGAGAAGACCCATGGGATCGCGCGCAAATCCTCAATGCGATTGCTCTTGGTGCGGCTGGCCGGACGCGAGCCGATCTTGAGGCCGCTGATCTCCTGAATGGGGGTCAGCTCGCGGAAGAACTCACGGAAGCCCTTGGTCTCGTACACCAGCCCGCGATAGGCTTCAAAGGCGAGACCGGAAATGCGCGTCATCGCCTTAGTGAAGCGCTCGTTGTCAGCAGGGGAGAGCCGCTCGGGCTCCAGACTGGCCAGCAGGGCCGCGCTGGTGACGGCCTCAAGATTGGTGCGCGCGCTCTCCAGCGTGCCATATTTGGCGGCGATGACCTCGCCCTGTTCGGTGATGCGGATGCGACCCTGCACGGTGCCGGGCGGCTGCGCCTGAATGGCCGCGAAGGACGAGCCGCCGCCGCGCCCGACCGCGCCGCCGCGCCCATGGAAGAGCTGCATCGCAACCCCGGCTTCCTCGAACACCGGTGTCAGCGCAAGGCTGGCTTCGTACAGGCCCCAGGTCGAGGTGAGATAGCCACCATCCTTGTTGGAATCGGAATAGCCGATCATCACTTCCTGATGGCCCCGCGCCCGGACCAGCGCGCCGATCTCCGGCAGGGCGAAATAATCGCGCATGATGCCTGGCGCCTTTTCGAGGTCCGCGATCGTCTCGAACAAGGGCACGGCCATGATCGGGGCATGCGGCGCGCCCTCGCCCTGCGCCGCGCGCCACAGGCCGGCTTCCTTGAGGAGGATGTTCACCTCCAGCATGTCCGAGACGCTCTCCGCCTTGGAGATGAGGTAATGGCGAATGCAGGCCGCACCATAGCGGCGATGCGCCTCTGCGGCGGCCTCGACGATGCGGAGTTCGGTCGCGGTTTCCTCGCTCCAGTCGGCAAAGCGGGAGCCCAGCGGGCGGTTGGTGGCCAACTCGCGGCGCAGCAGGGCGACGCGCGCCTCTTCATCGAGCGCGAGATAATCCGGCTCCACGCCGGCGACCTTGAGCAATTCCGCGACGACGCGCTCATGCACCGCGCTGTTCTGGCGCATATCCAGCGTGGCGAGGTGGAAGCCGAACAGCTCGACCGCCCGGATCAGCCGGGCGAGGCCGCCGCCGCTGCCGAGCGCGCCATTGCCTTCGACGGCGAGGCCGCGCCCAAGCGTCGCGAGATCGGCGCGCAGTTCGCCCGCATCGGCATAGGGCTCGCCCGCGAGGCGAGAGGGGCGCGGCGGCGGGGTGCCGATGAGCTGTTCATAGGTCGCGGCGACGCGCGCGTAGATACCCGCCACCGCCCGGCGATAGGGCTCGTCGCGCCGGCTGGCAGCCTCGTCACCACTGGCGGCCGCAAGATCGCGCACGCCGGCTGGAATAGCCGCAAGTTCGCTGGAGATGGAGAGCTGCGCGCCCAGCTCGTGCAACGCATCCATGTAGAAGCGCAGGGTCGATCCGCTCGCCCGGCCCAGGGCCGTGCGCAACTGCTCGGCCTGCACGAAGGGATTGCCGTCCCGGTCCCCACCGATCCAAGTGCCGAGCCGCAGGAAATTGGGAACGCGCTGACCCAGCACCCGGTCCCAGCGGGCGTAAAGGCTCGGCAGCACCGGCATGAAGATGTCGCGAAAATAGGAGAGCGCATTGTCGATCTCGTCGCGCACGAACAGCCGCTCGCGGCGCAGCGGGCGCGTTTGCCAAAGCAGCGCGATCTGGCGGCTGATCGCCTCGTCAATCGGCTCGCCATGATCGGTCTCGCTCGCGCCGGTATCGCGCAGGGCCATGAGATCGGAGATCACGTTGCGATGGTCGATCATCGACTTGCGGCGCACTTCCGTCGGGTGCGCGGTCAGCACCGGCACCACCAGCGCCGTCTCCAGCAGCTTGACGATATCGGAGGGGCTGACGCCATGCTCGCTCAGCTTGGCGGTGGCACTGGCAACGTCCGCGCCCGGTTCGGCGGCGACGCCTTGGCGGTCCTCGGCGAGATTGGCGAGCATGGAGAACAGCATGAAGCCGCGCACGAAGGCGAGCGTATCGTCCAGCGTTAGCGCATCCAGACCACTGTCCACGCCCTCGGCCGGGGCGACGCCGCGCGCCCGGTCGACGGAGGCAGACCGGATATATTCAGTCTGTTTGAACAGGCGCTCGCCGCCGTAGACGCGAATGACATCCCCGAGCAGGCGCCCGAGATAGCGAATGTCAGGATTTTGGGTGATGGCGGGGCGCATGGGTGACATGCACACCATGCTGCATTGCAGCGATCAACGGGTCAAGAACGGATTGAGCTGGCGCGCCGCGAGTTCACCCGCCCCATCAGCCGGTCAGGCATGCTCCAGCGTGCACTGGAGCGGATGCTGGTTCTGGCGGGCGTAATCCATCACCTGATTGACCTTGGTTTCGGCCACTTCATAGCTGAACACACCGCACACGCCGACACCGCGCTGGTGGACGTGGAGCATCACGCGGGTCGCCTGCTCGATGTCCATGCGGAAGAAGCGCTGCAGCACATCGACGACGAATTCCATGGGCGTATAGTCGTCGTTGAGCATCAACACCTTGTAAGGCGTGGGCTTGCGGGTGCGTGCGCGGGTACGGGTGGCAACGCCAAGACCGGGATCGCCCGGCCCTTCCTCATCGGGCCGCCCAGCCATGAGCGGCTGATTCATGATCGCGCTTCTGTCTTGCATGGCCCAAAAATAGGGCATCGCCCCCCTTGGTTGCAAGGGCACAGAGACGGACTGCCCAAAAAAGCAAAGGCGGCCCGCCGGAGCGAGCCGCCTTTGCTGAATCGGATCGGCCCGATCAGGCTGCGATCGACTTCACCTTTTCCGTCACAACCGACACGCGGTTGCTGATCGGCTGGGAAATGTCGCTCACCAGCTTGAGCATCTTTTCGCTGTTCTTGGCAGCCTCGGACGCGAAGCTGTCCATCGTCTGGCTGAGCAGTTCGCTCTGGAGCTGGAAGAACTCGGCCGGCGACTTGATGGAGGCAAAGCTCTTCATCGTAGCGCTCGACTTCTCGAAGGACTTGCGGCCGAATTCGGCGGCGTCCTGGCCCAGCGTTTCCATGCCCTTGGCAGCGATCTTGGAGGATTCGACCATCGCCTCGAGATTGCCGCGCGTCAGTTCGCCCAGCTCTTCGAAAGCCCTGCCAGACTTCTCCATGGCCGCCTTGGTCTTCTCGTTCATTTCAGTGAAGGCACTCTGCATACGGGTCTTGGCCTCCTCGGCATAGGTTTTCGCGGTGTCCATCATATCGGTCATGGTCGGTTCGCCTTTCGCTGCGGCGGATTTCCCGGTGTCGGGAAGGGGGAATGCATCCGCCAATTCTGGGTTCGAGACAGGTGAGAGGGGCGCCGGACTGGCATCAACGGCTTCAGCCTTGGGGGCAGCGCTGACGGGCCATTCGACCGGCGGTTTCACGGCCGGTTTCTCCACAATCGCCGCAGTCGCAGGTGCTGCTTCAGGAGCCGCCGCGGCGACAGGCTTGCGCGCTACCGGAACCTTAGGCGTCGCCGGCGCCTTGACCGGCATCGGAGCGGCCGCCGCGACCTTCTCACCCGTGGGCTTGGCCACAGGCTTGGAAACGTCGTTCTTGGCCGGGCCCCGTGCAACGGACGTCGCGGGCCGGGGACCGGCTTTGGACGAACGGGACTTGCGCGGGGTTGCCAACAGACTCACTCCTCGAACTTTGCTGCGATGCAACATAAGCGAATCGGATCGAATCCGCAAGTAAAATGATGCAGTGCAACAAAACTGTCTTACAGGCGGTGAATCAACGCAAAAGCGCCGGTCAACGCTGCGTGACGTAGCGTCCGGGCGCATCCTCGATCGCGGGAAGTTTGCCTTCTCCCGGCATCCGCGCGCCGCTGGCACTGACCGTCTCTGGCGACAGCTCTGCCAGCCACGCCCGCCAATCCGGCCACCAGCTTCCCTTCGTTTCCTGCGCGGCAGCGCGGAACGCGGCAAAGTCCGGCTGCGGCGCGGCGCTGGTCCAATATTGATATTTGCCTGCTCCGGGTGGATTGACCACACCGGCGATGTGCCCCGAGCCCGCCAGCACGAACCGCCGGGGCCCGGAGAACTGATCCATCAGCTTCCATACGCTGCAGGGCGGCGCGATATGATCCTCGACGCCGGCCTGAATGTAAGAGGGCGTCTCGACCTTGCGCAGGTCGATATGGATGCCCTCGACCTCAAGGCCGCCCGGCACGACCAGCCGGTTATCGCGATATAATTGGGTGAGATAGGCCCGGTGCCATTTCGCCGGCAGATTGGCGGTATCGCCGTTCCAGTAGAGCAGATCGAACTGCGGATAATCCTTCCCCAGCAGATAGTTGTTAACCACATAATTCCAGATCAAATCTTGCCCGCGCAGCAGGTTGAACGTCGCAGCGAGATAGCGTCCATCCAGATAACCGTCCTTCACGAAGCCATCGATCAGCGCCAGTTGCTCGTCGTCGACGAAAAGAGCGAGATCGCCGGCCTCGGAGAAATCGACCTGGGTGGTGAAGAAGGTCGCACTGGCGACCTTGTCGCTCTCCCCTCGCGCGGCCAACCATGCGAGTGTCGCGGCCAGGAAGGTTCCGGCCACGCAATAGCCGATGGTATGGACGCTCGGCACATCGAGCAGATCGCGCACCACGTCGATCGCGTCCACCTGCCCCTTGAGCATGTAATCGCCCAAGTCGAAATCGGCCATGCTGGCATCGGCAGATTTCCAGCTGACCATGAACACGGTCAGCCCCTGATCCACCGCCCATTTGACGAAGCTCTTCTCCGGATTGAGGTCCAGAATGTAGAAGCGGTTGATCCACGGCGGGAAGATCAGCAGCGGGGTCTTCATCACCTGCGGCGTGGTCGGCTCATATTGGATGAGCTGGTAGAGCGGTGTCTCATAGACCACTTTGCCCGGCGTGGTGGCGATGTTGCGCCCCAGCTGGAAAGCGGACCCGTCCGTATGGGTGAGCTGACCGCGATCGAGGTCGGCGAGCATATGCTCCAGCCCGGTCAGCAGGCTCTCGCCCTTGGTGTCGATCAGCCGCTGGAGCGCGGCGGGGTTGGTGAACAGGAAGTTCGCAGGGCTGGCCGCCTCGACAAACCGCTCGGTCACGAAGCGCAGCTTCTCCTTATCCCGCACATCGAGACCATCGACGCTGTCGGCCAGTTGCATGAAATAATCGGAGGCCAGCAGGTACATCTGGCGAATGAGGTCAAACACCGGATTGTCGTGCCAGCTCGGATCGGCAAAGCGCCGATCGCGACTGGCAGGCGCAGGTTTCGCGTCGCCATCAGGTCCTGCGCCGATGCCGTCCATCGCTCGCGCCAGCACCTGCTGCCACACCGCCATGCTGCGTTCCGCCGCCTGCGACTGGATGCGCGCAATCTTCTCCAGATTGGGCCGCGCCTCATGCCCGGGAAAGCGCGTCGCCTGCTCCGCCAGCTCGGCGCTGCGCTCCAGTATCGCCTGCTGGGCAAGCCCCACCACTCGCGTCCAGTGCTGCAGCTGAGCAAGGCCGGTCGCGTCTTTCAGGTCCTGATCCATGGGAGATGCCTCGCTCGATTGTCCGGACGATCTGTTTTCCAGACTCGCCGCCCGTTGTTTTGGTGGCACGACTGGCTGGCTCAAGCTATATGCAGCATTGGCCGGTCCTTACCACTTGCAGTGTGACACAGCCATTTCAACCCAAATGGAGATCGACATCCCAATGTCCGACGAATTCTACCGCATCAAGCGACTGCCGCCTTATGTCATCGCCGAAGTGAATGCGATGCGGGCAGCGGCGCGCGCGGCGGGCGAGGACATTATCGATCTCGGCATGGGCAATCCCGATCTGCCGCCGCCCGATCATGTGATCGCGAAGCTGGTCGAAGTGGCGCAAAAGCCGGATGCCCATGGCTATTCGCAGTCCAAGGGCATTCCCGGTCTGCGCCGCGCGCAGGCGAATTATTATGCCCGCCGCTTCGGCGTGGAGGTGGACCCGGAGACCGAAGTCGTGGTGACGATGGGCTCCAAGGAAGGGCTTGCCAGCCTCGCCACGGCGATCACCGCGCCCGGCGACGTCGTGCTCGCGCCCAATCCGAGCTACCCGATCCACACCTTCGGCTTCATCATTGCCGGCGCGACCATCCGCTCGGTGCCGACGACGCCGGACGAAAATTATTTCCGCGCGCTGGAGCGGGCGATGCACTTCACCGTGCCGCGCCCGAGCATCCTCGTCGTCAACTATCCCGGCAACCCGACCGCGGAGACGGTGGACCTCGCTTTCTATGAGCGACTGGTCGCCTGGGCGAAGGAAAACCAGGTCTGGATTCTCTCCGACCTTGCCTATTCCGAGCTGTATTTTGACGGCAACCCGACCCCTTCGATCCTGCAGGTGCCGGGCGCCAAGGACATCGCGATCGAGTTCACGTCCATGTCCAAGACCTATTCCATGGCCGGCTGGCGCATGGGCTTTGCGGTTGGCAACCAGAAGCTGATCGCGGCGATGACGCGGGTGAAGTCCTATCTCGATTACGGCGCCTTCACGCCCATTCAGGCCGCGGCCTGCGCGGCGCTGAATGGCCCTCAGGATATCGTCGAGAAGAACCGCCAGCTCTACCAGAAGCGCCGCGACGTGATGGTGGAGAGCTTCGCGCGGGCGGGCTGGGACATTCCGTCCCCGCGCGCATCCATGTTCGCCTGGGCGCCCCTGCCGCCGGCGCTCAAGGAGATGGGCAGCCTGGAATTCTCCAAGCAGCTCCTCACCCATGCCAAGGTCGCGGTCGCACCGGGCGTCGGCTATGGCGAGGATGGCGAGGGCTATGTGCGCATCGCCATGGTCGAGAATGAGCAGCGCCTGCGCCAGGCAGCGCGGAACGTGAAGAAATATCTGCAGTCCATGGGCGTCAATACACCGGTGACCAAAGGCGCGGCCTGATGCCTGTGCCGGTGCTGGAAGCGCCCGAGGTCAGCCTCGTCGCGCACACGATCCAGTTGGCGGTGGCGCCGGTGTTCCTGCTCGCAGGCATCGGCGGCTTCCTCAACGTCTGCGCCAGCCGCCTCGCCCGCGTCATCGACCGGGCGCGGGCGGTGGAAGCGCAGGTGATGCGCACGACGGGCGCCGAACATGACCGGCTGATCGACGAGATCCGCATTCTCGATCGGCGCATCACGGTGGTCAATGCGGCAATCTTTCTCTCAGTCCTCGCCGCGCTGACGATCAGCGCGGTGGTCATCCTGCTGTTCGCCTCCAACCTCATCGAGGTGAATCTGGGCACGGTCATTTCGCTGCTGTTCGTGGGGTCGATGACCTCCATCGCAGCCGCATTCGCGATCTTTCTCTACGAGACCCGGCTGGGCTCGCGCGTGACGCACATCCGCAATGAGGTGCTGTATCACAAGGTGGAGAGTGAGCAGCTGAGCGAAGGGCCACGCCCAAGCAAGCCGGCTATTCCCGCGCCCGAGGTCAGGCAGTCGCACTAAGCCCGATGCCCGAGCCGCTTCGCCTCGTCATGCCGGCGCCCATCTACCTGCCTGCCTATCGTGCGGCGCTGGAAGCGGGCTGGTCGCCGGACACCGTGCTGGGCAATCTGGCGACCCAGCGCGAGCTGGACCGGATCGACCGCGACGCCATGGCCTTTCTGCTGTCACTGGATGATCCCAAGGCCAAGGGGCCGCCGGTGCTGATGAAGGATGGGACGCCCCGGCCACGTCTACCGGGCTATCGCCGCTGGATGTGGGATGGCGAGTTCTGCGGCAGCATCAGCCTGCGCTGGCAGGAGGGCACGGCCGCGATGCCGGACTACTGCCCCGGCCATATCGGCTTTTCCGTCGTGCCCTGGAAGCGCGGGCACGGCTATGCGGCGCAGGCCCTGGGCGCCTTGCTCCCTGAGGCACGTGGACGCGGCCTCCCCCATGTCGACCTGACGACGAACATCGACAACGACGCAGCGCGCCGGACAATCGAGCGATGTGGCGGGATTCTGGTCGACCATGTCGAGAAGGACGCCGGCGACGGTGGCGGCAGCGCGGCGCGCTATCGGATCATGCTGGGATAATCGCCCGACGATCGGCCAGCCATGCTCGCCACCCTCGCGACCAAGAAACATAAGCCCAAATGAGAGGGGCCGCCGGAACCTCCCATCAGAGGCGCCGAGCGGCCCATCAGCATGGTCAGCGGCCGGAAGTGCCGCCACCCGGGGATTTACGCCGCGTTTTGGTCCCCGGAGGAACCTCCGCGCGACCCGCCACCAATGCCTTAGCGGCAGGCTCCCCGAACGGACTTGACCGACCCCATTGCTGAACCATGAGACATCGGATCACCTCCTTTCGCTTGCGTTGAAACTCTCTCGCCGGGTTGGCTGGAAGCCGTGCGTCCCTGCGATGGCCTAGATGTGAGTCATTCCGCGCTTGCGAACAAGACTTGTAATTATCTTTTTTCGAATCATAATTATGCGCTCGCCGATTTGGGCGAATGGCGCTGGAACGGCCTAGCTCCGGCAATCTTCCACGACGCGCCCGATTTCCGAGACTACCGGCAGAATGATCCGTTGCCCGCCTGCGGGCTCGATGGACACGCGACCGCGCGAGAACGCCATCCAGTCCAGCCCGGGATCGCTGGCGGGGCGCGTGATGACCAGCGCGCTGGCGCCACCCATCGGCTGGGTCGCCCCGCTCCAGTCGAGCACGCCCTTGCTGGTGCGCAGGGTGACGCGCGGACTGGCGCTGCCGGCTAGCGTCATCGACACCTGCCGGCTGGCCTTCTGACAGCGCAGGACCACCAGCGGCGCGACAGGCGAGGCGCCGAAATTCGCGACACTCTCGCTACTGCGGTTTTCGTAACGCCAGTTACCGGACGTCACGGGCGCCACTTCCCAGGCATCGCTCGACTGCGACGGGGCAGCGACGGGCGCGGGGGCCGGAGCAGTTGGCGCAGGCGTGGGCGCTGGCGAAGGCTGCCGACCGCCCGTTTCCGGCACGACCTGGCAACCAGCCAACGCGATAATAACGAGGGAAGCCGCAATATGCGGCGCGATGCTTCTACCGATGCGCATGATCAGGGCCGGACCTGACCGGTGCCGCGCACGACCCATTTGTATGTCGTCAGCCCTTCCAGCGCCACCGGCCCGCGTGCGTGCATCCGCCCCGTCGAGATACCGATCTCCGCGCCGAGGCCGAATTCGCCGCCATCGGCAAATTGTGTGGAGGCGTTCCACATGCAGATCGCGCTGTCGCAGCGGGCAAGGAACTGCTCGGCAATCGCAGCGTCCTGCGTGATGATCGCATCGGTATGGTGGCTGCCATGCACGGCGATGTGATCGAGCGCCTCATCGACGCCATCCACGAAGCGCGCCGCGATGATGGAATCGAGATACTCGGTGTTCCAGTCGCCATCCTGCGCGGGCTCGATGCGGGGGTCGAGCTTGGTGACGGCCTTGTCACCGCGCACCTCGCATTGCGCATCCAGCAGCGCCGCCACCAGCGCTTGCGGCTCGGCATAGCCCTTGTCGATCAGCAGCGTCTCTGTGGCGCCGCAGATGCCGGTGCGCCGCATCTTGGCATTGACCACGATCTCGCGGGCCATTTTGGGGTCGGCGGCGGCATGGACATAGGTGTGGCAGATGCCATCGAGATGGGCGAGCACGGGTACCCGCGCTTCATCCTGAACGCGCGCGACGAGGCTCTTGCCGCCGCGCGGCACGATGATGTCGATCAGGCCCACCGCGCGCAGCATCGCGCCCACCAGCGCACGATCGGTGCTGGGAACATATTGCACCGCATCGGCGGGCAGGCCGGCCTCGGTAATGCCGCGCACCATGGCAGCGTGGATCGCCCGGTTGCTCTCCACCGCTTCCGATCCGCCCCGCAGGATCACCGCATTGCCGGAGCGCAGGCCGAGCGCAGCCGCATCAGCGGTGACATTGGGGCGGCTCTCATAGATGATGCCGATGACGCCGAGCGGCACCCGTACACGGCTGAGGCGCAGGCCATTGGGCCGCTCGGATTCATCGATGACCTGCCCCACCGGATCGGCAAGATTGGCGACCTGCTCAACAGCGTCCGCAATGCCATTGATCCGCGCCTCGTCCAGCCGCAGCCGATCCAGCATGGCAGAGGAGAGGCCATTGGCGGCGCCGCGCTCCATATCAGTGCGATTGGCTCGGATGATCTTCGGCATCGCTTCCCGCAGCGAGCGCGCCGCGGCAACCAGCGCCTGCGCCTTCAGCTCGCTCGGCGCCTGCGCCATGTCCGCAGCGGCGCGGCGGGCACGCGCACCCATCTGGGCAATGAGCATTTCAGGCGTCTGCGTGAGATCATTCATGGTAAGAGTCGTCCTGTCCGGCGGAGGGCACTCCCCATAGCATGGGGAGAGAGTCGCGCAAATGGCGGCAACCCGACGCATGGCGGAGCGTTTGCCCTTTCAGCCGAAGGGAACCGCAAGCGATGCCCAAAAGGGAGACGAGCATGAACCGACTGAGCCAGATTTCCTCGATTGCCGCGCTCACCCTCATCCTTTCGGGATGCCAGGTGTCGCCCGATGCGGACAATCAGGCCAATGGCATGAACGCGGCGCAGGCGGACGAAGCCCTCGATAACGCGCTCAATGCCAATGATAGCGGCACCGGTAGCGTGCAGCCGGAATTTCTCGGCACGCTCGTTCCTCCAGCGCCCGGCGAACAGGGCGGGCTGCCTGACGACCGCACGCCACTGAATGAAGCAGCCGCCCGCGTGCCGACCAGCGTCGAAGCCTCGGGCTCGACCATTCAGCTTTGGGGCCTCGCGCTGGCGCAGGGCCGCTTTGGCGATGCCTACCGGCTCTACGCCGAGTCCGGGCGGGGCAGCGGCATGACGGAGGCCCAGTTTTCGAGCGCCTATAACCGCTACAGCGATGTGCAGGTTCTGGTCGGCCGTCCCCAGTCGACCAGCAATCAGCGCGTGAAGGTGCCGGTGCAGATGTACGGTCGCATGCGCGAGGATGGTCGCCCATTCAACATGATCGGCACAATGACATTGGTGCGCAACCCCGGCGGACAGAAAGGCGAGAGCGGCCAGATGGCCTGGCTGATCGCGGAATCGGACCTCTCGCCGCGCGGCACGGTGAAGATCATCCCGCCGGGCGGCGAGACAGGCGCCGGCGCCATTCCGCAAGCCTTCCGAGGCAACTGGTCGTCCAGCGCGGCGGCGTGCGGCAAGCCCGGCGACAATATGCGGCTAGCGGTGGGCGCGGACGACCTCACCTTCTACGAGAGCGTCGGCAAGGTGACGCAAGCCCGCCCGCTCTCGCCCAATCGCCTGAGCGTCACCGCCACTTACTCGGGCGAGGGCGAAAGCTGGACGGATACGGCCGCGCTGACTCTCTCCGGCGGGGGCGACGTGTTGACCATCGGGTCCGTCAAGCGCGTGCGCTGCCCGAGCTAATGCCCCGCACGAGGCTGGCGCAATAGCAGGACATTTAGCGGCCAGCGTTTGAATAGCCGGGCAGAGAAATGTCCGGATTGATAGCCTTGCGTGCGTCTACGATCCGCTTTACCCCGCCCTCGCCGCTCTGTTTGTCAGACAGTATCCGCCTCCGAAGAGGCGGACATGCAGCGCAGGCAGGGAGAGGCGCGATGAGTCAAACTACGAGGCTGTTGGCAGGCCGGCTTCGCTGGGGCGTCCTCGCCGTGCTGTTTGGCGTCACCGTCATCAATTATGCGGACCGGGCGATCCTCTCGCTGGCGGCGCCCCTGATGACGCGCGATCTCGATATCGATCCGCTGCAACTCGGCATCGTCTTCTCGGCCTTTGGCTGGTCCTATGTCGCGGCGCAGCTCCCCGGCGGATGGTTGCTCGACCGGTTCGGCGTTCGCCGGGTCTATCTCGTCGCCATTGTCGGCTGGTCGCTGTTCACGGCCGCGCAGGGCCTGGTGGTGTTCCTCTCCGGCGGCGCCGCCATCACCGCGCTCTTTCTGCTCCGGCTCCTCGTTGGTCTGGCCGAAGCCCCATCCTTCCCCGGCAATGCGCGGATCGTCGCCAGTTGGTTTCCCGCCAGCGAACGCGGCCGCGCCACCGCCATTTTCACCTCCGCGCAATATTGCGCAACGATCCTGTTCGCGCCGATCATGGCCTGGATCATCGGGGTCATTGGCTGGCCGGAGGTCTTCCTGTTCATGGGTGGGGTCGGGCTGGTCGCGGCCATGGCCTGGGCGCGCACGGTCCACGAGCCGCATCGTCACCCGCGCATCCAGCCCGCAGAGCTGGCACTGATCGTCGATGGCGGCGCCTTGATCGAAAAGGCCGAACCGGCAGGCCGGCCGGATGGCGAGACGGCGCGGCACGTGCGGGCCCTCATTCTCGCCCCGTCGCTCTGGGGGCTTTATCTCCACCAGTTCTGCGTGAACGCCCTCACCTATTTCTTCATCACCTGGTTCCCGGTCTATCTCGTGCAGGAGCGTGGCCTCTCGATCATCGAGACCGGGCTGATGACCGCCATTCCCTCGATCTGCGGCTTTCTTGGCGGCTTGCTGGGCGGCTTGTGGTCGGACTGGCTGCTCAAGCGCGGGCATAGCCTGACGCTGGCCCGCAAACTCCCCATTGTCACCGGGATGATGGGTTCGCTCGCCATTCTCGGCTGCAATTACACCAGCGCGCAGACCATGATCATGATCTTCATGAGCCTGGCGTTTTTCGGCAAGGGCTTCGGCGCGCTGGGGTGGGCCGTCATGTCCGACATCGCGCCACCCGGTGCGGCGGGCCTGAGCGGCGGCATCTTCAACATGTTCGGCAACATGTCATCCATCGTGACGCCGATCGTCATCGGCTTCATCCTGCAGCAGACGCAATCTTTCGAGCTGGTGCTGATCTTCCTCGCCGGCTGCGGCTTCACGGCCGCCTTCAGCCTGCTCTTCCTGTTCGGCAAGGTCGAGCGCATGAAAGCGCTCGCCCCTGCCGCTGGATAACCCAAAGCAATTTAGTCAGAGTTATTCATCGATCGGCTGCGGCTCGGGCAAGGCGTTGGTCGGCTTCGCACCCCACAACGCGTAGAACAGCACGTAGAGTTCGCACGCCGCCGTCAGCAGGAACGACATTTGCAGGCCATAGCTGTCCGCCAGCCAGCCCTGCACGATGACCAGCGCGCCGCCGGCAATCGCCATGATCAGCAGCCCCGAGCCTTCCTCGGTCAGCGGTCCCAGCCCCTTGATGCCGAGCGTGAAGATGGTCGGGAACATGATCGAGTGGAAGAAGCCCACGAGGATCAAGGCCCACATCGCCGCCGGGCCGGTGGTGAAGACCGTGACCAGCATCACGACGAACGCGCCGATGGAGAAGGCCGCCAGCACCGTCTCCGCCGGAATCTTCTGCATGATCGCCGAACCGACGAAGCGGCCGACCATCATGCCGCCCCACAGGAAGGTGAGGTAGCGCCCGGCCTGCTCATGGGTGAGGTTGGCAATGTGCGGCTGGCTGACGAAGTTGACGAACAGATTGGCGACGCCGATTTCGGCAATCAGGTAGATGAAGATCGCCGGCACGCCGAACACGAGATTGCGGTGCCGCCAGAGCGAGTGGTTGCGGCGTTCCTCCTTGCTCGCGCGATTGGCGGCCGACCCCATGGCGGGCAACGGAAAGCGCGCAATGACGAGGGCGAGCACGATCAGCACGACCGCGACGAGGCCATAAGGCAGGATCACCGATTGCGCATCGGCAAGGCGCTCCGCCTGGGTGAGCACGACGCCCGCTTCCGCCGTGCCGCCCTTGGAGCGCCCGAGGATCAGATAGGCGCCGAACAAGGGCGCGAACATGGTGCCCGCCGAGTTCATGGCCTGCACGAGATTGAGGCGTGAGGATGCCGTTTCCGGCGATCCGACCACCGCAACATAGGGATTGGCAGCCACCTGGAGCAGCGTGATGCCGCTCGCGATCACGAAGAGCATGACGAGGGTGACGCCATAAGACGGCAGGCTGGCGGCAAGCATCATGCCCAGCGACCCCGCCGCCATCACCAGCAAGCCGACGACCAGCGACTTCTGATAACCGATCCGCTTGATCAGCCAGGCCGAGGGGATCGACGCGACGAAATAGGCGATGAACCAGACCGATTCGATCAGCGTCGTCTGCGTATAATTGAGATCGAACACGCTGCGCAGATGCGGCAGCAGCGTGTTGTTGATGACGGTGATGAAACCCCACATGAAAAACAGGCTGGCCAACAGCACCAGGGCCGGGGTGTAATTGACCCCGCCGCTGTCCCTGCTCACCCCATTTGCAACCCCTGCCGGTCCGGCCATCGGCTCCATCCCCTCATCAATTTTACCGAGGCGTTTTCGCCGGAATGTCGGCTTGCGTCAATGTCATTTGTCTGACTATAAACCCGCACGGCGCGGACAGAGACAAAAGGATTGGGGCAGGGATGCGAAGTGCATATTGGATAGCGATCATCTCCGGAACGCTGGCGATGGCGATGCCGGTTTCCGTGGTTCAGGCCGCCGAGGCGCACCGTGCGGCTGCCGGCACCCTGGCCGATGGCACCGCCATTGAGGCGATCACGCTCAAGAACGCGCAAGGCGTGGAAGCAAAGATCATCACTTATGGCGCCACGCTGCAGTCGCTGCTCGTCCCCGGGCGCGACGGCAAGCGGGCCGATGTGGTGCTCGGCTTCGACAATGCGGCCCAATATGAGGCGCACCCCAATTATCTCGGCGTTACCGTCGGGCGGTTCGCCAACCGCATCGCCAATGGCCGGTTCGCGCTGGATGGCAAGACATACCAGCTGACGCAAAATGACGGGACCAATTCGCTGCATGGCGGCGGCAAGGGCTTCGATCGCGCCGTGTGGAAGGTCGTCTCGGTGGAGAGCGGCCCAACAGCCCGCGTCGTGCTCGCCCATGTCAGCCCGGATGGCGATGCCGGCTACCCCGGCAAGCTGGACGTTACCACCACTTACACGCTGGATGAGAGCGGCGCGCTCGGCATTGCCTTCGAGGCCAGGACGGACAAGCCGACCATCGTGAACATGACCAACCATGCGCTGTTCAACATGGCCGGGGAGGATTCACCCGGCGGCGCGCTCGACCAGTTGCTGACCATTCCGGCCAAGGCCTTCACACCCGTTGATGCCAAGCTGATCCCCACCGGCGAGTTGCGCCCGGTGGCCGGCACGCCGTTCGATTTTCGTAAGCCCCGCCGCATCGCGCAGGACATTCGCGATGGCCGGGACGATCAGATCCGCGCAGGCCGGGGCTATGATCATAATTTCGCGCTCGACAAGGGCGTGACAGCCAAGCCCGAACTGGCCGCCCGGCTTGAAGACGCCGCCTCCGGCCGCGTGCTCGAAGTGCTGACGACCGAGCCGGGCGTGCAATTCTATGCCGGCAATTTTCTGGATGGCACGGTCCCCGGCAAGAGCAGCCGCCTGTACCGCATGGGGGATGGCATCGCGCTCGAACCGCAGAAATTCCCGGATGCGCCGAACCATCCCGATTTCATTTCCGCCCGCGTCGATCCCGGTAAGCCCTATCGGCACGCCATGATCTACCGCGTTTCAATCCAGCAGGGCACGCACCACAAATGACAGACGCCAAGGGCTCGCGCCTGCGCTCGCGCGCATGGTTCGACAATGAAGACAATATCGACATGACGGCGCTCTATCTGGAGCGTTACCTGAACTTTGGCCTCAGCCTCGAGGAACTCCGCTCGGGCAAGCCGATCATTGGCATCGCCCAGACCGGCAGCGACCTCTCGCCTTGCAACCGCCACCATCTCGTGCTGGCCGAGCGGGTGCGCGAGGGCATTCGCGAGGCCGGCGGCATCGCCATCGAATTCCCCGTCCACCCCATTCAGGAGACGGGCAAGCGCCCCACCGCCGGGCTGGACCGCAACCTCGCCTATCTCGGTTTGGTCGAGGCGCTGTACGGCTACCCGTTCGATGGCGTGGTGCTGACCACCGGCTGCGACAAGACCACGCCCGCCGCGTTGATGGCCGCCGCCACGGTGAACATTCCGGCCATTGCGCTCTCCGTCGGCCCGATGCTGAACGGCTGGCATGAGGGCGAGCGCACCGGATCCGGCACGATCGTGTGGAAAGCGCGGCAGATGCTCGCCGCCGGCGAGATCGATGATGAAGGCTTCATCAGGCTGGTCGCCTCCTCAGCCCCCTCGACCGGCTATTGCAACACCATGGGCACGGCGACGACCATGAACAGCCTGGCCGAGGCGCTGGGCATGATGCTGCCGGGGTCCGCCGCCATTCCGGCGCCCTATCGCGACCGGCAGGAAGTGGCCTGGCGCACCGGCAAGCGCATTGTCGAGATGGTGGCGGAAGACCTCAAGCCGTCCGACATTCTGACGCTCGACGCCTTCCACAATGCCATCGTGGTGAATTCGGCCATCGGCGGCTCGACCAATGCGCCCATCCACCTCGCGGCGATTGCGCGCCATATCGGCGTCGATCTGCCGCTCAAGGATTGGGAGCGGCTCGGCCACAAGGTACCGTTGCTGGTCAACCTCCAGCCGGCCGGCGAGTATCTCGGCGAGGATTATTATCGCGCTGGTGGCGTGCCCGCCGTGGTCGCGCAGCTCATCCGCCACGGCCTGATCCGCGAAGGCGCGCTGACCGTGAACGGCGCCAGCATGGGCGACAATTGCCGGGATGCGCGGATCATGGACGAGCGCGTCATCCATCCGTTCGAGCAGCCGCTGGTCGAGGACGCCGGCTTTCTGGTGATGAGCGGCAATCTGTTCGATGCGGCGATCATGAAGACCAGCGTGATCAGCCAGGAATTCCGCAACCGCTACCTCTCCAACCCGGACGCACCGGGCGTGTTCGAAGGCCCCGCCATCGTATTTGACGGCCCCGAGGACTATCACAAGCGCATCGACGATCCGGCCACCGGCATTACCGAGAACACGCTTCTCTTCATGCGCGGCGCCGGTCCCATCGGCTATCCCGGCGCGGCAGAGGTGGTGAACATGCGCCCGCCGGCCTATCTCATTACGGAAGGGATCAGTGCCCTCCCCTGCATCGGCGACGGGCGCCAGTCCGGCACGAGCGCCAGCCCGTCGATCCTCAATGCCAGCCCGGAAGCGGCGGCCATGGGCGGCCTCGCCCTGTTGCGCGACGGTGACCGGGTGCGCATGGACCTGAATGCCTGCACGGTGGATGTGCTGATCGCCGACGCGGACCTTGCCGAACGGCGTGAGGCGCTGATAGCCAAGGGTGGCTATGCCTATCCCGCGTCCCAGACCCCATGGCAGGAGATCCAGCGTTCGCTCGTCGGGCAGTTGGACAAGGGCGCGATTCTGGAGGGCAGCGAGCAGTTCCAGCGCATCGCGCAAACCCAGGGCCTGCCGCGCGACAACCACTAAGGCCGAAAGGGCAACAGGATGACGGGCTGGCGGATCGTCGAGCGCGACGTGCGCGACGAGCTTGGCGAGGGAACGCTGTGGAGCGCGCGCGACAACGCGCTCTACTGGACGGACATTCTCGCGCCGGCGCTCAACCGGCTCTCGCTCGCCGATGGCACGGTCGACCGCTGGGCGATGCCCGAGCGGCTGGGCTGGGTGGTGGAGCGCGATCAGGGCGGTTTCATTGCCGGGTTCGCGAGCGGCTTTGCGCGGCTCTCGCTCGATCCGCTGATCATCGAGCCGATCGGCAACCCCGAGCCGCATCTGCCGGACAATCGCATGAACGACGGGAAGGCCGATGCCAGCGGGACAATCTGGTGCGGAACCATGCACAGCCGGATCGAGGGCGAGACCGGCACGCTCTATCGGTTCACACCGGATGGTCGCTGGACGCCGATGGACAGCGGCTACACCGTCACCAACGGTCCTGCCTTCTCGACCTGCGGCCGCTGGCTCTACCATACCGACACCATGCGCGGCCTCATCTACCGGTTCGCGCGCACGCCCGATGGCGGCATTACCGACCGCGAGGTCTTCATTCGCTTCGGCGAGGGAGATGGCGGGCCGGACGGCATGACCGTCGATGCCGAGGACGGGCTGTGGGTCGCGCATTGGGGGGCCGGCCGGGTGAGCCGCTTTTGGCCGGATGGCACGCTGGATCACAGCATTGCGCTACCCGCATCCCAGATCACCAATATCGCCTTTGCCGGTGAACGGCTCGACCGAATGTTCGTCACCTCTGCGGCGACCGGCCTGCCTCCGTCCGACTATGATGGCGCCCTGTTCGAGATCGAGACACGGTTCAGGGGCGTCGCGCCGGGTCTCTTTCCGGCCTGACATCGACGCCAAGCCTCATCCGTCCTGCCCTGATCCTATTAGCGAGTAGCTATAACTTATAGCCTCACAGGCCGTTGCTTCTACCTGCCTCTCCGCATGACAAGGTGGTTCAAAATAGGGAGAGGAACGATGAGCTATTCAAGGAAGATGGCGTCCAAAGCCGCGTGGCATGGCGCCAGCCGGCTGATTATCGCGGCATGTGCGGGCCTTGGGCTTTCCGCCGCGATGGCACAACAAGGCGCGAATTCGCAGCAGGCGTCGCCGCCGGTCGGCCCTGACTGGACCTATTATCCGCAGCCGACCAAGGCCCCCAAAGGTGCCCCCAATATCATCCTCGTCCTTATGGACGATGTGGGCTTCAGCGCTTCCACCTCCTATGGCGGCCCCATTCCGACGCCGGTGTTCGACAGTCTCGCGGCCTCGGGCCTGCGCTACACGCGCTTCCACACCACCGCCATGTGCTCGCCGACGCGCGCCGCATTGCTCACCGGCCGCAACCACCATGCCGTCGGCAATGCATCGATCTCCAACGTGTCGATCGATGCCCCGGGCTACACCTCCGTGATGCCGGACAGCGCCGCGACGCTCGGCCGCGTGCTGCGCGACAATGGCTATGACACGTCGTGGTTCGGCAAGAACCACAATATCCCCGACTGGGAAACCGGGCCGATGGGACCGTTTAAGCGCTGGCCGATCGGCCTGGGCTTCGATTATTTCTACGGGTTCAACGGCGCGGGTGCCGATCAGTTCAACCCGACTATTGTCGAGAATATCAACCCCGTGCGGCGCGACCGGACGGACGATAATTACATCTTCGACCGTGACATGACCGACAAGATGCTGGGCTGGCTGGGCGCGCAGCAGGCGCAGGACCCGAACAAGCCCTTCTTCCTCTATGTCGCGCCCGGCGCCATGCACGGCCCGCAGCAAGCCCCGGCCGATTGGGTGGCCAAGTTCAAGGGCAAGTTCGACATGGGCTGGGACAAGATGCGCGACCAGATTTTCGCGCGTCAGAAAGCCATGGGCATCATCCCCAAGGACGCCCGCATGGCGCCGCCCCTGCCCGGCGTGCCGCGCTGGGATAGCCTGCCTGCCGATCAGAAGGCGCTTTACGCGCATATGATGGAAGTGGCCGCCGCGCAGCTTGCCTTCTTCGACGATCAACTGGGCCGCGTGATCGAGCGGGTGCGTCAGGATGGCGAGCTGGACAACACGCTGGTGATCTTCATCAACGGCGACAACGGCGCGGCGCTGCACAATATGTACGGCTCGATCAACGCTTACTCGCAGTTCGCCGGCATCAAGGAAACGCCCGAGACGCTGCTGCCGCAGAAGGACAAGTTCGGTACGGAGGAGAGCTTCGGCAACTATCCGGTCGGCTGGGGCTATGCGCTCAACACGCCCTACCCATGGGGCAAGACGGTCGCCTCCCAGCTCGGCGGGTTGCGTGTGGGGATGGTCGTCTCCTGGCCTGATAAGATCAAGGACAAGGGCGGCATCCGCACCCAGTTCAGCCATGTCATCGACATCGCGCCGACCATCTATGACGTGGTGGGGATCACACCGCCGGCCACGGTGGACGGTGTGGCCCAGCAGCCGATCGACGGCATTTCGATGAAGTACAGTTTCGATGCCCCCAAGGCCCCGTCGCAACGGCGTGAGCAGTATTTCGAGATGCTGGGGAGCCGCGGTTATTACAAGGATGGCTGGTTCGCCGGGACCGAGGTCAATTGGGAACCATGGGGACCAAACAAGACCGACCCGACCAAGGCCGGCTGGGAGCTGTATAATCTCAACGAGGACTGGTCGCAGACCCGCAATGTCGCCGCGCAGTATCCCGATAAGCTGGCCGAACTGAAGGCGGACTTCGAGGCGGCGGCCCAGAAGTTCCATGTCTATCCGCTCTCGGCCGACTTCTTCGAGCGGCTGAACTACAAATATCGCCCCAACGCCCTCGCGCCGGAGCGGACACGCACTTATTATACGAGCGACATCCGCTATCCGGCCGTGACCTTCCCGGAACTCAACCACAACTGGACCGCCGAAGCCCGTGTCAAACTCACCGGCTCAGCGGTCAGCGGGCCGATTCTGACCCAGGGCGCGAAGTTCGCGGGTTATACGCTCGCGATGGAGAACGGCGTGCCGGTCTTTACCTACAACCCCTCGGGCCGCGCACAGGAACGCAAGATCCTGCGTGGCACCCAAGCACTCGGGGCCGGCGACCATGTGATCACCGCCCAGATCGCCCCGGCGAGCGAAGGACTGACGATCTCGCTGCTGGTCGACGGCAAGTCGCAAGCAACGGCATCGATCCCCCGCGTCATCAAGATCGTGACCGGCGAGGCGATGATCGGCCACGCGCTGATCGATGATCGCACGGGGCCGCTGAACTTCCCCGATACGATCGAGAAGGTGACGATCACCAGCTACTGAGACCAGCACTTGCCCATGGCCGCCTGCCTATTGGTGGGCGGCCATGTCATTTGGGGTATGCAGGCCGCTTAACGGCCGCTGTTGACCAGCAGCAAGATGGCCACGATCAGGATCGCGAGCGCCTGAAAGGTCACGCGGCCCATCATTGCCTTGTTCTGGCGCAGGCTGGACTGGCTCGGGCCGGTGCCATCGCCTTTCAGCTCCGCCTCGGTCGTGCGCAGGAACGTCACGATGCCGCGAACGAGCATGAAAAGTGCGCCTAGCATGGCGAGCACCAGCAGGATGATCATGAGGGCATTGCCCATAGCTTGTCTCCTTGTGGCCCCGATTTAGGAGGCTTCGACCCTGATTCCAACCGGAAAGCGGCCAGCCCGCAAATCTTCGGCGAGCGCCGGGCCGGAAAGGCCCTGATCGCGCAGCTCCGCAAGGCTCAGGCCATCGGCGCGCTTGGCAAGGCGCTTGCCCGCCGCATCCACGATCAGCCGGTGATGCCGGTAGCGCGGACTTGGCAGGCCGAGTAGCGCCTGCAGGGTGCGATGGGCGTGGGTGGAGGCAAATACATCCCGCCCCCGGATGACATGCGTGACGCCCTGCGCCGCATCGTCCACCACCACAGCAAGATGATAGCTGGCCGGCCGGTCCCGCCCCTTGATGATCAGATCGCCCAACGCATCCGGCTCGACCGGGACGGTGCCGGCAAAATCGTCCTGCCAGACCAGCGGACCAGTGCGCGCCAGCGCCGCGCCCATATCCAGCCGCCAGCTATGCGGATCACCCGCCGCGATGCGTGCGGCGAGCTCGTCCAACGACAGCGCGCGGCAGGTGCCGGGATAGAGCGGCCCGTCGGCGCCATGGGGGGCGTGCAGGCTCGCGGCCAGTTCTCGTGCGATATCGCCGCGCGTGCAGAAGCAGGGATAGACCACGCCCGATGCCTTGAGTCGCTCCAGCGCCTGCTCATAGGCATCGAACCGCGTCGACTGGATCATCAGCCCGTCCCAGCCGATGTCGAGCCAGCGCAGGTCTTCATAGATGCCCTCGGTAAATTCGGGCCGGCAGCGGGTGACGTCGGTATCCTCGATGCGCAGCAGGAAGGTGCCGTCATTTTCCCGCGCGAAGTCATGAGCCTGCAACGCCGACCAGCCATGGCCGATGTGCAGGCGCCCGGTCGGGCTCGGCGCGAAACGGGTCACCACATGTCGTGGAGAGTCGTTTTCCATCATACAAGGCCTTGACGAAGACTCATCGTCTCTGCTGTCATATGCACGTCACGCTTCTCTTGGAGAGAGTGCGGCGAAACGAAAGGGGCAAGAGCGCGCATGTATCATCCCGATCGAATACGCCATCCAGAAAATTGCCCGGCGCTCGTGTTGAACGCCGACTACACCCCGCTTTCTTATTATCCGCTGAGCCTCTGGCCTTGGCAAACCGCCATCAAGGCGGTTTTTTTGGATCGGGTGGACATCGTCTCCAGCTATGAGCAGGAAGTTCATTCGCCCAGTCTGCAAATGCAAATCCCCTCGGTGATCGCGCTCAAGCAATATGTGCGGCCGAGCGAGCATCCCGCCTTCACCCGTTTCAACCTCTTCCTGCGCGACAAATTCTCCTGCCAATATTGCGGATCGACCAAGGATCTCACCTTCGATCACGTCGTGCCACGCCGCGCCGGGGGCCGCACGACCTGGGAGAATGTCGCCACCGCCTGCTCGCCGTGCAACCTCAGGAAAGGTGGACGCACCCCGCGCGAGGCGCATATGCCGCTGCGCCAAATGCCGATCCGCCCGACGACCTGGCAATTGCAGGACCATGGCCGCGCCTTCCCGCCCAACCATCTGCACGAGAGCTGGCACGACTGGCTCTATTGGGATGTCGAACTGCTGGCCTGAGCCAGGGAACCCGTCTCCGCCCTGCCCCTTGCACGCGGCTCTGGAGCCGCTAAGAAGCCGCGATGGACCGTATCCTCATCCGCGGCGGCAAGCCGCTCTCCGGCAAACTCCCCATCTCCGGCGCGAAGAACGCCGCGCTGACGCTGCTGCCTTGCGCGCTGCTGACCGAGGAACCGGTAACCCTGCGCAACCTGCCCCGCCTGGCGGACGTGGACAGCTTCGGCCATCTGCTCAACCAGCTTGGCGTCTCGACCACCATCGAGGGATCGCGGCAGGAAGATTTCGGCCGGGTGATGACGCTCAAGGCCGCGCGCGTCACCTCGTCGGTCGCGCCCTATGACATCGTGCGCAAGATGCGCGCCTCCATCGTTGTGCTGGGGCCACTGCTGGCGCGCACCGGCGAGGCGACCGTGTCGTTGCCCGGCGGCTGCGCCATCGGCAACCGCCCCATCGACTTCCACCTGCGCGCTTTTGAAACGCTGGGCGCGACGATCGAGATGGCCAATGGCTATGTCCGCGCCATCGCACCGGATGGTGGCCTCAAGGGCGCGCTCGTTACCCTGCCCTTCCCCTCGGTCGGCGCCACCGAGAACACGCTGATGGCCGCCGCGCTCGCCAATGGCGAGACGATCATCGAAAATGCCGCGCGCGAGCCTGAGATTGTCGACTTGTGCGGCCTGCTCGTCGCCATGGGTTGCGAGATCGAGGGCATCGGTACGGACCGGATCGTCATCCACGGCAAGCAGCGCCTCTATGGCACCACCTATCGGGTGATGGCAGACCGCATCGAGGCCGGCAGCTATGCCTGCGCCGCCGCGATCACCGGCGGGGAGCTGGATCTGATCGGCGCCAATGCCGACGACATGCACGCGATCCTCAAGGGCCTGCGCGATGCCGGCGTCCACATTGAGGAAAGCAAGACCGGCATCAAGGTCGCGGCCGATGGCCCGCTCAAGCCGCTGACGCTGACAACGGCGCCGCACCCCGGCTTTCCCACCGACATGCAGGCGCAATTCATGGCGATGCTGACGCTGGCCGGTGGCGCGAGCGTGCTCACCGAAACGATCTTCGAGAACCGCTACATGCATGTGCCCGAGCTGGCCCGCATGGGCGCGGACATCACCGTGAACGGCCGCACCGCCGTGGTGCGCGGCGTCGAGAAGCTGACCGGCGCCCCGGTGATGGCAACCGACCTGCGCGCCTCGATGAGCCTGATCCTCGCCGGCCTCGCCGCACAGGGCGAAACCGTAGTGAGCCGCGTGTACCATCTCGACCGGGGCTATGAGCGGCTGGAAGAGAAATTGAGCGCGGTCGGCGCCGACATCGAGCGCGACAGCGACGGCTAAGCCCCCGCCGCAGGTCTGATGGGGCGGTCTGCACGGCGTTTTAATCGCTAATCTTTCGTCATTCCCGCGAACGCGGGAATGACGGTGATGGAAATCGGCGAATGACTCTGCCGCCGATCTGACCGGCAAAGGACTAAGAGCGGCCCTCTCAGGCCGCCGTATCGATGCCCAGTTCCGCCAGCTTGCGATACAGCGTCGAGCGGCCGATGCCGAGGCGACGCGCCACTTCCGTCATGCGGCCGCGATAATGGCCGATGGCGAGGCGGATGACGTCGGCCTCGATATCAGCCAACGCGCGCAAATGGCCGTTCGGCTCGTAGAGCGTGACGCCGATGCCGCTCTCCTGTGCGTTGCGGACCATGGGCGTGACTTGCCCGTGCTCGCGCCGCGCCGGCTCGCTCTGGCTGAGCCTGCCGGAGAGTTGCGGGAAATCCGCGGCAGTAAGGGCATCCCCCTCGCACAGCACAGCCGCGCGGAAGAGCGTGTTGTGCAACTGGCGGACATTGCCCGGCCAATCGTGCAGGGCGAGCAGGTTGATCGCCTCATTGGTGATGCCGAGGCTGCGCATCCCCGGCTGCGCGACAACCCGCTCCAGCAAATGACGCGCCAGCGCGGGGATATCGCCGCGACGATCCCGCAGCGGCGGAATGGTCAGCTGGACGACGTTGAGGCGGTAATAAAGGTCTTCGCGGAAGCGTCCCGCCTCCACCTCGTCAAGCAGGCGCTTGTTGGTCGCCGCGATCACGCGGACGTCGACCTGACTGGGCAGGCGCGCGCCGACGGGCTGAATCTCGCCATCCTGCAGCACGCGCAGCAGCTTGACCTGCGCATCGAGCGGCAATTCGCTGATCTCATCGAGGAAAATGGTGCCGCCATTGGCGGTGCTGAACTTGCCGACATGCCGATCGAACGCGCCGGTAAAGGCGCCGCGTTCGTGACCGAACAGGTCCGATTCGACCAGATTGGACGGAATCGCGCCGCAATTGACCGTGACCATCGGCGCGCGGGCGCGCGGACTGGCGGCGTGGATGGCGTGGGCGATGACTTCCTTGCCGACACCGCTTTCCCCCTCGATGAGGATGGGCACGCGGGCACGCGCCGCCTTGGCGGCGATGGCGAGGGCAGAGCGGAAGGTGGGCGAGGAGCCGACAATCTCGTCGAAGCCGAGCGGCGCCCGGTTCTTCTCGGTCAGCGGACGCAATTCGCCCGCACTACCGGCATGGTTGAGCGCAGCTTGCAGCGCGCTCAGGAAACTGTCCGGCGCGATCGGCTTGATGAGGAAATCATGCGCGCCGGCCCGCATCGCATCCACCGCCCGCTCGGCAGAGCCATTGGCGGTGATGACCAGAACCGGCAATTGCGGGCGACGGACGCCGATGGCACGGATGAGGTCGCTGGCCTCGCCTTCCTGCGTCCAGTCGTCGATCATCACGGCATTGATGCGCGCGCCTTCACGGGAATCGAGCAGCTCGAGCGCATCCTCCGCCGTGCTCGCGCTCATCGCGCGCCAGCCCGCCCGATGGGCCATGGCAATATTGAGTCGGCGCTGCGCCGGCTCATCATCGACCAGCAGCAGAACAGGATTTTCGGGATCGGTCATGCTCTCTTCCGCTCGTTGCAGCCGACGGAATTAAAGAGAGGGGGTAAAGAGGCTGTTAAGCCGACCTGTCTTTGCGGCAAGCTGCTTGAGGCCGCCAAATAATGCCGCTAGGACATTGCGAAGACGACAATCTGGAACAGGATAGCCATGGCGCACGAACAGGACATGAATCAGGCAACCGGCAGCTACAGCGGCTTCGTGACGCTGATGAAGTGGGGCACGATTCTCAGCGCAATCGCCGCGCTCATCGTCATCATGATCATCGCCTGATCCCTCCGAACGGGGGGATGTCCATGAAAATCGCCGTCATTCGCGAGACCGCCGCTGGCGAGCGGCGCGTGGCCGCGTCGCCCGAAACCGTCCGCAAGTTCAAGGCGCTCGGTGCGGAGCTGGCGGTGGAAACGGGGGCGGGCCTTTCTGCCAGCGTCTCCGATGCCGAGTATGAGGCCGCTGGCGCCACGGTGACCGACCGGGCCGCCACCGTGCAGAACGCGGGCATTATCCTGTGCGTGCAGGGGCCGGAGCCCGAGAGCATTGCGGGCGCGGCGCCGGGGGCATGGCTGGTCGGATCGCTCAACCCATTTGGCGAGCGCGCGCGGATCGATCGTTATGCGGCCGCCGGACTGGAAGCGCTGGCCATGGAGTTCATGCCGCGCATCACCCGCGCGCAGAGCATGGACATTCTCTCCTCCCAGTCCAACCTCTCGGGCTACAAGGCGGTGCTGGACGCCGCCGCCGAATATGGCCGCGCCTTCCCGATGATGATGACGGCGGCCGGCACCGTGTCCGCCGCACGCGTCTTCGTGATGGGCGTAGGCGTCGCGGGCCTGCAGGCCATCGCCACCGCCCGCCGGCTCGGTGCGCAGGTGAGCGCGACGGACGTGCGCGCGGCGACCAAGGAACAGATCGAATCGCTCGGCGCCAAGCCGATCTTCGTCGATGCGGTGAAGGGCATCGAGGGCGAAGGCAGCGGCGGCTATGCCACCGAAATGTCGCCGGAATATCAGAAGGCGCAGGCCGAGCTGGTCTCCAGTCATATCGCCAAGCAGGACATCGTGATCACCACCGCGCTGATCCCTGGCCGCGCGGCGCCGCGCCTGATCTCGGACGCGCAGATCGCGACGATGAAGCCGGGCAGCGTGATCGTGGATCTGGCCGTCGAGCAGGGCGGCAATGTCGAGGGCGCGGTGCCAGGCGAAATCGTCGAGCGCCATGGGGTGAAGATCGTCGGCCACCGCAACATGCCCTCGCGCCTCGCGGCGGACACTTCCGCGCTGTTCGCGCGCAATCTCTACAATTTCCTGTCCGCTTATTGGGACAAGGAAGCCAATGCGCCGGTGCTGCCGGATGACGACGAGATCGTGAAAGGCATCCGCATCACCCAGGGCGGCAAGGTGGTGAACGAGAGGCTGCAGACAAGCAGCACCTAGTCTCCATGGGAGGGGACCAGAATCATGGACTTCATTGCAGTTCTTTCGATCTTCGTGCTGGCCTGCTTCGTCGGCTATTATGTCGTGTGGTCGGTCACGCCTGCGCTGCATACGCCGCTGATGGCGGTGACCAACGCGATTTCCTCTGTCATCATCGTCGGCGCGCTCATCGCGGCGGCGGAGGCTGGCAATCCGCTGGCTGAATGGCTGGGGCTGATCGGTGTGGTGCTCGCCTCCATCAACATCTTCGGCGGCTTTGCCGTGACCGAGCGGATGCTGGCGATGTACAAGAAGAAGGAGCGCAAGTGATGCTGGCGTTCCTGCCTGTCGGGCCGCTGGCGGCCCTCGCCTATCTCATTTCCGGCGTGCTGTTCATTCTGGCGCTGCGCGGCCTTTCCAATCCGGAGAGCAGCCGGCGCGGCAATCGCTTCGGCATGCTCGGCATGTTTATCGCGGTGGGTACCACCGTGGCGACGCATGATGCGGTGGCAATGCCGCGCATCGGCATCGCGATCATCATGGGCGGCGTGCTCGGCTTCGTGATCGCGCGGCGGATCGCCATGACGGCCATGCCACAGCTCGTCGCGGCCTTTCACAGCCTCGTCGGCCTTGCCGCCGTGCTGGTCGGCGTCGCCGCCTTCCTCAGCCCGGTTTCCTTCGGCATTGCCGATGAGCTGACCGGCGCCATCCATGCCGCCAGCCGCATCGAGATGGCGCTAGGCGTGGCAATCGGCGCGATCACTTTCTCCGGTTCGGTCATCGCCTTCCTCAAGCTCAACGGCAATATGAGCGGCAAGCCCATCCTGCTGCCGGTGCGCCACATCATCAACATCGGCACGCTGCTGGCGATCCTCTTCTTCACCTACGGCTTCTGGCACAGCCAGGCGCCGATGGACTTCTGGATCATCCTCGTCCTCGCCTTCGTCATCGGCTTCCTGCTCATCATCCCCATTGGCGGGGCCGACATGCCGGTCGTCGTCTCGATGCTGAACAGCTATTCCGGCTGGGCCGCGGCCGCGATGGGCTTCACGCTCGGCAATAGCGCGATGATCATCACCGGGGCGCTGGTCGGCTCCTCGGGCGCGATCCTCAGCTACATCATGTGCAAGGCGATGAACCGCAGCTTCCTGTCCGTAATTGCCGGCGGGTTCGGCGCAGAAGCGGCGAGCGGCGACGGCGAAGCAAAGGAGCAGCGCCCGTGGAAGCGCGGCAGCGCGGAAGACGCGGCGTTCCTGATGAAGCAGGCGGACAGCGTCATCATCGTGCCCGGATACGGCATGGCCGTTTCCCAGGCGCAGCACGCGCTGCGCGAGATGGGCGATATGCTCAAGGCGGAAGGCGTGAGCGTCAAATATGCCATCCACCCGGTGGCAGGCCGCATGCCTGGGCATATGAACGTGCTGCTGGCCGAAGCCAATGTGCCTTATGACGAGGTGTTCGAGCTGGAGGACATCAACAGCGAGTTCGCGCAGACCGACGTTGCCTTCGTCATCGGCGCCAATGACGTGACCAATCCCGCGGCCAAGACGGACAAGTCCTCGCCGATCTATGGTATGCCCATCCTCGATGTGGCCAATGCCAAGACCGTGCTGTTCGTGAAGCGCTCCATGGGCGGCGTGGGCTATGCGGGGGTGGACAATGACGTCTTCTACATGGACAACACCATGATGCTGCTCGCCGATGCCAAGAAGATGGTCGAAGAGATCGTCAAGTCGCTCGGGCACTGACACGCAAGATGGAGTTTTGATGCGCAAGCTTGGACTGATCGGTGGCATCTCCTGGACGTCCACGGCCCGCTATTACGACCTCATCAACCGCTCCGTGCAGCGCGAACTGGGCGGGCTGCACAGCGCGACCCTGCTGATCGACAGCCTCGACTTTGCCGATGTCGCCCGCTGCGCCTCGGCCAATGACTGGGATTGCGGGGCCGGCCACATGGTCGGCGCAGCCAAGCGGCTGCAGGCAGCCGGTGCGGAAGCGCTGATGATCTGCGCCAACAGCCTGCACAAGGTGGTGCCGCAGATCGGGGCGAGCGTGAACCTGCCGGTCATCCACATCATCGACGAGATTGGCGCGCGGCTGAAGACGGACAAGGTGAAATCGGTCGCGCTGGTCGGCACCAGCAATGTGATGAGCGACCGGGATTATCGCCAGCATCTGGTACAGGAAGGCGGCGTCTCACTGCTGCCAGCCGAGGCCGATCTGGCCGAGGGCATCGACAAGCTCGTCTATACCGAGCTGGCTGCCGGCATCATCACCCGCGAGGCCGAGCGCTACATGAAGACCGAGCTGACCAACATCGCCAAGGAGGATGTGCAGGCCGTGGTCCTGGCCTGCACGGAGCTCGACCTGATCGTGGACGTGAACGCCAATGTGCTGCCGATCTACGACAGCACGACCATCCATGCCGAGGCCGGCGCCCGCTTCGTGCTGGGCAAATAGCCGGGCCGCTTTGGGCTTGTGCCGGGGTTCGCGCCGGGCGATACATACGGTCCTAATGGTTTAAAAGACCAAGCGAGAGGATCTGCCCGATGCGAGTCTCCCCGACCAAGATCTCGTTGCCTTTGATCGCCGCTGCGCTGCTGTTGAGCACCGCGCCTGCCCATGCCCAGATGCGGGCACTCAATGACGCGGTGGTGGCGCATCCCGACCCCGAATCGCTGTTCACGAGTCCCGACCCAAAGCTGCATCGCAACAAGCAGGCCGCACTCAAGATCGTGAAGGAGCTGCTGGAGGCCAATCACTGGGACCGCGCGCCGCTGTACCTCACCGATCGCTACATCCAGCATAATCCGATGGCGGGTTCAGGCCTCAAGGCCGTGATGGACTTCTTCATGAACGTCGCCAAGCGAACGCCCACGCCGATCCCCGAAAAGATGAAGACGCCGGTGGTGGCGGTGCAGGCCGAGGGTGACTTCGTGACGGTCAGCTTCGTGCGGGAAGTGCCCTATCCCAACGATCCTTCCAAGACCTACACGACGACCTGGTTCGACATGTGGCGCTTTGTCGACGGCAAGGCCGACGAGCATTGGGACCCGGCGACGCTGCCCGCCGCCCCGCCGCCCGCAGCCGCCCCGACGGCGGCGCCCGCCGCGCCGTCCCAGCCCGTGCCGCCGCCGGCCGGCTGAACCATAAACAGGGAGAGGACAGATGACGACACGCACAACTCTGACCGGCGTGGCGCTGAGCGCACTCATGCTGGTCGCGCAGCCTGCCCCGCTGCTCGCGCAACATGCCGGGCATGGCGATCAGGCCGATCACGCCCGCATCCTTCAGGAAGTGCAGGATCGCACCCAGATCGAGAAGCTGATGTGGGATTATGTGCGCGCGGCCGACAGCCTGAATGCGGATGCCTACGCCGCGCAGTTTACGCCCGACGGCGCCTTCAACGACGTCAAGGGCAGCGAGGCGCTGCGCAAGATGATCACCGCCATGAAGACCAGCCAAGAGGAGCGCCGGGCCAAGGGCGAGCATATCGGCGCGATGCACCACATGATGAGCAACCAGACCATCACCTTCATCGACCGCGACCATGCGCAGGTGAATTATTATTGGCAGACGGTGTTTGCCGACCGCCCGCTCAATCCCCCGCCGCGGCTCGCCGCTGCCGGTCGCGGGCGCGACGACGTCGTGCGCGTCAATGGCAAATGGCTGATCCAGCTCCGCAATGTCGCGGTAAAGGACTGACAGCGGAGGTCCGCCCGTGCAGCAACAGATCGCGGTCATCACGCTGGGCATCGGCGATCTGGCACGCGCGCGGCGCTTTTATGGCGAGGGTTTCGGCTGGACGCCGGTGTACGAGGGGGAGGACATCCTCTTCTACCAGATGAACGGCTTCGTCCTCGGGCTTTGGACGAAGGACGCGTTGGCGCAGGACATGCAGCGTCCGGTGGCTGGCCATGGCGCTGCTTCGGTGGCCCTGGCGCATAATGTCGCGACGCAAGCGGAGGTCGCGCCGCTGATTGCCCGGCTTGTCGAAGCGGGCGGCGAACTGCTGCGTGCCGCCGACGCGCCGCCCCATGGCGGGATGCGCGGCTATGTTGCCGATCCTGACGGCCATGCCTGGGAGATTGCTTGGAATCCGGCCTGGCCGATCGATGCCGAGGGGCGCGTGACCTTCGCGCTTTGAATGGGGGTTAAGCTGTTTGTGCGCGCCTTAGCCCCTCCCCTTCAGAGGAGGGGTTGGGGTAGGGCTCAACCACCACGGATGTTCGCAATGCGAGCGATGCTGCGCATCGCCACCACCCCCTTCCCCTCCCCTGAAGGGGAGGGGCTGATGGACGTCAGGCGTCCGTCGGCTCGGCAGGCTCCTTGGCAAGCAAGATCGGATCGTCCAGCCCCGCCGCGAGCGCATCCTCGACTGTCTCCAGCCAGATGAACTCCAGCTTCTCCCGCGCATTGGCGGGAATGTCGTCATAGTCGCGCTTGTTACGGGCGGGGAGCATGACGCGGGTGATGCCGGCACTCGCGGCGGCGACGACCTTCTCCTTGATGCCGCCGACCGGCAGCACGAGGCCGCGCAGGGAAATCTCGCCGGTCATCGAGGTATCGCTGCGCACCGTGCGGCCGGTGAGCAGGGAGGTGAGCGCCATGAACATGGCGACGCCCGCGCTCGGCCCGTCCTTCGGCGTGGCGCCAGCGGGGACATGGACGTGAATGTCGCTCTTCTCCAGCAGTTCAGCCGAGACGCCGAGGCTGTCCGCCCGGCTCTTGAGCAAGCTCAGCGCCGCCTGCGCACTCTCCTTCATCACGTCGCCGAGTTGGCCGGTGAGGATGAGCCGGCCGGAGCCGGACATCTTCGTCGCCTCGATGAACAGGATGTCGCCGCCGACGGGCGTCCAGGCCATACCGGTTGCCACGCCGGGCACGCTGGTGCGCTGCGCCACCTCATTCTCGAAGATGCGGTCGCCCAGCACCTCGTGCAGATCATCGACGCCAATCGAGACCTTGTCCGCGCTGCCCTCGGCAATGCGCACGGCGGCGTTGCGGATGGTCTTGCCGATCTCCCGCTCCAGGTTCCGCACGCCCGCCTCGCGGGTGTAATACCGGATGATCTCGCTCAGCACGGCATCGTCCACCGTCACCTGCTCGGCCGTGACACCATTGGCGGCGAGTTGGCGCGCGACGAGATAGCGCTGGGCAATCGCCAGCTTCTCATCGTCGGTATAGCCCGAGAGGGTGATGATCTCCATGCGGTCGCGCAGCGGGCCGGGGATGGTCTCCAGCATGTTGGCCGTGGCGATGAACACCACCCGCGAGAGATCGAACGGCACGCCGAGATAATTGTCCCGGAAGCTGCCATTCTGCTCGGGGTCGAGCACTTCGAGCATGGCGGCCGAAGGATCGCCCTGCACACCGCGCCCCATCTTGTCGATCTCGTCCAGCATGATGACGCAATCGCGCCGCCCGGCCTTGCGGATCGCCTGAATGATGTTGCCGGGCATGGCGCCGACATAGGTCCGGCGGTGGCCGCGAATCTCCGACTCGTCATGCACGCCGCCCAGACTCACGCGCTCGAACGGGCGGCCCATGGCCCGCGCGATGGACTGGCCGAGCGAGGTCTTGCCGACGCCGGGCGGGCCGGCGAAGCACAGGATCGGCGCCTTGCCGCCGGGCGCGAGCTTGCGCACGGCAAGATATTCGACGATCCGCCGTTTGATCTTGTCGAGGCCATAATGATCCGCATCGAGCGTCTCGCGCGCCTTGGCGATGTCGATGGGCTGCTCTTCGGGAATGTCCCACGGCAGCTCCGTCAGCCAGTCAAGATAGGTGCGGATGATGCCATGCTCTGCAGCGGCCTCAGGCATCCGCTCGAGCCGGCGCAGTTCCTTGCGCGCTTCCTTCTCGACCGCCTCGGGCATCTTGGCGGCCTCGATCTTCTCGGTCAGCTCCGCGATTTCCGCCGCGCGGCCATCATCCTCGCCGAGCTGGCGCTGGATCGCGGCCATCTGCTCGCGCAGGATCGCCTCGCGCTGGCGGCTGGTCAGCGTCTCCTGCACGTCCTTGCCGATCTCGGCCGAGAGGCGCAACACCTGCAGGCGTTGCTCCAGCAGGCGTGAGACACGGTCCAGCCGCGCAGGCAACGAGACAGTCTCAAGCAGCTCCTGCTTCTGGGTGGTATCCACGTCCAAATAGGCGGAAACGGTATCGGCCAGCGTCGATGCCGAAGCGATGGTCTGGATCGCCTCGGCCAGACCCTGCGGCGCCTGCGGCAGCAGCTGCACCGTCTCCAGCGCCTGTTTGCGCACATGGATCAGCCGCGCCTCGACGTCCGGCGTCTTGTCCTCCTGCTCGGCGAGCTTCTCGACCCGCGCGACCATGAACGGCCAGCCTTCCAGAAACTCGACAATGCGAAAGCGCGTTTCGCCCTGCAGGATGAGGTGATGGGTGTCATCGGGCGCCGTCACATAGCGCAGCACATTGGCGAGCGTGCCCATGGCGTGCATGTCCGCCGGGACGGGCGCGTCGACGCCCGCATCGCGCTGGGTGAGCACGCCAATCGGCAGGCTCTCGCGCACGGCAGCCTGTGCGGCGTTGACCGAGATGGCCCGGCTGAGCGCCAGCGGCATCACCACATCAGGGAACAGCACGAAGCCGCGCACTGGGACGATGATGATCGCATCCTCCGGCAGCGGCCGGAAAGGCTGCGTCTCGCCGGGCGCGGCGCCCTGGGGCTGCGCGGCACCGGTGGACGAAGGGTTGGCGGTGTTCGTGGTCAAAACGTCCATCAGAAGCGGCCTCCATCGACCTTGCTGAGCGTAACGAGCAAGCAGCCATTCACGGCGGCGCGACGCACGCCGTGATACTGGCCACCGGGGAGCGGCAGGCGGCGCTCGAAGAGACCCTGCGGCAGTTCGAGGCGATGAATGCGCGCGGTGCGCAACTCCGGCGGCAGGATGCGCTGGCCCCGCACGATGAGCACCCCATCCTCGATGAACGCCTCCGCCTTCTCGGCATCGACACCGGGCAGCGCGACGATGACCAGCACCTCATGCGCCGTCTCGATCATGTCGGCGGGCGGCTCCCAGGCCGGCGGGCCGCTAGCGGCGCGGACGGGCGCGTAATTCTGCTGCTGGAGGCGCTGCATGCGATCCAGCAGGTCGACCGCATCGGCCCACATCCAGTGCCTGTTCCGCGAAGTCATGCGCGCCCTCTTCCCCATGGGTCACCGGGCGAGATGCGCGGCGTGCATCCAATAAGGTTGCTCGCCGGACCGATTTCAAGCCCGGCAGAAGGGCGCGGGGAAAGCCCGGGCCGCAATCAGTCGCCGGTCAGCACCGCAGGCAGATGCACGGGCGCGTTCGGCCCGAGCGGCAGGTCAAGGAGCGTCCAGCCGGCGAGCAGTGCCCCGCCGAAGAGCAGCAGCCAGAGCGAATAAGGCAGCATGACCGCCGCGAGGCTGCCGAGGCCGAAGCTCGGCACCCAGCGCTGGCAATAAATGAGGATCAGCGGGAAATAGACCATCAGCGGCGAGATGATGTTGGTCGCCCCATCGCCGACCCTATAGGCGGCCGTCGTCGTCTCCGCACTGATCCCGAGCAGCATCAGCATCGGCACCAGCACCGGGGCGAGCAGCGCCCATTTGGCGCTGGCCGAGCCGACGAACAGATTGAGCACGGTGGTGAACAGCACGATCAGAAGCAGCAGCACCGGCGTCGGCAAGGCGACGGCCTGCAGACCGCCCGCGCCGTGGATTGCGAAGATCAGGCCGAGATTGGACCAGCCGAACATCGCCACGAAATGCGCCGCGCCGAAGGCGAGGACGAGATAATAAGCAAGATCGCCCATCGCCCCGCTCATCATTTTCACCACGTCACGATGATCGGCGATGGTGCCCGCCGCCTTGCCATAGGCCCAGCCGCCGGCCAGGAAGAGCAGGAAGAAGCCGCCGACCAGTGACTGGTAGAAAGGCGTCAGCCGCGCCTCCGGCACCGCTGCATTTGCGTCGACCAGTGGCGCGCCCGGCATCAGCGCCATGATCGCCCAGAGTGCGACCACCGCCAGCATCGCCAGGCCGCCGTGGCGCAGGCCCTTGCGCTGCGCGGTGGTGAGGCGCTGTTCGGCGGTGGCGTCTGGCGTTCCCGCGATCATCGCCGCCTCACCTTGCGGCACATAGCCGCCAAGGCGTGGCTCGATGATCCGGTCGGTCACGTACCAGATGGCCGGGATGTAGAGGATGAGCAAAGCCGCCATGAAGAACCAGTTGCCGGCAATGTTCATCTGCCAGTCGGCATCCAGCAATTGCGCCGCCTGCTGGGTGATGCCGAAGAGCAGCGCGTCGAGCTGGCCGGGCAGGAGATTGGCCGAGAAGCCGCCGGACACGCCGGCAAAGGCAGCTGCGATCCCGGCGACGGGATGGCGACCCGCCGCCGCATAGATGATACCCGCCAGCGGCACGAGCACGACATAGGCCGCATCCGCCGCGAGATTGCCCATCATGGCAACGAAGGCGACCATCGGCGTGAGCAGCGCGGCCGGTGCATTGGCGACACTGGCGCGCATGGCAGTGCCGAACAGGCCGGAGCGCTCGGCCACGCCCGCGCCGAGCATCACCACCAGCACATAGCCGAGCGGATGGAAATGGGTGAAGGTGGCGGGCATCTCGACCCACAGGCGGCGGATATTCTCGGCCCCGAGCAGGCTCTGGGCGGTGATCGTTACCGGCGCGCCGGTTTGCGCATCGACCTGCGTCGGGTGCACGGCCGACAGGCCGGCCAGCGCGGCGACGAGCGAGATCAGTACCAGCGCGAGGATCAGGTAGAAGAAGATGAACACCGGATCGGGCAGCTTGTTGCCCGTCCGCTCGATCCAGCCGAGGATACCCTTTGGTGCGCTGTCCGTCCCCGCCTGTGCCACGAGCCCTCGCTATGTGATTGTGATCGCTTGGCTTGTGCTAACCCGACGGCGCGAGTGGGGCAAGGCGGGTGGTGGGCTGGAGGCGATCCAGTGCTCCTGCGAAAGCAGGAGCCTCGGGCAGATAAGGTGGTCGGTTGGGCCTTGGGCTCCTGCTTCCGCAGGAGCACGCGTGAGACCTAATAGCGATAATCCACCGCAATGCGCACGGTGCGCGGGCGCTGGGGGGTGGTGTAGCCGCCGGTGCTGGTGCCAAAGGGCGTGCCGAGCGCGAAGCGGTTGCCGGTTGTGTCGAAGAGGTTGGTGAGCGACAGCGTCACCCCTCGTCGCGCATCGCCGTAGCGGGCGGTGACGCCGGTATCGACATAATCACCCTGCTCATCGCCGAGTACCGGCCCGATGCCAAGGCGCGAGGGGCCGATATATTTGAGCCAGCCGGCCAGCCGCAGATCGGCCGCACCCAGCGGCACGCGATAATCGATGCGCGCCTGCGCAGCATATTCCGCGACATTGGGAATGCTGCCGGGCGAGGCATCCGCGCTGAGCTGACCGAGAGAGCCCAAAGCGGGAAGCTGGGCCAGGGCGTTGGTCACCGGCAAATCGGTGGCCCGCAGCGCGGCGAGCCGGAACGCCTCGGGCGTCAGCGCAATGACGCGGCTGTGATTGTAGACGGCATTGAGATCGATCTGCAGCCCCTCGAGCGGGAAGAGCGAGAGGCTGCCGGCTATGGAGGTGATGCGGCCATTGCCGATATTGGCCGTGGTTGGCAGCCCATTGCCGTCGATGAAATCGGCCTGGATGTCGCGCCAATAGGCGTAAGCGGCCGAAAGGCTGGCCGCGAAGCCATAATAAGCGCTACCCATCCGCACCCCGCCTTCCAGGCTCTGGATGTGATCGTTGCGGAACTGGCGGACGAACTGGGATTCGATGGCAAGGCCGCCGGGGCGGAAGCCCTCCTCATAGCGGGCATAGACGGTGAGGCCCGGCACCAGATGCGCCAGCACCTCGCCGGAGGGCAGCAGCTTGGTCTCGGTCCGGCTCGCGACAATATCGCCGCCCTGCAACGCGAACAGCGGCTGCACATCCTCCGCGCTGCCGCTCAGCCGGCTGTGCGTGATCCGCCCGCCGCCGCTCAGCAAAATGCCGCGCGAGACCTCGACGCTGAGCTTGCCATAGCCGGTCAGCTCCGTGACCCGATTGCGCACGCCCGTGGCGGCAGCGCGCAGCGTGGTGAGCCCGAAGGCGCGGCGCTGCTCGGCCTCATTGTCGATGGCGCTAATGCCCAGCACCCAACCAAAGCCATTTTCGACCGAGCGCCACAGCCGCGTCTCGCTGGTCAGCATCCGCGTGCGGTTGCGCTGTTCGAACACGCGTGGGAGCGTATCCGCGCGTGTCGCATCGAAGCGTTCGTCCAGACCGTGGCTGACATAGGCATTGGAGGACTGGAAGCGCAGCGCGCCGAAATCCTTGCGGACCACCAGCGTCGCCATGCCATAATCGGCCTCGGCATCCTCGACCACAAAGCTGTTGCGGGTGAGCGGCGGGGCGTCGCGGTCGGCATATTGGGAATCGTCGATGAGGGTCGACTGATAGATGCCGCCGACATCCACCGTCCATGCATCGCCCAGGTCCAGCCGCAACACGGCGCGCCCGCCAGCGATGCGCGTGCGGTTGACGTCGTTCACGCCGCGCACCGGATTGTCGATATAGCCGCCGTCGGTGATGCCATAGCCGGTCAGGCGCAGGGCGTGCCCGCGCGTGCCCATCGGCATGTTGACGGTCGCGGCGACATCGGCGCCCGGCTCGCCATGCTGGGTGACGCTGAGCCCGGCGCTGGTCTCAACCGTAAAGCCGCGCGGATCAGGATCATTGGGCACCAGCCGGATGATGCCGCCGAGCGAGCCGGCGCCATAGAGCGTGCCCTGCGAGCCTTCCAGCACCTCGACCTGCTTGATGTCCTGCAGGCGCAGGTCCGGGTCCGGCGCATTATAGGTGAGGCGCAGATCGCCGAGATATTGGCCCACGGTCGCCTGCGTTGGCCCGGTGAAGCTGGAATCGGCGATGCCCCGGATGAACAGCTTGTTGCGCCCGGAGCCCAGATGCGTCGAGGCGACGCTGGCCAAGCGCGAGGCGATCGAGTCCGTTCCACGCTCACCCCCAAACCGCAGGTCACTGCCATCGAGCAGATGCACCGCGCCCGGATAATCCTCATAGCGCTGATCGAGCTTGCTCGCGGTGACGACGAAGGATTCCACCTCGGCCGGCGGGGCCGAAGGGGGTGGCGCGGCGACCGGACGCCTAGGCCTTTGCATCTGGGCCACGGCAGCGGGCGCGCTGACGGCATCGATCCGCCAGCTGGTCGCGCTCAACTGCACGGCCCGGCTGCGCGTGCCGGCCAGCATCCGCGCAATGGCCTCGGCCGGCATCATGGTGCCGCGCACGGGCTTGACCTTTGTGCGCCAGAGCACGTCGCTGGTTACACTGATGCTGATGCCCGCCTGCCGCGCGAGTTGCGGCACCCGATCGGACAAGCGCCCTGCAGGCACGTCGATGGGCCGGGTCTGCGGCGCCTGCGCGGCGGCCGGCCCGGCGACGCCCAACAAGGCCGCCGTGGCGAACAGCGCCAGCGGGGCACGAGCTATCTTGAGAGCGTCCACCCTCCGCTTTCCTTTGTCGCAGAGGTGCCGGAAAGGGCCGCGAGATCGTTCACCAGCCGTTCCTCGGGCAGATCGGTGCGCAGGGCCCCGCGGAAGCGGATGCCTGCCGCGGCTGGCGTGGTGCGCAGGGCAATGCCGGTGGTGCGCGCGACTTCCGCCGCGACATCATCCAGATGCACACCATCATAGACGAGCTGGCCGGCGCGCCAGCCGCCTACCGCTGCGGGACTGACCGCGCTCAGGTCCGTCGCGCTGCCATCATCGCGGGCGGTGAAGCGATAGCCGGCATCGACGCGGATCGCCGCGCCGCGCGGATTGTAGACCACCGCACCTTCCGACACGGCCACGCTGATCCGCCCGTCATTGCGCGCGACATCGAACACCGTGCCGACATCGACCAGCTCGGCGCCGCCGACCGAAACCCGGAACGGCGCAGCATCCTTGTGGACGACGGAGACGAGCACCTGCCCTTCCTCCAGCTCGATCCGGCGCGGATCGCTGCGGCTGAGCTTGACCGAGGAGCCGCCGTTCACCGCAATCTCGCTGCCATCGATAAGCGTGACCACTTGCGAGCGGCCCAGTGGGGTCTTCACCCGATAGCTATCCGACGACGCCTGAAACAGGCCGATGCCGACCATACCCGCGATCGAAGCAGCGAGCGCACCGCCCACCCACAGCCGACGGCTGAACCGGCGCGGGATAGGCGGCGTGGGCGAGGCAGCCCGGCCCCCGTCCCGCGCCACGGCGGCGCCCTCCGGCCAGATATCCTCGGGGCGGGCGGGCAAGGTATCAAGATCGGCATCCAGCGCGGCGAGCTGGTGATAGGCGGTCGCATGGGCCGGATCGCTCTCGAGCCAGTCGGTGAAGGCCTCCCAAGCATTGAAGGCCGGATCGCGCTGGCGCATCAGCCAGTCGATGGCCGCAGCGTCCGCCGGGTTCATCCCCGCCTGCCGATCATGCGTCATCGGACTGTCTCCTCGCGGCCAGCAGGGCAGCATAAGCACGGCGCAAATCGCTCTCGACCGTGCTGAGGCTTACCCCCAGCTCGGCGGCGATCTGGCGCTGGGGCACGCCATCAAGACGATAGCGGCGGAAAACCTGCGAAGCGCGCGTGCCCAGCGCCTCCAGCGCGCGGTCGAACCGCCCCAAATCCTCGCGCGCAATCAGCTGCGCTTCGGCGGTCGGCTCGGGTACGACCTCGCCCATGCCGCGCGCCTCCGTCCACGCCTGGTCGCGGGCCCGGGCCTGCCGCTCGGCGCGATAGCGATCGACCATGAGGTTGTTGGCGGCGCGATACAGATAGCCCAGCGGGTTGCCGACCGGGCCGGTAGGGCGCTGGGTGACGCGCATCCACAATTCCTGAAACAGATCCTCGGCGGCATCCCCGGCGCCATGGGCAACCAGAAAGCGGATGAGCTGGACGCGATGCGCCATCAGCGCACTGGCCAGCCCCTGCCCTTCGACAGGACCGGTATCGGTTCCCGTTTCACCTCTCATGGTCCGTCCGTTGTGGCTTCCCCGTGCCTTCATCGCCCGGCACCCTGCGTCCCGGGGCGCACCTGAAGCTCCTGCGCGGTATAGCCCGCTGGCACCGCCGCGCAAGGGCCGGCGCGGCTCCCTCCACACAGGCTCCACACCCCCTGAGCGAATGACGCAAGGGGACTGCGAAACGGCGGACGTGCAGCGGTCGATCGCAAGGACGGTCATCTCCATTCAACTCCGGATTGGGCAAGAGGGAGTTGGGGGGTGGTGGGCACGGTTCCACGCTCCCTCTTGCCCGCACATCGGTCTCAAGAACCGTTTAGAGGCCGATGCGAAGACTGGCGCGCAGCGACAGGGCCCAATTGCCCTGATACTGCTCCGCGCCGAGTTCACCGCCGATCTGGAAGCCGCTGTTGCCGGCGACGCCGCGCAGGCGCCCGACCCAACCGCTTTCCCGATCATCGGGCAGCAGCGTGAACGCCTCGCCACCCTTGAACTGCGCCACAGTGGTTCCGAGATTGCCGCTCACGATCTCGCGACGACCGGCCTCTACCTCCAGCCGCGACCAGCCGGACCACTCATCCTGGCCGCCCATGTCGATGCCCAGCACTGCGGTGCCTGTAACCGCCAGCTCGTCGCTGGTCCGCGAGCGCACGATGAGGTTCATGGCATCGCCGCCGCCCGTCTCGGTGTAGCCATTCTCCTTCAAGCGGAAATAATCGAGCGACACGACCGGGCGGAAGGAGATGCCGCCCCGCGACACCCAGTCATAGGAGAGCGTGCCCATCGCCGAATAGAGCCGGGCATTGCGATCGCTAGTGGCAGTCAGCGTGGTGGTGGCGCCATCCTTCAGCCCATCGAAACTGCGTTTGCCTTCCAGATCCACGAAGCCGACCGATCCGCGCGCCGTCGCCCGCAAGCGCCCGGTCTTCAGGCGCCAGTAGCCGGCGACCTCGATCTGGTTGGCGGTCACCTGATTGGCCGTGTCGCTATCGCGATTGCGGCCCCAAAGATAGGCCACCGATGTACCGAAGCTGCCAAGGCCGGTCTTGATTTCGGCGCCGCCGCCGAAACCCCAGCCGGAGGTCTCATACGCCGCCGTGTCGCCGCGCCCCTTTTCGACGCCCCAGACGAGCTGGTTGATCCAGTAGCCCCATTTGCCTTCATCCTTGAACGGGCCGGTGGGGTCATCCAGCATCCGCCCGAAGGTGCGCGATCCTTGGGTGACGACCTGGAAGGTCCCGCCGGCATGATCCGGCAGGAGCTGGCGCACGCTGGTGCGGAAGTCCTCGCCATCGGTGATGCCGAGGAAGGCGGTTTCCACCCGTTCGTCCTTGGAGAGCGCGGCATAGATCGCATCGAACGCCGACGCTTCCGAGCGGTTGAGGCCAAGGTCCGCAGTGGTCTTGCGGCCGAGGGTCACGCTGAGCGTGTTGGCGCTGCTGCTGAGCGTCGCCTTGTAGAGATAGGGCACCAGCGCGGTTTCGGCATTCAGGTTGCCGGCGCCGGTGAGTGTGCCGGCGGTCAGCACCAGATGATTGCCCACTGCATTCTCGATATCGCTGACCCGCAGCACCAGCCGCGAGTCCGCCGCGAAGCTCGCGGTGCCGGCGACCGAGAGATAGGCCGTGCTGTTACCGGCCGCCCCCAGCGTGATGCCGAGCGCGCCCTTGTCGGTCACGTCCAGGCTGCCGATCTGCGCCGGGCCCGTGAGATCGAGTGCGCCGCCCGCAAGGCTGAGCGCCAGCTGGCCGGCATTAGCGAAGGTGCCGGAGTAGACGGCGGTGCCGCCAATCGAGAGCGTGCTCGCGGTGCCGCCGAAATCGGTCGTGCCCTTGAAGCGCGACGTGCCGGCAAGGCTCATCGTACTTGTGCCGGTGCCGAAGGCGACATTGCCGGTATAGACCGCATCGCCGCGCAGTCGGAGCGTGTCGGCCCCGGCGCCGAAGCTGGTGTTGCCGGTCACAGTCCCGTCCGCAATGTCGAACACGTCATTGCCGCTGCCGAACCGGACATCGCCCACGATGCTGGGCGCAGTAGCGCTGGCGGCGACCTCGGTCTGCTTAACGGTCACGCCGCTGCTGTTGGCGGTGAGATCGATGGCGATGTTGCGCCCCGAAACCGCCTTGGCGCCGGTCGCCGAGATGGCGCCGCTATTCTCGATGAGCGTCAGGCCGCCCGAGGCATCGACGATGGCGACCGCGCTGCCGGCCTCGCCGGTCGTCGCCTTGATCGTGCCGGCATTGCGGAGGGTCGGCAGGCTGGCGCCGGCATCGACGCGCACGGCGGTCGCCGTCGTGCCATCCTTGCTGGTGCCGGTCGCCTCGACCTTGCCGGTGACGTGCAGCAGCGGTGTCGATGCCCCGGCGCTGAGGCGCAGGGCCGTCGCCGAGGCATCGCGGGCGGAGGCCTCGACGCTGCCACCGATGCCAATGCCTCCGGCGATGGTCACGGCGCCACCCTGGCCGCCGACGAGCAGGCCATTGCCCTGCACCCCAGTGTAGAGGCCGCTGCCGGACACCGTGCCGTCGATGATCAGGCCATAGCCGCTGCCCGTCGCCGGCACCGCACCGATGGCGATATCGCGCCCGGCCGCGCCGATCCGCATCGCCGGTGCCGCGCCATAAGAGCGCACGACGGCCGAGCCTTCCTCGCTGTCCTTGATGCCGTCCTTGTCTTCATCATCATCGGTGGTGCTGGCGTCCTTGGGCGGTACGGCAAGGATGATGCCGCCAGCGACATCGCCTTCCACGATCACGGCCGAGCCGCCCTGCAGCAGATCGTCAGCATCCAGCTTGGAGGGGTCGGACGGCGGCGTGGTGTAGCGATAGCCGGTGGCGCTAATCGCACCCTGAATGGTCAGCGTGCCGCCGACATTGCCGAGGAACGCCGCGCCGACCGCATTGACGCCCTGCGCGCCGACCGTGCCGGCAAGGCGGACATTGCCGCTGATGTTTCCGGCCTGCACGCCGATCGCACGATCGCCCAGCACGCTGGTCGTGCCATCGTGCGAGAAGGCGCCGGTGAGCGGACCGCCCAGCCGGATACCGAAGGAATCATTGCCCTCGACCTGGATCGTGGCACCGCGCGCCACGGTGATGGCGCCGGAATAGGCGCCCAGCGTGCGGATGCCGTAGCGCCCGGTGCCGACCGCGAACGGCCCGTCGAGATCGCCATCATTGTCGCCGTCGGTGGGCGTGTAGCTCTCATCAATGATGATCTTGCCGCTGTGGACGATGCCGCCCGACGTGCCGGCATTTGCGACGATGCCCGCGGCATTGTCCGCATTGCTGATCTGGATTGTGCCTTCATTGGTGATCTTGTTGGCACTGTTGACCGTGACCGCAAAGCTGCCCGCACCGGTCAGTTCGATCGACCCGGCCGAGCCGATCTTGATGTCGTCCGCCGCGCCATTGTTGGCGGTGGCCGTCGCGATTGCGGTGGTCCGCTTGGTCGCGATCGAGGTTTCCGCTGACGCCGCACTGGCAAGAGCGAAGGCGCAGGTGGAGGCAAGCAGGAAATAACGCATGAATACTCCGCTGGTCGTTCAGTACCGGGGAGTGTTCCCTCCCCCTTGACCAGCAGGACGGAGCCGAGGGCATACAGCCTTGGCTCCGACCGATATTCTGCGCCGCGTGCTGCGGCGACCGGCGGACTGGGGCCGCCGATCCCGCAGCTTATTGGGGTTTTGCCGCCACGCTCATCACATAAGTGGCGACGTCGTTGATGTCCTTCTCGCTCAGCTGGCCCTCATAGCCGGGCATGGCGCCGGCGCCCTTGGTGACGCGCTCGACGATCAGCGCGTGGGTGAGATTGGCATTGCCATCCAGCGACGGACCGATGGGGCCGCTGGCATCGGCTGCGGCCAGCGTATGGCAGGCACCGCATACGGTGCTCTCGAACACCTGCTTGCCATGGGCAGGATCGCCGGCGGGCGCATCGGCTGCCTGCGCCGGAATCAGGGCAAGCGGTGCTGCGGCGAGCAGGGCGGCAATCGCTGCTATGCTCGACATCTTGGCGGCGTTTGCGCGTGTCACAGAAAATCCCTCCATCCGAATCATTGCCATTCTAATCATCTGCGCCCTAAGTCAGGATCGGCAAAAAAGTCCAGAACCGCGCCTGACGCTCAAGGTCTTCGTCCCGACGCCTGAACCGGGGCGGCTGAACGGCGGCTGACGCGCGCGGTAAGACGAGAGGAGCAGAGCCATGGGCCAGGCAGACACAACGCGCTTTTCCGACGTGCGCTTTCCGCAAAGCGGCGGGTGCCAGTGCGGCGCGGTGCGCTATGAACTGAGCGCGCCGCCGCTGGGCATCTGGGCCTGCCATTGCAGCCTGTGCCGCAAACAGAGCGGCAGCGCCTTTGGGCTCTCCATGGGGGTAGCTATCGAGAGCCTGGCGTTCACGCAGGGGACGCCGGCGATCTGGACGCGCAACACCGACTCCGGCCATCGGCTCGACTGCCTGTTCTGCGCTGATTGTGGGTCGCGGCTGGTCCATCGTCGCCATCGACATGAAGGCATGCAGACGCTCAAGCCGGGCACGCTGGACGACACGAGCTGGGTGGTGCCGGGGCGCCATTTCTTCGCGGAGACGGCGCTGGATTGGGTGAGGCCGCTGATTCAGGGCACGGACTAATCGACGATGTAAAACCTATTTGGAATATTTTTTGAGATCGATTATTCCAAATTGACGTGTCTGCGCCTGAGACTGCAAACACCTCAAGTCTCTGGTGCCCCCTGCACTTGCCAATATCCCCGGTCAGGCCCATGGGATGGGGATGCTTTCGCTGCTCTCCATTCTGATCGGCGCGGTCGCGCTGATTCTGTCCATTCCCGCGATCATCCCCGGCCTTGGCTGGGCCAATTGGGTGATTGTGCCGATGGCCCTGTTCGGGGCGCTGATCGGCCAGTTCGCGGCGGGCACTGGCGCGCGCAATTTCTGCCTCGCCGTCGCCGCCTTCGGCATGTTGCGCCTGTGGGCCGGCGGCGGAATTTTCTGAACGAGAGCGGCAATATGAGCAGCCAACCCACCGACATCGCGGATGCCGAACAGGCGGCCCAACGGCGCGCGGGTCTGCTCGCCGGCGTCGGCGCCTATGCGATCTGGGGCCTGATGCCGCTTTATTTCAAGCTGCTCGGCCATGTCTCCCCCTTCGAGATCGTGGCGCATCGGGTGATCTGGTCCGTCGCCTTCCTCGCCATCGTGCTGGCGGCGATGCGGCAATATCACGCCTTCGTCACGATCTTCAGCCAGCCGCGCATTCTTGCTGCGCTGGCGCTGAGCGCAGTGCTGATCGGTATCAACTGGCTCGTCTATATCTGGGCGGTGGACACCGACCATGTCGTGGCGGCGAGCTTGGGCTATTTCCTCAATCCGCTGGTTAATGTGCTGCTCGGCACGCTGGTGCTCAAGGAAGTGCTGCGCCGCCGACAGGCAGTCGCCATCGGCATCGCGGCAGTGGGCGTGGCATTGCTCGCCATCGGCGAGTGGCAGACCTTGTGGATCAGCCTCGCGCTGGCGATCAGCTTTGCCTTTTACGGCCTGGTCCGCAAGCTGACGCCGGTGCCCTCGACCTCGGGTCTGGCGGTGGAGACGCTGGTGCTGTGCGCCCCGGCCCTCGCACTGGTCAGCTTTTATGCGGCGCAGGGCACGCTGGCGTTCGGCGACGATCGCTGGGTGACGATCGGCCTGATCGGCACCGGGGCGCTCACCTCCGTGCCGCTGATCCTGTTCGCTATTTCCGCGCGCGCCCTGCCGCTCGTGACCCTTGGGCTGATGCAGTATATCGCCCCCTCGCTGCAGTTCCTGTGCGGGGTGTTCCTGTTCGGCGAGCCGATGTCCGCCGGGCGCTGGGGCAGCTTCCTACTGATCTGGGTCGCCCTCGCGCTGTTCGTGTGGGATAGTCTGAGCGGCGCTCGCGCGCGGCGGCGCACGCTGGCATGAGCAGCGCCGCCGCTGCCGCGGCCCCCTCCGCGCCCGCACGCCGCGACCGGCCCCTGTTCGCGATCATGCTGCGGCTGCTGGCGATGATGATGATCGGCGCGACCTACGCCATCGGCAAACTGCTGATCGAGCGCGGCGCCAATCTGGCCGAAGTGGTGTTCTACCGGCAGTTATTCGCCTTCCCCGTCGCGGCGCTCTGGGCGGTCGCACTGATGGGCACGGCCCTGCTGCCCAAGGCACCGATGCGCACCCACATCACCCGCACCAGCCTCGGCATGATCGGCATGTTGCTCAACTTCGGCGCGGTCGCATTGCTGCCGCTGGCGGAGGCGACCTCCATCGGCTTTACCATGCCGATCTTCGCCACCATCCTCTCCGCGCTGCTGCTGCGCGAACAGACCGGCGTCCACCGCTGGAGCGCCGTGCTGCTTGGTTTTGTCGGCGTGGTCATCATGACCCATCCGGACTCCGCCAATTTCGCCTCCGCCGGCGTGTTCGTGGCGCTCGGCGGGGCAATGGTGACGGCGCTCGTCGCCATCGTGCTGCGCGATCTTGGCAAGCGCGAATCGGCACCGATCATCGTTTTCTGGTTCACCCTGCTCTCGCTGCCGCCGCTCGGGCTGATGCTGATCTGGTACGGGCAAAGCCACGATCCCGTCGCATGGCTGCTGTTCATCGGCCTTGGGCTGACCGGCGGGGCGGCGCAATTGTTCATGACCTCGGCCCTGCGCTACGGGCCGGTCTCCATCGTCATCCCCATGGATTATAGCCAGATGATCTGGGCCACGCTGGCCGGCTGGTTGCTCTGGTCCTACTGGCCGGAGCCTTCAACGTGGGTCGGGGCCGGGCTGATCGCAGCGAGCGGACTCTACATCGCCTGGCGCGAGCATGTGCGCCGCCGCGCGCTCACCGTCAGCCCGGATGAGGACCGCGCCGGAAGATCAGGCTGAGATTATTGGCCGGCATCTCGACGACGCGCTTCAGCTCGAAGCCCTCGGACGCCGCCGCCGCCTCGACATCGTGCACCCAGCGCAGGCCCCAGGCGGGGTCGCGCGCGCGCAGCGACTCATCGAAAGCGAGATTGCTTGGGGCCGTCTCCGCCTCGCGGCGGAAATAGGGGCCGTAAAGAAAGAGCGGCGCGCCTTCCGGCAACAGCATCGCCGCGCCGTGGAGCAGGCCGAGCGTTGCAGCCCAAGGCGAGATATGCACCATGTTGATGCACAGGATCGCGTCCGCCTCGCCGATCGGCCACGCCTCGGGATCGGCAGCGTCGATCTGCAGCGGCGGAGCGAGATTGGGCAGCGCCACCTCATCCGCCCAGGCGGTGATCGAGGCGCGCGCGACCGGGTCAGGGTCGCTCGGCAGCCAGCGCAGGGCAGGGAAGCAGCGCGCGAAATGCACGGCATGTTCGCCGGAGCCGCTGGCGATCTCCAGCACGAGCCCGGTGGCCGGCAGGGTCTGCGCGAGCAATTGAGCGATGGCATCGCGGTTGCGCACCGTGGCGGGAGCATGACGCTTGCCGCCCCGTGCGGGGGCTTCACCGGTCAGCCAAGGCTTCGACCTGTCATCCATCGATCCATGCTCCCTGTTCAAGCTCACCCTCTATAACAGACCGGGCGACGAAAAGAGGCATCAAACCGACCTAAAATGGCTCAATCCCAGCGCATGACGGTCTTGCCGATCAGCGCACCCGCCTCCAGCGCGGCGTGCGCCTCGCGCAGCGTGTCGACACTGGCGGTGAGCGTTCGGGTGCGGGTGGAAACCAGCGTGCCCGCATCGACCAGCGCTGCAATCTGCCGCAAAACCGCCTGCTGCTCGGCCATGCGAAAGCTGCTGATCGACTTGGCGAACATGAACTCCCAGTGGACCGAGAGCGCCTTCTGCTTGAACGGCAAGATGTCCAGCGCGGCGGGATCGTCAATGACCATGAGATGGCCAAAGGGGCGCAGCAGCGCGGGGATGACCGGCAGATAGGCGTCGGTATGCGTGGTGCTGAAGATGGCATGGAGATCATGCAGGCCCAGCGCCGCCAGTTCGGGCTGCACGTCGCGGCCGATGACATGATCGGCCCCCATAAGCTGCGCGAAGGCGACCGTCTCCTGCCGGGACGCGGTGGCGATGACGGTGGCCGGGGTCAGCGCCTTGAGCAGCTGGATCGCCATCGAACCGACACCCCCTGCCCCGCCGATGATCAGCACGCGGCTGTCCGCATCATAGACGATGCCGCGCTCCAGCATCGCCTCATAGGCGGTGAGCGCGGTCAGCGGCAGGGCGGCGGCATCGGCGAAATCGAGGCTCGCGGGCTTGTGCGCGACAAGGCGATGATCGACCGCTTGCAGGCGGGCATAGCTGCCCGGCCGGTTGAGATCGCCGGCATAATAGACCGCATCACCGACCGCAAAGCCCTGCACCTGCGCACCCACGGCCTCGACGATGCCGGCAGCGTCCCAACCGAGCACGACCGGCGCATTCGCCGTGCCGCCCCGGCGCTGGCGGATCTTGGTATCGACCGGATTGAGCGCGAAGGCCTCGACCCGGACCAGCAGATCCTGTGGGCCGGGCACCGGATCGGGCAGGTCGCGCAGGGTGAGCGCAAAGTCCGTCAGCGGGTGGGCGGCGTCATAAGCAAAGGCCTTCATCGCGGGTCGACTCCTGGCTCCTGAATTGGGCATCTGGATGGAAAGGGGCGCCGTCAGTCCTTCAGGCGAACCCAGACCGGGGCATGATCGCTGGCTTTCTCCCGCCCGCGATAGGCCTTGTCCACCTGCGCATCGGCCAGCCGGTCGGCAGCAGTGGGCGAGAGCAGCAAATGGTCGATGCGGAAGCCTGCATCTCGTTGCCAGGCCCCGGCTTGATAATCCCAGAAGGTCCACACGCCGCCGAGCGGATGGCGGGCGGCCAGCGCATCGGTCCAGCCGTCGTTAAGCAGGGTCTTGTAGGCGGCGCGGCTCTCCGGCTGCATCAGTGCGTCGCTGGCCATGGCGGGCGGCGACCAGACATCGCGATCGAACGGGATGACATTATAATCGCCGGCCAGCACGGCGGGCACTTCCTCCGCCCAGATCTGCGCCGCACGGGCGCGCAGCCGCGCCATCCAGCGCAGCTTATACTCGAATTTGGGGCCGGGCACCGGGTTGCCATTGGGCAGATAGATGGAGGCGATGCGCACGCCGTTTACATCCGCCTCGATGTAGCGGCTGTGCTCGTCTTCCGGCTCGCCCTCGAGCCCGCGCGTCACTTCCTGCGGGGTGGCGCCCTTCGCCAAGATCGCGACGCCGTTAAAGCCCTTCTGGCCGTGCCAGATGGCGCCATAGCCAGCATCTTCGATATCCTTGATCGGGAAGCCTTCATCCTGCGTCTTGATTTCCTGCAGGCAGGCGACGTCCGGCTGGGTTTCCGTCAGCCACTCGACCAAGCGCGGCAGCCGCGCCTTGATGCCGTTGATATTGAAGGTCGCGATCCGCATGAACTAAAGCCCTTTTGCCGGCACCTGCCAGTGAGGGTCCGTCTTAGGGAGAAGCGGGGCGCTTCGACAAGCGCGTCCCGGCGCAAACGCTCAGAAAGTCAGACCGAGAAGCTGGTTCCGCAGCCGCAACCGGCGGTGGCATTGGGATTTTCCACCTTGAAGGCGGCGCCGCCGAGATTGTCCACAAAATCGACCACGCAGCCCCGCACCAGATCGAGGCTCATGGAATCGACGACCAGCTTCACGCCGTCCGTCTCGACCATCACATCGTCCGCCTCGGGCGCATCGGCCAAGCCGAAGCGATACTGGAAGCCGGAGCACCCCCCGCCTTCCACCGCGAGGCGGAGAATGGCCGGCTTGCTCTGGCGCTCGGCGATCCAGGCAACCCGCGCGGCGGCGGTGGGAGAGAGGCTGATATCCATGGCCGCTAGATAGGGCGCACCCGGCGCAACGGCAAGCGGCGGCCCGCAAGGGAGCCGCGTCGCGCTTGACAATAGAGAAGGAAACTCAGGACAGCCTGCTCACCCGAGCGGGCGAGCGGCGATCAACGATCGCGGTTGTCGGTGGGGCGGTTGGCTTCCGGGCCACCCATGGCGACCTGACGATCGCTGTGCTCCTTGGCCTCGGCCAGAGCCAGCTCGTAATTGGTGCCTTCCAGATAGGGCATCGGGTTCACGGCGCTGCCGGCGATGCGGACTTCATAGTGAAGGTGGCTGCCGGTCGAGCGACCGGTGGAGCCCATCAGGCCGATGAGCTGGCCGCGACGGACGCGCTCATTGGGCTGGGCGATCAGCTTGGACATGTGGCCGTAGCGGGTCTCGAGGCCGTTGCCATGGTTGATCTCGACGAGATTGCCATAGCCGTTCACCCACTGCGAGCGGCGCACGACGCCATCGGCCGTCGCATAGATCGGCGTGCCGATCGGGCCGGGAATGTCGATGCCCTGATGCATGCGAGCGCGGCCGTTAAACGGATCGCTGCGAGTACCGAAAGAAGAGGTGAGACGCACATCGTCGACCGGCTGGCGCGACGGGATGGAGGCCTTGCTGTCCGTGCTCTGCTCGGTGGACTGCTCCATCTGGACCATCGCCGAGAAGAGCGAGGCGAACTGGGCGTCGTGGCCGGCATCGGCCAGAGCAGGAGAGGCAACCATCAGACCGGCAATCGCCAGAATCTTCGCGGCAGCTTTGAGGACACCCTCTTTGGCGAAGGTCATAGCGCTCGAATCGATCATTTGGACCCCGTGATGGGCCGTGACCGACCCCTCAATGTATTTGTGTTTCCGGCTCATGTGAACCGGCTGGGGCTTTTCGAGCGAAGAACGGGTTAAGGCGCAAGAGGCAGGTAGAAATCGCGCGTCAAACCGGCCTGACTCCGCGCTGAGTCGTTGAACGGCGGCTTAACGGCACCGCGAAAGTGGCGCCGAACCAACATTTGGTAGCTTTCCTGCGGGTTTGCGCCGGATCGATTCATCGACCACAAAAACCATTTCGTCCCTGCGCCGACATGACGAACTTCGTCGTCAACGATTCGGGTCAGCATCCGCGCGGTCCGCTCATCGTTGAAATGCCTGAAACGCACGATGGTTTCCGGCGTGATGTCCAGCGCCCGCGCTTCCAGCACCATCGGCACGATGGCGAGGCGGGCCGCGACGTCATGTGCGGTTTCGATCGCGGCCTCCCACAGGCCGTCATGGGCGGGCAGATCGCCATAGGCGCTGCCCAGTTCCTCCAGCCGGCGCGCAAGCAAGGCGAAATGCATCGCCTCGTCGGCACCGACACGCAGCCAGTCGTCGGCAAAGTCGGGCGGGAAGTCCGCGCCAAAGCGTGCGATGAGATCGAAGGCCAGGTCGATGGCGACGAATTCGATATGCGCCAGCGCGTGAATCATGGCGATGCGGGCGCGCTCCGAGCCACCCTTGCCGCGCTTTGGCATGCGGTTGGGCGGCAGAAGCTCAGGGCGCTCGGGCCGACCGGGGCGGTCTGGCGGTGGCGTGTCGAACCGGTACGCGAGGCGCCCAAGCCGCCAGTCCCGCGCAGCCTTGCGCGCCGCCATCACCTTCTCGCGCGGATTGCTGCATTGCAGCACTGCAACGCAGGCCTCGCCCAAGGTAGCGGGTTCGGTCAGAGCCATTCCATCAGTGCCTTCCCGATGTAGAGCATGCCAATCGCGGTAACGATCCATGCTGTGTAGCGCCGGAAGTGGCCGTCGCTGATCCGGTCCAGCAGTCGCCCGCCCAGCATCGTGCCGACCATGGACAGCGGCACCGCGATGGCGAACACCCACCAGGGCGGCATGGCGCTCCGCCCCGCAAGCAGCATCGGCGTTCCGAACACGCCGATCTTCGCGATATGGCTGAAAACCTGTCCCGCCGCCTTGGTCGAAACGATCTGGTGGCGGGTCAGCGGGGTGCGGACGAAGAACACGTCCATCATCGGGCCGGCAACGCCCGCCGTCAGGTTGAGACCAGAGACAGTGAACCCGGCAAGGAAGGCGTGGGAGGGCCGGGATGCATCGAGAGCGATCCAGCGGCGGGGCAGCCAGACGACCAGCGGCACCAACCCGAGCAGCAGGAACAGCAAGGGTCGCGAGGGCGAGAAGCCGATCATCGCGACCACCGCACCTGCAGCAAAGACGCCCAGGGCATAAGTGCGCATGATCGGCCAGACGACATGTTCGCGATGCACCACCGCGCGCCAGCCATTGGCGACAAGCTGGAGGATGCCATGCGTGACGAAGGCCGCGGACACCGGCAGCAGGAAGGCGAGGATGCCCATCAGCAGCAATCCCCCCGCCATGCCGAAGATGCCGGAAAGAAACGCGGTGGCGAAGGCCGCGATTATGATCAGGACGCCCGTCATTGTCGGCGCGGTTAGCCGCTTTTGGTCGGCCCGTCACCCGCCTGCTTGCCCATCACCAACGCGCCGCCGCATCAGTCTTGCCGGGCGAGAACGACGCGCCTAGGGCGAAACCGTGTGACTGATCAATGATCGGTTCAGCACGGAGGGGACCAGCATGATGAGCGCGCAGCAGACAAGGGACCAACGGCCATGAGCGGCGGCACCTTTTCTCCGTTGCGCCACCGGACCTTCCTGCTGATCCTGCTCGGCAGCCTGTTCTCGCATTTCGGCAATGCCATCCAGTCCGTGGGCGCAGCCTGGCAACTCACCATCACGGGCCAGCCGGCCGACGTCATCGCCCTCGTCCAGAGCGCGACCAATCTGCCGATCATGCTACTGGCCCTGCCGGCCGGCGCGTGGGCGGACATGTTCGACAAGCGACTGGTGATGCTGGGCGCGCAGACCGGCATGGTCTCGCTTTCCGTCCTGCTGGCGGCGCTCGCCTTTGTTGGCACGACACCGCCGGGGCTGCTCATTGGCCTCACCGCCCTGCTCGCCTGCGGCGTGGCCTGCTTCAATCCGGCGCTGGCCTCCTCCATCGGCAGCATCGTGCCGCGCAACGAACTGGCGGCGGGCGTCGCGCTCAACATCCTCGCCTTCAACATCGCGCGCAGCCTTGGCCCGGCCATCGGCGGCGGTATCGTCGCACTGGGCGGCGCGAAGGCCGCCTTCGTCGTCAATGCCCTCTCCTATCTGATGGTCATCGTCATTCTGCTGCGCTGGCGCACCGCGCCGCCGGCGCCGGCCACAAGGCGCCCGCTGCTGACGGTGATCGGCGAGGGCTTCCGCTTTGCGCTTGGTTCCCCGGCGATCCGCACCGTGCTGGTCCGCGCCATCAGCTTCACGCTCGCCGGCAGCGCTGCCTGGGCGTTGATGCCGCTCGTTGCAACGCAGATGCTCGGCCGGGGATCGATGACCTTCGGCCTGCTCCTCGGCGCACTCGGCCTAGGCGCGGTGATCGGCGCGGCGAGCAGCACATGGTTCCGCCAGCGCTTCTCCAGCGAGGCGATCATCCGCGGCGCGGGGCTCCTCTATGGCGCGGTGTGCGTGTGCGTTGCGCTCGGCATCGGGCTGGTCCCCACGCTTGTGCTGCTGGTGATGGGCGGCGCCGGCTGGGTGCAGGCGCTCTCCGGCTTTGCCGTTGCCGGCCAAATGTGGTCGCCCGCCCCGCTTATCGGGCGCATTACCGCCATGGTGAGCAGCCTGACCTTCGGCGGGATCGCGCTGGGGAGCTGGCTCTGGGGCCATGTGGCGCAGGCCCATGGGGTTGCCAGCGCCCTGCTGTTCTCGGGCCTGGCGATGCTGGTTCTGCCGCTCATCGGCCTGATCTGGCCGATGCCCCGGCACGAGGGCGCCAAGCCCGCCTGAGGCGCTGCTTCCCCGGGGCCTCCCCCGCCCTCCTGCCCCACGCTCTTGCCGCCGCTGGCCCACGCGCCTAGGGAAGCAAGGGACCATGGCCGACCCCCGCATCATCGACATCGTGCTCGACGAGAAGACGATATTGTGGCGCAGCGCGGATGTGGAGCAGGAGCGACGGATCGCGATCTTCGACCTGCTGGAGGACAATCATTTCGCGCCGGTGCGCCAGCATGAGGACGGCTATGCCGGCCCATACCGGGTGTTTCTGCGCGTGGCGGACGGGCGGCTGGTGATCGAACTGCGGCGCACGGACGACAGCGCGCTGGAAGCGATCATCCTCGGCCTCGCCAGCCTGCGGCGCGCGATCCGGGATTATTTCGCGATTACGGAGAGCTATTATCAGGCGATCCGCCAGGCGACGCCGAGCCAGATCGAAACCGTCGACATGGCCCGGCGCGCCGTCCACAACGATGCCGCCGAATTGCTGCGCGGGCGGCTGGAGGGAAAGATCGACGTGGATTTCGATACCGCGCGGCGGCTGTTCACGCTGATCTGCGTGCTTCATATCCGCGCATAACGGGACTGACGAAACGACATGAGCACCACAAAGGCCAAGCGCACGACCGGCGCGCCGGGCGCCCGGCGCCGGCGGATCAAGGTGACGCCGCTACGCCTCTTCATGTTGCTGCTGGTGATCGGCGGCGGACTGGTGGCGGGCCTCTTCACGCTCGCCCGCAGCTGGACGCCCTCGGCCAAATATTTCCCCGTGCAAGGCATCACGCTGAGCGCGCAGAGCGGCACGATCAACTGGCGGATGGCCCGCGCGGCAGGTGCAGACTTCGTCTATTTGCGCGCCACCGATGGCGCGCGCGGGCGGGACAGCGCCTTTAATGATTATCTCGCCGGCGCGGTCGCCAACGACATGCGCCACGGCGCCATCCATCGTTATGATCTGTGCAGCAGCGCCTCGGCGCAGGCCACGCGGTTCATCGCCACCGTCCCGCGCGACCCCCAGATGCTGCCGCCGGTGGTGGAAATGGGCTTCGACCTGCCCTGCACAGCGCGGCCCAACCGCGATACGCTGCTGGCCGAGCTGAACACCTTCCTCAACCAGATCGAAACCCACGCCGCCAAGCCCGCTGTGATCCGCACCAGCCGCGAATTCGAGGCGGCCTATGACGTGGCCGGTGGCATCAACCGCACCTTGTGGGTGGACGGCGACTTCTTCGTGCCCGATTACACCACGCGTCCCTGGACGATGTGGACCGCCTCCACCTGGAAGCGGATCAACGGCATCGAGGGGCCGATCGAATGGAATGCGGTGCGGCAATGAGCGAAAAAGCGACCCGACAAGACCCGACGCCGCCAACCCCGGACGAACGCGCGCTGATCGACGCCGCGCGCGGCGCCATGGCGCAGGCCCATGCGCCCTACAGCCGCTTTGCGGTCGGCGCGGCCTTGCGGCTGACCGACGGGACGATCCTCACCGGCGCCAATTTCGAGAATGCGAGCTACGGCCTGTCGCTCTGCGCCGAGACCGTGGCCATCGCTGCCGCCAATGCGCAGGGGCAGCTACGGGATATCGCGGCCATCGCGGTGACGGGCGGCGCGATGGACGGCGGGGATGGCGGCATCATCACGCCCTGCGGTCGCTGCCGGCAGATCATCAAGGAGGCGCAGGATATGGGCGGGCGCCCGCTGACGATCCTGTGCGCCACGCCAGATGGCAGCGCCGTGCTGCGCCTTACGCTCGACGCGCTGCTGCCGCACGCCTTCGGCCCGGCCAATCTCGGCATCGGCCCGGGCTGATCCTCACCATATCATCGCCTCTGGCATTCGGCGCGGCGAGCGATTAGCAACGCCCCCATGGCCATACTCTCCGACAAATGGATTCGCCGTCAGGCGCAAGAAAACGGCATGATCGAGCCGTTCGTGGAAAGCCAGCGGCGCGAGGGCTGCATCAGCTACGGCCTCTCCTCTTACGGCTATGACGCGCGGGTGGCCGAGGATTTCAAGATCTTCACCAATGTCGACAGCGCCGTGGTGGACCCCAAGGACTTCGCCGCCAACAGCTTCGTCGACCGCAAGACGGACGTGTGCATCATCCCGCCCAACAGCTTCGCGCTGGCGCGGACGGTGGAATATTTCCGCATCCCGCGCGATGTGCTGGTGATCTGCCTCGGCAAATCCACTTATGCGCGCTGCGGCATCATCGTGAACGTGACGCCTCTGGAGCCGGGCTGGGAAGGCCATGTGACGCTGGAATTCTCCAACACCACGCCGCTACCCGCCAAAATCTACGCCAATGAAGGCGCCTGCCAGTTCCTGTTCCTGGAAGGCAATGAGCCGTGCGAGACGAGCTATGCCGACCGCGCCGGCAAATATATGGGCCAGCGCGGCGTGACGCTGCCCAAGCTCTGACGGGGGCCAACCTGTCGCCGGAAAGCTTTTGCTAAGCACGATTGCGCTGGCCGGATCGCGCCCGCTCGTTTTATATGGAGAGGCACATGTTTGGCCTCTTCAAATCCAAGTCAAAGCCTGAACCTCTGACCCATGCGCCAGACCTGGGCGAGGGCCGCCGCGTCTACGCGATCGGCGACATTCATGGCCGGCTGGATCTGCTGCTCGAACTTATCGACCTGATCGCTGCCGACGACCATAGCCGAGGCCCGACCGGCAGCACGCAACTGGTGTTCCTGGGCGATTATGTCGACCGCGGGCAGGATAGTAAGGGCGTGATCGACTATGTGCTGCAACTGCGCGACTGGTGGCCGAACATCCTCTGCCTGCGCGGCAATCATGAGGAAGTGTTCGCCATGGCCGTAGAGGGCGATGAGAGCGCGCTGCGCTTCCTCACCCGCATCGGCGGCCGCGAGACGCTCCTCTCCTATGGCGCGAGCGAGACCGATCTCGATACGATGACGCTGGGGGAACTGCGCGACTGGCTGACGAGCGCGGTGCCGGACACGCACCGCGCCTTCCTCGCCAGGCTGACGGACAAGGCGATCATCGGCAACTACGCCTTCGTCCACGCCGGCGTCCGGCCCGAAGTGCCGCTGGACGAGCAGGACGAAAAGGACCTGCGCTGGATCCGCGAGGAATTCCTGTTCTATGACGACCCGCACGATTATTTCATCGTCCATGGCCACTCGATTACCGAGGCGGTCGAGCAGCGCGAGAACCGGATGGGAATCGATACCGGGGCATACAAGTCCGGCGTGCTGACGGCGGCGGGACTTGAGGGCACGGAGCGCTGGTTTCTCTCCACCGGTAAATCGGGAGGCTAGGTCGGCTCCGTCAGGCAGAACGCAGACATTGCGATGAGTGCAGCCGGACTGCCCTCGCTTCTCGTCACCTACGGCTCCCCGCCGCTCCGTTCGTGTCGAGCGAAGTCGAGACACGGTGACACAGGCCTCGCGTGTCTCGACTTCAGCCAAAGGCTGAAGTTCATCCCGAGCGCTCGCCTGCGGGCAGTCGAAGGGCTCGACACGAACGGCGCGTCTGTTCTGAGCACATGATGCAATCGCACCGATGGTGCCATCGCCACGGGGTTGAGGCCGCGCGCAACTGCTTTAAAGGCTTCCGCTCACGCTCTACGAGCGCCTTGTCGGTCGCCGCGCGTGCCCGCCCGGCCGCGCGTGTCAGGAATTTGAATCACCATGAATTATCGCCATTCCTTCCATGCCGGCAACAGCGCCGATGTCGTGAAGCACAGCCTGCTGATCGCCCTCGTGCGGGCCTTGCAGCAAAAGCCGGGCGCCCTGACCCTGATCGATACCCATGCCGGCTGCGGGCTGTACGACCTTGGCAGCGAGCAGGCCCAACGCACTGGCGAGGCTGTGCACGGCGTGCTGCGCGCCTTTGCCGATCCGAACCCTTTGCTGAGCGACTATCGCGCCGCCGTGCAGGCGGTGAACGTGGGAGCCGAGCCGCGCCTCTACCCCGGATCGCCGCAGATTCTGGCGCAGCTTCTGCGCCCGCAGGATTTGCTGATCCTCAACGAAAAACATCCCGAAGACGCTTACTCCCTGCGCGGCGTAATGCGCGGCACGTCCGCCGCCGTGCACGAGCGCGATGCCTACGAGCTTTGGCTGGCGATGGTGCCGCCCCGCACCGCGCGCGGCGTGGTTGTGGTCGACCCGCCCTATGAGCAGACGGACGAACGCGCCCGCATCACCGCCACCCTCGCCGCCGCTCACCGCAAATGGGCGCATGGCGTGACGGTGATCTGGTACCCGCTCAAAGACCGCGCCACGCATCAGCGGTGGAGCGGGCAGCTCCGCAAGCTCCGCATTCCGAAATTCCTGCAGGTGGATCACTGGTTGTACGATGCCGACCAGCCGGGCATCTACAACGGCGCAGGGCTTTATATCGTCAACCCGCCCTACGCCTTTACGCAGGCGCTGCCGCCTCTGCTGGAAGCCCTGCGCGCCGCGTTGGCGCCGGAGGGGCATCGCGGCGAGATCATAGCCGATTGGTTGGGGGGTTAGGGTAAAATTCGATCCGGGGCGGCAGTGGGCCGAAAGTCGACGTTTTCCGGTGGGTCCGCGCAAGACCAGTCCTTCGATACGCTGCTTCGACAGGCTCAGCAGTTCCTCAGGACGAACGGAGGGAGTGGGGGCTACGGTGTCGTGCCCGGACAGGCAGCTTTTAGAGCAGAGGCAATTTGCCGCCGTTCGGATGACCGTGCTGGGTTTAGGAAGCAGTCTTAGCCCCTCCCCTTCAGAGGAGGGGTTGGGGTGGTGCAGCAACGCCTCGGTCACTCACTCCCATGCCCCCCCGCCCCTCCTGCGAGCCGCAGGCCAGCCAAGCTCCATAGGAGAGAAGGATCGTCCGGATGCCGTTTTCGGTCGCAGATGACGAGGCCGCTATTCCATCCAAGACTGCATCTGCCTGGCGCGCGCCGATCCAGTCGAGGTGCTTGTTCGCCCTGGGCTCCTGGCTTCGCAGGAGCACGGGGTGGTTTTTGGAGGTCGGGCGTGTCCGGTATAAGGGGCGTATAGTGTGCCCGCGTGCGGCTGGGTTTCTGCACCCCTATCCCGCGTCTGCCGGTTCCGTTGAGACCCACGCGCAGAAAAGGCCGACGGATCGCTCCGCCGGCCTTTGCCGTAAATCCCGTTCGCGGACTGAGGTCAGGCGACCTGCGCGGTTTCCAGTTCGTCGATGATCTCGTCGGGATCGCGCAGCACATAGCCACGGCCCCAGACGGTCTCGATGTAATTGTCGCCGCTGCATGCCAGGCTGAGCTTCTTGCGCAGCTTGCAGATGAACACGTCGATGATCTTGAGTTCCGGCTCGTCCATGCCGCCATAGAGATGATTGAGGAACATCTCCTTGGTGAGCGTGGTGCCCTTGCGGAGCGAGAGCAGCTCCAGCATCGCATATTCCTTGCCGGTCAGGTGGACGCGGTTGCCATCCACCTCCACGGTCTTGGCGTCGAGATTGACCGACAGCTTGCCGGTGCGGATGACGCTTTGCGAATGGCCCTTGGAGCGGCGGACGACGGCATGGATGCGCGCCACCAGCTCTTCCTTGTGGAACGGCTTGGTGACGTAATCGTCTGCACCGAAGCCGAAAGAGCGGACCTTGCTGTCCATCTCGGCAATGCCGGAGAGAATGAGGACCGGGGTCTGCACGCGCGATGCGCGGAGCTTCTTGAGCACGTCATAGCCGTGCATGTCCGGCAGGTTCAGGTCGAGGCAGATGATATCGTAATCGTAGAGCTTGCCGAGATCGAGGCCTTCTTCGCCCAGATCGGTCGTGTAGACGTTGAACCCCTCGGTGGTCAGCATCAGCTCGATAGCTTTGGCAGTCGTCGGTTCGTCTTCGATCAGCAACACGCGCATACACCAGCCCCTTTGCTCAGTTGGCCGGAGAGCTGCTCGTCACTCAATCCAACCACCAGTAACTATTAACCATATGAAGAGTGAACGCAAAAGGTTAATTTTACGTAAACTGGCCTGAAAGCACGAGTCGCGGGCCGTTTGCGTGCTTAATGGGGTGAGAATCAATGCGGCCCCCTCCGCCGGGGGCAAGTAAATGGAGCCCGTCCCTCCCTGCGTCTTCCCCCTGCGGACGATAGCGCCTAGGGAGGCACCATGTCCTTCACCCATGATCCCCGGAATAGCCGCAGAGGGTCGCCTGCCGGCGATCTGTCCCCCCTTACCGACCGGGTGATCTTCATGGATGGTGAGGCCATCGTGCTGGACAAGCCGGCGGGCCTGCCCGTCGACCGCCCGCGCGACGGCGCGCTGAGCCTGGAAAATCATCTCGACAGCCTGACCTTCGGCTTCCAGCGCTGGCCGGTGGCGGTGCATCGACTGGACCGGGACACCAGCGGCTGCCTGCTGCTCGCCCGTAATCCCAAGGCTGCCAAGCGCTTCACCCAGGCCTTCGAAGCGCGCGAGGTGGAGAAGGTCTATCTTGCCGTGCTGGACGGCGTGCCGGCGGAGCGCGAAGGGGTGATCGATCTGCCGCTGGGCAAGACCAGCACGCGCGAGGATGGCTGGCGGATGCAGCCGGACCCGAAGGGCAAGCCGGCCGTGACGCGCTGGCGCCTGCTGGAGGCGCGCGATGGCCGCGCCCTCGTGCAATTCCGCCCCGAAACCGGGCGCACGCACCAGCTGCGCGCGCATGCCCTGCACGGCCTTGGCCTCGGCATATTGGGCGACCGTTATTACCCCTCCGCACCACCCGGCGCGCCATGGGATGGCCGGATGCTGCTGCACGCGGTCAGCCTCAAGCTGCCCCGCCCAGGCAAGCCGCCCGTCGAGGCCGAAGCCCCACCGCCGGCGCCTTTTGCAGCGGCGGGCTTCGCCGATGCCCAGGCGCTTAACCGGGATGCGCCCTCACCGGCCGAGGGCTAACGGGGCTGGTCAGACCTGCGCCTTGAACGGCGTGAAGTCAGTCTGCTCATCATAGACGTCCAGCCCTTCGCGCCGCTTGAAGAAATTGACGGCGAGGTAGGTGACCGGCGTCAGCACCGCTTCCCAGCCTACTTTCAACGCCCAATTGGTGACCATCACGGTCAGCACCTGATCGGTGGACCACAGGCCATAAAAGGCCAGCGGATAGAAGAGCAGGCTGTCGACGCCCTGCCCGACGATGGTCGAGCCGATAGTGCGGGTCCACAGATGCTTGCCTTTGGTCAGCAGCTTCATCTTGGCGAGCACGAAGCTGTTGGTCAGCTCACCGGCCCAAAAGGCGAAGATCGAGGCGAAGACAATCCGCGGCACCTGGCCGAAGACCGACTCATAGGCTGCCTGCCCGTCCCAGCCGTCCGCCGGGGGCAGCGAGACGACCACCCAGCTCATCAGGGCCATGAACAGCATCGCGGCGAAGCCGGCCCAGATGCAGCGCCGGGCGCGGGCGTATCCATAGACTTCGGTCAGCACGTCGCCCAGCACATAGCCCAACGGAAAGAACAGGATGCCGGCACCGAAAGTAAAGCCCCACAGGCTTGCCAACTTGGCGGCGCCGATGACGTTGGAGAGCAGCAGCACCGCGACGAAGGCGGCCATCACGAAATCATAATATTGCAGCCTGTGCCCGGCGAGCGCGCTGGCATCGACATGAGCGATCGAATGGGGAGCGATCGAGGGCGGAGTCGCGGCGGACGCGACGTCGGAGGGAGCAGCCATGGCGCGGGACTATGCCGCGCGATATCGCGCCCTGCAATCGATCTTGCAGCCTCCTGCCCCCACCCAAAACCGCGCGCGGCATCGCTTTGCCATTGCCAGACGCCCGGCGATGCGGTTAGCGGATCGTTCCGTGGCCCCGTAGCTCAGCCGGATAGAGCATTCGCCTTCTAAGCGAATGGTCGCAGGTTCGAATCCTGCCGGGGTCGCCACTTCTTCCGTCGGCGCGGGCCAAGGCCGCGGAACTACGCCCGCGCCGCCTGTGCCTGAGCGCGCCGTCGCTTGGCGGCATAGAGCGCCTCGTCCGCCTCACGCATCAGCACTTCCATGTGGCTCTCCTCGGCGCGCGCGGTCGCGGTGCCGATGCAGGTGGAAATGCGGATGCGGTTGCCCTCGATGACGAAGGGCTGCGCGATGGCGCGGACGACGCGATCGGACAGCAGCGTGGCATCCTCCGCCTTATCGAGACCGAACTGCACGATGACGAACTCATCGCCGCCCAGCCGCGCCACGATATCCTCGCTGCGGATGGCGCTGCTCAGCCGCTTGGCGACCATCTGCAGCAGCGTATCGCCGGCGGCATGGCCGTGGGTGTCGTTCACCGGCTTGAACCCGTCGAGATCGAGATAGTGAACCGCCACGATCCCCTTTCCCCGCTTGAGGACCACGGCCTCATCGAACCGCTCGCGCAAGGCGAGGCGATTGGCGAGGTTGGTCAAAGGATCGCGCCGGGCCAATGATCCCGAGGTCAGCCGCTTGCTGATCCCCGTCACGGCAGACTCATGCCGCGTCGCCAGACTTTGCGCACCAGCATAGAGGAAGGCTAGAATGGAGGCGCCTGTGGCGATCGACATGGCATCGGCGCGAATAAAGGCGGCCAGAGCGGTGGGGAGGCTGGCCGCCAGCATGCCCGGCACGGCAACGGGGGGGCGCAGACCCGAACCGGCGGCGAGGCCGGCACAGAAGCCGACGACCAGACACACCATTAATGGCTGCCCGTCCGACTTCTGCAGGATGACAAGCCCGCTGAACAGGCCAAGCGCGAGGGCAAAGCTGAGCTGGGGTATGAGGAACATGAGCTCGAGCTGTCTGGCCCGGACCGGATGAAGGTCGCTGGCGAGCGCCTGTCCGCGCAAACGCAGCGTGACGATGATCCGCACCCCCATCGCCAGCACCCCGGCCACGCCGAGCGTCAGCGTGAGCCGGTCCCGCGTCTCGTTCACAATAAGGGCGACGCTGAGGGTAAAGGCGACCGCCATGATGGCAGACGGCGTCACATTGACGAACAGGCTGCGCACCAGTTCGACATACACCTTGTCTGCGAGCAGCACCTGCCGGTTGATCATTGGCCCTCTTCCCTGCCCCTTTGTACCAGCAAAACACACGGGCGCCGAGAATGTTCGCCGGGAGCCGGAAAAGACGGGAAATGCCAAGACGGCGCAGTGGTTCCCTACGCGCGGAGTTGGCGCGTTATCCGCGGATCAAGGTTCCGGCGGCCCGCAGGCTTTCGTCGCTATTGACCAGCATCGACCAGCCCTGCGCATGCTGCTGCTCAAGCAGGCGGCCGATCTCGCGATAGCCCTGCGCCAGCGGGTAGCGCTCGTATGCCTCCAGCCAGAGCCGCAGCAGCAGCCGCTCGCGACCGGGCGTGTTGGTAAAGCCGGTGCGCGAGTGCATCACCCGGAAATTGTGCCAGAAGATCATCTCGCCCGGCTGCAGGGTGAAGGATACCTTTAACTCCGGTCGCGCCGCCATGCGCATCAGGACGCGCAACGCCTCCACGAAACGCTCCGGCACCGGCTCGCCCCTGATCTGCGCGGCCTGCACGATGAACAGCACGTAATTGTAGATGCCGATATGCCCGTCGATCACGGAGAAGCTGGGCACCTTGTAATGGGTGACGCTCTCCAGGCTTGTCGGGTAATAATAGCCCTCCTCCAGCACCGCCAGAACGTCCGGTCGCTCCGCCTGGATCGCCGCATAGACGGCGGCAGCACTGACCAGCCCGCTTACCCCGCCCTCCGGCGAGGTGACGACGGAAGCCAGGCTGAGGATCTCGTGATAGTCGGTGTGCGGCCCGAGCTCGGTATCGTTGAGATAGCCGCGCCGTTCGGGATTGGGCTCCTTGCGCACCAGCCCGATGCGATCGTGGCGCGCGCTCTGTTCGACCGCGCGGCCCAGATGCGTGCCAAGACCGAAGTGCAGGCGCTGGAACGCTTCCAGGTCGTAGCGCGCGATGTCGATCCCGCTCAGCAACACGGCGCCGCGCCCGGCCATCAGGTCGTAATTCACCGCTGCCATCAGGCTCGCGATCGCCGGCGCGCCGAAATCCTCCCGCGTAACGGATGTTGGCGCGCGGCCCTGCGTGGCGCGGACGGCAGCGTCGAGCGCGTCGAGTTGCGCCGGTCCCAGCCGCCGGGTCAGGCCCTCGGCACCCCCGCCGAGCGTGCCGGTCCATGCGCCGGAGGGCTTGCCGAGACGGGTCAGTTCGCTCGGGTCGGGGCGGGATAGGGTCGCGCTGTCAGTCATCAATACTCTCAATTCACGGGATTATTCCGCCGCGGCGGCCTGTTCGGCTTCCGGCATCTTGCCTGCCTGGTCATGCAGGAACACGCCCTGCCTGCGCAACTCTGCCTGCAGGCTGGTCACATCGAGCGCGCGGGGCTGGACGCCGGCGTTCACGCTGAGCGCGGCTGCGGCGCCAGCGGCCTGTCCGGTCAGCCAGCATTGCGGGATCTCGCGCATGAAGCCATGCGAGTTGGCATCGCAGCTGATGTGCTTGCCGCCTGCCAGCAAGCCGTCGAGCTTGCGCGGCACCAGCGCGCCATAGGGCACCGAGATGACCGGATATTTGAGGCTGACCGAAGGGCTGACCCCGACCTCGTCGGGCAGCGCAATGCCATCGGCCCACTGGCTGCGCAGGATCTTGCCCATGCCAGCCAGACGCCGTGTGTGCCGCACGCCAAGCTGCGAGCCGCTCTGCAGCATATAGCATTGCTCGAACCCCGGCGCATGCGCGAGGAAGAACTCGCAATGCGTCTGCATGAACCGGTGCGAGCGGATCTCCAGCTCGGTCTGGTCATCCACATCCAGCGCGGACAGGCCGGATTGGCGCGGGCCGAGGAACAGCGCGATGTCGTTGCGCCAGGAGACATAAGGCGGCTGGAAGAAGCCGAGCCGCTCACGGCCGAGCTTGGCGAACTCGGCATATTGCTCGGGCTCATTGGCGCGGAAGGCCAGCCAGCGGTCCATGTCCACACCGCCCAGCATGAAGCCGGTGTTGGCGCTGTGGTGGACGTCGCCTTCCTCGATATCGGTATCGAACTCGGCCCCGGCGCGCGCGAAGATGTCGCCATCGCCGGTGGTATCGACGACCACCTTGGCACGCAGCGCCTGACGCCCGGCCTTGGATTCGAACACCACCCCTTCGACCTTGCCGTCGGCGACCATCGGCACTGCTGCCCAGCTGTGGAACACCAGCCGCACGCCGGCTGCCAGCAGCATCTCCTGGCTGATCAGCTTGAGCCGCTCGGGATCGAGCGTGGGCGACCAGCAGACCGTGCCGTGGAAGGCCGCAGTGCGCTGGCCCCAATAGCTCGCCTTCTTGGGATCGCGCGAGCCCCAGTCGGCGCGCGGTGGTCCGGCCAGGCCAGCGGCGGGCAGGCGCCCGAGCACATCATTGGCAAAGCCCTGGATGACCTGCCGGCCGGTCCAATCGGTCATCCGGTCGATCCAGATGACGAGGCCGCCGGTGGAAAGGCCGCCCAGATGATTGTAGCGCTCCATCAGCACCACATCGGCCCCGGCCTGCGCCGCCGCCCAGGCCGCCGCCGTGCCCGAAGGCCCGCCGCCGACCACCAGCACGTCGCAGCTGTGATACACCGGAATCTCGCGCGCAGGCTCGACCCAGGTCCCCGTGCCATTGGCCCGCGGCAGCACCCGACCACCCGTCTCGAACACGTCAGAGGCCAGAAAACGATCCTCCGACTGGCGAACCTGACGGACCTTCGGCGTCTGCTCTTCAGCCATCTGACATTCTCTCCTCACTGATTCGCCTTGCTTCATAGTCAAGGCAACAAATTTTCGCTCGTGTATAGAGAGCTTGCTAATTATTAGTTCAGATGTAGCTAAACAGGTAGCGAAATGATCGCAGTCCCGGCAAAGGACGGCGAGATATGAATAATCTGCGCGAAGAGGGAGATGCCTGCGGTATGGCCAGAGCGGCAAAAACGGTTGATCTTGCGACGTTGCTCGACGGACGCAAGCTCACGCCCTTCAACTATCTGCTGATCATGCTCTCCTGGCTCGTCACGCTGTTCGACGGGCTGGACATGATGATGATGTCTTTCACCGCCCCCTATATGCAGGACGAGCTGCAGCTCACGGACATCGAGATCGGCAATGCGTTCTCGGCCGGCACAGTGGGCATGGTCGTCGGCGGGTTGATCTTCACTTATGTCGGCGACCGCATCGGCCGCCGCCCGACAATCATCATGTGCACCTTCGCCTTTGGCATCCTGACCTTCCTCACCGGTTTCGCGACCAATTATCCGGCGCTGCTGACCCTGCGCTTCCTCGATGGTCTGGCCATTGGCGGCGCTCTGCCGCTCGCCTGGGCGCTCAATGTCGAATTCGTGCCCCCCAAGTTGCGCGCCACGGTGATCGCCTTCATCATGATGGGCTTCAGCCTCGGCAGCGCGGCCGCCGCCCCGCTCACCAACATGATCGCGCCGTTCCATGGCTGGGAAGGCGTGTATTTCGCCGGCGGCATCGGCTCGGTCGTCTGCGCGCTCGCCATCGCGATTTTCCTGCCGGAATCCCCGCGCTTCCTGGCCAGTAAGGGCATCAAGCCCGAGCTGATCGTCGCGACCATCAAGCGGCTGGACAAGAGCATCGACGTGCAGGCGGACGACCAGTTCATTCTCGCCGACGAGGGCAAGCACAAGCGCAACTTCCGCTTCAGCGACCTGTTCGTCGGCAATCTGCGCCTGCTCACACCGATCATCTGGATCGGCTATGGCGCCAGCGCCCTCGGCATCTTCTTCAAGTCCGCCTTCGGCCCGCTGGTGCTGGAGCGGATGGACGTGGCGCGGGAAACCGCCGCCAACGTCTCGGCCATCGGCGCCCTGCTCGGCGCTGTTGCCGGCGTGGTCATCATGCGCTTCTCCGCCCGCTACGGCCTCAAATTCGCGGCTGCCTGCACGCTCCTCATCGTGCCCATGGCCGTCGGCATCGGCATGGAATGGATTCCGCGCGCGATGCTGCTGCCGACCATCGTGGTGCAGAGCATGCTGGTCGGCGGCTGCCATGCGGCGATCATCAGCCAGCTCGCGCTTTATTATCCGAGCGCGATCCGGGCGAGCGCCGGTGGCTGGGCCTCGGCGGTCGGCAAGATCGGGGGCATCGTCGGCCCACTGATCGGCGGCGCGATCCTTGCGAGCGGCATCCCCGCCGTGCGTACCTATGCGCTCGCGGCGATCTGCCCCTTCATCCTGTTCCTCTCGATTCTCGTGATCAACATGCTGCTCAAGCGGCCGGAACGCCCGGCGCCGGAGGCTGCGGGCACTGCGGCGGCTTAACGAGATCCTCACCGCTCGCGGGGAGGGGGACCGCCGAAGACGGTGGAGGGGGTCTCGCCCGCCCCCTCCGTCAGCGCTGCGCGCTGCCACCTCCCCATATATGGGGAGGATTTGAGGCGGGCTTAGCCGAGTGCGCGCTCTATGAGCGCCATGGTCGAAGGGTCGAAGCCCTGCGCGCCGTTCTGTTCGATGGACTTGGCGATCTCCTTGCCGAGTTCCACCCCGAACTGGTCGAAGCTGTTGATCTCCATCAGCACGCCATTGGCGAAAGTGCGTTGCTCATAGAAGGCGATCAGCGCGCCCAGCGTGTGCGGGCTCAGCTCATCGATAAGGATCGTCGTCGAGGGGCGGTTGCCCGGATAGGCCCGGGCCGGATCGGCCGCATTCTCGCGGCCCTGCATCAGCGCAGCGCCCTGCGCGAAGCAATTGACCAGCAGGGTCTGGTGATGGGCAGGATCGAGCGTGTCGCCCGGTTCGGTCACCGCGACGAACTCCACCGGCACGACATGCGTACCCTGATGGAGAAGCTGGAAGACCGCGTGCTGCGCATCCGTGCCGACACCGCCCCAGGTGATCGCAGACGTGGGGCCATCGACCGGGCTGCCATCCGCCTTTACCGACTTGCCGTTGCTCTCCATCTCCAGTTGCTGAAGATAGGAGGGCAGCAGCCGCAACCGTTGATCATAAGCGAAGACGGCGCGGGTCTGGCAGGCCATGACGCGGGCATAGAACAGGTCGACAAAGGCAGCGCGCAGCGGGGCATTGTCGCGCGGCTCGGCATGGCGGAAATGCCGGTCCATCGCCGCAGCACCCTCCAGCAGCGCCTCATAGGCATCCCAGCCCAGCGCCAACGCGGCCGGGAAGCCGATGGAAGACCAAAGCGAATAGCGCCCGCCGACGCTTTCGGAAAAGCCGAGGATGCGCGTTTCGTCCACGCCCCATTCGATGGCCTTGTCCGGCGCGGCGGTGAGCGCGATGACCTGGCCATAGGGATCGTCCACCCCGGCCTGCGTCATCCACGCGATCGCACTGGCGGCATTGAGCATCGTCTCGGTGGTCGTGAAGGTCTTGGAGGCGATGACGAGCAGCGTGAAGGCCGGATCGAACCGGGCCATCGCATCCTCCAGCGCCACGCCATCGACATTGGAGACGATGGCGACGTCATAGCGGTCGGCATGACGAGCAAGCGCATCGACCAGCAGATCAGGCCCCAGCGCCGATCCGCCGATGCCGACGTGCAGGATGTGGCGGATCTCGCCGAGCGCGCCGGCCTCGATGGCGTCAATCAGCGTGCGCATCCGCACCTTGTGCTCGCGTGCGGCGGCCACGCTGTCCGGGTTGCCCTCGCCACGCTCGGCGGTGTGCTCGACAGCGCGCCCTTCAGTCACGTTGATGACCTCGCCGGCGAACATCGCCGCGCGCTTGCCGTTAAAATCAACTGCCTGTGCCAGCGCCTCGAAGGCCGAGAGCGTCGTCTCGGTGAGGTGCGTCTTGGAGAAATCGAAGCGCAGGCCGGCCTCCTCGACCACATGGCCCGCCAGCCGATCCGCCTCGTCGCGGAACAGGCTGCGCAGATCGGGAATCGGCGCGGCCTTGAGGTCGGTCCAGCAAGCGGTGATGCGATCAAGGTCGGTCATGGTGCGTAAGCGCTCCGGTCTGGCGTTGCTTCATTAAGGGGCGGCATATCCAATGCGCAGGCCTATTGCACGTGCGAAGCGCGCCACAATGCTTGACGCCGCCACCCCCGCCCCGCAAAGACGTTATATTCCCGTCATCGCGACGAACCTGTCTGGAAAGCTGCCTTTCGATGTCCCACAAATCCGAGACACGGGATTTCCTGTGGTTCCTCGTCAAGCTTGTGGTGATCGTGGTGGCGATCCGCTCACTGCTGATCGCGCCGTTCAATATTCCCTCCGAATCCATGCAGCCGCGCCTGCTGATCGGCGACTATCTGCTCGTCTCCAAATGGTCCTACGGCTATTCGCGCTACAGCTTCCCCTTCCAGCCCGCCTTGTTCGAGGGGCGGGTGATGGGCAAGGTACCCGAGCGCGGGGACGTGGTGGTGTTCGCCTCGCCGGGCAATCCCAAGGAAGACTGGATCAAGCGCGTCATCGGCCTGCCGGGCGATACCATCCAGATGCAGGACGGCGTCGTCTATCTGAACGGCAAGGCCATTCCCAAGCGGCGAATCGATGATCTGGTGATCCCGGTGACCGCCAACATGCTGCAGGCAGCCAATACCGAGCGCAGCCCCTCGCCCTGTTTCATCGAGGAATTCGAGTTCACGGATGCCAAGGGCGAGGCCTTTTGCCGCTACCCGCGCTATCGCGAGACGCTACCGAACGGAAAAAGCTACGAAGTGCTGGACCTTATCGACGGTCCGGCGGACAATAGCGCCGTCTCTGTTGTACCGGAGGGCCACGTCTTCGTCATGGGCGACAATCGCGACCGAAGTGCCGACAGCCGCATTCCCGTCGACGCCCGGGGCGTCGGGCCGTTGCCTATCGACCATCTGATCGGGAGGGCGCTGGTCAGCTTCTTCTCCACCGACGGTTCCGCCAATCTGCTCCTGCCCTGGACATGGTTCACCGCCGCCCGGCCTGAACGCATCGGCGAAGGCTTTTGAGCACGGCCGATCTCGACGCCTGGCTCGCCGACCTTATCGGTCAGGCGCCGGGGCAGCGGGCGCTCTATGAGCAGGCGCTGACCCATGGCAGCGCGAGCGCGACCCATTATGAGCGGCTGGAGTTTCTGGGCGACCGGGTGCTGGGGCTGGTGATGGCCGATTGGCTCTACGTCCGCTTTCCCGCCGAGAAGGAAGGCCAGCTCTCCCGCCGGTTCAATCAGCTGGTGACCGGCACCAGCTGCGCACAGGTGGCACGCGAGATCGGCGTGCGCACGCATCTGCGCCTCGGCAAGCAGGCGCGCGACGATGGCGCGGTCGAGAGCGACAATGTGCTCGGCGATGTCGTGGAAGCGCTGATCGGCGCGATGTATCTGGACATCGGCATGGATGCGGCGCGCGCATTCATCCACCGCATGTGGGAGCCCATGGTCGAGGGACAGGCCAGCGCGCCCAAGCACCCCAAATCCGCGCTGCAGGAATGGGCGGCGGCCCATAACCGCCAGCCGCCGCATTATGAGCTGCTGGAGCGCAGCGGGCCGCAACATGCCCTGCGCTTCACCATCTCGGTGTCCATCCGCAATGCGGGTGAGGCGCAGGGCGAGGGCCATTCCAAGCAGGAGGCCGAGACGGCCGCCGCCATTGCCCTGCTCGCCAAGCTCAAGGCATGATCCGCACCCCCTTTTCAGCCAGCGCGCGCCATGCGCCCGACGGAGTGACCAGTGACCTCAACGCCATCGCCTGACCATCAACGCTGCGGCGTCGTCGCGGTCGTGGGGGCTCCGAATGCGGGCAAGTCCACGCTGACCAATGCCTTGGTCGGCCAGAAGATCGCGATCACCAGCCCCAAGGCGCAGACCACCCGCACGCGGGTAATGGGCATCGCCATAGAGGGGCCCGCGCAGATCATCCTCGTCGACACGCCGGGCATCTTCCAGCCGGACAGGCGGCTCGACCGCGCTATGGTGCAGGCCGCGTGGGGCGGCGCGCAGGATGCCGACCTGATCGCGCTCATCGTCGATGGCCGCGCCGGCCTTGGGCCCAAGATGGAGCCGATCCTCGATGGCCTCGCCCAGCGGCGCGAAACAAAATGGCTGATCGTCAACAAGGTGGACATCGCCGCCAAGGACAAGCTGCTCACGCTGACCCAGCGTCTGCACGAGCGGGTGGATTTCGCGGAGACCTTCTTCGTGAGCGCCACCACCGCGGACGGGCTGGTCGACCTCAAGGCCGCCATGGCCGCCGCGGTGCCGGAAGGGCCGTGGCATTTCCCCGAGGATCAGGTTTCGGATGCGACGGACCGCCTGCTCGCCTCTGAAATTACCCGCGAGCAGCTCTATCACCAGCTCCACGACGAACTGCCCTATCAAAGCGCGGTCGAGACCGAGCAATATAAGGAGCGCGCCGACGGGTCGGTAGAGATCCACCAGCAGATCCTCGTCGCGCGGGCAACGCAGCGCGGCATCATTCTCGGCAAGGGCGGGCAGCGGCTGAAGGAGATCGGCAGCAAGGCCCGGGCCGAACTGTCGAGCCTGCTGGGCGTGCCCGTCCACCTCTACCTGCATGTGAAGGTGAAGGAAGGCTGGGACGAGGACCGCCACGTTTATCGTGACATCGGTCTCGACTGGGTGGACTGACCCCATCCCTCGCGCAATCCCGGATTGGATCAATCCGCTCCTCGCGTCGAAACCAGTGGTTGACGCCACGACCCTGCTTTTTCATGGAGCTTAGGTCGCTACCGAACGCCGGGAGGCTCGGTCGCGGGGGTGGGAGGATTGATCGCTTTTGGGAAGAGCGCTGCCCAGTCTGACCGAAGCTATCCTGAGTGCGCCTCTCACCGAGGGCGGCTGGGAGGGCGCCTTGCGTGCGCTCGCCAGAGAGACGCGGTCCTTGTCCGGCCAGTTGCTCGGGATCGGATCGCCAACCACGCTGGCCTTCAACCTCCTCACTGATCCGGTGAACGAGCGTCTCTGCCGCCAGTTTGACAGCGAGGTTGCCAATTATTCCCATGGGAACTGGCGGGTCGCCGCTGCCAGCGGTCCGCTCGATGTGCGCCACGAATATCATTATGATGCCATCAAGGCCGCGCAGAACACCGACATCTATGACGACTTCACGCATGACGCCAACATGCCACATGGCTGCCAAGTGGTGCTCGTCAATGACGGGCAGGTGATGGTCGGACTGGCCGTTCTGCGCACCTATCAGGATGGGCGCACCACCGAGGCTGATCGCGCCGTTTTCACGCAGGCCGCGCCGCTGATGCAGTCCGCCGTCCGGATGCAGCGCACGCTGGAAGGCGAAGGCGCAAAGCTGCTCGCCGGATCGCTGGACACGATGAACACCGCCGCTTTCGTGTGCGACGGGCTGGGCCGGGTGTGCGCCACCACCCGAGCCGGTGAGGCGCTGCTCCGCGCCGAAGACCTGATCATGCTGCGCGACGAGCGGTTGACCGCCCCCAACAGCGCCGAAGCGCGCGAACTGCGGATGCAGATCGGCGCGATGCTGCAGGCAGGTGACCTGGCGCTGCCGAGTTGCGGGGTGTGGCTGGGCCAGCAGCGCCCTATCGCCCAGCGCCGCCTGTGCGAGATCTTCCGCCTGCCGGCCAAACCCGCCGCGCTCGGCTTCGAGCCGCGGCTGCTCGTCACTGTACGCGCGGCTGGCAACATTGGCGCGATGGAGCGCCAGGCATTGCAACGCATGATGGGCCTGACGCGGGCCGAGACCGAGATCGCCATGCTGCTGGCCGAAGGCACCTCCCGCGAAATGATCGCCCTGCAGCGCAGCACGAGCCTTGGCACCGTCAACATCCAGATCAAGCGCCTGTTCGAGAAGACCGGCACCAATCGGGAAGCCGAGCTGGTCGCGCTGATCAATCGCCTGCTCCGCTGAGCGGCTTTTCGGACTTTATCAACGTCAACCATCGCGCATGGCTTGACCGGCGGGGGACAAGCGGGCAGCAGCGGCAGCACGAGACTTTTCGAGAGGAGCCGGAAATATGAGCGCCGGAAATATGAGCGATCGCCGCATGGTGACCATTGCGCCCACCGGGGGCACCACCTTCAAGAGCGCCAACCCGGCGCTGCCCACCCAGCCGCAGGAAATCGCCGACGACGTCTATGCCTGCTACAAGGCCGGCGCCTCCATCGCCGCCATCCACGCGCGGCGCCCGGACGACGAGGCGACCTGCAGCCCGGCCATCTACCGCGATATCAACGATCGCATCCGCGCCAAGTGCGACATCATCCTCAACAACTCGACGGGCGGCGGCAACAGCGGCGACATGCTCATCGAGCGGCCCGACGGCATGTTCGAGAACAGCTTCGAGGAGCGCCTCAAGGGCACCGAGGGCGGCGCGGAAATGTGCACCTTCGACGGTGTGACCGTGGTCGACACGATCAGCGGCAAGGACGTGCTGGTCATCACCCCGCCCTCGCGCTGCGAAACGCTGGTCAAGGCTATGGTCGACAAGGGCATCAAGCCGGAATGGGAGGTCTTCTCGCCCGACCACATCCTACAGGACGTCACGCGGCTGATCCAGAAGGGCTATGACAAGCCGCCCTACTACATCAACATCGTGCTGGGCGGCGAAAAGGGCTTTCAGGGCGCAATGCCCTACAGCACCGACATTCTCGACTTCATGGTAAAGTGCCTGCCGCCGCAGTCGATCTGGTGCATCTCCGGCATCGGCCCGGCGCAGCTTCCCGCCACCACGCAGGCGCTGCTGCTCGGCGGTCATGTGCGCGTGGGGCTGGAGGACAATCATTATTATTCACGCGGCGTGAAGGCGACCAACCTGCAGCTCATCGAGCGGCAGGTGCGCATCATGAACGAGATGGGCATCGAGCCGATGAGCGCGGCCGAGTCGCGGGAGCTGCTGGGTTTGAAGGCGGTCTGAAGTCAGGCGGTGGGGGGTGAGTGATGTGCCGCTGCCTCGACGGCAGGCACAGGTGCGAGCTTGCTCCCCACCCCAACCCCTCCCCTGAACGGGAAGGGCTTAGGAGGATGCGCGCAGCGGTTTGACTCTGCTGCACCGACCATCCAAGGTTGCCCGGTCGATGAACGCGCGGACGGGCTGCTGAGATCTGCCTCATCGAGCATGGAGCCGCCCGATTGTCCGCGCTGACCGCGCCGGCCTGACGGCTGCCGGGGATTGGGACGGACAGCATGGCGGACGCATCGATGGGTTTCGGGCTGGGTCAGGCCATCATCCTGATGGGGGCCGGCGTGATCGCGGTGCCGCTGTTCCGGCGGCTGGGCCTCGGATCGGTGCTGGGCTACCTCGCCGCCGGCCTCGCCATCGGCCCCTTCGGCCTGGGGCTGATCAACGATCCGCAGGCACTGCTGCACATCGCCGAGCTGGGCGTGGTGATGTTCCTCTTCATCATCGGCCTCGAAATGCGGCCGCGCAAGCTGTGGAACCTGCGCAAGCAGATCTTCGGCCTCGGCGCAGCGCAAGTGCTGCTGTGCGGTGCGCTTCTGACCCTGCTCGGCATGACGGCCGGCCTGCCTCCGGCCGTAGCGGCAGCCGGCGCGATGGGCTTCGTCCTCTCCTCCACCGCTGTCATCATGCAAATGCTGAACGAAGCTGGGGACGCGGGCACCGAGGATGGCCAGAAGGCGATCTCCATCCTGCTGCTGGAGGACCTGGCCATCGTGCCGCTGCTGGCGCTCGTCGCCTTCTGGGCGGCGTTCCATGGCGCGGCGGGCGTGGAGGACGCGCCGCCCGTCTGGCAGAGCATCGGCCTGGCGCTGGCGGCGCTCGCGGCGTTGATCGCGGCGGGGCGCTGGCTGCTCGATCCGCTGTTCGGCCTGATCGCGCGGGCCGGCGCACGCGAAGTGCTCACCGCCGCGGCGTTGCTCATCGTGTTGGGATCAGCCGTGCTGCTGGATGCCGCCGGGCTATCCATGGCGATGGGCGCTTTCCTCGCTGGCGTGCTGCTCTCCGAATCCAGCTATCGCCATGAGTTGGAGGCCGATGTCGAGCCGTTTCGCGGCATCCTGCTCGGCCTGTTCTTCATCAGCGTGGGCATGTCGCTCGATCTCTCGACGGTGCTCCGCGAGTGGCAGCTGGTGCTGGGCGGCGTCCTCGGCTTCATGGTCGTCAAGGCGATCGGCATCTATGCCGTCGCGCGGCTGATGGGCTCGGCCCACAGCGCCGCAAGCCACCGCGCAGCGCTGTTCGCGCAGGGCGGCGAGTTCGCGTTCGTGCTCTATGGCGCGGCGCTGGCGGTCGGCCTTTTCGATGCGCGGATCGCGGCGATCATGAGCGCGATCGTCATCCTCTCCATGGCGCTGACGCCACTGGTGCTCATCGTGCAGAACCGGATGCGCCGCAACGCGCCGGTTTCGCTCGACGGCGTAGACAAGGCCAAGGACCTGACCGGCCGCATCCTGTGCATTGGCTTCGGCCGGTTTGCGCAGGTGGCAAGCCAAGCGCTGCTCGCGCGGCGCTTCGAGCTGTCGCTGATCGAAAATGATGTCGAGATGATCCAGGCGGCCGGCAATTTCGGCTTCAAAGTCTATTATGGCGATGGCACGCGGCTGGACGTGCTTCATGCCTCCGGCGCCGGGCGGGCCGAGGCAATCCTCGTCTGCGTCGACAAGCCGGATGTGGCCGACAAGATCGTCGAGCTTTGCCGGCACGAATTCCCACTCGCCAAGCTCTACGTGCGCGCCTTCGACCGCGGCCATTCGCTGCGCCTGATCAAGGCGGGCGTCGACTATCAGATCCGCGAGACGTTCGAATCCGCGCTGGCCTTCAGCGAGGCGGTGCTGACCGACCTCGGCGTTGACGAGGACGACGCGCGCGAGGCGATCGAGGATGTGCGCGAGCGCGATGCGCAGCGGGTCGAGCTGCAACTGGTCGGGGGGATCACGGCGGGGCGCTCATTGATGCGCGGGAATATGGTGACGCCGGAGCCGGAGCCCTTCTTCCCGCCGCAGCGGGCTGAGGGCGGCTAGGGGGGTTGGGCGGGCCGGAGTATCATGCCCGCGTTCCATTCGTGTCGAGCGAAGTCGAGACACGCCAGAACTGCGCATGGTGTCTCGACTTCGCTCGACACGAACGGGGGTAGGGGTGGGAGTAAATCCCGCTCTTCCCTTTTCCGTTCACCCTGAGCGAAGTCGAAGGGCCCTGCTGAGCGGAAGCCAAGCGAAGCTCGCTGCGCGCGGCTCACCCTTCGACTTCGCTCAGGGCGAACGGTGAGAGGAGTAGTCGGCGCGAGGGCGGCTCGCCTCAGCCCTCGCTGAGCGCAGCCACCAGGGCTTTCACCTTCTTCTGCCGCCATTGCGGGAGGGGAGCGATGAGCCAGTAGCCGGGGCCATTGCGTGGTTCGCCAAGGGCGGACACGCGGCCGGTGGCGATGTCCGCTTCCGCAAGCAGCGCGGGTACGCAGGCGCGGCCGAGGCCGTTGGCTGCGGCATCGATGGCGAGGCCGGCGTCGGCGACGCGGACGATGGCCTTGCCGTCATCGACCGGGCAGCCGGGCCAGGCAATGGGCGACTCCAGTCCGCCGCCATCGGGCGCGCCGACCGTGACGAAACGCGGCTCGCCGAGGGCGACGCCCTCATGCTCGCCGGCACCGTCGGTCAGACGCAAGGCGAGATCGAGATTGGCCTCGGTGAAATCGAGCGCATCGTCGGCAGCCACGAGCATGAACTGCACGCCCGGCTCCTGCGCCGCGTACGCAGCAAGGCGCGCGCTGAGCCATTTGGCGGTGAGGTCGCGGGGTGCGGCGATAGTGAGATGTTGGCTGCTCTGCCCGGCCTGCATGGCGCGGACTGATTCCTCGAGTTCCAGGAAGGCGCTGCGTAGCGCAGGAAGCCCCGCTTCCGCTTCCGGGGTCAGTTCCAGCCCGCGGGGCGTGCGGCGGAAGAGGACGACGCCGAGCATATCCTCCAGCGCGCGGATCTGCTGCCCTACGGCCGCGGGCGTCACCGCCAGCTCATCCGCCGCGCGAGTGAAGGAGAGATGCCGCGCCGCCGCGTCGAACACGCGCAAGCCGTTCAGCGGCAGATGGGTCCGCTTCATCCCGAGACCGCCGGCGCCTGCAGCGCGAAGCGGGGGATGCGCACATCCAGCAGGCTGCCGCCGGCATCGAGCATCTGGTAGCTGCCTTCCATCCAGCCGGTCGGCGTGGAGAGCGGGCAGCCGGAGACATAATCATAGGCCGCGCCGGGATGGATCACCGGCTCCTCGCCGACCACGCCCTTGCCCTCGCGCTTGTACAGCGCGCCGCGCCCGTCCGCGATGGTCCAATGGCGCGTGAGCAACTGCACCGGCGCCTTGCGGCCATTCTCGATGCGGATGTGATAGGCCCAGAACCACTTGCCCATGTCCGGCTCCGATTGCTCGGACAGGAAGTTGACGGACACGCGCACGGTCACGTCATGTGTCGTCTCGGCATAGGCGAAAAGGGCGTTCATCAAGGCATTCATGCTACGACCCGTCCTGTGTCCTGCCTGGCCCCGAGACCGACCCTACTCAAAGGCCGACAGCGGTCAATGCCTGATCCAGATCGGCGATGATGTCCTCCGGGTCTTCCAGCCCGACATTGATGCGTACCATGCCCTCGCCCACGCCGGCCTCGGCGCGGCCCTCCGGCCCCATATTATTATGGGTGGTAGAGGCGGGATGGCACAGCAGGGTGCGGGAATCGCCGATGTTGTTGGAGATGTCGCACAGCTCCATCGCATTGAGCAGGGCCATGGCCTGCCCGCGATCAGCGAGGTTGAACGAGAAGATCGGCCCGGCGGCGCTCATCTGCTTCATCGCGAGATTGTGCTGCGGGTGGCTCGGCAGGCCGGGATACAGCACATCCACGCCACGCTGCTCCATGAAGCGCGCGACCTTGAGCGCGTTTTCGGACTGGCGATGGGCACGCAGGTCCAGCGTCTCCAGCCCCTTCAGCACCACCCAGGCGTTGAAGGGCGAACAGATCGGCCCGGTATTGCGCTGGAAAGGCGAGAGGACGCCGTTGATCCACGCATCCGTGCCGCAAATGGCGCCGGCGAGCACGCGGCCCTGCCCGTCCATCAGCTTGGTGGCGCTGTAGGCGACGACATCGGCCCCGAAATCGAGCGGGCGCTGGAGGACGGGCGTCGCGAAGGCATTGTCCACCACCGTGGTGATGCCATGGGCACGGGCAAGGCCGCAGACATGCTCCAGATCGACGATGTCCATCGTGGGATTGGCCGGCGTCTCGAAGAAGAACACCTTGGTGTTGGGCTGGATCGCCTTTTCCCACGCATCATTGTCCCGCGCGTCGACGACGCTGTGCGTGATGCCGAAGCGGTTGAGCACATTGGAGAGGATCCAACGGCACGAGCCGAAGGCCGCGCGCCCGGCGACGACATGATCGCCCGCGCTCAGCATGCACAGCAGCGCACTGGTCATCGCCGCCATGCCGCTCGCCTGCACCTTGCACGCCTCGGCGCCTTCCATCAGCGCAATGCGCTCTTCCAGCATCTGCACCGTCGGGTTCTGGAAGCGGGAATATTGCATCCCCGTCGCTTCCCCGGCGAAGCGGGCAGCGACTTCCTCCGCGCTGTCATAGGTATAGCCCGAGGTGAGGAAGAGCGCCTCGCTCGTCTCCCCCTGCTCGGAGCGCCAGGTGCCGCCGCGCACGGCCTGTGTCGCGGGCCGCCAGCGGCTGGTGCGGGAACGATCCTGTCCGGTTTGTCTCTTCATGACGTTGCCTTCTAGACCCTGTCAGGGGCCGGTCAATCCAATGGCGTCAGAGCGCCGCGAGCACAGCATCGCCCATGGCAGACGTGCTCATTGAGCCGCCAAGGTCGGCAGTGCGGGCACCACCGGCCAGCGCCTTGGCCACGGCCGCCTCGATGCGATCGGCCGCCTGCGCCTGATCGAGCGAGAAGCGCAGCATCATCGCGGCGGAGAGGATCGTCGCCAGCGGATTGGCCTTGCCCTGCCCGGCAATATCCGGCGCGGAGCCGTGGATCGGCTCGTACAGCCCCTTGCCGTTGGCATCGAGCGAGGCCGAGGCCAGCATGCCGATGGAGCCGACGCACATGCTCGCCTGATCGGAGAGAATGTCACCGAACAGATTGCCGGTCACGATCACATCGAACTGCCCCGGATTGCGCACGAGCTGCATGGCGGCATTGTCGACATACATGTGGGACAGCTCGACATCGGGATATTCGGCGGCAACCTCGATCACCACGTCGCGCCACAGCTGGCTGGTTTCCAGCACATTGGCCTTGTCCACCGAGCAGAGCTTGCCCCTGCGCGCCTGCGCGGCGCGGAAGGCGCTGTGGGCGATGCGGCGCACCTCGGCCTCGTTGTAGGACATGATGTCATAGCCTTCGCGCAGGCCGTCGGCGGTCTTGCGGATGCCCTTCTCGCCGAAATAGACGTCACCATTGAGTTCGCGGACGATCAGCAGGTCGATCTTCTCGGCGACTTCCTTGCGCAGCGTGGAGGCATCGGCCAGCTCGGCGAACATCTTTGCGGGGCGCAAGTTGGAGAAGAGCGTCAGCTCCTTGCGCAGGCCGAGAATGGCCTGCTCTGGCCGCAAGGCGCGCTCAAGCGAATCGCAATCGGGATCGCCCACCGCGCCGAACAGGATCGCATCGGCGCGCTTTGCCAGCTCGAGCGTGGCGGGCGGCAGCGGGTGACCCTGCGCCTTGTAGGCCGCGCCGCCGACCGGCGCTTCCTCATAGGTCAGGCCGGGGATCGCCAGCGCATCGAGCACGCGCTTGGCCTGCGCGGTGACTTCCGGGCCGATGCCGTCTCCGGGCAGGATTGCAACGAGCATGGGTTTCCCTTTCTCAATCTGAAGACGCAGCGGTGCTGCGAGACAGGCGCGCCGGCCCTGAAGATGTGGGCTGAGCCATTGCCTCAAGCAGGCCGGGTCACGCAACCGCTCTTTTCAGCCGTTCGATCAGCCGCTCGCGTGCGGCCAGCACGTCTGACCGGCGCGGATCGAACAGCGACTGGGCGAGGAAATGGCCGGTGAGATCGAATCCGGCGAATATGTCCGGCCAGCCCGCCTCGCCGCCCTCGGTGAGGAAGGCGGGCAAGGGCAGCAACCGATCGCGATGCGTGCCCGCCGCCACTGCCGTCACCGCGCGGCCGGTGCGGGGGCTGACATAAGCCAACCCCTCACGCGCACCGGTGACGGCGCATTCCGCCAGATCGAGCCCGAAGCCCAGCTCGGCGAGCAGCAGCAGTTCGTAGCGCACCAGCGCCACGGCCCAGCCCCGCGCGGCGGGCGCGGCTTCCACCGCATCGAGCACCGCGCCCAGCGCGGCGAAGAGCGCCGGATAGGGATGGCCTTCCGGCAGCGTAATCGCCGTGAAGGCGCAAGCCCAGTCTATGGCGGCGGCGGGCAGCGGCTCGGCGAGCAACGGCCCCCGGCTGTGCTCCAGCTCGACCGAGAGGCCGGCGAGCTGATCGGCGGTGCGGGCGCGGAAGGTGCCGCGCACGATATTGCCGGGCAGCAGCACCGGGCGCATCCGGCTCGAGCGGCCGCCCTGCACATAGCCCGCGACCAGCCCCGCGTCTGCCGTCAGCGCCCGCACGATCGCGCCATGCTCGCCATGCGCGCGGACGGCGCAGACGATGGCGGTGGCGGCGAGCGTGGACATGGGCGCTGTCTACCGGCTCGCGACCGGTTTAGCGATGCCGATCAGGCCGCGGCGATGATCGGCCCGAATTTGGCGGCGGTGAGGCTCGCCCCGCCGACCAGCGCGCCATCGACATTGTCGGTGTGGAGGATGTCCGCCGCATTGTCGCCGCTCACAGAGCCGCCATAGAGGATGCGCATGGCATTGCCGGCCTCCCCACCCAGCGCCTTGACGAGCGCGGCGCGCAACGCGGCGTGCATGGCCGCGATCTGCGGCGGGGTGGCGACCTTGCCGGTGCCGATCGCCCAGACCGGTTCATAGGCGATGGTCAGCCATTGCGGATCGGCGCCCTCCGGCAGCGAGGCGACAAGCTGATCGGCCACGAAGGCATGCGCCACATCGTCGCCCTGTTCGCGCGTGTCCAGCGTCTCACCGACGCACAGCACCACGGAGAGACCGCCCTTGTGCGCGGCGAGCGCCTTGGCCGCGACATCGGCATTGCTCTCATGCTGATATTGCCGGCGCTCGCTATGCCCGACCAGCGTGCTGCGCGCGCCAGCTTCGGCCAGCATGGCGGCCGAGAGATTGCCGGTATACGCCCCGGCCTCCGCCTGATGGCAATCCTGCGCGCCAATGAGCACGGCGCCGCCAAGCGGCGCGGCGGCCGCGATGAGCGTGGCGGGGAGATAGAGCGCCACATCGATATCGTTGCGGGCGGCGGCAAGCTCGGCAATGGCGGATACCTCGCCAAGCTGCCCCTTGAGGCCGTTCATCTTCCAATTGCCGGCGACGAATTTGCGGCGGACGGTCATAGCTTCACTCTCCTGCACAGGTGATCAATGATCTGGCGGTCCGGATGAACGGGCAGGACGGCTTTGTCCAGCCGGCACCGCATGGCTGCGGAGGCCCACGGACAGCCAAGCGCGCAAAGGCTTGATGCCATCGGATGCCCGCCCTAAAGCAGCCCCCAGCCTTTCGCCGCCTTTCTGGACAAAGACCCCATGCAGATTTTCCGTCGTCTTCTCGGTTCTAAATTTGGCGGCGTGTTCGCAATCGGATTTCTTGCCATCATCGCCTTTGCGTTCATCGCCGGCGATCTCACTGGCAACAACGTCAGTTTCGGCGGCAGCTCCAAGACGGAAGTCGCCAAGATTGGCGACCGCCCGCTGACCGTCGCCGAGTTGCAGAGCCGCACGCAGATGGTGTTCGAGCGGCAGCGGCAGGAAAATCCCGCGCTGACCATCGACCAGTTCCTGGCCCAAGGCGGCCTTAAGCGCGTGGCCGACGAGCTGATCTCCTCGCGCGCGCTGATTGCCTATGGCGAGAAACACGGGATGCGGGTGAGCAAGGCGCTGATCGATGCGGAGATCGCCCGCAATTCCGCCTTCACGGACGCGACCGGCAATTTCAGCGAGACGGTATTCCGCCAGATGCTCGCCCAACAGCGCGTCTCCGAGCAGGATCTGCGGGACGATATTGCCGCGCAGATCATCCAGCAGCAGCTGCTCCAGCCGGTGGGCGTGGGCACCAAGGCGCCGGCGAGCATGGTGCCGCCCTATGCCGCGATGCTGATCGAGGAACGCGCCGGCGAGATGTTCGCGATTTCCGCCGCCAGGTTCGCGCCGCAGACCGCGCCGACCGAGGCGCAGCTGCAGGATTATTACAAGCAGCATGGCAGCCAGTTCGCGATTCCCGAGCAGCGCCAGCTGCGCTACGCGCTGGTCAATCTCGCCCGCTTCGAGCCCCAGGCGACGCCGACCGACGCGGAAATCGCCGATCTCTACAAGAGCCGCCAGAGCCAGTTCGCCGGCCGCAAGACGCGCGATTTCAGCCAGCTGATCCTCGCGACGGAAGCGCTCGCCAAGGATGCCGCCGCCAAGGCGAAGGCCGGCCAGTCGCTGCAGGATGTCGCCAAGAGCCTCGGCCTCGCCGCCTCGCGCGTTGATGGCGTTGACGAGAAGCAGCTTGCCACGCAGATGAATGCGGAGATCGCCAGGGCCGGCTTCGCCGCCGCGCAGGGGGCCATCGTCGGTCCGGTCCGCTCGCCCGCGGGCTGGGCAGTGCTGCGCGTGGAAGCCCAGCGTGACGTGCCCGGCAAGACGCTGGCCGAAGCGCGCGAGGAACTGTCCGCCGAAGTGCGCCAGATCAAGGAACGCCAGCTCTTCAGCGAATTCCTGAACGATATGGATGGCCGCCTGGGCGCCGGCGCGACGCTGACCGACATCGCCAAGGAGCACAACCTCACCATCGTCGAGACGCCGTTGATCGTGCGCAACGGCCAGTCGCTGCGCGATCCGGCGTTCAAGCCGGACGCGACGCTGCAGGCGCTGCTCGAAGGCGGTTTTGCCGCGCGGCAGGATGACGATGCGCAGATCGTGCCGGTAAAGCCCGACGAGGAAGCCGCGCTGCTGACCGTGGCCGAAGTGGTGCCCGCCGGCCCGCCGCCCTTCGCGCAGGTAAAGCCCGCTGTGGAAGCCGCCTGGAAGCTGGCGCAGGGCGTTGGCAAGGCGCGCGAAATCGCCACGCAGCTTGCGGCGCAGTTGGGCAAGGGCGCCGAACCGGGTCCGCTGCTCGCCAAGCTCGGCATCGCCGACGCGCCGCGCCAGCCGCTCTCCGCCCGCCGCGCCGATATCAACCAGCAGGGCGGTCAGATCCCCCCGCCGCTGAAGGCGCTGTTCAGCATCCGCCAGGGCGGAACGCAGATGGTGCCGCTGGAGAATAATCAGGGCTTCATCGTCGTGCGCCTGGACAAGATCACGCAGAATGATCCCACACAGGTGCCGCAGCTGATGCAATCCACCGCGGCCGGCCTCAGCAATGTGCTGGGCGGGGAATATGCGCAGCAGTTCGTCACGGCGATCCAGCAAGAGCTGGGCGTGAAGCGCAGCGAGGCGGCCATGGCGGCTGTGGAGCAGGAACTGCGCCGCGCCTATGGCGGCAGCGCGGAATAAGGCGGACCCGTTGACCATCGCGCAGGACAGCATCGACGCCGCACGCGCGGCCCTCTCCGCCGGGCGCTCCGCGCTCGTGTGGGCACGGCTGATCGCGGATACAGAAACGCCGGTCTCCGCTGCACTCAAGCTGATCGAGCCGGAACGGGGCGACTTCATTCTCGAGTCGGTGGAGGGTGGCGCAGTACGCGGGCGCTACAGCCTGATCGGCATCGCGCCGGACCTCGTGCTTCGCGCCACTGGGCGCAGCGCCGAGATCAACCGCGACTGGCGGACCGACCGGACCGCCTTCACGCCGCTGGAGAGCGATCCGCTCGCCGCGCTGCGCGATCTGGTGGCGGAATGCCGGGCAGACGTCGACCCGGCGCTGCCGGCTGCGCTTGCCTGCCTTGTCGGCTATTTCGCTTATGAGACGTTCGGCCTGGTCGAGAAGCTGCCGCGTCCCGCCGACAATGGCCTCGGCACGCCAGACATGCTGTTTGTGCGCCCGACGGTGGTACTGGTGTTCGATCGGCTGGCCGATGCGCTCTACATCGTCGCGCCGACCTGGGCCGACCGGCTCGGCACCGGCGAGGCCCCCATCGACGCGCTGATCGATACGGCTGTAGGGCGCATCGAGGATGTCGCGGCGCAGCTCGCCCGGCCGCTCGCCGCGCAGACCAGTCAGGCCCCCGCCATCGATCTGGACGCGATCACGCCGACGCCGGTGATGGCGCCGGGCGCCTATGCGGAGATGGTGAGCAAGGCCAAGGACTATATCGTCGCGGGCGACATCTTTCAGGTCGTGCTGGCACAGCGCTTCACCACCCCCTTCCCGCTTCCGCCGATCGACCTCTACCGGGCGCTGCGGCGGATCAATCCCTCGCCCTTCCTCTACCATCTCGATCTGCCAGGCTTCGCGCTCACCGGCTCCAGCCCGGAGATTCTGGTCCGTGTGCGCGATGGGGAAGTGACGATCCGGCCGATTGCGGGCACCCGCCCGCGTGGCAAGACGGCCAGCGAGGATGCTGAGAATCGCGATTCGCTGCTCGCCGATCCCAAGGAACGCGCCGAGCATCTGATGCTGCTCGACCTGGGGCGCAACGACGTCGGCCGCGTCGCCAGCGCCGGATCGGTGAAGGTGACAGACAGCTACACCATCGAATTCTACAGCCATGTGATGCACATCGTCTCCAATGTGGTCGGCAAGCTCGACCCGAAGCACGATCCGCTCGATGCGCTGTTTGCGGGCTTCCCGGCCGGCACGGTGTCAGGCGCGCCCAAGGTGCGCGCCTGCGAGATCATCGCAGAACTGGAGCCGGAGACGCGCGGGCCTTATGCGGGCGGCGTCGGCTATTTCTCGCCGGATGGAAACATGGATAGCTGCATCGTGCTGCGGACGGCATTGGTGAAGGACGGCGTGCTGCACGCGCAGGCGGGCGCCGGCATCGTCGCGGACTCCGAGCCGGCCTATGAACAGCGCGAATGCGAGCACAAGGCCGGCGCGCTGTTTGCGGCCGCGCGGGAAGCCGTGAAGGTCGCGCAGGACGCCCGCTTCGGGCAGTAAGAAGCTGTTCTCAGCAGTGTCGTGCTCCTGCGAAGGCAGGAGCCCAGGGCGGGTAGGGCCGTCCGTTGCGCCCTGGGTCCCTGCCTTCGCAGGGACACGATAGTTCTCAAATACCCCGATCAGCCCTCTGACCGCGCGACAAACGCCCCCTTGGCACGATCCTTCACCACCTGATCCGCACGGAACACCGTGCCATTCATGGTGATATAGACGCCCGGCGGGGCGATCTGCGCCGTCGCGAAGGCCATGCCGAGATTGAAGGTCGCGTCGCTCTCCGAGAAGCGCGCCGGGGCCAGCGCGCCCACCAGCACGATGGTCTTGCCGGCAATGCCCGCCAGCGCGGCGGCCGTGTCCGTCATCGTATCCGTGCCGTGGGTGATAACGATGCGCTCGGCGGGCGAGGCCGCAACCCGCGCCGCGATCAGCGCGCGATCATCGGCGGTTAGCTCCAGACTGTCCTTGCGGGCCACTTCCTCGATCTCGACCGGCAGCGTCACCCGCGCGATCTCCAGCAGGCGCGCCAGAATCGACTCGCCGATCTGATATTCGCTCAGCGCATCGAAATAGAGCTTGTCGATGGTGCCGCCGGTGGTGAGCACATGGATGCGCGGGTCTTGCTGGGTCATGCCCGCGCTTATAACCGGTCGGTGCGGCCTTGTCCCGCTTGCGCGGTGGAGCGCCGGCCCGTAGAAGCCGGCCATGATCCTCGTCATCGACAATTATGACAGCTTCACCTGGAATCTCGTCCATTATCTGATGGAGCTGGGCGCCCAGGTCGAGGTGGTGCGCAACGATGCCATGTCGGCCGGACAGGCGCTGTCCTCGGGCGCGGAAGCCTTTCTGCTTTCGCCCGGCCCCTGCACGCCCAACGAAGCCGGGATCAGCCTCGATCTCGTCGCGGCCTGCGCCGATGCCGGCAAGCCCTTGCTCGGCGTGTGCCTGGGCCATCAGACGATCGGCCAGCATTTCGGCGGCAAGGTGGTGCGCGGCGGCCTGATGCACGGCAAGACATCACCGGTCACCCATGACGGCACTGGGCTTTTCGAAGGCCTGCCGTCGCCCTTCACCGCCACGCGCTATCACTCGCTGATCGTCGAGGACATTCCCGATTGCCTGCTGGTCAATGCCACCAGTGAAGATGGATCGGTGATGGCATTCCGCCACGCGAGCCTGCCCATCCAAAGCGTGCAGTTCCACCCGGAGAGCATCGCGACCGAACACGGCCACGCGATGCTGGCCAATTTCATGCGCCTCGCCGGAATGCCGGTGACCGCGCGCGCAACGGCCTGACCCGAAACCGTTCGTCCCGTTTGAGGGAACGCCCATTTATCTCCCACGTTGGTCGGCCATCATGCGAATGCGCCGCAACAGTGGAGACTATAGGTGAAAATCGACCCTGCGGCCGCGCTCGCCTTGGCCCTTTTACTTGCGGCCTGCAGCGGTCGCGACGACGCGGCCAATCAGCACTCCGATGAGCCTGCCGTCCAGCTGATCGCCCACCCCGGCTCTCAGGCCGCCAAGGGCAAGGCCGCGCTGAACCTGACTGAACGCGAACTGCTCGATGCCGAACTGGTCGATACCGACGGCACGGAGCTGGGCGATGTGATCGCCCTGAAGCGCGGTCCCGGCGGCGCTGTCGAAGGGCTGGTGATCGCGGTCGAAGGCAGCGTGCCCGAGCAGCATGTCTATCTCCCCCTCGATGGTCTCGCGCCCCTACGCGAGGGCGATGACTGGACGATCGTCACGAGCCTTACCCCTACGCAGATCGCCGCGCTGCCCAAGGCCAATCCTGACCAGCCCGCAGCTGCCACCGCCGATTCAGCGCCGTCTCACGGAGCAGCCAACGCCCGTTGAGGGCAAGCGCCGGCCACGTCTGGCGCCCGCGACAATCCACCTAATATTAACGCCGGGCTGATAGGACGCCCCTGTCCGATCCCGGTGCGGCTGCCATGGTTGCCGCTTGTTCACGCTCCAGCGGCGAGTTAATAGGTGCCACAAAGTACGACAATCCGATCCATGTTGCTCGACAAGATGAGGGGGATGTTCAGGCAGCCGATGGCCGGGCATATACTGGCCGCAATCTTCCCGCTGCACATGTAATGATTTGTAGGCATCTTGCCTCGCCCACCGCTTTCTAGGATGACAGGCTCGATCGGGGGATCGCCGGGCCTTCAACCGAGAACCGATTTTTACCACTTCACGCTTGTTCTGGAGACTATGGATGTCACTGCTGAGGAACGTCTCGCTCGTTGCGCTCGCTTCCCTTTCCCTCACGATCGCCGGCTGCGAGAAAAAAGCCGAAGGTCAGGTCGTGGCCGTGGTCAATGGTGAGGAAATCACCCTGACCGAACTGAACGCCGAGATCGCCGATCTCAACGTCCCTGCCAGCGCCGACAAGGACATGGTGCGCAGCCGCGTGCTGCAGCGCATGGTCGACCGCCGGCTGCTGGTTCAGGCCGCCAAGGAAGCCGGGCTGGACCGCGACCCTGAATATCTGACGCAGGAGCGCCGGATGCGCGAGCAGTTGCTCGTCAACCTGTACGGTCGCAAGACGATGGACACGGTGAAGGTGCCGGATAACGCCGCCATCGACAAATATATCAGCGAGCGCCCCAACGCCTTCGCGCAGCGCAAGCGCTTCGCCCTTGAGCAGCTGCAGATGGACCCGCCCTCCAAGCCAGATGGCCTCAAGGAGCTGGAAACCGCCAAGACGCTCGATGAGGTCGCATCCCGCCTGACCGCCATGGGCATCGCCTTCGAGCGTGGCCGTGGCTCGCTCGACACCGCCGTGATCGATCCGCAGATGCTGGCCCGCATCGAGGCGCTGCCCCCGGGCGAGCCGTTCATCGTGCCGGCCAATGGCAAGCTGGTCGTGAGCGTGATCACCGGCAGCGAAGCCACGCCGGTTCCGCAGGAGCAGGCCCGCCAGATCGCTGCGCAGGCCATGCGCAACGAGGAGCTGAACAAGATCGGCGAATCGCGCCTGAAGGAAGCCAAGGCCAAGGCCAAGATCGAGTATCAGCCGGGCTATGCACCCAAGGACGATGCCAAGGCCGCCGGCGCCCTGCCCGCAGCCGGCAACGCCGCGGCGCCCGCCGCCAAGTAACGGCGAGGCGTTTTCCGCATGATATGAGGAGAGGAGGCACCAGCCTCCTCTCCACCCCCTCGAAGCGTCGACGCGCCAGTCGCCAGACGCGGGAATGAAGGCATGATGATCCTCGACTCTTTGGCCTGGCTCATCATTGCCATACCTGCGCTCTTGCTGGCCGTGCTGGCCGTGGAGCTGGCCCTGGGTCTGATCGCCGGCCGCCCGGCAAGGCCGCGCGCTGCCGCCCCCCACAGCGCCATCGTCCTCATGCCCGCCCATAATGAGGCCGCCGGCATTGCCCGTACCATCGCGCTGCTCCAGCCGGCGCTGGATGTGCATATCCGCCTCATCGTCATTGCCGACAATTGCACGGACGACACCGCCGCCGCCGCGCGCGCGGCTGGGGCACAGGTTATCGAGCGCAATGACCCTAGCCAGCGCGGCAAGGGCCATGCGCTGGCCTTCGGGCGGGACTGGATCAAGGCCGCAACGCATGCCGCACCGCCGGATTGTATTGTTGTGCTGGACGCCGACTGCGAAATCGATGGTGCGTCGCTGCGCGCGCTGATCGACGCGACCTGCGTCCGCCAGCGCCCGGTGCAGAGCTGCTACCTGCTCCGCTCGGCCGCCGATGACGGGGCGATGACGCAGATTTCCAACTTTGCGATGCTCATCAAGAATCGCGTTCGCCAGCGCGGCGCCTCGATTCTGGGATCGCCCGCCATTCTCGGCGGCACCGGCATGGCCTTCCCATGGGCCTTGATCGAATCGGCGCCGCTGGCGACGAGCCACTTGGTCGAAGACCTTGTGCTCGGCCTCCATTTCGCGCGAGCGGGCGCAGCGCCCCGCTATCTGGAGGCCGCGACGACCTGGAGCGACCCTGCGAGCCAGAGCGACACGCTCACACAGCGGGCGCGCTGGGAGCACGGCTATATCCAGACCGCCCTGCAGCAAGGCGCACCGGTCGTGCTTGAGGGTATCGCCAAGGCCAAGCCGAGCCTCGCCTGGTTTGGCCTGAGCCTGCTCGTGCCGCCGCTGGCCCTGTTGATGAGCCTGAGCCTGATCGCGCTTGTGGTGAGCGCCGGGCTCGCGCTGCTGGGCGCCACCGCTGCCGCGCCTGCCACGCTGGCGGGGTTGCTCGTGCTGGTCGCACTGCTGCTCGCCTTCGCCTGGAAGCGCGATGGGCGGGACACCGTGTCGGCCGCGACGCTGGCGCGCATCCCACTCTACATTCTATGGAAAATCCCCGTCTATCTACGACTGGTCAAGAAGCGCGAGACAGAATGGGTGCGCACGCGCCGCAAGGGCGAGTGATGAAGCGGGGCGCTAAACCGGTGCCCTGAACCGCTCAACAGCCTCGCATTGATGATCTTTCAACTTGCATTGGCCGCCGCAAAGCGCGCTATGATGGCGCAACGCCAGCAGGTGAAGGAGAGGGCATGACGGGGACGAGCGAAGCGACGAGCGCGCGCGGCTGGGGCGGGTTCGTGCTGATCCTCATCGCGCTGATGGTCGAAGGCTTCGACCTGCAGGCCGCCAATTTCGCCGCGCCCTCCATCCTGGAGGACTTTGGCGTCAGCCGCGCCGAGATCGGCCCGCTGCTCTCCGCCAGCCTGTTCGGCGTCCTGATCGGCGCCGTGTTCATCGGTCCGCAGGGCGACAGGCTGGGTCGCCGGACGATCCTGATCAGTTGCTGCATCGGCTATGGCATCATGTCGCTGGTCGGCGCGCTGGCGACCAACCTGACGCAACTCATCGTGCTGCGCTTCCTCATCGGCATTGGCCTCGGCGCCGTGCTGCCCAATGCGCTGGCGCTGGCCGGCGAACTGGCGCCGCGCAAATATCTCGCGCGGGCGACGGCGCTGGTCGGCATCGGCATCACCTTTGGCGGGGTTCTCGCCGGGATCGCCGCCGCCAAGCTGCTTGCGCCTTATGGCTGGCAGAGCTTGTTCATCCTCGGCGGTCTCCTGCCCATCGCGATTGCAGCGCTGCTGTGGATCGGCCTGCCGGAAAGCCCGGTCCTCAACCGCGCACAGACCCATGCGCCGGGCGAGCGCGGCCTTTCGGCCATCCTTTCCCCCGCCCAGCGCGCCCGCACGATCGCGATCTGGATCATCTTCGCGCTAGTGCTGATGGTCGTCTATCTGGTGAGCGGCTGGGTGCCCCTGCTGGTCAAGGATCAGGGCTATTCGACGACCACCGCCTCATGGATCGCCACCGGCACCCATGCCGGCGGCGTGGTCGGCGGTGTGGTCGCCAGCCTGTTGCTGGTGCGCCGCAACTGGTCGGTCGTGGCGCTGTTTGCGGGGCTTGGCGCGCTCACGCTGGCGATCATCACCGTGCATGACTGGGGCATTGTCGGCCTGACCGTGCTGCTGGTGCTGGTCGGCCTGTTCAGCACCGGCACGCAGAATGGCCTTAATGGCTCATGCGGCGCCACCTACCCCGCAACCATGCGCGCCTCCGGCCTTGGCTGGGCGCTCGGCATGGGGCGCGTCGGCTCGATCGCCGGGCCGCTGGTCGGCTCGCTCGCAGTGCTGCTCGGCCTGTCGGCGCCGCGCACCTTCTTCATCCTGCCGGTCATCCCGCTGGTGATCGCCGCCGGGCTGGCGCTCTGGCTCGCGCGCCGGACCGGCCCTGCCGTGCCCGAGGCCAGCGCCCAGGACAGCCCTGCACCCCTTCCCGCCCCCATCACGGAGACTGCCCGATGACGAAGATGCGCAAGATCGCCACCGAAGAAGCCTGGTCGATCCCCGAGGTCGCTCATGCCCTGCGGGATGTGACGCGCGGGCCATCGCAAAGCCTCGACAAGCTGCTCGTCGGTGGCATCTACGATCCGCCCGAAAATGCGACCGGCTATGCCGCGATGAACTTCCTCGATGGCCTGCTCGATATCGAGGAAAAGCGCCTGCCGGAGATGGACGCGCTGGGCGTGGACATGCACCTGCTCTCGCTCACCGCGCCGGGCGTGCAGATGTTCGATGCCGACACGGCGACCGATCTGGCCGCGCTCGCCAATGACCGGCTGGCCGAGATCTGCCGCAAGCGCCCGGACCGCTTCGCCGGCCTCGCCAGCTTCGCCCCCCACAGCCCCAAGCGTGCGGCGAAGGAGATGGAGCGAGCGATCAACGACCTCAAGCTCAACGGCTTCATCCTCAACAGCCACACCCATGGCGAATATCTGGACGATCCCAAATATTGGCCCTGCCTCGAAGCCGCCGAAGCGCTCGATGCCTGCATCTACATCCACCCCCGCGCCGCCTCCGACACGCTGAAGGGGCCTTTGCAGGATTACGGCATGGACAGCGCCATGTGGGGCTATGGCGTCGAGGTCGGCACACATGTCGTGCGGATGATGGCCAGCGGCGTGTTCGATGCCTTCCCCAAGCTCAAGATCTGCATCGGCCATATGGGTGAGGCCATCCCCTTCTGGATCTGGCGCATCAATTTCATGAACACCCGCGCCCAGAAGATCAGCCGCGCGCCGAAGACGAAACTGAGCATCGCGGAATATTTCCAGCGTAACTTTGTGGTGACGACGAGCGGCGTCGAGGACCCGCTGGCCCTGCGCTACACCATCGACAAGCTCGGCATCGATAATGTGCTCTGGGCGATCGATTACCCCTATCAGCCGCAGCACCCGGCAGTGGATTTCATGGATGCGGCGCCGGTGACCGACGCAGAGCGGCACGCGCTGTACCACGGCAATGCCGAACGGATCTTCCACATCGCGCCGCTCAGCGACTGACGGCGACTGACTAAACCTAGCAAAAGGGGCCGGGCGTCATCGACGTCCGGCCCCTTTTTGTGGTGACAGTCCGGTCAGAAATCGACGGACAGAGACGCCTTGTAGGTGCGCGGCGCGCCCTGCAGGAGGGTCTGGCCGAAGGCGTCGTAAGCCGACGCCCAATAGCGCTCGTTCGCGACATTATCGACGTTGAAGCGCAGGGTGAGCGGGCGCTGCGCCACCACCGCCACATAGCGCATACCGACGTCGACGCGAGTCCACGAGGGCAGCCGCAAGGTATTGGCAGTATCTAGCCATTGCTTGCCAGTCTGCACCACCCGCCCAGTCAGCGTAAGCGCAGGCAGGAACGGGAGATCCCACTCCACATTGGCGTTGAGCAAATAATCCGGCACGCCCTGCGCCCCGTTGCCATCCTGCAGGCCACCCGGCGTATCCCGAAGCTCTGCCTCGATCACCGAGCCTCCGGCGATGATCCGCAAGCCGGGCGTCAGCTCCCCGCTCACGCTGAGTTCGAGACCTCGGTTACGCTGCGTGCCGAAGAGATCATAGACCAGCGCGGCCGAATTTGTGGGGTCGGGCGCCACCTGCCCAAGGGGCTTCTCGATCTGGAAGGCGGCGAGGCTTGCACTGACCGGGCCGAGGGCCAGCTTTCCGCCCACCTCATACTGCACCGAGCGGTAGGGCTGGAAAATCTCGCCCGCGTTGCTCACGGGCAAAGTTCCCAAACCGGGGTAGAAGCCGGACAAGGGTGCCACCGGTCCCTGCGCCAGGCTTTCGATGCGGTTGGCGAACAGCGAGAGGCCGGCCACCGGCTTGATCACCAGACCGATGACCGGCGTGAGGGCGCTGTTCTTGTATGCCGAATCCAGCGCCCCATTGCCATAGGAGTAGCTGCTGGTCCTGATCTGCTGAATACGTCCACCCACCGTGAGCAGGACACGATCACCCAGCAGGCTAACGGTGTCGGATGCAAACACGCTCAACAGCTTGGTGCGATTGATCGGAAAGGGATTGTCCAGATCGCCGCCGACGAGGGCCGAGCTGGGAATAGTAACCGGCTGCGCGTCGTAGAGGTTCGTAGCAAAGCCTGCGAAGCCGGGCCCGTAGAGAAAGTCATAGGCGTTGCGATTGACCTGCCAAGTCGCCGAGCCGCCAATGTTGAACTCGTGGGCAATCCCCCCAGCAGCCAGATTGATGCGGATGCCGGCCTGCACAGCCTCGTTGTTATCAGTGCGCGGCACATACAGGCCATTGCCGCTGGCGGCGCCCGTCACGGCGTCCGACACGGTGATGCCCCCATAAATGCCGTCTTCCATCCCGTCGCGCGCGCCACCCATGACGTATAGCATGGCGTTGTCCGCCAGGTCATACTCCAGACGAGCTAGGCCAAAGATGTCACGCATCGTGGTGTAGGTCCAAGGCTGCGCATAATTGGCATCCGCCTCGGGCACTGCCGGAATGCTGCTGGATGCGATGGTCACCTTGGGGCGCAGGCCACGCACATGCACGCGGTTATACGCGAGATCGAGCGACATCCGCAGCGGTCCACCATCATAATCGAATGCGGCGCCGACAGCATAGGTGCTGCGATACTCGCCATCAATTGCGACATCCCCGCCGCGCGCGACGCCGTTGATCCGGATGGCCATGGTGCCCGCACCAGCAGGGAAACGGCGCGCCAGATCGAGCGAGCCGCCGAAATGCTCGCCTGAGGTATAATTGAGGGTCGCACGACTGAGGCGTCCCGTGGCCCGCTTGGGCACGAGATTGACGCTGCCGCCGATGCCGGACCCGCCCGGCGCTGCGCCGTTGAGGAAGGCGCTCGCGCCATTCAGGACCTGAACGGATTCGTAAAGCTCCGGCGCAACGAGCTGGCGCGGGGTGATGCCGTAGAGGCCGTCCAGCCCGACGTCGTCGCCATACAGGGGGAAGCCCCGGATAACGAACTGCTCGGCGGCATTGCCGAAGCCGTAGGTGGTGCGGACCGAGGGATCGTTCTCCAGCACCTGTCCCAGCGTCTGCGGTTGCTGGTTGAGAATAAGCGCCGCGTTATAGCTCTTTACACTGAAGGGCACATTCTCGGCAGACTTCTCGCCAAGCACGCCCACATTGCCTCCAAGCGTCACCGCGCTGCGATTCTCGCGCTGCGCCGTGACGATGATCTCGCTGGCCTCCTGCGCCGCGGCGGGCATGGCCACCGCGGCGACCGAGGCAATCAGCGCGGCTTTCAGAATTTGGCTGGAACGATGGAAATTCATGCTTTTTTCCCTTTGAAACGCGCTTGCATGCGCGGCTTGTTCTCATGATCGGCGATATCGAAAGGCCCAGATGGTGGCGGCGAGCGGCGCGGCCAGCGCGATCCAGGACAAAGCGTCGGCCCAGCCGTCGCCGGTCAGCGCGCTGACCAGACCGACGATGCTGAGCAGGGCGAGGGTGAGCGGCATCGCGAAGATGCGGCCGAGCGGCGCGCGGCGGCTCATTCGGCTGGCGCCACAAGGCCGCCGCTCTCGACCTCCCGCACACGGGCCGCCAGCGGGGCGCGGCGCTTGCCGAGCCAGAGGTAGAGGCCCGAGCCCAGCACGACGATGGTGAACAGCGTCAACGCCGCCCACAGCAGCTTGAGCGGCAGCCCGCCATAATCGCCAAAGTGCAGCGGCTGCGAATAGAGCAAGGCCAGCGTGTACCAGGGCATTGGCCGCACATCGGTCAGTTCGCCGGTCTCGGCATCGATGAGCGCCGGGGTGAGCGCGCGCTGGGTGAGCGGCGTGTTACCCTGGAAGAAAACCGCATAATGGTGCTTGCTGCTGTACGAGCCGCCGGGAAAGGCGATGAATTGGGGATTGTTGCCGGGCAACGCCTGCCGGGCGGCGGCCATGGCCTTGTCCAGCGAACCATAGCGCTCGGGCGGCAAGGCCGGGCGACCGGCATAAGCACCGGTCATCTCGGCCAGTTCGCTCATCTGCCACACCTTGATGATGGGCGTCGCGAGCGCGTTGATGACCCCGGTCAGGCCCACGACACTCATCCAGGCCAGCGCCACGATGCCGAGCAGATTATGATAATCCAGCCATTTGAGCCGGCGGCTGCGGCTGACCCGGATCGTCCCGAACTCCACCTTGCGCATGAAGGGCGCATAGAGAACCACGCCGGAAACGATGGCGGCGAAGAACAGCACGCCCATCGCGCCGAGGAACAGCATGCCCGGCAGGCCCAGGAACATGTCGGTATGGAGCTGCAGGAGGAAGTGCATCACGCCCTCCTCGACCACTTTCCCCGCCGGCTCCCCGGTCACGCGGTTGAAGAGCTGGATGGTCATGGCACCGCCCGGCGAATCCGGTGCCGGGGCAGTGGTGACTGTGAGGATGGGCGTCTCATTGTCGAAGGCCATGAACACCGGCACCTCGCCCGGCCGCGCGGCCAATGCCTTGCCGAGCATGACGTCCAGCGGTTGCAGCCCCGGCCCGTCGCCGGACGAGCCCGCCCCCTGCATCGCCGGTGCCTCCCCGGTCATAAGCTCGATTTCGTCATGGAAAATCAGCGGCAAGCCGGTCAGGCAGAGCATCAGCAGGAACGCCGTGCAAATCAGGCTCGTCCATTTATGGACGAGATACCAGATGCGGAGACTGCGCGTTCTCAACGAGACACAAACCTTGATATTGCGAGCGATTTGCATGGGCGCTTAATAGGAAGCCCTCGCAATTGCAACATGAGCCGGCGGCAATTCGGCGCATAAACCCTGCGTCGATTGGCGCAGACGAGTTGTCCCGCGAACACCACGGCCAACCAGCCCTTGCCCCCACGCTGTCCATGGCTATGACGGCGCGGTGACCTCTTCAATCGTGATCGGGACGGATGCGCACGGCGCGCCGGTGCCCATGGACATGGAAGAACTGCTGGCCACCCGGCTGCTCGTTCAGGGCAATAGCGGGTCCGGAAAGTCGCATCTGCTGCGCCGGATGCTGGAAGAAAGCGCCGGCCTGCTGCAGCAGGTGGTGATCGATCCGGAAGGCGATTTCGTCACGCTGGCCGAGCCGTTCGGCCATATCGTCATCAACGGCGCGGCGCATAATCCCGGCGAGATCGAGACGCTGGCGGCCAAGGTCCGGGCGCGCCGCGCCTCCGTGGTGCTGGCGTTGGACGAGCTGGAGCTGGAAGCGCAGATGCGCTGCGCCGCTCAGTTCATCGCCGCCTTGTTCGATGCGCCCCGCGAGCATTGGTATCCCGCTCTGGTGGTGGTCGACGAGGCCCAGATGTTCGCTCCAGCCGCCGCTGGGGAAGTGGCTGACGACATCCGCCGCATGTCGCTCGCGGCGATGACCAACCTGATGTGCCGAGGCCGCAAGCGCGGCCTCGCCGGCGTGATCGCCACGCAGCGCCTTGCCAAGCTGGCGAAGAACGTCGCTGCAGAGGCGTCCAACTTCCTGATGGGCCGCACCTTCCTCGACATCGACATGGCGCGCGCGGCCGATCTGCTCGGCATGGAGCGACGGCAGGCCGAGCAGATCCGCGATCTGGAGCGCGGCCGCTTCCTCGCGCTCGGCCCGGCGATCAGCCGTCGCCCGGTTTCCGTGAAGATCGGCGCGGTGAAGACGAGCGCGCGCACCTCATCGCATTCCCTCATTCCCCTGCCCGGCGAGCCGACCAGCGATCTTGAGGATCTGCTCGCGCCGCAGCCCGGCGAGGAACAGCCCGAACTTTTTGCCGCGCTGATCGCGCCGCCACCGGCCATCGACAACAGCGCCCGACTGGAGCGCGAAGACCTGCCCGAAGCCACCGACATTACATCAGCCGATGTCGAGTCGGGCATCGAAACAGCCAGTCCTGCCGCCCCCGAGACGCCGGACAGGCCAGCCCGCGAGCCGGTGATCCGCGCGGTTTTGGCTGACATGGCTGCGGAAGACGACTGCACCTATCGCTCGACCGCGGCGCTATTCCAGGATTTCGCAGTGCGCTGCCGGATGCAGCGGATCGGCAATCCCGGCATCGATCTGCTCAGCTTTCGCCGGCGCTTCGCGGTCGCCGTGGCGGGTGGCGAGGAGGATGAAGACCCGCGCTGGCAGGCCGCGCTCGCGCTCTCCAGCCGCGTCCAGGACGATGTGCTCGCGCCGTTCCTGCTCATCGCCCGCGCCGCGATCAAGGGGCAGCCCTGCCCCGACGACGAGGCGCTGGCCCGCGCTTATGGGACGCGCTCGGTGGGGCGAATCCGGCGGTTGCTGGATTATCTGGAAAAGGGCGACCTCATCGTCGTGCGGACCGACTTCGGTGGGCGGCGTTCGGTTGGCATTCCCGAACTCGGACTGGCCACCGCCCCGGCTGAAGGCTGACCGCCGCCAGGATGCGCTAAGCGGTGGCTGGCGGAGACTTCTGCATCGCCTCATAGGCCCGGCGCAGCAGTTGCTGCAGCGTCTTCACCTCTTCCTCAGACAAGGCATCATGAATCGGCTGCTCGACGTCCTGGGCGCGGGCGATCATCTGCGCGGCAAGGCGCTGGCCTTCGGGCGTGAGCGACAGCGTGTTGCGCCGCCGGTCCCGCGTCGAGCGCATCCGGCGGGCAAGACCGCGGGCTTCCAGATCGTCGATGATCGCCACCATCGCCGAGTCGTCCATCGCAACTTCCCGCGCGATTTCGGATTGGGAGCAATCGGGATTCGCCTCGATCAGTGCCATGGTAGAGAGGGCGCCGTGGCGAAGGCCGAAGGACGAATAGACGTCCACGATCCGCACCGACAGCTCATTCCGTAACAGCCGAACGACTGTGCCCACTGCCTGATCGAGCGCACCCCAGTTCAGGCCGGTCTCCTCCGGCCGCTTCCCGTCTTTCATAACACTCCCCTTCGACCCGGTGCCTTATTTGGCTTGCCGCTTGTGTAACTTATAGCAATGATTGTGGTGCCCGACTATTTGGATCGTGGACCAAAGGGCTATTCAAAAAAGGCGATGCTCCGGCATTCGATGCTCTCGCGCGGCACCGGGTCGGGCAGGCTGTCATCCCCAAATGCCGTGTGCGGCACCCGCCAGGCGCCGCTGCGGTCGCTATCGTGGAATTTGAACAGCAGGGCTTCATCCCGCACCATGTTGGAGAAATACCACCAGCGGTGAGCGGGATTGTGCCGGAAGATGTGCGCAGCCGGTTGGCGATCATCGTCCATCGGCGCGAACATGGCGTCGCCTTCGGGGATCTTGTCGACGATCCACAGGATATTGGTGGTGCCCTCATCATCGCCGACACTGCGCGCATCGCACAGGGCCAGCGGACAATCCTGTGGCGGCGGCGAATAGCTGCGCCAGAAGCTGGAGACGATGAACCGGCGGAACCCTGGCCCGTCCGGACGGGCCTTGCGATAGGCGATCTCTGCGGCGCGCTGCTGCCGAGCGGGGTCGGTATCGACATGCACCTCGCCAGCAGGCGGCTGCACGCCCTCGGCATGGCGATAGGGCGCATCCAGCTTCTTCTGCCGGCTGGCAAGATCGCCGGACGTGCGGATCATCCAGCCACCGACGACGACGAGATCGGCGCCGGTTGCCTGTTGGACATAGCGGGAGACCTCGCCCGGGTAGACGCGATTGACCTCATCCCGGTCGGTGAAATCGGCGACGTCACTCGGCGCATCGAGCAGCACGAAGCCCTGCCGATCGAGCGTGAAATGTGGGCGGATGGCGCGCGCGTCGCGGATCGTGACGGGGAATGGCCCGTAGCGGCCGGTGTTCACTTCCACCCCGGCGGAGACGAACCGCCGATTGATCGCGGGGCCGGGCAGCAGATATTGAAGCTGCGCCTCGACGCTGCGCACCGTGGCTTCGGGATCCATGACCTCATTACTCATTATCTGCTCTCCTAAGCGACGCCCGACTCTTTTGCCGCACCATGGCAGGCTATCCCGCTCCCCCGCAAGCGCCTGCATCGGCAACTATTCTTCGGCGCCTCTTGGCGAACGCGCGCCCGCCTGTCATGGCTGGCGCAGAATGAGTTTGACTAACAATCCATCGGAGGGAAAAGCCAGCATAGCGTCGGACGACGCCGCGGCCTTGCGTCGCTCGCGGCTGGCCGCTGTCGTTCTGGCCGCCACGTCCTTCATGGTCGCCATCGATCTGATGGTGCTGCTGACCGCGCTGCCGCGCATGGCGCAGGACTTCGCCGTGCCGCTGACTCTGCTGAGCGCGACGATCACCATCTACATTCTCGTCACCGTGCTGGTGCTGCCGATCAGCGACTGGGTGGGCAAGCGCTTCGGCACGCGCCGTGTGTGTACGCTCGCGATTCTGGGGTTCGTGCTGGCCTCGCTGGGGGCTGGCCTTTCGCCCAATCTTCCCGTCTTTCTGGCAATGCGGATGTGTCAGGCGGCCTTTGGCACCCTGATCGTGCCGGTGGGCAGCATCGCCCTGCTCAGCATCACTCCCAAACGCTACCTTGTCACGGCGATGACGATCAGTTCCACCCCGGCCCTGATCGCGCCGGTGATCGGCCCGCCCATCGGCGGCCTCATCACCACCTTTCTGGACTGGCGCTGGGTGTTCTTCCTGAACGTGCCCACAGGTCTCCTCGCCTTTGTCCTCACCCTGCGCTTCATCCCCAATATCCATGCTGTGGAGCGAAGGCCCTTTGACGGGCGCGGCTTTGCACTGGTCGGCGGGTTCCTCGCCTGCATCATTGCCGGGTTCGAGCGGCTGGGCGCCAAGGGCGGCGGCTGGCAGCAAGGGCTGCCGCTGATCGCGCTCGGGATTTTCCTGGGCTGGCTGTGCTGGCGACACATCCGTCGCGTGCCCCACCCGGTCATTCCGCTCGATGCGCTGCGCCACCGCAGTTTCTTCGTTTCCACGATCGGCGCGGGAATGCCGGCGCGAACGGCCTTCATGGCGACGGCGTTCATCATCCCGCTGATGATGCAGGTCGGCCTCGGCCTCACCGCCTTTCAAGCCGGGCTGCTGCTGCTCGCTCAGAATGCCGGTGACCTGGCGCTCAAGGCGATCGCCACGCCCTCGGTACGGTGGCTCGGCATCCGGATGGCGCTGACCAGCGGCGTGGTGACCATGGCGCTCTCCTTTGCCGCCTGCGCGCTGCTGACCCCGGCCATGCCATTCTGGCTGCTGGTGGCGATCATGGTCTTCGTCGGCATGGCCCGCTCGGTGCACATGACCGCAATTATGGCGCTGCGCTTTGCCGACGTGCCGCAAAGCGAAGTCGGCGGAGCGACTGTGCTCGGCAATATCGCCAACCAGATCTCGCAGGCGCTGGCGATCTCCGCCGCGGCCGCCCTGCTCAACCTGCTCTCGCTCGGTGTCGCGGCACCGACGCTCGCCGATTTCCAGATCGCCATGCTCGTCTTCGCCGGCCTCGCGCTGGCCGCTGCGCCTTTCTATGCGCGCCTTGCGAAGGATACCGGCGCCGCCGTGACCGGGCGCGAGACGCGGGGCCTGCGCGCGATTCGCAGCGAGGAGGTTTAGATGAGTGCTACAGCCTCCGCGCGACCCCGCTGCTTTTCCGTCTGCGTCAAAGCGTGGCTCTATCTCAGTCAAAGCCTCGCTTCGGGCAAAAGGATAGTGAGCTTCCTAGCCAACGGACGGACGGGGCGCTCCATGAGAGCCTCGCGCCGCGTCGTCTGGCTGCCGGTCATTGCGTCTCATCGGCGACAGCCGCCCGACCTTTCCGCCTGACAGAGGCGGGCAGGCGGCTCGCGCGGGGACGAAGAAACGACCGGCAAAGCGAAGAGGAGGGGAGATTCACCAATGAACAAAGTTCGTCATAACCGCGCACGCACCGTGTCGCGCATGGCGCTGAGCGCCGGGACGATGTTGTCCGGCGCGCTGATGCTCGCAATGCCGGCAAATGCCCAGACCGCCGCGCCGCAGGGCGCCGCCGAGGGCAATGTCGACGACATCATCGTCACCGCGCAGATGCGTGCGCAGAATGTGCAGGACATTCCGCTGGCAATCACCGCCATCAGCGGCGACCAGCTCGAAGCACGCAGCCAGACGCGCCTGACCGACATCACCGCGCAGGCACCGAACGTCATCCTACAGCAGAACCCCTCGGGCTCGGGCAACTCGATGCGCGCCTACATCCGTGGCGTCGGCCAGGGCGATGCCAGCCCCTCGGTCGAGCCAGGCGTGGGTATCTATGTCGACGATATCTATTTCGGCACCGTCACGGCCTCGGCCTTCGACCTGACCGACCTCGAGCGCGTCGAAGTGCTGCGCGGCCCCCAGGGCACGCTGGCCGGCATGAACTCGCTGGGCGGCGCGGTGAAGCTCTACTCGCGCAAGCCCGAAGGCCGAGGCGGCTATGTCGAACTGACCGCCGGCTCGCTCAACCGCCGCGACATCAAGGCGAGCGCCGACTTCACCGTGGTGCCCGATGCCGTGTTCGCCCGCATCACTGGCGTGTCACGCAACCGCGATGGGCATGTCACGCGCTACGATTATGCCTGTCTCAACCCCAGTGATCCCTATGTACAGCCGGGCACCAGCGTGGTGCAGCCGGGCGGCGCGGCGATCCCCAGCCTGGCGTCGGGCGGCAATTGCAAGCTCGGCACGCTGGGCGGCCAGAGCATGTACGCCGTGCGCGGATCCTTGCGCATTGCGCCGGTCGGCAGCCCGCTGGAGATCAACCTGTCGGGCGACTATACCCACGACACCTCCACGACGCAGGCCTCCGTGCTCATCGCCAGCGCCGAGCTGACCGGGCGGCAGAATAACAGCATTCCCTATCAGGGCGCGCCGTTCGACAACCGCTTCGTGACCTACGGCCAGTATCGTCGCGCCGGCGCGGTGCTGAACGATCCCTATGCGACCTACGCCAACTTCTACGATCCGGGCGTGACCTATCGCGCGGCGACGACGGCGTCTGCGGGTGGCCCCGGCACGGCCGGCGCGCCCAATGGCCCGACCTATGCCGAACCCCTGAGCGGTGTGAAAGGCTGGGGCGTGTCCGCCGAGATCAACTACACGCTGGGCGACAATCTCGCGCTCAAGTCGATCACCGGCTACCGCAAATATGATTCGCGTAGCTCGGACGACAATGACAACTCGCCGATCGCTTTCATCGGCGGCGTCTACAGCGACTTCTCGCACAAGCAGTTCAGCCAGGAACTGCGCCTCTCGGGCAAGGTGCTGGACGATGCGATCTCCTTCACCATCGGCGGTTTCTATTATGATGCGGACACGCGCTATAACGCCCGCATCCACACGCCGTTCTCGGGCTTCGGCGAATATGCCGTTTCCCCTTGCGGTGGCGCGCTCCCGGCGTGCGTGATCGCCAAGCCGACCTTCTCGTTCATCAACGACGATACCGCCAGCCTGCGCACCTATGCCGGCTTCGGTAACGTTGCGTGGAACATCACGCCTGCGCTGACACTGGAAGCCGGCATCCGCGTGAGCCATGAGAAGAAGGACTATCTCTACAACCGCCTCAACCCCAATGGGGTCGGCGACTATCTGCCGCTCAGCAACGCCACCAATCCGCTGACCGGCCAAGTGGGTACCTACAAGGAAACGCTGACCGACTATCGTGCGGCGCTCTCCTACAAGATCACGCCCGACATCATGGCCTATGCCCAGTTCGCGACCGGCTTCAAGGGTGGCGGCGTGGCACCCCGTCCGTACAGCTTCCAGCAGATTCGTCCGTTCGGCGCGGAAAAGCTGAAGTCGTATGAAATCGGTATCAAGGCGGACCTGTTCGACCGGCTCCTGCGGATCAACGCCAGCGGATTCCGCATGGATTATACCGACTATCAGGGCATTCCGCAGGTCTGCCTCGACTCCAACAACAATCCGCTCCCGGTCAACCAGGGCGGCGTACCCGGCCTGTGCGGCCAGTATCTGAATATCGGCGATGCCCGCGTGAACGGCTTCGAGCTGGAAACCACGCTGCGCCCGGTCGAGGGTTTCACCATCGACGGTTCGCTCAGCCTCACCGACTTCAAGTTCACCTCCATCAACTATCCCACGACCTCCATCGTCGTCGGCGCGAGCCGGCCCGGCGTGGGCAAGTGGAAGTGGAGCCTGGGCGCGCAGTATCAGGCTGATCTGGGTGATGTTGGCACGCTGACGCCGCGCATCGACGTCTCCTATACGGACGGATATTGCGGCGACTTCCTCTGCACGCCGATCGCCATCGTGGACAGCTACACGCTGGCCAATGCCCGCCTGACCTACGAGACGGTGGACAAGGACTGGTCGGTCGCGCTGGAAGTGACCAACCTGTTCGACAAACTGGTCTACCTCAACAAGTTCACGAACGCCTGGTATGCGACGGCTCAGCCCGGCCTGCCGCGCCAGTGGGCCGTGACCGTGCGCCGCAAGTTCTGATCAAGCAGTGCGCAACACAGATTGATCCGATAGAAAGAAGAGGAGAGGGGCGACCCTCTCCTCTTTGTCGCTGGGGCGACAGCAGAATGATAAATTGGGAGAGTGGCATGACATATTGGCGGACCGGTTCGAGCGCATTCCTTCTGTCCCTGCTGGCGATGACCGTCCCGGCGGCCCTCCAGGCCCAGCCGAGTTCAGCGCCGCCCCCGGGAGTTGGCGCCGATCTCGCCGCACAGGCCGCCATCCAGATGATGGAAGAAAGCCGGGCGCCAGACAGCACAGGCACCGGGCCATACAAGGCCATCAAACGGCAATATGAGAATTTCCCTGGCTTCGTCGTCTATCAGCCCGCCGATCTGAGTGCACTCGGCGTTCGCAAGATGCCGGTCTATGTGTTCGGTAACGGCGCCTGCACCGAAGACGGCGCCTCATCCCGCCAGCATTTGCTGGAGGTCGCCTCCCATGGCTATCTCGTCATCGCGCCGGGCGGCATCTACAGCGGCCCGGGCGTGACCGTCACGCCGCAGAGCTGGGAGCAGCATCGCGACAAAACGCGCTACCAGCAGCTCGGGCAGGCCATCGACTGGGCCGCAGCCGAGAATGGCCGCGCGGGCAGCCCGTTCAAGGGCAAGATCGACACTGCGCATGTCGCGGTCTCCGGCTATTCCTGTGGCGGCATTCAGGCGCTCAAATATGCCGGCGACAAGCGCGTCAGCACCTTCGTCATCATGAACAGCGGCATCATGAACGGTCCGGTCCCGGGCGGCTCGGGCGAGATGTCTGCGCAGAAGAGCCTGCTCCAGAAGATCGACAAGCCGACCCTCTATGTGCTCGGCGGCAAGACGGACATCGCCTACCCCAATGGCATGGACGATTATGCGCGGCTCACCCACATCCCCTCCGCCGTGATCAACACCGACGTGACGCACGCCGGCACCTATGCCGAGCCGAATGGCGGACGCGCGGCGCAGGCAGTGGTGGCGTGGCTCGACTGGCAATTGCGCGGCGACAAGGCGGGACGAGCGTGGTTCGTCGGGGATGATTGCAAGCTGTGCAGCGACCCCGCGTGGACGATCGAAAGTCGCAAGCTGGACACGCTGCCATGAGCGCGTTGTTGCGGGCAGCGCTGGCTCTGGCGCTGATCGCGCCCGGCGCGGCGTCCGCGCAGCAGGGTGGCACTTCTGACAGAGCGCTCGCCCAGCGCGTGCAGGTGCTGGAGGACCGCGAGGCGATCCGCCGCGCGATCATCGCTTATGGCGAATATCTCGATGCGCGCGATTATGCCGGCTATGCCGGGCTGTTCGCCAGCGACGGGACTTGGTCCGGCGGGCTGGGCAGCGCTACCGGGCCGGCGGCGATCCAGAAGTTGCTGGAGGAGAAGCTGGGCAAGCCGGAAGCGGGCTTCGTCAACAAGCGCAGCTTTCACCTCGTTACCACCGAGGTGATCGATGTGACCGGCGACACCGCCATCGCTCGCTCCCGCTACATGTTCTACACGGCCGATGGCGAGAACCGGCCCGCGACCACGCTGGCCGGTCGCTATGTCGATCATTTCGTGCGCGAGAATGGCGCCTGGAAGATCAAGACCCGCACCAGCCACGGCGTGATTCCCTGGCGCGATGGCGACAATCCCGAGCGCCCACCGCTGCCATCGCAATTGCAGGGCACGGTGAAGAACTGAGGGGTGGGACAACTTCGCAGGCACGCGCAGTCACCCTTCGTCATTCCCGCGAACGCGGGAAGCCAGTTCGGCCTCGCGTTGACGAGCAGCGTTGCAGCTGGATTCCCGCGTTCGCGGGAATGACGGGAGTGGGGTGCCGGAGCGTCGTTTCCATACCTTCCTCCGCGCCAATCACTGGTGCAATACGACGCCCCCGGGACGCCTCATTCCTCGCGATGAGTGCGCAACTCATCGCCGCGAATGGTCGCGACATGGAGCACATTGGTGGACCCTGGCGTACCGAAGGGGACACCGGCGAGCACGATGATCTTGTCGCCCGCGCCGGCAAAGCCGTGGCGCATGGCCATGCGCTTGGCCTTGCCGATCATTTCCTCAAAGCTGCCGATATCCTTGGTGCGCACGGCATGGACGCCCCACATGAGGCCCATGCGCCGGGCGGTATCCATGCGCGGGGTGAGCGCCAGGATCGGCGCGCCCGGCCGCTCGCGCGCGATGCGCCGCACGGTGCTGCCCGAGGTGGTGAAGCACACGATCACCTTGGCCGAGACCGTGTTGGTGATGTGCTGGCTGGCGCCGGCCAGTGCGTCCGACGTCGTCGGGTCCGGCATGGTCTTGGTGAAGTGCAGCCGGTCCAGATAGCCCGGATCATGTTCGACGCTGTGGGCGATGCTGTCCATCATCGCCACGGCTTCCTCCGGCCAGTCGCCCGCCGCCGTCTCCGCCGAGAGCATCACCGCATCCGCGCCGTCATAGACCGCCGTGGCGACGTCCGACACCTCGGCGCGGGTCGGCGTGGGCGCCTTGATCATCGATTCCAGCATCTGCGTGGCGACGACGACCGGCTTGCCCAAGCGCCGGGCGCTTTCCACGATCTGCTTCTGAAGCGGCGGCACGGCATAAGGCGGCAGTTCCACGCCGAGATCGCCCCGCGCGACCATCACCGCGTCGGACATCTCGACGATTTCCTCCAGCCGGCCAAGCGCGGCCGGCTTTTCGATCTTGGCGAGCAGATAGCCATAGCCACCCATCAGCTTGCGCGCCTCGGCCAGGTCATCGGGCCGCTGGACGAAGCTGAGCGCGATCCAGTCCACGCCCGCCTCGATGGCGAAGGAAAGATCGCGCCGGTCCTTCTCGGTCATTGCCGCCATCGGCAGCACGACGTCCGGCACGTTGACGCCCTTGCGCTCGGACAGCGAGCCGCCGACCTCGACCAGCGTATCGATGACATCGTCACGCACCGCCCGCACGCGCAGGACAAGCTTGCCGTCATCGATGAGCAGGCGCATCCCTTCCTGCGCGGCGGCGAAAATCTCCGGGTGCGGCAAAGTGACGCGGCTGCTGTCGCCGGGCGCGGGGTCGCGATCCAGCCGAAAGGCGGCGCCCTTTTCCAGAAAAACCGCGCCCTGCGCGAAGGTGCCGATCCGCAGCTTCGGTCCCTGAAGGTCCGCGAGGATGGTGGTCGGGCGGCCGAATTCCTTTTCAAGTCCCCGGATGATCGCGACATTGGCGGCATGAACGTCGTGCGTGCCGTGGCTCATGTTCAGCCGGAAGGCATCGGCGCCAGCCAGGAACAGCTTGCGGATCATCACCTCGCTGCTGCTCGAAGGGCCGAGGGTCGCCAGAATGCGAACCTTGCGGGTGCGGGGAGTGAGCTTCTTCATTTGGCCTCTTGCTTCGGTGCGGTCTCTGCCCACATGGCGAATGCCGTGGCGGCCACCGGCGTGGCCCGAGGTTGGAACCGGACATGAAGGTGCAAGCAATGACGATAGACACGCTCGATGACAAGACAGCGGCAGAAGCTTTTCGCCGGCTCGTCCACCATCTGCGTCACCGCACTGATGCGCAGAATGTCGATCTGATGGGTCTGGCGGGCTTCTGCCGCAACTGCCTGGCCGACTGGGTGGCCGAGGCCGACGGCACGTTGGACAAGGCCGCTGCACGCGAACTTATCTACGGCATGCCGCAGGATGAGTGGAAGACGCGCTACCAGACCGAGGCGACGCCTGAGCAGCTCGCGCGGATGAAAGATAGCGTGGCGAAGAACAATCACTGAGCGACGACACGTCTAAAAAGCCGTTTCTCATACGCGGCGCGATCCCGTAAAGCGCGGACATGCTCGCGCGCCTGACCCGCACTGATACCAGCACTGATACCGGCACCGCGCATGCCGGTGGCCTGATCGCCGCGTGGCTGGCGCTTGTGCTGCTCGCGCGGCTGCTGGTGCCGGCCGGCTTCATGCCCGCCGTGCAAAACGGTCCCGCGGTCGTGCTCTGCACCGGCGCCGGCATGATCACCGGCTGGATCGATGCGGACGGCACCGTCCGCAAGCAGCAGGACAAGCAAAACACCGCCCCGGATGCGCCCTGCGCCTTTGCCGGGATCGGCGCCTCGCTGGACAGCATCCCGCCCGGGATCGCGCGGGTCGCCGTGACGATAGTGACGGTACCCATCCTCAGCCCGAGCACGGCCGTGAGCATCGGACGCGGTCTGGCCGCGCCGCCGCCCCCGCAGACCGGCCCGCCGCATCAGCCCTGACGCTCCCGTCGCTGTCGCCTCGCGCGACATCCCCATTTCGGCACGCCCCCGCGCGCTGCCCGTCAAGGCTGACCCTTTCATGACCCGATTGCTCTTCTGCTGCGCAGCCATGCGCCGCCCTCCCCTCGCCCGTGCGCCATTGTCCGCCGGAGGCCGCCGATGAGCGCGCGCTCCAAGACCGGCGGCGGCTTCTATCAGGCTGTCTGGCGCTGGCATTTCTATGCCGGCCTGATCGTCCTCCCGGTGCTGCTGTGGATGGCGATCACCGGCGCGCTCTATCTCTACAAACCGGAGATCGAGCGGCTGGTCTATGCGGACTGGTCGCATGTGACGCCAAAGGATGCGCCCCAGCCGCTGAGCGAGATGATCGCCACCGTCGAGCGGGAATCCGGCCAGCAGGTGAGCCAGATCCAGCGGCCTGCCGAGCCGACAGCGAGCTGGCGCATGACCCTGCAAGGCGCGGACGGCACGCGCCGGCTCGCCTTTGTCGATCCCTATCGCGGCATGCTGCTCGGTACCACGAAGGCCGGCGGCGTCATGCAGACCGTGCGCGATCTGCACAGCCTGATCATCACCGGACCGGTGGGCAATGCGCTGGTGGAGATCGTCGCCGGCTGGGCGATCCTGCTGGTGCTGAGCGGGCTTTACCTGTGGTGGCCCCGGCGCGGCAGCCCGGTCGTCGGCCTGCGTGGGCAGGCGCGCGGGCGGCTGTTCTGGCGCGATCTGCATGCCTCGACTGGATTGCTCGCCGGCGGGGTGATCCTGTTTCTGGCGATCACTGGCCTGCCCTGGTCCGGTTTTGCCGGCAAGCAGTTGCAAGGCTGGGTCGCCCGTGCGGAGCTGGGCCGCCCCAAGGCGCCCGGTCCCAATCCCTGGGAGGCGCCGGCACCACGCTCGCATGATGGTCACGGCCATGACGAGGGCGCGAAACAGAGCCTGCCCTGGTCGATGCAGGAAGCGACGCCGCCAGCCGCATCGGGCAACGACGACATCGGCGTCGACCGGGCTGCGGAGATCGCCGGCAAGCGCGGCCTCGCCGCCCCTTGGACGCTCACCCTGCCGATGGCGGACGGCGCGCCCTATCTCATCTCACAGTCCGTGCGCCGAGCGCAGGATGCGCGCGCCATTTACGTCGATCCGGCAAGCGGCGCGGTGATGCAGGATGCCCGCTTTGCGCATTTTGGCATCGGCGCGCGGGCGATCGAATGGGGCATCGCCACCCATCAGGGCCAGCAATATGGCGAGATCAACCGCACGCTCATGCTGCTCGGCTGCCTCGCGCTGATGCTGCTGTGCCTCACCGCGCCCGTGCTCTGGTGGAAACGCCGCAAGAACGGCCGGCTGGAGGCGCCTGCCCGGCCCGCCGATCCCCGCAATGCGCAGGGCGTCGCGGCGATCATGCTCGCCATCGGCCTGTGCCTCCCCCTGACCGGCCTCACGCTGGCGGCCGCCTTGGCGCTCGACATGCTGATGGGACGCTGGCGAAGCCGAGCCGCCATGGCGGGCTGATCGAGCGATGAGTCGTGATACCGCCGGAACAAGGGCGGTTGTACGGCGTTATTCAGCACGAGCCGGCGCGATACGTGCCGGTCGCTTGTTTGATATTACGAGGATGAGTCCGATGAAGAAGATCCTGCTCGCCACAGCGCTGATGGCGTTTGCGATGCCCATGGCACCGGCCATGGCCGATCCGCCGCACTGGGCGCCCGCGCACGGAAAGCGCGCGAAAGACCGGGACAATGGCCGCGCCCTCTCCCATAACGACCGCATATGGCGCGGCGACGATGGCCGGTATCGCTGCAAGCGCAATGACGGCACGACCGGTCTGCTGATCGGTGCCGGCGTCGGCGCGCTCGCCGGCCGCGCGATAGACACGAAGGGCGACCGCACGGTTGGGACCTTGCTCGGCGCCGTTGGTGGTGGCCTGCTCGGTCGCTCGATCGACCGGGGTGAAGTACGCTGCCGCTGATCCACTCCGAAATCTGAACATCATGGATGTCTGCTTTCTCCCGAGAGCAGGCATCTTTGCCATTTACAGCAGGCGCCACCCTCGCTAGAGGCGCGCGCCATGTCCATAATGATCGTTCAGCCGATTATTACCAAACCGACCCGCATCAGCGGGGCGGTTCGGATGCGCGCGGCCTGAGAGCCACGATCAGCCGGACAGGAAGCCCCGCGAAGTGCGCGGGGCCGACTTTCCAGAAGAAAGCCTGACCGCCGCGTCCTTCAATCAACAGGAAGGAACGTATAGATGGTTGCCCGCTTTTCCCCCGATGCCCGCCTGAATATCGGCGTGGTCGGCGCCACCGGCCTGGTTGGCTCGATGATGCGCCAGCTGCTCGCCGAGCGCGATTTCCCGGTCGGCACGCTGCGCCTGTTCGCCTCGGCGCGCTCAGCCGGCTCGCAGGTCGAGTTCAAGGGCCAGCAGGTCACGGTGGAAGATGCCGCGACCGCCGATTTCGCCGGCCTCGACATCGTGTTCTTCTCCGCCGGTGGCTCCACCAGCAAGGCGCTGGCGCCCAAGGTCGCCGCAGCGGGCGCCATCGTGGTCGACAACAGCTCGGCCTGGCGTTCCGATCCGGAGGTGCCGCTCGTCGTCTCCGAAGTGAACCCGCACGCGCTTGCAAACCTGCCCAAGGGCATCGTCGCCAACCCCAATTGCACGACCATGGCCGCCATGCCCGTGCTCAAGCCGCTGCATGAAGCCGCCGGCCTCAAGCGCCTGATCGTCGCCACCTATCAGGCCGTCTCCGGTGGCGGCATGGAAGGCATCGACGTGCTGGCGCGCCAGATCGCCGCCGTGGGCGACAAGGGCGCCGCGCTCGCCTTCAACGGCAAGGCCGACTTCGTGCCCCAGCCCGAGAAGTGGGCGGTGCCGATCACCAACAACATCGTGCCGCTCAATTATGTGCTGGGCGAGGACGGCTATACCGAAGAAGAGCTGAAGCTGCGCGACGAGAGCCGCAAGATTCTCGAAATCCCCGGCCTGCCCGTCTCCGGCACCTGCGTGCGCGTGCCCGTGTTCACCGGCCACGGCCTCTCCATCAATGCCGAGTTCGAGCGGCCGATCGATGCGGAGACAGCGCTGGCGCTGCTCGGCAAGGCGCCGGGCGTGGTGGTGAGCGATGTGCCCAACGCACTCGACGCGACGGGCGCGGACCCGGTGTTCGTCGGTCGCGTGCGCCCGGACCGCACGGTTGAGCATGGCCTCGCCATGTTCGTCGTCGGCGACAACCTCCGCAAGGGCGCCGCGCTCAATGCCGTGCAGATCGGCGAAGTGCTCGCCGGGCGCTAAAATCCATATCGTGCCTCCCCGGCCGCTGGTCGGGGAGGACATAGAGCGCTGCTCTCAGAGGCGCTTGCTCAGGAAGAAGCGCTGCTGGCCGACGGGATGATCGTCCAGCTTGCCGAACACGCTAAAGCCCAGCTTCTCGTAAAAGCCGCGCGCCTGGAAGGCATAGGTGTCGAGCCAAATGCCGACACAGCCATGGGCGCGCGCCACCCGCTCCGCCTCGGCCATCAGCGCCTTGCCATGGCCGCCGCCGCGATGCTCCGGCGCGATGGCGAGAAGCTCCACGAACATCCAGTCATAGGAGCATTTGCCCCAGATGCCGCCCACCCGCTCGCCCTGCTCGTCGGTCAGCAGGATGGCGACAGGGCGGATGTTCGGATCCCCTGCCTGCGCGATGTTATAGGCCAGCAAAGGCGCGAACACAGCGTTGCGGTCGGCCTCGGAGGGCTGCTCGGGCACGGTGATATGAAGCGGCATAGGCTGATTAGTAGGCCGAATGCTGGGCATGGCAAGGCTGACGACCAGCTCGGCGGCTCGCCTGAAATCGCATGCCGACGCGAGCATACTTGCTTTTTCCACAAACGCCCTCTATGTGCATCGCAGCATTCGGCGCCAGGACTAGTGATCCGGCGCAATCCCGCGCAGCGTGAGGCCCCGCATCTTGCACAAGGGCCGCCGGGACGGACGGATGCGAGAATCGCTCAAGCTTCCTTATTCACGCAGGGTCGCCCGTTTGGAGACCACTGCTGCGCCCGCTCGCGACAGACGCGAGGGCGACGCATGTCATATCGAAAGTCTATTCATGTCTTTTTTCAATGAGCTTGGCCTTGCCGAGCCTATCCTCCGCGCCCTTGAGACCAAGGGTTATGCGGACCCTACGCCGATCCAGCAGCAGGCCATTCCGGCGCTGATGCAGGGCCGCGACCTGCTCGGCATCGCGCAGACCGGCACCGGCAAGACCGCAGCCTTCTCGCTGCCCTCGCTGCACCGGCTGTTCAACAATCCCCAGCCCCGCAAACCGGCCTCCTGCCGGATGCTGGTGCTCTCGCCCACCCGCGAGCTGGCGGCGCAGATCGCCGAGAACATGCGCGGCTATGCCAAGTATCTCAGCCTCAACGTGCAGGTCGTCTTTGGCGGCGTGCCGGTGGGCAAGCAGGCCCGCGCGCTGGTGCCGGGCACCGACATTCTCGTCGCGACGCCGGGCCGACTGCTCGACCTGATCGACCAGCGCGCGCTGACGCTGCGCAATGTCGAGATCTTCGTGCTCGACGAGGCCGACCAGATGATGGACCTGGGCTTCATCAAGCCGCTCACGCAGATCGCCAAGATGCTGCCGGCCGAGCGCCAGAGCCTGTTCTTCTCCGCGACCATGCCGCAGGCGATTGCGGAACTGGGCAAGCGCTTCATCAACGATCCGGTCAAGGTCGAGGTCGCGCCGCAATCCACCACCGCCGAGCGCGTGGAGCAATATGCGACCTTCATCGACCAGAAGGAGAAGCAGGCGCTGCTGACCCTGCGCCTGCGCGATGCCATCGCTTCCGGCGCGCTCGACCGGGCGCTCGTCTTCACCCGCACCAAGCATGGCGCGGACCGCGTGGCGCGGCACCTCGTTGCCGCCAAGATCAGCGCGGCGGCCATTCACGGCAACAAGAGCCAGGGCCAGCGCACTGCCGCCCTGCAGGGCTTCCGCACCGGTAGCGTGCAGGTTCTGGTGGCAACTGACATCGCCGCGCGCGGCATCGACGTGTCGGGCGTGAGCCATGTCTTCAACTTCGAGCTGCCCAATGTCGCCGAGCAATATGTCCACCGGATCGGTCGTACGGCCCGTGCCGGCGCCGACGGTATTGCGATGAGCTTCGTCGCGCCGGACGAGAAGCCCTATCTGCGCGACATCGAGAAGCTGACCCGCGTCAAACTGGCGGTGATGCCGCTGCCCGAGGACTTCGTGGTAGAAGCCCGCCGTCTGCCGCTGCCCTCCAAGGCTGCTGTTGCGGACGCCGTCGGCGATGCCGATGGGCGCCGTCAGGGACGCGGTCAGGGCCAGGGCCGGCGCCCCGACTCGCAGCAGCGCCGTGATCGCCCGGAACGCGGCCGGTCCGACGACCGTCGCGAAGCCGGCGCCGGCGCACCGCGCCATGATGGACGGGGCGAGGGACGCGGCGAGCGCCCGGCCCGCTTCGACCGCGCGCCCGGTCAGGATGGCCAGCGCCGGAATGCCGGTGAACGCGGCGAACGCCCCTTCCGTGGCGAGCGGGACGGCCAGACCGCCCGCCCGGCGCGCGCGCCTCGCGATGGGCAGGACGCCCAGCGCGGCGGCCAGCGCAATCCCGGCGGCCGCTATCATGATGGCCACGCCCCGAACCGGCCCGGCTTCGACCCGCTGGCCCAGCGCCCTGAACCTGCCGCGACCATGGATGCCGAGCGCCTGCCTAAGCGCCTGCGCCCGGTCTATGCTGCCGCATCGGGCGAACAGCGCCAGACGGACACCCGCTCCGAGGGTGATCGCGCCCGCAAGCCGGGCGGTCAGCGTCCGCGCCACTTCGGCGGCGGACGTCCGCAAGGCAATCCCGGTGGCGGTCGTCGCAGCGGCGCCGGCCGCGCGGGCTGATCCGTCAGGCCGATATCATCGAGATCCGATGAGGGGGAGCGCTGCTTCCCCCTCACTGCATTCCGCCTAGTGCAAGTGCCGCAATTTATCGGGATTGCGCACCACATAGATGCCAATGATGCGCCCCGCCTCGATCTCGAAGGCGGTGGTCTGCAGCTCGCCATCGGCCTCGCGCGTCACGAACCCCGGCAGGCCATTGATGAGCGCTGTGCGCACAAGCTGCGAGCCATGCTTGCGAAACAGCACCGCCAGCGCCTTGTGAAACAGCAGCACATTGCGTCGCCCGAGAACCTCGGCGACCGCTGCCGAGCGCTTGCCGCCGCCATCTGCGTGCATGCTGACATCAGCGGCCAACATCGCGCCGAGCGCGGTCATGTCGCCGGTGCGCGACGCCGCGAAGAAAGCGCTCGCGATCTCCAGACCCCGCTGCTTCTCAACCTCGAAGCGGGGCCGCGCCTGCCGCACATGGTCCCGTGCCCGGGCGGCAAGCTGGCGACAGGCCGCCGGCTCCCGATCGATGGTGGCAGCGATTTCCTCGAACGAGACGCCGAACACATCATGCAGCAGGAACGCCGCGCGCTCGAGAGGTGAGAGCCGCTCCAGTGCGAGCATCAGCGGCAGGGTCACATCCTCCTGCTCCTCCTCATCCTCGATGACCGGTTCGGGCAGCCATGGCCCGACATAATGCTCCCGCTGGACCCGCGCCGACTTGGCATGATCCAGGCAAAGCCGCGTGACCGTGCGGCGGAGGAACGCCTCCGGCTCGCGCACTTCTGCACGGTCGACCCGCATCCAGCGAATGAATGCCTCCTGCACCACATCCTCGGCATCGGCCACGGAACCGAGCATCCGGTACGCGACCCGCACCAGCCGGGGACGCAGCGGATCGAAACTGATCGCTGCATCCTCCTGCTGATGAGGGGACATGGGATGCCCTGCGCGCATCAGGCAGCCAGCTTGCGGGTCGCCGGGGTTTCGATCCACAGGTCGAAGCCGACCGCGAGGCGGTTCCAGCCATTGATGATGTTGATCAGCAGCGTCAGCTTCACCTGCTCTTCCTCGCTGAACTGGGCCGCGAGCTGTGCATAGGCTTCGTCCTTTCCGCCATGCCCTTCCGACAGACGCGTAAGCGCCTCGGTCCACGCCAGCGCGGCCCGCTCCCGTGCGCTATAGCATGGCGCCTCGCGCCAGACCGAGAGCAAGTAGAGGCGCTGCTCGCTCTCCCCCTTTTCGCGGGCTTCGGCGGTGTGCATGTTGAGGCAGTTGGCGCACTGGTTGATCTGCGAGGCGCGGGCCTTCACCAGTTCCACGAGCGCAGGCTCCAGGCTGTCGTTGATGGCAAGCGAGGTCGCCATCCATTGCTTGATGAGCGCGGGCGCGGCGGTGAAGGGATCGAGGCGTGCGGTCATGATCGTGTCTCCTGTCCATCGGGGTTTGCACAGGCATGACGAGCGGGCGGGCGACGATTGTGACATGGCGGGAAATTTTTTTGCCACCGTCGCAATGGCTACGCCGTCCGGTGCGATCGATGCCTAGACAGGTAGGGCAGCGGCTGGCTAGGACCGCGCATTCGATTCTGACACATTCCTTCCGGAGACCTTGCAGACATGAGCGACAACATCGCCGCCGACCAGTTGCGCCTTCTCATCGAGCGCATCGAGCGCCTCGAAGAAGAAAAGAAGGGCATTTCGGACGACATCAAGGATGTCTATGGCGAAGCCAAGGCAACAGGCTATGACGTCAAGATCATGCGCCAGATCGTCCGCCTGCGGAAGCTGCCGCCGCATGATCGCCAGGAGATGGAGGCAATCCTCCAGACCTATCTGGCGGCCCTTGGCATGGAATAAGCCGCACGCGCGGCGAGAGGAGCGGAGAGATGGCCGATAATCCCTGGGGCAATGCCCCGACCGAGATGATCGTCACGACCACCAACAATATCGATGGCCGCACGGTGCAGCGTTATTGCGGCGTGGTGACCGGCGAGGTGATCGTGGGTGCCAATCTCTTCCGCGATCTCTTTGCCAGCGTGCGCGATATCGTTGGCGGGCGGGCCGGCGCCTATGAAGAAGTGCTGAGCCGCGCCCGCGAGGAAGCCATGGCGGAAATGCGCCAGCGCGCCGCCGCGGCCGGTGGCAATGCGATCATCGGCGTGGACCTGGATTATGAAGTGCTCGGCTCGGGCGGATCGATGCTGATGGTCTCGGCCACAGGCACGGCGGTGCTGCTCGCGGACCCGGCCTGAACTGACGCCGGAAGCACCGCCGCCGCTCAGGGGGTGGACGGCGCCAGCGGCTTGAGCTTCCCGCGATTGAAATCCGGCACCGGGATCGGCGCATCGAGCATGGTCCATTGCGCGCCGACCAGCGCCAGCCAGCTCGTATAGGGATGCCAGTTGCCGTCCCGGCGCTGCTCCCACTGGCAATCGAAGGCGCCGGGCGCCTCGCTGGTTTCCACGCAGGTCACGGCGCGCAGATCACCGGCATCCACCTCTCCGCTGCCATGATCCCGCAAGGCATGCGAGAGTGCGTCCGGACTTGGTGCGGGTGACGCGGCAGGCGCCTGTGCCGCCAGCGGCGCCGCGACCGGCCAGGCGAGCGCGACCAGCCCGGTCAGGACCGCCATGGCCGCGCCGCGCACGACGCCTGTTACTCCGCCGCCTTGGCCACGCCGACCAGAGCCGGGCGCAGCAGGCGATCCTTGATCATGTAGCCGGCCTGCATCTCCTGCACGATGGTGCCGGGTGCAGCCTCTGCCGAGGGCATCTCGATCATCGCCTGATGCTTGTTGGGATCGAGCGGCTCGCCCACCGAGGTGAATTTCTCCACGCCATGCTTGCGCAGCGCGCTCTCCATCTCCTTGCCGGTGGCATCGAGGCCGGCGATCAGCCCTTTCACCTTCTCGTCCGCGCGCAGTTCGGCCGGAATCGCCTCCAGCGCGCGGCTGAGATTGTCGGCCACGGAGAGAATGTCGCGGGCGAAGGCGGTCGCGGCATAAGCGCGGGTATCGGCCAGTTCCTTCTCCAGCCGGCGACGGACATTCTGGGTATCCGCGACAGCGTAGAGCGTCTCCTGCTTGGCGTTGGCCAGCTCTTCCTCCAGCGCGGCGATACGCGCGGCGGCGATCTCCTCGCGGCTCAGCGTCTCGCCCGCGCCCTCGGCGATGTCAGCGGCCAGGGTCTCATTCTCATTGTTGGTCTGGTCAGTCATGTCTTCCGTCATTTCATCAATCTGCTGAGGGTCTGTGCGGTGAAGTCCACCATGGGGACGACGCGGGCATAGTTCAACCGGGTTGGGCCGATCACACCAACCACGCCGACCACCTGCCCGCCGGGTCCGCGATATGGCGCTGCTATGACCGAAGAGCCGCTCAGGGAAAAGAGCTTGTTCTCCGACCCGATGAAGATCTTGGTCGCGGCGCCAGCGCGGGCGCTGTCCAGCAGGCGGGCGATCTCGCTCTTGCCCTCCAGCTCGTCCAGCAGCTGGCGCACGCGCTCCAGATCGGCGGCGGATTGCTCGTCGAGCAGATTGGCCTGGCCGCGCACGATGAGCACGGGCCGATCCTCGGTATCGCGACTCCACGCTGCCACGCCCCGCGCGACCAAATGGCGCGAAGCCTCATCGAGCGCCGTTTCCTCCGCCTCGATCTGCCCGCTCAGCCAGGCCTGCACCTCGCTCAGCGTGCGACCGGTGGCGTGGACGGAGAGATAATTGGCCGCCTCGACCAGCATCGAGGGCGTCGTGCCTGCCGGCAGATCGACTATGCGGTTCTCGACCGTGCCATCCTGCCCGACCAGCACGGCCAGCGCCTGCCGGTCCGACAGCCAGGCAAAGCCGAACTGCTTGAGCAGCGTCTCGCGGCGCGGGACCATCACCAGCCCGGCGCAGGCCGAGAGGCCAGAAAGCAAGGCAGACGCGGCGTTGAGCGCTTCCTCGATGGGCCCTTCGCCGGTCAATTGCCGCTCGATGGCGCGCTTCTCGTCTTCGGACGGCTCCGCAACCTGCATCATCGCGTCCACGAAGAGGCGCAGACCGGATTCGGTCGGCATCCGCCCCGCCGAGGTGTGCGGTGCAGCGAGCAGCCCCGCTTCCTCCAGATCCTGCATCACATTGCGGATCGACGCGGGCGAAAGGTTGAGCCCGCTCAACCGGCTGATCGTGCGCGAACCGACCGGCGCCCCGGTGCCGATGTAGGATTCCACGACGACGCGAAAGATATCGCGCGCGCGATCGCTCAAAAGGTTGATGGGCGGCCCGGACATCCCCCGTATGTAGGACGGCGCGCGGCGCTGGCCAAGTCGCAACAGGGGCGCTAGAGCGCGGGCAAATTTCAGCAGACAAAAGGACATGCTCATGCGCCCATCCGGCCGCGCCCCCGACGAAATGCGTACGATCGCCATGGAACCCGGTTTTACCATCCATGCCGAAGGCAGCTGCCTCGTCTCCTTTGGCGAGACGCGGGTGCTTTGCACGGCGAGCGTGGAAGAGCGCGTGCCGCCGTTTCTGCGTGGAAAGGGTGAAGGCTGGGTGACGGCGGAATATGGCATGCTCCCCCGTGCCACGCACACCCGCGGATCGCGCGAGGCGGCCAAGGGCAAGCAGTCCGGCCGCACGCAGGAAATCCAGCGGCTGATCGGCCGCTCGCTCCGGGCGGTGGTGGACCTCAAGGCACTCGGCGAGCGGCAGATCACGCTCGATTGCGACGTGATCCAGGCCGATGGCGGCACCCGCACCGCCAGCATCTCCGGCGCCTGGGTGGCGCTGCGGATCGCAGTGGACAAGCTGCTCGCCAGCGGCGCGCTGACCGCTGATCCGATCCAGGCCAAGGTCGCGGCGGTCTCCTGCGGCATCTATCAGGGCAATCCGGTGCTCGACCTCGATTATATCGAGGACAGCAATGCCCATGCCGACGCGAACTTCGTGCTGCTCTCCAACGGCAACATTGCCGAGGCTCAGGCCACGGCGGAAGGCGCAACCTATGACGAGGAAGCGCTGCTGCGCCTGCTGCGCCTCGCACGCATCGGCTGCACGCAGATCTTCGCCGCGCAGGACCGCGCCACGGGGCGGTAAGTCAGTTTGGAAAAACGAAGGGGGATATCGAATGACAATCTGGCGATCATGTTTGGGCGTGGCGCTCCTTATCACCCCGACAGTGGCAATTGCGCAGGCCCCGAACGCGCAAACGAGGGGCATCACCTATGCCTGCGATACGGCTCCGGGGCATTTCTCCGAGCTGACATTTCCCGTGCCGGAGGGCTCGGTGACAGTATCCGGGAAAATGAAGCTGCTGAACATCGCCAAAGATAGCAAGTGGGCACCGCTTGCGCGCGTTCACTTCATGGCTGCGTCGCCGCCGGGACAATCCTCGGGTGATCAGGCCGGCTTCATCTTGAAAGCATTGCTCGCCAGCAAGGTAGGGTTGAAGACCAGGCACAAGAATGCTGTCGTGCAATACCTCCAGTGGGATGAGTTCCACGGTGGACAAGAAGTCGAACATCAGCTCTTCGGCATCGCGGAAGATGCCCCGGTCTATGATTTCTCTCTAACGTTCGACGGTCAGTCCGTCGTGGGCACGATCGCTGGCGAAGAAACGAGAATAGCGTTCGCGGTGCCGGACCCCGTGGTGCGTATCGTCTGCTCCACTGGCGAATTTCTCTTTACAGACCTAAAAATTACCTCGGCCCGATGAACGCAATGACCCGCAAACTGGAACCCGGCAAGCTCGTCATCGCGAGCCACAATGAAGGCAAGGTGCGTGAGATCAGCGCGCTGCTCGGGCCTTATGGCATGGCGCCGGTGTCTGCCGGATCGCTCGGCCTGCCCGAGCCGGAGGAGACCGGCACCACCTTCGCGCAAAACGCCGCACTCAAGGCGCTCGCCTCCGCCACCGCCTCCGGCCTGCCTGCGCTGGCCGATGACAGCGGCCTCGATGTGGCGGCGCTGGGTGGACGGCCCGGCGTCTACACCGCCGATTGGGCAGAGCGGCAATGGTTCGAGGGCGAGCCCGGGCGCGACTGGTATATGGCGATGGGCAAGGTGGAGGGGCTGCTCTGCGCGCAAGGCCCGCAGGTGGACCGCAGCGCGGCCTTCGTCTGCACGCTCTGCCTCGCCTGGCCGGATGGCGAGACCGTTTTGTTCGAGGGTCGCGTCGCCGGCAGCCTTGTCTGGCCGCCGCGCGGCGCGCAGGGCTTTGGCTATGATCCGGTGTTCCTGCCGACCGGGGCGACGCAGACCTTTGGCGAGATGCCCATCGAGGCGAAGCAGGCGGTCAGCCACCGCGCCCGGGCATTCGAGCAACTGGTCACTGCGCTGTTCTGAAAGGACGCCCCGCGCTCAGCGCCCCGCGTAATCGACCGACGCGCGGTGCCCGTAGACATTGCCCGCCGGATCGTAGCGGCACACCAGCACGTCCAGCGTCGCCGTGGGGTGGAGCGCGCAGCCGACGCGGCGCGTGCCGGCCCAGATGATCTGTGAATAATGGCCAACATCCGCCCAATTGCCGCTGCGCGAAATATCCGGCACCGGCGCATCCAGGTAGAGCGCGCGCTCTTCCAGCCAGCTTTCCGCCATTTCCTCATAGGCATAGGCATCGCGGGTGCCGGCCCAGAGATTCTCGCCATAGTTGCCCGCGCCGCCGGATTTGTGATGGGCCGCAATCGGGTCCGGCTCCTGCGCCAGCCGGGTAGCGCTCTGCGCCGCATCGGCCGCGAGTTCATCGCTCCACGCCAGCTTCGGCACGCCCCGCGCGGCGCGTTCGCCATTGTGAGCAGCCAGCATGATATCGCGGAAATGCGCCGCATCGCGCGGCATGGCAGCAGAAGGCGCATCGCCAGCCAGCACGGGCGCCGGCGTCAGGGTGCAGAGCGCGAGCAGGCCCATCGCCGCCCGCATAGGCCGTCGCACCACTTCTCGCCCTTTGCCCGCGTCCATGTGCGTCCGCCGTTCCCCCTGCGGTTCCGGTGTGGAACCTAGCTCAGTATGAACGGTTGGGAAAACATTTTCTTCACCAATAAATTGCGTTAAATCATTGTTAATTAATATTTAACCACTGAACCGTGGTATATTCGCCATGGGCTGACTTTGGCGCGCAATCCGCTATAGCGGCGGCCATGGCCTCTCCCGCGCCGCTTGCCCTCTATATCCACTGGCCGTTCTGCGTGGCCAAATGTCCCTATTGCGACTTCAACAGCCATGTCCGCGATACGGTGGATCAGGAAGCGTGGCGCGCGGCGCTGCTCGCCGATCTGGCCCATGAAGCCGCGCTGCTGCCGGGCCGGACGCTGGGCAGCATTTTCTTCGGCGGGGGCACGCCCTCGCTGATGCCGCCCGAGACCGTGGCCGCGCTGATCGATGCGGCGACCGGCCACTGGGCGGTCGCGGACGACATCGAGATCACCATGGAGGCCAATCCGAACAGCGCCGAGGCCGCGCGCTTTGCGCAGGTGGCATCCGCCGGGGTCAACCGCCTTTCGCTGGGCCTGCAGGCGCTGGATGATGCGGCCCTGCGCTTTCTGGGCCGGGCGCACGGCGTGGACGAAGGCCTCAGGGCTCTGGCGGCCGCGCAGGCCTGCGTGCCGCGCGTCAGCCTCGACCTCATCTATGCGCGCCCCGGCCAGAGCGAGGCGGACTGGGAGCGCGAACTGGCCCGCGCGCTCAGCTTCGGCACCGATCATCTCTCGCTCTATCAACTGACCATCGAGCCCGGCACGCGGTTCGAAACCGATGTGCGCCGGGGCACGCTGGTGCCCGCCGATGCGGACCATGCCGCGACGCTGTTCGAGTTGACGCAGGCCATGACGTTGGCGGCCCGCCGCCCGGCCTATGAAGTCTCCAACCATGCCGCGCCCGGGCAGGAGAGCCGGCACAACCTCGCTTACTGGCGCTATGCCGATTATGCCGGCGTCGGTCCCGGTGCGCATGGTCGGCGCGGCGGCATGGCCACCGTGCGTCATCGCAAGCCCGAGAACTGGATGGCGGCGCTGGATCGCAATGGCCATGGCCTCGCCGAGGAGCGCGTGCTGCCCGCCGGCGAACAGGCGGCCGAAGCGCTGATGATGGGCCTGCGCCTCGCTGAAGGCATCGATCTGGCCGCGCTCAGCCAGCGCACCGGGCTGGACCGCCCAGCGCTGGTAGACGAGCACGCCATTGCAAAGCTGGTCGGCCACGGCTTGCTGGAGCAAACCGGTGAGCGCCTGCGCGTCACCCCGGCTGGAATGCTGCTGCTCGATGCCATTCTAGCGGACATCGTAATCGCAGGCTGAGGCGACCAGCCCCCCTCATTAACCATTCGACCATTTGGGTTAACTCGTGGATAATGGCCATAGTCCTTCCCACCCGAGTCAGCTCATCTGAGGGAAGGCGTCAACTTCGTGGGGGAGTAGACATGGCCTTTCCGATCCTTTCCAAAATCGCATCGCGCCGGTCCGGCGTGATCATCGCTGCCTGTGCGCTTGCGCTCCAAGGGAGCGCTACGCAGGCCCTGACAATCGCCAGTCTTAAGGGCCAGGGCCTCGATCACATCTATGGCAGCTACGCGCCGCGCGGCGATTGCAGCGGGGAGCCCCGCGTCACCATCGACGACAAGGGCATGACCTTCCGCGCCAATGGCCGCACGGTCACGCCGCCGCGCGTCGAATATGCAGTGAGCTTCATGGGCCCGAGCTATGAGGGCATCACGGCCGTGTTCATGCCGTTTCCGATCAGCGCCAGCGATTCCGGGCGCGTCTATATGTACGTCAATGATGACGAAAAGGCCGGGGTCATCCGGTTCGAGGACAATCTGATGCGCGGTCAGAGACCTGACCCTTTTCATGCCGCCTTTACGGCAGGCGGTTTGTTCATGCTCTGCAAGGGCAGCGCGGCCGTCGGCAGACCAGCCCCGACGCCACCGCGACCAGCGGCAACACCGGCCGCCGCCGTGCAGGGCATCCCGGCGGAATGGACGAACCTTGCCAGCCTCGTGGGCAAATATCCGGGCAGCTACGCCAAAGATAATATCGATCTGCTGGATCGCGGCGCCGTCGCGGCGGCGCTCAAGGCCCGGCTAGGGCCGAAGATGGACGTGCTGCGGACCAATCTCTCAGTCGTCACCCCGCTCAAGCGCGTCGGGAATTATTATTATCTCTCCGGCAACGCGCAGCACAAGGGCGGCGAGGAGCAGGCCTATATCATGATCGACCCGGCCCGACGGGCGGTGCAGGTGGGCCTGTGGGAACGCGGCAAGCTGAGCGTTTACGCCCCCGCCACCGGTACACGGCTGCCCGTCGCGCCCGAGATCAAGACCCTGCTTGATAACAGTCCGCCCGAGACGGCGGTGGCCCTGCCCGGCACGCCGTGGGAAGTCGTGCCCGTCGCCGGGCGCGCGCCCATGGCCTATGTCAGCGCCGCAGCATCCCCCCACATCGAAGCCCTCAGCCTCTATTGCGAGGGCGGGAAGCCTTATATGGCAATGCTGCTCAACAAGCCGACCGCCGGCAACGCCCTGACGATGACCTGGAATTTCGCCGGCCGTCTGGTCAACATTCCCGTCCAGCGTGGCAGCGCCAACGGCACCCACTGGATCGGCGGCATCACCGGCACACCTTTGGTGCCGCTGCTGACACAGCAGAAAGGAACGGCGATGCTGCGGATCAACGGCAGGCTGGAGGGCGAGGCATCGCTCAGCAATGCGACGATGGCGCTGCGCGCGGCCTTGCGGGGCTGCGTGAAGATGTGATCCGGCAGGGGCGGATGGCCTCGCAGGCCATCACTCCCGCCACTTCCCCCGCCCGGCTTTTACCGACGCGCGCTTGGTCTTGCCCTCGACACGGCGCACCTGCGAAGCTTTGGTGGGCTTGGTCGGCTTGCGTTTCTTGGGCACGATGGTGGCCTGCGCGATCAGATCGCACAGCCGCTGGCGCACTTCGCGCCGGTTCTCGAACTGCGAGCGCGAGCCTTCGCTGCGCAAGATGAGCACCCCCTCCCCCGTCATTCGTGTGCCCGCCAGCGCTGCGAGGCGCGTCTTGACCGCCTCCGGCAGCGACGGCGAACCGGCGACATCGAAGCGCAGAATGACCGCGCTGTCGGTGGTATTGACATGCTGACCGCCAGCCCCGGACGCGCGCGTGGCGCTCTCGAGAAGCTCGTCCTCATCGATGCTGATCGATCGCGTGATCTGGATGCGCGGCATGGCCCCTCATCACCCGGCGCGGGGCACTGTCGCAAGAGCCAATCGCTGCCGGGCCTGACGATCAGTTTCCGGTGGTGGGGGCGCCGGGAGACAGCAGCGGCGCCTCACTCGGCACCGAAGGCGAGGACGCGGCGGGAGGCGGGGCCGGATTCGCAGACGCGGGCTGGGATGTGGTGCGTGCAGGCGCGGATCGGACCGGCGGCGGTGAGGCCTGCCGCTCGGTCCGCGCTGACGGCGCAGGTGCGGCTGTCGCGGCGCGTGGCTGCGCCTGTGTTTGGCTTGGGACCGGGCGCGTAGCAGGACTGGACGCCGGCGCAACCGCCGACACCGGCGGCGCGGCGGCGTCAGGGAGAGGAATGGCGGGCGCGGTGCTGTTCGCAGCGGCCTCGGGCGCCACGCTCTCCACCGCAGCGGCAGGCTCGCTGGCGGGACCGAAGATGCCCAGCCGCTCGCCGAGCATGAGCGCCCCCGCCGCGAACAACGCCAGCGCAATCAGCCCGACGAGGCCCATTGCGGCGATCCACACCGTCCCCATCCGGCGGACGTAGCGGGCGGAGGTCGTCGCCGCATCGCTCAGCTCGCCGGAGAGAGAAACCTCGGTCCAATCCGTCATCGCTCGCCGCATCGCTCCAGCCAGTGGGACCGTGAGCGCCAGGCCAACGAGCGCCGCCAGCAGCGCCATCATCATGCCGCCGAAGAAGGTCAGAGCCACTTGCGAGAGGGCATCCGGCCCGAGGCTGTCCCGCGCGAGCAGGCTCAGGCACAGGCCGCCGGCATTCAGCAGAACCAGCATCGTCAGCGCCCAGCGATAGAGCGCGGAGGTCTCCTCCACCAAGCGCGTCATGCCGGCGCCCAGCCGCTCCACGCCACGGCGCCCGACGTCCCGGCCCAGCGCCCGCATCTCCTCCGCTTCGCTCACGCCTGTCTGCCCGATCGGCTCCATGGCTGCTTCCCCGTTTCGTTAACCGCCCGATAATCCTGAGCCTGAAGACCATGCGGCGGCCCGATCCGCAAGAGCCAAGAGGCTGGCGCGGGGGACAGGCGGCGCCTAAATGGGCAGGCATGTACGATTTTTCTCCCGCAACGGGCAGCGACAAGCCCGCTCTTTATGCCGATCTCCTCGCTGCGGCGCGCGCGCTGACCGAGGGCGAGCCAGACGCCATCGCCAATATGGCAAATGTCGCAGCGCTGATCTGGCAATATGTCCCGGACCTCAACTGGGCCGGCTTCTACCGGCTGGTGGATGAGGTGCTGGTGCTCGGCCCATTTCAAGGCAAGCCGGCCTGCATCCGCATCGCGCTGGGCAGCGGCGTGTGCGGTACGGCTGCGGCGACCCGGCAGGTCCAGCGCGTCGAGGATGTCCACGCCTTCCCTGGCCACATCGCCTGCGATGCCGCCTCCGCATCGGAACTGGTCGTGCCGGTGATCCACGAAGGCGCGCTGATCGGCGTGCTCGATCTCGACAGTCCCCGCCCCGCCCGCTTCGACGAGGCCGACGCCGCCGGGCTGGACGCGCTCTGCGCAGCAATCGCCCCCGCTCTGGCAGGCTGACGCACGGACCCTTCGGCTGATCCACTTTGGGACGGGCAGCCCGGCCACCGGACTCGCCAAGCCGCTAAGGCATTGATAGCCTCCCCTTATCGCTCGCACCAAGGCGCATGACCGCAAGGCGCAACATCGCGGCCGCACGCCCCGAGCGAACTGGAACCGGGGGGCTTTCCAGCAGGGGTCCGGCAGCTTTCGAGCGGCCGGACCCTTAGCGTTTATGGACGGGTGGTGTTCACAAGGCGCTCTTGCACGAAAGGGCGGCTTTTCGAGTTTTTAGCTCGAAAGCGGACGTTCCGGACGCGACGACATTGCGGATCTCCCGTCCGTTCGTCCTGAGTAGCTGCTGAGCTTGTCGAAGCGGCGTATCGAAGGACCAGCCTATGCGCTGCGATGCTTCGATACGGCTCTTCGATACGCGCCTGCGGCGCCACTCAGACCCTACTCAGCACGAACGGGGAGGTTTGGCAAAGACCACTCCCCACGAGTTTCCAGCCGCAGGCTTAGCCTTACCTGCTCTCAAGTAGCGGAACTCATAGCGCACGACCGCAAGCGCGCACGACACCCCCGTTCAGACCGACGCAGGCCGATTACTTAAGCACCCGCCCCTCATGGTCGCGAGTCAGGCTCTGCTCCGGGCGCACGGCGCTTTGCGTTTCTGCGGAGGCTGCCGGCAGCACCAGCCGCTCCCAGCCGGCACGGCCGAGCTTTTCCATCGGCTGATAGCGGACCTTGTAATTCATCCGGTCCGAGCCTTCGACCCAGTAGCCGAGGTACACATAGGGTAGGCCGGCGCGTTGGGCGCGCAGGATGTGGTCGACGATGATGTAGCTGCCGAGGCCATTGCGGCCTTCCAGCTCCGGCTCGAAGAAGCTGTAGATCATCGACAGCCCGTCGCCCTGCTTGTCGGTCAGGCAGGCGCCGATCAGCCGACCGGGGCGGCCGTCTTCCCCCGGTTCGCGATATTCGATAAGATAGGTCTCGACCGGCGTCTGCTCGACCATGTCGGCAAAATCGATCTCGTCCATCTCAGTCATTCCGCCAGTCGGGTGGCGGGCGGCGAGATAGCGCTGGAGCAGCGAGAATTGCTCGTCGGTGGACCAAGGCTTGCACGCCCGCACCACCAGATCGCTGTTGCGGCGCACGAGGCGGCGTTGCGTGGCGTTGGGCTTGAATTCGTTCGCCACGATCCGCACCGAGACGCAGGCCGTGCAATCCGCGCAGCTCGGGCGATAGGCGACGTTCTGGCTGCGGCGAAAGCCGATGCGGCCCAGCGCGTCGTTGAGCTCGGACGCGTGCTCGCCGGTCAGCTCGGTAAACACCTTCCGCTCCGTGCGCCCAGGCAGATAGGGGCACGGTCCGGCATTGGTCATGAAGAACCGCGGAAAGCGGAAAGCAGCGCTCACATCAACTCCCAGCGGCCCGGCAAAGGCCCGTGATTCAATGGCTCAGGAGACTATGCCTCTATCCCCCCAGTGTGAAAAGAGCATTTACCACGGATTTTTCTGTGCTCGATGAGGCAGGCTTCGCGCTGCGAGGCAATCACGAGCCTTGCTTCTCGCGCCATCCTGATCGATAGTAAGGTAACGAATAATGGAGAGCCTGCCATGGTGATGCTGACCGATGCCGAACAAGCCATGCTGGACGGAGAGTCCGGCGCCGCGACGCAAAAAGCCATGGAACTGCTCATCCGCTATGCCGACGCGCTTGGCGCGGAGCGTTTCGTCGAGACAAACAACGTTGCCGGCGTGCCCGGCTCCGCCCCGCAATGGGTGAAGGATTATTATGCCGCAGATGGCGGAGATTATCGCGCCGTTTTTTCCCGCTTCGATCTCGACAGCGACGAAGTTGTGGACGTGCCGCGCATGAACGCCTTTTCGTGCCATCTGCAGGGCGGCATGGACCCCACGCTCTGGCAGGAGCAGGGCATGACGACGGAGGCGCACGACAATTTCGTCTCTGACGAGGCGGAAGTCGCCGCCCACGGTATCCAGATCCTCAAGACCTGCACGCCCTATCTCGCCGGCAACGTGCCGGTGATGGGCGAGCACTGCGCGTGGATGGAATCGAGCGCGGTGGTGTTCGCCAACTCCGTCATCGGCGCGCGGACCAATTGCGAGGGACGCGAATCCACCAGCGCCGCGATGCTGGCCAAGCGCATTCCCGACTGGGGCTTCCACCGCGACGACTTCCGCAAGGGGCAGCATAGCGTGGACGTGCAGGTGCCGGTCGACAGCATCTTCGAATGGGGAATGCTCGGCTATTTCGTCGGCGATGCCGTGCAGGATACCATCCCCGTGATCACTGGCGACATCAGCGAGGCGAGCCTCATCCGCCACAAGCATTTCGGCGCGGCCGCGGCCTCGTCCGGCGGCGTCGAGATGTATCACATGGTCGGCATCACCCCCGAGGCGCCGAGCGTGGAGACGGCCTTTGGCGGAGCAGCCAAGGGCGAGCGCTTCGTCTATGACGCGGCGGCGCGGCGGCGCATCTATGAGACGCTGAACAGCGTCGGCTCCAGCGAGGATGTCGATTATGTCATGCTCGGCTGCCCGCATTATTCCATCGAGCAGATTGCGCAGGTCTGCGCGCTGATCGAAGGGCGCAAGGTGAGCGCCAACAGCGCCTTGTGGGTGTTCACCAGCCGCGCGGTGAAGGCGACGGCGGATGCCAACGGTTATTCCAAGATCCTGCGCGATGCCGGCGCCTACCTCATGACCGACACCTGCTCGGCAATCAGCCAGGCGGTGCCCAAGGGCACGAAGGTCGCGGCGCTCGATAGCGCCAAGCAGGTGCATTATCTGCCCGCGATGATGGGCATCGAGGGCTGGTACGGCACCTCCGCCGACTGCGTGGATGCGGCCTGTACCGGCAAGTGGAAAGGAGCCCTGGCATGAGCGACGTTCTGGACAAGCCCCGCCTCATCATCCGTGGCCGCGCCGTGGTACCCGGTGTCGCCGAGGGCGAGGCGCTGGTAACGCGCGAGACGATCTCCGGCTGGGGCGGCGTCAACCCGATGAGCGGCACGGTGATCGAGAGCCGCCATGAGCTGAAGGGCCAGAGCTTCGCCGGCAAGGTGCTGGTCTTCCCCGGCGCCAAGGGCTCCTCGGGCTGGTCGAGCATCTTCCACATGTCCAAGCTGCGCGGTGCCTCGCCGGTGGCGATGGTGTTCAACATCATGACCACCAAGGCCGCGCTGGGCGCCGTGGTGATGCGCACCCCGACCGTAACCGAGTGCGACCAGGACCCGCTCGACGCCATCCGCACCGGCGACTGGGTGCGGGTGGATGGCGATGCCGGGACGATTACGGTTTGGGATCGTAAGCCGGGGTGAACGGCGGGTGCGGATCGGCCTTCCCCTGATCCTCATCCCTCGTCATTCCCGCGAACGCGGGAATCCAGCTTCGACACTGCCCCATAGCGCAAGCGCTGACCTGGATTCCCGCGTTCGCGGGAATGACGAAGAGGAACCGGGCGTGAAGTTATCCGCGCAGGCTTCGGCTCGCTACCTTACCGCCGGCCCATGATGCTCTGCGCCACGGCCTCGGCGACCTTGATGCCGTCCATCGCCGCCGAGAGGATGCCGCCGGCATAGCCCGCGCCCTCGCCGGCGGGGAACAGGCGGGCGACGTTGAGGCTCTGATAATCCTTGCCGCGGGTGATACGGATCGGTGAGGAGGTGCGCGTTTCCACGCCGGTCATCACCACATCGGGATGATCGTAGCGCGCGATCTGGCGGCCGAAGGCGGGGATCGCCTCGTGGAAGGACTCCAGCACGAACTCCGGCAGGCAGGTGGCGAGGTCCGTCATCTTGACGCCCGGCTTGTAGGAGGGGGTGATGCTGCCCAGTTCCGTGGAGGCGCGCCCGGCCAGGAAATCGCCCACCTTCTGCCCCGGCGCGCAATAGTTGGAGCCGCCCGCGACAAAGGCCAGCGATTCCCAATGCCGCTGCAGCGCGATGCCCGCCAGCGGCCCATCGGGATAATCGCGGGCGGGATCGATGCCCACCACCAGCCCCGAATTGGCATTGAACTCGGCGCGGGAATATTGGCTCATGCCATTGGTGACGACGCGCCCTTCTTCGGAGGTCGCCGCGACCACCCGCCCGCCCGGGCACATGCAGAAGCTGTAGACGGTGCGCCCGTTGGCGCAGTGATGGCTGAGGCTATAGGCGGCCGCGCCCAGCACCGGATGCTTGGCGTATCGCCCGTAGCGCGCCTCATCCACCCAGGCCTGCGGATGCTCGATGCGCACGCCGAGCGAGAAAGGCTTTGGCTCGATGAACACGCCGCGCTCGTGCAGCATCTCGAAGGTCGGCCGGGCGCTGTGGCCGATGGCGAGGACGACATGATCGGCCTCCAGAAAGCTGCCGTCGTGCAGATGCAAGCCGCGCAGGGCCATGTTGCCGTCCGGGCTGCGCTCCAGCTCCAGCCCGTCCACCCGCGTCTGCCAGCGATATTCGCCGCCAAGCCCCTCGATGGTGCGGCGCATGCTCTCCACCATGGTGACGAGGCGGAAGGTGCCGATGTGCGGATGCGCCTCGGTCAGGATGTCCTCCGGCGCGCCGGCGCGGACGAACTCCTCCAGCACCTTGCGGCCAAGGAAGCGCGGGTCCTTCACCCGGCAATGGAGCTTGCCGTCCGAGAAGGTGCCCGCCCCGCCTTCGCCGAACTGGACATTGCTGTCCGGGTTCAGCTGCGAGCGGCGCCACAGGCCCCAGGTGTCCTTGGTCCGCTCCCGCACCACCTTGCCGCGATCCACGATGATCGGGCGAAAACCCATCTGCGCGAGGATCAGCCCCGCGAACAGCCCGCATGGCCCCGCGCCGATGACGACCGGGCGCAGGCCGGACCAGCCCTCCGGCGCGCGGGCGACGAAATGATAATCCGTATCCGGGCGCGGGCGCACATCCTTGTCCCCCGCAAACCGCGCCAGCACGGCGGCTTCGTCGCGCAGCGCGACGTCCACGGAATAGACAAGCAGGATCGCGCTCTTGCGCCGCGCATCATTGCCGCGCCGCACGACCTCATGGCCGAGCAGATCGCCCTGCGAAATGCCAAGGCGCGCTGCAATGGCGGGCGCGAGTGCATCGTCCGGGTGATCGAGGGGCAGGGTGAGACCGGTCAGGCGGATCATGGCCCGGCCCTAGCGCGTGTGGCGCGGGAGGGGAATGGGGGACGGGGATTTACCCTTATTCCAACCCTCATTTCTTACAGTATTTCGGGACTCAAAATATGCACGGTTTGTCGCTAGACCTACCTAGAACTGGGGGAACTAGTAGTGTCTGAAAGTGCAATCCATATCGTCTATGATGGCGGCGATGCCGCCAACCATACGATCGACGCTCGGCTACTTGGAAAATCCCTCCAAGGGATCGGGAGGATGGTTTCAGACTGCCTCTTTATTTTTGCCTTCGAGAGATTGCCTAACCGAAACGAGAAGGTGCCCCTTCTTCTGAAAGTCCACGAGCCTAAAAGAGGTTCATATGGCATGGATGGCCTGTTCGGCGAAGTGTCTACAGCCCTGAGTTATGGCATACCAATTATCGCTGCAATTGGTCCTGATATCCTCACCCACTACGTCACTGCGATAATCGACAAGTTCCGTGGAAAGGATGACACCGTGGAATTTGCGATTCAAAAAATGGCAGAGATGCACAAGGCGGCTTTGGGCGCCATGAGCAAATCCCAGCGGATGGCACACGAGAGTGTAGATCGTTCTGACGAGCGGCGTCACCGTGAAATAATAAGCTTACATGATGTTCTTCGCGCAGCGATCTCAGGCAGTGGACAAGCAGCGACCGATTATGTCGCTCCCGTGGGCCGGTCTGTCAGCACGGCAAGCTTCGTATCCGGCGACGCCAAGCCACTCATCGTGAACGCAGATGATGCCGAGGCGATAAGAGAATCTCAAAAGCTCGACTGGACTCCTCTGGGTGACCTAACACTCCGCACGGACGGCTTTCGTTTCCACACAAACGGCCTAAGCGTAGAAAATCCGGATGGAGGCTTCCTTATGGCGGAGGTACTTGACCCAGTTTTTGAGAATGAATCCAATCCTTACACTGCAGCTGCCGGCAAGCGCGGCGCAGTTGAGGTAACGGGGCGATTAGGTCGCAAAGCCGGGCGGGTAACTCGTATTCAGATCGTAGAATTTCTGCGACCAATTGATCACTGATCTCCGGCACGCTCATATGTATTTCGGTAACAAGTTCGGCAGAGAACCAGAACCATGAAAGAGAGACGAACTGCCTTAGCACTGTTGATCAGTGCCATTCTCCCGTTGACCGCGTGCGATAGTGCGTCTGCTGAGGGAATCCGGGACGGGAAATGGGAAATAACAGTTGCGAGACTGAACGTAAAAGGTGCGCCTCCAGATATTGCCACTCATTCTTTTTGCATTACAAAGAAGGAGGCGGAGTCGATTACTGTAAAATCTCTTCTATTCCATCGCTACCCTGCCGCACCAAAACACTTTGATAGCGCTGTAATGGAGAAAGGTCGTATTACCGGATTTACACGAGTTGACACACCAGAACGTGAGATCAAGGGAATCCCCGTAGAAGTAAATGACCACTACGGTGATAGCAGCGTCACAGTCACCGAAACCATGCGGCTATATGGGTACGAAATAATAAGGACCTTCACTGGACGCCGCTTAGGCCCTTGTTAGCCTGCGCCCTCGCCTCACGTCTATCGGTCGAGAAATGACGCTGCGGATCATCTTGCAGTCGAGATCAATTCAGTCTCGTGCCATGGATGCTGAAACAAGTTCAGCATGACGCGCATGGGATTATGGGGATGCCGTGCGTGGAGTGGCGGAACCGTCGCGCGGGTGCGCTCTACTCCCCCTCCCCCTTCAACACCCCCGCCACCAGCGGCCCAACCCGCCCCACAATCGTCTCCACGCCTTGCGGATTGGGGTGGATGCCGTCGGGGAGCATGAGGGTGCGGTTGCCGATCACGCCATCGAGGAAGAAGGGGTAGAGCGGCGCGTCGTACTTCTTCGCGAGATCGGTGAAGATCGGATCGAAGGCCTTGGCGTAGTCCGCGCCCATATTGGGGGCGGAGACCATGCCGGTGAGCATGATGGGGATGCCGCGCTTTTGCAGCTCGGCGAGGATCGCATCGAGATTGGCGCGGGTTTCCTTTGGCTCCAGGCCGCGCAGCATGTCGTTGCCGCCGAGGCCGACGATCACGAGATCCGGCTTGCGCTCCAGCCCGTCGAGCGTGAAGGCGAGGCGCTGGCGGCCGGCTGCGGTGGTATCGCCCGAGACGCCGGCATTGACCACCTGCGCGGGCACGCCCTGCCCCCCCAGCGCGCGCTCCAGCACCGGGGCAAAGCCCTCGCGTGGCCCAAGATTATAGCCGGCGTAGAGGCTATCCCCGAACACCACGACCAGCTTGCGGTCCGCGACCGGGGCGCTGCGGGCGTCAGGGCCATTTGCCGTATTGGAGAGGGCTGCGGCGGCGTTATTGCCGGCACCAGCACCCCCCTGAGTGTCGGGAGTTTGTGGAGAACAGGCGAGCAGTGCTTGGACAAGCAGCAGTGAGACACCATAACGAGTAAACGTCTTTGCCACGCGAGGCCCTTTCCGCATGCATGCACCCATCGATGCCTCCCATATCGCCATCCGCGCCCGCAATGTCACCCTCTCGCTCGGCACGGGCGAGGCGAAGGTGGATATCCTCAAGGGCGTGGACCTGGACATAATGCGCGGGGAGAGCATTGCGATCCTCGGCGCCTCGGGATCGGGCAAGTCCTCGCTGATGGCGGTGCTCTCCGGCCTGGAGCAGGCGAGCAGCGGTAGCGTGAGCGTGGCAGGCACGGATTTCAGCACGCTGGATGAGGACGGGCTGGCGCGCGCGCGGCGCGGCCAGATCGGCATCGTGCTGCAGGCCTTCCACCTGCTGCCGACGATGACGGCGGTGGAGAATGTCGCCGTGCCGCTGGAGCTGGCGGGGCTTGAGGACGCCTTTGCGCGAGCGCGCGCGGAGCTGACGGCGGTGGGTCTCGGGCATCGCGTCGACCATTATCCCGCCCAGCTTTCCGGCGGGGAGCAGCAGCGCGTGGCGATTGCGCGCGCGGTGGCGCCGGGGCCGCAGATCATCTTTGCCGATGAGCCGACGGGCAATCTGGACGGGCACACCGGCGCGGCGATCATCGACCTGCTCTTCACCCGGCAGCAGGCGAGCGGGGCGACGCTGATCATCATCACCCACGACCCCGATCTTGCGCAGCGGTGCGACCGCATCGTGGAAATGCGCGACGGGCTGATCGTGGAGGGCGCCCACGCATGACCACGCGCATGAGGGCTTTGAGCTTGCGGGCGAGCTGGTCGATTGCCCGGCGCGACCTGAATGCGGGCCTGCGCGGGCTGCGGCTGCTGTTCGTCTGCCTGTTCCTCGGCGTAGCGACGCTGGCGGCGATCGGCAGCCTGACGACCTCCATCACCAGCGAGATCAGCGCCCGCGGGCAGACGATCCTGGGCGGCGATATCGAGGCGCGGATGAGCCAGCGCGAGGCGAGCGAGGCCGAGAAGCAGTCGCTGCGCGCGCTGGGCACGATGAGCGAGACGATCCGGCTGCGGGCGATGGCGAATGCGGTTGGGGCCAATGCCGTGGGGTCCGGCGATACCGATGGTCCGGCTGCGGTTCTGACCGAACTCAAGGGCGTCGACGGCGCCTATCCGCTCTATGGCGACCTGCTGCTGCGCGAAGGGACTTATGCCCCGCTTGCCGCCGACCGCATCCTGATCGGCGAGGCGTTGGCCGAGCGTCTGCAGGTCAAACCGGGCGATGCGCTACGCTATGGCACCGCGACCTTCACCATCGCCGGCATCATCGCCGAGGAGCCGGACCGGGTGGGCGAAGGCTTTACGCTCGGGCCGGTCGCCATCGTCTCGCTCGACGGGCTGCGGCGCACGGGGCTGATCCAGCCGGGCAGCCTCTATGAGAGCAAATATCGCGTGCGCGTGGCGCCGGGCACCGATGTCGAGGCGCTGCGCAAGCGGCTGGAGGACGAGCAGGCCGAGGCGGGCTGGTCGTTCCGCGACCGGGAGAATGCGGCGCCGGGCACCAGTCGCTTCATTGAGCGCATGGGGCAGTTCCTCTCGCTCATCGGCCTCACCGCGCTGGTGATCGCGGGCATCGGGGTGAGCAATGGCGTCTCCTCTTACCTTGCGATCAAGCGCGGCGGCATCGCGACCTTCAAGGTGCTGGGGGCGACGTCTGCGGATATCGAGCGCATCTACCTGATGCAGATCGGCACCGTGGCGGCGATTGCCATTGCCTGCGGGCTGATCGCGGGCGCGCTGCTGCCGCCGGCGCTGATTGCCGTGCTGGGCGATGTGCTGCCGGTGCAGCCGGGCTTCCGTATCCATCCGCTGCCGCTGATCACCAGCGCGGCTTATGGCCTGCTGATCGCCTATATCTTCACCCTGCCGCCACTGGACCGCGCGCGTACGCTGCCGGTCGCCGCGATCCTGCGCGCGCATGTCGAGCCGCGCAGCCGGCTGGACCGGCGCAGCGTGGCGGGCGTGGTGCTGGGCGTGATGGCGGTGCTCGCGATTGCGCTGGGCACGGCGCGCGAGTCCCTGTTCTCCGCCGCAGTGCTGGGCGCGACGGCGGCGGTGCTCGGCCTGCTGCTGCTGCTCGGCTGGGGGATCAGCGCGATTGCCCGGCGCGTGCCGCGCCCGCGCCGGCCGCTCTGGCGCCTCGCCATCGCCAATCTGTATCGCCCCGGCGCCCAGACCAGCGCGCTGGTGATCGCGCTGGGGCTGGCGCTCACGCTGTTCGTCACGCTGGCCGGCGTGCAGACCAGCCTCACCGCCGAGATCGACCGGACGGTACCCAAGAAGGCGCCCAACCAGTTCGTGCTCGATATCCCGTCCGATCAGGAAGCGCGCTTCCGGCAGATCGTGGCGCAAGAGGCGCCGGCGGCGGAGCTGAACGTGGTGCCGGCACTGCGCGGGCGCATCGTGGCTTATGTCGGGCAGCGCGTCGCCGACATGGAGGAACTGCCCGAGGGCGCGTGGTTCCTGCGCGGCGAACGTGGCGTGACCTATAGCGCGACCCTGCCGGAAGGGAGCGATCTGGTCGCCGGGCAATGGTGGGCGCCCGATTATGCCGGGCCGCCGCTCATCTCGCTGGACGAGGAAGCGGCGAAGACGCTCAACCTCAAGATCGGCGACAGCATGACGGTGAGCGTGCTCGGCCGCGAGATCGAAGCCAAAATCGCCTCGCTGCGCAAGGTGAACTGGGACAGCATGGGGTTCAACTATGTCATGGTCTTCTCGCCCAGCGCTCTGGCGAGCGCGCCGCACAGCCTCACCGCCACCATCACCATGGACGAGGCGCAAGGCGCGGGCGTGACGCGCGCGCTGCTCGCCGCCTTCCCGGGCGTCTCGGTGATCGCGGTGGCCGAAGTGGTCGAGCAGATCAGCGGGCTGCTGGAGCAGATGTCCGGCGCCATCGTGGCGGCGGCCTCCATCGCCATCTTCGCGGGCGTTGCGGTGCTGATCGGCGCCATCGCTGCCTCGCGGCAAGCGCGCAGCTATGACAGCGTGATTCTCAAGACGCTGGGCGCGACGCGCTGGCAGATCCTCGGCACGCAGGCCATGGAATATGCCCTGCTCGCCGCCACGCTGGCGCTGGTTTCGCTGGCGCTGGGCATGGGCGCGGCCTGGTATGTTATCGTGCAGGTCTTCGAATTCGGCTGGGCACCGGACTGGGGCGTGGTGCTGGCGACACTGGCGGGCGGCGCGATCATCACGCTGGGCATCGGGCTGGCCGGATCGATCCCACTGATGTCGCTGCGGCCCTCGCGGGCCCTGCGGGAATTGTAAGAGTCCGGAATTTTGTCCACAACTTATGTAGACTTGTAGACACAAGTCCGCTTTACAGGCACCTATGGTCCAAATTATGGTTAATGCATCTCAGAAGCATGACCATTTAACGGATCATCAAACGGCCGATGAAGCATTCCTTGAGCCATTTGACAGGTCTTTTTGCGCTCTACGGCCTGCCGCGGCCATGGGCGATCGCAAAGCAGCTTTCGAGGCAATTCGCCTCGCTGGCTGAGTTGGTCCACGCTCCACCGGACGTCCTCAAATTGCGGGGCGCTTCGGAGGCGCAGATACGCGCGATCAAGGACTTTCGGAGCCTTCATCTCAGCGTGCTGGCATCCGAAGCGTTGAAGACCACGCAGCCCCTCGATGTCGAAAAGTTGAAGCGTCACCTTGCTGCGGAAATCGGGCATTGCCGGATCGAGCACTTCCATGTGGTCTATCTGAGCCAGCTCAAACACGTCATCGAGAGCCGTACTCATTGGTCCGGGGGATATGACAGCACCCCGGTCTATGTCCGCGAAATCGTCATGACCGCGATCATCCTCGGGGCGGCGCACATCATTCTTGCCCACAACCACCCCTCCGGCATCGCCGAACCCAGCAAGGCCGACCGGATCATGACGGACCAAATCTGCAAAGCGGCGCACCCCTTGGACATTCATGTCGCAGACCACTGGGTTTTTGCCGGTCAGGCCGTCTTCAGCTTCGCCGGACACGGCCTGTTGTAGCGGGCGGGGTTGCGGCAATGGCTCGCAGGCCTGGCACGGCTGAAGGAAGCGGCTTCAGGCCATGTCGGCTGGCAGAACCTGCTGGGGATGCAGTCAGTCCACTTTGATGCTCTGTGGCCCACAGCAATATCTCAGAAAAGGCATGGGCAGTGAACATAGTGATCGCTATGATCGGCTTATGGAAAGCCCAGAAGACCGTGTGGGCTATGACCGCCAGCCTCCAGAGGAGGGCATTCCGAAAGATCGAAGTCGTTGGCTGCTGTTAATCAAAGAAATGCGGGCCGCCCATAGTTGCGGCATTTATGAAGCCGAGTGCCGGGCTTTGCAGCAGCCTGCCTGGAAACGATGGGTCGCGCGCCAAATCAATCATGACGCCGAATGTGCAAAAATGGCGCGCAGCCATATTCGCTATAACGGCGACAGAGCTCTGATCGCGGAAGACAATGGAAAGCTGATCGTCCGCAATGGCGTGGGTTCCAAATAGGCCCCCTTTCGCTCTCACTCCGTTGAAGAGCAGCATTGATTTCCAGCCCAGTCCAACCCTCTCCTGCTGGCAGGAGAGGGCTGACGGACCAGCTCAGAACAGCTGATCGAACGCCGTTTCCAGCCGCTTGAGGCTGGCAGGCACGTCCTTGAGCTTGTCGAGGCCGAAGAGGCCGATGCGGAAGCTGCGATAATCCGGGCCTTCATCCACCATCAGTGGCACGCCGCCGGCGACCTGCAGGCCGAGCGCGGCGAAGGGCTTGCCGGTCTGCATCGCGGCATCCTCCGTGAACACCACGACCACGCCCGGCGCGGCAAAGCCATCGGCGGCGACCGACCGCACGCCGCGCTCCGCCAGCATCGCCCGCACGGCATTGCCCTGCTCCCATTGCGCGGCGCGCAGCGTCTCGAAGCCGATTTGCTTGGTTTCCATCATCGCCTTGTGGAAGGTGCGCAGCGCATCGGTGGGCATGGTGGCATGATAGGCATGGCCGCCGTTCAGATAGGCTTCCATGATGCTGTTCCACTTGGCGAGATCGATCGCGAAGCTGGTCGACTGGCGGGCGCGGCAGCGCTCCAGCGCGGCGGCATTCATCATCACCAGCCCAGCCGATGGCGGCGCGGACCAGCCCTTTTGCGGGGCGGAAATGAGGATGTCGACGCCGGTCGCGACCATGTCCACCCAGATGCAGCCCGATGCGATGCAATCGAGCACGAAGAGGCCGCCGACCTCATGCACCGCGTCGGCGACGGCGCGAATATAATCGTCCGGCAGGATCATGCCCGACGCGGTCTCGACATGCGGGGCGAAGACGACTGCGGGCCGCTCGGCACGGATGGCGGCGACGACCTCGTCGACAGGCGCAGGCGCGAAAGGCTGGTCCGCGCCGCCATTGCCGATGCGGCGGGCCTTCATCACCGTTTCTGATGCCGGGATCGATCCCGCCTCGAAAATCTGCGTCCAGCGATAGGAGAAGAAGCCATTGCGGATGACCATCACCTTTTCGCCGGTCGCGACCTGGCGGGCGACTGCCTCCATCGCATAGGTGCCGCCGCCGGGTACCACCACGGCGCGCTCGGCGTTGTAGACTTCGCACAAGGTGGCGTGGATATCGCGCATCACGCCCTGGAAAGCCTGGCTCATGTGATTGAGCGAGCGATCCGTGAAGACCACCGAATATTCGAGCAGGCCATCGGGATCGATATCGGGGCGCAGGGCGGGCATAGATGGTTCTCCTTGCTTCAGGCAGCGCATCCTGATGCTGCCCGTTCGTGCGACGGCGCTGACTCGATGCCGTGCAATCGCCGCTGGCCGCGCATAGCCGGGCATGGTGCTGGATGCCAGTTGATCCTTCGCATAACAATTCGGCGCTCGGATGAACCGAGAAATGCAGACCACGCTTGACGACGTCCGACGGGATCGGCATGACGCTGCTAATGCGATTCATTGTCATTAGTAGATCAGTGCAGTCGCGACGCCTTCACCTGCGCGAACCCCTCTTCGCGCGGCGCGGACGTTCCCGGCCTGCAGGTGCAGCGGGCCGGGGACGTCCTTCCACCGGCGATATGCGCGCTGGCCTTGCCGGCGCCAGCGCCGCCTGCCATCGCCCCTGACTGCCACGGGAGAGATTGCCCATGTATGCGTTTCTGGATTGCCCGCTTTCCTTGCTCGATCGTGGCGGCCGTCTGCTCGTCTGGGCCATGCGGCATTGGGCAAAGGCGGTCTCTTGCGGGCGCTGCCCTTGCGGCGATGTCGGCCCGGCCTTTCACAAGGCGGATCTCATGGCCGGCTTCCCGCATTTCCACATGATGATGGCCGTGCTCAACCGCCACGCGCGCGAGAAGCTGTCCTTTGCCGACGTCGATTGCCCCCGGCTCAGCGATGGCGAGGCGCTTCTGCTCAGTCTGATCCGCCTGCCCGACGGGGCACACGCGGATCAAACGCCCGCGACGGTCGCGCTTGTCGTGCAGCCCGAGGGGGCTCCGGCGCTACGTATGGCGCTTGATTCGCTCGGCGCGGCGCTACGGGCGGTTGAACTCTGGCCCGCGCTGCCCATGTTCGATCCCGCCACTGTAAGGTTCCCCAATGAATGACATGACCCATCACGGCTTCGAGCTCGAGCCGACCGGCGCACTCAGCGTGGAATCCGTTCGCTGGGTGAAGCACTGGAACGACCATCTCTTCAGCTTCGCGATCACGCGGCCGGCGAGCTTCCGCTTCCGCTCCGGCGAGTTCGTGATGCTCGGCCTGCCGGGCGAGAATGGGCGGCCGCTGCTGCGCGCCTATTCCATCGCCAGCCCCGCTTATGCCGAGGAACTGGAATTTCTCTCGATCCGCGTCGAGGATGGCCCGCTCACCTCGCGCCTGTGCAAGATCCAGCCCGGCGACGGCCTCTATCTCGGCCGCAAGCCCACCGGCACGCTGGTGATGGACGCCCTGCGGCCCGGCAGCCGCCTATTCCTGCTCTCCACCGGCACGGGCCTCGCGCCCTTCCTCAGCCTCGTGCGCGATCCGGATGTCTATGAGTATTTCGGCCAGCTCATGCTCGCGCACAGCGTGCGCACGGTCGCCGATCTGGCATGCCGCACCGATCTGGAAAGCCAACTCGCCGGCGACCCGCTGGTGCAGGATCAGGCCCTGCTGCAATTCCATTATTGCCCCACGGTGACGCGCGAGCCTTTCCGCACCACGGGGCGGTTCGATGCCCTGATCGACGACGGCACGCTGTTCCGCGGCCTGAGCGGCCCCGCGCGCCTGGACCCGGAAACGGACCGGGTGATGATGTGCGGATCGATGGCGATGATCCGCGACTTTTCCGCCCGCCTCGATGCGCTTGGTTTTGAGGAGGGCTCGAATGCCAAGCCGGGGGATTATGTGATCGAGCGGGCGTTCGTAGATTAGGTTTTAGGGTCAGAGGGTTAATCGCGAAGGCGCTTCACCTCCGTCATTCCCGCGAACGCGGGAATCCAGCTTGGACGTTGCTTCCCGGCGCAGGCGTGGAACTGGATTCCCGCGTGCGCGGGAATGACGAAATGCTGGTCGCCCACTCGCCGATGGCGATCAGGCGCTCCAGGAGACCGCGAGGGCGCCCAGCGCCTTGAGGGCGGCTTCGTCTTGCGGCCGGACATCTTCGGCGAAGGTCGGCGTCTCGACATAACCGATCACAATCAGCGGACTGCGTCCGCCCGGCGGGACCAACACCGCCAGATCGTTTGTCTTGTTGCCAACGCCCTGGCGCATCCCGGTGCCCGTTTTGTCCATGCCCTGCCAATCGGCGGGAATGCCGGCCCTGATGCGATTGCGCCCGCTCTGGGTCTGCACCATCCAGTCCCTCAGCCGGTCGCGACTGGCCGCGCTGAGCACATCGCCAAGCACGATCTTGCGCACGGTTTGCGCCATTGACGCTGGCGTGGTGCTGTTCTGCTCGGTGCCGGGCGGGATCACATTGATCTCCGGTTCATAGCCATCCAGCCGGCTCGTGCTGTCGCCAATCTCCCGCCAAAAGCCGGTCAACGCTTCCGGGCCGCCGAGCCGGCGCATGAGGATGTTGGCGGCGGCATTGTCGCTGGTGATCTGGATCGCCTGGGCCAAGGTGAGGATCGGCAAGCGCCCTTTGGAGAGATTTTCTTCCACCACGGGCGCGTAGGCGACGAGGTCCGCCTGGCTGAAGCTCAGCTCTTCCGCCAGATCGAGGCGCCCGGCGTCGCTTTCGCGCAGCGCCATTGCCGCCAAGGACAATTTGAAGGTCGAGCAGTGACAGAAGCGCTCGTCGGTCCGCCAGCCGAAGCTGCGTCCGCTGCCGGTATCGAGCACGAGCGCGCCCAGCCTGCCGCCGATCGCGCGCTCCATCGCCTGCAGGCGGGCCACCGGGTCATTCATCCCCTCCCGCTTGTCGGCACAGCCGGCCAGCAGAACACTCGCGCCCATAGCCAGGGCAAAATCGCGACGATCGATCATCCGGCTTTGATAAGCGGGACGAACCGGTTTCGCCAACCCTTCCTGACTGCGCCGCGCGTTGCCCGGCATGCTAAGCGAGAAAACTCGCCAGGACGGCCTATTGGGTGCTGCATCACAAGGCAAAACTGTGCATTAGGTTCGGTAGATGCTGACGATATTGCTGATTTCCTTCCTCGGCGCCTGCCTGATGCCGCTGCTTGCCTACGTCATTGGGCGTGGTGCGGGCATGGTGATCGCCCTCTTCCCCTTCGGCCTGCTCGCGGCGTTCGTAAACATGGCGCAGTTCGTGGAACGAGGCTGGGTCAAGGGGGAAGCGGCGGAATGGGCACCCTGGCTCGGCCTTGATTTTACGCTGCGGCTCGATGGCTTTTCCTTCCTGCTCTGCCTGCTCATCACCGGGCTGGGCGGCTTGGTGACGATTTATGCCGGCGGCTATCTCACCAACAAGTCGCCGGCCGAACGTGCCCGTTTCTTCTGCTACATCCTGCTCTTTCTCAGCGCGATGCTCGGCGCGGTGCTGGCCGAGAATCTGCTCGTCTTCCTCGTCTTCTGGGAAGCGACGAGCATTCTCTCCTTCCTCCTCATTGGCTTTGAGGGACGCAGCGCCCGCGCCCGCCGGGCGGCCCTGATGTCGCTGCAGGTGACGGCGTTCGGCGGTCTCGCTTTGCTGATGGCCGTCGCGATGATCGGCCATGTGCTCGGCACCTATTCCATGGCGCAGGCGGTGGCACGGGTTGGCGAATTGCATGACAGCCCGTGGGGCACGGCGATCGTCGTGTGCATTCTGATCGCGGGTTTCACCAAGTCCGCGCAATTCCCGTTCCACTTCTGGCTGCCCAACGCCATGCAGGCGCCGACGCCCGCCTCGGCCTATCTGCACTCGGCGACGATGGTGAAGCTCGGCATCTATCTGCTCGCCCGGTTCGAGCCGGTGATCGGCGCGGAAAGCTGGGGACGGGGCGCGCTGATCACCGTGGCCTGCGTCACCATGCTCGTCGCCGCGTTGCAGGCCCTGCGGGCGGAGAACTTCAAGTCCGCGCTGGCTTATTCCACGGTCGCATCACTCGGCATTCTCGTGCTCCTCGTCGGGTTGGACGGGCCGGCGGCATCGGTGGCGATGATCGGCTTCCTGTTCGCGCACGCCCTTTACAAGGCGGCATTGTTCTTCTGCGCGGGATCTGTGCTGCACGCGACGGGCCTCTACAGCTTGCGCGCCATGGGCGGGCTTGCCCGGCATCTGCCGCTGACGGCGCTGGCTTGCCTCGGCGCCAGCCTCTCCATGGCCGGCATCCCGCCATTCATCGGCTTCATCTCCAAGGAATTCCTGTTTCAGGCGCAGTTGGAGAGCAGTTGGGAAGTCATCCCGCTGGCCATCGCCGTGATGGTCAACGCCGTCATGGTCGGCGTGGCGGGAGTGGTGACGCTGCGGCCGTTCTTCATGGGCCGCGGCAAGGTGAACAAGGTGCAGCATGGCGAGACCTTCTCGCTCGTGATGCCCCCGCTGCTTCTCTCTGCCGCCGGCCTGTTCATGAGCCTCGCGCCGGACTGGATCACGCGCGTCGCCATTCGCCCGGCGGTCGCCTCGGTCTATGGTCGGGCCGTGGAGGTGGACCTGACCGTGTGGCACGGCCTCACGCCGATGCTGCTGCTGAGCTTTGTCGTGGTCTCCATCGGCGCGCTGATCGTGGCCTTCTGGCGCAAGATCCACATCTGGCTGCGGCAGACCAAGCAGTTCAACACCTATGAGATCGAGCCGCTGTGGGAAATCAGCCTGCGCGCCCTCATCCTCTCCTCCCGCAGGCTGACCGACGCGCTCCAGCATGGCGATCTGCGGCGCTATCTGCTGGCGGTGGTCGGCGGCGCCGGATTGCTGATCGCCTGGTCGGTGGCGAAAGCCGGCGTCGCGCCTGACATTCCGTTCCCCGACGATATTCGTCCCGGCGAGGCGCTGGTCGCGCTCATCGGGCTGGGCGGGGCCATCGCCGCTGCTCGCGCCAACACATTGCTGAGCGGCATGATCGCCACCGGCCTTGCGGGCTTTGCCGCCGCGATCACCTTTTTGATGAACGGCGCGCCCGATCTTGCGCTCACCCAGTTCACCGTCGAAGCGCTGCTCGTCGTGCTGCTCTCCGCCCTGTTACTGGCCGTACCGCTCGCCAGCCCGGCGACCCGCACCCGCGCCATGCGCAAGCGCGATGCCCTGCTCGCAACCAGCATCAGCGCGCTACTGTTCCTGGCGGTGATGGACATGGCCGCGCGCGAACATGTGTCCGCCGCCAGCCACTTCTTTGGTCAGATGAGCCTCGCGGCGGCGCACGGCCATAATGTCGTCAACGTCATCCTCGTGGATTTCCGCGCCATCGATACGCTGGGCGAGACCATCGTGATTGCCATTGCCGCTGTCATGGCGCGCTCGCTGCTACGCAGCCGGGGCAGTGAAGGGCCAGTGCCCGGTCCCGAGCCGGTCCACTTCTCCCTGCAGGTCGCCGGTCGCTGGATCAGCCTGCTGCTGCTGCTCGCCTCGCTGGTGATTCTGTTCCGCGGTCACAACCAGCCAGGCGGCGGGTTTGTGGGCGGGCTGGTCGCGGCTCTCAGCTTTGCGCTGCTGGCACTGGCTTATGGCGTCAATCACGCCCAGCGCGTGCTGCGCCTGCGCACCCTGACGCTGGTGGGCCTTGGCATGCTATGCGTCCTACTCGCTGGCTTGCCCGGCCTGATAACCGGCGAGCCGTTCCTCACCCATCTCTGGTGGGAGCCAGGTGGCCTCATCCCGGCCCTCTCGACCACGTTGATCTTTGATCTGGGCGTCTATCTCGTGGTGCTCGGCGCCGTGCTGGCCTTCCACTTCGGCCTCCAGCGGGAGGCGACGCGATGACCCTGCTCTACGGCGCTGTCGGTGCGGGCATCATCGCCTGCGCGCTCTACATGATCCTCTCGCGCAATCTGGTGAAGATGCTGCTTGGCTTCTCGATGCTGGCGACGGGGGTCAACATCCTGATCTTCCTCGCCGGGCGAATCCAGAGCCGCCAGCCGCCCATCGTGGGCGAAGGCCGGCGCACTCTGGGCGAGGCTGCCGATCCGATCACGCAGGCGTTGATCCTCACGGCCATCGTCATCGGCTTCGCGCTCACGGTGATGCTCGCCGTTTTGGTGCTGCGCGCCTGGCGTCACAGCCACAGCATCGATGCGCGCAACGTCGATTCCGCCGAAGCGCTGGGCACGCCGCAAGAGCGGGAGCTGACCGATGACTGATGCGCTGCTGCTGCCCGCGCCCGTCATCCTGCCCTTCATCGGCGCGGCGCTGGTGCTCATCCTGCGGGCGCGCATCGCGCTCACCCGCGCCATCGGTCTGCTCACGAACGGCCTGCTGCTGGTCGTCTCGCTGCTGCTGTTCGTGCAGGCCAATGGCGGCAACCTCGTCCCGCTCACCGTGTTCGGCGGCTGGCCGCACGGCATCTCGATCAGCTTCTCGGCGACGATGCCGGGGCTGGTGCTGGTGGTCGTCACGGCACTCATCGCCTTTGCCGCCGCGATCTACGCGCTGGTCGACGTCGGCCCGCGCCGCCGCCGCGCCGGCTATGACGCGCTGATGCTGGCGATGACCGGGGCGGTGAACGGCGCGTTCCTGACCCGCGATCTGTTCAACCTCTATGTCTGGTTCGAGCTGGCGCTGATCGCCGCGCTGGGCCTGCTGACGCTGGACCGCCGCCCGGCGCAGATTGACGGCGCGATCCGCTATGCCAGCTTCTCCATGCTGGCGGCGACCTTCATCCTGCTCGGCGTCGGCATGATCTACGGGATCACCGGCACGCTGGATGTCGGCGCGGCCGCCGCTGCGCTCGCCAGCCGCCCGCCCAGCTTCGCCTCCGCCACCGCCACCGCACTGCTGATGGCCGGTTTCGCGCTCAAGGCCGGGCTGTTTCCTTTCCACCTCTGGCTGCCCTCATCCTATCATACCGGACCGATCACCGCCGTGGCCGTGTTTGCCGGCCTGCTCACCAAGATGGGCTTCTATGCGCTGCTGCTGATCTTCGCCGGGATGTTCGGCATCGGCGCGGGCGGCATGGGCGCGGCGCAGATGGTGCCGGTGTTCGGCTGGATTGCGGCGACGACCGTGCTCATCTGCTGCGCCGGCGCGCTGGCCCATACGGACATGCGCCGCATCCTTGCTTACCATATCGTCGCGCAGGTGGGGTACATGACCATTGGGCTGGCGATCGCCACGCGCGAGGGGATTGCCGGCGCGGTGTTCTACATGGTCCACTCGATCATCGTGCAGGCCAATCTGTTCCTTGGCGCCGGCCTCATCCGCCGGGCGAGCGGCAGCTGGGATCTCACCCGCGCCGGGGGCATGGCGCGGACGAACCCGCTCTTTTCGCTGGTGCTCGCCGTGCCGGTGCTGTCGCTGGCCGGCATCCCGCCCCTCTCCGGCTTCTGGGCCAAGTTCATCGTCATTCGCGAGAGCTTCGATGCCGGCATGGCCTGGCTGGGCATGATCGCACTGATCGGCGGGCTGATGACCATCGTCTCCATGTCCATCTTCTGGTCCGATGCCTGCTGGAAGGAACCGCGTGGCAAGCCGGTGCGCAAGGTGCCGCTGGCGGGGGTTATTGCCATGGCGATCCTCTCCGGCGCGACCATCGCCATCGGCCTGCTGCCACAAAGCCTGTGGACGCTCTCACTCCTCTCCAGCCGCGCGCTGGCCGCCGTCAGCGGAGGCGGCTTATGAGGCCCGCCCGCCGCCTGCGCGCCGGTCTGACCCTGGTCGCGATGTTCCTGTGGGATCTCCTCGTCGCCTCGCTCGCGGTCGCCAGGATTGTCCTGTCCCCGCGCATCCGCACCGCCCCAGCGATCATCCGTGTGGAGACGGACTTGCAGCGGCCTTGGGCCGTTGCCCTATTCGCCTATTTCATGTCGCTCACGCCCGGATCGACCTGCCTGCATGTCTCCGAGGACCAGCGCAGCCTGTACGTCCATGTGCTCAACACCGCCGATGCCGCGACGACCATCGCGCGGTTCAAGCGGATCTACGAGCGCTGGATCATGGAGTTGGAGCGATGATCGATATGTCGACGCTCACCACTGTTCTCGCCGTGCCGCTGGCACTGGCCTTCCTGCTGGCCGGCTGGCGCATGGTGACCGGGCCGAGCTTTGCCGACCGGTTTGTCGCCCTCGACATGCTGACCGCCATCGCCGTCGGGTTCGCGGCACTGACCACGCTCGCGACCGGGCGCGGCGCCTTTCTGGACATTGCGCTCGGCATCTCGCTCATCAACTTCGTCGCCACGGCAGCCTTCGCCGTGTTCCTGGAACGCAAGCGGAGGCGGCAATGATGATCCTCGCCATGGCCCTGCTGATTGCAGGTACCGCCTTTCTGCTCATCGCCGCCATTGGCATCGTACGACTGCGCGATCCCCTGCAGAGGATGCACAGCGCCACCAAGGCTGGCACACTGGGGGCAACGCTGATGCTGCTCGGCGTCGTGCTGGCGGCCGATATCGCGGAGCTGAACTGGACCAGCGGACTAACGATCCTGTTCCTGCTCATCACCCTGCCCATCGGCGCGCAATTACTGGGCCGCGCTGCCTATGTCTCCGGCACGCGGCTGGAAGGGCTGGCGCATGATCCGCTCAGTGAGGAACTGGAGCGCCATCCCGGCAAGCCTGATGAGCTGACGCGGGACAGCTAGGCCTCAGCGTCCCCCTAGAACGGACAAAAATCCCAAGTTCGCTAGTGCGGAAATGTTGCCCATTTACAACAATCCGACGCCACTAGTGATGCATCGCAACCACGAGAAGGTTGACCCCGTTAACCGGGCTCCATAAGCGGCCCGTCCGCCTCGTGCAGAAGGCGAGATTAAAACAAGGAAAATACAATGAAACTTGCTGTTCTGGCTTCCGCAGCCGCCGTGATCGTTGCCACCCCTGCCGCTGCGCAGGAAGGCCCCACCTTCTCCGGCCTGAGCCTCGCGGTCCTCGGCGGCTATGACTCGGTGCGGCTGAGCGACGGCGTCGACAATGGAAGCAGCGATGATTTCGCTTATGGCGTGAGCCTCGGCTACAATGCCGATCTCGGTTCCGCCGTGGTTGGCGTCGAAGCGGAAGTCGCTGACTCCGAGGTCAAGGAATCGGTCACGGACCAGTTCGTGACGGGCGATGAGCTGTCCCTGTCAGCAGCGCGCGATCTGTACGTCGGCGTCCGCGCTGGCGCCAAGCTCGCCCCCAACGCGCTGATCTACGCGAAGGCCGGCTACACCAACGCCCGCCTCAAGGTGAGCTACACCGACGGCGTCGACTCCATCAGCGACGGCGACAATCTCGACGGCTATCGTCTCGGTGCCGGCGTTGAGTACAGCTTCGGCCGCTTCGGCATCCGTGGCGAGTACCGCTTCTCCGACTATGGCAAGCTGAAGTTCGACGATGTCGACACCGGCATCAGCATGCAGCGCCATCAGGTCATGGTCGGCCTCGTCGGCAAGTTCTGATCCAGCGATTTCGCTAAACGGGAAGGGTCGGCCTTGCGCCGGCCCTTCTTTTTTGTACGCGACATGGCCAATCCAGGCGCGCCGGTTCCGATCTAGGCGGCGACGGCGCTCACCAGCAACGCCTTGCCGGCCAGGATGACGCCTTGGCTCGGCACATGATGCGGCGCAAAGGCGGCCGCGAGGCGGGCCTGCGCCTCGGGCATCCGGTCAGGCGCGACCTGATTGCCTATGTGCATGGCCGACAGCACGAAGGTCGCGGCATCCTGCGCGCTCGCGCCGGGTCCGCCGACGGGCAGGTCGCGCAGGCACGGCGCCACCTCCATGTTTGCGAAGCCTGCGTGCGCCAGCACCTCTCCCAGCCATGCCGTATCGGCAAAGGCGAACGGGCCGGGCGCTCTGGGATCCGGCGGGGCATCGGGCGCCGGCAGCAGATCCTTCAAGGCATGCTGCATCAGCTGCATCCAGGGATTTTCCGGCGGCGCCGCCCAGACCGTGAGATCGATGCGGCCGCCGTCGCGGACCTGCCCGCGCAGATTGCGAAACGCCGCCTTGGGCCCGGCAAAGAACATCGACCCGAAGCGCGAAAACAGCCGGTCGAACGGCGCGCCGTTGATCGGCGCCGCGCCAGCGTCGGCACAGACGAAGCTGACATTCTGCAGGCCACTGAGCGTCGCACGCGCACCGCAGGACAGGATGAGGTCGGACGAGATATCGACGCCGGTGACATGCCCCTCCGGCGCCACCGCCCGGGCAATCGCAAGGCTGGTGCCACCACCGCCGCAGCCGACATCGATCACGCGCTCGCCCGGCTGGAAGTCCGCCCGAGCCAGCGCCACTGCGCCGATCGGGTCAATCATCCCCTCAAGCCGATCCAGATTGGCGAGCCAGTTGCGCCCCATGTCGCCTGCCCAGCCTTCAGCAGTTTTGCTGATCCCCACCCCGCTGTCATCGGCACCCATGCCTTTGTCTCCCGACCCATGATGCAGCCCCTGCCGTCATGACTGTTCGGCAGGCCGCTTGCTCAATAGATGACAATGTCCCGTCCCGCTGTCGAGCGGTGATACGCGCGACATCAGATGCCCTGCGCTTGCATGTTTCCGCGCAGCGCAAGCTCCAGCATCCGCGCCGCCAGTTCGCGCTCGCCCATCACGACGTCGCCGATCCCCAGCTTGATCAGATGCTCCACCTCGCCGTCCGAATGGGCCCGCGCGACGATGCCGATCCCGGGGCGCAGCGCCCGCGCCTTCTGGGCGATGGCGCCGGCATCGAACCCTTCGGGAATGGCGATGAGCAGGCTGGTCGCGCGGTCGATGCCGGCGGCTTCCAGCACCCGCCGGTCCAGCGCGTTGCCGGTCACGACCTCATGACCGTCGCGGCGCGCGGCGTCGGTCAGCTCGGCATTCGCTTCGATGACCACCAGGGGCTTGCCCCGCTCCCGCAGCGCCTTGGCGATGAGCCGCCCGACCCGACCATAACCGACCAGCACGACATGCACGAGCGTGGCGGACGGCGCGGCGACCGGCGGCGCATCGACCTTGGCCGCCTCGCTCGCGCGATGGGCGATGTAGGAAAACAGGAAGGGGTGCAGGAAGATCGAGATGATCGCGCCAGCGAGGATCAGGTCGCGCGCTTCGGACGGAAGGACGCCGAGGCCAAAACCCAGCGTGACAAGAATGAACGAGAATTCGCCAATCTGCGCAAGACTGGCCGCGACCGTCATCGCCGTCTCGCGCGGATAGCCGGATACCCGGACGATGGCATAGGCAGCGAGCGATTTTCCGACCGTGATGATCGTCACTGTCGCGAGCAGCGGCAAGGGCTGGCGAAGGATGACCATCGGATCGAACAGCATGCCGACCGAGACGAAGAACAGCACCGCGAACGCATCGCGCAACGGCAGCGTCTCCTCGGCCGCGCGCCGGCTGAGCGGGGTTTCGCCGAGGATCATGCCCGCAAAGAAGGCGCCGAGCGCGAAGGACACATCGAAGATGAAGGCCGATCCGGCGGCCACGCCCAGCGCAATGGCCAGCACCGCAAGGCGGAACAGCTCGCGTGAGCCGGTATGCACCACCCAGTGCAGCGCCCATGGAATGATCCGCCGCCCGACCAGCAGCATCAGCGCGACAAAGCCGCTCACCTTGAGGATCGTGACGAGAACCGGCCAACCGATGGCCGAGAGACCCTCGCTCTGCGGATCGAGCGCGATGCCGGCCAGCACCGGCAGCAGCACCAGCGCCAGGACCATCACCAGATCCTCGACGATCAGCCAGCCCACGGCGATGCGCCCGCGCTCCGTCTCGACCAGATCGCGCACCTGCAGGGCGCGCAGCAGCACGACGGTACTGGCGACCGACAAAGCCAGGCCGAAGATGAACCCCGAGAGCAGGCCCCAGCCCATCAGCCAGGCGAGCGCCATACCGAGCACCGTGGCCGTCGCGATCTGCACCACCGCCCCGGGCACGGCGATGCGCCGCACCGCCATCAGATCCTTCACCGAAAAATGAAGGCCGACCCCGAACATGAGCAGAATGACGCCGATTTCGGCAAGTTCATTGGCGAGGTTGGGATCGGCGACGAAGCCCGGCGTGAACGGTCCCACCATCACACCTGCGACGAGATAGCCCGCAATGGGCGAGACCCGCAGCCGCATCGCCAGCGCGCCCATGAAAAAGGCAGCGACGAGGCCGGCGACGACCGTGGCGATGAGCGGCGTGTAATGCGGCATCCTGTATAGCAGCTCCTGTTGATGCGAGATCCTGTCGCGCGGGCTGCGAGACCTGCGGCGGCCCCGACCGGGGGTTTTGCGCGGCACCGCAACCATCGCTTTGTCGCGTGGAGTGTAATGGCTTGAAGACCATGCGCAACGATGGTCATTGCCTTCAAGCACTTAGGCTGGCCGCACCGACTATGACGAGGCCGCGGACCATCCGCGTTGCTGGCCGTTGCGCCGAGCGCCGCTTTCCGCTAAGGGCCGCGAGAAATTCCGGCCGGATGACCCGTGTCGGCCGTCCACAAGCCCAGAGAGATTATCATGAGCCCCCGTCCCAACGCTCTGCGGAACGTTGCCATCATCGCGCACGTCGATCATGGCAAGACCACCCTCGTCGACCAGCTTTTCCGCCAGTCCGGCACTTTTCGAGACAATCAGCGCGTCGATGAGCGGGCGATGGACTCCAACGATCTGGAGAAGGAGCGCGGGATCACGATTCTCGCCAAGCCCACCTCCATCGAGTGGGAAGGCACGCGCATCAACATCGTCGACACGCCCGGCCACGCCGACTTCGGCGGCGAGGTGGAGCGCATCCTCTCGATGGTCGATGGCGTGGTGCTGCTGGTGGACAGCTCCGAAGGCGCGATGCCGCAGACCAAGTTCGTGACCGGCAAGGCGCTGGCCCTCGGCCTGCGTCCCATCGTCGTCGTCAACAAGGTCGATCGGCCCGACCAGCGCATCCAGGAAGTGCTGGACGAGGTGTTCGATCTGTTCGTGAGCCTCGACGCGACCGACGAGCAGCTCGACTTCCCCGTGCTCTATGCCTCCGGCCGCAACGGCTATGCCAGCACCGACCCGACCAAGCGCGAAGGCACGCTGACGCCGCTGTTCGAGACGATCGTCAACCATGTGCCGCCGCCGGCGCTGGACATCGACGCGCCGTTCACCTTCCTGGTAACGCTGCTGGACCGCGACAACTTCCTCGGCCGCATCCTCACGGGCCGCGTGACCTCCGGCACCGTGAAGATCAACCAGCCGATCCACGCACTGGACATGGACGGCAAGGTCATTGAGACGGGCCGCGCGTCCAAGATCATGACCTTCCGGGGCCTCGACCGGGTGCCGGTCGACGAAGCCCAGGCCGGTGACATTATCAGCCTCGCCGGCCTGACCGTCGCCACCGTGGCTAACACCATTGCCGACACCTCGGTCTCCGAGCCGATCAAGGCGCAGCCGATCGATCCGCCGACACTCTCCATGCGCTTTGCGGTGAACGATTCGCCGATGGCGGGCCGTGAGGGCGACAAGGTGACCAGCCGCATGATCCGCGACCGCCTGTTCCGCGAAGCCGAGAGCAATGTCGCGATCAAGGTCACCGAGAGCGCGGACAAGGACAGCTTCGAGGTCGCCGGTCGCGGCGAGCTTCAGCTGGGCGTGCTGATCGAGACAATGCGCCGCGAGGGCTTCGAGCTCGGCATTTCGCGTCCGCGCGTGCTGTTCGGCGAAGACGAGAACGGCAACCGCACCGAGCCTTATGAGACCGTCGTCATCGACGTGGACGACGAATTCTCCGGCACGGTGGTCGACAAGATGAACCAGCGCAAGGCCGAGATGACCGACATGCGGCCTTCGGGTGGCGGCAAGACCCGCATCACCTTCTCGGCGCCCTCGCGCGGCCTCATCGGCTATCATGGCGAGTTCCTCTCCGATACGCGCGGAACGGGCATCATGAACCGGCTGTTCGAGAAATACGGTCCCCACAAGGGCAAGATCGAAGGCCGCAAGAACGGCGTGCTGATCTCCAACGGCGCCGGCGAGGCCAATGCCTATGCGCTCGGGCCCCTTGAGGAGCGCGGCGTGCTGATGGTCGGCGTGGGCGAGGCGCTCTACGAAGGCATGATCATCGGCGAGAATGCCAAGCCGGAAGACCTTGAGGTCAACCCGATGAAGTCCAAGGCGCTCACCAACTTCCGCGCCAGCGGTAAGGACGACGCCGTCCGCCTGACGCCGCCGTGGAAGCTGACGCTGGAGCAGGCCATCGCCTATATCGACGATGACGAGCTGGTCGAGGTAACACCCAAGACCATCCGTCTGCGCAAGCGTTACCTCGACCCGAACGAGCGCAAACGCGCTTCGCGGTCCAAGGCCGCCTGATCCAAGGGGCGCTTGTCCAGCCGGACGAGCGCCCTTTTCTTTTGGAGAAGAGGCGGCGTGCGCCGAACGACCCCATTCCCAGTCCCGCTCGAGGGGGTTGTGCGCGCGAGGGACAAGCTCCAAACCCTCTCCCCTTGAGGGAGAGGGATGCGCAGACTTGGCAGCCTGCTGCCTTAGTCGAAGCTGGGAGAGGGGTAAGCGATCCAAAAGGATCGCGCGAATCGAAGATCCGCCACCCCTCATTCAACTCCGCCTAACCGCCAGATGGCGACAAGGCTCCGTATCCTTCTCCCTCAAGGGGAGAAGGTTGAATTTGACCCGCGCCACTTCGTCCCTGCAACCTAGCGCGCAGGCGTGGGCGTTGCTGTCCCAGTCGTTCGCATCGCGGCGACCACCCGATCCGCCTCGGCATGGGCCTCCGCCTCGACACCCTGATAATCGCGCGTGTAGCGCTGGGCGAAACCTTGGACGCCCCATTCGCGATACTGGTGCACATGATGCAGCTCATGCGCCCAGAGGCCGACATCCGAGGCGGCATCCTCGGCGGAGCGGAAGAGCACCACATCGTCCAGCGTGATCGCCGCGGCATTGCTGCGGTTGAAGGTATTGGTCTGCAAGCTGAACTCGTGACCCTGGCCAACGCGATAGCGCACGCGGTCGAGCAGGGCGTCCGGCATATGGCCGCGCAGCCGCGCGCGAATGGCGGGCGGGATCGGCTCGACGCCGGCAGCCACCGCATCGTTGCGCGAGGCGGTGATCCAGCTCGCCAGCGCCTGCGCCGCGAACAATTGCCCCGCGCCCTGCAGATCGGTCAGCAAGCGCCGGCCGGCCTCGTCAAATGCCGGGACGACCTGGCGGGCGGCGTCCTGAGCCCGCGCGGGAACGGTGAAACCGGATGCGGGAATCAGAAGCCCCACCGCAGCAAGCGGCACGACCAGCAAGGAGGGAAAGGAGAAACGGGGCATAGAGCAGACCTCTAGGTCGTCGCGGCTGAACCGGCTTTTAACGCCTTACGTGTCCCACGCGATCCGCGACCGTCCTTCCACATATCACCGCATCCAGGGCACGCCCCATGGGCAGATGAACGGCCTGTTTCGCGGGCGTTCAGGCCGGTCTGGCAGAAAGGATGGATCGGACGAGCGAAGGCCGCGCGCGACGCCGACATTGGACATAGGAGAATGACATGCCTCTTACCCCCCGCCTCGCTTCGGTCGCCTTCGCCGTTGCGGCCACATTCGGCCTCATGCCGCTCGCTGCGACACCGGCTCAGGCCCAGAGCAGCCTGTCGATCAGCTATCGGGACTATGATCGGGGCGCCTATCGTGATGGCTACCGCGACCGCCATTATCGCGAACGGTCTTATCGCGGCGACCGCCGGGACTGGCGCCGTCATGACCGCGGCTATCGTAGCGGATACGGCTATAACGACCGTCGCCGCTGCTGGACCGAAACCCGCTGGGACCGCTGGCGCGGCGAGCGGTATCGCGTGCGCATCTGCCGCTGATCATGCCACCCGCACGACCGGGCCGGACAGTCTCCGGCCCGGTCGCCCTCGCGGACTGCCCCATGCGCGCTCCTGAGAAGCGTTGACTGGCCGAAAGCTCTTCGGCAAGGACGAGCCATGGTTGATACTCCCGCATCCGACACGCCCGCCGCACCGCAGAGCGAGACGCCGCCCGACCGCCTTTCCACCAATCCGCGCAGCCCGCATTTCGACGTGGAGACGCTGCAGCGGGGCATCGGCATCCGCTTCAAGGACCGGGTGCGCACCGATGTGGAAGAATATTGCATCTCCGAAGGCTGGATCCGCGTCGCCGCCGGCAAGACGCGCGACCGCCATGGCCAGCCGCTGACAATCAAGCTCTCCGGCCCGGTCGAGGCGTGGTTCGAGGACGCCAAGCAGGATTGAGCCCTGATGGCCCGCGACAGGCGCGCGGGCCAAACCATCTGCGTTGATGGCCTCGCCGATAGTGGCGGATGATCGCCATCCGATCGAAAGAATTGCCTTCCCGCCCGCCTCGTTTATGGTAGCGTTATCAAAACGCGAAGTTGAGCGCGACTGGGGAGGATCAGATGGCGGCTACGTCCTGTCATATGCATGCAAGGGGCGTGTCGGCGTCTCGCCGTGAATTGCTGGCTTCCGTAGCCTCGGCCACGCTGGTGACGCTGGGGAGCGGAGTGACCGCGGGTGCGGCCTTGCCGTCAGCTCAGCCCAGGGGCGCGCTCAGCGTGGCGCCGCGTCTCCAGCCCTTTGACATGGCAGATGTGACGCTGCTGGAAAGTCCGTTTCTCGCCGCGCAACGGGGCACGGAAGCCTATCTGCTTTCGCTCGAGCCGGACCGGATGCTGGCCAATTTCCGCACAAATGCCGGGCTCGCTTCCAAGGCGCCGGTCTATGGCGGCTGGGAATCCGAGGCGACCTGGGCCGACATCCACTGCCACGGCCACACGCTCGGCCATTATCTCTCCGCCTGCGCACTGATGTTCCGGTCCACCGGCGATGGGCGATTCAAGCAGCGCATCGATTATATCGCCGACGAGCTGTATGCCTGCCAGCGCGCATCCGGCGTGGGGCTGGTCTGCGCCTTTCCTGAAGGCGCCGCGCTCGTCGCCGCGCATATCCGGGGCGAGCCGATCACCGGCGTCCCCTGGTACACGCTGCACAAGATTTTCGCCGGACTGCGCGACGCCTGGCAGCTTGCCGGCAGCGACACCGCCCGTCTCGTGCTGCTGCGCATGGCCGATTGGGCGGTGGTCGCCACCCGGCCGATGGACGCCGCCGCCTTCGAGGCGATGCTGGCCACCGAGCATGGTGGCATGAACGAGGTGCTCGCCGATCTCTATGTGCTGACCGGCAAGGCCGATTACCGCACCCTGGCCGAGCGCTTCTCCCAGAAGGCGGTGATGGAGCCGGCCGCCAAGGGCCGGGACCTGCTGGATGGCATGCACGCCAACACACAAGTGCCCAAGTTCGTCGGCTTCCAGCGCGTCTATGAGGTGAATGGCGAGAAGGCTTATGGCGATGCCGCGGCCTTCTTCTGGCGCACGGTCGCCCGCACCCGCTCCTATGCGACCGGCGGCCATGGCGATGCCGAGTTCTTCTATCCGCCGGCAGACTTCGCCGCACATGTCTTCTCGGCCAAGGGCTCTGAAACCTGCGGCCAGCATAATATGCTCAAGCTCACCCGCGCGCTGTTCCTGCACGATCCGCAGGTGGAGCTGGCCGACTTTTACGAGCGCGCGCTCTACAATGGCATTCTGGCGTCACAGGACCCGGAGACCGGCCTCGTCACCTATTTTCAGGGCGCGCGGCCGGGCTACATGAAGCTCTACTGCACCCCGGTCGACTCCTTCTGGTGCTGCACCGGATCCGGCATGGAGAACCATGCGAAATATCGGGATTCGATCTATTTTCATGACGCCGAGGCGCTGGTCGTCAACCTGTTCATCCCCTCATCGGTGCGCTGGCGGGAGAAGGGCGCGGTGCTGACCCAGACCACGCACTTCCCCGAGGAGCCCTCCACCGCCCTGCGCTGGTCTCTGGCCCGCCCCACCCGCGCGACCCTGCGCTTGCGCCACCCGCGCTGGAGCCGGACCGCGCGCGTCAGCCTGAACGGCGCGCCGCTGGCGCAATCGACGAAACCGGGCAGCTATCTGGAGCTGGACCGCAGCTGGCGGGATGGCGACATGCTGACGCTCCAATTGGACATGCAGGTCCGCGTCGAAGAATCGCCCGCGGCGCCGGGGATCGTGGCATTCACTTATGGGCCGGTCGTGCTCTCTGGCGCACTCGGGACGGAGGGGCTGGCCCCGGGATCGGATGTGGTCGTCAACGAGCGCCTTTATGGCCAGTATAACGATACGCCCTTCTCCCCGCCGCAACTGGTGGGCGATGCCGAGACGATAGCGGGGCAGCTCCGCCCCGGCACCGCCCCGCTGGAGTTCATCATCGCCGACCGGGAGGGCCGCCCCGTGCGGCTGATCCCTTATTATCAAATCCGCCACGAACGCTACGCGACCTACTGGCCGCTGCAGCCTGCCACCGGCTGAGGATCGCTCCAGACTCTCCCTGATCGGCCTGTGCTTCAGAGCGGCTTAGCGGTCCGATACCGCCATCTCGTCTTGCGAATGCTTCTCAATATATGCAATGGAGGCGCTCGAACATGATTCGCGCAGGCTGATCGCTGCGCGTCGCCAATCATCGTCGGGGGGCATGTGGACGGACAGCGGGTGGACAGGCAGCGGGCGGATGAGCCGGTAGCGGCAGGCGGCGGCGCGGCAGCCATCGCGCGCGGGACGTCCGTGTCGGCATCTCCCTCCAGCGCCGCTCGGCTCGCGCAAAAGGCCCCGGGCAAGCGCAAGGCGCGCGCCTTCTGGCTCAAGCAATTGCACAGCTGGCACTGGATCAGCGCGGCGATCTCGCTGATCGGCATGATGTTGTTCGCGATCACCGGCATCACGCTCAACCACGCCGATTCCATCGGCGCCGCGCCGAAGGTCGAGGAGCGAACCGCCACCCTGCCGTCCGCCCTGCTCGCCCAGATCGAGGCAGCGCCTGCTTCAGCCGATGCGCCGCTGCCCGCGCCGGTCGCCGCGCATCTGCGTCAGGTGGTCTCGCTCGACGCAACCGGGCGCGCGGCGGAATGGTCGGACGAGGAGGTCTATGTCGCCCTGCCCGGCCCCGGCAGCGATGCGTGGATCACCATCGATCGCGCGACCGGCGCCGTCACGGCCGAGCGCACCGATCGCGGCTGGATTTCCTACTTCAACGATCTGCACAAGGGCCGCAACACCGGCGGCACGTGGAGCTGGTTCATCGACATCTTCGCTGTCGCCTGCATCGTCTTCACCCTCACCGGCCTGCTGCTGCTCCAGCTTCACGCCCGGCATCGCCCCTCCACCTGGCCGCTGGTCGGGCTGGGGCTGCTCATCCCGCTCGTCATCGCCCTGCTGTTCATTCACTGAGGACCCGCTCTCCCATGAAGAAGACTTCCCTCGTCCTTGCCGGTCTCGTCGCCACGCCTGCCACGGCCGGCACGATCAGCGTGACCATTCCCCGCCTCAATGTCGCCGAATATCACCGCCCCTATGTCGCGGCATGGGTGGAGCCGACCGGCGGCGGCGCGGCGCAGACCATCTTCGTCTGGTATGACGTCAAGCTGCAGGGCCGCGAGCCCGGCACCAAGTGGCTCTCCGATCTGCGCACCTGGTGGCGCAAGGGCGGCCGCAGCCTCAAGCTGCCCGCCGATGGCGTGAGCAGCGCCACCCGCGCACCGGGCACGCACAGGATCGCCCTGCCCGCCACGCTCAAGCCGGGCCAGTATACGCTCTACGTGGAAGCCGCGCGCGAGACCGGCGGCCGCGAGATCGTCTCCATTCCGCTGCAGGTGCCCGCCAAGGGCGGTTCCGCCACCGGCAAGTCCGAATTGGGCGCCATCACCATTTCCGCTCGCTGAGCTTTCCAAGACCCGAAAGGCCACGACCCCATGCGCATCAAGACCGCTCTGCTTGCCGCCGCCGCGTTGATCGCTGCCACGGCGATGCCCGCCAATGCTCACCGCCAGTGGCTGCTCCCCTCCGGCACCATCTTCTCGGGCGAAGACCCGTGGGTGACGGTGGATGCGGCCAGCTCCAACGACCTCTTTTATGCCGATCATAATGCCATGCGGCTCGACAGCGTGAAAGCATGGCGCCCAGACGGCAGCGAGGCGGAGATCAAGAATGCCGCAACCGGGCGCTATCGCTCCGTGTTCGACGTGCAGCTCGACCAGCCGGGCACCTGGCGGATCGGCAGCGCGCAATCGGGCGTGATGGGCACGTTCAAGATCGATGGCGTGGAGTGGCGCCTGGGTGGACGGCGCGGACCGCCGCCGGCACCGGGCGCGCAGGCGCCCGCCAATCAGGTGAGCAGCGTCGCAGAGATTCCGGCCAATGCGACCGACCTCAAGCTGACCGAAACAAGCGGCCGCAATGAGTTCTTCGCCACCAAGGGCGAGCCGAGCGCCATCAAGCCGCTGGGCAAGGGGCTGGAAATGGTGCCGATTACCCACCCGGCGGAGCTGGTGCAGGACGAGCCGGCCAAGCTGCGCTTCCTGGTCGATGGTCAACCGGCGGCCGGCCTCAAGGTCACGCTGGTGCCGGGCGGCAAGCGCTATCGCGATAATGAGGGTGTGTTCGAGGTAACGACGGATGCCGAGGGCGTGGCCACGGTGAACTGGCCGATGGCGGGCATGATCTGGCTCAACGCCTCGCTGAGCGACGACAAGCCGGCCACCCCGCGCGTCACGGCGCGGCGGATGAGCTACACCGCCACGCTGGAAGTGATGGCGCCCTGACCATGCTCGGCGCCGTCCCGCGCATCGTCGTGCCCCCGATCCAGTCCGGCGCCCTCGCCGGGATCGATCCGGGCGCGCCGGTGCGGGAGATTGGCGGTGAAACCATGGGCACCATCTGGCGGGTGCGCTTCTGCGCCCCGCCGGATGTGGATGCCGAAGGGCTCAAGCCGGATGTGCAGGCACGGCTCGATGCCATTGTGGCGGACATGAGCCATTGGGCGCCAGATTCCGCCCTCAGCCGCTTCGGCGCGGCGCCGGGTGGGCAGTGGACCACCTTGTCCGCCGACTTTGCCGCCGTGATGGAGACCGGCCTCGCTCTTGCCGAGCGCACAGACGGCGCGTTCGATCCGGCCATCGGGCGTTTGACGGATCTCTATGGGCTGGGCCCCAACCCCATGCAAAGCGAGCCGACGGATGAAGCGCTTGCGCAGGCGCTCGCCCAATCGGGCTGGCGGCGCCTCGCGTTCGAGCCAACCACCCGCCGGTTGCGTCAGCCGGGTGGCCTGTGGCTGGACCTCTCCGGCATCGCCAAGGGCTATGCCGTCGATGCTGTGGCGGACCTGCTGGCCGAGCGCGGCGTGGCGCATTGCCTCGTCGAGGTGGGCGGCGAATTGGTGGGCCGCGGGATGCGTCCGGATGGCGACCCATGGTGGGTCGACCTTGAAATTCCGCCGTCCGTGCGCGCCCGCCCGATCCGCATCGCCCTGCATCAACTGGCCGTTGCGACCTCGGGCAATTATGTGCGCGGCGCCCACACGCTCGATCCGCGCACCGGGCGGCGGGTGGAGAACGGCGTTGCCTCGGTCAGCGTCCTCCACGCCCGCGCCATGGATGCCGACGCCTGGGCCAGCGCGCTCACCGTGCTAGGACTGCACGCCGGCGCCGCACTGGCGATCCGCGAGGGGCTGGCCGTCCATATGCTCGTCCAGGATGGCGCGACGACCCGCGAGTGGATCAGCCCTGCGCTGGCGGAGATGCTGGGCGATTGAGCCCCGCCAGTTACTTCGCCTTCATTTCCCCATTTCATTCGGGTCAAATTTCAGCATCGCCGCACTTTTGAGAGCCGGGTCCCAATGTTCGGCGATCAGGCCGTTTTCGATCCGGTACACATCGAACCAGCTGGTGACATAGGGCTTGCCCGCCTCGTCCTTCATCGGGCGCTCGCTCATCACCAGCACATAATCGCCCTCCGCCACGATCCTGATGATCGGCAGGGTAATGATCGGCGAAATCGGGCGGGCGGGGCGCGAGCCGCGCAGGAAGACCGCCAGCGCATCCCGGCCCGAGGCGACATTGGGATTATGCTGGATATATTCCGGCGTGAAGAAGCGCTCGACCAGATCGGCATGGCCGCCCTGCACGATATGGCGATACATGTCGTAAACGAGCTTCTTGTTGGCGGTGAGCTTTGGGTCCGGGCTGGCGAGCATCGCCTTCTGCGCCTCGGCGCTGGCCGCGACCTGAGCATGCCCCGGGCTGGTGACCATGGTCATGGCAATTAACAGCGCCGCGATGGTCGGAATGCGTGCGAAAACCCTCATGCTCTCTCCCCTCTCCATTCCGCCCGTGCGTCCCGTGCCGGCGGCTCTGGCCTTTGTGCCCCAAAAGTCCCATGCTGGCGAGCCTGAGGGAGAGACCGCATGGAAGACCGCAACAATCGCCAGGCCGTAGACCTGCTCAACAGCTTCCCGTTGTTGCTCATTCCGGTGCTGATCTACAATCTGGTGGCGCTGTTCGCCGGCGCGCCCCAGCCGGATCAAACCGAGCCGGCGCTGGCCGCCGTGATGCGGGGCGAGGCTTTCACGCTGCCCATGCTCTCAGGCGTGGTGCTGATGCTGAACTGGGGCGACATGCTGCTGCTGCTCACCATCGTCTTCCTGCTGGTCGAGGTGGTGCGATCGACGCGGCGCGGGGCATCCTCCATCGCCAATCTGCTGCTCACCATGGCGGTGTTCCTGTTGTGCGCGGTCGAGTTCTTGCTCCTCCCGCGCTTTGTCAGCGCCACCTTCTTCCTGCTCACGATGATCGTTCTGTTGCACGGCCTGACCGGCCTGTCGCTCTGGCTGGCGGACCGGCGCCACGCCGAAGCCGCCCCGCCCGCTTAGCGCAAGGCCAGTTCCGCAGGCTTCGGCGCCGGTCCAGCCGCCGCCGCGTCGGCCGTCGCTCCGCCGCGCAGCAGCGTCCCGCAAGCCGGCGCCTGCGCTTCGTCCGGGTCGACAAAACCGAAGATGGCCCGCACATCCGGCAGCATCATGGACAAGCCGAACAGGCGCTGGGGCCGGAACAGGTCGACCGGCTCGCGCAGCACGGTCGGCGTGGCCAGCGTGCCGCCGATCAGGATCGGCGAGGGGCGACCGAACCATTCGCGGCTCTTGCCCTGCGCCTGCAAGCGCAGATCGAGCCGTTCGCCGCGCAGATCGAACTCGCCGCGCCCGGTGACGACATGACCATCGGTATCGATCAGGATCGGGTCGGCCGTCGCCAGCCCGTCGCGGACCGAAAAGGCGATCAGTCCGCAATTGAGGTGGGTCGCGTTATTCGCAGCCTCGCCATCGCCGCCGATCCCTAGGCGCTGGCCGAGGCGCCAGAATATCCCTCCCGTCGAATCCACGCCGTTGCCGCTGCGCGTGCCGAACATCGCAGCACGCAGATTGGTCATATCCAGCTCCGATTCGCTCGCCCGTGCCATGCCCACGCGCCCGGCGGGCAGCACCAGGGCGATGCGGCCAGCGGCATGACCGAGCGTCTCGCGCAGGGTCTCGCCGCGCCCGCTCAGCTGGATGCGCCCGCGCGCCAGCGCCGTTGTCTCGCGCTGGGCGAGGCCCCAGCCGGCCAGCAGGGGCCCCATCGGTGTCGGCGAGAGGCGAATATCGTAGCGGGCAAGCGCCGGGCCGGATCGCGCATCGATGTAGATATCCGATGAGACGAACCCGCCCGCCAGATCAACACTGGCCGGCGAGAGCATGAACCGCCCATCGATCAGCGCGAGCCGCATGGCGAGATGCGCGGGCTTGAGCGCGGAGCCCGCGTCCCCGACGCCCTCGATCTGCTCGGCCTTATAGTCGACCACGGCATCGAAACTGCGCAGCGCCTCGGGAGACAGGGTGGCATCCGGCAACAATGAGGCGACGGGTTGACGGCCTTCGCCATCGGATGGGGACGTCGCCGTGCGCAACCCCAGCACAGCCATGCCGTCCGCCAGATGCAGGGCCTCGGACGCCAGAGACGCCACCACGCGCGGACGGGCGCCGCGTTGATCGAGCGTCAGGCTGCCGCTGAGATCGGTCTCGCCAAGCTGCCCTGCAATGCGGCTGAAATGCCAGCCGCCGCGCCGTTGCGCGAGCCGAGCCGTCAGCGCAAAGGAGGGCGCGGCTGGAAGATCGATGCGCGCCAGTGCCGCCAGCGCTGCAAGATCGGGGCCGCGCGCTCCGACCCGCAGGTCCGCCCCGGCCAGCCGGAACGGGCTGTCGCTTTCCCCTTCCAGCCGCAGGTCCAGTGTCTCCGCGCCCGCGCGCAGGGCAAAGCGGAACGGTTGCCCCTCGGCTGAATTGCTGGAGCCATTCATGCGAAAGGCATCACCGGCAAGACTGGCTCGCCCGGCGAAACGCACCGCGCCCGGACCGCTTCCGACCAGCTTGAGCCAGCTCTCGATTCCCTCGCGCTCGTCCCGGTAACGCAGCACGAGATCGTCCGCGTCCACCCGCTGCACGCCAGCGACGGCAAACAGACCATCCTTGCCGCCGAGTTTCCAGTTTGCCGCGCCCGTGCTTGCCTGCCGCTCCAGATCGAGCGTGCCGCCGCGCAAGCCGAGCGCACGCGGGCCGGCGCGCCCGATCAGCAGATCGAATGTGGAGAAGCGCGCCGTCAGAGCGTGGACATTGAGCAGATCGGGCGCCTGCGCCCAGGCGGCATTGGCGATGCGCACATCGTCCGCAGCCAGTTGCAGGGAGAAAGGCGTCACCAGCAGGCGGACATCCCCATCGATCGCGACGGCACGGCCCAGCGCGGCGCTCGCCCGGCGCTCGATCGGCTCACGCAGCACCGTGGTGCCAAGACCGGCGGCCAGCCCCGCCCAGCCGAGCAGCGGCACAGCCAGCGCGACCCAAAGCAGCGGGCGGCGCCGGCGGGCGGCCCGCGGAACGGAAGGGTGAGGATCGCCCGAGGGCGTCAGGTGCGGGGGTGCGGTCACGGCGCGCCTGCACTGGCGCGCCGGATCGTCAGCGCTGCCGCTGCCCCACGCTCATCCCCGGAGTTCATGCCGCCGCACTAGCGCCGGCAAGCTGAACCGCCGCTGAGCGCTCGCGATGACTTACTTCTCGAAGGCCGCGCTGATCGTCAGTTCGACCTCGTCGGAGACGATGGGGATCGCATAGGTCATGCCGAAGTCCGACCGCTTGATCGCCGCCGTCGCCTCGAAGCCAAGCGTCGCCTTGCCGTTATAGGGATGCTTGCCGGCCCCGGTGAACTCGGCCTCAAGCACCACCGGCTTGGTCACGCCGTTGAGTGTCAGGTCGCCGGTGATCTTTGCAGCCGTGGCGCTCGTCGCGACCACACTGGTGGAGACAAAGCGGGCCGGCGCCGGATCGGGGCCGAAAAAGTCGGGTTTGCCGCCATCCTTGCCAGCGCGCAGCAAATGGCCGTTGAGGCCCGTGCTGGCCGTCACCACGCGCGCGACCGGAATGGACACATCCACCTTCGCGGCGGAGAGCTTCGCCGGATCGATCTCCAGTGTGCCGGTGATGTCCCCGAAAATGCCGAAATAGTCGTTGAAGCCGAAGTGATTGGCGCGCCAGCCGACGAGCGTGTGGCCGGCATCGGCCTTGTAGGTGCCGGCTGCGACCCGGCTGACATCCTTCTGCCCGGGCAGTTGCGCCTCATTCTGCGCGGCCAGCGGCGCCACCACGAGAATGGCCGGGAGGGCCACCAATGCGGTCGCCAGAGCGATTTTCGTTCTTTTCATCATTCCAAGGTCCTCCAACCAGTCAAGAAAGGCATACGGTTCGCGCTCAGAGCGGCGAATCCGGATTGAACAAGGTCCGCCACATATGGGCGCTCGGGCTGCTGTCGAAGCCGAGGCCCTCTGCGGGTTGACGGAAATGGCGTCCGATCACATCCTCGAAAGGATCGAGCGAGACCTGCGCAGTGGGATCGAAAGCGTAGAGATCGTTCACGGTCACAAGGCGCGCCGCCATGTACCAGCGGTGCTGGCGGACCATCGCGAACTCCCGCTGCACATGCGGCGGCGGGACATAATCCTCGCCGAACATCTCGCGATAGATATCGGGATAAGTGTAGCCCGTCTCCGCGTCCGGGAAAAAGCGCAGCGCGGCATGGTGCCGGATGGCGAAGGCGACCTTCTCGGAGACATAGGGCTCGAAAAGCTGCGCACTCCAGAAGCCATGATTCGCGCGCATCATTGCCATCGACAGGTCATGGACGAGGCAGGCGAAGACGATATCCTCATCCATGTTGCGCTTGCGCGCCTGCGTGGCGCTCTGCAGGCAGTGGTTGGACGTGCTCTGAAAGCGCAGGCGGATGAAATCGGCGAGCTTGGGCTTTTCCGGCATGGGCGCCAACACGTCGACAGTCCCCTGCTCGGCAATGAAGACATTGCCCACACCCCGCCGATAGTGCCGCGTCGGGATCTGCGCATCGACCTGCGCGACGCTGGGGAAGGTGCGCCCCACCGGACCAAGATTTTCCGCCAGCGCATGTTCCAGCGCATCGGCCTTGGCCTCCGCGCTCATCGCCGCGACCGCGGCCGCACCGCCGAGCGAGGCGATGAACGCACGCCGCCCGATTCCGCCGACAATATCCTCCGCTGCTCCCGATTGCATGTGATCCCTCCCCTTCTGCCCCGAGACTTTTCAATTGACTTTGTGAACTCCATTGACGGATTTGCGAACAGATTTGTATCTGGATCATGACGTTGCACTGCGTTTTTCCGTCAATCGGAAAACTGACAGATGCTGATTGACAGTGCTATCCGAATAGCACGCGCAATGGAGGGGAATGATGGGCGGCACGCAAAGCCGGGGCCGGATCGGCGCGGCATGGTCATGTCCATGGGGGACGCGATACCGGGCACACGCGCCAAGCTCGCGCGCCGCTTGGATGCACGCGCAATGACCAGCCCGCGCGGCTCGGCAGAGCGAGTCATCTATCTCCTCAGGCTGGTGATCGAGGGCAGCGAGCAGTTCACGCTCGGCGAGCTTGCGGAGCGGTCGGGCCTGCCGCTCAGTTCCGTCCACCGCCTGCTGCGCCCCCTGCTCACCGAAGGCATCGTCGAGCGCGGCGATGGCCAGACCTACCGCACCGGACGCGAACTCACCCGGTTGGCCTCGCAGCTATTGGCACAATTCGATCCGGTGCGCAGCGCGCGGCCGCTGCTTGCCGGGCTGGTGCGCAAATGGTCGGAGACGGCCGTGCTGTGCCTCTATGCCCCGGTTCGGCGCCGCGCCGTGGTCGCCGCTGTGGCCAATGCCGCCTGCGACCATTGCCCGGCGCTGGAAGAAGGCATCGAGATCGAGCTACCTTGGGGATCGCTCGGCCAGGCCATTCTCGCCAGCCTGCCACCGGGCGAGAGCGAGGCCATCTTCCGGTCCATCACCCGCAGCCCCATCGCGGGCAGACCGCCGGCAAAGCGCGCGCAGTTTCTCGAGCAGATGCGGCGGATCCGCGACGAGGGCGTCGCGCGCAATCTGGATGAGGAGCTTGGCGTCGCCGGGGTCGCGGCGCCGGTTTTCGATGGCGCGGGACGGCTGATCGGCTCGCTTGGCATCGTGATGCCCCTGCCCCGCTTCCACGCGGCGCGCGATGCCGATCTCGTCCGTGACGTGGTGAGGGCCGCGAGCAGCTTCGCAGGCCGCGCCGCGGACAGCACAGGGCGCGCCCATTCCTTCCACATTCCGGAATTGCGGCCCGATGTCCATTGAGAGGATTGACGCCATGGCGCCCCCACCCCTGTCTGGCAGGCAAAGCTGCACACAGTGCGCAAGGGGGAGAGGCGGGGTGACACATATTGGCGGATTACGGGGCAAGCGCCATGCGGCCGATTACTGAGCCGCTGCCCCTGGGCCGGGAGAGCGCGGCCGCCCCATCCTCTCTGCCCAAGGAACAGCGGGCGCCCTGGCCCTGGCAATCGACATGGCCATTCGCAATGCTGATGGTCGTCTCCATCTTCAACTATCTGGACCGGTCCCTGCTCGGGCTCGCCTTGCCGGCGATCAAGGCGGAGATGGGCGTTTCCGACACCGCGCTCGGGCTGGTTTCGGGCGTCGCGTTCATCGTGATCTATTCGCTGATGGGCCTGCCCATCGCGTGGGCGGCCGACCGGTTCAATCGCCGTACGATCATCTCCATCGGCCTCGCCTTCTGGAGCGCCGTCACGCTCGCAACCGGCTGGGTGACCAACATCTGGCAGCTCGCTTTCGCGCGCTTCTGCCTGGGCGCGGGCGAGGCCAGCAGCACGGCGCCGGCCAATTCGATGATCGCCGACCTGTTTCACCCTACAAGGCGCCCGCTGGCCTTGGCGATTTACGGCGTCGCGGCGACCATCTCACACATCGTACTGTTTCCGGTCGCCGGCTGGATCGCGGAAGCCTATGGCTGGCGCGCGATGTTCATCGCGGCCGGCGTGCCCGGCATCGCGGCGGCGCTGATCTTTCGGCTCACGGTCCGCGAGCCGGCCCGCACTGCTGCTCGGCCGGCGCACAACCGCTCGCCGATTGCCGCGATCAAAACCGACGTGCGCGCGCTGCTGGCCAACCGCTGCTATGCCTGGATGCTGCTCGGCATGACGTTCATGGGGTCCAACATCTGGGCGACCGGCTCCTGGACGCCGACCTTCTTCCAGCGCGTCCACGGCCTGACCATGGCGGAAGCGGCGACGATCATCGGCCCCTCGCGCGGCTTTCTCGGCGCGGCGGGCATTCTGTTGGGCGGCCTGCTGGTGGATCGGCTGCGCAAGAGCCAGTTGCGCTGGCGGGTCGGCATTCCGGCGCTCGCCTGCCTGGCGATCGGCCCCGCGGAACTGCTGTTTCTGCTCGGCGAGGAGACCGCGATCTGGGTGCTGGGCTTTGCCGGCGCCAGCTTCTTCACTCTGCTGCATCAGGGGCCGATCTACGCCGCCGTCGTCAATGTGGTGGCGCCCGACCAGCGCGCGCTGGCCATCGCGATGCTGCTGCTGGGCGGCGGTCTCGTCGGCAACATCATTGGCCCGACGGCGGTCGGCATTTTGAACGATGTGCTGGCCGCGGACTTCGGCCAGTCCGCCATCCGCTATTCCCTGCTGCTCATCGCGATCACGCCGCTCTGTGCCGGCGCCTGCTTCTGGCAAGCCTCGCGCCTCTACGTGCGCACCGCGAATGAGGAGGGTTGAGCAGCACCGCGCGAAGAGTTGATTTCGGAAATCGTGTTCGCTGCTCAACGCCGCCATGCCCTCCTTCCATATATTAGAAATCCTGCCTTCATTGCGTGACAAAAGAAAATTGATTTTGTATACCGAGACTCATGAAGGGGATTTCTGAAACGGCGCGCAAGAGAATGAGCGCGATGGCAGGAGAGGCAGCCCGGTTCGGCGGATCACGCCAGGGCGCTGCTGTGATTCTTGCGGCGGGCGCAGTCTATCTGGCCGCGCTCGGCGCTGCCTTCCCTGTGCAGGGCGACGAGCCGACTGCCGTGGCGGAGAATGCACCGCACCCGATGATCGGCAAATACTGCATGTCCTGCCATGATTCGGAGGAGCGGGTCGCCGGCCTCTCCTTCGAGGGCATGGACTTCGACCATACCGGCAAGAATGCGGCCATTTGGGAAAAGGTGGTGCGCAAGGTGAGCGCGGGCGCCATGCCGCCGCTCAACAGCCCTCGGCCCGAGGCGAGCGAACTGGCCTCCTTTCTGGGCCAATTGACCGATCGGCTCGATTCCACGCCCGCGCCACTCCCCTCGGCCAACCTGCGCCGCCTGAACAGAACCGAATATGCCAATGCCGTGCGCGATCTCATCGGGCTGGAAATCAATCCGGCGGACTTCCTGCCGCCCGATGCCGCGACCGGCGGGTTCGACAATATCTCCAGCGTACTGACCACCTCCCCGGCGCTCATTCAGGGCTATCTCAATGCCGGGCTCAAGATCAGCAGCATCGCCACGGGCGCTTCAACGCTCGAACTGACGCGGACTGTTTACAACGCGCCGGGCAAACTCGTGCAGACCAAGCATCTGGAAGGGCTGCCGCTCGGCACCCGGGGCGGGATGCGGGTCAACCATTTCTTCCCGGTCGACGGCACCTACGAGATCAGCGTGCGCACCAGCACCGGCGGATTCATCGCCGGACGCCGGGCGCCGGCCCCCATGCCGGCCGTCAACCTCACCATCGATGGCCGCCGGGTCGCGCTGGGCAAGGGCGACAAGGTCCGCGTGAAGCTGGGCGCCGGGCGGCGCACAATCACGGCGGCGCTGCTCGACGAGGTCGCCGGCGCGGGTGTGAACGACATCTATGCCAATTATCTGACCAAGGGCCTCGTCCTCAACGTCGCGGTCAACGGGCCATTCACGACACAGGGGCCGGGCCGCAGCGCGCCGCGCGCCACGGTCTTCTCCTGCCGCCCCAAGAGCTGGATGGAGGAAAAGCCCTGCGCCCGCGCGATCCTGACGCGCCTCGGCAGCCTTGCCTTCCGCCGCCCGCTCAAGCCGATGGGCGGCGAGGTGGACGCGATCATGAAGATGTATGATGCGGGCCGGGCGCAAGGCACGTTCGAGGACGGCGTCCGCGCAGGCCTCTCCTACATTCTCGTCGATCCCCGCTTCATTTACCGGTTCGAGCAGCCGGTCGCGCAGGACAAGTTCGCGATCAGCGATCTCGACCTCGCCTCGCGCCTCTCCTTCTTCCTGTGGAGCAGCATCCCCGACCAGCAATTGCTCGATCTGGCGGCGCAGAACAAGCTCAGCGACCCGGCTGTGCTGGACCAGCAGGTCAACCGCATGCTCGCCGACCCAAGGGCGGAAGCGCTGGTCGACAATTTCGCGACCCAGTGGCTGCATCTGCGGGAATTGCGCTCGGTCCAGCGCGAGAGCCCGGCATTCGATGACAATCTGCGCGTCGCCTTCGAGAATGAGACCAAGGGCCTCGTTCGCTATGTGATGCTGCAGAACCGCCCGATCCGCGATCTGCTCGATGCCGACTACACGTTCGTCAACGAGCGGCTGGCCCAGCATTATGGCATTAGCGGCGTGCGCGGCGACTATTTCCGCAAGGTCAGCCTGCCCAAGGACAGCGTGCGCCGTGGCCTGCTCGGGCAGGGCGCGATCCTCACCGTCACCTCCGTCGCCAACAGAACCTCGCCGGTCATTCGCGGTGCGTGGGTGCTGGAGAACATCCTCGGCGTGAAGCCGCCGCCGCCGCCGCCCGGCGTGGAGACCAATCTCGACGCGAATGCCGAGGCGACGAGCCTGCGCCAGCGCCTTGCCGTGCATCGCGAGAACAAGGTGTGCGCCTCCTGCCATAATATGATGGACCCCATCGGCCTGGCGTTGGAGAATTACGATCTGGTCGGCCAGTGGCGGACGCGGGACGGCGCCTTTCCCGTCGATGCCTCCGGCGTGATGTCCGACGGCACCAAGATCAATGGCCCGCGCGATCTGCGCAACGCCATCCTCGCCCGCTCGGACGCCTTCACCCACACCTTCATCGAGAAACTGATGACCTTCGCCATCGGCCGCGAACTTACCTTTGCCGACATGCCGGAAGTACGCCGGATCGCCCGGACCAGCGCCGGCAATGGCGATCGCTTCCAGACGATCCTGCGCGGCGTCGTCACCAGCCGGCAGTTCCGGATGCCGGCGGGCAGCCAGAAAGATCGGCTGCGCGTGTCGCCCAGCCAGTTGACCTGGAACACCAGCCGGCAGCCGCCCGCCATGATTGGGAGAAAGAAGTGATGAACGGCGATGACTTTTCGGGCGATGGCGCGGGCATATTCGACCGGCGCAGCGTGATCGCCGCCGGCTCGCTGCTTTCGCTGGCGCTCTCGTCGGGTGTGGCGATGGCCGCGGAAGCCCTGCGCGGTGACGAACTACCGCTGCGCACCACGGGTCTGGAACATATCGGCATGCTGGTGCCGGACGTGACGAAGGCCGCGCAATTCTATGGCCGCTTGTTCAATCCGGCGGTCCACAAGGAGGCCGATCCGCCGCTGCGTTATTATGTCGTGCTGGGCAAGGGCTATATCGCTCTGGGATCGCGCGCCACCGCGCCCGATCCGGCGATCGACCATTATTGCGTGCTGCTCGAGAAATACGACCGCAAGGCGATGGATGCGCGCCTCGAGCGTGAAGGGCTGGCCCCTGCCATGCGCGGCATCGTCTACGATCCCGATCACATTGGCCTGCAATTGCTGGAAGAACCGGCCGGCCTCGCCAGCACGACGGTGCCGGCCGGAAACATCGTGGAGGGCGCGCCCCTCGTCACCCCGCTCAAGATGGAAAGCATCCTGCTGCGCGTCAGCGATCTCGCTGCCACCAGCAAGTTCATGTCGCTCTTCTTCAAGGAGATGCGCGCGCCGGCGCCGGGCCAGCGCTGGTTTGCCGCGGCGAACACGCCCATCGCCATCCGCCAGACGGTCGGCCGGGAAAAGCCGGCCGTGGATGACTGGACGGTGAGTTGCCGCCGCTTCGACAGTGGCAAGGTCGCCGCCGCGCTCGCGCAGATGGGGGCAGTCATCCTGCCTTCCGCGCCCGGCACGCTGCGCCTGCTCGATCCCAATGGTTTGCCGCTCACGATGAAGATGGCCGGCTGATGCGCCGGCCCGCCCCGCCCTTTCCGCTTGGCTCTGAGGTCTGGAGACGTCGATGACCTACCTTACCCGCAAATCGCTTTCGCGCCGGACCGTGCTTCGCGGGGCCGGCGCCTGTCTTGCGCTCCCCTTCCTGGAATCGATGATACCCGCCGCATCGTCCGGGCTGCCACCGGCGCGGACGCGGCTGGGCTTCTTCTATGTGCCCCATGGCGCGGTGATGGACAGGTTCCGCCCGGCGACGCTGGGCGCCGGCTTCGAGCTGTCGCCCACGCTGCGCCCGCTTGCGGCCTTTCACGACAAGATCAACGTCATCAGCGATCTGACCCTGCCGCTCGCCTACACGCAGGATGCCTCGGCCGCGGCCAATCATAGCAGTTCCTCCGCCGTCTACCTCTCCGGTACGGCGATGACCAAGAATGTGAACAAGCTCGGCATGACGGCGGACCAGGTCGCCGCCAAGCATCTCGGCCAGGATACGCCCCTGCCCTCGCTCGAACTCGGTATCGAGGAGCCCTCGGCAATCTGCGGTGAAGGGTGGAGCTGCGCCTATCGCGATACGATCAGCTGGCAGGACGCCAACACACCGCTGCCGATCCAGCGCAACCCGCAACTGCTGTTCGAGCGCTTGTTCGGCGCCGGTGGCACGCCGGAGGAACGCGCCGCGATCTGGAGTGAATCGCGCAGCATGCTGGACACGGTGACCGACCAGACGCGCAAGCTCTCGGCCGATCTGCCGGCCGAGGACCGGCGGCGGCTCGACCAGTATCTGACCGACGTGCGCGAGGTCGAACGGCGGCTGGAACTCACCCAGGCACAGACCAGCCACGATATCGTGGTGCCGGAAAAGCCGATCGGCATTCCCGAGGATTTCGAGACGCACATCAAGATGATGTTCGATCTGCAGGTTCTGGCCTGGCAGACCGAGCTGACCCGCATTTCCACGTTGATGCTGGCGGTCGAGAACAGCAACCGCATCTACCCGGGCAGCGGCGTGATGGAGAGCTTCCATCCGCTCTCGCACCACAGCAACGTCCCGGCCAACAAGGACCGGCTGGCGCAGCTCAATGCCTATCACGTCTCCATGTTCGGCTATCTGCTCGACAAGATGGCCAGCACGCCCGATGGCAATGGCTCGCTGCTCGACAACAGCATCCTGATGTGGGGCAGTGGGATGAGCGATTCCAACGTCCATAATCACGGCCCCCTGCCGATCGTCCTCGCGGGCGGCGGCTCGGGCAAGATCGCCGGCAAGCGCCACATCAGCGGCGGCGTCGGCAAGGATCGTCCGCTCTCCAACCTGCTGCTCTCCATCCTGCAAAAGGCGGGCGCACCGGTGGAAAGCTTCGGCGACAGCGACGGCACGATCGACATCTGATGCCGGCCACAAGCAAACGCATCGCGCTGGCAGGCCTGGCGCTCCTGGCGCTCGCCCTTGTCGCCTTCCTGCTGCTGCGTCCGCAGCGGCCGGTGCTGCCGCCGGCCAAGGCGCAGGAGCTGGGCGTGCAGATGGCCTCGGCGGCACGTGACAATCAGCTCAAGCGCATGTACGAGCTGGTCGACAGCGGCGCCAATCTCGATGCGCGCTCGCCGGACGGCACGCCCGCGCTGCACTGGCTGGCGCGGCGCAACCTCGCGGACGATGTCGACCGCCTGCTTGATCTTGGCGCCAATGCGGGGCTCGCGAACGAATATGGCCTGACGCCCTTGCATGTGGCCGCCGAATTTGGCGCCTCCGCTGTGCTGCGCCGCCTGCTCAGGGCCGGCGCGCCTGTGGACACCCTCTCCCACACCGGCCAGACCGCGCTCATGATTGCCGCAGGCGAGGGCGACGGCGCCAACGTCAAGGCGCTGCTGGCGGCCGGCGCGAACCCCAATTTCACCGACAAGGCCTATGGCCAGACCCCGCTGATGCTCGCGGTGCGCGGCGGCAGCGTGGAGGCGGTGCAGGCGCTCATCGAGGCCGGCGCCAACGTCAACGCCGCCACGAAGCTGGGCAGGAAGCCCGCGTTCCGTGCACCCGGCGAAGGCGGCGGCTCGCATGGCGACGGCATCGTGCGCGGCGGCGTGCCGCCCGAGGGCTCGCGCGCCGAGTGGCCCGGCAAGATCACCCCGCTCCACCTCGCCGCCCGCGAGGGCACGGTAGAGATGGCCAAGGCGCTGGTCGAGGCCGGGGCGAAGATCGAGCAGCCCGAGGCCAATGATGCGCGCCCGCTGCTCGTGGCGGTGCTCAATGACAATGTGCCGGTCGCCCAATATCTGCTGGACAAGGGCGCCAATCCCAACGCCGCCGATTGGTACGGCCGCACGCCGCTCTGGGCCGCTGTCGACGTGCGCAACATGGAGCTGGATACCGACACCGCCAAACAAAAGGGCGTGGATCGTCCCCGTGCGCTCAAGTTCATCGGCGCGCTGCTCAACAAGGGCGCCAACCCCAATGCGCGGGTGACGCGCTATCCGCCGACCCGCTTCTGGCTGCTGACGGCTGGCTCCCTGTCCTGGGTCGATTTCACGGGGCAGACGGCGTTTCTGCGCGCCGCCCTCTCCGGCGATGTGGACGCCATGAAGCTGCTCGCCAGCAAGGGCGCCGACCCCAATATCACGACGAACAACGGCACCACGCCGCTCATGGCCGCTGCCGGCATCAACTGGGTGTTCTTCCAGACCTTCGACGAGGGCGAGGACAAGCTGCTTGAGGCCGTGCGGCTCTGCCACGAGCGGTTCGGGCAGGATCTGAACGCGACGAATGCCATGGGGCTGGCCGCCGTTCATGGGGCTGCCAATCGCGGATCGAACAAGATCCTGGCCTATCTGGCGAGCAAGGGCGCGCGCTTCGACATTCGGGATGCCGAGGGCCGCACGCCCTACACCTGGGCGAAGGGCGTGTTCCTGGCGACGACCGCCGCAGAGCCGAAGCCGGAGTCTATGAAGCTGATCGAGCAGGTCTGCACGCGTACCGGGCAATCCTGCGGCATCAACTGACATCGTCCGGACACAGCGGACCGCATCATTCGGGGGATTTTCGTGCAGGACTTCATCTTCTTCCTCGGCCGCTTCCACGTTCTCGTGCTGCACCTGCCGATCGGCATCCTGATGCTGGCGATCGGACTGGAGATCGCGACGCGCTGGCCGCGCTTCGCCGCCCTGCGTCCTGCTGTCTCGGCGACATGGTTGATCGGCGCGCTCTGCGCCTTCCTCACGGTGACATTGGGCTATATGCACGCGAGCGAGCCCGGCTTCACCGGCGAGGCGGTCAACTGGCACCGCTGGAGCGGCGTGCTGCTGGCAGCCAGCGCGCTGCTGGTCTGGGCCTGGCAGCGAGAATTCCCGAACATCTATGACCGAGGCTGGCCGCTTGCCTGCCTTGTCACGGGCGGGCTGCTCGTGGCCACCGGCCATTTCGGCGGCAATCTGACGCACGGCCCGACCTACCTCACCGAATTCGCGCCCGGCCCGCTGCGCTCTGGCCCCGGTGGCCGGCCTCCGGTGACCAATGTTGCCGATGCGGACATCTTCCTCGATGTGGTCCACCCCACCCTGCAGACGCGCTGCGCCTCCTGCCACAATGATGACAAGCGCCGCGGCGCCCTCTCCATGGCAACCTATAAGAGCCTGATGGAAGGCGGCGAGAGCGGCGCGGTGATCGATCCGGGCGAGAAGCAGCGCAGCGACCTGTATCGCCGCATCACCCTGCCCGCCGATCATAAGGACTTCATGCCCAAGAACGGCCGCACGCCGCTCACCCCGGATGAAGTTGCGGTCATCGGCTGGTGGATCGAGGCCGGCGCCCTGCCGGAAGGCACGGTGGGCAAGCTGAATGCACCCGAGGACATCCGCGCCAAAATCGCCAAGGTGCTGGGGCTTTAACTCCAAGCGGTGACGCGCGGCCGGCCGGGCCAGTCTTCAAAATCTTTATGAGGTCCCCCGCTGGGGGGCCAGCCACCCTGCACCGCCCGCGCAATGGAAAACCAGTCTCAAGAAAAACGGGCGGATCGGTGTCCGATCCGCCCGCCGCAATGTTGTAGCGGGTGCCGGGCACCCGCCCCCGTCAGAAGTCGTAGCGGATCGACGCGCCGATCATGCGCGGCTTTCCGCGCACCACCGAGAGCATGTTGCGCGGCGGCGCGCCGACGCCGGTGGGCGTGAAGCTGTCGAAATACGCGCCGCCGAAGCGGGTGGCGCCCGTCGCATACGTCTTGTCGAACAGATTATTCGCGAAGACCGAGATCACCACCGGCACATTCTTCGGCATGAAGCGAATGCGGGCGTTAACGAGGCTATAGGCCGGAAGCTGGTACTTCGAATCTGGGTTGTCGAGGTTCAGCGTGGCCTGGTCGTCGGTGTAGCTCCAGTTCATGTTGACCGTGAACTCGCCGAATTCGGCCGGCACGTTGAGCGTTCCGCCGAGGCTCAATTGCTTGCGCGGGATATCCGGGAAGAGGAAGGGTCCGCCATTACGAACCGGATCGAGCTTGACGCCGGTCAGCGAGCCGCTGGCATCGAGCGAGAAGTTCCGCGAGAGGCGCAGGCGGCTATCCAGTTCAAGTCCGTAAACGTCGATGTCGCCGGCGTCGACAACCTGAAGGTTGAACCCCAGCGGGCAGGACGGCCCCGTCGTGCAGGTCACGCGACGCGCTGACTGCCGGTTGCCCCATTGCATGTAGAAGACGGTCGGATTGACGATGAACGCCCGGTTGAAGAGCGCCATACGCAGGCCGACTTCATAGTTACGGACGGTCTCGGGCGGCACGGTCGGCACGCCGTCGCCGCTCTGCGCCGGGCCGGGAATGTTGTCGGCGATCGAGAAGCTATAGAGGCCGGCCTTGTACGCCTTGGAAATCGTCGCATAAGCGAGGATATCCGGCGTAATCTTGTAGTCGATGGTCGCGCGATAATCGACCTGCTGCCAATGTCGCGAACTGTCGACGAAGGTCGATGTTGTGCCGGGCGCCGGTGTGAAGTCCGACGAGGCATATTCGATCGATTCGATCCGCTTGCGGTCATACGCATAGCGCAGGCCGCCCGTAAAATTGAGCCGGTCGGTCACGTGCCAGGTCGCGCTGACGAAGGCACCGAAAGAGTTGGCCACCTGCGTCGTGTCGGCGTCCTGCCGGCGGACCAGGCCGCCATCGGCATTGCCGTTAGGGCTGTTCGGATAGACGCTGGTGCCCTTGCGGGTAATGGTTAGGCCCTGCTCATCCGACTTTTCGTAGAAATAATTGAGGCCACCGACGACATCGAGCGCGCCACCGAACGGCGCCGCGTTGAGCTGCAGTTCCTGATAGAAAACCCTCGACCCGGTATCGAGCTTGCGATTTTCCGTGCCCAACTGCTGATAATCGATCACCCCGTTGAAATCGAGCTTCGACAAGCCCGAGGTCGAGGACAGGGTCACATCATCGGACAGCTCGTAGGACATTCGCAGATCGGCCTGCCAATAGACCGACGTGTTCCGCTGCACGCACTCTTCGCCGAAGTCGGGATTGAAATCATCGAGCAGGCAGATGTCGTGCTGGCGATATTTGTCGCCGGTCACCACGCGCGGATCGTTATAAGGCGCAATCGGCGCCTGACCGACGGACTTGAAGGCATCGTTGAGCCAGTCGCCATAATTGCCCTGAATGCCGACAAAGCCCGGGGCGGGCTCGATGCCCGGTCGCAGATCGAGCTCCTCGGTGACGATCGGCGACCCGTTGGCGCGGGAATCGGTGTAGAGAAAACCCAGCGTGGCACTGAAGCGGTCATTGGGTTCGTACAACGCCTGCACGCGCCCGACATAGTCCGTGGACGCGCCGTTCTTCTCGGTACCGCGCTGCACCCATCCGCCCTGATGCAGATAGGCGCCCTGCGCGCGCACGGCCAGCGTATCGCCGATGGGAATATTGATCGCGCTGACGATATCCGCCCGGTCATAATTGCCGGCCGTCACCTGCGCATAGCCTTCCGTCTCGCCGAGGCGCGGCTGCTTGGTGAAGTAACGCACCGCACCGCCCGTGGAGTTGCGGCCGAACAGCGTGCCCTGCGGGCCGCGCAGCACCTCGATCCGGTCGATATCGATCACTTTGAGAACCGAGCCGGCGGTGCGCGGCATGTAGATGCCGTCGATATACAGGCCCACGCCGCGCTCGCCGAGTGCGCCACCGCCGCCGCCGATGCCGCGGATCGTGAAGGAGGGGGTGGATGTGCTGCCGCCGCGCTGCGGGGCGATGCTGAGATTGGGTGTCTGGTTGGCCAGATCCTCCAGATCCTCGATGCCGCGGGCTTCCACCATTTCTTCGTTCACGGCGACGATCGAGAGCGGGGTATCCTGCAGGTTCATCGCGCGCCGCTCGGCGGTGACGACGATGTCATGGATGACGGAGGTCTTGTCCTCATCGTCATTATCAACGTCTTGCGCGGAAACCGGAGAGACGCCGCCCGCCCCCATCAACGCGGCGCCAGCCAATAGCAATCCATTGCGCCGCAAGGGCGCCCGTCGAACGATCTGCATGTAACCTCCCCTAGATGGAAACCTCTGGCTTCCGGCCCCGCACCTTGTCGGTGACCGAAGCAGGGAGGGGTATTGCAGGCCAATTATCGATGCACAAGAGTTTTGTTGATTTTGATAACGAAATGGATCATCCGTTTAGGCAGATAGCTTGACGAGGTCTCGAACAGCCAAAACAGTTTCCCAGAAACCAGCGGCATTCCAGCCAGAATCAGCACGTCACGCACATCTGCGCGACGCGTTTCTGCCTAATGCTGTTGTTGATTTGAATACCGCCGAACGATCGCCGGGGACCGGTTGATCGATCGATCAGCCGCGCGCCATCGCGCGGGCATTTTCCATCAGCAAGGTGAGAACGGCGCGATAGCGGGCCTCTTCTCCCGGCTCCAGAACCCCGAGCAACCGCGCGTCGCGATCAGCCTCTGCCGTGGTCAGCAGGCGCCACAAACCGCGCCCCTCCGCCGAAAGATCGAGCAGGATATCGCGGCGGCCATGCACTTTCGTGCGGTTGACCAGCCCGATGCTCTCGATGCGCGTCAACGCGCGCACGATCTGGCTCTTGCTGGCCCCCGTCGTGCGCGTCAGGCTGAGCTGGGTCATCGGCTCGTTCTTGCCGATCAGCACCAGCATATCCGCCTCAAAAGATGAAATCGCTCCGACCCGCTTGGCCAGCAGGGTGGCGGTGCGGTTGAGATAGGAGGCCAGCGTCGTCAACGGCGGCAGAACCATCACATGGACGCGCGCATCGGCAATGCCCGGCTCGTTCCGCTCATTGGGGCGCCGCTCCGACTTGCGCTCGGCTCCCAGCTCCTGTGTCCCGCCGGACAGCTGGATTTCCGCGTCGAGCATCGCCGCCGCCTCGTCGATCATGAAGCGGGTCGCGCGGATGAAAAAGTCCCGCGTCGGCGCATCGAGCCCGCCGCAGACCTCCACATTGCGAGCAATGGCAACCGCCAGAATCTCCTCGTAGACCGCCCGGCCCTTTTCGGTGAACTCCGCCTTGGAGCGCACGTCGGGGCGGTGGACGAGGCCCTTGGCGGTCAGATGCGCCAGCGACCGACTGATCTGCGCACGCTGAATGCCAGAGAGGCGCGCAATCTGCGTGAAGGTCACCTTGCCCCGGCGACCGATCAACGACAGCAGCCGCCGATCGAGATTGGCAAGATCCAGCTCGGCATCGATCTGCCGTGCGCTGGACATTTGCGCGGTCGCAAGAAGACTGTTGATCAGCCTGCCAAAAGGCGTGCGCTCGGGCGCCTTGCCAGCGGATAATTCCGGTTCTCGCGACATGATGCGCGTTATGCAATGAAACGCGCCAAAGCCAACCGGAAATCGCGAGCGCGGGGAGATCAGGGCGGGACACTGGGGTAGCGAACGTACTGGTTGGTCCCGGCTCATCGCCCTGATCCTGTCCTTCATCCGAAGGACAGACGGCGCGGCGGCGCTTCCATATTGCTCCAGACATCATCTGGAGAAGAGCGGAATGCTGGCTGACAACAAGGTCATAATTACAGTCGCGATCAACGGCGGAATGCAGCAGGACCGCGATGGAGCGGTGGTGCCCAAGCAGCCGGTCGAGATCGGCGAAGCGGCCGCGCGTTGCTACGAGGCGGGCGCGGCGATGGTCCATTTCCACGCACGCGGCCCCGATGGCATGAACAGCGGTGATCCCGCGATCTATGCCGAGGCGATCCGCGAAATTCGCGCCCGTTCGCCGATCCTTGTGCAGACCACCAACGGCATTGGCGTTCGCCGGGACAAGCTAACCGGGCAATTGCACTGGCCATCGGACAAGGAGCGGCTCGGTATTCTCTCCATTGAGCCGTCGCAGGACTTGTTCGGCATCGCCGCGGGCTCGGCGGATTTCTACAATCCGGGCGGCAATTATCCGGGCGAAACGCCCTATGTGAATTCGCCCGAACTGCTCAAGAGCACGATCAAGGCGGTCTATGAACGCGGCTCGGCACTTGAATATGAGGTGGTGGAAGCCAGCGCCCTCCATCGCCTGCTGCGCTATGCCAATGAGGGCATTTTCGATCGTGATCGGGACAATATGTGGCTGCTCCACGGCGGTGGCTTCGGGGCAACGCCGGCGATCGCCCGCAATGTGATCTTCTCGATCGATGAGGGCCTGCGGCTTTTCCCCAAGGCCATCGTCGGTGTCACCGCCACCGGGCAGGACATGTTCCGCTTCGTCACCCTGGGCATCGCCATGGGGTGCGATCTCGTGCGCGTCGGCCTGGAAGACAGCCTGTACATGCCGGACGGCTCCATAGCGCGGGACAATACCGACATGGTGCGCGCCGCCGCGCAGATCGCGGCGCTCTATGGCGCAAAGCCCGCGACGGTCGAGGAAGCCCGGGCAAGGTTCGGCCTCAAATCATGAGGCCGCCTGTCCTTCGGATGAAGGACATATTTCGGCCCGCAGAGCCGCTACGTCACAAGAATAAACAGAAACAAAGGGAGATTGTATGTCGAGCCGGCTACTCGCGCTGTTATCGGGCACAGCCCTGAGCATCATGCCCGCACTCGCGCACGCGCAAACCGACACTGCCGATCGGGCGGTTGTGCCGTCCGCGCGGCAGGACGCTGCGGCAGGGCTTGAGGATATCGTCGTCACGGCGCAACGGCGGGAAGAGAATCTGCAGCGCGCGGCCGTCTCTGTCACCGTCCTTTCCGGCGAAAATCTGACGACGCGAGGCGTGACCACGGCAGCGGCGCTGACCCAGGTGGCTCCTGCGCTGCAGGTCACGGCAGGAACCGGACCCTATACCGTCCTGACGGTCCGGGGCGTCAGCAACTTTGGGGGCAATGCCTTCTCCGACCCGGCCATCGCCGTCAATTTCTCAGGCGTGTATCTTGCCAGTCCCACGGCGGTGCAGGGCCTGTTCTATGATCTTGAGCGCGTCGAGGTGCTCAAAGGCCCGCAGGGCACATTATATGGCCGCAACGCGACGGGCGGCGCTATCAACATCCTGCCGCAGCACGCCCGCATCGGTGAGCGTGGCGCGCAACTCAATTTTGAAGTCGGCAATTATGCGCGGGTTGCCGCGTCCGGCGCTGTCAACCTTCCGGTCGGCGAGAACAGCGCCTTCCGCGCCGCATTCCAAATCCTGCAACGCGATGGCTTCTTCTCGGACGGGCTCGACGACGAGCGCGGTCAGGCCGTTCGACTCTCCTATCGGCTCCAGCCGAGCAGCGCCGTCACCATCGACATCGTCGGAGATTATACCCATCAGGGTGGCCGCGGCGGCGGCTCGACCGTGCGCAAGCGCTGCGGACCGGACATCTGCTATTTCGGCGACCCACGCACCAGCCTTTCCCAGCAAGATGCGGCATTTGCCCCACTCGCGCGGCAGACCGACAATTCGTTCATCGACAGCGATTATTATGGGCTGCTCGCGAATGTGAATGTCGAGACCGATGCCGGCACGCTGACGCTGATCCCCGCTTATCGGACATCCAGGCTAAGCTACAACAGCGCCCAGACCGGCTTCCAGATCATTGAGCAGCAGCAGCCCGAGCAGATTTCGATGGAAGCGCGGTTCGCCTCGCCATCGGGCAATCGCTTTGGCTGGCTCGTCGGGGGCTATTATCTCGACACGCATGTCACCGCCCGCTCCAATACGGAAAGCGCGGCCGCCCTCACCTATAGCGATCAGATCATCGACACATCGGGCAAGACCGCCGCCGGCTTTGGCCAGTTGACCTTTGCGATCGTGCCCGCATTCCGCGTGACCGGGGGCCTGCGCTACACCTGGGAACGCAAGACCAGCGACAGCGAGCGGTACACCATCCGCAATGCCCCCGGGCCGGACCCCGTCATCCCGCTCGTTCCGGTCGGCGCGCCGGCATTTGTCGTCGACCGATCGCTGACGTTCGAAGCCGTCACCTGGCGCGCCGGCCTCGAGTTTGACGCGGGACCGCGCTCGCTGGTCTACGCCAATGTCGGCACCGGTTTCAAAGCGGGCGGCTTCTTCCTCGGCCCACCGGGCGCCAACAGCTTCGAGCCGGAAAAGGTTACCGCCTATACCATCGGCACGAAGAACCGCTTCCTCGACAACCGCCTGCAATTCAATGTGGAGGCATTCCTGCTGGACTATAAGGACCAGCAGCTTGGCTATGTGAAGCTCATTCCCCCGGCCGTGGTTCTGGTGACGGAGAATATCGGCCAGGTTCGCACCAAGGGCGTAGAAGCCGAAGCAGAACTGCTGGTCACTCCGTCCACCCGGATCGGGTTGCAGGCCCAATGGCTGGATGCGCGGGTGAAACAGCTCGTCTACAACTCGGTTTCGACCCCCGGCCCGACCTCACAATGCCGCACCTCCGGCACGACGGTCGATTGCAGCGGGCTTCGCGCGCTCAAGTCGCCTGAATGGGTGGTCGCCGCCTCGCTGGAACAAAGTTTCACGGTCGGATCGGGCGACCGCATCATCGCGAACATCTTCAGCCGCTATGAAGGGCCGCGCGAGCTGGATCTGGCCTACACGCCGGAAACGCGCGTTGGCGGTTCGACCCGGACTGACGCGGTGCTGACCTATGCGTTCGAAGGCAAGGGCCTGAGCATCAGCGCATTCGTCAACAACATCGAGGATGACGTCGTCGTCAACAATGTGGCGCCAAACCCGGCCTATTCGACCATTGGTGTGGTCGCGACGTCGCTGCGCCCGCCACGGACCTATGGCGTGCGACTGTCGGGAACCTTCTGATTTCACCCGCAACGCTCCCACAGCCTGGCGCAAAAGTCTCGACGCTTCTGATCGTGTCGATCTGCGCGATGGTCTATTTTCTGGACGGGCTGGTCCACACGATCATGGGGCCGCTCGCTCCCGAATTCGCGCCGATGCTCGGCCTTGGCGATGCCGATCTCGGTCCGATCTTTTCGGCCAACCTGATCGGCCAGTGCATCGGCCTGATTGCGCTTCCTCCGCTGGCCGCGAGATTTGGCGACCGGTGGACGGTGGGGCTGACCCTCGCCGGCTTTGGCGCCGCTCAGGCCTTGACGGGTCTGGCGAACAGTGGCGAGCAGTTGTTCTGGATGCGGCTAATAACCGGCGTCCTATTGGGTGGCTGTCTGCCGAGTTGCCTGGCGATCGTCACCGCAGCCGCCCCCCTCGAACGCCGCGGCCTGGCGATCACCTTCCTGTTCACCGGCTACGGCCTCGGCGCCACCATCGCGGGCATCGTCGCCATCGCCTTTACCGGACTAGGCGGCTGGCGCGTGGCGATGGGCGCCGTGGGACTGCTCTGCCTCGCGACATCAGTCATCACCATCATGGTTCTGCGGGATGCCGAGGACACAGCATCGCAAAGCCACGCGCCCCAACCCAGGGCCACCCCCTTGAACCTTCTGGCGCCCGACTATCGGCTGGGCACGCTGATGCTATGGCTCGTCTTCATTGCCATGCTGACCATCAGCTACTGCCTCAGCTCGTGGCTGCCGGTTCTGCTCGTCCGCCTCGGCTATGCGCCGGCCTTCGCAGCCTTGGCGCTCTCCATTTTTTCCTTCGGCGGCATCGCTGCGGCGCTCTGCATGGGGCTTTTGATCGACCGCTACGGCGCCTATCGCGTTCTCGTCTCGTCCCTGCTCATCGCAGCAGCGTTCTTCTTCGTGGCCCGCCAGATTGTGGGCGCGTCCTCGGCCTTGATCCTTCAACTCGTGCTCGCGGCATGCGGCTTCTTTGCCCTCGGCGCTTATGGCGGCGTGAATGTCATCCTCGCCAGCTTCTACCCGCCGCGCCTGCGATCGACCGGTATCGGATGGGCCAAGAGTGTCGGCCGCATCGGAACGGTCGCGGCGCCGGTCCTGATTGGCGCGCAGCTCGAGGCGGGCATTGCGGAGACCACCATTCTGGCCTCCTTTGCGGTGCCGGCCATCGCGGCAGCGATTGCGTTGATCGCCATGAAGGTGTTCAAGAGGCGTGGAGTCGCGACTGAGGGGGTATAATCCCAGAGGCGGCAGGAGAGCTGAATGTCCTACATCCGCAAGATCGAGGAATGGCGCGCCCCCGTCTCCATGGGTGCCATCTATGAACGCTTGCTGGAAACCGCCGGGACCGACCAGTTCGGCACCGCCGTCCATGATTCGGTGATGACGGTCACCGGTGGGGCGCGCAGAATTTACTTGTTCGAGGCGACGGGCAGAGAAACCAGCGAACTGCAATATTTCTTCGGCGAGCCACGCGTGGAAGCAATGCTGCCGGCCTACAGCCAGCATTATCACAATATCGACCCGGTATGCGACGCCTATAGCGCAGCGCCATGCGTGAGCGACCTTGCCATCCAGCGCATCCGGCCGCCGGACATCAGCTCCAATGAGTTCCGCAGGCGCTTCTTCGATCAAGCCGGCATCGTTGAGCGCGTCTCGATCATCCAGCGCGGACCACAGGCCTGGCGCGTCATCAATGTCGCGCGCCATCGCTCCACCGGCCTCTTTACGGACGGCGAGCTGGATGCACTGGTCGGCCTCGCCCGCTTGGCGCTGCCGATGCTGCCTCTCAACCGCAGGCGCGCCCTTTCCTGCTTCTCCTCCGTCCAGCACATCGAAAGCCGACTGCGGCACCTCTTCCCAAATCTGACACGGCGCGAGCGGCAAGTCTGCGCCCGCGCAACCGCCGGCATGTCGGTCGAGGCGACAGCGCTGGATCTGGGTATCGCGAAAACGAGCGTCATGACCTACCGAAAGCGCGCCTACCAGCGACTGGGGATCAGCAGCGTGCCGGAATTGTGTGCGCTGGCAACGCATTGATCTGGTTGAGGAACGGCGCTGCGAAAGGCTGGCGGAGAATTACGCGGACGTCTGTTGTCGCGCGCTGAATCTTGAAACGACAGTGATGCTCCGGAAGGCATATACTAGGCCGTAGACTCATAAGCACGTAGCCACAGCCGCATCGAAGCGAGGTGGACCATGGCAAGGAAGTTGGCGGCAAGCTTGTCATAGCGGGTGGCGACATGGCGGAAGTGCTCCAGCTTGGAGAAGAACCGCTCAATCAAGTTCCGCTCGCGGTAAAGGCGCTTGCTGAAGCACGGCTTCCAGCGCAGGTTAGTTTCGGGCGGGATGTTGGGCGTGGCGCCCTGATCTTCGATCAGCGCGCGGATGCGGTCGGCATAGAAGGCCTTGTCGGCCAGCACGATGGTGTGCGGCCGGAGTTGATCGAGCAGCTTATCGGCGATCTGTCCGTCATGCGCCTGTCCCGCTGGCAGGCCGAGCCGGATCGGGAGCCCTTGCGCATCGACGACCACGTGGATTTTGGTCGTAAGCCCGCCTCGGGAGCGACCGAGACAATTGTCCAGCATCGCCTCGGCCAGCAGCTTCTTCAGCTTCGCGTTCTCGTCTTCGAGCGCGCAGTCGCCTGGCCTCGGACGCCTCCAGGCCGCCACACTTTGACTTCCACTTGTAGACCGTTGCCGAACTGATCCCGTGGCGGCGACACACGTCCGCCGTCGCCATCCCGGCCTCCTGCTCTTCAAGATCGCGATGATCTGCTCTTCGCCGAACCTGCTGCGCTTCATCTTCGTCCGACTCCTTCGCGTCGGACTCTACTCAAAATCGGTCACATTTCAGGACAGCACGTCATCCAAGCTGAAGCACTTCCGCCGTGTCGCCACTCGTTATGACAAGCTTGCCGCCAACTTCCTCGCCATGGTCCACCTCGCTTCGATGCGGCTGTGGCTACGTGCTTATGAGTCCACGGTCTAGATAGGGCACCCTTAAGCGAATTTCCAAGACGATTCGTTGAAGCAGTTTGTTGCTCAGCCTTCCGACCAATGGTTGATTATAGCCTGGCGTATTGCTCGACCGCCTCATTAACATCGTCAATCATAGTGGCATTCCCTTGATGAATTATTATAGCCTTATTGCAAAAGGTTTGGATGAATTCGGGACTATGTGATGCCACCAACATCGACCTATCATGACGCTTTTCAAACATTTCAATCCGACATTTTTGTTGAAAGTTTTGATCGCCAACGAGAATGATTTCATCGATTAGATAACAATCGAATTCGATAGCCAAGGATAGGGCGAAGGCTAGGCGCGCCCGCATACCGGAAGAATAAGTCTTCAAGGGCATACGCAACTGGTTGCCCAACTCAGTAAAGTCCTCCACGAATCGTCGAACTTCCGCATATTCTCTCTTATATATGCGAGCGACAAAGCGGGCGTTGTCGAAACCGGTCAGGCTACCTTGGAAGCCACCAGCAAAACCCAGCGGCCAAGATACCGACATATGTCGAATTACCTTACCGGAGGTCGGCATTTCCACCCCACCGATCAATTTAATTAGTGTGGTCTTTCCGGCGCCGTTTCGGCCAAGAAGGCCAACGCGGTCGCCTCGGTCGATAGTTAAATTGACACCGTCCAAAACAAGCTTTTGCCTGCTACCGTGGGAATAATACTTCGTGAGGTTGTTACAAATAATCATTCGACATTAAACGTGCGACGCACGCGACGACAAAGGATAAAGCCAATCATAGTCCCAATAGTAGCGCAAATGATTGGATTCCAGACGGAATAATAAGCCGTGACGTCGTCGCCCCAAATCCCCTTTCGCATCATCTCCATCCCGTTAACAAAGGGTGAAAAAAGGAGAAACTCTCTTGCAGCTGGCGTAACCCACGAAACCATATAAAACAGGCCGGAAAAAGGGATCATGATATAGGTTGTGACAGGAATGAATTTTTCCATGGCCTCAGAAATTTCCGAAAGTGGAGCAATGATGAGACACACGGCAAAGCAGAAATAAGCATAAAGCAACCACCCCGCGATCAGGAGGCCTAAATCTGCTGGAATAGGAAATGCGCCAAAAGCAATAAGAACGACGGCCATGAAAAGGTAGGCCATCATTCCGCCGAGTATTTCAATTATGAATCGCGCCAGGATGAAATCAACCATCTTAATTTGGCGGTGATACAGCAAACTCTGGTTAACCGTGAAGCAAGCCATGCTGCGCGCCACACCATGCCGGAACAAGGTGATCGGAATATAGCCTGTGGCTACAAATGCAATTACGCTGATTCCATGCTCTGTGGCACCATGAGTGAAGTGCCATAGAAGTCCCACTAGGCCGGCAAATAGCAGAGGCTCCGCCATGATCCAAAGGAAGCCAATATTTTCTCGTCCAAAGCGGGTGATCAATTCCCGAATCATCAAAGCATGTATAACGCGGACCTGAACGGCCCAACTATTTTGCAAACGATGCAGGCTGCTCTTTGCCACACTCAGTCTTCCGGTGCATGTTCAAGGACGCCGATCATGATCATCCACGCAATGAAATAGAGGCACAAGGCCGCCGCAAATACGATGAGGACATTCAGGAAGCGCTTGGGTAAAAGCGGCTTGTCGGGGATATTGGGATCGACAATTCGTTCAAGATAGAATTGCTGACGCTGTGATTCAGCCCGGGCCTGGACAAGGGCGGCATTGGCAGCAGTCAAGCTGTCCGTCGCGAACTCCTGCTCCACGAGGAGATCCTCGTAACCACCTAGCTTAGACGCAATTCCGCTACTATTACCCACGACGCGACTGTCTTGCGAAGCGATCTGCACCGAAATAGCATTGATGCGGCTGCGAATGGCGGGGATCGACGGGTTGTTGGGTGTCAGGCGCGCCATTGAGTCAAGCTGCGCTTGTAACGCAGCGCGCTGACCTATCATTGTGTTGGCGATCTCCAGTACGCCGCCTGCCTGCTTGGCCGGATCTATGAGTTCCTGGGTGTTCCGAAATTGTGATAAGGCGATCCGTGCGTTCTTAGCCCTCTGAGTCGCCAGTTCGACTTGTTTCTGCGCCTCAATGATGCCCTTGCTCTGCACGCGACTGTTGAGTCTATTAACAAGCGCTTCGCTAAGGTCGAGCAGTTCGCGATTGATAACATAGGCGTCTTGCGGGGTGAAGGCCTCTACCTTGATCGTAGCAGTTCCCGTTTCCATGTCTATGCGTGCATCGACTACTTGACTGTAATACTTGAATAGGTTTTCGAAGCTATTGTCGGCAAAGGGCGAGGGAAAGCGGCTAATGAAATCAGCCTGTGGTGTCGAATATTTATCGCGAATGTCGATTTTTTTTTCTAGCGCCTGGAGCGCGTCGCGAGAATGGACAAAGGTCAGCACCTCGCTGGTCTGCGCCTGCCCACCGGAAATACCCGTCGTCTGCATCAGATTGGCCAGTGTCGACATCTGAGACCGTTTTTGGTCCGGGCTTTTGATGACGAAGCGAGATTCGGAGATGAAAATGTCCGATGCGATCAGGCCGTAGTAGAGAGCTGCCAACAAGGTGGGCAGGGCGACCATCAGGAGGAACCAACGCCGCTTTCTGAGCCATTGCGACCAGGAGGCACGCTTGCTCAATGCATCGGCCTCTACCGGAAACGAGGGGTTAGCGTTCATATATCTTTGCAGGGCCTTATTGGAAACTCAAGGATCTTGCGCTAGGCCAACATGGATTGGCGTGCAAGCCGGATCAAGACGACGATTTAATTGCAAGAGGATGTCCTTGCTTCGCTCACGATGCTAAGGCAGGGCACCAGCACATCTTCAGCCCTCCGAGACAATGATCGATGCAAGCCAAGAATTTTGCTTATCTAGGCCTATTAGCGAGTTTGGCGGGTTGCGCCACTCTTCCTTCAAGTGGTCCCACCGGTGGACAGATCGTGAAATCAGCGACGTCACCGCAGGAGGGGCCTTCGATCCAACTCGTCCAGATTAACAGTGTGGCGGACCTACCCGACGGACGCGTAAGTATGAGGCCTGCCTCTTTGTTGCCAGATATGGCCCCGCCACCTACCGATAGAGTTGGACCCGGCGATGTACTGGACATTAGTATTTACGAAGCAGGGGTTACCCTCTTCTCAGGAAACGCTGGCGGCGCAGCGGCGGCAACGCCCGGCGTACAGGTTCAAAAACTGCCGCCAACACGCGTCAACGATTTGGGTGATATCTCCATTCCTTATGCTGACACTCTCCATGTGGCCGGGCTGACGATTGGTGAGGTTGAATCGATGGTCCGAAATTCCTTGCGGGGCATGTCGCAGAACCCACAGGTATTGATCACCCTTAGCCAAGCCATCACCAATTCGATCATTGTTGGCGGCGAAGTAGCGAAGCCGGGCCGCCTGGTGCTACAAACTAATAGGGAAACCTTATCCGACGTAGTCGCCCTTGCTGGTGGCTATCGTGGAAGCGCCAAGGATTTAACGCTGCGGGTAACACGCGCTGGTAACACTGTTGATATTCGGGTGAATGACCTCGTCGACAACCCTGCATTGGACGTTCGGGCCTATCCGGGCGACCGGGTGATTTTGATCAATAATCCTCGCACTTATTCCGTCTTAGGTGCACCTGGACGTGTAGAGCAGGTGCCCTTTAGCCGCTCTTCAGTGTCCCTCGCTGAAGCTGTCGCAACCTCTGGTGGTGTCAATCCCGGCGTTGGAAATCCCGCAGCGATATTTGTCTTCCGTTATGTGCGCGATAGCGAGGGCACAGAAGTACCGATCGTATACCATCTTAATATGATGAAAACGGGCGCATACTTCGTGGCCCAGCGTTTTACAATGCAGGATAAGGATGTGCTGTATTTCGGAAATGCCGCAGCCAATCAGCCAAGTAAGTTGATCCAACTCATCAGTCAGCTTTTTTCGCCGATTCTGACAGTTACCAGCGCGGTACAAACCGTCCAGAATAGCAACTGATACGAAAGGTGGTATCGCACTTTCGAGGTAATACGGAAATTCGGGTTTGTGACATCGCCGATGTGACACTTTTCACGCCTCGTCAGATCCGTGAGGGGCAGCGGTATTTTGCTGCGACGTCAAGCATAGATTTTGACGTGCTTCCTGAAATGTGAGCGATTTTGGGTAGAGCCCGACGCGAAGGAGTCGGACGAAGATGAAGCGCAGCAGGTTCAGCGAAGAGCAGATCATCGCGATCTTGAAAGAGCAGGAGGCCGCCCCTGCCCCTGACTGGTAACAATCAGGGGAGCGCGTCAGAATCAACCTTGGCGCGTCTGTCCATCGGCTTTCTGCAATCGGCTCGAGCGTTCTGATTATGGGACTTGGTGTACTCGTGAGAAAAACGCGGCCACCCGCCTGCTTGGACGAACACGGTAAAACGTTTCTGACCACTGGTCCGCTGCGGCGGGCATTAAACTTCGTACCGTCTACTTATAATTGTCAGTTATGGTTTCCAGCGTACGGGCACATATCCGCCAACAGACTGTACGCCGCCGGTTGCAGAATAACCCGCTTGTGTACAAAATGACTGCCAAGCAAGCTGTGTCGATATTGGGTCCCAATCAGACGACAAGTTTCTTTCTGTGTGGGATCGAAGCAGCGGTGAATAGCCTACGCGTTTTCCCTTGGCTGCCGCATAAGCACCTAACCACAATCCCAGTTCGGATCTACTGATGGGTCCTGGGACGGCTGCCAATGCTTGAACAAGGAATGATGCACGCACAAAGAAGGCCTGCGAGGGTGGGGCGGCAATGCAGTGTGGCTTTAGAGCTAAGGCATAGGGACCGGCGTAATTTTCAGTTTGGCCGTCAAGCGGCGCATTCAACCGACCAAATGAATCGATTGAAACGCCAGCAGACAGTATTTTTGCGTCGGCAATAATAGGGCCGCAAACAACAACCAGATCGTCGACAAAATCGAAGAGTTTCACCACTTCAAGTGCTGTGATGTCGCCAAACACTAGATGGTTATCAAGTAGAGCGACGATCGCGTCGGAAGACATGGCCTTAGCGATGGTCGCAATCGCATCGAGATCGCACGCGTTGTCTAGCATGATTGAGCTAAAGCCGCTCGGGCTTTCGTCAGCGGAGGATGTGACCGCAATTAGGGGTGGCAGATTGACCGGCAATCGCTTGATCCACCATTCTTCAGCCCCACGCCAGATCGGATAGGGCGATGGAATAGCCTTATCTGCCATCCCAAGTCGTGCTATCTTGCGAGTCAGTACATGGCGAACCGAAGCGGACGACACCGTATTCGCAGCGTCGGAATTGGATGTGCTGCGCTCATGATGCCGCCAGTGGCATAGAACTTGCGGGACATGGATGAAGTGCACCCCTGCTGCTGCTAAGCGATCAACACTGTCCCAGTCATGGCAATATTCGGCACCGACATCGCTATAAACATTCAGTTCTAAAGCCGTCATGCGGTCCATTGCGACAAGGTGCCAGACCCACGAATTTTCGAGGTCAAGCACCGGATCCCAGCTAGGACGGCAATAGGGCAGCTGGATGGCGTTCCCAATGACGATATCTTCGTCGCTGTAAAGCAGGCCGGGTGCAGTTTTTGCTTCGTGTATAGCCGTTGCAAAGGCAGCCAGCGCATTGACCGTCAGAAGATCGTCGCCATCGAGCGGTACAATATATTGGCCGTATGCAGCTTCTAATACGTAGCGCATCCCGCCAACGATCCCAAGGTTATCAGCGAGGCGGAGCACGCGCACTCTGTCATCAGCGACAAGTTCGTCAAGGATGCGATTGACTGCCGCTGGAACCGGGCCATGTGCGAGAATCACCCATTCGAAATCTATGAACGTTTGGTCGATCACGCTCGCTGCGGTGCGTGCAAAGAAAGTATCGTCAGTTTGACTATATAGTGTCGTAAGTATGGAAAAGGTCGGCACATTCCCGCGCTTCTCCGACCCTGTGGCCCTCGAATAGCGCATTGACCGGTCGCCGTAACTCGGCAGTTCTACGCCGTTAGGAACACTATAGGACGCGGCGAGGCAAGGTTCATAAGCATCTGCGGACCGAATGCCGAAGTTGGGTGATCGTAAGCGACGCTCTGGCATCAATTCGGCATGAGCCGAGAGGAATACTCCTTTATCTCGCGGCGAAACTTGATCGGTTAGGTCAAAATCGGTTTGGGCGCTAAAAAATGGTGAATAAATTACTCGGCGCCCGGTCTTCGCAGCGCAACCGCCGATCCAGGCGGAAAGGTGCGCGATCGGCGCATCGAAAAATATTGCCCGCTCCAGCGCCTCATTCAGAAAGGATGCGTCAAAAACGGCGTGCTGTACAGAAACCGCACTGACCGATCGCTGCTTCCATAACTGGGCAGCATAGCCAGGATCTGCTATCGCGCGTCCTCGGTCCGGTGAGTCGCAACCGCTCCCGAAGCCGAGAAATTGGCCGCCATCGACTATGGTTGTTTTGTCATGTAATCGTCCGCCAACCGCCACCCCATCGGGATGAAGTTCAAGTTGACCGATCGCTTCCCATGCCCATTCGTCATCATCCGGATATGTTTCGGCAAACAGCAAATGGACAAGACGTGCATCCGCTACAGCTTCTGCTACAAGTTTTTGTAACCTAGCGAGCCCATCTTCTATCGCCATCTCAACGGTACGATGATCGATCCCATCTGCGATGCGCGGATTCACCGCTTTCGATGAACGCGTTCCTGTGTGCACTGCAATAGTAGTAATCGGTCGACTGTCGATGTGCTTGCGCTTCCACCACCAATCGGGCGTCCGACCGAACAACGGGCTCGGCTCAAGTGAAAATTTATCTCCCACGGACATTCCAGCACGCATCCTTTCAAGAACGGCGCGCTGAGAATCGAATACAACCGGCTTGGTTTCCATATTGCCCCCGGCTGTCGATTGAGCATGCAGCCGCCAACTATAGAGAATATGGGGAACGTGAACCGGTACGTAGCCAGCATTGTGGAAACGGGTGAACGTATCCCAGTCATGGCTGCCCTCTGGTCGGCGATCCGAGTAGGCGCCCAAGCCAAGGGCTAACTCGCGATCAATTACGCAGAGATGTGCGATGTAGCACTGGACTGAGAAAAGCACTGGATCGAAATCCGGCTTTTGGAACGGCATCGACAATTGTTCGCCGACCAATTTGTCCTCGTCCGTATACAGCAGCGCGGGATAGTCATGCTTCTGTACATACCATGCAAGGGTGCGGACACAGTCAGGGAAAAGATAATCGTCTGAATCGAGCGGCAGAATATACCGGCCATCCGCCCGCTCAATACAATAACGCATACCAGCTATAATGCCCAGATTCTCCTCAACCCTGTCTAACTGGACATATGGGCGGCGCGCGATCAGTTCGAGCATGTCGCGTGTGTCGGCTCGGGTGGATCCATTATCGAGGATGAACCACTTGAAATTCGTACCTCCTAGCTGTCGCTCCAAACTCTTTGCCAGCACGTCTAGATATGCCGGCGCTGTGTTCCAAACGGTTGTCACGAAGGTAAATAGGCATGGATCGGCGATCCCCACGTTGAACCGCGCGCGCCGCGCGGCGGCTGCTGTAAGAAAGGCAGCATACGCACTTCCCGGCTCGGCTGACGGCAAGCGCAGGCGAGTGGGTTCATCAACAGGTTTGCCGTCAACTAAATTGTTGCTGACCCCTTGTTCAATCATGCGTTGCGATATCGAGGGGATGATCTCGGCGAACGCCTCATCCCAACTTGCCGGCAGGTCAAGCTTCGAGGCCGTATGGCGCGCCTCCATATCATCCAAGCGCATCACAGCCTTCTGTAGCGCCGAAACAATTGCGGAGACGTTCGGTTCGGCAGCAATGATATTAGCCGATATCTCCGCAAGCCGATCAGCGGTCTTGTTGGCGTAGTTGTTCGTCACGACGATACCGCCACAACTTGCCATCTCAAGTGGCGGATAACTAGGATGCGGAGACAGCATCAATGATAGTAGAATGTCGGAGCCGCGCATTTGCTCCGCATAGCTATTAAAGCCGAGCCATGGTGCACATTCCAGCATAGCACCTTGGCCGAGCGAGCGTGGAACAAACTCCTCGCCCATCCCGATGATATCCCATGTGTCCGGATCGAAGATATGTTGATCGACAGCTGCAGTTAACGCTGCAAGTCCAATCTCGAACAAGTTGCGTGCACCGATTGAAGGACGTGCGTAGAACAGCAGTCGGCGCTTTTTCTGTGAACTAGGTTGGTTCTTGGCTTTCGATTTCGACCTAACCGTAGTCAGCGGCCGTGGCGACAGGTTGGGCGGATAAAATACCGCGCGATCAAGTGCTGGTTCAAAAGCTAACGCGCCTTCTGCGTGGGCGGATTGCGCAAACCTACCGATCGCGTTTCCAATCAAAAAATCGCGGAGGAGATGTGTGTTAATCACGGGAATGTGTGGGAAATCGTAAGTTTCAAGCGCGAGCGCGTAATGGCTCGACGCGGCGTAAAAGAGTGGTTCAAAATCCTGAATTAAATAAAGAAAGGGCTTGTCACCCACGAGCGGTGAAGCCACGTGCGCCATCACCGCTGTCCACCATGCGGTCGCAAAAAATATGTCGTTACTGCCGATCATCATTGGACGGCTACGATCCGACCCATCGACGATTTCCACATGTGCCAACCGCTCTGCAGTCCCGCTGAGGTTCATCATCAATTCCCAAACGACGTCGACATCGGACCCTGGTGGCAGATCGGTCGCAATTATTCGAACACGGTGACCGATTGCCGCGAGCCGATATGCGATGTTGAGCGCAGTGTTGGGGCCCCCTGACAAACTTTCCTTTCGCACCGCGGGCAACAGCACATTAATGGAGGGGAGGGTACTAAGGTCTGGGCTGACTGCTAGATTCAGCGGTATTGCCGGGCTTATCGCCAACATTGGCGACGATGCGGGCTCAGTTTGATCGGCAAGGCTGCCGAAACGCGTCCCAACTGAGGTCAAGTGTGTCGAGAAACACCGACGTGACAGCAAGTCTCGACCCGCTGCAACCATCTTGCTGCGCCATGGCGTTCCGGAACCGACAAACTGCCGCAGATCATGTGAGACCACGGCACTCAGGCAGTCGTCGAGTATTGTAGTATACCCCAGTTGTGCACCGGCTAGGCTTAATTCCAGCCCAGCCTGCGCATCGCAATAGTCGACATCATTGAGCTTTGCTCCGGAACGGAGGAGGTCTGCCCTAATACAAAGCCCCATAGCTGGGAAGGCCACAACAGGACGACGGACTTTAATTAAATGCGGTGGGCAAGAGTCGATTGGCCACCCATAGAATGGGGTCCCGACAAACCCATCCAACCCGGCCATCAGCCCGATATTTTGCAGTCCTCCATCTTTATGAACGAGCGGCCCACCGATTATCCCGGCGCGAGGATCGAGTTCGAGCACTCCAACCGCCTCTATCAACGCTTCGGGCTTCTGAAGCTCAGCGACTGATGTAATTATCGCCTTGGCAAAGCTGCCTAGCCGGACCTGGTTGATAGCATCGACAAGCTCAGATTGCGTCTCGACTGCGATCCACTCATCGATAATCTTGTCGATACTCGCAGTAGTGCGCAATCGTACAATCTTTTCCTCTAGAGTGACCGGGTACACTACGCGACGCCATGCCGACGTTTTACTTAGCTTTCTCACATTGTGTGCCGTCGCGCCAAGGTCGTTCGCGTCAAACGGCACTACAAAATCGAGGTCAATTTCTGGTAACTGCTTGTAAACACGCTTTGTACGATACCAGCCCGGCACATCGGCAAACAAGGGTTCGATCTCGAAACGATCAGTCAAACCTCGACGCCGCAAGCTGGAAAGGACTACCTCACGCTGAGAATCTAAGATGTAATCCTTCGCAGCAGCATCACCGGCGGTTGATTGAGCATGGACGCGCCAGCCATAAAGTACTTCGGGAACATGAATGACATCGGCGCCATTTTCGGTAAGACGAAGTAATGTATCCCAGTCATGAGATCCGAGCGCGTAATCATCGCTATATACCTCTGCCTGCACCCCGGCTGCGCGAGCAAAAACAAGCAAATGCGCTGCCGGGGCGGTTTGCATGGCTTGTGACATAGAGTAATCGCACCGCCAGATGAGTTCCAGTGGCTCGCCTCTTTCATCAACCTTTTGTTCGTCGCTGTAGATCAGCACAGGTGGCTTAGCGGTATCGCTGCGCAGAACGTCAGCGATCAACGCTAGTGAGTCCGGATAAAGCAAATCGTCAGAATCGATCGGCACGATATAGTGACCGATGGCACGTTCGAACACGAAGCGGTTTCCACCAATAATATGCAGATTCCGTTCGGTGCGGAATAAGTGGAAGCGCGGATCACGATCAGCAATTGCTTGGATTGCCGATCGCGTTGCAAGGTCGGTTGAGCCGTTGTCGAGGATTACCCATTCAAAATCCGTGAAAAGTTGTGCCTCCACAGTATCGGCCAAGTCAAAAAGAAAATCAGGTGCGGTGTCATAGACAGTCGTAATGATGGAAAAAGTTGGAGCGGTGCCGCCAAAAATCGACCCTTCTACCTCTCGTCGGCGCGCCGAGAGACGTGCTCCTAACCGTCGCTCGAAGCTATTTCGCCAAGCTTGGCCACGTGGTGGCGCCCACAACATTTGGTTCTGGGAGAAGCGCGGTGCTGGGTCGACCGTCAGCCCTTCTTTGTTCCCGCTCTGAATATAATGAACTAACGGATTGATGCCGGGCAGCCCACCGGACGGGTTTTTGGCGACGTAGCGCCTGATGCCGAAGTCGGGATGTGGATCGCGTCGTTCGAAAGCGCCGCACTGGACGAAGTGAACCAACGGATCAAAGCCATTAAGCGAAACATCCGGAAAACGCGCTAAATAAAACTCGCGGTCAAAGATGCCTGCCCGCTTGATTATATGATAATCGGCTAACCTCTCTGTCGAGAAGAATGGACTTGGCGCCGACCCTGCTGCGATACCGTACGTCAAGAAATGGACAAGCGGATTGATCGCCATCGCCACTAAATCAGGATTTTGGTCAATATACCAGTCCGTATAGAATAAAGGACTGGGATTGCGCCCTTCTTTGGCTCCATGCTTCAAATAGTGCAAATAACCATTTATACCTGCGATTTTGACATCTGGGTTATGATCAAAATACCATAGTGTGTCGAACCACCCGTTCGGGTCGCGCCCTTCATCTATCCCATGTTCGATATAATGCTGTAAGGCACCCATGCCGGCCGCAACAACATCAGGATATTGCTCCAGGTACCAAGCGCTACTGAATAGCGGACCTGGCTCGCGACCTTCGGAGGCGCCGTATTCAAGATAGTGTAACAGCGGATTTATACCAGCCGCGGCGACATCAGGATTGTGCTGCAGATACCACTTGGCATCGAACAGGGGCGTCTGTGCGAACATTCTGCTACGTTTTGATAAACGCTTTGCCAGGCGGGCAGTGCTCTTATGCGAGCGATTGAGCGACATTCAGCATTTTCCTGACAAGAATAAAAGATGATCGAGATGGATGCCTAATATATTTCATACCGCTGTGGAGTTTTGAATCCACCATTGAGCGGTATTCGCTAGACCATCGTGTAGATTGAAGAATGGGCGGAAACCGATGTCACCGTGCAGCCGGTCAACGGAGCCATATAGCAGCGGCGGTTCGTTCAGATTAGTCGGCCTTGCCCCGAACCGTATATTTTCAGGCCGGTTTAGGGCTTCTGCCACGCAACGGACGACGTCGCGTACTTCTACAGCCGAGCCCGAACATATGTTGAATACCCCTTGGTAATCGCTGTTGAGTGCTGCCACGAAGGCGCTTGCAACATCTGCAACATGCAAGAAATCACGCCGCTGCCGACCTTCGCTAACCTCTGGCACGCGGCCGCAACATAGTGCCGTAGCAACGTCCGAAACCAGTCGGCCCGGCCCCTCATTGGGACCATACAACCAGAAAATCCTTCCCCAGGCTACTGAATGCCCATGCTGCTCGGCATCACGCAGTACCATTCGGCGCAACGCGTCTTTAGAAACGCCATACAAAGTTGCCGGGTTGATTGGTGAGATGTGTTCATCAAGTCGACCGTCACATGTCCAATCATACTCGGCACAGCTCCCGGCTAGCACCGCCCGTTTGCCACCGGCGGCGTGGAAAGCGCGAACCAGTTCCACGCTGGCGGCACACCAGTCCAAATTATCCGCTGCATTCCAGAATTTGCCCGGCACTGCATTCCAAGCCAAATGCAGGAGGTGTGATGGTCGCACCTGTTCGATCAGTGCCGCCGCCGCTCCTGGCATAGTAAGGTCCGTTGCCACATGCTCCGCACCGATGAGCTCCACCGCTGTACGACTGCTGCCTACTACTGCAACGTCTCGTCCTATGAGTTGATTGATCACCTGACGCCCGACAAAGCCGCTGGATCCAGTAACGAGGATTTTCATTCTGACCAGTCGGGATATGCCGCGTCACGGTCAGACAGAATGGGATTTGGCAAAGGCCAATCAATTCCGAATGCCGGATCGTTCCAGCGCACACCTGAGCCGAAGCCGGCACGAAATGCGGGCGTGATCTGGTACAGCATGTCGGTGTCATCAACGAGCGTCTGGAAACCGTGCGCCAGGCCGGGCGCGATATATAGGCCCGTACCGCTATCAGCCGTTAGTCTTTCGGCGACCCATTTCCCACAGGTAGGAGAGCCCGGGCGAACATCAACTACTACATCCATAAGCGCACCGCGCACGCAGCGAACGAACTTCGCTTCTGCGTGGGGAGCTGCTTGGTAATGCATCCCGCGTAATGTCCCGGCCAACAAGTTGCGCGACAAGCTCGACTGTTCAAATCTCTCAGACAGCCCGTGGGCAGCGAACTCCGCCTCACAAAAGGTGCGCGCAAAATAACCACGTTCGTCGAACACGGGAGATAGGTCGACCCGCCAAACTCCAGCTATAAAAAGGGGAGTGAAAATCATCGATGGATATGAACCGTCGGGATGGGCGTGACGAATGCGCATCCCCAACCCCGGACGTGGGCCATCTGCTCCATGATTTCGTCACGTAAATTCCATGGCAAGATAAGGAGGTAATCAGGCTTTTCGCTGTCGATGCGGTCCGGAGTATAAATCGGTATCCGCGTTCCAGGAAGCAACTTACCGGCCTTATGTGGACTGCGATCAACTGTGAATGCGACAAGATCAGCCTTAACACCACAATAATTTAGCAGCGTATTACCTTTGGCTGGCGCGCCATAAGCCGCAACGGTTTTTCCGTTTCGCTTCGCCGCGACCAGGAATTCGAGCAAGGCGAGCTTGGTATCGACCACGGCGGCGGAAAAGTGTCTATATGTGTCCAAGTCCGTTAAACCAGCAGCTTTTTCCGCCTGTAGCATTGCTGCAATAGCAGGGGTGTCAAGGCGAGTCACATCGTCGTTATGGGCAATATATACGCGCAAAGAACCGCCATGTGTCTGCAGTTCTTCAACATCGTAAACGCGCATACCGTGCTCTGCGAACATGCGCCTTACGACAGTAAATGATAAGTAACTGAAATGTTCGTGATAGATCGTATCAAACTGGCGCTGTTCGATCAGACGCAAAAGATGCGGAAACTCGATGTTGGCGACACCACCATGCTTTAGCAGAATTGGGTAGCCCGAAATGAAATCATTGATGTCGGGAACATGCGCCAACACGTTATTGGCAGCCATCACATCCGCCTGAATACCCTTATCTCGCAAACGCTCAGCCGTTACCCGCCCGAAGAAAGCGACATCACTCTCGATCCCCCGCTCCTCTAAAGCGACGCGCGCAGTATTGGCCGTTGGCTCAATCCCCAAGACGGGTATGCCCGATCGTTTGAAGTACTGTAGCAGGTAACCGTCGTTTGAAGCGATCTCAACGACCAAACTTTCTGTTCCCAGCCGCTCGGCCGAAATCATCTTCACTGCATATTTTTCGGCATGGGCCAGCCACGATTGGGAATAGGACGAAAAATAGGCATAGTCATCCGAGAACATGTTCTCGGCCTTTTCAAAATCGATCAACTGCACAAGCCAACAGTTGCCGCAGACATAGGCATGCAACGGATAGAACGGCTCCATCGCCGCGGAATGTTGTGGTGCAATGTAGTCGTTTGAAATTGGAGACATACCGAGATCGGCAAACGACACCTCGAGCGGCGCATTACAGAAACGACAAGTAGGATCCATTAGACAGCTCCGGTAAGGGCTTCGTAGGCCCCGATATGATTAATTGTGATGCTGCGCGCGGATTGCCCCGCTGCAACCGACTTGTACCAGTCCACAGTCCAAGCCAACCCATCCGCTATCGGCAACCTCGGCCGCCAGCCTAATCCGAGGCGTGCTTTACTAGCATCGACGCGCAGCAACATCGCCTCATGAGGATGTACGGCATTATCTTGGACCCAGCCGACCCCATCACCCCAAGCTTTGGCCAGTACATCGACAACTCTGCCAACCGGCCAGGCATCGTCATCGGGAGGACCGAAATTCCAACCCTGCGCGGCTTGCGCGCCATGCTCGACCAGCGCTTGAGCCAGCATCAGATAACCCGTGATCGGCTCAAGCACATGCTGCCATGGCCGGGTCGAAAGAGGATTACGGATGAGGACATCCGTCTTTTGAGAAAATGAGCGTATGGAATCAGGGACAAGGCGGTCTGGGGACCAGTCTCCGCCGCCGATTACATTACCTGCGCGGGCAGATGCTAACAATGGTCCATCCGGTCGGTTGAAGAACGAGCGGCGATAGGATGCGGTGACCAGTTCAGCGCAGCCCTTGCTAGCACTATAGGGGTCGGCCCCCCCCATTGGTTCCGTTTCGCGATATGCCCAGACTTGCTCCGTATTCTCGTAGCACTTGTCACTAGTGACGTTAACGATCGCACGTAAGCCTGGACTGCGTCGCGCCGCCTCAAGCACATTAACCAGGCCGATGACATTGGTCTCGAATGTTGACACTGGATCGCCGTACGATGCATGGACCAATGCCTGCGCCGCCATATGCAAAACCACGTCGGGTCGTGCTTCGATGAAAGCTGCCTCAACTGCTGCGGCATCTCGAATGTCAGCGAAACCGATCCGGTCGCCGGGGTAACCGATGGCGGACCACAGCGCCTCGCCGCCGGGCGCCGCAACGGGCTCGAGCGCTAGGCCGTAAACATCGGCACCGAGCAGCTCGAGCCACATTGCAGCCCATCCACCTTTGAACCCAGTGTGCCCCGTCAGCAGCACCCGCTTGCCGCGCCAAAAAGTAGACGACGGGAACTGGACTGCCATCACCAAGTTTTCCATGGAGCATTACCGCTCTGCCACAGATCCTCAAGGTGATGCTTATCTCGCAATGTGTCCATCGGTTGCCAGAACCCTTCATGCCGATATGCCGACAGCTGCCCATCACTGGCCAGCCCCTCCAACGGGTCGCGCTCCCAAGTCGTGGCATCGCCTTCGATTCGCTCGATCACGCTCGGAGCGAGGACGAAGAACCCGCCATTAATCCAACTGCCGTCGCCCTGCGGCTTTTCGATGAAGCCGCGCACTCTGCCATCAGCGATGTCCAGAGCACCAAACCGGCCCGGTGGACGTACAGCAGTTACAGTCGCCTCGCAATCACCTGCAACATGGAAATCAATCAGTTTGCGGATGTCGATATCTGCTAGTCCGTCACCATAGGTCATGCAAAAATTATCATCGCCTATATGATCTGCAACGCGCTTAATCCGTCCGCCAGTCATTGTATCGGCGCCGGTGTCGACCAGTGTTATTTTCCATTTCTCAGCTCGTGAATGATGGATATCCAAGCCGTTGCGGGTAAGATCAATCGTCACATCTGCCATGTGCAAAAAATAGTTGGCAAAGTACTCTTTCACATAGTACCCCTTATAGCCAAGGCATATGATAAAATCATTCAATCCGGCTGTAGAATAGATTTTCATAATATGCCAAAGTATTGGTAGTCCACCAATTTCTACCATAGGCTTTGGCCTTATTGATGTTTCTTCCGACAATCGAGTACCTAATCCTCCTGCCAGCAAAACTACTTTCATATTAATACCGCCTCAGATTCGATGTGCACTTGATTTTTCAGTGGTGTGAACTTGATGCCTCTTTAAAGCCAGGAGCCTACGATGCAACTCTCTTCCATCTGAAATATCTCTCTTCCATCTGAAATATCATTCTGTTTCAAATGGTATTCTCGATCGACGCAAACATCCGTGGAGGCTAATCGGGTTAGGCTGCTCAGTGCCATCTCGGCAGAAGTATTAGGCCGTAGACTCATAAGCGCGGAGCCACAGGCGCATTGATGCGAGCTGGACCATGGCAAGGAAGTTATCCGCCAACTTATCGTAGCGGGTGGCAACGCGGCGGAAGTGTTTGAGTTTGGAGAAGAAGCGCTCGATCAGATTGCGCTCACGATAGAGCCGCTTGCTGAAGCAAGGCTTCCACTTTCGATTGGATTTGGGCGGGATATTGGGCGTGGCGCCCTGTTCCTCGATCAGCGTGCGGATGCGATCAGCATCGTAGGCTTTGTCGGCGAGCACGATCGTGTGGGGCTAAAGCTGGTTGAGCAGATTGTCCGCGACTTGGCCATCATGTGCCTGCCCAGCGGTCAGGCCGAGCCGGATCGGGAGGCCTTGCGCATCAACGACCGCGTGGATTTTGGTCGTGAGCCCGCCTCGGGAGCGACCGAGACAATGATCTCGATCCCCCTTTTTGCCGTCGCGGCCTGTTGGTGGGCGCGAACGGACGTGCTGTCGATCATCTGGATGTCGCCGTAATTGGCGGCGGTGATGGCGTCCATCATCCGGTCCCAGACGCCCGCCTTCCGCCATCGCACGAAGCGGTTGTAGCAGGTAGTGCGCGGGCCATAGCGTTCGGGCAGGTCGCGCCACGGTGCACCAGACCGCAAAACCCAAAAGATGCCATTGAGCACACGCCGGTCATCGACACGCGGCACGCCTCGGGGTTGTTGGGCAGAAGCGGCTCGATCACGCGCCACTCGAAGTCAGTCAGATCATATCGGCTCATACAGAGCTTGAATCAGAGTTCAGCTCGATACGAAAGCGCGAGCCGACACTCGCGCACCGGCAACTGCCCGCTTAGCCGTAATATCCGGGTCCGAATGTGATCACGGACATGACAGGCTGATCAGGCTCTCCAGTGGATGACCAAACGCCCACGCCCACCTTGCTCGAGGTCGCCCCGCCGGGTTCGAGACGAAGTTCGGGATCGAGCATAAGCAAATAATCTATGGCTTCGCCCATCATCACGGTCGTGAGGGATTCCCCCTGCAAGGTAGGATCGCTGGGCTTTGAAAACTCTAACGCTTCCAGCAGCTCTGCATCATCATAGTATGCAAACACGCCCTCTTTCGACCAATAATCTGCTTCCTCGCTATCCGCCGAGCGTTTGAACGGCTGGTGGCCATTCCCAAAGAAGGCGCGCACGCTGCCCCTCGACGAACCGAGCGGCAGCCCCCTCAATCCACCACCAAGTTCGATTGTCAGTTTGCTCATACCGAGACGATTGCAGGATCGACAGTATAGCGCAATGAGGGATGCGCTGCCGATCTAAATCATTCAATTTATGAGTTCACGGCCTAGACCGTGGACTCATAAGCACGTAGCCACAGCCGCATCGAAGCGAGGTGGACCATGGCGAGGAAGTTGGCGGCAAGCTTGTCATAACGAGTGGCGACACGGCGGAAGTGCTTCAGCTTGGATGACGTGCTGTCCTGAAATGTGACCGATTTTGAGTAGAGTCCGACGCGAAGGAGTCGGACGAAGATGAAGCGCAGCAGGTTCGGCGAAGAGCAGATCATCGCGATCTTGAAGAGCAGGAGGCCGGGATGGCGACGGCGGACGTGTGTCGCCGCCACGGGATCAGTTCGGCAACGGTCTACAAGTGGAAGTCAAAGTGTGGCGGCCTGGAGGCGTCCGAGGCCAGGCGACTGCGCGCTCGAAGACGAGAACGCGAAGCTGAAGAAGCTGCTGGCCGAGGCGATGCTGGACAACGTGGTGCTGAAGGATCTGGCATCAAAAAAATGGTAACGCCCGGCGCTAAGCTGGAAGCCGTCGCGCATGCTCGTGAGTATCACGGGCTGAGCGAGCGTCGGGCGTGCAACCTGGTTGGCGTGAGCCGCCGGGTGATCCGGTATCGGTCGTTACGGCCGGATGATGGTCCGTTGCGGCAGAGGCTGCGCGAGCTAGCGGCTGAGCGTCGCCGGTTCAGCTACCGACGCCTCGGTTACCTGCTGGCTCGCGAGGGCATGACGCCCAACCACAAGAAGCTGCTTCGGGTCTATCGCGAGGAGAACCTGCGGGTCCGACGCCGCGGTGGCCGCAAGCGCGCCTTGGTGCCAGAGCGTTGATGGTGCTGCCGGACGGGCCGAACCAGCGTTGGTCGCTGGACTTCGTCTCCGATACCCTGACGTGCAGCCAGCGGTTCCGTATCCTGTGCGTGGTCGACGACTACACGGGGGAATGCTTGGCGCTGGTGGCTGACACGTCGCTATCGGGCGTGCGGGTCGCGAGGATCTGACGCGGCTGATCGGGATGCGCGGCAAGCGACATACGGTGGTCAGCGACAACGGCACCGAGCTGACCTCGTCGGCCATCCTGCGCTGATCGCAAGAGCGGCGGGTCGAGTGGCATTACATCGCCCCGGGGAAGCCAATGCAGAACGGCTTCGTCGAGAGCTTCAACAGTCGCTTGCGCAACGAATGCCTAAACGAGACGCTGTTTACGTCGCTGCCGCATGCCCGCTTCGTGCTCGATGCCTGGCGGCACGACTACAACCATGTCAGGCCGCACTCGAAACTGGGCGGGAGAACCCCGCGATAAAGCCGGCCAACCTGTCCGGGGGCATGCCCCCGGACAGGTTGGCATCACCTCAACCCATCACCATGAAGGAGCCGGACCCCACCTATGACCGGTAACAATCAGGGGAGCACGTCAGCGGCTCGATCACGCGCCATTCGAAGTCAGTCAGATCGTATCGGCTCATACCGACGCTGAATCAGATAATCGTCACGAGGGAAACCTCCCCGTCAGAAGCCATACGCCCTTGGGTTGGCTAGGACGGTATCGACGGTCAACTGAGGTTCCGTGTCTTCCACCAGCTCAAGCAGGACCATCATCTCATTTCGATCCCGCCGCCGCACAGCAGCATCCCATTTATCCAGGATGCCAACGTGAAACAGCCGCTTGTTGACGGTCACACCTGCCAAACTCGGTTCGCCTGCTCATCCATGAATGACGGTTGGCACGTCGGCGATCCACCGCCAACGGTTAATGGGTTCACGGCCTAATTTATCGCACCCCAAACATATTGCCATATGGTCTCCATACCCCGATCGAGCAAAATGCGTCACCTGTCGGGAAGCCACTGTATTTGAGCAATTCAGCACACAATCGCTTCAATCGCCCTACAATAACGCAAGAGGGAAAGCGAGACGGCGCCCTGCTTGTGCAGCGCAGTCCGTCGACCCACATGTATTGTCAAAGATACCAAGCATCAACCTTCGGCTCGGCAGCCAAGTCGAGCCGGCCCTTCGAAAGGCTCGGATGCGAAGCCGGATCGTTATCGAGCCAACGCGACCATCGCGATAAGAATAGTGACACTTCAGGGCCGGGTGGCATGGTCTCTCCGCGTGACGCCTTTTCGGTATGGGTAAATTGAGCATCCGGATTATACACTATGCGATATCCCAAATTACGGATGCGCAAGCACAGATCAATATCATTGAATTCTAGACTAAAGCGTTCGTCGAAACCGTTTAACTGTTTGAGGATTGACAGTCGGGTTGCAAAGACCGCGCCGGTCACCATTGACCACTCCCGCTGGGCGACGGCCCAATCATTATACGTCTTTGCTTCCACTGGCCATCCAAGCCACGCATGAACGGCCGTGCGAAAAGATGGGAACATACCGGCATGCTGAATACTCCCGTCATCAAAATAAAGACGGGCACCGACTCCACCGACACTCTCGTCGACCGCGAAGCTTAAAAGAGCCTGTAACCAGTCAGGTGTGGTAGGAATAACATCATCGTTCAGGAAGATGATATATTCGTCGCTTGCCTTACGCCACAGCCTGTTCATCTTGGCAGAATAATTAAACGGTTCGCCAACCGCCCGCGGCGTCTCGATCCGCTTCAGGATGAACGGCCATGACTGTCGAGCCCAATCAGGTTCCCCCACTACATCATCACCCACGATCACTGTAATGCGATCCATAGGCCATGCGGCGCTGGGGATGTGTGCCAACAACGATTCGATAAACATTTCTGTTTGGTTTGGTCGGTACGTTTGCCGAGTGGGTATTACGATCGTAACGGGAGGATAGTCCTTGCCCACAAAGCGGCGACGCTGTAGCAACAACCCAGGCGCCTCCCCTTCAACGAAACTGATATCCGTTGAGGCCCTGCGAGCCATGAGGACTGCGCGGCGCGCGATGACGTGGGCCACAGGACGCTTTCCTTCATAGCCGATCAGGACCTCCGGGATCCTGGCAATAGCGCACCCTGCCTCGTCCATGCGTAATATCAAATCATAAAGTACAGCGGTGCCGTGTGTTCGATCTAGGCCGCCCACATCGGTCAGCATCTTCCGGCGCACTGCGACAGGCGCTCCGATGTAATCTTGCGATATAAGAAGTGTACGATTGAAGTCCGGCTTAAAATTCAAGCGGTTTATCATATCTTCTCCGACTGCAACGTCATCCGCGTAAAAGAGCGAAACATCGGGCCGGTTCGTGGAGGAAGTCATGACAAAGTGGCGTGTGTCAGGAGAAACACGGGCATTGCGGGGGGCAAATAGGATCCAATCGTTCGGACTGCCGCTCGGCAATGCGGAGCCATTCCAAGACAGATCATCCTCCAGTGGAACGACGACGAGCCCTGGGGAACTGGAAAAATCGCAAAATCTCTCCGCAGATGAAAAATTGGGATTAATCTCAGGCGGCGACGGAGGATTTGCTACTCCTCTTTGCGGTTGGGCTATTGTCTCTTTGACACTTGAGTTTTTAATTGCGTGGGCAAAGCTCTCTTTGATGGTATCAGCCACGGCTTCGTAGGATAGAAGACGGGCGACGTTAGCCTTCGCCGCCTCGCCAATGGTATGATCTCCGGACATGATTGCCTTCGCCGCTTTCAAGAGCGCTGCAGCGAATGCATCCTCGTTTACCTTTGCCCAACTATGGCCAGCAAGATAGTGGCCGTAGTTCTGGTCCAGCGTCCACATCTCTGCCACAACGGGATAGCCGCATTCTTCATTTACAAAATCGCGTGTGCCTGCATAATCCGTTACAACAACCAGCTTGCTCAACGCCATGGCTTCGGCGACCGTCAGTCCGAAGCCTTCGGAACAATGTGGCGATGCGTAGATATCTGCCGCTGCAATTAGGCTGGTGACCTCATCGGAATAAAGCGAAACCTCAAGTATGCGCACGCCGGGAGTGCCGTCCGCAAGCCTGACTAACGCGTCGCCCGCTTCCGGACGATCATGAAGATGCTTTATTTTGAGAACTAGTGTCCAACCCTGCGCAACTAAGCCCGATGTTGCAAACGCGCGTATCAATCCCTCGGGGTTTTTGCGGACCAGATAGCTGGCGCCATCGAAGATATAGAGGATCACCTTGAGGTCAGGATCGATCCCGAACCGGCGCAGCGTGGTATTGCGGTCGGACGCAATCCTTGTCGGTACGCGAACGGGATGTGGAACGACATCGACCGGGATATCTACTTCGCTGCGGAAAATATCCGCACAATAGGTGCTCGGTGCCCAAATCCGATCAACTGAATGCAATTCTTGCTGCCAGCTCGCCGGTAGTTTGTCGGTTTCCCAAACCCAATATCCAATTCGCTGCTTCGCCGACCGAATGATATCGCGTTGCTCGGCCGTAAGGACGTTCCAAGAATCGGGGTTAAGATGAACAATTGCGATGTCCGGGCGGCCGGTGAAATCAGTCGTCTCAATCGAGGGGCATACAAGTCGGTGAACATGGAAAGGCTTCATGATGGGATAGGCATTAATGTCTGCATCGATGTGCCGGAGCGCATTAATAATTTCGCGGCTCGCTGCGCCAAGACCATTCTCATAATTCCAAGGGCCGAAAAAGGAGATGCGAAGCGGATGATCGCACGTTATCGCATTGTATTCTCGGACATTGACCAGCAAATCCCCGTTAAGCCCCTCCGGTACGGATGATATTTCGGCGGCCCGCAGCACCGATCGAACAAGCTCTATGTCGAAGCCCGCCTGTTTTAGGACAACCGGCCATTGATTGCGAACTTCCTCAAGAACTTCTGGCTGGTCAGTGAATTCCGCAAACTTATCACGCAGCATAAGGAGTTTGATGAATGGAAAGCCCTGCTCGATCAGTTCACGCCAACTGAAGAAGGTAGGATTTGCTGAAAAAGACCCCACGTATAATGCTCGTACAACCAAACCGGCCGCCTGCATTTTCGCGGCGAATGGTACTTCATAAGTTCGGATAACCTCATCCTTATCGTCAATCCTGCGCAGATCACGAATGAAATGCTGGAACTCCCAAGAACTCAGCGCTTTGGGTTTGAACCCTAGGAAATAGCTCTGCACATGCCAGCCATATTCGTGACTAGCCGTCAGCGCCACGACGTCAGCCGGGCACGCTCGTACGCGGGCCATCATAGCCCCGAAGACGTCGACATCAGCTGTAGGGATCACGCTGTCATTCGTCATCACGAGCAAGCTTGCCCCGAACAGCGTCGGGAATAGCTGAAAGGCATGCGCCCAAGCGCCGAAATCATATCCGGCATTGTCACGCACGATAACACCAGCAGCTGCCGCCACTTCCTTGTCAAGCAGCTCTAATGGACGGTCCACAATGGCGACAAGAACAACAGACAGCCCCGTTCTAGAAAGCTGCTCCATATATGGCAAAATATGGGGCTTTAGCCGACCAGCCGGTGCATGGGTGACAAGGATTGCCGCATCGCGATCTCGAGCAAGGGTCAATTCCTTCACGATCACATGACGCAGGCCTGCCGGTTGCCTCACATAATGATATCCAGACCTCGTGCATTTCCGGCCTTCGGCACGACCGTGTAAAATATAATGCAGAAGCGGATTAATCTCTGACCTGCCAACATCAGGATAGGTAGTTAAATAGAACCGGGTGTCAAATCCAGGCCCTGGATCGCGCCCCTCTTTATACCCGTCGTGCATGTAATGAAAAAACGCTGATTGCCCTGCAGCCACGACATCGGGATAGGTCTTTTCATACCAATCTGCATCAAAAAGTCCGCTTTTTTGATTTGAACTTGTGCAAATTATTTCCTGAGCCCTATTAAAAGACTTTCTTTTTTGATGTCTCTTTAATAGATTACAGAAAAAAGAAAATGAACTGAAAAACTTTTTAATTCTACTCATCCTGTAGCCTCAAATGAACTATTTTTAGCTAAATAAGTTTACTGAAACTAGAATATGAGAAAGGTACAGATTATGTCGACATAAATCCCTAGGCGGCCTTTCAATTTTAACGTCCAGCGCCTTAGCAGTGTAATTATTGTCATTAACGGATAAACATAAAAGCTAAATTTCGTTATAGGCAGTTGTATTCTAGCGAGGAACTTCAACTAATCCAGCGTCTAAGAAACCGGCGGAAAAGCGTGGTTAGGCCAATTTCTCTAGATGAGGGACGCTCTGGCACGAACTCGCCGAGATAGCAGCTTCGCCGGGTCGACCCATCATTGATCGCCGTCGGATTTCGGAGGCAAAACTTTGCTAACACCTCATCCGAATAGGCGGGCGTGTAATATATACAGTCATCGAAATAATAGTGTGTCACCTGCGACCAGCGAGTGAGGCGCGGATCATTCTGAGGAGCACCTCCGTGCAAGAGGTTTGCGCACCAAATGAGCGCCTGCCCTTTCCGCGCCAGGAATATTTCTTCTTGCGTGCCGTGAGCATCGCACAACGCCCGCCACGCTGGCCCATATGGGTCCTGCGCCGACCGCAGCTTTCCACCCTCGCCCCGGCGCCCAATAAGCGCATTCGTCATGATCGGCCAACGGTGCGACGCGGGGTGATAGAAGAGTGGACCGGCGTCGGGGCCGATATCTTCCATAGCTAACCATACCCCGCACATGAAGCGCTCGGGCAAGCTGGAAAAGTGCACCGAATCCGAATGGGCGTCTTGCTGGGTCCCGACCGGGAAATTCAGTGTCTGAAACGGAAATGCAGTGCGTCCGTAAAGCTTGCTAAGAAGACTAATAACTTTTTCATTAGCCGCGATGGCGTAGACATCCTCATCGAATTTCCAGGCATCTTGGATACGCCTTTCACCGACCGTCTTGTCACTTTGCGGATCGGCAAAGTCGATGCCGAAGCGCGGCCCTAGGTTCTGCTTAATGCGATCAATCCGCGCGTCGATGTTTGCATCGGCAAAATCGAATATGGCATAGCCTTTTTCATGAAGGCTAATAGCAATCCTTTCTTCCTCAGGGCTCCAGCCCTGCGAAGAAGAGAGTGAGGAGAAAAGGGGGGATTCAACCAACGGCAATCCAGGCAGTGGATTCTTCAATGTTTATGCCTTTTCACAGGTCTTAGGTGGATGTGGGACTGCTGGTCTTCCAAACCCTCCAATCATGTAATCAAAGATCATCTGGGTCACGCGTTGGGCACCCCCTGCTCCGTTCCCGACTTCCTTTAGGATGGTTACAAAATCTGCCCTGACAGTACCTTTGTTATCGAGATCGCGATACATTTGCCAGAATGCTCTGACGCCAATGGCCCGAGGCATGTGCCACACGCCATGATAGCCAAAACTCTTCTTCAGATCACCAGCTCGCTCTGTAGCGAAGACGTCGGCAAGCTGCGGGGGAGCAAAACAAAGTCCCATGTCCTCCAGCCACTTACGGTTGGTCCGTCCAATCGCAATATCTTCAACATGAGATGCGTTGAATCCCGGTTCGCGGCATGCTTCCATTAGACGTCGGCTGCGCAACGAAAAGCCACCATTGCCAACATCATGGCCGTCGGCGAACTGTGGCCAACGCGCACCAATATAGTCGTATTCTAAAAACTCAGGTCGCCACCGCTGCGCGTTAAGGACATGACCATCCCATTGCGAAATTAGACAATGTGAAGTTTCAATATGGTCGACCATGTGTGACAGCACAAAATCAGAATAGGCCTCAGTAGAACATAGCGGACCGATATGTACGACCGTGATGCCGGGGTGATCGGCCTTCACCGGCGCGTCGGTGAACAACTTGCATTCGGCGAATTCAACTTTGTCCAAGCTCGCCTCAAGCGCGCGCAACGTCGCCGCTACATTAACGGATGTAGCGGCGCACAACGTGACTTGGGGTAAAACAAGCCGCGACACAAAAATGTTTTCCATGTTATCAGACCGCTAACACAAAACGTTCACTTGCCCGCTGAAGCTCAGGATGGTGAAATGGATCAATAACGCTGTCCGTTCCCCATAACCTTTGCAGAGCAGCCAATTCCCCAGCATACCGCGCTGTGCCTATTGGATCCTCGTCCCGACCGCGTGATATTGATTCGTGGTGGATCAACGTTGCGCGCGGCTCGTAAAAAGATTGCCAGCCCCGTTGATTCAGCCGTAAGCACAAATCCACATCATTGAAGGCAACTGCAAAGTTTCGTTCGTCAAGACCGCCTATCGCGAAAAACTTATCTCGGTCTACAACCAAGCAAGCTGCCGTAACGGCAGTCGTGAATTGTGGTAAAGAATGGCGATGGAAATAACCTTCTTCTTCTGAAAATAAGTAGCGATGGGCGTGACCTGCCGCATTACCGACGCCTATGACGACGCCTGCATGCTGGATTCGTCCATCCGGATACAACAGCTTTGCGCCCACTGCACCGACGTCTTCGCGCTGTGCTTGTATGACCATCGTTGCTAGCCAATTTGGATCTAGAATCTCGATATCATTGTTGAGCAGGCATAGCAGCTGCCCTCGCGCTTCCCGCGCTGCGCGGTTGTTGATCGCCGAGTAATTGAAAGCACCGCTATGACGCATCACTCGAACATTAGTCGGGTCTAGTGCATCAAGGTAGGACAATGTCTCGGGATCGTCGCTGTCATTATCGACGACGATCACTTCAAGATTGGAATATTGGGTAGCAGCTACCCCTTCCAAGCAGATTCGAAGCAGTTCAACGCGATTACGCGTAGGAATTATAATCGTGACGAGCGGCGGGTTACTAGCGAGGGGCCGGGGCGCCATTGGAACGCGCGGATTGAGACGACTACGGCGGTGGTGCAGCATTTGGCGCAAATGCAATGGTGCGGCCCGCCTCGTGGCTCGCACGACGAGTTGCTTTTCCCAGTCTCGGGCGCTGGAAATTGCCATCAATTCCTCGTGCGATGTGCGGATGATGCAAGAACGCGTTAGATAGTCGAAGTGGAGGAATAATTCACTGTTCCAGTCTGGTTTGAAATGCGGTGTATGGCGCCCACCATTTCTATCCACCAAATCATCGTCGGCATAGATAAGTTGTACTACATCTTTTGTCAGACCTACCACTGCTGCACGATAGGCTCCTATCGCTTGAGGGCAAATTATGTCGCCTGGAGCAATAGGCATTATCCATGGGTTTCCGTCCCAGTCGATTTCCGCAGCCGCCTCAAATAGGGTTGGAGAGGCAGTTGTGCCGATCAGAAATGCTGGCACGCCTTGCGCAGTCAAGCTACGGATAGTGTCATCAAGCCCATCTTGTTCGGCCCGTATATCGAGCAAGGCTACGATCGGCGGCCCGACTTCGGTTTCGATCTTGTTGCAATTTGCCCCGACGTTGTGCCGCAGTGACCAGAGTTTATATAATCTTGGTGAACAGCTTAGCAGTAACGCGAGCTGCCCGCGCGAACGCAACCTTTTGCCGCGTAATCGCCACCCAATTGCGGTTAGGTATGCCCTCGGGGCAGTACGCAAAGCGTCAAAATGAACTGCTAATAACAGCTGCCATTCGACAGCCTTAGTCCAACATTTCATTTTCCGGTTCAATCGCATCGTTGGTTTGGTAGCGGCGTACAAAAATAGAGCAATAGGGCCTATCATATTCCCTAATGGGTGCAGGAGGCTTTTTTAGTCCACCGGCGAAATGGCAAGAAGCTCCCTTCCGCAGGGCGCTTATGGCTCGGCATTTGTGGACGAAACCCACGCCGCCATACAACTACGAGCCAAATTTGGCCGAAGGGCCGACTCGACGGCTTCCTTCTCCAACGCCCATAATCGAAAACATTCGTAAGCGACCAAGTAATTGTACTTATATAGAAATATCCGCCATCTATAGCCTTTCGAAACTTTTCCTATAGCCGCAAGGGGCGATGTGCCACTTGGTCTTAGACGCTACGGTAAAAGCTGATGTCACCTTCACGTCCTCCAAGGGAAAAATAGTCGTTTCCTATAAAAGACTTGGATTTCCGGCCGCTTCTGCAAAAAAATAGGCTTTGACGTGCTCCCCTGATTGTTACCGGTCATAGGTGGGGTCCGGCTCCTTCATGGTGATGGGTTGAGGTGATGCCAACCTGTCCGGGGGCATGCCCCCGGACAGGTTGGCCGGCTTTATCGCGGGGTTCTCCCGCCCAGTTTCGAGTGCGGCCTGACATGGTTGTAGTCGTGCCGCCAGGCATCGAGCACGAAGCGGGCATGCGGCAGCGACGTAAACAGCGTCTCGTTTAGGCATTCGTTGCGCAAGCGACTGTTGAAGCTCTCGACGAAGCCGTTCTGCATTGGCTTCCCCGGGGCGATGTAATGCCACTCGACCCGCCGCTCTTGCGATCAGCGCAGGATGGCCGACGAGGTCAGCTCGGTGCCGTTGTCGCTGACCACCGTATGTCGCTTGCCGCGCATCCCGATCAGCCGCGTCAGATCCTCGCGACCCGCACGCCCGATAGCGACGTGTCAGCCACCAGCGCCAAGCATTCCCCCGTGTAGTCGTCGACCACGCACAGGATACGGAACCGCTGGCTGCACGTCAGGGTATCGGAGACGAAGTCCAGCGACCAACGCTGGTTCGGCCCGTCCGGCAGCACCATCAACGCTCTGGCACCAAGGCGCGCTTGCGGCCACCGCGGCGTCGGACCCGCAGGTTCTCCTCGCGATAGACCCGAAGCAGCTTCTTGTGGTTGGGCGTCATGCCCTCGCGAGCCAGCAGGTAACCGAGGCGTCGGTAGCTGAACCGGCGACGCTCAGCCGCTAGCTCGCGCAGCCTCTGCCGCAACGGACCATCATCCGGCCGTAACGACCGATACCGGATCACCCGGCGGCTCACGCCAACCAGGTTGCACGCCCGACGCTCGCTCAGCCCGTGATACTCACGAGCATGCGCGACGGCTTCCAGCTTAGCGCCGGGCGTTACCATTTTTTTGATGCCAGATCCTTCAGCACCACGTTGTCCAGCATCGCCTCGGCCAGCAGCTTCTTCAGCTTCGCGTTCTCGTCTTCGAGCGCGCAGTCGCCTGGCCTCGGACGCCTCCAGGCCGCCACACTTTGACTTCCACTTGTAGACCGTTGCCGAACTGATCCCGTGGCGGCGACACACGTCCGCCGTCGCCATCCCGGCCTCCTGCTCTTCAAGATCGCGATGATCTGCTCTTCGCCGAACCTGCTGCGCTTCATCTTCGTCCGACTCCTTCGCGTCGGACTCTACTCAAAATCGGTCACATTTCAGGACAGCACGTCAAGCGGCATGATGCCGCACTTCGGTTTTGCTCCGTTTGGGTAGCAACAGATCGAGATGTCCTTTACTATGCGCGCGATTATCCCCCTCCCGGAGCCCTTGCGCCTTGGCAGCGTCCAGCACGCGCTCAATGCGACCACGTAGTCTGGAGGCTGTCTCAGCTTTTGAGAGCCAGATCGGCTTAACACGTCAAGCACATGCTCCCCCTTCACATCGGCGATGGGAATTTTAAACATCGGAGCGGCATTTCTGGTTAGCGTGTTCCGCCACTGCTGACGATACTTCGGTTCTTAAGTCCCTCCTCGATCTAATCGAGCAGTTCCATAGCGAAAGCGCCAAAGGTAACAGCCGGTTTGCTGTCCGCGCGCGCTACTCGACGTTCAGCGGTCGGCCGATAGCATCGAGATAGAGCGCCCGAGCCTGCGCGGCCTTCTCATGTGCTTTAGCGAGCGAAATATCGAGCAGTGAGCCTAGTCCCAATTCTCGACGCCGACCATTGAGCCAGTGCACGTACAGCCAAGAGCGTGTGCCGGAGTTGCGCACGCGCAAGTACAATCCGCCCGCTTTAGAATAAATGCCGGGCTTGGTGAGTCTCTCCACCTGTTTGGCGTTAAGCTTGTTCCGCGTGCGCATAAGCCATTGCGCTGTGATAGGCATCATGGCGGATCAAACCATTAAACTGGTTATAAAATGAGCGGCGGTCTAACGCGTTCCCAAGCGAATACCGACGGATGCTAGGTTCGCCAGAACGCGCGGAATTCAGCGCATTGCTGGGACCATGGTTGTTCGTGAAAGACCGTCGATATCCAAGGTCTGGCGGAGCGGGAGGGATTCGAACCCTCGATACGCTTTTGACGTATACTCACTTTCCAGGCGAGCGCCTTCGACCACTCGGCCACCGCTCCGCATGCACTGGAGCCGTGCGCCCTAGCGAGGTCGCACGGGTTTCGCAAGGTGCCTTCGCGCATCAACAGTGACGAAGCAATGCCGCCCGCCGATGGGCACCCCGGCTGGCCGGGTTTGGCAGATTTGCGTAGGGAGAGCCGCGCGCGTCTCGTCCTCCCCCGCCCAGCCGGGAACCGCCGCCGGGCGCGAGACGTTAAAACCCCTGTCAGCCACAGGAGCCCGTCATGATCCGTCTTGCCATCCTTAGCCTGCTTATCGCCGGTGCGGCCGCCCTGATGGGCTTTGGCGGCGTCGCGGGAGCGTTCGTCGGGATTGCGAAGGTGCTGTTCTTCATTGCCCTTGCGCTGTTCGGGATCTTCCTGGCGCTCGGCATCCTTGCTGGCCGCCGTATGTCCCGCGTGCTCGACTAAGCGGCGCGGTTATCGCCCGCCCAGGGCTTTCTGCCGGCGGCGCTGGACGGACGACCCCAGCCCGATGGCCTCACGATATTTGGCCACCGTGCGCCGCGCGATGTCGAAGCCGCGCTCACGTAGCAGATCGACCAGGGAGTCGTCAGAGAGGATCGCATTTGGCGGCTCATCCGCGATCAACTGTTTGATGTGGCTCTTCACCGCCTCGGCAGAGGCTGCCTCGCCGCCATCGGCCGCGGCGATTGCGCTGGTGAAGAAGAATTTGAGTTCATAGGTCCCGCGCGGGCAAGACAGATATTTGTTGCTCGTTACCCGGCTGATCGTGGACTCGTGCAGCCCCACCGCCTCGGCGACCACGCGCAGAGTGAGCGGACGCAGATGCGCGACGCCATGGCGGAAGAAGCCCTCCTGCCGCCGCAGGATTTCCTCGGTCACCCGTAGGATGGTGCGCTGGCGCTGGTCGAGCGCCTTGATGAGCCAGTTGGCGCTGGCAAGGCAATCCGACACCCAAGCCTTGGACGTCTTGTCCCGCGCGCCGCTCGCCAATTGGTGATGATAGCGGCGATTGACGAGGATGCGCGGCAGCGTCGCACCGTTGATCTCCACGGACCAGCCATTACCCGCAGGCGCGATGAGCACATCCGGCACCACGGCGGCAGGCCGATCATTGGCGTAGCGCAGCCCGGGCTTTGGGTCATAGCCGCGCAGCTCGCGGATCATGTCCGCCATATCCTCCTCATCCACCCCGCAAATCCGGCGCAGATGCGCGATCTGGCCCTTGGCGAGAATGTCGAGATTGGCGATCAGCGTTGCCATGGCGGGGTCGTAGCGATCCGCCTCTTTGGCTTGCAGCGCGATGCATTCGCTGAGGCTCCGCGCCGCGATGCCGGCGGGATCGAACCCCTGGATGACGGCCAGCACCACCTCCACTTCTGCCAGCGGAACGCCCAGCCGGTAGGCGGTCTCCAGCAGGTCCGCTTCCAGATAGCCGGCATCGTCGATCTGGCCGATCAGCTGCTCGGCGATCATCAGTGCCCGGCCGGAGAGCGCTGCGCCGGCCTGATGCATCAGATGCTCGTAAAGCCCTTGCTCGGGCGCGGCGAAACTGTCGAAGTCCGGGCCTTCACTACCGAAGTCGCCGGATGTCCGGCCAGTGTCCGCCCCGCCCGGCAGCGCGCGGTCGCTTGGGCCATCATCGATGAAGGTCTCGGCGCCGTGATCGACATCCAGCGGCCCGTCCGCCTCGCCGCTGCCCTTGCCGATCAGCACGTCGGCCGGAGCGTCGGGCCCCGATTGCGGTTCTACGCCGTCCGGAAGCTCGGCCTGCTCCCGCGCGGGCAGCGCGATGTCCGTGCCGGCTTCCAGCAGCGGATTGCGCTCCAGCTCGCCGCCGATGAATGCCTCAAGCTCCAGATTGGACAGCGCCAGCAGCTTGATCGCCTGCTGGAGCTGCGGCGTCATCACCAGCGACTGGCTTTGCCGAAGATCGAGGCGAGGCGCCATCGCCATGGGTGGTGCTGCCCCTCAGCCCGTCCGCGACCGGCCCGCCATCACAGCGAGAAACTCTCGCCCAGATAGAGGCGGCGGACATCGGCATTGGCGACCAGTTCGGCGGGGCTACCGGCAAACAACACCTTGCCATCGTAGATGATGCAGGCGCGATCGACGATCTCCAGCGTCTCGCGGACATTGTGATCGGTGATGAGCACGCCGATGCCGCGCGTCTTGAGATCCTTCACCAGATCGCGAATGTCCGCGATGGAGAGCGGGTCGATGCCGGCGAAGGGCTCATCGAGCAGCACGATGGACGGATTGGCCGCCAGCGCCCGCGCGATTTCGCAGCGCCGCCGCTCACCGCCGGAGAGCGCCATGGCAGAACTCGCGCGCAGGCGGGCGAGGCCGAACTCCTCCAGCAGCGTCTCCAGCTTCTGTGCCCGCGCCGCCTTGTCCGGCTCGGCCAGTTCCAGCACCGAGAGAATGTTCTGCTCCACGGTCATGCCGCGAAAGATGGAGGTTTCCTGCGGGAGGTAGCCCAGACCCAGGATCGCGCGACGATACATGGGCAGGCCGGTGATATCGGTGCCTTCCAGCAGGATGCGGCCCGAATCGGGCTTCACCAGCCCCATGATGGAATAGAAGCAGGTCGTCTTGCCTGCGCCGTTCGGCCCGAGCAGCCCGACGACTTCGCCATGGCCGACCTCAAGGCTGACATCGGCGAGGACGGTGCGCTTGTCGTAGCTCTTGGCGATGGAAATGACCTGCAGCCGATGATCCTCTGCCGCGCCGGCGGTGTCGTCCGCGACTGCGGGATCGCGCATCGTGTCTGCCTCACTCATCGCCTTGTCCTCATTTCCAGATCATCCTGATCGCCGGCCCTGTCGAACCGACGTTCCTCCGCAGCTTCCACGATCTGGCAGGAAAATTGCATGGAGACCGAATCGTTCAAGGCAGCGAAAAAGGCAAGCTTTTTGGCGCCGCGTCCGGCCTTTTCCTACTGATCGCCGCTCTGGCGAACCTGGAACGTGCCGGAGACGCGACCACCCGACTGGGTGGTGCCCGGCGCGCCGCCAGCGGCAGAGCCATCCACCGTCGAGCGGCCACTGGCCAGATCGATGACGAGGCGCGAGCCGGTGAGGCGGTTGCCGCCCTGATTGAGCTGCACATTGCCGATCATTGTGATCAGCCGGCGATTGAGATCGTAAATGGCGACCGAGCCGCTGGCCCGCTCGTTGCCGCGCGTCACCACGACGCCACCCGAGGCGTCGAGCCGGTCGATCTCGATGCCGCCGGTGTTGTGATAGGCCACGGTGAGGCGCTGCGCCGTCATGGTCATGCCGGCCTGTGTCACCTGCACATTGCCGGAGACGACGACGCGGTCGGCGCGATCCTGCACCTCGATGCGGTCCGCCGAGAAATCAACCGGCGCGCGCGTATTGTGCCCCCGCAGAACCTGCGCATCGGCAACGCCGGCAATCGCGACCAGAGTGGACCCGGCCAGGGCGCCGGCAGCGACAAGAAGGAAGGGTCTGCGCATCGACATTGCCCTTAGCGCCCGACCTGCTCCATGCGCAAGCGGGCGTTGCCCTCCAGCGTGACGGTGCGCCCCTCCAGATCGGCCTTGAGATGATCGGCGCGGAACGTGCCGGTCGGCATCCGCCCCTCGACATCACCGCGGCTGCGCAAGTCCCGCTCCTGCAGGCGAATGTCCACATCGCGCGTGGTCAGCCGATAGCCATTGGCGCTCTGGAACTGGATCGGCCCGTTGACCGCGACCGTCTCATTCTCGATGTTGTAATTGCCTTGCCGCGCGGTGACGACGGCGCCGCCGCCTTCCATCTGCAGCCGTGCCTCCAGCTCGTTGAGCTGCACGATCGGATCGCGCGAGGTCTTTTGCAGCGCAGAGCCGGCACGCAGCGAGAAGGGCCGGCCCTCGCCATCTTCGCCGCGATACAGCGCCTCGGTCACCTTCAACCGCTCGCTCGCAACATCGACCTTGTTCTTGTCGAGCACGAAGCTGACCTCGGTCTGGTGGGTGAACGGCGCCGCCAGCAGGAAGGCGCCCAGCACGCCGGCAGAGATCGGCAATACCCGCTTGAGCAGGGTCACCAGCCGGTCGTGGCTGCCGCCGGGCGCGGCCCAGCGCTGCAGCCGGCTGTGCTCGGCCCGTGCCAGCGCCGATGGCGCCAGCTCGTCCTCGGACCCGGACGTCCCGCGCAGGGCACGCCCTTTACGCATGGGCGAAAATATCTGTCTCCGGCCAGCCGGCGAGATCCAGCAGTGCCCGGTGTGGCAGGAAATCGAAACAGGCCTGGGCGAGCGCGGTGCGCCCTTCCCGCTCCAGCCTTATATCCAGCTCCGCCTTCAACTGGTGGAGAAAACGCACGTCGGACGCGGCATAATCGCGCTGCGCCTCGCTCAGCACCGGGCCGCCCCAGTCGGAACTCTGCTGCTGCTTGCTGATGTCCATGCCCAGAAGCTCGCGGACCAGCTCCTTGAGGCCGTGGCGATCGGTATAGGTGCGCACCATGCGCGAGGCGATCTTGGTGCAGTAGACCGGCGCTGCCAGCACGCCGAGATAATGCTGAAGCGCCGCGATATCGAAGCGGCCGAAGTGGAAGAGCTTGAGTCGCGTGGGATCGGCGATCACCGCCCGCAGATTTGGCGCAGCATAGCTGCTGCCCGGCGAGAAGCGGACGAGATGCTCATCGCCCTGCCCATCGCTGATCTGCACGACGCACAGGCGGTCGCGCGAGGTGATCAGGCCCATCGTCTCGGTATCGATGGCAACGGCGCCCGGCGCGAGCACATCGGCAGGCAGGTCTTCTTCATGAAAATAAACGGTCATGCCGCTCCTCTTAGCTGCATGACTGGGCCAGGGAAACCTCCGAAAAAGGCAAGACGGCAGAGCGCCTCCCCAACGCTGCGGATCGGGCCGATGTCGCCCGCGAGCGGGATCGACGTTCAGCGCGGCAATTGCGCCAAAATCATTCGCGCTTTGCGAAAAAGGCCGCTATAGCGATGCTTGGCCGAGTGTGGCCTTGGTCGAGTCCCTGTGCATGTCGTCCGGCATGGGTGCGGATCGAGAGTGGACGAGCGAAAGTGATTAACAGGGCATGAGTTTTGATAGAGGGCGCCGCGGTCGCGGCAGGGACAAGCGGGACAGCTTCGGAGAACCCCAGTTCGACGCCTTTCCGGAATATGGTGGCAGCAGTTACGGTGGACCTCGCGGCGGCGGTGATCGCGGCGGCTTCGGCGGCGGCGGCGGTTTTGGCGATCGCGGCGGCTTCGGCGGCGGCGGCGGTGGCGGCGGTTTCGGTGACCGCGGCGGTGGCGGCGGCGGTTTCCGCAGCGGCGGCGGCGGTGGCGGCGGCTTCCGTGGCGGTGGTGGCGGCGGCGGTCGTGGCGGCATGCCCGCGCAGGTCGTTGGCGAAGGCTCCGGCACGGTCAAGTTCTTCAATGCCCAGAAGGGCTTCGGCTTCATCGTCCGTGACGATGGCGCGGAAGACGTGTTCGTGCACATCAGCGCTGTCGAGCAGGCTGGCCTGACCGGCCTCGCCGAAGGGCAGCAGCTCAAGTTCACGCTGGTGGACCGTGGCGGCAAGATTTCCGCAACCGATCTGGTGATCGACGGCGAGCCGCTCCCGGTTCCCGAGCGCGCTGCAGACCGCGCGCCGGCCGAGCAGCGTGGCGGACCGTCGCGTCAGCTCACGGGTGAGCGGGCCAGCGGCACGGTGAAGTTCTTCAACGCCATGAAGGGCTTCGGTTTCATCCAGCGCGATGACGGCCAGCCCGATGCGTTCGTGCACATCAGTGCTGTCGAGCGTGCCGGCATGGTTTCGCTGCAGGAAGGCGACCGTCTGGACTTCGAACTGGAAGTCGACCGTCGTGGCAAATACGCCGCCGTGAATCTCGAGCCCAAGTCCGAGTAACAGGCGACTCACTTCGCAAGAAAAAGGGCCGGGATGAAAATCCCGGCCCTTTTTGTGTGTCCATCGCCACAACTGCAGCGCGGCGATGGCTCGGTCCAAATGGATCAGCCGTTGCGGCTCGTTTCGAACAGGAACCACGCCCGCTGCTCGGCCTGATCGGTCCAGTCGTCGATCAGCCCGTCGGTTGCATTGTCGCCGGCGGCCTCGGCCAGTTCCTTGGCGGCACGCAGCGATTCCACCAGCGCCATATTGTCGGCCCGCAGCTCCGCCAGCATGTCCGCAGCGGAGACGAAGTCGTCATTGTTATCCTGAATGCTCTGCTTGCGGGCGATGTCGCCAATGGAGCGCAGCGCAGTGTTGCCGGTCTTGCGAATCCGCTCGGCGATCAGATCCGTCGTCGCAAGAATCTCGGCCGCCTGTTCGTCGAACATCAGGTGATAATCGCGGAAATGCGGGCCGGAGACATGCCAGTGGAAATTCTTGGTCTTGAGGTAAAGCGCATAGCTATCCGCCAGCAGGCCGTTCAGCGCGTCGGCGACGGCCTTGATGGCATTTCCCTTCAGGTCCGTGGGCGTCTTGAGCGCTTTGTCTGTCATGAAAGGCCTCCAATGGTTGATGTGTCTGACGTAAATTTCGGAACGTCGAACGTTCCCCACGCCCCGCTTATGCCAGATGGAACTCGGAATGACGAACAGATAGGCCCGCACAGATTGATCGACGAAATCAATCAACACTTATGCGCCGGCGCAATGAAGCGATCAGCGACACCCCCGCAGGGCGGCCGCGGCAAGGTAGACGCGCGCAGTCTGGGGCGCAGCCGAATCACCCTTGGCAGCGTCCCGCATGAGCGTGAGATAGGTCTGCGCGACCTGGCGGTGGCCGTTATAGGCCACCACCGACTCCAGCAGGCTGGCCAGTCCTTCCACCGCGGCAAAGTCATGCCGGCGCGCGAACAGCCGCAAATCTTCCAGCCGCTCGCACAGGGAGAAGAGGGACAGGCCCGTGCAAGCCCCCTCCAGTGCCTCGATGCGGCCAAGCATCTGATCGCGAACCAGACGGTCCGAGCCTTGATACATCCCGATTCTCCCATCCCGCCTTGTCCATCGCGAATCGGTTCTTGCCAGCCTCGCGAGTCAGGCTTGTGACAACGGCACCATAAGCGCCCATCGTTAAGCTTCGGTTTTGCAGCGAAGAGCGGCGACTGCGGCGACTCCTTCCCTTGACAAGGGCCGGCTTTTCCCGCATTGGCCGCCGCCGAACGGGTCTCGCCAGAGGCGGAGCCCGTCTTTTGCATGTATGTCAGCGCACCGCACCTGCCTGCAGGGAGGTCGCTCAATTATTTGAGGAATTGGCCATGGCGAAGCCCGCCACAGTGAAGATCAAGCTGGTCAGCACCGCTGACACGGGCTTCTTCTACGTGACCAAGAAGAACCCCCGCACGCAGACCGAGAAGTTCACCTTCCGCAAATATGATCCCGTCGTGCGCAAGCACGTCGAGTTCAAGGAAGCCAAGATTAAGTAAGTGCCGCGGCGGGCCTGTCGGTCCGCTCGCTTGTGCATGACGCTTCAGGCTCGGATCGCGCGATCCGGGCCTTTTTGCGTGCGGCCGCGTGACGATGAAGTAGGGCGATGGCGCGCGGGTAGGCTCAGCTCGCGAGCGCAGTCGGCGCGATGAGTCCGTTGACGACATTCATGAACATGAGCACCGAGATCGGCTTGGAGACATAGGCATTCGCGCCTGCCTCCCGAATCCGTGCTTCATCGCCCGGGGCGGCATAGGCCGTCACCGCCATGATCGGCGTCTCTGCCAGAGCCGCGTCCGCGCGGAAGGAGGCGATGAGGTCCAGACCGTTCACATGCGGCAACTGGATATCCGTGATGATGAGATCGGGCTGAAAGGCGGATGCGCGGGCGAAGGCCTCCCGCCCGTCCCGCACCGGCTCTGTCTCATGCCCATGCGCGCGGAGCAGGTCGCAAAACAGCTTCATGTTGAGCTCATTGTCCTCGACAACCAATATGCGTTTTGACACGAACAGTCCTTATGCCGATGGACGAAGCCATTTTTGCAGCCGCGCAGGGGAGAACCTCCCGCTGCCCGGCATACAGGTGAACAATGCGGACCTATCCGATCCCTCAAGATGATGAAACCATAGCGCTGCGCCTCGTGGGATGGATTGTGGCTGATTCGGTCCGTGCCGAACGGATGCTCAGCCTCACCGGGCTGGAGCCGGATGCGCTGCGGCAGGCCCTGACCGATCCCGCCACGCTGGGTGCGCTGATGGATTTCGTCATCAATCACGAGCCGGACCTGCTGGCCTGCGCGGAGGCGCTGGCGGTCGCACCGGCCGATCTCGTCGCCGCACGCGAGCGGCTCGGCCGATGAGCCGTCCGCTCATCATCAGCGATTGCGACGAAGTGCTGATGCACATGGTCGTCCCCTTCCGGTCCTGGCTGGAAGAGCAGCACGGCATCGACTTCAGCTTCTCCGGCGGCTTCGAGCGCGCGCTGCGCCACAAGACCAGCGGCGACCTGATCGAGCGCGAACTGGTCTGGACGTTGCTAGGCGCCTTTTTCGAGACGGAGATGTATCGCCAGACGCCGATTCGCGGCGCGGTGGAGGCGATGGCCCGAATCGCACAGCGGGCGGACATCGTGATCGTCACCAACATCGGCGAGGAGCGCGCGCAGGCCCGCGCAGACCAGATCCATGCGCACGGCCTCCCCTATCCGGTGATCGGCAATCGCGGCGGCAAGGGGCCGGCGGTGCGCAAGCTGCTGGACGAGCGCAAGCCGGGCCTGAGCATCTTCATCGACGATCTGGGTGCCAATCATGTTTCCGTGGCGCGGGACGTGCCGGAATGCTGGCGGCTGCACATGGTCGGCGAGCCCGAGTTCGCCCCCCACGTCGAGCCGGTGCGCGAGGCGCATGAGCGGATCGACGACTGGGACCGTGCCGAGGCATGGATCATGGCCCGCATCGACGAGTATGACGCGATTGCCACCGGGGCGTTGTCCTAGCCGGTCTTGACGCATCTGCGGGCTCATGCTCTGGCTCCGCCCATGAGCAAGATCGACCAACACCTCGCCGCGGAGAATATCTCCCTTCCGCAAGCCGCCGCTCCTGTCGCCGCTTATGTGGCCTCGGTGCAGACCGGCAACCTGCTGCACATCAGTGGCCAGCTGCCGTTCGCAGCGGATGGCGCCCTGATGAAAGGCAAGATCGGCGGCGAGCGCAATCTCGAGTGGGGCGTCGCGGCTGCAGAACGCTGCGCCCTGATGCTGGTGGCGCAGATGAAAGCGGCGCTGGGCGGCGATCTCGACCGGGTCGAGCGCATCGTGAAGCTCGGCGCCTTTGTCGCAAGCACCGCTGAGTTCACCGATCAGCCCAAGGTCGCCAATGGTGCCTCGGAGATGATGGTCCGCATTTTCGGCGATGCCGGCCGCCACGCCCGCAGCGCCGTGAGCGTACCAGTGCTGCCGCTGGATGCATCGGTGGAAATCGACGCCATCGTGCAGATTCGCGACTGAGCTTACCGCGCCCAGCCGGCATGTTGGCGGCCTTGGGCGCGATGGACCTGCGGGCACTGGCAATTTCGCGCCAGACGCCCCATGTTCGGCACGTGCTGCACGACGTCGCTCCGTTTCGCTCTCCGCCCTCACTGGCGCACCGAGAGGCGCCGTCCTCATGAGCGACGCGCTGACCGTCCACCTCACCCAATCTGTCACGGCGCTGGACAAGGCGCAGTGGGACGCTTGCGCCGGCCCGGATAATCCCTTCGTCAGCCACGACTTCCTCTCCATCCTGGAAGAATCGGGCAGCGTCGGCCCCGGCACGGGCTGGTCGCCAGCGCCGATCACCATTCAGGACGGCAGCGGCACGCTGATCGCCGCAGCGCCGGCCTATCTCAAGGGCCATAGTCAGGGCGAATATGTGTTCGACCATGGCTGGGCGGACGCTTGGGAGCGTGCGGGCGGGCAATATTATCCCAAGCTGCAGATCGCCGCGCCCTTCTCCCCGGTGCCGGGCCCGCGCCTGCTGCTGCGCGACGCCGGTAAAGGCCCCTCGCTGATCGCCGGCATTGAGGCGGTGGTCGACCAGAATGAGCTGTCCTCCGCCCACGCGACCTTCATCACGCCAGAGGAATGCGCGCTCTACCGCGCGGCGGGGTGGCTCATCCGGCAAGGAAGCCAGTTCCACTGGGCCAATGAGGGCTATGCCAGCTTCGATGATTTTCTCGCCCGCCTCTCCAGCCGCCACCGCAAGGATCTGCGCAAGGAGCGCGCCAAGGCGCAGGCCGGGCTGGACATCCGGCACCTGACCGGCGACGCCATCGAGGAGCAACATTGGGATGCCTTCTGGGATTTCTACCAGGATACCGGCAGCCGCAAATGGGGCCGCCCCTATCTCACCCGCGCCTTCTTCTCGCTGCTCGGCGCGCGCATGGCGGACCGGGTCCTGCTGATTTTCGCCTATCGCAACGGACGGCCGATTGCCGGGGCGCTCAACCTCATCGGCGGCGATGCGCTGTACGGGCGTTACTGGGGTTGCAACGAGGAGGTGGCGTTCCTCCACTTCGAGCTATGCTATTATCAGGCGATCGACGCCGCCATCGCGCGGGGCCTTGCCCGCGTCGAAGCCGGCGCACAGGGCGAGCACAAGCTCTCGCGCGGCTATCGACCGGTGCCGACCTATTCAGCGCATTACATCCCGCATCCCGATTTCAGGCGCGCCGTGGCCGACTTCGTCCAGCGTGAGGCCGCCGCCGTCGCGGATGAACGCGAATGGCTGGATGAACGCGCGCCGTTCCGCAAGGGCGGAGACGCGGGCTAAAGCCGATCAGGCCGCGACGCGCTGACTGGTCTCGATCGTCAAAGCGCGGGCAAGGCGCTGGGCCTCGGCGATTTCCCGCGCGGTCATTTCCTCGGCAATTTCAGCGCGGCAGGTCTGCGCCTCGCGGCTGCCGGCCTGAGCCGCCAGATTGAACCAGCGATGCGCTTCGACGAGATCCACCGACACGCCGCCGGTGCCGCAGCTATAAGCCACGCCGAGATCGAAACAGGCCTGCGCATTGCCGAGCGCGGCGCGCGTGCGGCTTTCGATCAGGACCTTGGCATTGTTCATGCTCGTACCCACGAATTCCCCCACAAACAGGTTCGCGATACCGCAACCAAGCACGCCAGCTCTTGCAAAATGGTTAACGCGACAGAAGGGATGTTTGCGCCCGGATTTGCTCGGGCATGTCTTCAGGGGTGGATGGGGATATTGTCGATCAGGCGCGTGCTGCCGATCCGCGCCGCCACCAGCAGGCGCGCGGGCCGGTCCAGCCGGGTCATCGGCTCCAGCGTGTCAGCATCGCTGAGCAGGAAATAATCGACCGAATCGAAGCCCGAATCGAGCAGATAGCGGATCGCCCAGGCCTGCACCGCGGCGACATCCTCGCCGGCGCTGATGCCCTCCCCTGCGCCCACCAACGTCTCCGGCAAGGCCGCCGCGCGCGCGCGCTGGTCGGCAGTGAGATAGGCGTTGCGAGACGAGAGGGCGAGGCCGTCATGGTCACGCTGCGTCTCGACGCCGACGATCTCGACTCCCAGATCGAGGTCGCGCGTCATCCGCCGGATGATGGCAAGCTGCTGATAATCCTTCTCGCCAAAACAGGCGATGTCCGGCCGGACCTGATTGAAGAGCTTAGTGACGACCGTCGCCACGCCCTCGAAATGGCCGGGGCGCCATTCGCCATCCAGCCGGGCGGAGAGGCCATCGACATTCACATGGCTGGTGAAGCCGGCAGGGTACATGGTCGCGACGTCCGGCAGCCACAGGGCGGCCACGCCCGCCTGCGCCAGCATCGCGGCATCGCTCTCCTCGCGGCGCGGATAGGCCGACAGATCTTCATTGGGGCCAAACTGGGTGGGATTGACGAAGATCGACGCGACGACATGGCTCGCGCGACGCCGCGCTTCCGCGATCAGCGCCATGTGGCCGGCGTGGAGCGCGCCCATGGTGGGGACGAAGGCAATGCGGCCCGGATCTGCCCGCAGCGAGGCGAGACCGGTTCTGAGCGAGGGAAGGTCACGGAAGATTTGCACGCGGCACGAGGCTCCGATAAGGCCGGCGGAGAAGGTCGGGGCTGGCTTCGCTTGTCCTGACCGGACGGTCAAGAGGCCGTAACCACCCAGGAAGAGTTTCGACCCAGCCCATGTCCAGCGCCGCGCCGCATCTTATCGTCTTTGCCAATGAAAAGGGTGGCACAGGCAAATCTACCACCTGCGTCCACACCGCCGTCGCGCTGGCCGCGCAGGACGTGTCCGTGGCCCTGATCGACCTCGATCACCGGCAGCGCACCTCTGCTCGCTACCTCGAGAATCGCGAGGCGACCGCGCGCCGTCGTGAGGTGGACCTGCCCTCGCCCAGCTACGCCGTTTATGATGGCGACAGCACGGCGGGCCTGAACGAGGCCATCGCCAAGGCCGCCAGCCAGGCGCAGGTCGTCATCATCGACACGCCCGGCCGCGATGATCCGATGGCGCGTTATGCGGCGGCAGCGGCGAACACGCTTGTCACGCCGATGAACGACAGCTTCGTCGATTTCGACCTCATCGGGCAGGTCGATCCTGAGAATTTCAAGGTCAAGCGCCTGAGCTTCTACTCGGAGCTGATGTGGGAAACCCGCAAGACCCGCGCGAAGGCCGACGGCGCCTCGATCGACTGGGTGGTGCTGCGTAACCGTCTGCATCACATGGAAGCGCGCAACCAGAAGCGCGTCGGCGATGCACTTGCCGAACTTGCCCGCCGCGTGGGCTTTCGCGTCATTCCCGGCCTGTCCGAGCGCGTGATCTTCCGCGAACTCTTCCCTTCGGGCCTGACTTTGCTCGATCGCGGCCATCTCGGTGAGCTGGGCGTCAGCCATCTGGCGGCCCGGCAGGAACTGCGCGAGATGATCGCCGGCCTTGCGCTGCCGATGCTCGGCGGGGCGCCCCAGAAAAAAAGCGCCGCTTAAGGCATGCTGCTGCTCGCTGTCGCACTGGGCGGGCTGGGCTTCTGGTTCTGGTATCGCCTGCGCAAGAGCGGGCGCAAGGTGCCGGCGGCGTGGCTGGGCATCGCCGGCACGCTGATCGGCACGATCATGATGACCAAGGGCATGGCGGTGACAGGCGCGCTGGTCGCGACCGTCTCCGGCCTGTGGCTGCGCTTTGGGGACAGTCTGGCAGGCGGACGCGCGCCCTCTCCCGCTCCGCTGACTGCGCGCGATCTCAGCCGCGCGGAAGCGGCCGACCTGCTTGGCGTATCGATCAATGCCAGCCGCGACGAGATCATCGCCGCGCATCGCAAGCTCATCGCCAGGAATCATCCGGACGCCGGTGGATCGCCCGGCCTCGCCGCGCGGATCAATGCTGCGCGTGATACGTTGCTAAAATCGCAAGAAACATAAGCTAGTCGGTTCGCTATCGCTCGACGAACTCCAGGACATTTCATGACGCATCAATTCCATCCGACCACGCTGCGCGAATATGACATTCGCGGCATCATCGATGAGACGCTGGGTGAGGCGGATGCCTATGCCATCGGCCGGGGCTTCGGCACGCGTGTCGCGCGGCTGGGCGGACGATCCGTCGCGGTCGGCTATGACGGGCGCCTCTCCTCGCCGATGCTGGAAGAAGCGCTGGTGCGCGGCCTCAATGACAGCGGCATTCACGCGGTCCGCATCGGTCTCGGCCCGACGCCGATGCTTTATTATGCCGAGGCGGTGCTGGATGTGGACGGCGGCATCCAGATCACCGGCAGCCACAACCCGGCCAATTACAATGGCTTCAAGATGGTGCTCCAGAAAGGCCCCTTCTTCGGCAAGGACATCCAGAGCCTGGGCACGATGGCGGCCGCGGGCGACTGGGTCGAGGGCCGCGCCGGCAGCGAGCAGGTCGACATTCTCGACCGCTATGTCGCCCGGTTGATGGAAGGCTTCGACGGCCAAGCCTACAAGATCGGCTGGGATGCGGGCAACGGCGCCGCCGGCCCGGTGATCGACAGGCTGGTGAAGCTTCTGCCCGGCGAGCACCACACGCTGTTCACCGATGTCGACGGACATTTCCCGAATCACCACCCCGATCCCACCGAGGAGAAGAACCTCATCGACCTGCGCGCGCTGGTCGCGGAGAAGGGCCTCGATTTCGGCCTCGCTTTCGACGGCGACGGCGACCGGATCGGCGCCATCGATGGCGAGGGGCGCATAATCTGGGGCGACCAGTTGCTTGCCATTCTCGCCGAACCGGTGCTCGCCGCTGAACCCGGCGCCACGATCATCGCCGATGTGAAGGCCAGCCAGGCGCTGTTCGACCGGGTGGCGGAACTGGGCGGTAAGCCGCTGATGTGGAAGACCGGCCACAGCCTCGTCAAATCCAAGATGAAGGAGACGGGCAGCCCGCTGGCCGGCGAGATGAGCGGGCACATCTTCTTCAAGCACGAATATTATGGTTTCGACGACGCCCTTTATGCCGCCGTTCGCCTGATTCGGGCGGCCAGCACGCTGGGGCGCAGTGTCACGCAACTGCGCGGCGCGATGCCGGCCATGGTCAACACCCCGGAGCTGCGTTTCCAGGTCGATGAGAGCCGCAAATTCGCGGTGATCGAGGAAGTGCTGCGCCGACTCGCCGAATCCGGTGCGACGATCGATGCCACGGATGGCACACGCGTCACCACGCCGGACGGCTGGTGGCTTCTGCGTGCATCCAACACACAGGATGTTCTGGTCGCCCGCGCCGAGGCACGCGACGCCGACGCGCTGGACCGCCTGCTGGCGCAAGTCGATGAACAGCTTGCACTTTCTGGTCTGGAGCGTGGTCCCTCCGCCGGACATTAACGTCAACCAGATGCGTAGACTGAAGAGGTCGATTGCAAATTGCGCAATCAACACTCTTCATTTCGCAATTGCAGGAAATTCGTATGTAACGCATACAGTTCCTGCCTTTCAGGCATCCTCTCCTAAAACTTCCAGGCCGTCCTTCGGGGCGGCCTTTTTTTTGCTTACCGCCCGCCATCCGCCACGCAGCGAGGCGCGCCGAACCGGCTGCGCGGCCAGCCGCGAAACTCAGGCAGCGCCCATGCGTTTGATGGGTTTGGAAAATAGGAGAGAAACATGGGCAGTCTCTGGAGCCTCATGACCGTTGTCGGGCCAGTCCTGTTCGCCGCGGTGCTGGTCTACGCAATCTGGCGCAACAAGCGCGACACCAAGCCGGGCGACGAAGCGCGAAGCGACCGCGCCGCGAAGGACCTGCGCGACAGTCTCGACCGTGAAGACAAGCGCCGGGATGGTAAGGAGCCCTATTCCACGCGGGCTTGAGTAAGCATGGCGGGGCATCCACATTGAAGGCATGGCCTCGCGCGCGCACATGACACCATCCCTGCCGCCCCTCATCACGGGATGGTTCGACCGGCGGGGCTGGTCCGTCCGTCGCCATCAACAGGCGATGCTGGAGGCAGCGCAGGAGGGGCGCCATGCTCTACTCGTCGCGCCCACAGGAGCCGGCAAAACGCTCGCCGGCTTCCTGCCCACGCTGGCCGACCTCGCGGAGGCGTCGGCAGAAGGCCTGCACAGCCTCTATATCTCCCCCCTCAAGGCGCTGGCCGTGGATGTGCAGCGCAACCTGCTCACGCCCGTCAGCGAGATGGGCCTGCCCATCCGCATCGAGACGCGCAGTGGCGATACGCCGTCCGATCGCAAGGCCCGGCAGCGGGCCAAGCCGCCCCATATCCTGCTGACCACGCCCGAATCGCTCTCCCTGCTGCTGACCTACCCCGATACGGACCTGATCTTCGCGTCCCTTCAAACCGTCATCATCGATGAGATCCATGCCTTTGCGAGCGGCAAGCGCGGTGATCTGCTCGCCCTGTCCCTCGCCCGCCTGCAAAGCATCGCCCCCGGCCTTCGCCGCGTCGGCCTGTCAGCAACCGTAGGCGACCCCGATGCGTATCGACGGTGGCTGGCGCCCGCCGGCGCGCAGGAAGAAGTGGCGCTGGTCGAAGGCGAGCCGGGCGCCACGCCGGACCTCACGATCCTGATGCCACAGGACCGCGTGCCCTGGTCCGGCCATAGCGGCAAATATGCGGCGGGGCAGGTGATCGACATCATCCGCCAGCACCGCATGACGCTGGTGTTCTGCAACACGCGCGGCCTCGCTGAACTCATCTTTCAGGAATTGTGGGCGGAGAATGAGGATACCCTGCCGATCGGCATCCACCATGGCAGCCTCTCCCGCGAGGCGCGCCGCAAGGTGGAGGCCGCGATGGCGGCCGGCAAGCTGCGCGGCCTTGTCGCCACCGCCAGCCTCGATCTTGGCATCGACTGGGGCGATATCGACTGCGTGATCCAGATGGGCGCGCCGAAAGGCAGCTCGCGCCTGCTCCAGCGCATCGGTCGCGCCAATCACCGGATGGATGAGCCGAGCAAGGCGATCGTCATCCCAGGCAATCGCTTCGAATATCTGGAGGCACAGGCTGCCTGGGATGCCGTGATGAGCGGCGAGCGCGATGCCGACGATTTCCGCCCCGGCGCGCGCGATGTGCTGGCCCAGCACATCATGGGACTCGCCTGCGCCGGCCCGCTCGATCCTGCCGCGTTACTTGCCGAAATCCGCACCGCCACGCCTTATGACTGGCTGGACGCGGCCCAGCTTGAGGACATTCTCCAGTTCGTCTCCACCGGTGGCTATGCCCTGCGCGCCTATGACCGGTTCCAGCGCCTCGTCCGCGCGCCCGAAGGCCTCTGGCGCATTGCCCATCCCCGCCTTGCCCAGCAGCATCGGCTTAACGCCGGCATCATCGTGGACCAGCCCGCGCTCGATGTGCGCTTCAGCAACGGTCGCAAGCTCGGCACGGTGGAGGAGAGCTTTGCCGCGACGCTCAGCCCGGGCGATCGCTTCTTCTTTTCCGGCCTCTCACTGGAGCTGGTCCGCCAGACCGAGGCCGAGCTGTTCGTCAAGGCGACATCCCAGCAGGCCCGCATTCCCAGCTGGGGCGGCACGCGCATGGCGATGTCGACGCATCTGGCCGGCCGCGTGCGCGCTTTCCTGGCCGATCCGACGCAATGGAACCGCTTTCCGCCCGACGTTCATGAATGGCTGGCGATGCAGGCGGTCCGCTCCGTCCTTCCGCAGCCCGAGCAGTTGTTGGTCGAGACCTTCCCGCATGAGGGGCTGCACCATATGGTGGTCTACAGCTTCGAGGGGTGGAACGCGCACCAGTCGCTCGGCATGCTGCTCACCCGCCGCATGGAAGAGCGCGGCCTCAAGCCCGTCGGCTTCGTGTCCAACGATTATGCGCTGGCCGTCTACGGCCTGGAGCCGGTCACAGACCCTCGACCGCTGTTTTCCGCCGACATTCTCGACCGCGAGTTCATCGCCTGGGTCGAGGAAAGCAGCCTGCTCAAGCGGGCCTTTCGCGACGTCGCGGTGATCTCCGGTCTCATCGAACGCCAGCAGCCGGGCGCGCGCAAGACCGGGCGGCAGGTCAGCTTCTCGACCGACCTCATCTACGATGTGCTGCGCCGCTATGAGCCGGAACATCTGCTGCTCAAGGCCGCCTGGGCCGATGCCCGCGCGCGCATGACCGATGTCGGAAGGCTCGGCGAGCTGATCGACCGGGCCAGCGCCACCATGCTGCACAAGCCGCTCGACCGGGTGAGCCCGCTGGCCGTGCCGGTGCTGATCATGATCGGGCGCGAGCATGTGGCTGGCCCGCAGACCGACGACAGCCTGCTCGCGGAAGCCGAATCGCTCGCCCGCATTGCCATGACGCCCGACGCGCCACCCAGCTAGCGTCGCCCGCGCCCGCCTCGATCCTTTTGGCGGGACCGCAAAATCGTGATAAGCTGCGCGTCTTGGGAGACCTTGGGGATGGTTTTCGGCTCGACGCTTCGGCTGACCCTGGCAAAGGCTGTAATCACGGCCGCTGCGGCTTTGACCGGGCCATTCGGCATCGCGAGCCAGATCCCGAGCGCAAACGAGCATTTCGTCATCGCGCCGCGTGGCCCTGAGATACCGGTCGATCCCAGCACCTTCGACCTCAACGAGCCGGTCATGCCTATCGGCGGCGATCCGGGGATGCGGATGACCATGCCGGTGCGGATCGGCGAGCGCGGCCCTTATCCGTTCATGATCGACACCGGCTCCCAGCGCACCATCATCGCCACGGAGCTGGCAACGCGGCTGATGCTGCCGCCGCTCCGACCGGTCGAAATCATCAGCATGGCTGGGCGCGTCACGGTCTCATCCGTTCAATTGAGCAATTTGCGCTTTGGCGATCATGCGGTCAGTTCGCTCGCCGCGCTCACTATCGCTCGCGCGGACATGGGGAGCCTGGGGATCATCGGGCTGGACAGCCTCGCGGACAAGCGCCTCATCCTCGACTTCAACCAGCGCCGCATGGAAGTCAGCCGCAGCCGACGTTCATCCGCCGTGCGTGACGAGAAGGACGCCATCGTGGTGCGCGCGCGCAGCCGCTACGGCCAGCTGATCCTGATGAACTCGCGGGTGGACGGGCGTAAGGTAGACGTGATTCTGGACACCGGCGCCGAGCAGAGCGTCGGCAATATGGCGCTGTTCCGCAGCCTCAAGGCCAAGCGGCTGGTCGTGCCGCCAACGCCCACTGTGCTGACCAGCGTCACCGGTGTCGATGTGCCGGCCCAGTTCGCCGTCGTCCGCCTACTCACCATCGGCGACGCGACGCTCGACAATGTGCCGATGCTGTTCCTGGATGCCGCGCCCTTTACCGAGCTTGGTCTGGGCGAGCGGCCCGCCATGCTGCTCGGCATGGGAATGCTGCGCCTGTTCGACCGAATCGCGATCGATTTCGGCCAGCGGCATGTCGATTTCCACCTCGCCGGCGGCGATGCCCGGCAACGGGGCAGGCTAGATTTCGCCGATACCGGTGCAGCGGACGCAAGCGGGCGCTGAGCCGCCCTCATCCGCGCCTCCGGCAAGCGGTTGCCCGCAGGCCGGGCACAGCGCGGCCGGGACGACCCGCTCGCCATGGGTGATTCCGACGCGCTCATCGAACAGGAAGCAGGCGCCGTCCCACAGGCTGGCGGCCTCCTCCACTTCCGCGAGATAGGCAAGGATGCCGCCCTTGAGGTGATAGACCTCCTCGAAACCCTGCGCGCGGGCATAAGCCGTCGACTTCTCGCAGCGTATGCCGCCGGTGCAATACATGGCGATCCGGGGCTTGCGCCCTTCCGCGCGCCACTGCGCCGCCCGCGCATCGAACCAGTCCGGGAAGTCGCCGAAGCTCGCCGTCATGGGATCGACAGCGCCGGCGAACCGCCCCAGCGCCACCTCATAATCGTTGCGGGTGTCGATGAGGATCGTGTCCGGATCGCTGATCAGCGCGTTCCACTGCGCCGGCGGGACATGCGTGCCCGCGCCCTGCGCCGCATCGACACCGGGCCGGCCCATAGTGACAATCTCGGGCTTCACCTTCACTTTCCAGCGCGCGAACGGATGCCGCTCCGTGCTGTGCAGGCGCGGCGCCAGGGGCGCGAAGCCCGGCTCGGCGCGCAGTCGCGCGAACAGGCGCTCCACTGCTTCGGCCGACCCCGCGATAGTGCCGTTCATGCCCTCCTGCGCCAGGATGATGGAGCCGGAGAGACCCAGCGTCGCGCCCAGCGCGCGCAGGTCGGTCGCCAGCGCCTCCGGGTGGGGCAAGGGCGCGAAGCGGTAGAAGGCGGCGACGGTCAGCAGGGATGCGGGTTCGTGCGACATGCGCGCGCGCCTACACCAGCCGAGCAGGGAGAGCCAGAGCCTGCGGGCCATCGCAAAAGTTCCACTTTTGTTCAACTGCCCGATTGCGCCCCGCCCGCTGCGACGGCATAGCAGGGCCATGAGGTCGTCCCCACTCATCGATCATCCCATGCCGCGCGCGGCAGGCTGTGGCCCGTCCTTCAGCTTTGCCGGCCAAAGCTGGCAGGCTTTGCCGCAGGGCGCCCTGTTCTGGCAGGAGCGGGCCGCGCTGATCGTTGCCGATCTTCATTTCGAGAAGGCCAGCGCGTTCGCCCGGCGCGGCCAGATGCTGCCGCCTTATGATAGCCGCGCCACGCTGGACGCGCTGGCGGACGTGATCGCCCTCACCGGGCCGCGCGAGATCTGGTGCCTGGGGGACAGCTTCCACGATGGCGGCGCGCATGAACGGATGAGCGGCGAGACGCGTGAGCGGATCGCCCAGTTGACCGCCACCTATCGCTGGACCTGGATCACCGGCAATCACGATCCCCTCGGCGCCTCGGGCGTTGATTCGCCGCTGGGGGGTGAAAATCGGGCAGAAGCGCTCGTGGATGACGTCATTTTGCGCCATGAAGCGATGCCCGGAGAGGTGCGACCGGAAATTTCCGGACATTTTCATCCCAAGTTGCGGATGAGCCTGCGCGGGCGGCACATCTCGCGGCGCTGCTTCGTGAAGGGCGGCAGCAAGATCATCGTGCCTGCCTTCGGGGCATTCACCGGCGGCCTTGACGCAGCGTCACCGGCAATCGCCTCTCTTGTCGGCCGGAACAGCGAAGCGCTTATCGCGTTGGAGGATCGGCTGCTGCGTTTCGCTCTTTGGCGATAAGCGGCCTACGCCGACTGTAACCCTTATGCAACAAACCGATGAATCCCGGAAATGAGGGAGTTGCGCCCTATGGCTATTGGCATATGCTCTCGAATAACCGGCACAAATGCCGGACCGGACAAACGTGCAGGAGAGCGAATGATGCCCAAGCCATCCCTCATTGCGTCTGCCAGTGTTGCCGCACTGCTATGCGCCCTTGCGACCCCCGCCTTTGCTCAGGACGCCAGCGATGCGACCGCGCAGAGCGGCGACGAAAGCAATATGGGCGAAATCATCGTCACGGCTACGCGGCGGGCCAGCCCGCTCTCGGATGTGCCGATCGCCGTCTCGGCGGTGACCGCCCAATCGCTGCAGAACAGCGGCGCGAATGACATTCGCCAGCTCAACCAGCTTGCGCCCTCGCTGCTCGTCTCCTCCACCGGATCGGAAGCCAATGGCGCCGCGCGCATCCGTGGTGTCGGCACGGTGGGCGACAATCCGGGTCTGGAAAGCTCCGTCGCGGTGTTCATCGACGGCGTGTATCGCTCCCGCACGGGCGCGGGCTTGACCGATCTCGGCGAGATCGAGCGGGTGGAAGTGCTGCGCGGCCCGCAAGGCACGCTGTTCGGGCGCAATGCCTCGGCCGGTCTGCTCAATATCGTCAGCAAGGCGCCGGAATTCCAATGGGGCGGCAGCGCGGAAGCCAGCTTCGGCAATTATGAAGCGTGGCGGCTCGCCGGGCGGATCACCGGCCCGCTCAGCGAGACGATCGCCGCCAGCATCGACGGCGTCTATTCGCGGCGCGACGGGTTCCTGAACATCGTGGACGGCTCGGGCGCCAAGATCGGCGACACCAATGACCGCAACCGCTATTTCCTGCGCGGGCAATTGCTCTTCGAGCCCTCGGATGCGCTCTCCGTCCGGCTGATCGGCGACTACACCAACCGCGACGAAAGCTGCTGCGGCGCCGTCTATATCGACACCGGCGAGGAGGTGGGCAGCTCGCCCACCAATTATACGCAGAACGCCACCAACCGCATCGTCACGATCCTGAGCGCGCTCGGCACGCGCTTCCCCAATGGCCCCACGCCCTATGCCCAGAATCCCTATCAGCGGAACATCAGCATCACGCCGGGCCGGGACTATGTGAGCAAGCTGGAGGATTGGGGCCTCTCGGGCGAGATCAATTATGATTTCGGCAATGCCAAGCTGACCAGCATCACTGCCTATCGCGACTACAAGTCATCCGACTATGGCGATTATGACTATTCGACCGCCGACCTGCTCTATCGCGACCCGGGCACCTTCCGCCAGTTCCGCACCTTCACGCAGGAACTGCGCCTGCAGGGTTCGGCGCTGGGCGGCATGCTCGACTGGCTGGTGGGCGGCTATTACGCCAATGAGAAGCTGACCCTGCGCGACAACATCCGCTTCGGCGCTGATTATGGCCGCTTCGCAGCCTGCCGCCTGATGGCCGGCACCGGCGCCGCCAGCAACCTCTCACCCGCCCAGCTCAGCCTGTGCGCTGCGCCGATCGACGGCAACGCGCTCACGCCGGACGTGGGCAACCTGATCAGCGCAACGCAAGCCAGTCTGAATGCTGGCCTCTATGCCTCCATCTACGCCCGGGCGATCGGCCAGGGTGCCTCGCCAACGGTGGCCAATGCGACGGCAACAGCGCAGGCGGGCGCGATCTCGGGCGGCCTCGGTACCGGCCTTACCGCGCTGGCGACCATCCCCAACGGGGCCGGCGATACCGACAGCCGCTATTATCAGCGCAGCGAGAACTGGGCGCTGTTCACCCACAACATCATCCACCTGACCGATGCGCTCGATCTGACCCTGGGCGTGCGTTACACGCGCGAGACCAAGCGCTTCTCGGGCGATCTCAACAATAACAACGCGACCTGCGCCGCGTTGCAGGCCTCCGCCCTGCCGGGCATCGCGACCAATCCGGCGCTCGGCTCGGCCGCGCAACTGGCCGGCGGCATCCTGACGCTCGGCTGCTTGGGCAATGCCAGCACCGGCCTCAACGCGCTCGACCTGCAGGACCGGCAGACCGAGGGTAAATTCTCCGGAACTGCCGTTCTGTCTTACAAGGTCGGCGGCGGCCTGATGGTCTATGGCGGCTATTCGCGTGGCTATAAGGCTGGCGGTTACAATCTGGACCGGTTCGAGCTGGGCAATACGGGCGTGGGCACCGGCATCGCGCCGATCACCTACTTCTCGCCGCGCAGCAATGCCGATGCGGCGAGCCTCGCCTTCGGCGCGGAGACGGTCGACGCTTACGAGATCGGCCTCAAATATGCGCGCCGCGAATGGGGCTTCAACCTCGCCGCCTTCCGGCAGGCGTTCAGCAACTTCCAGCTCAACACCTTCAACGGCACCAGCTTCGTCGTCCAGAACATCAATGGCTGCGATGGCGCCAAGGCCGCGAACGGCACCTGCGCCGAGACCAAGCCCGGCCTCATCAGCCAGGGCGTCGAGATCGAGGCCTATGTCCAGCCGGTTCGCTCGCTGCGGGCCACGGCGGGCGTGACCTATACCCGCGCCAAGTTTGCCGACCAGCTTGTCGGCAATGCGGATGGCTCGGTGCCGCTCGATCCCGCATTGTTCCTGCTCGAAGGGCAGGATAACAGCAACGCGCCGCGCTGGGTGGCGACCAGCAGCATTGCCTGGACACCGGAGCTGGCCGGCGGCTTCAGCGGCCTCGTCTATGTCGATAACCGGATCACCGGCGATTATAACACCGGCTCGGACCTCTATCCGGAAAAGGCGCAGGACGGCTACATTGTCACCAATGCCCGCATCGGCCTGCGCGGCCCGGGGCAGGCCTGGGCCATCGAGCTGTGGGCGCAGAATCTGTTCGATAGCGACTATAGCCAAGTCGCCTTCAACAGCCCGCTGCAAAGCTCCAGCCCCAATCACCAGTCCCGCGCGCAACTGGGTCGGTTCGGCGCCATGTCGAACCAGCTCTTCTCGGCCTATCTCGCCGAGCCGCGCACTTATGGCATCACGGTGCGCAGCCGCTTCTGAGCGGGCATAGCCAGGACGACGGAAGGGCGCGGTGCGAGCCGCGCCCTTCGACGTTTTTCACAGATCAAGAACGCGGTCGCTCAGGCGGTATAGCGATGCAGGCTACGCCCTTCAGCGCGCAGCCAGGCGCGGGCCGCATCCGGGCACACCGGTGAAATCGCGCGCACCAGCGCATGGAATTCGGGGCCGTGGTGCATATGCTCCAGATGCGCCACTTCATGCGCCACGGTGGCCAGCCGCACATGCGCCGGCGCCAGAATCAGCCGCCAACTGTAGCGGATATTGCCATCCACCGAGCAACTGCCCCAACGCGCGCGGGGATCGCCAATTGCCACCTGACGCAGCGGCAGGCCGTGCCGGGTCGCGAGGGCCTGCGTTTCGGTCGTCAGTGCCATGCGCGCCTGCGTTTTGAGCCAGCGCAGCGCCCGTGCACCCGCCAGATCGACCGGTCCGCCCACCAGTAGCTTGCCTTGCTCTGCCCGCACCTGCCGGGTACGCGCGCCGGTCGCGACAATGCGCAGCGGCGTGCCTTCAAAGGGCACGAGCGCGCCATCGGCCAGCGTGACAAGCCCGCCATTGCGGCCCCGCTGCCCCTCGATCCACTCCCCTTGTGCCCGGACCCAGTCCAAGGCGCGCGGCAGGGAGGCACGCGGGGGAATGGTCAGCAGGGCACGGTCACCCAGCTCATCGAACCGCAGCTTCATCCGCCGCGCCCGCCCATGGCGCATCACGACGACGGACAGCGCCGCCCCGTCCGCCAGCGTCAGCCTGTGCTCAGAGCGCGCGGTCGACAATGTGATTTTCCAGATCGCCCGCGATCGTCTCGGAGATCGTCCAGCCGCGAATGCTCTGGCCGGCGCGATGCACCGCCTCTCGATCCCCGCAGATCAGATAATGCCAGTCCGGCAGAGGCTCGTCATGGGCGCGCAGGCGATAGGCGCAGGTCTGCGGCAGCCACTCGATCTCCTGCAGATTGGCCCGGCTCAGCCGCAGGCAATCAGGCACGAACGCGCGGCGCTGGCGGTAATTGCTGCACTGGGCGGTATCCCGATCCAGCAGTCGGCAGGCGACATTGGTGGCGTAGATCCGCCCGGTATCGGCATCCTCCACCTTGTGCAGGCAGCATTTGCCGCAGCCGTCGCACAGCGCTTCCCACTGCGCGCGATCAAGCGTTTCGAGAGGCTGTTCCCAGAAGCTCATCGGACATAGTGGACGAGGAAATCGTGCACGCCCTTGGCCACCGTCTCATCCGCGGAAGCCAGTTCCTCGACCGGCACGAGCGCGATGGGCTTGCCATCCGGCCCGAATAGGAATGGCGTGCGGGTGTGGTTGACGAGATAATCCTGCTTGGCGGCCTGATCGCCCTCTTTGCTGGCGACCACCACGAAGTCCGTTTTCACCTTCTCGATCTGCTCGGGCGTGCCCGTGAGGCCGATGAGCCGGGGATGGAAATGCGCGACATAGCCTTTCACCACATCGACGGTGTCACGCTCGGGATCGACGGTGATGAAGATCGGCTGGATCTTGGCCGCAACCTCGGGATGGTCCTTCTCCAGCATCCGGTAGCCGAGCATGATCCGGTTGAGGTCCAGCGGGCACACATCCGGGCAGAAGGTGTAGCCGAAATAGACGAGGCGGTACTTGCCCTGGAAATCCGCCCAGCGCACGCTCTTGCCATTCTGGTCGGTCAGCGTGAAATCGCCGCCGATCCGGGCGCCGACGAGATTGCCCTCGGCAGGGAGCGACTCACTGCCGCCGGCCTGGTTGCCGCCGCTCTGGCCCTGGCAGGCGGCCAGCGCCAAGCCGATGGAAAGCGCGAGGATTTTTTTGCAGGCTTTATTCATGACAGGGCCAGCCATGCCCTGCTATTGGAGCCAAGGCAACTGCTTGAGACGAACGCAAGGCGAAGGGGGCACAGGGTGAAGATCGAACGGCGCAGGGGAATGTTGGTCCGCATGGGCAGCCCACTGGCGCTCGCGCTGGCGCCGCTGATCGGCGCGGTGACGGCACAGCCCGCCATGGCGCAATTCTCCGACAGCTACCGCTTCCTCGAGGCGGTGCGCAAAGGCGATACCGCCAAGATTGCCGAAGTGCTCGAAACTCCTGGCGTCACTCCGATCAACACCAAGGATCGCACCAGCGGCGAGACCGCATTGCTGATCGTGGTCGGCCAGCGCAGCGTGATGATGACCAATTATCTGCTCTCCAAGGGCGCGCGCGCAGACCTGACCGACAATAACGGCCGCACGCCCCTGATGCTCGCCGTGGAACGCCGCTTCGTAGAAGGCGCACAGCTGCTGCTCGCCCACAAGGCCGATCCCAACCAGACCAACAGCAGCGGCGAAACCCCGCTGATCCGCGCGGTGCAGATGCGCGATATGGAGATGGTGCGGCTGCTCGTCACCAACGGTGCCGACCCGCTGCGCCGCGACCGACTCGCCGGCATGTCGGCGCTCGATTACGCAAAGGCCGGCGCGCCGATGAGCGGCCTGATCGATCTGCTCAACAGCGCGGAAAAGCCCAAGGTCAGCGGCGCCGTGCAAGGCCCGCGCCTCTAGGCCACCCCTGACGCTCACAAGCCAGACTGCCTGGCCCGGCCCGCATCGCAAGCGGGACCGGATCGACAGGCTGTTGGGATATTACGCCATATTGGATGCTTCACCGCACGGCTTTGGCCGCGCGACGCGGCCGCGCGCATCCCGTCCGCAGATCAAGTGTTATTGCATCCATTTCGGATCGGCGGGACCTTCCGCCCAAGTCCAGATTTGTTACTTGATGGTTAACGGAACGATAATTTGAGCAGCATCCGTCATGCTCCAAATCATGACGGAACTGTTCCAGATTAGTATGATCATCAACGGGGGACGAAATCGATGAACTGGTCTGTATTCGACGAATATGGCTGCCGAAAATATTTGAACCGATCCGAAATGAGCTGCTTCCTCGATAGTGCAAAGACTGCCCCGCCTTCCGTCCATGCCTTCTGCCGCTTGCTCGCCGAAACCGGGTGCCGCATTTCGGAGGCGCTCTGCCTGACCTTAGGGCGGATCGACCCCACCGCCTGTGTCGTCATCTTCGAAAGCCTCAAGAAACGGAAGAGAGGCATTTTCCGCCGCGTGCCGATCTCACCGGGGCTGGTGCGCCTGCTTACCGATATTGCCGGCAATGATCGCGCCGCCCCCCTGTGGCGCTGGTCCCGCACCACCGCCTGGCGCCACGTCCACGAGCATATGGACCGGACGCATATCAAAGGTCCGCAAGCCTGCCCGCGCGGCCTGCGCCATGGCTTTGCCGTCGCCGCGCTCGGAGCTGGCGCGCCGCTCAATCTCGTGCAGTCATGGCTCGGCCACGCCAATATCGAAACCACGAGCATCTATGCCGTGGCGGTCGGCCCCGAGGAGCGCGAGATCGTCGAGCGAATCTGGAGCCGCATCCGCGCCGGCGACCTGGCGCAGCGCCGCGTCCCATCCGCCAACCACCGCAATGCCGGATCGGCAGCAGCCCGGCGCAATGCCAGCCCGGCGGCATCCGAGCATTATTTCTTCTGAACACCACAATCTTAGCCCCTCCTCTTCAGAGGAGGGGTTGGGGTGGTGCGGCAACCGCCCCGTCGCACCCCCGTGCGATGCATGTCCCCTCAGGACGGACTCTTGATCCGTCCCAGGCTCGTCTCCTCAAGGGCGAGGCGGGAGATGACGTCCTTGATCAGCGCCGCACAATCGGCCGGTACGCAATAGCCGCGCCGATAGAAGGAGACGATCGGGTCCGGCATATTCTTGTTGCGAAACGCCTTGCGCAGCTCGGACACGAACACCTTGATCGAGCTTTCCGCAAATCCCAGGCTCGCCCGCAGTTCGTGCGGCGCGTGGAACACATCAGGATTGGCCATCAGCCACAGGAGCAGGCGCACGGCGCTGGGGCTGCGCAGGTTCATATGGGCCTGCAGCATACGCATGATCTGCGTGTCGCCCTGTCGTGCGGAACGGCGGCCATCGCCTTCTCCCGTCCGGCTGTCGATCAGGTCGGCCGCAGAGGCATGCTCCATCTTCTCGATGGCTTCCGCCAGCGCGCGCGACCAGATCAGCCGCGCATAGGCAGATTCCATCGTTCCCAGCCGCCGCACCATCAGCGCGATTCCGGCGGCCGATCGCGGTACGGCCGCCCCCACGCTCTCGAAGTCACTATCGAATATGGTCATAACCCTGCCCCCAGCATGAAGCGCGAGGCCGCTCCATTCGTCTCCCCGGTTTCAACTCTTCGCGGGTCATGCCCCCCCGGCCGCGAAATCTCTCCACATGCGGCGATAAGCGTCTTCCAGCTCGCGCGTGTATCGATCGATGTCGCCGGCCGGCGATGCGGCGAAGCGCGTGCGCAGGCTGCGCTTTTCCTCCAGCAGCGCGGCGCGGTCGGAGGCCAGCGAAGCGGCGATTTGGACGAATGCGTCCTCGTCCTGCGCCACCCATTCGGGCCGGCCGATGGCGCTCATCAGCCCCGCGCCCATGCGCTGGACGAAGCTCTCGCCCGCCAGCGTGATCACCGGGGTGCCCATCCACAGCGCCTGACAGCTGGTCGTGCCGCCATTGTATGGGAAGCAGTCCAGCGCGATGTCGATGTCGGCATATTCGGCCATCATCTCATCGAGGCTCGATGGCCCCCGGAATTCCAGCCGGTCAGCAGCAACGCCGGCCTCCACGAACAGGTCGCCAAAGCGGTTCACCGCCACGGAATCCAGGAAGCTCGGTCCCTTGAGCACCAGCCGCGAGCCGGGCGTGGCGACGATCGCCTTGGCCCACAGGCGAATGGTGTATGGCGTCAGCTTGGAGACGTTGTTGAACGACCCGAAGGTGAGCGGGCGCTCCAGATGCGTCTTGCCATAATCGGGGAATGGAAACTCCCGCTCGGGCGCGTAGCAGAACACGAAGCCCGGCACATGCTCGAGCCGCTCGGTGTAGAGATGGGCATGGTCGCTCGGTGAGGTCACCGGATCGCTGATCAGCCAATCCATGTTGGGAATGCCGGTGGTCGAGGGATAGCCCAGGAACATCGCCTGCACCGGCGCCGCCCGGCGGCCGAACAGCGGCGCGCGATTGCGGCCGGTGTGGCCAATGAGGTCGATCAGCACGTCGATGCCGTCGTCCTCGATCATCTGCGCGAGGCGCGTGTTGCTGATACTCGCCGCATCGCGCCAGCGATCGACATGGCCGCGCGCGCGGCGGGTCATGTCGTCGGTGAGCGGGCTGAGCGAATAGACCGTGATCTCGAACGCCTCGCGATCATGCCGCGCCAGCACCGGCCGCATGAACAGGCTGACCGGATGCTCGCCATGCATGTCGCCCGTGACATAGCCGATGCGCAGGCGCCGGCTGCGCCCGGCGGCATCGGCAGCGCCGGCCCCGATCGAGCGATCGTTGGCAAACGAGGTCGCCGCCCTCGCACCCTCGGCCAGCGGTGCGAACAGGGCCTGATGGAAGTCGCGGGTCTCCTCCGCCGTCATCGTCTCGCTGTAGAGCGCCGCCATCGCCGCCGAGCCACGGAACGGCGATTCCGGGCCTTCTTCCTCGCCCAGCTCGGTATAGATATCGCGCGCGGTGTCGACATCGCCGCGCTTGCCGGCAATCGAGCCGCGCATCGCCCGCAGGTCAGGCGCATCGTCGCCGGCAAGGTCGTCTACCCGGTCAAAGCAGGCCTCGGCCTCCTCGGTGCGCATCCCTTCGATGAGCACCTTGCCGAGATTGAAATGGCCCCGCCAGTTTTCCGGATCCTTCTCGATCCGCGCGCGGAGCACCGCGTCGCACCGGTCGAACTGATTGTGCTTCATCAGCGTGCCGGCAAATCTGATCTCATCGTCTTCGTCGAGGTCCGTCGCTTCCAGCTGGGCGAACAGCGGCTCGGCCTGCTCAGTGGCGCCCATTTGCATGAGCGCATCGGCCAGATCGATCCGCGCGGCGTGGAAATCGCTCGCTGCCGTCAGCGCATGGCGGAAGCCCTCGACCGCGCGGTGCCACTCGCCTCGCTCTGCCCGGCCGAGCCCCATGCGGTGGTGGATATCGGCCTGATCGTCCGGCCCCGCACAATCCAGCGCCTTGAGCCAGGCCAGCACCGCCTCATCCTCCCGCCCGACCTGTTCGAGCGCCCGCGCGACGCTCAGATGCGCGCCATAGCGCGAGGGCGCTGCCTCGGCCGCACGGCGGTAGAAATCGAGCGCTTCGTCCAGCGTGCCATGGTGGCGGCAGACATTGCCCGCCTCCAGCCACGCCGTGAAATTATCGGGGTCGCGGCGCAGCACATCGCTGAACAGTCGCCGCGCTTCCTCATACTCGCCCTGCCGCACCGCGCAGCGGGCGAGCTGGATGGTCGCGGGCACGACGGCCGGGCCATCCGCCCGCTCCAGCGCCAGCGCCTGCTCGAAGGCGGCCTGCGCCTTCTCCCACTTGCTCTTGTCGTAGAGCACATTGCCATAGTTGAACCAGACCGCCGCCGGCGCGTCCGGGCTCTCGATCGCCCGGCCATATTGCACCAGCGCCTCGTCATCCCGGCCAAGCTTGCGCAGCACCTGGCCATGGTTGCCGAGCAACACCGGATCGTCCGGCTGCTCGGCAAGCAGGTCTTCATAAAGCTCGGCCGCCCTGGCCCAGTCGCCACGCGACTGGGCCTTGACCGCCTGCTCCGGATCGGGTCGCTGCCCCTGGAACATGGACCTGCGACCTCAGGCTGCGAGAACGGTCGTGGTGACCGCGTTGTCGATCAACAACTGAACCGCAGCCCCGTTGTAGTTGTACAGGCTGTAGCTGACACCGCCGTCGGTATAGTCCTGGCCGCTGTCCACCCACAGGCCGGCTCCGACCAGTTGCACCGAGTCTCCGGCATCGCCGTCGATCATCAACTGCTGTTTCCCAGTCGCGCCGGTGATGGATTGGAACGCGTTGAACGCGCTTTCGTCCGTATCATGCAGGTTGAGCACATCGGTCAGGTTCAGCTTCAGGGTATTGTTGCTCGCACCGGTGATGTCGATCTTCTCGATGCCCTTGATTACACCGTCCTTCAGGGTGGTGAGGTTGAGGGTGATGATGCCTGTCCCTTCCAGCGCCAGCGTATCGATGCCCTGCCCACCCTGAATGCTGGACCCGGACTGGCCAAGCTTGGCGACATTGTCCGCATCGAGCACGATCCGGTCATTGCCCGTGCCGCCATAGAGCACGTCGATGCCGCCCTTACCGTAGAGGATGTCGTTACCAGCCCCGCCAATGAGGGAGTCGTTGCCCGTGGTGCCGGTGAGCGTATCGGCCGCGGCGGTCCCCATCTGGCTGACCTTGCTGGTCGAGAAGACACCCGAAGTCGAACCATAGACGACGAAGGCAGCACCGTTATCGGTCAGGCCATTCACATCCGCATTGCTGCTGCCGATGATCAGGTCGGCCAGGCCGTCGCCATTGAGATCGCTGCCGGCCACCGCGCCGAAGGTGAGCGTACCGGCCTGATTGCCCTCGATGACGAACCCTTGGGTATTTCCGGCAACGCTCAGTGCGGACAGATCCACTGGGCTGCTGTCGGTCTTGCCGAAGACGACATAGACCTTGCCCGCGTCAACCCCGAGGCTGGTATCCGCCTGCCACGATCCTATTGCGAGGTCAGCCAGACCGTCGCCATTCATATCGCCGATCACCGACACCCGGTTATGATAATCATACGCGCTTGAGCCGTTGATGACGAACCCGAGCGTGTTCCCGGCGGCCGTAAGCTGGCTGACATTCACCCCTGCGCCGCTGGTCTTGCCGAACAGCACGTAGGTTCTGCCTGCGTCGGTGGCGGAGGGGGTGTCCCCCACGCGCGCCTGGACCACAATATCTGACAGACCGTCGCCATTGATGTCGCCGGCAGCAGTCCATTGCACGGTATTGTCACCCAAACTCGAGCCGCTAATCGCGAAACCGAGCGTGTTGGTCGCTGCGGTCAGCGCTGTAAGGTTAAGCGGTGCTCCACTGGTCCCCGTCCGTCCGAAGACCACATAGCCCCCGCCGGCATCACCCACACCATTCGGGTCGATGATTGCCGAGCCAACCAGGAAGTCGGCCAAGCCGTCCCCGTTCACATCGCCAAGGCCGTTCACCCTCATGCCCAACTGATCGTTGGCGCTTGAGCCATCGATGATGAAACCGAGCGTGTTGGTCGCGGCCGTGAGCGCCGAGAGACTGAGGCTGCTGTTGTTGGACCGGCCATAGACGACATACACGCGTCCCTGCGTGCTTGCGCCTGTTCCAAGCGCACCCACCAACAGATCGGCATAACCATCGCCATTGATGTCGCCAGCGGCAGAAACCGATGAGCCGACATATTCACTCGAGGTTCCACCCAGCAGCTGGAAGCCCGCGGACACGGCCGTGGACAGGCTCGATACGGCGACCGTTGCGCCCCCAGTCTTGCCATAGACGATGTACGCAGCGCCCGAGAGCGTATTCACATTATCCACGCCGGTGGCACCGACGATCAGATCGCCAAGCCCGTCGCCGTTCACATCGCCCGCACTAACCGCATTGGCAAGATAATCGCTCGCCGACGAGGCCAGAATGGCGAAGCCCGCCGTTCCAGTTGCGACATTGTATATGCTGTCGATCACGCTGCCGTAGATGTTGTTGGGTCCGCCAAAGACGACATAGGATTTCGAGGCGGTCTGGTTAGCTCCGCCGACCGAAACCACGAAGTCGGCATAGTCGTCTCCGTTCACATCACCCGCAGCGCTGACCGATGCAGCGAAGGACTCGGTGCCGCTGGAACCGGCGATCATATAGCCCACCGAGTTGCTAGCCTGCATGATCGCGCTCGCCTGGATGACGGGCGTCACGGTGAAGCTGTTGGCGCTCGGCGAGGAGAGATTGCCCAACCCGTCGACCGCATAGGCCTTGTACGTCCCGCTGGCCAAGCCGAGCAGGCTGAGGTTGGTGTTGGTATCGGCAGTCGTAATGGCGACCGAGTTCCAGTATTTGCTGTCCTTGCCGGTGATATCCGCCAGCGTGGTGACCGTGGGAATAGCCGTGGTGTTCACCAGATAGAGCGTGCCCACTTCCGTCGAGCGGACGACGGCCACGTCCGTGCCGGTGCCGCTGACGCTCGTGTCCGCAAAGCTCGGCGCAGGGGCAGCATTGTCCTGCACCGTCACGGTGACCTGATTGTCCACCAGCAACTGCACCGCAGCCCCGGCATAGTTGTAGACGCTGTAGCTGCGGGTGCCGTCCTGCACGTCCACACCGCTGTCGAGCCAGCTACCGACGAGCTGCAGGGCATCGCCGCTGTTACCATCGACCATCATCTGCTGCTTGCCGACCTTGCCGGTGAGCGCCTCGAACTCGTTGAACGCGCTCTCCTCCGGATCGTGCAGGTTGAGCACGTCCGTCAGGTTCAGCTTGAGCGTATTGTTGCCCGAGCCAGTGAGGTCGATCTTCTCGATGCCCTTGACGAAAGCATCCTTCAGCGTGGTGAGATCGAGCGTGATGCCCGCTCCGTCCAGTGCCAGCGTATCGGTGCCGAGGCCGCCCTGGATGCTCGCGCCCGAGACCCCCAGCTTGGCGACATTGTCCGCGTTGATGATGATCCGGTCATTGCCCGCACCGCCATACAGCACGTCCGCGCCGCCGTTACCGCGCAGCACGTCGTTGCCTACGGCACCCACAAGCGAGTCGTTGCCGGACGTGCCAATCAGCGTGTCGGCGCCTGAGGTTCCCATCTGGCTGACCTTGGCAGCGTTGGAAAATACGCCCGAGGTCGAGCCATAGATGACGAAGACGCCGCCACCCTCGGTATTCCAATAGTCGTAATAGTTTGCGCCAATCATCAGATCGACCAAGCCGTCGCCATTGAGATCGCCCGCCGACACGGACTTGCCCAAAAACGCACTCACCTGACCCGTGCCATTGATCGCAAAACCTTGCGTATTGCCGGCCACCGAGAGGGCGGAAAGGTCCACGGCGCTGCTGTCCGTCTTACCGAAGACGACATAGGCCTTGCCTGCATCTGTGCCGCCGTTCGAATCGGAAACGCTTGAGCCGATCAGCAGATCGGCCAGCCCGTCGCCGTTCATGTCGCCGATCACCGAGATGCTGGTCGCATTATCGTCAGTGCTGGACCCATTAATGACGAAGCCAAGCGTGTTGCCGGCTACGGACAGGGCACTGGCGCCAACGCCAGCTCCGTCCGACTTGCCGAAGACTACGTAGAACTTGCCTACATTCGATGCAGACGTATCCGCATAAGCGGCGGCAAAGGCCAGATCGGACAGGCCGTCACCATTGATGTCGCCGGAACCCGCGATGGAAAAGCCCAAATTATCGCCTGCACTGGACCCGCTGATCATGAAGCCTCGAGTGTTCGTGGCAGCCGTCAGGGCAGACACGTTCAGGGTGGCGCCGCTGGTGCCCGTCTGGCCGAAGACGACATAGGCCGCGCCGGAATTGTTGCCGGGGGTATCGGCCGTAAAAGATGAAACGATGAAATCGCTCAGGCCGTCGCCATTGACGTCTCCCGCGTCGCTGACCGTATATCCCAACTGGTCACCCCCACTCGACCCTTCGATCATGAAGCCCAGCGTGTTGCTGGCCGCACTAAGGTCTGAAAGCTGGATCGTGCTGTTATTGGAACGACCATAAACGACGTAAGCTCGCCCCGTGTCAGTCGCCGTTCCGTCCTGCGCGAAGGCACCGACAACAAAATCGGCGTAGCCATCGCCGTTAATATCGCCTGCAACAGAGACTGAGAAGCCTGCGCGACCATCCGCGTTGCTGCCGATCAGAACAAAGCCATTCGATTTTGTCGCGCCGACCGCACCGGGGAGCTGCGCGAGATCGACGAAGGTTCCGCCGGTCTTGCCATAAACGATATAGGCACCGCCGGCCAGGTCATTGGTATTGTCGCGGCCGTAGGCGCCGACCAGAAGATCGTTCAGGCCGTCGCCATTGACGTCGCCGGCATTGGACACGGTATGGCCTGCATATTCAGCATATTGAGACGCACTGATGTAGAAGCCCAGCGTGTTGTTGCTGGCTATGAGCGAACTGACATTGTACGGCCCACTCAGATTGGTCGGGCCGCCGAAGACGACATAGGCACGGGCCCAGTTGCCCGTTGCCGTAGAGCCCACGATGAAGTCGCCATAGCCATCGCCGTTCACATCGCCGGCATAATCGATTGAGTTACCGACGAACTCGTTGGTCGACGAACCGAAGAAGCCAAAACCTATCGAATTCGACGCTTGAAAGACGGCGCCGGCCTCAACCACGGCATTCACCGTGTAGGTGTTCGCGCTAACCGCAGAGATGTTACCGGCATTATCGACCGAATAGGCCTTATAACTTCCGCTAGCCAAGCCGAGCATTTGCATGGTCGTGTTACTGTTTGCGGTGGTTATGTTGACGGAGTTCCAATATTTCCCGTCGATGCCAGTAATGTCCTCTAGTTTCGTCACCGTCGGGATCATCGCCGTATTGACGATATAGACCGTACCGAGTTCCGAGGACTGCACCGTGGCACTGTTGGTGTTTGCACCACTACCGGCGCTTAGAACGACAGTCGGATTGACGGTATCGAGTACGAAGGTGCTGCTGGCGCTGGTCGCCGAGATGTTGCCCACGGCGTCGGTCGCTGTCGCCGTGACGGTGACAGTGCCGTTGCCCAGCGTGGTGAGCTGAGACGCATCGAGCATCACCGCCTGTGCCGAGCCGGTGCCGATCACCGTCCGCACCACAGGGCCAAGTGTGCCGGCGAACGTCACAGTGACCACCGAACCGGCCTCGGCCGTCACAGTGACGGCACCTGCGGCATTCAACGCCTCGGCGCTCGAAGCACCGCCCGTGAAATAAGACGGCAGGGTGATAACCGGCGCGGTCGGCGCGATGGTATCGAGCAGGAAGGTCAGTGGATCGGCGCTGGTGACGTTGCCCGCGGCGTCTGTCACCTGCGCCGAAACGAGGACATTCCCGTTGCCCAGTGTCACGAGATCGGCAGTGGTCAGCACGATTGGCTTGGCCGTACCGTCGGCGGCAACCGTCTTGGTCACAGAGCCGCTGTTACCGATGAACACAGCCTGGATTGTGCCGCCATTCTCACCGCTCACAGTGACCACGCCACCCGCTGCTATCGCCTCCGCAGAAGAAGCGCCGTCCGCAACCCCCGCTCCGAGCGCGATGACGGGCGCGGCGGGCGCCACCCGATCGAGCGTGAACTGACGGGTTGCCGAAGCCACGGAGGCGTTGCCGGCAGGATCCCGCGCCACAGCCGAGAAGGTGATGGCACCGTCCGCAAAGGCAGCCACGTCGGTCGCCGTGAGAACGACGTCTTGCGCCGCGCCCGTGCCCACCAGCGTCTTGGTGATTTCCACCGTACCCTGGACGAACGTCACGGTGACGGTCGCACCCTGTTCGGCCGTGACCGTCGCGACCGTGCCGACCGCAAGCTCCGCGTTCTTCGATGCCGTGCCCGAGAGCAGCAGCGTGGGGCCGGTCGGCGCCACGGTATCGATGGTGAACGTGCTGGTGGCGGCGGCCGACTGGTTGCCGACCGCGTCCGTCACGAAGCTGGAGACCGATACCGCGCCATTGCCCAGCTTCACCAGATCGTTCGCCGTCAGCGACACCGTCTGGGTGAGGCCATTGCCGGTGAACGTCTTGGTGACGCTGTTGGCCCCGGCGGTGAAGACGACCGTGACCAGCGCATTGGCCTCCGCCGTCACCTTGACCACACCCGTGCTCGCCAGCGCCTCAAGGGCGGTAGCGCCACCGGCGATGCCGTCCGAGAGGGTCATGGTCGGCGTCGCCGGTGGCGTCCGGTCGAGCACGAAGCTGCTGGCCGTTTCGGCCGACTCGTTGCCCGCCGGATCCTTCGCCTGCGCGGTGACGGCAATCGTGCCATCACCCAGCGCCTGCAGATCAGCCGTGGTCAGCACGACAGCCTGAGGCGAGCCAGTCGCCGTCAGCGTCTTCACGATACTGTTCGAGCCGTTGGAGAACACCACGGAGATGCTGGAGCCGATTTCGCCGGTGATGCTGATCACGCCGCTTGCCGCCGTGGCCTCCGCCGCTGAAGCGATGTCCGCGACACCCGTACCTAGGCTGATCGTGGGCGCACCCGGCGCTGCACGGTCCAGCGTGAACTGCACGCCCGAGGCAATGGACGAGGCGTTGCCCGCCGGGTCCGTCGCCACGGCCGTGATGGCCACGGTGCCATCGCCCAGGGCGACCACTTCGGCCGCTGAGAGCGCGACGCTTTGTGCGGTCCCAGTTCCGGTGAGGGTCTTCACGACCGTGTTGCTGCCACGCGCGAAGGTGACCTTCACGACCGCACCGGCTTCCGCCGTCACCGTCACCACGCCAGACGGCGAGGCGGCGCCGGTGGACGACTTGGTGGCGTCGCCCAGCAGCGCCAGCGTCGGCGATGTCGGGGCGACCATATCCAGCGTGAAGCTGGCCGTCACCGGCGTCGAGGCGTTGCCCACCGCATCCTTGGTTACGGCGGAAACCGAAATCGTGCCGTTGCCGAGCAACGTGAGATCCGATGCCGAGAGCGTCACCGGGTTCGGACCGCTGGCGGCCACGATCGACTTTTCGACGCTCGCACTGCCGTTGGTGAACCTCACCGTGACCGTCGTGCCAGCTTCCGCGGTCACGAGCACGGCGCCGGTCGCCGCTCTGGCTTCCGCCAGCGTGGCCCCGTCGCTCATGCCCGTACCGAGCACAAGGGTGGGCGAAACCGGCGCGACGCTGTCCAGCGTGAAGCTGCTGGTGCTTGCGGGCGATGTGTTCCCGGCAGCATCCTTGGCGCTGGCACTGACGGCGATCGTGCCATCTCCCAGCGTCGCAAGATCAGCGGCGCTCAGCACCACGGCCTGCGCCGATCCCGTGCCGGTCAGCGCCTTGGTGACGCTCTTGCTGCCATTGGTGAAGGTCACCGTGATGGCGGCGCCGGCTTCCGACTGCACCGTGACGACACCGGTGGCCGCCGTGGCTTCCGCCGCCGAGGCGATGTCGGCCACGCCGGTGCCCAGCACGATGACAGGCGCATTTGGCGCGACATCGTCGATGGTGAAGCTGGTCGTGGCAGCGGTCGAGAGATTGCCGACCGAGTCCTGTACCTGCACGGACACATTCACCGTGCCGTTACCCAGAGCAGACGCGTCAGCAGCAGAGAGAAGGACCGTCTGCGCCACGCCGGTGCCGACCAGCGTCTTCGTGATCGTGCCGGCCGTGCTGGTGAACTTGATCGTTGCCGTGGCGCCCGGTTCCGTGGTGACCTTGACGACACCCCCGGCCCCGGTTGCCTGCGCCGTCGTTTTGGCGGGCGAGCCCACCAGCGCGAGGACGGACGGGTTGGGCGGCGTCATGTCGAGCAGGAAGGTGCGGCTGGCTTCGGCGGATTCATTGCCAACCGCGTCCGTGGCGACCGCCGACACCGAGATCGTGCCATTGCCCAGCACCGTCAGATCCGCCTGCGTCAGCGTGACGGCCTGGGTGAGACCGGTGGCGACCACATTCTTCACAAGGCTGTTGGAGCCGTTGACGAAGGTCACGGTGACCAGCGAGCCAGCATCGGCCATGACGGTCGCGACGCCCGTTTCGGCGAGCGCCTCGGACATGGATGCACCGTCGGCAATGGCCGCAGCCAGCGTGAGCGTGGGCGCATTCGGCGCGACCCGATCCAGCGTGAACTGCACCGAACCGCCGCCGGCGGAGACGTTGCCTGCCGTGTCGGTCGCGGTTGCCGCGACGTAGATGGAGCCGTCGCCCAGTGTCGCCAGATCGGTCGTGCTCAGCGTCACGATCTGCGGGGCACCGGTGCCGGTCATGGTCTTGGTCACGACATTGGCGCCATTGGTGAACGTCACGGTCACAGCCGAGCCGAGTTCGGCCGAAACCGTCACGGCCCCCGCCGAGCTGCTTGCTGCCGCCGCGGACTTCTCCGTAGAGCCAACCACCGTCAGCGTCGGATTGTTGGGCGGGGTCATGTCGAGCGTGAAGGTCCGGCTCGTCGCCGCCGAGTCATTGCCGACCGTGTCACGGGCCACTGCGGACACCGAGATGGTGCCGTTGCCGAGCGTCGCCAGATTGGCGGCGGTCAGCGTGACAGCCTGGGCCGAGCCCGTGCCGGTCAGCGTCTTGGTGACGCTGTTCACGCCATTGGTGAAGGTCACGGTGACGGCAGCGCCAGTTTCCGCCGTGACGGTCACCACGCCCGTGGCGGCCTTGGCCTCGGCAAGCGTCGCGCCATTGGAGACGCCGGCGCCAAGCGCCAGCACCGGCGCCGTGGGCGGCGTTCGATCCAGCACGAAGCTTGCCGGTGTGGCGGCAGCGGAGGTGTTGCCGGCCACATCCTTGGCGATGGCGGAGACGGAGATCGTCCCGTCGCCGAGCGCCGCCAGATCGCTGGCCGTCAAGACCACAGCCTTTGCCGTGCCGGTGCCAGTGACCGTCTTGGTCACGGTATTGCCGCTGCGGGTGAATGTGACAGTCACCGTCGCGCCGTCCTCAGCCGCGACGGTTACGACGCCCGTGCTCGCCGTGGCTTCCGCCAGCGAGGCGGTATCCGCCACGCCCGCACCCAGCGCAATGACGGGGGCAGCAGGCGGCGTGTTGTCGATGACGAAGGTCGCATTGCCGGACTGCGAGATGTTCCCCACTGCGTCGATCGCGGTGACGGACACGGCAATGGTCCCGCTGCCGAGCGATGCGACGTCACCGGCCGTCAGCACAACGGATTGCGCCGCTCCCGTCCCGGTCAGCGTCTTGGCCACGCTGTTGATGCCATTAGTAAACGTCACCGTGACAGCCGAGCCATTCTCCGCCGTCACCTGAGCGACGCCGAGCACATTGGCAGCCTGGGTGCTGGTCTTGGCCGAAGCGCCGATCAGCGAGACCAGCGGAGCCGCCGGGGCAACCGTGTCCAGCGTGAAGCTGGACGTAGCGGCCGTTGAGGCGTTGCCCGCCTCGTCGCGGGCCAGGGCACTGACCGAGATCGTGCCGCTGCCCAGCGTCGCCAGGTCGTTTTCGGTCAGGACCACCGCCTGCGCCGCGCCCGTGGCCGCCACTTCCTTGACGATCTGGTTGCTGCCATTCTTGAACGTGACGCTCACCGTCAGCCCGGCCGTGGCGGTGACCAGAGCCACGCCCCCCTGCGACGACGCTTCCGCTGCCGACGCACCGTCTGCGATGCCGGTGCCGAGCGCCAGGGTCGGCGCACTGGGCGCCACCCGATCCAGCGCGAACTCGAGCGGTGTGCCCACAGGCGAGGCATTGCCTGCCGCGTCCGTCGCGGTCGCGGTCACAGAGATAGCGCCATCCCCCAGCGTGGTGAGATCAGCCGCAGTGAGAGTCACCGCCTGAACCGCACCCGTGGCAACCAGTTGCTTCGAGACCGTGCCTTGCGACCCGGCGAAGGTGACCGTGATGGCCGACCCGCCTTCCGCACGCACGGTGACTACACCGGTGCTGGCGAGCGCTTCGGCCTGCGTCGCACCGCCGGCAACGCCGGCACCAAGGGCGAGAGTGGGCGCAAGAGGCGCCTGCCGGTCCAGCGTGAAGCTGGACGTCGCCGGGGTGGAGACATTGCCGCTGGCATCGCTGGCGACGGCGGACACGGCCACGGCGCCGTCACCGATCGTCTGCAGTTCCAGCGCGGTGAGGACAATCGTCTTGGGTGCGCCATCGCTGACCAGCGTTCTGGTCACGCTGCCGACAGACCCGCTGAAGGTCACCGAGACGACGGCACCGGGTTCGGCCGAGAGCGTGAGAATCCCGGTGGGGGCCGTCGCTTCCGCTTCCGTCGCGCCGTTCGCAGCGGCAGTGGCCAACGTCAACGTCGGCGCTTCCGGCGCGCCAGCGTCGAGATTGAACGTCAGGCTTTCGAGCGAGGACTGATTGCCCGCCAGATCAGTGACGACCATCGAGACCTGGACGACGCCGTCACCCAAGGCCGCGATCTGGGCTGCCGTCAGCGTCACGGCCTGTGCCGTGCCGGTGCCGATCAGATTGACCGTTTCCGTGCGGCCCGAATAGCCGTTGAACGTCACCTTGATCGCCGCGCCGTTTTCGGCAGCGGCAAGCACGACGCCGTCGACCGAGAGCGCGTCAGCCGAAGACTTGGTGCTGCCGCCGACCAGCGTGAGGCCAGCAACCGGCACGGCCGTGTCGAGAATGAAGGCCGCCTGCGCCGGATCGGACTGGTTGCCGGCGACATCCGTGGCGACAGCCGTCACCTGGACCTGTCCATCGCCGAGCCGGGCCATGTCGCCAGCCGTGAGATGGATCACCTGCGAGGCGCCGTTGGCGGTGATGGCCTTCACAACCTCATTGCTGCCATGGGTGAAGGTGAGTGTGACGATGGTGCCGGTATCGGCCTTCACCAGCACGGCGCCGGCGCTGGCCTCGGCTGAGGTCGCGCCGCCATTTTCTACCCCCACGCCGAGCGTGAGCAGCGGCGCCGCGGGCGGCACCGCATCCAGACTAAAGTCGAGCGTGGCGGGCGCCGAAGCGTTGCCGGCCACGTCCAGCGCAAGCGCGGTCACGAGGATGGGACCATCGCCCAGCGTCACGAGATCGCCGGACGTCATCGCAATGATGTCCTCACCGCCGCTCGCTGCGGCAATGACCTTGACGACCGTGCCGCTCACGCCGGTGAAGACGAGGCGGACGCCGAGGCCCGCTGCGGCTGTCACCGTCAGCACGCCGTCGGTCGACAGGGCGTCGGCCAGCGACTTGGTCTCGCTCCCCACGATTTGCAGCAGCGGCGAGTCAGGCAGCGCCGTCATCAGGGTGAAGCTGGCCGTACCGTTCAGGGAGGTGTTGCCGGCTGCATCGCTGGCCACGGCCGTGACCGCGACCGGACCATCCCCGATCTGGGCCAGTTCGGCAGCCGAGAGGAGAACCGCCTTCGGGGCACCGGTGCCGGTCATCGTCTTTTCCACGACGCCGTCGGCGCCGGTGAAGGTCACCACCACGGTGGACCCGGCTTCCGCAGTGACGCGCACGATACCGCCGCTCGATGTGCCTTCTTCCAGCGAAGCGCCATCGGCGACGCCCGCGCCCAGCGTGACCGTCGGCGCGGCAGGCGGCGCTGTGTCGACCGTCAGGCTCATCATCGACGCGGCGGAGAACTTGCCGCTTACGGCGTTGAACTGCCGGACAGCCAGCAGGGTCGCCCCGTCCAGATTGCCGATGTCGTCGCTCCAGCTTTCGCCGCCATCGAGGCTGTATTGCAGCGCGGTGTCGCTCTCCTGGCCCTCGACGACCAGACTGGCGTCGTAGGTCACGCCATCCGTGTTCGAGACGCCGGTATCATTGCCGAGCGAGAGGGACAGCGACGTCAGGGTGATCGAGGGATCGAGCGTGAACTCCTCCAGCGTCGCCGGCGAGATGTTGCCGGCGACGTCGGTCTGGCGCACCATCACCGAATTGGGGCCCGGATTGGCCGTGAAGCTCTTGCTCCACGTCGCGCCACCATCGACGCTGAACTCGATCAGCGCACCCGGCTCCTGGCCGGTGATGCTGAGGATTCCGGTATATTCATTGCCTTCGACGACGAGCGCATCGGGCAGACCCGTGTCCAGAGCGAAGCTCAGCGCGGACGCTGCCGACACATTGCCGGCGCCATCCTTGGCCGTGGCCGAAACGGCGACAGTGCCGTTGCCGAGCGTGGTCAGCTCGGCCTGCGTCAGGCTGACTGCGACCGCCGAGCCCGTGCCCTGCACGAGCTTCGTCACCGTACCGCTGACGCCGCTGAACACCAGCCGCACGCTGTTGCCGACATCCGCCGTCACCGCCATGGCGCCCTCGGCGCCGGTTGCTTCTGCGGCTGTTTTCTGCGCATCGCCGATCAGGTCGAGCAGCGGTTCGCCCGGTGCTGTGGTGTCGAGCGTGAATGCGCTGGTCGCGATGACCGAGGCATTGCCGGATGCATCGGTCGCGACAGCGGAGACCGCCACCTCGCCATCACCCAGAATGGCGAGATCCGCAGCATCGAGAACGACGGCCTGCGCGGCGCCGATGCCAGAGACGGTCTTCACCACGCTGCCTTGCGCGGTCGCGAAGGTCACCGCGACGGACGTGCCGATTTCGGCCGCCACTTGCACGGCGCCGCCGGAATAGAGCGCTTCCGCAGCGGTCGCGCCGTTCGCAACATTCGCAGCGACAGTGATCGCGGGCGCCTCCGGCGCGACCGTATCGAGCGTGAACACCAGCAGCACGGGCGGGGAGAGATCCGCACCGTTCACCTGGCGAACGTGGACATGGTTGAGCCCTTCCACCGCCGTAAAGGCGCTGGTCCAGCTCTGCCCACCATCGATGCTGTACTCCACCGTGGCGCCCGCGCTCACGCCGGAAACCTGCAGGCTGCCATTGCTGGTCAGCCCGTCAATGGCCGAAAGGCCGCTATCCTGCGTCAGCCCGACCGACAGAACGGGCAGCGCCGTCACCAGATCGAAGCTCAGCGACTGCGGCGCCGAGGCATTGCCCGCAGCGTCCACCTCGCGCACCTGAACGGCATTGGTGCCGGCCCGCGCCGCGAAGCTCTGGCTCCAGCTCTGGCCGCCATCGATGCTGTATTCGATGGTCGATCCGGCTTCCTGACCGGTGATCGCGATAATCCCGCTCTGCGCATCCGCGCTGGCCACCATCGCGCTGGGCGCGACGGTATCGAGCGTGAAGGCAACCGGCGTCGCCGCCGAAACATTGCCCGCAGAATCGGTCGCCGTGACCGACACGGCAATCTCGCCATCGCCCAGCGTCGCAAGATCTTCTGCCGTCAGCACGACAGGCTGCGCCGTCCCGTCGGCGCTCAGTTGCTTGGTGATGCTGTTGGCGCCGTTGGTGAACGTCACCGCCACGCTGGATCCGGCCTCGGCAGTCACCAGGACCACGCCGTTGGCCGACGTGGCTTCCGCCGCCGTCGCGCCCGTGCCGACGCCCGTGCCCAGAGACAGCACCGGTGCGCCCGGCGCCTCGCCGTCAATGGTGAAGCTGAGGTCGCTCTGCGCGGACACATTGCCAGCGGCATCGGTGACCTGCACGGAGACCTGCACCGGGCCATCGCCCAGCTCGGCCAGATCGGCGGCGCTGAGCGTGATCGCCTGCGCGGCGCCTGTGCCGGTGACGGTCCGCACGATCACGCCGTTGGCGCTGCGGAATTCGATCTGCACGGTGGCTTGGTTTTCAGCCGTCAGCGAGAACACGCCATCCGCAGAGAGCGCCGCGTCGACGCCCTTGACCGCATTCCCGACAAGGTTGAGGGCCGCGGCATCCGGCGCGCCGGTATCGACGCGGATATTGGGCGCCTGAATCGCCGGTGACGTCAGCACGACGGGCAGGCCGCCCTCGCCCTTGAAATCGTCGGTCGTGGCAGTGCCGAGCGCGAGGCTGTCCGCCTTGAGCGTGATGCCGTCGCCATCATAGAGATTGCCGGCCAGCGCCGCTGTGAACTCCAGCCCGCGCACGCCAGCCGCCGTTGCGCTGGTGCCGGTTGCCGTCAGCAGCACTTCCTGCCCGCCGATCAACGCCACGACCGTGACGGTCTTGCCTTCGGCCAGCACGACCGGCTGCGAGAAATTGAGCGTGAGGCTGAGCGTGTCACCGACCTTGAACCAGCTCGGCGCGGCCGGCTGGGCGATGGACTGGATCGCCACGTTGAGGCCGGGTGTCACCGTGGCGGGATCGTAGCCGGACAGGTCGGCGAGGGCGACGGTGGCATTGGCTTTGACCGCTGTGCCCGCCACCTGCGAGCGCACGGCACCATCGGCGAAGACGAGCAGATCGTTCAGCGTGTTGCCCGCTGCCGACACCGTCACGGTCTCGACGTCATCGCCCACCGCGCGGGTGAGCGTCATACGCGAGCCGCTCACCGTCTTGGTGTAATCGCTCCACCGGCCGCGGAAATAGATGACGTCCGTGCCGCCACCCAGCGCCGATGCATCGATGGTCGTCCCATCTGCCACATAGACGACATCAACACCGTTGTTACCGAGAATCTGGAAAGTCACGCCCGGCTTGGAGAGGGAAATGGTTTCACCGTTGGCATCGAAGGACACGACCTTGACGGTGGCGGACAGGTCCGCGCCCGGCGCCGCAGCGCCGGTCGGCGCGGTCGAGGTCTCGCCGGACGGCACCGGGAGCGGGTCGCCCTTCGACACATAATTGTACAGCGCGTTGGTCGCGACCGTGCCGTCCGCGAAAATCAGCGCGTCGGGCGTCGTGGCCGAGTTGGCACTGGCGAGATTGACCGTCTCGACCTTACCTTCGACCGTGCGCGACAGGGTCAGCGTCGCACCGGTCCGCGTTACCGTATAATCCGCCAGCGATCCTTCAAAATAGATGCGGTCCGCGCCCGCACCTGTGCTCAGCGAATAGGTCGCGCCGGGACGGATGAAGATGGCGTCCACAAAAGAGGAGCCCAGAAACTGAATTTCCTGCCCATCCAGAGACAACGTTCCGTAATTCAGCTCGAAATCGATGAAGTTGCCACCATTGGTGGTGTTCATGATGATATATTTCGACGTGATTGCCATGACCTTTGACTCCGGAAGAGAATTTCAAAAAATTCTGCTAGAAAATGTTCTCGAGGAAACGCGTTAAGGCGGGCCAGATTTCGATCTGGCCCGGCATGATTTAACCGCCTACAAAAAGAGCTGTTTGTGACTGTAGGAAAGCCTGCGCAGCGGCCGGCGAATCTTGCCACTCGCCACCGATATCGAGATCGATCCAGGCCTGACTACTGTTTGGGAATGGCGCAGTTGCGCTGTAGGTGCCGAAGTCGACGCGCGTGTCATTCGGGTTGGCGGCATCGCCGCTTCCGAACGAGGTGCTTGCCAGATCCCACCCACTCGTTCCGTTGTGCTGGTTGTCCAGATAGACGAGATCGTCAGCGCCAAAATTGGTCGCGCGGACCCAAAAGTCCCAGGTACCGACCACGCTCGAATCGTCCCTGTCCGTCACAATCAGCGCATAACCATCCGCGGCAAGGCTACCGATCGACGTGGCAGCCGAGACCGCCGTGTTGCCAATACCGTCGAGGCCGACCCATTTGTGGCCTGCGGTCAGAGAGCCATCCGCCACCATGGTCTGCGAAGCCGCAGCGCCGGTAACGAGCGCGGCTCCGGTGCCGCTGGTGTTGGGCGTGACGGTCGAGAAGGTCGCGCCGCTGAGCAAGGCCGCATTGCCGAGACCCGAGGTCGCGCTAACGAGCAGGCCCGCGTCGATCTCGACATGATAATTGTTCGAGAAATCGAGATCATATTTGGGATTGATGATCAGCTTGTCGCCCGAAATGGTGAGGACATCCGCAATGGCAACGGCCGCACCGTTCCAGGTCGCCGAGACCTCGCCGTCGACGACGGTGACGACCAACGTTTGTGTGTTGTCGATCGCTTCACCCAACGAGCCGGAATATCCCGCCTTAGCGGACGTGTTGGCATCGTTGACGATCTTGATCTCATAAACGCCGTCGACAGCGGTCAGAGCGATGTCCTCGCTCGAGGTGAAGGCGAGGTCGGACCGCACATCAAGGTTGGTCACGCCATCGACATTGGTCGAAAGGAGCGGCACAGGATGCGCTTCGATGGTGAAGTCGTCGGATGCCGACAGGCTCCCATCCGAGGCCGTGACGCGAACGGTGATCGGACTGGCCAGTGCCGGCGCGGACGTGGACGAGAAGGTGCCGGTGGCGCCATCGAAGCTCAGCCAGGACGGCAATGCGGAAAGATTGCCCTGCGCATCGACCAGCTGCGCCGTGTAGGTCAGCGCATCGCCATCCGGGTCCGTGAAACTTCCGGCCGCGATGCTGTAAGTGAACGCCTGCCCCTCGACCGTCATCTGATCGACAAGTGCCTCTGCAAGCACCGGCGCCTCGTTGAGACCGGGCGTAATCGTCGTTGCGTCGTAGCCGGAGATAGCCGCAATCGCGACGTTGGCGTCCGCCTTCACAGCCGTGCCGGCAACCTGTGAGCGCACGGCGCCGTCAGCAAAGACGAGGAGATCGTTGAGCGCATTGCCGGCGGCCGAGACGACAACTGTTTCGAGCTGACCGCCAACGGTCCGCGTCAAGGTCATCTTCGAGCCCGAGACCACTTTGGTGTAATCGGCCCAGTGACCACGCATGTAGACAATATCGGTGCTGTTTCCGAGCGCCGAGGCATCGACCGTCGCACCATCAGAGACGTAAACAACATCGACGCCGGCATTGCCCAGCACCTGAAATTTCATACCCGGTTTGGACAGCGCAATCGTCTCGCCGGTCCCGTCGAAAGACACGACCTTGACCGTCGCGGACAGGACTGCCGCCGGCGCGGCCGGTCCGCTCGGCGCGACAGATGTCTCGCCGGACGGCACCGGCAATGGGTCACCCTTCGAGACATGATTGTACACCGCATTGGCCGCCACGCTGCCATCCGAGAACACCAGCACATCAGGGGTCGTCGCGGAGTTAGCGCCGGCGAGGCTGACCGTCTCCACTTTGCCCTGAGCCGTCCGCGTCAGCGTGAGCGTCGCGCCAGATCTGGTAAGCGTATAGTCGGCCAGTGCCCCTTCAAAATATATGCGATCTGCGCCCGCACCCATGCTGAGGGAATAAGTCGCGCCCGGTCGGACGAAGACGGCATCGACCAGAGCCGAACCGAGAAACTGCATCTCCTGCCCGTCCAGCGACAGCGTACCGTAATTCAGGCCGAAGTCGATAATGTTGGAATTATCGGCTGCAGTGCTCATAATGATATATTTTGAAGTCGTGGCCATTTTTTGCCCCCTACGAAAGTAAAATTGAATATTTCGTCTTTCGATTATCCCACAGGTCCCACTGTTCAGGGCCGGATGCTCATCCGACCCTGATGGATATTCATCCGCCTACGAAAAGTGGTGTCGCAGATTGGAAATAAGTCTGAACCGCGTCAGGCGTTTCACGCCATTCACCACCAATATCGAGGTCGATGTACGACTGGCTGCTGTTCGGGAACGGCGCCGTCACGTTGTAAGTGCCGAAGCCGACGCGCGTATCGTTGTCATTGGGCGAATCGCCACTGGCAAAGGATGTGGTAGACAAATCCCAGCCCGCAGTGCCGTTCTGCTGATTATCGAGATACACCAGATCGTCGGCACCGAAGTCGGTCGCCCGGACCCAGAAGTCCCAGGTGCCGATGTCAGCGGAGGCGTCGCGGTCACTGACCACCAGCGCATAGCCCGCGGCAGAGAGGCTGCCGATGGACGTGGCCGAAGCAACCGCCGTGTTGCCGACGTTATCGATCCCCACCCACTTATGGCTGGCGGCCAGCGTGCCGTCTGCATGCATGATCTGCGAGGCCGCTCCGCCCGAGACCAGCGCTGCCCCCGAACCGGTGGTGTTGGGCGTGACGGTCGCGAAGGTCGCACCGCTCGCCACCGCCGCGTTGCCAAGGCCAGAGGTCTGCCCGATGAACAGTCCCGCGCCGATCTCGACATGGTAATTGTTCGAGAAATCGAGGTCGTAGACCGGATCGATGATCAGCTTGTTGCCAGAGACGGAGAGTACGTCGTTGACGTTGACCGTCGCGCCGTTCCACTTGGCGGAAGCCACCCCGCCGCTGACAGTGACGACCAGCGTCTGCGTGTTGTCGACGGATTCCCCGAGTGTGCCGGAATAGCCCGTCTTCGATCCGCTGTTGGCATCATTGACCAGCTTGATCGTGTACGTGCCGTCGACCGTCGTCAGTGCGATATTCTCGCTCGCGTTGAAGACCACGTCGGACCGCACATCCAGATTGGTGACGCCATTCAGGTTGGTGGAGAAGACCGGCACAGAGGCCTGCGAGACGGTGAAATCGTCCGAGACCGACAGGCTGCCGTCGGACGCGGTCACCCGCACCGTGATCGGGCTGGCGAGCGCCGGCGCGGACGTCGAGGAGAATGTGTGGGTCGCCGCATTGAAGGTCAGCCAGGACGGCAAGGCCGACAGGGCGCCGCCGCTGCCCACCAGCTGAGCCGTGTAGGTCAGGGTCGTGCCAGCGTCGACGTCCGAGAAGCTGTTGGACGGCACGGTGTAGCTGAACGCTTGCCCCTGCACGGTCGCCTGATCTGCGAGCGGATGCGCGACGACCGGCGCTTCATTGACGTTGGCCAGGTTTACCGTGACGGCCTGCGACGTCATGTTGCCCGCCAGGTCCGTCATGTTGACGTTGATGGTGTAGCTGTGGGCCTGCGTCTCGTAATCGCGCGGTGCGGCAAAGCTCAGCGCCCCTGAAGAACTCAGCGTGAACAGGCCAGCATCGCCGCCGGGCGCCAGGGCCCAACTCACCGCTTCGCTGGCGGAGAGGGTCCCCACCGCAGTGGCGTTCTCGTTCACGGTGAGCGTCGCGCTGGTGAGGGCAGGCGCCGTGCTGTCGACAACGAACGGCAGCGCCCCGTAGGTCACGAGCTGACCTGAGTCCGAAGAGACCGGCTCGCCGGACACCAGACCCGTCACGTCCGTGAAGTTCAGTGCCAGGATTCGCACTTCCGTGGTGTCCGTCACCGGCACTTGAGCCGTGAACACCAGCTTCGTGGGGTCGTTCAACGCGGCCGTGGCGGCTCCGTCCAAAGTGGCTGTCGCAAGATATGTGTTGGTCGCAACGAACCGCAGCACAACCTCGGGAACAGGGCTCGACGGATAGGTGACACCCTCGCTGAGCGTGACCGTGAACGTCACGGTGCTCGCTCCCATCGCAACCGCCTTGTTCGCGACGATTTCCGTCACGACTGGGGCGCTCGCGATCGACAGGGTAAAATCGTCAGTGGCGGTGAGGCTGCCATCGGACGCTGTCACGCGGATCGTGATCGGGTCGGTCAGCGCCTGGGCGGCCGTGGAGCTGAGGGTGCCGGTCTGCGCATTGAACGTCAGCCAGCTCGGCAGGGCCGAGACATTGCCTTGCGCATCGACAAGCTGCGCAGCGTAGGTCAGCGTATCGCCGTCGACATCGTAAAAGGCGTCGCTGGGGATGATGTAGCTGAACGGCTGATTGGCCGTGGCGACTTGATCGGCGAGCGGATGATCCAGAACCGGCGCTTCGTTGACATTGCCGACGTTCACGGTGACGGCCTGGACGCTCTGATTGCCCCAGAAGTCGGTCGCTGTGACCTCGATCGACCAGCTGGCGCGATCCTCATAATCGAGGGTCTGGACCGTCTTGATCACGCCGGTCTGTGGATCGATGGTGAAGAAATCTGCGATATCATAGGCGGCAAAGGGCGCGGGACCGCTGCCCCAGGCGATCGAATAGCTCGTCTTGCCGGAGGGATCGGAGGCCGTGGCGGTGTAGAGCAGCGTACCGGGGGCCGCCGTTTCGAGGACGGACACGCTGACCGTGCTGCCGCCGCTGAATGCCGGCCCGGTCGTGTCGTTGATCATGCCGAGCTGCTGCAATTGGGCCTGCGGCAGCGAGGCATTGGCCAAGGCCGGGTTGGCCTGGGTGACATCGTGAAAACCCTGGATCAGAATGTCGGCGAGCAGCTGGCCCTGAGCCTGTCCCAGATCGGCCAGCGTCGTGTTGGCACCCTTGGCGGTGGAGGTGATGGCATCTACGATTTGCTGGATCGCCTGGTCCAGCGTGAGGCCTTCACTATGCGCCCAGCCCTGAAGCGCGGCGAGGTAGACGCCGTAAACGTTCGCGGAGGCGGCAGTGTTCGCCCCGGTGCTGTCGATGACCAGCTTCATCAGTTGCGCGGTCAACGGCGTGTCGACATTGTCGGTGAATAGGGTTCCGACGGTCGCATTGGCCTTCGCCGCGACATCCGCGGAGAGATTGGCAAGGTTGGTGGCGCCACTGGCGGCAAGCCCCGACGACATGAGACGCGTGGAGACTTCCGTAAACGGGCTGATGTTGATCACGACATCCTGGCCCGCCGTCACCGTGGCAACGGCGCGGAGCATCACATCGATATCGGCCTGAGTGCCAGTGGCTTCGTTGAGATAGCCCTGCGCATTTGTCGTCGGGTCCGTTGCGGCGACCAGCACGAGGCCAGTATAGCCCTTGAACGCCACGCGGAACGCGCCACTGGCATCCGTGACCGCAGAACCGAGCAGCGTGCCATCGGCCTTATAGGCCTTGATCTCGATGCCGGCGATCACCGGGCCTGCTGCGACCGTGCCGGTGATGTAGTTGCTGCTGTCGACCGTAACGGGGCGTGAGCCTGTTGCGGAGATGTTGCCTGCGGCGTCGGTTGCCTTGGCGGTGATGCTGGTGGCGCCATCGGCGGGCAGTTCGTTGGCAGCAAAGCTGGTGGTCCAGGTGCCGTTGGCGGCGGTGGTGACCGTCTTGGTGGTGGTGCCCCAGGTGACCGTGATGCTGGTGCCGGCCTCGGCGGTGCCCGAGACGCTGACCGGGGCCTGGGTTTCGGCCTGGTTGACCAGATCGTCACCGGCGACCGCGTTGATGACCGGTGCGGCGGCGGCGGTCTTGTCGACCGTGATGGCGTTGGCGATCTTGCCGGCCTCGCTGGTCTTGCCGCTGGTCGCGTCCTTCTGGCGAACCTGCACAGCGCCGGCGGCGTAGCTGCCCTCGGCCAGCGTGAAGCTGGTGCCGGTGCCGGCGGTCCAGGTCGAGCCGCCATTGGTGGAGTATTCCCAGGCGTTGGTGCCGGTGATGGCGGTGACGTTGATCGTGCCGTCCTGGGTGATGTAGTCGGTCGCCGAAGCGCCGGTATCGGTCTTCAGCGCGAGCTTGGGCGCAGCGATGCTCGCCTCATCGCTGCCGCCGCCGAAGATCGCGAACCCGGCGCCGATCGCACCGGCAGCGCCTAGCACATAAAAAGCGGGCGTGGAGAAGAAGCTGCCCGATCCGCCGCCAGCGCCGGCACCCGCAGCACCCTGGGCATAGACGCGATCGGCCCACTGGCCTTCACCGACATGACCCTGTCCGCCGGCAGCCGAGGCCTGCACGGCACTTTCGGGCTGGTCCGCGTCGGCCTGCGCAGTGTCGGCATCCTTCTGGTCGCCATTTTGGGCGGCTTCGTCCTCGTCGTCCTTCTTGTGCGTCCTGGCCTTCACCTTCTTGGGCGTGGCGCTGTGCGCGGCAAGGGTCGCGTGTGAGGTCGCGGGCGCCACAGGTGCATGACCGGCGGCGGAGGGAGCCGGTGCGGCAGCTTGGGCCATAGCCGGGGCCTGCTCGGCCGGAACGGCTGCGTTTGCCGGAAGCTCTGCCTGCATCTGGGCCGGCATCTCTGCCTGCATCTGGGCCTGCGTCTCGCTCTTGTTGGTCATGTCATTTGGCTCCCTGTATTCCAAGCTGTGTCTTCAAAGCTGTGTGCGGTTGAGGTCAGCGCTCGCCGAGCGCCTCATCGACGGTTTTGGTGATGGGTTTGGTGAGGTAGGTGAGCACCGAACGCTTGTGGGTGCGCACTTCCACGGTGGCGGTCATGCCGGGGCTGACCTGGATGGGCTTGCTGCCCGCGTTACCCGCGCCGTGGCCCTTCAGGCGGATGTGGACGCGGTAATAGAAGTGCTCGCTGCCCTGCGGCCCGGGCTCGCTCAGCGCATCGGGGCTGATGTAGACGACCTCGCCGGCAAGGCTGCCGTAGATGCTGGGATCATAGGCATCGAGCTTGACCTGCGCGGACTGGCCGACCTTGACCGAGCCAAGATCGGCCGGGCTGAACTTGGCCTCGACGATCAGTTCGCTGGTCGTGGGCAGCATCTCGATGATCGCATCGCCCGGCCGCACCGAGGCGCCCAGCGTGGTCACGTTGATCTTGCGGATCTGCCCGTCATGCGGCGCGCGCAGCTCGGTAAAGCCGAACACCGCCGAGCGCTCGCGCAGCGCCTCTTCCTGCGTGGCAAGATCCTCCTCGGCCTTGGTCATCTCGGCCTGGGCGTCCTGGAAGTATTTGTTGCGAGCATTGACGATCTGCCCGTCGAGCTCGGCGACCGCGCGCTTGAGGCGGATCACCTCGGCCTGCCCGACATCGCCCGCCGCCAGCAGCGGCTGCGTGATATCGAGCTCGGCCTGGACGAGCCGCCGGCTCTGGACCAGCGCGCCAATGCCCTCGTTGAGCGCCTGGCGGCGCCGGTTGAACAGATCGGTCTGGTTCCTGCGGAACGCCGGATAGGCCTCCAGCTCGGGCGGGAACACCAGCGCCTGCCCGTAAACCTCGGCCCGCAGCCGGGCGAGCGTCGCCTTGAGCGCGGCCACCTTGTTGCGGCTGTCGTCATAGGCCGCCGAGGCGCGGCTCTGGTCCATGAGGGCCAGCAGCTGACCCTTGCGGACCATCTGCCCTTCCTCGACCTTCATCTCCGCCAGCACGCCGCTGTCCGCCGCCTGGATGACCTGCGTGCGGGCCAGCGCGATCACCTGCCCCCGGGCGCGGGCCAGCTGGTCGATCTGCGAGACGCTTGCCCAGATCAGCAGCGCCACAATGCCAAGGCCAGTGATCACGATGAACCAGCCCCCCGGCCCCAGCGGAAGCCGGGCCAGTTGCTGGCGCACGCCGCCCAGGCCCGCGCGCATCGCCCTTGGATCTTCCATCTTCATGCCACGCTTCCCTTGTGATGCTCAGCTTGTGCGCCCGGTTGTGCAGCCGGACCCTGTTGTGCCGCCGGACCCTGGCGCAGCCGCTCGATCACCGCGTCGCGCGGGCCATCCAGAGCGATGCCCTGCGGGGTCAGCACGATCAGCCGGTCGATGAGCTCGAGGAGGCGCAGCTTGTGGGTGACCAGCACCAGCGTCTGGCCGGGCTGAACCGCGGCGCGCAGGGCCGAGAGGCAGCGCTCTTCGGTGCCATCGTCCATCGAGGAGGTCGGCTCATCGAGCAGCCACACCTGCGGGCGGGCGAGCAGCAGGCGCGTCAGGCCAATGAGCTGGCGCTGACCGCCCGAGAGGCCCCCACCGCCTTCGGCAATGCGCAGATGCACGCCCTCGGGACGCCCGGCGAGGAAGCCGGCGAGACCTGTCGCCTGGATCGCCGCGACCAGCTCCTCATCGCTCACATAAGGCAGGCCCATGGTGAGGTTGTCGCGCAGCGTGCCGCTGATCATCCGCGCCTGCTGGGGCAGATAGCCGATCAGCTCGGCCCGCCGCTCGCTGGCGATATGCTGCAGATCGAGCCCGTCGAGCAGCACATGCCCCCGCTCGGGCTTGACCAGCCCGGCGAGCAGCTTGAGCAACGTGCTCTTGCCCGATCCCACCGCGCCCAAAATGCCGACCCGCTCGCCCGGCGCGATGGTCAGCGCCGGCAGCTTGAGCGGGGCAGGCTGCGAGGCCCAGGCGAACTCCAGATTGGCGACCTCGACCCGGCCCTGGATCGCATCGGGCACCAGCGGTGCATCGATGCCGTCATTGTCCTGCTCCGAAGCGTAAAGCCGCTCGAGATTGTCAAGCGCGACCTTGGCATTGGCGCCTTGCACCAGCAGCCCCGGAATGGCGTTGACGGGGGTCAGCACCCGGCCCGAGACGATCGAGCAGGCAATGATCGCGCCGACGGTCAGGCTGGTGGTCGTCGCGGCGAGATAGGCGCCGGTCGCCACCATGCTGACATAGCTGATCTGCTGGACCAGGCCCGAGATATAGCCGGCCGTCTCGTTGAGATGACGGATCTCGGTCATCTCGTCGGCGGTCCGCCGCGAAAGGTCGTTCCAGCGGTTGCGCATCTGCCATTCGCCGCCGCTCGCCTTCAAAAACTCGGCGCCCTGGATGGTCTCGACCAGCAGGCCGTAGCGCTGGTTGCCGACCAGATTTTCCCGCGCGCTGTGCGCCTCGATCGCCCGACGCGAGCGCAGTCCGGCAGCCACCGCCACCACGAACGCCAGAGCCGGCACTGCCGCCACGAACGGCCCGCCGATGAGGAAGATGACCGCCAGGAAGAACAAGGCGAACGGCACGTCGGTGAACAGATAGAGCTTGCGCGCGACGATGAACGCCCGCACCCCCTCATAGCCGCGCACCTGCGCCGCGAACGTGCCCACGCTCGGCGGATATTGGTCGAGCCGGGTCGAGAGCATCCGCTGGAAGACGCTCATCGCCGCCTCCAGATCGATGCGATGCACCGCCTTGTCGACAATGGCCGAACGCGCCAGCTTGAGCGCAAACTCGATGCCGATGGCGATCGCCGTGCCGACCGTCAGCACGATCAGCGTCGAGACGCCGCCCTGCCCGATCACCCGGTCATAGACCTGCATCGAGTAAAGCGAGGTCGCCAGCACCAGAATGCTCGCCAGCGTCGAGGCCAGCGCCGCCATCACCACCCAGGATTTGTCGACGGCCATGATCGCCTCGAACACGCCCTTGGCGGTGCGCGCATGGGCGATCTCGCCACGCGGGGTGACGCCGGCGAACATCGTGCCTTCGGGCCATGCCGCCATCCGCTCGCGACCCTGCGGCCCCTCGCACAGCCAGGTGCCGTCGTTGCTCAGGCTCAGCACCATGCGATAGCCGGCGCCTGGCACCAGCGCGATCATCGGCAGGTCCGCCTCATGCGGTTCGCGCCGCCAGCGCGAGAGCTTGAGCCGCAGCGTCTCGCACAGCGCCAGCGCCGCGCGCGCCGCAATGCGGCTTTCCTCGCCCGGAGCGCCTGCCCCCGATGCGCCAGCACTGAACAGCGCGCGGATGCGGCGACCGTCGCGCCGCGTGAGGCCGCCCTGGCACTCCAGCGCCGTCGCCAGGCGCCCGCCCAGCCAGAGCACGCCATCGGCAAAGGGGGTCGCGGGCGGCGGCCCCATGAAGAGGACGTCGTCGGACGCACTCTCGGGCGCGCCGGCGGGAGTCTCGGCCGGTGAAGGCCCTGCAATCAGTTCCATGGGAAGGCCCCTTCCTTGAGGCGCAAGCGGTAGCGGGCGATCAAAAGCTGGACCTGCGCATCGCTCAGGCTCCGCTCGATGTCGGTCTGCTCTCGGGTGACATTGAGAACGTCCAGCCAACTGCGCTTGCCGGCCAGGAACATCCGGTTGTAGGATTCGAAGGTCTGCTGCTGCACGCCCCGGCTGACCTGCAACTCGCGCACCAGGCTGCGCGCCGCCCGCCAGCTCGCCAGATCGGCCGCGACCTCCGCCGTCAGATCCGCCCGATAGGCATCGCGGGCATTGCGCGCCGCGCTCTCCAGCGCCTGCGATGCCCGAATGCGCTCCACCGAGGCGAGCCCGGAGCCGAAGGCGAACTTCACGCCGACCACGACCCGCGTGTCAGGCAGCGCCGAGGCATAATAGCGATCGTCCGAGAAGCGCTGTTCGGCCCGCGCATAGATGGTCGGCATCATCGCCCTGGACGCCACCCGCGCCTCGGCCTTCGCCACCCCGATCTCCTGCTCGGCGCGCAGCAGCGCCGGGTTGGTCTCGATGGTACGCGCCAGCAGATCCTCGCTGCGCACGTCCAGCGGCTCATCGCCTGCCGCCACGTCGAACGCGATCCGCGCCGGATCGATCGGCCGCCCGGTCAGCTGGCTCAGCGCCTCAGTGGCCGATTGCTCGATCGCCTGATAGTTGGTCAGCGTGTTGCGCGAGAGGCTCAGCCGGGTGAGCACCAGATTATGATCGACCGGCGCGGACAGGCCCGTGGCCACCCGCCGCCGCATCATGCCTTCCAGCGCTTCCAGCCGGGCAATATCGGCCGCATAGACCTGCGCGCCCAGACGCGCCGCCACGAACCGGCCATAGCTGTCGATCACCCGCAGCGCGATCTGGTAGCGCGTCGCGTCGATCGCCGCTTCCGCCGAGGAGAGCCGCGCCTTGGCGGCATCGACGTTCGCGCCGATCCGCCCGAAGGTCCAGACCGGCTGCGTCAGCGTGCCGGTGACGACATAGCCCCGCCGCCCCCGCTCGCTCTCGAACGCCGGCTCGGGAAAATACGCCCAGCGCGCGCTCGCCACCTCATAAGCCGAAGCCCGCGCGCCATCGGTCTGCGACAATACCTGCGGATTGGCCCGCGCCGCCTGCGCCATCAGATCATCCAGCGACAAAGAGGACGGCTCAGAGACCGGGCCCGGCGCTGCGGCCACGGCCGCCGGCGCGCGAACATCGCCCTGCTGCGCAATGGCCGTCAGCGGAGCAACAAGCACCGCCCCCAGCACAGCGCAGCCGATCAGCCCGCCCGCGCGTCCTGAGGGACCGCGCAAACCACGACACAGCGTCGCAGCGCGCCTCGTCCCAACCCCCTCAAACATCGAAATCACCCTGAATATCCTGATCTTGTGCCGACATCGCCAACCACCCCGCGCCAAAGCTACGAAGCGACCCGCACAACCAGTTGAAGAAGAAGCCACCACAGCAGCAAACTGACCGGAGCACCCATGAGAATGCCCCGCGCCAGCGAAGGCTGGACCGCTTCCGACGCGGCCCACGGATCACCGAGGGGCGTGCCTGTCCGGGCACGAACATCCGCAAGGCCGCTCATCCGACCGCCCTCCGCGTTTCGGACCAGCCGGCTTGCGGCTGATCGAACAGCGTCAGCACATTGGTGCCGCCCATAGGACCGGACCAGGAGCGGACGACGGAGGGATAGCCCGTGTGATAGCCTTGCAACCACACAGCGCCGGCGCGCAGGGCCAGATCGGCCTCCGCGCGCGTTTCCACGCCCTCGACCACGACATCGCGGACAAAGCTGCCGGCCAGGCCGATCAGATGATGCAGCGCGACGCGATCCGGCTCGGAACTGGCGGCCCGGCGCAGGAAGAAGGCGTCGATCTTGATGATATCGGGCTGCAGCGCCAGCAGCGAACGCAGCGAGGCATGGCCAACGCCGAAATCGTCCAGCGCAACCCGCACGCCGAGCTTGCGCAGCCGCGCCGCAAAGCATGTGGCCTCGCCAATATCCGGATAATGCGCAGTCTCGGTGATCTCGATGACCAGACGGCGCGCGACGGACGGCATGTCGCGCAGGCGCGGCATCAGCTCATCCCACCACCCACCGGGACAGGCGCTGTGCGCGGAGATGTTGGCGCCCAGGCACACGTCGGGATCGCGCTGCAGTTCCTCGATCACCGTCGAGACCACATAATGATCCAGCACGCCAACCATGCCCAAGCGCTCCAGAGCGCCGATGGCGGGGCCGGCCGTCTCCTGACGCCCATCCTCGAGCATCCGCAGCAGACATTCATGATAGAGCACAGCGTCGCCCTGCGCGCCGCTGCGCACCGGCTGCCAGACCGGAAGCAGCCGCCCGTTCGCCAGCGCCGAAAGCAGGGACGCAGCCTGCGCCATGTCGGCCCGGTAACGCTGCGCCCAGTCGGCCTGCGTATCGATCGGGTTGCCGTTGAAACGCTGGGTCGTCAGGCGACACGCCAGATCGTCCCGCGCTGCGCCAAGATCGGCATCGGAATGAACATCCGGCAGCAGGGACCAGGCTGCACTGACAGCCAGGCGCAGATCGGCATTGCCGTGAATGAGCGGGCGGCCAGCGACCGCGACCGCAAAGCGCTGGGCGAAGTCCGCACATGCCGCGTTGGTGAAGGCTTGGCCAAAAGCCGTCGGCGACCAGACCACCGCCGGGATCAAATCATCGCAGACCGGCATCACGACGCCGTCACCGCCGAGCACCTCACCGAGCAGACCGGCCAGCAGAGCGCGCGCGCCTTCACGCACAGCTTCGCCATAAGCCTGGGCGAGGTGGGACAGGTTATCGATCCTGAACCCCACCATCACGAGTTCGGGTGCCGGCCCCATCGAAAGGTTAACCGGCACCCCGAAATCGTCTGCCATCCGTTGCGCCATATCCAGCATCCCAAACCCCTCTGAGTCCGTGACAGAATACTGAATACTGTTTCAAATGACTGTTTTTGCATCCTTTTGCAGTGCGGAAAGGCCTGGATGGCGATCCCGTCGGCGGCTCACCAAGAGGGAGATGCAGGATGCTGAACATGGTTTACGGCAATGAAGGGCAGCGCAAATATCTGACCCAGGAAGAGCGGGCCGCCGTGCTCGCTTACGCCGCACGCGAAGCGCCCGAGACCTACACCTTCTGCATGGTGCTCGCCGTGACAGGATGCCGGATCTCGGAGGCCCTGGCGCTTACGCTCAGGAGCATCGATCTGCGCTCGCAATGCATCATCATCGAAAGCCTCAAGAAACGAAAAAGGGGGATTTACCGCGCCGTTCCGGCTCCGCTGGAGTTGGTGAAGCTGATCCACAAGGTGCATGGCCGGGGCAGTGGCGCGGACGACAGCCTGCTATGGACATGGTCGAGAATGACAGCGTGGCGAAAGGTCAACGCAATCATGCAGGCGGTCGGTATCAAGGGAATGCAGGCGACGGCCAAGGGTTTTCGACACGGATTTGGCGTATCGGCCATCCACTCGGGCGTGCCGTTGAACATGGTGCAGAAGTGGATGGGGCACACCGACATCAGCACCACCGCCATCTACACAGGCGCCGTTGGGCGGGAGGAACTGGAGATTGCGAGCCGCATGTGGGGAAGCAGACCACGCCAGCGGAGTCGGCGCCAGATTGGCCTGAAGGGGATGACGACCGCGCTCGGAAGCGCATTGCAGTCATAAATGGGCAGAAGGTTAAGGGCGTTTGCGCTCTTGGCCTTCTCCTTGCCGGTCAAGGCAGGAACGGGAAATATTCTATATTTTTCAAAGTGCAAGATGGCGTGGGCCGGCTATTGGCTCGAGCTTAATCGACGTTAAAAGCAGATCGATAATTAAATAATTTAATGGATTTCGTTGAAGCTGTTGCCAGAAGATACAGTATTCAGTATTTTGTAACGTGTAGTTTTATTCATTTTCAATGCCTTACCCGTTTTATGTTGTCATCATCCGACTTTAAACCGGCATGGTGCGACCCAGCAATGCTGCACTGCAAGAAACCCTTAACGACCGGCAGATTTGGAGCCTGACACGGCTCAAATGAACCCTGCCTGTCCCGCATGTCGAGCGCCGTATGTCAAAAGCAGGTCGGATACACGAGACTCCTAACAAATCAGGAATTTCCAGTAAAATTAAATAGAATTAATTATAGGTTAAATATTGCATAATAACCATTATTGTTGACTATTTTAAACGTTTCCTTTTTCAATCATCAATCTCCTGCCTTTCCAAGATTCCCTTACGTCCGTGGCCATTTCTTCGGACGCCCTGCTTATGTGAGAGGGCAATTAACGCCAAGCTCTTCTCGGTCGTCATCCGCCGGACAAAGCCGCGTCCGCCTACGGAACTGGAACCGAGTCCCCTCGTCGCTGTCAGGAAGATGACGATGCTGGAGAGGCGAATCCCTTGAATCGCTGTCGCCAGACTGATCTTTCCCCAAGCTCGATGGCCCCTGAATGGCCCTGCGGGCGTCAGGTTCCCGTCTCCACTTGCCCTTTGCGGCCAACCCCGCTGCAACGCTCTGCAGAGACGGACAAAAAGAAATTGATCCCGCTTCCGCATCTGCTATCAGTTTCGTTGATTACTCAACGAGGGGCGGATGACTGACACCGAAGTTCTAATTATCGGCGCTGGGCCCGTGGGACTGCTGCTCGCGCTGGACCTGGCGTCGCGGGGGATCCAGGTTGTCGTCGCCGAGATGCGCCCAGCCGGTCAGCCACCCAGCGTGAAGTGCAACCATGTGTCCTCGCGCACGATGGAGACGCTGCGCCGCCTCGGCCTGTCGCGGGAGGTGCGCGCGGTCGGCCTGCCGCATGATTACCCCAATGACATCGTGTTCCGCACCCGGATGACCGGCACCGAGCTCGCGCGCATCCCCATCCCGTCGCGGCGCAACCGCTATCAGGACAGGATCGGCCCGGATGGCTGGTGGCCCACCCCCGAACCGCCGCATCGGGTCAATCAGATCTTCTTCGAACCGATCTTCTTTGCCCATGCCGCGCTGCACCCGAACATCACGCTGCTCAACGAGACGCGGTTTGACAGTGTGCAGGAGGAGGGGGGAAACGTGCGCGCGCAGCTGACCGACCTGCCCACCGGTACGCCCCGAGAAATCCGCTGCCGCTACATGGTCGGCTGCGACGGGGGCAGTTCAGCGGTGCGCAAGCAGATCGGCGGAAAACTTGAGGGCGATGCCGTTGTCCAGCGCGTGCAATCCACCCTGATCGACGCGCCCGATCTTCTCGATGCGCTCGGCAGTGGTCCGGCGTGGATGAACTATAATTACAATCCCGATCGCGCCGGGACCGTGCTCGCCATTGATGGCGAGCGGCGGTGGCTCGTCCACAATTATCTGCGGCCCGATGAGGAGACGTTCGAGGAGGTCGACCGGGATCGGTGCATTCGGCACATCCTGGGCGTCGGGCCGGACTTCCCTTTCACGCAACTCTCCAACGAGGACTGGATCGGCCGGCGACTGGTCGCCAACCGCTTCCGCCAAGGCCGTGTCTTCATCGCCGGCGATGCCGCGCATCTGTGGGTGCCTTATGCCGGCTATGGCATGAACGCCGGCATTGCCGATGCCATGGACCTCTCTTGGATGCTCGCCGCCACCTTGCAGGGCTGGGCGCCCGAGGAAATCCTCGACGCCTATGTCGCAGAGCGCAAGCCCATTACCGAACAGGTTTCCCGCTTTGCGATGGGCCATGCCAGCGGCGCCATCAAGGAGCGCAATACCCTGCCGCCGGAGATCGAGGACGAAACGCCCGAAGGCGAGGCGGCGCGCCGGGCCGTCGGCGCGGCTGCCTATGCGCTCAATGTCCAGCAATATGCCTGCGCCGGGCTGAACTACGGCTACTTCTACGATGCTTCGCCGATCATCGCTTATGATGGCGAAGCCGCGCCGGCCTACACCATGCACGATTATACGCCGTCGACCGCGCCAGGGTGCCGCGTGCCGCATTTCTTCCTCGCGGACGGGCGCTCGCTCTACGACCTCTGCGGGCCGGGCTACACGCTGATCTGCATTGAGGACGAGGGTGAGGCCGCGCCGGACGTCGAGCCGCTGGCTGCGGCGGCGCGTGTTTGCGGGATGCCGCTCACAGTCCTCACCGTGGATCGCGCGCTCGATAACGTGCCGGAGGTTTACCGGCACCGCATGCTGCTGGCCCGGCCGGACGGCCATGTCGCATGGCGCGGCGATGCCATCGATGATGCAGCCTCGCTCGTGGATCTGCTGCGCGGCGCACGAGTGGCAGCGTGAAGCGCGACCTTAAGGGGTCGCACTGTCGCCCGCCTGCTCTATAAGTTGATCTATCAACACAAGCCGCAAGGACATCCATGACTGACGATCCCCTCGCCCTTCGCTACGATCATGTCTTCGACATCCGCATCAATTTCGACAAGCGCTGGGCGACTGGCGCCATCCATGCGGGCGGCCCCAATCACGGCTACACGTCCGTAGGCGAAGGCAGCACCGTCGAGGGGCCGCGCCTCAATGGCAAGCTGGTCGATTATAGCGGCGCCGACTGGCCGGTGGTCCGCACCGACAAGGTGGTGGAGCTCAATGCCCATTATATGATCGAGGCGGATGACGGCGCGCTGATCTATATTCGCAACCTTGGCTATGTGCATGGTCCGCTGGACTTGCCGGACGGCACCAAGACATCGTCCTACTTCCGCTGCACGCCCTATTTCCGCGCGCCGGACGGGCCGCATGGCTGGCTCAACCGCACCGTGATCGTCGGCGTTGGGCAGCGTCGCCCGAAACTGACGCCCGACGACGCGCCGGACCATTCGCTGTTCCGCTATTACGCGATCATTTAACCGCGTCGGCCGACACCGGCTGCGAAAGCACGACCAGCTGCTCGCCGATCTTGGCGAGCAGCTGGTTGAGCGTCTCGCACTCCTTGTCGGAGAGTTTCGCGGTCAGCAGTTCGTGGAAGGCTTTCCGTTCGGCCAGCGCCGCGCGGTATCGCTCCAGCCCCACGGGAGTCATCTTGAGAATGGGCGCCCGCCGGTCATGGGGGTTCTCCATGCGCAGCGTATAGCCCTTCTCTTCAAGGGTGCTGACGGCGCGGCTGACTTCGGCCCGATCGACCCAGGCCATCTCGGCCACCTGCCGCACCGTTCCCCCCTGGTGCATCGTGGCGAGCCGCGCCATCACCCGCCATTCCGCATAGGTGATGTCCTCAATCTCCGCGAGATTGCGAATGGTCAGGCGATCCATGATCTTGGCGATCAGCGTCATCCGGAACGTCGGATAGTTCAGCTCATCAAGATTCCAGCCGGGGAGCTGGACCTCGTCCGCCGGGCCTGCTTTACGACCGCTCACCTTCGACTGCACTTTCTCATCGCTCATCATTACAATCGCTGCCCCCTTGCCCGGCCCACGCCCCAGCGGTCAAGCTGCGGGCTACGCCCCCCCAAGCCACGTCGCGAAACCCTACCACTGCAACAATTGCGCGCCAAAAGCAATTCATTGAGTCATCAACAGTCTTGCGTCGCCGACTGGCCGGTCTATACCGTCTGCGCGCCGGCAAGCGCCCTTCGTTCCACCCCCTATTGCGCAGGCCCCATGACCGACGACGCCTCGACACCTCCACAACAGCGACATTATGGCCCCGGCTATCGCGCCATGCTGCTGGCGCTGATCATGCTGGTCGCCGCCTTCGCCTATATCGACCGGGTGATCGTGCAGACGCTGGGCCAGCCGATCAAGGAGGATCTTGGCCTCACCGATTTCCAGCTCGGGCTGCTGGGCGGGCTCGGCTTTGCCATTCTCTATTCGACGCTGGGCTTGCCGATCGCGCGCCTTGCGGAACGACGCGACCGGATCACGATCATTTCCGTCTCGGTGGGGCTGTTCTCGCTGATGAGCGCGCTGTGCGGGCTATCCGCGAATTTCTGGCAGCTCTTCCTGTGCCGGATCGGCGTCGGCATCGGCGAGGCAGGCGTGCAGGCACCCAGCACGTCGCTCATCGGCGATCATTTCCCACCGCATCAGCGCGGCTTTGCAATCACCATGATGCGGCTGGGCTCCCCGCTCGGCTCGTTCATCGGTGCGCTGGCGGCGGTGTGGATCGCCAAGGACCATGGCTGGCGGACCGCGATGATCGCGGTATGCGGCCCCGGCCTCATCGTCGCCCTCCTTTTCCGCCTGTTGCTGCGCGATCCGCCCAGAGGCCTGAGCGACGGGCTAAGCGATGGCCTGAGCAACGGCGCCCCGCCGACCAGCAAGGCCGCGACGCCACCCCCGCCGATGGGAGAGGTGATGAGCATGATGGCGCGCAAGGCGGTGTTCCGCAATCTGCTCATCGGCCTCGCCCTCTCCAGCATGGCGCTCTATGCTGGCGGCGCTTTCACGGCCCCGTTCTTCATGCGCGTCCATGATCTGTCGATCACGCAGGCCGGCGTCTATGTGGCGATCATCTCGTCCACGGCGGCCACGGCCGGCATGGTGCTGGGCGGCGTCGGGATCGACTTCATCGCCCGGCGCGGACAGCATTGGTATGCGCTGCTGCCCTTTTGCGGCATCGCCACCAGCGTGCCGCTCTATCTGATCGGCTATTCGCTGGGCAGCCCGCTGCCGGCGCTCGTCTGCCTGACCGTGGCCGGTGTCTTCCTGTTCTTCTATTCGGTGCCGACCTTGGTCGCCCTGCAGAACCTCGTCGCGCCCAACGCGCGGACGACGGCGGCCTTCATCTATTTCTTCATTGCAACACTCGTTGGCGTTGGCCTCGGCCCGCCGATCATCGGCCTGGCGAGCGACATCTTCGCGGGTCTTGCAATGCCCGGCTTCAAGAGCGTCTGTACAGACGCCCGCCTCACCGGCGCCTGCGCGACAGCCTCGGCCTGGGGTGTGCGCCACGCCCTGCTGGCAAGCATCGCGCTCTATGCGCTGGCTGCCTTCCACTATTGGCGCGCGGCCTGCGCGCTGAAGCGGGACGCCAGCCTATCGGCCTGATCGGACGTAGCCCTAAATCCTGAACCGAGCGCAATCCTCCTTTTCTTCCGGCAAGGGATTGCATCGCCCGAACAATCGACATAGTTGCGACTTACTCGCATTATCGATTCATTCAGGGGGCTGTCTTGTCTTTTTTCCGATCCGTTCTGCTCGCGTCCGTCGCGCTGTCCGCTGCCCCGGCTATGGCCCAGATGGAAGGCGCCCCGGCGGAGGCTGGTGCGGGTGGCGAAGACACGATCATCGTGACGGGCCGCGTCCAGCGCCTCTACCGCGCGGATGAGACGACGGTCGGCAAGGCCGCCGAAGACCCCATGAACATCCCGCAGGCCCTGCAGGTCATCAAGTCCGAGCTGTTTGCCGATCAGGGCGCGCGCGATGCGACCGACATCTATCGCAACATCTCCGGCGTGAGCGCCTTCAGCTATGCCGGCGTCACCTTCCGCGGCTTTCGTCAGGACCAGTCCTTCTACGATGGCCAGCGCGGCAACCCGTTCATCGGCTTTTCCGTGCCGCAACTGTTCAACATCGAGCGCGTAGAAGTGCTCAAGGGGCCATCCGGCCTGTTCTTCGGCCCCGGTTCGCCGGGCGGCATCATCAACTATGTCTCCAAGACGCCGTCCGACAGGCGCGGGCTGCGCATGGTCGTGACCGGCGGCAATTACGACCGCGTCGGCATCTCCGCCGAGGCGACCGGGCCGATCGATGCCGAGGGCATCGTCACCTATCGCGTGGGTGGCTTCTATGAGTCCATGGACCCTTACCGGCTCAACACCCAGAACAAGGCGCGGATTGCCGACGCCGGCATCGCGATCAAGACCAATGAAGGCGGCAAGCTGACGCTTCAGGCGACCATCTATGACAATGAGCTGCGCGCCAATCGCCTGCGCGGTGTTCTCGTCGATAATGCCGGCAACTTCCTCACCGATATTCGCTGGAACGCCAATGAGCCGACCGACTTCCTGCACCTGACGAGCGAAGCCTATCAGGCGCGCTATCAAACCGCGATCGGCGAGCGGGTCACCTTCGATGCCGGCGTGCGCTACTTCACCGCGCGCGAGGTCCAGCAATATCATGAGCCGCGGGGCCTCGTCGCCGGCAATCTTGTCCGGCGCGAGTTCCGCGACCAGATCCGCCCGGTCGATGGCCTGTCCTTCATGGCCAATGCCACCGCGCGCGTCGATCTGTTCGGCATGGAACATAAGCTCCAGGCAGGCGCCGACTGGTATAACGAGACGAACATCCTCAACTCCCGCATCCTGCAGACCGGCATCAGTTCCCTCAGCCTCTCGAACCCGGTCTACGGCGCAGGCAAGGGTGACGCCGCCCGCGCCGCGCTGCTTAATTTCGACATAAGCGACACACGCTCGAAACGGCGCGGCGCCTATTTTCAAGACCAGATCAGCTTGACCGACGCATTCCTGCTGGTTGGCGGGATGCGCTACGACTGGTTCCAAGATAAGGTGACCACCACTAAGGGCACCGACACGGAACGATCATCTTACACAGACAGCGCCCTCACCTTCCGCACAGGCGTAATCTTCAAGCCTCGTCCAGACATTTCTACCTATGTGAGTTGGTCGGAAAGTTTCGAGCCGCAGAGCGGCGCCAGTCAGAATGCCAATGCAGGTGGCCCCTTCGCACCGGTGACCGGCAATCAAATCGAGGGCGGCATCAAGACCGCGCTGTTCGACGGGCGGGTTCAGGCCAATGCCGCTGTTTATCGGATCGTGCGGCGTAACATCCTGCAGGTCGACACCGGCCTTCCGCCAAAGAACGGCGTTGATCAACTTGTCCCCATTGGCGAAGTGACCAGCAAGGGCTTCGAGATCGACCTCGCAACGGACATCACGCCGAACTGGGTGCTATTGGTCAATTATGGCTATAACGATGCCCGGATCACCCGCACAGCCGAGAAACAAGCCATCACCAACGCCTTTGGCACGCGGTTCGCCAATGCCCCGCGTCACAAGGTCGGCTTCTGGACGCGCTATCAGCTGCCCGTCATCGACACCGCCTTCGCTTTCGGTGGCGAACATGTCTCGCGCCGCATCAGCCTATCGGGGCAGACGGTGAAGCCCTACACTATCTTCGACGCCTCGATCACCAAGGGGCTGGGCTTTGCAGAGGTGCTGCTGCGGGTGGATAACATCTTCGACACGGTCTACGCCGCCTCGGGCTTCAGCGCGCAGAGCGGGCACTTCCCGGGCGAGCCGCGCACCTTCCTCGCCGAGTTGCGGTTCAAGTTCTAAGTCCCTCGATGAAACCCGCCCGGCAACCCAAACCCCGCTCGATCTGGTGGCGTGTCCATAGCTGGGCGGGGTTGAAGCTATCGATTTTCCTGACCTTCATTCTGGCGACCGGCACGCTGGCGGTGTTCGCGCATGAGATCGACTGGCTGGTGACTCCAGCCATGCGCGTCACCCAGCAGGATGGGCCCGTAGCAAGCTGGGGTGCGATTGCGCAGGCGGCCGCCCGCGCGGAGCCGGACGGGCGGCTGCAGATGGTTCATGCTCCGCTCGACCCGTGGTTCGCGGCGGAAGCGTGGGTGGACATGGGCGAGGGTTCGCCCCGCCGCGTCTATGTCGATCCCTGGGAGGCGCAGGTGACCGGCACGCAGGGCTGGGCCAATGTCCACCGCTTCCTGCGGCAAGTGCATCGCCACCTCATGCTGCCGACCAAGATCGGCATTCCCATCGTCAGCGCGCTCTCGCTGCTGCTGCTGGCATCGCTGGTCACGGGTATCGTGACGTACAAGAAATGGTGGCGCGGCTTCTTCCGCGCGCCAAGACGCGGGGACTCACGACGCTTCCATGGCGACCTGCACCGCCTTGCCGGCCTGTGGAGCCTGTGGTTCGTCGCGCTCATCACGCTAACCGGGCTCTGGTATCTGGTCGAAACGCTCGGCGGTCGGGCGCCGGTGCCGGAACTGCCCGAGATCGCCGCCGCCACTGCGCCGCCGCCGACCGGTGCCGCGCTGAATCGACTGGTCGCGGTCGCCCATGCGGCCAAGCCGACACTCTCGATCAGGGAAATCCGCTTCACCCCTGACAATGGCGTCATCTTCCTCGGGCAGGATCAGGCTTGGCTGGTGCGGGACCGCGCCAATGGCGTCGCCGTCGATCCCTCCACCGGCCGCGTGACCGCCCTGCTGGATGGGCGCGACCTCAACGTCCATCAGCGCATCTCGGAGATGGCCGACCCGCTCCATTTTGGCGACCTCGGCGGCCTGCCGACCAAGCTCGTCTGGTTCCTGTTCGGCGTGCTGATGACCGGCCTGTCGGTCACCGGGACAATCATCTACGCCCGCCGGCTGCAGAAGGCCGACGACATGGAGGGCGGCGCCCTGCGCGCGGCCTGGGCCGGCATGGGCGTCTGGGCCTATATCGCCACCGCGCTCATCCTGCTGGCGCTAGTGCTGACGCCCGGAGCAATCGGCGGCGCAAGCTGAAGACGACCTGCATTGCCTAACAATTTTATGTAGCCAATGCCCGCCCCGCGCGGCACTGTGCGCCCTATGAAGATCGTGAGGACAAGGGCGTTGCGGGTGAAGGCTGTTCGGAAAATCATCCTCTCGGGCATGATAGCTTTGGCCGGCGTGGCCAGCCTCAGCGCCTGCGCGACCAGTGGCCTGCCAAAGGCAGTGTCGAACGAGACTCCGCTGGGCTCCGGCCCATTTCCGGTGACCCCGTCCACCGATGCGCGCCTCCCCGATCACACGATCTACGATCCCCTGCGTGGACGCACCCCGCCAAAGCAGAAGCTCCCCATCGTCGTGTGGGGCGTTGGCGGCTGTCTGGACAAGGGCACGTGGTTCCGCTGGTTCCTCAGCGAGGTCGCCTCCCACGGCTATCTCGTGGTGTCGAACGGCAAGATCGGCGCGCTGGAGGATCAAAGCTGGCGACCCGAGCCTGCGCCCAACCAGGGCCCGCCCGATCCGGCAACGGCGCCGCCCGCCCCGACATCGGCCCGGCAGCTGATTGCCGCCATCGACTGGGCCATCGCCGAGAACAGCCGCGCCGGCAGCCCCTATCAGGGCCGCATCGACACGGCGAACATCGCAGTGATGGGCATGTCCTGCGGCGGCGTGCAGGCGATCGAGGCGGGCGCCGACAGGCGCGTAACCACCACCGTCGTGTGGAATATGGGCCTGTTCCCTGACGAGTCCGGCCTCAATGCCACCGCCGGCGGCAAGGCGCTGGTCAAGGCCGATCTGGCCAAGCTGCACGGTGCGGTCGCCTATATCAGCGGCGATGAGATGGATGTCGCCTTCCCCAACGCGAATGACGACTTCGCCCACCTGCCGAACATCCCGGCCCTGCGCGCCTATCGCAAGCAGACCCCGCATGAGGGCACCTATTGGGAGAAGAATGGCGGCGAGTTCGGCAAGGTCGCCGTCGCCTGGCTCGACTGGCGCCTCAAGGGCGATCCACAGGCGCGCGCCATGTTCGTCGGCGCCGATTGCGGTCTGTGCCGCAACCCGCGCTGGGTCGTGCGGCAGAAGAACCTGCAATAGCGCCGGCGCCCGCTTGCGACGGTCACCAGACTTTCAAATGCTGAGGAAAGTGGTGCCCGGGGACGGAGTCGAACCGCCGACACTGCGATTTTCAGTCGCATGCTCTACCAACTGAGCTACCCGGGCACGGGGATCGCCTCTGGTGCAAGACCCGGCGAAAGAGCGTGCGCTATAAGCATGGTCGCGGGGACATGTCCAGCCCCGTTTCGACCTTTTCCGCTCAAGAGCGTGACGGGAGACGGAGAAGCGCATTCCGCCCGCATTTGGCGGGCCTTGCGCGCCGGTCAGCCCCGCGAACCGTCCTCATTGGCAGGGCCGGCGCTGCCGCCTTCGCCATCCTCATCATCATCGGTGCGGACGGGGACACGATAGCCCTCGTCCATCCAGCCGATCAGATCACGGTCGCGGCAGCCGCGCGAGCAGAAGGGGCGAAATTCCTGCACGCTCGGCTGACGGCACAAGGGGCAGACATTCTTAATGGGCATGGTGCGCCCCCAGCGCCAGGGCGTCGTCGATGCGCAGGTCCAGCGACCCGCCGCGCCGGCGCTCCAGCAGCTTGATCCAGTCCGGATGAGTGCGGATATCCTTGGCCACCGCAGCCGGCACCGTCAGCACGACCGGCCCGCCTCCGCCGCCAGCAGTCTCCTGCCGCTCGGCCGCGCGCAGCGCCGCCATGCTCGCCGCGCGGACCGGATCGGCGCGCAGCAGTTCCATGAGCGAGGGCCGCTCGCGCTTGCGGATGATCTGCACGAAGCCAAAGCCGTTGACCGCCGTGCGCTCGAACGGCTGGGGCAGATATTTGTCGATCTGCGCCGCCGCAATCAGGCGCTCGTCCTTATTGTTCATCGTCGGCAGATCGATGCCGATCGAACCGGTGATGCACATGCGCGCAATCGCCTGTGCGGCAAGCTTGGCGCCTTTGGGGCCAAGCTGTGCGGGCGGCGCGGCGCCGTCGACATCGATGAGCGTCATCGCCGGCGTCGGGAAGATGCGCAACGCGGCATCCTCGGCGCCGACCTCACCGCTCATCGCCTCGGCCAGCAACTCGCTCCAGCCGGCCGCTTCCATCCGGTCGGCCTCATGCGCGGGGCACGGGACGATGGGCACGCCGCTCGCCTGCAAGCGCTGGAGCAGGCTCGGGCCGTGGCCAGCCTGCACGCCGGGCTGGGCGATGCGTCCCTTGGCCAACTTCTCCCGCGCTTCATCCAGACCCGGCTCGGCTATGGCCTCACGCAGCACCTCGACGCGCACCGGCGCGCCTTCCGCCACCTTGGGCGGGATCGGCTCGATCAGCACCATCTCGCCGCTATCCAGCCGCACGATGCCGCGCTTGCGGGCGATAAGCGTGCGCACCAGCCGCCCGGAATGAATGCCGCCAGCGCGGGCGCGCTTGTCTTCCCGCTCGATCTGCGCCTCGACGATCCGCCCGCCCCTCACCAGCGCGGCGCGGGCCTCGCCAATGCCCTCTTCATAGAGCCAGTGGAGCGTCGTGGGTGTATCAGTCACAAGAATAGCCTGCTGAAAGGAGGAGCGTGCGCGTTTCGTAAAGTGGCAGGCCAATCACGCCGGACGGACTGCCGGAGAGGGCGCGGATCAGTCCCGCCGCGCGTCCCTGAATGGCGTAGCCACCAGCCTTGCCGTCCCACTCGCCGCTGGCGAGATAGGCGTCGATCTCCTGCGGGTGCAGGCGCTTGAAGGTGACGGTGCTGGTCGAGAGCTTGTGGCGCGCCTTGCCCTCGGCATCGATCAGCGTGACCGCACTCAGCACGCGATGCCGCCGACCGGAAAGCAGCGTCAGGCAGGCGCGCGCCGTGGCTTCATCCTCCGCCTTGGGCAGAATGCGCCGCCCGCAGGCCACCACCGTATCGCCGCTCAGCACCAGCGCGCCGGGATGACGTGCCGCCACCGCCGCGCCCTTCTGCGCGGCCATGCGCGCGGCATAGGGCGCCGGCAGTTCGGTCTTGCGCGGCGTTTCATCGATGTCGGCAGGGTCCACGCCATCGGGCGTCACGCCGATCTGGGCGAGAAGGTCCAGTCGGCGCGGCGAGGCGGATGCGAGAATGAGGCGCATGGAGTCGCCTGTCCGGCTATCGCGGGGCGGAGGCGCCGCCGCGCTGCCGATCAGGGCTGGCCGGGGCCAGGGCCGCCGCGGCCGGGCATGTAGCGATAGGTGATCCGGCCCTTGGTTAGGTCATAGGGCGTCAGCTCGACCAACACTTCGTCACCGACGAGCACGCGGATGCGGTTCTTGCGCATCTTGCCTGCGGTGTGACCGAGGATTTCGTGATCATTTTCCAGACGGACGCGGAACATGGCGTTGGGCAGCAGTTCAACCACCTGCCCGCGCATCTCGAGGAGTTCTTCTTTGGCCATAATCTTCCAGTTTTTCGCGAATGGCGCCCCATAGCCGCAAAAGCGCGGATTGGGAAGCGATTGAGCCGTCCGGTGAATTTCAGCGCGTGTGCCAGTTCGGGCGGGTATCCACCGCGTCCGCAATGACGGAGAAAGCCTGCGCAATCTCGGCCGGCGTCGTGCAATAAGGCGGCATGAGATAAATGGTGTTGCCGAGCGGCCGAAGCAAGAGCCCCTGCGCCAGCGCATGCGCCCGCAAGCGGGGGGCGACGTCCGAGAGATAGCCGCCATCGGGCACCACCATGTCGATGGCCGCAATGGCACCGATCCGCCGGGGGTTGTGCAGGCGGCCATGGCCGGCGAGCGTTGCCAGCCCTTCATCAAGGGCCAAGCCCAGCGCGGCGATGCGCCCCGGCACATCCTCGTCTCGCCAGATCGCCAGATTGGCATTGGCCGCCGCGCAGCAGACCGGGTTGGCCGTGAAACTCGATGAGTGAAAGAACATCGTCGCGCGGTCCATGCTGCGGTGCGACTCGAAAATTGCTGCGCTGGCCAACGTCGCCGCCAATGGGACTGCGCCTCCGGTGAGCCCCTTCGCCAGGCAGAGGATATCCGGCGCCACGCCGGCCTGTTCGCAGGCAAAGAGCGTGCCGGTGCGGCCCCAGCCGGTCATCACTTCATCCACGATGAAGAGCACATCATGCTGCGCACAAATTTCGGCAAAGGCGCGGAGTGTTTCGGGTGGATAGAAGAGCATCCCGCCGGCCCCGAGCACCAGCGGCTCGACGATGAACGCGGCGGGCTTCTCGCCCGTCCGGCACAGCCGTTCCAGTGCATCGAGACTGGCCTGCACCTGCCCTTGCGCGGGAAAGGGCACCGTCTCCACGTTGAACAACAGCGGCGCATAAGCACGATTGAACACGCCGCGCTCGCCCACCGACATCGTGCCGATCGTGTCGCCATGATAGCTATGCTCGAGCACCAGCAGGCGGTGCCGCGCCTCGCCGCGATTGTGCCAATGGCCGAGCGCCATTTTGAGCGCCACCTCGACAGCCGTCGACCCACTGTCCGAGAAGAATACATGGTCGAGGCCGGGCGGGGTCAGCGCCACCAACGACCGGGCCAGCGCCTCCGCCTGCGGATGGGTGTAGCCCGCGAAGATCATCTGATCGAGCGTGCCCGCCTGCGCCGCGATGGCCGCCGCGATGCGCGGTTCGCAATGGCCGTGGGTGATGACCCACCAGCTTGAGATGCCGTCGAGCAGCCGATGGCCGTCATCGCAGGTCAGCCACGCGCCGCAGGCCGAGACGATCTGCGGGATCGGCTCGCCAAGCCCATGCTGGGTAAAGGGATGCCAGACCGGGGAGGTCATGACGGCCCACCCAGGGCCATCCGCACGGCAGCCAGATCGATATGCGCGTGCATGGCCTGCCGCAGATGCGCCGCATCGAGCGGGTCCAGCATCGGCAGACGGCCGAAGCTGCGCACGCCCGTCAGCGCCGGCACGATCGCCTCATTATCAGGATGTACCTCCCCGACGAAGATCAGCCCGGCAATGGCGATGGACCGCGCTTTCAGCGCCTCGATGCTCAGCAGGCTGTGGTTGATCGTGCCGAGCCCCGTCCTCGCGACGAGCAACACCGGCGCGCCCCAGCCCGCGAACAGGTCGATCATCAGCATCGACGGATCGCGGCGGACGGGCACCATCAGGCCCCCGGCCCCCTCGACGATCAGGGGACGCGCAGGTGGGAGGGTTAGACGGGACGGGTCCAGCACAAGCCCCTCCCGCTCGGCGGCCAGATGCGGCGAGGCCGGGAGCGCGAGCCGATACGCCTCCGGGAGGCACTGGCCCGGCGCAACGCCGAGCGTCACCGCATCCGAACTGTCCGTGCCATCGGCCGTGCCGGCCTGGATCGGCTTCCAGTAGGAAGCGCCCAGAGCCGCAGCGAGACCGGCCGCAACCACCGTTTTGCCGATGCCGGTATCTGTGCCCGAGACGATGAGGGCGCCGCTCATGCCGGCACCTGTCCGAGCGCTTGCTGCAACGCTTCCCCCAGTTCTGCGATGATCTGCTCATCGACATTCAGCGTGAGCGACACGCGCAGGCGCGCGGTGCCGCGCGGCACCGTGGGCGGGCGAATACCGCGCACATCGAACCCGGCCTGCTGCAGCAAGGCCGCAACCTGCATCGTCCGCGCATCGTCCCCCAGCACGATCGGCAGGACCTGGCTGGCAGGCGCGGGAAGCCCCAGCGGCGCGCATAAATGCTGCGCAGCATGGTCGATCAGATCGCTCAGGCGCGCGCGCAGATCGTCGCCCTCCAGACCGCGCGCCAGCGCGGCCTGCACCGCAACCGCCATCAGCGGCGATGGCGCCGTCGAGAAGACGAAGCTGCGCCCGCGATTGACCAGCAGATCGATGATCGGCCGGGCGGCCGTCACCAGCGCCCCCTCCGCGCCCAGCCCCTTGCCGCAGGTGTGGAGCGCAATGACATTTTCCGCCGGCTCAAGATGCGCGCCCAGGCCCCGCCCGCCCGGCCCGTGAACGGCGGTGGCGTGCGCCTCGTCCAGCACCAGCATCGCATCATGCCGCGCAGCGACGGCAGCAAGGTCATCGACCGGCGCCCTGTCACCGTCCATGGAATAGAGCGTTTCGGCGACGATCCACACCCGCCCAGTGCCCCCCTCGCGCCGCCAGCCGGCAATGGAGTCGGCAAAGGCGTCGGCATCGTTATGCTGCGCGAGCACGGAGCGGGCCTTGCCGAGCTTCATCCCGTCATGGGCACTGGCATGAATGAGCGAATCCGCGACGACAAGATCGCCTGGCCCCGGCAGGCCGGCAAGAATGGCGATGTTCGCGGCAAAGCCATTGGCCAGAAACAAAGCCGCCTCGCTGCCGAATATCTGCGCGGCCTGCGCCTCCAGCGCCTCATGCTCCGGCGCATTGCCGCGCAGCAGCCGCGACCCGCCCGACCCGACCGGCACACCCCGCGCCAGCGCATCGGCCACCGCAGCCGCAATCGCCGGGTCGCTAGCAAGGCCGAGATAGTCGTTAGATGCAAAATCATGGCCCGCGCGCGGCATAAGGCGCCGCCGGCGCGCGCGACGCTCCAAAGCGTCAAGCTGGGACTGGAAGGAGGCAAGCGCAGAAGACATGGCGGGCGCTATAGCGTCGGCGCCTCCGGCTCGCCAGCATCGCGGAGAGGGCCCATCGGCCAAGACGTGAAAAGCCCGCCCGGACAAGATCCGGACGGGCTTTCCTCCTCTCCCGTTTCCGGGATGTGCGCCGGGATCTTTACATCGCCCCGTGCGCCAGTGCGGCGAGCAGAAGCAGCGCCACGATATTGGTGATTTTGATCATCGGGTTGACCGCCGGGCCGGCCGTATCCTTGTAGGGATCGCCGACCGTGTCGCCCGTCACGGCAGCCTTGTGGGCCTCGGAGCCCTTGCCGCCATGATGGCCATCCTCGATATATTTCTTGGCATTGTCCCAGGCGCCGCCGCCACTCGTCATCGAGATCGCGACAAACAGCCCAGAAACGATCACGCCAAGCAACAGCGCGCCCAGCGCCGCGAAGCCCTGCGCCTGCCCGGCCACGGCGGTGATGATGAAGTAGACCGCAATGGGCGTCAGCACCGGCAGCAGCGAGGGAATGATCATTTCCTTGATCGCCGCCTTGGTCACGATGTCCACGGTTCGGGCATAATTGGGCCGGGACGTGCCGGCCATGATGCCCGAATCGCTGCGGAACTGCTCACGCACGTCCTCGACCACCGCGCCCGCTGCCCGGCCCACGGCAGTCATGCCGAATGCGCCGAACAGATAGGGCAGCAACGCCCCCAGCAGCAGGCCCACGATGACGTAGGGATTGCTCAGGGAGAAATCGACCGCGATGTCCGGGAAGTAGATTTCGAGATCGGCTGTGTACGCCCCGAACAGCACCAGCGCCGCCAACGCCGCCGAACCGATGGCATAGCCCTTGGTCACCGCCTTGGTGGTGTTACCCACGGCATCGAGCGCATCGGTGCGGTGGCGCACATCATCGGGCAAGCCCGCCATTTCCGCGATGCCGCCGGCATTGTCGGTCACCGGACCATAAGCATCGAGCGCGACGACCATGCCGGCCAGCGCGAGCAACGATGTGGCCGCGAAGGCCACGCCGATGATCCCGGCGATCTGGTAGGTCGCGATCACCGCGATGGTGATGACCAGCGTGGGCAGTGCCGTCGATTCCAGGCTGATCGCCAGACCCTGGATCACATTGGTGCCATGGCCGGTGACACTCGCCTTGGCGATGGACTTGACCGGCCGATAGTTGGTGCCGGTGTAATATTCGGTGATCCACACCAGCAGGCCGGTGACGATCAGGCCGATCAGCATGCACCAGAACAGCGCCATGCCGGTATAGCCGCCGGTGCCATCCAGCCCCGCGCCGATCGCCATATCCATGTCGCCCAGCACGCGGTTGGTGACATAATAGATCCCGAGCACCGAGAGGCCCGCCGTCACCCAGAAGCCCTTGTAGAGCGCGCCCATGATGTTCTGCGACTTGCCCAGCCGCACGAAATAGGTGCCGATGATCGAGGTGATGATGCAGATGCCGCCGACGACCAGCGGCAGTGACATCAGCGCCATGAGTTGCGCAGAAGGCGCATCGACCAGCAGCGCGATGGAGACCATGGTGAGGCCGAGCGTCACCACATAGGTCTCGAACAGATCGGCGGCCATGCCGGCGCAGTCGCCGACATTGTCGCCGACATTGTCCGCAATGACCGCCGGATTGCGCGGATCGTCCTCGGGAATGCCGGCCTCGACCTTGCCGACGAGATCGGCGCCCACATCGGCCGCTTTGGTGAAGATGCCGCCGCCCAGACGCGCGAAGATGGAGATGAGCGAGGCGCCAAAAGCCAGCGCGGTCAGCGCGGCGATGATCGAGCGATCATTGGGCGCGAGGCCGCCCGGACCGGTCAGATACCAGAACGTCCCAGCGATCGAGAGCAGGCCGAGACCGGCAACCAGCATTCCGGTAACCGCGCCGGACCGGAAGGCCAGCGTCAGCCCGCCCTGCAGGGATTCGCTCGCAGCCTGCGCGGTGCGGACGTTGGCCCGCACGGAAATATTCATGCCGACATAGCCGGCGACGCCCGAGAGCACCGCACCGATCAGGAACGAGACGGTGGAGAGCAGACCGAGCGTGAAGAAGAGAATGATGGCGACGATGACGCCGACGATAGCGATGGTGGTATATTGTCGCCCGAGATAGGCTTTGGCGCCTTCCTGAATGGCACCCGCAATTTCCTGCATCCTGGCACTACCGGCCGGCGCGCTCAGCACCTGGCGACTGGTCACCAGACCATAGATCACGGCAAGCAGGCCGCAACCAATGGCGATCAAGACCGAGGTCATATCGCGTTCTCCCCTGTGACGGTGTCCGGGCGTTGACCGCCCATGTTCGGCTTTGGAGCGGAAGGTAAAGCGCTCTCCCGTGCCGTCAAGCGGTTAAAAGGAGGGGGCGGGATCGGGACTATGCGTCCGTTCGCATCGAGCGAAGTCGAGATGCCGCAAGCGCCGCCCGCTGGGCGGGGTGTCTCGACTTCAGCTTACGGCTGAAGTTTATCCTGAGCGCCCGCCCTGCGGGCAGTCGAAGGGCTCGACACGAACGGGGCATCGGCCTTGCAATCGGCCCAGCGGCCGCGTCCACCTCCTAATCCGTTCGTCCTGAGTAGCCATTGAGCCTGCCGAAATGGCGTATCGAAGGACCGCTCGCGGCGCGATGCTTCGATACGGCGCTTCGATACGCGCCACGGCGCTACTCAGAGCCTACTCAGCAGGAACGGAAGCCTGGAGCGCGACCATCAGCCGTGCTCGTAGCCCAGCCGCGCCGGCAACGGCACCGCCTTGCCATCAAGGCGCAGCGTCAACCCCTCGCCATGCTTGAACCGCCCGACCTCCAGCAGCCCGCGCGGCGGCGCCAGCGTGCCGGGCAAGGCAACGAGCAGCACATAATCATCGCCGGCCGTGGCAGCAGCCAGCCGCGCCTCGATGCCGTTCCCGCGCAGCGACACATAGGCGTCCGACAGCGGCACCTGATTGATTTCCACCGCGCAATCGCTGGCCAGCGCCATGCGCTGCGCGTCGATCAGCAACCCGTCGGAGACGTCCATCATCGCATGCGCCTGCGACGAGAGCGTCTGCCCGAGCGTGATATGCGGCGTGGGCACGCGATAGGCACGGATCAGTTCCGCCGGCTCCTTCAACCCCTCATCGAGCAGAGCGAGCCCAGCCCCTGCATCGCCGATCGGGCCGGAAACGAACAAGCGGTCGCCCGGTCGTGCGCCGGTGCGCGCCGGCACCTGTTCATGGGCGGGCACCTCGCCCATGGCAGTCAGGCTGAGCACGCGCGGCGCACCCGCCGGCAGCTTTACGGTATCGCCGCCGATGAGGTGCATCCCGAAGCTGCGCAGCGCCCGCCCCAGCCCGTCAAGGAACCCCTCGTTCCAGCCGGGTTGACCGGTCAGCCCGTAGTTCAGCAGGCAGGCAACAGGCACCGCGCCCTTGGAGGCGAGATCGGAGAGGTTGACCGCCGCCAGCTTCCAGCCGACCGTCTCGGGTGGATCGTCGGCGCGGAAATGCACGCCTTCGACCATCGTGTCGCTGGTGATGACGAGTTGCTGCCCCATGGTGGGCATCACCGCGACATCGTCCATCAGGCCGCGCGCCGCGGGGTCGCTCGCCATGGCGCGCAGACGGCGGAGAAGGTCCGCCTCCGCGCTCATCTTAGCTGCGCACGCTCTTGGCGATGCCGTCGAGCAGACCGTTGACGAAGCCGGCCTCGCGCTTGTCGTAGAAGGCGTGGGCGACATCGACATATTCGCTGATGACGCTGGCCGTCGGCACATCCGCGCGGGCGAGCAGCTCATAGGTGCCGGCGCGCAGGATCTGCCGCATGGGCTTGTCGAGGCGCTCCATCGACCAGCCCTTGGCCAGCCGATCGATGATATGCTGGTCGATCTCGTCGCGGCGCGCATCCACGCCCTTCACCACATCATCGAAGAAAGCCTGTTCGGCGGGGTGATAGGTCACGTCCTCAATGGTAGCGCCGAGGCGGTGCTGATGGAACTCATGGAGCAGCAGCGGCAGCGGCGTGCTTTCCATCTCCTGCTGGTAGAGCGCCTGCACGGCCGCCAGCCGCGCCGCAGAGCGGGACTTTGATTTCGTTGGCTTCATTGCGTCCTTCATATCGGTTCGGGCGCGCGATGGATACGGGATTTCACCATCCCGTTCCGCGCGCCCCTGCATCGGGTCTGTCTATTTCAGCCGCACCGCCACGCTGGCCGCGTGGGCCGGCAGGCCTTCCGCCTGCGCCAGCGCCAGCGCCGCAGGGCCGATGGCGCCGATGGCGCGCGCATCGAGTTGCAGGAAGCTGGTGCGCTTCATGAAGTCCAGCACGGAGAGGCCGGAGGAGAAGCGCGCGCGCCGCCCGGTCGGCAGCACATGGTTCGGCCCCGCGACATAATCGCCGATTGCCTCGGGCGTCATCCGGCCCATGAACACCGATCCGGCGTGGCGCACCTTGTCGAACAGCGGCTGCGGATCGTCTACGGCCAGTTCGAGATGCTCGGGCGCCAGCCGGTCGACCAGCGGCAGCGCAGCCTCCAGGTCCGGCACCAGAATGATCGCGCCATTGTTGGTCCAGCTCACCCGCGCCCGGGCGCCGGTCTCGAGCCGATTGAGCCAGCCCTCGACCGATGCAGCCACGGCCTTGGCAAAGGCCGCATCGTCAGTGAACAGGATCGACTGGCTGGTCTCATCATGCTCGGACTGGCTGAGCAGATCAGCGGCGATCCATTCGGGATCGTTCTTGCCGTCCGCGACGACCACGATCTCGCTCGGCCCCGCCACCATGTCGATGCCGACCACGCCGTAAACCTGCCTCTTGGCTTCTGCGACCCAGGCATTGCCCGGCCCGACGATGACGTCCACCGGCTTGATCCGCGCCGTGCCATAGGCCAGCGCCGCCACCGCCTGCGCACCGCCGACGCGCCAGATTTCGCTCACGCCCGCAATATGCGCTGCCGCCAGCACGGCGGGATTGAGCTGCCCGCCCGGCGTCGGCGACATCATCACGATGCGCTCGACCCCGGCGACCTTGGCTGGAATGGCATTCATCAGCAGCGAGCTGGGATAGGCAGCCAGCCCACCCGGCACATAGATGCCCGCCGCTTCCACGGCGTTCCACCGCGCGCCGAGCCGCACGCCGGCCTCATCGGTCCAGCCGGCATCTTCCGGCTTCTGCTTTGCGTGATAGGTGGCGATCCGCTCAGCGGCGAGATTGAGCGCATCGCGCAGCGGCGCATCGATCTGCGCATAGGCCTGCGCGCATTGTTCGGCGCTGATCGACCAGCCCTGCGCATTAAGATCGAAGCGGTCGAACCGCGCGGTCAGGTCGGCCAGCGCTGCGTCGCCCTCGCCTCGCACGCGCCGGACGATATCGCGCACAGCCTGTGCGACATCCTCATCCGCCTCGCGCCGGGCGTTGACCAGCGCCTCGAACTGCGCAGCGAACCCCGCATCACGGGCATCCAACTCAAGCGGCACGGCTGGCCTCCACGGCAGCGCGGAAGCGCTCGACCATTGGCACCAGCTCGGCAGCGCGCATCTTCATCGCCGCCCGGTTGACGATGAGCCGCGCGGAAATGTCCATGATCTTCGCGGTTTCAACGAGGCCATTGGCCTTGAGCGTCGCGCCGGACGAGACGAGATCGACGATCCGCCGCGCCAGCCCCAGTGAGGGCGCGAGTTCCATCGCGCCGTTCAGCTTCACACACTCGGCTTGTACCCCCAGCGCCTCATAATGCGCGCGGGTGAGGTGGGGATATTTGGTCGCGACGCGGACGTGGCTGGCCGCGCCCGGCACCTCGGGGATCGCATCGGCCGGCTCGGCAATGGACAGGCGGCAATGGCCGATATCGAGATCGACCGGCGCATAAAGCTCGGAATAGCCGAACTCTGCAATCACGTCCGACCCCACAATGCCGACCTGGGCCGCGCCATGCGCAACGAAGGTCGCAACATCGAACGCGCGCACGCGGATGATGGACAGGCCCTCAACATTGGTCGCGAACCGGAGCGCCCGGCTTTCCTTCTTGTGGAATTCCGCCTCGGGCTCGATGCCCGCGCGCGCCAGCAGCGGCAGGGCCTCTTCGAGAATGCGTCCCTTGGGAATGGCGAATGTGATGGAGCGGCTCATAGCCGGCGCGCTTTAGGCCCTCACGCGCGAAACTGCAATTGCGGGCCGCATTCGCCCATCAAGGCAACGGATTGGCGCGCGAGGCATTGGTCAAGGAGACAAGAAGGAGACTGATGACATGGGTAAAGGCATCTTGCTGTGGCTGATCGGGATCCCGATTCCCATCATCATCCTGCTCTATTTGCTCTTCTGACCCGAAGACCGCGAAGGCGGACCGATGCCGGACAGGAAGCTCCGTCCGGCGTCGATCCGCCTTTTTCCTTGCGAAAGCATGCTGGCGCGCCAACGCGCGCCCCGCCTGTCCTCAATCCTCGAACGGATCGCGCACCAGGATCGTGTCCTCACGCTGTGGCGAGGTTGAGACGCTGGCGACCGGGCATTCGATCAGCTCTTCGATGCGGCGGATATATTTGATGGCCTGCGCCGGCAGGTCCGCCCAGGAGCGGGCGCCGACGGTGGTGCCTTCCCAGCCATCCATCTCTTCATACACTGGCTCAACGGCTGCCTGATCGGCCGCGTGCGCGGGCAGATAATCGATGATTTCGCCATTCAACCGGTAGCCGGTGCAGATCTTGATCGTCTCGAACCCGTCGAGCACGTCGATCTTGGTGAGGGCAATGCCGGTGACGCCGGAAAGCGCGCAGGTCTGGCGGACCAGCACCGCATCGAACCAGCCGCAGCGGCGTTTGCGGGCTGTGACGGTGCCGAATTCATGGCCGCGCTGGCCGAGGCGTTCGCCGGTCTCGTCCACCAGCTCGGTCGGGAACGGGCCGGAGCCGACGCGGGTGGTGTAGGCCTTCACGATCCCGAGCACGAAGCCCGCCGCGCTCGGCCCCATGCCGGAGCCCGAGGCGACCGTGCCGCTCACCGTGTTGGAGCTGGTGACGAACGGGTAGGTGCCGTGGTCCACGTCGAGCAGAACGCCTTGCGCGCCCTCGAACAGGATGCGCTTGCCGCCCTTGCGCACATCGCGCAGGCGCTTCCACACCGGCTCGGCGAACTGCAGCACGAAGGGCGCGATCTCGCGCAGATCGGCGATCAGCTTGGCCCGATCGATGGGGGGCTCGCCAAAGCCGGCGCGCAGCGCATCATGATGGGCGCAGAGCCGATCGAGCTGCGGCTCCAGCGAATCAAGATGAGCGAGATCGCAGACCCGGATCGCACGGCGGCCGACCTTGTCTTCATAAGCCGGGCCGATGCCACGGCCCGTGGTGCCGATCTTGCCCTTGCCGGCGGCCGTCTCGCGCAGGCCGTCAAGGTCGCGGTGGATCGGCAGGATGAGCGGGCAATTGTCGGCGACGGCGAAATTGTCGCGCGTCACATGCACGCCCTGACCCTGCAGCTTCTCGATCTCGGCCTTGAGCGCCCAGGGATCGAGCACCACGCCATTGCCGATGATGGAGAGCGTACCCGTGACGATGCCCGAAGGCACGAGGCTGATCTTGTAGACCTGCTCGCCGACGACGAGCGTGTGCCCGGCATTGTGACCGCCCTGGAAGCGCACGACGCAATCGGCGCGGCTGGCCAGCCAATCGACAATCTTGCCTTTGCCTTCATCGCCCCACTGGGCGCCGATCACGGTTACATTTGCCATGGATACACGTCTCCGCCTGCCAGGCGGATCGCGACCACCCTTCGACAGGACTCGGTGGTCGGACTGGATCAAAGCGGGCGCGCCATCGCACCCGGTCCGGGGCGCCCGTTAGCCGCTCGATGGACCTTCCGTCAAGGCAGGTGCGGCGAGCAGGCATGTCAGGAGATGGGACCATTCACCAGCAGCAAACTTCCGTTCATCGCATTGTAAGGCAAAGTTCCCGATCAAAAGGCCTGGCGTTTTCGAAAGTCAGGCTCATGATTCGCTCTCATTTACATGGCGTCACCCTCATCGCCGCAATCGCGGCCACGGTCGGCGTCACCAGCCTGCCCGCCGATGCAAGCCTGCGCGACCGCATCCGCGAGCGCATGGCCGGGCGGATGCAGCAGGATATCGCAGCCGACAAGACGGTGGACGGGCGCGAGATGGCCTATGGACGCGACCCGGCGCAGACCCTCGCCTTCTGGCCCGCTATTGGGCAGAAGTCCGCGCCGGTGCCACTCGTCCTCTTCGTGCATGGCGGCGGATGGCAGCATGGCAACAAGACCAATGCTACGGGCCAGCGCAAGGTCGCGCATCTGACGGCGCAGGGCTATGCGCTCGCCTCCATCGACTACCGGCTGGTGCCGCAGGCGACGGTCGAGCAGCAAGCGGCGGATGTCGCCAGCGCCCTCGCCTATGTCATCGCCGACGCGGACAAGCTGAACATCGACCCCCGGCGGATCGTGCTGATGGGGCATAGCGCGGGCGCGCATCTCGTTGCTTTGGTCGGCACGGACCCTCGCTATCTGCGCGAGGCCGGTCTGGCACCAGATGCAGCCGCCGGCATCGTGGCGCTGGATGGCGCCGCATATGACGTGCCGGCGCAAATGAAGTCCGGGCCGCGCATCATGGGCAAGACCTACACGGAGGCCTTCGGCAACGATCCGGCCCGGCAGAAGGCTCTCTCTCCGACGCTGCACGCCGCCGCACCCAATGCGCCGGCCTTCCTCATCTTCCATGTCGACCGCGAGGATGGCACCGCGCAGGCCCGCGCGCTGGCCGAAGCTCTGCGCAAGGCCGGAACGCCGGTGCAGATCGACCGGTTCGAGGGCAAAGGCCTGCAGGGCCACATGGAAATCAATCGTCGGCTGGGCGACCCGGATTATCCCGCCACGCCGGTGCTCGACAAGTGGCTCAAGGCGCTCTTCGCGCGCTGAGCGCGCCATAAGCCGGCGATAAGGGTCGCAATCGCGGTTGCGCCGGCCTATCATGCCCGCCCCAGCAAGAACGCCCCGGAGATAGACCCATGCGTGTTTTCCTGATCGGCCTGGCCACGCTCTCGCTCGCTGCCTGTGGCGGCGGCGCCAGCCAAGAGAATAGCGCAGGCGCAGCCAACAATGCCGCGCTGGCCCGCAATGCGATGGACAACGCCGCCAACGCGATCGACCATGTCGCGGCCATCGAAAATCTCTCCGAAACGCAGCAGCAGGCGGTCTTCCTGCGCGCCATTCGCGATGCCGATATTTCCTGCCGCGACGTCACGAAGGTCGAGCGGCTCGAGCCGGAAGGCGGCGTGCCCACCTGGCGCGCCCAGTGCGATCAGGGTGATGCTCATCTCATCATGGTCCAGCCGGACGGCAATGCGCAGGTCATGTCGCGCCCCACTCGCTGACCGCCCTGCCGGCAGGGTCGTCAGCCAGGCCATTGCACTTTGCCGATGAGTCTCTAGCATCCTGAGCGGCCGGACAATCAAGCCGCAGGGGACGCGTCATCAGCCTGATATTGAGCGAGAGCAAGCGGCTGCGCATCGGCAGCATGATGACCTTCTATGTGGCGCAAGGGCTGCCGCTCGGCCTTTTCCTGACGGCGGTGGCAGCCTGGCTTGCCTCTAACCAGATGCCGCCTGCCGCCATCGCCTCGCTGGTGGCGACCGCCTATCTGCCGTGGAGCTTCAAGTTCATCGGCGCGGCGCTGATGGATCGTTACGCCTATCTGCCAATGGGGCGGCGACGCGCCTGGCTGATCGGATCACAGGCCGTCATCCTGATCGGCCTCACCGTCGCCGCGATTGCCGCACCGGGGCCGCAGGATCTCGGCCTCATCACCGTGCTCGGCGTGCTGATCTTCTCCGGCGGCGCCATTCAGGACGTGGCGGTCGATGGCCTCGCGGTCGATATTCTCCCGGATGAAGAGCAGGGAACGGCCAGCGCCTTCATGTTCGGCGGACAGGCGCTGGGCATGGCCATTGGTGGCGCGATGGGGGGCTATCTGCTCCAGCATTATGGCGCCGCGATCGCCTTTGCCGCCTTCCTGCCCTTCAATGCCGGCTTCTTGCTGCTCGCTCTGGTGCTGCGCGAGCGGCCGGGCGAGAAGCTGCTGCCATGGACAAAAGGCCGGGCCTCGGCCGAAGCGCTGAGCGCCCATGGCCTGCCCTGGCTGCGCATCCTCGCCATCACCTTCCGCTCGATGATCAAGCGCGACAGTCTGGTGCTGCTCGCCGCCAGCGTGCTCGGCCGCGCGGTGGGCGGGGCGTTCACCGCCTTCTGGCCGGTCTTCGCGACGACACAGGCGAATTTCAGCACCAGCAGCTATTCGGGGATGGTCGCCACGGTCGGCCTGCTGGTGTCCATCTCCTGCATGGGCGTCGGCTCCCTCCTCGTCGGGAAGATCGGGCCGCGCCGCGCGACCGTCATCACCTATGCCGGCTATGCGGTCATGTCGCTGGTCTTCCTGCTCTCGCCCGAGGTCGCGATGATCGGCACCGTCTTCGTGCTGCTCTCCATCGGGCGCGAGGCGACGGACATTCTGACGTCGATCAGCTCCAACCCGCTGCGGATGCGACTGTCCGACAAGCGGGTCGGCGCCACCCAGTTCACGATCTATAATTCGCTGTCCAACCTGCCGGTCGCGCTGGGCGCCAGCCTTTATGCGTGGATCTATGGCGCGAGCGGCCTTGCCTGGCTGATGGCCATCCTGATCGCGATGACGGTGCTGAGCTGCGTCATCTTCGCCATGCTGCGCATCGGTGAAGTGGCTGACACGCCCGCCTCCAATGAGGACGACCTCATCCCGGTGATCAACTAACCGCCCACGGGCGTGCCGGCCAGATCGTCAGCCCGCCTCGTAAAATGTCCGGTAAGTATGCAGCACATGCACGCCGGTAACGATGCCGAAGCGGTTCATATACTCCTCCGCCTCGCGCGCCGCCTCGCGGAAATCATAGGTCGCGCCGATGGGCTTGGTGTGACGGAGCGCCGTGCCATCGACGACCCCGGTCTTCCAGCCTTCCTTCTCGGCAAGCACCGGCCACACCGGGTCCAACCCCCAGCCGTACTTCAGGGAGGGGAAGGGAAAGACGATGTCGAACACTTCGCGGCGAAAGGCGACCAAAGGGCCGACCTCCGTAAAGTTCGTCTCGCGCACCAGCACGCCCTTGCGCCGCCGCATGATGTCCCAGCCCCAATAAGAGTAGGCGCGTTGCGCGGGGCCACAGATCTTCAGCTCGGCATATTCGGCGAGCGCAAGGAAGGTGTCCATGAACTGGTCGGGCAGTTCGACATCATCGTCGGTCATCACCACCCAGTCGAATTCGCTAAGGTCATGCCGCGCCAGAAGGACGTTGGTGTTGTCCAGCTTGCCGAGATTATCGACGCCCTTGCTGTCAAAGGTGATGCGGTGTCGCTCGCTCTGCATCCGAGCATAGATTTCGCCCAGCGATTGCGGCGAGCGGTTCGATTGAACGCCAACCACGAGAACCCGCAAGCTCGGCATGGACTGGAAGTGCTGGGAAGCCCGAAAGCGGGCAATTTTGGGATCGATGGCGCGATCGTGGAAAACGTCCACCACCCGGCCTGAGAGATTCCTCGCGGTTCGACTCGCCCGACCCTTGATCCTTTTCAAAATTGCCATGAACGCACTCCCGCAAACCGTCACTCGCCCTACGACATGGGAGTTGACGTTTTATTCACGGCAAAACGCACAGGACCGTCAGCCCGCCTCGTAAAATGTCCGGTAGGTGTGCAGCGCATGCACGCCGGTGACGATGCCGAAGCGGTTCATATACTCTTCCGCCTCCCGCGCCGCCTCGCGGAAATCATAGGTCGCGCCAATGGGTTTGGTGTGTCGGAGCGCGGTGCCGTCGACAACCCCGGTCTTCCAGCCTTCCTTCTCGGCAAGCACCGGCCAGACGGTATTAACGCCCCAACCATATTTCAGCGAGGGGAAGGGAAAGACGATGTCGAACACCTCGCGGCGGAAGGCGACCAGCGGGCCGACCTCCGCAAAGTTCGTCTCGCGCACCAACGCGCCCTTGCGACGGCGCATGATCTCGCGGCTCCAATAAGAATAGCCGCGCTGCGCGGGACCGCAGATCTTCAGCTCGGCATATTCGGCAAGCGCCAGGAAGGTGTCCATGAACTGGTTGGGCAGCTCGACATCATCGTCGGTCATCACCACCCAGTCGAATTCGCGAAGGTCATGCCGCGCGAGGAGGACATTGGTGTTGTCCAGCTTGCCGAGATTATCGACGCCCTTGCTGTCAAAGGTGATGCGGTGACGGTCGCTCTGCATCCGGCCATAGATTTCGCCGAGCGATTGCGGCGAGCGGTTCGATTGAACGCCGACCACGAGAACCCGCAAGCTCGGCATCGACTGGAAGTGCTCGGAAGCCCGAAAGCGGGCGATTTTGGGATCGATCGCCCGATCGTGAAAAACATCCACCACCCGACCCGAAAAGTTCCTGGCGATTCGATTCGCCCGACCCTTGATCCTCTTCAAAATTGCCATGGACGCACTCCGCAAGCCGCCACTCACCTCTAAGCCATGGGAGTTGACGTTTTGTTTCACGGCAGGGCTCGCGGCCCTCATGCGATGGCCATCTCCGCGCCTTCCGTTTCCGCGATCCAGCCGCCGCCGAGCACCCGGTCGCCATCGTAGAGCACCGCCGCCTGACCCGGCGCCACGCCAAATTCTTCGCTCTCGAAGATCAGCCGGTCGCCATCCAGTCGGGCGGGAACGGGACGGGCCATGGACCGCACCTTTGCGGTCAAGCTTCCACGGAACGTCCCGCCGAGCCAGTTGATCTCGTCAAGGCGCGCGGCGCGCACGGCCAGTGCCGCCTTCGGCCCGACGATCACCCGGCGCTGCGCTGCATCCAGCCGCACGACATAGAGCGGTTCTGCGAGGCCGCCGATCTCCAGCCCACGCCGCTGCCCGACCGTATAATGGATCAGGCCCTTATGCGGCCCCAGCACGCGGCCATCGATATGGACGATCTCCCCCGCATCATCGGCTTCGGGCCGGATTTTCCGCACCACGCCGGCATAGTCGCCATCCGGCACGAAGCAGATATCCTGACTATCCGGCTTGAGCGCGACGCCCAGCCCCAGTTCTGCCGCGATCTGCCGGACGACCGGCTTTTCCATGCCGCCGAGGGGAAAGCGCAGATAATCGAGCTGATCCTGCGTCGTGGCGAACAGAAAATAGCTCTGGTCCCGTGCGGGGTCGACAGCGCGATGCAACTCGGCGCCAGCCGGGCCTGCCACGCGGCGGACATAATGGCCGGTGGCCAGGCAGTCGGCACCCAGATCGCGGGCCAGCGCGAACAGGTCGGTGAACTTGACGCCCATATTGCAGCGGACACACGGAATGGGTGTGCGGCCGGCCAGATACTCATCGGCAAAGCGATCCATCACGCTTTCGCGGAAGCGGCTTTCATAATCGAAGACATAATGCGCGATGCCGAGCTTGTCTGCGACCGCCCGCGCATCGCGAATATCCTGCCCGGCGCAGCAGCTTCCCGTCCGCCCCACGGCGGCGCCATGATCGTAAAGCTGCAGCGTGACGCCGATCGTCTCCGCGCCCGACCGTGCGGCCAGCGCCGCAACCACGCTGGAATCCACGCCGCCGGACATGGCAACGACGATGCGCTTGCCCTGGAAAGGCGTTGGAAGCTGAAAAAGTCCGTCCATCGGCGCCATATAAGCGCATTGGGGCGCAGCGACCAGCACCCGCAACCGATGACCAGCGGGCAAAGGCCGTCCGTCGCGGTCTATGCACCGGTAATCTCACCTAACAACCTGTCACCACGGCCTTTACGAGCGCTTATCTTTTGGCTGCTAGCAGGGTGGCCATGGACATAAGTGCCAACCTCGATGATCAGGCCCTGCCTGTCGCCCTGGCAAGCGGACGCAGCCCCCGGATTCCGGATCTGCGCCTGCTGCTCACGGTTCACGCCGCGCGCCAGGATACGACACCGACGGCCCGGGCCATTCGTGAAGCCGATCTTCCGGTCGTGCTTGCGGATGAGCCGTCACGGCTGAGCCTGATCTTTGCATCGAACACACCGAGCCCCGCAACGCTGCGACGCGCGGCGGGATCGTTCAATGCATCCGTGGCGGCATTCATGGCGGTGGGGACCAATGGTGAAGGCGCCGTTCACTCTGGCGGTTAGCCGGAGTGAAAAGCTTTGGGGTCAACATCATGAGCAAGAAGACCGTGTCAGACCGATCCCCGTCGGTGAATGAGGAAAGAATGATCGAGAACCAGAAGATTCGCCCTGCTCAAGTTGTCGGCCCTCTCGGTGAGCCGCTGACGCTTGACTCGCTGCCGCCCCCGTCGACCACCCGCTGGGTAGTGCGTCGCAAGGCGGAAGTCGTGGCGGCCGTCAATGGCGGCCTGCTGACAGTGGACGAAGCCTGTGCGCGTTACGATCTGACGCTCGAGGAATTCGCCAGCTGGCAGCGCGCGGTGGACCGGTCCGGCATGCCGGGTCTGCGGGTCACGCGGATCCAGCATTACAAGTCGCTTTACGAGCGCCAACAGCGCTTTTGAGGCAGCGCGGGGTCTCTTCCGCGCTTCCCAAAGAAACAGGCCCGCCCGAGCCATCGGCGCGGGCCTTTCTTTATGGACGTTTGCTGGAGGCCCCAACTTCCTGTCTCCGCCAGCGGCGCCAAAACCACGCGGCGGTCATCATCGCCAGCCCGGGCAGCCAGATCAGCAGCAGTTCGGAGTAGACCGTCTCCAGCCCGCGTGCCGAGAAGAAGCGCGCGCCGATCGGAGAGACGCGGATCGGCTGCCAGTCGAGGAACAGCCGCTGATGGTCGAACGGCCATAACAGCATCACGCCCTGCCCTCCGTCGGTCAGCATATCGAGCAGAGGATGGGACACTGCGCAGGCGAACAGAAAGGCAAAGGCCGCTGGACGTCGCGCGCGCGGCCAGACCAGCGCGATCAGGCCGACCACGCCGAATGCAAACGCCAGCGAATGGGTAAAGCCCCGATGCCCCCATTGGCTGGCGTAGCCGACGCCGAGGGGAAAGCCGATCACATCGAGGTCCGGCAGGGCAGCGAGCGCCCCACCGATGATCGCAAGGGCTGGCGCAATCCGGCGCCGGCCTAGCGCACCGCCGGCGAACAGGGAAATCGCGGCATGGCTGAAGATGGTCGGCATGTCGCCTCTCTGCGCGACTTTCGGCTGTCAGCCAACCGCCATCGTCGACGCTTAATAGCCGACCGTCAGTCCCACGGACACATAACGGTCCCCGACATTGCCCTTCACGGCAACGCGGGGCAGCAGGGGCATGGCGACGGTGCCATAGACGCGCGGCTCCTCGCCGCTGATCCGCGCGCCGATGCCGATGCGCAGGGACATAGGGATCTGATAAGCCGCTTCCACCCGGCCATAGGCTGCCGTGCCACCATCGCGCAGATAAACCCCGGCGCCCGGCGTGAGGCTGAAGCCTGCAAAGTCCACCGCATAACCAGCGCCCAGTTCGGCACCCCAGCGCCCATTGGCACGGGCATAGTTGCCCTCCGCCCCCAGCCCTTCTGCCTGCGCGGGGACAGCAAGACCCGCCAGCGCAAGCGCTGTGCAGGATATCAGGGCGGTGCGAATGGTCGTCATCTTGAAAACTCCGGAGACTGGGCTCGCGTTGGCTAAGCGTGCGGTTCCGCAGCAGCAACGTTGCGGGGACGAACCGAGTCGCCGGCGCGACGGACAGACTCCGGCCCCCCGCGAGCCATCGCGCACAGTTCCGCGCGAAAAGTGGCAAGGCTCCGGGCACCCTTTTGCGTTGCAACCGTAATGATAGCCGTTACGCCTCAGGGTTCCGATGGCGATTGAAACGGGGAAAGCATGATCGAAGCAGGCCGCCTACAGCCCCACCCTCGCGGACACGTCGAGGCGGGGGTCGCGGGGAGCGCGTCGGCATGAAGGGCAATTACTGGCGCGCCGCCAAGGCCGCGAAAGCCTGCGTGATCGTCGACGCGGAAGACTATTTCCGGTTCGCGCGGCAGGCCATGATCCGCGCCCGCAAGCGCATCATGCTGGTCGGCTGGGACTTCGACGCGCGGATCGAACTCGCACACCAGGAAGAGGGGCAACCCGATGGACCGGAACCGACCACCATCGGGGATCTCATCTACTGGCTGGTCGAGACCAATCCCGAGCTCGAAGTCTATCTGCTGCGCTGGGATCTCGGGGCCATTGGGTCGCTGTTCCGGGGCAAGACCATCTTCACCGTGGCCAAATGGGCCATCCATCCGCGCATCCATGTGAAGCTGGACGCTCATCACCCCACCGGCGGGTCGCATCATCAGAAGATCGTCGTGATCGACGATTGCTTCGCCTTTTGCGGCGGGATCGACATGACCGGGGACCGGTGGGACACGCGCGCGCATCGCGATGAGGAACCCGAGCGGCATCGCCCCGGCAAAGGGCCGGCCTATATGCCCTGGCACGATGCGACGACCGCTCTGCAGGGGCCGGCAGCGGCGGCGCTGGGCGAGCATTCGCGCGACCGCTGGAAGCGGGCGACGGGGCAGACCATTGCCGGCATCCGCAGCAAGCATGACGTCTGGCCGAAAGCGCTGCCGGTGCAATTCGAGGATGTAGAGGTTCTCATCGCCCGCACGGCACCCAAAATGCCGGACCAGCGCGAGGTAACCGAGATCGAGCAGCTCTACATCGAGCAGATCGGACGCGCGAAGCGGTGGATCTATGCCGAAAGCCAGTATTTCGCCTCCCGGCGGATCGCCGAAGCCATGGCCCGGCGACTGGACGAGCCGGACGGGCCAGAGATCGTGATCGTCAATCCCGAGGCCGCGCAGGGCTGGCTCGAACCGCTGGCGATGGATACCGCGCGCGCCCGACTGGTGGCCGCGCTGCGGCGGCGCGACAAGCATGGCCGGTTCCGGCTCTACCATCCGGTCACGCGCGATCAGGAGCCGATCTACGTCCACGCCAAGGTGATGATCGTGGATGATATGATCCTGCGCGTCGGCTCATCCAACATGAATGCGCGGTCCCTGCGGCTCGATACGGAATGCGACGTGGCCGTGGACTGCTCCCGGCCCAGCAATTCTGGATGCAGCGCCGCCATCGCGGAGGTTCGCAACGATCTGCTGGCCGAGCATCTCGATGCCAGCATCGCACAGGTCGAGAAAAAGCTGGCCGCCAGCGGATCGCTGATCGAGACGATCGAGGCGCTCCGCTTCAAGGGCCGGAAAAATGCAAAGAGCCGCCGGCGCACGCTGGTGCCCTATGAGATTCCCGACCTCACAGGCGTCGAGGCCTGGCTGGCGGACAACCAGATCCTCGACCCGGAAGGACCGGACGACATGTTCGAAGCCCTCAGCAACCGCGGCCTGCTGCGCCGCCTCTCCGGCTGGCGCCGTAGCAGTGGCTGAGCCTCCCCAACGGTCAAGCAGGTAGCGCGGCACAGCCCGATTGTGGGCCTCCCCCGGCTTGCTTCCGCGCGCGAAGGGCCTAAACCTGTAATCGATTGCGAAGCTATTAGGGCAAGGAGAGGAACATGACAGGTTCGCGTGGAGCGGGCGCAAGTCGTCGGGCGCTTCTGCAAGGGCTTGTCGCCACCGGTGCCTTAGCCAGCGCGGCAAGACCGGCGCAGGCGAGTCCCGGAGCCGTCGGCGGGCGCGGTCCCATTTTTGCCGGCGCAGGCATGGCGGATGTCGAGACCGCCAGCGGCCGGGTGCGCGGCTTCATGCGGGGCGGGATCACCATGTTTCGCGGTATCCCCTATGCCGACACGACCGGCGGCGCCAATCGCTTCCTCCCGCCCAAGCCAGCCAAGCCCTGGACCGGCGTGCGCAGCAGCCTCGCCTATGGGCCGATCTGCCCGCAGGACAAGGGCACGGGCCGCCAGAATGACGAAGAGGCCTTCATTTTCCAGTGGAATGACAGCTTCGACGGCGAGGATTGTCTGCGCATAAATATCTGGACGCCCGGCACGGACAATGCCCGACGCCCGGTGATGGTCTGGCTCCACGGCGGCGGGTTTGTCGCCGGCTCCGGGCACGATATCCCCGCCTTCGAGGGCTATAATCTCGCCCAGCGGGGCGATGTGGTGGTCGTCACGCTCAATCACCGTCTCAACCTGCTCGGTTTTCTCGACCTCTCCTCCGTGGACCCGGCCTATGCGCAGTCCGGCAATGTCGGCATGCTGGATATCGTCGCGGCGCTGCAATGGGTGAAGCGCAATATCGAGGCCTTTGGCGGCGATCCCGGTCGGGTCACGATCTTCGGCCAGTCCGGCGGCGGCGCCAAGGTTTCGACGCTGATGGCCATGCCCGCCGCGCGCGGCCTGTTTCACCGCGCGATTGTTCAGAGCGGCTCCTTCGCCAAGGCCACGCCCCACGCTCAGACCCGTAAGCTGGGGGAACTCATGCTGGCGGAGTTGGGCATCGGCAAAACCGATCTGCGTGCCTTGCACTCCCTACCCTATGATCGCTTGCTGGCGGCGAGCTCGGCCATCTTCCGCCGGGAGAATCCGCCACTGCCCGACGGCGGCTCTATGGAGGCTCGGACCCGCGGCCGCTACGGCTTTACCCCGGTAGTGGATGGCGCGGTGCTGCCCGCCAATCCCGATGCACCGCAGTCCCTTGCGCTGTCGGCCGATGTGCCGCTGATCGTCGGCACGACCCTCAACGAGTTCACCACCGGGATCAACCAGCCCGACTTTTTCACGATGAGCGAGGCGGAGCTGCTGAACCGGGCTGATCGATACACGGGAGGGCGCGGCGCGGCGGTGGTGGCCGCATTTCGCCGGACGACGCCGGAGGCCCTGCCCTGCGACATCTGGTCACGCATCGCCACCGCACCGATCCGCCAGACCGCCATCGATCAGGCGAACGGCAAGGCCGCGCTGCGTCGCGCCCCGGCATGGCTTTACAGCTTTGATCGGAGCACGCCCGTGCTGGACGGGCGTCCGCGCGCATTCCACTGCGCGGAAATCCCCTATGTCTTCGCCAATGCCGAACGATGTGCCAGCATGACCGGTGGCGATGCCGCCGCCCTTAAACTGGAGGCCGAAATGGCCGACGCGTGGATTGCTTTCGCGCGGACGGGCAATCCCAATCATGGCGGGCTGGCGCAATGGGACGCCGTGGTGGGCCATGGCGCGCAGGCCATGCGGTTCGACACCGTCTCGGCCATGCGAACGGGTTGGGACGAGTCCGAGCTCGGCGCGATGAAAGGCTGACGACCCACGCCCGATCGACGGTAAGGAAAAGGGGGCGACCTTGCGATCGCCCCCGTCTGTGCTCTCCGACCGGTGAGGGCCGGCAGACGCTGTGAATCAAGCTACGGCTTATTTCTCTGGCGTCGCCAGAGCGCGGCGCAGGGCTTCGATGCGGGCCTTGTTGAATTGCTTGGCCTGCGGCGAGTCCGGCGCCATGGCGTCAAAGCCGTGATAAGCCGAGGGGACGACGAGCAACTCGGTCGGCACCCCTGCCTCGGTCAGGCGGCGCGCATAATCGATATCCTCGCTCACGAAGAGGTCGACCCCGCCGACGGCGATGAAGGCAGGCGGCAGACCCTTGAGAGAGGCGGCGCGGGCCGGCACGGCGGCGGCCGGTACCTTGTTCGTGCCCGGCTGCTGGCCGAGGAACGACTTCCAGCCGAGCTGGTTCTGCTGCGCGTCCCAGCCGACCGTGGCGATGTGCGGCGGCACCTTCACCACGCCGCCGGTGCGATCATCCAGCATGGGGTAAATGAGCACCTGGAAGGCGACCGGAATCTCGCCGCGGTCGCGCGCGGTCAGCGCCAGCAAGGCGGCATGGCCACCGCCGGCGCTCTCGCCCATCACAGCGATCCGCTTGGGATCGAGGCCGAGCTTGGCGGCATTGTCATGCATCCAGCGCAGGCCGGCATAATTGTCTTCGATGGACCCGGCATAGGTCGTTTCCGGCGCGAGGCGATACTCGACAGAAACGATGACCACGTTCAGTTCCTTGGCCAGCTCCTGCAGGCGGCGCACGTCGGTCGCGGCCGTGCCGAGAATGTAGCCGCCGCCATGGGTGTGCAGGATGCCACCGCGCCAAGCGCCTTCCTGCGCGTTGATCACGTACAGCTTCACCTGCGGCGCGCCGGCCGCACCGGGGATCATCTGCTCGACGACCGGAACGTCGCGGTGATGCGGCGGCGGGGGCGGCCCCATATTGCCCGACTTGCGCGACGCGCGCACCGAGTCCTCGGTCATTTGCCCCATCAGCGTCGAATAATAGAGCGCCATGCGGGCGGCGCCGTGCAGTTCCGGCGCGACGGGCGCGAGCTTGGCTGCGTCCTCAGCGCTCAGCGGGGCCGCAGCGACGGCGGCGGGATCGGGCAGGGGCTGGGCGCTGGCCATGTGGGCCGGGCCGGTCGTGGCGAGCAGCGTCGCCACCAGCCAGGCCGAGGATCGGTTCAGAAACTTCATGAATGCGTCTCCTGTCGCATGAGTCAGATCAATGATCGCTGGCGCCGGCGGCGCCGATGCCGGTCTCGGACCGGATGCGCTGGGCGGTGTAGCCGGCGCGGTCCACCTGCGCCCGCGCGCTGCGGTCGAGCGTCGAGATCAGCCAGATGGTGAAGAAGGCCAGCGGCATCGACACCAAAGTGGGCGAGGCGAGCGGGAAGATGGCGTGCGCAGCGCCAAGCTGGCCGACCCAGATCACCGGCGAGAGGATCGTCAACGCCAGCGCGGTCAGCGTGCCGATGGCCGATCCCCAGGCAACGCCGCGCGTCGTGCAATCCTTCCACAGGATGGAGAGCAAGAGGGCAGGGAAGTTGCCCGAAGCAGCCACGGCGAAGGCCAGGCTCACCATGAACGCGACATTCTGCTTCTCGAACGCGATCCCCAGCCCGACCGCGATCAGGGCCAGCACCAGCACCGTGATCCGCGACAGGCGCAGTTCGGTCGCCTGGTCGACATTGCCCTTGCGGATGACCGAGGCGTAGAGATCATGCGCGATGGTCGAGGCGCCGGAAAGGGTGAGCCCGGCCACCACTGCCAATATGGTGGCGAAGGCGACCGCCGAAACGAAGCCCATGAACACCTCGCCGCCAACCGCATCGGCGAGATGGACCGCCGCCATGTTGCTGCCGCCGCGCAGCCCGCCGCTCAAGGCCTCGAGATAGGCCGGGTTGCTGCCGACGAAGACGATCGCGCCAAAGCCAATGATGAAGGTGAGCACATAGAAATAGCCGATCCACCCCGTCGCCCACAGCACGGAGGCGCGCGCGGTGCGGGCATCGCGCACCGTGAAGAAGCGCATGAGGATATGCGGCAGGCCCGCGGTGCCGAACATCAGCGCCATGCCGAGCGAAATCGCCGAAAGCGGATCCTTGATAAAACCGCCGGGTGCAAGAATGCCCCGCGCGCTCGCCGCCGCTGCATCGGCGCTGGCGCCTGCGGCCAGCGCAATCGCCTGCTTGGCGGCGACGGCCTGCTCGAACAGCGTGTCGAGCGAGAAGCCGACCCGATACAGCACGGCGAGCGACATGAAGGTGGCGCAGCCGAGCAGCATGACCGCCTTGATGATCTGCACCCAGGTCGTCGCGATCATCCCGCCAAACAGCACATAGGCCGTAATCGCGAGGCCGATGATCCCGACCGCATAGGGATAGGGAATGCCGAACAGCAGCTGGATGAGCTGCCCCGCGCCGACCATCTGCGCGATCAGATAGAACAGCACCACAGTGAGCGAGCTGAAGGCGGAAGAAATCCGCACCGGCGTCTGCGCGAAGCGGAACGCGACGGCATCGACAAAAGTGTAGCGCCCCAGATTGCGCAACCGTTCGGCGAGCAGGAACAGGATGATCGGCCAGCCGACCAGAAAACCTGTGGAGTAGATCAGCCCATCATAGCCATCGGCATAAATCTGCGCGGAGATGCCGAGGAATGAGGCGGCGGACATATAGTCGCCGGCGATGGCCAGACCGTTTTGCCGACCGCTGATGCCGCCGCCAGCCGTATAGAAATCGCTCGTCGTGCGCGTCCGCCGTGCGGCCCAGGCCGTAACGCCCAGAGTGACGATGATGAACAGGCCGAAGGTGACCACGGCCGGCATGTTGGGGCCGGCATTGCCCGGCGTGGCCGCGCGGGCGATGCCGGGCATCAACGCGCCGATGGTCACCATGAGGGCGAGCGCCGCCCAGCGCGAACCGCTCACAGGCGATGCTCCGCGCGCAGCGCATCCAGCTCGGCATCGAACCGGCGGTTGGCAATCCACACATACAAGCCGGTCAGCGCGATGCCCGAGAGGATCACCGCCATGCCCAAAGGCACGCCAATGGTCGTCGTCATGCCCGGCAGCGGTTGGCCAAGGATGGTACGCCCGAAGGCCACCAGCAGGATGAAGCCGAAGAAGATCGCCATCATCACGCCGCTCAGAATCCAGCCAAGGCGGCCACGGGCCTTGACGAGAGCCTGATAATGCGGATCGCGACTGATGGCCGCAAGTTCATGATCGCCATCCAGATCCATCAGCCACTCCCCTTGCCCGCCATATTTATGTGCGACAGGCTATTGTCCATCGATTGCAAGTCAATCCCTCATCCGGCGGCTGGGGACTTTATCCGTGTCGGTCGCCCAACTCTGCCCGGCCAGGTGTGCAGGATGGCCGGGCAGAGGGTTCGGGCGACCCGAACTCTTAGGTCTGAAAACGATTTTGCAATCGATTGCCATTCAATACACGGGAGGTTCGGCTGTGACAAGCGTGGGTTGAAATCGGCGATGGGGCGAATTTTTATAGGAAGGTTTGCGATACGTTCGCCGGGCGATATGAGCCTCCGCTTCATCAACCGCCCTCTTTCAGGCTGATGAACCCATCTGCCCCAGAATTTCGACGGTGCGTTCGTCAGGGCTGTCAAACCAGCGCTCGATCGCGGCACGGAAGATCGGCCTATCCTCAGCGCTGTTAAACAGCGTCAGTGATGACCTGAGCTTGATCGCGTCGATGGCGCCAAAGACCTGCTCAGCGCTGGAGCCATCCAGCTCCTGTAATGCGATGACGCATTCCTCATAGCGCGGGCCGAGCACCGGGTGCGCCAGATAGGCTTCGGCTTCGGCGCGCGAGCGGATCGCGAAGTGCTGCGCCGTGGGGCTGGTCCCCAGGCCCGCAATCTGCGGAAAGATGAACCACATCCAGTGCGTTCGTTTCGCACCGCTGCGTATTTCCGCCAGGGCCTGCGCGTAGCGTCCCTGCTGGGCGTCGACAAATCGGTTCAGATCGAATGGATCGCTGGTCATCCCGCGACATTGGAAGTGGGAGCCCGCGAAGCCAACCTATCCCGAGCGGTGCTGAACAGGCGGGCAGTGCCGCGCCTGCCTGCCACCCACGATAATTTGGAAGCCAATTGGCGCCTGCTGCGTTCGGCCAGCATGGGATTATCCAATCAGCAGGTGCGAAGGACGACGATGCCATGGATCGATCGGAGGAGTGGCACGTCTCTCGACGCGGCGTGCTGGTTGGCGGCTCGGCCACGGCGGCGACCATGAGCCTGAACAACGCCGATGCTCGGCAGCCCTTGCCGCAACCACGCGAGGCGATGGTCGAGGTTACCCTGAGCGTGAATGGTCAGCCGCACAGGTTCCAAATCGACACGCGCACCACATTGCTCGATGCGCTGCGCGAAGAGCTCAAACTCACCGGCACGAAAAAAGGCTGTGATCATGGTCAGTGCGGCGCCTGCACCGTGCTGGTCGACGGTGTCCGGATCAACAGCTGCCTGACGCTCGCGGTGATGCATGATGGCGACAAGGTCACCACCATCGAAGGACTGGGCACGCCAGACCAGCTCCACCCGATGCAACGCGCCTTCGTCAAGCATGATGGCTATCAGTGCGGCTATTGCACGCCGGGACAGATCTGCTCTGCGGTGGCCATGCTGGATGAGATCGCCGCCGGCGTACCGAGCCACGTCACCGATGATCTGTCGGCCAAGCCGCAACTCAGCAACGCGGAACTGCGCGAGCGGATGAGCGGCAATATCTGCCGCTGCGGCGCCTATTCCAACATTGCCGAGGCGATTGCGGAAGTCGCGGAGACCAAGGCATGAGGCCGTTCACTTATGAGCGCGCGACCTCGCCCGCTCAGGCCGCGACGGCCGTCTTGAGACAGCAGGGCGCCCGCTTCATTGCCGGCGGCACGAACCTGCTGGACCTCATGAAGCTGCAGATCGAAACCCCGACCCATCTGGTCGATGTCCAGGATCTGAAGCTCGATCAGATCACGCAAGAGACCGATGGCGGCCTGCGGATCGGCGCGCTCGTCACCAATACGGCGCTTGCGGCGGATCGGCGCGTGCGCAGCGATTATGCGGTCCTGAGCCGGGCCATTCTGGCCGGCGCGTCCGGGCAGCTCCGCAACAAGGCGACCACCGGCGGCAATCTTCTGCAACGGACCCGCTGTCCCTATTTCTACGATACCAACCAACCCTGCAACAAACGTCAGCCCGGGACTGGCTGCGCGGCTATTGAGGGCGCCTCCCGCCAGCTGGCGGTGATTGGCGGCAGCGCTGCATGTATCGCGACGAACCCCAGCGACATGGCGGTTGCGATGCGGCTGCTGGATGCGCGCGTGGAGACGGTCGATGCACAGGGCAATGTCCGGTCGATCGACATTGCCGACTTCCACAAATTGCCCGGTGAGACGCCGCATGTGGAAACCGCGCTGGCGCCTGGCGAACTGATCACGGCCGTGCTGCTGCCCAAGCCGATTGGCGGCCAGCATGTCTATCACAAGGTGCGTGATCGGGCCTCTTATGCCTTTGCGCTCGTGTCGGTGGCGGCGATCCTCCAGCCGGATTGCTCTGGCCGCGTTGCGGTGGGCGGGATCGCGCCCAAGCCCTGGCGCACAGACGCCGCGGATGCCGCGCTCCCGCAAGGGGCGGAGGCAGTGGCCCGGCACCTCCTCGCCGGCGCCGCGCCGACCAGGGACAATGCATTCAAGATCGAGCTGGTCGAGCGGACGCTTGCCGGCATCTTGCACGACGCGAAGGGTTGATGCCGTGAAGTTCGATGCCCCCGCCACCCCGAACCCGATCGACCAGCTCAAGGTCGTCGGCAAGTCCACCGATCGCATCGACGGGCCGCTCAAGACAACGGGGCGCGCACCCTATGCCTATGAGCGGCATGATGTCGCCGCGAACCAGGCCTATGGTTTCGTCGTCGGCGCGGCCATCGCCAAGGGGACGATCCGGTCTTTCGATCTGGTCGACGCTAAGGCCGCGCCTGGCGTGCTCTCGATCATCACCACGTTGGACCATAAGCCACTGCCGCTCGGCGACCAGAACACCGCCAATCTGTTCGGCGGAGCGAAGATCCAGCATTATCATCAGGCGATCGCGCTGGTGGTCGCCGAGACCTTTGAGCAGGCCCGCGCGGCCGCATCGCTGATTCAGGTCGATTATGTCCGGGAAGATGGCAAATTCGATCTCGAGCGTGAGGCGCCTCGGGCCGAGCCCGTTCCGGACGAGGACGAGACCAACAAAGCCGGCGATTTCGCAGCCAGCTACGCAAAGGCTGAGGTCAAGCTCGACCAGCGCTACAGCACACCGGACGAAAGCCATGCGATGATGGAGCCGCACGCCACCATCGCCGCGTGGGAAGGCGACAGGCTCACCGTCTGGACGTCGAACCAGATGATTGCCTGGGGCAAGCGCGATCTTGCCAAGGCCCTATCGCTCAAGCCCGAGCAGGTGCGGCTCGATTCCCCCTATGTCGGGGGCGGCTTTGGCGGAAAATTGTTTCTCCGCTCCGATGTCGTTCTTGCGGCGCTGGGGGCCAAGACGGTTGGGCGGCCGGTGAAAGTCGCCCTCACGCGTCCGCTCATCATCAATAACACGACCCATCGGCCCGCGACGCTGCAGCATATCCGGATCGGCGCGAACAAGGATGGGCGCATTCTTGCGATCTCGCACGAGAGCATTTCGGGAAATCTGCCGGATGGCGAACCGGAGACCGCCGTCCAGCAAACCAAGCTTTTCTACGCGGGGGAAAGCCGGGAAGTCGCTATGAAGCTGGCGCAGCTCGATCTGCCGGAAGGCAACGCAATGCGCGCGCCTGGCGAAGCGCCGGGGCTGATGGCGCTGGAGATCGCCATGGATGAAATGGCCGAGAAGCTGGGGATGGACCCGGTGGAATTTCGTATCCTGAACGATACGCAGGTCGATCCGATGGAGCCCGAGCGTCCCTTTTCGGCGCGTCATTTCGTCGAGTGCCTCAGGACCGGCGCGGAGCGGTTCGGATGGTACAAGCGCAAGACGACCCCGGGGTCGGTGCGTGACGGTCGCTGGCTGATCGGCATGGGCGTGGCCGGCGGCTTTCGCAACAATCAGCTGACCAAATCCGCGGCACGGGTCCGGCTGTCGGGCGACGGCAAGGTCACCGTCGAGACCGACATGACTGATATCGGCACCGGCACTTACACGATCATCGCTCAGACCGCCGCCGAGATGATGGGCGTGGACCTCGGCGATGTCATCGTGAAATTGGGCGACTCTGATTTCCCCGCCGCAGCGGGTTCGGGCGGCCAATGGGGCGCGGCCAACTCGACAGCCGGCGTCTATGCCGCCTGCATCGAGATGCGCGAGCAGGTGGCGGCGCGCTTGGGGCTGAACGATGCGGATGTGACGTTTGCCGACGGCGAGGTTCGCTCGGGCGATCGCGCCGTGCCCTTGCGCGACGCCGCGCGCGATGGGGAGCTCGTCGCCGAGGATGGCATCGACTATGCCGACGACTTTGCCGACCGGGCGCAGCAATCCACCTTCGCCGGTCATTTCGTGGAGGTCGGAGTCGACGCCTTTACGGGCGAAACCCGCATCCGGCGGATGCTCGCCGTGTGTGACGCCGGGCGCATCCTCAATCCCAAGTCAGCGCGAAGCCAGGTGATCGGCGCCATGACCATGGGCGCAGGCGCGGCCCTGATGGAAGAACTCGTGGTCGACAAGCGGTTCGGCTTTTTCGTCAACCATGACCTCGCGGGTTACGAAGTGCCGGTCCATGCCGACATCCCGCATCAGGATGTCATCTTCCTCGATACCACCGACCCTTGGTCCACGCCGATGAAGGCGAAAGGCGTTGGGGAACTTGGGATTTGCGGCGTGGGAGCCGCGGTCGCCAACGCCATCTACAATGCCACCGGCGTGCGGCTGCGCGATTATCCGATGACCTTGGACAAGCATCTCTCGCGCTTACCGAAGGCGGTTTAGGCGGACGCGAATGAGGTTTAGTGGAGCAGCGCTGGACGGCCTGAGTTGAGCGCGACGAAGAAATGTCGCGGCGGCCAAGTCATGGTTGCGAGGCATTCTGCTCTCATCGAGGCCGCGCTCTGCTCCAACTGAGGATTGGACGATGAGTGTCAATCGTCGGCGCCCAAGATGACTATTCGGGCTTCCTACGAGGAACATGCGGGTGGTTCCTGAGCTTGGATCCGCTAATGACGCATGTTGGTGGTTTCTCAGGCCGGCTGACTATGGGATTTAGCAAAACCGCTGAAATAGGCTTTCAAATTTGCGTCGGTGACAGGTTCAAGCAAGCTTGCCACCTGCTCTTCAAGGGTCGAGCCCTCGTTGACGTCGCCACCCCGCTGAAATCCCATCTCCCATCGCGCGAACGACCGTGCCGCGATTGCCTTGTTATTCAGTTGGACCACAGCATAGTGACGCTGATCCTTTGAAATGCGGGAGAACGTCGAATTGACGGCGTCTTCAGGGCCTTCGAGAACCTGAAGGAAGCGCCGATTCCCTACCACGAGCAAGCCCGTTACATCAGCGAGCCGGTTATTCCGTCGGGACGCGACCAAAATGTCCTCAAGCTCCGCATCCGAAAGCGTCCGACGGACAGTGCTGATATATAAAATGCGATGCATGGCAGGCTCCTTAGCGACCGGGCTAGGGATGCGATGTTAATCAAATACTTCCAGCGCGGTGAGCCGAGTGCGCGAGCCGAAATCGACGAGGATTTGACTTTAAGTCATCAAATCCGCGTTCCGTTGCACCGGGCGGATTTCCCTGTGCGCCCCTCATTTCGCAGCCATCCATAGCGGAGGCGGACTTCTCAGGACGCACCCGGCCGCTTTCGGCCTCGAGCGGATCAACCGCTTCGAACGAAGAGGGATCGGGCTCTCTCGACTTCTGACCAGCAGCGTCGCCGACATGGCGACTGGTCCAGTAACACCAAAACAAGCGCTGCTTGACCGATAAAACATGTAAACATATGTTTATAGTGGTGAGTGCGCGCAGGTCGAATTGGCCTATGTGTGAAATGTGAGCCGCGAGAAGACTTCTGGCCTGACGGCAAGAGAGGATGCAGATATGAAGATGCGGTTGCTGGTTGCCCTTGGGCTTGTCACCGCCTCGCTGGCCGCTGGCGCCGCTCCCGCCGCTCCATCGATCGCAAGCGAGGCCGAAGCCCCCAACACCCAAGTTCGGGTGGAGCGGCGGCTGATCCAATCACAAGCCATTGCCGGCAATCTTCTGGGGACCTCCGCCGAGCGCGAGGTCTTTGTCGTTCTTCCCCCGAGTTATGGCCGCGACATCAAGCGGCGATACCCCGTGGTTTACGCCCTGCACGGCTTCTCCATCGACGCGGCGAGCTGGATGCAGAAACTCGATGCCGCCAGGCGGATCGCTGCAGCTTTTGCTGCGGGGGTGCCGGAGGTCATTGTCGTGTTCCCCGATGGAAGCAATGAGTATGGCGGATCTTTCTATGGCAGCTCCACTGTCACCGGCGACTTCGAGACATTCATTGCGGACGAATTGCCTGCCTATATCGACCGGGAGTTCCGCTCGATTCCAGAGGCGGCCGCGCGTGGCTTGATGGGGCATTCCATGGGCGGCTACGGCGTCGCGCGCATCGGCATGAAGCGCCCAGGGCGGTTTGGCGTTCTCTACATGTTGTCGCCCTGTTGCCTGAGCACTCTCGGAACGCAGGGATTGACCGCAAAAGAAGTGAGGGAGATCAACGATCTTGCATCCCCTCAGGCAGCCCGGGGGCTTCCGTTCAAATATGCAGGGCCACTTGCGACAGCGGCGGCGTTCTCGCCCAATCCGGCGAAGCCGCCGCTCTTTGTCGATCTGCCAATTACGGAACAGGGCGAGTCGCGCGAGGCGATCATGGCCAAGCGCGCAGCCAATGCCCCGCTCAGTTTCATCGACCAGTATGTCGCTGCTCTCAGGACCTATCGCGCCATTGGCATCGACGTCGGCGATCAGGACACGATCGTCACCGCAGCAACCGAGCTCCATAAAAACCTAGATAACTATGCTATAAGCAATCAACTGGACATTTATCCGGGCGATCACAGCAGTAAAGTTCCGGAAAGACTGCAAAAAGAAGTCCTTCCATTCTTCGGAAAACATCTGAAAATTGTCGTAGACCGATAAACATATACATGAACTCTCTCAGCGAGATCATACATGTAGACAAGACATATTTGTAGTTGATCACTTATTTTATAGCCCAACTCATCACAGTCCTGTCTCATTTTTACAAAATAGATACATCACATCTCCGCAAAATTCATCTGGATTTCGCGGATTATTAGGATTGCAGCTGCCGAAAATGCGCGCTAGATCGCTAACCGGAAAAATATCCGGAAATATGGCGAGCATCGCGAGGGGCGACGAGAGGGTCTCCATCTCGCTAGAATTCGCCCGAGGGAGACTGAGATGAAAAACCTGGAATTGGCAACCATAAGCTCGGCAGCGCTGGTTCTCGCTTTGTTAGCAGGGCCGGCAAGCGCACAGGTTGGATCGGCATCGGCGGCCTCGCAAGCGACGCCACAGGACAGCCGGGCAGGCGGCCTTGAGGACATCGTGGTTACCGCCACGCGCCAGTCGACGAATTTGCAGGATACGCCGATCGCCATCACCGCGGTCACGGCCGAGGCGATCGAGCAGAAGGGCATCACCAGCGTCGGCGAACTGACCGCTGTGGTTCCCAACACGCAATTCCGGAAGTCACAAGGTGCATTCGGGCCCGGTATCGACGCGACAATCCGGGGGATCGGCAATCGGGATACGAGCCTCGCCAGCGAGCCTGTCGTCGCTTTCTATCTCGACGACGTCTATTTCCCGACGCTGCTCGGGTCGAACTTCGATCTTCTGGATATCGAGCATATCGAGGTGCTCCGGGGTCCGCAGGGCACCCTGTTTGGGCGGAATTCGCTCGCCGGCGCGGTCAACATCATCAGCAAGCAGCCCTCCACCAGCGATGTTTATGGGCGTATTCAGATCACAGCCGGCTCCTATGACCGCATGGACTTCCGCGGCTCGCTGAATCTGCCGTTGAACGAGCAGCTCGCCCTCTCCGTTTCCGCGCTCTCGAAGAAGCGGACGGGCTATCAGAAGATCCTCGATTTCACCTGCGAGATGCGCGCGCGCGGCACGCCTGCGCTGTCGGGCTCCTTGCCTTATGCCTCGACGCTCAACATGCCGACCGCCGGGTTCACGCCCAAGGATTGCGTCGTCGGCCATCAGGGCGGCGAAGATGTGCAGGCCTACCGAGGATCCTTGCTCTGGAAGCCGTCCGACGATCTGCGGTTCACGGTGACGGGCGACTATATCCGCGATACCAGCGAGAACAACGCCGATAGCATCGTCGGGATCATCAATAACCGGGTATCCGGGACGGTCGTGTCCGCCGCAAACACACTGGGCCTGGCCTATGACACCCGCTTCCTGACGGGCGATCCCTATAGTACCTATGCCAGCTTCAGCGATCCCATCGTCGCAGGCACGGTCATCCCAGGCAACACATTCTATAATGGCTTGCGGATCAATGGTGTGGCCGTGCGCGGCGGCGCCCGCTTTTCGCCGTTCATCGACCTCAAGAACTGGGGCGTCTCAGCCAAGATGAGCTGGGACATCAATCCCGACATCAATTTCCTCGCGGTGGTCGCACACCGTGAGATGGTCGAGACCCATTCCTATGACGATGATGGCTCGCCACTCAATGTGGTGTTGCGGTCCAATACCTTCTCGGAGGAATATTGGACGGCCGAAGCGCGCCTGTCCGGCAAGTCATCGTTCATCGACTGGGTCATGGGCGGCTTCTACTTCACGGCCGATGGCTCGCAGCATGCCGCCTTCATCTCGCCCCAGAGCTCGTTCCAGCGGCTCATCGATTCTGAGTTCAACCCGACGAGCAAGGCGGTCTTCGCCAATGCCACGATCCGGCCATTTGGTGAAGCGCTCAGCTTCGTGGGCGGCCTGCGCTATTCGGACGATAAGAAGGTCGTCGACTTTTATAACGTCCTCGACACCTCACCCAGCGCCAGCGACACGGTCTTTTACGTCGTTCCGCAGCAGACGCGGTTCGACTGGAAGGCCGGCGTCAATTATCAGCTGGCGTCCAACGCGCTCATCTATGTGTCCGCTGCGACCGGCAACTCGCTTCCCGGCTTCGATCCGCGCCCGCAACAGCCCTCACAGATCGCGCAATATGATGGCAATGACGACATCGCCTACGAAATCGGCGCCAAGCTCGATCTCTTCGATCGTCGGGTGCGCCTGAATCTCGCGGCCTTCTATACCGACTTCAAGAACCGCCCGACTTCGATTTCAGGATCCGAGGCCCTGCTGGACGCAAATGGTCAGCCCGTGCCCGGAAATCGCACGCTCGTCCCACTCGCGGGAGGCCCTGCGGGGTCGACCACCTGCGGCGCGGTCGTGGCGGCAGGCACCGGCATTACCTGCCTCGGACGGACCTACTATCGCAATCAGGCCGCGAAAATCCGCGGCTTTGAAGCCGAGTACACCATCAATCCCGTCGATGGCCTGCTCATCAATGGCTCGGTGGGGTACACCAAGCTGACGGCGCCGGACATTCGGGAGCGCGCAGTCAACCGGCGGCAGAATTCGCCGTTCTGGACGGCAAACGCGGGCGTGCAGTACACGGCAGAGCTTCCGTCACTGGCCGGATCGATCACGCCCCGGGTGGACTGGATCTATGAATCGAGCCAGGTGGTGTCCGGCACGTCGACCACCTTTGATAACCTTATGCCGGCGCGTTCGGTCTTCAATGCCCGCCTGACCTACGACAACGACGAATATGACTTCTCTATCGCCGTGGGAGCCACGAACCTCTTCGACAAGGTTTATTATTATAACGTGTTCGACTCCCAGGCGTTGGGCGCGGCCTACACCAACGCGCAGCCGGCGGCGCCGCGCCAGTTCTACCTGACTGTGGAGAAGAGCTTCTAATAATGCGCTGAGCCGAGCATTCGGCTTGCCCCAAAGCAACACAGGGCTGTCGGCTGGCGCCGGCGGCCCTGTCTGCTTCTGGCTCTGTCCGCCATGCAGGATCGGCTAAGGACGTCAGCTTGATTCTGACCGCCAGCCGTGGAAAGCAGAGCAGCATCATTCCCCGCGAAAAAGTCGGAATATTGAACATGGCCAAATCGAAAACGCAGACCGGGGAGCAGGAGGGCGCGCGCGCGGTGGATGACGACTTCATTCCCTCGCTGGAAAAAGGGCTAGCCGTCCTGGAGTTGTTCGGATCGGACAATCCTGACTGGACCTTGAGTCAGATTGCACGGGAGCTCAAGCTCACGCCGGGAACCACCCGCCGTATTCTGCGGACCCTGGAGAAGCTCGGTTATGCCGTAGCCGACGAAGGCCGATTCTGCCTCACCCCCCGGGTTCTCAAACTCGGCTTTTCCTATCTCTCGTCGCAGCCATTCGCCGCTATCGCGAAACCTCTTCTCACCCAGCTTGCGCGCAGGCTGAATGCGACGTGCTGCATCACGGTGCTGGACGAGCGCGACGTGGTCTACATCGCGCGGGGCACGCATAAGCCGATCGAGCCCTTTTACGTGCATGTCGGCGCGCGACTGCCGGCCTATGCGACGGCGCCCGGCAAGGTCCTGCTCGCCGGATTGGCGCCGGACGTCTTGGACGAGCGCCTGAAAGGCTGGGACTTCCAATCCTTCACGCCCAACACCCTTTCCAGTGCCGCAGCGCTGAAGGCCGATGTGGAAGAGGCGCGGAGCAAGGGCTACGCCCTGAACGATCAGGAGATCTTCCTGGGCCAGCGCTCCATTGCTGTTCCCCTGTCGCTGGGCGGGGTTCAGGCGGCTTCGATTGTCGCAGCCGCCTCGGTCAGCAGTGCGTCCCTGGATCGGCTGGTGGCCGATCTGCTTGGCCCATTGCAGGAGGCTGCGATCGAGATCGAACAGGCGGCGTCTTCGCTGCTCTGACGGCAGCCGCACCGGCGCGACTAGTCCTTCCAGGAAGCTTTCCAGGTCGCGCAGACTTTGTTGCCGTCGGGATCGCGCAGATAGGCGATATATGGCTGGCCGTAACTGCCCGGCCGCGTGCCAGGCGCGCCATCGTCTACCCCTCCATTGGCCAACCCGGCACGATGAAACGCATCGACATGTTCCGGGCTTGGCGCCCGAAAGCCGATCGTGCCGCCGTTCGCGAAGGTTGCCGGATCGCCGTTGCGGGGCGCCCTGACAGCGAAGCCCTGCTCGCCGCAGCGATAAGAAAGCAGGAGCGCGTCCGGGGCGGCGGCATTGGCGTGCCCCAGTGCCCCCATCACGGCATCGTAAAACTGCCGCGCTCTCTCCAGGTCATTCGTTCCGACAAAGATGTGATTGAACATCATGGCTGGGACACGCAGGCCGCTGCTGTGCACCCCGCCCGATCGAGACGAATGCCCGAAACGGAGACACGCTGCATGACCCGCCGCTCGCCGTGATAATCATTGACGGCATAGTGCAGGACCTGGAGATTGTCCCAGAACGCCACCGTTCCCGGGCGCCACTTGAGACGGACCTGATATTCCGGTCGTTCGCACTTCTGGAACAGATATTGGAGCAAGGGCGCGCTCTCTTCCTGTGTCCATCCCTCAAAGTGGGTCGTGTAGCCGCGGTTGACGAACAGGGATTTACGGCCGGTGATCGGATGCCGGATAACCACGGGATGGGTCGCCTTCACGATCTTCGCCTTGGCGCCTGCATATTGGGGCAGCAGGGACATCGACGTGATGACCCGCTCGTTATTATGCTCTGCTCGCATCGTTTCGAGCTGGGTCTTCATGCCCTCTGAGAGATCATCATAAGCGGCAGCGAGGCTCGCAAACACCGTGTCGCCGCCGGCTGACGGCAGCACCTTCGCCGCGAGGATAGAGCCCCAGGACGGAACCTCGTTGAATGTCTGGTCGGCATGCCAGCCTCCGCCCACATTCTTGAGCTGCTGCTCTTCCTTCTCGATCATCGTGATCTGCGCGTCCGCCACTGGCGCGCGCTTTGCGCCCGGCAAGGCAAAGCGGCCTGCAAATGCGCGTTGCCGGTCGGCGCTGAGATCCTGATCGCGGAAAAAGATGACGCCATTCTCGGCGAGAGCTTTTGTGATCTGCTCGATCGTCCGGTCATCAATATCCTTGGACATGTCCACATTGCCAATCTCGGCGCCGATGAGACCGTTGATCCGCGTGACTGAAATGTCGTCCAAATTTCCTCTCCGAACCCCGCGATGCATCGCTCTCGTCTGGGCGGGCGCCTGCTCAAGACGCCGCTGGGACGCTGCTGAAACCCGCCTGCGCCGCAATAAGCCGGAAAATATTCCGGATTTACAAATTGCATGGCTTTGTCTGCGGCGCAAGCCATCCTCCGGCCTTGAGAAGCGGAAATTTCTCCGGTATCATCTGCGGATTAATGGATGATGCAAGACCGGCGGCGGGAAACTGCCTCCGCGCCCTGCGAGCCTCCTGACATTCTTCATCTGCCTTTCCGGGGAAGACCGAATCCATGAGAAGATCACTGCGCCGCTTGCTAACGTTGGCGAGCATCGGCAGCTTCTGCGTCGCCACGAGTCCGTTCACGGCAACTCCGGCATTCGCGGCTCCCATCGTCCTGGAGCGGCAAGGCTCGTTTTCGGTCGGTGGTGCGCTGCTGGGCGATGCTGCGGCGGGACATCTGTCCTGCGATCACGGTTTCGTGGAATATCAGATCCCCCGGCGGGCGCGGAAGACAGCGCTGCTGCTGTGGCACAGTTCCAGCGTGGCCGTGTGGCAAAACCGGTGGGATGGCGGCGAAGGCTTCCAGAGCATCTTCCTGCGCCGCGGTTTCCCGATCTACCTCTGGGATGGCCCGCGCGTTGGCCGCGCGAACTGGGGCTGCGAGGACTATACCTACAAGGCAGTGCCCGGCCGAGATGAGGGGAATTTCAAGGCCTGGCGCCTGGGGGAAACCTACCCCAACTGGTTCGCGGGCATCCAGTTCCCCAAGGACGACCCGCAAGCCTGGGATCAGGCAATGCGCGCGCGGTACGATGAGTTCGACACTGTACCGAACGCTCAATTGCAGAGCGCGGCAGCGGCGAAGGCTGTCGACCGGATCGGCCCAACGGTGCTTGTCACCAATTCCGGCGGCGGTTTCCGGGCCTTCATGACCGCGCTCGAGAGTGACAATGTCAAAGGCATCGTCGCTTACGAGCCGCCCGGGTTCGTGTTTCCTGAAGGGGAAGGCCCGCCGGCTGGGAAGGGACCGTTCGGCCCGGTCAAAGTGTCCGCCGAGCAGTTCAAGCGGCTCACGCGCATTCCGATCCAGATCGTGTTCGGCGATCACATTGCGCAGTCGACGAACTGGAGCGCGGCCTATCGCGCGGCGACGACCTTTGTGGCGATCGTCAACGCCCATGGCGGTAAGGCGGAAATCCTGTCCTTGCCGGCCGCCGGCCTTTCGGGGAACACCCACCTCCCCTTTGCGGACCTCAATAATGTGGCCGTGGCCGACCTCCTCTCGGCCTTCCTTCACCGGCACAGGCTGGACGAGCGCTGACCACCGCCGTCGCCGGCAAGCCGGCCTTAGGACGGGCGCGGCGGCATGTTCAGCCCGCGCTGAACTGCGGGGCGGGCCAGTCCTTGTTCGAGCCATCGCGCGACGTGGGGCATTGATCCGAAGTCAACCAGCTCTGCCGCGTCGAACAGCCCGACAATATTGCGGATCCATCCGAGCAGCGAGATGTCGACGATCGAATAATCTTTACCGAGAAACCACTCCCGATCTGCGAGCCGCGTGTTCATGACGCTGAGCAACCGAGCGGTTTCCGCCGCGTACCGGTCTCTGGGTCGCTTATCCTCCCAGTCCTTGCCCGCGAACCTGTGGAAAAAACCCAGCTGGCCGACCATCGGACCAACGCCCCCGACCTGGAACATCAGCCACTGCAGCGCTTCCCAGCGACCGGATGCGTCGGTGGGCATGAACTGCCCGGTCTTCTCGGCAAGGTAGAGCAGAATGGCACCGGACTCGAACAGAGCGATCGGAGCTCCTCCCGGACCGGAGGGATCGACGATGGCCGGAATCTTCCCGTTCGGGCTGATCGAGAGAAACTCCGGGCTCTTTTGCTCGTCCGTCGAAAAGGCGACGAGATGCGCCTCGTACGGCAGCCCCGTCTCTTCAAGCATGATGGAGACCTTCACGCCATTGGGCGTCCGGACGGAATAGAGCTGAATCCGATCGGGATGCTCGGCCGGCCACCGCCGGGTGATTTCCATCTCAGACAGGTTGGACATCGCAATTCTCCGCTATGAGGGGGCCTGGGAATCATCAACGCTCGAAAAGTAGGCTCTTGCCGCGTCCATCAGGTGATCAATGACCGCCTGCCGCGCTTCGAATGTGAAGCTTGCGGCGTGCGGCGTCAGGATCACGTTCTCGAGGCGGATCAGGCGTGGGTCGAAGTCCGGCTCCTTGTCGAACACGTCGAGCGCCGCTCCGGCGATGGTGCGATCTTGCAGGGCGTCGATCAATGCCTCCTCATCGATCACAGCACCGCGCGCGATGTTGACGACGATGCCTTGCGGGCCAAGCGCGTCCAGGACCTCGCGGGTGACCATGCGCCGCGTCTGATCCGTCACCGCGCAGGCCAGCACCAGAATGTCGCACGCGGCAGCGAGCGCGGTTACGTCGGAATGATAAGTGTAGGCGCAATCCGCGACCGGGGCGCGCGCATGGTAATCGACAGACATGCCCAGGCTGGCACATTTCTCGGCGAGCCTCCGCCCGATCCGACCCAGTCCGACAATGCCGACCCGCCGGGCGCTCACGCGACGGCCATTCATGAAGCGGTTCTCCGCCCAACGTCCGCTGCGCATGAACCGGTCGGCCGCGACGATGTTGCGCTCGGCGGCGTAGATGAGCCCGAGTGCAAAATCGGCGACATCCTCCGTGAACTGGTCGGGGGTGTGCGCGAGGACGATCTGGCGTGCGGCCAGCGCCTCGACGTCGATATTGTCCAGACCCGCGCCGAGGGAGAGCACCAGTCCTAAATCCGGCAGCGCTTCCAGAAGGCCCGAGGGAATGCCAAGGACCGCCCGCGTGGCCACAGCGCGCACAGTCGATGGAATTGCCGTGACGGGCTGCGCATTCGCGCCTTCGAGCGGGACGGGGATCAACCGAAAATCGCGTTCGAGCGCGGTTCGCAGGTCCGCGGGCAGCTCGGCGATGACAGCAATTTCGGGCAGGTCGTTCACGTTCGCTCCTTCTGGCTGACTTGCATGACCTAAAGAATTAGGTCAATAGCGCTAACCCGGCCGTCGTCCGACGGTAAAAAGTACGTCAGGAGGCAGAAGCGTGACCAGCAACTCCGGAATGTCCGGCGACGGTCGTCCTCCGCACATCCTGCCGGCCGGCGCCTGGGATTGCCACACCCATGTTTTCGGGCCGCGTCCGCACTTTCCGCTCGCACCAGGCGGCGCTTACGAGCCTCCGTCCGCCGACCGCGACCTGCATCTTGCGACGCTCGACCGGCTGGGGTTCGATCACGCGCTTCTCATCCAGCCCTCCCTCTATGGCGACGATCATAGCGCCCTGCTGGATGCTTTGCGCCACGGCCAGGGCCGGCTGCTGGGAGTCGGCTCTGTCAGCGCGACGATCGATCGAGATAGGCTGGCAGCATTAAGAAGCGCAGGCCTCGTCGCCCTTCGTTTTGTCGGCGTGCCGGGGCCGGACGGCGGTCGCTATCCGGGGACGCAAGGCTTTGATCAGCTTGAGGATCTGCGCAGCGACATGCGCGCTCTCGGGCTTCACGCCCATGTGTGGGGAAGTTTGGAGCAATGCGCTGATCTGGCGCTTGGCGACGCTGGGAGCGATATGCCGTTGGTGTTCGATCACCTGGCCGGTCTCTCCCCGGATGACCGTCCGGGCACCTATCGCTTCGACCGGCTACTGAATGCCATCGCCACCGGCAAGGCCTGGGTCAAGCTGACTTATTTTCGGCGGTCGGCACTGCCGGGCGCCTATAGCGACATGCAGCCGGTCGTATCCGCACTTGTAGACGCGGCACCCCACCGGGTGATCTGGGGATCGGACTGGCCCTTTGTACGGACCGCTCAGGTGCCCGACCCGTCAGCCCTGCTCAATCAGCTCCGGTCCTGGGTGGGAGAAGAGGCTTTCCGTCGCTGCCTTTCAGACAATCCTGCCGCCCTTCTCGGGATGAAAATGCCTTGACCGTGCCAATCCCGACTCCTAGAACTAAAACCTAGTTATATGGGTGTTCTCTTGTCATGATTACCGAGGATCTGGTCCAGGAGATATCGGAATCCCTCTACTCAGCCGCATTGCGGAGGGTTCCGCCGGATACGATCCAGGCGCTGGAAGCTGCTCGGGAACATGAGGCGCAGGAGAGCGCCAGGGCAACGCTCGATCTCATGGTGCGAAGTGCGCGTCTCGCAGAGGCGAGAGACACATTCGTCTGCTCGGACAGCGGCGTGCCGACCTATTGCGTCGAAATCGGCGGGGCGGCACAGTGGCAGGGCGACCTCAAGGCCGCCATTACCCGCGGCTTCGACCATCTTGTCGAGACCATCTCACCGCCCCTTCTCAAACACGTCAATAATCCCCTGACGAACGAGCGCGGCGGCCCGGGCAAGGACATGCCCGCCATTACCGTCGATCTGCTCGGCAATGCCGATTATATCGACATCACCTGCGTGCCCAAGGCGCTCGGGTCCGGACGCTGGGCATCCTTGCGCACGTTGATCTCGCCTTCGCTGGAAGACATCGAAGCCTGCGTGCTGGATGCCATCATCGAAGCGGGGTCTCAGCATTGCCCCCCTGTCGTTGTTGGCGTGGGGATTGGCGGAAATTTCGACCTGACGGCCAAGCTCGCCAATCGCGCGACCTATCGCGAGATCGGCTCTCTCAACCCCAATCCAACGCTCGCGGCCATGGAAGAGCGGCTGACCGAGGCGGCCAATGCAACGGGTTTCGGCCCGATGGGGGTTGGCGGCAGCACCACGGCGCTTGCCGTCCACATCGATTATGCTTTCGGTCATGGCTACACGCCGGTCGCGGTCTGCTTTAATTGCTGGATCAACCGGCGGGCGAAGGCGCGGCTCCATAGCGATGGCCGCGTGGAACAACTGTTCTGATGGCGGTCGTCTCGATCACATGCCCGCCTTCCCGGGAAGCGGTGGCCGCGCTCAATGTTGGCGATCTGGTCTATTTGAGCGGCGATATCGTCGTCACCGGCGGCCTGCCGGCCCACAAGCGGATGATCGACTGTCTCGATCGCGACTTGCCGCTGCCGCTGACGTTTGAAGGTGTTTTCATCCATCTCCCGCACATGATCGAGGCGCGGCCCGACGGCGGTTATGATGTGCGGTACGTCAATCCCACGACCAGCCGCCGCTTCGATGCCTATATGCCGCAGCTTATCCGGGATCTGGACCTGCACATCGTTGGCGGCAAGGGCGGCCTGGGCGCGGACGTCGCCAAGGTCATGGCAGAAACAGGCTGCGTCTACCTGTCGCTGCTTGGCGGCGGGAGCCCGATCCTGTCCGAAGCGATCAAAGAGGTTCTCGCCGTCAAATGGCGCGATTTTCCTTCGCATTTCAGGCTGAGCAAGATGAGGGTCGAAAATCTCGGCCCTCTCACCGTCGGCATCGATGCCCGGGGCCGCTCCATTTACCAGTCTCTTGAAGATCAGGCGCGCAGTCGCCTGCCCGCAATCATGCAGACGCTCAAGCAGCGTCGCGTAGCAGCCGAAAGATCGGAATAATCATGGCCAACATCCAGCCCCTCTTTTTCGATCCGAAGGACAGCGCGTCGTTCAAACGCGGTATCTTCAATGCCATCGTGGCCCCCAGGCCCATCGGCTGGCTGAGCACGGTCGACGAGCACGGCAAGTCCAATCTGGCGCCCTTCTCCTATTTCAATATCGTCTCGAACCTGCCGCCCATCCTCATGTTCTCCTGCAACACGCCGGAGGATCGGCCGGCCAAGGACACGTTGGCGAACGTTAGGAAAACCGGCGAGTTCGTCTTCAATCTCGTTGCTGCCAGTCAGCTCGAAGCGATGAACGATACCTCCTCGCCGGTGCCTTACGGCGTCGACGAATTCGAGCATTTCGGGATCGAAAAAGCGCCCTGCCGGGTCGTCGCCGCGCCCCGCGTTGCCGCCTCGCCCTGCAGCCTGGAATGCCGGGTCATCAAGGTGATCTCGTTCGGCGGCGGCGATCTGGGCCCGGAGACGAATGTCACGTTCGGCGAGGTGGTGGGGATGCATATTGCGCCCGGCTATCTGCACGAAGACGGGCATTTCGACACGCTCGCCGCCCGTCCGGTGTCGCGACTGGGCGGCGCCGAATATGCGGTGACGCAGGAGAGCTTCGAACTGGCGCGCAAGTTCAAGCGCGCCAACGAAGCAACCTATTGAGGGCCGAACACATGAACAAGCCAGTGCGAACGCCAATGCTCGTGGACCTGATGCCCGCTCCTGCCGATGAGCTTGGCCGCACCGCTGCCAGAGCGCAGAATTTCTCCATCGAGCGGGTCCAAAGCGGGCCCGCCGCATCGCATCGCTTCGCTTCGGAGCGGGAGATCATCCTGCTTCTTCCGCATGCCGGGGGAACGCTGAGCGGAGATCGGGCCATGGCGCTGCCCGGCCATAGCGTGGTCATCATCCCGGCCGGCGCCTATGCCTTCGCGTTGGACCGGCCCGCGGCCTTCTATCTTCTCGCGACCCATCGTGAGCAGGCCGACATGGCGATGCCCCGCAATGCCGACGCCTATGCTTCGCATGACGCGCGGGTGCGTCCCGTGGGCAAGGCTTATGAGCGCATCGCGCATGGGGGGGATGTCCGCATTCACCGGATCGAGGATGTGACCATTCCGCCCGACAATGGCAGGCTGCGTTTCCTTCAAAGCGAAACCATGAGCATCAACTGGGTCGAATATGACGGGCTGCGGGACAATAGCGCGCTAAGCCCCCATGCCCATGCCGATCTGGAGCAGGCAAGCCTGGCCATCGAAGGCCAGTTCACCCACCATCTGCGGACCCCTTGGGGCCGCGATGCGCGGCTCTGGCAGGAGGATCAGCATCTGCCTGCCGGCCCTTCCAGCGTGGTCGTCATTCCGCCCGAGATCATCCACACCACGGAAGGCGTAGGAGACGGCAAGCATGTGCTGGTCGACGTGTTCGCGCCGCCTCGCGCCGACTTCATCGCGAAGGGCTGGGTGTTCAACGCGCACGAATATCAGGTCCATGCGGAGCCGGCGGCATGAGCCGGGAAGCGCCTCGCGGGCTGTTCATCAAGACGCCCGCGCCACAGATTGTCGAGATCCTGGCGCTAGAGAAGCCGGATTTCGCGGTGATCGATGCGGAGCATGGCCCTTTCGACCGGGGCATGCTCGATCTCATGATGCTGGCAGGACGCGCGGCGCAGTTGCCCTTATTGGTGCGGGTTGCCGACGCTCAGAGCACCTCGATCTGCGGCGCTCTGGATCTTGGGGCCGCCGGGATCATGGTTCCCCATGTCGCGTCGGTGGAGATGGCACGCGCCGTGGTCGCGAGCGCCCGCTATAAGGGCGGCAAAAGAGGCTATTCGAGCGCGCCGCGCCACGCAAATTACGGTTCGGGCTCGATGCGTGACGTCATCGATGCCGCGGACGATGTCCTTGTTCTGGTGCAAATCGAACATCCGGACGCGGCACATGAGGCGAAAGCGATTCTGGAACTTGAGGGCGTGGACGGGATCGTGATCGGTCGGGCGGACCTGGCCGTCGCCTTGGGCGAAAGCGACGCCTCCTCCCCTGCTGTCGAAGCGATCGTGACCTCGATTTTTCAGGCCGTGGCAGACAGCGAAAAGATCAAGGGCGTCGTCGTCTCCAGCGAGGCGGAGCGCCGTTACTTCTCGGACATGGGTGCCAATTGGTATATCATGGGGAGCGATCAAAGCCTTTTACGGAAGGCAGCCCGGCAGCTAATGGCGGACTCTTTGTAACGGAGACAGGCTGTGAGCACGCATTCAACCCGGTCCAATCCGAAAGGCCCCGGTGGCCGGCCCGCAGGAGCCGCCGATCTCGGCAGCCGGGGCATCGCGCGCTATCATCAACTCGCGGCCGTCTTCCGCCGCCATATCGAGACGGGCGTGTGGGAAGTCGGCAGCCAGATACCGACCGTCGTTGAGCTGGCCCTGTCCTATGATGTGGCGCGGGAGACCGTCCGGCAGGCCCTGGGCATGTTGGCCGAGGAAGGTCTGATCCGCCGATACCGCGCCAAAGGCACGTTCGTCACCGGCGCACCGCGCGATCAAATCTGGTGCCAGTTGGAGACCAACTTCCTCGGCCTCCTCCAGGCGCGCGAAGGCGCGCAGATCGAATTGATCGGCGAAGAACGCAAGGTCGGCATCGCGGGAACGATCGAGTTTGGCGTTGCCGACGGGGCCTATCGCAAGCTGAGCCGTCGGCACTGGCGCGATGACCAGCCCTATATGATCGCCGAGGTCTTCATTTCCGAGCGCTGGGCAAACAAGATTCCGCGCGCGGCGTTCACAAGCAAGACGGCGTTGAAGCTGGTCGCCGACATCGATGGCCTCGCCATTGCCGATGTGGAGCAGATCATGACCATCGGCGTAGCGGATCTCGACGCGTCGATTTCCCTCCAGATCCCGCTCAACGCCCCTGTCGCGCAGATCGAGCGCTATGTGGTGGATGCGGACGGCATCCTCGTGCTGTTTGCCCGGAACACCTATCGGGGCGACGTCGTTCGCCTCAACATCAAGTCCAAATAGGCTTGAAACGGTCCTTTCGCGGCCATTTCCTTCCAATTCCGCTTTACTAGGCCGTTAATCTGGATATATAGGTTTTACGTGAGGAGAGGGTGTGCTGATGAGGGCGCGCTGTCGAGCCGGAGGGATGCAATGAACTGGCCACAGTTGATCGGCATAGGTTGCGCAGTGACATCGTCATGCGTCGGCGCCTTCGGGCTCTTCACGCTCAAGCCATTACCGCCATCGGCCCGGCTGGGCGCACTCGCGACGCTGGATAGCGACGGGAACGGCCAGCTTTCGCGGGCGGAATGGGCATCCGGCGGTCGAAAGGCTGCCGCTTTCGATGCCCAGGATACCAACCGCAACGGCATACTTGAACCCGCCGAGGTCCGGTCTCGGCGCGGCGCTGCTCGGAAGGATTGATTATGGATGCTCGGCCGGGCCTTGCCGGTGGCGCTCTCAAGCCAGCCGCCACCAAATTCTCCAGTCAGCAGCTCTGGGCGCTGACGATCCTGGGGATTTTCAGCGGCTTCAACATGGTCGATCGCGGCTTGCTGGCGCTCAATCTGGAGCCGATCAAACTCGAGCTCGGTGCGACCGATACCCAGATGAGCCTGGCCGCGGGCATCGGCTTCTTCCTGCTGAATGCCGTCGCCGGCGTGCCCCTGGCGCGTCTGGCCGATCGCTACAGCCGTCGCGACATCATCGCCATCGGTTTCGGCTTTTACAGCCTGATCATTGGCTTGATGGGGATGGTCACCAGCTTTGTCGGCCTGCTGTTCACGCGCATGCTGCTGGGGATCGGCGAGGCATCGGGTAACGCGCCTTCCAGCGCAATGGTTAACGATCTGGTGCCGCCGCAAAACCGCCGGATGGCCCTTGCGAGCCTGCGGATTTTCGGCGCGATCATCGTTCTCGTGATGATGAGCAGCCTCGGCTACGTCACGGATCGCTACGGCTGGCGTGCGTCTTTCTACGTTCTGGCTTTGCCGGCGATCATTCTCGTGCCATTGGCCATCTTCACCGTGCGCGAGCCGGAGCGCGAGAAGGACGCCCAGGGCAAGGCCATTGCACCGGTCAGCCTGAAAGCGGCCTGGGCTCAGTGGCGCCGCTCACCGGCTTTCCTGCTTGTGATCACCGGGTTCGCGCTGGCTGGCGTGACGTTGCAGGCCAACAGTGTATGGGCGCCGGCCTTCCTGGTCCGGGTTCGGGAACTGTCTCCCACGGAAATTGGCGTGCTTTCGGGAATTTCGCGGGGCCCGGCCTTGCTGATCGGCGCGCTGGTCGGCGCATGGGTCACCGACCGACTTGCCCGGCGGGACCATCGTTGGCGCTTCTGGGTGCCGGGGATCATGCTGATGCTGGGCGCGCCCGCCGAAATGACCTATCTGATGGCAGAGGACTATTGGGTGTGGATGCCCGCCTATCTGCTCACCGGAATGCTGATCATGGGGTCGCAAGCGTCGACGGTTGCCATCTGCATGGACGTATCCGGGGCCGGTCTGCGCGCGACAGGGTTGGCCTTCGCGCTTCTCGCCAGCAATTTCCTGGCCGATCTCATCGGGCCGACCAGCATCGGCCTGATGAACGATACGATTTTCGCTGATCTTGGCGTCCACGCATTGCGCTATTCGATGGGAATCGTGGCGTGCTCGGCGGCCGTTGGCGGCTTTCTGATCTTTGTCGCCTCCCGGTTTGAGACGGAGCAAACCCGATCCGGCTAGCCGATGGCGGCGGGACATGGGCGCCTTGGGCGGATCGACGTTCGCCCCCTGCCCTACCCCGCGTGATCCGTTCGGTTTTGGCCTCCTGGATTTAACATCATGATCGACAAGACCTTTGCATCCCTGATCGAGGCGACAGCGGATATTCCTGATGGCGCCTCGGTGATGATCGGCGGGTTCGGAACCGCTGGCATGCCGGACGAACTCGTCGACGCGCTGATTGCGCGGGGCGTGGGCAACCTCACCATCATCAGCAACAATGCGGGCAATGGCGAAACCGGCCTCGCGGCATTGATCCGGGCCGGATGCGTCGCGAAGATCATCTGCTCCTTCCCGCGCCAGGTCGATTCCCACCATTTCGACGCGCGCTATCGGGCCGGAGAGATCGAGCTCGAACTCGTGCCGCAAGGCAATCTGGCAGCACGGATACAGGCCGCCGGTGCGGGCCTTGGCGCCATCTTCACGCCCACCGGCTTTGGAACGCAACTCGCAGAGGGCAAGGAAACCCGCCGCATCGGTGAGCGCGATTATGTGCTGGAATATCCGATCTCGGCGGACTTCGCGCTGATCAGGGCACACCGCGGCGACCGCTGGGGCAATCTCGTCTACAGCAAGACGGCCCGCAACTTCGGCCCGATCATGGCGATGGCGTCCAGAACATGCATCGCTCAGCTGTCCGAAATCGTCCCGCTGGGCGCCCTCGATCCTGAAGCGATCGTGACGCCCGGCATCTTTGTCCAGCGGGTGGTGCAGGTCGATCGCCGGAACGTGGCCGCCGCATGAGGAGAAGCCTGCCATGAACCGACGCGACCGCAATCAGCTTGCCCAGCGCGTGGCGCAGGACATCCCGGAGGGCGCCTACGTCAATCTCGGCATCGGACTGCCAACCAAGATCGCGGACTATCTGCCAGCAGACCGCGACATTTTCCTCCAGAGCGAAAATGGACTGCTCGCCATGGGGCCTGCGCCAGCGCCGGGCGAGGAGGATTGGGAACTGATCAACGCAGGCAAGCAGCCGGTCACCCTGCTACCCGGCGGCGCCTATTTTCACCATGCGGACAGCTTCGCGATGATGAGGGGCGGCCATATCGATATATGCGTGATGGGCGCCTATCAGGTATCCGTGACCGGCGATCTTGCCAACTGGCACACCGGCGAGGAAGGCGCGATCCCGGCTGTCGGAGGCGCGATGGATCTCGCGATCGGCGCCCGGCAGACCTTCGTGATGATGGACCTGCTGACCCGGCAGGGGAAAAGCAAGCTCGTGGCCGAGTGCAGCTATCCGCTGACAGGGCTGGCCTGCGTGTCCCGTGTTTACACCGATCTTGCCACCTTCGAGGTCGGGCAGGCAGGCGCCCGCGTCATCGACATGGTGGATGGCCTCGGCCTTGACGATCTCCGTGCGCTCACCGGGGTCCCCTTGGAACTCACGGCCGGAGCGCGAGGCCTCTGCGGATCGGGGCAAGAGGCATGAGAAAGGCCTTCATCTGCGATGGCATCCGCACCCCGATCGGGCGCTATGGTGGCGGCCTCTCCGGCATAAGGGCGGACGATCTGGGCGCGTTGCCTATCAAGGCGCTGCTCGAACGCAATCCGCAACTCGACCCAGCCGCGATCGAGGAGGTGTTCTACGGATGCGCCAATCAGGCGGGCGAGGACAATCGCAATGTCGCGCGGATGAGCCTCTTGCTTGCCGGGCTACCTGTCACGGTGCCGGGCGTCACGCACAACCGCCTGTGCGCTTCGGGGCTGGAGGCCGTCAGCGCGGCCGCGCGCGCGATCGGCACAGGCGAGATGCAGCTTGCGCTGGCCGGCGGTGTGGAGAGCATGAGTCGCGCGCCGCTTGTCATGGGCAAGGCCACAGGCGCTTTCGACCGCGATCAGCAGTTGATGGATACCACAATGGGCTGGCGCTTCGTCAATCCAGCGCTCGATGCCGCCTATGGCACGGAGACGATGCCGCGAACGGCCGAGAATGTCGCATCGGCATACCAGATCAGCCGCGCGGATCAGGACGAATTTGCGCTCCGCAGCCAGCAGCGTGCCGCCGCGGCCAGAAGCAGCGGCTTCCACGACGGTGAAATTCTGCCGGTCGCGGTGCCGGGAAAGGTGCGTGGAGAGACGGATCTCATGTCCTTCGACGAGCACCCGCGCCCTACCACCTCCCTTGAAACGCTCTCGCGGCTGAAGCCCTTGTTCGGTGCCGAAGGCACCGTCACCGCCGGCAACGCGTCCGGTATCAATGACGGCGCGGCGGCGATGATCATCGCGAACGAACAGGCTGCGAAGACCTTCGGGCTGACGCCGCGCGCGCGCATCCTCGGCGCGGCGGCGGCGGGCGTAGAGCCCGGGCTAATGGGAATCGGCCCGGTGCCGGCCACGCAAAAGCTGATGCAGCGTCTCGATCTCACCATCCGCGACTTCGACGCGATCGAACTGAACGAAGCTTTTGCCAGCCAGAGCCTGGCGGTCCTCCGGTTGCTCGGGCTGGAGGACGATGCGGCGCACGTCAATGCGCATGGCGGCGCCATCGCGCTGGGGCATCCGCTCGGCATGTCGGGCGCGCGCCTCGCGCTGACATTGGTGCGTCAGTTGGAACGGACCGGCGGCAAACGTGGCCTCGCCACCCTTTGCGTGGGCGTGGGCATGGGTCTGGCGCTGGCGGTGGAGCGCGTCTGAACAGGCGGTTTCAGAACTTACACGAAACAACCCACGCTAGGCGCCGGCCTTGAACGGGAGGGCCGGAGACCGGCCCTCCCTCAGCCTCAGTATCTCACCCGCACACCGGTCTGGAAGCGAGCGCCCAGCGTGTCGAAGAACACAGGGTTCGTGGGGTAAGGCGAGCCGCCGCTCCCGCCGGTAGCAACCGCAATCGGCGGCGATTTATCGAACAGATTCTCGATCTTGCCAAAAATCTCGAAGTTCTGATCGCCCGAGCCGAAGGGGATGCGATAGGTCATCGCCAGATCCACATAGGTCGCCCCGTCGAAACGGTTGACGCTGATGCTGTTGGGAAGAGAAGGATCATAGCCCTCGTCCTCAGGACCGACCTTGGTCACGTCGCCAATGCCGGAGCCGATCCGCCGCACCTGCAAGACACTCGTAAAGCCACCCTGATTGTAAGTGACCGATGCATTCCACCGCCACGCCGGCGCCGGATTGAAGTCCGCCCGGCCCACAAGAGGCCCTGTCATGCCGGCATAATCGAGGGCACGGACATTGGGATCGGGTTGGACCTTGAGATCATATTGATGCGCCGCAAGTACCCGCAGGGTGAGCGCGCCGTCCCAATTGCTTGCCACGTCGGACAGCGGAAGATTGTACTCCAGTTCGAAATCAAGGCCGCGATAAGTGATCAGGCCCAGATTGACCTGACGGGCATCGATGAAGCTGATGTCGGCCAGATTGCCGCCGTTGAATGTTATGCGGTCGCAGAAGGTGTCGAACTGATCGCACAGGTCGACAATCGACTGGCCCGACAGCGTGGTGACCGCATCCTTGAGCTTGATCTCGAACCAGTCCGCCGAAAAGCGCAGACCCGGGACGAAGGCAGGTTGCAGCACGATCCCGGCCGTCGTCGTATCGGCCTTCTCGGCGCCTAGCTGGAAGCTGCCGCCGCTCAGGATCGGCGTGGCATCATTGGCGTTGCCGCCAGGTCCATTGGGATTGCGGACGGTGCCCTGCGAGGTGCCAGGATCGGTCGGCACCTGCTGCAGGAACAGTTCCCGGAAGCCCGCAGCGCGAATATCGCGAGACCGCGATCCACGAAACCGCACGCCCCGCAGCGGTTCATAGATGGCGCTGAGCTTCCAGCTGGTGGCGGTTGTCGACTTCGCTTCGTCGGTGATGCGGTTCTTGGCGCTGTTGCGCGTGTACCGGATTGCGCCGTTCAGATCGAGCCGCTCGGCTCCTGGCAGCCCGGCCAGCAAAGGCGCGTTGAGTTCCGTGAAGCCTTCAAGAACCTTGATGCTTCCGCCGTAATCGAGGCCGAAGGTGAAGGCGTAATCAAGATAGTTGGGAATGTCGCCATGGGTGACATTGCCGCTTTCCGTCCGGTACTCGCCGCCCGCCGCAAAGCCGATCGGCCCCGCGCCGATGCCGCCAAACAGATCGCCGGTGATGCTCGCGGCCAGGACGTGCTGATCATAGACGAAGTCTTCGAACACCGGCCGATAGACATAATCGATCGCGGCTTGCGTTAGATTGTCGAGGCCGAAGAAGTTTGCCGGAGAGCAACCGACCGCAATGGGGTTGGGGTTCGGCTTCAACAACTCGGCGCATACGATCGTGCCAGGAGCGACCCCCAACACATTGCCCGCCGGCGCGCGAACGGCATCGAGAGCGAAGGTGAAGGGCGTGTTGACGCGCGAGCGATTGCGCATCTGATTACGCTCATTGTGCCCATATTGATAATAGGCGTCCCATTTCCAGCTGCCGCCGAGATCGCCCGAGAGGGCAATCACGCCCCGGTACACTTCCACCTCCGCGCGGCTGTAGGACGGGATCTGACCGTCAAGATCCTTGCCGAAACTGAATGAGGCACCGCCCAGCAGAGCGGCAAGCTCCGGCGGAACATAAGGGTTGGTGGCTTTTACGAAGAAGGTGGATCGCGGACCTGCCGTCAGCGTGGCGGCCCGGGCGATCCGCTTGCCATAGTTGAACTCTCCGGAAAGCGTCAGGCTATCGCTGAGGGCAAATTCCGCGGCCGTATAAGCGACAATGCGCTCCAGCCCGGCCTGAAGGCTGGCATCATCATAGTTCGAAATGCCATCGCTGCCTTGGACCTGGCCGATGGTGCTGTTGTTGACGAACTCGCCCTGGTCGAAGGGCACGATTCCCCTGCCATCCGCTGTGAACCGATAGTTGCGTGCAGCAAGCGGGGCGGGCGCGCGATTGCGCACGACGCCATAAGGTGTGTTGAATGCCAGCGCCGAATCCCGGCCCAAAACATAGTTGGGCAGCCCGTAGCCCGGCGAGCCCGGAACATTGTATCCAGAGGGTTGGCCGTTGGGCAGGATATTGTTCGCGTTCTCGAAGATATCCCAGCCGGCCTGACACCAGCGACGGGCGTTGAAACAGCTCTCGATCTCATCTTGATCCTGATACTCGATGCCGACGATGATGTGGCCGCGATCCCCTGCGAAAGACGTGCCATAGGCCAGCGACCCATGGATCTTGCGACCATCACCCCGAAAGGTGAGGCCGGAATCAACCTGCGCGCGAAGGCCCGTCATCTTGGTGTCGAGGATGATGTTCACGACCCCCGCGACAGCATCCGAGCCATAAGCGGCCGAGGCCCCACCCGTCACGGTCTCCACCCGCGCAATCAGGGCGCTGGGAATGAGGTTGAGGTCAACGGCCCCGCCGTCCCCGGTCGGCACGAAGCGGCGGGTATTCACCAGCGTGAGCGTGCGGGTTCCGTAAAAAGGGTTCAAGCCACGGAGGTTCGCCGTCGCCGACCCCACCTCCGCGCCAGACGCATTGCCCGGGTTGGTGTCGGAAATGGCACTGGTGATCTGAGGGATGCTGTTGAGAACATCCTGCGAATTGGTCTGCACGAGATTCCTGATCTGCTCGGCGCCAATCACGGTAAGAGGCTGAGGGGAGTTGAAACCGCTGGTGCGGATGCGCGATCCGGTGACAACGATCGACTCCTGCTCGGCGGCGGCCCGCGCTTCAGGAGGCCCTGCCCCCTCGCCGTCTTGCGCTTGCACAGGCGCTGCTGAGCAAATGCATCCCAGAGCGACTGCCCCAACAGATGCCAACATGGAAATCTTCGATATCTTGCGCCTCACCGTCTCTCTCTCCCCATCGCCCGATTACATTACCGGTAACTTTTCCGGTAAATTCTAGGATGGAGATTAGGTCTTGGCAAACCAACTATCGGCAATTGGGTCAGTATGCCTTTTTAGGCAAGCAACTGAGCCGTTCGGATCAAAGCAGGTAACCGCGTCGGGAGCGCCACCTATCGCGGCTTTGTCAGAACCCGCACTCTCCTGGAGTGCCAGTTCCACCGTGGCAACCTCGTGACGTCCCACATGGTCGAGCGCTCAAAGCGGCCCGTCTGCGGCAATAATTCACCGCTTCGATGAAGCCATGTGCGCATATTGATCAATGAAGTGATCGTCGGCGAGAGTAGCGAATCCCACGTCATCGGGCATGGCGCACACGCTGCCATCGAAACGGCAGCGATTTCCGCCGCCGCCTCAAAGAAGGCCTAAATGCTCATCTTTGACTGGGAATGGTGCGGTCGAGAAGACTCGAACTTCCACGGGCTTTCGCCCACAACGACCTCAACGTTGCGCGTCTACCAGTTCCGCCACGACCGCACATCAGGGAGGTGGGAGCCGATGGCCCCCGGGTAGGCGGCGGCCTTTAGCAAAGGGATTCGGGGCATGCAACCATCCTTCGCACTTCATCGTGATATAGCGTGAAACGCAGCGTGGGATCGGGCTGTTGGCTTGACTTGCACGCCCCTGCAGGCGATCCAGCAGGGCGCTGACGTGCCCAATGCACGCGCTTTTGTCACGATTTTTGCAGTCCTTGTGTCGCGGGCGCCAAAAGCCCGGTCATGGCTGCGCCGGAAGGACCGACCCGATGCCACGCGGCTGTGCTGACTATGCGTTCCGTCACTTCGATGATCCGCAGCCTGCGCCGCGCGAATCAGTATGGCCGATGCGTGCGCGGAATGCATAACTTCCGGTCCCGCTCCCTCTCTCCCCTCCCCTCCTGATCAAGCAGCTTCATGTCCGACACTGACACCATCTTGCCACCCCGCCACACCGGCCTGCTGAGCGAGGCCCGCCGCATCGCGTGGCTAGCCTGGCCGATCGTCCTCACCAATCTCAACTGGACGATCATGCACCTCGTCGATGTGACGGTGGTTGGCTATGCGGGCACGAGCGAACTCGGGGCATTGGCGGCCGGCCGGGTGGTGATGTTCGTCATCCTGATGCTGCTGCTGGCCGGCATGTCCGGCGTAATCGTCTTCACCAGCCGCGCGGATGGCGGCGGAGACCTGCACCGCACCGGGGCGCTATGGCGGGAAGCGGTGCTGACCGGCCTGCTGCTCGGCGTGCCCAGCGCCGTCGTCATCGCGCTGTTCGCCCGCCCCCTGCTGGCGCTGACCGGCGTCGCCGATGCACTGGTCGATCCCGGCGCCTATGTGCTGGCCGCAATGATGCTGGGGCTGCCCGGCCAAATGCTCTCCATCGGCTGCGCCTATTTTCTGGAAGGCGTGAGCGCGCCGCGCCGGGTGCTGATCGTCAACCTCGCCACCCTGCCGGTCAATGCCGTGCTGACCTGGGCCATGGCGCTGGGGCATCTGGGTTTCCCGGCAATGGGCGCGTTCGGCGCCGCGCTGGCGACATCGCTGACCTCGCTGGGCGGCGGCCTTGCCATGGCCTATATGGCATGGACGCTGCCGAGCGCGCGCGAGCGCGGATTGCGCCGGCTCGACCTGGCCGCCTGGCGCAGCGCGCTGAGCGGCATTGGCGCGATCGTCCGCTTCGGCGCGATGCCTGGCATTGGCGCCGCGATGGAAGTGCTCGGCTTCTCCTACCTCATGATCCTCTCCACGCAGATGGGCGAGATTGTGGCCGGCGGCTTTCAGGTGATGCTCTCGCTGCATAATCTGGGCTTTGCGCTGGCGCTGGGGCTCGGTTCTGCCGCGGGCGTGCGGGTCGGCAATGCCGTGGGCGCGGGCGAGCCATGGGAGGCGCGCAGCCGCACCATGATCGCATGCGGCCTCTCCATCCTGTTCATGGGCGCGGTGGTGCTTGCCTATCTGCTCTTCGGCCGGCCGATCGTGGCGGGGCTGACCGCACAACCCGCCGTGGCGCGGGAAGCGCTCATCATGCTGCTCATTCTGGCCCCCTTCATCCTGTGCGATGGCATCCAGGCGATCTTCGTCGCCGCGCTGCGCTCACTGGGGGATCAGGTGGTCGCCAGCGTCAATGGCATCATCGCCTTCTTCGGCGTGATGGGCGTCATGGGCTGGTACGGCCATGCGCAGGGCTGGGGATCGGCGGGGCTGGCGTTCGCCGCGGCGCTCGGCATGGCGGCGGCGATGGTGCTGCAGGCAGCGCGCTTCTGGCAGGTCAGCCTGCGTTATCGGCGAACCTGAGCTCAAGGTTGCGCGCGTTCTTGGGGATGTCCAGCCGGCTCTCGGACACGCGCGCTTCCTCATTGGGCTTGAGCGTGGACTTGTCCGCCTTGGTCATCCAGCTGAACACCAGCCGGCCCTGATCGTCCCGCAGTTCGACCACCACCGGCGGAACGGTCTGTTCCTGGTCGCTATCGTTGAGGATGCGGGCGCTGAACGCGAAATATTCCTCGCCGGTCGGCAGGTTGCGGCGCTCGGGCGGCTTGGGCAGGTAGAAGTTGAGGCCGGAGGTCGCCGGCGCTCCGCCAAAACCGAGCGCGACGGCCCAATTGGGCGGGCCGAAATAAGCGAGTGCGCCACCGGCAAGGCTCACCGCGACGAAGAAGGCGAGCGCCGCAGCCGTCCAGAGCCTGGCGGGATTGCGACGCGGACGGGTGGGCGCCTCGGCTGGCTCGTCGGGATAGTGGACGAACTCCTGCGCCGGCGCGGCAGCAGGCGGCGGATCGATCGGGTCGTGACGCGGTTCAGCCGGGGGCGCTGCGGCGGCGGTTTCCTCAGTGCCGACCGCGACCGGCGCCACAGGAGCCTGCGCTTCTGCACTCTCGACGGGTGCGGATGCAGGGGCCTCATTCGGCGCAATGCCGGCGTCCGCCGCAGCATCGGCCATCGCCGGCTCGGGGCGCTCCACCGGCGCGCCCTCCTGAAACCAGCTGTGACGGCAAGACGCGCACCGGACCTGACGGCCCGCAGCACCAATCGCGCTATCGGGCACAACATAGCGTGTGGCGCATTGAGGGCAGACGAGGATCATCGCGCTCCATAAACACCGGTTTCCCGCAGAGGGCAAGCGGGCGTTTGAACGTGGCCGGGGATATCCCCACAGCGACGGACGACAGGGCCCGCGGGACGCGCGCGAGGCCGGCGCACCATCCGCCACCTTGCCCGCAATGGGGGCCTGTGCCATGCACGGCGCGGCAGATCATCGGCGGGCGTGGCCGCGCGCCATTAATGGGGACATGCAATCGCGGCGATGGCTAGAATAGTCCAGTTCGAGAATGTCGGGCTGCGGTATGGGCCCGGCCCGGAGACGCTGTCCGATCTCAGCTTTTCGCTCGACGAAGGGGCCTTCTATTTCCTCACCGGCGCGTCCGGCGCGGGCAAGACCTCGCTGCTCAAGCTGCTCTATCTTGCCCAGCGCCCCAGCCGTGGCGCGATCCGCCTGTTCGATGCCGACATCGTGACCCTACCCCGCGCCCGGCTGCCGAGTTTCCGCCGTCGCATCGGCGTGGTGTTTCAGGATTTCCGACTGGTCGCGCACCTCTCGGCCTTCGATAATGTCGCGCTGCCGCTGCGCATCGCCGGCGTGAACGAAGATCAGATCCGTCCGCCCGTGGAGGAGATGCTGCACTGGGTCGGCCTGTCCGACCGCGCCCATGCCTTGCCCGCCACCCTCTCGGGCGGGGAGCAGCAGCGCGTCGCCATCGCGCGCGCCGTGATCGGCCGGCCGGAACTGCTAGTGGCCGACGAGCCGACCGGCAATGTGGACCGGGATATGGCGACCCGGCTCATCACCCTGTTTGAGGCGCTCAACAAGCTCGGCACCACCATCGTCGTCGCCACGCACGACACTGCCCTGCTCGGCAAGGTCTCTGGCGCACGGACCATGCGGCTGGAGGGCGGACGCATGGCGCCGATCGAGGGGCAGGATGGCGTCAGCGCGCTCTCCTCACCCTATCGCCCCGCGCCCCACCAGCCGGGACAAGCCTGAGCCATGGCGCGCAATCCGCTCGAAGGCATGAGCCGCCCTTATCGCCCTGGCCCGCTGCTGCCGCAGGGCCGGCTGACCGGTCCGATGCCCTGGGTGATCGCGATCATGATGTTCCTGACCGTGCTGGCAACCGCCGCCGGCCTCGCCCTCAATCAGGGCGCGCGGGCGCTGGTGGATGAGGTCTCCGGCCGCGTGACCGTGCAGGTGGCCGAGGCCGATCCGCAGGCGCGCGGGCAAGCGGTGCGCCGCATCGTCAGCCTGCTCGATCAGGCCGAGGATGTCGGCACGGTGCATGTCGTGCCGGAGAGTGAACTGGCGGCGCAACTCGCGCCCTGGCTCGGCAATGACCTCAAGCTGGCCGATGTGCCGCTGCCGGCGCTGATCGATGCCGAACTGCTGACCCCGGAGAGCGCCCGGACCGAGCGGCTCGCTGTGCTCGACAAGGCAGTGAAAGAGATCAACGCCCATGCCCGCGTCGAGCCGCACGGCGATTATCTCTCGCCGCTGGCGCAGCTTGTATGGTCCATCGGCCTCGTCGCCTTCGCCGTCGTCGCGCTGATGGCCTTTGCGACCGGCGCCGTGGTCGTGCTGGCCGCGCGAGGCGCGCACGCCACCCATCGCGGCACCATCGACATCATGCACATGCTGGGCGCCACCGATGCGCAGGTGGTGCGCCTGTTCCAGCGGCGGATGATGCTCGATGCGCTGTTTGGCGGCGTGGTGGGCTATGCGGCGGCGACGCTCGTCATCATCCTTGTCGGCCGCTCGATGGCGGCAGTGGCGTCCGATCTCATGAGCAGCGCCTCGCTGCCCGGCATCGCGTGGATCATCTTCCCGCTGCTGCCGGTGGCGGGCGTGGGCGTCGCCTCGCTGTCCGCGCGTCTCACCTTGCGGCGGGCGCTGGAACGCTCCTTGTGATCCGGCGGTTTCTCTCGATCATCCTGCTAATCTGGGCGTTCGGCTTTGCCTGGTTCGCCATGCTGCTGCCCCAGCCGCAGGACGATGAAAAGACCGATGCGATCGTCGTGCTCACCGGTTCGGCAGGCCGCATCGAGCGCGGGCTGGCCCTCCTCCGCCGCGACCAGAGCCGTCATCTGCTGGTCTCCGGCGTGGACCGGGACGTGCGGCGCGGCGAATTTGCCGCGCTCTACAGGGTTTCGCCGACACTGATGAGCTGCTGCATCACCTTGGGCCGCGAGGCGATCGACACGCGCTCCAATGCCATCGAGACCGCGCGATGGCTGCGCCGCAACCGTTACACCTCCGTGCGGATCATCACCACCGACTGGCACATGCGTCGCGCGCAGTATGAACTCTCGCGCCAGATCGATCCTTCGGTCCGCATCGTGCCGGACGCGGTGCGGTCTCACCCCAGCCTGACCGTGCTGTTCCGCGAATATCACAAGTTCGCCCTGCGGCGGATTGCCGGTCTGCTCGGCATTTGAGCGGGAACGGAAAGCCCATGCCGCCCCTGTCCCCGCTCGGCACGCTGGTCACGGCGCTGCGCTCGGCACTGTTCTCGGTGCTGTTCTACGGCATGACCGTCTTCCTGCTGCTCGCCTGCCTGAGCGTGATGCCGTTCGGCGCACGCAAGGTCGTGCCGCTCGCGGCGGTGTGGTCGCGCATTCACCGGTTCCTGGCGCGCTGGGTGCTGGGCCAGAAGATCGTCGTGGAGGGCGCGTTCCCTGACGAACCGGTGTTCATTGTCTCCAAGCATGAATCGATGTTCGAGACGCTGGACGCCGTGATCCTCTTCCATCGCCCGGTGATCGCCGCCAAGCGCGAGCTGGGGGACATCCCGGTCTGGGGCGCGGTGGCGCGGGCTTATGGGCTGATGATCGTCGACCGGGCAGGCGGTGCCAGCGCGCTGCGCGGCATCCGTGCCGAAGCGCGCGCCGCGTTCGCAGAAGGGCGCCCCGTGCTGCTCTACCCGGAAGGGACGCGCGTGCCGCATGGCGAGCGTGCCCCGCTCAAGGCTGGCTTTGCCGGACTGTATTCCATGCTCGGCGTGCCCGTGCTGCCGGTGGCGCTGGATACGGGCCGGCTTTCCCCTCGCAACAGTTTCCTGAAGCGCTCCGGCGTCATCACCTATCGACTGGCGCCGCTCATTCCGCCCGGCCTGCCTCGTGCAGAAGCGGAACGCCAAGTGTTCGAGGCGATCAACAGCCTCAATGGACCAGCGGCCGAGCGGGAAATCGATTCGGTTTGACGCGAAATCGATTCGACTCACCGTTCGTTCATTGTCGTTTCATCCGGGCGAACGGATAGCTAAGCTCGAGCGGGGGTCTGATCGTGCCAGCGATATTGCGGCACGACCTCTGGCCGATCTGCGATTGCGGGAGACATTTGAATGAACCGGACGAGAGCACCGATCCAGCCTCTCATCACTTGGGCGATCGGGCTGGTGGCCAGCGCGGCACTGGTGGCGGCGCCTGCCGCGGCCCAGATCAACACGGTCGATCCCAACACGCAGATCGACGCAGATCTCGCGCCGGGCGCACCGGCGAACCAGACGCCGCTGCCATCCGAGCCTGCGCCGTCCTACCCGCCAGCCGATCCGGTCTATAACGATCCGGCCACCAGCCCGCCGCCCGCGCCCCCAGCGAGCACCACGGCCCAGACCGCAACCACACCGACCGAGGCCGCCGGCGTGCCGGAGAACGCCGCCGCGAACACCTACAAGAAGGACGATCTGATCGGCGCGGCCGAGGGCGTTTTCGGCAAGGGCGCCGAAGGGCTCGCCGGCATCATCGAGAACATCCTCAAGGATCAGGGCGAGCCGATCGCCTACATCGCCGGGCGCGAGGCCTCGGGTGCCATTGGCATCGGCCTGCGCTACGGATCGGGTACGCTGTTCCACAAGATCGAGGGCCAGCGCGACGTCTACTGGACTGGCCCCTCCATCGGCTTCGACCTCGGCGGCAATGCCGCGAAGACCTTTGTGCTCGTCTACAATCTCTATGACAGCCAGGAGCTCTATAAGCGCTTCCCGGCTGGCGAGGGCGCCGCTTATCTCGTCGGCGGTTTCAACGCGAGCTACATGCGCTGGGGCGATATCGTGCTCATCCCCATCCGGCTCGGTGTCGGCTATAGGCTCGGGGTCAATGCCGGCTACATGAAGTTCACCGAAAAGCGCAACTGGCTGCCATTCTGAGCCTTCGCGCGAGCGGCGCTCGACCGATCGGGTAAAGCGCCGCTTTGCGCGGGCAGAGACAAACTCATCCCACGCAGCGCTGGTCTGTGCGCGCGCAGGCGCTAGATTGGCGGCATAACACCGCGCACAGGAGACAAGACCATGGCCGACAGCGACCCCGCCAACAATCTGCCCGCCGGATATGTTCCGCCCAAGGTGTGGCGCAACGAGACGGAGAATGGGGGGCAGTTCGCCAGCATCAATGCGCCGACGGCGGGCGCGCGGCAGGACATCACCCTGCCCATCGGCGAACATCCGCTCCAGCTCTATTCGCTGGGCACACCCAATGGCCAGAAGGTCACGGTGATGCTCGAGGAGCTGCTGGCCGCGGGCTATGACGCGGAATATGATGCTTGGCTGATCAAGATCTACACCGGCGAGCAATTCGGCAGCGATTTCGTGAAGATCAACCCAAACAGCAAGATTCCGGCGATGATGGATTACAGCCAGAACCCGCCGCTGCGCCTGTTCGAGAGCGGATCGATGCTGGTCTATCTGGCCGAGAAGTTCGGGGTCTTCCTGCCCACCGACGTGCGCAAGCGCACCGAGACGTTCAACTGGCTGATGTGGCAGATGGGCTCCGCGCCGTTCGTCGGCGGCGGCTTCGGGCACTTCTATGCCTATGCGCCGATCAAGATCGAATATGCCATCGACCGCTACGCCATGGAAACCAAGCGTCAGCTCGACGTGCTCGACAAGCAGCTGGCCGACAAGGAATTCATCATCGGCGACGAGATCACCATCGCCGATTTCGCGATCCTGCCCTGGTATGGATCGATGATGCGCAGTGCCTATGATGCGCAGGAGTTCCTCTCGGTCCATGAGTATCGCAATGTCGACCGCTGGGTGACGCAGCTCCATGCCCGCAAGGGTGTGAGCCGCGGCCTGCTCGTCAATGCTGCAGGACGCCCCGGCGGCGGCATCGCCGAGCGACACAGCGCCAAGGATCTCGACGACGCCATCGCCGCAGCGGGGGAAAACGCGCCCGCGTGACGCGGCTCTAAACGTATAACGCGCATGGCCGGGTCAGCCAGGCCTGGCCATGCACATCATCCTGCCTGTACGGATTCCCCGGTGATCAAGGCGCCGAACAGCCCCGCCGAGAAATTTCTTCACGCCTTTAAACGGTGCGGGAACCAAAATGCCTGATTGGCGTTCCCCTCGGGGGTCTGAGCTATCTGCCCTTTTGGCATCTGAAAGGGCGGGCATTAAGTGCTTCATTATAATCGCGAAGTGTTTCTCTATGCCGCCATCGCCTTCCTTCTGGCGATCCCGTTCGCCGGAGACCTGATCTTTCCGCTCGGCACCGCTGTCTGGGTCATCTACCTCCTCCCTACCGTTCTCGCCTTCCTCGCGTCCGCCCCCCTCGCGCCGCTCGTGACCGCGTCGCTGGCAACGCTGCTGACGATCATGGGCTTCTTCTTCGCGCGCGATGGGGTCGATCCGAACATCGCCATCGTCAACCGCGTCATCGGCGCCTCCGTGAACTGGCTGCTGGCCGCTGTTGGCGTCATGTTCATCCGCAGCAAGCTGGAAATCGCCCGGCAGGATTGGCTGCAGGCCGGGCAGGTCGGGCTTGGAAACGCCGTTGCTGGCGACCTGTCAATTGAAGAGGTGTCACAGCGGGCCTTGCGCTACCTGGCCGAATATCTCGGCGCGCAAGCGGCTGCCCTGTTCGTGCGCGAGCAAGCGAGCTTTCAGCGCCGTGCCGTCTATGGCGTTCCGCAGGACGCCCCCATTCCGCAGGAGATCACGCCCAATGATGGGTTGCTCGGTCAGGCCGTACGCGACAAGCGCAGCTTTCTGCTGACCGAGGTGCCGGAAAATTATCTCTATTACGGCTCGGCCTTCGGCCGGGCGGTCCCGCAGCAGATTCTGGTCGCGCCCGCGCGCGCCGATGGCGAAGTCAACGCCGTGATCGAACTGGGATTGACCGGCAAGGCTGCCCATGATGCCGAAGCCTTCATGACGCGGATCGCCGCGCAGCTTGGCGTCTCGATCCGCTCGGCAGCCTATCGGTCGCAGCTTCAGGCGCTGTTGGAGGAAACCCAGCATCAGGCCGAAGAACTGCAGGCGCAGGGCGAAGAGCTGCAAGCCAATAATGAGGAGCTGGAAGCGCAGAGCCAGCGGCTGCTGGAATCGCAGGCGCGGCTGGAAGCGCAGCAGGCCGAGCTGGAGGAAAGCAACGCCTCGCTGGAAAATCAGGCCCATGAGCTTGAGGCCCAGCGCGACGAGCTGGAACAGGCCCAGGCCTCGCTTGAGGAGCAGACCGCCGAGCTTGAGAAGGCCAGCCGCTACAAATCCGAATTCCTCGCCAACATGTCTCACGAGCTGCGCACGCCGCTCAATTCGCTGCTCATCATGGCGCGGCTGCTCGGGGAGAACCGCGCCGGCAATCTCTCGGCCGATCAGGTCAAGCACGCCCGCACGATCGAATCCTCCGGCAATGATCTGCTGGCGCTGATCAACGACATTCTCGACATCTCGAAGATCGAGGCGGGCAAGGTGGAGCTGGACATCCGCCCGGCGAAACTCTCGACCATGTTCGAGCGCCTGAGCGCGACCTTTTCCGCAGGCGCGACCTCGAAGGGGCTGGCGCTGCGGACGGAAATCGACCCCGGCCTGCCAGCCGACATCCGCACCGACGCGCAACGCGTGGAGCAGGTGCTCAAGAACTTCCTCTCCAACGCGATCAAGTTCACCGCCGCCGGCGAGATCACGCTGCGGGCATCGGCCGCGCCGGGTGGCGGCGTTGCGCTGAGCGTGCGGGATACCGGCATCGGCATCGCGCCCGAAAAGCTCGGCATCATTTTCGATGCCTTCCGGCAGGCGGACGGGACGGTCAGCCGCAAATATGGCGGCACCGGCCTTGGCCTGTCGATTTCCCGCGAACTGGCCGGGCTGCTCGGCGGCTCGGTCGGCGTCGAGAGCGCTGCCGACGAAGGCAGCGTGTTCACGCTGACGCTGCCGCTCGAGCTGGAGCCATCCGCGCTCGATCAGGGCCGCTCGCAATCCCGCCCTGCCCTGCCGGAACCCGCGCGTGGGCCGGCGATGCCAGCCTTGCCGCGCCAGTCGCCGGTGGCGGATGATCGCGAGGTGCTTTCCGGCGATTCCCGCTTGATCCTGGTGGTTGAGGATGATGCGCGTTTTGCGGAAATCCTCGCCGACCTCTCGCACGAACTCGGTTTCCAGTGCCTCGTCGCGGGAACGGCGGACGAAGGCGTCTTGCTGGCGCGGCAATATCTGCCCCACGCCATCATCCTCGACATGAACCTGCCCGACCACACCGGCCTCTCCGTGCTCGATCGGTTGAAGCGCGATGTGCGCACGCGGCACATCCCGGTGCATATCGTTTCGGTCAGCGAGGATGCGCAGGCGGCGCTGGCCAATGGCGCGGTGGGCTATCTGCTCAAGCCCGTGCGGCGCGAGCAGCTTGTCGACATGCTCGAAGCGCTTGAGACGCGCATCTCGCAGCGGGTGCGCCGGGTGCTGGTGGTGGAGGATGATGCCCGTCAGGCCGAGAGCATCGGCCTGCTCTTGGGCTCGCGCGATGTCGAGACGGTGGCGGCGCATAGTGCTGCCGAATGCCTGGACCAACTGGGCACGACCAGCTTCGACTGCATGGTGCTGGACCTCAATCTCCCCGATACGCCGGGCCTCGATCTGCTCGAACGGCTGAGCGAGGATGAGACGATCGGCTTCCCGCCGGTGATCGTCTATACCGGCCGCGACATCTCCCCCGAGGAAGAGCTGCGCCTACGCCGCTACTCCAAGTCGATCATCGTCAAGGGCGCAAAGTCACCCGAGCGGCTGCTCGATGAGGTGACCTTATTCCTGCACCAGGTCGTTTCCGAACTGCCCGAGGCGCAGAAGGAGATGGTCGTCCGCTCGCTCAACCGGGATGTCGCGCTGGATGGCAAAACCATCCTCGTGGTCGAGGACGACATTCGCAATGTCTATGCGCTGACCAGCATTTTCGAGCCGCATGGCACCACCATCCGCATCGCCCGCAACGGCCGGGAAGCGCTCGACGCGCTGGCCCAGTCCGCGAAGGGCGAGGCGCCGAGGGTCGATCTGGTGCTGATGGACGTGATGATGCCGGAGATGGATGGCCTGACCGCTACCCGCCACATCCGCGGGCAGAACCAGTGGCGCAACCTGCCGATCATCGCCCTGACCGCCAAGGCCATGGACCGCGACCAGCAGGAATGTCTGGCAGCCGGCGCCAATGATTATCTCTCCAAGCCGCTCGACGTCGACAAGCTCTTGTCGCTGGTGCGCGTGTGGATGCCGCGATGACCCCCGAAGCCGAGCTAGCCCCGCTGGACGTGCTTGAGGCCGATCTGCTGATCGAGGCGATCTGGCGGCACTATCATTATGACTTCCGCGGCTATTCGCGCAATTCGCTCCACCGCCGCCTGCTGCGTGCCCAGCCGCATCTTGGCTGCGAGAGCTTCTCCCAGATGCAGCATATCGTGCTGCGCAGCCCCGCCGCCTTTGGCGAGCTGATGCGCTACCTGACCATCCAGGTCAGCGAGATGTTCCGCGACCCCGATTATTTTCGGGCGCTGCGCGAGCAGGTGATCCCGCACCTGCGGACCTACCCCTCGATCAAGGTCTGGATCGCCGGCTGCGCCAATGGCGAGGAATTCTATTCCATGGCCATCCTGTTTCGGGAAGAAGGGCTGGAGGAGCGCACGATCTTCTACTGCACGGACATCAGCCCCGGCGCGCTCAACAACGCGCAGAGCGGCGTCTACGAGCAGAGCCGCATCGCGAAGTTCACCGAGAACCACCGGCTGTCCGGCGGACACACATCCCTCTCCGATTATTATACCGCAGCCTATGGCGGCGTGGTGTTCGACAAGTCGCTGCGGTCGCGCGCGGTGTTCGCCGAGCACAGTCTCGCGACGGATCAGGTGTTTGCCGAGGCGCACCTGATTTCCAGCCGCAATGTGCTCATCTATTTCGACCGCGATCTGCAGGACCGCGCCATCGATCTCTTTGCCAATTCGCTGGTGCGCGGCGGCTATCTCGGACTAGGCTCGCGTGAGACGCTGCGCTTCTCGCGGACGTCCGGCTGCTTTGATGACTTCGTGCCCCAGGAAAAAATCTATCGCCGCAACCTCGTCCCGTCACAGGAGCCCGGCCATGTCGCCTGATCCGGTCCGCATCCTCATCGTCGATGACGTGGTGGAAAATCTCGAAGCGCTCGAAGCGCTGCTGGCTCATGACGGCGTGGAGACGGCCCGCGCCGGTTCGGGCGCCGAGGCGCTGGAGCTGTTGCTGGTCAACGAGTTCGCCCTTGCCCTGCTCGATGTGCAGATGCCGGGCATGGATGGCTTCGAACTGGCCGAGCTGATGCGCGGCACCGAGCGGACCCGCCGGATCCCGATCATCTTCCTCACCGCCGTCGCCACCGACGAGACACGGCGCTTCCGCGGCTATGAAGCCGGCGCCGTCGACTATCTGCTCAAGCCGATCGATTCGCTCGTGCTGCGCAGCAAGGTGGAGGTGTTCGTCGAGCTGCACCGGCATCGGCAGGCGCTGGCGCGCCATGGCGATGAATTGAGCCGCGCACTGGGCCGGCTGCAGGCGCACCGCGACAATAGCCCGCTTGCCATCGTGGAGTTCGATGACAGCGAGCGGATCGTCGGCTGGTCGAAGGGCGCCGAGCGCATGTTCGGCTGGAGCGAGCGGGAAATGCTGGGGGGCGACCTCGCCACGACAGCCTGGAGCGATGCCGATGGCACTGCACCGCTGCACAGCCTTTTCGCGGACTTCCGCGCCGGCGTGAAACAGCGCGATATGCTGAGCCTCGTGCTGCACAGCCGCCAAGGGACGGACATCGACACGGAATGCTATTGTTCCGCGGTTCATGGCGCCGGGGGGGGGCTGCTCTCGGTGGAAGTACAGATTCTCGACGTGACCGAGCGCCGGCGGGCCGACAAGACCCAGCGGCTTCTGGTGGGCGAGCTCAACCACCGCGTGAAGAACACCATGGCCTCCGTGCAGGCCATCGCCTCGCAGACATTGCGCCATTCGGCCGATCCCGCCGATTTCGCGCCGACCTTCATCGGCCGCATCCATGCGCTGAGCAAGGCGCATTCGCTGCTGAGCGAAGCGACATGGAAGGCCGCCAGCCTGCGCGAGCTGATCCATGGCCAGTTCGACATGGGCGTGGTCGGTCCCGACCGCCTCTCCGCGACTGGGCCTGACGTGGACCTGGAACCCGAGCCGTCCCTGCATCTCTCCATGGTCCTGCACGAGCTGGTGACCAACGCGCTCAAATATGGCGCGCTATCCACTGCAGAAGGCCACGTCGCGCTGAACTGGACGCTGGAGGATGAGCAACTGCATCTGGAATGGGTGGAGCGTGGCGGGCCGCCCGTCTCGCCCCCATCGCGCACCGGTTTCGGCAGCATGTTGATCGAGCGCAGCCTGCGCAGCGAAGGCGGGGCTTCCACCGCCACGTACGAGCCGGAAGGCCTGCGCTGGACCCTGACCCTGCCCTGCGCCGTGGTGAGAAAATCAGCCCCCGCCGCGATCCCACGGACAGCGCCCCAGCCCGTCCTCCAGGTTACCACGGAAGGCTCGCTGGACGGCAAGTCCGTGCTCGTCGTGGAGGACGAGCCTCTGGTTGCGCTGGATATCCTGACCGTGCTGGGCGAAAGCGGCGCGCAGGTCATCGGGCCAGTCACCACGCATGACCAGGCGCTGGAGCAGGCCCGCACCGGCCAGTTCGACCTTGTGCTGCTGGATGGCAATCTGCAGGGCGAAACGGTCGAGGATATTGCGGCCCTGCTGCAGGCCCGCGGCATCCCGTTCCTGATGGTCAGCGGCTATGGTGCGGCGCAATTGCCGGACCTGCTCGCGCGCCAGCCGATCGTGACCAAACCGTTCAGCGCGGAGGAATTGCTCCGGGCTGCACGATCCCTGCTCGCGCCCAGCCCCGCCATGGATATCGCGGTCTAGCAAAGCAATCGAAGGAATGTCCTCGGGACGTGGGCAAGGTTAGTGAAATCTCCTACACGTTGGGAGAGTTTTCACACCTTTCTGCCATGTCCGTTCCGCTGACGTTCAGCGAAATGGCGTAAAAGCGGCCCCAGCCACAAATTGGCACGACACATGCTTTGGAGAGGACAGCGGGTCGAACGGATCGGCCCGCCTTCAAGGAGCCAACCGATGTCCGCCTCACCCCCCTCGATGCTCGAACGCCCCGATACGCTGCTGGGAATCTGCCAGGCCATTGGCGAGGATCTCGGCATCAACCCGACTTGGGTCCGGGCCGCGCTTGCCTGTGGTGTCTTCTTCAATCTTGCTGCGACGGTGGCCATCTATCTTGGCCTCGGGCTTGTCGTGGCCGTCAGCCGCTGGCTGTTCCCTGCGCCCTCGCGCCCAATCGCGGATGTCGTGGTGGTCGACGCAGAAGCCGCCCACGCCGAGCTGGCTGCAGAGCCCATCGATCAGGGCATCCACGCGCCACACACCCTGCCCCTAGCCGCTTGACCCCATTGGGCTCCCGCGCCTGCCTGACGATCAGTGCAGGCGTTGGCTCCCTTGGCCATCGCCCCGCCGCGCGAATTGCATGAGCTGGATGATCAGTTCGTTGCGGTCGCGCAGCGCATCGGCTTCGAGCAGGGCCTGTTTGGCCGCCGGATCGAAGGGCGCGATCTGCGCGATGGCATTCACCAGCATCTCGTCGTCCAGCGTCTCGACCGCATCCCACTCGACCTCATAGCCAAGCGACGCGGCGAACGCCCGGGCCTCATCCTCCAGCGCGGCGCGCTCGCTGGGCGCCAGCACGCCGGGTTCATCCTCGACGCCTTCGATGATCTCGACTTCCACCTGACGGAAGGCGGTCGGCACATCCAGCTCCCGCTGCACGCGAAAGCGCGCCTCCCCGGCCAGAATGATGTTGAAGCGCCCGTCATCCAGCGCCTCGATCTCGGTAATCCGCCCCATGCAGCCGATGGAGAAGAGCGGCGCCGGCTCGCCCGGTCCGCTCGGCTGGATCATGCCGATGCGCTGGTCCTTGGCCATCGCCTCCGAGACCATCGCCCGATAGCGCGGCTCGAAGATGTGCAGCGGCAGGTGCATGCGCGGGAACAGCAGCGCCCCGCCCAGCGGGAAGATGGCCAGCCTGCGCTGCATCACAGCCTCAGGCGAAGAGAATTTGCGAAAGGCGACGGCGCTGGCCGGCGACCCAGGGATCTTCCAGCCCGACCACCTCGAAGAGCTGGAGCAGCTGCGTCCGCGCCTTGCCATCCTCCCAACTGCGGTCGCGCGCGATGCTGGTCAGCAGCGCCTCGGCGGCGGCATCCCGGTCGCCATTGGCCATATGGGCGGCCGACAGCTCGAACAGCGCGTCATGATCGTCCGGATTGGCCTGGATGCGGGCCTGCAGCGGTGCCACGTCCACGCCCGGCGTGGCGGACCGCGCCAGCGCGATGGCCGAGCGTCCGCGCTCGATGGCCTTGTCGTGCGCCAGTGCCTCGGGCAGGCTGGCCACGAGCCCGTCCGCCTCATCGAGATGACCGGCCGCCACCAGGGCGCGGATCTGCCCGCCCAGGGCCTCGGCATTGTCCGGCGCCATCTCGCTGATCTGGGCGAAGATGGCGATCGCCCGCTCCGCATCGCCGCCCGCAAGCACGTCTTCAGCCATGGCCAGCAATGGCGCAATGTCCTGCGCACGCTGCCCCGCCTCGCTCTCGATGGGCAATTGCGCGAGGATCTGATCGAGCATCTGGCGATACTGGCTCTCGGTGCGCGCTTGGGTCAGGTCCGCCACTGGCTGGCCCTGGAACACCGCGTAGACGGTGGGGATAGACTGGACGCGGAACTGGCTGGCGATGAATCGGTTCTCATCGACATTGATCTTGACGAGCAGCACGCCCCGGTCGGCATATTCGGCCGCGATCTTCTCGATGATGGGCGAGAGCTGCTTGCAGGGCCCGCACCATTCCGCCCAGAAGTCGACCATGACGAGCTTCGTTTGCGAAGGCTCGACAACGTCGCGACGGAACGCCTCGACGGCCTGCTTGTCCTGCTCGCTCAACCCGAGGGTGGCCACGTCATATCTCCTGCTGCCTGTCCGTTCGATCAGACCATATGGGGTGGAACGCCGATGCTCTGCAAGGGTGACAGGGAATCTTTGGAGAAAGCGCAAAAGGGGCTTGCCGCCTTCCAAAGGCGATGCTAGTTGCCCGCCTCACCCGACCGGAAGGCACTGCCCCGGTCCGCCAGAGCGGGCGTAGCTCAGGGGTAGAGCACAACCTTGCCAAGGTTGGGGTCGAGGGTTCGAATCCCTTCGCCCGCTCCAGTTTCTTCAAGAATTGCATGATTGAACGGCCTTCGGGCCGGCTCTTCGTTGCGGCGCGGCGATCTGGTCGCTCAGCGCTCGGGAGCGCTCTGTCTAGGGCGATCGGACATCGAGATTTGAAAAGGCACTCGGTCCATACGGAGAGCGTGGCGACCATGGGAGCCCCCCCTGTGGCAGGGGGCCGCCCCAGGTAAATGACCACGGCCGACCCTGCGCGCGTCCAACTCATTTGAGGTCGTGGCGTAGACCTATGCGGTCCCAGCCATTTTGCGACGCATGGCGCTATAAAGCCCAACAGGGCACCATCGACCGTCCGACATGGTCTTCGGCTATCAGATAGCCTCCTGCCCTCTCACGCCGCGTTTCTGGGTGGAAGTTCGGTCTGGTGACAGTCACGGCCCTCGCACTCGAAAGCGACGCTCTCTGGGTTCATAGG
>NZ_JAOQON010000001.1:0-3132500 GCF_025961875.1 Sphingobium sp. B8D3B | reverse complement strand
TCGCCGGCGTGTCGCTGCTGGTCGGTCTTGCGGTCGCCGGGCTGCTCTGGTGGCTGCGCGGCCCATTGCCCTGGGTCTTCCTCGGCATGGTCGTCGGCGGCGTGTTCGCTACCATCATGATGGCGGCGGCGCTCATGGGCCTGATGTTCCTCTCGAGCGGGACGGGACATGACCAGAGCGTCGAAGATCCGCTGAGCGACGATCTGCTCGAGGCAACCGAGCGCTAGGCCCACTCAGCGCCTGAAACGACAAGAGCACGATCAGCTATATGGCCGATCGTGCTCTTTTGATTTGGTCGAACCGGATCACACGTCCGCGCCCTCAAAGAACGCGGCTCCGGATCAGATCATTCCGCCGCTTCGGTCGCACGAGGGCGACGGCCCCGGCGCGGCTTTGCGGGCGCTTCCGTGGCGTCATTCGCCTCTGCCGGCGCTTCGGCCCGATCCTCGGACTCGTCCGATTCGATGCGGGCGATGGAGGGCGGCAGACCGGGAAGGCCGATCTCGCCCTCATCCCGATCGGTTTCGTCATCATTGGCAACGCGCGGACGGCGCGGCTGACGCTCTTTGCGTTCAGCACGCTCCGGGCGCTCGGCGCGTTCCGGGCGTTCAGCACGCTCGGGCCGCTCTGCCCGTTCCGCACGCTCGCCCTGGTCCTGACGCGGCTCCTGCCGTGCCGGGCGATCCTGCCCGTCCCGGTCCCGCCCACGATCGCGGCGCGGGCGCTCGTCCTGATTGCGATTGTCCTGCTGACGGAAATCCTGATGGCGCGGTGCGAACTCGTCGCCATCCTCGCTGCCGTCGATCAGCTCGTCATTGTCGAAGCTGTTGTCCTGATCGCCATCGTCGTTGCGACGGAAGCGGCCCTGCTGCTCCTCCTGCCGCGCACGGTTGTCGGCGAGGACGCGAAAATAGTGATCGGCGAACTGCAGATAATATTCCGCGTTCACCCGATCGCCGGACATCTGGGCGTCGCGCGCCAGATTGCGATATTTTTCGAGAAGCTGAGGCGCATTGCCCCGTGCGCGGCTGTCGATCCGGTTGCCCGAATCGCCGTTACCGCGATTGCCTCCGCCCCCTTGGCGCGGGTTATTCCGACCGCGACGGCGACCGGCCTGACGATTATTGATCAAAGGTTCGTCCCTATGCTCTCGACTAAAACCCGGCGTTCCCGATCAATGGCCCCAAGCGCTATACAACACATCGTTGGCGGAACGGTTTTGACACCGCTCTCGCCCCGCGCTTCGGCCAACGGCTCCAATTCCAGAACGCCGCCAAAACTGTGGGAGCAGACCACTCACGCAAGCGCTTCGCGCGTTTGCAACAGTGGTCCTGAAACTGGCAGATAGTCGTTCCCGTGCATCAAACCAAGCGAAAATCGTTGGGAGCCGTGAAAAAGCGCAGCCCTATGCCCTGGTGAGCACCAGCGCCCGCGCCCGCCCGGCCAGATCGCGGCGCACCGCGACGTGGAAGCCGGCTTCCCGAAACAGTGCGCCGGCCGTCTCCTCCTGGTCGAAACCGATCTCGAAGATCGCTGCGCCTCCTGCGGCGAGGCGGTCGCCCGTCTGCGCGGCGAGCCGCCGATAATCGTCCAGCCCATCGGCCCCTGCGAACAGGGCGCTGGCTGGCTCATGATCGCGCACCTGCCGCGGCAGCATGGCGGACGTGCTGATATAAGGCGGGTTGCAGAGGATAAGATCGAAGCGCTCGTCGACCCCCTCGGCCCAGTCCCCCGCGCGGATCTCCGCCCGCGCCTCCATCCCGCAAAGCCGGACATTCGCCCGTGCGATCTCGATCGCGGCCGCAGAGGCATCGACGCCGATGCCGCTCGCCTCCCGCCAGACATCCAGCGCCGCCAGAAGCAGCGCCCCCGAGCCGGTGCCGAGATCGAGAATGCGACCCGGCGCCTGCCTCCCCTCGAACTGCGCGATCGCCGCCTCGATCAGGGTCTCGCTGTCCGGTCGCGGGACCAGCACGCCCGGCGCGACCTTCAGGGTCAGCGTCCAGAAATCCCGCGTGCCGGTGATGTAGGCGATCGGCTCATGCGCCAGCCGCCGGGCGAGCAGCGCATCGGCGCCCTCGGGGCAGGAGAGCCTGGGCATGGCGAGGATCATCTCCTCGCGGCTCATCGCCAGCGCGTGGGCGGCAAGCAGTTCAGCATCGAGCCGGGGCGTATCGCTGACCGCGCCCAGAGCGGTCGTGGCGGCGCGCAGCCAATCGGCTAGCCGGCTCACAAGCTCGTGCTCCTGCGAAGGCAGGAGCCCAGGGCAAAGCAGCCCCCCGCTCCCGGCTTCATGGTCGACACACCCCCGCCGCTCACGCCGCCATGTCGAGCTGCGCCAGCCGCGCAGCCTCATCCTCGGCGATGAGCGCGGCGATCACCTCGTCTAGTCCAGGGCCTTCGAGAATTTCCGGCAGGCGATGCAGGGTCAGGTTGATGCGATGATCGGTCACGCGGCCCTGCGGAAAATTATAGGTGCGGATGCGCTCCGAGCGGTCGCCCGAGCCGACCATCGCCTTGCGCGCGCCCGCATGCTCCGCCTGCGTGCGCTCGCGCTCGGCTTCGTAGAGGCGTGTGCGCAGCACCTTCATGGCCTTCGCCTTGTTCTTGTGCTGGGACTTCTCGTCCTGCTGCGTCACGACGAGACCCGTCGGCAAATGGGTGATGCGCACGGCGCTGTCGGTCGTGTTCACATGCTGCCCGCCGGAGCCGGACGAGCGATAGACGTCGATCCGCAGGTCGGTCGCCTCGTTGATCTGCACGTCGACATCCTCGGCCTCGGGCAGCACGGCCACGGTCGCCGCCGAGGTATGGATGCGCCCGCCGCTCTCCGTCACCGGCACGCGCTGCACGCGATGGACGCCGCTCTCGAACTTCATGCGCGCGAACACCCCAGTGCCGGTCACGCTGGCGATCACTTCCTTGAAGCCGCCCGCCTCGGACGCGCTGGCCGAGATGATCTCGACGCGCCAGCCCTGCGTCTCGGCATAGCGCTGATACATGCGGAACAGATCCCCGGCGAACAGTGCAGCCTCATCGCCGCCGGTGCCGGCGCGAATCTCCAGCATCGCCGGGCGGGCATCCGCCGCATCCTTGGGGAGCAGCGCCAAGGCCAGCGCATGTTCGGCCTGCGGAAGCCGCGCGCGCAGGCTTTCCAGTTCCTCCTGCGCAATCGCCTTCATTTCGGGATCGGCGAGCATCGCTTCCAGCTCGCCCTGCTCGGCGCGCAACGCCACAACCGCCCGCGCGGCCTGCACCACCGGCTCCAGCTCGGCATAGTCCTTGGAGAGCCGCACGAACTCCGCCGGATCAAGATCCGGCCGCGCCATCTGCGCCTGCACCTCCTCCTGCCGCCGGAGGATCGCAGCGATGCGATCAGGGGAGATGGTGGTCATGCCTGCGCCCTGCCCCCGTCATGCTGAACTTGTTTCAGCATCCATGGCACGGCAATGGTAGGGGCATGCGACGTCGCAATCCGTGCACCTATATTCTCGCCAGCCAGAAACGCGGAACCTTGTAGGTCGGCGTGACGTCCGATCTCCCCGCCTGCATTGGGCAACACCGGGCCGCCCAGAGTCCGGGCTTCACCTCGCGCTACCGCGTTCACCGCCTCGTCCATGCCGAATTCTTCGAGACCATGGACGGGGCGATCAGCCGCGAAAAGCAACTCAAGCGCTGGCATCGCGCCTGGAAGATCAACCTCATTGAAGCGAACAATCCCGACTGGGCCGACCTCGCGGTGACGTGGGGACTGGCCGAGCCGCAGCTCCATGGACCCTGAAACAAGTTCAGGGTGACGGGAGAAAGGAGCGGTGCAACCAATCATCCGATGGACCTGATCATCGCTTCGGCACGCGCTGCTGTATCGCTGCCGTCTCCGCGCACATTGAGATAGATCGCACCGTCGCGCGTCCCGAGGGATATAAGGGCATGCGCGTCGATCTTCGCCGCCTTGTCAAAGCGTTTGCGAGCCGAGCCCGTCGCTACAAGGTCAGCGGAGTGTCCAGCCTGGCGCAAAGCGGTGAGGCCGCGCATGGCCAGGCTCAGCAGACCATCATCCTCCAGAGCGATGACGGCATCCAGCTTCTGCGTGCCACTGTCACCCAGCAGCATCCCCAGCCGCTCAATCCCCGCCGCCCAGCCGACCGCCGGGGTCGCCGGCCCGCCCAGCGTCTCGATCAGCCCGTCATAACGTCCGCCGCCCAGCACCGTCCCCTGCGCGCCCAGCCGATCCGTGACGAACTCGAACGCGGTGTGCCGATAATAATCCAGCCCGCGCACCAGCCGGGCATTGCGGGTCCATGCTACGCCGGCCGCCTTCAGCCCGTCGGTCACCCTCTCGAAGAAGGCCTGCGCCTCCTCGGTCAGATAGGCGTCGATATCCGGCGCGTCCGCCACGACCGCCTGATCGCGCGGGTCCTTGCTGTCGAGGATGCGCATCGGGTTCTTTTCGAGCCGGGTCAGACTGTCTTCGCTCAGGCTCGCCTTGTGCCCCTCGAAATGCGCGACCAGCGCCGCGCGCCAGGCATCGCGGCTTGCGGCATCCCCCAGCGTGTTGAGCGTCAGCGTCACGCCCTCGCTGATGCCCAGCTCCTTGAGCAACTGGTCGGCGAAGATCAGCAGCTCGGCATCGGCCAGCGGCTCGGCCGCGCCGATGATCTCGGCATCGATCTGGTGGAACTGGCGATAGCGCCCCTTTTGCGGCCGCTCATAGCGGAACAGCGGCCCGTGCGTCGCAACCTTCAGCGGCGCATATTGCTGCCAGCCCTCGGTGATATAGGCCCGCGCGATGCCGGCGGTGAACTCCGGACGCAGCGTGAGCGAATCCCCGCCGCGATCCTCGAAGCTGTACATCTCCTTGGAGACGACGTCGGTGGTCTCACCCAGCGAGCGGGAGAAGACCGCCGTCTGTTCGAATACCGGCACTTCGATCCGCCGGAAGCCATAGAGTTTGCGGACTTTCTCGAATGTTTCGACCACATGCGCGAAGCGGTCCGCGCTGTCGCCGATCATATCCTGAGTGCCGCGAACGGGCCGGGGTGTCTCGATTTTCGCCATGGCCGCGCCTCTAGCGGGAATCGTGCTTTAAGGAAACCGGCTTGCAAGGGCAGATTGTTCACTTTATGTTCCTAGGTAGGATTTAGGAGACGATGATGAGCGAGAGTCTGGAAGGTGGATGCCAATGCGGCGCAGTGCGTTACCGGGCTACGGGGACACCTGAGCATGTGGCGCTCTGCCATTGCGCGGACTGCCGCAAATCGTCCGGCGCGCCGATGGTGCTCTGGGCCGCCTTTGCCGAGAAAGCGGTGACGGTGCTGAATGGCAATGTCAGCGATTATCATTCCTCGCCGTCCGTGACCCGGAGCTTCTGCCCCGTCTGCGGCACGGGCCTGTTCTTCACAAATCCGGAGGCGCTGCCCGGGCTGATCGACATCCAGGCCGCCACGTTCGACGATCCCGAGGCGCTGCCGCCGCAGGTGCAGATCCAGACCGCAGAGCGGCCGCACTGGATGACCACGCTGGACGCGCTGCCGAGCTTCGAGCGCTTTCCCGGCGAATAAGGTCCGCCCCCATCCGTTTCATCTGAAGCGCGGTGGGGCTGAGGGTTTGACACGGATCAACGCCGCCCCTTTCGAAAGCGGCCATTCACTCGACTTGTTGAGAGATCAATCAAGGAGAGTCGGATGGCCCACTACCCCAATACGCCCGGCATGACAGGCGTGCTGCGCCCGTTGCGCATCGAAGGCGACATTCTGGATATGGAAGTCGAGGGAGAAATCCCCGCGCAACTCAATGGCACCTTCCATCGCGTCCACCCCGATGCGCAATTCCCGCCGATGTTCGAGAACGATCAGTTCTTCAATGGCGACGGCATGGTCAGCCTGTTCCACTTCCATGATGGCAAGGTCGATTTCCGCCAGCGCTACGCCCAGACCGACAAGTGGAAGGCCGAGCGGGCCGCCGGCAAGTCGCTGTTCGGCATGTATCGCAATCCGCTGACCGATGACGAGAGCGTCAAGGGCATGATCCGCGGCACGGCCAACACCAACGTCATGGTCCACGCCGGCAAGCTCTATGCGATGAAGGAGGACAGCCCCTGTCTCATCATGGATCCGCTCAGCCTGGAAACCGAGGGCTACACGAATTTTGACGGCAAGATCAAAAACCAGACCTTCTCCGGCCATGGCAAGATCGACCCCGTCACCGGCAATTTCTGCAACCATGGCTATGCCGCGACCGGCGTGCTGACCGACGATGTCAGCTATTTCGAGATCGACCCGCAGGGCAATGTGCTGTTCGAGACCTTCTTCAAGGTTCCCTATTATTGCATGATGCACGACTTCGGCCTGACGCAGGATTATGTGATCTTCCACATCGTGCCAATCACCGGCAATTGGGATCGGCTGAAGGCCGGCAAGCCGCATTTCGGCTTCGACAAGACGCTCCCGGTCTATCTCGGCGTGCTGAAGCGCGGCGCTGACGGCTCCGACATTCGCTGGTTCAAGCGCGACAACTGCTTCGCCAGCCATGTCATGAACGCCTATCAGGACGGCACCAAGATCCACTTCGACACCTGCGAGGCGAAAGGGAACAGCTTCCCCTTCTTCCCGGACATCCATGACGACAGCTTCGATCCGGTCGCGGCGCGTCCCTTCCTGACCCGCTGGACGGTCGACCTGGCCTCCAACGGTGAAGAATTCGCCAGCATCGAGAAGCTCACCGACTGGATCGACGAATTTCCCCGCATCGACGAGCGCTTCGTCGGCCAGCCCTATCGCCACGGCTGGGGCCTCGTGATGGACCCGGACATGCCGATGGACTTCCTGCGCGGGCGCGCCAGCGGCTTCAAGATGAACAAGATCGGCCATTGGGATCTCGTCGCACGCACCGAGGATTGCTGGTGGGCGGGTCCGGAATCGATCATCCAGGAGCCCTGCTTCGTGCCGCGCTCGGCCGATGCGCCGGAGGGCGATGGTTACATCATCGCGCTCGTGGACAATCTCATCACCAACTATTCCGACCTGGTGGTGCTCGACGCGCTCAACCTGCCCGCGGGGCCGATCGCCCGCGCCAAGCTGCCCATTCGCATCCGCTCCGGCCTGCATGGCAATTGGGCGGACGCCAGCAAGCTGCCGCGCGCCGCCTGAGGGCCGAGCATAGGATATCGACCGAGGGGGTGGACGCCTTGCCACCCCCTTGTCATGCTGGGCGCATCTACTTCCCCGGAGTGCCATGATGCGCCGTTGCCTTTTGCCTGCCCTACTCCTGCTGACCCTGCCCGCGAGCGCCCTTTTCGCCCAGGATGCCGCCGCGCCGCCGCTGCGCTCTGCCCCCGCGGCTCTCCCGATCCTGAGCATCGTGCCGCAAGCGCGGGACATCGCTTGGACCAGCGGCACGCTCAAGGTGGAGGTGGACGCAACCGATGTGGACCGGCGCATCATCACCATCCGCGAGACCATCCCCATGTCGACCGGTGGTCCGCTGACCCTGTTGCTGCCCGAATGGCTGCCGGGCCACCACGCCCCACGCGGGCAGATCGAGAAGATCGCGGGCCTGAGCTTCACCACGGCGGACGGCCGGCCGTTGCGCTGGAAGCGCGACCCGCTCAACGTCTACGCCTTTCACCTCTCCGTGCCGGACGGGGCAGGCGCCGTGATCGCCAATTTCCAGTTTCTGGCGCCCACCGCGGGCAATCAGGGCCGGATCGTGATGACCGATTCGCTGCTCAACCTGCAGTGGGACAGCGTCTCGCTTTATCCCGCCGGCTTCTACACCCGCCGCATCCCGATTCAGGCCAGCGTCACGCTGCCGGAAGGCTGGACCGCGGCGACTGCGCTGACCAGTGAGCGCGACGGCAAGACGGTCCGCTACGAGGAGACCGATTATGAAACGCTGGTCGATTCGCCGATCTTCGCAGGGCTCCACAGCCGCGAGATCGCGCTGACGCCGGACGTGCGGCTGAGCGTCTTTGCCGATACGCCGGAAGAGCTCAAAGCCACCGAGCCGCAGATCAACCTGCATCGCCGCCTCATCGATGAAGCCGTCGCCCTGTTCGGCGCGCGCCATTATGATCGCTATAATTTCCTGCTCTCCATCTCGGACAAGCTGGGCGGCATCGGCCTGGAGCATCACCGGCTCAGCGAAAATGGCGTCTCGCTGGGCTACTTCACGCAATGGGAGGCCGCGCTGGGCGACCGCGACCTGCTCGCGCACGAATTCACCCATAGCTGGAACGGCAAATATCGCCGCCCGGAGATGCTCTGGACGCCAGATTTCGCCACCCCCATGCAGGACGATCTGCTCTGGGTGTATGAAGGACAGACCCAGTTCTGGGGCTATGTGCTCTCCGCCCGCGCGGGACTGCTGAGCAAGGCCGAAACCCTCGATGCGCTGGCCGCCATCGCGGCGCGGCTCGACGCGACCAAAGGCCGCACCTGGCGCCCGGTGATCGACACCACCTACGATCCGATCATCGCGGCGCGCCGCCCCAAGGCTTGGACGAGCTGGCAGCGCCCGGAAGACTATTATAACGAAGGCTTGATGATTTGGCTGGAAGTGGATGCCATCATCCGCCGCGAAACCGCCGGCGCGCGCGGCCTCGACGATTTCGCCAAGGCCTTCTTCGGCGTGAACGATCGCGACTGGGGCGTGCTGACCTACAATCGTCAGGATGTCATCGACACGCTGAACGGCGTCGTCGCTTATGATTGGGACGGGTTGCTGCGCGAGCGGGTAGAGCAGACCAATAGCGAGGTCACCAAGGCCGGGTTCGACCTAGGCGGCTACAAGCTGACCTACGGCCTTATCACCAACTCGACGATTCGGGCCGCCGAGACCGTGGGCAAATATGTCGACCAGAGCTTCGGCCCCGGGCTGATCGTCGGGGAGGATGGCGTCGTACGCTCTGTCATCTGGGATAGCCCCGCCTTCAAGGCTGCTATCGCGGTCGGCGATTCGATCACGGCGGTTGGCGACACCGAGTTTTCCGCCGATGTCTTCCGCGAGGGCGTGCGGGCGACGGCCCAAAAACATCCGCTCGTCCTGACCCTGAGGCGGGACAAAAGATATCGCACGATCACGCTCGATTATTCCGGCGGCCTGCGCTATCCGCGCCTCGAAAAATCACAAGAGGGTTCAACCAGTCTCGACCGACTGCTGACAGCGCGGACCGGCGAGACTTCCGTCAATTAACCTGTGGGTGCGAAAAACCATGAACATCGATATGATTCCTGTCGGCAGCAATCCGCCGGAAAGCCTCAATGTCGTCATCGAGGTGCCGACCGGTGGCGAGCCGGTGAAATATGAGTTCGACAAGGCATCGGGCGCCCTCTTCGTCGATCGCATCCTGCACACGCCGATGCGCTACCCCGCAAATTACGGTTTCGTGCCGCACACCCTCTCGCCCGATGGCGATCCGCTCGATGCGCTGGTCGTGGCCCGCTCGCCCTTCATCCCGGGCTCAGTGGTGCGCGCGCGCCCCATCGCCGTCCTCAATCTCGAGGATGAGCATGGTGGTGACGAGAAGCTGCTCTGCGTCCCCGACGACGCGACCTTCCCTTATTACGCCAATGTGACCGAGAAGGAGCATCTGCCCGACATCGTGTTCAAGCAGGTCGAGCACTTCTTCACGCACTATAAGGATCTCGAGGCCGAGAAGTGGGTGCGTGTCGGCACATGGGGCAACAGCGCGGAAGCCCGCCAGATCACGCTGGAAGCCATTGAGCGCTACCAGCAGAACAAGGCCGCGAAGAGCGCCGCCTGATCGTTTGGCCCGCTGCACGGGCCCCGCAGATACAAAAAGAGGCTCCCAGCGCACCGCCGGGAGCCTCTTTTTTATGAGATTATGTCGGAATGAGTTCAGCTCGCGGTCTTCACCTTCTCATAGGGAACGAACTTGCCCAGGCTGACGAACCCGCGCGGGAAGTGCCCGGCGCGATCCACCAGCCGTACGATATCGACATCGCACAGCTGCGAGCTGCTCGTCTTGGTGACGAGAATATCGTCATCGTCGAGAGACGAGGCGCCGCTCACCGGCCGGTTGACGTAGAGCTTGCCGCCGACCTCATAGATGATCGCCGTCTTGTCGATGATCTGCGTCGAGCGCACGCTGCTCAGGCTGATGCACCGGACCGGCTCTCCGGCGGTGCGCCCTTCCAGCGCCTTGGCGAGCTTGGCGTCATTCTTGGCCTGCGCATCTGCTGCGCGAGTCGATTGGGCGGCGGCGGGCACCGTAGCGACCATCGCGACCCCGATAATGCCTGTGAACAGGCGAGACATGAAACGCATCCTGCGTCCTTTCCGGTTTCCCATTTCCCGCGCCCGATTGCCGCTCTACCCCCTTCTGCCTGAATGGGCCATGAGCGCCCCTTTCCGCACGGTGAAAAAACAGCATTTCGCTTCCGTTCGTCGCCCCCTTTTCCTATAGGCTGGGGCATGACGGACAATAGCAATACGACCCCCGCTCAGAACGCAAATGATTATGGTGCCGACAGCATCAAGGTGCTCAAGGGCCTGGACGCCGTGCGCAAGCGCCCCGGCATGTACATCGGCGATACCGATGACGGCTCCGGACTGCACCACATGGTCTTCGAGGTCAGCGACAACGCCATTGACGAGGCGCTGGCCGGGCATTGCGATCTGGTGCTGATCGAGCTGAACCCGGACGGCTCCGTTTCGGTCGAGGATAATGGTCGCGGCATCCCGACCGACATTCACCGCGAGGAAGGCGTTTCGGCGGCCGAGGTCATCATGACCCAGCTGCACGCCGGCGGGAAGTTCGAGAACACCTCCGACGACAATGCCTATAAAGTGTCCGGCGGCCTGCACGGCGTCGGCGTCTCTGTCGTCAATGCCCTGTCCGAGTGGCTGGAGCTGACCGTGTGGCGCGAGGGCAAGGAGCACTGGATGCGCTTCCGCTATGGCGATGCGGAAGGCCCGCTCGTCGTGCGCGGCGATGCGCCCGTGGTCGACGGCAAGCCCAAAAAGGGCACGCGCGTCACCTTCCTCGCCTCAACCGACACATTCAAGAACGTCACCGAGTTCGATTTCGACAAGCTGGAGCATCGCTATCGCGAGCTTGCCTTCCTCAACTCCGGCGTGCGCATCCTGCTGCGCGACAAGCGCCATGAAGAGGTGAAGGAGCACGACTTGTTCTACGAGGGCGGCATCGCGGCCTTCGTGAAATATCTCGATCGCAACAAGAACGCGCTGATGCCCGACCCCATCGCCATCTCGGCGGACCGGGACGGCATCGGCATTGATGTCGCGCTGGAGTGGAACGACAGCTATTACGAGAACGTCCTCTGCTTCACTAACAACATCCCGCAGCGAGACGGCGGCACTCATCTGGCCGCCTTCCGCGCCGCGCTGACGCGCACGCTCAACAGCTATGGCGACAAGTCCGGCCTGCTCAAGAAGGAGAAGGTCAGCCTTACCGGTGAGGACATGCGCGAGGGGCTGACCGCCATCGTCTCGGTCAAGCTGCCCGATCCCAAGTTCAGCAGCCAGACAAAGGACAAGCTGGTCTCCTCCGAGGTGCGCCAGCCGCTTGAAAGCCTGATGGCCGACAAGATGCAGGAATGGCTGGAGGAAAATCCCGGCCACGCCAAGTCGATCATCCAGAAGGTGGTCGACGCCGCCGCCGCGCGCGAGGCTGCCAAGAAAGCCCGCGAACTGACGCGCCGCAAGGGCGTGATGGACATCGCCTCCCTGCCCGGCAAGCTCGCCGACTGTCAGGAGCGCGATCCCGCCAAATCCGAGCTGTTCCTCGTCGAGGGCGATTCGGCCGGCGGCTCGGCCAAGCAGGGCCGCGACCGGCATTTCCAGGCGATCCTGCCCCTGCGCGGCAAGATCCTCAATGTCGAGCGGGCCCGGTTCGACCGGATGCTGGCCAGCCGCGAGATCGGCACGCTCATCCAGGCGATGGGCACCGGCATTCGCGACGACTTCAATCTGGAGAAGCTGCGCTACCACAAGATCGTCATCATGACAGACGCCGACGTGGACGGCGCCCACATCCGCACGCTGCTGCTGACCTTCTTCTACCGGCAGATGCCGCAGATCATCGAGGCCGGGCATCTCTACATCGCCCAGCCGCCGCTCTACAAAGCTACGCGCGGGCGCAGCGAAGTCTACTTGAAGGACGAAGCCGCGCTCGACCAGTATCTGGTCGACAATGGTGTCGATACGCTGGTGCTGGAGACGGAAACCGGCACCCGCTCGGGTCAGGACCTGCGCGACCTCATCGACCATGCCCGGCGCAGCCGCGCGCTGATGCGCTATGTGCCGCGTCGCTATGACGGTGCGATCGTCGAGGCGCTGGCGCTGGCCGGCGCGCTGGCCTTCGATCTCTCCGACGATGCCCGCGCGCAGGCGCTCGCCCGCGCGGCGGAATGGCTGGACCGGACCGACGAGGAAGGCCGCTGGACCGGCCGCCTCTCGGCCGAGGGCGGCTATCATCTCGAGCGGCTGGTGCGCGGCGTGACCGATCACCACATCATCGAGCCGGCCTTCCTCAATTCCGCCGAAGCCCGCAAGCTGGACACGCTGACCAAGGAGCAGGCGAGCCTCTACGCCAGCCCAAGCCATCTGCTCGCCGCGCGCGCTGCCGCGCAGGCGCAGGCCGAGAGCGAGGCGGAAGACAGCGACGGCGAGGAGACCGCCCTGCCCGCCGCCACGCAGGCGCGCGGCGTGCGGATCACTCGCCCGTCCGAACTGCTCGACGCCGTGCTGGCCGCCGGCCGCAAGGGCCTCGCGATCCAGCGCTACAAGGGCCTTGGCGAGATGAACGCCGACCAGCTGTGGGAAACCACGCTCGACCCCAATGTGCGCTCAATGCTCCGCGTGGAGATCGAGCAGGCGGACGTCGCCGACGAGATCTTCACGCGCCTGATGGGCGACATCGTCGAACCACGCCGCGAGTTCATCCAGGACAACGCCCTCAACGTCGCCAATCTCGACGTTTGAGGCGCCCCCACTAGCCGGCTTGGAATGAGGCGCCCTCGGCCTGCTTGATATCGAGTCGGCTGAGGGTGTCCATCAGTGTGCCGCGCCCGGATCGACGGCCCTTTTCGGCCGGGGCGCGAACCATACTGCTGCGGCAGCGAACACGAAGGCGGCCGCGGACAGCAGGAACATGTGGTTGATCGCCACCGTCAGGCTTTCCTGCTGGACGGTCTGCTCGATCACCCCGCGCACCTGATCGAGCGAGAAGCCGGCGCCTTGCAGCGCCTCGCGCGTCGCCTCGCTGTTCATGGCGCCGACCATCTCGCTGCGCGCCGTCACGGCATTATTGGCCCACATGGTCGTCGCGACGGAGGTGCCGATGGCGCCGGCCATCGTGCGCAGGAAGCTCATCACGCCCGCCGCCGATGCGGTCTCGTCCGGGTCCACCGCCGAGAGCGCAATCGTGGTGAGCGGAATGAAGAAGAAGGGCATGCCGATGCCCTGCATCAGCTGCGGGAAGGCCAGCGTCCAGAAGTCCGCGCCCGACGTCCAGTGCGCCCGCAGCAGCGACGTGAGGCCGAGCCACAGGATGCCGAATGTCACCAGAACGCGTGGATCGACCTTGTTGGTGAGCTTGCCGACGATGGGCGACATGATGACAGCAGCCACGCCCATGAAGGCGGTCACATAGCCAGCGTCGGTGGCGGTGTAACCAAGGTCGGTCTGCAGCCATTGCGGGATGAGCACCACCGCCGAGAACATCGTCCCGAAGGCAAGCGACAGGCTGAGCACCGCTGCGGAAAAGCCCCGATGCCGGAACACCCGCAGATTGACGATCGGCTGCGCCTCGGTCAGCTCCCAGGCGAGGAACAGCGCGAAGCCGATCAGCGCGATGATCGCCAGGATTACGATCTTGCTGTCCCCGAACCAGTCATGCTCGCGGCCGATGTCGAGGATGACCTGCAGCGCGCCGATCCACAGGATCAGCAGCGCCAGCCCGATCGTGTCGACACGCATCTTCTCGGTCTTCGTTTCGGCGCGGCTCAGGAAGCGCACGGCGCCATAGGCGCAGAGCGCGGCCACCGGGATGTTGATGAAGAAAATCCAGTGCCAGGACCAGCTATCGCTGATGGTTCCGCCCAGGATGGGGCCGAGGATCGGCGCGATGACGGTGGTCATCGCCCACAGGCCCATTGCCTGCCCCCGCAGATGCTTGGGGAAGATGCGCATCAGCAAGGTCTGGCTGAGCGGCATTAGCGGCCCGCCGCACAACCCTTGGCCGATGCGGAAGGCGACCAGCATCCCGAGGCTGCTCGAAAGGCCGCAGAGCACCGAGAAGATGCCAAAGCCAATCATGCCGAAGGTGAAGGTGCGCACGGTGCCGAAACGCCCCGCCAGCCAGCCGGTCAGCGGCACGCAGATCGCTTCCGCCACCGCATAGGATGTGATGATCCACGTGCCCTGCGAGGCGGAGATGCCAAGCGAGCCGGCGATATGCGCCACCGAGACATTGGCGATCGTCGTGTCCAGCACGATCATGAAATTGCTGAGCGCGAGCACCGCGCCGGCAATCACCAGCGCAGCGCCCGAGAGCGGCGTGAAATCATCCGCTTTGCTGGCCATGTCTGTGCCCTTCCTATCCGGTCGCGCTCAGTGCGCCGATGTATCGATCTCGGCCGTCATCGAAAGCCCCACCCGCAGCGGATGCGCGGCCAGCTCCTTGGCGTCGAGCGCGACGCGCACCGGCAGGCGCTGCACCACCTTGATCCAGTTGCCGGTCGCATTCTGGGCTGGGATCAGCGCGAAGGCCGATCCGGTGCCACCCGAAAAGCCGACGACGCGGCCATGATATTCGACGCTGCTGCCGTAGAGATCGGACACCAGCGTCACCGGCTGGCCCGGCTTCACCTTGGTGAGCTGGCTCTCCTTGAAATTGGCGTCGACATAGACCTGACCGACCGGCACGACGCGCATCACCGTCGCGCCCGGCGCGATGCGCTGGCCGACCTGCACGGTCCGGTTGGCGATGACGCCATCGATGGGTGCGCGGATGACGGTTCGCTCAAGATCGAGCTCGGCCTGCCGCACCTTTGCCTTGGCGGCGAGAACATCCGGATTGGTTTCAACCGTGCTGCCCTGGATCAACGCATCGTTGGCGGCGAGATTGCCCGCGGCAACCCCGCGCGACGCGCTGGCCTGCGCCATGGCGGCCTTGGCCTGCTCCAGCGCGGCACGCGCGCCGGCGAGCGCGTTGGTCGCCGCCGTCAGCTCATCACCGGAGACCGCGCCATTGGCGGAGAGCGCCTTGCGCCGGCTATAATCGACCTGCGCCTTCTCGAACGAGGCCTGCGCCGCGACGAGTTGGGCCTGCGTGCTGCGGATGTCCGCGCCCCGGGCGAGAACCTGATCGGACAGCGCGTTACTTGTCGCGCTCGCCTGCCCGAACTGGCGGCGCGCCTTGGCCAATTCGGCCTGCGCGGTCGCGAGGGCAATCTGCGCATCGCGATCATCGAGCCGGACAAGGATGTCGCCCGCCTTCACGCTGTCCGTGTCCGTCTTGAGCACGGCCGCCACCTGTCCGCCGACCATGGGGGTAATCTGCGCGGTATCTGCGCCGACATAGGCATTGTCGGTCTCGACATAGTGGCTGCCGATGGCGGCATACCATCCGCCATAACCGATGCCCGCGAGCAGAACCGCGCCGGCAATCGCCAGCAAAGCCGTCTTGCGCCGACTGCGGGAGGGCGCAGCGTCCGACGTTTGCGTTGCAGTAGCGGCGGGGAAGTGAGGGTCAGCTTCAGCCATGGGTAGCATCCTTGGTGGGCGTCGTTTGGGCAGCCGTGCCCGTATCGGTAAATCCGCCGCCGAGCGCACGGACGAGTGCGACGTCGAGCGTGAAGGCCCGCGCCTGAAGATCGGCCACGGTGCGCTTGGCCTGCAGCGCACGGTCCTGCGCGGTCAGCACATCGAGAAAGGTGGAGAGCCCGCCCTCGTATCGCTGCGTGGCAATCGCATAAGCCGCGTCGAAATCCGCGAGCGACTTGCGCGATTGCTCAAGCTGAACGGCCAGCGCGCGCTGGCTGACGACGGCATCTGCGACGGCGCGATAGGCGTCGGTCACTGTCCGGTCGTAGCTCGCCACGGCCTCGTCATAGCCGGCGCGGGCGCCTTTATACTGCCCTTGCAGTGCGCCGCCGCGAAAGATCGGCAGGGTGATCGCCGGACCAACACTGCCATAGTCGGAGCCGCTCTTGAACAGGTTGGATAGCCCGAGCGACTGAAAGCCGAAGATCGCGGACAGGTTGATAGCGGGATAGAAATCGGCGCGGGCAACCTTGATGTGGCTCGCCTCGGCCTCCACCCGCACACGCGCGGCGGCAATGTCGGGCCGGCGGCCGACCAGATCGGTGGTGACATCCTCGGGGATGCCCCGCGCCGCGATGGTCACGGCCGGCGGCATGATCGCCAGACCGCGATCCGGGCCGGCGCCGAGCAGGGCTGCCAGCCGGTTGCGAGCCAGCCCGATCTGCTCATCCGTCGCGGCGAGATCGCTGCGGGCGGCGGGCACGGCGGCGCTGGCCTGCTTGAGCTCTGCCTGGGTATCGAGGCCGGAGGTCACGCGATCGCTCACCAGGCCCTGCGTCTTCTCGCGCACCTCCAGCGCCGTCTGCAGCACCGCCCGCTGCGCGAACAGCCGCGCCAGATCGGCATAGGCATCCGCGACATTAGTGGAGAGCATCAGCGCCGCCTGCTGATAATCGAGCTGCGCCGCCTCGGCATCCGAGCGGGCAGCGGCATAGGCCGCGCGATTGCGACCCCAGAGGTCAAGATCGAAACCGAGCGCGGCTTGGACATTGCCCGAGCTGTTCCAGCCCTGCGGCACGAAAGCCGGCGGAATGCCGTTATTATAGCTTTGCTTGGCAGCGGAGCCGCCGGCGGACACATCAAGCGAGGGCAAGCGGGCCGCGCCGGCCTGCTGGGCGATCGCCCCGGCCCGGCGGACACGGGCTAGCGCAACCGCGAGATCCGGCGATCCGGCCAGCGCCTCCTGAATCAGCCCGTCGAGCTGCGGGTCGCCATAGCTGGCCCACCAATCCGCCTTGACCCAAGGCGCGCCCGGGGCAGTCGGAGCCAGGCTCTGGCTCGCCGCGTAATGGTCGGACGGCGCGATCGCCGGTGCCGGTCCCATATGGGGGACGGCCGCGCAGCCGGGGAGAGCCAGCATCGCGAGCAGGGCACCAGCGCGTCGAGACAGGAAAGTCGTGGCCATGAGTCGAAAAACCGTACTGTTGGGTACAGTCAGCGCTCTGATCCTCCATGACGGGGTTGTCAACAGAAAACTGTACTGTATAGTACGGTTATGGAGCAGGATATTGAAACACTCCCCGTCACGCGCCGGGAAAGCCGCAAGCAGGACCGCCGGCAGGCCATTGTCGACGCTGCGCGCACCTCGTTTCTGGAGCATGGTTATGCCGGCACGTCGATGTCTGGCCTGCTCAAGACGCTCGGCGGCTCCAAAGCGACGTTGTGGGGCTATTTCCGATCAAAGGAAGACCTGTTCGCCGCAGTCGTTGAGGAAGTCAGCCTGCAGTTTCGCGCCGAGATTCAAGATGTGCTGGCAACGAAGGCCGATCTTGAGTGCACGCTTATCGCCTTCTGTCGCGCCTTCCTGCGCAAGATCACGTCACCCGATGGGCAGGCCACCTGGCGGCTGGTCGTTGCGGAGAGTGGGCGCTTTCCCGAGGTCGGCAAGATTTTCCATGAGCGGGCCGCGCAGCCTGTCCAAGGCGCATTGCAGGCTTTCTTTGCCCGGCAGATCGCCAGCGGCGCGCTGATCGAGGAAGACCCCGCAGTCATGGTGGAAGCCCTGATGGGCCTGTGCATCGGCCAGCACATGCGGGCGATCTGGGGATTCGAGCGACTGAACGACGCCGAGATTGACGTCTATGCACTCCGCTTCACGCACATCTTCATGCGGGCCTACGCGCGGGGCACCTGAGATCCGGGCGGCGCATCGTCGCCCCCGCGCGGCCCGCAGCCTCATTGTCTCCAACACATCCTCTCCTATGTGCAGAAGACAGGAGAAATTCGATGCGCATCGGGACAGTCAGGGAAATCAAGAACCACGAATATCGTGTCGGCCTCACCCCGGAGAGCGTGCGGGAACTGGTGGCGCACGGCCATGAAGTCTGGGTCGAACAGGCCGCGGGTCTAGGCATCGGCAGCAGCGATGAGGATTATCGCGCCGCCGGGGCGATCATCCAGCCCGATGCGCGGACGGTGTTCGAGCAGTGCGAGATGATCGTCAAGGTCAAGGAGCCGCAGCCCGAGGAGCGCGCGATGCTTCGGCCCGGGCAGATTCTCTACACCTATCTCCATCTCGCCCCTGATGTCGCCCAGACGGCCGATCTGGTTCGCTCCGGCGTGACGGCCATCGCCTATGAAACGGTGACCGGGCCCAACGGCACGCTGCCCTTGCTCAAACCGATGAGCCAGGTGGCCGGGCGGATGAGCATACAGGCCGGCGCGACCGCGCTTGAGAAGGCGCATGGCGGGCGCGGCGTTCTGCTCGGCGGCGTGCCGGGCGTCCTGCCGGCCAAGGTGGTCATTCTCGGGGGCGGCGTGGTCGGCTTCAATGCCGCGCAGATGGCCACAGGATTGGGCGCCGACGTGACGATTCTCGACCGCAACCCGGATGTTCTGGAGCGTCTCGGCACCCACTTCGAGGGGCGCGCGAAGACCCGCTTCTCGGGCCGCGCGGCGCTTGCGGAAAGCCTTGTCGATGCGGATCTGGTGATCGGCGCGGTGCTGGTACCCGGCGCCACTGCGCCAAAGCTGGTCTCACGCGACATGCTCTCATCCATGAAGAGCGGCGCAGTGCTCGTCGATGTCGCGATCGATCAGGGCGGCTGTTTCGAGACCAGCCGGCCGACAACTCATGCCGAGCCGACCTTCATTGTGGATGGCATCGTGCATTATTGCGTCGCCAACATGCCCGGCGCCGTGGCGCGCACGAGCACCTACGCGCTGAACAACGTCACCCTGCCCCATGCGCTCAGCATCGCCGATCTCGGCTGGCGCGCCGCGCTTGCCCGCGACCCGCATCTGGCCAATGGCCTCAATGTCCGTGCCGGCAAGGTCACCTGCCCCGCCGTCGCGGAGGCGCTGGGTTATGAGGTGGAACCGGTGGAGGCCGCACTCGGGTCCTAAATCCCGGGAACCGCCGGCCCCTCGCCAAAGGGCATCAACGGGCTGACGCCCAGCACATCGGCCAGCGGTCTGCCATCGCTGAGCCGCCGGAACAGCGCATAGGCAATCCAGCGCGCGCGACCATCGACATTCGGCGCGCCGCGCCCTGCCAGATGATCGCTGATCCGCACGGTGCGCGTCTCCAACGAGATGCGCGTCAGCCCGGTCCGGTTTTCCACCCCGACATGAGCGTGCTGCGCCGAAAAGGCGATAATCTCGCCCGGCGCGATCAGCACCGGCGTGCCCTGGGCGGCATCGATGGGGACGAGCGGGCGCGGCGCCATGCGACCGCGATCGGCTGAGGCGCTGCCGGTGCGGCGCCGGGCCATCGCTTCGGCGAGATCGAAATCGGCGCTGTCATTGGGGATCGGCCGGTCGAACAGCTCGGGCAGAAACGCGAAGGTGCGCCCGCTTGTGATCGGCCAGACCGGCGCCCACCAGTTGACCTGCGCCGCCAGATTGGTGCCCCAGCTATCGCGATGGAAGCCGACCGTCGCGGTGCTGCGCGCTTTGTGCGGCTGGTTATCCGCCGGCACGGGCGGCTGGAAGCGCAGCAGCAGCCGGTCCCGCGCCACGTCGTCGGCCTGCAACCCCACCGCCTCGAACAGCGCGCGCCATAAGTTCTTGGCTTGCGCGTCATTGGAGAAGGCGCGCTGTACGGCGTCGAGCGTTTCCGCCAGCGCCACCCTGTCCAGCGCCGCGTGAATGCGCTCCGGATCGTGGGGCGCGAGGTGCTGCTCGACGAAGGCGCGCGCATGATCCGCGAGCGTGCGCATCGCCGGAAGGGTCCTAAAGCGGACGATATCGCCGCGATAGAGCCGATCATGCAGCGCATCGACCGATACCGCCGGGGCCGCGTAGATATCCGCCGCAGCGGCCATGCTCAGTCCCGCACCTGCCGGCCCTCGATGGGATAGGCCGGATCGGTATAGCCATGGGTGGAGGCATAACCGGGGGCCACCAGTCCGTCGGCAAAGGCCTCGTCCTCGGGGCCCATCGGCACGCTCAGCGCATCGAGATAGGCATCCCACTGCGCCTCGGTGCGCGGACCGGCAATCGCGGCGCTGACGAAGCGGTTGCGCAGCACCCAGGCCAAAGCGAAGGCGACGGTGCTCACGCCCTTAGCGGCGGCATGGGCATTCACCGCCTCAGCAATGGCCAGCGATTCGGTGCGCCACTCGGTCTGCTTGAGACGGATGTCGCCCCGCGCGGCGCGGGAGTCCGCCGGCGGCGGCCCGTCACCGGCATATTTGCCGCTCAGCACGCCCCGGGCCAGCGGGCTGTAGGGCACGACGCCCAGGCCATAATGGCCGGCGGCGGGCATCTGCTCCACCTCAACGAGGCGATCGACCATGTTATACAGTGGCTGGCTCGCAACCGGCCGGTCCATGCCAATGGCGTCCGCCGCGCGGCAGATCTCGGCGATGCGCCAGCCTCGAAAGTTCGACACGCCATAATAACGCAGCTTCCCCTGCGCGATCAGATCGTCGATCGCCCGCAGGCCTTCCTCGAAGGGCGCATGAGGATCGGCCTTATGAAAATAAAGGAGATCGATATAATCGGTGCCCAGCCGCTTGAGGCTCGCCTCGACATCCTGCACGATCCATTTGCGCGACTGCCCGCCCTCATTCGGCCCCTTCCCGAAGGCATGGCCGAATTTGGTGGCGACGACCCAATGATGCCGATGGCCGCGGATCGCGCGGCCCACCACTTCCTCCGACTGGCCGCCATTATAGCCATCGGCAGTGTCGAGAAAATTGATCCCCTGATCCCGCGCCTTGTGGATGATCCGCGTCGCCGTGGGCTCGTCCGTCGCGCCGCCGAACATCATGGTGCCAAGGCAAAGCGGCGAGACCTTGAGGGCGCTGCGCCCCAGATAGCGATAGTCCATAGTCCCTCTCCTCTCCCTCCTGACACGATCGTGCGATTGGCAATCGCTACCATGCTAAGCAATCGCCGTCAGCCTTGAGGACAGCGCGTCCATTCAAATTTCCACCTTCGGCCATTAACCTCCGCTCGATGATGCCCGGCAAGGGCACACAGAATAGAGGGAGAGTGCGATGCGTGATGCAATTATAGCTGCAGGCTTGCTGGCCATGGTCGGACTGAGCGGGGCGAGCCTGGCGGAGACGCCAAAAGCGCCGCTCACCGTCGAGCAGCGGCTGCAGCGGGTGGAGGATGAGCTGGCGATCCGGCGCATCATCGTCGATTATGCCGCCACGCAGGATGCCCGCGACTATACCGCCTATGCGAATCTGTTTGCCACCGATGGCGAATGGGCGAACGGGAAGGCAGTCCACAAGGGGCGCGCAGCAATCCGCCAGTTGCTCGTCAACCTCTATGGCACGCCGCCCGCGGGCTTCTTGAACAACGAGAACTATCACCTCACGTCCAACATCCAGATCGACATCGACGGTGACCGGGCGACGGCGCACTCGCGCCACCTGCTCATCTGGCGCGGCCCGAATGGCGAGCCCGTCCCCGCGCTCGCGGGCCGTTATGAGGACGAATTCATCCGCGAGAGTGGCGAATGGAAGATCCGGCGCCGCGTCGATTATCCGGTGATGCCCACCGCCGAGGAATGGATGAAGGTCGTCCGCGCGCGTCAGGCCGCGCAATGATCGGGCTGCGCCCCATCGCCGCGATCGCGCTGCTCGCCGGTGCCGCTCTTCCTGCCAGCGCCCAGCGCGACGAGACAGCTGATCGCGCCGCCATCCACGCGCTGCTCGTCGCTTATGGCAGCACGCTCGACGCGCGCGACTTCGCGGGGTTCGGGCGACTGTTCGGTAAGGATGGCGTCTATGCCGCCGGCGGTGGCGCAGAAGCGCGGGGGCCGGCTACGGGCGAGATGATGCGCAAGGTCTTCGCCGGCAATGCCATGGGCTTTGCAGAGCCGAATTATCACCTGTTCTTCAACGAGGTCGTGACCTTCACCGGCTCGGACAGCGCCAGGGCGACGTCCATGTCCCTCTACGTCGTGCCGGATGAGCGGAGCCGCCCTACGCCCATGCTCATGGCCGCCTATGAGGACGATCTGGTGCGCGAAGACGGGCGCTGGGTCTTCGCGCGCCGGTCTGTGAAGCGGCTCATGCCTACGCGCCGACCTTAGCGGAGCTGGGGCGGCGCAGGAGGAAGCTGCCGTTCCTCGCGGAAAAGCAAATGTTCATCGCAATCCTATTGTCAATATAATCGATTGAGTTAAGTTAGTGCCTCCGACCCGGCAAAACAGGAGGAACGGCCGATGTCCACACCCACGCCCCATTCCGCTGCGCAGAGCGGGGATGATCCCCATGGCAGCGCGCTTTCTCTGATTCGGCAGCATCTTGACCGCCTCAAATTCGGCGCCGTGCATTTGACCGTGCATGAAGGCCGCCTCGTCCAGATCGAGGTGACCGAGAAGACCAGGCTGACCGCCTGACAATTTCCGGCGGGCCGCCTGGCCGCCCGCGCCGATAACAGACCCATAGCATGATGCTGACCGGACCACTGGAGGCATCCCTTTTTTCCAAACAAGGGGATTTCACCATGGTCAACAGACCGCTTCTTTCGCTGAGCGCGCTCGCCGCAGCTCTTCTCTTTCATGGCACCGCGCAAGCGGACGAAACCGCGGGCCCAGCGCCCGCTACCGGCTCCCGCAGCACGGCCGCAGCGCATGAAGACCGCAGCGCCCCGCAGGAGATCGTGGTGACGGCGCGCCGGCGCTCCGAAACCTCGCAGGAAATCCCGATTGCCGTCTCCGTCGTCGGCGGTGCCCAGCTCGACAGCACCGGGGCCTTCAATGTGGGCCGTCTCCAGCAGCTTGCCCCCACGCTGCAATTCTATTCGTCCAATCCGCGCAACACGGCGGTCAACATCCGCGGCATCGGCGTGCCCTTCGGCCTCACCAGCGATGGCTTCGAGCAGGGCGTCGGCATCTATGTCGATGACGTCTATTATTCGCGCGTGGCCTCGGCGACCTTCGACTTTCTCGACGTTGCGCAGATTGAAGTGCTGCGCGGGCCGCAGGGCACGCTTTACGGCAAGAACACCACAGCCGGGGCGATCAATATCACCACCAACCAGCCGACCTTCGACTTTGAGGGCAAGGCGGAGGTCAGCGTGGGCAGCCTGAACTTCAAGCAGGCCAAGGCCGCCATTTCCGGCCCGCTCTCGGACACGCTGGCCGCACGCATCGCCGTCTCCAGCACCAGCCGGCGTGGCACGATCTACAATGTCACGACCGACCGGTGGATTCAGAGCCAGGACAATATCGGCCTGCGCGGGCAGTTGCTCTGGAAGCCGACCGACACGTTCAGCGCCACCCTTGTGGGCGACTATAGCGAGCAGGATGCGGCCTGCTGCGGCTCGGTGTTCGTGCGCACGGGCGCCACCCAGCGCCCGCTCAATCGCCAGTTCGCCGCCTTGGCTGCGGCGCAGAACTACGCGCCACCCAGCCTCAATGGCTTTGACCGCCTCACCGATCTCGATGCCAGCCTCAATGCCGGCAACGTGATCGGCGGCGTCGCCCTGCGGTTGAAGTGGGATGTCGGCCCCGGCACGCTCACCTCCGTAACGGCCTGGCGCAGCTGGAACTGGAAACCGGAGAACGACCGCGATTTCACCGGCCTGCCGATCGTCACGCTCTCGCAGAATCCCTCCCAGCAGGATCAGTACACGCAGGAGCTGCGCTATAATTACAGCGGCAAGCAGTTCGATTTCGTCCTGGGCGCCTTTGCCTTCAACCAGCGGATCGACACGCAGGGAACCGAGCAGCATGGTTCGGCATCCAGCCGCTGGACGCTGAACCCGACCAGTGCGCTCGCCAGCAACCCGGCGGTGCTGAACGGGCTGACCGCGCGCAACACGCAATATCTCAAGAGCACCAGCCTGGCGCTGTTCGGCCAGCTCGCGTGGAAGGCCACCGACGCGCTGACCATCCAGCCAGGCCTGCGCCTCAACTATGACAAGAAGGAAGGCTTCTACCAGCGCCGCGTCTTCGATGGGCAGGGTGTGGAAATCTTCGCGACGGACACGGGCACTGTGCGTGCGGCGCAGCTCGGTGTCTTTACCCCGCAGCTCAGCGCGCCGGAGGCCAGCGACTGGAACTTCAGCTACGACCTCACAGTGAGCTACCGCGTCGCCCCGGACATCCTGACCTATGCGACCTATGCCAAGACCTTCAAGACGGTCGGCATCAACCAGAACGGCCTGCCCACCGATGCCGCCGGCAATCCGATCCTCGCCGCCGGGCAGATCCGGCCCGAGCAGGTCCAGCATTTCGAGGCCGGCATCAAGGCGCAGTTCTGGGATCGTCGCGCGACGCTCAACCTCTCGGCCTTCCGCACCGACATCAAGGACTATCAGGCCACGGTGAACAACGGCCAGTTCGGCGTGCTGCGCGGCTATCTCGCCAATGCCGACAAGGTCCGCTCGCAAGGCGTGGAGGTCGACTTCTCGGTGCGCCCGAGCCAGCGCTTCAATGCCTATGTGAATGGCGCCTACACGGACGCGACCTATCGGCGCTTCGTCGACGCGCCTTGTCCGCCGGAGCTTTCTGGCGGCACGGCAGCCGGGACCAATACGCCGAGCGCGCCGGGCACCCCCGGTGGCTTTAGCCCGGCCAATTGCGACATCTCAGGCCAGCGCCTACCGGGCGTCTCCAAATGGGCGCTCTCCTTTGGCACGGAAGGCAATGTGCCGGCCACGCTGCTCGGCCAGACCGGCGAGGTGTATGTCGGCTATGACGGCAGTTATCGCTCCAACTTCTCGTCCAACGCCTCACCCTCGGCTTACACCTGGATCGACGGCTACAGCCTGTCGAACGTCCGGCTCGGCTTCCGGACGGATGCCGGCCTCGACATCTTCGGATGGGTGCGAAATGCCTTTAACGAGAATTATTACGAGCAGCTGTTCGTCGGCCCCGGCAATACCGGCCTGATCGCCGGCCTGCCCGGCGACCCGCGCACTTGGGGCGCGACGGTGAAGGTCTCGTTCTAGTCACGCGGCGGGGGAGGGCTGACCATGCCCTTCCCCGTTCGTGTCGAGCGAAGTCGAGACACGATCAGCGCTCTGCTTTGGTGTCTCGACTTCGCTCGACACGAACGGGATGTTGGGATGGCGGCTTTGGAGGGAGTAGCCTCGCCCCTCAAATCCCCACCAGCTGCTCCCCAGTCGACCAATTGCCGTGCAGCCCCTGCCGGATGCGCACGGGCAGCTTGGCGCGGGCGATCGGTCCCTCGTCGACATGCTGGGCATCGAAGAAGCACAGCTCAGAATAATTGGTCACGTGATTGTCGACCAGTGCGATCACATAGCCTTCGCCTTCCGGCGCATCCGCTGATTTCGGAACGAAGCAGGGCTCCTGGATGCCGCATTGCGGCCCCGGCCACCAGATCTTGGTGCTCCCCGTGGCGAGATCGATATGGGCAAGGCTGTTGATCATGCCGACAAACGGACCGCCCGGCCCTTCATAGGGCTTCTCCCGATCCATCACGAGCATCCAACCATGGCGATAAGCCTGCGTGGCGTAGCGATCATCGATCCGGGGGAACTCGTCGGCGAGATTGGTCAGCTTCTCGATGCTCTCGAACTCGTCACTGTTGGACGCCATGTCGACGCTCCAGCGGCTGAGATAGCCCAGGCCCGCAATCGGATCGAACGGCGCGCCGTGAATATCCGGGAAGAAGGGGAAGCTGTTGTTGGCCGCCACCGGATGATCGAAGTAGATTCGCGTGCCCTCGTTGAAGGCGTTCATCACATGGCCCACGAAGCAGTTGGATGGCGCCTTGAACCAGCGCATGTCCGCGGCCGTGGCGCCGGCCTGCCGGGGTAGCACGGCAAGCCAGACCGGCTGGGTGGTGTCGAACCCGAAATAGGGCAGGCGCTTTTCCAGCCGCTCCATGCTGGTGAGCAGCGGCATGACCGAGAAGACCGCATAATCTTCCGTCACGCCGAAATCATGCATCATGCACAGATATTTGTTCTGGAAGGGAATCTCGAACAGCAGCTCGCCGGTTGGCGAGATTTCCACATAGCTCATGTCATGGGTCATCGGCCCTTTGGACATGTAAGAGAAGGCGCACATATTGCCGGTGGCCGGGTCGATCTTCGGATGGGCGCAGAAGGTCTTGCTGTCGATCCGCCCACCGAAATCGGTATAGCCATGCGTCTCCAGCGTGTTCGGGTCCATGAGCAGGCAGGGGCTGTCCTCCTTCATGGCGTAGAGCTTGCCGGCATGGACCAGCACATTGGTGTTGGCGGTGCCGCGAATCTGCCCTTCGACGCTCGGATCGTCGGTCAGGTGATTGCGGTACATGCCGAACAGCGACTTGCCGGCCTTGTTCTCCAGCTTCCATTTGTCGGTCTGCGCATAACGCTGGCGGAAATCGACCTTGCCATCCTTGACCCGGAACATGCTGACCATGCCGTCGCCATTGAAGAACTGGTCGTCCTCGAATTTGGGCGCGAACTGATTGTCCGGGTGGACGCGGTGGAAGGCGCCATCCAGATCGGCGGGGATTTCCCCCTCGATTTCGACGTCGTGAATGTCGCCCTGCAAACGGAGCGGGCGAAGTGTACCGGTGAAACCGAACGTGTTGGGGAAATGGGCCATGCGTCGCTCTCCTCGATTCTCTCTCTCGCGCCTGATCTACCGGCCCGCGCATCCGCAGAAATTGATCGAGCGCAACACGCGCCTGGATCATCTCGTCGCCTGATTGGACAGGCTGGCAACCGCCCCCTCGCAGCCCTGTTTTTGCGAAACAGCCCGTTAACCAGGCGCCGCTAGTGTCGCAGCGCGCATCGTCGCGCGGACGGGGAACCTGCAATCATGCGGCATGTGATCGCTTTTGGCTCGGTAGTGGCGCTGCTGACGCTGGCCGGCTGCGGGGGTGGCGGCGGCGCGCTCAATTCGACGCCCACACCCACACCCGCCCCGGCTCCCACACCGACCCCAACTCCGGCCCCGGCACCCACGCCCGCGCCGACACCCAGCACGGTCAATTACGACACCAGCGAATACCGCAATTCCTCCGGCCTGCCTTATCATGGCGCGATCACTGCCTATCAGGCGGGCGCCAGCGGCGCGGGTGTGACGGTCGGCGTGGTGGACAGCGGCCTCTCGGATCCGACCGGCGAGTTCACCGGCCGGATCAGCGCCGCCTCCGCGGACTTTGCCGGCAACAGCAGCTACACGGATGTGGAGGGCCATGGCACGGCGGTCTCGGCGGTGCTTGCTGCAGGGCGCAACAACCGGCGCGTGATGGGGATGGCCTGGGGCGCGACCGTGATGGCGCTGCGGACCGACGACCAGTCCGACTGCGATGCCGATGGCTGCAAGCACAGCACCACGGCCATTGCCAACGCCATCGACCATGCCAGGATCAATGGCGCACGGATCATCAACGTCTCGCTCGGGGGCGGCGCGGCTCCCAATTATCTGCTGCAGGCGGTTAAGCGCGCCACCCAGGCCGGCATCATCATTGTCATTTCCGCCGGCAATAACGAGGACGGCCAGCCCATGATGGCCGCGCCGGACGAGCTGGCGCAATCCTTTGCCAATCCGGCCTATAGCAACGGCCTCGTGATCATCGCGCCATCGGTAAACAGCAACGATACGGTGAGCAGCTTCTCGGCCGGTGTCGCCGGCTTCGAGAGCGTGAGCATCGCCGCGCTCGGCAGTCGCGTCCTGTCCTTCGATCACACCGGCACTGATTATCTCTATTCCGGGACATCATTCGCCGCGCCGCAGGTGGCCGGCGCCGCTGCGCTGCTGGCGGATGCCTTCCCCAATCTCACCAGCGCGCAGATCGTTGCGCTGCTCAAGAACAGCGCGCGCGATGTCGGCGCGCCGGGCGCGGATGCGCGCTATGGCGTGGGCATCCTGGATATCGCCAAGGCGTTCCAGCCTGTCGGCCCGCTCAGCATGGCTGGCACACAGATCGCGCTCTCACCCCTTTCGACCAGCATACTGTCCGCACCGATGGGCGATGCCACGCCTGCCGCGCTGGATGCGGTTGCGCTGGACGATTATCAGCGCGCCTATCGCGTGGACCTGACCCCGCGCTTCGCCCGCCCTGCACCGCGCCGGGAATTCGCCGCTGCGCTCGACACCGCCCAGCGCCATCTCAATCTGGGGACGCCGGCGCTCAGCCTGTCGCTCAATCTCCGCCCGACGGTCGAGGCCGCCACCACGCGCGATCCGTTTGCGTTCCGTCAGTCAGACGAGGCCCGCACCCGGCTGCTCTCCGGCACGCTGAGCGCGCAGATCGCGCCCCACGCGCGCGTGATGTTTGGCCTGCGGACGGGCATCGCCGCCCTGGAACAGCGCCTCGCCGACCGTGCCGGCCCCAGCTTCCTGATGGCGGATCATGGCTTCGATGCCGATCATGCCGACCGGCAGGCCCAAGCCGCCCTCACCGTCTCGCAGCAGCTGTCACCGGCGCTGACCGTTACCGGCGGGTTCGAGCGGGGCGATATGCAACGTGCCGCTCTCGCGGATGCCGAGCAGTGGCGCGCTACGCCCTATCACGCGGCGTCGCTCTCGCTCGACTATCAGCGCGGGGCGATCGGCCTCACTGCCGGGACGACGATGCTGGACGAACAGGCCACGCTGCTCGGCGCCCGCTTCTCCGCCAATTTCGGCGCGCAGTCAGCGCGCAGCCTGTTTACCCGGCTGAGTGCGCGCGCCGACCTGCCGGGCGCCGTCCGCCTCTCGGCCAACTGGCAGCGCGGCTGGACCCGCGCCGCAGCGGGTGGAACCTTGCGCGAAGGCGGATCGCTGGTCAGCCAGAGTTGGTCGGCTGATCTGGCCCGGGGCAATCTCTTCGCGCCCGGCGATCTGGTGGGCCTGCGCATCGCGCAACCGCTGCGCGTCATCGCCAGCCGCTTCACGCTGATCGTGCCTCAAGCCTGGGACTGGGAGCAGGAAATCGCGACCGACGCGCGCGTGCCGCTCAACCTCGTGCCGCGCGGCCGCCAGCGCGATTATGAGCTGAGCTATGAGCGCGGCATCGGCCCCGGCTGGCTGGGCGCCAACCTCTTCCTGCGCGAGCAGGGCAGCAACATCGCGGCCATACCCGATGAACTGGGCATGGCCCTGCGTTGGTCGGTAGGGTTCTGAGGCTCGACTGCTGCCGAATGGTGGGCTGGCCAAACTCAGAGCCCACTTATTCCCGTCATTCCCGCGCACGCGGGAATCCAGAACCCAGCCGAACTGCGATTGCGCCCCTGGATTCCCGCGTGCGCGGGAATGACGAGAGGGGAGAACTGCCCGCCTTCAGACGGTGAAGCTTTCGCCGCAGCCGCAGGCGCCCTTGGCGTTGGGATTGTTGAACACGAAGCCGGCGGCGAAATCGTCTTCCACCCAGTCCATGGTCGAGCCGATGAGGTAGAGCACCGAGGCGGCATCGATGAAGAACAGGCCGCCGGGCGTCTCGATGCGCTCATCGAACGGCGCGACCTCGCTCACATAGTCGACGGAATAGGCCAGCCCCGAGCAGCCCCGGCGCGGCGTGGAGAGCTTGACGCCCATCGCGCCCTCAGGCGCCTTGGCCATCAGATCCGCAACGCGCTGCTCGGCGGCCGGCGTCAGCGTGACGGCGGCGGGCAGCGGGCGCTTGGTGGTGGTCGTGGTCATGGCTCCGTCCTTCACAGTAACTCCGGTCGGGCAGGTCGGGGAAATAACCGCCAGCCCCCACCCCAACCCCTCCCCTGAAGGGGAGGGGCTAAGTGTTTACAGCATCCCCAGTTCCAGCTTGGCTTCATCGCTCATCTTCTGCGGGTCCCACGGTGGGTCCCAGACGAGATTGACGTCCACCAGCCCGACGCCGGGCACCGATCCCACGCGCATTTCCACTTCGCCGGGCATCGACTCTGCGACCGGGCAATGCGGCGTCGTGAGCGTCATGGTGACGGCGACATGATTGTCCTCGCCCACCTCGACCCCGTAGATCAGCCCCAGATCGTAGATGTTCACGGGGATTTCCGGATCGAAGATGCTCTTGAGCGCATCGATCACCGCATCATAGGTCGCGCCGCCCGGCTCACCGGCGGGCGCATCGCTGGGCTTCTGGGCGAGAAAGCCCTCCAGATAGTCGCGCTTGCGGGCGACCTTGTCCGAGGCGTTTTCCGCAACGCCGGAAGCATCCTCCACCACATCGCTCACGCGAGCGCGCGGCGGCGGGGCGACGCCTTCGACTTCCTCGGTCCTGATTCTGCTCTCGTCATTCATCCGAATATCGTCCTGACCCGATCGAGGCCGCGCAGCAGCGCCTCGATATCGCTTTCATCATTGTAAATCCCGAAGCTGGCCCTTGCCGTCGCCTCGACGCCGAGATGCGCCATGAGCGGCTGTGCGCAGTGATGGCCCGCGCGGATCGCCACGCCGCTCTCATCCAAGATAGTGCCGATGTCGTGAGGATGAACCCCCTCCATCACGAAAGACACGATTCCCGCCGCATCCTCAGGCCCGAGCAGGCGGATGGTGTTGATGCCGCGCAACGCCTCGCGCGTGCGGGCGACCAGTGCATCCTCATGGGCAGCCATGCGATCGAGCCCGATCGCCTCGACATAATCGATTGCCGCCGCCAGCCCGATCGTCTCGATGATCGCGGGTGTCCCGGCCTCGAACCGCGCCGGGGGCGGTGCATAAGTGGTGCGCGCAAAGGTCACCTTGTCGATCATCGCGCCGCCGCCATGATAAGGCGGCATGGCCTCGAGGATTGCGCCCCGCGCCCACAGCACGCCGATGCCGGTTGGGCCGTACAACTTGTGGCCGGAGAAGAGATAGAAATCGCATCCCAGCGCCTGCACATCGATGGCGAGACGCGGCGCGGCCTGACAGCCATCGACCAGCAGCAGCGCCCCGGCGCCATGGGCAATCTCCGCCGCGCGCCGCACGTCCAGCACGCTGCCGAGCACATTGGAGACATGCGCAAGTGCCACGAGCTTGTGCTCCGGGCGGAGCATCGCCGCCATGGCATCCAGATCGATGCGACCATCCGGCGTCAGCGGCACGACGTCGATTTGCGCACCGGTCCGCTGCGCAATGAGCTGCCAGGGCACGATATTGCTGTGATGCTCGAGCGTCGAGAGCAGGATGCGGTCGCCGGCCTTGAGATGGGCGCCACCCCAACTCTGCGCGACGAGATTGATCCCCTCGGTCGCGCCGCGCACGAACACGATCTCATTCTCGCTCGGCGCGTTGATGAACTCCGCCACGCGACGGCGCGCGGCCTCGAAGGCCAGCGTCATATCCGCCGAGCGGGCGTAAACGCCGCGATGGACCGTGGCATAGTCTGCGCCCATTGCCCGCACCGTGGCGTCGATCACCGCCTGCGGCTTCTGTGCCGTGGCGGCGGTATCGAGATAGTGCCAGGGCTTGCCGTCAGCGGTGACGAGGCCGGGGAAATCGGTGCGGCGGCTGTGGAGCGCGTTCATGGTTGCGGCGGAGGGTGTCTCGACTTCGCTCGACACGAACGGGGTCTTGGTCGTCATCACGCCGATAACTCCAAATAGAGCGCGCGAGCGCGAACCCGAGGCCGGAATAACCCGATCACGCCCACCCTCCCGTTCGTGTCGAGCGAAGTCGAGACACGCCCAGCACGGCCCCTTCGCAGGAGCACGGGGATGGCAGAGGTCAGCGAACCATTCAGAAGAGCAGCACGCCCCATCATCCCAGCGCCTCCAGCCTAGCCCGCGCCACGGTCGCGAACCGCTCGCGCTCGGCCTCGTCGGCCATGTCGTCGAACAGCCCGGCGATGAAGGCTTCGAGCAACAGCGCCTTGGCGCTTGTCGGATCGATCCCGCGCGAGGCCATGTAGAACAAGGCAGCGGCATCGAGCTGGCCGATGCTGGCGCCATGGGCGCACTTCACGTCATCGGCGAAGATCTCCAGCTCCGGCTTGGCATTGGCCGTGGCGGTGCGGCCGAGCAGCATGGCCTTGAAGCTCTGCGCGGCATCGGTCTTCTGCGCATCGCGCGCAACGCGGATCTGACCGAGATAATTGGTCGTCGCCTTGCCCGCCGCGATCGCCCGCACGGTCTGTGCACTGGTCGCTTCCGGCTCAGCATGGTTGAGCGTGGTCACCAGTTCGATGGTCTGCGCGGCGCCACCGATCAACGCCGCCTTCAGCTCGAAATGCGCATGGCGCGCCATCGTCACGTCGAAGGTGACCCGCCCCAGCGTGCCGCCGCTGTTCAGCAGATGGACGTTGAGCGTCCCGCTCGCGCCGATCTCGACCAAATGATCGCGCACGATGCTCTCGCCGTCCGCGCCATCCTGCAGCAGCGCCAGCGTGCGCACTTCGCCGGGCGCGACGACGATCCGCTCGGGCGCGCCCACGGGCCAGACCTGCGCCGCAGCGTCGAGATCGCTATAGCGCCAAGCCTCGTCGCGGCGCGTGGGGAGCGTTGCCGGTGCCATCATGCGCCGCCTCCCGCACGCTCGGTCGACAGATACTCGCGAATGCGCGCGACCAACGAGGGCCGGGCCTTGTCCACGCAGGCGCGCACCTCGTCCTGCGTCGCCTTGCCTTTGCGCACGCATTGCGTGGTGGCCTTGCACAAGGCCGCGTCGAGCTTGCGCACGCCGGTCGATTCACTCAATCCGCAATGATATTTGCCCGCCGCGTCACGGGTAATGCCCACTTGGACGCCGCGCAGGCGCTGCGCGATGACGGTGATGCCCTCGTCGGTCGCGCCCTCATTCGGCACCGGCGGCGCAGCGACGGCGCTCTGGGCGAGCATCAAGGCGGCAATCAAACTCATGCGGCGACCACCTCGGCATAGCCGTCCTTCTCCAGCGCCAGCGCCAGTTCCGGTCCACCCGATTTCACGATGCGGCCGGCGGCGAGCACGTGCACGAAGTCCGGCTGCACATAATCGAGCAGGCGCTGATAATGGGTGATGAGCAGCACGGCCTTGTCCGGCGCGCGCATGATCGCGTTGATCCCTGCGCCCACGGTCTTGAGCGCATCGATATCGAGGCCGGAATCGGTCTCGTCGAGAATCGCCAGCTTCGGGTCCAATATGCCCATATGGACCATCTCGGCGCGCTTCTTCTCGCCGCCGGAAAAGCCCACATTCACCGGGCGCTTGAGCATCTCCATGTCCATGCCGAGCAGCGCCGCCTTCTCGCGCGCCAGCCGCAGGAAATCGGCGGCGGACAGCGGCTCTTCACCGCGGACGCGGCGCTGGCTGTTCAGCGCCTCGCGCAGGAACTGGACATTGGAAACGCCAGGAATCTCGACCGGATATTGGAAGCCGAGGAACAAGCCGGCGGCGGCGCGCTCATGCGGCTCCATGTCGAGCAGATCGGCGCCGTTGAACGAGACGCTGCCCTGCGTCGCTTCATAGCCGGGCCGGCCGCCAAGCGTATAGGCCAGCGTGGACTTGCCCGCGCCGTTCGGCCCCATGATCGCGTGGATTTCCCCCGCATTGATCGAGAGGCTGAGGCCCTTGAGGATGGCCTTGCCGTCGATTTCGGTGTGGAGATTGTCGATGATCAGCATCAGCGCGCGCCTTCCTGCTCGTGCTGGCGGATGAGCGTGCGGGCCGTCCAGAAGGCCATGTCGCGCACGTCGCCGGGGGCGGGGAACAGCGTGTCGATGTGCCGCTTGATCGGCATATAGGGCCACCAGTCGGCGCCCGGCTCCGGTGCGCCCTTCTCCAGCAGGCCCACGACGAACTCGCTCACCGGCCCCATGCGCGCGAGGTTGGGCGCCTTCGCCTTGTGGAACGCCTTGTCCGTCCGCAGCCGCTCGGTGAACGTCGCATCGCCCTTGGCCAGCGCCTCGCGGCACTGCGCCTGATAGGCATCGAGATCGCCGAAATCCTGGACGGCACGCGGCTGAAGCTCGCCCTCTTCCAGTTCATAATCCTCGGTCAGGATGCGGATGGCCGCCGTCCACGACTGGCCATTGCCGACATCTTCCGCGAAATCGGCGAGGGCATCCTGGATATCGTCTTCGTCGCTCAAAAGTCTGTCCTTCGATTCTTAAATTCTTGATCGTCAGAACCAGATGCTGTGCATCCGCTTCAAAAATGCTTCATCCGAAACCCGGAAACCAGAAGCATCCCCAATCACTGAGTCGATGCCGCAGTTCGGGCACAAGGCTGTTCCGCCATCATCAACCCAATCCTCTATCCCGGCAGCGGCGAAACTAGTGCAGCAGTAAAAACAACCCGCCACGCTACTTCGATCAAGCTCCGTCCGATGGTTAGCGCAATGGACGTGCGCTTCCACCTCGGGACCGCCTTGTCGCTTTAACTCGGCGGGATTTGCGCTGACCTCGTCGAACTCGCCGGTCACCCTCCGATGGCCTTATCTAATTCGTCACCCCGGACTTGATCCGGGGTCCAGCTGCCTTTCGGCGCCGCGCTGGACGAAGCGGGATGCCGGATCAAGTCCGGCATGACGGTGGGAGAAAGCGCAGGAGTCACCCAACCGATCCCTCAAGGCTGATCCCCAGCAACTTCTGTGCTTCCACTGCGAATTCCATCGGCAGCTGTTGGAGCACATCCTTCGCGAAGCCGTTGACGATCAGGCTCACCGCCGCTTCCTGATCCAGCCCGCGCTGCAGGGCGTAGAAGAGCTGATCGTCGCTGATCTTGCTCGTCGTCGCCTCATGCTCGACGATGGCGCTCGGGTTCTTCACCTCGATATAGGGCACGGTGTGGGCGCCGCACTGGTCACCCAGCAGCAGCGAATCGCACTGGGTGAAATTGCGCGCGCCCTCGGCATTGGCGCTCATCCGCACAAGGCCGCGATAGGTGCCGTTGGATTTGCCCGCGCTGATGCCTTTGGAGACGATCGTCGAACGGGTGTTCCTGCCGTTGTGGATCATCTTGGTGCCGGTATCGGCCTGCTGGCGATTGTTGGTCACCGCCACCGAGTAAAACTCGCCGACGCTGTTCTCGCCGTTCAGTACACAGCTGGGATATTTCCAGGTGATCGCGCTGCCGGTCTCCACCTGCGTCCAGCTCACCTTGCTGTTGCGCCCCTGGCAGAGCGCCCGCTTGGTGACGAAATTGTAGATGCCGCCCTTGCCCTCAGCATCGCCGGGATACCAGTTCTGCACTGTCGAATATTTGATCTCGGCATCGTCGAGCGCGACCAGCTCGACCACGGCAGCGTGGAGCTGGTTCTCGTCGCGCTGCGGGGCGGTGCAGCCTTCCAGATAGGAGACGTAGCTGCCCTTGTCGGCGACGATCAGCGTGCGCTCGAACTGGCCGGTATTCTCGGCATTGATGCGGAAATAGGTGGAGAGCTCCATCGGGCAGCGCACGCCCTCCGGAATGTAGACGAAGGTCCCATCCGAGAAGACCGCGCAGTTCAATGTGGCGAAGTAGTTGTCATGCATCGGCACGACTTTGCCGAGCCACTTCTTCACCAGCTCGGGGAACTCGCGGATCGCCTCGCTGATCGAGCGGAAGATGACGCCGGCTTCCTCCAGCTCCTTGCGGAAGGTGGTCGCAACGGAAACGCTGTCGAACACAGCATCCACAGCAACCCGGCGCGCGCCCGCGACATTGGCGAGCACCTTCTGCTCCTCGATTGGAATGCCCAGCTTCTCGTAAGTCCGGCGGATCTCCGGATCGAGCTCGTCCAGGCTGCCCAGCTCGACCTTCTTCTTGGGCGCCGCATAATAATAGGCGTCCTGATAATCGATGGGCGGCACGTTCAGCTTCGCCCAGTCCGGCGAGTCCATCGTCAGCCAGTGGCGATAGGCCTTGAGGCGCCACTCCAACATCCATTCCGGCTCGTTCTTCTTGGCCGAGATGAAGCGGACAGTGTCCTCGCTCAGGCCCTTGGGCGCGAACTCCTGCTCGATGTCCGAACTGAAGCCCCACTCATAGTCGCTCACCTTCTTGGCGGCGGCGAGCGCATCTTCATTCTTGGGGCGGGTATCGACCGGGGCAGTCATTGCACGGACTCCATGGCGGTTGCGCTTGCAGGGCCAGTCAGGCCCGGGGGCGAGAAAGCCGCAACCGGCAGCGTTTCAGGGGAAGCGATGAGATGAGCCAGCGTGACATGCGCCAGCGCATCGCGGACCAGCGCGTTGACGCCGATCCAGTGCGGGCGGATGTCACAGGGCTGCGAGAGGGCGCAGCATTCCGCTCCGTGGGGCTCGAGGCAGCCAGTGAGCGCGATCGGTCCATCCACCGCCTCGATGATGTCGGCCAGCGTGATCGCCGCTGCAGGGCGCGCCAGCTTGATGCCGCCGCCGCTGCCGCGCGTCGCCTTGATCAGCCCGGCCCGGCCGAGCAGGCTCGCAAGCTTCTGTCCGGTCGGCACGGGGATGCCGGCCTTGGCCGAGAGGCTCGCGGCGTTCGCCCGCGCGCCACCGCACTGCGAGGCGGCGGTCCGCATCATCAGCACGGCGTAATCGGCAAGGCTCGACAGGCGCATGTTTGCAAACGACTCTCAAATCGGAGTAAATCGGTCTGATTGCGCAAATGGGCCGACGCTCGGCGGAAATCAAGCCCGAAAGCAGAGCATTTCGCAGCGCGGGCGCTTCTGTTGCCTTACGCCATCAGGGGCGGGCAGGCGACAGCGGCTGGCGAGTCAGCTGATCTGACTCAGCTTGGCGATCCCGTCCTTCAGCTCCGCGCGCTTCATCGAGAGGCGAATCACGATGCTGGCCCGCTCGCGCAGCTCCGTGGGCGTGAGGCCCGTGAAATGCTTGATCTCGCGGATGAAATGCGATTGGTCATAGAAGGCATCGCCACTCACTTCCGCCCACTCCAGATCTTCGCGCGCGAGAACCTGGGCACAGCGCAGCGCGCGATACTTGCGCGCCAGATATTTGGGCGGCGCGCCATATAGGCGATTGCACCAGCGCGCCAGCTGGCGCGCGGAGAGGCCCGTCGTCTCCTGCAGCACCTCGACCCGGGGCGACTGCTCGTCTGCCAGCCAGCGATCCACGACCTCGATGAATCTGCGCTCTGCATCCGGGACGGGATGAAGGTGATCGCGGATGAAAGCCCAGAAGATATCTTCCGCGCTGCCGGGATCATCAATCCTCCGCAGCGCCGAGAGCATGTCGGTCCAGCCCGGGCCGAACCGGGCAGCGAGATCGACGACATCATCGGATGTCGCATCCGCATCGCCGGCCCGCAGCGCCGCCCAGCCTAGCGGCAGAACGGAAACGCCGAAGACCTGCAAAGGCCCGTGCACATCGAAATGCGTCGCCGCGCTGGTCGCGCCGAGCAGGCAGCATTCAGGGGTCTCCGCCCGGTGCCCGTCCACGAACCGATAGGCGCCCGAACCGGCGAGCATAAAGCGAATTTGCGCGAAGTCCGCACGGGTATGGTCCGCCACGCGCGGCTGGTCCGCCGTGAACAAGTACATTGCGCCAAAATAATGTGCCAGATCGACAGGCGGAACGAAGTAGCTGAGCGCTACCATGTCCGCAGTATCGGCAACGGAGAATCTGTGACGCACGCGCGACCCTGACCACTCTCCAGGGAAAGACGAGCCGAAATGTTCGATCGGAAGGACTGGCAGTTCGGCAGGGCCAAGGCCACGCCATCGCGTGCTCCACCCTGACCGACCTTTCGCACAAATCGCTGATGCGGCAAATAAAAAAGCGGCCCGGCAGGCAATATCACCCGCCAGACCGCTAAAGTTCAAGGTCTCTGAGCCAAATGACCAAGAGCCCTTCGGGTCGCAGTCTCGCCGTAACCCGATTCGTTCAGCTTGGATTGGACGGAATCGTCATGATAATGCGAATCGCAGCCCGGTGGGGTTCCACGCCACGGCTCCGTCGCGCTGCCCTTTGACCGCTTGACCGAGCGCTGGCATAGCGCGCGGCATGTACCAGAAGCTCCGCCCTCTCCTGTTCGCGCTCGATGCGGAGCGCGCACATGGCCTCGCCCTTGCCGCGCTGCGCCTGCCGCTCCCCCCTGCGCCGAAGCCGGACCCAATTCTGGCCCAGCGGCTGTTCGGACTGGACTTCGCCAGCCCCGTCGGCCTCGCTGCCGGGTTCGACAAGAATGGCGAGGTGATTGACCGGGTCGGCGCGCTGGGCTTCGGCTTTGGAGAACTGGGGACGCTGACCCCACGCCCACAGGTCGGCAATCCACGCCCGCGCATTTTCCGGCTGGTCGAGGATGGCGGCATCATCAACCGGCTGGGGTTCAACAATGGCGGGCAACCGGCGGCCTGCGCCCGGCTCGGTCGACGCGGCAAGCCACGGGGGCTGATCATCGGCATCAACATCGGCGCCAACAAGGACACCGAGGATCGCATTGCCGATTATGAGGAAGGCGTGCGGGCAATGAGCCCCCATTGCCATTACCTCACCGTCAATGTGTCGTCGCCCAATACCCCCGGCCTGCGCGCCCTGCAGGACCGGGGCGCGCTCGACGCCCTGCTCGGCCGCGTGATGGCCGCGCGTGCAGAGGATGGGCCGCCGATGCTGCTCAAGATCGCACCCGATCTCGAGCCGGCGGACGTCGACGACATCGCGGAACTGGCTTTGCAGCACCGCATCGACGGACTGATCGTAACGAACACCACGATCAGCCGTCCGGCCTCCCTCCGCTCCGCCACTGCCGGGGAATCGGGTGGCCTGTCCGGCGCACCGCTGCATGATATGGCCCTTAGCCGCCTGCGCGATTTCCGCCAGCGCCTCGGCGACCGGCTGCCGTTGATCGGCGCCGGCGGCATCCGTACCGCCGAGCAGGCCTATGCCCGCATCCGCGCCGGCGCGAGCCTCATCCAGCTCTATTCGGCGATGGTCTATGAGGGGCCGTATCTGCCCGCGCGCATCAATGCCGGACTCGCCGATCTCTTGCGCCGGGATGGGTTCACGTCGATCAGCCAGGCCGTCGGGGTCAACACGCGCTGAGGAATTGCCGGCCTCAACGGATCGACATTGCCTTTGCGCTGTTTTTGCGATGAGGTCGCGCCAGACGAACTGAACGGAATTCGCCCAGCATGGATGCCAGCCCACCGCCCCGCAAGATCGAGGATCACGCCTTTCTCGCGCTGGTCATCCTCATCACGGTCGCCTTCGCGTTCATTCTGGAGCCTTATTTCCAGGCGATCCTGTGGGGCGTGATCATCGCCATCCTGTTCCAGCCGGTGCATCGCGAGATTCGCGACATCATGCCGCGCTGGCCCAGCGCCGCTGCCGGCCTGACGTTGCTGCTCATCATCGCACTGGTGATCGTACCGGCGCTGCTGCTCACCATCGCGCTGATCCAGGAAGCGAGCGTGTTCTACGCGCGCATTCAGTCCGGCGAGATCAACTTCGCGCAATTGTTCGATGATCTGCGCGCCAGCATGCCCGCTTGGTCCGAAAGTTGGCTCCAGCGTTACGGGCTCGACAATTTCAATGCCGCGCAAGAGCGGCTGCGCGAAGCGGCGGCAGACAGCTTTCAGTTCGTGGCGGCGCAAGCCGTGAACATCGGCCAGAGTGCGTTCAGCCTGTTCATCGCGTTCACCGTCATGCTCTATCTCACCTATTTCCTGCTGCGCGATGGCGAGACTCTGATGGAGAGCGTGATCAAGCGCACGCCGCTGCGCGATGGGCCGCGTCGCGAACTGCTCCGCCAATTCGTGTTGGTGATCCGCGCGACCGTGAAGGGCAGCATCATTGTCGCCATTGTGCAGGGCTTCATCGGCGGCGTCGTGTTTTGGCTGCTGGGCGTGGAAGGCGCCTTGCTCTGGGGCGTGATGATGGGCTTCTTCTCGCTGCTGCCCGCCGTGGGCACCGGCATCGTCTGGGTGCCAGTCGCGGTCTATCTCCTGGTCAGCGGCGCGCTGGTCGAGGCGCTCATCCTCATCTTCTGCGGCATCTTCGTCATCGGCATGGTGGACAATCTATTGCGGCCGATCCTCGTCGGGCGGGATACCAGGATGCCGGACTATCTGGTGCTCATCACCACGCTGGGCGGGCTGCAACTATTCGGCTTCAGCGGGCTGGTGATCGGTCCGGTCATCGCTGCCCTGTTCATCGCCACCTGGAATATCGTGGGCGGGATGCGCGGGCAGGATGAGGCCGCGCTCCCCATCACGGAGCCAGACGACCTGCCGGATGCCGCTTCCGTCCCGGTCGGCGAGGTGGAAGCGCGCTTGCGCACGGATGCGGCAGGCACGCAGAAGCCGGCTTCGTCGCCACAAGGCGGTTGACGCTGTCCCGGATCAGGGCTAATGGCCCGGCCTTCGCGCGCCTGCGGCTTCCGCCTGGCGAGTCGGGCCGCGCGCCCAAAAACAGTTTCGAGTTCGAGGAATTTCATGGCCAATACGCCGCAGGCAAAGAAGCGCATTCGTCGCAACGCACGTCGCGCTGAGATCAACGGTAGCCGCATGAGCCGCATCCGCACCCTCGTGAAGAAGGTGGAAGCAGCGGTCGCAGCGGGTGACAAGTCAGCGGCGCAGGCAGCCCTTTCCGCCGCGCAGCCCGAGCTGTCGCGCGGCGTGGCCCGTGGCGTGCTCCACAAGAACACCGCCTCGCGTAAGTTCAGCCGCCTGACCAAGAGCGTCGCCGGCTTGGCCTGAGCGCTCTCGCGGATTTCAAGACAAGAACGGCGTCGGACTTTCCGGCGCCTTTTTTGTTGTCCGGACGAGCGGCTGGCCCCTCCCGTCCTTCATGATCAGCCGCGGTTCTCGCGCGCCCGTCAGTCCTGCCCGGCGATCTTGATCTTCTTCCCAAGCAGGGTCCGCACATAGATCCGCTGGACCATCACGAAGACCACGACCGTCAGCGGCGCAGCCAGCAGCATGCCCATGAAGCCGAACAGAAGCCCGGCCGCCACTACCGCGAAGAGCAGCACGGCGGGCGGCACGTCCACGGCCTGTTTCTGGATCATCGGCTGCAGGAAATTGCCCTGCAACTGCTGGATGACGAGAAAAACCAGGGTCGTCCACAACGCGGTCATCGGCGACACGGTAAAGGCCAGCAGCACGGCCGGCACGCCCGCGATGATCGGGCCGATCATCGGGATCACATCCAGCAGACCCGCAATAATGCCAAGGCCGCCTGCTGCGGGCACGCCCAGCGCCGCGAGCCCGGCCCAGGTCAACGCCGCCACGACCACCGACGAGACAGCCTGTCCCATCATCCAGCCCCGCAAGCCGCGCACCGCATCATCGAGTGCCTCGCCGAGCGGGGATTCGGCCCGCCGGGGCATCAGCAAGATGAGCCCGCGCCGATAAACGGCGGGATCGCTGGCGATGAAAATGGCGCCGACGAACAGTAGCACCAGATTGGCGATGCCATTGCCCGCCGTCAGCGCATAACCGCCGGCCTGAGAGAGAAGATTGGAGAGGTCGCCCTGCCCCTGCTCGATCAGGTCGCGGGTGGCGTCGCCGAGGCCAAACCGCTCCAGCAGCGCCTGCACCTGATCGATGGCGGGCGGGATGCTGTCCCGGATGGTGTCGAACTCTCCCACGATCTGCGTGCCGAACAGCGTGAAAGCGCCGGTGATGACCGCCAGCAGCGTCACCACCGCGAGTGCCAGTCCCAGTCCGCGCGGCAGCTTGGGGATGCGGCAGATGACGCGGGTTATGGCGTCGAGAATGGCCGCCAACACCAAAGCCGCGAAGACCAGCAGCAGCAGGCCGGACATTTTGACGAACAGCCACGCAGTGCCCACGACCGCCAGAATGATCACGGTCGCCATGGCGATCCGCGCGCCCGGACCTTGCCGTTCGCGCGGCGCCGGATCCGCCTCGCGCTGCTGAACTGTCATGACATCCCCCTTATCGTTCGCCGTCAGCTTAGTGCCTCGCGGTGTCTGCGCAATGTGCCGTTGGGCTCAGCTCACCAGCCGAAGCGCGATGCCCCGCTTGCCAGAGGGCCGGCCGAAACGGTCTGCAGGCGCCGGTACCGCGCTTCGATCAGGCTGAACATGCCAAAGCCGAGCAAGCCGATGGCAATCAGGATGTCCCAGGGGTTGGTCAGCCAGGCGAGCGCGTCCGACATGCCGCCGGCCTCGCTTGCCTGCGAATCCAGCCCCGCAGAGACCAGAAAGCCGCCGGTGATCAGGAAGATCGCCCCACGCGCCGCATAGCCCAGTCGACCGGTCCATTGTGCCCAGGCCTTGCCTGCGACCTGCGGTTCCAGATGCTTCAAGTAACTGCCCTTGGCGGCCTTGAAGAGCTGATACAGCCCCGTGCCGATCAGGATCAGGCCACCGATGATGAGCAGGATAAAGCCGCCCGGCAATTGGAGGGCGCTCTGTGCGCTTTCCTCCGTCCCACCGCCCGAGCCACCGGAGGTGCCCCGCATGAGCCGGATCGCCTGCCACGCCAGAAACAGGTGGATCAGGCCGCTTGCTGCCGCGCCGACGCGGCTGATCTTGCCCTTGGTATCATCATCATGCTGCTCGATGTTGAAAGCGGCGTCCGACAGTCGCCAGAGCCCATAGCCGATCAACCCCGCCGCCATCAGGCCAAGGAGAATCATGCCGCCGCCATCGCCGAGATATTCAAGCGCGCCCGACGGATCTTCGGCCCGCCCAGCCCGCAGCACGAGGAAGGCAATGACGATGTAAAGCGCGCCACGGGTCGCGAAGCCGGCGCGCGCGAGCATCGTCAGTCTGGCTCCGGTATCCATGTGTGCATCTCCCTGTTCACCGACGCTAACGATCAGGGCGCAGCGACGTTCCGCGCCGATGCGTCGAGCGGATCAGGTCCGCTCGACCGGGAGAGGTCGCTCATGAGGGAGGCCTTGGACCGTGCAGCGGTCAGCCGGAAGTTACGCGGCTGTCCATGGGTGACACGTCCACCGAATTGAAGGTCTTCTGGGAATGGCCACCGACGAACACGCCGTCGATGGGCGAGATGTCCGAATAATCCCGGCCCATGCCGACGACGAGATGATCGCCATTGGCGAGCACGCCATTGGTCGGATCAATCCCTACCCAGCCGCGCAGGGGACCGCACCACAAGGCCACCCAGGCGTGCATCGCATCCGCGCCGACCAGCCGCGCCTGCCCCGGCGGCGGATCGGTGCGCAGATAGCCGCTCACATAAGCCGCCGGCAAACCGGCGGCACGCAGCGCGACGATGAGGATGTGCGCGAAATCCTGGCAGACGCCGCGCCGGATGGAGAAGGCCTCGGCCACCGGCGTATCGGCTTCGGTTGCCTTGGTGTCGTAATGGAAGGTCGCCTGAATGTGCCGGGCCAGCGCCAGTGCCGCGCTCAGGCAGTCCGCATCGGGCGCCAGGTGCGGCCGCGCCCAGGCGGCGATCTGCGGCACGAGCGGCAATAAGCGGGATGGGAAGAGATAGGTCACGGGGGACATCGGCCCGACATCCATGACGGCTAGCGCCGCCTGCGCCACCTCCGTCACGCTCATCTGGGCGCCAAGCAGATCCAGCTCGGCCTCGCTCACATCGGCAATGAACGTGGAGCGCACTTCCAGCGAGGCCACCGGCTTGAGCATCTCGATGCGGGTGAGGTTGAACGGATAGGCCCCGACGCGCTCCTGGCGCACGTCGGGCACAGGATCGACGATGAGGCGATAGTCCCGCACCTGCTGACCCGGCCATGCGATGGGGGCGAGACGCAGATTGAAATGCGCCAGCCGCACGGGCGGATCATAATCGACGCGGATGATGTGGCTGACCCGATATCTCATCGCTTGTTATGCATCCGCCTCATCTATGCCAGCCGCGTCATGCCGGAGGCGCGTGGCGCATCCTCGCCCTTGAGGAAGAAGCGATCATCGATCCGGTCGGAGAGATCGAGCAGCGCCGTCTCGATGACCTCCAGATCGCGCGCCGTGAGCATCTCGGCCGAGGCGGCATGCAGGCGGGCGGAGAGCGCCAGAGCGAGTTGCACCGGCGGCTCGGGCATCCCGTCGTCGCGCAGCGTCGGCAAGGCGCGGAGATGATCGAGGATGGCATCGACCTGAAAAGCCAGCGACCGCGGATTGCCCGGCTCCAGCAGCAGCATGTCGCGCACCGGCGCCAGCGCCAAACCGGAGAGATAGCGGGTGCGATAGCTGATCTGGCAATCGCACAGATCGAGCAGCAGGTTGAGATCGTGCCCATTGGCATCGTCACCGGCGAAGGTGCGCGCCAGCCGGCACAGATGGATCGCGCGTTCGAGCCGCCGACCCAGTTCGAGGAAACGCCAGCCCGCACCCCGCACCATATTCTCGGCAGACAGACCGGAGAGCGCCGCGCAACGATCCAGCAGCCGCGCGACATGCGCCATGAGCTGCGATTCGCGCGCTTCGCTCACCCGGTCGATCTGGCGGCTGAGCAGGCGCCAGAAATCCACCGCCAGCCGCTCGCGAAGGCCGCGACCGATCGCTTCGGCCGCCTCGAACAGGGATTGGACGCTACCTGGCATCTCCGGTTCGCTCAGCGCATGGACGCAAAGCTTGCCGGTGCCTTCACCCAGCTTGTCCTTGCGCGCGCTGCCCCAGGCAACCAGCGTATCGGCCACGCGGCCGAGCGTCGGGCGGTCGAGCGCGGAGGCTGCCTCGCCTTCGATGCTGCCGCCGATCAGCACGCGGATCATGCGCAGAACCATTTCGCCGCGCTCCAGATAGCGCGCGAGCCAAAAGAAGTTATCCGCCGCCTTGCTGGGCAGCGTGCCCGCGACCCGGCGAATGGCGACCGGCGCACCGCTGTCGAGCGTGACCACTGCCGTCTGCGGTTCATCGGCGACGATGCAGACGTCGGCGGACATATCGCCCTGCCCCATCAGCACCGCCCGCATGTCGTCATGCGCTGCGAGCCGCGCAAACCCGCCCGGCATTGCGCGCCACTGGCCATGCGCATCACGGGCGAGAAAGGCACGCAGGATGAACGGGCGCGGCAGCAGCACGCCATCGACCAGCGCCGGCGTGGTGGACAATTGCACCAGCTCCTGCCCGATATAGTCCATCGGGCGCTGCTCCAGCTCGGCAAGGAACGCCGCGTTCTCCGCAGGACTGAGGCGCGAGGCCAGGCGCGCCCGGCCATGGGGGATGGCCGGCACCGGCAAGCCGAAGGCAGAGCCGATGGCCAGCCGGTCCGCCTGTTCGCGGACATGGGCGCGCTCCTTCGCCTGCCCGCACCACCATGTCGCAACATTGGGAATGCGCAGCGGCTCGCCGAGCAGCTTGCGACAGAGGCGCGGCAGGAAGGCCGCGAGTGCCGGCGTCTCCAGCACCCCGGCACCGGGCCAGTTGGCGATGACGAGGCCGCCGTGGCGCATCGCCTCGAAAATATCCGGTACGCCGATGGTCGAGCGCGAATCGAACGCCAGCGGATCGAGCAGGTCCGTGCCCATCCGCCGCCACAGCCCATCGACCCGCTTCACACCCTCGACGGTGCGGACATAAAGCTGCCCGTCGCGTACGGTGAGGTCTTGCCCCTCGACCAGCAGGATGCCGAGATAGCGCGCGAGGTGCGCCTGCTCGGCATAGCTCTGGTTGTAGCGCCCCTGCGTCAGCAGCGCGATGCGCGGATCGGGCCGGGCGCAGATGGCGGCGAGGCCCTGCCGAAAATCGGAGAAGAAGGGTGCCAGCCGCACGAAATTGACGATGCCGAGTGCGTCATCCGTCGCCCGCGTCATCGCGAGCCGGTTTTCCAGCGCATAGCCCGCGCCGACCGGCGTGCGGACATAATCGGCCAGCACCCGCCATTCGCCATCCGGCCCGCGCGCCAGATCGACCGCGTAGAATTGCAGCCGGTGGCCGCGCGGCGGCGGCAGGCCGCGCATCTGCCGCCAGTAGTCCGGCGCACCGGCCACGATCGCCGCCGGCAGCTCGCCGCTGGCGACAAGGCTGCACGCGCCATACAGATCATCGAGCACATGCTCGAGCAGATCGGCCCGCTGCGCCAGACCCGCCTCGATGCCCTGCCACTGCGTCGCGTGGATCAGCATCGGCACGGGACTGAGCGGCCAGACGCGCTCCTCGACCTCGCCGGTCAGGCGGAAGGCCATGCCGAGATCGACGACCTGCTGGTCGGCCCGAGCCTGCAGGCCGGCGAAGCCGCCCCGCGCGGCGCTGGCAATGGCACCGAACATCGCTTCCCAGCGATGCGCCATGGCAGGATCGCCCTGCGCCGAGAGCATGAGGTCACCGCGCCCGGCTTCCCGCGCATAGCGCGCGAGGGCCTGGCCGATGTCCTCTTCCCCGGCAGTCATGGCAAGCGACGCGTTCAAAGGGTCGCGGGCCGTCGCAGATCGAGCGTCAATGGAAATTCCCCCGTTTTCTCGTCCGGCGGCAGCGCCATGGAGCCCGGCGTATGGCCATGGTCCTGGAACCGCGCCTTGCGCCGCGCCTCCGCCTCATAGGCATTCACCGGCACGTCGTCATAATTGCGTCCGCCCGGATGCGCCACATGATAGACGCAGCCGCCGAGCGACCGGCCGCTCCATGCGTCGAACACATCGAAGGTCAGCGGCGCGTTGACCGGCAGGCGCGGATGGAGACAGTCTGACGGCGCCCACGCCTTGTACCGCACGCCGGCCACCGCCTCGCCCGCCACGCCAGTGGCTGCCAATGGCACCCGACGCCCGTTGCAGGCTACGACATGCCGCCCCTCGACCAGCCCTGAAACGCGCACCTGCAGCCGCTCGGTGGAGCTGTCCACATAGCGCACGGTCCCGCCGATTGCGCCGGTTTCACCCAGCACATGCCAAGGCTCCAGCGCATGGGAAATCTCCAGTTCCAGCCCGCCGGCCCGTACCGCGCCATGGACAGGAAAGCGGAACTGCTTCTGCGCCTCGAACCAGTTGGGATCGAAATCATAACCGGCCCGGCGGAGGTCGCCGAGCACGTCGAGAAAATCCTCCCAGACGAAATGGGGCAGCATGAAGCGATCGTGCAGGCGGGTGCCCCAGCGCACGAGATTGCCCTCCTGCGGCGCGCGCCAGAACCAGGCGGTGAGCGCGCGCAGCAGCAATTGCTGGGCCAGGCTCATCCGCGCATCCGGCGGCATCTCGAAGCCTCGGAACTCGACCAGCCCCAGCCGCCCGGTCGGCCCATCGGGCGAGAACATCTTGTCGATGCAGATCTCGGTGCGGTGCGTGTTGCCGGTCACGTCAACCAGCAGGTTGCGGAACAGCCGGTCGACCAGCCAGGGCGGCGGCGTGGCGCCTTCCCCCGGTTTCGGCACCTGCGCCAGCGCCACCTCCAGCTCGTACAGCCCGTCATGCCGCGCCTCGTCGATGCGGGGTGCCTGGCTGGTGGGACCAATGAACAGACCGGAAAAGAGATAGCTGAGCGAAGGATGGCGCTGCCAGTAGAGCACGAAGCTCTTGAGCAGGTCCGGCCTGCGGATGAACGGCGAATCGGTGAGGCTCGGCCCGCCGAGCACGAGATGATTGCCGCCGCCCGTGCCCACCGCGCGCCCATCGACCATGAACTTGTCGGCCGTGAGCTTGAGCGCTCGCGCAACATCGTAGAGCGTTTCGGTCAGCTCGACCGTCTCGCCCCATGTCGCGACCGGCTGCACATTGACCTCGATGACGCCCGGGTCGGGCGTGATCTTGAGCACCTGCAGGCGCGGGTCGGGCGGCGGGGCGTAGCCTTCAATCCGCACTTCGACGCGCATGGCGCAGGCTGCGGCCTCCACCTGCGCGATCAGCTCCAGATAATCCTCCAATTCGCGCACCGGCGGCAGGAAGACGGAGAGATAATGTGCCTTGGGCTCGACGGTGATCGCGGTGCGCACCGCGCCCTCGATGATCTCCTGCTCCACCCGCTCCTGCGCTGCCGCGCCGCCGGCCTCCGCGCGGGAGGCTACGCGCTGCTCGCGCACATCCGGCCGGCGCGCCCGCTCCGCACGCTGGACATGATAATCCGCCAGCGGCTCGCGCGGTTCGCTGGTGTCCCGCGGGTGGATGTAGGGGAAGTCGGCCGGCGGCACGAAGGGCAGCGAGCCCAGCGGCAAGCGATAGCCCAGCGAGCTGTCGCCCGGCACGGCATGGAGCTTGCCCCGGCGCACCGCCCAGACCTCGCTCTGCCAGCGTGGCTTGGTTTGCGCGGCCTGCCAGCGCTGGATGGGCAAGGCGTAGCCGACGGGCTCGACCAGCCCCATCGCAAACGCCTTCTTCATCCGCTCGCGCGCCTCGACATCGCTGAGCTTGTTATCGTCTGGCGTCACATTGACGGGCAAATCTTCCGCCTTGCGCGCCCACTCCTGCTCATCCTCATAGACCGGCGCGACATAATCGGGCTGAACCTCAAGGCCTGCGGCGATAGTCGCCAGAAAGCGTGCGGCAAGCGCCGGCGTCGCGATCGGCTTGCCCTCGGCCTCTTCCCGCGCGATCAGCATCGGGTCGCGCCACACCGGCACGCCATCCTTGCGCCAGTAGACCGCATAGGCCCAGCGCGGCAGGCTCTCGCCGGGATACCATTTGCCCTGACCGTGGTGGAGCATCCCGCCCGGCGCGAATTTCTCCCGCAGCGCTCGCACGAGCTTGTCCGCATAGCCCTGCTTGGTCGGGCCGACGGCGCCGCCGTTCCACTCATCCTCCTGCCCGCCATTCTCGGCGACGAAGGTCGGCTCGCCGCCGGTGGTCAGCCGCACATCCTGCGCGACGAGGTCGGCGTCGACCTGTTCGCCCAGCGCCTGCACGGCGGCCCAGCGCTCATCGGTGAACGGCTTGGTGATCCGCACCGCCTCGGCAATGCGCGAGACGCGCATCTCGAAGCGGAAGTCCACTTCCGCCGGCTCGGCCAGCCCCTCGATGGGCGAAGCCGAGCGATAATGGGGCGATGCACAGAGCGGGATATGCCCCTCGCCGGCGAACATGCCGGAAGTGGCATCCAGCGCGATCCAGCCGGCGCCCGGCACATAGACTTCCGCCCAGGCGTGGAGATCGACCACGTCGCGCGTCACGCCCTTGGGGCCTTCCACTGGCTCGACATCCGCAACCAGTTGGATCGAATAGCCCGAGACGAACCGCGCCGCGAAGCCCAGCCGCCGCACCATCTGCACCAGCAGCCAGGCGCTATCCCGGCAAGAGCCGGTGCCGATCTGCAGGGTCTCTTCCGGGGTCTGCACCCCGGTTTCCATGCGGATGACATAGCCGATGCGCTGTTCGAGCTGGCGATTGATCTCCACCAGAAAATCGATGGTGCGGCCCTGATGGCCCGCATGCTGCGCCACTAGCGCCTCGAACAGCGGACCCTGCGCCTCGACCTCGAAATAGGCAGCCAGATCCGTCTTCAGCGCCTCGTCATAGGCGAACGGATACTCCTCGGCATTAGGCTCAACGAAGAAATCGAACGGATTGATGACGTCGAGATCGGCGAGCAGATCCACTTCGACTACGAAACGGTCGACTGGATCGGGAAAGACCAGCCGCGCCTGCCAGTTGCCGTGCGGGTCCTGCTGCCAGTTGATGAAATGGCCCTCGGGTTCGATCCGCAGGGCATAGTTCGGCACCTTGGTGCGGCTATGCGGCGCGGGTCGAAGCCGGATGATCTGCGGCCCGAGACGGATCGGCCTGCTATAGTGATAGGCCGTGCGATGATAAACTGCAGCTTTGAGCATCCGCGCAGTGAATGCGAATATTGTGCAATGCGCAATAGACAATGCGCGCCCGGTGCGCCAACGGCTCGGCCCGGCCTTTCCAAAACGTTAAGAAACGGCGGTCAGGGATTGCACGAGCAGGACGGCGCGCAAGCCGGGCGCAACAGAGGAAGGCATGGCGGAACAGGATTTCAGGCGGCAGGAGTATATTTCCGGGGCGCTTATCGATTGGGAGCGGCGCGGCGCGGACCATGGCGTCATCCTGACGCTGCATATTGCCGAAAGCGGCATGCGCGGCGGCCACCACCGGGTGTCGACGGCGCTCAACGATCGCCAGTTGCGCGCGCTGACCCGCGATCTCATGCGGGCTGCGCGCGCGCGTGGCCTGAGCATCGAATCGCGCACGCCGCTGCGCACGCGAATCTGGCGGCGCCTCAAGGCAATCGTAAACTGAGCGCCGGTCAGCCCGCCCGGTCGATCAGCTTGCGGAAGGCATCCAGGAAGCTGCGGAAAAAATCCTCCGTCTTCTTGTCCGTCAGCCGGCCGTCATCCTCGAACAGCTTGGCCGCGTTGCCGACATAGGCCTCGGGCTGCTGGAGGATCGGCGTGTCCTGAAAGACCAGCATCTGGCGCAGATGATGATTGGCGCCGAACCCGCCAAGCGCTCCCGGCGAGACGGTCATGATCGCCGCGGGCTTACCCATCCACACGCTCTGGCCATAGGGCCGCGAGCCAACGTCGATAGCGTTCTTGAGCACGCCCGGCACCGAGCGGTTATATTCGGGCGTGACGAACAGCAACGCGTCGGCCGGGGCGATCTCCTTGCGAAAGCGCGTCCACGCTGCCGGCGGGCTGTCGGTCTCCGCATCTTCATCATAATGCGGCAAATCGCCGATCTCCACGATCCGCAGCGCCATATCGTCATCGGCGAGGCGCGCCAGCTCCAGCGCCGCCTTGCGGTTATACGAGTCCTTGCGCAGACTGCCCACGATTACCGCGACATCGATCTTCCCGCTCATCACTGACCCTTTCATCTGGTTGCTATCCGGCGCGGCCGAGGCGCTGCCGTCTCATCTTCCTGAACGGCCCGACGAGGCACGCGTTCCCTGACACCTTCCCTGCAAGCTGCGCCCGCCGACCGGGAATCGCAACCGAACCCTCGCTCAAGCATTTCATCGCCCGGAACAAACAGAAGGAAGACGATCATGAAACAGCGCGGCACATTGATTCTGCTGCTCGGCGCGGCCCTCGCACTCCAGGCTTGCGCGACTGTCAAAGGCGCCGGCAAGGACATTGAATCGGTTGGTCAGGCCGGGCAGGAAGTGATCGACGGCAACTAAGCGAGAGTGACACGGGCGGCCTTGATACGGCCGCCCGATCCTTCAAGAGCCCGCCCGCCAACTATCAACGTCCCCAGCATCACAATTTGACGGCGGCGTTGCCCCCATCCGCCCACAGCGCCGAGCCAGTCACAAAGCTCGCCATGTCGCTGGCCAGAAATAGCGCCGCCTGCGCGATTTCTTCCGGTTGGGCGATCCGCTTCATCGCGTGAAGACTTGCCGCCCAGGCCTGCTGATCGCCATCGCCTGCCATCCCGGTCACTGTCCCGCCCGGCAATAAGGCATTAGCGCGGATCCTCTGCGCGCCATAATCTGCCGTAATGCCGCGCACGAGACCAAGCAGCCCCGCCTTCGCCGCCCCATAAGCCGACATGCCCGGCAAGCCGGCGCTGTTGCCCACGAAGCTGCCGGTGAAGACAAGCGCGCCGCCGCCTTGTTCGAGCATGGCCGGAATCTGCGCGCGGGCGCCGAGGAAAGCCGCCGTCAGGTTGACCGCCAGCGCCTGCGACCAATCCTGCGGCGTGAGGTCTGCCAGCGGCTGCATCGTCCCGACAAGCCCGGCATTGTTGAACGCGATATGCAGCCCCCCGAAGGTCTCACAGGCGACCGCGACGGCTCGGCGGTGCGTCCCCTCCTCGCACACGTCGCCCGCGACGATGGCCGCCCGACCACCCCGCGCTCTGATGGACTCGGCGACGCTCTCAAGCGCCGCCTCGCGTCGGGCAACCAGCACGACGGGCGCGCCCTGTTGCGCGAACAGCAGAGCAGCGGCGCGCCCGATCCCCGAACTCGCGCCAGTGATGATGGCGACTTTGCGATCCAGTAATGTCATGATCCAGCTCCATAAGTGGAGCTGATCAGCTAGACGCGCGGCCGGACGGGCGCGTCCCGTTTCTTGTGGTCAAACCCCTCCCGCATGGCTCAGCCCTGCGCGGAAGGCTCGTCCCCATAATACAGCTCGCCGATGCGGATTTCCTCACGGCCTTGGGCGACCCGGTGCGCGTTGGTATCCCGCAGCGAGAATACGCAGCCGCAATATTCCTGCTGGTAGAAACGCTCGCGCTTGCTGATCTCGATCATCCGCGCCGCGCCGCCGCCCTTGCGCCAGTTGAACGTCCAATATTTGATGCCGGGATAATGCGCCGCCGCGCGCTCCCCGCAATCGTTGATCTGGTTCATGTTCTTCCAGCGCGAGATACCGAGCGAGGAGGTGATGACCGGGAAGCCATGCTCATGCGCGTAGAGCGCCGTGCGTTCGAACCGCATGTCGAAGCACATCGTGCAACGCGCGCCCCGCTCGGGCTCATTCTCCATGCCCTTGGCGCGCTTGAACCAGTTCACCGTGTCATAGTCGGCATCGACGAAGGGAATGCCATGCTGCTCGGCAAAGCGGATATTCTCCTCCTTGCGCAGCAGATATTCCTCCCTGGGGTGGATGTTCGGATTGTAGAAGAAGATGGTGTAGTCGATGCCGCTCGCGGTCATCGCTTCCATCACCTCGCCCGAGCAGGGCGCGCAACAGCTGTGCAGCAGCACCTTCTTCTCGCCATCGGGCGGCGTGATGACCGGGCGTTCGTAATCGAGGCTATTGGGGTTCGTCATGGCGCGCGCCCATAGCAGATCGCCGGGCGCGCGTCACCCGCTGTGCGGCGGGCGGGTAGACTGATCTATGCCTTAACCCCAAACACGGTCCGGCCTTCCCCACGCCGTTCGGGCTGAGCTGAGAAGGACAGCCCTTCGGCAGGCTCAGGGTGAACGGAGATCATATATCTCATCATCCGCCCGACCAACCAACCGTCCTCTAAAAGGTCGAGGTCGTGGCACCGCCATCGATGGTGAGGCTCTGGCCGGTAGTGTAGTTGGCAAACTCGCTGCAGAACATCGCCACGAACGCCCCGACATCCTCCGCATTGCCGAAGCGCCCGCTGGCGATCCGCCAGTCCCGCACGAACTCGGCGACCTCATCCTCATAGGTCGTGCCCTTGGCCTTCGCGCGGGCATTGAACTGGTCCTCGACTGTCGCGGTGTGGTGCATGCCCGGCAGCAGGTTGTTGATGACGACATTGTGCTTGGCTACCACCTTCGAGACGGCGACGCTGTAGTTCACCAGCGCCGCCCGCGTGCTGCCCGAGAGCGCCCGGATTTCGCCAGGATATTTCGCCGCCACCGTGGCGATATTCACCACCCGGCCCCATCGGCGCTCCACCATGCCATCGAGCACGCGGCGCATGAACTCGATGGGCGAGAGCAGCGAAATTTCGATGGCGCTCTGCCATTGCTCACCGGTGATCGCGCGATAGTCCGGCGTCATCGGCGGCGGGGCGCAGGTGCCGACGAGAATGTCCGGCTCCGGGCAGGCCGCCAGAATGCGCTCGCGCCCCTCGGCGCTGGCATGATCGGCGACGATTGGCAGGACCCGCGCGCCGGTCTCATCGGCAATCTCCTGCGCCGCGCGCATCAGCCGCTGCTCACCCCGCGCCGAGATGAACACGTCCACGCCCTCGCGGGCCAGCGCCATCGCCGCGCTCTTGCCCATGCCGGCGCTGGCGCCGTTGACGATCGCCTTGCGGCCCCTGATGCCCAGATCCATGGCTTGCCTCTCCTGTGTTTCTCGTTCGGCCCAGCCTAGCGTCGGCGAGCGGCTGACACCATCACACTCTCGTCATTCCCGCGGACGCGGGAATCCAGAGGCGCGATGGCAATGCGGCTGGGTTCTGGATTCCCGCGTTCGCGGGAATGACGGCTCAAGTTATTGGCGCTGCCCTCAACCCAAAGGCCGCCCACTTGCCGTTTCCGCCGGCATCGCTTGCGTCACATCCCAATGCTCCACGATCAACCCGTCCTCGATGCGGAAGATGTTCATGACCGCACTGCCGCCATCTTCCGGCCCCATCCGTCCGATGATCTGCACGGTGGCGTAGTCGCCATCCACCAGCACCCGCCGGACCTGAATCTCCGTGCCTGGCTTGGAGAAGACCGGCTCCAGCCATTTGAGCGCATTCTCGCGGCCATCAGCGATGATCGGGTTGTGCTGGATATAGTCCTTATGGACATATCGCTCAAAGGCCCGGCGCGGGTCGCGCTGCTCATAGAGGATCGTCACGAAGTCGATCATCAACGCCCGGTTGCGCGCCGTCAGCGCGACATGATCGGCGCTCCCGGCCTGTGCCGGATCGACGACCGCGCCCTGCGCGATCGCCCGATCCACCGGAAACAGCCCTGCAGAGGACTCCGCCATGTTCAGAGCACCGCCCAATAGTTGAACACAGACTTGGTCTTCTGCCGATCCGTCTTACCGATAAACACGGTCCGGCTGAGCCAGCCATGTGGCCCTTCCGGTGCATCGAACTGCGGGGTCACCCGCATATAATATTCGGAGGGATCGACCGGCTCATAATTCTGCAGGCGATCCAGAACCTCCTTGGGGCCATGGCGCACGCCGGTGTTGCGCAGCTGGATCAGCGTGCCGTCATCGGCCTCGATCAGGTAACGCGCGTTGAAGTCGCAGGTCTGGTCCGGGCGGATGCTGGGCCAATCGCCGCCGGTGTGGGGCACGATGCGCCCATTGAGGCGCGGACCGGTGATGCGGCCACCGAGCACGCCGACATAGCCGCGCTCCAGCCCGTCCGTGGTCGGGCCGTAACGAAAGCGAGGGCTCAGATCGATTTCGATGGTGAAGACATATTCCAGTTCAGGCGGTTGCATACCGGTTCCTTGCATGTGGGTGTGTGGATGAGGCGGGTGGCGGCGCTCAGGCGAGCGGCGGCGGCTTGGCGTTGACCTTGCCGGAAACGAAATCATCCTCGTCCGTCACCATGCGGACGCCATGGGTCTCGTATCGCAGCATCGAGGTGGCGAGGAAGCCAATGACCGCAAAGGCGGCGAGCGTGAGGAAGCCGGGCGTGATCGCGGCTTCCGTCGCCTGCGGCGAGAGCAGATTGCCGCTGCCGGCGATCAGCGCGAGAATGATCGGCCCGAGCAGCTTTCCGAAGCCGCTGACCATCTGGACGAGGCCGCCGCCCAGCCCGGCGAGGCGGACCGGGAATAATTCCGTCCCGTAAGGCGAGCTGTTGGAGGCACCGCCATCGTAGAATAGCGATCCACACATCAGGCACAGCAGGAACACGGGCACCCCGGCCACGAAATAAGGGTGCAGGAAGGCCGCCGCGCTGATCGTCACCGCCGTTCCGAACAGGCAGATGAGCGCGGAGCGCCAGCGACCGATGAAGTGCGGGGTGACCGTCCACAGCGCCCGGCCGGCGATGCCGGCAATGCTCACGAACACGAAATAGGCAGCCGCCTCGGCCGGCTGGATCTTGAGCAGCATGGTGAGCACCGTTGGGCCCCACAAGGCCACGCCGAAGCCCGCGATGCCGAGCCCCGAGCTGGTCGCCACGATCAGCCAGAAGCGACCTGGATACAAGGCGATGTCGCGCAGGCGGGCGCGGCGCACTTCCTTGGGCACGCGCGGCAGCGGGATCTGGTCCTTGGGCAGATCGACATATTTGGCGAGCACATCATGCGCTTCGGTCGCGCGGCCCTGGGAGACCAGCCAGCGGACCGATTCCGGCACCAGGAAGTAGAGTGCGAAGGCGATGACGAGCGGGAAGAAACCGAGCAGGGCGAGGCCGCGCCAGCCGATGGTCGGCAGGAAATTGGCGACCAGCAACGAGGCCAGCAACACCCCGCCGGGCGCGATCAGGCCGCTCGCACTTGCGATCATGGTGCGCCAGCGCGTCGGCGCGATCTCGATCAGCAAGGTGATCTGCGTGCCGCCATAGCCCACGCCGACGATGAAGCGCAGGAACGCGAACAGCATCCAGCTCCCGTCCGGCACGAAGGCCGCGCAGCCGGCCGCCAACGAATAGAGCACGATGCCGGAAATCAGCGCCGGCTTGCGCCCGTAACGATCCGCGAACCAGGCGAAGGGTAGCGCACCCACCAATTGACCCACGCCCGCCGAGAGCAGCACGATAGAGACCTGGCCGAAAGTCAGGTTCCATTCCGGCCCGATGACGCTGACCAGAAAGCCGATGATGTAGAAATCGAAAAACTCGAACAGGCCCTGCGTCATCAACAGGACGACGAGCAGCCAGTAGCGCGGCTTGAGCCGGGCCGATTCGAAAATGTCGATGCCATCCTGCTCGGGCATGGCCGTCGCTGCGGCAGTCATACGCGACCACCCGCGTCCGAGGCTGGGCAGACAAGGATGCTCATCCGCAAGGCGCGCCTCTCCACATCTCTCGAGAGCGACATCAATCCAGACAGTGAGAATAGGTTATCCATCTCGCTCATGCTCTCATCAGTTGGCCGTGGTGATGCGGGAGTAGATCGGGGTTTCCGGCGGCGCTCCGGCCTGCTGCCGGGCGTATGCCTTGCTCTGCAGATCGATCAGATGGGCATGGATCGCCTGCACGTCGGCGCGCGTCAGCAGATCGTCCCAGCGCGGCATTCCGTTGGGCAGCAGCAGCCCTTCCAGCACGATCTGCTCGAACGCCTGATGCGCGCCGTCGCTCATGCGGGTCAGGCTCGGCAGCGGTGCGCGCGGCATGTTGGAATGGCAGATCGAACAGTTTTTCGAGAAGAGCACCCGTCCCTTCGCCAACCGATCGGCATCGGTGCCGGAGATCTGCGCGGGCGGCGCCGGGATCGGCCCCTCCGGCGGAAGGTCCGGCGGGATCGGCACCGGCCCACCATCCAGCCGAAAGACCAGGATGCGATTGGCGTTCCCCTTGGCATAGGCGGCGGAATAATCGGGGACCAAGCCCCAGCCGCCCCCGCCCCAGCCGGTCTGCACCGCGATATATTGCACGCCCTTCACCCGATAGGTCATCGGGGCAGCGAGGATCGAGCGACCCGTCTCGATCGTCCGCAGCACCTTGCCTGTATCCGAATCCAGGATGACCAGCTTGCCGGACAGCGTGCCGAAGATGGTGAGGCCGCTCTGGGTCGTGAGTACGCCACTGCGGTCCTGCCAGCCATCCTCGCGCGGATAGCTCCAGATCGTCCTGCCGGTCACCGGATCGACGGCGCGCACATCGGCCGCCCAGGGCTTGTCCTTCACCCATTGCCATTGCGGCAGATCGGTGATGGTCTTCTGCACATCCTTGGGGAGACCGGGAAGCGCAGCCTCCAGAAAGGGCGTGAAGATCGATTCCGTGCCCGCGTTCAGGGCCAGCTTGCGCCGCGGCATCGTCAGATTGGCGGGCGGCACCATGATGAGATTGCCCATGTCGAGAAAATGGGCGACGTACATCTTGCGCTGCGGATCATAAGCCGCGCCATACCAGTTGCGTGCACCGGGCGGGGCCGGGAAGACCAGCTTGGGACCCGCATTGATGTCCGAATATTCGGGCGTGGCGATCGGCTTGCCGGTCTTGAGGTCCCAGCCCGAAGCCCAGCTTGTGCGCACCATCCTGTGCACAGCGAGCGGCTTGCCCGTCTCCCGGTCCAGCATGAAGAAGAAGCCGTTCTTGGGCGTGTGCAGCAGCACGGGGCGCTCGGCGCCGTTCACGGCCATGCGCGTCAGGATCATCGGCTGGACGGAGGTGAAATCCCAGTTGTCGCCCGGCGTCTCCTGAAAATGCCATTTCATCGCACCCGTCTTGCGGTCGAGCGCGACCAGCGAACTCAGGTAGAGATTATCCCCGCCGCCCGGCGAACGGATCGCCTGCGCATAAGGCCCGCCATTGCCGACGCCGATGATGACCTGATCGAATTCGGGATCGTAGGTAATCGCATCCCAGGCCGTGCCGCCGCCGCCGATATCCCAGCGGCTTTTCGGGTTCCAGGTCTTGAGCGCCGCCTCCAGCGCCTTGCTTTCCTGCGGCCCCAGCGCGGGATCGCGCGGTATAGTGTAGAAGCGCCAGACTTCCTTGCCGGTGCGGATATCGAACGCGATGACATAGCCGCGCGTGTCATATTCCGCGCCGGCATTGCCGATGATGACGAGGTCGCCCGCCACTTCCGGCGCGCCCGTGCTGGTATAGGCCCGACTGCGATCGAGAAAACTGTCGACCTTCCAGACGACCGCGCCGGTCTTCTGGTCGAGCGCATAGAGCCATCCGTCGAGCGCGGCGACGAACACTTTGCCGTCCGCCACCGCCACGCCGCGATTGGCCTGATCGCAACAGGCGTAGCGATTGACCTGCATGTCGACCTCGGGCGAGAAGGCCCAGAGTTGCCGGCCCGTTGCCGCGTCCAGCGCATAGGCCCGGCCGAGATTGCCGGACGTATACATCACCCCGTCGATGACGACCGGCGTCGCTTCCTGCACGCGGGTGGTGCCGAGATCATACTCCCAGGCGAGGCCGAGCCTACCCACATTGGTCTTGTCGATATCGGTGAGGCGGGAGTAGCGACTTTCCGCCCAATCCCCGCCCGGATTGTCCCAATCGTCGCCCGCACCGAACGGAGGCGGTCCCGCCATGCTGCCGGGTGGCGCGTTCGAGCAGGCCGCCAGCAGGGCAAGGCCCAGCATGGCGCCAAGCAGGCTCGACACACCGGATGGCGGCACGGCAGGACGCCCGGACACTGCTCAACCCATCTGCGTGACGGGGTTCACATATTCGGCGGCGCGGTCCTCCATGCACTCGTTCCATATCTTGCGGAAGGTGAAGAGCCACTTGCCATCGACGCGACGCAACTCATCTTCATAATGGCCATAGCCGCCCACATAGGGCGTGCGCAGGCGGGTATCGTTGTCGATCTCGAACCAGAAGGAGCGGCTCCAGGCCTTGTCGCCTTCCACCTTCACGGTGATGTTGGTGATGAAGTGGCGCAGCCGCGGCGGGCGAGTCGGCTCCTCGCCCTTGCCGCGCCCCGAGAAGTAGGTGCGCATGCCCTTGCATTCCTCGCGGATTGCCTCGCGCCCTCGCACGATGCCACCGGCCCAATCCAGTACGCCTTCCTCGGCGAAGGTGCCGGCGTAGCCATCCGGGTCCTGCCAATCGAGCGCGAACAGATAGCGCGCCTGCAGATCCTCGATTTCCGCGCGGTCGTCAGCGAAACTGGCCATGAACGTTCCTCTCCTCAGGTCTCAAATCTTGTCTTGGGCGCCGGAACTGGGGTCAGCCCCTAGCGCCGCCAGGGTGTCAGCGCCTTGCGGGTATCGTCCCAATGCTCGACCACCTTGCCATTGGCGATGCGGAACATGTCGAAGGCTTCGCCGGAGTAGGTCTCGCCGGGATTGTGCGGATCGGGCTGCGGCTGGGTCCAGATCACCACCACATAGTCGCCCTGCGCGATGGCCTTCTTCAGCGTCTTCTTGCCGGGCGGGATCATCGCGGGGGGCGGATTGCGGATCAGCGAGATCAGCTCCAGCACCCCCTCGCGGCCCTGCCGCACATTGGGATTATGCTGGATGTAATCCTCATCGATATATTTCATCACCGCATCGGGATCGGCGCGATTGATGACGCCATCCCACATTGCCAGCACCATCTCGATATTGGCCTGCTCGCGCCTGCGCTCGTGATTGATCCCGAGCCACCAGCTGATCGCGGCGGTCACGCCCACCAGCACAAGGGCACCCAGCACTAGCGATATCTTCATCCTCTCACCTCTTCCCGACCCATGATCGTCCGATCCGATGTCGCCGGCCGTCGCACACGCGCCGGACCGAATCGCACCCTCTCCGCGCGGTCGCCTGGTTCAGACCTCTGGCCCGACTCGGCGATCCGCATTTCCCCGCTCAACCGCTCCGCAACGAAAGGGGAAACGGCAATTTTTTCTCATTGAACGGAACCAGCTTGCACTGAATGAACAAATTTGCAAGTTTCATCTCACGATTGCTAGACGATTCAAGAAAGAGTCGCGGCAGGAGCTTGGTTCACAGGAGAGGACAATGCTGCATCCCGGCTGCATCCGCGTGTCTCAGCGCGCCTTCCGAGCGCGGAAGGCGATGCGATGAGCGATCCGTGCTCCACCGCGCGCGCAGGCGGCGCGTCACGGCGTCCACACATGGCCTTCTCGCGGCGCGGCCTGCTCGGCGCTGGCGTCGGATTGATCGCCGCGCCCTCGCTCGCCGCTATCGGCACCGTCGGTGAACGGCCCATTGTTTCGACCTCGGCCGGCAAGGTGCAGGGCATCACCGAGGGCGCCGTTTATGCGTTCAAGGGCATCCCCTATGGCGAGCCGACGGGCGGCGCCGCACGTTTCCTCCCGCCTGTCGTACGCAAGCCCTGGAGCGATGTGCGCGACGCCTCGCGCTACGGGCCGCGCTGCCCGCAGCATGGCTTTCTCGGCGGTCCCGACACGCCCACGAATTCCGAAGACTGCCTCGTCGCCAATGTCTGGACCGGCTCGCTGACCGGCAGCAAGCCGGTGATGGTCTGGGTCCATGGCGGCGGCTGGGAAGTCGGTGGCTCGGACGATCCCGTCAGCAATGGCGCCTGGCTGGCGCGCAATCATGACGTCGTGATGGTCTCGATCAACCACCGCCTCAACGTCCATGGCTATCTCAATCTCTCGGAAGCGGGTGATGAGCGCTATGCGCTCTCCGGCAATGCCGGCGCGCTCGACATTGCGCTGGCCCTCGCCTGGGTGCGCGAGAATATTGGCCAGTTCGGTGGCGATGCCGACCGGGTAATGATCTTCGGCCATTCGGGCGGCGGCCGCAAAATCAATGCGATGATGACGATGCCGTCGGCCTCGGGCCTGTTCCACCGCGCCATCTCGCAAAGCGGCCCCGGGATCCGGCTCGACTCGCGAGAAATCTCGCTCGACCGCGCCGACCGCCTGTTGCACAAGCTGGGCATCCGCAAGGGCGGGCTGCGCCGGCTGGCGGACGTGCCGACCCGCACGCTGACCGCCACCGGCATCGAGGTGCGTAACGAGACCGGCCAGTTCCGTCCCTTCGTGGACGGGCTGAGCGTGGTCCAGCACCCGTTCCTGCCGCACGCGCCGCTGCTCAGCGCCGACGTGCCGATGATGCTCGGCACCACGATCGAGGAAACGACGATATTCCTCGGCCATGTGCCTTCCTACGACACGATGAGCGATGCGCGGGTGCTGGAGGAATCGCTGCGGTTCTTCCCGTCTGGCGAGGCGCCCAAGGCCATCGAGACCTGGCGGGGCATGTTCCCAGACCATAGCAACACCCGGCTGTTCGCACGGCTGACCACCGACCGGTCCTATCTGCTCGACGCGACGATCCAGGCCGAAAGCAAGGCCGCGCTCGGGCGGGCACCGGCCTATCTCTATCTGGTCGACTGGCCGACTGACATTGGCAGTCTGCACGGGGTGTCGCCCCATGGCATTGAGCTGGCCTTCACCTTCGGCAATATCGAGGCACATTCCGGCGTCGGCACGGTGACGCCCGAAGCCGATGCCCTGCGTGCCGCCATGTCCGGCGCATGGACGTCCTTCGCCCGGACCGGCCGGCCGGACAATCCGCACATGCCGGTGTGGCTGCCCTACGAAACCTCGCTGCGGGCCACGATGCGCTTCGGCAAGACCGTTCGGCTCGAATCCGATCCGCTGGCCGCGCAGCGCAGCTACATGGCGCGCTTCGGCTCCGAGCAGCTCGGCGAACGCGAACCGCGCCCGCCCGGGCCTTGGATACGCTGATGAGGAGGGGCCGCTAATGAGTAGATCGCTAACGCCCGAGCGCCAGCCGCCCGCGCTCGATTTCGCCTTCGAGATCGAGATCGAGCTGACCAAGCGCTATCGCTACGGCCCCACCTTCTGGGGTGCCGAGCGCGGCTTTGTGGGCGTGGAAAGCGGCATCGTACGCGGCCCGCGCCTGAATGGGATCGTCGTCCCGCACAGCGGCGGCGACTGGCCGACCATCCGCACCGACCACACCGTCAAGTTCGAGGCGCGCTATCTGATCCAGGCGGATGACGGCACGATCATCGAGCTGCAGAACCGCGGCGTGCGGCATGGCAACAAGGATGTGCTGGCCCGGCTCCAGAATTACGAGGCCGTCGACCCGGCGGACTATTATGCCGGCGCCAGCCCGGTGTTCGATGCGCCGGAAGGCCCGCATGACTGGCTCTGCCGCACGATGTTCGTGGGCAAGATCGATCGCCGCGCCGACCGCGCGGTGTTCTCCTACTGGGCGGTGCTGTGATCGCGGCGCGATCCCTCACAGCTTTCAAGACCCTCGCTTTGGCGGGCCTGCTCGGCAGCGCCTCCGTTGCGCTCGCCGCCAATGGAACGCCGGCCTTTGCCGATCGCTGCGCAGCGGCCCGCGCCCTCCTGCCCGCCAACGTGACGCTCACCACACTCGAAACGGTGGCGCCCGCTTCGCACTGGCAGAGTCCCACCTCGCCGACATCGCCGAAAGGCGAAGCGGTGCGAGCGGACTTCTGCCGATTGGCCGGCATGATCGACGGCGACATCGGCTTCGAGCTCTGGCTTCCCCGCGACTGGAATCGGCGCTTCCTCGGCACCGGCGTCGGCGGCGAGGCCGGCTATTATAATTATGCCGATATGGCGCGCGGCGTGGAGCAGGGCTTTGCCGCTGCCTCCAGCGATACCGGCCATCGCCAGGGCGAGCGCTGGATCGACGATGCCCGCAAATCGGAAACCTATGCCCATATCGCCTATCACCGGCTGACACAGGTCTCCAAGGCGATCATCGATGGCTTTTACGGCGCGCCGGCCGCGCACGCCTATTTTCTCGGCTGCTCCGGCGGGGGACGGCAGGGCCTGCGCGAGCTACAGCTCTACCCCGGCGATTATGACGGCGCGCTCATCGGCGCGCCGGGTCTGGACGTGCCCCTGCTCGCCGCCCGGCTGCTGCATGTGCATCTGGCCCAGACGCAGAACGACGGCGTCGCGATCAGCGCGGCGGACTGGGATCTGGTCTCCCGCCGCGCCATTGCGCGCTGCGATGCGAATGACGGCGCGGTCGATGGCATTATCGGCGATCCGCGCAGCTGCGCTTTCCGCGTCGAGGAGCTCGCCTGCAAGCCCGGCCAATCTACAGACTGCCTTGCGCCCGCCACGGTCAAAACCATCGCGAACATCGTCGCCCCGCTTACCGACAGCACCGGCAAGACCCATGATTTCGGTCTGCTGCCCGGCATCACGGCCCGCCCCGGCGGCCTGCCACCGCTGCCTGTCCAGATGTTCGGCCATGCGCGTCACAGTGCAGGCCGGGGCGACGCCGGCTGGGACCCGGCCAGCTTCGATCTTGCCGCCGATCTCGCGGCCGCCCGGAAAAGCTTCGCGACCATGGATGCCCGCAGCGCGGACATGCGGGCCTTCGCGGCGCGCGGGGGCAAGCTGATCCTCTATCATGGCTGGGCCGATGCATCCGTGCAGCCACTCTCCACGCTCGATCTCTTCGCGCGCATGGGCGCAGAGGCGGAGCAGGACCGCGACGCCTTCGCCCGGCTCTACATGGTCCCGGGCATGCAGCACTGCCGGGGCGGGGCCGGCACGGACCGCTTCGGCGGATCGGAAGACCGCAGCGCGACCGGCAAGCCCGAGAGCGACCTGCTCGCGGCGCTGGTGGCATGGGTGGAGCAGGGCACCGCGCCCGGCGCGATCCTCGCCCGGCATGCGGACGCGGACGGGACCGTGACGACGGCCCGCCCGCTCTGCGCCTGGCCCGCACAAGCATCACACTCCAAGGGCGCCGAGACCGGTCCAGGCGCCGATCTGCGCTGCGACAGCCATGCGCGGGGAGGCACGTAACGACACTCGCGACACCCTATGGCTCGTCGCCTGAGCGACTCTGCCGGAGGGTGCGCGCCAGACACTGAAGAAGGAGGGGAAGAAGGGGGAGCAGGGCCCGATCCGGTTCACGCAATCGCGCAGATACAGGCACGAAGCCAGACCGCATCGACCGGGCCACGCCAGTTTTCAGACGACGTAAAAAGACAAAATTCTGAGTCCAGACAGCCGATTTTTTCAAAATTCGAGTTGAGGGAGAGAGCCAATGATTTCCGAGTTTCTGAAAGGACGCGCGCGTGGCCATGTCCGCCTCGGTGGCATATCACGCATCACCCTGGCCGCCGCATTGTGCGTGCCCGCCAGCCTGTTCGCCACCGCGGCCGCCGCACAGACGGATGCGGCCCCGCAAGAGGGCGGCAAGACGGAAGACATCATCGTCACCGCCCAGTTCCGCTCGCAGAACGTGCAGTCGACGCCGATCGCCATCACCGCGCTGAGCGCGCAGCAGCTTGAGGCACGCGGCCAGACCAGCATCACCGAGATCGCCACCAAAGCGCCGAACGTGAACCTGCGCGAGAGCAATCCGCAGGGCCCGTCATTGCAGGCCCATATTCGCGGCATCGGCCAGGCCGACTTCAGCCTCGCCTTCGAGCCGGGCGTGGGCGTGTATGTGAACGACGTCTATTATTCGACCCTCACCGGATCGGTGCTCGATCTGCTCGATCTGGAGCGGGTCGAAGTGCTGCGCGGGCCGCAGGGCACACTGGCGGGCATGAACTCCATCGGTGGCGCCATCAAGCTCTACACCAAGAAGCCGGATGGCAATGACGGCGGCTTCGTGGAAGCGACTGTCGGCAGCCTCAATCGCGTGGATGTACGCGCTGCCGCCAACTTCACCATCGTGCCGGATCGTCTGTTCGCCCGCATCTCGGGCGTGTCGCGCAATCAGGACGGTTATGTGAAGGTCTATGACTTCGCATGTACCCATCCGCAACTGGACGCGGTCTACAACATTCCCTCCCAGACCGACGGGCGCGATTGCCAGCTCGGCACCGAAGGCGGGAAATCTTATGTCGCGGCGCGCGGCTCCCTGCGCTGGGTGCCGACCGAAGATCTGGAAATCAACATCAGTGGCGACATTACCCGCGACGATTCGGAGGCCGCACCGCAGACGCTGATCTTCGTCGGCACGGCCAACGCGACCAGCTACACGCCGGGCACGACGGGGCTGAACCTCAGCCGCAACTACCCCATGTATTCCACGGCCCCCACAAACGGCCTCAATCTGTGGAATCCCACGACCGGCACCTCGCCGTTCGTACCCTATTCGCCCTGGGGCGTGGCGGGGGACAGCTTCACCAAGAGCCCCTATGTCAATTACTCCACCTACTGCGATGCGCAGCCGGTGGATGGCTCCCCTCCCTATTGCTTCAAGTCGCAGAGCCGCGTGAATGGCTGGGGCGTCAGCGGCAACATCGATTACAGCTTCTCTGACAATCTCAAGCTGACCTCGATCACAGCCTATCGCAGCTTCACGGCCAACTGGGTGCAGGATTTCGATGCCACACCGCTCAGCAACGCGCTGATCGATTATGAAGCGACCAACTGGCAGTTCAGCCAGGAACTACGCCTTGCCTCCAGCCTGTTCGACAACAAGGTCGATCTGGTCGTGGGCGGCTTCTACATCAATCGCTTCGGCACCTATCGCGGCACGATCAACCAGGGTCTGTTGATCTTCACCGAATATGACGAAATCCCCGCCACCAACTGGGCGGCCTTTGCCAATGCCTCCTGGCGGATCACCGACAAGCTCGAGCTGAACGGCGGCATCCGCTATTCCGAGGAGGAAAAGACGTTCCGCTTCTTCCGGGGCGGTCGTCCGGGCGTGCAGGCCGGTAACCCGGCGCCTTATTTCCCCTGCACGGTCAATGGCGTGAACTATGGCGTCGTCCACGTTGCCTTCTGCGGACTGAATGGCGCTGAGGGCGATTACAAGGGCAACAATGTCGATTGGCGCGCCGTGCTGCAATATCAGTGGACGCCGGATATCATGACCTACGCAAGCGTCGCCACCGGCTTCAAGGGTGGCGGCATCAATCCCCGTCCTTATACACCGGCGCAGGCGGTTCCGTTCGATCCCGAGAACCTCAAGGCGTATGAAATCGGCTTCAAGTCGCGGTTCTTTGATCGGCGCGCGCAGCTGAACGTCTCGGCATTCGTCAACAAATATTCGGACTTCATCGCGAGCGTCTTCTCCCGCGTGACGACCGCACCGAATGCGGGCTGCCCGATTTCGCCCAACGACCTGACCTGCTCCTACTTCGTCAACGCGGGCAAGGCGACGCTCAAGGGTCTGGAAGCCGAACTGTCGCTCGAGCCGGTCGACAATCTGCTCATCGATGCCTCGGCGGCGTTGCTGGACTTCAAATATGACCAGCTGTCGGGCTGTTCGCCGGCCCTCACGCCGACGACCTGCACGGCACCGTCGGGCGGTCTGGGCGCCGGCCTGCGTTACGGCATGACGCTGCCCTATGCGCCCAAGCGGCAGATCAGCGTCGGCGCGCAGTACAAGTTCGATATCGGCTCCGCCGGATCGATCACGCCGCGTCTCGACTGGAGCTGGCGTTCGCGGCAGCAGACCCTGACGGTGCAGAACAACGTGCTGTCCTATCTGCCGTCCTACGGTCTGCTCAACGGCCGCATCGCCTGGAACTCGGCGGATGATGACTGGCAGCTTGCCCTGCAGGTGACCAACATCACCAACAAGCTGTACTGGACTGGCATCGGCCCCAACAACAATTCGGGCACCGTGGCTGCCAATCCCGGCATGCCGCGCGAGTGGTCGCTGTCGCTCAAGCGCACCTTCTGACGAACCGGCAGGCGGCGGCGGGTTGGCCATCCTCCCGCCGCCGCCCCGGCCATTTCTCAAACCCCGATGAAGCCGGAGAGGCAGCAATGTTGAACAGCAGCAGCAAGGCCCTGATATCCCTCGCACTCGGCGCGGCGCTGGCCACGGCGGCCCCAGCGACCACCTCCACCAGCGGCGGAGCCGGCCCCTATCGGGTGACGATGACCGATGAGATTGACGGCCTCGATCATCACACCGTCTATCAGCCGGCCAATCTGGCCACGCTTGGCGACAAGAAGCTCCCCATCTTCATCTGGGCCAATGGCGGCTGCGCGGACAAGGGCAATGCCTATCGCTACATGCTCGATCATATTGCCGCGCATGGCTATCTCGTCGTGGCGCTGGGCAAGATCGGCCCCAAGGGCGAGGAGAATAATTTCGGGCGCTGGCCGCGCGAATTCGGCATGCCGGAAACGCCGCCGCCGCTCGATGGCCCCACCGGCACGCTGCCGCACGAGATGAAGGCGGCGATCGACTGGGCAGTGGCGCAGAACAGCAAGGATGGCAGCCCGCTCAAGGGCCGGCTCGATACCAGCAAGATCGGTGTTTCCGGCCATAGCTGCGGCACGCTGCAGGCGCTGGCGATGTCCTCCACCGATCCGCGCGTCACGACCACGCTGATGCTCAATGGCGGCGTGTGGAACATCGGCACCGGCGGCCTGCCCGGCGCGCCCGAGATCACCAAGAAATCGCTCGATACGATCCACGGCACGATTGCCTATATTCATGGCGAGAAGGACAGCGCCCTGCCCAACGGCACGGACGACTTCTCGCGCATCAGCGGCATCCCCGCGATGCTCGCGGTGCGCAAGGATGTCGCTCATTCCGGCACCTTCCTGCTCAAAAACGGCGGGGCTTATGGCACGGTGGCGCTGGCCTGGCTGGACTGGCAGCTCAAGGGCGACCCGCGCGCCGCGCGCTGGTTCGTCGGCGCGGATTGCACGCTCTGCACCGATCCGCGCTGGACGGTCCAACGCAAGAACTTCCCCTGAAGCCGCGCCGCACATTGGCATTGCGCGCGACCGGGGTCCGGTGATTGCGAATTTACCGCCCACTCCCTAAGAGCCTGCGAAGCTGGGCTGCGCGGAGCGGGCGGGAAACGGCCGGCGCGGCAAGAAGGATGCGTGGTGATGGCAAAGGCCAGTGAAGCTCCCGAAATGACCGGCGCGATCGAGCGCGCGCTGCGAGCGCTCAAGTCGGTCGCCGAACATGGCGAGTTCACCCCGCGCGATCTCGCCGAAGATGTCGGCATCCCGACCAGCACCGCCTATCGCCTGCTGCAGTCGCTGGGCGCGATGAACTTTGTCGAGAAGTCGAGCCATGGCAGCTATCGCGTCGGCCGCGAGTTGGTGCGCCTCTCCTCCATAGTCGCCGCGCAATTCGATTATGGCGCCATCGCGAGGCCGTTCCTCGCCGACCTGTCGGATGCGTTTCAGGAGACCTGCGCCTTCGCGCTCTATTTGCCGAACGAGCATAGCTGTTCGATCATCGAGACGATCAACGCGCTCCACCCGCTGCAATATGTCGTGGAGACCTACAAGACCCGCGCGCTCGTCTGGGGCGCGCTCGGCCGCGCGATGCTGCCCTGGCTGGACGAGGCCGATGTGCGCATCGCCATCGAACGGCAGGGGCCACCGCTGGAGGCGGGCACGCCGCCGATGACCTACGAACTGCTGCAGACCGAGAATGAGCGGGTGCGCAAGCAGGGCTGCTTCGTGGCGACCAGCCCCAGCGCGCTCGGCACCAATGGCACGGCGGCGCCGGTATTCAATGCGCGCGGCCAGATCTTCGGCAGCCTTGGCGTCGCCATTCCCGCCGTGCGTTACGATGCCGAGATGCAGCCCAGCCTCAGCGCGGCCGTGATCAAGGCCGCGCGCGGCATGAGCGCGGCGCTCGGCCATGGCGGAAGCCGACAGCGCAAGAGCCTCTGATCGATAGGGACATGACGGAGAGGCTTCGCTGCGGGGGGGGGAATGCGGCCCCGCGCGCTCACGGCATCGTCGGGTTCGACGTCTCCTCCGGCTTCCTGTCAGCAGACAGCAAAAAAAGCCCCGCCGGTCGTGCCAGCGGGGCCTTTTAAATACTTTGTCCGGTCAGGCCGGGCTGTGCAGGCCTCAGGCGGCTTCCAGCTCGTCCTCATCGGCGGTCTGCACCGGGCCGCTGTCCTGGCCCTTGGCGCTCTCGTCGCGGTCGACCAGCTCGATGATCGCCATCTGCACGGCGTCCGACGCGCGGATGTCCGCCTTGATGATGCGGGTGTAGCCGCCAGCGCGATCCTTGTAGCGCTCGGCCAGCACGTCGAACAGCTTGGTGAGCTGCGTGTCATCGAGCAGGCGGGCATGCGCCAGACGACGGTTGGAAAGGCCACCACGCTTGGCGAGCGTGATCAGCTTCTCGACATAGGGGCGCAGTTCCTTGGCCTTGGGCAGCGTGGTCTTGATCTGCTCGTGCTTGATGAGCGCGGCCGCCATGTTGCGGAACATCGCGGTGCGGTGAGCGGAAGTACGCTGCAGCTTGCGGCCGCCATATCTGTGACGCATGAGTCCAGTCCTTCGTTCGTTATGGGGCCGTGCAAGGCACCCCGTACCAGGCGATGCATAACGGGCACCGCCAAAACCCGGCCTCCTGCAAGAAGGACTTGAAGCGCCGCCCTAAAGCGGGTTGGGGGCGAAGAGTCAAGGGAAAGCATTCTGTGCGTCAGCTGCGCAAATAGCGAATCCCGCGCGCAATCTCCTGACGCAAGGTCCTGTGAGCATGACAGGAGGTGCTACATGTCGTCTTGAAGAGATCGCACGCGACGGTTTGCTCGATCATGGCCCGCCTCTCGGCGCTCTCCCAGATATCTGCAATCGAAGCTTCGCGGACATTTCCGATCCGATTGAAGTTCCAGCAATGGATGACATCGCCGTTCGGGCGAATGTCGAGGCTACGTAGTCCCACCCTACATCGACCAACACCGTGACTGTTCGGACGACCCGAGAAATGATCAATCATCGCCAACAGCTTGTCTGCGCTCGTTTCAATCGGTGCACCGGCGACTTTGCGCCTAATCAGGATGCCGACCACCGCCTCTAGTTGACGTAATTCTTCCGGGGTGGCCGGATAAAGTGCTTGGACATCAGACTGGCGCCAGAGACGTACCGGGGAAAAGTCGACAAACACGCCAACTTGCGTTTCGGCCCAATCTACCAAGTTTGGCAACGAGGTCATCGTTTGCCTGGTAACCGTCGGTTTCAGCCGGATGAGGAACCGGCTGTGCGTCCGCGTCCTCTCAGCGACCAGCCGCTCGACGCCCGCACGCACTTTTCCCAATGATCCTGCTACCCCTCGTAAGGAATCATGTTCGGCCGAAAGGGCGCTATCTATCGAGACATCAATGTTGAGAGGCTTTGCGGCGACGATATCCTGTACCCGGGCTTCGCTGAGGCTGGAGCCATTCGTGATGACGCCCCAGTCGATTCTTTCCTCGTGACAAAATGAAACCAAATCGAAAAACCACGGGACGATCATCGGCTCGCCGCCGATAAATTGGACCGCACAGCCGGGTGTGAAATCCTTCAACGACCGAAGAGCGTGCTTCCAAGCCTCCAGCGGCATTTCGTCCGTGTAATGTTTCTGCCGCCAGTGCGCACAATAGACGCACCGATAATTGCATCGCTCGGTCAATGTCGCTTTGATGTCTGACGGGCGCGTGAAATTAATGCGCGATCGAAAAAACAATGCTTCGGTAAAGCTTCTACGCAACGCTTTGGCGCCAAGCCGGCTCAATGTTCCAATTTGCACAGGGTCTCACAGATTCGCTGGTGAAGTATGCAAATATCATTGAAATTTATAAACGTTGTATATTCAAAATAACATTTGCGTTGCACCTACATAGAAAAAGCCCCCACCTTGCGGCAGGGGCCCTTCTCATTATCCAAGCTGAACCGGGTCAAAGATACGCTTTGACCCGATACTGTTAGCCCAGCAGTTCCTGCTCGAGCTTCTTGGCGATCTCTTCGATGTTCTCCGGCGGCCAGCCCGGGATGTCCATCCCGAGGCGCAGGCCCATGCTGGAGAGCACTTCCTTGATCTCGTTGAGGCTCTTGCGGCCGAAGTTCGGCGTGCGGAGCATCTCGGCCTCGGTCTTTTGGACGAGGTCGCCGATGTAGATGATGTTATCGTTCTTGAGACAGTTGGCGCTGCGCACGCTGAGCTCCAGCTCGTCCACCTTCTTGAGCAGATAGCGGTTGATCTGGTTTGCATCGCCCTCGCCTTCGTCAGCGGCGGCACCGGCGCCTGCACCCGTGCTCGGGCCGGCGGTCGGCAGCGCATCCTCGAAGTGGACGAAGAGCTGCAGCTGGTCCTGCAGGATGCGCGCGGCATAGGCCACTGCGTCCTCGGGGCTGACGGTGCCGTCCGTCTCAACCGTCAGGTTGAGCCGGTCATAGTCCAGCTCCTGGCCGATACGGGCGTTCTCGACCTTGTACGCCACCTGGCGCACGGGCGAGTAGAGCGCATCCACCGGGATGAGGCCGATCGGCGCATCGGCCGGGCGGTTGTTCACGGCAGGCACATAGCCCTTTCCGGTGTCGACGGTCAGCTCCATGTTGAAGCTGGCGCCTTCGTCCAGATGGCAGATCACCAGATCGCTGTTCATCACGGCCATGTCGCCGGTCACCACGATGTCACCGGCGGTGACGGTCGTGGGCCCGGTGGCGCTGAGCTGAAGACGGCGGGGGCCTTCGCCCTCCATCTTGAGCGCGATCTGCTTCACGTTGAGCACGATGTCGGTCACGTCTTCGCGCACACCGGCGAGGCTCGAGAATTCGTGAAGCACGTTCTCGATCTTGATCGCGGTGACGGCGGCACCCTGCAACGAGGAGAGCAACACGCGGCGAAGCGCGTTGCCCAGCGTCAGGCCAAAGCCGCGCTCAAGCGGCTCGGCGACGAAGGTCGCGCGGCGTTTCGGGTCGCCCCCGGCCTTGATCTCGAGGCCATTGGGCTTCTTCAATTCCTGCCAGTTCCGGATGTTGACAGTCATGTATTTCCCCTGGGAGTTGGGCGGAGGACGGTGGAGTGCAGCTGCGATCCGGCCCCGGCCTTAGAAGGAATGGTCGGGCAGGGATGGGGTTTCCGCAAAGAAACCCCCGCCCTGCTCGTCGGGCCGAATCAGACGCGGCGGCGCTTGCTCGGCCGCACGCCATTGTGCGGGATCGGCGTGACGTCACGGATGGACGTGATGGTAAAACCGACGGCCTGCAGCGCGCGCAGAGCCGATTCGCGGCCCGAACCGGGGCCTTTGACTTCCACCTCAAGGGTGCGCACGCCATGCTCGGCGGCCTTGCGGCCGGCGTCTTCGGCGCAGACCTGCGCGGCATAAGGCGTCGACTTGCGGCTGCCCTTGAAGCCCATCATGCCGGCGCTGGACCAGCTGATCGCATTGCCCTGCGCATCGGTGATGGTGATCATGGTGTTGTTGAAGCTGGCGTTCACATGCGCGACGCCTGCCGAGATATTCTTGCGCTCGCGCCTGCGAAGCCGCTGGGGTTCCCGTGCCATCTGACTAACTTTCCTACTCGAAACTGGTTGAACCGGTGCCTGCGCCTGTTTCGCAATTCCTGCGTCGCACACACCCTGCCATGCCTGTCCGCGCCGGGAGCATCGTCCCTTTGCCGGTCCCCATGTCGATCACCCATCCCGCCTCGGGCGCCGAGTGATCGGCAGGCCCGTGGGAAGAGGCGATCCCATGCGGGACCAAGACCTGAGCGCTAGCACGCTGCCGGGGCGGAGAGCGAGGAACCGGATGGTCCGGTGGTCTCGCCTTGCCCCTGCACGCCCCTGGCCTTGCGGGCCTTGCCGGGTCCGGCGCGCCCCCATTGGGCGGGCCTGCTACGGCGGGGACGTCTGGTCCGGACTGTTCTGGCGGGTGCGGATGCGATGTTTCAGCACATGCGCCCGGCGGAACAGAAGAAGCCGGATCGCTCCGGCGCCGGGCGGCTCGCGATGGCATGGCCGCAGCCATGCCAGCATCGCCATCCGGCTTTGCGTTACTTCTTCTTGCCGGCGATCGGCTTGGCCTTGCCCTTGCGGGTGCGCGCATTGGTATGCGTGCGCTGGCCACGGACCGGCAGGCCCTTGCGATGACGCAGGCCGCGATAGCAGGCCAGATCCATCAGGCGCTTAATGTTCATCGCGGTTTCGCGACGCAGATCGCCCTCGACCGTCAAGTCGGCGTCGATCGTCTCACGGATCTGCAGCACTTCCGCGTCGGTCAGGTCCTGAACCCGGCGGCTGTGATCGATGCCGAGCTTGTCGGCGATGCCCACGGCGGTCCGGGGACCGATGCCATGGATGTAGGTCAGCGCGATGATCACGCGCTTGTTGGTCGGGATGTTGACCCCCGCAATACGTGCCATATATCCTCCTGCTCCACAGGATGCTCTGGCGGGCATCCTATCTCGTAGCGTTGAACCCGGACGCGCAAAGCACGGCGAGCGCTCGCTCGCGCTGCCGTTGACCTTGTCGCATTGGGAACGGCGGTCGTTACTGCAACGCTCGCGCCCTGTCAACGGCAGGCCGGAACGGACCGCCTCTTTAACAGTATCAAAACCCCTGCCGGGTTCTTATGAGCCTTCCAGCCCGCCGCCCTGTCGCCCGTTTCCGAATCAGAGCCCCTTTTTCATGTCCCAAAGCGCTCCCACATCCTCGGTGACCACGCGACTCGTGAAGGGGGCTGGCTGGGTGATGACCTCGCAGGTCATCATCAACGCAGTGTCGTTCGCCTCGTCGATCGTGCTGGCGCGCCTGCTGATGCCGGAAGACTTCGGCCTGGTCGCCATTGCACTGGGGGTCAGCGCGGTCGTGACGGCCTTGACCTCCATGCCGCTGTCCGAGGCGCTCATCCAGATCAACGATATCGAGGACGATCACTTCCACAGCGCGTTCACGCTAGGCTTCATCCGCGCGATGATGCTGACGCTGCTGCTGGCCGGGGCAGCCTGGCCGGTCGCGGCCATGTATGACGACAGTCGCCTGGCGCCGATCATGCTCGCGCTTGCGGGGCAGGCCTTCATCAGCGGCTTCTACAGTGCCCGCTGGCCGATGATCCAGAAGCAGCTCTCCTTCGCACCGGACGCGATCGCCGGGGTCGTAACGCGCGTGGCGGCCGTCACTGCTTCGGTCGTGATCGCCTATCTGTACCAAACCTATTGGGCGATCGTGATCCCGATCGTGCTGATGCAGTTCCTCAGCGTGGTGGTCACGCATCTCTATGCGCCCTATCTGCCGCGCCTCAGGCTCTCGAAGGTGCGCGAGATCTGGTCCTTCTCGATCTGGATGACCTTCAGTTCCGTGCTGACGACCGTCAACGCGCGCATCGACAGTCTCGTGCTGGGCGGTGTTCTGGGGCAGCGCGAAGTCGGATTTTACAGCTATGCCGATGAGAAGGCGCGGATGCCCACGCGCGAGCTCTCAACGCCGCTCATCCGACTGCTATTTCCCGGCCTCACCGCGGTTCGGCATGATCCCGCCCGGCTCGCCGCGGCTTATCAGCGCACCCTGACCGTCATTTTCGCCGTCTGCGTGCCGGCCGGCGCCGGCTTCGGCCTGGTTGCCGACATGTTCGTTCATGTGTTGCTCGGCCCGAAATGGATCGAGATTATCCCGATCATGCAGGTGCTGGCCTTTACCTTCGCGTTCGAGAATCTGGTCACCGCCACCGCGCCGCTTGCGATGGCCATGGGCGCGACCCGCGCACTGTTCGTGCGCGATCTCATGACCTTTGCATTCCGCGTGCCGCTTATCATCACCGGGCTTCTGCTGTTCGGCATAACGGGGCTGCTCGGGGCGCGCGTGCTGTCCACCCTTGCCTCTGTCCTGCTCAACATGCTGCTCGCCAAGCAGATCGTGCATGTCAGCATCCGCCGTCAGTTTCTCGGCTGCGCGCGCACCTTTGTCGCCGTGGGCGGCATGTGCGCGGGAGTGATCGCCTTCAAGATGGCCCTGCCCGCCCATGTCGCGCATAGCGTGTCCGGTTTGCTGGCGACGATTGCGGTCGGCGGGGTGGCTTATATCGCCTGCCATTTGGGCGTGTGGATCCTGCGCGGACGGCCTGCAGGACCGGAAACCGATCTGATCGCCATCTTCAACGGCGTCCTGCGCAAGCTGGGACGGTTCAAAAAGCCCCAGCCCGGACTATCCGAGCAATAAAAGGCAGGCTTAGCCGGCCGAGGCGGTCCCTGCCGTCAATCGCTGCAGCAGCATGTCGAGCTTGGGGCCATCAAGATGGCGCTTGATTGCCGCGAAGGCGCGCTCCGCGATGGCCCGGCATTCGTCGGGGCGCTTGAGCAAGTCCGCGACGACATCCTCCAGGTCCGACAGATCCCAGCGTACCGGCACATAGGTTTCCCCGGCCCGGTAGATGTCGCAGAAGGTTTCCAGATGGCTCATGTCGGGCTTCACCAGCACGGCGCCGGTCAGCACCGCCTCCAGATCGCGCCAGCAGATCTCGCCAAAACCGAACGGGCTGAAGCACAGCTGGGACTGGTCCATCTCGCTCATGAACGCAGCCCGATCGACCCGGCCCTGCCACGCCACCTGATGGCGCGCAGCGAGGGCTCGCACGGCCTGCTCGGCCTCGCGGCGCATGATTACATACCAATGGGTGCGCTCGCCCGCGTCCACCCGCCCCTCGGCGTGCAACTGCGCAGGTGCGAGCGCGAAGCGCGCATGAACGTCGATGGGGCGGGGACCGCTGGGGATCGCCTGACGCTGTTCGAACGCCTTGAGCAGCACTGGCGCGGTCGCAAAAGCCGGCGCCAGCACGAGCCGGTCGACGATGTCCGGCCGACAGCGCCAGTTTGGCTCGTCCACAATCAGCCCCGCCTTGTTGCCGTAATAAGCCGCGAGATTGGTGTGCGCTGCTTGGGCGACGCGATAATGATCGCGTTCCAGCATCAGTGATTTCTTGGCATAGAGATCGACATAATCCGCGACCCGGTCGGCAAAGCGGACATCGGTCGGCGCGAACCAGTCGAGATAGGTGATGGGCGCGTGCGGATTGGCGGACTTGACCCGCTCCAACACGCGCTCGAGCTCGCCATCCGGCAACACATAAAAGGATTGGATCAGGATGGCAGACGCATCCTTGATCAGATGCTCCGCATTTTCCGCCGGATAAGGCACGGCGCGGAACGCATAGCCCTGTCGGGCAAAGCGATCCGCGTCATGATAGAAAGGGTAGATTTGCGGCCAGGCGATCTGGTCATCGGCATAGATGAACAGAATCCGCGTCTGGGCCTGGCGAGGGAAGCGGCGCGCGAGATGGGACCGGATGACAGGCTTCACCGGATCGTAGCGGCGCCTTCCATCATCCAGAAGGCTTATCACCCGCGCTTCGATCCCCGTCACCACTATCGCTCCGTCCTATTTGCGCCCAGCGCACCAGCCTCGTTTGCGAACGAGGGGAGGATCAGCGATCGAGAATGGTCACAATCGCGTTCGACACCTCATCGATATCCGCCATGCCGTCAACCCGGCTGACGATGTTGCGTTCCTCATAGATTGGCAGGATCGGCGCTGTTTTCGCGCGATACTCGGCCATGCGGGTGCGCACCGTTTCCTCATTGTCATCGGGCCGCCGCTTGAACTCGGTGCTCCCGCACCGGTCGCAAACGCCCTCGATCTTCGGTGTCTTATACCGATCATGATAGCCTTCACCGCAGCTTGCGCAAGTGAAGCGGCCGGTGATCCGGTCGACCAGTGCATCCTCGTCGACCGCCAGTTCAATGACATGATCGAGCTGACGGTTGCGCGCGCCCAGCAGCACGTCCAGGCTCTCAGCCTGCGCCGCCGTGCGCGGATAGCCATCGAAGATCACGCCGACATCCGGTGCAAGCTGATCCAGCGCTTCGCCGATGATGCCCGAGACGATCTCGTCCGAGACGAGCTCGCCGGCATCCATCACCGCCTTCGCCTTGAGACCCACCGGGGTGCCGGCCTTCACCGCCGCCCGCAGCATGTCGCCGGTCGAGAGCTGAACCATGCCACGCGCAGCGACCAGACGCTGAGCCTGAGTGCCCTTGCCGGCGCCGGGCGGTCCCAGCAGGATGATGTTCATGTCACTCCCCCAAAATTCACAAGAAGGATAAGCCTGCGGCCGGGTTGCCCCGGCCGGCTCAGCGCATCCGGCCTTTCAGACGCGCCTTCTTGATGAGGTCGCGATACTGGTGGGCGATGAGATGGCTCTGGATCTGCGTGACGGTATCCACGGTCACGTTGACGACGATGAGCAGGCTCGTGCCCCCGAGATAGAACGGAATCCCGGCACGAGCGATGGCGAACTCGGGAATCAGGCAGACCAGGGCCAGATAGATGGCACCGATCACCGTGATCCGCGTCAGCACGTAGTCGAGATAGTTCTCGGTGTTCTTGCCGGGACGGATGCCCGGAATGAAACCGCCGTTGCGCTTGAGATTCTCCGCAGTCTCTTCCGGGTTGAAGACCACCGCGGTGTAGAAGAAGCAGAAGAAGATGATGCCTGCGCCATAGAGCGCCATGTAGAGCGGCGTGCCGTGCGACAGATACTGGTTGATCGACAGCACGAAGTCGCCCCACGCGCCGGTCGACGCATTGGCACCCGCGCCGGAGAACTGCGTGATGGTGAGCGGCAGCAGCAGCAGCGACGAGGCGAAGATCGGCGGGATCACACCGGCGGTGTTGATCTTCAGCGGCAGGTGGCTGCGGTCCGCCTGCATCACGCCCTGCTTGGTCTGGCGCTTGGGATACTGGATCAGCACGCGGCGCTGGGCGCGCTCGACGAAGCAGATGCCCGCGATGAGGCCGAGGCCGACGATGATGATGCCAAGGATGACCAGACCCGAGATCGAGCCGGTGCGGCCCGATTCAAAGAGGTTGGTGAGCGTCACCGGCAATTGCGCGACGATACCCGCCATGATGATCAGCGAGATGCCGTTACCGATGCCGCGGCTGGTGATCTGCTCACCCAGCCACAGCAGGAACATCGTGCCGCCGATCAGCGAGATGACCGCGCTGATGCGGAACAACATGCCGGGATCGACCACGGCCTGCAGCCCGGATTGCGCGCCATAGGCTTCGAGCCCGACGGCAATGAAATAGCCCTGGATCGCCGTGAGGCCGACCGTGCCATAGCGGGTATACTGATTGAGCTTCTTGCGCCCGGCTTCGCCTTCCTTCTTGATCGCGGCCAGCTTGGGCGAGAGCGACGAGCCGAGCTGCACGACGATGGAGGCAGTAATATAGGGCATGATGCCGAGCGCGATGAGGCTCATGCGCTGCAGGCTGCCGCCGGAGAAGGTATTGAAGATGTCGAGAATGCCGCCCTGCGTCTGTTGATAGAGCTGGGCCAGCACGGTCGGATCGACACCGGGGAGCGGGACGAACGAGAAAAAGCGGAAGACGATGAGCGCGCCCACCGTGAACCAGATCCGCTTCTTGAGCTCTGTAGCCTGGCCGAAGTTCGCGAGGCTCAGATTGGCTGCCATTTGGTCGGCGCGTGATGCCATGATCGCTTGCAATCCCGAAAAATGATGCTCGCCCAGGAGAAACGGGGACGAACAGCCTTATCCCTTAGACGTCTCACCGGCGCCTGTCGAATAGCGGTGCCTGACCATATGACGGCATATGCAAGCGACCCCACCCGCCCATATCGGCGGGAGGGGTCGGCTATGCAAGCTCACAGTCAGGCCTGTCTCCCGATCAAGGAGTTTATGCGGCCTCGGCCGGTGCAGCCTTGGCGAGAATCTCGACCTTGCCGCCAGCCTTTTCGACAGCCTCGATGGCAGCGCTGGAGGCGCCGGCCACGGCGAAGCTCGCCTTGGTGGTCAGTTCGCCCTTGGCGAGCAGACGCACGCCATGCTTGCCGCCGCGCGAAATGCCGGCCGCGCGCAGCGCCGCCTGGTCGATGGTCGCGGCCGCATCGAGCTTGCCGGCGTCGATTGCCTTCTGGACCATGCCGAGGTTCACCACCGCATAGTCCTTGCGGAAGATGTTGTTGAAGCCGCGCTTCGGCAGACGCATGTGGAGCGGCATCTGGCCGCCCTCGAAACCGTTAATGGCGACGCCCGAACGTGCCTTGGCACCCTTCTGGCCGCGACCGGCAGTCTTGCCCTTGCCCGAGCCGATACCACGGCCGACGCGCATCCGGCCCTTGCGGGAACCGGCATTATCCTTGAGTTCATTCAGCTTCATAAGTGCACTCGCTTTCGCTGTTGTCGCGCTGGTGGAAAGTGCGGCCCATAGCCGCCGCACTTTGCTTTGTCACCCCATAGAATCTGTCTCGGCCGATCTCCGTCCTTCGCGTCCTGCACACGGCTCGGCGCTATCGGCGTGACAAGCCTCATGGTTAAGCGGCACCCCGGCATTCACAAATTTTGCAAGTGCGAAGGCTCGAAAAGTCATTCGCTTTAGGGCTTTACATGGTTAACGCTGGTGATCAGTCGCGCCCGAGCGCGCCCGGCTCCATTGACGAGTTGCGCATTATCGCGACCGTTTTGCTCGTCGGCTTTCATGTCGTGGGGCAGACCGACAGCGGGCTGCGAATCGAGGACGGGCACCCCGCGCGGTTCATCGTCGATCTGGGCGCCAGCTTCCGGATGCCGGCCTTCGCCTTTGTCGCCGGCTTCATCTACTGCCTGCGTCCGCCCACCCGAGGCCATATGCGCGACTTTCTGCGCGGCAAGGCGCGGCGCATCGCGCTCCCTGGCCTGATCGCCGCCGTCCTGTTTGGAACGGTCGCCTACATGCAAGGCTCGCGGTTCGGCATCCCCCCCGAAGCCCTGTTGGGGCTGGCCATCTTCCCCTATGCGCACTTCTGGTTCCTGCAGGCAATTCTCGCGCTGTTCATCGTCATCGGCCTGATCGACATCGCGCTCGATCATCGCGGGCAGTGGCCAATGTTCGCCAGCGCCTTGCTACTTGCCTTATGGCCCCCGCCCATCCCGACGCTTTTCGCACTGCCGCAAGCGATCCTGTTGGCGCCCTTCTTCATCTTCGGCATGTGCGTCTATCGAAGCTGGGCATGGATCGCGCAGCATGGGCGGCTGATCGTCCCGCTGGCCGCCGTGGCTGCATTGCTCGCCTTCAGTGGCGCCTTCTATGATTATCTGATGCTCGGCGTCTCTCCGAACACGAGCATTGCCTCGTCGCTACTACTGGGCATGTCAGTCAGCCTGCTCATTCTGCTCCGCTGGCCCCACCACCCCTATGCGCGCAAGGTTGGGCAGTTCAGTTTTACCATCTACCTCTATCATGTGTTCGCGACCGCCGGTGCGCGGATGGCACTCCACACAGTCGGTATCGACGCGCTCGCGATTCACCTGCCGGTCGGCATTCTCGCGGGGCTGCTCGGCCCTGTCGCACTGCATCTCATTCTGCTCAAGACGCCCGTCGTCGGCCCGCTGGCCCTGGGCATCCGGACCAAGGCGCCCGCGCCCCGCAGCGCGCCGGCCCAGCATGTCAAAGCACGTGCACCTGCATCCGCTCTAGCTCTTCCGGCCACATCATCCCGCCCGGCCGTCCCGCGCGGCCATTGAGCCGCCTTCCCGAGTACGCGTTCGGCATTACCTACAAACGAAAACGGAGCGCGTAACCCTCAAGGCTACGCGCTCCGTTTTCAATGTCGGTCGTAAAAGGCTTCAGCCTTCGACGATCTGCACCATGTGCGGCAGCTTGCGGATCGCGCCGCGCACTTCCGGCGTGTCCTCGAGCTCGACGACACGGTTCATCTTGCCCAGGCCGAGGCCGATCAGGATCTTCTCCTGAGAGGCCGGACGGCGGATCGGGGAACCGATCTGCTTCAGCTTGATCTTCGCCATGTCAGTTACTCCGCAATCGCTTCGGCGTCAGCCGCAGCGACCTCGGCAGAGGCGCCACCGCGACGAAGCAGGTCAGCGACCTTCTTGCCGCGACGCTGAGCGACCGACTTGGGGCTGGTCTGCTCGGTGAGAGCCGCGAACGTCGCCCGGATCATGTTGTACGGGTTCGACGTGCCGACCGACTTGGTCACCACGTCGGCCACGCCAAGGCTCTCGAACACGGCGCGCATCGGACCGCCGGCGATGATGCCGGTGCCTGCCGGCGCGGTACGAACGGTCACCTTGCCGGCGCCGAAGTGCCCGCGACCATCATGGTGCAGCGTGCGGCCTTCCTTGAGCGGAACGCGAACCATTGCCTTCTTGGCAGCGGCGGTCGCCTTGCTGATCGCCTCGGGAACCTCACGAGCCTTGCCATGGCCGAAGCCCGCACGGCCCTTGCCGTCACCGACGACCACGAGCGCCGCGAAGCCGAAGCGCTTGCCGCCCTTCACGGTCTTCGAGACGCGGTTGATATGGACGAGCTTCTCGACGAATTCCTCGCCATTGTCGTCCTCACCGCCACGACCGCGACGGTCGTCACGACGGCCACGGCCGCCACGATCCCGATCGCCACCGCTGCGGCCGCCACGGCCACGGCGCTGTTGCTGCTGCGGCTCGGCGGCCACACCCGTCACGTCCTGCGGCGTGGTCTCGGGCGCGAGAACAGCCTCGGGCTGATTGCCCTCACCGGTGGTGTTTTCGTCTGCCATCATCAGAACTCCAGTCCGCCTTCACGAGCGGCATCGGCCAGCGCTTTCACGCGACCATGAAAGAGGAAGCCACCACGATCGAACACGACCTTGGTAACGCCGGCCTTGGCAGCAGCCTCGGCCACGCGCTTGCCGACATCGGCTGCAGCCGATGAGGTGGCGCCGGTCTTGCCGCGCACATCCTTGTCCAGGGTCGACGCTGCGGCCAGGGTCTTGCCCTGCGTGTCGTCGATGACCTGCGCATAGATATGCCGGCCGGAACGGTGCACGGACAGACGGGGCTTGCCACCCGCCCGCGCCTTGATCGCGGTACGCACGCGCCGGGCGCGACGATCGAAGAGAGAGAGTTTCGCCATGGCTTACTTCTTCTTGCCTTCTTTGCGGAAGATAAACTCGCCGCGATACTTGATACCCTTGCCCTTATAGGGCTCCGGCTTGCGCCAGCGACGGATTTCCGCCGCGACCTGGCCGACCTGCTGCTTGTCGATCCCGCTGATTTCCACCGTGGTGTTATCGGGGGTCTTGATCTCGATGCCGGCCGGAACCGGGAAATCGACATCATGGCTGTAGCCGAGCTGCAGCTTCAGGTTCTTGCCCTGGGCCGTGGCACGATAGCCGACGCCGGTGATCTCGAGCACCTTGGTGTAACCCTCGGTCACGCCCGTGACGAGGTTCTGCACCAGCGTGCGCTGCATGCCCCAGAATGCCCGAGCCGCCTTGGTCGCGTTGGCCGGCTTGATCGAAATCGCACCGTCTTCCAGCTCATAGCTGATCTCGTCGCGCATCTGGAGCGCCAGCGTGCCCTTGGGGCCCTTCACGGAAAGCTGACCGTTCTCGATGGTGGCCGTCACCCCGCTGGGGATCGTGACCGGCTTTTTGCCGATGCGGCTCATCAGAACACCTCCGCCAGCACTTCGCCGCCGACATTCTGTGCGCGCGCTTCGGCATCCGAGAGCACGCCACGGGGCGTCGAGACGATGGTGATACCGAGGCCGTTGCGCACCACCGGAAGCTCCTTGGAGCCCGAATAGACGCGACGGCCAGGCTTGGAAACGCGCGCGACGTGCTTGATCGCCGGCTCGCCTTCAAAATATTTCAGCTCGATGCGCAGGCCATCATGGCCAGCCACCTGCTCTTCGGAATAGCCGCGGATGTAACCCTCGCGCTGAAGCACGTCGAGCACACGTGCACGCAGCTTAGACGCGGGCGAAACCACGCTGTCCTTGCGTGCCCGCTGGCCGTTGCGGATGCGGGTGAGCAGGTCACCCAGGGGATCGGTCAGTGCCATCTCTTAATCCTTACCAGCTCGACTTGGTGACGCCGGGGATCAGGCCCTTGTTGGCCAGATCGCGCAGCTGAACACGGCAAAGCCGGAACTTGCGATAGTAAGCGCGGGGACGACCGGTCAGCTCGCAGCGGTTGCGCACCCGGGTCGGGTTGCCGTTGCGGGGGATCTCGGCCAGCTTGAGACGCGCGATCAGACGCTCGCTGTCATCAAGCGACGTGTCATTCGCCACTGCCTTGAGACGGGCATATTTGCCGGCGTACTTCTTCACCAGCTTCTTGCGCCGTTCGTTCTTGTTGATCGAACTCAGTTTCGCCATGGACTTAAGCTCTCTTCCTTAGAAATTGGATCCGGCCACGCTCACGCAGCCTCTTTTTCCGCCTCGGCGGGGAACGGGAAACCGAAAAGACGCAGCAGTTCGCGCGCTTCTTCGTCCGTGCGGGCCGTGGTGGTCACGATGATGTCCATGCCACGCACCTTGTCGACGCGGTCATAGCTGATCTCGGGGAAGATGATCTGCTCCTTGATGCCGAAGGCATAGTTGCCACGGCCGTCGAAGCTCTTCGGGTTGAGACCACGGAAGTCGCGGATGCGGGGCATCGCGATCGTCACCAGACGATCGAGAAACTCGTACATGCGCTCGCGACGCAGGGTCACCTTCGCACCGATGGGCATGCCTTCACGCAGCTTGAACTGCGCGATCGACTTCTTCGCCTTGGTGATGACCGGCTTCTGGCCGGCAATCAGTTCCATTTCCTCGGCGGCCTGGGTGACCTTCTTCTTGTCCTGGGTCGCCTCGCCCACGCCCATGTTGAGCGTGATCTTCTCGATCCGGGGGATTTCCATGTGGTTCTTGTAACCGAACCTCTCGCTCAGCGCCTTGACGATGGTCTCGTCATACAGCTTGCGCGAGCGCGGGATGTACTTGTCAGCCATCAGATGACCTCCCCGGTCTTGACCGCGACGCGGACCTTCTTGCCGTCACGGTCCTCGAAGCGGACGCGCGTGGCCTTGCCGTCGACAGCCAGTGCAACATTGGAAATGTGCAGCGGCGCCGGCTTGCGATCGATGCCGCCCTGCGGATTTGCCTGGTCGGGCTTGCGGTGGCGGGCGTGAACGTTGATGCCGTCGACCAGCACCTTGTCATCCTTGGGCATCACCTGGAGGACGGAACCGGTGCGGCCCTTGTCCTTGCCGGCGAGCACGACGACCGTGTCACCCTTCTTGATACGTGCAGCGCTCATCACAGCACCTCGGGAGCAAGCGAAATGATCTTCATGAAGTTCTTCGCGCGCAGCTCGCGGACCACGGGGCCAAAGATACGCGTGCCAATCGGCTCCGCATTCTTGTTGACCAGCACGGCCGCATTGCCGTCGAAGCGAATGACGCTGCCGTCGGGACGACGAACGTCCTTGGCGGTGCGCACGATCACAGCGCGGTGAACGTCACCCTTCTTCACGCGGCCACGGGGGGCGGCGTCCTTCACGGAGACGACGATGATGTCGCCAACGCTGGCAAAACGACGCTTCGAGCCGCCGAGCACCTTGATGCACTGGACGCGCTTGGCGCCGCTGTTGTCAGCGACATCAAGATTGGATTGCATCTGGATCATCGATCCGGTTCCTTCTCAATTGGCCTGCCGGGACACAGCCTGTGTCTGGCCCGGTGGTTCCGTTAAATCCTTGAGACCTGCTCAGGCTGCTGCGTCTGCAGCAACCTGCTCGGGAGACTTGTGGGTGTCGACCCGCGCGATGACCTTCCAGGTCTTCAGCTTCGAGATCGGCGCCGTCTCCTCGATACGGACGGTCTCACCCTCGTGATACTCATTGGCATCGTCGTGGGCGTGATACTTCTTCGAGCGACGGATGATCTTGCCGTAGAGCGGGTGCTTCACCTTGCGCTCCACCTTGACGACGACCGTCTTGTCACCCTTGTCGGAAACCACCGTTCCCGTCAGCACGCGCTTGGGCATGGGCCTGTTTCCTTCTTACTTCGCGGACGAGCGCGAACGCTCGGCCTGGAGGGTTTTGATCCGCGCGATGTCGCGACGCACTTCGCGCACGCGGCTCGGCTTCTCAAGCTGGTTGGTCGCAGCCTGAAAGCGCAGGTTGAACTGCTCGCGCTTCAGCTCGCCCAGATCGGTCGAAAGCTGATCGTCGCTCTTCGCCTTGAGGTCAGAAATCTTGGTCATGACCATCATGCTCCCAGATGCGAGGTGTCGCCGAGACGCGCCACCACCTTCGTCTTGATCGGCAGCTTCATCGCTGCGCGGCTGAATGCTTCCGCAGCCAGCGGACCGGGCACGCCGTCCAGCTCGAACAGGATGCGGCCGGGCTTTACGCGCGCCGCCCAATATTCGATCGAACCCTTGCCCTTACCCTGACGGACTTCGGCAGGCTTCTTGGACACCGGCACGTCCGGGAAGACGCGAATCCAGAGACGGCCCTGACGACGGATGTGACGCGTGATCGCGCGGCGAGCCGCTTCGATCTGGCGCGCAGTGACCCGCTCCGGTTCCAGAGCCTTGAGGCCGTAGGATCCGAAATTGAGGTCCGTTCCACCCTTGGCATCGCCCTTGATGCGACCCTTGAAGGTCTTGCGGAACTTGGTTTTCTTCGGCTGTAGCATGATGCTTTACCTTGCTCTCAATTCTCAGCGAGCCGGACGCACACCGGAGGTCTGAGCCTCCAGCATGAGACGGTCGGTCGCCATCGGATCGTGGCCGAGGATCTCGCCCTTGAAGATCCAGACCTTGATGCCGCAAACGCCATAGGCCGTGTGGGCCTCGGCTTCTGCATAATCGACGTTCGCACGCAGCGTGTGCAGCGGAACGCGACCTTCGCGATACCACTCGACACGGGCGATCTCCGCGCCGCCCAGACGGCCGCCGCAGGTGATCTTGATGCCCTCGGCGCCGAGACGCAGCGCGCTCTGCACGGCGCGCTTCATGGCGCGACGGAAAGCGATGCGACGCTCGAGCTGATCGGCAACGCCCTGGGCGACGAGCTTGGAGTCGATTTCCGGCTTGCGGATCTCGACGATGTTCAGGCTCACGTCGCTGGACGTCATCGCGCTCAGCTTCTTGCGCAGCTTCTCGATGTCCGCGCCCTTCTTGCCGATGATGACACCGGGACGGGCTGCATAGATCGACACGCGGCACAGCTTGGCCGGACGCTCGATGACCACCTTGGAGATCGCGGCCTGGGGCAGCGTCTTCATGACATACTTGCGGATCTTGAGATCCTCAAGCAGCAGGCGACCATAGTCCTGGCCTTCCGCGAACCAGCGGCTGTCCCAGGTGCGGTTGATCTGCAGGCGCAGACCGATGGGATTGCTCTTGTGACCCATGGATCAGGCCTCCTCTTCCGCAGCTTCACGCACGACGATGCGCACGCGGCTGAAGGGCTTCAGGATGCGGGTGGACTTGCCGCGACTACGCGCATGGAAGCGCTTCATGGTGAACGACTTGCCGACACTCGCCTCGGCGACGACGAGCGCGTCGACGTCGAGATTGTGGTTGTTCTCCGCATTGGCGACCGCGCTGGCGAGCACCTTGCGAACATCGACCGCCATCGCGCGCTTGGAGAAGGCGAGCACGTTCATCGCGTCCTCGACCTTGCGGCCGCGGATGAGCGCGGCGACCAGGTTCAGCTTCTGGGCCGAACCGCGGATCTGCGTGCCGACGGCCAGCGCCTCATTGTCCGAGACGCGGCGGGGAGCTTTTGCCTTGCCCATCAGCGCTTGCCCTTCTTGTCAGCGGCGTGGCCGGGGAAGTAGCGCGTCGGCGCAAATTCACCCAGCTTGTGACCGACCATGTCTTCGTTCACCGAAACGGGAACGTGCTTGCGACCATTGTAGACGTTGAACGTCAGGCCAACGAACTGCGGCAGGATGGTGGAGCGGCGCGACCAGGTCTTGATCGGACCGCCACGGCCGTTGTTCTCCTGCGCGGTTTCTGCCTTCTTGAGCAGATGCAGGTCCACGAAGGGACCCTTCCAGACGGAGCGAGCCATCGCTTACCTCTTCTTCTTGGCGTGACGCGACCGGATGATCATCTTGTCGGTCGACTTGTTGTGACGGGTACGAGCACCCTTGGTCGGCTTGCCCCACGGGGTAACCGGATGACGGCCGCCCGAGGTCCGGCCTTCACCACCGCCGTGCGGGTGGTCGACCGGGTTCTTGGCGACGCCGCGGGTGAGCGGGCGACGGCCGAGCCAGCGGCTGCGGCCGGCCTTGGCGAGGTTCTGGTTCTGGTTGTCGGGGTTCGACACCGCACCGATGGTCGCCATGCAGTCCGAGCGGATGTAGCGCTGCTCACCCGAGCCGAGACGGACGATGACCATACCGCGATCGCGACCGACGAGCTGGGCATAGGTGCCCGCGCTGCGTGCGATCTGAGCGCCCTTGCCCGGCTTCATCTCGATGTTGTGGATGATCGTGCCGACCGGCATCTGACCCAGTTCCATCGCGTTGCCCGGCTTCACGTCGGTCTTCTTGCCTGCGATCACCTTGTCGCCGACAGCCAGACGCTGCGGGGCGATGATGTAGGCCTGCTCGCCATCGGCATAGCTGACCAGCGCAATGAACGCCGTGCGGTTGGGGTCATATTCCAGACGCTCCACCGTGCCTTCAACGTCCCACTTGCGACGCTTGAAGTCGATGATGCGATAGCGCTGCTTGTGACCGCCGGCGATACCGCGCGAGGTCACATGACCCTTGTTGTTGCGACCACCGGTCTTGCGCTTGCCTTCGGTCAGCGCCTTGACGGGCTTTCCCTTGTGGAGGCCGGACCGGTCGACGAGGATCAGGCCACGCTGGGCCGGGCTCGTCGGGTTATAATGCTTGAGTGCCATTGTTCAGTCCGCCCTCAAATGCCCGTGGTGATGTCGATCGACTGGCCTTCGGCCAGGGTCACGACAGCCTTCTTCACGTCCGAGCGCGTGTAGGGCTTGCCCTTCCAGCGCTTGGTCTTGCCCTTCTGGACGATCGTGTTGACCGACTTGACGCTGACATTGAACAGCGCCTCGACAGCGGCCTTGATCTCGGGCTTCGAAGCGTCACGCGCGACCTTGAACACAACCGCGTTGTGCTCGGAGACCAGCGTCGCCTTTTCGGTGATGTGCGGGGCCACAATCACGTCGTAATGACGCGTGGCCACCGCTGCTGCCTGCTTCTTAGCCATTGAAGCGCGCCTCCAGCTGCTCGACCGCGGCACGGGTCAGCACCAGGCTGTCCGCACGCAGGATATCGTAGACATTGGCACCGATGGCGGGGAGCACATTGACACCGACGAGATTGGACGAGGCCTTGGCGAAGGAGAGGTTGGTCGCCTCGCCGTCGATGAACAGCACCTTGCCGAGGTTGAGCTTGGCGAGCTGACCCGCCAGTTCCTTGGTCTTGCCGTCCTTGACGTCCAGATTGTCCAGAACCGTGAGCGAGCCGCCCTTGGCCTTGGCCGAAAGTGCCATCTTCAGGCCCAGCGCACGCACCTTCTTGTTGAGCGAATGCCCGAAGGTACGGGCACGCTGACCGTGCGCCTTACCACCACCGATGAAGATCGGGGCGCGGCGATCGCCGTGACGAGCCGTACCGCCGCCCTTCTGGCGACCGAACTTCTTGCCCGTGCGGGCAACGTCAGAACGCTCGCGCGTCGCCGATGCCGGGGCACGGCGCTTTTCAAGCTGCCAGGTGACGACACGGTGCAGAATGTCCGCGCGCGGCTCGAGGCCGAACACATCGTCATTCAGCTCGACATCGCCGGAGGCCTTGCCGCCGTCCAGAGTGAGAACCTTGATCTTCATGACTTAGCCCTCCTGGCCTTCAGTGGCCTCGGGCGCCGCGACGTCCTGCGCAGGCGTATCGGCCGGAGCCTCGGCGTTATTGTTCGCAGCCGACTTGATGCTGGCCGGGTACGGCACATCAGCCGGACGATCGACCTTCACGGCGTCCTTGACGAGAAGCCAGGCGCCCTTCGAGCCGGGCACGCTGCCCTTCACGAACAGCAGGCCGCGCTCGACGTCGGTGCGGACGATCTCGAGGTTCTGCTGGGTGCGCTGACGGTCGCCCATGTGGCCGGCCATCTTCTTGTTCTTGAACACGCGGCCCGGATCCTGACGGTTACCCGTCGAACCATGGGCACGGTGGCTGATCGACACACCGTGCGTGGCACGCATACCGCCGAAGCCCCAGCGCTTCATGGCGCCGGCAAAGCCCTTGCCCTGCGTCTGACCCGTCACATCGACGAGCTGACCAGCGATGAAGTGATCGGCAGCGATTTCCGCGCCGACATCGAGCAGCGCGTCCTCGGCCACGCGGAACTCGACGACCTGCGCCTTGGGTTCCACCTGAGCCTTGGCAAAGTGCTCGCGCTGCGGCTTGGCGACATTCTTCGCCTTCGCAACGCCGGCACCCAGCTGCACGGCTACATAGCCGTCCTTATCCATTTCGCGACGGGCAATGACCTGGTTGCCTTCGAGCGCCAGGACGGTGACGGGCACATGGCGGCCATCATCCTGGAACAGGCGGGTCATACCCACTTTCTTCGCGATCACGCCGGTACGCATGATCCAATCCTCCAATAGAGGCCCCTGCATGATGCGGGGGCTTATCCAACGAAAAAACCGCCAGGACCCTAAGACCCAGGCAGCCAACCCGATTTTGCGATGCGTTCCCCCGTCCGGGCTGGATGCTTCCGGACCCTCGACAAGCGAGGCGGAAACGACGGAGGACGCTGCCCGGCCGAAGCCGGCGGTATCCAAATGTCCTGCAAGGCGACCCGGAGGCCGCCCCGCTACGGCCATCAGGCCAGTTTGATCTCGACGTTCACGCCGGCAGCCAGATCGAGCTTCATCAGCGCGTCGACGGTCTGCGGGGTCGGCTGCACAATATCAAGCATGCGCTTGTAGGTGCGGACCTCGAACTGTTCACGGCTCTTCTTATCGATGTGCGGTCCACGGTTGACCGTGAACTTCTCGATGCGGGTCGGCAGCGGAATGGGACCGCGAATGAGAGCACCCGTACGACGAGCGGTGTCGGCGATGTCGCCGGTCGCCTGATCCAGCACGCGATGATCGAATGCCTTGAGACGAATACGGATATTCTGCGTTTCCATGTCCACTAACCGATGTGAAAGAGCCAAAACAAAACCGCTTCACCCTGATGGCCCCGGTGCCGTTCTGGCACTCACGAGCCCGCGCGAAGCGGCGAAAAAAGCAGGCCGCTCGAATCACCTGATCCGAGCGGCTCGCTGCCTATATTACTTCGAGATCGTCGCGACAACCCCAGAACCGACCGTGCGGCCACCTTCGCGAATAGCGAAGCGGAGACCCGGGTCCATCGCGATCGGCGCGATGAGCTTGACGGCCAGCTTCACGTTGTCGCCAGGCATGACCATCTCGGTGCCCTCGGGGAGGACGACTTCGCCGGTCACGTCCGTCGTGCGGAAGTAGAACTGCGGACGATAGTTGGCGAAGAACGGCGTGTGACGGCCACCTTCGTCCTTCGACAGCACGTACACCTCGGCTTCGAACTCGGTGTGCGGCGTGACCGAACCTGGCTTGGCCAGAACCTGACCACGCTCGACTTCTTCACGGCCAACGCCACGGATCAGCGCGCCGATGTTGTCGCCGGCTTCACCCTGATCGAGCAGCTTGCGGAACATTTCCACCCCGGTGACGGTCGTCTTCTTGGTGGGCTTGAGGCCGATGATCTCGACTTCTTCGCCAACCTTCACAACGCCGGTCTCGACGCGGCCGGTCACCACGGTGCCGCGACCCGAGATCGAGAACACGTCTTCGATCGGCATCAGGAACGGACGGTCAACCGGACGGGCCGGCTGCGGGATGTAGGCGTCGACGGCATCCATGAGCGCCTTGATCGAATCCTTGCCGATCGCGTCGTCACGGCCTTCGAGAGCGGCCAGAGCCGAACCCTTAACGATGGGGATGTCGTCGCCCGGGAAGTCGTAGCTCGAGAGCAGCTCGCGCACTTCCAGCTCGACGAGCTCGAGGAGCTCCTCGTCGTCGACCTGGTCGACCTTGTTCATGTACACGACGAGCGCCGGCACGCCGACCTGACGGGCGAGCAGGATGTGCTCGCGGGTCTGCGGCATCGGGCCGTCAGCAGCGTTCACCACGAGGATCGCGCCGTCCATCTGGGCGGCACCGGTGATCATGTTCTTCACATAGTCAGCGTGGCCCGGGCAGTCGACGTGCGCATAGTGACGGGCGCCAGTCTCATACTCGACGTGTGCGGTCGAGATCGTGATGCCGCGCTCGCGCTCCTCGGGAGCCTTGTCGATGTTGGCATAGTCCGTGAACGTGGCGCCACCGGTTTCGGCCAGCACCTTGGTGATGGCGGCGGTCAGCGTGGTCTTGCCATGGTCGACGTGACCGATGGTGCCGATATTGCAGTGCGGCTTGTTCCGCTCGAATTTAGCCTTAGCCATTTCCTACCTCTTTTCGCTCAATAGCTTGGGTTCAACCGCTCGGGGAAGCCTCGCGAAGGCGCCCCCATAACAGCAAATTTACATAAATCCAGATGAAAGTGCCGGCTTAGGCCAGCTTGGCCTTCACCTCGTCCGCGACGTTCTGCGGTACCTCGTCATAGTGCGAGAACTGCATGGAGTAGTTCGCGCGGCCCTGGGTGAACGAGCGGAGCGAGTTCACATAGCCGAACATGTTGGCCAGCGGGACCATCGCCTCGACAACCTGCGCATTACCGCGGCTGTCGGTGCCCTGGATCTGGCCACGACGCGAGTTCATGTCGCCGATGACGTCACCCAGATATTCCTCAGGCGTCACCACCTCGACCTTCATCACCGGCTCGAGCAGCGTGATGCCGGCCTTCTGCGCGACTTCACGCATCGCACCGCGACCGGTGATTTCGAACGCCAGCGCCGACGAGTCGACGTCGTGATAGGCGCCGTCATACAGGTTGATCTCGAAGTCGATGATCGGGAAGCCGATGAGCGAGCCCGTGGCCGCCGTCTCGCGCATACCCTTCTCGATCGCCGGGATATATTCCTTGGGAATATTACCGCCCTTGATCTCGTCCTTGAAGATGATGCCCGCACCGCGCTCGCCCGGCGTGACCTTCACCTTGATGCGGCCGAACTGGCCGGTGCCGCCCGACTGCTTCTTGTGGGTATAATCGACGTCGACGGCCTTCTTGAGATACTCGCGATAGGCCACCTGCGGCGCACCGACGTTCGCCTCGACCTTGAACTCGCGCTTCATGCGATCGACGAGGATTTCAAGGTGAAGTTCGCCCATGCCCTTGATGATCGTCTGGCCCGATTCGTGATCGGTCGAAACGCGGAAGGACGGATCCTCGGCGGCCAGGCGGTTGAGCGCGACGCCCATCTTTTCCTGGTCGGCCTTGGTCTTGGGTTCCACGGACAGCTCGATGACCGGCTCGGGGAATTCCATGCGTTCCAGGATGATCGGCTGACGCTCGGCGCACAGCGTGTCACCGGTCGTCGTTTCCTTCATGCCGGCCAGCGCGACGATATCGCCGGCATAAGCCGTATCGATGTCCTCACGGCTGTTCGCATGCATCAGGAGCATACGGCCGATCTTTTCCTTCTTGTCCTTCACGGAGTTCAGATAGGTGCCCTTGCTCAGCGTGCCGGAATAGACGCGCAGGAAGGTGAGCGAGCCGACGAACGGATCGTTCATGATCTTGAACGCGAGACCCGAGAACGGCGCCTCATCGCTGGTCGCGCGGCTGTCCGGCTCTTCCGTGTCGGGGTTGATGCCCTGCACGTCCTCGATGTCCAGCGGGCTGGGCAGATAGTCGACGACCGCGTCCAGCAGCGCCTGCACGCCCTTGTTCTTGAAGGCCGAGCCGCACAGCACCGGCACGAAGCTCTGGTTCAGCGTGCCCTTGCGGATCAACTTCTTGAGCGTCGCGACGTCGGGCTCGTTACCCTCGAGATAGGCTTCCATCGCGGCATCGTCCTGCTCGACAGCCAGCTCAACCAGCTTCTCGCGGTACTCGGCAGCCTTGTCGGCAAGGTCGGCCGGAATTTCTTCATAGAAGAATTCGGCGCCCAGATTCTCATCCTTCCAGATGATCGCGCGGTTGTTGACGAGATCGACGAGACCCTTGAAGTCCGATTCCGCGCCGATGGGCAGATACAGGACGGCCGGGGTCGCGCCCAGGCGATCGATGATCGTCTGCACGCAATAATAGAAATTGGCACCCGTGCGGTCGAGCTTGTTGATGAAGCACATCCGGGGCACGCCGTACTTGTCGGCCTGACGCCACACCGTCTCCGACTGCGGCTCCACGCCGGCGACGCCGTCGAACGCGGCAACCGCGCCGTCGAGCACGCGCAGCGAGCGCTCCACCTCAATGGTGAAGTCCACGTGGCCGGGGGTGTCGATGATGTTCAGGCGATGCTCGGGACCCTTGCCCTCGTCAGCCTTCCACAGACAGGTCGTCGCAGCCGACGTGATCGTGATGCCGCGCTCCTGCTCCTGTTCCATCCAGTCCATCGTGGCGGCGCCGTCATGCACTTCGCCGATCTTGTAGGACTTGCCGGTGTAATAGAGGATGCGCTCGGTCGTCGTCGTCTTGCCGGCGTCGATGTGCGCCATAATGCCGAAATTGCGGTAACGCTCGAGCGGGTGGCTGCGGGCCATGATCTTTACTCCATTGCCCGCGTGCGGCGGGGCTGCGGTCTGAAAGGGTCCTCTCCGTTCGGGTTGGCTCGGCGGGGACCCGTTTCTCCCCTCACGGAAGAACAGCCCTTCGACAGGCCCGAGCGAACGGTGGTGCAGGAAGCCGGGACAGTCCTGCGACGGCCCCGGCATCCAATATAGTGCTTACCAGCGGTAATGCGAGAAGGCGCGGTTGGCTTCGGCCATCCGGTGCGTGTCTTCACGCTTCTTCACGGCATTACCACGGTTGTTCGCGGCATCCAGAAGCTCGCCGGAGAGGCGGGCCGCCATCGTGGTCTCGCTGCGGCTGCGCGCCGCATTGATGAGCCAGCGAATGGCCAGCGCCTGGGCGCGCTCGGGACGGACTTCCACCGGCACCTGATAGGTCGCACCGCCAACGCGGCGGCTGCGGACCTCGATGCCCGGCTTCACATTATTGAGCGCGTCATGAAAGACCGAGATCGGGTCCTTCTTGGCGCGGGTTTCAACGGTGGCCAGTGCGCCATAAACAATCTGCTCAGCGACGGCCTTCTTGCCGTCATACATGACGCTGTTCATGAACTTGGACAGAACCTGATCGCCATACTGGGGATCGGGCAGGATGACGCGCTTTTCGGGGCGACGACGACGTGACATATCTCTGTTCTCCCCTGCTTACTTCGGACGCTTCGCGCCGTACTTGGAACGGCTCTGCTTGCGGTCCTTGACGCCCTGGGTATCCAGAACGCCGCGAAGAACGTGATAGCGCACACCGGGAAGGTCGCGCACACGGCCGCCACGGATCAGCACGACGCTGTGCTCCTGGAGGTTGTGGCCTTCGCCCGGAATGTAGCTGATGACCTCACGGCTGTTGGTGAGGCGCACCTTGCAGACCTTGCGGAGAGCCGAGTTCGGCTTCTTCGGGGTCACGGTGTAGACACGGGTGCAGACGCCGCGCTTCTGCGGGTTCTGCTCCATCGCAGGGACCTTGCTCTTGGCCTTCTGCGGCTCGCGGCCCTTGCGGACCAGCTGGTTGATCGTTGGCATGAAGCCCTTCACCTTTTTTCAGTTACTCTGCCATCTGCATGTCCTGGGTCGGCCGATGACCAGCCGGGGCTGACCTCCAAACGACAAGAGACCCGGCGGTCGGTAAAGACCCCCTGGCCCCGCAAGAGCATAGGCAATGTTCAAGCTCTGTATGACCCAGCGGACGAGCGACCGAATCCTAGTGAAAGCACAGGTTGCGGGCCGCGAGGCAGGCGGGCCTATACAGAGAGGCCGCCAACCGGTCAAGCACGGCTCACCCCAAGGGGCATGCGCGGCGGCGAGGCGTTTTGAAATGCCGCCTTGCCTCTTTCGGCCTGCGCGCGCACATCCCAATCACCCGGCCCAATACCTTGGCCCAACACCCTGGCAGCAAAGGCGAGAGCTGATGACCCTGACCATGCACGCGATCACCGTTCCCCTCCTCGTCAACAGCTTGACCAACATGGAGAGGTGGCTCGCGCGCCCGGATGTGCGTGCTGCCGAGGCCGATCTGCTGGGCGCCCGGCTGATCGAGGATATGCGCCCGCTCACCGCCCAATATCAGATGGCGTCGGACAGCGCGAAGAATGGCATCGCCCGTCTCGCCGGCATCGAGCCGCCCGCCATGCCGGACACCGAGGCGAGCCTCGATGCCCTGCAGGAGCGGCGCGCAAAGACCATCGCCTTCGTCCAGAGCGTGACGCCCGCACAACTGGACGCCAGCGAGGACCGCGAGATCGTGCTGCGCTTCCCGAACGGTCAGGGATATCGGTTCCACGGGCGGGATTATGTCACCGGCTTCATGCTGCCCAACTTCCTGTTCCACGCGACGACGGCCTATGCGCTGCTGCGGGCACGTGGGATCGCGATCGGCAAGCCGGATTTCCTAGCGCATCTCGGCGCGCCGGTCCCGCTCGCCGACCCGGCATGAGCTGACAGCGGCCTATCCCGCGCGGCATCGGCCGCTCCGGCGTGGTTCGCCCTTTGCGCGACCGACAGAGTCGGCTAGAGCCCGGCCCCATGAGCGAGACAGTGTCCTTTGGCTATCGTGAGGTAGCCCCCGAGGAAAAGACGAAGCTGGTCGGCGACGTCTTCTCCAATGTCGCCCGCAACTACGACATCATGAACGATGCGATGTCCGGCGGGATGCATCGGCTGTGGAAGGACCAGTTCGTCCGCCGCGTGAAGCCACGCAAGGACGAGGCGATTCTCGACATGGCCGGCGGCACCGGCGACATCGCCTTTCGCATGGCCAAGCATGGCGCGCGTGTGACGGTGAGCGACATCAACGAGGATATGCTCGCCGTGGGTATGACGCGGGCGCAGACGCGCGGCATCGAGGGGCTGGTCTGGCAGCCGCAAAATGCCGAGCAGCTCATCTTCGGCGATCGCAGTTTCGATGCCTACACCATCGCGTTCGGCATCCGTAATGTGACCGACATCCCGGCGGCGCTGCGCGAGGCGCATCGCGTGCTCAAATATGGCGGGCGCTTCTTCTGCCTGGAATTTTCCAGCACCACCTGGCCGGGCTTCGGCGATGTGTATGACGCCTATTCGCACAAGCTGGTGCCCAAGCTGGGCAAGATGATCGCCGGCGATGCGGAGAGCTACCGCTATCTCATCGAATCCATCCGTCGCTTCCCGGACATGCCGAAGTTCAAGGGCATGATCGAGGAGGCGGGCTTCGTGCAGGCGAAGGCCGAGCCGATCATGGGCGGGCTCGTCGCCATCCACTCGGGGTGGAAGATATGATTCGCCAGCGCAGCGGTCCCATGGTGCGTTCCGCAGGGCGATAAGGTCATGACAGCCCACATCACCCATCTCTGGCGCCTGCTCTCATGGGGGCGGACCCTGGCTCGCCACGGCGCGCTGCGCGGTATCGAGCGGGATGGCAATACGCCCGCCCCGGTGCGCCGCCTCGCACGGCTGGCGCGGCTCGGTGCGCGCGTGCCCAAGGAGCCGCGCTATGCGGAGGCGTTTCAAGCCATTGGCCCGGCCGCGATCAAGCTCGGCCAGTCGCTGGCGACGCGCCCCGATCTGGTCGGTGAGGATGCTGCCCGCGATCTGCTGTCGCTGCAGGACGCGCTCCCGCCCATGCCCTTCTCCGCGATTCGCGCCGAGATCGAAGCCAGCTTCGGGCGACCGCTCGACTCGATCTACGCCAGTGTCGATGAGCAGGCTGTCGGCGCTGCCTCCATCGCACAGGTGCATCGTGCCGTGACGACGGACGGCCGCGCGGTCGCCATCAAGGTGCTGCGCCCCGGCATTCGCGAGCGGTTCAACCGCGACATCGACACTTATGAATGGGCTGCAGCCCATCTGGAGCAACTGGGCGGCGAAGCCTCCCGCCTCCGACCGCGTCTGGTCGTCGCCAATCTCAAGCGCTGGACGGTGCGCGAGCTTGATCTGCGACGTGAGGCAGCCTCTGCATCGGAACTGGCCGAGGCCATGTCCGCCGTGCCGCGCTATCGCATCCCACAGATCGACTGGGATCGCACCAACGGCCGGGTGATGACTCTCGAATGGATCGACGGCATCAAGATCAGCGACCGAGCGGCGCTGGTCGCCGCCGGGCATGATCTGAGCGATCTAGCGGCGCGGCTAGTCAACACCTTCCTGCGGCAGGCCATCGCCGACGGCTTTTTCCATGCCGACATGCACCAGGGCAATCTGTTCGTGCAGGCCGACGGCACCATCGTTGCCATCGACTTCGGCATCATGGGGCGGATCGACCGGCGCGCGCGGCTGTGGCTGGCGGAGATTCTATACGGGCTTATCACCGGCAATTATCGCCGCGTGGCGGAAATCCATTTCGAGGCGCAATATGTGCCGGCCCACCACAATGTCGCCGAGTTCGCGACCGCCCTGCGCGCCGTGGGCGAACCCATGCGCGGCAAGCCGGTCAGCGAGCTGTCCGTTGGTCAGATGCTGGATGGCCTGTTCGCCATCACCCGCGATTTCGACATGCAAACGCAGCCCCATCTGCTGCTGCTGCAAAAGACGATGGTGATGGTCGAGGGCGTGGCGACCATGCTCGACCCGACGATCAACATGTGGGACGTCTCCGGCCCCTATGTGAAGAGCTGGCTGCGCGACGAACTCGGGCCCGAAGCCAAGCTCGCCGATTCGATCCACGAAACGGTGGACACGATCCGCCGACTGCCCGGCCTCGTCCGGCGGCTGGAGGAAGCCTATCCCGAGCCGGGCGGCGCCCCGCCCCCGCCGCCCTTGCCGGCGGTGAAGCTGGTGCAGGTGAAGGTCGGCTGGTTCTGGCGCTATGCGGGCGTGGCGATTCTCGCGGCAGCGGCCGGCGCCGGCGCCATGGCGCTCCTTGGCTGACATCCCGCCCCTGCTGAGCCGCTAGCCGGACCGGCGCCCAGCCGCTATGGAGCCATCATGACCCAGCGGATCCTCCTCATTGTCTCCGGCGGGATCGCCGCCTACAAGGCGCTGGAACTGGTGCGCCTGCTCAAGGGCAAGGGCCTTGCCGTGCGCGCCGTGCTGACCGACGCAGCCACCAAATTCGTGACGCCGCTCTCCTTCGGCGTGCTCTCCGAGGATCATGTCTATGGTGACATGTTCGACCTCAAGGAGGAGCGGGAGATCGGCCATATCCAGCTCAGCCGCGAGGCCGACCTGATCGTCGTCGCGCCGGCGACCGCCAACATCCTCGCCAAGATGGCATCGGGCATCGCTGACGATCTCGCCACCACCGTGCTGCTCGCCACTGACAAGCCGGTGCTCGCCGTGCCCGCGATGAATGTGCGGATGTGGCACCACAAGGCCACCCAGCGAAACCTCGACACGCTGCGCGGCGATGGCATCCATGTGATGGAGCCTGACGTCGGCGCCATGGCCTGCAACGAGTGGGGCAAGGGTCGCCTGCCCGAGCCGGCCGCCATCGTGCAGGAAATCGAGCGGCTGCTGGCAGAGGCGCCGTCACCGGCCGCGCTGCTGACCGACACCAGCCGAACGATCCATGCGCCCGATCTCAGCCACGCCAATCTGCTTGGCCGCCATGTGCTGGTGACCGCCGGGCCGACTCATGAGCCGATCGACCCGGTGCGCTACATCGCCAACCGGTCGTCCGGGCAACAAGGCTTTGCGATTGCCGCCGCCGCCGCACAGGCGGGGGCGCGCGTCACCCTCATCGCCGGGCCCGTCAGCCTGCCCACGCCGCGCGGCGTCACCCGGGTGGACGTGCAGACCGCGCGGGAGATGCAGGCCGCCGTGGAGGGAGCCTTGCCAGCCGATATTGCCATATTGGTTGCAGCAGTGGCCGATTGGCGCGCCGCCGACGAGGCCGGGCAGAAGATCAAGAAGGACGGTTCGGGTACCCCCGCTCCGCTCGCGCTGGCCGAGAATCCGGACATCCTCGCGACACTGGCGCGCCACGGCCAACGCCCCGCCCTGCTCGTCGGCTTCGCGGCCGAGACGGAAACTGTCGTCGACCACGCCATCGCCAAGCGCCAGCGCAAGGGCGCGGACTGGATCGTCGCCAATGACGTCTCCGGCGATGTCATGGGCGGATCGCGCAACAGCGTCCATCTGGTCACGGCGCAGGGCGTCGAAGACTGGCCGGACATGCCCAAAGCCCTCGTCGCCACGCGGCTGATTGAAAGGATTTCCGATGAACTGGCCGCTCGTTGACATTGCGGTGAAGCGCCTGCCCCATGGCGAAGACCTACCCTTGCCCAGCTATGCTACCGCCGGCGCGGCCGGCATGGACGTGGTCTCCGCCGAGGATGTGACGCTGCCGAGCATGGCTCGCCATGCGGTGGCCACCGGCCTCGCGCTTGCCATTCCCGAGGGGTTCGAGGTGCAGGTGCGCCCCCGGTCGGGGCTGGCGCTCAAGCATGGCATCACGCTGCCCAACACCCCCGGCACGATCGACAGCGATTATCGCGGCGAACTGAAGGTCATTCTGGTCAACCTGGGCGAGGATGATTTCGAGATCAAGCGCGGCGACCGGATCGCCCAGCTCATCGTTGCGCCTGTGCAGATCGCGCGCATGGTCGAGGTCGCGACGCTGGACGATACGGCGCGCGGTGCGGGCGGTTTCGGCTCCACGGGCGTCCGCACGGTCTGACGCACGCCCACCCCGATGGACTTCACCGACGATCAGCTTGAGCGATATGCCCGCCACATCGTGCTGCGCGAAATCGGCGGCGCAGGGCAGGCGAGGCTGGCCGGCGCGCATGTCGCGATCATCGGGGCGGGCGGCATCGGCTGCCCGGCGATTGCCTATCTGGCGGCAGCCGGCATCGGCACCCTGCGGATCATCGATCATGATACGGTAAGCCTCTCCAACCTGCAGCGGCAAATCCTGTTCGCCAGCGAGGACATCGGTCGCCCGAAGGCGGAAGCCGCGCGGGACGCGGTGCGCCGACTCAACCCGGATTGTCATGCCATTCCGATCAACACAGCGCTGGATGCCGACAATGCCGCGACGCTGCTGCGCGATGCCGACATCATCCTCGATGGCTGCGACAATTTCGAGACGCGCCTCGCCGTTTCCGACGCTGCGACGCGTCTGCGCATTCCGCTGGTGAGCGCCGCCGTCGGCCAGTTCGAGGGGCAGATCGGTGTCTGGCGGGGATGGGAAGCCGGCCAGCCCTGCTATCGTTGCCTGGTCGGCGACACCCGCACCGACCCCGCCCGCACCTGCGCCGAGGAAGGCATTGTCGGGGCGCTGACCGGCATCATCGGATCGATGGCGGCGCTGGAGGTCCTCCGCGCCCTCGTGCCGTTCGGTGAAGCTGCGACCGGCAAGCTCATCGTCTTCGATCTGCTCGCCCGTCGTCTGCGGACCATGGCCATTCCGCCGGACCCGGCCTGCAAGGCCGCGCTGGCCTGCGCATGAGCGCGCGGCCGCCTCTCGCTCTCGTCGTCATCAGCGCCGAGCCGTCTCGGTTGCGCGCGGCCCTGTCCCTCGCGCGGGCGGAGATCGCCCTGGGAAGCGCGGCCCGCATCTTCCTGCAAGGCGAGGCGGCTGCCCTGTTGCGCACCCCGATCCGCGCACCGCAGGACGCCGCCTGGACTGCAGCTGGGGAGCCGACGCTCGCGCAATTGCTGGATGATGCGCTGGATGAAGGCGTGGCTATCAGCCTCTGCCAGAGCGGCCTTGCCATGGCAGGCGTGGCGGCGGACGGCCTCGACTCCCGTATCGAGATCACTGGCCCCATTGCCTTTCTCGCAGCGGCTGGGCCGGACATCCGCCTGCTGACGCTCTGACCATGAGCCTCGCTCTGTCTCCATCGCTGCTCGGGCTTCTCGCTGCTCTCGCCGCCGGCCTTCTGATCGGCCTCGAACGAGGCTGGACTCAGCGCGACAAGCAGGCCGGGCAACGGGTGGCGGGGTTCCGCACCTTCGGCCTGATCGGCTTTGCCGGTGGCCTGTCTGCGCTCCTGCCGGAGATGATCGCCGCGATCATGGCGCTGGGCGTGGTCGGCGCGCTGCTCATTGGTTTCGGTCAGGCGATTCGCGACGACCAGCTTTCCGCCACAACGATTGTGGCGGCGCTCCTGACCTTCGCCATTGGCTATGCCGCGCTGGCGCTCTCACCCGCCATCGCTCTGGCGGCGGCGGGTGCGGCATTCGTGCTGCTGAGCGCCCGTCACTCGATGCACGCCCTGCTGCGCGGGCTGACGGAAGCCGAGATCGAGGGTGTCGCCCGCTTCGCGCTGGTCGCGCTCGTCGTCCTGCCGCTGCTGCCCGATGCCACTTATGGTCCCTATGATGCCTGGAATCCCCGCCAGATCTGGATGGTGGTGGTGCTGGTCGCCGGTCTCTCCTTCGCCGGCTATGTCGTCGCGCGCCGGTTCGGCAGCAGCCGGGGCGTATTGATGATGGCACTGACCGGCTCCATCGTCTCGTCCACGGCGGTGACGGCCTGGTACGCCCGCCGCCTGAGCACCGAGCCGGAATTACGCGGCGTGCTGACCGCTGGCATCGCCATCGCCACCATCGTCATGTTCGTGCGCGTGCAGGTGCTGACCGCCATCCTCGTGCCCCGCGCCCTGCCGACGCTCGCACTGGTGCTGGCGCCGGCGCTGGTCGTCTCGGCGATCATGGCCCTGCTCGCTTGGCGCCGTGACGATTCGCCGGATGGGCCACCGGTCAAGCTGGGCAATCCTTTCGATTTTGGCCCGGCGCTGATGCTCGCCGGCTTCGTCGCGATCTTCTCGCTGGTGGCGCGCTGGGCGCTGGATGTCTGGGGCGACGAAGGCATCGCGGTTGTCATCGGCCTCACCGGCTTCATGGATGTGGATGCGGCGGTGCTCACCCTTGCCGGCCTGCCCGCACAAACGCTCGACAATGCTACGGCGGGCTTCATCCTCGCCGCGCCGGTCTTCGCCAATACCGCCGTCAAAGGCGTGATGGCGCTTGTACTGGCCGGGGGACGCAATGGCATCGTCGCATCCGCTCCGCTCTTTGCGTCCCTGCTCGCCTCGCTGGCGGGCGCTGCCCTGTTCTGGCTGAGCTGAGCGCGGCGCACCTGCAACGGCGCGGCAACCGATGCCACCAGCGGACGCGCGGGGGCATGACAGCCTGCGTTTATCCTGATACCGCCTGCGCCACCTGAACCCATCCAGCCTCAATGGACAGATTTCGCATGTTGGACTTCACGACCCAGCCGCTCGCCACCCCCACCTCGCCCGAGGACCGTGTTGCCGCCATGGCCACGCTCGGTTTCGGCACGCTCTTCACCGACCATATGGTGACGATCCGCTATACCGAGGGGCAGGGTTGGCATGATGCCGTACTGGGTCCGCGCCAGCCGATTCCGCTCGATCCGGCAGCGGCCGTGCTCCATTATGCGCAGGAGATTTTCGAGGGGCTCAAGGCCTATCGCCTGCCCGACGGGTCCGTCGCAAGCTTCCGCCCGGAGGCCAACGCCGCCCGCTTCAACCAGAGCGCCACGCGCCTCGCCATGCCGCATCTGCCCGAGGATCTGTTCGTCGAGAGCATCCGCAAGCTGGTCGCGGCGGACATCGACTGGGTGCCGGATGCCGACAAGGGCAGCCTGTACCTGCGCCCCTTCATGTTCGCGAGCGAAGCGTTTCTCGGCGTCCGCCCGGCGCGCGAATATATCTATTGCGTGATCGCGTCCCCTGTCGGCGGCTATTTCAAGAGCGGCAAGTCGGCCGTGACGCTATGGGTCAGCCATGATTATGTCCGCGCGGTCCCCGGGGGCACCGGCGCTGCCAAGTGCGGCGGCAATTATGCGGCGAGCCTGCAGCCGCAATCCGTCGGCATCGAGCATGGCTGCGATCAGGTGCTGTTCCTCGATGCGGTCGAGCGCAAATGGATCGAGGAGCTGGGCGGCATGAACATCATGTTCGTCTTCAATGACGGCACGATCATCACCCCGCCGCTGAACGGCTCGATCCTGCCCGGCGTCACCCGCGATTCGTTGCGGCTCGTCGCCGAGGACGCCGGCTACACGGTGAAGGAGGAACCCTACAGCTTTGAGCAGTGGATGGCCGATGCCAAGAGCGGCAAGCTGAAGGAAGCGTTCGCCTGCGGAACCGCTGCCGTCATCACGCCCATCGGCGAGGTGCGCTCGACCCAGGGCGATTTCATCATCGGCAATGGCGATGGCGGCGAGGTGGCCCGCGCGCTGCGCGAGGCGCTGGTCGGCGTGCAGCTGGGCCAGAAGCCGGACCAGCATGGCTGGATGACCCGCCTGGCCTAAGCGGGTTGGCCTGAACGGGCCGGCAAACGGCCGGGAACGGAGCGGGTCATTCTGCAAGGATATGAACCAGTCTATCTGAAGGAACAGACCCGATGACCTTGCGCCCGACCGGCATCGACAATGTCGACATGATCATCCTGCCGCCCGTGCGCGATTTGGGCGACGGCTTTCAGGTCCGGCGCGCGCTGCCATCGGCCCATCGCCGGATGGTCGGCCCCTTCGTGTTCTTCGACCAGTTCGGCCCGACGACCTTCTCGGCCGGCGAGGGCCTGGACGTCCGCCCCCATCCGCACATCGGCCTCGCCACGGTGACCTATGTGCTGGAGGGCGAAATCCTCCACCGCGATTCACTGGGCAAGGTGCAGCCGATCCGCCCCGGCGCCGTCAACTGGATGACGGCGGGCCGCGGCATCGTCCATTCCGAGCGCAGCGCCGATGATACCCGCGCCGCAGGCGGGCCGTTGTTCGGCCTCCAGACCTGGGTCGCGTTGCCGCAAGCGAAGGAAGAGGTCGATCCGGCTTTCTTCCATCACCCCGCCGACACGATTCCCGAAACGGAGGCAGAGGGCGTGCGCATCCGCGTCGTGGCGGGCAGCAGCGACGGGCTGACTTCGCCGGTGCAGGCCTTCTCGGACATGCTGTACGCCGACGTCACCCTCCAGGACGGCGCGCGCTACCGGCTGGGTACCGACCATATCGAACGCGCGGTCTATGTCATCTCGGGCGGGCTGGCGGTGGAAGGCCAGAGCGGCGGTTTCAACGCCGGCGAGCTGGTGATCTTCAAGCCGGACAGCGAGATCGTCCTGCGCGCCAATGGCCCGACCCGCATCATGCTGGTCGGCGGCGAGCCATTAGATGGGCCACGGCACATCTACTGGAACTTCGTTTCCAGCTCCCGCGATCGCATCGAACAGGCCAAGGACGACTGGCGGCAGGGCCGATTCGACACCGTGCCCGGCGAGCGCGAGTTCATTCCGCTGCCCGACTAGGCCTGAACGATTTCAGGCCGGGCGGAGGCCTTCAATCCCGATCCATTTCCTGGATCGCCCGCTCCCGATCGAGCTGGACTTCGGCATTGTGCGTCAGCGCATCGAATGTCGTCATGAAGCTGTCGAGCTGGTCGGCAGGGATGCCCTGAAACAGGAACTCGCTGCGCCGAACCGCTGTCTCCTCAATGATCTGGCTCACCGCGCGTCCCTTCTCGGTCGGACCGAAGAAGCCGTGGCGGCGTCCCGGGCGTCCGGTCCGCTCGATCAGGCCGATCTCGATGAGATGATTGACGGTGCGGCCCGCCTGGCTCTGGTCGCGCGCCAATGCCAGCACCAGCTGGGGCCAGCTGATCGGCGGATTGCGGCAGATTTCCGCCATGACCCAGGTCTCGAAATTCGACAGGCTGGTCTGGCGCTTATGGGCAAGGGCACCGCCGCGCAGCATGTAGGAGCACAGAGTGACGAACGGCGGCAACACGCGTGAGCGGTCCGCCGCGACACCGTTTTCGTCCGGCAGGCCTTCATCGACGAGATCCTGAAATGCCACGGTCTCGGGCCGCTGATTGCTCGCCGCCTGCTTGCGCTCCTGCTCGAACAGGGCAATGGCGCGGGTCAGCAGCATGTCCAGCACTCCGGAGAGCGTCTGAAGTTCCTCATCGCTGATGCCGAAGGTGAGCTCCCGATTGCGCAGCTCGGCATGGCGCTGCAGCCGATCCGCCAGCTGCTTGCCGCTCGGGCTGAGCCGGATGGGGCTGCGGATGCCGCTGCGCAGCAGCAGGGCGACCTCGCCCATGCGCTTGATGGCACGGCTGATCTGCGCCTTGTCGACACCGCAGGCCAGGGAAATCTGCGCGAGGGTCATGCCCCCTTGGACATGAAGGAGCAGCAGGATCCGCCGGTCCAGCTCGTTGATATGCGCGGTGCGGGCGAAGGAGATATTCGCGCTCTCGCGGGCATTGCGCAGAAAGACCCAGAGCTTGGACTGGAACCGGGCCTGACGCTCGTCCCGCGGGCCGGGCGCCGGCGACGGGGCGTCGACGTCGATGCCGTCGAGCAGGACATCCAGCTGGCGATCGAAGGAACTGTCCGGTCCCGATGGTTCGGCACGGGCCTGCTCGACCAGCGTCCACCCGATCACGAAATGCTCGAGCGCCTGCGCGATCACGCGGGCTTCATCGAGCGCGAGGCCGACCTCGCACAAGGGTGCGACCGCGTCCGGCGTTCCCACCGCGAGAGGAAAGCGCGAGGCGACATGCGCGAACAGCCTGGCGCCATCGCGACTGGAGAGCATGGCGGCCCGGCTGGTCTGCGCGCGCAAGGCAAGGCGACCGCGCCAGCCCGGGCCTGCCGCGCCACCCTCGGCAGCACGCACCATGTCCTGCGCCAACGCCGTCAGAAGTTGATCGTCGCTCGCGAAATGCTCTTCGATCTCGGCCGGATCGGTCGCAAGGTCGGCAGCGACGGCCTGCAGAGTGCAGCCGTCCAGGCCCGACCGGCCCAACAGGGCCAGCCCGGCGCTGATAATCGATGCCCTGCCGATGCGCGCCCGGACCGAACCGAGCGCCGCGCGCCCCTTATTCATGATGACCGATCCCCAAAGACCCACCTTTCGCGTGATTCGGCCAGATTCATCGCATTTTCGAGCAGCGGTCAATGTTTATGCAAAATAATCAGACATGATCGTCATCCCCAAGCGATCCGTAAAATCGTTAGACCCGCAATAGATGGCGTAGTAAGATTTTCGCCACGCGGACGACCGCGTCACGAGAAGACAAGATATGTGGGAGCGAGAGGACCGGTGATCAGCAAATCCGTGGCGGCAGTCAGCGCCTTCATCATCGTCGCAGCCGGACTGAGCGGCGTGGCCCAAGCGCAGGGCAGCCTGAACGACCAGTTGGCGACCTGCGCGAGAATTGGGTCCACGGAAGCACGCCTCGCCTGCTACGATTCGGTGGCGCAGTATAATCAGCCGCAAGGCGGTGCCTCTTCTCCCGCGCCTGTGCCAGGCGCCTCCGAGTCCGGCAGTACGAGCCGCACGTCCACACCCGCACCGGCTGCCCCGCCTGCCCCTGCAGCGACGACCGGCTTTGGCGCCGAGCAGGTGGAGCGCGCCACGCGCCAGCCGCGCGCATCTCAGGACGACAAGGAAACGAGCGCCACCGTGGCAAGCGTGCGCGAGATCGGCCCGGGGCTCTGGCAGGTCACGCTTGGGGATGGCGCGGTCTGGCGGATGACCGAGCGGATGACCGCCTTCCAGCCGCCCGCCCCCCAGGACCCGGTCACCATCCGCAAGGGCGCGCTCGGCAGCTATCTGATGCAAGTCGGGCGGCAGGCAGCTGTGCGCGTGAACCGCGTGCGCTGATCGCGCGCGGCATCCGGCGGAAAGACCTAATCAACAAACCGCCGGCTTGCTGCGAGCAGGATCGGCCCCGCGCCTACCGCCGGCTTATTGCACATCCGCCCGTTGCTCGCCGCAGCCACGCGAAGCACGCGCCGCCGCTTTTTTGTGGACTTAGTCATTCTGATCTCGATAGGGCCGTGCCATCCCGCATGAGCAGGCGGATTGAGGAGAGGTGATCTGATGTTGAACGTGAGCGGCAAGACGGCCTTCATCACCGGCGGCGCGAGCGGCATGGGCTGGGGCATGGCAAAGGCTTTCGGTGAAGCGGGGATGCGGGTCATCATCGCCGACATCCGCCAGGACGCGCTCGATCAGGCGATGGAAGGCTTTGCCAAGACCAATCTGGCCGTTCACGCTATCAAGCTGGATGTCGCAGACCGCGACGGCTGGGCACGCGCCGCCGATGAAGCCGAGGCGCAGTTCGGCAATATTCATGTGCTGGCGCTCAATGCCGGGGTGGGCGTGACCGGCTCGATGCTGACGGCGACCTACAAGGACTGGGACTTCAACATGTCCGTCAATGTCGGCGGCGTCGTCAACGGGCTCGTCACCATGCTGCCGCGGATGCTCAAGCATGGCGAGGAAGGGCAGATCGTCGTCACATCCTCGACCGGCGGCTTTTCTGCGGTGGGCAATGCCGGGCTCTATTGCGCTGCCAAGTTCTGCGTGGCCGGCATGTTCGAGAGCCTCGCGACCGATCTGCGCGGCACCGCGCTTGGTGCCTCGGTCTTCTTCCCCGGCCCGGTGCAGACCCAGCTCGGCAGCACGACCAACGCCACCCGCCCCGAGCATCTGCGCAATGATGCGCCGCCCCCGGCCCCCGAGGCCGTCGGCGCGAAGAAGGATGCCCGGCCGGCACCCGGCTTCGACCCAAGCCTCTTCATGTCCAGCGAGGAAGTAGGTGAGCGCGTGCTGCGCGGCATTCGCCGCCGCGACCTGTTCATCATGACCCACCCGGAGTTCCAGCACGGAATCGAAGCGCGTAGCAAGGCGCTGGTCCGTGCCATTCCGGTTGAAGCGCCGAACGAGGCCCGCGCCAATCTCGTCGCCCAGTTCGGAACGCTCATGTACAACCCGATCTACGACGAGCAGCAGCCGCTCGACGAACCGCTTTGAGACGGCGGAGCTGACCGCAACAGGAGAGAAAAGATGGCTAAGGTCGTCCGCGTGCATGAACTGGGGCCACCTGACGTGCTCCGTTTCGACGAGATCGCGGTCGGCGCGCCCGGCCCTGGTGAAGTGCGGATCAGGGTCGAAGCCATTGGCCTCAACCGCTCCGAAGCGATGTTCCGGGCAGGGCGCTATCCCACCAAGCCGACATTGCCGACGCTGATCGGCTATGAGGCCTGCGGCATCATCGAAGCTCTCGGTGATGGCGTGTCAGGCTTTGCCGTGGGGGATCGGATCTGTGCCCTGCCCATGTATCCGCTCGGCCAATATGGTGTCTGGGCCGAGCAGGCGATCGTGCCGGCCCGCTGCCTCCTGCACGCACCACCCGGGCTCAGCGCCGCGCAGGCTGCGGCGGTGTGGATGCAGTATATGACAGCCTATGCGATCATCGAGGTCGGCAAGGCTGGCATCGGCGACTATGTCATCATCCCCGCCGCCTCCAGCAGCGTCGGTCTCGCTGCAATCCAGCTTGCCAACTGGGCCGGCGCCGTCTCGATTGCCGCCACGCGCACCAGCGACAAGGCCGAGGCGCTCAAAGCGCACGGGGCCGCCCATGTCATCGCGACCGGGGAGACGGATCTGGGCGAGGCCGTCATGCAGATCACCGACGGCAAAGGCGCGCGGCTGGTGTTCGATCCGGTGCAGGGGCCGTATGTTCAGACGCTCACCAGCGCGATGGCCGAGCGTGGCATTCTGTTCATCTATGGCGGCCTGTCCGAACAACCGACCCCCTATCCGCACTGGAACATGGCCTTCAAGGGCCTGTCGATGCGCGGCTGGGTCGCCTCGGAAATCTGGAACCATCCCGAGCGGTACAAGCGCGCGCAGGAGCACATTCTGCTGGGATTGAAGCTGGGCAAGCTCAAACCGGTGATCGCGCGGACCTTCCCGTTCAGCGAGATCGTGGAAGCCAATCGCTATCTGGAATCGAACCAGCAAATCGGGAAGATCGTCGTCACTGTCTGAACCGGATGGCGGCGTCGCTGCGGGAGAGAAATATGGCGGATGAAGAGCACGGCCAGACCAGCGTGAAACTCCCGGCGCGGGACATCCCGCCACCCCGGACGATCAGCCCGCAAGCCCGGCAAGCGCTGATCGAGGGCGCCGCCACGCCGGCGACGGACTGGCCGAGCGCAACCGATCTGGCAGGCTGGCGGGAACGGCTGGCGGCCAGCAACGCCATGTGGGAGCCGATGGCGCAGGCCATGCTCGCCGCGCTACCGGTGACCATCGACACCGTGCAGATCGTCGGCGTGACCTGCCATGACTGCGTGCCGCACGCCGGAACAGCTGATGATGGTCCGGTCTATGTCTTCATTCATGGCGGCGCGTTTGTTTTCGGCGGTGGCGCATTCGCCAAGGCGACCGGTGCCCGGCAGGCAGCGGCGCTGGGCTGCCGGGTCGTCTCGGTGGATTATCGTATGCCGCCCGACCACCCTTACCCGGCTGCGCCGGAGGATTGCCTTGCGGTATATCGGGCGTTGCTGGCCGGGACCGATCCGCGCCGCATCGTGATTGGCGGCAGTTCCGCCGGCGGCAATCTCGCCGCGGCTGTGACGCTGATGATTCGCGATCAGGGCCTGCCGCTCCCCGCCGGTCTCGTGCTACTGACGCCCGAAGTCGATCTGACCGAGTCGGGTGACAGCTTCCTCACCAATGAAGGGCTGGATGTGGTGCTCAAGCGCGGGCTGCCGGAGTGCAACGCGCTCTACGCCAACGGCCATGACCTCACGCAGCCTTATCTTTCCCCGCTCTTCGGCGACTTCACCCGGGGCTTTCCGCCGACACTGGTGCAGACTGGAACGCGCGATCTCTTCCTGTCCAATTCCGTGCTCTTCCACCGCAAGTTGCGAGAGGCGGGCGTCGATGCCGAATTGCACGTGTGGGAAGCGATGCCGCACGCCGGGTTCGGCTGGGGCGAGGTGCCGGAGAACAGGGAAATCGAGCGCGAGGTTGCCCGGTTCATCGGGCGCGTGGTGCCGCAGCAGAGCTAGCGCAGCCGCGGGCTGGCCATGAAAAAGGGAGAGCGCGCGCCCTCCCTTTTCATATCTTACAGCGAAGTGCGCGCTTACTCAGCGGCAATCGCGTCGACGCGGGCCGGAATGTCCAGCCCATAGAGCTTGGCGGCATTCTCATAGGCAATCTTGCGCACCAGCGCCGGATCGGCGCCCTCGGTGAACTCGGCCAGCACCTTGCGGCTGTTCGGCCAGATGCTGTCCGGGTGCGGATAGTCCGTCGCCCACAGCAGCTTGTCCTCACCATAGAACTTGTGCAGCGCGATTGCCGTGGGGCTCTGCTGGAACGTGCCATAGACCTGCCGCTTGAACAGCTCGGACGGCTTCATCTTGTGCGGAATGCCGCCGCGCGCGTTCCAGAATTCTTCGGCTTCCCACAGGCGCCAGTGGCGATAATCCAGTTCCTCGATCACCCAGGGCAGCCAGCCGATGCCGCTCTCTGCGATGACGATCTTGAGGCCGGGGTGACGCTCGAGAATGCCCCAGGCAAACAGGTCCACAAACGGGTCCATGAACTGCTCGATGAACATCTTCACGTGCAGGAAGGTGGCGCCCGGGCTGCCCTTATACTTGTCGAATGCGCGGCTGACGCTCGGGAACACGGTCACGTGGAAGGAGAGAATGATGTTATTCTCCTCCAGCATGGTCCAAAGCGGCTCCCAGCGCTCGTCCTCAAGGCGCGGCTGGGCCATAGCGATCTGCAGATTGGCCTGCTTGAAACCGCCCAGATCGACGATCTTCTGCAGCATCGCGACGGCCGCCTCCGGCTCGGGCGGCAGCATCGGCACGCCGATCAGCCGGTCGGGAGCGGCGGAGCAGAACTCCTTGAGCCATTCATTATACGCGCCATAACAGGCGTCGCGCAGTTCCTTGTCATCGAAATCGAGCGAGGTGACCGGGCCGAAGATGACATGCGCGTACACGCCATCCCGATCCATGTCGGCCAGTCGCAGTTCGGCGACCGCAGGGCGGCGCTCGGTCTGATCGACGATGCCGCCGCGATCCAGGGCGGTGAAGATCGGCTTGGGACCGGTCATCGTGCTCGGCGCACCCGACCAGCCGCCCAGGCTCTTGCCGTCGCTCATCCAGGTGGCGCGGCCATCGACCATCTCGACCTTGGGGCCGCGATCCTTCAGATGGCCGGGCAGCCGGCTCGTCCAGAGATCGGTAGGAAGTTGATTGAGATCGAGGTGATCGTCACAACTGATCAGCGGATAATCCATGGGCCTGCTCCTCTCGCCTGAAGACCGAATGAAACGAGGACGGCTTTGTGCCGTCAGCCTTCGGTCCTCAGCAATGTAATTAGCTACCTAACTATCTTGCAGCTTTTCATGGAGCAATGCAAGCATTTCCGTCGCCTTTGCCCTTCGGTTCAACCCGGCTGGCGCTCCTCAACTGGAAATGGCGCGCAACGGCGCGGTGATCGCGCTGCGCTCCTCGCCGTATTCATTGACGTTGGCGCGGCGCAAATCGCGCTTGTAACGCACATAATCGAACGCAGTCCCGCGGTGCAGCGCATAGCGATTGTCCCAGATCAGCAGGTCGCCCTGGCGCCATTTGTGCGCGTAGATAAACTTCTCCTGACTGGCGAAGGCGATCAATTCGTCGATCAGGGCCGTGCCCTCGGCATCGCTCAGCCCCTCGACGCGGAACGCATGGCTGCCCACGAACAGGCTCTTGCGACCCGAGGGACCGATTCGCACCATCGGCTGCATCGCGCCCGGCATGATCTCGCGGATACGGGCCGCTTCCTCGGGGCTGGCGCCGCCCTTGATGCGGCTGGCCGCAAAGCTGTGCTCGGCAACGAGCGTCTCGATGCGATCCTTCATCGCCTGCGGAAGTTCATCATAGACATGGCGCAGATCCACGAACTCGGTGTCGCCGCGCTCCGGCGGAACGATCACACCGCGCAGCATCGACCATTTGCTCGGCATGTCGTTGAAGCTGCTGTCCGCGTGGAAAATCTCATTGCCCTTGGCGAACTTGGCCCGCAGCGATTCGCGGTCCACGATCTCGCCGTTCACGTCGAGATTGGAGGCATCGTAGAGGCCATAGGCCATCCGGCGCGGCTCATCCGGCCGATAGACGCCGGGCAGTTCGAGCGGCCCGAAGGCACGGGCGAAGCTCAGATGCTCCTCATCCGTGATATGCCCCTGGCCGCGGATGCACAGCACGACATGCTCGTCCATCAGGCGTTCGACGAGATCGATCAGCGGCTGATCGGGTACTTGCGACAGGTCAGGGCCGGACAATTCGGCGCCAAAAATCGGATGCAGCCTCCTGACGTCCATCGCACCTCTCCCGTCTCACATGTTTGTGCAGCTTCTATTAATTCCGATTCAAATGATTTGCAAATTCAATGCTTGCGCGCCGAGCCGTCAAGGATCGACCAGAATGATCCGCAAATCGTTGACGTTGGTGAGCGTCGGTCCGGGCGTGAACAGCGCGCCCACCTGACCCAGCGCGCCCCCGGCATCGTTGGCGGCCTGCACTGCCTCGACATCGATGCCGGCCTCGTCCAGCGCAAAGCCGGTCTCCCCATCGACATAGGCGCCCGCGACATCCCGGTTGCCGTCCACCCCGTCCGTATCGGCGGCCAGCGCGGCGACGCCGGGATGGTCGGCGATCTGCCCGGCCAGCTCCAGCGCATATTCCTGATTGGGGCCACCGACCCCATGGCCGGTAACCGTCACCGTCAATTCGCCGCCCGAGAGCAGTGCGCAGCGTTGGGCGCGATTGTGCGCCAGGATCGCGGCCTGGGCATGACGGCGCGCGACCTCGCGCGCATCGCCATGGGCCTCCCGATCGAGAATGACCGGTTCATAACCCTGCGCCTGCAAAAATGCGGCGGCGGCATCCAGCGCGTCATCGGGGCGGACGACCACCTCAAACCGGCTCTCCGCCAGGCGGGGATCATCCGGCTTGATCGATTCGCTCCAGCCACCCGGATCGGCGATGCTATAGCGCGCCAGCACCGCTTGTGCCTGCGCCACCGTGCTTTCATCGCCCACGGTCGGGCCGGAGCCGATGTCCTGCGGCACATCGCCGACCACATCCGAGACGGCAAGGGTCACGACCTGCGCCGGCCAGGCAGCCGCCGCGAGACGCCCGCCCTTGATACGCGACAGGTGGCGCCGCACCATGTTGATCTCGCCGATCGACGCGCCGGAGCGCACCAGCGCACGGGTCACCGCCTGCTTGGCCGCGAGATCGAGTGGCGGGGATGGCGCTGCGAGCAAGGCCGAGGCCCCGCCCGAAAGCAGCACCAGCAGCAGATCGCCTTCCTCGGCGCTCTCAGCCAGAGCGAGGCAGCGCTCTGCCGCCGCAAGACCTGCAGCATCCGGCACGGGATGGCTGGCTTCAACCAGTTCAATGCGGGTGAGCGGGCCGCCATAGCCGGTGCGGGTCACGGCGAGGCCGGTGGCATCAGACCAGTGCTGCTCCACCGCCTGCGCCATCGGCACGGCGCCCTTGCCTGCGGCGATGACGAGCACGCGCCCTTTGGGCCGGGGCGGCAGGGCCGCAATGATCGTCTCGGGCCGCTTGCACGCCGCAACCGCAACGGCAAAGGCCTCCTCCAGCAGAGCGCGCCGGTTCATGGCCATTTAGCGCGCCGCCAGGAAGGTTGCGACATTCTCGCCGGTGCGCCGCGCCACTTCCGTCACCGCCTGTGCGCTCAGCCACGCCGAGTGCGGCGTGACGATCACATTGTCGCGTTGAGCAAGGCGCAGAATGGGGCTGCCCGGTGGCGGCGGCTCGACCGGCGCCACATCGATTCCGGCGCCGCCGATATGGCCTGACGCCAGCGCGTCCTCCAGCGCATCGAGATCGATCAGGGCGCCGCGCGCGGTGTTGATGATGACGGCACCGGCCTTCATGCCGGCCAGCGTCTGCGCGTTGAGCATGTGCCGCGTGTCGTCCGTCAGCGGGCAATGCAGGCTGATGATGTCGCTGGTCGCCAGCACCTCCTCGAAGGCCATACGTCCCTCACCGGCCGGCTGCCCCTGGCGCCCGGCAAACACGACGTCCATGCCCATCGCCTGCGCGCGGCTGGCGACGGCCTGCGCAATCGCGCCGCTGCCGAACAGGCCGAGCCGCTGCCCAACGAGATCCCGCACCGGTGCGGCGAAGACGCAGAAGGCCTGGCCGTTCTCCCATTGGCCATCGACCACCGAATTGCGGAACGGCACCAGCCCGCGAGCGAGCGCGAGAATCAGCATCATCACATGCTCGGCGACGGATGTGCCGGCGTAACCCACCACATTGCGCACTTCGATGCCCCGGGCCTTGGCCGCGACGCTGTCGACCACGTCCGTCCCGGTCGCCGTCACGGCAATGAGCTTGAGATCCGGCAGCGCGGCAAGCATGGCGGCGTCCAGCCGCACCTTGTTGATGATCGCCACCTGCGCGCCGGCGAGGCGAGCCGCCACATCCTGCGGCTCGGTGAAATCATGCTCGATCCACTCATGCGCGATATCGGGCCGGGGAATCTCGAACCCGCCCATCGTTATCTTGTCGAGATGCACAATGCGCGGCGCGCCGTGCGCTGCCTGCTCGTTCGTGCCCGTTGCCATGCGGATCGCTCTCCCTAGATCGTTCGCAATGCAACTATCTAGCGCGGCAGGCCAAGTCCAGCGCCTGATGCAGCGGCCCCGAAAGGCAATCAGCCCATTGGAGATTCGTACAGCAATCTCATAAGCTTGTCGGTGACGACGTTGACCTGATCGATCTCCTTGTCGCTCAGCCCTTCCAGTACGGACGCACGGAAGGCGTGGGCAACCGCCATGATTTCATCCAGCGCTTCCTGCCCCGCCGGCGTGAGCTGGATCAGCTTGGTGCGCCGGTCGCCAGGGTCCTGCAACCGCACCACCAGGCCATCGGCTTCCAGCGTATCGAGCATCCGTGTGAGGGTCGGCCCTTCGATCCCGATCCGCTTGGCGATGGCAATCTGCGCGCTCGGTTCGGGCGACCGGGCGATCGTCGAGAGCGCTTCCATGCGGGCCGAACCATAGCCCAGCGGACGCAGGCGCTCGTCCAACATCGCGCGATAGCGGCGCGCGACGAGGATCATGCGATAGGTGAACCCATATTCGCGATCCAGCCGGCTCCCGCCGGTGATCGTCGGCAGGACGATCGCTGCCGGTTCCTCAGAATTCTCAGCCAATAGTAACCCCCACGTGGCCGGCGCGCCTGATTGCAAGTCGTTCCAAAGGCCCGATCATTTGTCCCCTGTCAACCCGAGAGCTGACGCCTAACCGGATTGCCGCCCAGCCGGCCGGCGTATCGCAATGCACAATTGAGTGTTGACGCTGCCCGTCCGCCACGCCAGATGCTTGGGCACAAGCCCGCGAGGGTTGGAGAGGACGACAGAAAAGATTGTTGGGAGTTGCTGCAATGTCCACCCTTCGCGCGCTGTCGACTCGCGCTCACGCTGCCCTGATCCTGCCTTGCCTCGCCGTGCTTTCGGCCTGTGGCGGCAGTGCCGAACCGGTCCAGAACAATGTTTCCGAACCTGACAATGTGCAGGAAAACGCCGTGAACGCGGCGGCGGTGCCTGTCACAAATGAAGCCAGCAATCAGGCGGCGGCGACACCCGCGCCGGCTGCCGAGGCGACAGAGGCTGCAGCGACAAAGCCTGCCGCCGAAACCGCAGCACCCAAGGAAACCGCAGCGGCCGCACCGGCCCCCGCGAAGGTCGCAACCTCGGCACCCGCCAGTGCTCCGGCCGCCGCGCCGGAGGGCGATGCCGCCAATGGTGCCAAGCTGTTCGCACAATGCCGCGTGTGCCACTCTGTCGAGCCTGACAGAAATGGTCTTGGCCCGTCGCTCCACGGCGTGGTCGGCCGCAAGGCCGGCACGCTCGCCGGGTTCAATTACTCGCCGGCCGTCAAGGGCAGCGGCATTACCTGGTCGGCATCTGCGCTGAACACCTATCTGCGCTCGCCGATGAAGGCGATGCCGGGCACGAAGATGGCGTTCGCGGGCATTGCCGACGATGCCAAGCGCGCCGACGTCATCGCCTATCTTCAGACCCTCAAATAAGCCGCCAGGCTGAAGCCGAGCCAATAAGGTCCGGCTTCAGCGGGACGACCCGAACCGATCCGGCGCGTAGATGGATGCATCGATGTGCCGGACCGCCGTCGGCAGCGCCTCGTCGAGCAACGTGGCCGCGCCGATCTGTGCTGCGGCCGGCGCCGTTTGCATGCCGAAACCGCCCTGTCCCGCGAACCAGAAAAAGCCGGGCACAGCCGCATCATAGCCATAGACCGGCAGCCGGTCGGGCGCGAAGCTACGGAGTCCTGCCCATTTATGCTCCACGGCCGCGACCGGCCAGTCGGTGACCTGCATGAACCGATCGACCGCGCGCGCGACATCCAGCTCTTCCGGCACCACGTCGCGTGCATCGTCCGGCGTTTCGTCATGCGGGGTCACCCACAAACGCCCCTGCCCTTCCGACTTGAAGTAGAAGCTTCCATCCAGCGCAATGACCAGCGGGACGTGCGCAGGCGCCGTTGGGCAGCGCAGTTGCACGACCGTCCGGCGCAGGGGCGTGATGCCCAGCGGCGCGACGCCGCAACGCCGGGCGACATCATCGGCCCAGGCCCCGGCCGCATCGACGATGACGCCGCACGACAGCGGCCCGTCGCTGGTTTCCACAGCCCAGCCCGCGCCCTCGCGGCGCGCTGAAAGCAGCCGATTCGTCAACCGCTCTGCCACGCCGCCGCGTCGTGCAGCCCGCCGATAGGCAGCGAGCAGGCCTCCGGTATCGATGTCCGCACAGGAGGGGGCCGCGACACCGATCGTCCATTCGTCACGGATGCCCGGCACGGCCTCAGCAACCGCCTCACGCCCGAGTCGCGTGAACTGGACGTCGCTGCTCGCGAAATCGGCGATCAAGCGGTCGGCAAGCCCCTGCTGATCATGGCGGCCAAGGTGGATGGCGCCGCGCGGCGAGAGAAAGCCATGCTCGGAAAATGACGGTTCCGGCCGCGCCAGCATCGGCCCGCTCGCACTGGTCAACGGCTGTACGCCGGGACCACCATAGGTCTCTTCCCAGAACGCCACCGACCGCCCGGACGCGTGATAGCCGGGCTGATCTTCCTGCTCGATGAGCATGACCCGAGCGCTGCCGGCTATGCCTGCGGCCAGACTGAACCCGGCGATACCGCCGCCGACGATAAGGATATCGACCGAGGTCATCGGCGCCGCTCCGAATCGGCGGCAGCCTGGCAAAGCCAGGGAATGCGCGCCAGATAGTGGTTACGCTTTGGTAAGGCGTACACTCTAGTCGTGCCCCATCATGTCGGGTGTCTGGATATCGACAGCGCTCAGCGCCATGCTGGCGTTGCTCCTCATATGGGGAGCGACGACGGACCTGCGCAGCCGAATCATATCCAACCGCCTCAATCTGGCCATCGCGCTACTCGCGCCCTGCTGGTGGTGGGCCAATGGCCTGTCCTTCTATCCTGACGTTCTGCTGCAAATCGGCCTGGCCCTCGCAGTTTTCCTGCTGTTCACGGGCTTGTTCGCGCTCGGCATGATGGGCGGGGGCGACGTCAAGATGCTTGGCGCGCTGGCCTTGTGGCTTCCGCTGGCGGCAATGTCGACCCTCATCATCGTCATGGCGCTGATCGGCGGCCTCGTCACTATCGTGACCGTCGTCCACCACCGGACGACGCGCCGAATCGGCCAGCCGGAGATCCCCTACGGCGTCGCCATTGCGCTCGCGGGCCTTTGGGTTCTCGGCGAACGCTATCTTAACCATTTGACTTAATGATCACGCGGATTGGGGCCGGGGGTGGCTCCGCCAACTGGAGGCGAGTTTCGAAATGGAACCGAAGAAGATCGCGCTGCTTGCTGGCGCGTTGATCATAGCGGTGGCGGCGGCGTTTCTCGCCCGGTCCATGTTCACCAGCGGCGGGGGATCGCCACAGGCAACGGCATCGGCCATGCCCGATACCGCGCAGATGCCGCATGTGCTGGTGGCGACCAAGCCGCTGCCGGTCGGCACGATCGTCGGGCCGGATGCCTATCGCTTCCAGCCCTGGCCGAAGGAACTGGTCGAGGACGCCTATTATATTCAGGGGAAAGCCGACGAGGCCCAGATGGTGGGCGCGGTCGTGCGCACCGCCATCGCGGCGGGCCAGCCGGTCACGCAGGGATCGCTGATCAAGCCGGGCGATCGCGGCTTCCTCGCCGCAGCGCTCAGTCCCGGCATGCGCGCCGTGACGGTGCCTGTCTCCGTGCAGAGCAGCGTTGCCGGTTTCGTGTTCCCCGGTGACCGCGTCGACCTGGTGCTCACGCAGAGCGTGCCCGGCGGCGGCGACGGCCCGCCCCTCAAGGTCTCTGAGACCATCCTGCGCAACCTGCGCGTGCTGGCGACCGATCAGCGCACCAACGCGCTCGACGAATCGGGCAATCCGGTGGTGCGGACGTTCTCCAACGTGACCATGGAAGTCACGCCGCGCATGGCCGAAAAGATCAGCGTCGCGCAGACCGTTGGCGCTCTGTCGCTGGCTCTGCGCTCGCTGGCGGACAACACGCAGGAGCTGGAAGCCGCGCTGGCCTCCGGCGACATCGATGCGGTGGATGCCGAGAATGGCGGCAACACGCTGATCCCCGCCGCGCGGCCGGTCGATGGCCGCTCCACCTATTCCACCGGTGCCGACGTGTCGCGCTATCAGCGCAGCACCGTTCCCGCCAAACCCATTGACCCCTCGGGCGCGCCGTCCGGCAATGGTCCGATGGTGCGCGTGGCGCGGGGGACGGCCGTCACCAATGTCGAGCTGGGGAGCAAGTGAGATGAACAGCCCGTCCAGGCTCCGTATGGCGCGCACCGCGACCGGCGTTCTCGCCACCGCGCTCGCCCTGACCGTCAGCGCTACCGTGGCGCCGGCCCTTCATGCCCAGGCGACCATGGCGCCCAAGACCGACGGCACGCTGCTGCTGGCCGTTGGCGAAAGCCGGGTGATCAACCTGCCGGCCAATCTCACCGACGTGGTGATCGCCAACCCCAATGTGGTGGATGTGCATGTCCGCTCGCAGCGGCAGGTCTATCTGATCGCCAAGGCATCGGGCGAAACCAACGTGTTCATCACCGCGCGCGACGGCAAGATGCTCTATGCCAATGCGGTGCGGGTCGGGAACAACATCACCAGCATCGACCAGATGCTCCGCCTCGCCATGCCCGAATCGGACGTGCAGGTCAACACCATGAACGGCATGGTGCTGCTCACCGGCACCGTCGCAGCGCCGGAAGACGCAGCGGAGGTCCAGCGGCTCGTCCAGGCCTTCTCGGGCGCCGACACCAACGTCGTCAGCCGGCTGCGCACCGCGACGCCGCTGCAGGTCAACCTGCAGGTCCGCATTGCGGAAGTGAACAAGAACTTCACGAAATCGCTCGGCTTTAACATCCTTACGCAGGATACGACGGGCGGCTTCCAGTTCGGCATTGGCCGGGGCAACCCCGGCTCGCTGGCGACGGGCCAGTTCAACGTCATCGAGAATGGCACGTCCATGGCCTTCGCGGGCAATCTGCTCGGCCTCAACGTGCTCAGCACGCTTGATCTCGCAGAGAATCAGGGCCTGGCGGTCACGCTGGCCAATCCGAACCTGACGGCCCTCTCCGGCGAAACGGCGAGTTTTCTCGCGGGTGGCGAGGTGCCGATCCCCATCGCGACCCAGCAGCAGGTCAGCGTCGAATATAAGCAATATGGCGTCAGTCTGGCATTCACTCCCACGGTGCTTGCCAATGGCCGCATCTCGATGCGCGTGCGGCCCGAGGTCTCGCAGCTCGACAGCAGCTCGGCGGTGCGCGTGAGTGGGTTCGACATTCCCGGCATCCAGACCCGCCGCGCGGAGACGACCGTGGAACTGGGCTCGGGCCAGAGCTTCATGATCGGCGGCCTGCTCTCCACGGCGAGCGGCAACACGATCGAGAAGACGCCGTTCCTGGGCGACATCCCCATTCTTGGCAATCTGTTCAAGTCGCAGAGCTATCGGCGCCAGGAAACCGAGCTGGTGATCATCGTCACGCCCTATCTCGTGCGCCCGGTCGACGCGCGCCAGATCGCGCTGCCGACTGACGGTTATCGCAGTGCCGATGACGCGCAACGCATTCTGGGTGGTCAGATCCACGACGGTAGATCCGGCGATGCCCGGCCCACGCCGCAACCCCTGCCTCCCAAGACGGTCGAGCAGGGCAGCGTCGCCGCGCGCTCGGGCAATGCCGCACCCGGCTTCAGCTTCTGAGGTGGAAGGACGAGAGATGACCAAGACAAGCTTCTTCCGCACAGCCGGCACCACAACCCTGATGGCACTGGCCCTCATCGGTCAGTCCGCCAATGCCCGCTCCCGCGAGGTCAATCGCGGGGTCGAGCCAGTGCATCAGCCGGTCGTCGAGCGCACCGATTTCGTCTTCGACCTGAGCCCGGACGGCGCAGGCACGCTCAGCCGCATGGACGAGCGCCGGTTGACCGTCTGGTTCAACGCCCTTGGCCTTGGCTATGGCGACCATGTGACGCTCGCCGGCGATACCAGCGGCTCGCTGGCGCTGCGCGATGGCGTGACGCAGGTCGTGGGGCGCTACGGCCTGCTCGTGGATGGCGAGGCGCCACTGACGGCAGGCGCACCGCCCATCGGCGGCCTGCGCGTCGTGGTCAGCCGCTCGGTCGCCAGCGTGCCGGGCTGTCCCACATGGCGGGACAAGGCGGAAGCCAATTTGAGTGGCGGCCTCAGCGACAATTATGGTTGTGCCATGGCCACCAACCTCGCAGCCATGGTCGCCGATCCGCGCGATCTGGTGGAAGGGCGCGAGGGCGGCCTGGACGTCACCAACGTCGTGAACAGCAAAGCCATCAAGACCTATCAGGAGACGGCCCCGACGGGCGCCGGCGGCCTGCAGGGCATGTCGGTGGGAGGCAAGTGAGATGAACGCACCCTGGAAAGCCGGCGGACCGCATGGCCGCGATGCGTTTCACGCCTATGTCTGCGACGATCATAGCCTCGAGGTACTGCGGACAGCGGTGCAGGAGATGGGTTGGCCGACCGAAAAGCTCTACAAGGGCGGGCTGCGCAATGCCGTGCAGTCGCTCTCGATGTCCGCAAGCCCCAACATTCTCTTCGTCGACCTCTCCGAATCGGCCGACCCGCTCACCGACATCAACAGTCTGGCGGAGGTCTGCGAGCCGGGCACGGTGGTGATTGCCTCGGGGCAGGTGAACGACGTGCGCCTGTACCGCGATCTCGTCGCCAGCGGCCTGCAGGACTATCTGCTCAAGCCGCTCGCCGTCGACACCATGCGCGATATTCTCACCGGCGCTCAGGCGGTCTTCCTGACGCCCAAGGCCGAGGTGGCGAGCGAGCGGGCGCACATGATGGTGTCTGTCGTTGGCGCGCGCGGGGGCGTCGGCGCCTCCACTGTCGCCACGTCACTCGCTTATCTCACCAGCGCGCGCGGCAAGCGCTCGACGGCCCTGCTCGATCTCGACGTGCATTTCGGCACCGGCGCCCTCGCGCTCGATCTCGAACCGGGGCGCGGCCTCACTGATGCGGTGGAAAATCCCAGCCGCATCGACGGGCTCTTCATCGAGCGCGCGATGGTCCGCGCCAGCGAAACGCTGGCCGTGCTCTCGGCCGAAGCGCCGATCAGCCAGCCATTGCTGACCGACGGATCGGCTTACTTCCAGCTGGAGGAAGAGCTGCGGTCTGCTTTCGAATGGACATTCGTGGATATGCCGCGTGGCATGTTGGTCCAGCACCCGCATTTGATCCATGAATCCAGCGCCATCGTGCTGGTCACCGACTTCACGCTCGCGGCGGCGCGCGACACCATCCGCATCCTCTCCTGGCTCAAGACGAACGCCCCGCAATCGCAGGTAATCGTGGCCGCAAACAAGGTGCAGGTCGGCGTCGCGGAGATCACCCGCAAGGACTTCGAGCAGAGCATCGAGCGGGCCATCGACGTGGTGCTGCCCTATGACGCCAAGGTCACCGCCCAGGCGGCCAAGCTGGGCAAGACGGCAGCGGAAAGCGGCCGCTCCAGCAAGCTGGGCCAGGCCTTGCTCGATCTGAGCAACCGACTGAACTCGGCCGACCTCGCCGAGACGGGTGCCAAAGGCAAGAGCGGCGGATCGCTGATCGGCCGGCTGCTGGAGGTGAAGATTCCGGGCAAGGCGAAGAAGAAGATGGATGCCGATCCTGTGCCGGGCAATGATTGACGCGATGCATGCGCCTGCGAGCAAGACGTAACTGGATGAGACCCTGATGAATAGCCAGCTTCTCCTGCTGATCCTGCTCGCGGCGATGGCCATTGCCTTGTTGGTCATGGCCCTTTCCGGGCCGTCCGCCGACCGCGTCGGAAGCCGCCGGATCGCCGCTATTCGTGGGCGCCATGCAAGCAGCGAGAGCAACCAGATCGAAGCGCGGATGCGCAAGGCGATTGCCGCCCGTGGTCTCGATCAGGGGCATCTGTTCACATCGCTGATCCCGAACCCGGAATTGCTCGCCGCCCGACTGCGCATGACGGGCAAGAAATGGACGCTCAGCCAATATGTCACGACGTCCGTCGCGCTGGCGATTGGCGTGCTCGCCATCATGGTGCTGCGCGATTATTCGTTTCTTCTGTCGGTGCTCGTCGCGACCGCGATCGGCTTCGGGATTCCGCACTTCGTCGTCGGTCGGCTGATTGCGCGGCGGGTCAACAAGTTCACTACCAATTTCCCTGACGCGCTCGACCTGCTCGTGCGCGGCCTGCGTTCTGGCTTGCCGGTGGGCGAGACGATGATGGTCGTCAGCCAGGAAATCCCCGGGCCGGTGGGTGAGGAATTCAAGCTCATCACCGAGCGGATCAAGATTGGCCAGTCGATGGACCAGGCGCTGCAGGAAACCGCCGCCCGCCTCGGCACGGCGGAATTCAAGTTCTTCTGCATCACCATCAACATCCAGCGCGAGACGGGCGGCAATCTGGCCGAAACGCTCGCCAACCTCAGCAACGTTCTGCGCCAGCGCGCGCAGATGAAGCTGAAGATTCGCGCCATGTCGTCCGAATCCAAGGCATCGGCCTACATCATCGGCGCTCTGCCCTTCATCGTCTTCGGGCTGATCAGCTGGATCAACTTCAAATATATGTCGGCCTTTTTCATCGGCGATCCCAATGGCGTGTTCGGCCTCAGCCTGATGCAGGTCATCGCCATCGGCGCGATGATGTGGATGAGCATCGGTGTGTTCATCATGGCCAAGATGATCAGCTTCGAGATCTGAGGGGAGCGCGCGATCATGCAATCCACCGGCGCCACGCTCTTTGGCCTCACCGCAGCCGATCTCGGCACCTTACTTGCCGCCATGGCGACCTTCGCCGTGCTGGTCGCGCTCTACGCCGCCACGACGGTGCGCAATCCGATGGGCCGGCGACTGCGGGCGCTGAACGATCGCCGCGAGCAACTCAAGGCCGGCATCATCGTTGCCCCGTCCAAGCGGCGGACCAAGATCGTCCACCAGAGCGACACGACCGACTGGATGCAGCGCTTCCTGTCCTCGCTCAAGGTGCTGCAGGACGATCAGGTCAGGGATGCGCAGAAGAAGCTCGCCCAGGCCGGCATCCGCTCCAAGGAATATGCCATCGCGGTGATTTTCGCGCGGCTGGTGCTGCCGATCGCCGTGGGCGGCTCGGCGGCTCTGCTGATCTACGGTCTTGACCTCTGGCCGCACTGGGGGCCGCTCAAGAAGTTCGGCGCCTTCGCCGGGGCCCTGCTGCTCAGCTACAAGGCGCCGGACCTCTATGTCGGCAACAAGGTCACCAAGCGCTCCGATGCGATCCGCAAGGGCATTCCCGATGCGCTCGATCTGCTGGTGATCTGCGCCGAGGCCGGCCTGACCGTGGATGCCGCCTTCGCGCGCGTCGCCCGCGAACTGGGCTCGGCCTATCCCGAACTGGGCGAGGAATTTCAGCTCACCTCCATCGAGCTGTCCTTCCTGACCGAGCGGCGCATGGCCTTCGAGAATCTGGCCGAGCGGGTGGATGTCGAGGCGCTCAAGGGTGTCGTCACCACGATGATCCAGACCGAGAAATACGGCACGCCGCTGGCCTCTGCGCTGCGCATCCTTTCCGCCGAATTCCGCCATGAGCGCATGATGCGCGCCGAGGAAAAAGCGGCGCGCCTGCCGGCGATCATGACCATCCCGCTGATCCTGTTCATCCTGCCGACGCTGTTCGTCGTCATTCTTGGCCCGGCGGCCTGCTCCATCAAGAAGGCACTGCTTTAAACGGGCATTTCATCGCGGCTCGCCTTGCGGCCGCGTGGCCCGTGCGCCACTAGGACAACAGTCGCCATCGTGGAACCGGCTATCAGGAGACCGACATTGCCCGCCCAGATCATCACGCCGGTCATCCTCTCGGGAGGATCGGGCACGCGGCTCTGGCCGGTCAGTCGTAACGAGCGCCCCAAGCAGTTCATTGCCCTCACTGCGCCGGAAACAATGTTCGAGCTGACGCTTGGTCGGATTGCCGGCCTGGAGCGCAGCGCGCCGCCGATTGTCGTTGCAAACGCGGCCCATGCCGAGCTCATCCGCAAGCAGGCGGGCCCCGAGCTGACGCTGATTCTCGAACCGAGCGGCCGCAACACGGCGCCCGCCATCGCGCTGGCCGCGTTGGCTCTGGAAGAGAGCGACAGCGCCATGCTGGTGATGCCGAGCGATCATGTGATCGCTGACGTCCCGGCTTTCCATGCCGCCATCGAGCGCGCCCGGCCGCTGGTCGCCGATGGCTGGCTCGTGACCTTCGGTATCGAGCCGACCGCGCCGGAAACCGGTTTTGGCTATATCGCGCTCGGGGACGAACTGGCTGCGGGCGTCAACACCGTCAGCCGCTTTGTCGAAAAACCTGACGCAACCCGCGCCGCACAGATGCTCGCACAGGGCGGGCATGTGTGGAACGCCGGCATCTTCCTGTTCGGCGCCCGCGATTTTCTGGCCGCACTGGCGACGCACCAGCCCGCGATGCTGGCCGCTGCGCGCGCGGCGATGGCGGCAGCCACCCGCCAGGGCGCCGCGATTCTGCCGGATGCCGCAGCCTTCGCGCAATGCCCGTCCGACTCGATCGATTATGCCGTCATGGAACGGGCAGACAAGGTGGCCTGCGTCCCGGTCAGCATGGGCTGGTCGGACGTGGGGAGCTGGGATGCGCTTTACGACCTTGCCGACAAGGATGAGGCGGACAATGCCCTGCAGGGCGCCGCCTATGCCATTGATGCCAAGGGCTGCCTGATCCGCAGCGATGGCCCGGCGGTGACCGTGGTCGGCGCGGAGGACTTGATCGTCATCGCATCGGGCGACGAGATCGTCGTTCTCCCGCGCGGGCGCTCTCAGGATGTCCGCAAGGCCGTCGCGGCGCTGAGCGAGCGCCCGGGGCGGTCATGAATCGCACCCGCCCTCACTGGCTGCGGGCACTGCTGATCGTCCTGGCCTTGATGATCGTCCTGCCGGTCGTCGCCCAGTTCGTGTAGTCGTCGCGCGACCGCCAAGGGCACTTCCAAGCGCAACAGCCTCGTGGCAAGGCGGCCCCACGCAGCAAGGAAATCCGATGACCGACAAGCCCACCATCCTCGTCACCGGCGGCGCCGGCTATATCGGCAGCCACGCCGTGCTGGCGCTGGTTGATGGGGGATGGCCGGTCGTCGTGGTCGATAATCTCACCACCGGCTTCCGCTGGGCCGTGCATGAGAAAGCCGCGTTCGTGGAAGGCGATATCGGCGACGCCGCGTTCATGGAAGGCGTGCTGCGGCAGCACGGCGTCAAGGGCATCATGCACTTCGCCGGCTCCATCATCGTCCCCGAATCCGTTGAAAATCCGCTCAAATATTATCGCAACAACACCGCCAACAGCCGCGCCCTCATCGAGGCCGCGGTGCAGGCCGGCGTGCCGCACTTCATCTTTTCCTCTACCGCCGCCACCTACGGTATTCCCAAGGAAAGCCCGGTGCGCGAGGACAGCCCCAAGCAGCCGATCAACCCTTACGGCATGTCCAAGCTGATGACCGAGATCATGCTGGCGGACGTCGCCGCGGCCCATCCGCTCAATTTCTGCGCGCTGCGCTACTTCAACGTCGCCGGCGCGGACCCGCAGGGGCGGTCCGGCCAGTCGACGGCGGGGGCGACGCACCTCATCAAGGTGGCGGTCGAAGCGGCGCTGGGCAAGCGCGAGAGCGTCGCGGTCTTCGGCACGGATTTCGATACGCCGGATGGCACCGGGGTGCGCGATTATATCCATGTGAGCGATCTGGCTGCCGCGCATGTGCTGGCGCTGGAAGCGCTCATGGCCGAGCCGGAGCGCAATCTGACGATGAACTGCGGCTATGGCCGTGGCTTCTCGGTGCTGGACGTGCTCGACGCCGTGGACCGGGTGACGAACCGCAAGGTGGAGCGCCGCATCGAAGGCCGGCGCGCTGGCGATCCGCCGGCGCTCATCTCCGACAACCGCCGCATCAAGGCCACGCTGCCCTGGCAGCCCGCTTATGCGGATCTCAACACCATCGTCGATCACGCGCTGGCATGGGAGCGCAAGCTCTCGGACATCCGCGGCAATAGCTGAGCGGTTCAGCGCCGGTGCGGCGGGATAGCCCAGTGCGCGGCCAAGTCTGAGGGTTTCTCGGCGAACAACGCCTCACCCAGCCGGGTCGCCTTGCGGGCAAGAGCCTCGGCGCGTTTGTGCGCCAAGGCAGCGAGTTGCGCCGCCGCAGCGGGTTCGGACAGCAATCCGCCATCCTGACGCAGGCGCGCGATCAGCATGTCGAGATCGTGCCGGTCGCCCAGTAGGTCGCCGAGACGATCGGTCCTGGCGAGGCGCCGCTTCGCGAGGTCCGGGTTCAACCGGCTCAGAAGGCGGATATGCTGGCCGTGATATTTGACGTGCTTGCGCCATGCATGACTGGCTTGCGCAGCAGCGGGCGTTCCGCTGACGGCCTCGAGCCCGCGCATCGCTTGCCGGGTCTGCCGATAGGTCTTGCGCAAGCCCGGCAGGATCGCGTCCTCGCCCCGCGCGGTGAGCGCCCATGTCGGCGCGCGGACGCGGGCTGCGAGCAACGGCGCCCGACATGACTCGATCTGCTCGGCCATAGCCCCGGCAGCACCATGCCCCGGCGCTGCCCAATGTGACCGCAGCATCGCCCAGTCCTGGCGCGCCTCGTCCGCATCGATCAGGCTATCCAGCGTCTCGATCAGCACCGCGCTGTCCCGCGCGCCGGAAAGCATTGCTGCGATATCCCGGAAGGCGGCATTTTCGGTTTGATAGGCTGGAAAGGCGGGGCGGACGAGCCGCAGCAGGCCGCGCATCGCCTTGCAGGTCCGCCGCAGCTGATGAACGATCCGCGCGGGCGGCGCATCGCTGCTGCAAAGGAGAGCGAGCGCCTCGTCCAGCCGCTCGCAGGCGATCCGGCGGAAACCCTCCTCCACGGATGTATCGGACGATCTGAACCGAAACGGCATGTCGCGCCCATCCCCCTGATGACGGGTCGGACGCTAAAGGCTCGGGGCAGGCTGGTCCAGCTGGGATGCTGCGGAAGCCGGCCGCGCAGGCCCTGCGCGCAACCGCATGACCGCTCGCCAGCCGAGCAGTGCCGCCACGATCCCCCCATAAATCAGCGGCGAGCGTGTATCGGCCTTCACCAGCAGGAAATAGTGCACCACGCCCATGATCGCGATGAGATAGACAAGCTGGTGCAAACGCCGCCATGCGCGCACGCGCATCTTGCGCCGGATGCGATTGGCGGAGGTGATCGCCAGCGGGACCAGCAGCACGAAGGCCGCCATGCCGATGGTGATATAGGGTCGCTTGACGATATCCGCGACGATGAACGACCAGCCGAACTGCTGGTCCACCGCCACATACATGATCAGATGCAGGGCCACATAGGCAAAGGCCCACAGGCCAATGCGGCGGCGATAACGGAGTAGCGCCGGCATCTTAAGCAGCTTGGCGAACGGACTGATCGCCAGCGTGATGCACAGGAAGCGCAGGCCCCACAGACCCAGCTCGCGCAACACATGTTCGATGGGATTGGCCGTGAGCCCACCGGTCAGGCCCTGCCAGACGAACAGCAGCAGGGGCGCCACGCACAGCAGCCAGACCAGCGCCGAGATCAGGCGATCGCGCGTCTTCCTGGTCATGCCGTCAGTAAAGCTTCTTGGGGTTCATGCCGCGATAGAGACTCGCAACCTGATCGCCATAGCCATTGAACGGCAGCGTCTTGCGGCGCAGCAGCTCGCCGATGCGCCGCTCACGCGCCTGCGACCAGCGGGGATGATCAACGTCCGGGTTCACATTGCCGTAAAAGCCATATTCGTCGGGCGCGAGCATCTGCCAGCTGGTGCGCGGCTGGCGGTCGGTCAGCGTGATCCGCACGATCGACTTGATGCCCTTGAAGCCATATTTCCACGGCACGACCAGGCGAATGGGCGCGCCGTTCTGGCGGGGCAGCAGGCGGCCATAGAGGCCCACCGAAAGCAGCGTGAGGGGATTCATCGCCTCATCCAGCCGCAAGCCTTCACGATAGGGCCAGTCGATCACGTTCCGGCGCTGGCCGGGCATCTGCTTGGGATCGTTGAGGGTCTGGAAAGCCACACATTTAGCGCTGCCGAGCGGCTCCACCTCGCGCAGCAGCGCGGAGAGCGGAAAGCCGATCCACGGAATGACCATCGACCAGGCCTCGACGCAGCGCATCCGGTAGATGCGCTCTTCCAGTGGAAAGCGCCGCACGATGTCCGAAATGTCGAACTTCCGCGGCTTCTGGCACAGGCCATCCACGGTGACGGTCCAGGGCGCGATTCGCAGGCTGCCGGCATTGGCCGCCGGGTCGCTCTTGTCGGTACCGAACTCGTAGAAGTTATTGTAGGTCGAGACGTCCGCGAAGGGCGTCGGCGTCTCGTCGATCTTCATCTTGTTGGGCGAGAACTTTACCGTCGCGGGCGCATCCGCCGCCATCGCCGCCGGCGCGATCAGTCCGGCGGCGCCGATGCCGGCCACACCGGCAATGAACTCGCGCCGGCGCAGATACAGCGCTTCATCGGTGACGTCGTTTTCGGTCAGGTCGGCAGATTGACGGATCAGCATGGCAAGACTCTCCTGCCCCCAGAGCCGGAACAATGCCTGCCCTTGGCTGCATGTGCAATGAACATGCCGATGGCCGAAGGGGCAATAACCCCTCCCGCCAGACGCAAAAGCCGGTTTCCATCCGCCGCACCAGCCTCTAGGGGCGCAGATCATGGATCATTTCGCTTACAAGGATGGCGTACTGCACGCCGAGGACGTGCCGATGGCGGCGATTGCCGAGGCCGTCGGGACACCGGTCTACATCTATTCGCGCGCCACGCTGGAGCGCCATGCCCGCGTGTTCCGCGAGGCGCTGGCCGGCCTGCCCCGCAAGCACATCGCCTTTGCCATCAAGGCCAACCCCAATCTCTCCGTGCTGCGCGTACTGGCGCGCGAGGGTTATGGCGCGGATATCGTCTCGGGCGGCGAGATGCAGCGCGCGCTGGCGGCCGGGATGCCGGCTGGGGACATCGTCTTCTCCGGCGTCGGCAAGACCCGCGCCGAGCTGAGCGCGGCGCTGGAAGCCGGGATCGGCCAGTTCAACATCGAGCTGGAGGAGGAGGGCGCCGTCCTCGCCGAGATCGCCGCCGCGATGGGCAAGACCGCCGATGCCGTGCTGCGCGTCAACCCGGATGTCGATGCCGGCACGCACGCCAAGATTTCCACGGGCATGAAGGAAAACAAGTTCGGCGTCGCCATCGATCAGGCGGCCGGCATCTTCCAGCGGCTCTGCGCCCTGCCCGGCCTCAATCTGCGCGGTATCGCCACGCATATCGGCAGCCAGTTGTTCGACCTCGCCCCGCTCGAAGCCGCCTATGGCAAGATCGGCGCGCTGATGGGCGAACTCCGCGCGGCCGGCCACACCATCGACCGCATCGATCTGGGTGGTGGACTCGGCGTGCCCTATGAACGCACGAAGGTGCCGCCGACGCCGGCCGATTATGGCGCAATGGTGGAGCGGGCGACCAAGGGCTGGGACGTCACGCTCTATTTCGAGCCGGGCCGCGTGATCGTCGGCAATGCCGGCGTGCTGCTCACCCGCGTCATCTGGGTGAAGCCCGGCGTCATTCGCCCCTATGTGATCGTCGATGCGGCCATGAACGACCTCGCCCGGCCGGCCATGTACGATGCCTTCCACGACTTCGAGGCTGTCGCGCCGACCGGCGAGCGGATCGTGGCCAACATTGCTGGCCCGGTCTGCGAGAGCGGCGACACCTTCGCCATGGCCCGCGATATCGACGTGGTGAAGACCGGCGATCTCGGCATCTTCCGCACCGCCGGGGCCTACGGCGCAACGATGGCCAGCACCTACAATTCGCGCGCGCTGGTGCCCGAAGTGATGGTGGATGGCGACCAGTTCGCCGTCGTTGCCGACCGCATCATGCCCGAGGCGATCATCGCCGCCGAGCGCCTGCCGGATTTTCTTAAGGACTGAGCATCGGCCGCAAGGGGCAGACGGACGGGCCAGGACCGGCTAGGAGAGCGCCATGCACAGCCTTCCGCTCTTCGTCATCCTGTCGGGCCAGCCGGTCATCCTGCTTGGCACTGGGGAGGCCGCGGACGCCAAGCGCCGGCTGATCGAGCGGGCCGGCGGCGTGCCGGTTGCGGACGAGAATGCCACTGCCCGCATCGCCTTCGTGGCGCTGGAGGATGAAACAGCCGCCCAAGCCGCCGCAGACCGGCTCAAGGCGCGCGGACTGCTGGTCAATGTCGTCGACCGGCCGGCGCTGTGCGATTTCACGACCCCCGCCATTGTCGACCGCGATCCGGTATTGATCGCCGTTTCCACGGGCGGCGCCTCCTCAGGGCTGGCCGCAGCCTTGCGTCAGCGGCTGGAGACGATCCTCCCGGCCCGGCTCGGCGCCCTCGCCAGCGCGCTCAATGCCGCCAAGGTCGCAATGCGGGAGGCCTGGCCCGATGCCCGCGACCGCCGCCGCGCGCTTGGCGAGGCGCTGGCGCCGGGCGGCATGCTCGACCCCTTCGGCACGCCTGCGGTGGACCCGTGGCTGGAAGCGCGCATCGCGCCGGCCTCCCGCGCCGTGCATGTCATCGCCTTGCGCTCGGACGACCCGGATGACCTGACGGTTCGGGAAGCCCGCACGCTCGGCCAGGCAGACCGCATCCTGTTCGCGCCCGACACCCCGCCCGCCATTCTCGCCCGCGCCCGCGCCGACGCGGAACGCCTGCCGCTCAGCGCGGAAGAAGCCCCGCCCGAACTGCCGGGGCTGACCGTCTGGCTCGTCCCGGCCGAGGATTGATAGGCCTTTCCGCCGTGAGCGCCGGGAATACCGGCTCAGGAGATCGTTCATGACGTCACATCCCTCCGCCCCCGCAGCCTCGCCCGCCGTATCGGTCGCGCTCGATGCCCGCGCCGCACTTGGCGAAGGGCCACGCTGGCACGCAGCCGAGCGCCGGCTTTATTGGGTGGATATCCTGCGCAATGAACTGCACCGCTTCGACCCAGAAACTGGGGCGGACGAGATGCGCGCCTTCGCCCAGCCGGTCGGCTGCTTCGCCTTCCGCGCGGCCGGTGGCTTGCTGCTGGCGATGAAGGACGGCCTCGCCATTCTGGCCGACTGGGGCTCCGAGCCGCAGCCCTTTGGCGATCAGATCCTCGCGGGCAAGCCGGACCTGCGCTTCAATGATGGGCGGACGGATTCGGCCGGGCGGTTCTGGGTGGGCAGCGTCAACATGGCCAAGAGTGCGCATGATGCCGCGCTCTATCGCGTCGGCACGGACGGGGCGATCGACCTGATCGAAAGCGGCATGCTCACCTGCAACGCGGCTGCCTTCAATGCGTCGGGGACGACCTTCTGCCACGCGGACACCCCCAGCCACGCCCTGCGCGCCTATGATGCCGATCCGGCGAGCGGCACGCTCTCCAACCGTCGCATCCTTCACCAGTTCGAGCACGGCACCGGGCGCCCCGATGGCGGATCGTTCGATGCGGAGGGTTGTTACTGGAGCGCCCTGTTCGAGGGTGGCCGGGTGGTGCGGCTCTCGCCCGAAGGCGAGTTGCTCCAGACGGTGACGCTGCCGGTCAGCCGGCCGACCATGATCGCATTCGGGGGTGAGGATCTGCGCGCCGCTTATGTCACCACGGCGCGGGCTGGGCTGGACCAGGCGGCGTTGGCGCGCGAGCCGCATGCGGGCGCGATTTTCAGCTTTCCCGTCGATGTGCCGGGTCTGCCCGAGGCACCCTTTGGCGGCTAAGCCTAGGCTTTGTTGGCGCGCTTGGCAAAGCGGGTCACGAACACCGGTGGGCTGGTTGCGTAGCAGGCCTGTGCGAGCGGCAGCGCCGTTTCGCAGACGGCGCATTGGGCGCTGACGCGTCCGACATACCATTGCGTGCTGGCGCAATCGGGACACTGATTGAGCTTGCCTGGCTCATAGCGCGCGCCAATGGCCGTGCCATCGAATGGTTTGACGTGAATGCCCGGGTGACGAACGGCAGAGCTCAAAGCCTGCACAGGTGAATGCGCCATGTCACGATCCTTCCGGCCATGAAAACGTCCCGCGCGTTCGCGGGTTCCTGCCTATGCCAACGGCTCGGCGCATCCTGTCTCTTGTCGGGACGATTTGCCACGCGCGCCTGATGGCGATTTGTGACGGGGTGCGACCCGTGCTCCCGACAGCGGGTCCATCCGCGCAATCCCCCCTCGCCTCTGCCCTAGAGCGGGGCTATAAGCGCCGGGATGATGACCGACCCCCGGACACGCCCCCTCTCCAAGGACAATCATGTCAGAGCATAATCCCGGCCTGCGCCCGTGGCGCGACATTGCGCGGCGCGAGTGCCGCCAGATCATGGTTGGCAACGTGCCGGTCGGCGGCGGCGCGCCGGTGACCGTGCAGACGATGACCAACACGCCGACCCACGATGCGAAGGCGACGATCGACCAAATCCGCCGCTGCGAGGAGGCCGGTGTCGACCTCATCCGGGTTTCCTGCCCGGACGTGGAGAGCACGGCGGCAATGAAGCAGATCGTCCGCGCGGCCAAGGTGCCGATCATCGCGGACATTCATTTCCACTATAAACGCGCGCTGGAAGCCGCCGATGCGGGCGCGGCCTGCCTGCGCATCAACCCCGGCAATATCGGCTCTGCCGCCCGCGTGAAGGAAGTGGTCGATGCCGCCAAGGCCAATGGCTGTGCGATCCGCATCGGCGTGAATGCCGGCAGCCTCGAAAAGGATCTGCTGGAAAAATATGGCGAGCCCTGCCCCGAGGCGCTGGTGGAAAGCGCGCTCGACCATATCAAGCTGCTGCAGGACCAGGACTTCCACGACTATAAGGTCGCGGTGAAGGCGAGCGACGTGTTCCTGGCCGTCGCGGCCTATATGCAGCTTGCCGACGCGGTGGACTGCCCGCTGCACCTCGGCATCACCGAAGCCGGCGGGCTGATCGGCGGCACCGTGAAGAGCGCGATCGGCATCGGCAACCTGCTCTGGGCCGGCATCGGCGACACGATCCGCGTCTCGCTCTCCGCCGAGCCAGAAGAGGAAGTGCGTGTCGGCTATGAAATCCTCAAGTCGCTCGGCATCCGCACGCGCGGTGTCCGTGTCGTCTCCTGCCCAAGCTGCGCAAGGCAGGGCTTCGATGTGATCCGCACGGTCGAGGCACTGGAGAGCCGCCTTCAGCACATCAACACGCCGATCTCGCTTTCCGTGCTGGGCTGCGTGGTCAATGGCCCCGGCGAAGCGCGGGAGACGGACATCGGCCTCACCGGCGGCGGGAATGGCAAGCATATGGTCTACCTCTCCGGCGTGACCGATCACCACATCAACGATGCCCAGATGATCGACCACATCGTTTCGCTGGTGGAAGCCAAGGCGGCCGAGATCGAAGCCGCCAAGCTGGAAGCCGAGATGAGCGATGCTGCCAATGCCAGCGCCGTGGCGGCCGAATGACTGACCGGCCCGACATGGCCCCTTCCGCGCCGAGCCGTGATCTGCGCGCACCGCAGACGCAGGCCGCCTCACGCGTCACAGGCGCAAGCGCCACGGGTGCAGTGGCGACCGGTGCGACGGCGACGGGGGCCTCCGCGACCGGCGCAGTTGCGGTCGGCGCATTCGCGTTGGGTGCCCTTGCCATGGGCGCAATTGCGATCGGCGCGCTCGCCATCGGGCGGCTGCGCATCGGACAGGCCCGCATCAGCCGGCTGCGGATCGACACGCTGGAAATCGGGAACGCCATTCGCACCGGGGAAACGCCTGGCCGGTGAGGCTCGCAGCGCCGGCGCCTGCCGTAGCGCGCCCAGCATGCCGAAAAACCGGGGACTCTTGACGCCGAGTCCGTGAAAGAGGATTGTCGCCGCGCGGAACATTTCGGGCACGGCGCGTGCGTGACCCCGCCGCGCCGGACGAAGGAGTGAGTGGCAATGGCAAGTCGGGCACCGATGAATCGGACCCCCGAATGGCAGGCGATGCTGCGCCGGAGCCTGATCCGCATCGGCACCTTTGCTGGCTCGGTCGGGCTGTACGCGCTGGCGCTGTTTCTGCTGCTAGCACTGCTCAGCTACAAGGTGAGCGACCAAGCCCTGAACACCGCCGCCGGGCCGGAGACGCGCAATTTGATGGGCGCCGCCGGTGCCTGGGCAGCGGACATTCTCTTCACCTTCGCCGGCCTGCCTGCCTTGCTGTTGCTGCCCTTCATCCTCGTCTTCGCGCGGCGCCTGTGGGCCGATGCAGACATGAGCGGCTGGCAGGGCCAGATCGCCAAATGTCTCGGCGGCCTGCTGCTCATCGGCACCGGCCTGTGGATTGCCCAGCCCGAACCGCTGGTCGGGCTGCCGGCCCGCTGGGGCGGCGTCATCGGCTTCCTGTTCGCTCACGGCCTCACAGCCCTGACCGCACGCCTCGGCGAAACCGCCGACCTCATTCTGCAATGGCTGCTGCTTGCGGCCTTTATCGCCAGCGGCCTGTGGCTGTGGGTCCGCAGCCTCGCGCTCGAAAAGCCGCTCTGGCATCTTGCCCGCCCCGCCCTGCCGCTGCTCTCCAGCCTTGGCTCCTTGCGGACGGCGAAAGCTGGCAGCCTGGATGTCGCCGAGCCCGAACGCGACCCGCATCCCGAGCGCGAGGCGGAACCACGCCGCCCGGTGGACACCACACCCCGCCAGCCGATCACCATCCAGTCGCCGAGCAGCGCCGCCATTCCCAAGGCCTTCGGCCCCGTCTCGGGACAGGAAGACCTGTTCGGCAATGGCGCGCTGCCATCTCCCGATCTGCTGTCACCCGCGCCCGCCAGCGCGGTCAGCAAGATCGACCGGCCCGGCCTCGAGCGCAATGCGCGGCTGCTGGAAAGCGTGCTCGATGACTTCCACGTCAAGGGCGCGATCACCGAGGTGCGCCCCGGCCCCGTCGTCACCATGTATGAGCTTGAGCCAGCCCCCGGCATCAAGGCCAGCCGCGTCATCCAGCTCGCCGACGACATCGCCCGCAACATGTCGGCGCTCTCGGCGCGCGTCGCCACCATTCCGGGGCGGACGGTGATCGGCATCGAGCTGCCCAATGCTGACCGCGAATCCGTGGTGCTGCACCAGCTCATCACCAGCCAGCAATTCGCCGAACAGAAGGGCGGCCTGCCCATCATCCTCGGCAAGAACATCTTCGGTGAGCCGGTCATCGCCGATCTCGCCGGTATGCCGCATCTGCTCGTCGCGGGTACGACCGGCTCGGGCAAGTCGGTCGGCCTCAACACCATGCTGCTCTCGCTGCTCTACCGGATGACGCCGGACGATCTGCGCCTGATCATGATCGACCCGAAGATGCTGGAACTGAGCATCTACGACAACATCCCGCATCTGCTCTCCCCGGTCGTCACCGAGCCGGCCAAGGCCATCCGCGCGCTCAAATGGGCGGTCGAGCAGATGGAGGATCGCTATCGCATGATGGCCTCCATCGGCGTGCGCAACCTGGCGGGCTATAATGAGAAAGTCCGCGGCGCCCGTGCCAAGGGCAAGTCCCTGGGCCGCCGCGTCCAGATCGGTTTCGATGAACAGACCCGCCAGCCGATCTACGAGGAGGAGGAGCTGGATTATCAGCCCCTGCCGCAGATCGTGGTGGTGGTCGACGAGCTGGCCGACCTGATGATGACGGCCGGCAAGGAAGTCGAATTCCTGATCCAGCGCCTCGCGCAGAAGGCGCGCGCCGCCGGCATCCACCTCATCCTCGCGACCCAGCGCCCCTCGGTCGACGTCATCACTGGCGTCATCAAGGCGAACCTGCCGACCCGCATCAGCTTCTTCGTCACCTCGAAGATCGACAGCCGCACCATTTTGGGCGAGCAGGGCGCCGAGCAGCTGCTGGGGAAGGGCGACATGCTCTACATGGCGAGCGGCAAGGGCCTGATGCGCGTCCACGGGCCGTTCGTGAGCGATGACGAGGTGCGCGGCGTCGCCGACCATTGGCGCTCCAAGGGCCAGCCAGATTACATTTCCGCGGTCACCGAGGAGCCCGAGGATGGCAGCTTCGCGCTCGATGGCGTCGATCTCGGCGATGACAGCGCCGATGCCAAGCTGTTCCGCAAGGCCTGCCAGCTCGTGTTCGAGAACCAGAAGGCCTCGACCAGCTGGCTCCAGCGCCAGATGCGGATCGGCTATAACAGCGCGGCGCGCCTGATCGAGCGGATGGAAAATGAAGGCATGGTCGGCGCGCCCAACCATGTCGGCCGCCGGGAAGTGCTGCGCGACGAAATGGGCAATCCCAAGTAAGAGCGGCCGATTGCCTCGCCCCCCGGGCGCGGGAACGCGCTGCGGCGCGCGGCATTCAGTGGATATTCAACGGCAGGGACCTATCCGGGCGCGATGATCAGACTTCCCAAATTCACCCGGCGTTCCGCCACCCTCTCTCTGCTGCTGACCGCGCTCGCGGCGCCGGCCTTGGTGCCGGCCAGCCCGGTGGCTGCGCAAGCCGCGAGGTCGAGCGACCTCGCGAGCGTCAGCACGGCGGTTCGCGGCATCACCACGCTGAGCGGCGACTTCACCCAGACCGACCGCAACGGGCAGGTGCAGAACGGCAAGCTGCTCTGGAAGCAGCCGGGCAAGATCCGCTTCGATTATGGCGCCGGCGATCTGCTCATCGTTGCCGACGGCAGCTCGCTCTACATGATCGACTATCAGGTTGCGCAGGTGCAGCGCTGGCCGATCCGCAATTCGCCGCTGGGCGCGTTGCTCGACCCCAAGCGCGATATCACCCGCTATGGCAAGATCGTCGACACCGGCGATCCGCGCGTCGTCTCGGTGGAAGTGCGCGATCCCCAGCATCCCGAATATGGCGTGATCACGCTCATCTTCACCCGCAAGGCCGGCGTGCCGGGCGGGCTCTCGCTCTATGGCTGGGTGGCGCTGGATGCGCAGGGCAATCGCACCAATATTCGCCTGAGCAATCTCAAATATGGCGCGCCCATTGCCGATTCGGCCTTCCGCTGGCGCGACCCGCGCGGAACCCGGGGCCCGCGCTGATCCGACCGCGAAACCGGCGACCGGCCGCGCCGCCCCGAAAGGGGCGGACGCGGTCGCGATGATCTGAAAAGCTGGATGCCCCGCGAGGATTCGAACCTCGATTGACGGAGTCAGAGTCCGTAGTCTTACCTTTAGACGACGGGGCAAGAGCGGGCGCAGATAGGGCGCGGACTGCCTGCGGTCAAGGCGATTTTCCACCCTCATCGTTCGGAGCATGGCAGCCACCTTGCGTCGCCCGCCACGCACGTCTAGCGTGGTGGCAAGTCCCGGCGGAAGTCCCGCCGGAAGAGAAGGTCAAGAAGTCATGGCGCATAAGGCGACGCCCGCGCCGCGCATGGGGCAGGAGCCCGGCACACTGGTGTCCGCCGGGGGCGCGAAACAGAAGGCGCGATCCTTCAATCGTCCGCTGCCGCGCGGCAATCTGGCTGCGCTCGACCTCGGCACCAACAATTGCCGCCTGCTCATCGCGCGGCCGGATGGTGACCGCTTCGTGATCGTGGACGCCTTTTCCCGTATCGTGCGCCTTGGCGAAGGCCTTTCCGCCACCGGGCGCCTGTCGGACGCCGCGATCGACCGCACCTTGTCCGCCCTCTCCGTCTGCGCCGAGAAGCTGCGCCGCCGCCGCGTGGTCCTGGCGCGCTCTGTCGCGACCGAAGCCTGCCGTCAGGCAGAAAACGGGCGCGCCTTTGTCGACCGGGTGCAGCGCGAAACCGGCATCATGCTCGACATCATTTCGCCCCGCGAGGAAGCGCGGCTTGCGGTCCTCGGCTGCAAGGCGCTGCTGGAACGTGGCGAAGGCCCGGCGCTCATCTTCGACATCGGCGGAGGCTCGACCGAGCTGGTGCTGCTCGATGGCGATGGCGATCAGTTGCGCATCGTCGATTGGCACAGCGCGCCGCACGGCGTCGTGTCACTGGCGGAAGCTGTGGCCGGCCATGGCGACACCGCCAGCGAGCGCGCTGCGGCCTATGCCGAAATGCTCCGGCGAATGCGCGAGGCCTTTGCCGCCTTTGCCGAGCGGCTGCCCAGGGACGTGCCGGTGCGCCTGCTCGGCACGTCCGGCACCGTCACCACGCTCGCCAGCGTCCATCTGGGCCTGCCGCGTTATGATCGCAAGGCGATCGACGGACTGACGGTGCCGGCCGATGCCATGCGAGATATTGCTGGGCGGCTCTCCACCATGAGCATTCCGGACCGCATCGCCCAGCCCTGCATCGGCGACGAGCGCGCCGATCTGGTGGTGGCGGGCTGCGCAATCTTGGAAAGCATTCTCGACATCTGGCCGGCAGACCGGCTGGGCGTCGCCGACCGCGGTATTCGCGAAGGGATTCTCCGTGCGCTGACGGACAGCGCCTCAAGCCGGGACCTGGGATAATGGCCAGAGGTGACAAATCTGTCGGCACGCGCGTGCGCACGGCACGCGGGCGCACGGCCCAATCGACGCGCTGGCTGCAGCGCCAGTTGAACGACCCCTATGTGAAGCGGGCCAAGGCAGAGGGCTATCGCAGCCGCGCTGCCTACAAGCTGCTGGAGCTGGACGAGAAGTTCGGCCTGCTCAAGGATGTCCGCCATGTCGTCGATCTGGGCGCAGCGCCTGGCGGCTGGACGCAGGTGGTGCGAAAGGTGCTGCCCAAAGCGAAGGTCGTGGGCATCGACCTCTTGCCCATCGAGCCGCTGCCCGATGTGACCCTGCTCCAGATGGACTTCATGGCAGACGAAGCGCCCGATCAACTGATCGCGGAGCTGGGCGCCGCGCCGGATCTGGTCCTGTCGGACATGGCGGCCAATACGGTCGGCCACCAGCAGACGGACCATTTGCGCACCATGGGCCTGGTCGAGGCGGCCGCCGACTTCGCGATGCAGACCCTGCGGCCCGGCGGCGCCTTCGTCGCAAAGGTTTTTGCCGGCGGGACGGATGATGGCCTGCTGCGCCAGCTCAAGGCGGCCTTTCGCACCGTCAAGCACGCCAAGCCGCCGTCCAGCCGCAAGGGATCGGTGGAGTGGTTCGTCGTCGCGCAGGGGTTCAAGGGCCGGCAGGCGCCATAAAGGCGGTTGTGCGGTTGACCCGGACCGCACAAGGGGACTAGCGCCATCTGGCCGGCCACTGCGCGGGCAAGCAGCGTCGCTCACCCGCATGGACATGCGACCAGACGCCGCGTCGGGCGTTGTGCCGGAACAGGATAGAGGAGGCGGCATGAGGTCAGGCGGCAATGGCATGTTTCGCTCCCTCTCCAACCGCAACTTCCGGCTGTGGGTCAGCACCAATCTCTTTTCCAACATCGGCACCTGGATGCAGGGCACGGCCCAGACATGGTTGGTGCTCACCGAACTAACCGATCATAGCGCCGGCGCGGTCGGCATTCTCACCGCGCTGCAGTTCCTGCCCCAGGTGCTGCTTGTGGCGGTGACCGGATCGGTCGCCGACCATGTCGACCGGCGCAAGCTGCTCATCACGATCCAGTGCTTCCAGACCCTGTTGGCGCTCAGTCTTGGCGCCCTGATCATTTCCGGGCTGGCGGAGCTCTGGCACGTCTACATCTTCGGCTTTGCGCTCGGTTGCTGCATGGCGTTCGAGGCGCCCGCGCGGCACAGCTTCGTCTCCGATCTGGTGGGGGACGAGATCATCGGCAACGCGGTGGCCATGAACAGCACGGCCTTCCAGACCGCCCGCATGATCGGACCGGCACTGGCGGGCCTGTGCATCGCGCTGGTGGGCACCGGCTGGGTGTTCGTGATCAACGGGCTCTCCTACCTGATCGTCACCACCGGCCTGCTCAATGTGCGGGTGACGCGGCATGCCCATGCGGCCGCGCAGCCGCGCGGGGTGAGCCGGCTGCTCGACGGCTTTCGCTATGTGGCCGGGCGACCGGACATTCGCACCGTGTTCCTGATGCTGTTCTTCTTCGGCACGCTGGGCATGAACTTCGGGATTTTCATCAGCGTGATGGCGGCGACCGTCTATCAGCAGGGCGCCAGCGAATATGGCCTGCTGACCTCCATCATGGCGATCGGCTCAGTCACCGGCGCCTTGCTGACCGCCCGGCGCGACCGGCCCCGGATGCATCACGCGGTCATCGGCACCTTCCTGTTCGGCTGTTTCATGACCGCCGCCGCGCTCTCGCCAAGCTATATCTTGTTCGGACTGGTGCTGATCGGCGTGGGCCTCGCGGCTCAGACATCGCTCACCTCATCCAACGGCTTCGTCCAGTTGGCGACGGACCGGGCGATGCGCGGGCGGGTGATGGCCATCTATGTCGCGATCACCTTGGGCGGCCTGCCGCTCGGCGCGCCGCTGATCGGCTGGGTCGCCGACACCTATGGCGCGCGCGCCGCGATGGGCGTCGGCGGCGCGGCGGGCTTTCTCTCCGCGGCGATTGGCCTCAGCTATCTGATCCGCGTGCGCAACCTGCGCTTCATCTGGGATGACGAAGGACCGCGCCTGCACATGAACCCGGACCCGCATCTGCGTGAGCCCGGCCCGGCGGTGCTACCGCCAGATCGGGCGCTTTAGGAGCGACGCTCCCTCCCGCATGCGGCGGGAGGAGGCGAGCTGAGCCTTAGCCCCAGACTTCCTGAGCAACCTCGGCCACCAGCTCCATCTTCGCCTTCTGCTGGTCGAAGGCGATGTCATTGCCGTGGACGGTCGAGGCGAAGCCGCATTGCGGGGACAGGGCAAGCTGGTCGAGCGAGACATATTTCGTCGCGTCGTCGATCCGGCGCTTCACCTCGTCCTTGGTCTCCAGTTCACCCAGCTTGGTGGTGATCAGGCCGAGCACGACGATCTTGCCCTTCGGCAGGAAGCGCAGCGGCGCGAAGTCGCCCGAGCGCGCATCGTCATATTCGAGGAGGAAGGAGTCGATATCGACCTCGTTGAACATGATCTCGGCGACCGGCTCATAGCCACCCTCGGCGGCCCAGCTGGAGCGGAAGTTGCCCCGGCACAGGTGCATCGCCGTGAACATGTCATCCGGCGCGGTGGCCAGCGCATCGTTGATCATCTTGGCATAATGGCGCGGCAGATCATCGGGATCGAGGCCGCGCTTGCGGGCATTCTCGCGCTGCTTGTCATCGCACAGATAGGCCAGATTGGTATCGTCGAGCTGCAGATAGCGGCAGCCGGCATCGGCGAGATCGGCGACTTCCTCCTGATAGGCCGAGGCCACGTCCGCGAAGAAATCGGCCATGTCGGGATAGACCGCCTCGCTGATGCCTTCGCGCCCGGCGCGGAAATGCAGCATGGTGGGCGAGGGAATGGTCACCTTGGGCGTCTCGCTCACCACGCTGGCGAGATATTCGTAATCCGCCCGCTGGATCGGCTTGGCGTGGGCGATCTTGGCGGTCACCACCATCTTGGGCGGCGCGAAATGCACGTCCTTGCCGATCGCATTCTGGAACTGCACTTCCATGCCGCCCTGCTCCTCGATGCCGTCGAGCTGCAGCAGGAAGTCGGTGTGGAAGAATTTGCGGCGGAACTCGCCGTCCGTCACCGCCTTGACGCCGACGCTCTCCTGGAACGCCACGACATCGGCAATGGCCTTGTCCTCGATCGCGCGCAGCGCGGCAGCGTCGATCTTGCCGGCGGCATGATCGTGCCGGGCCTCGATAAGCGCCTGCGGGCGCAGGAAGCTGCCGACATGGTCGGCGCGGAAAGGGGGTTTGGACGTCATGGCAGTCTCCAGCTCCAACCGGCGCAACGCACGCCGTACGAAATCATCATATAAAGTATTCTTTATATATAGGAAGCTTTATGTGATAGGCCGACACGCTGAGCCGACAAACGAAAAAGCCCGGCGCAAGGCCGGGCTTTCCTGGGATGCTTTGAAGAGAGCGAAACCGCTCAAAGGCGGGCCTTCGCAGGCGCTTCCGCGATCTCCTTGGGCCGCAGCACAATGTGGCCGACGGCGGTGTTGGAGGCCGGAACATGGTAGAACCGATGCAACGCCTCCACCTCGGTGCCGAGCGCGGCGCGCATGATGAGCCACATGATGAGCTCAATGCCCTCAGTGCCCGCCTCGCGCAGATATTCCAGCCGCGTGATGGCGCGCAGCTCATCGGTCTCGCCGACGAGCTTGTCCAGGAAGGCATTGTCGAACTCGGGATTGATCAGCCCGGCGCGCGGCCCCTGCAGCTGATGGCTCATGCCGCCAGTGCCCCAGATCTGCACGTTGAGATCCTCGGGATAGGTCTCCACCGCATAGCGGATCGCCTCGCCAAGCGCCCAGCAGCGCGCGCCCGAGGGCGTCGGGAACTGCGTGACGTTCACCGCGAGCGGAATGACCTTGCACGGCCATTTGTCGACCTTGCCGAACATCAGGCTGAGCGGAACCGTGCAGCCATGGTCGACATCCATATTGTTCATCAGGGTCATGTCGAACTCGTCGATGACGAGTTGTTCGGCCATGTGCGCGGCCAGCTCGATATGTCCTTCGACCACGGGCACGTCGCGCTTGCCCCAGCCTTCGTCGGCCGGCTCGAATTCCTCGGCCATGCCGAGCGCGAAAGTCGGCACCACGTCCAGCATCATCGCGGACGCATGATCGTTGTAGCACAGGATGACGACGTCAGGCTTTTCCTCCTGCTCGAAGGTCTTCACCCACTCATAGCCATCGAAGATCGGCTTCCAGTAGTCGTCGGTCGAGCGCCCGGTGTCGAAGGCCGCGCCGATAGCGGGGACGTGGCTGGTCGCAATGCCGGCAGTGATCCGTGCCATGTCAGTTGCCCTCCCGCTTGGAGCGCTGGCCAGTCGGCGAGCGACCGCCGGACCGCATCATCGCGGCATATTCGTCGGGCGTCATATTGGTCATCGAGCTCACCGCGCGCTGCGTGCTCCAGCCATCGGTATTGGAGAGCTTGACGAGGAAGTAGATGTTACCGCCCAGATCGATGAGCTTGCTGAAATCGCGATCCTGCACGGCGCGCTTCTGCTCTTCGCTCATCTTGAACTTGTCGAGATAGGCGCGCTCATGGTCCTTGAACTCGGCGCGATTGCCTGCATCCATCAGCGACATGCAGAATTTGTGCAGGTGATAAGCCTCACGCGAGCGGCGGGCATTGAACACGGTCGTGCCGGGAATGTCTTCCAGCTCGCTGAGCGGATAAAGGCGAGTGCGCATGGCGGACCTTTCGATCGGTCGAATGAAGAATATAATGGAAGGCCTGCGCCTTTCCAATGGCAGAGGCCCTTGTCATTGTGCGCCTGCGAAATCAAGCGGGGTGATGCTGTCGGACGTGCGCATTGGCCCTGCCTGCAGCGCAAAATCGAATGAGAACACCTCGCCTTCAAAAGGATACGCAAGCCCCTCCTCTGAAGAGGAGGGGAGCATGCGGTGTCATTCCGCTGCGCCTTTTGCCCTTAATCCCGCTCCGGCTTTCGCGGCCGTGCGCCGCCGGTGGGCCGCTTGGCACCCGGGCGCGCGGCTGGCCCGGCCGGCTTGGCCCCCTTGCCGCGCGGCTTCGGCGGGCCCTTGAAGCGCTCGGGCTTGTCCGGGGCGCTGCGGGAGCGGCGTTCCCCACGGCGAGCCTTGCGCATGTCCTTGGCGTGGGCGGTGGACGCACGCTTGTCGGCGGCCTTGCGGTCGGAGGCGGTCGGCTGGATGTCGATCTCCAGCGGCAGATCGCCCTCGTTCACGTCGAAGCCCAGGCTCGCCAGCGTTTCAGCGAAATGGAAGGGCGGCTCGGCCTTCACATCGAGCGGGGAGCCATCGGGATGGTCGATGCGGATGCGCCGGGCGTGCAGGTGCATCTTGCGGCTGATCGATCCGCTGAGGAACGCCTCCTTGCCGCCATATTTGCCGTCGCCTACGATCGGGTGGCCGATCTCGGCCATATGGACGCGCAACTGATGGGTGCGGCCGGTGTGCGGCTGCAGCTCCACCCAGGCGGCGCGGTTGCCGGCGCGCTCAATCACCCGATAGCGCGTGCGGGCGGGCAGGCCGTCCTTCTCATCGACATGCATCTTCTCGCCGCCGGTGCCCGGCTGCTTGGCGAGTGGCAGATCGATGAAGCCGTCCGAGACGGAGGGCACGCCCATCACGATAGCCCAATAGACCTTGCGCGCTGTGCGGGAGGAGAAGCTCTTGGCAAAATGCGCCGCGCTGCGCGAGGTGCGGGCGAGCAGCAGCGCACCGCTGGTGTCCTTGTCCAGCCGGTGGACGAGGCGCGGCCGGTCGTCCCGCTCGAACATCAGAGCATCGAGCAGTCCGTCGACATGCTCGTGCGTCTTGGTGCCGCCCTGCGTGGCAAGGCCCGGCGGCTTGTTGATGACGATGGCCTGCGCGTCGCGGTGGATGACCAGACCCTCGGCAAAGTTGATCTGATCCTCGGTCAGGATGGGGCGCGGGCGTGGTGCCTTGCCGGCTTCCTTTGCCGCAGCGACATCGAGCGGAGGCACGCGCAAGGTCTGCCCCTCGGCAATCCGGTCGCCCGGCGTCGCGCGGGCGCCGTCGACGCGCAATTGCCCGGTCCGCGCCCAACGTGAAACGATGGCGAAGCTGGCTTCCGGCATGTGGCGCTTGAACCAGCGGTCGAGGCGGATGCCATCATCCTCGGCACGCACGGTGAACTGGCGTACGCCAGCGAGGTCGGTCTTGCTCATGCCGTGGCACTCCGCATGAGGGTGAGGCCCAGCGCAAGCGCGCCGATGGAGGCGGCAACGGAGAGCAGCACATAACCGAGCGCGTTCAGCGCTTCGCCGCGCTCGATCATCAGCATTGTCTCCAGGCTGAAAGCGGAGAAGGTCGTGAAACCGCCGAGCACGCCGACTGCCACGAGCAGCCGGATTTGCTCGCCCTGCTGGCCTTGATAGCGCGCGGCCAGCCAGCCCGCGACGAGGCCCATAGCCAGCCCGCCCAGCACATTAGCGGCGAGCGTGCCCCAGGGGTAGCCCGGCCCCATGATGCCCAGGCTCGCGCGTCCCAACTGGTAGCGCAGGGCCGCGCCGATGGCGCCGCCGATCATCACGAGAACTGTATTGAGCATGGTGCACGCCCTAGCCGCTTTTGCGCAACAGGCAAATGGACCTTCGCTGCGAGGCTGCGCCGGTCGGCCTTCTCAGTCGGATGGCGCCAGCAATCCATCCCGAGCCAGTGTCCGGTCGACCTCGGCAACGAGCCTTGTGTAGCGCGGGTCTTGGACGCTGCCGTAGCGCGCGGCGAAGGCGGCATCGCTCAGCCCCTCGTCGTTCTGAAGCAGGGCAGGCGGCAGCAGGCGTTCCTGCGTCGCGGTCGCCAGGCGTTGCGCGACGTCCTGCGCCCGGCGCGGATCGCCAGCGGCCTGCGCGACCTGGAATCCGGAGCGGTCCGCCGCCAGATCGACGAAGGAGAAGCCAGAGGCGGTGCCGGTCTGGAACGCCGACGCGGCAGACAGGCTGTCCGCCAGTTCCTTCCACTCGCCCATTGCCGATGAGAACTGCACACCGGTCTGCGCAGCCAGCGCGGCGGACAGCGCCCAATGCTTGGGGAGGTCGTCCCGGCCATGGAGCGTGATTGCTGTCGCAGGCGGCGGACAGCGGCGCGTGGCGCTCAGCTCCAGCCCGGCCAGTTGCCCGGCGCGCGGATCGACCACCAGCATCGCCAGCGCCACAAAGCCCGCGCGATTCGTTTCCGACGTAGCGGTTTGGCTCGGCGGGAACGCACGGCGGACCTGTATGGCGAAGTCGCTTTGCGGATCGCGCGCCTGCAGCGCCACCAGCGCGCAATAGCGATCCAGCACCTTCGCGCCGTCGACCGCGTCACCGCCAGTAAACTGATCGAGCAGGCCGGTCTTGGGCGGCAACTGCACCGCCGCCATCACCGCGCCGTTGCGAATGGAAAAGCGCTGGACGACCGTGTCGAGCGGCGGAATCACGGCGCCGCGCAGGCGCAGCAGCTGACGCAACCCCTCCAGCAGCAGCCGAGTCGGATATGCCGGCAACGAGACCGCGCCGATGCGTGCCTCTACTTCGGGAAATCCGTTACTCGGGCCGCTCACAACCAGACCGACATTCAACCAGCGCCCGAGCGGAAGGGCATGGCTCGCGGCGACATGAAGCTGCTCATCGTGGAGGTCGAGGTTGAGCCGGTCAGGGCGAAAGCCATGAGTTGCGAGCGCACTCAAGCCGTCGAGATGGGTGGGCGTGAGCGTAAGCAAGCTGACACCGCCGGGCCGCTGCCTGCTGGCCTGCAACTGCTCGATTGCGGCCCGACCGGCACCGACCTGCAGAGGCGTTGGCGTGGGGCGGGCGTCGGCAAGGGGCGCGCTGCTGGTAAACAGCACCGCACCAATGAGTACAGGCAGGACGAACAAGACAAAGAGGATCGCCAGAACACGCCAGACCCGCGCCCGCGGGCTACGGCCTGCCAATCCCATCCACGAGCCAGAGGCACGCTTGCGCTGCATCGCGTCCCCTATCCGTTACGACTGCCCCTTCGCCTAGGCGACGAGCGCAATCCGCAGACTCGTCAGCCGGCTACCGTCATCAGGCGCTTTTCACCGGCGATCCGAAGCATCGCGCGCTGCAGCTTCTCGAACGCCCGAACCTCGATCTGGCGCACGCGCTCGCGGCTGACGCCATAGACTTGGCTGAGTTCCTCGAGCGTCTTGGGCTCCTCCGCGAGGCGCCGCTCCTGCAGGATATGCCGTTCGCGGTCATTGAGGTCATCCATCGCATCGAGCAGCATGTCGTGCCGCACGTCGCTTTCCTGCGCGTCGGCAATCCGCTCGTCCTGCAACGGCCCTTCGTCCGCCAGCCAGTCCTGCCACTGCCCTTCGCCGTCATCGTTCATGGAAACGTTGAGCGAGGTGTCGCCGCCCATGGCCATGCGGCGGTTCATGGAAATGACGTCATCTTCCGAGACACCGAGATCGGTCGCGATCTTGGTCACATCCTCGGGGCGCAGATCGCCATCCTCGAAGGCTTCGATCTGGTTCTTCATGCGCCGCAGGTTGAAGAACAGCTTCTTCTGCGCCGCCGTGGTGCCGATCTTCACGAGGCTCCACGAGCGCAGGATGAATTCCTGGATCGACGCGCGAATCCACCACATCGCATAGGTGGCGAGACGAAAGCCCCGGTCCGGCTCGAATTTCTTCACGCCCTGCATCAGGCCGATATTGCCCTCGGAGATCAGCTCGGAGACAGGCAGGCCATAGCCGCGATAGCCCATGGCGATCTTCGCCACGAGTCGCAGATGGCTCGTCACCAGCCGCGCCGCAGCCTCCGGATCGCCATGCTCCTGATAGCGCTTGGCGAGCATATACTCCTCCTCGGGCTTGAGGAGCGGGAACTTGCGAATCTCCGACAGATAGCGGTTCAGGCTCGCATCGCCGCCAAGCGCAGGGATCGTTGCAGGGAGATTACTGCCGTTACTCACGAAACTTCATCCTTCTGGAGCGCGCAAACAAGAAGGGGCATCGCGCTCATCCTTATACGCAAAGATGGCTGAACAGTTGCTGCATGTCATCCGTAATCGGGCTTTCAAAGCTGAGAGGCTGGCTTGTGACCGGGTGGATGAACCCTAGCCGGGCCGCATGAAGCGCCTGACGACGAAAGCCAAGTTCGGCGAGCAGCGCCTTGTGGATGCCGCCGCGGGCATAGACCGGATCGCCTAGCAGCGGGTGACCGAGATGGGCCATGTGCACGCGCACCTGATGGGTCCGTCCCGTCTCCAGCCGGCATTCGATCAGCGCCGCCCGATCAAGTCGCTCGAGCGTGCGATAATGGGTGATGGCGTGCTTGCCGCGCCCCTCGCGCTGCACGGCCATCTTCTTGCGATCCGCGTCCGAGCGGCCGATCCACTGGTTGACCGTGCCGGAAGGCGGCGCAGGCCGCCCCTGCACGATGGCGAGATAACGCCGGTCGATGCTGTGGTCCTTGAACTGGCGGGCCAGCCCCTCATGCGCCTGATCCGTCTTGGCGACGACCAGGAGCCCGGAGGTATCCTTGTCGATGCGGTGGACGATGCCGGGCCGCGCGACCCCGCCAATGCCGGAAAGCTGCCCGGCGCAATGGTGGAGCAAGGCATTGACCAGCGTGCCATCCGGGTTGCCGGCGGCGGGATGCACGACCATGCCCGCCGGCTTGTCCACCACGATCAGATGCGCATCCTCATGGGCGATCACCAGATCGATCGCCTGCGGCTGCGCCTCGGCGGGCGCCGCCTCCGGAATCTCTACGGCAAAGGCCATGTCGGCCTTCACCTTATAGGCTGGATCAGCCGCCGGGCGGCCGTCCGGCCCGGTCACTTGCCCTGCCAGGATCAGCGCCTTCACGCGCTCGCGCGACAGGGCTGGCAGCACGCTCGCAAGCGCGCGGTCCAGTCTCATGCCGTGCTCGGCCTGCGTGATCAGCGCCGTAATGCTGGTAACCCCCGTTTCCACGGCCTAATATCTGGGGATGGCCGTGCACATATCAAGACCGCTGCGCGATGCGATCCTCGCGCAGGCGAAGGCCGCCGCCCCGCTGGAATGCTGCGGCCTACTGATGGGCCAGCGCTTGGCCGGCGCGGACGGCGGGACGACTACCATCGCCATCACCGAACTTCGCGCCGCCGCCAATGTGGCGGAGCAGCCCGAGCACCGCTTCGAGGTCGATCCGGCCATGCTCATCGCCGCACATCGCGAGGCGCGCCAGGGCGGACCGGCTATTGTCGGCCATTATCATTCCCATCCTCATGGCGAGGCCGTCCCCTCGGCGATCGATGCGGCCATGGCGGGGGCGGCGGGCGAGATCTGGCTGCTCGTCGACGCGCGCGGCGACCTTCTGGCCTGGCAAGTTGTTGCGTCAGGCCGCATCCATGGCGTTTTCGATCCCGTCGAACTGGTCGGTTCGCCGCATGGGCGGCTTGCACCCGCGCGCCCGCAGCGCCATGAGGGCACGGCCATCGCCTGAAGAGAGGATATCCCCGTCTTGGTCAAATCCACCGCGTCCGACTCCATCGATTTCGCCAGCCTGCTCTGCTCTCGCCTGTGCCATGATCTGCTCAGCCCCGTCGGCGCGCTGAACAACGGCATCGAGCTGCTTGCCGATGAGACCGACCCGCGGATGCGCGAGCAATGCCTCACGCTGCTGGCGGACAGCGCCCGGACGACGGCGGGCAAACTCAAATTCTTCCGCTTGGCCTTCGGTGCCGGGGGCGGATATGGCGAGGCCATTCCCGTGCACGAAATCCGTTCTGCCGTGGAAGGCATGTTTCCACCCGGCGGCAAGATCTCGCTCGACTGGATGATCGCCGGGGACAGCCTTTCCAAGCCGGCCGCCAAGCTGCTGCTCAATCTGGTGCTATTGACCGGCGAAGCCCTGCCGCGCGGCGGCGTGATCGCCATCGGTGCGGAGCAGCAGGGCGGATCGACCGAGATCGCGGTGCGCGGCGAAGGCACGCGCATCACCTTCGACCCCGCCATACGCGCCGGGCTGGAAGGGCATGGCGATCTGACCACCCGCACGGCCGCGGCGGTGATGATCCGCACGGTGGCGACCGAAGCCGGCGGTGAGCTGATGATCTCGGGCGCCGACGAGCCCCACCTGCTGTTCGGCGCGCGCCTGCCGGCTTGATCCCGCCGGTGTGAGAGCCCGGCCGGCAGGTCTTAACCGGGCTTTCACGACTTGGCCCCAAAGGTGTCGCCGCGTTAACCACAGGCGGCGGCATGGACGAGATCATCGGGGAGTTCATTGCGGAAACTCTTGAAACGCTGGAGGTCCTCTCCGGCGAAGTCGTCGCGTGGGAAGCGGACCCGACCGACAAGTCTCGCCTCGACGCGTTTTTCCGGTTTTTCCACACCGTCAAGGGAAGCTGCGGCTTCCTGAACCTGCCCCGTTTCGAGCGGCTGGCGCATGGCGCCGAGGACGTGCTGGCAGCCATCCGGCGCGGCGAACGGCTGGCCGATCCCGCCACCGTTACGGCGGTGCTGGCCGTCATGGACCGAATCGGCGCGCTGGCGCGCGGTCTGGGCGGTGAACCCGTGCCGGATGAAGCCGATGATGACGGGCTGCTGGACGCCCTGTCCCTGCGGTCCGGCGGATTTGAGCTCTTTCACCCCATCGCGCCCGCCGGGGCGATGCCGGCCCCGCCCCGCGAACCGCCCGCGCCGCGCACGGACTCCGCCGAGGCACCCGTTCCCCCGTCGCCCAGTCCGCAACAACCAACCGCCCCGCCGCGCGACAAAGCCCCGCGCACGATTCGGCTGCCGTTGGCGCTCATCGATCAGCTGATGAACGGCATCTCCGACATGGTGCTCGCGCGCAACGATCTGGCGCGCCGGATGCGCGACCATGGCGTCGCGCCGGATGTGGAGAGCAGCTTCGAGCGGATGTCGACCAATGTCGCGGACCTGCGCGACATGATCAGCAAGACGCGCATGCAGCGGGTCGACCGCCTGTATGCGGCCATCCCGCGCATGGTGCGCGACCTCAGCCGCGAACTGGGCAAGAAGGTCGTCGTGGATCTCGATGGCGGCGATGTCGAGATGGACCGCGAAATGATCGAGATGGTCGGCGATCCCCTGACCCACATCGTGCGCAACGCCCTCGACCACGGCCTTGAGCCACCGGCCGACCGCATCGCGGCCGACAAGCCCGAGGTCGGCCGGTTGAATATCGTCGCCCGGCAGTCGGGCAACCAGATCGTCATCGAGGTGGCCGACGATGGGCGCGGCATGGACCGGGCTGCCCTGGTCGATCGGGCGGTCGCGGCCGGGCTTGTCACCGCTGCCGAGGCAGCCGGGATGAGCGACGCAGAGAAGCTGAACCTGATCTTCCTGCCCGGCCTCAGCACGGCGCGGGAGGTCACTTCCATCTCCGGGCGTGGCGTCGGCATGGATGTCGTGCGGGCCAATATCGAACAGATCGGCGGCGTGATCGACATCACCACGACGCCTGGCGACGGCACGGTGATCACCATGCGCGTGCCGCTGACACTGACCATCATTCCGGGCCTGATCGTCCGGTGTGGCGGCCAGACCTTCGCCATGCCGCGTGGCAATGTCGTCGAGCTGATCCACGAAAACAGCAACATGGTCTCGATCGAGGAGGTCGCCGGCGGACGCATCGCGACCATTCGCGGCGAGCGTCATCCGGTTGTGGCGCTTGAGGACGTGCTGGGCCTTGCCCGTCAGGCAGAAGCGAACGGGCCGCGGACCTTGATGGTCATTCGCTCCTCGGCCGGCCAAAACTATGTGCTGGGTGTCGAAACCGTCGACAGCAATGAGGAGCTGGTCATTCGCCCGGCCTCACCGGTGATCGCATCCGCCGGGGCATTTGCGGGCATGACGCTCCCCGACAACGGCCAGCCAATGCTGCTGCTCGACGCCACCGGGCTCTTCCAGATCGCGCAATTGCCCGTGGTCGATGCCGACAAGGCGCGGCGGGATCATCACAGCCAGGAACCGACCGAGGCCATCGATACCTTGCAGGTGCTCTTCTATCGCGACCGGGATGGCGTGGAACGGCTGATGCCGCTGCCCATCGTCGAGCGCGTCGAGGAACTGGACTGTACGCAGATCGGGCGCTCCGAGGGACGGGCATTCGCGCGGATCGAGGAGCGCCTGCTGCCGGCGCTCAATGTCCGCCCGGATGAGACCGGTGTGCTAAAGGCCATGCGCCTGCACGATGGGCGCGATCTGCTCATCTTCCTCATCGAAGAGGTGCTCGACATTCTTGAAATCCCCGCCCGGCTGGACGTGCCGATCGGCCGGGGACGGATCGCCGGCCTGGTGCTGGTTGGCGAGCAGCAACTGGAGCTGGTCGATCCGTTCACCCTGTTTGAGGAGGTCGCGGCCCGCCCGGCCTCTGACGCTGCCGCGCAGGCCGTGCGCTGCATGATCGCCGATGTCGAAGACCCGTGGATGCGCAACATCCTGGCGCCGCTGCTCGTTCAGGCCGGCTATGACGTCGTTCTGGGCGCCGCAGGCGACGCACCGCCCGATGTCGTACTATGTGGCAGCGGGCACGCCCCCGCGCCCATGGGCGTTCCAGTGCTTGCCCTGCGGGAGCAGCCGCAACTGCCCGCCGACCCCGACGCGCCGCCCTCCATCTACCGCTATGACCGCGCCGGGCTGATGGCGGCGATCTCCAGCTTCGCACGGAAGGCCGCATGACCGACTCGCTGTTCCTGTTCGCCTCCATCGCGGGCGCCCCGATTACCGTGCGTGCCTGTGTCATCGAAGCCGTGGTGCGCTTGGGGGATATCGTACCCGTGCCATTGGCGCCTGTGCATGTGTGTGGGCTGGCGGCGCTGCGCAGCCGGGTGCTCACCGTGATCGATCTGCAATCGCGCATCTTTGGCACGGCGGCGGATGCACAGACCGCACCGCTGGCGATTGTCGCGGACATTGCCGGGCACAGCTATGGTTTCCTCATCGATGCCGTGACCGATATCTGCCAGGCGCAGGGCGGCGTGCAGCCATTGCGCGGCCGCATCGATCCTGCGTGGCGGCCATTCGTTTCCGGCCTCGTCGATTATGATGGCCGCAGCCATCTTCTGCTCACGCTCGCCGATTTCACCAACGCCCCCTCTGGCGCGCTGGCTGCCTGAGATATTTAACGAATTTACCAAAATGACACGCTCTGCCCGTAGGTTACGTAGCCAAGCAAGTATCAGGGGTCGCGACTCATGCCGAACTGCCTCATTGTCGATGACTCCAAGGTGATCCGAAAGGTGGCGCGCCACATTCTGGAATCCCTCGATCTCGACGTTCACGAAGCGCAGGACGGACGTGAAGCGCTCGACATGTGTGAAGGGCAGGTGCCGGACGTGGTGCTGCTCGACTGGAACATGCCGGTGATGAGCGGCCTGGAGTTCCTCAAGGAACTCTCCCGCCGCAATTTCGCACAGCCGCCCAAGGTGATCTTCTGCACCACCGAGAATGGCGTGGACCATATCCGCGCCGCCGTCGATGCCGGTGCCGACGAATATGTCATGAAGCCCTTCGATCGCGACACGCTGGAGAGCAAGCTCCAGATCGTCGGGGTTCTCTAAGGGCTCGGGAGCGCCGGGAATGGCGTGCGCTGCCCTCCTGTCCGATGCCAGCTCCGGAACCGATGGTTCGCCCATCGATGTGCTGATCGTCGATGATTCGCTGGTCGTCCGCCGTGTGCTGGGTCGGGTGCTGGGCGAGGATCCGCGCTTCCGCGTCGTTGGCACGGTAGCCAGCGGAAAGCAGGCTCTGGCTTTCGTGGCCAGAAAGTCGGTGGACCTTGTGCTTCTCGATATCGACATGCCCGAGCTGGACGGCTTGCAGGTGCTTCCTCACCTGCTTGGCCCCGATCAGCGCCGGCAGGTGGTGCTGCTCAGCGGTTCATGCAGCGAGGGCAGCGAGGTCGCCTTGCAGGCGTTGGCTTTGGGTGCCGGTGATGTCGTGGCCAAGCCCAGCGCCGGCCATTTCAGCCCGCAATTCGTGGAACATCTACTCGATCGCCTGGCCCATCTGGCGCCGGCGGCCGAACGAAGCCGCACCCCGGAGCGGTTCGATGAGGCAAGCGCCCGCCTGCGGCCGCCCGGCACGCTCGTGCGCGCCGTGGCCATCGGCGGTTCGACCGGCGGGATCAGCGCGATCCTCTCGGTCATCAAGGGCCTTGAGGACAATCCGGCCTTTCCCATCTTCATTACCCAGCATCTGCCTGCCAGCTTCCAGCCGCTGCTGGCAGAACAGCTCCGCCGCGCCACGCATCTGCCCGTGGTTCTGGCGGAACAGGCCATGCTAGTGCAGCCGGGCACCATCCATCTGGCACCCGGCACTGCCCATCTTTCGCTCGGCAAAGGAGCGCACGGGCAAATACTGGTGCGATTGAGCACCCAGCGCTGCCTGCATGAGAGCTTCCCGGCGGTTGACCCCATGTTCACCGCCCTGGCACGCCATTATGGGCGCGGCGCCTGCGGCGTCATCCTCTCCGGCATGGGGCGCGACGGACTGGCCGGCGCGCAAGCCATCGTCGGCGCGGACGGCTGGGTGATCGCGCAGGACCACCAGTCGAGCGCGGTATGGGGCATGCCCGGGTCGGTCGTGAAGGGAGGTCTCGCCAGTGCCATTCTGCCCCCCGCTCAGATCGCCGAGCTGATCCTGCAGCAATGGCAGGCAGGCGCATGACCATGCAGCCAGTTTCCAACGCCGCCTGTCGCCTCGCCGAACTGCTCCACCGGGAGACCGGGCAGACGCTCTCGGAAGCCCGGCGCTGGCGCATCGAAACGTCGCTGCGACCGCTGCTGCGCGCACACGGGCTGCGCACGCTGGAAGAGCTCGTGAACGCGATCGAGCGGGCGCCTCGCGGGCTCCTGCAGGCCGAAGTGATCGACGCCCTGCTCAATCACGAAAGCTCGTTCTTCCGGGATGTCAGCGTCTTCCACGCGATCGAAAACAGCGTCCTGCCCGACCTCGCCCGAACGCGCGCGGATCGGCGACTGCGCATCTGGTGCGGCGGGTGCTCGACCGGGCAGGAAGCCTATTCGCTGGCCATGATCGTCCACCGCTCGGCCGCGCTGGCCGATTGCACGGTCAGCATCCACGCCACGGACGTATCGGCCCTCGCGATCGCCAAGGCAAAGCGCGGTCGCTTTTCGCAGATGGACATGCAACGCGGCCTGCCGATCAGCGAATTGCTGCGCTGGTTCCATCCCGTCGATAACGAATGGCAGATTGCCGGCGAGCTTCAGCAGATGATCGTGTTCCAGCAGGACAATCTGCTCGACCCCGCTCATGGCGCAGGCCCGTTCGATCTCATCCTGTGCCGCAACGTGCTCTTTTACTTTTCCGAAGAGAGGCGCCGCCGCGCGTGGAAAACGCTGTCCAGCCGGGTTCGGCCCGGCGGCTATCTCGCGCTCGGGGCCGGCGAAATGGCCTGTGCCGAGTCCGGCTTTTTGGCCTGCCGGGGCCTCAGCTGCCTTTATCAGGCCCGTGAAGCCCGGCCCGATCAACCGCGCATGATGCTGCCTGCAGGCGGCGCTTCCTCCGCACCCGCCATTGAGCTAGGACAGGGCTGACCGCACCGCCCGGCAACATGCCGGCATGCGCAAGGAAAGTGGCCCAGTTCTGCATGATCGAGACGCCGTCACCCAATTTTGACGACCGAACGCTCCCGGTTTCCATCCTCGTCCTGCACTATACGGGAATGCCGGATGCCCAGAGCGCGATCAACTGGATGGCCAATCCGGATAGCAAGGTTTCTGCCCATTATGTCGTCACAGAGGAGGGCAAGGTGGTCCGCATGGTCGACGAGACCAAGCGCGCCTGGCACGCCGGACGAGCCTGGTGGCGCGGCATCACCGACGTCAATTCCGCGAGCATCGGCATCGAGATCGTCAATCCCGGCCATGAATGGGGCTATCGGCCCTTCCCGCAGGCGCAGATCGATGCGCTGATCCCGCTCGTCCACGACATCATGCAGCGCCACCGCATCACGCGCGGCAATGTCGTCGGCCACAGCGATGTGGCGCCCGCACGCAAGCAGGACCCCGGCGAGTTGTTCCCCTGGAGCAAGCTCGCCCGGCTGCGCCTCGCCCTGCCGCGCCCGACCCGCAATCTCATGGACCCACTCTGGAGCGACGGCGCCTTCATGCTCGCGCTCGAGCGATTCGGCTATGATATCGCCGAGCCGGAAGCCGCGGTGACGGCGTTCCAGCGCCGTTTCCGGCCGGAATTGATCGACGGCGTGATCGACGGGGAATGCCGCGCCATCCTGCTCGCGCTGCTGCTGCCAAGGCCTCGCGGCGACGACTAAGCGCGATCGGACAAGACGGACCGGATTATTTTTCAGCACCCGCACACTGAAATCCATTTCGGGCGTTTGGCGGGGATGATGACAGCGAGGGTGGTCGCGCAGCGCCGCGACGGGCTTGGGGGGAGAACGCGATGACCGGGCCGCAATGGCTCTCTATCGCCACGCTTGCCGGCATGATGGTGCTCTTCCTGTGGGGGCGCTTCCGCTATGATGTCACGGCTGTCATCGTTCTGCTCTTCGCGGTCCTGATCGGCATTGTCGATCCGGCCGACGCCTTCTCCGGCTTCTCGGACGATATCGTCATCATCGTCGGCTCGGCGCTGGTGCTTTCGGCCGCCGTGCAGCGCTCCGGCGCGATCGAGGTGGGGCTCAAATTCGTCGCGGGCCGCGTGCGCCATGTCCGCTCCCAGCTGCTGCTGCTTACCGCCACGGTCGGCACGGCCTCGGCGCTGGTCAAGAATGTCGGCGCGCTTGCCATGCTGATGCCCGCCGCCTTCCAGATGGCCAAGCGCAACAACGCCAGTCCCTCGGTCTTCCTCATGCCCATGGCCTTCGCCTCGCTGCTGGGCGGGCTGATGACGCTGGTCGGCACCTCGCCGAACATCATCGTCAGCCGCGTGCGCACGGAGATGACTGGCGAGCCCTTCGGCATGTTCGATTATTTCCCGACCGGGTTTGGCCTGTTCATCGTGGGCCTGCTGTTCCTGCGTTTCGGCTACCGACTGCTCCCGCGCGATCGGCGGGGCGCGGCGACCATGGGCGATGCCATGGACATCTCCGGCTATGTCACCGAAGCGACGGTGCGCGAGGACACGCCGCCCGATGGCGAGACCATCGCCGCCTTCCTCAAGCGCCACGATCATGAGGTGCAGATCACCAGCCGCCTGCGCGGCCGGCGTCCGCTCTCGACGCAGGGCAATGCGCGACTGCAGGAAGGCGACGTGCTGATTCTCTACGGCGAGCCGGATGCGCTGGAGCGGGTCATCGCCCGCGACGCGCTGGAGCTGGACGGCGAGACGCGCGATTTGCCCGAAGGCAGCGAAGGGGACGAGATCGGCGTCACCGAGGCAGTCGTGACGGCCGAGTCCCCGCTGGTCGGGCAGAGCGCGGAGCGGCTGCTCCTCCAGCAGCGTTATGGCGTCAATCTCATCGCCGTCTCGCGCGCCGGGCAGATGCTCGGGCGCAAGCTGGGCGAGATCAACCTGCGTGCGGGCGATGTCATCGTGCTGCAGGGGCCCCTCGGCCTGCTGCCGGCGCGGCTGCGCGATCTGGGCGCGCTGCCGCTGGCGGAGCGGGGCGTCAAGCTGGGCAAGTCACATCGCGGCTGGCTGCCGCTGCTGATCCTCGCCGTCGCCATGACGGCCACGGCGAGCGGTTATGTGCCGGTAGCCATCGCTTTCTTCGCCGCCGCCGCGCTCACCGTCATCAGCGGCGCGTTGCCGGTGCGGGAAGCCTATGATGCGGTCGAGTGGCCCATCCTCATCATGCTCGCCGCGCTCATCCCGGTCAGCGACAGCATCCGCAGCACCGGCGCGTCTGATGTCATCGCCACCAATCTCGCTCATGTCGCCGCCGCGCTGCCCCCCTGGGGCGCCGTCGCGCTCATTCTGGTCGCAGCCATGGCCGTGACGCCGTTCCTCAACAATGCCGCCACGGTGCTGGTGATGGCCCCCATCGCCGGCGTCTTCGCGCATGACTTGGGCTATCGGCCGGAAGCCTTCCTCATCGCCACCGCCGTCGGCGCGGGCTGCGATTTCCTCACGCCCATCGGCCACCAGTGCAACACGCTGGTCCTTGGCCCCGGCGGCTACCGCTTCGGCGACTATGCCCGCCTGGGCGCGCCGCTCTCGCTGCTGGTGGTGCTCATCGGTACCCCGCTCATCATCTGGACCTGGCCGCTGCAGTAGGGGGTCCCCACCACGAAATGGCTTGGGGATCTGCAATTCCGACGAGAACGACTGCAGTGTCGCCCTCCATATTTGCTTTCTTACCGCGGCACCGCAGCGAGCGTGGGGCGACACAGGATGCTCAGTAGGGCAATTGCCACCGAACGTCCTGAACTTGGAACCGGCAGGATGAGCCGCCTTGCATATCGTAACGGATCGTTGGCACCCGTGCCGCTGCCACATGGTCGAAAGCAAAGGGGGGATCGGCCATGAGGATGCGGGGATTTTCAAGTTGGCCGGCACTGCTTAGGTCGAATTCGACCGTTGTATTGCCGACGATCCCGGAAAAGGTGAGGTCGGATGGATAGTCCTCCGACTGAATGTTCGCTGACACGAACGTCGGCCGAGTGTCAGGTCTCAAGCAGGCATTCGGCGCGATCTTCAACGCATCGTAGAGTGTGGCCGCGGCTTTCATGTCCCCCCGCTCTCTTTCTCGCCCAGCGAGGCGGAGAATGACTGCTCGCCGTCGCGGGTCAGTCGGCGCGACGCGCCGCCGCAGCACCGCGAGCGTAGAGGTCAGCAGCTCTCGCTTCATAGTGCTCGATAGGTTGGGGGCATCGTCTAGAGACACCGCCATCCCGTACAGCAAATCGAGGGGCAGGGTGGAATCGGCGGCCGCGGCGTCCATTATACTGGAAAGCTCGACCTCGGCCTGCTCAACTGTTCGAGTTTGCGCAGCCACTGACATTCCTAGAATTTTCAGTCGATAGGCCATTATGAAGGATTTGGGCGCGTCGTTGTTATCAAGGATGGACAGGGTGCGTTGCGACAGTTCCAGCAAGCGCAATTGAGCGTTCTTGTCCGCGGTGAAGAAGGCAGGTTCGCTGGCGATCTCAATATTAATCAAAGGGGGAAGTAGCATGATCGAAGTCGCGCCATATTTCGCCTCTCTTCGACCAAGCTCCGTCAGGTTCTCCAGGAGATCCTCTTGCTCGGTTTGCCCCCACGGTAAATAGACGCCTGCGCCGGACATCCAGGCAACTATTTCATCTACCAAAGTTCTGCCCGCCTTATACGAGGCGGCAGGCAAGCTCCTGCACCGGAGGGCGAGATGGCTGATCTGACGGGCCGGACTGTCTATGGATTCGGCTTGCAGCAACGCCGCCAGAAATGGCTGCGCAATCCCTGCTCTGCTAGCCCATACCAGCCCCACATCCGTTCTGAATTGCGGTTGCTGCCGGAGAAGCTCGACAATCACCACATCTTCCGGCCGTAGGCCTGCTTCCCCACAGACTGGCAGGTTGCCCAAAACAGCATTTTGCGGGGATCCATAAGTAACTTGCGAATGCCCGACCGCGAGCATCGCGAGGTAGCTGGAGCGGTTTGCCGAACGAGCGGCCAAGAAGGCCAAGTCCCCGGCAATGCGGGCTGGAGCAGCGCTTGTGGGCGCCGCATCAACGGCTCCAATCCACGCTCGTCGAAGGATGTCTGCGGATACCGCATCACTGTGAACAATAGCTTCTGATCGGCCTTCAATCAGGTCGGCCTCCCAACGATATTTGGCCGGTAAGTCACTCCGCTGAAAAGACTTCAGATAAGTGATTGCAGCGGCCGGATCAGTAATGAGTAGCTGCCGCGCGACGCCCAGGCGGGCCTGCCACCGTTCGTCTGGGTCGCCCGATGTCTCGTCGGCAACCGCCCGAAAAAGCGCTTCGGCGCCCTTAAAGTCGCCATTCACTTCGGATGCACGCGCCTGCATCAATCGATAACGGGCGCCATCGTCTGCCAAGGGGATTTTGACCGTCCGATCTATGATCGTCCGGACGGCCGGCAAAATCTTTTGAGCGGCAGCAGCCTCGATGGTCATGCGGTCGAGGATGCTATCGGGCTGTTTGGAGTCAGGTGACGGAAGTCGCTCGCTGATTGCGGCGTTCATTGTTTTGGCCGCTGCCGTAAGATCGAGGCGGGCGGTCTGCTCCCGAATTGTAGCAAGTGCCTGAGTCGCCTCAGCTGTTTCAATGCTGGCAGCAGCGGTAAACAGCGCCAGTCCAACAACTATAGACATATTTGTCCCTTCCCCCTCTCGTCCCAACACCAGATCCTGAAGTGACATCTCATGCCGACAAAACCTAGCCCTTTCTAACGTGACTCCGCAGATGGCGGTCTGCGCCAATTTAAAGTTTTCTTTTCCTGAGTTTAGTGGGCGAAGGTGAACTGAACTGATGACTCTCCGCCCGCCTGCGCCTATAGCCCCGTTCGCCAGGCGGTCGGGCGGCCGCGGCGGGCGTTTGCGTCCGGCGAGGAAAGTCCGGGCTCCACGAAACAACGGTGCCGGATAACGTCCGGCGGCTCTCCTCGCGGGAGTTAGGGACAGTGCAACAGAGAGCAGGTCACGTGCGCCTTCGGGCTTGGGCTTCGGCCGCGTGAACAGTGAAAGGGTGCGGTAAGAGCGCACCGCGTCCCCGGCAACGGCGGACGGCACGGTAAACCCCACCGGGAGCAAGACCGAATAGGGGCGGCGCGCAGGTCTTCGGGCCTGCTAGGCTTGTTTCGGCCGAGATCGCCCGGGTTGGTTGCTTGAGGCCCTGCGAGAGCATGGCCCTAGAGGAATGGTCGCCCATCCGCATGCGCGTCCCTTTACGGGATACGGCGGCGGTGGACAGAACCCGGCTTACAGACCGCCTGGCATTTTGCTGATCGCCTGCAGGGCAATTGCACGACCGCTGCGATACCCGCATTTTCACCGCGCTACGGTGGATTTCACTACGAACCCACACTAAGTGAGATCGGATGGCCAGAAGCGGACGGAACAATGACTGGGGCTTTCCCCGCTGGCGCAGCTATGGCTCCACGCGGGAAGCGCAGGCCGTTCGGCTGTGTGACCGGCATGGCTGCGACCAGCCCGGCAACTGCCCCGCGCCCAAATCCCCCAACAGCCCGGACCGCTGGTATTTCTGCCAGGCTCATGCCGCTGAATATAACAAGGGCTGGGATTATTTCGCGGGATTGGACGAGGAAGAGCGCAACGAGCGCATGCACAATGAGCAACGCGATGCCTCCGGCTATCGGACCAGCGCCCATAATCAATGGGCCGGCCCCGGCGATGGCACCCGCTCGCGCGACGAGATGCGCGCGCTCGATGTGCTGGGGCTGGAGAGCGATGCCGATTTCGAGGCGGTGAAGCGGAGCTGGCGCGCACTCGCCAAGGAATGCCACCCCGATGTGCGGCCCGGCGATGCCGACGCCGCCACGCGCTTTCAGGCCATCCAGGCCGCCTATGACGTGCTGCGCGTGGCCGAGGAGCGCAAGAGCTGGAAGCCCGCGCCATGAGCGCCCGTCAGGTCCGCAGTCGCTGGTCCAACGCGGTGCTGGTTTGTCGCAAATGCGAGAAGAAGATCAAGGGCGGCGGCTTCGGGCCGGAGGGGAACAAGACCCTCGGCAAGGCCCTGCGCAAGCACCTGCAGCTCGGCAAGGGTCGCAAGGCCGGTGCCGGCATTCTCGAGGTCGGCTGCCTCGACATCTGCCCCAAGCGCGCGGTGACCGTGGTCGACACCAGCAAGCCGGACCGATGGCTGATCATCCACCCCGGCGCCAATCTGGATGTTCTCGCGCACGATCTGGGCCTGCGCAACAAATCCTGAGATAATCGATGCGGCGCGGCTGACCGGTGCCGTCAGTCGATGGGCGGCACGGGCTGCGGCGGCGCGTCGGGATCGGCCTCATGCACCTCGACGGTGCCGCGCCCGACATGGCTGCGCGAGCGGCTATAGGCGAAATAGACGACGAGACCGACTACAGCCCAGGCCACGAACATCAGCTTCGTCTCGATACCGAGTTTGAAGAAGAGGTAGATGCAGCCGAGGATCGCGACCGGCGCGGTGATGGCGATGGCCGGTGTACGGAACGGCCGCTTGCGCGTCGGGTCCGTCCGCCTCAGCACGAGCACGGCGATGGAGACGGCGGCAAAGGCAAACAGCGTGCCGGAATTGGAAATGTCGGCGAGAATGCCGACCGGGAAGAAGGCCGCGAACAGGGCCACGAAAACGCCGGTGATGATCGTGATGACATGCGGCGTGTGGAACTTGGGGTGGACCTTGGAGAACACCGCCGGCAGCAGCCCGTCCCGGCTCATGACGAAGAAGATGCGCGTCTGGCCGAACATCATCATGAGGATGACCGACGGCAGGGCAAGACCAGCAGCCAGGCCGATGAGGTTGCCGATCTGCGGCCAGCCGATCTCCCGCATCGTCCAGGCCAACGCTTCTTTCGAGCAGACCACTGCCTGATCGCCGATGGCCGCGCACTGATCGGCCAGCGCCTTGCTGCCCGGCGCCAGCGCTTCCCCGGCCGGGCCCATCAATGGCTGCGAGCCCACCGTGCCGACAACCCCGGCAGCAACCAACAGGTAGAAAATCGTGCAGATGGTGAGCGAGCCAATGAGGCCGATCGGCATGTTGCGCTGGGGATTCTTGGTTTCCTCCGCCGCCGTGGAGACGGCATCGAAGCCCACATAAGCAAAGAAGATCGACGCCGCCGCCGCGCCGATGCCGCCGAAGCCCAAAGGCGCGAAGGGCGAGAACTGCTCCATGTTCATCACCGGCAGCGCCAGCACGATGAACAGAGTGAGCGCCGCGACCTTGATCACCACGAGCACGGCATTGACCATCGCGCTCTCACGCGTGCCGATGACGAGCAGCCAGGTGACCAGCAGGGCGATGCCCATGGCGGGCAGATTGACCAGACCGCCATCGAACGGCCCGCGCACCAGCATGTTGGGAATGTCGATGCCCAGCGCATGCTCGAGCAGGCCGACGACATAGCCGGACCAGCCGACCGAGACGGCCCCCGCCGCCACGGCATATTCGAGGATCAAGGCCCAGCCGACCATCCAGGCGATCAGCTCGCCCATCACCGCATAGCTATAGGTATAGGCCGATCCCGAAACCGGGACCATCGAGGCCATTTCCGAATAACAGAGCGCCGCCACGGCGCAGACGAAGCCGGCGATGACGAAGGAGAGCATCATGCCCGGCCCCGCCTTCTGCGCCGCTTCCGCCGTCAGCACGAAAATGCCGGTGCCGATCACGGCGCCCACACCCAGCATGGTGAGCTGGAAGGCCCCGAGCGATCGGTGCAGTGATTTCTTTTCGGCAGTGGCGAGAATGGCGTCGAGTGGCTTGATGCGGCCAAAGATCATGCGCGTCTCTCTATACAGCGCGGCCGCAGCCGCTCCCCCTGAACTGACCGCCAAGCCTATAGGCTTATCGGCGACGCGCAAGGGGCTTGCGACAGGGGAAGGCGTCGATGGCAGGCAAACCGCGCTCAGCGCGCCAGCATCGGCCCCAGCGCGCGTCCGCCGAACAGATGAACGTGCAGATGCGGCACTTCCTGCCCGCCATGCGCGCCGACATTGGCGAGCAGGCGATAGCCCGGCTCCACCAGCCCCGCCTCGCGGGCAATCGCGCCGACCGCGCGCACGAAGGCCGCGATCTCGCCCTCGCTCGCGCGGGCCGAGAAATCATCCCAGCTCACATAGGCACCCTTGGGAATGACGAGAATGTGCGTCGGCGCCTGCGGGGCGATGTCATGAAAGGCGAGGACATGATCGTCCTCGAACACCTTGTTGCAGGGGATGTCTCCGCGCAGGATCTTCGCGAAGATATTGCTCTCGTCATAGAGAAGGGTCGGGTTGATCGCCATGGCTCACTCCTTTGTGCGCGATGCCTTTTCGTCCAGCCCAGAAACGCCCTCGCGCCGATCCAGCTCGGCGCAGACATCGGCAAGGGTAACGCCGCGCTCGGCGAGCAGGACGAGCAGGTGGAACAAGAGGTCGGCCGCTTCGCCGGTCAGGGCCGCCTTGTCCTCACTCAGCGCGGCAATCACCGTCTCGACGGCTTCCTCGCCGAATTTCTGCGCCATCTTGCCCAGCCCCTTGGCGCGCAGGCGGGCAACATAGGAGCTGTCGGGATCGGCCTCGCGCCGGGCGAGGATGGTCTGTTCGAGGCGGAAGAGGCTGTCCATGGCGCTTGTCCTTGCCGCTGCGTCGCCGGGCGTCAATGGCTTTTCCCGCTGACGCCGCGCTCAGAGATGGCGGACGGGAATGCCCGCAGCGGCCAATGCTGCCCGCGCCTCACGCACGCTGTGCTGGCCGAAATGGAAGATGGAGGCCGCGAGCACCGCGCTGGCATGGCCCTGCGTCACGCCCTCGACAAGATGATCGAGCGTGCCGACGCCACCGCTGGCGATGACCGGCACGGTGACCGCATCGGCAATGGCGCGGGTCAGCGCGAGATCATAGCCCTGCTTGGTGCCGTCCCCATCCATCGACGTGACGAGCAGCTCGCCTGCGCCCAGCCCCGCCAGCCGCGCGGCATGAGCCAGCGCGTCGATGCCGGTGGCGCGACGGCCGCCATGGGTGAAGATTTCCCAGCGGCCCTCACCGACCCGCCGCGCATCGACGGAGGCCACGATGCACTGGCTGCCGAACCGATCCGCAATCTCGCTCACCACTTCGGGGCGCGACACGGCGGCGCTGTTCACGGCGACCTTGTCCGCGCCGGCGAGCAGGAGCGCCCGCGCATCCTCCGCGCTGCGCACGCCACCGCCGACGGTGAGCGGCATGAAGCAGACTTCCGCCGTGCGCGCGACAATATCGAGCAGCGTGCCGCGATCCTCGTGGCTGGCGGTGATATCAAGGAAGCACAATTCATCCGCCCCGGCCGCATCATAGACCTTGGCCTGCTCGACCGGATCGCCGGCATCGCGCAGATCGACGAAGTTCACGCCCTTGACCACACGGCCATTGGCAACATCGAGACAGGGGATGATGCGGGTGCGGACGGTCACTGGACTAAATCCTCACATCCGTTCGTGTCGAGCGAAGTCGAGACACGGCCAGCACTGTCCTCGCGTGTCTCGACTTCGCTCGACACGAACGGGAGGTAGCTGCGTGACATTCACGCGGCATTCGCCACAGCAATCGCGGCCCGCAGGTCCAACCGACCATCGTAAAGCGCCCGGCCGGTCACCACGCCCTCGATGCCATCGCCAGCATGGAGGCTGAGCACCCGAATGTCCGAGATATCCGCCACGCCGCCACTGGCGATCACGGGAATGTCCACGGCCCGCGCCAGCTCGACCGTCGCATCGATGTTCACGCCCTTGAGCAGGCCGTCGCGGCCCACATCGGTGAACAGCAGTGAGGCGACACCCGCGTCCTCGAAGCGGCGGGCGAGATCGACCACCGGCATGTCCGACTTCTCGGCCCAGCCATCGGTCGCGATCATGCCGTCACGCGCGTCCACCGCGACGACGATGCCGCCGGGATAGTCTGCCGCCATATCCTTGACGAACTGCGGGTTCTTGAGCGCTGCCGTGCCGATGACGACACGCGACACGCCGAGCGCGAACCAGCCCTGCACCGCCTGCGGATCGCGAATGCCGCCGCCAAGCTGGACATGGCCGGGGAAGGCCTGGACGATGGACGCAATCGCTGCGCCATTGACGGCATGGCCGGCAAAGCTGCCGTCCAGATCTACCACATGCAGGAAATCCGAACCCTGCTCGGCCCAGATGAGCGCCTGCGCGGCGGGATCATCGCCATAGACGGTCGCCCGATCCATATCGCCCTCGGCCAAGCGGACGACCTGCCCGCCCTTGAGATCGATGGCGGGAAAAACGATGAACGGCGGAATTTCACTCATGGCGCCCACTCCAGAAAACGGGCGAGGGTCGCGAGGCCATAGGCCTGGCTCTTTTCCGGATGGAACTGAACGCCCAAAATATTGTCCTTGCCGACCGCCGCCACCAGCGGTCCGCCATGGTCGGTGGTGGCAACGACATGCGCCGCCTCCGCCGCCTCGAAATGATAGCTGTGCAGAAAATAGGCCTCGCCCGGCTCCACCAGCGGATGGGCGCACGCGCCGACCACATCATTCCAGCCCATATGCGGGATCTTGATCGCCGGATCGTCGCGCTCGATGCGTCGCACCGTGCCCGGAATCCAGCCCAGCCCCTCATGCCGCCCAAACTCCTCGCCGGCATCGGCCAGCAACTGCATGCCCACGCAAATGCCGAGGAACGGCCGCCCGACCTCGAACACCGCCTCGTGCATCGCCTCGATCATGCCCGGCAGCGCGCGCAACGGCTCGATGCAGGCGCGGAAAGCGCCCACGCCCGGCAGCACGATGCGATCGGCCCGGCGCACCACCTCGGCATCGGCGGTAATGACGACGCCATGCGCCCCGGCGGCCCGGAGCGCATTGTGCACGGAGTGGAGGTTCCCCGCGCCATAATCGATGAGCGCGATGGTCATGGACTGTCAGCCGCCCAGCGTGCCCTTGGTGGAGGGAATCGCATCGCTCTTGCGCGGATCGATCTCCACCGCCTGTCGCAGCGCGCGGGCCAGCGCCTTGAAGCAGCTCTCCACGATGTGGTGATTGTTGCTGCCATAAAGGTTCTCGACATGCAGGGTGATCCCCGCCGACTGCGCGAAGCTCTGGAACCAGTGCTCGATCAGCTCGGTGTCCCACTCACCCAGCCGATGCATGGGGATCTCCACCTTCCAGACCAGCCAGGGACGACCGGAAATGTCGAGCGCGACGCGGGTCAGCGTCTCGTCCATCGGCGCGTGCGCCTCGCCATAGCGGGCGATCCCGCGCTTGTCGCCGAGCGCCTTGGCGATCGCCTCACCGACCGCGATGCCGGTATCCTCGGTGGTGTGGTGCTGGTCGATATGCAGATCGCCGACCGCCTTCACGCTCAGATCGATCAGCGAATGGCGCGAGAGCTGCTCGAGCATATGGTCGAGAAACCCGATGCCGGTCGAAATGGAATAAGTGCCGGACCCATCGAGATTGACGCTCACCTCGATATCGGTCTCGCCGGTTTTCCGCCTGATCTCCGCGCTACGCATGGTTGCGGCCTATAACGCGCGCGGCGGACCATGCAATGCGCTTCTCGACCGTTAACGGCTGTAACGCTCTGTGCTTGACCGGCGAGCCCCCCGCGCTAGGACTGTGGCCATGACGGAAGAGCCAGCAGACAGCCTGATTCCCTATGACGAAATCGTGCAGGAGGCGCTGCGTGCGATTCCGGGGCGCGTTTTGCAGGATATTGCGCTGACGGGCGTCCTGCCGGGCAATCATCATTTCTACATCACGTTCAAGACGCAGGCGCCGGGGGTGAGCATTCCCACCTGGCTGGCGGAGCGCTTCCCGGACGAGATGACCATCGTGCTGCAGCATAAATTCTGGGATCTCAAGGTTACCGATACCAGCTTCGAGGTCGGCCTCACCTTCAATCAGGTGCCCGCGCATCTGGTGATCCCGTTCGCAGCGCTGCGCTTCTTCGTGGACCCGGCCGTCAACTTCTCGCTGGAATTCCAGGTGATGGAGAGCGGCGAGGCCGTCGAAACCATGGAGATGGCGGAAAACGATACGCCGGTCGCACAGGCCGAAGACGGCTCCAACGTGGTGACGGTAGACTTCGGCAAGAAGAAGTAAGGGGCCGCGCAAGCGCGACCCGCGCACGTCCTACTCCCGCTTACTCCGCCCGCTTTGCCTGAAAATTGAAGCTGATCGTCACGGCGTCGGGAATCGTACCGGTGTCGGACCATTCTCCGGTTCCAACGCCGAAGGCCGTGCGGTCGATGCGCGTGGAGCCGCGGGCGCGCGCAACCGTTCCGTCGATATCCAGCGTGAAATCGAGCGTCACTGGCTTTTGTTGCCCGTTGAGCGAAAGCGTGCCCGCTGCGCGGTAGCGATTGCCATCGCGATGCGTGATGCGCGATGCCCGGAAGGTCGCGCGCGGATGCGCCGCCACGCCGAAGAACTCGTCGCCGCGCAGCATGTCGTCGCGCTGGCTGTCAGCGCTGTCGACCGACGCCAGATCGACCGTCACGGCGATGCGCGAACGGGGCAGATCATCCGGGCTGAACAAAATGTCGGCATCCCAGCGTGCAAAGCCGCCTTCGATGTCGGAGCCGGAATAGGCCGTGCGGAAATTGAGCGTGCCGCCGCGCTGCACCGTCCAAGCGGCGGCCTTTTGCGCCTCATCCTTGGCTGGCTCATCGGCAGGCGCCGCTGCCTGCTTGACCGCCAAAGCATCTTCGGCTGCATTGCTGGCGTTGACGGCAGGGTCACCCGCGTTATCCGCGACCGCCACGTTTGAGCCCGCAAGACCGGCTCCCGCTTGCGCCGGGGCCTTGCCGCCGAACGGCAGCACCCAGGCCAGTGCAAAGGCCGTTAGCGCGCCCGCGATCGCGAGACCCGCCACCACATTGAGCGCGCCCCGTCTGCCCAAGGCGCTAGGCACGATGCGGCCAAGAATATCCTTGCGCAAAAAGTGGTGCCGCAGCGCTCCCGCGACATGCAGGATCACCAGCCCGGCCAGGAGCCAACCAAGCAGGCTGTGCACGGCTTCCGCCGGGTCGTGCAGGGCAGCGCTCACAGGCAGATGCGGCCATGGAATGACGCCGAACAGCAATGTCGGCACCTTGATCGCCGAGGTCGAGACGATGATCCAGCCCGTGAGCGGTCCGAGGATCATCACCACATAGAACAGGGCATGGACACCGCCGGCGAGGGCGGCGAGCAGCAGGCTCGTGTTAAGCGGACGGGGCCGGGGCACCAGCAGTCGGATCACCAGGCGCGCCACGCTGAGCAGCAGGATGCTGATGCCGATCGTCTTGTGAAGCTGATAGGCCGCGAACTGCGGCAGGCCGGCCAGATCCTCCAGGCGCCATCCCAGCGACACCTGAAAGAGCAGCAAAGCGGCAAGCAACCAGTGCAGAATAATCGCGGCAAGCGAATAGCGCGCAGGCGATTGATGCAGGCTCATGTCCGTCGCGTTCCCCCAACACCCAGTCGAATAGAGTGCCGCCGAACCTGCCAGCCGGACAGGCGCTTAGCAAGCGGGTTGGGAGCGGCGTACCGCTTCGGGGAGGGCAAGCGCTCAAAAGGCAAGGCAGTCGAAGCAGCCGCCAGACCGGGACGACCGCACAAGACCCGCCGTTAAGGAAAAAATGGTGCCACAGACGACAAAGATGGGCACTCAAATCACCGAGAAGTTTCTATTGACGCGCGTCATAGGGCGGCTTCGAAAGGTGCGTGACACGACCGCCGCCTAAAATCGGACGTTCAGTCCCTCGCGTCGCGGAGCGCTTCCAGTTCGGCCAGCCTCACCGGATCGCCGGCGGCAAGCGTTTCCTCAAGGTAGAAGCTATTGGGTATGTCGAGCACCAATTTGTGGGCCTCGCCGCTATATTCTGAGGCGATCACAGGAAATGCATCGACCAGCTCTCGAAGGAAAGCTTTGTCCAAATCTTGAAGCCTCGCTGCCATATCCTCCATCATGAGGACGGACACATCAAGATCTAACAATTCCTCATCAGTCGTATTCAAGAACAGGAAAAAATCTGCGATGATTCTGGCGATCTGTTCAACAATCATGGCTTGACCACCCTTACCTTGATGTTGGTTATCTTCATTTTTTTAAACAGCTTGAGCGCAGCAATACGCTGATCTTCATTTGGAACCTCCCAAGTTCCGATAGAGCGATTATGCGCTAGAGCCTCTGACTGGCGCAATAGCTGGTGATCGCCCGGTTTGCCGGCACATCTGAGACCCTGCCCCTAAAGCTGACATCGCTCGCGTGGTTGGTCGCGCTCGCCGGCAAGGCCAAACTGCGGAAGCCACCCTTCAGCACGCGATGAAGCACAAAGCCGTCGGCATAGGTGACGCGCAACCCGCCCTAAAACCGGACGTTCAATCCCTCGCGTCGCGGAGCGCTTCCAGTTCGGCCAGCCTCACCGGGTCGCCCGCAGCAAGTGTTTCCTCAAGGTAGAAGCTATAGGGTATGTCGAGCACCAATTTTTGGGCCTCGCCGCTATATTCTGAGGCGATCACAGGAAATGCGTCGACCAGCTCTCTAAGGAAAGCTTTGTCCAAATCTTGAAGCCTCGCCGCCATATCCTCCATCATGAGGACAGCTGCATCAGGATCAAGAACCTCATCATCGGTGAGATCGAGAAACAATATGAAATCAGCGATGATCCGCGCCACCCCTAGCACACTCATGGCTTCACCACCCTCACCTTGATGTTCGTGATCTTCATCTCTTTAAACAGCTTGAGCGCAGCGATTCGCTCGGCTTCGTTGGGCACTTCCCAAGTTCCAGTGGCGCGATTATGCGCTAGTGCTTCCGACTGCCGCAATAACTGGGCACGCGCCCTGGGGCGGTTCACGACCCTGAACTTTCGGTCGATCACATATTCACCCTGCAAGCCATCGAACTTGACCGGTCTTCTCGAGCCATCCGGCATCGTCCGCATCAACGTGGGCGCCTGACCGGGCCGCGCGCCCGTCGCGGCATCATTATATCGCTTCGCCAGCGTTCCGCGACCGAGGTTTTCCTTAACCCAGCCGATCTGCGGCGGCTCATGAGGTGGGCGAGGGACGGTTCCGCGCAGACGGCGTAACGCGGAAACTTTGCCAAGAGCCGCCTGGCGTACAAGACGCTGGCCTAGGCCGTTCTCCGCCATAATAATGTCCTGATCCGGCAAAAGTGAACCAGCCATCTTCCGGATCATGCCAAGGATTGAACTTACACTCTATCGCCGTGTCCCCGCAACGAAGGCACTTTGCCCGTGCGCAACGATGCCGAAAGGGCATGTCGCCATCCGTCCTCTGATAACTCGATCATTCGCCCCACCTCCACCTTGAGATGAGAACATTTCAGGAACATTTTCCAGCAAGTCAAGCGGACTGTCGCCAGACCCAGATGCGTGGCGATTAGCTGGGGATATCACCCGTTGGGAAAAATGGTGCCGCTTAGGTGACTCGAACACCTGACCCTCGCATTACGAATGCGATGCTCTACCGGCTGAGCTAAAGCGGCTCCGGCTCGCCGGCAAACCGGCGATCATCATGATGCGTGTCCAGTGCGGCACACGATCATGCAGGCGGGGCGCTTATCAGCGTGTGCCGGGCATGGCAAGCGCCGATCGCGTTTTCGCCTGTGGTATCGCGCGGGCCGGCGGCGATATTTGGTGCCTTTACCGGGCCTTTACCCTTCATGGCGCAGGGTTCGCCCGTTGCACGCGACCACAGGCGAATCCTCGAATGGACGTACATCACAGCCAGGCCGACGCGGTCACCACGCTGGACGAAGCCATGGATGCCCCTCCGCTCGTCCGCTTCGACGAGCGGCGCATGCACATCCGCGCCTATAATTACTGGTCTTCGCTGCTGCGCGACCGGTCGCTGCCGAGCATCGAGGATCTCAATCCCGAGGAACTGCAGGATTTCGGCTCGCACAGCGTGCTGCTGGACTTCACGGCGGGCGTCGAGGATCCGACCATTGCCTTCATCGGTCCTGCTCTGGCCGCGCAGTGCGATATCGACACCTCCGTGCGCCGGGCCAGCCAGGTTCCGGCGCGCACATTGCTCTCCCGCCTGACCGACCATTATCTGCAGATCGTGGCCAACGCCGCACCGATCGGGTTCGAGGCGGAGTTCACCAACCAGCGTGGCGTCGAGGTCATGTATCGCGGCATCATGATGCCCTTCTCGACCCGCGATGACGCGATCGACTTCGTCTATGGCGTGATCAACTGGAAGGAGGTCGCGACGGACGCGCTGACCGAAAGCATCATCGCGCAGGCCGAGGCCGCCGCGCCGGTGCGTGTGAGGACGACCGACGCCACCGCCATCTGGGCCGATGGCCCCTCCGCGCAGACGATCGCGGCTGCGTCCGTGACCGATTTCGCCGAAGACGTGCCGACCGACGATGCGCTGGACCTGACCAGCGAGACGATCACCCTGCCGGACCAGGATACGGCGCTGGCCGACATGCTGGCCCTGGCGCGCGATGCCGCCATGGCCGCCCATGCCCAAGAGGGGCGGACACGCCACGCGCTCTACCGCGCGGTCGGGCTCGCGCATGCGCTGGCGCAGGTCGCCGCCGCCCGGCCGGAGGATTATGCCGCGCTGCTCGCCGACTCCGGCATAGCCGTGCAGCCCCGCAGCCCGCTGACGGCGCTGGTGAAGCTGGTCTTCGGCACGCATTATGACAAGACGCGCCTGGCCGAGTTCGTCTGCGCCATCCAGTTCGCGCTCGACGCGCGGATGCAGCCGGGCGCCCTGATCGCGCATCTTCATGCCACGGTGGGCGGCCTCAAGGGCGTGGTGGCGCAGGTCCGCGCGGCGCGCCGCAACGAAGCTCCCAAACAGCCGCACAAGGCCATCGCGCGCTCCCGCAGGGTGCTGAAGCAGGCCCCCGCCCTCCCCGCCGATCAACTGGTCGTGGACGGCGAAGGGCTGGCCGTGGTGATCATGCGGCGAGAGGCCGATGGCTCGCTTGCGATGGTCGCAGCGCTCGACGGCGCCGACCAGCTTGCCGAACGGGTTCTGACGAAAGCCGCCAAGGCACTTCCGGCGTCCTAAGCCGGCGCGGAGCATAAGCAGGCCGAGCAATGGTCCGGTTGCGGACCCTGCCGGCGGGGTTTAACCACACAGGCCCGACACTGCTTCCACAGATGTGCGTTAGGCAGACAAGGGCCGGCACAAGTGGAAGAGGATGTCCATGACCATCAAGACCAATCGCGACGACGCGCTGACGGCAGCCATCGCGGAGGCACTGGCCAAGGGCGTGCTCGAAAGCGAGCAGCAATCGCCCCAACCGGACCAATGGGACGAGGCGGCGCGCTTCGTGCTGGAAGCCGCCGCAATGCGCAGGGATGGCGAGAGCGCCATCCTCATCGACAGCCTGACCGATGAGCGCAGTGCCGGCGCCGCGAGCCGGCGGCAGCGCATCGCCATCATCAACGCCGACATGCCCTTTCTTGTCGACAGCATCGGCAATTGCCTGAGCCAGGCCGATCTGGTGATCCACGTGCTCGCCCACCCGATTCTCCCGGTGCGGCGTAACGAGGACGGCGGGTTGCTGGCCATTGGCGATGAGGACGGCGCCGTCCGCGAATCGCTGATTTATATCGAGACCGACCGCATCGACGCGCGCGGTCGGCGGGAGCTTTGTCGGGCGCTGGAGGAAACCCTGTGCCACGTCCGCGCGGCGGTGAGCGACTGGCGGGCGATGATCGATGCGCTCAATGCCGATGCCAATCGCCTGGGTGCGGGCGAAGGCGGCGACTTTCTACGCTGGCTGCTCAAGGGCAATCTCACCCAATTGGGGCACGAGCTTTGGACGCCGAATGCCCAGCCAAGCCGGCGCAAGGGCATTTGCCGGGCCGCCGAAAGCCCCGTGCTTTCGGACCAGTCCGCCGCTGCGGCCCTGGCCTGGTTCGAATCTGGCCATGCCGGGCCGCTGATCCTCAAATCCAACATGATGGCGAAGGTCCATCGCCATGTGCTGATCGACCTGTTCCTCGTGCCGGTGCGGGAAGAGGGCAAGATCACCGCCATTTCCATCCATGCCGGTCTGTGGACGAGCGCAGCGCTCGCCACCGCGCCGGAGGATGTGCCCATCCTGCGCGACACGCTTTCGGGATTGATGGCGCGGTTCGGCTACAATCCCTCCGGTCATGCCGGCAAATCGCTGGTGCACGCCCTCACCGCCCTGCCGCACGACCTGATGCTGGCGTTCAGCGCGCAGGACCGGGACCGCATCACGCTCACCGCCATGTCGCTGGCCGACCGGCCCCGCCCCAAGCTGGAGCTGGTGAGCGATGTGCTGGGCCGGCACCTCTTCGCCTTCGTCTGGATGATGCGCGACGACCTCTCGACCAGCCGTCGCGAAGGTATCTCCGCGCTGATCGCCTCGGCGGCGCACGCCAGCCTGCTCGGCTGGTCCATCGCGCTGGAAGAGAGCGGTCTGGCGCTGGTGCGCTTCACCTTCGACCTGCGTGATGAAGGACAGGTGCCCGATGCCGAGGCGCTGGACCTGCAGATCGCGCAACTGCTGCGCGGCTGGACGCCAGCCGTGGAACAGGGCCTCATCGAACTGGGCGAAAGTTCACGCGCCGCCGTGCTCGCCCAGCGCTACGCGCCGACCTTCCCGATGTCCTACCGGGAAAGCGCCGGGCCGGACGAAGCCGCCCGGGACGTGCTGGCGCTGCACCAACTCACCGGCCCCGATGATCGCAGCGTGCGCTTCTACCGCATCGCGCAGGATGGCGACCACCAGCTGCGGGTGAAGATCTATTCGCTTGAACCGCTCGTTCTGTCCGAAGCGGTGCCGGCGTTCGAGAATTTCGGCTTCCGGGTGCTGGAGGAGCGCAGCACCAGCGCGGGGACGGAGGGGTCGCTCGGTCATATCCAGCGCTTCACCCTGGAGCGGCAGGATGGCGGCCCGGCGGCCGAGGTGCTCGACCGCGCGGCAATTGTCAGCGAGGCGCTCGATGCCGTGCTGGAGGGCCGGGCGGAGAATGATCGCTTTGCCGAACTGATCGTCACGGCGCAGCTGGGGCCGCGCGACATCGTCTTCCTGCGCGCCATCTTCCGCTATCTGCGCCAGACCGGCCTTGCCTACGGCCTTTTGACCGTCGTCGAAACACTGCGGCGCGAGGCGCATATCGCCCGCCAGATCGTGGACCTGTTCTTTGCGCTGCACGATCCCGCGCGCGGCAAGGATGCCGATGACGCCGCGACGATCAATGCCGCCATCGACACTGCGCTCGAAGGCGTCAAAGGCCTCGACGAAGACCGCATCCTGCGGCTCTATCGTGCCGTGGTCAACGCGACGCTGCGGACAAACGCCTTCACCCCGGCCGCGCAGGAGGCGCTGGCTTTCAAGCTGGACAGCGCGCTGGTGCCCGGCCTGCCTAAACCGCTGCCCTGGCGCGAGATCTGGGTCTATTCGCCGCGCGTGGAAGGCATCCACCTGCGCACCGGGCGCATCGCCCGCGGCGGGCTGCGCTGGTCCGACCGGCGCGATGACTTCCGCACCGAGATATTGGGGCTGATGAAAGCCCAGCGGGTCAAGAATGCGGTCATCGTGCCGACCGGCGCCAAAGGCGGCTTCTACCCCAAGATGCTGCCCAACCCGGCGAGCGACCGCGATGCGTGGCTGGCCGAAGGCACCGAGAGCTACCGCGTGTTCATCCGGGCGCTGCTCTCCGTCACCGACAATATCGTCAAGGGCAAGACCGTGCACCCAAAGGGCATGGTCATCCGCGACGGCGCCGACCCCTATTTCGTGGTGGCGGCCGACAAGGGCACGGCGAGTTTCTCGGACGTCGCCAATGCCATCGCCATCGATCATGATTTCTGGCTGGGCGATGCCTTCGCTAGCGGCGGCTCCAACGGCTATGACCACAAGGCGATGGGCATCACCGCGCGCGGAGCGTGGATCAGCGTGCAGCGCCATTTCGCGGAAATGGGCGTCGACGTGCAGAAGGACCCGGTGCGGGTGATCGGCGTGGGCGACATGTCCGGCGACGTGTTCGGCAACGGCATGCTGCTCAGCAAGAGCATCCGCCTGGTCGCGGCGTTCGACCACCGCCATATCTTCATCGATCCCGACCCCGATGCATCCGCCAGCTGGAAGGAGCGCCAGCGCCTGTTCAAGCTGCCGCGCTCAAGCTGGGCGGATTACAAGGCAAGCCTGATCAGCGAAGGCGGCGGCGTGTTCGCCCGCAGCGAAAAGAGCATCCCGCTCAGCCCGCAGATGCAGGCGCTGGTCGGCACCGACCAGACGGCCATGGAGCCGGCGGCGCTGATTTCGGCGCTGCTGCGCGCGGAGACCGATCTGCTCTGGTTCGGCGGCATCGGCACCTACATCAAGGCCGCCAACCAGAACAACGCCGAGGTCGGCGACACCGCAAACGACCGTCTGCGCGTGGATGGCGAGGACGTGCGCGCCAAGGTAATCGGTGAGGGCGCCAATCTGGGCGTCACCCAGGCCGGGCGCATCGCCTATGCGCTCAAGGGCGGGCGGATCAACACCGACTTCATCGACAATAGCGCGGGCGTCGATTGCTCCGATAATGAAGTGAACATCAAGATCGCGCTCAACAAGGAGGTCGCCGAAGGGCGGCTTGCGCAGGAGGCGCGCAACGATCTGCTGCGGGCCATGACCGATGAGGTCGCCGCCATCGTTCTGGAAGACAATCGCCTGCAGGCGCTCGGCCTCTCCATCGCGGAGCAGGGCGGGAGCGCGGACCTCGCCTCCTATGTCCACCTGATCCACACGCTGGAGGATGGCGGGCATCTCGACCGCAAGGTGGAGGGTCTTGCCCCGGATGAGGAACTGATGCGCCGCGCCGGTGACGGGTTGGGGCTGACAAGGCCGGAGCTGGCCGTGCTGTTCTCGACCGCGAAGCTGACGCTGCAGGACGCCATCGAGAAGAGCGACCTTGCCCGCGATCCCGCGCTGGAAAGCGACCTGATCGGCGCCTTCCCACCCCTGATGCAGCAGCGCGAGGGGGATGCGATTGCCGCCCACCAGCTGCGCGACGAGATCATTGCCACCAAGATCGCCAACCGCATCGTCAATCGCCTCGGCGTGATCCTGCCCTTTGCCCTCACCGAGGAAGCCAGTTGCTCGCTCGATGAAATTGCCCATGCCTTCGTGATCGCCGAGCGTCTGTTCGGCGTGCGGCAGCTCTGGGACGATATCGACAGCGCCGATCTCTCCGAGCAGGCGCGGCTCGCCCTCTACCGCAGCGTCGCCAATGCGATGGCAGGCCATATCGGCGATGCGCACCGCTCCTTGCCGACTGGCATCGCGCCGCACAAAGCGATGGCGATGCTCGATGGCGCCATCGACACGCTCAAGACCAAGGTCGACAGCCTGCTGCAGCCCGAGCCGCTCAAGGCCGCCGAAGCCATGAGAGCCATGCTCACCAGCCTCGGCGTGCCGGATGCGCTGGCCGAACGGACCGTGATGCTGGTGAAAATGGATGGCGCCATCGGCCTTGCCATGCTCGCGCAGAAGGGGTCGCAGGACGCGCTGAGCGTTGCCGCCGCCTTCACGCGGCTGGGCAGCCTGCTCGGCATCGACTGGCTTCAGGCCCTCGCCGCCCAGATGACGCCGAGCGACCCGTGGGAACGCTTGCTGGTTGCCGGCAGCGCGCGGGAATTGCAGCAGATGCGGCTCGGCTTCCTGGCCCGCGCCGGCGCGAAGACGAGCGAGGAGCATCTCGATCGCTGGCTCGCGGAGAACAAGGTTGCGGTGGAGAAGTTCACGGACTTCATTGCGCGCGCCCGGCAGGCCCCTGCGCCTTCCGCCGCCATGGTCGCGGAACTGACCGGACAGGCCCGGACGCTGCTCAGCCGCTAGCGAACCGCGCCGCGCGGGCTCACCAGCCAGGGCTTCACCACGCCGCTCGGCTTGGGCGTGCCATCGAGCCGCACGGCGCGCTTGATCGTGACGCGGTCCTTGATCATCTGGCCGAACATCACGCCGCGCCCGCAGCAGGTGTCGCGCGCCATGATGCGCTTGACCACATCCATGCCCGCGACCACCTGGCCGAAGGCGGCATAGCCGGCATAGCCCGGCCTTGCATCGAGCGTGGGATTGGCGCCGACCTGAATGGAGAAGTTGCCGGTGCCCGAATTCGGCTCCTTGTGGCGCGCCATGGAAATGGTGCCATCCAGATGCTTGAGGCCAGTCTGGTCGGTCGGCTCCAGCTCCACGGTGGGGAAGTAGACCCGCCGCGCCTCGGTATCGATGCCGCCCTGGACGAAGCCCGACTTGGGATCGTTCTTGCGGCGGAAGGCGCGGTAGAAGCTCGTCCCGTCCAGCCGGCCGTCATCCACATAAATCATGAAATTGGCGACTGTCTTGGGCGCGCGCCGGGCGTTCAAAGCGAGCACGATGTTGCCCATGTCCGTCTCCAGCCGCACGCGGATGAAGCCCGGCGTCGGCTTGCTCGCGCTTTGCGCAAGCAACGGCCCGGGCAGCGCAACCAGCAGCAGGGAGAAAAGAGCGAGGAAGATGAGGTTGAGGCGCAGGACGGGGACAGGCTGAAGAAACAAGAGCATCGATCCGGGCAGTGGCAAGGCGGGCGAAGCCGCATCATGTCACATCGCGGCGGCCGGCATCAACCCGCCGGCGCGCAGAACCGGGCGGACCGAGGCCCGCTCCGGCTGCATGCCTACTTCTGCCGGCACAGCTTAGTGGCGGAAGTGCCGCATCCCGGTGAAGACCATCGCCAGACCGGCTTCGTCCGCCGCCGCGATCACCGCGTCGTCGCCCAGCGATCCGCCCGGCTGGATCACCGCGCGTGCGCCAGCCTCGGCCGCTGCGAGCAGGCCATCGGGGAAGGGGAAGAAGGCATCGGACGCCACGGCGCTGCCGACAGTGCGCGGCTCGCTCCAGCCCGCCGCCTCGGCCGCCTCGCGCGCGCGGATGGCCGCGATGCGGGAGGAATCGCGCCGGTTCATCTGCCCGGCACCGATGCCCGCGGTCACGCCATCCTTGGCATAGACGATGGCATTGGAGCGGACATGCTTGGCGACGGTCCAGGCAAACAGGCAGTCGGCCAGTTCCTGATCGGTCGGCGCCCGCTTGGTCACCACCTTGAGGTCATCGCGGCTGATGCGGCCATTGTCGCGCGTCTGCACCAGCATGCCGCCCGCAATGGACTTCATCGTCATGCCCGCGCGTGCCGGATCGGGCAGCGGGCCGGTGAGGATGAGCCGCAGATTCTTCTTCTTCGCGAACACGGCGCGTGCGGCATCATCGGCATCCGGCGCGCAGACGACTTCGGTGAAGATCTCGGTGATCGCTTCGGCCGTCGGCCCGTCGAGCGGCCGGTTGACTGCAATGATGCCGCCAAAGGCCGACACTGTGTCGCATTGGAAGGCGGCGCGATAGGCGTCGATCAGCGTCTCGCCGGTGGCAACGCCGCAGGGATTGGCGTGCTTGATGATGACCACCGTGGGCGGCCCGTCGCGGAACTCGCTGACCAGCTCCATCGCCGCATCGGCATCGGCCAGATTATTGTAGCTCAGCTCCTTGCCCTGCACCTGCCGGTGATCGGCAAGGCCGCCCTGGGGCGCGAAGGCCGGCAGATACAGCGCGGCCTGCTGGTGCGGGTTTTCGCCATAACGCAGCGACTGGCCGAGCCGCAGCGGCACCGCCATGCGGGGCGCGAACGGCTCGCCCTGATCCACCGTGGCGAACCAGCTTGCGATCATGGCGTCATATTCCGCCGTCGCGGCATAGGCCTTGGCGGCGCAGAGGCGCCGGAAATCATAGCTGGTCGCGCCGCCCTTCTCGTCCATCTCCTCGATCAGGCGCGCATAATCGGCCGGATCGGTCAGGATCGTCACGCTGGCGTGGTTCTTGGCCGCCGAGCGGACCATCGAGGGACCGCCAATATCGATATTCTCGATCACCTCGTCGCGGTCCGCGCCCTTGGCGACGGTGGCGGCGAAGGGATAGAGATTGACCACGACGAGATCGATCGCGCCGATCTCATGCGCCTCCATCGCTGCGACATGTTCGGCATTGTCGCGCACCGCGAGCAGGCCGCCATGGACCTTGGGGTGCAGCGTCTTGACGCGCCCGTCCATCATCTCGGGAAAACCGGTGAGGTCCGAAATATCCTGCACCTCAAGCCCCGCCTCGCGCAGCGCCTTGGCCGTGCCGCCGGTGGAAACCAGCTCCACGCCATGGCGCGCCAGCGCGGCGCTCAGCTCGAATAGCCCGGTCTTGTCGGACACCGAAAGGAGTGCCCGCCGGATCGTCACATCCTGCATCTGTCTTGTCCTTATCCCGATTTCTTGAGCAGCCAGCCGATGCTTGTTCCGCCCGGCCCCGTGGTGGCGCTCACCACGAGTTGCTGCGTGGGGTGGGGCCTGCCTTCGCCGTCCACCCAGAGGCTTTCTTCCACTGCAAGTTCCCCAGCGCCGACCCGGAACTGCCACAAGGCACCGCTGGGCAAGCGCAAGAGCGCGCCCTGCCGGTCAGCGGTCAACGTCGGCTCGATATCCGGGCCGAGATGGAAGCGGATGGCGAGCGGGCAGCTGACCGGCTTGCGGCGGCGGCTACCGGGCAGCAGCACGTCCTCGCCGCGCAGCTCCCGCCCTTCATGCGTGAGAACCAGCGTGCGCCGATGCAAATGGCCAAGGCGCCGCGCATAGCCATCATGCGCAATTTCGAGCCGGCTGCCCTGCTCATGCTCCTGCCGATCCAGCTCGACTTCGCTCACGCCCTTGCCGAGCGCGCCATCGGGGAGGATCGCGGTGGAATTGGTATCGTCCAGGACCAGCGTCGAATGCGCCGCCGTTGTGCGCAGACCCTGGGTCAGATCAGCCGGGAGAGAAGCGCCCGCCAGTGCCGCGCCGCCGCAATTGACGATGAGCCGCACCGGCCCATCCGACACTTCCAGCGCTGTCGTCGAGGCGCAGCCATTGGAGGCCAGCCGAGCCACCGGCGGCGGGGCCGCATCGACCTGAACGACAGTCGTGCCGCCGCTCAGCCGCTGATAGCCCCAGTCGCGTGCCTGCCGCAGCGGCCGGGCGCGAATGCCGGAGGCCGCGACGATAGCGGTAATCCGTGCGGGATCGAGCGGCGCCCCGCCCTGCCAGCTTCCGGGCGCGCCATCGCCATGCAATATGCCGAGCAGGGCCGCGACGATGCGCTCCATCGTTTCAGCCAGCCAGGCCGGCAGGTCGGCGCGGCGGACGTCATAGACGGCGCGCAGCATCGCCAGCAGCGTGATCGCCTCGACCTGCTCCAGCGGCGAGCGGGAAATGATGCCGCCATCGCTCGAAAAGCCCGTCTCCAGCGCACGCCGCAGCCCGGCCTCGCCAAATATCCGTCGCGGATCGCCACCGGGCAGCAGCAGGCCGGCCGCAACGATGCCGGTCCAGGCAATCACGCGCGGCAGGCCGAGCGGCGCCTTGTCCGCGCCCCGATCGAGATGACGCGCCGTGCGCGCGATGCTGTTGAGCACCAGGCTGCGGTAGACGAGATCGTTGCTCGAGAGGATCAGCGGCGAATAGGCCGTCCAGTACAGGATACGCCATCCGGCATTATCGGCACGCCAGGCAGGGTCGGTCGGCTTTTCGGCATGGGCGGTCAGCCAGGCCCGCATCTGCGCCTCGGCGACGGGCACCGCATTGTCCCGCGTGGTGGCGGCCGCCAGATCGCGCATCCAGCGGAAACTGTGGAGATAATCCACGAACTCCGCCGGCTGCTCGATGCGGCGCCAGTCCAGCGTGGCCACGGGCTGCTTGAGCCCGCGAAACAGGAAATAGCCCGCCCGCAGCGCCTTGCCCGCCCGCGCGTCGCCCGGAATGCCGTCATCCGGCACGGCGAGCAGCTTGAGCGGATATTTGCCCTTGAGCCGCATATTGTGGAACGGCGTCGCCCAACTGAGGCGGTAGAAGTGATTGGCCAGCCGCTCGGTCAGCGACACACCCCGATCGTCCGAGACGCGAATCAGCCGCTTGCCCCGCTCAATACCGTCTTCCACCGGCGGTTCCGGGGGCGGCGTAGGCGTGGGGAGCGGCCGGGCGCTCATCCGCCCCTCAGCATCCGGATGTTGTCGGCATAGGATGCCGGGCCACCCCGGAAGGTCGCGGTGCCCGCCACCAGCACATCGGCCCCCGCCGCAATCACGCGCGACGCGGTAACGGCGTCCACGCCGCCATCCACTTCCAGAGCGATCTCCTTGCCGGTCTTGTCGATGGCCTTGCGCACGGCCTCGATCTTGCGAAGCTGGCTGTCGATGAAGCTCTGGCCGCCAAAGCCGGGGTTCACGCTCATGATCAGGACCAGATCGAGATCCTCGAGCAGATAGTCCAGCATCTTGGCCGGCGTGCCGGGATTGAGCGAAACGCCCGCCTTCTTGCCCAGCGCCTTGATGCGCTGCACGGTGCGGTGAATGTGCGGCCCGGCCTCGGGATGCACGGTCAGGATATCCGCGCCGGCCTCCGCAAACGCATCGAGAAAGCTGTCCACCGGCGAGATCATCAGATGCACGTCGAGCGGCTTCTGGGTATGCGGCCGCAGCGCCTTCACGACCATCGGGCCGATGGTGATGTTGGGCACGAAATGCCCGTCCATCACATCGACATGGATCCAGTCGGCACCCGCCTCGTCAACGGCGCGGACCTCCTCGCCCAGGCGCGCGAAGTCAGCGGAGAGGATCGACGGGGAAATACGCACGGATGGCATCATGAATTTCGCTTAACCCTGCGATTCGGACAGTGCAACTGCCACAGGCCGAAAGTTGTGGATGGATTGGGCCGCGCGTGCCCTAAACCGAGTCAGAGCGGGACAGGCTGGCGATGAAGAATCCATCGAGCCCGCCCGCGGGCATCAACGCACCGGGGAGAAGGCGCAGCACATGCCCGTCCGCCACGAGCCCCTCGGGCAGCAAGGCCGTGTCGATCGGCCGTGGCAGCATCTCGGGATGGTTCGCGCGCAGGGTGTCCATCTGCGCCTCGCCCTCCTCGGGCTCCAGCGAACAGGTGGCGTAAACAAGCACGCCACCGGGCTTCAGCCAGCCTGACACGCGCGCGACGAGCGCCGCCTGGATTTCGGCCATCTCGGCAATCTGTCGCGGGCCGACGCGGTGCAGCACGTCCGGGTGGCGCCGGAAAATGCCGGTCGCGCTACAGGGCGCATCGAGCAGGATCGCGTCCACCGGCGCGTCCGGCGCCCAGTTGGTGAGGTCGGCGCGCAGCACAGCTGCCTCAAGCCCGGTACGCGCAAGATTGGCCTGCATCCGCTCCAGCCGGCGCTGGGACTGGTCCACAGCGGTGACAGTCCAGCCCGCAGCCGCAAGCTGCATGGTCTTGCCGCCAGGCGCCGCGCACAGATCGAGCACGGAACGGCCTCCCCCCGCCCCGAGCAGCCGGGCCGGAAGCGAGGCGGCGAGGTCCTGCACCCACCACTGCCCCTCGGCATAGCCGGGCAGGGCTGTTACCTCGCTATCCGCCGGCAAACGGACGTGACCGGGCATAAGCGACACGCCGCCAAGCCGCTCCGCCCATTCTTCCGTCGCCCCGGCATCGCGCAATGTGAGATCGAGCGGAGGACGGTGCGCGATCAGCTGCCGCGCCGCGACGATAACCTCTTCGCCCCACGCCGCGCTCCAGCGCGCCTCGACCTCATCCGGCAGGCGCGGCGCCTCGGGGAGAGCCAGCTGGCGCCGGAACAAGGTGCCCAGAACGCCGTGAACGAGCTTGCGCGGCCCGCCATCGACCAGGGGCAGGGACGTCGCAATCACGGCATGAGGGGGTGTTTCGAGGATGAGCGCCTGCGCCAGCGCCAGCCGCAGCACCATGCGCGCCTTCGCGTCCACGGGCAGCGGACGGGCGGTTGCGCTGTCGATCAGCGCATCCAGTTCCGTCATGTACCGCAACACCCCGGCCGCGATGCCATGCGCCAAGGCGCGGTCTGGCGGATGGCTGATGTTGCGGGCCGCGGCCCCCAGCGCCTGTTCGAGCGGCTGCCCCCGCCGGATCACCGCATCGAGCAGGCTGAGCGCCGCTCGCCGGGCAGGGAGACCGGCAGGTTGGGCATTTTGAGGGACGTGCTGCGATTTGGCGGTTGGGCGGGACATGGCTTGGCCCTATAACAGCTAAAGTCGATACGTGGCCGGGAAATGCCGCTTATGGCATCATCAGGTCACGGACCGCGTGCCATTGGCACGAAAACGGAGCATTAAAGCGTGGGAAAACGCCCCGATCATCTCAAGCCGCCGAGCTACCTTTCGAAAAACCCGCCGGTGCCCCAGCCGGAGCAAGCCCCGGCGCAGCCGCGCCCTTCTGACGAAGGACTGGACCCGACGCGCTTCGGCGATTGGGAGCGCAAGGGCATCGCAGTTGATTTCTGAGCGCCACCCCCTGCACGCAATGTTGCATTTTTTTGGCGTTCGCCTTGGTTCAACGCAATTTTCGGATGCACTCTCGGCGCCTATCGGTCATATAGTACACTTAACACTCCACAAAGAGAGTGGGACGAAGAGTCGGTTCGCTGGTCTTGGGGCGAGATGCCATTGTGTCTGCTGTGATGATCCCACCATCATGCCGATGCGCGCTGTTGCCTGACGGATGAGCAACGTGTCCGATTCCCACCGAACTTCTGCTTCGCCCGGCAACAATGCCGGTGTCGAGCAAGGAACGCCGGTCGGTTCTCCCACGCCGACCGGCGAACCGCTTAATGAAGACCAGCCCGATCTTTTCCCCGGCGCACGACCTGCGACTGTGCCTGCCGATGGCGATGCCGCGCTGCTGCAGGCGGTCGGCCGCCTGATTCTCGCCTGGGGCCAGCTTGAGCGGACGACCGCCGACAAGGTTTTCACCATGCGCGAATCGTTCGGCGATGTCCGCTCCGTCGGCGGACGAACCCGCCCCACACTGCAAAAGCTGCTCGCCGAACTGCGCGCGCTGGTCGCCATGCGCGACCGCCACGATCAGGATGCGCTGGCGGTGATCGCCACCATCGATGGCAGCCTCCAGCGCACCGCCCAGTTCCGCCAGCTGATCATCGACGGCGCCCAGGGCGCATCCGGCAAGATCCTGAATTGCCGGGATATCAAGAACTGCCCGCTCGAAATCGGCCTGCGGGAAGTCGAGCGGGAAGCCGCCTCGCTCGACCGGATTTGTGCGCAGATCGCGGAAATCTAGGCGAGCGGGGGCGAGGCTGATCCTTAGCGCGCGCTGGCCAATTCCAGCTCCCGCTCCACCTCCTGCCGGCCCTCGTCGATCTGGATGATGATCGCCCTGTAGCCCTGCCGCAGCAGCTCGCCCAGCCGCTGGACGGTGTTGACGACGATCGGAGGCCGCGCCGGACCAACCGCAGCGCTGGCGGGCGCGATTACGCCCAGCGTGAGATTGACGGGCAGGATGATCTCGCCGGTGCCGGTCACCTGACCGCCGACGGGCGTGATGAACGTGTCCGTGATAATCTGGTTCGGGTTGATCTTGCCGCCAGCCACTACGGGCTGATCGTTGACCACGAACGACCCATCGCCATTGCTGCTGATCTCCTTGAACACACCCTCGATGGTGCCGCCGGGCGCATCGACGACGAGCGCGCCGCCGTTGACCTGCACGTTGAGCGGCGTGTTCGACTGCAGCGAGATCGTGCCGCCCGAGCTGATCGTGCTGGTCACCGCGCCCGGTGCCGCCACCGACACGGCGCCACCGGCGTTGATCGCGCTGGAAATGCTGCCCGTGCCCGAGGTGACCGAGGCGCTGCCCGCCGTGACGATCTGCGAACTGATCGATCCGGCACTGGCCAGCACGGTGACCGGGCCGGTCGCCTTGATCGATCCGCTCACATTGCCGGACCCCGCCAAGACGCTCACGCCGCCGCCCGCATTGACCGTGCTCGATATGCCCGACTGCGAGGCGATGGACGCCGAGCCCCCGGAGGTGACGGACGAGCTGACCGGCCCCGTCGCGCTCAGCGCCACCGGCCCGGCGGCCTGGATGGAGCCACCTACGCTGCCGCTTGAGGTGAGCGAGACACTGCTTTGCGAACTGACGTCGCGCGAGACATTGCTGGTGTAGGCAAGCTGCACCGGGCCGCCCGCTATGATCGAGCCCGTGCCCGAGCCGCCCGCGCTCACCGCCACGGAGCCACCCGCCACGATGGGGCCGCTCTCGCTGCCAGTCACCGAAGCGCTCACATTGCCGAGCGTATCCAGCGTGTTGGCGCTGAACAGCTGGTTGCCACTCAGTTGCGAGGTGAAGTCGCCCGCCAGCTTGACGGTTGCGGCGGAGAAGTTCCCGCCCGTGACGGACAGGCTGCCCAGCCGCACGCTTTCGCTGCCCAGATTGCCGAGGTTGACGTCACCATCCCCTGTGGCACCCGCAAGACCGGTGCCGGTGAGGAACGCCACGCTTTGCGCGGCATTGGCGGTGCCGATCAGATTGGGGCTGATCGCGATCGACCCGCCGGGACGCGCATCGAACTGGGTGAGCGCCTGTGTCAGGCGCAGCGTTGATCCGTTCGCCGTTCCGCTGAACGTTAGCCCGCTCGCCGTGTAGCTGCTGCCGTTCAGCACGACCTGATTGCCGGTCACGCGCGTTGCGCCGAGCCGGGTGATCTGGCCGATATTGCCCAGAGCGGCCGTGCTCGCATTCAGCGTGAACGTCTGGCCACCGCCTGCACTTCCGTTGATGCCGAGGAAACTGGCCACCGTCAGCGCGTCGACCGTGGTGGCGCCGGCCAGCGTCGTGGCGCCGTTCACGGAGAAGCTGGTTGCGCTGTACGTGCCGGCCAGCGTCGTCGCGCCGGTGTAGCTCTGCGCTCCCGCCGTGACAGCGCCCGCGGTCATGATCTGACCGCCGGTCGCCGTGATGCTGCCGACGTTCACCGACCCCAGCTCGATCGGGCCTTGCCCGGCGTCCACGGCCAGCGTCGGGGGTCCGCTGACGATACCCAGACGGACAGCTCCGCCGTTCGTCACCAACGTGGTTGCGCCACCAAGCGTGGTCGCGCCATCCACGCGGAAGGCGCCTCCGCCTGTGCTGAACGTGCCGGAGAGGCTGGTCGCGCCGGTGTAGGTCTGGGTGGCGGTCGTTGCGATGTTGGAGGCCGAGAGCATCGTGCCCGTGGCGTCCAGACGACCGATTGCCGCGCTTCCGATGGCGACAGTGTTGCCGCTCAGGCTCAGCCCATGGTTTCCGTCGACCGAGGCAAGGCTGATCGTGCCCGCCGGCGCTCCAATCACCATATCCCCGGAGAGGGTGAGGAGACCGGCGGCGGTGAAGCCGCCCTGCCCCACCGTCACCGAGCCCCTGATGCTGCTGCCGGCCGCGCCGCCGCCAAGTGTCATCCCGTCCAAAGTCGCGCCCTCGAAGATGAGCGCGCGCAAGCCGGACAGGCTGGCCGCTTCGCTATAGCGGCCGGCGCCGACGAAGATCGCGTCGCCCGTGCTGGAGCCGTCGAGCGCCGACTGGAGCGACAGCATCGCCGTCCCCCCAGCACCGAGCTGCCCCTCGCCGACATAATAGGTGCCGCTGCTCGCCGTGCCAGACCAGCCCTGAACAAGGCTCGCGTTTGCCGCTGCAAGGTTAACGGCATAGTCGAAGGCGTCCTGCCGGCTCTTCTGGAAGAAGGTGAACTGCGCGCCGTCCTGCCGGTGCTCGGCATTCCGGACGATATAGTCGTAGCCCAGGATATTGATCGCACCGGGCGCCGTCATCGTGGACGAATTCTGCAGGTAGAGGCCGTTCGATTCACCGAAGCTGTTGCTGGCCTCGATCGTGATATTGGTGAGTTGCTGGGTGCTGCCACCACCGTCGATGTTGTTGGCCTGATAGAGCGCCAGCCCACCCCAGGCATTGCCGGCCGTCTGGCTGTTGCGCACAACGACATTGGCGCTGTCGGTGATCGAAATGCCGTTGCCGGCCACGACGCCGCTGACCGACACCCCATCGATGGTCGCGCCGACGACGGCGTTCAGATCGAGACCGGTCTTGTGCGATCCGCTGATCGCCACATCAGTAATCGCAAAGCCGGTGTTCCGGGAATCGGCATCGCCGCGCTTTTCAACCTTGATCCCGTAGGTGGAGCTGGTGTTCGCGTGGGAACCGAGCAACGCGAAACCGCTCAATGCAACATCGTCGGCATTCACCCTTATGCCGTAATGGCCATGACCGCTGGCATCGATCACGGTCAGCCCGGAGCCCTGGCCAACCACATCGATATCCTTTGTGATAAACAGCGTGTCGGTGAGACTGTGGGTGCCCGCCGACAGGTTCAGCCTATCGCCATCTTGGCCCAGCGCCAGGGCGCGCCGCACGGCATCCGGGCCGGATGCGGTGGTGACGAAGAGCTGGCCGGCCACCACATGGGCGAGACCCGCGCCGGCCACGTCGACGCCATGGGTAATCCGATCTTCGACAGCGAAGAGCTGGTCCAGCGTCAGTGCGCTCGCCAGCACGCCGTTGAAGCTGACTCCGGTCAGATCGAGATCATTCGCGCTGCGCCACACAATATGCTGCACGGTGGCGTCACCCGCGACGAAATTGTTGCCGCTGCCGAAGCTGAGTGTCCCCGCGCCGGCGACATTGGTCGGCAGGTAGAAATCATAGCGATTGTTGATGAAGCTGTTGCCGGTGATGGTCGTCGCCGTCGGCAGGCCAAAGCCGGGCTCGACAGCCAGAACCTGGTTGTTGTTGGTGAAGATGTTGTCGGTAAGGTTCAGCGCCTCCACGCCCCGCATCATCAGCACGGCGCCGTAGGTGGCTTCGCCGCTGGGCGTCCAACTGCTCGCCCCGACATCGCTGACGCTGTTGCCGACGAAATCGACGGTTCCGGCGCGGAACGCCTTGAAGATCGCGCCGAACGAGAGGTCCGAATCGCCGCCATCGCGCACGATATTCTGAGCGATCGTCACATCCGGATAATCGAAGTCGCCGCTCTGCTGCCGGAAGGCGATGTGCCCTGCCGTGTGGTCGAGCAGATTGCCGCTGAACACGACACGACCAATCTGCGCGCCGTCATTGGCGCCACCCGCACCGCTGCGCGTATCGAACGCTGCCCAGCCACGGATATTGAGGAATTCCGAGCCGGTGATCGCGATATCGCCACCAATCTGCCCGCCGATGAAGCCGTGGCGGCCCGCGGCATTTTCGCCGTCGATCCGCACGCCGCTCAGGGTTAGCCCGGTGATCGTCCCGCTGTTGCTGATTACGGCGGAGCCGGCCGAGCCCCGCACCGCGAAGTTCCGCAGGGTCAGTCCGCTCGGGCTGCCGCTGATCGTCATGCCGCCGGTGATGATCGTCTCATCCATGCCTGCGCCGCTCAGGGTCAGCGCCTTGGTGATGGCTGCGGTCTCTTCATAGGTGCCGGCGGCGACATTCACCGTCGCGCCGGACCGCGCATCGCCGATCGCGGTGTTGATCGACAGGCCTTCGGCCACGGTGAAGATGTTGGTCAGGCCGCCCGGGCCGTATCCCTCGATCGAACTGGCCGCAGCATTGCCCACGTCCCGCGCGAAACTGAGCGCATCCGCCAGGTCGGTGCGATAGAAAATGAACTGCCGGTCTAGATCATCGCTGCGATGATCGCTGTTGCGCACCGCATAATCGAAGCCGGTCAGGTTGAGCTGGCCGAACTGCTGCGTGGTCGATTCAAGCTGGCTGAACAGACCCAGCTGTTCTTCGAAGCTGTTGAGAGCAGCATTGATGGTGATGTTCGTCGTCTGCCCATTATAGCCGCTGCTCTTGTTGCTCTGATACAGGGCAACGCCGCCCCAATCATTGCCGAGCGTATGCACGCCCTCCAGCACCACATCGGCACTGTCGGTGATCTGCACACCGGCCCCTTCCGTGAGAATTGCGTCGTCGGCGACGCTGCGGCCATCGGCGGTGACGTTGGTTATGCGAGCACCGACCACACCGTTAAGGTCCAGCTCGGCTCGCCGCGAGCCACGCACCGTCACATTGCTGATCGCAAAGTCGTGGACCCGCTCGCTCGTTCCGCCCGGCGTGCTGACATGCCCCGCCGGATCGGGCTGGACCTTGATGCCGTAATTACCGCCGGCGAGCGTGCTGCCATATAGCGTGAAATTCGACAGAGACACATTGTCGGCAAAGACGGAGATCGTCCCGAGCCCGTTGCCGCTGACCGCGCGCCCATCGAGGATCACGCCGCTTTCCGACTGGCCAGTCAGGGTCAGCGCCTTGCGGATGACGAGTTGCGAACTGCCAAGATCGTAGGTGCCGTCCCGCACCTCCACCATGCCGCCGGACACGACGGCGTTCACGCCAGCCTGTACCGACGACAGAGGCGTCGCCGCCGATCCCTGAGCGCCTCCGGAACCGTTTGTTGCGACCGTGACATGCGTCCGGTTCGAGGCGGTATAGGCCTGGTTGAACACGGACATGCCGCCATTGGCACCGCTCAGCGCTAGCAGTCGCGCCTGCTCGTCCACGGAGATATTGGCGCCGAGCAGACCGTTTCCGGACGCGGTCGTGGTGCCGTCCCACACCCCGTTCAGATGCAGGTTGATGCCCCACTCGTTGCCGAAAGCACCCGCGCTGTTGCCGCTGATGACGAACCCGGAGGCGGACCCATCGACATATTGGAGGGAAATGCCGCTCTTCGTATTGTCGATCAGGTTGCCGGTGATCCGCAGATCGGTGACATTGCGTCCATCGACGAGAATACCGTTGCGCACGCCAATGATGCTGTTGCCGGCGATCGTTGCGTTATCTGCGCCATTGAGCAGCGCGATGCCACGCGTAACTGAGTTCCCCCAATCAAAACCCGATGCGGTCGCGCCTTCGGGCAGAGTACCGATGAACCGCATGCCGGTAATCGTCACGTCATCGGCATTGACGGTCAGCCCGTTGATTGCGCCGCCCGTCAGCGGAAGCCGGATGGTCGCCAGACCGCCACCATTGATGGTCACATTGTCGCGTGAAATGGTCGCACCGGCGGCGTAGATGCCCTCGCCCAGATTCAGCAGCGTGCCACCGGCGACGGTGCCGATCACGCCGAGCGCATCCCCGATCACATCGCCATTGCCGCTCACATCGGCACCGCCGACATTGAGCGACATCGCCAGCGCCCCGTCCGCCACATTGATCTGCCCGGCCCCGCCGATGCGGGCGCCCTCCACGAGCATATCGCCAGACACGGACAGCGCCGAGGTGACGTCGATCCCACCGGCCGCTCTGGCGCCGGCCAGACCGTCCGCACCGGCATCGATGGTTCCGCTCATCGCAAGATCGCCACTTTGGGCGAACAGCACGACCGTTCCGTCGGGTTCGGAGGTCATGCCGGACGCCGTGAGCGTGCCGCTATTGACCACCTGATCGATCAGGGCTCCGGCTGTCCGGGCGGTGAGCAGGATCTGGCCGCCCCGCGCGGCAATCGTGCCGCTGTTCTCGACCAGCGCATTGTCCGCGCCGAGGCCGATCTCCAGAAAGCCGGTGCCATCCAGATCCAGCGTAGCGCTGCTACCCGAGGCGAGCACGACGCGCCCCAGCCGGGCCGAAATCACGCCCTGATTGCGCACGGTCGGCGCGAAGAACGCGGCAAGGCCCTGATCGGCAATGCTGATATTGGCGCCAGCGCTGACCACGATCTCGGCCGTCGATCCCTGCATACCGGTGAAGGCGAGCGGGCCGCCGTTCATGAAATCGGCATCCACCACATTGGCGCTGCTGGCGATCAGGCCGCCGACATTCACGTCGGCCGTGCCGGCAAACATCACGCCATTGCTGTTGATGACCGCCACGATGCCGTTGGCATTGAGAGACCCGGCGATCTGCGACGGCGCATCGCCTCCAACGACACGGTTGAGCGCGACGGCGCTGGCGCCCGGCTGCGAAAAGGTGACCTGCGCATTCGAGCCGATGTCGAAGCTGTTCCACTCGATCAGCGCGCGGTCGCTGGTCTGCGTGATGGCCAGGCTGGAGGAAACGGGCGCACCGATGGTGGCGCTGCCGCCGACCACCACGCCGCCGGTCGGCAGGGCATTGGCGTCCTGCGCGAGAGCGGGGCGTGCGCTGGCCAGCGCGAGAATGGCTGCCGAGAGCAGCAGCGCGGTCCGGCGGCCGCGAAGGGGTGAGAGGGCGGGCTGTGCTGCGAGAGTGGACGTGCTCATATCAGGTCTCCACGAAATCGGAACGATCGGCGCGAGGATGGTCGCGCCGGCTCAGTAAGCGGCGCTCAGGGACACAAAGATGCGGCCATCCCGGTTGCCCTCGGCGCTCACGGCGCGGCGGACGGGCTTGGCGTATTCCATCGAGAGGCTGAAACGGTCGGCAATGCCGGCCCGCAGGCCGGCGCCATAGGATCGCAATCCGGCGCGCGGGCGCTCGCCTGGCAGCAGATCGTTCTGCCAGACACGGCCGCCTTCATAATAGACATAGGGTTCGACCGTCCCCATGCCGCGCGCGGCGATGGTGTAGAAAAGCTCCACCTTGCCGGCGATGCCCTTGTCCCCGGTGATTTCGGAGGGATCATAGGCGCGGCCATATTGGGCGCCGCCCAAGCCGAACTCTTCGGAGGCCAGCAGGCTTTCGGCCGACCACTGACCCGTGGCGCCGAGCAGAAGATGCAGGCCGCGATAGAGAGGCTGCACCCGCGTCACTTCGCCATTGAGACGGGTGAACATGGCCGATGCAGTCCCTCGTGATTTCGCGGGGTCGCCCAGCCTTGTCGCATCGAAAACGTCGAGCCCCTGTGTCACGGAGGCGCGCAGCGTCGTCTGGCCGCCCATTCGGTCGGCATGATTGGCCAGCAATTCGGCCGTGACGGTGCGAATGCGGTCATCGAAAACCGGATCGATCAGGCGATTGCGGGAACTGCTCTCCCGCGATTGCCAGGAGAACCGCCCGAGAACGTTGGTGTGCCGGCTGCGCAACATGGGGTATTGGAGAGCAAGGCCCCAGCTGAAGCTCTTGCCCTTGACGGCCAGCACCCGCAGTTCGTCACCCGGCTTGGTGCGCGCGAAGCTGGCAAAGCCGCTCATCCGCAGCCCGGAACCGCCGAGCGGCTGATCATAGGCGCCGGACACGAAGGCCAGTTCACCGCTTTCATCAGGGGCGGCCACCGCGGTGAGGGCAAGGCGTCCGCCCAGCTGCGCGAGATCGTTGAAAACCAGCCCTCCGAAGAGTTGCACCGGCCCGAGCCAGCGCGATCCGCGATTATCCACCGCGACAAAGGCCTCGATCGGTTGGCGCGCGACGAGGAGAGAGAGGTCGGCGGCCCCTTCGTCGCTCGACGGGGTCAGCACGGCACGCACGCTGGCGCCTTTGAGGTCGCGCGCGAGCAGCAGCGCACGTGCGAGATCATCGCCCGAGGTCGGCCGCTCGGCCCGCACCGGCGCGAAATAGCCTTCGAGGAGCGGGCGATAGCCGCCGGGATCGCCCTCGACGCGCACGTCACCGATGAAGCCCTCGACAATGTTGATCGTCGCAACGCCGTTTTCGATACGCTGCGGCGCGACCACCGCGCGGGACAGCACGAAACCCCGGCGCCGATATTCCGTCGTCACCGCTTCCGCGAGCCGGAAAAGGTCGGCCAGGGTGATGTCGCGGTTGAGATAGGGTTGGGCCAGAGCGTTCAGAACGTCGAGCGGCACCGCGGTCGCTCCCTCGAACCGGATGAGGGAGAGGCGGAGCGACGCCGTGCTCTCCGGCGCAGCCTCCGATGTGGGCGCCTGCGGGAGTTCCACCGGCGAGACCGAGGGCATGGCCGGCTGCCCGCGCAGACGCTCGTCGACCCTTCCGGGATCGACAGTCTGCTGCGCATGCGCGGATGTGCCCGCCAGCGCGATGGCGGCCAGCAATAAGCTACGAGTCGTCATGGTCATTCCGATCCCCTTGTTCCCCATCGGAAAGTGATTGAGCGCCACGATGCAGCCCCCTGCATCGCGGTGTGCGAGCGCCGTCAGGCGGCTCTGAAATCTTTAACGAGAGCGGTTGTCGCGCGGCGGTCGGTAACCGTGACAGGCTGGCGGCCAAGTCCCTGACCGGCTGAAGCCCGACCCGCCTCTTGCTCTTGCTGCAAAGCCCGTGATCGCAGGGCGCCGCAGGGCCGCCTCACCGTGCCGGCCCGCTCATTCTGCGGTGACAAGAATGTGAGAGACGCCAAGCCTCGCCATCGCGCGCGCCACATTTGGCGCGCGAAAACGCGCCTGTTTTCAAGATATTCAAAGGAAAACCCGCATATCTCCGCTACGGAGCATGGCGGCTTTCGAAGGCTCCTGGGGGAGCCCGGAAGATCACGCGGTGTCATGTTCGACCTTTCGGCAACCCCGCTATCCTGAAGGCTCAGGACCGGAGGCTTTGCGTCCCGCCGTTACCGACGGTTTGCCCTTTCGAGATCAAGGCGATCTCATCGGTCTGTTAATGGGCATAGTTAATCGAGCCCGTCAAGGTTAATGAGAGCCGATTGCAAAGATGAAGGATTAATAGAAATTTCACGCTGACACACGTTCGCGTGAAAATTTCGTCGATTCCGGAATAATCCGGGCAGTCGCCAAGATAAGGAGCGAGATTTGTCTTATGGCATCGCGGTATCGCCAATCACGCGTCGCAATTGCTCTGCAGGATTGCGTTGAAGACTATAGTTAAACTCTATTTAACTGACGTGGACCCTGGGATTTTGACATGCTCACTGTGATCGGCGGCGCGGTCGCTCCCCTGGCGGCCAACTGCTTACGCCGTAGGCGCGGACAGACCCACGCGCAGAAGCGCTCCGCACGTCCATTCAGACTGCCGGCGCTAGCTTTATCGCTGCAAGGAACCCGCGCGCCTTGTGCGCCGGGCGACCGTCAGAACGGAATTTCGTCGTCATCCAGCCCGTCGTCGAACGCGCTGCTGCTCGAGCGCGCGCCACTGCCGCCAGACGAGGAGCGACCACCGCCGAAGTCGTCATTACCGCCGCCCCAGCTATCGTTGCGGCTGCCGCCACCACCGCCCTGACCGCCGCCACCGCCGCCGCCCTGGCCGCCGTCGAGCATCGTCATCACAGCGCCGGGGCCGGAGAGCACGATCTCGGTGGAATAGCGGTCCTGCCCGTTCTGGTCCTGCCATTTGCGGGTCTGCAGCGAGCCTTCGAGATAGACCTTCTTGCCCTTGCGCAGGTATTTTTCGGCAATGCCGATCAGGCCATCCGAGCGGATCACGACGCTGTGCCATTCGGTCCGCTCACGGCGCTCACCGGAGGCGCGATCGGTCCAGTTTTCCGACGTCGCGATGCGCAGATTGCAGATGCGTCCGCCATTGCTGAAGCTCTTCACTTCAGGATCGGCACCGAGATTGCCGACCAGAATGACCTTGTTGACGCTGCCTGCCATGGAGCTCTCCGAAAAACGCGACGAGGATAGGAAATCGAACGGCTGCTTATAAAGCTGAACGGCGTCTCGTCCAGATCGCAATACCGCTCTGCATCCGCCTCGCGTCGATTAAAGGCCGAAGGCGACCGCCGTCCAATAGGTCGCGCCCGCGGCCAGCCAGGCCAGCCCGAACAGATAGGCCGTCATGAAAAGCGGCCAGCGCCAGCCATTGGTCTCCCGCCGGGCAACCGCGATGGTCGACAGGCATTGCGGAGCGAACACGAACCAGGCGAGGAAGGCCAGCGCCGTCGGCAGCGACCAGCGCCCCTGCAGGCGTTCGCCAAGTGTGCGGGCGGTCTCGTCCTCATCTTCACTGGCCTCGATGGCATTGGCCGTCGCGAGCGCCGACACGGCGACCTCACGCGCTGCCATGGCCGGGATCAGCGCCAGCGCGATTTCATGGTTGAACCCCACCGGCCGCAGCACCGGCTCGATCACACTCGCGATGCGCCCCGCCGCGCTATACTCGACCAGGCTGGCCGAACTGCCCGCCGGCGGCTTGGGGAAGGAGAGCAGCAGCCACAGGACAATGGTGGTGCCGAAGATGATCGTGCCGGCGCGGCGCAGGAAGATCCACGCACGCTGCCACAGGCCGATGATGACGTCGCGCAGCATCGGCATCTGATATTTCGGCAATTCCATCAGGAAGCTGCCGCCCGGCCCCTTGATGACGCCCATGCGCAGCAGCATCGCGACGATGACCGCGCCGATGATGCCGGATACATAGAGCGCAAACAGCACCAGACCCTGCAGACCGACCCCGCCCCAGACCGTGGTCGAGGGGATGAAGGCGGCGATGATCAGCGTATAGACCGGCAAGCGCGCCGAGCAGGTCATCAGCGGCGCAATGAGGATGGTGGTGAGGCGATCCTTGGGGTCCGAGATGGTCCGTGTCGCCATGATGCCGGGGATGGCGCAGGCGAAGCTGGAGAGCAGCGGAATGAACGCGCGACCGGACAGGCCGACCCGCGCCATCAGACCATCCATCAGGAAGGCGGCGCGGGTCATGTAGCCCGTCGCCTCCAGCATGAGGATGAAGAAGAAGAGAATGAGGATCTGCGGCAGGAAGACCACCACTGACCCCACGCCGTTGATGACGCCCTGTACGATGAGATCGCGCACGAAGCCTTCGGGCAGGATCGCTTCCATCGCCGCCTGAAGAGAGGCGAATGCTGCCTCGATCATGGCGATCGGCGCCTCGGACCAGGCGAAAACGGCCTGGAAGATGACGAACAGCAGCGCCAGCAGGATGAGCGGTCCCAGGAGTGGATGGAGCACGATCCGGTCGATCTGTGCGGTGATCCGGCGGGTGGGCGTTTCGGCGACGATGGCACGCTGGGCGATTCGGCGCGCTTCGCGACGCAGATCATCGGCATCCCGCGCTGCGTGCGTTGCGAGGACGGCGGGCGCGGGAGCATGGGCCGGCACTGCCGCCACCATGGCCGCCTTCAGATCATCCAGCCCGCGCCGGCGCACGGCGACGGTCGGGATGACCGGTACGCCGAGGTCGGCCGCAAGCTGCGTCGCGTCCAGTTCCAGTCCGTCGCGGGTCGCCAGATCGACCATGTTCAGCGCCAGAACGCAGGGCGAGCCGAGCGCGATCAATTCCAGCGCGAAGCGCAGGTGATTGTCGAGATTGGCGGCATCGACGACGATGACGAGGAGGTCCGGCCGCCGTTCGCCTTCCTGATGGCCGAACACGACGTTGCGGGTCACCTGCTCGTCCGGGCTCTTCGCATCGAGACTATAGGTGCCGGGAAGATCGACGAGATCGGCTGTCCGCCCATCCGGCAGCACCAGCCTTCCGAGCTTGCGCTCAACGGTGACGCCCGGATAATTGCCGACCTTCTGGTGCGCGCCGGTCAGCGCATTGAAGAGCGCGCTCTTGCCGGCATTGGGATTGCCGACCAGCGCGATGGTGAAGCGATCATCCATCACGCCGCTGCCTCACCCGCATCAGCCGCAGTACGGACGTGGATGGCATCGGCATGCGCCGCCCGCATGGCGACGATCATGCGCCCGATGCGGCAGGCATGAGCCCCGCGACCTGTGAATCCAGCGCGATGGAGCAGTTCGACGCTGGCGCCCTCATGCAGGCCGAGTTCGCGCAGGCGGCGACCGTCCATCTCGGATATGGCGTTCCAGTCGACACTGTCGACATAGGCGGGGCGATTGGGTTCTAGGGAGGTCAGGCGCAACGCAATATCGATCTCTTGTGGTTTTGCGAACGACTATCAATATCGCCCGATAGAAGCAAGGCGATGCTGGCGCGGCCGTGGCTTATCGGCAGGACGCCAGATGTTTAGCGCCCCCGGTAGCGCAGCCGGCCCAGGAAGCGCGCCATGCTGAAATGCTGGTCGGTCTGCCCAGTCAGCCGGCCCTTGGCTTTCTCGAACCGCATGATCCCTTCGATCCGCCGCGCCAGAAAGGCACGGGTGTCGGCATAATCTGCGCTCTCGTCATTGACGAAGACGAGCAGGGTCGCGGCATAGACTCCCGCCAGCGTGGTGCGCTTGGAATAATGATTATAGTCCACCGCGCGGTCGCCAGCGGCACGCCACATCGCATCGGCAGCGCGCCAGCCCAGCCGGGTCGCCCGCGGCAGGTTGAGCGGCATCGCCAGCACGGCCTGAGCGCGGCGCAGCGCCTCGCGATTGGGCGCCAGCACCGCAAGCCGGGCTTCGACCAGTGCCGTGATCCGCTCACGAATTTTCATCGCAGCCAGACGCTCCGCCGGCAGGGCATCAAGCATGGCCTGATCGACGCTGGCGAACCACGCATCGATCATGGTCAGAGCGCCGCCGGAGAAAGCCAGCGCCGCCACGTCCCGATCCACACCAGCTGTGTCGGCTGCGACCGCGAGAGCCGCATCGGACCAGCCATCGAAGGCGGCATTGGCCGCGATCAACGGCGCGAGCCGCAGTCGCAGGTCGTCCAGGGTCTCATCAGCCAGCAGACCGGCAGTCTGCGGCGCGGCGGTGGAGGGCGCGAGGGTCATGGCCCCTGCTCTACGGCATTTTCACGCGCGAGGAAATCGCTGCCGCCATCGCGATGGCCGTCTCAGCGATACTCTTCGGCGATCTCCAGCATGCGCATCGCAGCAACGGCGGCCTCGCCACCCTTGTTCTTGCGGGCCGGATCGGCGCGTTCGAGCGCCTGCGCCTCGTTTTCCACGGTCAGAATGCCATTGCCGATCGGGATGCCATCCATGGTGAGCGCCATCAGTCCACGCGCGCTTTCGTTGGAGACGATCTCGAAATGATAGGTTTCGCCACGGATCACGACGCCGATGGCGACGAAGCCTTCATAGCGCCCGCTCTCAGCGGCCAGCGACACAGCGGCGGGAATCTCCAGCGCGCCGGGCACCGTGAGCACGTCGACCAGATGACCCGCCGCCTCCAGCGCCGCCCGCGCACCGGCAATCAGCATATCATTGAGGTGGTCATAGAAGCGCGCTTCGACGATCAGAAACTTGGCCATGTCGGTTCCTTTCAAGACATATGTTCGTGAGCTTATCTGAACGCCGTGCCGGCAATCACCGCGAGCGTGCCCGCCATCACCAGCAGACCGCCCGTCAGGCGGCGCCAGCCGAGCCTCTCCTTGAGCATCCACGCGCCAAGCACAAGCCCGAAGACGATGCTCGATTCGCGCACCGCCGCCACCGCGCCGACTGGCGCCAGACCAAGCGCGAACAGCGCCGGGGCAAACGCGACCACGGCCATCACCCCCGCCCGAAGCCCGGCGACCCGGTCGCGGATCATGAGGGACAAGGCGTTGCGACCGTGGCGCACCACCAGAGCGGCCGGCATGGGGAATGACCCGAGCAGGAAGAACCAGGCGATGAAGGTCAGCGAATCCGGGGCAGCTCGCACGCCCTTGGCATCGACCAGCGTGTAGCAGGTGGTCAGCAGCCCGGCGATGGCAGCGGCGGCAAAGCCGGCCGGCGAAATGGATCGGCCGCTCGCCAGCACCAGAATCCCGGTGCTCACGACCGCTATGCCGGTCAGGACGAAACCGTCCAGCCGGTCGCCCAGCAACGCCATACCGAGCAAGGCGGTGAACACCGGCACGAAGCCGCGGGCGATGGGATAGGCGGCATTGAAATCGCTGACCGAATAGGACCAGGAGAGGACGAGCTGGTAGATGGCATGAACCACGACGGCCGCGAGCAGCCAGGGCCAGAGCACTGCCGGCGGCAGGCCGATCCACAGCACGAATGGCAGGGCGAGCACGAATTCGACGCAGCGAATCCAGGCTAGCACCGCCAGCTTGTTCTCGCCCGATTTGAGCAGCGCATGCGCTGCCGCCGAGGCGAGCGCCGAAAACAATGCGAGCAGGAGGCCGGTCAGAACTGCCGCAGCGCTCCCTTCGATCATGGTCAGACGCCCGTGATCGCCCGCTCCTCGACAACCGCCAGATCATAGCCATCCAGCGCGATCAGATTGTGGTGGCTGTTGGTGAGCAGGATCATGTCATGCACGCCGAGATCGGCCAGGATCTGCGCGCCGACGCCATAATCGCGCAGCTCGTCCATACCGGCTGGGCTTGCTTCACCAGTGCGGATTTTCATCTGCCGGCTGAACCGGTCTTCGCTCGGGCGATTGATGACGACGATGACGCCGGCCCCTGCCTCGGCGATCATTTCCATCGCGCGGGAGAGCAGGCTGGCGCGCGGGCCTTCTTCGCCGAAAATATCAGTGAAGACGGACACCTGATGCATCCGCACAAGCGTCGGCTGCTCGGGCGTGACGTGGCCCTTGATGAGCGCGACCTGCTCGGACTCGGTCGCCCGGTTGAAGAAGGTCACCGCCCGCCACTCTCCGCCCCAGCGACTGGTGAACGTGGCTTCTGCGCGCCGCTCCAGCATATGATCGTTGCGGCGGCGATAGGCGATGAGATCGCGAATGGTGCCGATCTTGAGGCGATGCTTCTGCGCGAAGGGGATGAGATCATCGAGGCGGGCCATGGTCCCGTCGTCCTTCATGATCTCGCAGATCACGCCGGAGGGATTGAGTCCCGCCAACCGCGCGACGTCCACCGCCGCCTCGGTATGGCCGGTGCGCACGAGCACACCACCGTCGCGCGCGATCAGCGGGAAGACATGGCCTGGGGTCACGATGGCCTCGCGCCCCTTGGAGGCATCGATAGCCACGGCGACGGTCCGTGCACGATCGGCTGCGGAGATTCCGGTGGTCACGCCTTCGCGGGCCTCGATCGATACCGTGAAAGCCGTCTCGTGCCGGGTGCCGTTGCTGGCGCTCATCAGGTTGAGGCCCAGCGTTTCGACGCGCTGACGGGTCAGCGCCAGACAGATGAGGCCGCGGCCGTGCGTGGCCATGAAGTTGATTGCATCCGGGGTGGCCATCTGCGCGGGGATGACAAGATCGCCCTCATTCTCGCGATCTTCGTCGTCGACTAGAATGAACATCCGGCCATTGCGCGCCTCGTTGATGATCTCCTCGGCGCTAGCCAAGGCCGTCCCGTGCGCGCGGGCGAGCAGATAGCTTTCCAGCTTGCCCAGTGTGTCGGCGGTGGGATTCCAGTCGGCTTCATCCAACCGGCGCAGGCTGTTGGCGTGGAGCCCGGCGGCACGGGCGAGACCGGAGCGGGACAGAATGCCATCGCGCACCAGCTTACGGACGTTTTCGATCAATTCGCTGCTCATGAACGGCAAATATCACATTGTAATGTGATTGCCAATGTTTCTCGGCAACTGCGCCTTAGCTGCGGGCCTGATAATCCTTCATGCGCGCCAGATATCGGGCCAGCACGTCGATTTCCAGATTCACCGGTTGGCCCGGTGCGAGCTGGCCGAAGGTTGTCACCGACCAAGTGTGCGGAATGATGTTGAGGCCGAAAGTCGAGCCCTCCGAACCGTCTTCCACGGAATTCACGGTCAACGATACGCCAGCGACCGTGATCGACCCCTTGGCCGCGACATAGGGGGCAAGATCGGCCGGAAGCCGCACGGTCACCCGGTGCGAATCACCTTCGGCTGTGACGTCTGCGACTTCGCCGATGCCATCGACATGCCCGGTGACGATGTGCCCGCCCAGCTCATCCCCGAGCTTGAGCGCGCGCTCCAGATTGAGCAACCGCCCTTCTGCCCAGGCGCCCTGCGCGGTGCGCGAGACGGTCTCGGCGGACAGGTCGACCGCGAACCAGTTGGCGCCCTTGTCCACCACTGTAAGGCACACGCCGGAACAGGCAATGGAGGCGCCGATATCCACGCCCTCCATGTCATAATGGCAGCCGATGACCAGACGCAGGTCGCCGCGCTGCTGCGCGCTCTGGATGGTGCCGATGTCGGTGATGATGCCGGTAAACATGCCTGCTGCTCTATGCGGGCCGCACGCGTTCGTAAACCTCCAGCCGGTCTGGCGCCAAATTGCGCGCGTCGACCAGCCGCCAGCGGCCGTGGGCATCGGCCAGACGATTGAGCCCAATGTCGCCCAGCGCCGCCTTGCCGCGCCCGATGAGGATCGGCGCGCGGTAGAGCAGAAGGCGATCCACCAGATCGGCCGCGAGAAAGGCGCCAGCCGTTTGCGCGCCGCCCTCGACCATCAGATGATCGCCGGGAAGGCCTGCGATTTGAGCCGGAGTTTGGATCGCAAGCCAACCATCTGGCGCCGCACCGCTGTGACTTAGGAGCACCCGGACGGGCGAGCGCGCCTCCAGCCCGGGCAGGCGCACGTCCAGCCGGGGCTGATCCTGCGTGAGCGTGCCGCGCCCAACCAGGATCAGCTCATGCCGCGCCCGCTCCAGATGCGTGTGCGCCCGCGCCGCTGGGCCGGTGATCCACTGGCTCGTCCCGTCTGCCTGCGCAATGCAGCCGTCGAGCGAGGTGGCGAGCTTGAGTGTAACGTGCGGACGCGCGGCCCGCTGGCGCGTGAAGAAGCCAGCCATCGCTTCGCGCGCTCTGGACGCTAGTTCTGGCAGTGCCTCAACGGTCAACCCCGCGTCCCGCAAGCGCGCCATGCCGCGACCGTTGGTCCGTGGATCGGGATCGCCCGCCGCCACGACGACGCGGCGCACGCCTGCCTCCACCAACAGATCCGAACAGCAAGGGCCGCGCGCGGATGGGTGCGCGCAGGGTTCCAGGCTGACATAGGCCGTGCCGCCCCGCGCCGATGCCCCGGCCATGGCCAGTGCCATCGCCTCGGCATGGGGGCGGCCGTCATGCTGCGTCCAGCCTCGCCCGACGACGCGGCCTGCGGCATCGAGCATTATGCATCCGACATTGGGATTGGGCGCGGTGCGACCGCGTGAGCGGTGGGACAAGGCGATGGCTGCCATCAGCCAAGCGCTGTCACCGGCAAGAGTCAGGGCGTTGCCGTCGCGGTATTGCCCGCTACGCCGCCTTCCTTGGCCAGAGCCGCAGCAAGCTTCTGCTGCAACTCCTTTTCCTTCGCATCGAACAGTTCTTCGCGCTCGCGCTTGGTGCGCGCGGCATCCTCGCGCCAGTCGATGCCGAGACTATCGGCGAGGCGTTGAAACTCGCCCTGCTTGCTCTCAAGCGCCACCCGATACCGCGCGAAATCCTCAATCTGGCGCTGGATGATCGCACTGTCCGGCCGGTTGGCCTCCCAATTCTCGATGTAGATGATCTGCCGTTCCTGCTCCGGCTTGCGCGAGTCGATCGCGAACCCCCAGAGCAGAACGCCAGTCAGCGTCACCGAGAGCGCAAGAATGCTCCAGCGGTGCGGGCGATCGGGTGCGAACATCTCGCGCAGATCGGACGCAGCACTCCGTGGAGAAACCGGGCGGGGAAAAATGGCCATGGCGCCTACATAGGGCGGCGCCATGGCCTTGAAAAGCAGCGCGTCATCGTGACGCCTCGCTTAACGTTCCAGTTCGAAGCGCAAGGTGAGCACCTGCTCGGACGCGACCGGCACGCCATCCCGCGTGGCCGGGCGGAAACGCCAAGCCCGCAGCGCGTGGCGCTGGGCCGCCTCGAAGAAGGCCGGATCGCTCCCGCGGACCTGCTCGACCGCGGTCACCCGTCCACGCTCGTCGATGCTGACCCGCACCGTGACGCTGCCCTCGCGCCCTTCGCGCTGCATGGCGGGCGGATAAGGCGGGCGAAACCGGTCGGCAAACCGCGCATCTGGCTGAGCGGGCACGATGACGGACGCGGCGGGCGGCATGACGATGGTCTTGCCGGCATCTGGGTCAGGCAAAGGCGGGTAGGGCTTCGTCGTCAAATCGGTCATGGTGCCGAGGTTGATCTGCGGATCGACCCTCACCGGGTCGCGTGGCGTATCGAGCGGGCGAGTCGGCTGAGTCTCCACTTTCGCCTCCGGCTCCGGTGTGACGGGCGGCGGCAACGGAGCGGTCGGCACGAACCGCACATCAATGGGAGGGGTCGGTGCGGGCCTCAGATAATGTGTGGCCGGCAAGGCGATCAACAGCCCGATGAGCCCGCCATTAAAGGCAATGGCCGCTGCCAGCGCGCCCGGTGACCGCCGGGCCGCATAGCCGCTCTGGGGGGCATAGGATGATTGAGACGACACAAGGGACATGACACCTCTCCTGATTTTATTTGTGATGTTATACTATCACTAGATAGAGATCAGGCGAAGGGGTTTTTATCGGGTGTCAGAGTACGCATGGGTCGGCCGGGAGTGGGCTCAGCGGCGCCGACGATCGCTCAACTGCTGGCGGCAGCACGCAGCCGCGCGAGCGCACGGTCCCGCCCGATCAGCGGCAGCAGCGCGGCCATGTCAGGGCCGTGATCCACGCCGGTCAGGGCGAGACGCAACGGCAGGAACAGCGCCTTCCCCTTGCGCCCGCTGCTTTGCTTGAGAGCGCTCGTCAGCGCCCGCCAGGGATCGGCGGCGAAGTCGATGTCCGTTGCAACCTCGGCAGCCTGGGCGAGGAACGCGTGGTCTTCGGCATCGAGATCGGGCCGCGCGATCTCGCCGCTGAGCACCGCAACCCAGTCCGCTGCCCCCGCCACCGTCTCGAGATTGGGTTGCACGACCGGCCACGCGGCGGCATCGATCTGCGCCGGGAGGCGATCGGCGACTGCCCCATAGGGCAGCATGTGGACGATCTTGGCGTTGAGGCCGAACAGCTCTTCATCCGAGAAGCGGGCGGGCGCTCGCCCGAAATGCGCGAAATCGAAGCGTTCGATCAGCGGCGCCATGTCGATCACCGGCTCCACCGGATCGCTGGTGCCGAGCCGCGCGAGCAGTGCGCTGATGGTGATCGCCTCGACCCCCGCTTCCCGCAGATCGCCGACGCCAACCGCGCCGAGACGCTTGGAGAGCTTGCCTTCCGCGCCGGTGAGCAGGGCCATATGGGCAAACTGCGGCAGCGATGCGCCGAGGGCGGCAAACATCTGCAACTGCGTGGCCGTGTTGGAGACATGATCCTCGCCGCGCAGCACATGGGTGACGCCCATGTCGATATCGTCGATCACCGACGGCAGCATATAGAGCCAGCTGCCGTCCGCCCGGCGAATCACCGGGTCGGAGAGCAGTCGAGGATCGAAGTGCTGGTCGCCCCGGATCAGGTCGGTCCATTCGATCGGCGCATCATGATCCAGCTTGAACCGCCAGTGCGGCTGCTCGCCGGCCGCCTGCTTCGCCGCAATCTCGTCCGCGCTCAGCGCCAGCGCCGCGCGATCATAGACCGGGGGCAGACCGCGCCCGAGCAGGATCTTGCGCCGCAAGTCCAGCTCCTGCGCCGACTCGAAGCAGGGATAGACCCGCCCGGCGGCCCGCAGCGCCGCGAATTTCTCCTCATAGAGATCGAACCGCGCCGACTGGCGCACCTCGCCATCCAGCGCCAGACCAAGCCAGGCGAGATCGGCGCGGATGCCCTCGACAAAGCGCTCCTCGCTGCGCGCGGTATCGGTATCGTCGATGCGCAGCAGGCACTGCCCGCCCATCTTGCGCGCCCAAAGCCAGTTGTGAAGCGCCGCGCGGATGTTGCCCACATGCAGATGGCCGGTCGGCGACGGCGCGAAACGGGTGATGACAGTCATGACACCCGCCGTTAAACGTCAAACCGGCTTGTTCCTAGAGCCGATTGAGGAGGTGGGATGTCGGCTCTCGTGTCGCGCGCGTGCGCAGGACTGGTGCTGGTTGTGATCGGTACACTGTTGGCAGCGCCTGCCCCGGCTACGACCTTCATCCCTGAGACGAAGATATGCCCGGTCGGCGGAAAGACGTTCACCGCGCAGATCATGGCCAGCAACTCGACCTTCGGACAGCGGCCTGACGGAAAACCATACAGTCCGACGCCCGTACCACCCATCATTGAATGCCCGGATAACGGCTTTCTCCTCTATAAGGACGCCTTTTCCTCCGACGAAGTGAAACGAGCGACCCCGCTTGTCGCTTCCGACGTCTATCAGGCTATGCGATCCTCGGAGACTCAGCATTACCGCTCATGGTGGCTGCAAAACGCAATGGGGAGCAACGATCCTTATGCATTGGCGACGGCGCTGCTGATCGCGAGTTGGGAAACGGATAATGACCCCGCTCGCAAGGCTCGTTATCAGCAGGCCTTCTTGGATACGGCGGCAGCGCTGCGGCCGGATGGCCAAAAGGAAGATTGGTTCTGGATCACGCTTCGCGCCGCCAATGCCTCGCGTGAGCTTGGCCTTTTTGATGCAGCCCTGTCCCGGTTGGACGACCTTGCGGAAAAGACTGAGTGGGCCGGGGGAGACACTGACCCCGCGTTTTTGCTACATTATCTCTCGACCCTGAAAGCGCTTGCGCAGGCTTCAGTGACTGCCTCGGAACCCACAATGTTGGTCCCCGCAGAGGAAGCCGCGTTTCGCTGCGTCCTGGAGAGCACCACGCTTGCCGCCATTGAGCGGACCGCGTGCGAAAGCGAAAATGTGATGACTGCAATTTCGCGCGCGCAAATTACCACGGATGATGGCCAGGACCTGACGGGAGAAGCCGCTATCCGCTACATCGCCAAACAATGGCGCTGAAGCCGCTCAGGCCGTCCGAAAAGCATTGGTGATCGGGTAGCGCCGGTCGCGGCCGAAATTGCGGCCGCCCAGCTTCACGCCCGGCGGCGCCTGCCGGCGCTTATATTCGGCCACGTAGAGCAGCCGCTCGATGCGGGCGACGGTCGCGCGATCGAAGCCCATGGCAGCAAGCTGATCGACCGACTTTTCCTGCTCGACCAGGCCGTAGAGAATGGGGTCCAGCACCTCATAAGGCGGCAGGCTGTCCGAATCCTTCTGGTCTTCGCGCAATTCGGCGGTGGGCGGCTTGGTGATGACGAGTTCCGGCATCACCGGCCCGTCCGGCCCTAGCCCAAGCGCCGGCTTCTCCGCGTTGCGCCAGCGCGAGAGATCGAACACGGTCGTTTTGTAGGCATCCTTGAGCACCGAATAGCCGCCGGCCATGTCGCCATAAATGGTGGCATAGCCCACGCTCATCTCGCTCTTGTTGCCGGTGGTGAGCAGCATGTGGCCGAACTTGTTGGAGAGCGCCATCAGCGTCACGCCGCGAATACGCGACTGGATGTTTTCCTCGGTCAGATCCGCGGTCCGCCCGGTGAACGCCTCCGCCAACATGGCTTCGAACGCGCCGACGGCGGGGGAAATCGGGATGGTATCGAGCCGGCAGCCGAGCAACCGTGCGCATTCCGCCGCATCGTCCAGACTTTCCTGGCCGGTGAAGCGCGACGGCATCATCACGCACCAGACGCGATCCGCACCCAGCGCATCCACCGCCACAGCTGCGGAAAGCGCGCTGTCGATACCGCCCGAAAGCCCGAGCACCACGCCGGGGAAGCGATTGCGGTTCACATAGTCGCGTAGCCCCACGACCATCGCGTGATAGATATCCGCCGGGTGCGCATCCAGCGCGTGCACCTCGCCCGGCTTGCAGAACCAGCGGCCATCGTCGCCCCGGTCCCACTGCGTGATGACCAGCGCTTCCTCCCAGTCCGGCAGCATATGGGCGATGTCGCCATCCGCATTCAGCACGAAGGAGGCGCCGTCGAACACCAGCTCGTCCTGCCCGCCGACGCGGTTGAGATACAGGAGCGGCAAGCCCGTCTCGTTGACGCGCTCCATGCACACGCCCCGGACGCGGAAATCATCCTTGGCCACCTCATAGGGGCTGCCGTTGATCGAGATGAGCAGCTCCGCGCCCTTTTCCGCCAGATGCCCGGTGACGAAGGGGAACCAGATGTCCTCGCAGATCGGCAGACCCAGCTTCACGCCCCGAAACTCGACCGGGTCGGGCAGCGGCCCGGGCGCGAACAGCCGCTTCTCGTCAAAGGTGCCGTAATTGGGCAGCTCGCGCTTCTGGCGGATCGCGACCACCTTGCCGCCATCGAGCAGCGCCGCGCAATTGAACAGCAGGCCTTTGTTGGCGATGACCGTGCCGACAAGCATCGCCGGGCCACCATCCGACGTCGCCTCGGCGAGCTGGTGCAGCGCCGTCTCCGCGCGCGCGGCCAGCGCGGGCTTGAGCACCAGATCCTCGGGCGGATAGCCGATGAGCTGCAATTCGGGATAGACGATCAGATCCGCGCCCTGCCCGCGTGCCTTTTCTCGGCAGGCCAGCATGGCCTCTGCATTACCCGTGATATCACCCATGCTCTGGTTGAGCTGGGCCATGGCGATCCGGAGAGAGGCTGTCATAGCGCCGCTTTATGGGCGGGCGGGGGCGGGAGCAAGGGCATCGCCGAGCCGGATATGCGGCCTTGCCGCGCCATTGACCGCAATCCCTTGTCCCCGAAGCGTCACAAGCGCCTTTTCAGCGGCGCACCTGCTCGCTAGAGGGGCCGCGACAACCGCAGCCATGGGGACCCCGACATGAAGATCATCTCTGGCAACGGCAACATGCCGCTCGCCCAGGCGATTGCCGATTATGTGGAGCTCCCGCTCACCGATGCGAGCGTGCGGCGTTTTGCGGACGAGGAAATCTTCGTCGAGATTCACGAGAATGTGCGCGGCGAGGATGTGTTCGTCGTGCAGTCGACCAGCTATCCGGCCAACGACAATCTCATGGAACTGCTAATCATGATCGATGCGCTCAAGCGCGCATCGGCGCGGCGCATCACGGCGGTGGTTCCCTATTTCGGCTACGCCCGGCAGGACCGCAAGCCCGGCCCGCGCACGCCGATCTCGGCCAAGCTGGTGGCGAACCTCATCACCACCGCCGGCGCCAATCGCGTCCTTTCGGTCGACCTCCATGCCGGACAGATCCAGGGCTTCTTCGATATCCCGACCGACAATCTGTTCGGCGCGCCGGTGATGTCCGCAGACATTCAGGCCCGTTTCCCGAATGAGAATCTGATGGTCGTCTCGCCGGACGTCGGCGGCGTGGTCCGTGCTCGCGCGCTGGCCAAGCGGCTCGACAATGCCCCGCTCGCCATCGTCGACAAGCGCCGCGAGCGCGCCGGCGAATCGGAAGTGATGAACATCATCGGCGACGTGAAGGGCCGCTTCTGCATCCTGATCGACGACATCGTCGATTCGGCGGGCACGCTCTGCAACGCAGCCGCCGCGCTGAAGAATGCCGGCGCGACCGACGTCGTGGCTTATGTGACGCATGGCGTGCTCTCGGGCGGCGCAGTCGCGCGGGTGGAAGGCTCGGCTCTGCGCGAGCTGGTCATCACCGATTCGATTCTCGCCACGCCCTCCGTCGCGGCCTCGACCAAGATCCGTCAGTTGCCGATTGCGCCGCTGCTCGGTGAAGCGATCCGCCGGATCGCGGACGAAAGCTCGGTCAGCTCGCTGTTCGACTGATCGGGCGCCGGGGCAGTTCCCACGGCCGCAGATCAGAAACCGGCGTCGAGTCGGCGCAGACGCATGGTGGCGCCGATGAAGCCCATCACGCAGATCATCAGCGACCAACGCGCCGCCTCGGGCGCGGAACGCAGCAACAGCGCAAGGCCCAGCGCCGCGAGCAGAGCCACTATTGCGCCTGCGATCCTGCCAAACCCGAACATGATACGCCTTCCGCTCCCGCGATAGCCGATGACACGGATTCGCCCATGCGCCGAACAGCGGCTGACAATCCACGACATTGACGGTGCCGGCCGGCCCAAACCGGGGTGGCGCGTCGATTTTGGGAGAGACTGTGTCATCCAATCCACAGCCAAGGCGGCACGAACGGTCCGCCCAGCAAGGGATGCGCCCAGGTGGCACCGAGCCAGAGGATGACGCCGCCGAGCACCGGAACGACGCCCGGCCACAGCGCGTGCCACTCCGCCTTCCCGGACAGGAGCGCGGCGAATGGCACAAAGCTCGTGCGCGCCTGCCACTGGCGCCATGGCGCACCCAGGAGCCGCGCCTTCTTCCGGTCCTGCCCCAGCGCACCCACACAGGCGAGCAGGGCGATGCCGCCACTCAGGATCAGCGTCCGTCCGGATGGCCAGAGCGTGGCGTGAACCAGCGCCCAGAGAATGAAGCTCCACATCATCGGGTGGCGCGTCAAGGCATAGACACCCCGGGCGCGCTCGGGCGCGGTCATCTGCCCGGTGGGATCGACCATCGCCGGATTGCCGATGAGGGAGCCGACCAGCATCACGCCGGCGAGCGCCATAACTAGCCCGCCGAGGTGCCACAGGCCGATGGGCGCCATCCACAGCAGCGGCGCTGCGGGCGCGGCCCGGAAAGCGAGGATCGTCCAGCCCAGCGTGGCGAAAGCGGTGAGGGTATAGAGGCCAAGAAAGCCCCGCTCGCCCAGCCGCGCCACCAGAGGCGCACGAAGGGGATGGGACAGGAGAAGGTGCGTGCCGACGAAGCTCCCCATCGCCAAAGCCAGATGTATCAAAGCCTGCATGAGACGTACCTCCTCGACGCTGCCGCCTGTCCAGCTTCTACACCGAGTCTGACGGTGCTGAAACGCTGGCCTTGATGCCATCACGCTGCCAATAGGGCGCCATGACTCGCCCCGCCCTGCCCATATCGTCCGACGCGCCTTTCGTGCTGCTCGATGATGCGCGGGCAGACGGATCGGGCAGTGCAACACTGTTCCGCGACCCAGTCGACATAATCCGCGCCGACCGGCTGACCGATGTGCTGCCTGCGCTGGCGCGGGTTGAGGCGGCGGTCAAAAGCGGGCTGCACGCCGCCGGCTACCTGTCCTATACGGCGGGCCACGCCTTCGAGGCGCGGCTGAACGGCTATGTGCCGCGCGAGGGCGATGCCGGGCCCTTGCTCTGGTTCGGCTTGTTCAACGCGCCACAACCCCTTGCGGCGGATGCCGTGGACGCGCTGCTCCCGGAGACGCCCGTCACGATCGGCCCGATCCAGCCGATGATCTCGCGCGCCGACTATGACTGCGCCATCGGGGCAGTGCTGGACTATATCCGCGCTGGTGACATCTATCAGGCGAACCTGACCTTCCCCGCGCGCGTCACCATCGATGGCGATCCCCTCGCCGCCTACCGCGCCATCCGGCCCCGCGCCGCCGCCGGCCACGGCGCCTTGCTGCGCCATGATGGACGGCATGTCCTGTCTTTCTCGCCCGAGAGCTTCTTCACGCTGGCCGATGGCACGGTGACGACCCGGCCGATGAAAGGCACCGCGCGGCGCGATGCCGACCCGGCCCGCGATGCCGCCGCCGCGCGCGAGCTCGCCAGCGACCCCAAGCAGCGCGCCGAAAATCTGATGATCGTTGACCTGTTGCGCAATGATATCTCTCGTGTGACGCAGGCGGGCAGCGTCGCGGTGCCGGCGCTCTTCCATGTCGAGCATTATCCGACGGTCCATCAGATGATCTCCGTCGTCGAGGGCCGGCTGCAACCGCAACTCGGGCCGGCGGACGTGCTGCGCGCCCTCTTCCCCTGCGGATCGATCACCGGCGCCCCCAAGCTGCGCGCCATGGAGATCATCCGCGAGGTGGAGCGTTTCGGGCGCGGACTCTACACGGGCAGCATCGGCCATATTGCGCCGGACGGCACGGCGCGCTTCAATGTCGCCATCCGCACCATCGTGCTGGAGAAGGACGCGCAGGCGGGCATCGTAGGGCTAGGGTCCGGCATCGTTGCGGACAGCCAGCGGGAGGCAGAATGGCAGGAATGCCTCGACAAGGGACGGTTTCTGGCCGTTGGGGAGAACGTGCTTTGATCGCAAAGGCCCATCATTTCGACCTCATCGAAACCATGGCCTTCGATCCCGAGATCGGCCTGCCGCTTCTCGACCTTCACATCCGGCGACTCGAACGCAGCGCGCACGAACTTGGCTTCATTCTCGACCGGCATGAGCTGCGCAACGAACTGCAGGCCGCGACCTTCGGCTTTGTCGAGCCGAGGCGCGTGCGCATCCTGCTCGGCCGGATCGGCACGCTCAGTATTGAGGTTCGCGAAATGCCGCCCTTGCTGGAGGGACCGGCGTCGGTGAGCATCGCGCCCCGCCTGCTCGGCGGAGACGATATTCGCGTGCGGCACAAGACCACGGACCGGCGCCATTATGAAGTGCCCCTGCGGCAATCGGGCACGTTCGAAGTGCTGCTGACCGACGAGGCCGGCTATCTGACGGAGGGTTGCTTCACCAACCTGTTCCTCCAGCGGGGCGAGACCCTGCTGACGCCACCCCTTGCGCGCGGCCTGCTGCCGGGCGTGCTGCGCCAGAGCCTGATCGACCAGGGCAAGGCGCAGGAGGCCGACCTGCGGCCGGAAGATCTGGCAGACGGTTTCCTCATCGGCAATGCCGCGCGCGGGCTGATGGCTGCGAGGCTGGTTGCACCGCACGGCTGAGGCGACTATGCACCGCGCCGTCCGGGAGTGTCCCGGGCGCCACGCGCATCATCCCTGACTGTCAGGAGCTTTCCATGTCCCGGACTTCCGCCGCCCTCGGCCGTATTCAGCCCAGCGCCACGCTCGCGATGACCGACAAGGTCATTGCCCTCAAGCGGGAAGGCAAGGACATCATCGGCCTTTCCGCCGGCGAGCCGGACTTCGACACGCCCGATTTCGTGAAGGATGCCGCCATCGCCGCGATCCGCGGTGGCCAGACCAAATATACCAATGTCGACGGCACCGCCGAGCTGAAGGAAGCCATCGCCGCCAAGTTCAAGCGCGATAACGAGCTCTCCTACAAGACGAGCGAGATCAGCGTGAACTCGGGCGGCAAGCACACTCTGTTCAACGCGCTGATCGCGACGGTGGAAGCCGGCGACGAGGTCATCATCCCCGCGCCTTATTGGGTGAGCTACCCCGACATCGTGAACTTTGCCGGCGGCACGCCGGTGATCATCGCGGCCGGTGCCGACCAGCTCTACAAGATCACGCCGGCCCAGCTCGACGCGGCGATCACCCCCAAGACGCGCTGGGTGCTGCTCAACTCGCCCTCCAACCCGACGGGCGCGGCCTATTCCGGCGAGGAGTTGATGGCGCTCGGTGAGGTGCTGCGCAAGCACCCGCATGTGCTGATCCTCACCGACGACATGTACGAGCATGTCTGGTATGCGCCGACCCCGTTTAAGACGATCGCGCAGGTCTGCCCGGATCTCTACGAGCGCACGCTGACGGTGAACGGCGTGTCCAAGGCTTATTCGATGACCGGATGGCGCATCGGCTATGCCGGTGGTCCGCAGTGGATCATCAAGGCGATGGCCAAGCTGCAGTCTCAGTCGACCTCCAACCCCTGCTCGATCAGCCAGGCCGCGGCGACGGCCGCACTGAATGGCGACCAGAGCTTCCTCATCGAGCGCAACGAGGCCTTCCGCAAGCGGCGCGATCTGGTGGTGGCGATGCTGAACGATGCGCCGGGCCTCAACTGCCCGACGCCCGAAGGTGCCTTCTACGTCTATCCCGATGCCGCCGGCTGCATCGGCAAGACCACGCCCGAGGGCAAGACCATTGCCACGGACGAGGACCTCATCACCTATTTCCTCGAGAGCAAGGGCGTCGCAGCCGTCCACGGCGGCGCCTTCGGCCTCGCCCCGGCCTTCCGCGTGAGCTACGCCACGTCGGAAGAAATCCTCCGCAAGGCCTGCACGCGCATCCAGGAAGCCTGCGCCGCGCTGAACTGATAAGGACAGGCCGGTCTGAGCGGGAACGCTGGGCCGGCCTGCCTCCAGCGCCGCCTGATGGGCGCCATTGCCGGCGTCGGCACGGATATTCTTCGAGCAGCTCTCCGTTCGTCCTGAGTAGCTGCTGAGCCTGTCGCAGCAGCGTATCGAAGGACCGGCCCGTACGCTGCGATGCTTCGATACGGCTCTTCGATATGCGCCTGCGGCGCTCCTCAGAGCCTACTCAGCACGAACGGTGAAGATCGGCGAAGACCGCTTCGGCGTCATGGTCGGAGCTTCCCCAGGCGAAGAAATGCTCCCCGACGCAAGGCTCGTCCAACTAGTCCTTGTCGAACAAGGCCGCGAGCTGCTCCACCATCGCACCGCCCAGTTGCTCGGCATCCATGATCGTCACGGCGCGCTTGTAATAGCGGGTGACGTCGTGGCCGATGCCGATGGCGATCAGCTCGACCGGTGAGCGCCCTTCGATCCAGCCGATCACTTGCCGCAGGTGCCGCTCCAGATAGGTGCCGTTGTTCACCGACAGCGTCGAATCGTCCACCGGCGCGCCATCGGAAATCACCATGAGGATGCGCCGCTCCTCGGACCGGGCGAGCAGGCGGTTGTGCGCCCAGAGCAGCGCCTCGCCGTCGATATTCTCCTTGAGCAGCCCCTCGCGCATCATCAGGCCGAGGCTGGCCTTAGCACGGCGCCAGGGCTCGTCCGCCTTCTTGTAGATGATGTGGCGCAGATCGTTGAGACGACCGGGCCGGGGTGGACGTCCGGCGGCCAGCCATTGTTCGCGACTCTGCCCGCCTTTCCAGGCCCGGGTGGTGAAGCCCAGCACTTCGGTCTTCACGCCGCAGCGCTCCAGCGTGCGGGCCATGATGTCCGCGCTGATCGCCGCGATGCCGATGGGCCGCCCCCGCATCGAGCCGCTATTGTCGATCAGCAGCGTCACCACCGTATCGCGGAAATCGGTGTCCCGCTCCATCTTGTAGGAGAGCGAGTGCGCGGGATTGACGACAACGCGCGCCAGTCGCGCGGCATCGAGCATGCCTTCTTCCTGGTCGAAATCCCAGCTGCGGTTCTGCTGGGCCTGCAGGCGCCGCTGCAGACGGTGCGCCAGCTTGGAGACCGCGCCCTGGAACGGGGCGAGCTGCTGGTCAAGAAATCCACGCAAGCGCACCAGCTCGTCAGCGTCACACAGGTCGAGCGCCGTCACCACCTCGTCGAACTTCGTCGTATAGGCGTGGTAGTCGAAGTCCGGCGGCAGGTCCGACAAGGGGCGATTGGGGCGCACGGGCATGGCGCCATCGTCATCCTGCGCGTCGCCATCGCCATCCTCGTCCGCGTCGCCGTCCTGCTCCTCGCGCTCTTCGGACATCTCCTCGCCCGGCTCGCCCTTATCCTCGCCGCGCGTGTCGGCGCGGGACTGATCGTCCTCTTCGCCCTCGTCTTCTTCCTTGTCCTCATCCTGCTGCTCGGATTGCTCGTCCTGGTCCTCGTCATCCTCATCGGGCGATTCGGGGGGAACCTCCGCGCGCACCAGCTCGAGATGCTGGAGCATCGAGAGCACCTTGTCCTGAAAGGCCTGCTGATCGTCGAGGCACAAAGACAGGCCTTCAAAGTCGTCAGCGGCCTTCTCGTCGATCCACTCGCGCAGAAATTCGATGCCCTTGAGGGATTCGGGCGGCGGCGCTTCCCCGGTCAGCTTCTCGCGCAGCAGCAAGGCAACGGCGCCCTGCACCGGCACTTCATCGGCCGATTGCGCGCGCGTGATCGGGTCGGAATGGGTGCGCATGTCCAGCGCGGCGGCGAGATTGGCCCGCATGCCGGCGTAGTTCTTGGACCCCAGCGCCTCATAACGGACCATCTCGACGGCATCATAGACGGCGCGCGCAGCGGGCTCGCTCGGCGCCCGCGCGGAATGGAGTCGCGCATCATGGTGGCGAAGCTTGAGCGCGAAGCTGTCTGCAAAGCCGCGCGCGAGCGCGACCTGATCCGCCGGCAGATTGCGCGTCGGCGTGGGCACCTTGATCTGCTTGCCGGCGAGGTGCGGTGCATCGGGCGTGAAGCCGAGCTCAACCTCGGCATCATGCGCGACAGCGCGCGAGGCGCCGGTGAGAACTTCCTTGAAGCGGTCGAGGGGGGAACGGTCAGCCATGATGTACAATGGGCTGGTCCAGTGCCCCGATCCTGTCAACCCTCCTGCCCTTTGGCAGAGCGGCCCATCTCAGCTCGTCAACCTTTGCGCGCTCAACTGTGCCGCTGTGGAACAGCACCCAAATTATTAGGATTTCTTGGTTAAATCCATTTTCGAACGCGGCCTGCCTGCCTATCAGCGTCCCCAAGGGACGGTGCTGGAGCGGCTAGGTCGCGCAGCTTTTTGTGATAGGACGATTGCCCATGATCCGGACTGCCTGCCTTGCCGCGATGCTGACGAGCGGCGCACTCCTGCCGATCCAGAGCGTCAGCGCGGCGGTCAATCTCAATGCGCGCATCGCCCTGCTGACCAGCATTCTGCACACCGAGGCCAGCTTCTCGCAGCGCGATTTCAGCTTTGCGATCAACAGCGGCGGCAGCCAGCAGATGGTCTTCAAGGGCCTGGATGGCGTGCGCAACTTCAACAATTATGCCCAGCTCAACAATTGGCTGGGCCACTATGCGGATTCGCAAGGCGTTTTCGAGGGCGGCCAGTACAAATTCACCCACTCCGTGCTCGACAGCTATTTCACCAGCCCGGCGCCCGCCACGCCGATGGCGACCGTGACCGAACCGACGCCAACCGTGTTCGAAGGCGCGCCCTACAAGTTCACCCATTCAGTGCTGGGCAGCTATTTCGACGAGGCCGCGGAGCCGCAGGCAGAGTCGCACACGGAGACCGCCGGCCCGCTGATGCGCGCGATGATGGCACCGCCGCCCGCCATTCCCGAGCCGGCGACCTGGGCCATGATGATTGCCGGCTTCGCGCTGGCCGGCGTCGCCCTGCGCTACCGGGTGACCCGCACGCGCATCGCCTGATCACCCATTCGCGAAGGCGGCCCGCGCTCGGGCCGCCTTGCCGCGTCAGGCGCTCTTGCCGACGACGCTTTCCGGCAGGTCCTTGCCGAACACGCGCTGGTAATATTCCGCCACCAGCGCCCGCTCCGCCTCGTCGCACTTGTTGAGGAACGACAGGCGGAAGGCGAAGCCGACATCCTTGAAAATCAGCGTGTTCTGCGCCCATGAGATCACCGTGCGCGGGCTCATCACGGTGGAAATATCCCCGTTGATGAAGCCCTGACGGGTCAGTTCCGCGACGCGGATCATCTTCGCGACTTCCTCGCGCCCGCCGGGATGATCATATTCGCCGGACTTGGCGAGAACGATCTGCGCCTCGGTCTCGGCCGGTAGATAGTTCAGCGTCACCACCAGATTCCAGCGGTCCATCTGGCCCTGGTTGATCTGCTGGGTGCCATGATAGAGGCCCGTGGTGTCACCCAGGCCGACCGTGTTGGCGGTGGCGAACATGCGGAACCACGGGCTCGGACGAATCACCCGGTTCTGGTCGAGCAGGGTCATCTTGCCGTCCGCTTCCAGCACGCGCTGGATGACGAACATCACGTCCGGACGGCCGGCGTCATATTCGTCGAACACCAACGCCACCGGGCGTTGCAAGGCCCAGGGCAGCAGGCCTTCCTTGAACTCGGTGACCTGCTGACCGTCCTTGAGGACGATGGCGTCACGCCCGACGAGATCGATGCGGCTGATATGCGCATCGAGGTTGATGCGAATGCAGGGCCAGTTGAGCCGAGCCGCGATCTGCTCGATGTGAGTCGACTTGCCGGTGCCGTGATAGCCCTGCACCATCACCCGGCGATTATAGGCATAGCCGGCCAGGATCGCGAGCGTCGTGTCCGGATCGAACACATAGGCGGGGTCCGTATCCGGCACGCGCTCGTCCGCTTCGGAAAAGGCGGGGATCTCCATGTCGATATCGACCCCGAACACCTCGCGCGCGCTCACGACGCGATCGGGCGCATCGAGCAGCACCTCGCTGCGCATGTCGGAATTGGTGTTGGGCAGATCGGTCATAGTCATCATCTTCCTGCGAGTCATACCGCCCCTAACCGATTGCCGCGCGCCCTGTCGATAGAAGGTAGGGTTCCATCAGGCGGAGCAGACCGCCCATTCCGCCGGATCGTGCTCCAGCCCGATCAGCGCGAGACCGTGCGCGATGGACGTCAGTTCTCCGCCGGTCGCGATCCGCTCGGCACCGAACCGGCGTTCGAATATGGCGCGAATCGCGGGGATGAGCGACGATCCGCCTGTGAGGAACACGCGGTCGATGGCGCCGGCGTCCAATGCGGCGTCTGCCAGGGCCTGATCGACCGTCTCCTCGATCCGCGCGACATCCGGCGCGATCCAGCGCTCGAACTGGGCGCGCGTCACATCGGCATCGATCACCAGATCATCGCTCTCGAAGCGGAAATGCGCTTCATCCTCGCTCGACAGCGCACGCTTGAGCTGGCCGACCGCATCGTACAGCGCATAGCCGAGCTCCCGCTCGATGATGGCGATCATGCGCCCGATGGCGGCGGGATCGACGGCGGCGCGCTGCAGCCGCGCCAGCTCTTCCAGGGTCCGCCGGTTGCGCATCAGCGCGAGTCGGGACCAGTCGGCAAAGTCCGCGAAATGGCTGCGGGGAATTTCCAGAACCTTGTCGAAGGAGCGATAGCTGCTGCCCTTGCCAAGCATGGGAAGCACGAGATGATCGACGATGCGGTAATCGAACCGGTCGCCCGCAATGCCGATGCCGGCATGGCCGAGCGGCTCGCAGCGCCGCCCGTCGCCGGCGGGACGCATCCGCACGATGGAGAAATCGCTCGTGCCGCCGCCGAAGTCCGCGACCAGAACCGTCGCCGGCTCCGACAGACGGCTGGCGAAGCTGAACGCCGCGCCGAGCGGTTCGTAGACATAATGGATATCGGTGCCGAAGGTGCGGAACATGGCATCGTAGCGGGTGCGGGCCAGCGCCTCATCCGGTCGCGAGCCAGCATAGCGCACCGGTCGACCGACGATGATCCGTTCGGGCCGCTCATCCGGCCCGGAGCCCAGCGCGCCACCGGCATGGGCGACCATGCGCTCCAGAAAGGCCTCGCCCAACTGCTCGAAGGTCATGCGCTGGTCGAAGATGCTGGCATGATCGAACAGCGGGCTGGCGGCGACCGACTTGAACGACTGGATGAAGCGCGAGCCCTGCGGAAATTCCAGATACTCAGCGATAGCCCATGGCCCTGCCTCGCGCGCCAGCGCCGACCGGCGATCGCCCTCTTCCCAGAAGCAGAGCGCGGACCGGAAGACAGCGCCCGTCGCCTTGTCGCCCGAGAACTCCAGCATATGCGACGTGCCGTCTTGGGCAATCGCGGCCACGCTATTGGTGGTGCCGAAGTCGAAGCCCATCGCGCGGGCCGGCGTGCCGGTCGCCATATCAATCACCTTCCTGAAAGCGGGCCGGCGCCTATGGCAGCGTAGACCCGGCGCGGCAAGGTCCGTCAGGCGAAGGCCGGCGCCTTGCGGAGATGGGAATAGGCCGCGATCACGTCTTGCAGCGCTTTCTCATGCGCACGGTCGCCACCATTATGATCCGGGTGAAAGCGGCGGACCAGCTCGGTATAGCGGGTGCGCAAGGCGCGCCGGTCGGCATCGGTCGAAAGGCCGAGCGTCTTGAGGGCAGACCGATCCGCGCCGGATAGCGGCTTGCCATCCTGCCGTTGCGCGGTTTCCGCCGCCCGCATCTTGAAGCGGGCGCCGATCGCATCGAGCGGATCGGAGAAATCGGCCCAGCGCGGCGGCGGCGTGCCACTCGCTGCGGCGGACGAAAAAGCCCGCGTCTCCCGCTCCCAACCGCCATAAGGGCGCTGCGCCTGCGTGATTTCCTCCGGGCTCATCCCCTTGAAGTAATTATATTCGGTGTTGAACGCGCGGATGTGATCCAGGCAGAACCAGCGCCATTGCGGCGGACCATCGGGCGCGCCGCGCCTTTCCTCGGGCGGCGCGCGGAACTCGCCTGCTTCCATGCAGCCGGGATGCGAGCAGCGGCGCGCCTCGCCTTCCACGCGGCCGTGAAAGCGCGTGTGGCGGCGCGATGCACCCTGATTGAACCCCGACCCTGACACGACCGTCTCTTCCCTGTGGCTGCGTGAACCAAAACGCCTATATAGGGCGCATGGTTGACGCTTCGCTAGGCCCGGTCGGGCAAGAGATCGCACGGCGGCTGGAAAATGCCCTGTCCCCGCAACAGCTCGCCGTCATCAATGACAGCGCCAAGCATCGCGGCCATATGGGCGATGATGGCAGCGGCGAAAGCCACTTCACCGTGGAGATCGTCGCCAACTCCTTCACCGGCCAATCCCGCGTTGCGCGGCAGCGCATGGTCAACGCGGCGCTCGCCGATCTGCTGCGTGAGAAGGTGCATGCCCTCGCCATTCGAGCCCGCGCGCCGGGTGAATGAGCCGGGCGTGACCCGTCGCGCGAAACGTCCGGCGGCCCGCCTGCTGGTCACCGATCCGCAAGGACGGCTGCTGCTCTTCCGCTTCACGCCCGATGATCGCCCGCCTTTCTGGGTGACGCCCGGCGGCGCGGTCGATCGGGGCGAAACATTTGAGCAGGCCGCGCGGCGCGAACTGCGCGAGGAGACCGGGCTCGACCTCGAACCCGGTCCGCTCGTGGCGGTCCGCCATGTCACCTTCGTCACGCTCGAGGGCATTCCCGTCGATGCCGAGGAACGCTTTTACGCGGTCCCCGTCGCGGAGGCGCGAATCGATACGGCAGGCCATACCGATCTCGAGAAGGCCGTCATGCTCTCACACCGCTGGTGGACGCCACAGGAGCTGGCGGCCCATGACGAGGCTTGGTATCCGGTCGATTTGCTGAGCATCTGGCAGGAGCTGCTCGCCGGCACCGTGCCGTCATGACCGGCGAAACGCGGGCAGGGCTGCTGGAAGGCTGGCGCGCGCATCTCGCCGAAGGCCGGCGCCGCTCGCTTCACACCGTGCGCGCCTATGTCTCCACCGCCGAACGCCTGCTCGACTGGATGGCGGACATGGACGGCCGCCCGCCCACATCGGCGGCCCTCACCAAGCTGACGACAAGCGATTTGCGCGCCTATCTGGCGGCGCGCCGGGCGGAAGGCATCGGCAACAGTTCGGCGGCGCGGGAGCTCTCGGCCCTGCGCGCCTTTCTGCGGTTCGTAGGCGGCGAGGGCGCCACGATTCCGGTAATGCGCGGGCCGCGCGTCAAGCCCGGCGTGCCGCGCCCGATCAGCCCGGATGAAGCCGTCGCGCTCGCCGAGGACATTGCCGAAACCGCGCGAGACGGATGGATCGGCGCGCGCGACTGGGCCGTGCTGATGCTGCTCTACGGCGCGGGCCTGCGCATCAGCGAAGCCTTGGGACTGACGGGCGATGCCCTGCCCCTCGCTGAAACACTGCGGGTGCTGGGCAAGCGGGGCAAGACGCGGGTGGTGCCGCTGCTGCCGCAAGTCCGCAGCGCGATCGAGGAATATATCGCGCTCTGCCCCTATCCGACGGGCAAAGACGCGCCGCTGTTCCGGGGTTCGCGCGGCGGGCCCCTTTCCCCGGCGCTGATTCGCCGCGCCGTGCAGGGCGCGCGCGGGCGCCTTGGCCTGCACGATCGCACGACGCCGCATGCGCTGCGCCACAGCTTCGCCACCCATCTGCTCGGGCGCGGCGCGGACCTGCGCTCACTGCAGGAACTGCTCGGTCATGCCAGCCTGTCCTCGACGCAAATCTACACGCAGGTCGACGCGGCGCACTTGCTCGATGTCTATCGCAACGCGCACCCGCGCGCGGAAGGATAAGACATGATTACGGCCGGTCGCGCGGCTCGCTCTTCCAGGTGAACAGCCGCCAGAGATAGCCGACGACCAGAAACGCCACCGCGATATTGGTGAGCGGGCCAAGATAATCATCGATGCGCTCGAACCGCACGCCAAGATAATAGCCGGCCCCGACCAAGACGACGTTCCAGATCAGCGCGCCGCCGGTCGTCCAGATGACGAAGCGCCAGAATGGCATGGCGAACAGCCCCGCCGGCAGCGAGACGATCGTGCGGAACACCGGCATGAAGCGGAAGATGAACACGATCTTGTCGCCATGGCGCAGGAAGATCCGCTCCAGCCACTCGACCTCCCGCCACCGCAACGTCGCCCAGCGGCCATAGCGCTCGACCAAGGGTCTCAGGCGCGCATAGCCGAGGCAGAGCCCCAGATAATACCAGAAGAGATTGCCGATGGTGGTGCCGATGGTCCCCGCTGCCAGCAGGGGCACCACATCCATCTTCCCCTGGCCGACGCGAATGCCGCCAATGCCCATGATGAGTTCGGAAGGGATGGGCGGAAACACATTTTCCAGCACCATCAGCAAAGCGATGCCCCAATAACCGCCGGCATCGATCAGATGAACGACCCAATCGCTCATCTGTCGTCACCTATCATCGACTTGTCGATCATCTGGTTGTTGCAGCAGCCTCAGGCCGCCCGCTCCACCAGCCGGCGCTCGACCGCATCCCAGATCATGCCGCCGGTATCCGTGCCGTTGAAGGCATCGATGGCGACAATACCGGTCGGTGACGTCACATTGATTTCGGTCAGCCATTTGCCACCGATAACATCGATGCCGACGAACAGCAGGCCGCGCTTCTTGAGCTCCGGCCCCAGCGCGGCGCAGATCTCCTGCTCCTCCGCCGTCAGCTCGGTCTTGGCGGCGGTGCCGCCGGCGGCCAGGTTCGAGCGAATCTCGCCCTTGCCGGGAATACGATTGATCGCGCCGGCCACTTCACCATCGACGAGGACGATCCGCTTGTCGCCTTGCGCCACGTCCTTGAGGAAAGCCTGCACCATGAAGCTTTCGACCCACATCTCGCCGAAAAGTTCCACCAGAGCGGCGAGATTGGCGCCATCTGCGCCAATGCGAAACACCGCCGAACCGGCGTTTCCATACAGCGGCTTCACGACGATCTCGCCATGCTCGGCAAGGAAGTCGCGGGTCTCCTCAAGGCTGCGCGTGATCATCGTCGGCGGCATGAAGCGCGCGAAATCCAGCACGAACAGCTTTTCCGGTGCGTTGCGCACGGCCACCGGATCGTTGACGACCAGCGTCTCGCCGGTGATCCGCTCCAGCAGATGCGTCGCGGTGATATAATTGAGGTCGAACGGCGGGTCCTGCCGCATCCAGACCACATCGACATCACGGCCAAGGTCCAGCCGGACCGTCTCACCGAAGCGATAATGATCGCCCTCGACGCGCTGCACCGTCACCTCACGCGCCTGCGCATAGAGCCGTCCGCCGCGCCAGCTCAGATCATCGGTGCGATAATGGTAGAGCCGGTGCCCCCGCGCCTGAGCCGCGATCATGATGTGAAAGGTCGAATCGCCGGCAATGTTCAGCGACTCCATCGGGTCCATCTGCAGAGCGACCTTGAGCGACATCCGTTCTTACCTTCCACCGTTCGGGCTGCTTCAAGCCCTGTTCTTGTTCTGAACCGAGACGCTGACACGCGACGCAACCGGGACCGCAGGCGCTAGCCGCCGTGCCAGACATTTTCCAGATGGCGTGGCCGATGACCCGGCGCAAGCAGCATCACGTCGATGCGCATGTCATCATCCGGCCCCAGCCAGTTGTGGGCGACCGCTTCCGCCGCCGCCGCAACGCGCGCCAGCCGCCGCTCATCGATGGCCTCATCGAGCAGCGCCTCGCTGGCCCGCGTCTTTACCTCGACAAAGGCGACGATCTTGCCGCGCCGGGCGATCAGATCGATCTCGCCGGCGCGGGTGCGCACCCGCCGCGCCAGTATCGTCCAGCCCTTGAGCCGCAACCACCAGCCCGCGAGCCGCTCGCCCTGCCGGCCCCGCTTCTCGGCCGCGAGCCGCGCTGGCGTGGGCGGGCTGCCTTTCACTTTCCCTTGAGCTCCATGGCGCGCGCGTACAGCGCCTTGCGGTCCGCCCCCAATGCGCGTGCGACTTCGCCTGCCGCTTGCGAGACGGTCAGCCGCTCCAGCGCCTCGCGCAGCGCCGCATCGATCTCGTCGGCTTCCGGCGCGGCGCGTTCTCCCGGCGGGCCGACCACCAGCACAATCTCGCCGCGCGGCTCCTTCTGCGCGCAGGCCGCCGAGAGTTCGGTCAGCGTGCCGGTCAAGCTTTCCTCATAAGCCTTGCTGATCTCTCGACAGAGCGCAGCCGGACGATCGCCGAGCACAGCCGCCATATCGGCCAGCGACGCAGCGCAGCGTGGCCCGCTCTCGTAGAAGACCAGTGTTGCGCGCAGACCCGCCACCTCAGCCAGCGCGTCGGTCCGCGCCTTGGTCTTGGGCGGCAGGAAGCCCATGAACAGAAAGCGGTCGCTGGGGAGGCCGGAGAGTGTGATCGCCGCAATGGCCGCGCAGGGACCGGGCACCGTGTTGACGGATCGGCCTGCCGCACGGGCGTCTCGCACCAGCTTGTATCCCGGATCGGAGATGAGCGGCGTTCCTGCGTCCGACAGCAGTGCCACCGCTTCGCTCGCCATGCGCTCGACCAGACGGGCGCGAACCCGCTCATCGCTGTGGTCATGGTACGGAATCATGGGCCGGTCGGACCCGGCATGGCGCAGCAATTTGGCGCTCACGCGGCTGTCCTCCACGGCCACCACATCCGCGCCTTGGAGGACCGCGGCAGCGCGGGGCGACAGGTCGGACAAGTTGCCGATCGGTCCCGCAACGATATATAGGCCAGGCTCAAGTGAAGCGGACATGAGGTGTGCCATGGCAGAGAGGAGCCTTGCGGGGCAAGTGAGGTTCGACATCGCGGCTGGAGGCACCCCGACGCCCCGTCGCATTCTGCAGGGCATTGTGCTGATCGGCGCCATGCTGCTGGCGGCCTGTACGCGCGTAGTGCCGCCCTCCGCGCCGCCTGCGCCGCCGCCCAAAACGCAGCAGCCGGACGTGACGCAGGGCCTGCCGACCGATACCGAGCGGCACCGCATCGCCCTGCTTGTGCCGATGAGTGGCGCGAATGCCGGCGTGGGGCGCTCGCTGGCCAATGCCACCACCATGGCGTTGCTGGATACCAAGACCGAGCGGCTGCGCGTCACCACCTATGATACCGGGCGCAACCCGGCCGAGGCCGCGCGCAAGGCCGTGGCGGAGGGCAACAAGCTCATCCTCGGCCCGCTGACGGCGGACGAGGTGCGCGCCGTCGCGCCGATCGCCCGCGCCGCCAACATCCCGGTGCTGAGCTATTCCAATGACGAAAGCGTCGCCGGCAATGGCGTCTATCTGCTCGGCTACAGCCCGGAGCAATCGGTCTCCCGCGTCGTGCGCTTTGCGAGGGCGCGCGGCCTGAGCGATTTCGCAGCGCTCGTGCCGCGCGGCGTTTATGGCGAGCGAGCCGGCAAGGCGTTCCTCAGCGAGGTGAAAGCTGCCGGCGGCACGGTCGTGGCGATGGAGACATTCGATCGCTCGGCCAATTCGGTGCAATCAGCGGTCCAGCGCCTGTCGGCCAGTTCCAGCTATGATGCGCTGCTGATCGCCGATGTCGGTCGCATCGCGCTGCAGGCCGCGCCGCTGGTGCGCACCGCCGGCGCCAAGGACGCGCGCATTCTCGGCACCGAGCTATGGGCGACCGAATCCGGTCTTTCCGCCAGCACGGCGCTGCGCGGTGCCTGGTATGCGGGCGTCTCGGATGGTCTTTATCGCACGCTCGCGACCAAATATCGCTCGTCCTACGGCACGGCACCCTACCGCCTCGCGTCGCTCGGTTATGATTCGGTGCTGCTCACCGTGCGGATCGCGCAGGACTGGAAGCCCGGGAGCGCCTTCCCGGCGGCGCGGCTACGCGACGCCGAGGGCTTCGCCGGCATCGACGGCGCCTTCCGCTTCGGCAGGGACGGGATCGCCGAGCGCGCACTGGAAGTACAACAGGTCGGCGCCAGTGGATCGACCGTGGTTGATGCCGCGCCGAAGGGTTTTGGGCGGTAGATCGCGCCGTCCTTTGAGCCCAAGAAAAGGGCCGCTGCCTCCCGGGAGACAGCGGCCCTTCTTTTTGGACTGCCGTAGGACTCAGAGGATCGACTGACCCGTCTTCTCCCAGTCCGAAGCGAAAGCGGCGAGGCCCTTGTCGGTCAGCACATGGTTGACCAGCGACTTGATGACCGCTGGCGGCGCCGTAATCACGTCCGCACCGATCTTCGCGCATTCGAGCACATGGATGGGGTGACGCAGCGAAGCCGCGAGAATCTCGGTCTCGAAAGCGTAGTTGTCGTAGATCAGCCGGATGTCCTCGATCAGCCGCATGCCGTCGAAGCCATTGTCATCGTGCCGCCCGACGAAGGGCGAGATGAACGTCGCGCCGGCCTTGGCGGCGAGCAGGGCCTGATTGGCCGAGAAGCACAGCGTGACATTGACCTGGCAGCCATCCTGCGTGAGCGCCTTGCAGGTCTTCAAGCCATCGATGGTGAGCGGCACCTTTATGCAGACATTCTCGGCGATCTTCCGGAGCACAGCGGCTTCCTTCATCATCGTCTCATGATCGAGCGCCACGACCTCCGCCGAGACGGGGCCATCGACCAGCCCGCAAATCTCTTCCACCACTTCAAGGAACTTGCGGCCCGATTTGTGGATGAGGCTGGGATTGGTCGTCACGCCGTCCAGCAGGCCGGTGGCGGCAAGCTCGCGAATGTCGGCAGTGTCGGCGGTATCGACGAAGAATTTCATGGCCAGAGGTTCCCGGTTGTGGAGAGATTGGCGCCGCCTATAGCGCCGCACGCCGGCGGATGTAAGGCCTTGCCCGCCGCGCGCAGGCGTGAAGCCAGCGCGACGATGCCATTTCCTCCGAGCCAGACAGTCTTTAAGGCCGGGGCATGACCCGCGCCCGGATCATTCTGCTCAACGCCGCGCTTGGCCCGCTCGATTACCGGGTGCCGCATGGCATGAGCGTGGAGCCCGGGCAGATCGTCGTCGCCCCGCTGGGCCCACGCCCGATGATCGGCGTTGTGTGGGAAGCGGACCACTTCCCGGATGTCGCGCCGGTTGGCGACAATCGTCTGCGTCCCATTACCGGCGTGCTGGATGCGCCGCCTTTGCCCGCCTCGCTGCGCCGCCTCATCGAGTGGACGGCTGATTATTACCTTGCCCCGCCCGCTGCCGTGCTGCGCATGGCGCTCGCCTCCATGTCCGCGCTGGATGGCGAGAAGACAGTGGTGGAATATCGTCCAACCGGCGCCGTGCCGGATCGGCTGACGCCCCAGCGCGCGCAAGCGCTGGAACGCATCGGCGAGCGTCAGGGGCTGGTGCGTGAACTTGCCGCCATTGGCGAAGTCAGCGACGCGGTGATTCGCGGGCTGGTAAAGCAGGGCGCGCTGGAGGCTGTCGAAGTCTCCACCGATCAGCCCTATCCCGATCCGGACCCCGACTTCGTGACCGTCACGCTCAGCGCCGACCAGCAGGCCGCGGCCGACAGGCTGACAGAGCATGTTCGCGCCCATGCCTTCCAGACCGTCCTGCTTGATGGCGTCACCGGATCGGGCAAGACGGAGGTGTATTTCGAGGCGCTGGCCGAGACTCTGCGGCAGGGCAAGCAGGCGCTGGTGCTGCTGCCCGAAATCGCCCTGACCGAGCCGTTTCTCGACCGGTTCACCGCGCGCTTCGGCTGTGAGCCGGTGCCCTGGCATTCCGGCCTCAAGCAATCCGACCGGCGTCGCGCCTGGCGGGCGATCTCGCGGGGCGAGGCACAGGTCGTGGTGGGCGCGCGCTCGGCGCTGTTCCTGCCTTACCCCAAGCTCGGCCTCATCATCGTGGATGAGGCTCATGAGACCAGCTTCAAGCAGGAAGAAGGCGTGCGCTACCATGCGCGGGACGTCGCGGTGATGCGCGGCATGTTCGAGAGCTGCCCGATCATCCTCGCCTCGGCGACGCCGGCCATCGAGACGCGCCATCAGGTCGCTCTGGGGCGCTATGAAGAGATTGCCCTGCCTAGCCGGTTCGGCGGCGCCGAACTGCCGGAGATCATCGGCCTCGACCTGACGCGCGACCCGCCCGACCGGGGGCGATGGCTCGCGCCGCCGCTGGTCAAGGCCATGGCGGAGACGCTGGAGCGCGGCGAGCAATCCTTACTGTTCCTCAACCGGCGCGGTTATGCACCTCTCACCCTATGCCGCCATTGCGGCCATCGCTTCCAGTGCCCGCACTGTACGGCGTGGATGGTCGAGCATCGCCTGACCCGGCGCCTCGCCTGCCATCATTGCGGCCACAGCATCCCCACGCCCGACGCCTGCCCGGAATGCAACGAGAGCGATGCGCTGGTCGCCTGTGGGCCCGGTGTCGAGCGCATCGCGGACGAGGTGAAGCTGCTCTTCCCACAGGCGCGCACCGCCATCGTCACCTCCGACACCTTATGGTCCCCGGCCCGAGCGGCCGCCTTTGTGCGGGATGTCGCGGGCGGGGCCGTGGATATCATCATCGGCACGCAATTGGTCACCAAGGGCTATCACTTCCCCGAACTGACGCTCGTCGGCGTGGTCGATGCCGATCTTGGGCTGGATGGGGGCGACCTGCGTGCCGCCGAGCGCACCTATCAGCAGATCATGCAGGTCTCGGGGCGCGCGGGGCGTGGCGAGAAGCCTGGACGGGTCTTCATCCAGACCCGCGCCTCGGAGGCACCGGTGATCCGCGCCCTGCTCGACGGCGATGGCGCGCGCTTCTACGCGATGGAGACGGAAAGCCGGCGAATCGCCAACGCGCCGCCGTTTGGGCGCTTCGCGGCAATCATCGTCAGCGATGCCGACGGCGCGCTCGCCCGTGAGACGGCCCAGCGAATCGGGAAGATTGCGCCGCATCAGGATGGTCTGGATGTTTATGGGCCAGCCGAAGCGCCGCTGGCCGTGCTGCGCGGTCGACACCGGTTCCGATTGCTCGTCCACGCGCGGCGCGGGGTGGATTTGCAGGCCATCGTCCGCAAATGGCTGGGCCAGATCGATTGGAAGTCCACGACGCGGGTGAGTGTGGATATCGATCCCTACAGCTTCGTCTGATTGCGAACGGCGCTGTAGTGAAACAGCCGCTCCTCGTTACGAAGAGCGGCTGCATCTTAATCTACGGACCGGTGGAGATCAGGTCGTGCGCGGCTTTTGGGTCGGGCGGACGGTCGTCCCGCCGAAGCTATAAACCGTCTGACGCGCAGGGGCTTGCGGCTGGGTTGCGGGCGCTGCCGCCTCCGCAGTCTGGCGGTCCACCGTTGCCGGCGCAGCCTCAGGCAGTGCGCCATGGCGCATCAGAAAGCTGGCACGACGCAGACGATTCTTGCGGGTAAGAAACGGGTTCTCCCGCGACGGCGCCGCGGCCACCTGTTGTTCCAGATCGCCCTCGCGGACGACAGTGGAGCGCTGCATGGTCGGAGCAGAAGAATCAACCGGGGCACGCGCCGCTACGGCAGGTGCATAGGCTGGGTTCATGACCGTATCCTGCTTCGGCGTGACGACGGGTTCACGGATCACCTCCCGCTCCATCGCATCCGCCTCGATCTCACGGTCATAGGTTTTGCGGCGACGGAAGGCCATGAAGCCGGCCCCAAGCAGTACGAGCGCACCAGCACCGCCGATGATGATCGCAGTGTTATCGCTGGAAGCAGCCTCACCGGTGGTTTCAAGCGGCGCGGGTTGCGGTGTCTCATTGACCATCGGCGCCGTAGTCGCGGGGGCTGTCTCAACCGCCTGAGGTTGGGCTTGAGCCGGAGCAACAGCATCGCTGGCGACTGGCTGCGGAGCCGGTTCACGCGCCGCAGTCGGACGCGTCGATTCCGCGCGGGCACTCGATGTGCGCTCGGCAGGCGCTGAGGTCGTTTCCGAGGATGACGGGGCAGCCTGACGCGCCTGGGAAGGGGTATCAACAGTACCCGCGGTTGTGGCTTCCGGAGCAACGATGGGGGCGGTCGTCAAGGCGCTCGATGAAGGCGCTGCCGTGCTCTGCGTGACGATCGGAGCCACGGTCGTCAGCGGCGGCGCGGTTGTCGGGAGCGGGACCGCCGTAGGCGCACGCTGCGCATCCGGAATCACGATCTCACTACCTGCGGGATCGACCGCGGGTGGAGCGGTTCCGGCCTCCTGCGCCAGAGCCGAGGTGGAGCCAAGCGCCAAGACGGCGGCAATCGCGGTCAGCGCTGTACGAGGGGTTTCATGGTTACGTGTCATAGTGAGGAAAAAACCGCCGAACATGCCTGCTGGTTTCGCGTCCCCCGGCTGAATCCGGCCAGTTGTTAGGCAATGGCGACAAGTTGAACGGAAAATTTACTTGGCGGCCGGCGCGTAAGGTAATGAGTTTTCATTGTTTTTTCGCCACTGATCTATTGGGGGCCGACTCTATCCTCATGTTCCCCCAGTAAAGTCCTACTTCTGCCGTTTTTCCTTCTCCAGGAGGACCGTCTTGCGATCCGTCCCATAGGCATAACCGCCCAATCCGCCATCGCTGCGCAGAACCCGGTGGCAGGGAATGAGCACCGCCAGCTTGTTATCACCACAGGCCGACCCCGCCGCGCGGACGGCAGCCGGCTTGCCGACCGCTGCTGCGATCTGCGTGTAAGTGCGCGTTTCACCAATGGGAATCGCCCGTAAGGCCGCCCATACCGCTTGTTGAAATGCCGTACCGGCGACATCGACCGGCAGATCCACCGCCCGTGTGGGATCGTCGACCAGCGCCACGACCTGCGCTACCAATGCCGCAAAATCGGCACCCCCAGCAACGATCGTCGCGCGCGGAAAATGCCGCCGCAGGTCGCTTTCCTCCTCATCGAAGCTGATCCGGCACAGGCCCTTGTCGGTCGCCGCGACCAGCATGTCGCCCAGAGAGGTCGCCGTGACCGTGAAGCGAATCGTCACGTCCGCGCCGCCGTTGCGCCAGGCGGACGGTGTCATGCCAAGTCGCGTCCGCGCATCGGCATAAGCGCGGCTGGGTGCTTCATAGCCGGCATCGTAGATCGCATCTGTGATCCTTTCGGCCTTGTGGAGCGCGCGCGTCAGCCGATCCGCCCGAAGGCCGCGCCAGTAAGCCGCCGGCGAGACTCCGACGGCCCGCTTGAACAGGCGCTGGAAATGGTGGGGCGTGTAGCCGACGGCGCGTGCCAGCTCGGCCAGCGGCGGCATGACCTCACCAGCTTCCAGCAATGCCAGCGCTCGTGTGACGGCAGCGCGATCCGGCGCGACATCGTCCGGCCGGCAGCGCAGGCAGGGACGGTAACCCTCCGCGCGCGCCGCGCCGCCATCGGGCAGGATCGTGACATGCTCCGGCCGGGGGCGGCGCGCAGGGCAGCTCGGTCGACAATAGATGCCGGTCGTCTTGACCGCGACGACGAAACGCCCGTCCATGCGGCGGTCGCGCGCCGCGAAGGCCGCCCATGCCGTCTCTTCATCAATGGCCTGCGCCGGAGCGGGCATAACAACTTTCCTATCTCTTCCGCAATCGAGCGGAAGCTATCCGATGTAAGCGGGCCGGTCATGCTTACGCAAGGCGCGGGGTCAGCGGCGGGTCCTTGTCGCACCGGCAATGCGGGCAAGCTTCCCGTAAATTGCTTTCAAAGCGCCTGGACCGTGAAAACCTCTGTCGAGAGCTCGAAGGGCGCGTTAAAGGTTCCCCATGATCAAGCCTCGCACCGGACTGTTCGGTTCCTTCAAAGCGGTCCTCCACCTCGCCCTTGCGCTGCTGCTGCCTCTTGCCCTGACGCCGGCACGGGCAGATGTGCAGGACATCGCCGCTGCCTCGCGCAGCGTCGTGCGGGTGGCGCTGGTGGCAACGGACGGCCAGAATGCCTATTTCGTGGGCCATGGCAGCGGCGTCATGATCGCGCCGGGCCGCGTGCTCACCAATGCCCATGTCGTCGAACTCGCCCGCAGCGAATCCAACATCGTCATCGGCATCATCCCCTCCGAGGGGACGAACAGCTATGGCGGCCGCATCCTGGCCTATTCGCCGGGCAATGATCTGGCCTTGCTGGCGGTCGACGATGCGCCGTCGATCCCCATCGCGACTTTCCTGGCCGGCCCGGTGGAAGACGGCACGCGGGTGACCGCCATTGGCTATCCCGGCTCGGTCGATCGCGCGCAGGGCATGAGCATTGAGGATATCATTCGCCCGATGAGCGCCGTGCGCACCTCTGGCAATGTCTCGGCAGGGCGCGCCTCCCGCCAGTTCGACACCGTGCTGCACACCGCGCCGCTCGCCGCTGGAAACAGCGGCGGGCCGCTGGTGGACGATTGCGGCCGCGTCATCGGCATCAACAGCTTCGGTTCGCTCTCTGACGGCAGCGATGCTGAATATGGCTTTGCGGTATCGACGCGCGAGATTGCGAGCTTTCTGCGGCAGGCCAATGTTCAGGTGCGCCGATCCAGCGAAACCTGCCGATCCATGGCGGAAATCGATGCCGCCCAGCAGGCCGCCGACGAGCGCGCCCGCGCCGAGGCCGCGCGACGGCAGAACGAAGCCGCCCTGAAGGATCGCGAGCGCGCCATCGCCGCGCGCGAGCAGGCCCAGCAGCAGGTCATCGCCCGCCGCGAGAACATGATTGCCATCGCCGCGCTGCTTCTTGCCGCCGCCGCGCTCACCGGTGGCGCCGCCGTACTGGGCCAGTCGCGCGGCAACATCCGTCACGCCCGGCGCTTTGGGGGTGCGGCAGGCGTGCTGCTGCTGGCTGCAGTGCTGACCTTCGCGCTGCGCCCGAGTTTCGACAGCGCCGACGCACCGGCCGAGCCGCTGCCGGATGCCGGCAATGCGGTCGGCAACGAGACGGACGGCGCGGCGTCGGCCGAAAGCGGTCGCTGGCTATGCCGGCTCGAACCAGGGCTAAGCCGAGTCACCGTCTCGGAAACGGCGGACCTCAGCTTTACTTGGACGCAGCAGGGGTGCCTCGACGGGCGCACCCAGTTCCAGAATGGCGCGACCGGCTGGTCCCGCGCCCTCGTGCCGGCAGACGAGGCCGCTGTTTCGGTGCGGCGCTTCGACCCCGGTATCGGCCGATATCGCACCGATAATTATCTGGTGAGCGCACAGAGCGCCGCCGAGATGCGGGCGCTGCGGGACAAGATCGGCTGGTCCGGCTGCTCGATCGACCCCGAGCGGCTCGCCAAGCTGATGCAGATTCAGGGCGAGATCGAGGCGCGTCTGCCATCCAGCCCGAACGAGCGCCTCGTCTATCACTGCGAGCGACAGGTGCCGTAGGCGGCGGGACCAGGCACAGCACCCTAAGTCCCGACGCCCGGCCTGCCCGCATGGCGCCTCAGTGGCTGACGGACTGGATGCGCAGCCGTCGCCGCTTGCCGCTGCGATCCGGCCAGTTGATCGACTGACCCTCGCGCAGGCCGATCAGCGCCGCGCCGATCAGGGTGAGGATGGAGACGCGCCCGGCATTGATGTCCGCCTCGCCGGGATAGACGAGTTGGACAGACCGTTCGGCGCCGCTTTCTTCGTCGATGAACGACACCGTGGATTGCATCCTGACGACATCGGGGCCGATCTGGCTGGCGGTCTTCACCGTCGCTCGCCCCACTTCGTCAAGTAACAAGGCGCTGACCTCGGGAAACCGATCTTCGGCGCCGAGCGCCAGTTCGGTCAGGCGATCGGCTTCCGTGTCGATCATATGGATGGCCGGCCTGCGGCCCGCCTGTGTGTTGGTCATGGAAGGATCTTTCAAGGTAGAGGGCCAGCGCCACCAAGGGGACGCTGGGCAAGATGCGCGAATTCACCCCGACAGTCGGGGCAAGACGCACCGACTCCCGGGGCTATCGTCCCGTGAGGATCTGACCTCGATAAGATCGGTTGCCCGACAGGCAACAAGGCTGGCCAACATGCTCAGTCATGCCTGCAAGCTGTCATTGACTGGTCGGGAAGTCAATCGATGCGCCCGGGCGCGCTATCCTAGCGCCTGCGGAGCAGGCCCGCGCAGGCAGCGGCGTCCATGTCGTCGCCAACGCTGTTGCGTGCATCGACATGCGTTACAACCGGCTCCCGATTCGCGGCCGGGGGATAAAGATAGGCATCCAGCACGCACTGGCCGTTGGCGAACTGCAGCTTGCGCACCGCAGGATCGCGAATGTCCAGCCGCGGCTCCCCGAAGAGCCGTTGCAGGCCCCGCGCATCCGCGCCGACGATGCTGCCCGGCTGGGGCCGCTTGGCCGGCGCATAGCCGACTGCGGGCGCCAGGCCGCCGGTCTGCGGGACCAGCGACGCGCCGCAGCCGGAGAGGAGCAGGGCAAGCAGGGGAAAGCCAAAGCGCAAGAGCATCTGTTCAGGTCTTCCGCCGCGCGTGGAACATGTGCGCGGCCATAGCCACGCTCCAGATCGGCGCCAACAGGTTCACGACGGGTGGCAGGAATAGAAGCGCCGAAATGAGGCCCAGCTGCCAGCGCTGGCCAGCCGTGAACACCGTCAGGCCCGGATGCCGCCCCTCGATCAGTTCGGCAAGGTCGCGGCCGAGCAGATAAGCGTTGAGCACAAGGAACAGGATCGGTGCGCCAACGCCGGTGACCAGCAGCGCCAGATAGAGCGGCAGCACCGCCAGATTCCAGCCGACCGCGCGGCCGGCCGAGCGCAAGGCGATCCGCATTCCGGTGGCGAAAGGCACGGCCGCCGCCTGCGCATGGCGTGTGGGATAGTCCGTCTGCTCGACCACCGCCACGATGCGATCCGCGTAAAGCCCGACGATGGCGATGGCCACGGCGCGAAACAGCAGCCAGCCGATGACCAGCGCGATTGCGACGGCGAGCGCTGCGCCGGCGAAACCGTCTGCATCCAGCCAGCCGGTCCGGGTCAGCAGCAGGCGCAATCCAAACCAGACGCCCGCGCCGATAAGCGCAAAGATCGCCACGGTGATGGCGAGACTCTGCCAGAGCACCGCGCGAATGCCGGGCAACAGGATTTGCGGGAGGGCGCGCAGCAAGGCGGGAAACACCATGGGACAGGTTTTGCCCGAGCACGCGCGGCGGTCAAGCGGCCGGCGTTCCCCATGCCCTGTCCCACGCTGCTTGCCGGGGCGAGATCAGGCGGATAAGGACGGGCTTTCTCCCGCCCTGCCTCATCCTTCATGAAGGAATGCCTTTTGTCCGAAGCTGTTCTTGATGTCGTCGCCATCGGCAATGCCATTGTCGATGTGATTTCCCAGGAAAACGATGCCTTCATCGCCAGCCGCGCGCTCACCAAGGGCGGGATGCAGCTTATCGATGCCGACCAGGCCGAGGCGCTCTATGCCGATATGGCGAGCGGCCTTGAGATTTCCGGTGGGTCGGCGGCCAATACCCTGGCCGGCATGGCCGCGCTGGGTGGCAAATGCGGCTTCATCGGCCAGGTCGCCGACGACCAGCTGGGCCGCATCTTCGCGCACGACATTCGCGCGCTGGGCATTCGCTATGAAACCGAGGTGGCGAGCGACGGTCCGCCCACCGCGCGCTGCCTCATCATGGTGACGCCCGACGCTCAGCGCACGATGAACACCTTCCTTGGCGCATCCCAGTTCCTGCCCGCGGCCGCGCTCGATCTCGACATGATTCGCTCGGCCCGCATCCTCTATCTTGAGGGCTATCTGTGGGACCCCGAGCAGCCCCGCGCCGCCATGCGCGATGCCATCGCCGCCGCGCGCGAGGCGGGCCGCGAGGTGGCCTTCACGCTGTCCGACGCCTTCGTCATCGAGCGGCATCGCGAGGACTTCATCAGCCTGATCGACGGCGGGATGATCGACATCCTCTTCTCCAACGAAACCGAGATCTGCTCGCTGGCGCAAACGCAGGACTGCGAAAAGGCCATTGCGCGCTTTGCGGACAAGCTGCCGACGCTGATCGTCACCCGCAGCGAGAAGGGCGCCATCGCCATCCAGAACGGCACCCGCTATGAGGTGGCAGCCGCGCCCGTCGAGCGCGTGATCGACACGACCGGCGCGGGCGATCTTTTCGCCGCTGGCTTCCTGACCGGCCATGTGCGTGGGCAGGACCCGACGACCTGCCTCACGCTCGGCGCCATCGCCGCTGCAGAGGTCATCTCGCATTATGGCGCGCGGCCCGAGGTCGATCTCAAGGAACTGGCCGGCACCCTGCTCGCCTGAAACCGGGCACGCGCCGGCGCGCCCGGCGCTTATCCTGCGCGCACCAGCAACCAGCATCTGAGGGCGCTGGCAAGATTGGGCGGCTCGCTCTGTTGAATCCGCTCGGCATCGATGCGGGCGACGAGCGCGCTCAGCGGCAGGTCCGCCGCGCGGGCGCTGTCTTCCAGCGCCCGCCAGAAGACAGGCTCCAGGCTGATCGAGGTCGTGTGGCCGGCAATGGTCATGCTGCGCTTGACCGGGCCGGCATAAAGCGGTGGCGTCTCTTCCACCGCCCGGCTCAATACATGTGCTGGCCGCCGTTGATCGACAGGGTCGATCCGGTCACGAACCCGGCATCCTCGCTGCACAGGAAGGCAACGCCCCGCGCGATCTCTTCCGCATGGCCCAGGCGCCCGACGGGAATGCGCGCCACGATCTTCTCCAGCACCGCCGCCGGCACAGCGGCGACCATGTCGGTATCGATATAGCCCGGCGCGATGGCGTTGACGGTCACGCCATATTTGGCGCCTTCCTGAGCCAGCGCCTTGGTGAAGCCGTGGATGCCCGACTTGGCGGCTGCATAGTTCACCTGACCATATTGGCCGGCCTGCCCATTGATCGAGCCGATGTTGACGATGCGGCCCCAGCCCCGCTCGCGCATGCCGGGGAAGGTGGCCTTGGCCATGTTGAAGCAGCCGCCGAGGTTGATGCGCATCACCTCGTTCCAGTCCTCGAAGCTCATCTTCATGAGCACGCCGTCTCGCGTGATGCCGGCGTTGTTCACGACAACGTCGATCGGACCAAGGTCGGACGCGACCTGGGCGCAGCCATCGAGGCAGGCCTGATGATCACCCACGTCCCACGCGTAGGAGCGAATGCCGGTCTTGTCCGTGAAAGCCTTGGCGCGCTCGCTATTGCCCGCATAGTTGGCAGCGACCTCAAACCCCTTTTCGCGCAGTGCCAGACTGATTGCTTCGCCGATACCGCGGGTTCCGCCGGTCACGATCGCTACTCTGCTCATTCAATGCCTCTCCTGCGCGTCATCAAGGGTTCGGTCAAATGCTGGACGGCTCTACCCAGCCGGCAAGTTCTCGCCCGAGAAGCTGCCGATACATGGCAATAGCGTCCGCCTGAGCGTTAAGACAGGGCAAAAAGGCGAAATGCTCGCCACCCGCGGCGACGAAGCTCTCCTTGCCGCGCAGGGCGATTTCCTCGAGCGTCTCCAAGCAGTCCGCCGAGAAGCCCGGCGTCATCACCGCCACGGAGCGCACGCCCTGGCCGGGCAGCCCCTCAAGCACGGTGTCCGTCGCCGGCTCCAGCCATTTGGCGGGGCCGAAGCGGGACTGGAAGGTGACGATGATCTCACGCCCGAGCGCCTCGCCGAGCAGGCGGGCCGTCTCCACGCACTGCGCATAATAAGGATCGCCCAGCTCGCGGGTGCGCTTGGGCATGCCGTGGAAGCTCACCAGCAGGCGATCCGGGGCGAATGGCAGGGCCGCCAACTGGCTTTGCGTGCGGGCTCGCAATGCCTCGATATAGGCAGGATCGTCGAAATAGGGCGGCAGGGTGCGGATGGCGGGCTGCCACCGCATCGCTTCCAGCGCCTGGCCGACCGCATCCATCACACTCGCCGTGGTAGCGCCGCAATATTGGGGATAGAGCGGGGCGATGAGAATGCGCTCATGGCCGCTCTCTTTCAGGGCCCTCAGCCGGTCGGCAATGGATGGCGCGCCATAGCGCATCGCCCAGTCGACCGTGATCGCGTCCTCCCAGATGACCCGCAAGCCCCGCGCCGTATCCCGCGTGTGCATCGCCAGCGGGGAGCCATCGTCCGTCCACACCTGCTGATAGGCATGCGCCGACTTGCGCGGGCGCACATTGAGCACGACACCGCGCAAGATCGGCTGCCAGACTGCCTGCGGAATCTCGACGACGCGCGGATCGGACAGGAACTCGCGCAGATAGCGCTTCACCGCTGCTGGCGTCGGCGCATCAGGGGTGCCGAGATTGACGACCAGCACGGCCACCCGGCCACCTTGAGCGCCGATGGCGTCGCCCGTCATCTGCGATTCGTTCATCCATCCTCTCCCATGACCGGCAAGCGACGGTAGCGCCGCCCCGTGACCGTCGCCAGCGCACTGGCGAGCGCTGGCGCAACCGCCGGCACGCCGATTTCCCCAAGGCCGGACTGGGCCGCGCTGCTGTCGATGAATTCCACGCTCACCTCCCCCACATCCGCCATGCGCGGCAGGGCATAATCGCCAAGCTGCAGCCCGGCTGGCAACGATCCGGCATAGGCCGGCGCGCCACCGAGCGCCATGGCAAGGCCGAAGATTAGCCCCCCTTCGATCTGCTGACGGGCGATCCCCGGATTGATGAGCTTTCCGCAGTCGGCGACGGCGGAGATTTTCTTCACCGCGACCCGTCCCTGCGACAAGCCAGCCTCCACCAGCACCGCGATGTGGCCGCCAGCCATGCTGTGGCAGGCGATGCCCTGGCCGCTGCCCGGCACGCCGCCCTGCCAATCGCCAAGCGCGGTGACGGCGGTGAGGCATTGCGCCAGACGGGGATTGTTGCCGAGCAACTGCATCCGGAAGGAGAGCGGCTCGACCTGCGAGACCACCGCCAGTTCGTCGATGAAGCTCTCGGAAAAGAAGCAGCCATAGCTGTCCGCATTGCCCCGCCAGCGACCCGTCGCCAGCGCGAGGTCGGCGGGGAAATGATCCACCGCGAAATTGGGAATCGCATAGGGCAGGTCCATGCCGGAGACAGCCAGAGCGTCGGCCTTGTTTGCTGTGTCGGCCCGCGCTTGCGCGCGCGTGCGGCCATGCGCGATCCGTCGCCACTGCTGGGCCAGCGCGGCGGGTGCAGCCACCTTGGCGGACCAGCCCTCGATCAGACCGGTCGGCCCCAGCTTGGCAACCATCCGCGCGCGGGCCGGCGGCCGCGGATAATCGCGGATGATGTCCTCCGCGCGGGACCACATGAGCTGCACCGGGGCATTGGCGGCACGGGCGATGAGCGCTGCCTGGACGCCGGCATCGACCTCCATCTTGAGCCCGAAGGAGCCGCCCACGAACAAGGGATAAATGGTAACGTCCCGGGCTGACACGCCCAGTGCCTTGGCCACGGCATCGCGAGCCAGCGTCGGGGCCTGGGTAGGCATCCACAGCTCCACGCCCTCCGGCCGGACGCGCGCGGTCGCCGCCATGGGTTCGAGCGCGAGATGCAGCGCCGGCGCCACATCGTAGGTGGCGCTGACGACCTGCGCACCCGCAAAGACCGGCTCCAGATCCCCCCGGCGGAAATAGCGCCCGCCCTGACCGCTCTCGAACGCCGCTTCCAGCGCGGTATCAATGGCTGCGTCGTCCAGCTCCGGCCCATCGAGCCGGAACACGGGATCCAGCCGGCTCAGCGCCTGATTCGCTGCCCACCAGGTGCGGCCGGTCACCGCGACCCAGCCTGCCTCCTGCACGATGTCGATCATGCCGGGCACCGCGCGCGCCGCCGCCTCGTTGATCGCTTCGAGCGCGATGGCATTGACCGGCCCCTGCCGAATCGAGGCATAGATCATGTCCGGCAACCGAATGTCGGCCGCGTAATTGGCCGATCCGTCGATCTTCGCCGGCACATCCAACCGGGGCGCTTCGGTGCCGATCAAGGCATCCTCGCGCCCTTCTGGCCGGAAGGGCAGCGGATCGGGCGGCGTGAAAGCGGCGGCCTCCTCGGCCAGCGCGCCGATCCGCGCCTTGTTCGTCCCATCGCCGACAATCCCCGCGACAATGTCGCAGCTTTCCCAGCCGACGCCCCAGCGATCGGCCGCCGCCATGCAGAGCAGCACCCGCGCGGTTGCACCGGCCTCGCGCAAGGCGTCGCGGAAATTGGCAACCGAGGTCGCCCCACCCGTCAGGACCAGATTATACCGACGCGCATATTCCTCGATCGCCCGAAAGCTCAGATCCCCGAACTGCTCGGTGACCGGCCCGGAGAACCATTGCCGCAGGAGCGTGGGATTGGCGTAAAGCGGTCCGGGCGGGGCGGGCTGGACCGCGACGGTGCGCCAGTCAGCGCCGAGTTCATCCGCAACGAGTTGCGCGAACAGCGTGAAGACGCCCTGCCCCAGCTCCGCTTGCGGCACCATGACGATGACCTGCCCATTCCGGTCGATCTTCAGGAACGCGCCGAACGCGGTCTCGCTCTCCGTTGCATCCGCGGTTTGCGCGTAGTCGCGCGGCCAGAGCCCCCAGGCTAGGGCCAGTCCGCCGCCTGCCGCAGCCCCGATCAGGAGCGTTCGGCGGTTTATGGATGAACGAACCCCCTTGCCGGACTTCTCTGCGCCGCCGCCGCTGCCCATCCTGTTGCGCGGCGTCCGCATCAACCGGCCGTAGCGCCCGACCCGTTTCGATCGAGCCAGCGGGCGACGCGCTCGGCAATGGCGCGGAACGGCTGGCCAGCCACGCCCTCATCCGCAGCGGGCGGTTTGCCGGCATCCGATGCGGTGCGGACTGCGATATCCAGCGGCACGCGCCCGAGGAACGGCAAGCCCATTTGCGCGGCGCTCGCTTCTGCTCCGCCGGACCCGAACGGATCGGACACCTCGCCGCAATGCGGGCAGACATAGCCTGCCATATTTTCCACCATGCCGATCACCGGCACCTTTGCCTGATCGAAGAAGCTCACCGCGCGCGTCGCGTCGATCAGCGCCAGATCCTGCGGCGTGGAGATGATCACCGCCCCGGCCGGCTTGTAGCGCTGGATCATGGTAAGCTGCACGTCGCCTGTGCCCGGTGGCAAATCCACCACCAGAAGATCGATGCCCTGCCAGTCCGCATCCAGCAACTGCCCGAGTGCATTGCCGGCCATCGGCCCGCGCCAGGCAATCGCCTGCCCCTTTTTGGCCAGATGCCCCATGGACAGCATCGGGATGCCATAGGCGTTCTGGACCGGGAACAGGCGGTTGCCTTCCGCCTTGGGTTTGGCATCCTCGCTGTCCAGCAAACGAGGCAGCGACGGGCCATAAATGTCCGCGTCCACCATGCCGACACGCTTGCCGAGCGCCTTGAGGGCAGCGGCGAGGTTGACCGAGAGCGTCGACTTGCCGACGCCGCCCTTGCCCGACCCCACCGCAATGATCGTGGGGCGCGCGGCGCGTTCCGCGGTCATCGCGACCCGCACATCCTCCAGACCGAATTCGCTCGTCCCCGCGGCAACGAGCTGCGCGGCGAGGGAATCGCGCTGCTCCGCGTCCAGCCCGCTCACATCCAGCACCAGGCTGAGGACATTGTCGCGCAGGCGAAGTCCCCCGGCGCGGCCCGCTGCCAGGCCTTCGATCCGGGCGGTGAGAGCGGGAGGAAGGGCGGACGCATCATCGATCGGAGAGTCAGTCATGCGGGCGCTCTAGAACATGCCGACTGTTTTGTGAATCGAAGAGCGCCCGAATACGCCCTCACCAAGGGGCAATTATCGCAGCACGGCCCTGTATTTCCGCAAAGACCGTCCCTATAACCACGGCATGAGTAAGGAATTGATGGAAAATCCCGGCCAGACTTTGCCAATGAGCGAGGGTGGTCCTTGGGGCACGCAGGGCGAGGTGCCGTCTTCCGGCAAGGGCAAGGAAGGTCCGCGCAACCCGTGGACCCCACCGCCCCGGGATGACAGAGGTGGCGCGGATTCGCGCGGCCCGAGCGCAATCGATGAGTTGATGCGCCGCGCGCGGGACAGCTTCGGCGGCCAGGGTGGCGGCACGCCACGCAGCCCCGGCGGGCGCGCGATCTGGTTCTATGCCGCCATCGCCATCGTCGTGCTGTGGATTGCCACCACCAGCATTCACAGGATCGGCCCGCAAGAGCGCGGCATCGTCTCCATCCTGGGCAGCTACAGCCGCACCCTTGGCCCCGGCATCAACTGGTCGCTGCCCGCCCCGCTCGAGAATGTGACCATCCTGGACGTCGAAGAGATCCGCACGGTCGATCTCGGCTCGGCGGGCGATGAATCCGAGAAGCTGGTTCTCACCGGCGACCAGAACATCATCAATCTGGGCTATTCTGTCCGCTGGAATATCCGCGACCCGCAGCAATATCTCTTCCAGATCGCCAATCCTGAGGAAACGATCACCGCCGTTTCCGAATCCGCCATGCGCGCAGTGGTGGCGACGGTCTCGCTGACCGACGCGCTCGGCGCTGGGCGGAATGCCATCGAGGCACAGGTGCAGGAGCGGATGCAGCAGATTCTCGACAGCTACGGCGCGGGCGTGCGCATTCAGGGCGTCGCCATCAAGCAGGCCGATCCGCCAGCCGCCGTGAACGATGCCTTCAAGGAAGTCAGCGCTGCGCAGCAGGCTGCCGAAACCTATCTCAATCAGGCCCGCGCCTATGCGCAGCAGCTCTCTGCCCGCTCACAGGGTGAGGCCGCCGCGTTCGACAAGGTGTATGAGGAGTATCGCCTCGCACCCGACGTGACGCGTCGCCGCATGTATTATGAAACCATGGAAAGTGTGCTCTCCGGCGTGAACAAGACCATTGTCGAAACCCCCGGTGTGACGCCCTATCTGCCGCTCCCAGCCCTTCGCCCCCGCGCGAATGTGAGCGTGGAGACGCCTGCACAGCCGCAAGCCCAGCAGCAGGGAGGCGCACAATGAACCTCTCCTTGCGCAACCCCATCCTGCTTGCCGTTCTGGCGACTGTCGGCCTGATTCTGCTGGCCAGCACCTTCTCCATCGTGCCGGAAACCAAGCAGGCCGTCGTGCTGCGCTTCGGCGAACCGGTGCGCATTTACAATGCCTACAAGCCCAATGAGGTGTTCGGGAACACCGGGGCCGGGCTAAAGGTCCGGCTGCCGTTCGTCGATCAGGTCGTGTGGATCGACAAGCGCGTGCAGTCGGTCGCCATGGAGCGCCAGCAGGTGCTCTCCACCGATCAGCTGCGCCTGCAGGTCGATGCCTTTGCACGCTACCGCATCGTCGACCCCCGGCGCATGTTCATCTCGGCCGGTAGCGAGACCCGAGTTGAGGACGCGCTGCGCCCGATCCTGGGTTCGGCCCTGCGTAACGAGCTGGGCCGCCGCCGCTTCGACCTGTTGCTCAGCCCGGAACGCAGCGAGGTGATGAACAACATCACCGCCAGCCTGAACCGGGTCGCGCGGCAGTATGGCGCCGAGATCATCGACGTGCGGATCATGCGCGCCGACCTGCCCGACGGCACGCCGCTGCAGAGCGCGTTCCAGCGGATGCGCACGGCGCGCGAGCAGGAGGCGCTGACCATCCGCGCAGAAGGCGCCCGGCGCGCACAGCTGATCCGCGCCGATGCCGATGCCGCCGCAGCAAAGGTCTACGCCGCCAGCTTCGGCAAGGACGCGCAGTTCTACGATTTCTATCGCGCCATGCAGTCCTACCGGACGACCTTCGCCGAAACCGCACCGGGCGAGACAAGCGCCGTCCTGTCCACGGACAACGACTATCTCCGCCAGTTCCGGGGGCGCTAAGGCTGATTGAGGGCGCGGCGTTTTTACGTCGCGCGCTGACCATTCAATGCCCGTTCATCCGGGCGATTCCATGGCCGGTGGGTCACTCCCCGGCTCCGGGCCTTCCCTTCCGGAACACCCGGCGAAAGATGAAGAGAAGAGGAACATCTTCGTGCGCTACGCTTATGCTATTACCGCAGCCCTCCTCCTCGGCGGCACCGCCATTGCCCTGACATCCAATTCATCCACCGTCGTCGCGCAGACCGCGCAGAACGAAAATATGGCCGCAGCGGCGCCGCGCGGCGCGCCAATGAGCTTCGCCGACATGGCGCAGCGCCTGCAGCCGGCCGTGGTGAATATTTCCACCCGCCAGCGCGTGCAGGTGCAGAACCCGTTTGCAGGCACGCCGTTCGGCGCCCTGTTCGGCTCGGGCGACCAGCCGCAGACGCGCCAGGCGCAGTCGCTCGGCTCGGGCTTCATCATCTCGGCAGATGGTTATGTGGTCACCAACAATCATGTGATCGCGCCGGGTGCGCGGGGCGCGCGGGTCGACTCGATCACCGTCACCCTGCCCGACCGCACGGAATATGAGGCCAAGCTGATCGGCACCGACCCGCGCTCTGACCTTGCCGTGCTCAAGATCTCCACCACCAAGCCGCTGCCCTTCGTGAAGTTCGGCGATTCGACACGGGCGCGCGTGGGTGACTGGGTGATCGCGATCGGCAATCCCTTCGGCATCGGCAGCACGGTCACCGCCGGGATCATCTCGGCGCTCCACCGTAACACCGGGGGCGGCGAGCGCTTCATCCAGACCGACGCGTCGATCAACCAGGGCAATAGCGGCGGCCCGATGTTCGACATGAACGGCAATGTGATCGGCATCAACAGCCAGATCCTCTCGCCCACCGGCGGCAACATCGGCATCGGCTTTGCGATCCCGGCCGAGCAGGCTGTCCCGATCATTGAGACGCTGCGGAAGGGCCAGACGATCACGCGCGGCTATCTCGGCATCCAGATCGGCCAGCTTTCCGAAGACATGGCCGATTCGCTTGGCCTGCCCCGCAACCGCGGCGAGTTTGTGCATGGCGTCGAGCCGGGCCGCGCTGCCGACAAGGCCGGCATCAAGGCTGGCGATGTCATCGTGAAGGTCAACGATCGCGAGGTGAATCCGGACGAGACGCTGTCCTACATCGTCGCCAATCTGCCAGTCGGCTCCAGCGTGCCGATCGAGCTGATCCGCAATGGCAAGCGCATGACCATTCGCGCGACGATCGAGGAGCGTCCGGCGGAAGAGGAACTGGCGAACTTCAGCCAGCCGGCCGAGGACGATTTCTCGGACCAGGATGCCCAGGCCACCAAGGAAGCCTCGCAGCAATTGCTTGGCATCGCCGTCCAGTCGTTGACGCCCGCCATCGCCCGCCAGCTTGGCGTGCCGGCGGATACGCGCGGCGTGGTGGTGACGGCTGTCGACCCCGCGACCGATGCCGGACAGAAGGGGCTGCGCCGCGGCTTCGTCATTACCACGGCCAATGGCCAGCCGGTCACCAGCGAGGCGGAACTGGGCAAGGCCGCGCAGGCTGCCAAGGATGCCGGCCGCAACGCCGTGCTCCTGCAGGTGGTCCGCCGCGGATCGCCGCCGGCCTTCGTGCCGATCCGCCTGCGCGGCATGTAAGCGCGGGGCATCCCGACGGAGTGAAAGGGCGCGATGACCTCGCGCCCTTTTCTGTTTGTGCCGCTTTTCTTGCTCCCCTTGCCAAGCTACCTCTGGCCTGTGGTTGGAGAACGGGCATGAGCGACGACACGAGCATCTTCATTGGCCAAAGTCTCGACGGCGAACCGCAGCGTCTGGTCCTGCGTCGCGCCAACCGGCACGGCCTGATCGCTGGCGCGACTGGAACCGGCAAGACGGTCACGCTGCAGGGATTGGCCGAGAGCTTTTCGGCGCAGGGCGTTCCGGTCTTTCTTGCCGATGTGAAGGGCGACCTGTCCGGCATCGCCATGGCTGGCTCGCCGACGGCAAAGAACGCCGACAAGCTGATCGCCCGCGCGCAGGAAATCGGCATGGCTGACTATGCCTTCTCGGACAATCCGGCGATCTTCTGGGATCTTTATGGCGAACAGGGCCATCCGGTCCGCGCCACCATTTCCGAAATGGGGCCGTTGCTGCTCGCCCGGCTGATGGGGCTGAACGAAACGCAGGAAGGCGTGCTGACCATCGCCTTCCGCTATGCGGATGATGAAGGGCTGCTCCTGCTCGACCTGGGCGATCTGCAGGCGATGCTGGCTTATTGCGCTGACAACGCCGACATGCTCACCAGCCGCTATGGAAATGTGACGAAGGCCAGCGTGGGCGCCATCCAGCGCCAGCTTTTGCAGCTCGAATCGCAGGGTGGCGACAAATTCTTCGGCGAGCCCGCGCTGGAGATCAGCGACCTGATCCGCACCGATGAGAAGGGCCGCGGGTTCATCAACATCCTCGCCGCCGACAAGCTGATGCGCAGCCCGAAGCTGTATGCGACTTTCCTGCTCTGGCTGCTGTCCGAGCTCTTCGAAACGCTGCCGGAAGTCGGCGACCCTGCAAAGCCCGTGCTCGTCTTCTTTTTCGATGAAGCGCATCTGCTTTTCGACGACGCCCCCAAGGCGCTGGTCGACAAGATTGAGCAGGTCGTGCGCCTGATCCGCTCCAAGGGCGTGGGCGTGTATTTCGTGACGCAGAACCCTATCGACGTGCCGGAGGATGTGGCGGGGCAACTCGGCAACCGAGTGCAACATGCCCTGCGCGCCTTCACCCCGCGTGAGCAGAAGGCGATCAAGGCCGCCGCCGAGACGTTCCGCGCCAATCCCGCTCTGAACGTCGAAACCGCGATCATCGAACTGCGCGTGGGCGAGGCGCTCGTTTCCCTGCTGCAGGAAGATGGCGCGCCCTCGATGGTCCAGCGGACGCTGATCGCGCCACCGCGTTCGCGGCTGGGCGTGCTGGACGCGAAGGAGCGCGCGATCATCCAGTCCATTTCGCCCTGCGACGGCAAATATGACGAGGCGATCAACCGCGAATCAGCCGAGGAGATCCTGCTGGCCCGCACGCAGGCCGCAGCCGCGGCCGCAGATGCAGCCAAGGCACAAGCCCAGGCGGACAAGGCCGCTGCACAGCAGGCCAGTCTGGAAGCCAAGCAGCGCGAAGCAGAAGCGCGCGCTCAGGCGCGGGAAGCTTCCAAGCCGAGCAATCTCGACCGCGCCATCCAGTCCGCGACGCGCTCGGCCGCTTCTTCGGTGGGCCGGCAGGTCGCCAATGAGATCGGCAAGGCGATTCTCGGTGGATCGAGTCGCAAGAGCAGCGGCGGGCTGGTCGGGCGTCTCGTGCGCGGCGTGTTGGGCGGACTGCTCAAATAACGGTTCGCTCGGGTGCCCGCTTAGCCCCGGCCGCGATAGCCGGGGACATCCTGAACCGGGAGCCATACGCCATCCAGGGGCGGACCGGACTGCCAGAATACATCGATGGGAATGCCACCACGCGGATACCAATAGCCGCCGATGCGCAGCCAGAGCGGCTGCATTTCGGCCGTCAGCCGTTCACCGATGCCGACCGTACAATCCTCGTGGAAGCCGGCATGATTGCGGAAACTGCCGAGGAAGAGCTTGAGCGACTTGGATTCCACAATCGTCTCGCCCGGCACATAATCGATGACCAGATGCGCGAAATCGGGCTGGCCGGTGACGGGGCAAAGCGATGTGAACTCCGGCGCGGTGAAGCGCACCAGATAGGGCCGGCCCTTGCGGGGATTGGGCACATAATCGAGAACGGCCTCCTCCGGGCTTGCCGGAAGGCCGCTTGTCTGACCGAGATGCTTGAGTGTCATGCCACGCGCCTTAATATGATTCGTGGCCGGCGCGAACCCCTTGCGCCAACCATCCCACCTCAAGGATACGCTTCGCCATGGATATGCTGGTTTCTACCGATTGGCTCGCAAAGGCGCTCGGCGCGCCGGACCTCAAGGTCCTCGATGCCACGGCCTTCTTGCCGGGCACCCCGCGTGACCCCAAGGCGGAATATCTGGCGCAGCATATTCCCGGCGCTTTGTTCCTCGATCTCTCGACGCTCAACGACGCGAGCGATCCACGCCCCGCGATGGTGCCGACCAACGCCCAGTTCGCCGAGCGGATGGCGGCCCTCGGCATCGGGCAGGACGACCGCATCGTCATCTACGACAATAGTCCGCTGAGCAGCGCGGGCCGGGCGTGGTGGCTGCTACGCATCTTTGGCGCACGTCAGGTTGCTATTTTGGATGGCGGGTTGGCGCGCTGGACGGCAGAAGGCCGCCCGACCGAAGCAGGCGAGGCAGCCAGGTCGAACAACGGTGCCTTCACCGCCGCCCGCGATCACAGCGCGATTGCCAGCAAGGCCGATGTGTTCGCCAATCTGGAGAGTTGCGCCGCGCAAGTCGTGGATGCCCGCAGCGCCGACCGATTCCGGGGCGATGCCGCCGAACCGCGCCCCGGCATGGCGGAAGGCCATATCCCCGGTTCGGCCAATCTCCCCTCGAACCTGTTGCTGGACGAACAGGGACGCTGGAAGCAGGGCGATGCGCTGCGCCAAGCCTTTGACGATGCGGGTGTCGACCTCGACAAGCCCCTGATCATGAGCTGTGGCAGCGGCGTCACCGCCTGCAATCTTCTGTTCGGCGCAGCACTGCTGGGCAAGGAGGATGTACGGATCTACGACGGGAGCTGGTCCGAATGGGGCGCGGATCCCGCGACGCCCAAGGCGGTCGGTCCGGCATGAGCGGCACCAGCGACGACGGAAAGACCGGCAAACCTCTTAGCCCGGGCACACGACTGGTCCAGGCCGGTCGCCGCCCGGAATGGACCGGGATGCCCGGGCAGCCCGGCGGGATCGTCAACCCGCCTGTCTGGCGCGCTTCCACCATATTGTATGAGGATGTCGCGCATCTGCGCAGCGCCACGACTGCCGATCCGCACCGCCTCTATTATGGCCGGCGTGGCGCGCCCACGAGCTGGTCGCTGGCGGAGGCCATCACCCAGTTGGAGCCGGAAGCGGCGGGCACGTTGCTCTACCCCTCGGGCGTCGCCGCCATTGCCGGCGCTTTGCTCGCGGTGCTGAAGCCCGGCGACGACCTGCTGATGGTCGACAGCGTCTACGGCCCGACCCGCGCGATGTGCGATGGAATGCTGCGCGAGTTCGGCGTGCGGACGATCTATTATGATCCGCTCATCGGCACCGATATCGCTGCGCTTTGCACCGAGCGAACCCGCGCCATCTTCCTCGAAAGCCCCGGCAGCCTGACCTTCGAGGTGCAGGACGTGCCCGCCATTGTCGCGGTGGCAAAGGCGCGCGGGATCATCTCGCTGATCGACAACACCTGGGCGACACCCTTGCTGCTGCCGGCCCTCGGGCTGGGAGTGGATGTGTCGATCCTCGCCTGCACAAAGTACCTCTGCGGCCATAGTGACGTCATGATGGGGTCCGTCACCGCAAATGCTGCGCTATGGCCCGCCATCCACAAGCGCGGCCACATGCTCGGCCAGACCGTCAGCCCGGACGATGCCTGGCTGGTGCTGCGCGGCATGCGGACGCTGGCCGTGCGCCTCAAACATCAGGGCGAAAGCGCGCTGGCGCTGGCGCGCTGGCTGGAGGCGCGGCCCGAAGTTGCGCGCGTGCTGCACCCGGCTTTGGCATCCTGCCCCGGCCATGCAGCGTGGCGCCGCGATTTCGCCGGGAGCGCCGGCCTGTTTGCTTTCGAATTCGCGAGCAACGACGACTCGGCCCGCTCGGCCTTTATCGACGCGCTGACGCTGTTCGGCATCGGCTATAGCTGGGGCGGGTTCGAGAGCCTTGCCCTGCCGGTCGATCCCGCCAGCCTGCGCACGGCGCGGCAGTGGGAGGCCAAGGGTTTGCTGGTGCGGATCAATGTTGGGCTGGAAGAGCCTGACGATCTCATCGCAGACCTCGAACAGGGGCTTCAGCGTTGGCAGCTTGCGATGGAGCACCACGCCGCTCGTTGAGTCGCCCGCCGCTTGCACTGCACCCTGGCTGACCGCCCATGGGGGCACTTCGCGCCTGAACAAGTCTGGCGAAACCTCCAGATGCGCCTGCTTCCCCTACGGTTTCGGTCAATAGCCAGCGTGGCGCGGCTGCAACACTTCATGAGTTCGCAACACATATGTGCAGTTTCTGTCTTGTGCGTCGCACAAGACAGAGGCATCAGGATCGCGGCTTGCCGGCAAGTCCGCTCAACCGCAACAAATGCGGATCCAAAATGAAGCGATCGCCCGGCGCTGCAGGCAGGGACGATCGCATTTTTATCTCGTTAAGGGGAATCCCATGCGTAAGTCCATTCTGGGCCTCTCGGCCCTCGCTATTTTTGCCACTGCCACCCCTGCTCTCGCGCAGGACGATGACAGCGGCCTGACCGTTTCCGGCTCCGCCACCGTTGTGTCCGACTACCGCTTCCGCGGCTTCTCGCAGACGAAGCAGAATGCTGCCATCCAGGCCGGCATCACCGTGACGCACGACAGCGGTTTCTACTTCGGCACCTGGGGTTCGAACGTCGACTTCCCGGATCTCGACGGCGCTGGCAATGGCGCGACCGCTGAGCTCGACTTCTTCGCCGGCTACTCCACGGAGCTGGCTCCGGGCGTGACGGTCGACGCCGGTCTGCTCTACTATCTGTACCCCAAGGACACGGTCACCGACGTCGCGACCGACTTCTTCGAGCCCTATGTCACGGTCAAGACCACGCTCGGCCCGGTTGGCCTGGCAGTGACCGCCAACTATGCCTGGAAGCAGGACGCGCTCGGCAAGAACGACGCCTTCTACATCAAGGCTGCTCCGTCGCTCGCCATCCCTGGCACACCGTTCACGGTTGACGGCAGCATCGGCTACGCAACGAGCGACAGCTTCCTCGGCGGCGTTGACGGCGAAGTGTTCGACTGGTCGGCTGGCGTCAGCGCCAGCTGGAAGCAGCTGACCTTCGGCGTGCGCTATGTCGACACCGACGAGCCCGGCCAGATCCGCGGCAGCGACGCAGCGGTCGTGTTCTCGGTCGGCGCAGCGTTCTGATCGAATAAAGTGCGGCCGTCACCGGGGGGAGACGGCTGAACAAAGGGGTCGCGACATCCGTCGCGGCCCCTTTTTATTATGGGCGACGAGGGAGCGGCCGCGCTCTTACAACCCGACCTCGAACCAGGTCAGTCGGCCTTGGCCCGCCGGGCCGTGATGATGCGAATGGCAGGCTCGAGCATCTGCCCCTTTATCACGCCTTCACCCTTCGTCGCGCTGCGCGGGGCGTTCCAGATGCTGCGAATGACATCCATGCCGTCGATCACCCGGCCGAAAGCGGCAAAACCCGGCTGATCCTGCGTCGCGTCGAAGCCACGCATGTCGCCGACGATGATGAAGAAATCGCCCGTCGCCGTCCCCGGCGCACCTTGCGCCATGGAAATGACGCCTTCGATATGGCTCAGCCCGGTCTTGCTGGTCGGCTCATGCGGCACGGGTTTCAGGATGCGCTTTGGATCGTTCTGCGTTCCGCCCTGGATGAATCCACCGGGCGTGCCGTCCTCCCATTTGAAGGCGCGATAGAAGAACGTGCCATCGAGCCGCTTCCCATCGACATAGGCGAGGAAATTGGCTGCAGTCACGGGTGCACGCTCTGTCTCGATCGCAAGGGTGACGGCGCCGGCGCTGGTCGTCAGGACGACGGGCACGGTCTCAAAGACCTGCGTCTCGACCACCTCCCGCGCCTTGGCAGCCTCCTCCTCAGCCTTGCGTTGGACCGCGGCCGCTTCGGCCGCCCGCGCGGCGGCCTCGGCACGGTTGATCGCTTCCAGCTCGGCATCGATCTTCGCCTGAATCTCGGCTTCGGATCGCTGGGCGTGGGCCGGGGCAAGCGCCGCTGCCGAAAGGGTGGCCAGGGCGACGGGCATCGTCAGCCGGCGAAGGCGTGAGAGGATCATCATGACGCCATGCTAACCCGCGCTCTCCCCGCAAGACAAGGCAGCCCTTTCGCTTCACAGCCCGTCCCCGCAAGCCTATAGGCGGGAGCACCATGTCGTTCCTCAGCCTCGTCGCTCTCTTCATCCTCACCGTCGCGCTGATGGAGGGCTTTGCCTATGTGATGCACCGCTGGGTGATGCACGGGCCCGGCTGGTTTCTGCATGCCAGCCACCATCGGCCGCGAAACGGCAATTGGGAGCTCAACGATCTCTATTTCGTGATCTTCGCCCTGCCCTCGATCCTGATGCTGCTCGGCGGCGTGCAATGGGGCTGGGGCAACTGGGCGACCGCTGTCGGCGCCGGGATCGCCGCTTATGGCGCCATCTACCTCGGCTTCCACGACATCATCGTTCACCAGCGGGTGAAGCATCGTTACGTGGCCCGCTCGCCCTACATGAAGCGCATCGTGCAGGCGCATCGCCTGCATCATGTCGTGGAAACGCGCGAAGGCAATGTGAGCTTCGGCTTCCTGATCGCGCCGGCGCCGGAAGATCTCAAGCGGCAACTCGCTGGCATGGACGCGGGCCGCATCCGCGACGCGCGGGGCCGGTAGGAGGCTCTCGCCGCCACGGGTGCTTTCCATGCCGAGGATATGGCTTGCAGCGCGGCCTGTCATTCTCCGGCCTTGGTGTTGCTGACGTCTTGCACTATGCAGCGCAAAACTGACGGGGAAAACACTTGACGCTTGCTGTCCTGGCCGCTGCTCCGCCCATCTATTTCCAGAATCTCGGGCTCGATCCGGTCGCCCTCGATCTCGGCTTCTTCGCGATCAAATGGTATAGTCTGGCCTATCTCGCCGGCATTCTGATCGGCTACTGGTATCTAACCGTGCTGCTCCGCCAGCCGGGCGCGCCCATGGCACGTCGCCATGCCGACGATTTCATCTTCAATGCCACGCTCGGCATCATCGTGGGCGGACGGCTCGGCTATATTCTCTTCTATCAGCCGTCGATCCTCCAGAACCCCATCGACATCTTCAAGCTATGGGAAGGGGGCATGTCGCTGCATGGCGGCACCATCGGCGTCATCGCCGCGATCTGGTGGATGGCCCGGCGCGAGAAGCTCTCCTTCCTGCGGGTGGCGGACTATATCGCCTGCGTCGTGCCGTTCGGGCTGTTCTTCGGCCGGCTCGCCAATTTCGTGAATGGTGAGCTGTGGGGTAAGGTCACCACCGTGCCATGGGGTATCGTTTTCCCCGGCGGAGGCGACCTGCCCCGGCATCCCAGCCAGCTCTACGAAGCGCTGCTGGAAGGGCCGCTGATGTTCGCGATCCTCGCCTTTTTCTTCTGGAAGACCAAGGCCCGCTACGAGCCCGGCAAGCTGTTCGGCATTGCCGCGCTCTGCTACGGCGCTGCCCGCTTCTTCGTCGAGTTCTACCGCGAGGCGGATTCCCAGTTGATGGAGTTCGCGGAACGCACCGGCCTGCATATGGGCCAGTGGCTGACCCTGCCGATGCTGGTGCTGGGCCTCTATCTGGTGGTGACCGCGAAGGGCCGCCGGACCCGCGTCGAGCCGATTGCCGGGCAGGACAGTGTCGCCTGACATCTGGCAGGGCCGCGACACTCTTTCGCTCCACGACTTCATGGCGGCAGCCAATGCCGCTTATTATGCCGGGCGCGATCCCTTGGGCGCGCGCGGGGACTTCATCACAGCGCCGGAGATCAGCCAGATGTTCGGCGAGCTGATCGGGCTTTGGATGGCCGATCTTGCCTTGCGCGCCGGCGTCGGCCCTTCCTTCGCCTATGTCGAGCTGGGACCGGGTCGCGGGACGCTCGCGGCCGACGCCCTGCGAGCGATGGGCCAAGCCAGGCTCGTACCGCCGGTCCATCTCGTCGAAACCAGCCCTACGCTGCGTGCTCGCCAGCAGGCCGCCGTGCCGGGCGCGATCTGGCATGACAGCGTGGCGACACTGCCCGATGATCGCCCGCTGATCGTCATCGCCAACGAGTTTTTCGATGCCCTGCCGATCCGCCAGTTCCAGCGCACCGGCGCGGGCTGGCGCGAACGCTTCGTGCAGCGCGAGCCCGCCGCTTTCATCCTTGGCGGTGAGGATTGCAGCCAGCACATTCCCCTTGCGCTCGGCGATGCGCCTTTGGGATCCATGGTCGAGCGCAATTTTGCAGCCGAAGCCATCGTCGCCGATCTCGCAGAGCGGTTCTGCCGACAGGGCGGTGCGCTGCTGACCATCGATTATGGCTATGAGGGACCGGCATCGGGCGATACGCTGCAAGCGATGAGCCAGCACCGCTTTGCCGATCCGCTCGACGCCCCGGGCACCCGCGACCTGACCGCCCATGTCGACTTCGGCATGATGGCCGCCGTCGGCCGGGCGCACGGGCTACGGCCACAGCCATGCATCGGGCAGGGCGCCCTGCTCACGGCGCTGGGCATCGATGCGCGCGCAGCCACGCTTACCCGCGCAAATCCGGCACGTGCCGATGATCTCCGTGTAGCGCGTGACCGGCTGGTCGAGCCCGATCAGATGGGCACGCTGTTCAAGGCCCTCGCCTTGCGTCACCCGGACTGGCCGGCATCGGCGGGGTTCGCATGAGCATCGAAGTGCTGCGCGCCGGCGCGCTGGGCGATGTACCCCACGGCTTTCTTGGGCGCACGGGCGGCGTTTCAACCGGCATTCACGCCGGGCTGAATGTCGGCTTGGGTTCGGATGACGAACGCGATGCCGTCCTGACAAATCGCGATCTGGCGCGCGAAGCCGTACTGCCGCAAGCGACGCTGGTGACGCTTCACCAGGTGCATTCCGCACGGGTTGTCATTGCAGACGCTGCCTTTCCGCTCGACGCCCGACCGGAAGCCGATGCGCTGGTGACAGCCCGCCCCGGGCTGCTGCTGGGCGTTCTCACTGCCGATTGCGTGCCGATCCTCTTTGCCGATCCCACCCATGGCGTCGTGGGGGCGGCCCATGCGGGGTGGAAAGGCGCGCTCCACGGCGTGGCGGAAGCGACCATTGACGCAATGACGTCCTTGGGCGCGACACGCGCCACCATCGCCTGTGCCATCGGCCCATGCATCGGCAAGGCGAGCTATGAGGTGAGTGCCGGTTTCGAGCGCCCGTTCATGGAGCGCGATCCCGATGACGAGCGCTTTTTCGCCGAGGGGCGTCCCGGCCATCTGCAGTTCGACATCGCCGGTTATGTCGGGGCGCGTCTGGCGCAGGCGGGCATCGGCACGGTCACCTTGCTCGACGAGGACACATACAGCCAGCCCGCGCGATTCTTCTCCTACCGTCGCGCCTGCCATGCCGGAGAGCCGGGCTATGGGCGGCAGATTTCGCTCATCGGGTTACCGACGTAGGCGCAATTCCCGTCGCGCCGCGCAACTTCACCAGTGAAGTACCGGCCAGCCCTCTTCCGCCGCCAGTGACGCCAAGGCGCGATGGGGATTGGCCGCATAGCCCTCGTCCGCAAAGCCCAAGAGCGGCGCATCAGTGACATGATCACTATAGGCGCGGACGTGCGCATCGGCCCGGGCAATCCCTTCGCGGGACATCCACGCCTCGATCATCCGCAACTTTGCGACGTCATAGCAGTTCTCTCCTGCAATGCGTGCCCGGATGTAATCGACACCCTGGCTGAAATGATCGGTAGCAATCACATCATCAAAGCCCAGCCTCTTCGCAATCGGCTCGACATAAAGCCGGAAGGATGCCGAAGCGATCACCAGCCGGCAGCCGGAGGCGCGATCCTGCGCGATCTGGGCCAGCGCGCCGGCGCGAATGTTGCGCGCAATCACCTTGTCGGCATAGGCCTCCACGGCCGGACGGATCCTCTCGCGATTGACCCGTCGCCCGATCAGCAGCGCCTGATTGAGTTCCTTCGCCCGGCCACGATCGACCAGCCGCAACACGTAACCGAGCATGACGATGCCCGCCAAAGGCAGGAAAATCAGCCGCCACGGCGCCAGCGAGAGAGCCATGTGCGTGAGAAACGCCGCATAGGTGCCGCGCACGGTGATCGTGCGGTCCATGTCGTAGATCGCGATCCTCTGCACCGCTCAATGTCTCCCTGTGCTCTCGGGCTGCGGCCCGCCAGATGGTCCAATTCGGCTTGCCGTGCAACGCAAACTGGCCCACTGTGGCTCAGATGACGCAATCTGCCGACCTCATCGAGAGCAACGATGCAACAGGCCGGACGGTTGCCTTCACCGGCAGCCTTGCGCTCGCCCAGATCGGCGATCTGCCCAATCGCACCGAGGCGATAGAGGGCGATGTCGCCCGGATCGACCTCACGCAGGTCACCCAGATCGACACAATCGGCGCGTGGATCGTCCACAGCCTCGCCAAACGCACGCAGGCGGAAATCACCGGCGCCAGTGACGACGCAATGCGCCTGATCGACGTCGTCTCGCGCAACGATCAACCGCTGGAAACGCGCAATGTGCCGCCCCATCCGATCGTGCGCATTCTCGAGGAAGTGGGTGTTGCGACCCGGATGACCTTCAACACGATGATCGGCCTGCTCGGCTTTCTGGGCGCGGTGGTCATCACATCATTCATGCTGCTGCGGCATCCCTCGCGCATCCGTCTGATCGCGGTCGTCCAGCGTATCGAGGTCGTCGGAATCTCGGCGCTCTTCATCATCGGGCTGATGAGCTTCCTCGTCGGCATCGTGATCGCGCAGCAAGGGTCGGTGCAGCTCGAGCAGTTCGGCATGGAAGTGCTGACCGTCAATCTCGTTGGGCGCCTGACCTTCCGCGAACTGGGCGTGCTGATGACGGCCATCATGGTCGCCGGCCGCTCAGGATCGGCCTTTGCCGCGCAGATCGGCACGATGCAGCTCAATGAAGAAGTGGACGCGATGCGCACCATCGGGGTCTCGCCCATGGAAGCGCTGGTGATGCCGCGCATCATGGCCGCGGTCATCATGATGCCGCTGCTCGGCTTCTATGCCTCGGTCATGGCGGTGATCGGCGGTGCCTTCCTGTGCGCGGTCTCGCTCGATATTCCGCCCGTTACCTTCTTCCAGCGGCTGCGCGAAGTCGTGCCGCTGACCGACCTTTATATCGGCCTCATCAAGGCGCCGGTCTTTGGCCTCATCATCGCGATCGCAGGCTGCTTCCAGGGCCTGCAGGTGCGCGGCAATGCCGAGGAAGTCGGCCTGCGCACCACCGCCGCTGTGGTGCAGGCGATCTTCATCGTCATCGTGCTCGATGCCATCTTCGCGGTGTTCTTCACCTGGCTGGGGTGGAAATGAGCGCTAGCGACGATCCGGTCATCTCCATCCGGGGACTGGTCAATCGCTTCGGCGACCAGACCGTGCATGACGGGCTGGACCTCGACGTGCGGCGCGGCGAGATTCTCGGCGTGGTGGGTGGATCGGGCACCGGCAAGTCGGTGCTGATGCGCTCGATCATCGGCCTGCAAAGCCCTTATGCCGGCTCCATCGAGGTGTTCGGCGAGCAGATGCTGGACCGCGACTCAGCGGACCCGGAATTGCTGGCAATCCGCAAGCGCTGGGGCATCCTGTTCCAGAACGGTGCGCTGTTCTCCACGCTGACCGTCTCCGAGAATGTGCAGGTGCCACTGCGCGAATATTATCCCGATCTGCCGGTTCAGCTGCGCGAGGAAATCGCCGCCTACAAGATTCTGATGACCGGTCTTCCGGACAATGCGGGACCGAAATTCCCATCCGAGCTCTCCGGCGGGATGCGCAAGCGCGCCGGCCTCGCCCGCGCACTGGCCCTCGATCCCGCCTTGCTATTCCTCGATGAGCCGACTGCGGGGCTCGACCCCATCGGTGCTGCGGCATTCGACGAGCAGACGCGGGCCTTGCAGGAGACGCTTGGCCTCACCGTGTTCCTGATCACCCACGATCTCGACACGCTCCACGCCATTTGCGACCGCGTTGCCGTGCTCGCCGATCAAAAGGTCATCGCGGTCGGGACGATCGACGAGTTGCTGGCGCTCGATCATCCCTGGATCCAGGAATATTTCAACGGGCCGCGCGGGCGCGTTGCCCATGGCCAGAGCGCCAAGATGAGAGGCGCGTGATGCACAATCGGCCGCAGACATGGACAGGGTGGAACCACGGCGCCATAAAGCTGTTGGGGGAAAGCAGGAAATAGATGGAAACACGATCCAACAATGTGTTCGTGGGCGCGGTCGTCCTGCTCCTGATGGCCTTGACGGTCGGGGCAGCCTTCTGGTTCTCACGCATCGGCGAATCCGATCGCAAGGAATACGACATCTTCTTCAAGCAGTCGGTGAGCGGGATCGCCCGCGGCTCTGCTGTGACTTATGCTGGCGTGCCCTCGGGGCAGGTCCAGTCGATCGAGCTTTGGGAGCGCGACCCCCAGTTCGTGCGCGTGCGCATCGTCGTCAGCCGGACGACGCCCGTCCTGCAGGGCACGACCGCGACGATCAATGGCGTGGGCTTTACCGGTGTCTCGGAAATTCAGCTTGAGGGCGCGGTGCGCGGCGCACCGCCGATCGTCTGCCCGGAGCGCAATGCGCAGTCGGTCTGCCCCGAAGGCGTCCCCGTCATCCCGACCAAACCCGGTGCGCTTGGCGAACTGCTCAACAGCGCCCCGATGCTGCTGGAGCGGCTTACGACGCTCACCGAGCGATTGACCGAGCTGCTGGATGATCGCAACCAGAAGCATATTGCCGGCATCCTGCAGAATCTCGACAAGCTGACAGGCGACATCGCCGCGCGTGGACCGGAACTGGCTGATACCATCACACAAGCCAAGCTGACGCTCGAAAATGCCTCCAAGGCTGCCGAATCGCTCGCCCAGGCCGCGAACAACACCAATGCGCTGGTGAACGAAGAGGGTCGTCCCCTCATCCGCGACCTGCGCACGACGATCCGCAATGCCGGCGCGACGCTGGAAACGCTGGATGCGACCCTGAAGGAGGCACAGCCGGGCATGCGGACCTTTACCCGCGACACCATGCCGCAAATCGGCCTGCTGGTCCGCGATCTGCGTCAGGTCTCCCGTTCGCTTCAGGCTGTGACGGATACCGTTGAACAACAGGGTGCAGGCGCCTTGATCGGCTCGCCCAAATTGCCGGATTACAAGCCATGACGAACAGCAGAGCGAACGTGCAGACCACCCCGGCGACCAGCGGAGCAGCGATGCGCAACGCAGCGCGGGCGGCCCTGATCACGGGCCTGCTCATTTCGGCGGCCGGGTGCGTGAAGTTCGGTGCCGAGCCGCCCGACCGGCTGCTCGCGATTGCCAGCACGGCGACGGTGCCGGCCGGGGTATCGGCATCCAGTGCCAGTGAATCCGCCCTGTTCATCGATGTGCCGAACGTGCCGAAGGCCCTCGCGACCCCGCGCGTGGCGGTGCGCGAGAACAGCACCAGCTTTGCCTATGTGAAGGATGCGATCTGGGTCGATACGCCAGCCCGGCAATTCCAGTCTCTCCTATCGGAGACGATCCGGTCGCGCAGCAATATCCTGGTGCTCGACCCCGGCCAGTATCTCGCCCGCACCGGCTACATCCTCAATGGCGATCTGGTCGAATTCGGTATCGATGCGACGCGCCGGGAAGCGGTCGTCACGTTCGACGCGACCATGCTCTCGCCCGACGGCCTGACAGTGACGCGCCAGCGGTTCACCGCCTCCGCGCCGGTCAGCCGCATCGACGCAGATGGCGTCGCCCCGGCGATCAGCGCCGCCGCCAACGATGTCGCCAATGCCGTGGCGACCTGGGTCTCCAGCCGGACCTGACGCCCGGCTGAAGTCCTATCCCGCTCAGGCGAGGCTCTTCGTCGCCTGCTCCATTACGTCCCGCGAGAGGCCGGGTTCGGCGATGATCCGCTCCAGTGCCGCGCGCATGGCGGCACCCCGCTGCGCATCGAACCGGCGCCAGCGACCAAGTGGCGGCACGAGCCGCGCGGCGGTCTGCGGATTGAGCTTGTCGAGCGCGATGATGGCGCCTGCCACCATGTCATAGCCCTTGCCGTCCGCCCGGTGGAACGCCCACTGGTTGGCGGCAAACGCGCCATAAAGCGCGCGGGCGCGGTTGGGGTTGGCGAGTGTGAAGTCGGGGTGGCTGCTCAGCGCCGCGACATTATCGACCGTCTCCGGATGGAAGGCCAAAGCCTGGGTCTGGAACCATTTGTCGATGACCAGCGCGTTGCCCGCATAGCGCGCGTGGAACGCCGCCAGTGCTGCGTCCCGCTCCGCCGCCGTGCCATTGGCGAGAACAGCCAGCGCGGCCTGGCGCTCGGTCATATTATCCGCCTGCTCGAACTGGGCGAAGGCAAGCGCCGGGCCATCCGATGCGCCTGATGCGACCAGATAGCTCAAGGCAACCCCGCGCAGCTTGCGGGCCGCGCGCGCGTCCGCCGAGAGCGAGAAGCCATTGCGCGCGCAATCGGCATGGAGCCTGCGCCAGTCCTGCTCCAGTTGCGCGCCGATCTCGTGCTGCAGCGCCTCACGCGCCGCGTGGATGGCATCCGGATCGACGACCTGCATCTGGTCGCCGAGATAGGCCTCGCTTGGCAGCTTCACCGCTTCGGCGATCAGCGCCCGGTCCAGCGTGTCGTCGCTGATCGTCCGGCGGATCGAGTCGATGATGACGCCGCTCTCCAGCGGTCCGCCCGCAATGTGGCTGAGCAGGCCATTGATCATGAGCTGCTGCAACGCCTCATAGCGGCTGAACGCATCGTCATCGCGCGCGGCGAGAAAGGCCAGATCCTGGGCGCTCTGCTCGGCTTCCACCACGATTGGCGCGGAGAAGCTGCGATTGAGCGAAAGCACCGGCGGCTGCGCGAAACCGGTGCGCGTGATGACCGTCTCCGCCTGCGTCAGCACCTCCAACTCCTCGCCGGCATGGGCGCCCGTCTTCCGGTCGAACAGGGCGAAGAGGAATGGGATCGCCATGGGCTGCTTCTCGCCCTGCCCTGGCGTCGGCGGCACGGTCTGGCGCAAGGTGAGCGTCACCGTGCCGCTCGTCGCATCATGCGCGGTCTCGACCGTCACGCGCGGGGTGCCGGCCTGGCTGTACCAGAGCCGGAACTGAGCGAGATCGATGCCGCCGCCATCTTCCATCGCGCGGACGAAATCCTCGCAGGTCGCCGCCTGCCCGTCATGCCGCTCGAAATACAGGTCGGTGCCTTTGCGGAACCGCTCTGGCCCCAGCAACCTAGCCATCATGCGGATCAGCTCGGCGCCCTTGTTATAGACGGTCGCCGTATAGAAGTTGCTGATCTCCATATAGGACTCTGGCCGCACCGGGTGAGCGAGCGGACCGCCATCTTCCTGGAACTGCGCCGCGCGCAGCACGCGCACATCCTCGATCCGCTTGACCGGTGCCGAGCCCATGTCGGCGGAGAATTCCTGATCGCGATAGACGGTGAAACCTTCCTTGAGGGAGAGCTGGAACCAGTCCCGGCAGGTTACTCGGTCGCCCGACCAGTTGTGGAAATATTCGTGCGCCACAACCGCCTCAATGGCGTCATAATCCGGGTCGGTCGCCGTTTCCGGGTCTGCCAGAATGTAGCGCGTGTTGAAGATGTTGAGGCCCTTATTCTCCATCGCGCCGAAGTTGAAATCCGCCACCGCCACGATGTTGAACACATCGAGATCATATTCGCGGCCATAGACGCGCTCGTCCCACGCCATCGAATCCTTGAGCGCCTTCATCGCATGGTCCGTGCGCGGCAGATCGCTTTCCGCCACCCAGATGCCGAGCTTCACCGGCCGGCCGCTCATGGTCGTGAAACTGTCCGCATTGCAGGCGAGATTGCCAGCGACCAAAGCGAACAGATAGCTCGGCTTGGGGAACGGATCGGTCCAGCGCGCCCAATGCCGCCCGCCCTCCAGATCGCCCGCCTCCACCGGATCGCCATTGGCGAGCAGCACGGGATAGGTCGCCTTGTCGGCGCGCAGCGTCACATCATAGCGCGAGAGCACATCCGGCCGGTCGGGGAAGAAGGTGATGCGACGGAAGCCCTCCGGCTCGCACTGGGTGCAGAGCAGGCCCCCAGAAGCGTAGAGCCCCATCAACTGTGTATTCGCTGCAGGATTGATCTCGACCTCGGTCTCGACGACGTGGCTCTCGCCGGTCAGCGGGATCAGCAGCGCGCCCTCCTCGAGCCGCCAGTCGGAGGGGGCGAGCGTGCGGCCGTCGACGGCGACCCGCAGCGGCGTCAGTCCGTCGCCATCCAGTCGCAGCGGCTGGGCATGATCGCCGGCGCGGGTGACCTCAAGCCGGGCCTTGACGCGGGTGGCGCGGGCATCGAGATCGAAGTCGAGGCTGATCTGCGGCACCTGCCAGAGCGGCGGGCGATAATCCTCGCGGCGGATGACAGGCGGCGTGGCGGCGGCTTGGGTGGTCTGAATATCCATGCCTCAGTCCTATGCCCGCATCAGGCGGGGCACAAGCGGGGTGCGGGCGGTAAAAGTCCCAACATCCGTTCCTGTCGAGCCCTTCGACTGCCCGCAGGGCGGGCGCTCAGGATAAACTTCAGCCTAAAGGCTGAAGTCGAGACACCGAGGACAGTCCTAACGTGTCTCGACTTCGCTCGACACGAACGGGAGGTCAGAATACCAAGATTACTCCGCCCCACTCCGCCCGTTGTTCGGCCCGGGCGGCAAATCGAACGGGTCCTCGGCGCGCTCCATGGATCGGTCGAGCAGATCTGCCTGCCGGTCGGGCTTTGCCTGGGTGGATGGCGTCATGAGCTGCTTGGGCGTCTCCCGCTCAGGCGCGGCGGCGGCCTTGGGCACTTGGCCCATGCCCTCCTTGGGGCGCAGATCCTTCACCGAGCCGCAGCCCGAAAGACTAGCCGCCACGAGCAGCGCCAGAGCGGCACGCGCGATCATCTTGTGATTCATCGCCTTCATCGACCGGTCTCTCCATCCAGCGCGGCTTGCGCTTCGGCAATCCGCGCGCGCACCTGATCGGGTGCGGTGCCCCCATAGCTCTTGCGGCTGGCGACAGAGGCATCCACCGTCAGCACCGCAAAAACGCGCTCGTCGATCCGCGCATCAATGGCCTTGAGCGTCTCGATCGGCAGCGCCGCCAGTTGCACGCCCGCCTCTTCCGCGGCCTTGACCGCACGCCCGGTGATGTGATGCGCCTCGCGAAACGGCACATTGCCTTCCCGCACCAGCCAGTCGGCAAGGTCGGTTGCGGTTGCGAAGCCGCTTTCGGCCAGCGCCCGCATCCGTTCGGTGCGGAAGGTCGTCGTCTCCACCATGCCGGTCATCGCGGTGATGGAGAGGCCGAGCAGATCATGCGCCTCGAACAAAGGCGGCTTATCGTCCTGCATGTCCTTGGAATAAGCCAGCGGCAGGCCCTTCATGGTGACGCACAGCGACGTCATGCAGCCCATGATCCGCCCGGCATGGCCGCGCACCAGCTCGGCGGCATCGGGATTGCGCTTTTGCGGCATGATCGAGCTGCCGGTGGAATAGGCATCGGGCAGCGAAATGAAGCCGAAGGGCTGGCTTGCCCAGATCACAAACTCTTCCGCCAGCCGCGAGAGGTGCAGGCTGCACTGGGTGGCGGCCATGAGATAATCGAGCGCGAAATCCCGGTCGGAAACGCTGTCGAGGCTGTTGCGCGTCGGCCCGTCGAAGCCGAGCGCTTGCGCGGTCATATGCCGATCGGTCGGAAAGCCCGTGCCCGCCAGCGCCGCCGCACCCAGCGGCGAGAGATTGAGCCGCGCGCGCGCATCGGCAAAGCGCGAGCGATCCCGCGCGATCATCTCATAATAGGCCATGAGGTGATGGCCGAGCGTCACCGGCTGGGCGCTCTGCAAATGGGTAAACCCCGGCATCACGCTCTCTGAGTGCTCGCCGGCCCGCCCGATCAGCGCCCGCTGCAGCGCCTTGAGGCTGGCATCGACCTCATCGATAGCATCGCGCACGAAGAGGCGGAAATCGGTCGCCACCTGATCGTTGCGTGAGCGCGCGGTGTGCAGCCGCCCGGCCACGGGACCGATCTTCTCGGCCAGCCGCGCCTCGGTCGCCATGTGGATGTCCTCAAGGTCGAGATCCTCGGGCAGATCACCGGCTTCATACTCGGCCTGGATCGCCTCCAGCCCGCCAATGATCGTCGCCGCCTCGTCCTGCGCAAGGATGCCTTGCGCGCCAAGCATCCGGGCGTGCGCGATGGAGCCGGCAATGTCCTGCCGCCACAAGCGCTTGTCGAACGGAAGCGAGGCATTTATCTCGCGCATGACGGCGGCCGGCCCGGCCGCGAAGCGACCGCCCCACATGCTGTTCGCGCCCTTGCTTGCGGAGTCTGCCATGCGCTCTATTTCTGCCCTTGCTATGCTGATCGGCCTCTCACTGGCCGCGAGCGGCTGCGATAGGCAATCCGCTCAAAACGCGCAAGGCGCCGGCAACGCCGCCGCGGTGGGCAATGCCCTCTCCCCCGATGAAGTGAGCCCGGACGAAGCCGCACCGGGGAGCGCGGGCAAGACCTTCTCCCATGTCATTGACCGCAGCCACAAGGGCGAGGCGATGCCGGACAAGCCCTTCACCACCATCGAGGGCAAACCGGCGACGCTCAAGGCCATTGCGCAGGGCAAGCCGATGCTGGTCAATCTTTGGGCGACCTGGTGCGCGCCTTGCGTGGCCGAACTGCCTGCCCTCGACCGCGCCGCCAAGGCTGCGGAGGGCAAGGGCGTTAAAGTGATCGCCGTTTCTCAGGACATGGAGCAAGATGGCGTCCCCGCCTTCTGGTCGGCGCGCAAGCTCTCCACCCTGCAAACCTGGCTGGACCGGGAGAATGCGCTCGGCTTCCATTACGGCACTGGCACGCTGCCGACGACCATTCTCTACGATGGCGCGGGCAAGGAAGTCGCCCGCATCGTCGGCGCCCTGGAGTGGGACGAGGAAGATGGGCAGGAACTGATCGCCGAAATTGGCGGGTAAGCCGTCCCAGCTCCCCTAGCCGGAGATCATCGCCCGCAAGCTTTCGATCCGGTCGGCCTCATGGGCGGGCTTGTCATTGCGGATGCGGCTGATGCGCGGGAAGCGCATGGCGAGGCCGGATTTGTGGCGCTTGCTCTCGTGGATCGAATCGAACGCCACCTCAAAAACGAGACTCTTGTCCGTCTCCCGCACCGGGCCAAAGCGATTGACGGTGTGGCGGCGGACGTGAGAATCGAGCCACTTCAGCTCCTCGTCGGTAAAGCCGAAATAGGCCTTGCCGACAGGCAGCAACTCAGCGCCGGCATCGGGATCGCCATCCCAGCAGCCGAAGGTGAAATCGCTGTAGAAGGAGGAGCGCTTGCCGCTGCCGCGCTGGGCATACATCAGCACGCAATCGGCGAGCAGCGGATCGCGCTTCCACTTGTACCACAAGCCCGTGCGGCGGCCGGCGACATAAGGGCTATCCCGCCGCTTGAGCATCACGCCCTCAATGGCATCATCGCGTGCGCGCTCGCGAATGGCGGCAAGATCGGCAAGGCTTGCAGCCTCGATCAGCGGCGAAATGTCGAAGCGGGCGGAGTCGAGCCGGGGCATCAGCGCCTCCAGCACGGCGCGGCGCTGCTCCCAGCTCAACGCGCGATGATCCTCGCCGTCGGAGAGCAAGACATCGTAGAGGCGGACGAAGGCGGGAAAATCGGTGAGCATCGCCTTAGAGACAGTCTTGCGCCCCAGCCGCTGCTGCAAGGCGTTGAAGCTCGCCGCGCCGCCTTCTTCGCCACCCTGATGGCTGCCCCGGACCAGCAGTTCGCCATCGAGCACGCCGGGCTCGCGAAATGCCGCCGCGATATCCGGGAAGCTGCCGGTGATGTCGTCCCCGGTGCGTGAGAAGAGCCGCGTGTCCCCGCCCGGCCCGGCGCCATCCTCCTCAGGCACATGGACGATCTGCACGCGGATGCCGTCCCATTTCCACTCGGCGGCATAGTCGGCCATGTTGAGCGTTTCGCGCGCGACGACATCATCCTCCAGGGGATGCGCCAGCATGAACGGACGGAAGGTGGGGATATGGTCGACGCGCGGCGGAAGGCCACCCTTGGCGGCCCAATCGAACAGCGCGCCATAGGGCGGCGTCTGGCCGTGCCAATATTCCTCGACATCGTCCACCGGCACATCGAACGCCTGCGCGAAAGCGACCTTGGCGAGCCGCGCCGAAATGCCGATGCGCATCGCACCCGTCGCCATCTTGATGAGCGCATAGCGGCCATTCACATCGAGCCGGTCCATGAGCTGCGCCAGCGCGGGGGCGACGGACTGGCGGGTCATGGCGGAAAGCGCCGCCACCGTTTCGCTCAGGCTCGGCGGATCAAGCGCGGCGGGATTTTCCGGCCAGAGCAGACTCGCCGTCTCCGCCGTATCCCCGACAAAATCGCGGCTGAGCTTGAACAGAACCGGGTCCACACGGTCCATCAGCAAGGCACGGATCGTGCCGGCCTTCACCGCCGGAAAATCGAGGCCGTCCGTCAACGCAGCCAGCGCCCAGCCCCTGTCAGGATCGGGCGTCTCGCGCAGATAGGAGGCGATCAGGGCGAGCTTGCCGTTGCGCGAGCGGGTGTAGACGAGCGCATCCAGCAGGGCGGCGAAGGCCTCCATCAGTCGTCCTCATCCTCATAGCCGACAAGGGCGAGCGCGCGGGCCCGGCGTTGGTGCAGCTCGCACCAGCGCAGCAACGCATCCTCCCGGCCATGGGTGATCCAGGTCTGCGCCGGATTCACTTCCGCGATCGTGGTCGTCAGTTCCGCCCAGTCGGCATGGTCCGAGATCACCAGGGGCAGCTCGACATTGCGCTGCCGCGCACGCTGTCGCACCCGCATCCAGCCGCTTGCCATGGCCGTGACCGGATCGGGCAGGCGACGGCTCCAGCGATCGTTGAGGGCCGAAGGCGGGCAGAGGATGATCTGCCCGGCCAGCGCGCCCTTGGGCATGCCGGCGATCAATCGCAGCTCGCCAAGATCGACGCCGAGGTCTTCATACAACCGGCACATCCGCTCCAGCGCGCCGTGCAGATAGATCGGCTCGACATAACCTGCCTGGCGCAGCTCCGCGATGACGCGCTGCGCCTTGCCCAGGGCATAGGCCCCCACAAGGATGCAGCGCTCGGGATTGGCCTCGCGCGCCTTGAGCAGCTTGCCGATTTCCTCGCCAATGGGCGGGTGACGGAAGACCGGCAGGCCGAACGTGGCTTCGGTGATGAACACATCGCAGGGCGTAACCTGAAAAGGCGGGCATGTCGGATCGGCCCGGCGCTTATAATCACCAGTGACGATCACCCGCTCGCCGGCATGTTCAAACAGGATCTGCGCGGACCCGAGCACATGCCCAGCCGGCAGGAATGTCGCCTGCACGCTCCCCGGCAAGCTAATCGTCTCGCCATAGGCCACCGGTTGCGCGGCGCCGGGCGGACCGTACCGCAGGTCCATGATCGCCAGCGTCTCTGGCGTCGCGATGCAGCGGCCGTGGCCGCCCCGGGCATGATCGGCATGGCCATGCGTGACGAGGGCTGTTTCCACCGGATCGGCCGGATCGACCCACGCCTTGGCCGGCACGACATGTAGCCCATGCGCCTCCGCGCGAATCCAGGAGAAGTCGGCCATGGCCTCTAAATGGCGACCGGCACGTCCCGGTTCCAGCGCGGCTTTGCGATGTGCCCCAAAGGACCTATATCATGGCCATGACAGATGCTGCTCCCCAGACCACAGACGTGCGTTCCTTCCTGTATCGCGATGGGTCTCTCGACCCGGATAGCGCCCGTCGGCTCACCGCCGAGGCGCTGACCGGCTGCGAAGATGGCGAGCTTTACTTGCAATATGTCGCGACCGAGAGCTTCGGCTTCGATGATGGGCGGCTGAAGACAGCGGATTATTCCACCGATGCCGGATTTGGCCTGCGCGGCGTCTCTGGCGAGATGACCGGCTTCGCGCACGCCAATGACATCAGCGAGCGGGCGATCCGCAAGGCAGCGCAGACGCTCCAGCTGCTCGACCCGGCGCGTGAGCCGATGACAACGCCGCCTCAGCGCACCAACCGGCATCTTTATACCGACGCCAACCCGCTCGATCTCGTCCCCTTCGCGCAGAAGGTCGACCTGATGGCCAAGATTGACGCCGCGGCGCGGGCCCGCGATCCGCGCGTGGTGCAGGTCTCTGCGGTGCTGGCCGGTAGTTGGTCGGTCGTTGAGATCGTGCGGCCGGACGGCTTCGTGGCGACCGACGTGCGTCCCCTCGTCCGCCTCAACGTCTCGATCATCATGGAAGAGAATGGGCGGCGCGAAACCGGCTATTTTGGCATTGGCGGGCGCTATCTCTACGATTCCCTGTTCGAGGAGGCGACCTGGCAGCGCGCGATCGACGAGGCGCTTAAACAGGCGCAGGTCAACCTCCGCTCAATGCCCGCGCCGGTGGGCGAGATGACCGTGCTGCTTGGTCCTGGCTGGCCGGGCGTGATGCTGCATGAGGCCGTCGGCCATGGCCTGGAGGGCGATTTCAACCGCAAGGGCACCAGCGCCTTCTCGGGCAAGATCGGCGAGCGCGTGGCGGCGCCGGGCGTGACGGTGGTCGACAATGGCGCGATGGACGCGCGACGCGGGTCGCTCAGCATCGATGATGAGGGCACCCCGACTCAGGAGAATGTGCTGATCGAGGATGGCATTCTGCGCGGCTACATGCAGGACCGGCTCAACGCGCGGTTGATGGGCGTGGCACCCACGGGCAACGGCCGGCGCGAAAGCTATGCCCATGCGCCGATGCCACGCATGACCAACACTTATGCGCGCGCGGGCAACGACGATCCCGCCGAGCTGCTCAGCCGCGTAAAGACCGGCATCTTCGCGCGCAGCTTTGGCGGTGGGCAGGTGGACATCGTCTCGGGCAAGTTCGTTTTCTCCTGCACCGAGGCGTACAAGGTGGAAAATGGCAGGATCGGTGACCCCATCAAGGGCGCGACGCTGATCGGCGATGGCCCCGCCGCGCTGCACCGCATTGTCGGCATCGGCAACGACCTCGCGCTCGATGAAGGGATCGGCATGTGCGGCAAGGCGGGACAAGGCGTGCCCGCGGGCGTGGGCCAGCCGACACTGCTGCTCGAAGGGCTGACGGTCGGCGGCACCGGGGGCTGAGGCGCCGGTCGGGACGACCAGACGACGCCCTCACACCCCGGTGAGCAACATGTCGAGCGCGTTCTTGATCCGGTATTCTTCTTGCGCGAGGGAGCCGGCGATTTCTTGGATTTCCGACACCGACACTGCACCTGCAAACTGGGTGACAAGCACCCAGTCTTCGCCCTGCATACGAAAGCGGGGATTGAGGCCCGGCCGGGGCGGCGGCGCGTCGTTTGGGTAAGCCAGCGGAACGACAAACCGTGTGTTGATGCCCGACAGCACCTCAGCCTGACAGTCTACGACATACTGCCCCGACCTCAGCCGAACGACATCATATTGGGCCATTAAAACATGCGGTAACGGGCAAGGGGAAGGCCGTTCTTCTCAACCCACGCGTTGTGGGCTTCGACCCACTCCTTGTTCTCCTCCTGCCAGCGCCGCTCGCGCTCTGCCTTCGCCGCCGCGCGCAGGGCCGCTTCGCAGGTCTGGGAGAGATTGATCCCGGCCTCCCGCGCGGCCTCCACCACGCCAGTATCGAGCGAGAGATTGACTGGCTTGCGCTTGCCGGACGCGATAGGATCAAGCTTCATATGCGCAAGCTATGCGCATGAACCATGCGCGTCAATGTGCGCATCCGACCAGCAAGACCTGAGGCCCATGTCTGAATTCTTCACTGCCATTTCCGACAAGCAACGCAGTTTCATCGAGAAACAGCCGGTCTTCTTTGTCGCCACCGCTGCGGACGGCGCGCGGATCAACCTCAGTCCCAAGGGCATGGACAGCTTCCGCGTGCTGGGGCCCAATCTGGTCGGCTATCTGGATGTGGGGGGATCCGGCAACGAGACCCAGGCCCATCTCGCAGCAGACGGGCGCATCACCATCATGTTCTGTGCGTTCGACCAGCCGCCGCTGATCCTGCGACTCTATGGGCGCGGCAAGGCGGTGCTGCCTCAGGATGATGAATGGGATTTCGCCTCGCGGCCCTTCACCATCCTGCCCGGCACCCGCCAGATTTTCATGATCGCGGTGGAGAGCGTGCAGGAGAGTTGCGGTTGGGGCGTGCCCTTCATGCGGCACGAGAAGGATCGCGACACGCTCTCTCGCTATCATGAGCAAAACGAAACCCCGGAACGGCTGGCGCGCATTTCGACCCGGACACAAAGCATCGATGGCCTGCCGGTGCGCGTGCAGGACCATTTCCCCGAGCGCAAGCCGGCGCAGGTGCATGTCGATCCCGACTGGGTGCCGGCGGTGCTCAATCACTGGCTCAATGAGATCGGCCCGGACGGCTGGTTCGATTCGAGCGAGGAAGAGGATGTGCGGCTGACGCATCTCTTCCGCTCGCTCTGGGAAGCGCAGCGCGACAAGCCTGCCGATATGTTCATGGCCGATGCCGACACGGCGCTGGCGGCGCTCATTCTGTTCGACCAGTTTCCGCGCAACATGTTCCGGGGCGAGGCTCGCGCCTTCGCGACCGATCCGCTCGCCCGCGAGATCGCCCGGACGGCATTGGAGCGTGGCTTCGACAAAGCATTCGTCGAGGGCGCCCGCGCCTTCTTCTACATGCCGTTCATGCACAGCGAGGATCTGGCCGATCAGGACTTGTGCGTCGCGTTGTTCAGCGCGCCGGGCTTCGAGCATAATCTGAAATTCGCCGAGGCCCACCGCGAAATCATCGCCCGCTTCGGCCGCTTCCCGCATCGCAATGCGGCGCTCGGACGGGAAACCCGGCCCGAGGAGCAAGAAGCGGTGGCAGAGGGCAGCGACTGGTAACCCACCGCCGCTCGCAGCGGATCGGCATCAGTCCGGCAGGCGCCAGTTCAGGCGGACATCTGAATCGCCATTGGGCGCGATCAGCAGGCGCTGGTCCGGAATTTGTTGGGCGCGCAGAATCTCCCGCACCATCTCGGCGCGTGCGGCCTGCCCCGTAATGGTGATGCCCAAAGGCACCCGCCGCGCCGCCCACACGGCCAGATCGAGGTCGGCGGCGCCCTGCTGGGTCAATGCCTCGCCCGAAAAGCCGATGACCGGCAGCGGGGCGGGCGGCGGCGTCAGCACCAGCGTCCAGCCATCCAGGCCGTCGGATGCGCGCCGTTCCAGCTGGCGGTAGAGATCGAGCGACGCGCCGGTGAACGGCTCGGCTGCGACCGTGGCCTGGCGCCGGCCCCGGTCCACCAGCACCGCATCGCTGGACACGCCCGCGACGAGGGCCAGCCGGTCGACTGCTGTCGTCGCAAAGCGCTCGAGGTTCTGGGTGCGCTCGCGCGACTGGGCGGCGGCCACCTGAGCTGCCTCGCTATTACCCGCCCCCACCTGGATCTGGTCGATGGTGACATCCAGATCCCGCTGCAGCGCATCGCGCAGGCTGGTCGCGGTGTCCCGCTCGGCATCCTTCGCATAAGTGGGCGTAAGCACGGTGGCGACGACCCGCATGGGCTGGCGGTTGAAATCCGTTTCCAGATCGCTGATGCGTGCCGTCTGAGGGAACTGGCGCTGGATCACGTCCCGCACCTGGCGGGCGGCCAACGTCTCCCAGGCGATATGTCGCAAGGTGAGCGCCAGCGGCACCGAGAGCGCCGTCATGCAGACCACCATGACGATGCTTTGCAGCCGGGTATGGGCCGGCGTGAGGTGGGAGCCAAAGCCGTAGAGCCGGGCCATGAATGCGGCCGTGAGCGTGATCGTAACCGTGTTGGTCATGAAAAGCAGGAAAGCACCGCCAGCGATGGTCCAGTTCAATGTGGCGATGCCGAAGCCCACGGCGGCGAGCGGCGGCATGAGGGCGATGGCGATGGCGACGCCCACGACCGTCTCGCCCCGCCCGCGAATAAGCGCATAACCACCCGCGAGTGCCGAGAAGAAAGCGACGAGAAGATCGAAGAGATTGGGCCGCGTGCGGGCCGCGATTTCCGTCGTCACGGTCTGCACCGGTGAAACCAGGACGAACAGCGCGGTGAACGCGATCGCAATCACCGCGCCGACCGCCAACGCGAAGCCGGATGCGCGCATTTCCGCAAAGTCCAGCGTCGCGAGCGCAAAGCCCAGGCCGATGATCGGCATCATCAACGGAGACAGCAGCATGGCGCCGATGAGGACCGCGCTGGACGGCAGCAGCAGCCCGAGAATGGCGATACCGGCGGATATGACCGTCATGAAGACGTAGCGCGGCGACCAGCCGGATTCCTCGACGATCCTCCGCAGGATTGCGTCGTGATCCACCGTCGCAATCGAGCGTTCCCGCCAGCTGACCCAGAGGGGGTTGCGCGAAACCGCGTAGGTCTTGTTGGTCAAGCGATCGGCTCCTCTGCCACGTCCGTCATTTCATTGACGCCCTAGCAGGGAAAATCGCTGTGTTTCCAGTCTGCTGCCCATGCGGGCGAGCCGGGACCTTACAACCGCCGAAGCTCGGTGCCGTCCAGAATCGCTTCGCAACCCAGCGCCAGTGGGTCGTCGGCCTCGTCCAGCGCGGCGATGGTCACCCAGCCTTCCGCCCGGAGCGCCGCAGCCCGGGCACCATCATGGCCGATCGGCAAAAAGGCCCGCTGCGCGGCGGTGGTGCCGAACCCGGCATCGATGAGCGGATCAGGGTAGAGCGAGAAGCCCATGGCCGGCTCGGCCTTGCCGTCCGCCCCCGCCACCGCATAGCTGCCGCCCCGGCCGATCTCGCCGATGAAGCCCTCGGCAAAGACAGAAAAGCCGAACCAGCTCTGATATTCAAAACCGTGGCGCTCGGTGGGATCGAGCGTCAGCGTGATATCCCAGCCGATCGGCTTGGCAATCGCGCGCAGTGCCGCAATGAGGTTATCCAGCTTGCCTTTGGCCGGCCCCGCGTTGAAGGCCTGCAGTCGCTCCATGGCGGGGTGGAATGGCCCGGTCGCCTCGATGAGTGCCAGATAGGGCCGCGCTGCTTCGCCCAGCGCCGCCAGCGAACCTGCGTCCTTCGCGTCGAGACTGTCGCGGACCGCCTCGACATCGCCCTGGGGGAGCGGCATCGGGCCATCGGCCAGCATCGTCACGAGATCGGGCAAGGTGAAGTCGATGGTGATGCCGCTGACACCCGCGCGCTGCAGCGCTTCGATGGCGACATTGACAATTTCGACTGCCGCCGCGACGCTGTCTGTGCCGATGATCTCGGCGCCGACCTGCATCCGCTCGCGCTCGGGCCGCAGCTGGTCGGCCCGCAGCTTCATCACCGGTCCGCCATAGCACAGGCGCAGCGGACGCGGGGTCGCAGCCATGCGGGTGGCGGCGATGCGGCCAATCTGGGCGGTCATGTCCGGCCGGATCGCCAGGCTACGCTGGGAGAGCGGATCGACGGCGCGGAGCAGATCTTCGGCGCGGGCCGACTGCAGGCGCGCGACCAGCGTTTCCTCGAACTCGGCGAGGGCCGGCATCACGCGCCGATAGCCATGCGATGCGACGGTATCGAGCACTTCGCGCACGAGGCGGGCGGAGGCCTCCGCCTTGGGCGGCAGACGATCGGCAAGCCCTTCGGGCAGCAATCCGGGAGCGATGGCTTCAGTCATGCCGCGGCATTTAGCCGATTCCGCTCGCCAAGCGAGGATAAATTACAAGCGTGACCGGCCCGACGTGATGACACGCCGGGCCGGGCCGTGATTTAGAACTTGAGCGGGCAGACCCGGTGCACGTTCGGCAGGGCGCAGATCTTGTCGACCAGCGTCTGCGGAACGGTCTCGTCCACCGAGAGCAGCAGGATCGCCTCGCCACCGGCCTCACGACGGCCAAGGTGGAAGGTGCCGATGTTGATCTTGGCCTCGCCAAGAATGCCACCCACGCCACCGATGAAGCCCGGCGCATCGACATTGGCGATGTAGAGCATGGTGCCATCGAGATCGGCCTCGACTTTGATGCCGAACAGCTCGACCAGACGCGGCGCGCCGTTGCCGAACAGCGTGCCGGCCACCGAGCGCTCGCCCTGCGAGGTCTTCACCGAGACGCGGATCAGGGTGCTGTAGTCGCCCTCGCGCTCGGTCTTGATCTCGCGCACCTCGATGCCGCGCTCGCGGGCGAGGAAGGGCGCGTTGACCATGTTCACCGTGTCCGTCTGCGTGCGCAGGAAACCGGCGAGAACGGCCGAGACGATCGGCTTCTGGTTCAGTTCGGCCGCCGCACCCTCGCTGTGGATCGAGATCCGGGGGATGACGTCACGCGAAAGCTGGCCAACCAGGCTGCCCAGCTTCTCGGCCAGCGCCATATAGGGCTTGAGCTTGGGTGCTTCCTCAGCCGACAGGCTCGGCATGTTGAGCGCGTTGGTGACACCGCCGCTCAGCAGATAGTCGCTGAGCTGCTCGGCGACCTGCAGCGCCACGTTCACCTGCGCTTCGCTGGTGGACGCGCCAAGGTGCGGGGTCGAGATGAAGTTGGGCGTGCCGAACAGCGGGCTGTCCGTTGCCGGCTCGGTCTGGAACACGTCCAGCGCCGCGCCGCCGATGTGGCCGCTGTCGAGACCGGCCTTCAGCGCCGCCTCGTCGATCAGACCGCCGCGCGCACAGTTGATGATGCGCACGCCCTTCTTGGTCTTGGCCAGATTCTCAGCCGAGAGGATGTTGCGGGTCTGGTCGGTCAGCGGCGTGTGCAGCGTGATGAAATCCGCCTTGGCCAGCAGCGTGTCCAGATCTGCCTTTTCCACGCCCATTTCGATGGCGCGCTCGGGCGTCAGGAACGGGTCGAAGGCGACGACCTTCATCTTGAGGCCCAGCGCGCGGCTGGCCACGATGGAGCCGATGTTGCCGGCACCGATCAAGCCAAGCGTCTTGCCCGTGACCTCCACGCCCATGAAGCGGTTCTTCTCCCACTTGCCGGCCTGCGTGGAGGCATCGGCCTCCGGCAGCTGGCGGGCGAGGGCGAACATGAGGGCGATGGCGTGTTCGGCGGTGGTGATGGAGTTGCCGAAGGGCGTGTTCATCACCACGATGCCTTTGGCCGAAGCGTAGGGAATATCGACATTGTCGACGCCGATGCCGGCGCGGCCAATGACCTTGAGATTGGTCGCGGCGTCGATGATCTCCTTGGTCACCTTGGTGGCCGAGCGGATTGCCAGACCATCATATTTACCGATGATTTCCTTGAGTTCATCGGGCTTCAGTCCGGTGATCTCGTCCACCTCGCACCCGCGCTCGCGGAAAATCTGCGCGGCCTGCGGGTCCATCTTGTCGGAAATGAGAACTTTGGGCTTGGTCATTTTACTGTCCTTCAAAGAGAGACAGTGCCCCTGCGAAAGCAGGGGCCCAGGGCGGGATGGCAGTGCTGCTGAGCCCTGGGCTCCTGTTTTCACAGGAGCACCGGAAAGTGGGGTCAGGCGGCAGTCGCGCTCAGCGCGGCCTTGGTCTCGGCATAGGCCCAATCGAGCCAAGGGCCGAGCGCCTCGATGTCCGCGGTGTCGACCGTGGCACCGCACCAGATGCGCAAGCCAGCCGGGGCGTCGCGGTAACCCGCGACGTCATAGGCGGCATCCGCCTTCTCGAGCAACGAGGCCATCTTCTTGATGAAGTCGGCATCGGCACCCTCGACGGTGAGGCAGACGCTGGTGATCGAGCGGATCGCCGGATCGGCAGCGAGATGCCCCAGCCAGTCGCGCGATTCCACAATGGCATTGAGCGCATCGGCATTGGCCTGCGCGCGGGCGATAAGGCCCTTGGCGCCACCGATGGTCTTGGACCATTCGAGCGCAAAGATCGCATCTTCGACCGCCAGCATGGACGGCGTGTTGATCGTCTCGCCCTTGAACACGCCCTCAGCGAGCTTGCCCTTGGACATCAGGCGGAACACCTTGGGCAGCGGCCAGCTCGGCGTGTACTGCTCAAGCCGTTCGACGGCACGCGGGCCAAGGATCAGCACGCCATGGCCGCCCTCACCGCCCAGCACCTTCTGCCAGGAGAAGGTGGCGACGTCGATCTTCTCCCACGGCAGGTCGTAGGCGAACACGGCGCTGGTGGCGTCCGCGAAGGAGAGGCCCTCGCGGTCGTCGGCGATCCAGTCGCCATTGGGCACGCGCACGCCCGAGGTGGTGCCATTCCAGGTGAAGAGCACGTCATTCGACCAGTCGACCGCATTCAGATCGGGGATCTGGCCATAATCGGCGCGCAGCACCGTCGGATCGAGCTTGAGCTGCTTGGCGGCATCGGTGACCCAACCTTCACCGAAGCTCTCCCAAGCGAGCGTCGTCACGGGGCGAGCACCCAGCATCGTCCACATCGCCATCTCGAAGGCGCCGGTGTCGGAGCCGGGCACGATGCCAATGCGGTGGGTCTCGGGCAGGTTCAGCAGCTCGCGCATCAGGGCGATGCAATAAGCGAGGCGATCCTTGCCGAGCTTTGAGCGGTGGGAGCGTCCGAGCACTTCGGTGGCCAGCTTCGCCGGATCATAGCCGGGCGGCTTGGCGCAGGGGCCGGACGAGAAATGGGGGCGGGCCGGCGTGGTCGCCGGCTTCGTAACGTCAGTCATGGTATGCGTCTCCTTGCAGAGAGCACGCGCGGCGTTGGGACCGCGTGGCCCGCCGGCGGCCATAGAGATTTGCAGACGGGTGTCAATGTAAGATCGGGCTAAGATCGGGACCTGCGTGCCTCGCCCGGGCTGAACGGAGCTTGGGCGGACATGCGCCAGACCGCGCGCGGCGGCCGAGGCATCCCCTTGCACTGTCTAGGTTTTGTTCAGCTGCGATGCGTGATAAACGGCGCCATGATCCATTGGGCGTCATCGGTCGGATTGAGGGCGGGAATGCGCAGGCTGGTCGGCCTGCTGCTGGTCACCAGTCTTGCCGCCTGCGCCGACCGCCCCAGCCCGCGCACGGGTGTAAGGGCGCCGGGCGCCGCAGCGCCCGCACAACGCACAATGCCGAACAGCGAGAGCTATCGCATGTGCGCGGCGCGCCTCTCGACCGCGAAGGTCCGCTTCGAACCGCTGCCCAATCAGGATCGCGGCGGCGGCTGCACGACAATCGATACCATCCGCCTGCTGGAGATCGGCACACCGGTGGCCAATCTGGGACCGATGACCTGCCCCCTCGCCGCCAATTTCGCGGCCTGGGTGCAATATGCGGTGCGCCCCGCCGCGCGGCTCTATCTGCGCAGCGAAGTGGTGCGCGTCGAGACCTTCGGCACTTATGCCTGCCGCGATGTCCGCGGCACCGGTGGGACCATCGCCGGCAAGCGCAGCGAACATGCCCACGCCAATGCCGTGGACATTTCCGCCTTCGTGCTGGCCGACGGGCGCCGAATCAGCCTGGTGAACGATTGGCAGGGCGAGAGCACCCATGCTCAGTTCCTGCGGGTCCTCCACCAGAGCGCGTGCAAGCGATTCCGCACCGTGCTCGGCCCGGACTATAACAGCGCCCACCGCGACCATTTCCATTTCGACATGGGCGGGCGGGGCAGTTTTTGCCGCTGAACCCGCCAGTTTTCTTCTCCGCCGAAATCGTCTAGCGCCACTGGATGACAGACCAGCCTACAGTGCGCGAAAGCAAGTTTCGCCGTGCCCGCGAAGAAGCCGTCGATGCCAAGCGGATCATCCCCACCCCGCAGACAGAAAGCAAATCCTACAAGCTGGCCTTCCAGGACAACGAGTTTCTGCTGCGGGAAGACCTGCGGCCGGTCCGCTTCCAGCTCGAGTTGATGAAGCCGGAGCTGCTGCTCGATGAAGCAAAGATCGCCTCGACCTTCGTCTTCTATGGCTCGGCGCGCATTCCCGAGCCGGAGGCCGCGCAGGCGCTGATCGATGCCGCGCCCGACGAGCGCGCCCGGAAAGTCGCCGAGCGTCTCGCCGAAAAGGCGCGTTATTATGAGGAAGCCCGCAAGCTGGCGCGAATCGCGGCGCAATGTCCGCCGAACGAGGCTGGCTGCCATCACTTCGTCGTATGTTCGGGCGGCGGCCCGTCGATCATGGAAGCGGCCAATCGGGGCGCGGCGGACGTCGGCGCACAAACCATCGGGCTCAACATCGTGCTGCCCCACGAGCAGGCGCCCAACCCCTATGTGACGCCGGATCTCTCCTTCCAGTTCCACTATTTCGCTCTGCGCAAGATGCACTTCACCCTGCGCGCTCGCGCGCTGGCAGTGTTTCCCGGCGGTTTCGGCACGTTCGACGAATTTTTCGAGCTGCTCACGCTGGTGCAGACCGGCAAGATGAAGCGCATCCCCATCCTGCTGTTCGGCAAGGACTTCTGGACACGCGTCGTGAATTTCGAGGCGTTGGCCGAGGAAGGCGTGATCAGCCCACGCGATCTCGATCTGATCAGCTGGGTCGAAACGGCAGAAGAAGGCTGGGCCGTGGTCGAGAGCTTTTATGCGGATAGCCAGCGGGGCTGCTGAGGTCCGCGCCCGTCCGGCTCGCTGATACCAGCGGGTCCGATAACAAAAGCGGCGCGGGTTGCCCCGCGCCTGCTTGAATATTTGACCGAACCCAAGCCTGGGCTCTGGCTAATGAGATTATTCGTGCGGCGTCGCAGCGTTGGCGGCAGCGCCCTCAGCGCCCGCTTCCGCCGCATTGCCTGCAGCGGCTGCATTGTCGGCACCGACCTCTGCCGCAGGGGCCTCGGCCGGTGCATCGGCAGCCGGGAGAGGCAGGTTCGAGCCCTGCGTGTTGAGATAGGCGATCAGATTGGCGCGATCTTCAGGCTTGCTGAGACCGGCGAAGCTCATCTTGGTACCGTTGGCGAACGAACGCGGCGAGGTCAGCCAGTGATCCAGCTGCTCGAAGGTCCAGTTGCCGCCCACCTTCTTGAGCGCATCCGAGAAAGCGAAGCCGCCACGGCCATGGCCGATCGGGTCGCCAACGATGGCCCAGAGGTTGGGGCCGATGCCATTGGCGCCGCCCTGATTGACCGTGTGGCAGGCCACGCACTTGGCGAAGACCTTCTCACCGGCTGCCACGTCCGCCGAGGCGAGCAGCGTGTTCAGCGAAGGACCGGACGCACCGCCCTCGCCTTCCGCCTCAACGCCCTCGATCGCGTAGCCCATCGGCTCGGGACGCTCGGCGTGAAACAGCTTGCTGCTCACAATGCCGCTGCCAAGCGCAATGATGCCGCCAAACAGTGCCCAGCCTGCAATGGTATTGAAACGATCGCTCATGCGCCCTCAATCTCCAGAAATCTACCCGACGCGCGACCTCCTCAATCGCGGCGCTGCCGGTGCCCGTCGGCGCTCCCCTTAATGACTGCATTGCGCGGGTGCAAGCCTGTCGGAAGGCCTGTGTCGCGACACATGCGCCGGTGCCTTGCGCGGCAGGGCCCAAAGCCCTAAGCGCAGCGGCCATCATGGACACCTATCCGCTCCCCGCGCAGCGCCTTGTCGCCGAGATGACGGACGCCGCCGCGCGCGCGCCTGAGCGTGCGATCAGCTTTCAGGGCGCGCCGGGCGCCAATTCGCATCTGGCGGTGATGGATTTTGCGCCGGACGGCCTGCCCCTGCCCTGCTTCAGCTTCGAAGACGCGCTGGATGCCGTTCGCGATGGCCGTGCCGACCGCGCGATGATTCCCATCGAGAATTCGCTGCATGGGCGGGTTGCGGACATGCACTTTCTGCTGCCCGAATCCGGCCTGTCGATCATCGACGAATATTTCCTCCCGATCCACCACAGCCTGATGAGCGCGGACGAGACGCCGCCGGTCAGCGCGCTCAGCCATGTGCAGGCGCTGGGGCAGTGCCGGAAATATCTGCGCAGCCGTGGCATCCGCCCGATCGTCTATGCCGACACCGCCGGCGCGGCCGCGCTGGTCGCCGAGGTCCGCGAGCCCGGCGCAGCGGCGATTGCGCCCTCGCTCGCCGCGCGACTCTATGGCCTCACGATCCATGATGAGAAGATTGAGGACAGCAGCGACAACATGACGCGCTTCGTCGTGCTGGGCCGCGATGCGATCATGCCCTCGCGAGACGGGCCGGTGATGACGAGCTTCCTCTTCGAGGTGAAAAACATCCCCGCCGCGCTCTACAAGGCAATGGGCGGCTTTGCGACCAACGGGGTGAATATGACCAAGCTGGAGAGCTATCAGCGCGGCGCCAGCTTCTCGGCGACGGAATTCTACGCCGATATCGAGGGGATGCCGGGCGACCCCGCCGTCGATCGCGCGCTGGAAGAACTGGCGTTCCACAGCAAATGGGTCCGTCTGCTGGGCAGTTATCCGCAGGGGCGCTCTCGCTCGATCTGACGTCGCTGGGCCTCGAGGCCCTATCCACCTGATAACTGCGAACGGTCTGTGCGTACTTTTTAAGCACTGCTCACACATGCCGCCTCAATTTGAGGCAATCGCCTCAACGAGGCCCGACTGCCGACCGCTTTAACGCCTCGTTTATGATTTGGCACAGCTCTTGCTTGGCATTCCCCTGCAACCAATGGGGGCGCAAGAGATGAAACTCATTATGGCAATCATCAAGCCGTTCAAGCTGGACGAGGTGCGTGAAGCTCTCTCTGCGCTGGGCGTGGCTGGCATGACAGTAAGTGAAGTGAAGGGTTTTGGCCGCCAGAAGGGCCAGACCGAAATCTACCGCGGTGCGGAATATTCCACCAACATGGTCCCGAAGATCAAGGTCGAGGTCGTCTGCGACGATGCCCTCGCGCCGCGTGTTGTGGAAGCCGTGCAGCAGGCCGCCAACAGCGGCGCCATCGGCGATGGCAAGATCTTCGTCCTCGACGTGGGACAGGCCATCCGCATCCGCACCGGCGAAACCGGCGAAACCGCGCTGTAAGTTAAAGGGGGTAACGCATGACACCTTTCAAGACATTCTGCGGCGCGGCGGGGGCTCTGGGCCTTTCGCTCTTCGCCGCCTTGCCCGCATGGGCGCAGGAGGCCGCAGCGGAAGCCGCGCCTGCCGTTCCCAATCCGGGTAACAACGCATGGATGATGACGTCCACCGTCCTCGTTCTCCTCATGATCCTGCCCGGCCTCGCCCTGTTCTACGGCGGCCTGACGCGTTCCAAGAACATGATCGCCACCATGACGCAGATCGGGGCCGTAGCGGCGCTCGCGATGCTCATCTGGGTGATGTACGGCTACGGCCTCGCCTTCGGTCCTGAAGGCAATCAGTTCATCAGCTGGGGCAAGTTCTTCCTTGCTGGCATCACGCCGGATTCGACCGCCGCGACCTTCACGTCTGAAGTGATCTCGGAATATGTGTTCGTCAGCTTCCAGATGACCTTCGCCGCGATCACCATCGCCCTCGTGCTTGGCGGCATCGTCGAGCGCATGAAGTTCTCGGCCATCATGGTCTTTGCCATCGTCTGGCTGACCATCGTCTACTTCCCGGTCGCCCACATGGTCTGGGAAGCGCGCGGCGTGTTCTTCGCCATGGGTGCTCTGGACTTCGCCGGCGGTACGGTGGTGCACATCAATGCGGGCGTTTCCGCACTGGTCGCCGCCCTCATCCTCGGCAAGCGTAAGGGCTTCCCCAGCGAGCCGATGCCCCCGCACAGCCTGACGCTGACCATGGTCGGCACCGGCCTGCTGTGGGTCGGCTGGTTCGGCTTCAACGCCGGTTCCGCGCTTGAGGCCAATGGCTCTGCGGCTCTCGCCATGATCAACACCTTCGTCGCCACCGCCTCGGCCGGTCTCTTCTGGATGCTCACCGAGCGCGTGATGGGCCACAAGGGTTCGGCTCTCGGCTTCTGCTCGGGCATCATCGCCGGCCTCGTCGCCGTGACACCCGCTGCGGGCAACTCCGGTCCGTTCGGTGCCATCGTTCTCGGTGCCGTTGCCTCCATCGTCTGCTACTTCTTCGTCGCGAAGGTGAAGCCGGCTCTGGGTTATGACGACTCACTGGACGCCTTCGGCATCCACGGCGTGGGCGGCATCATCGGCGCCATCGGCACCGCAGTGGTCTACTCGCCCTCGCTCGGCGGCCCTGGTGGCGCCGACTATGCGATGGGCGGCCAGCTGGTCACGCAGATCACGGCCGTGCTTGCCACGATCGTCATCGCCACCGTCGGCACCGTCATCGCCATGTTCATCGCAAAGGCCCTCACTGGCCTGCGGGTGAGCACCGAAGTCGAGCAGGAAGGCCTCGACCTCGGCGAGCACGGCGAGCGCGCTTACAACTGATCCGAATTCGGCGGGGGCGAAAGGTCCCCGCCGTCCGTTGTTCCTCCTGCGAACATCCCTGGGCCGGCGTGAAAGCGCCGGCCTTTTTTTTGGGCGGCCCGCAGCTGACGATTTGCAGTCTCGGACACGGCAATTTCATTTCGCGCCTGACCGTCCTATTCCTCGTCCGGCGAAAGACGCCCGATGAGGAGACTGAACGATGCCGATTGAACTGATCATTCTGGCCTGGGGCTGCCTGCTGGCCCTCGTTCACATCTTCGCTGCCGTGCGGGCGAAGACCGCGCAATATGGCACCGCCTGGAATGTCGGCGCGCGCGATCAGTCGCTGCCCGAGCCCAAGCCCCTCGTCGGGCGGCTGGCGCGAGCGCAGGCAAATTATTTCGAGACCTTTCCGATCGTCGCCATCGCCATCCTCATCGATGCGCAGCTCGGCCTGTTCGATCGGTGGACGGCCATCGGCGCCGCGCTCTGGCTCGGCGCGCGCATCGTCTATCTTCCGCTTTATGCTGCAGGGGTTCCGGTGGTGCGGACGATGGTATTCGGTATCAGCATGATTGGCGTGCTGATGTTGCTCTGGCCGGCGCTGAGCCTCGCGTTCTGAACAGGAGTGCCGGTGGGGGCCGTCAGCCCTTCTGGTTGGCCAGTGCGTGCATCATCTCGCGAATCGGCGAGAGATCATAGCCCGCCGCGGCCGCCTGCTCGGCCAGGACATCCGGCGAATCGCCCGCCCGTGCCCGCGCCAAGGCCCAAAGCAGTGTGCTGCGGGTGCCGGAGCGGCAATAACAGAGCGCCTTGCCCTCGCCATTCTTCGCGAGTGCCTCATCCAGCGCATCGAGCTGCCAGGGCGCAAAGCCGCTATGCGAGACGGGAATGGCGACATAATCGAGCCCCGCCGCCCGTGCCGCCGCCTCGATCGTGTCGCCGGACGTCTGGTCCACCGATTCACCTTCGGGTCGGTTGTTCACGATGAGCGAGATGCCCATTGCCGCAGCCTGCGCCACGACATCCGCATCGATCTGCGGGGCGACGAATAGGGATGGGGTCAGTTGCCGCAACATGGCGCGTCTCCGATAAGGGCCTTGCCCGTCCCTAGGCCCGGCAGTCCCCTGCGCGCAAGAGAGGGGTTGCCGGTACGGATTTGCGAAGCGGTCAAAGCGCCTTCTGGTAGATCACATAGCTGCGGTTGATGCGGCTCTCGATAGCCTCGGCAATGGCTTTCATGCCCTGATTATCATCGAGGATCCAGCCGATCTCCCCGCGCGTCGCGCCATAATGGGTGATGGCGTCGCGGCGGATATATTCGATCATCATGAAGGCCAGCTGGCTCGCCATGCGCGAGGATTGGAGCCGCTGGACGACACCCATCAGCGGCACGCGCATGGTGCGGACCTTGGGCTTGCGCAGCCACCAGAGCAGCTTTGCCCAGCCGAAGGGAAAGAGCGTGCCGTTAAGGCGGGCGAGCGCTTCGTTCATGTCCGGCAGCGTCATCATGAAGGCCACCGGCTCGCCATCCAGCTCGGCAATGCGAATCAGGTCCTCGAACACCAGCGGCTTGAGCGCCTTGCCGAAATGCGCAACCTCATGGTCGGTAATCGGCACAAAGCCCCAGTTGCGCCCCCAGGCATCGTTGAGAATATGCAGGATGATCGCTGCATCCCGGTCGAACTCGCTCTTGTCCACATGGCGAATGCGAATGCGCTCGTTGCGCTCGCCGGATTGGACGATCCGCTGGATCAGCGGCGGAAATTCCTGCGTGATGTCTAGCTCGTAAGTATCGAGCTGCTTGGCATGGGCATAGCCGGCCGCTTCGATCCAGGCGCGATATTCCGGCCTGTTATGGCCCATCATCACCGTAGGCGAATGGTCGAAGCCCTTCACGAGGAGGCCTGGCTCCTCCCAGATAGAGAGCGAGATCGGGCCGAGCACCCGGGTCATTCCCCGCTCGCGCAGCCAGCCTTCCGCCGTCGCGATCAGCGCGTGCGCGGTTGCTTCATCCATGGCTTCGAACATGCCGAAATTGCCCGTCCCCGGCCCCATGCCCTGCTCGGCAGGCATGGAAATGGCGAGATGATCGATATGCGCGCTGATGCGCCCGACGACCTTGCCGCCGCGCCGCGCGAGGAAATATTGATGCTCGGCATGTTCGTGAAACGGGTTCTTGCCCGGTGTCAGCAGGCCGCGCACTTCGCTCTTAAGGGGCGGCACCCAATGGGGATCATCGGCATAGATGGTCCATGCCAAATCGATGAACGCCGCCATGTCGGCCTTGCCGGAGACGGGAGTGATCACTAAATCGGCTGATGTCACGGCGATACCCCTGTCCCGCGCTTCGACGATGAAGCGCTGCTGAGAGGGCACAGCACTGCGGAACTGGCGGCGGATTTGTCAAGCCGCGCGCCGTGGCGGCAGAACAAAATCACATTGCTGCCATGATCTGTGCTCATTCGACCGATAGGACCCCTTTGCATGACCGCAATCGACCAGAGACTGGACGCCGCGCCGTCCGCGCCAGCCGGCAAGGCCCCCGCCGCAGCGGGCCCTGCGTTGGCAACCACGCCCGATGATATGGCGATGCTCCGCGCCGCCGTGGATTTGACGCGCGATCTGGCAACCGCGCGGCCCGGCATCTACTGGCCTGATTTTCTGGCTTCCGCGCTGGTCGGCTATGCTGCCATGGCGCTGGCGATGCTGGCCTCGCAAGGCTGGATCGTGGCCCTCGCTGGCGTGATTTCCGCCCTGGCGCTGTATCGCGCGACGAGTTTCATCCACGAATTGACGCACATCCGGGCAGGTGCGCTGCCGGGCTTTCGTTTCACGTGGAACCTGCTGATCGGCATTCCCTTGCTGTTCCCCTCCTTTCTCTATGAGGGCGTGCACACCCAGCATCATGCCAAGACGCGCTATGGCACCATCGATGATCCCGAATATCTGCCGCTCGCGCTGATGAAGCCGTGGAGCCTGCCCCTGTTCATCCTCGCGGCTGCCCTAGCCCCGGTGGCGTTCATCGTGCGCTTCGGCGTGCTGGCACCGCTCAGCCTCGTCATTCCCCCGCTGCGCCGGTTCATCGTGGAGCGCTACTCGGCCCTGTCCATCAATCCCGATTATCGGCGCCGCGCGCCGGAAGGTGATTTCGCGCGGATGTGGGCCTGGCAGGAAGCCGGCACCAGCCTCTGGTCGATGGCGCTCATCGCCAGCGTTCCGCTGCTCGGCTGGCGTCCGCTGCTCACCTATCTTGCGATCCTCTCGGTGGCGATGGTCGCCAATCAGCTTCGCACGCTGGTCGCCCATCTCTGGGAGAATGAAGGCGAGACGATGACGGTGACCGGCCAGTTCCTCGATTCCGTCAATGTGCCGCCACCCGCGCCACTGGCCGCGCTGTGGGCGCCGGTCGGTCTGCGCTATCACGCGCTTCACCATTTGCTGCCGAGCATGCCCTATCATGCGTTGGGCGAGGCCCATCGCCGGATCGCGCAGCATCTGGGCGCGGGGTCGACCTATGATCGGGCCAACTATCCCGGCATGGTCCCACTGGTCGTTCGGATCGCGCGGAGCACGATGGTCGCGCGATAGTCACCACCGGTGAGAATCACGCTCCCGAGCGGCGTATTTTCCCCATCGCCTTCCCACGGCGAACCTGCCATTTGGGCTTCATGCCCACGATCGCGCTGCTGCTCGCCTCCAACATCCTGATGACCACGGCCTGGTACTGGCATCTCAAGGGCGGCATGAGCAAACCGCTCGCCTTGGTCATCCTGATCAGCTGGGGCATCGCCTTTTTTGAATATTGCTTTGCGGTGCCGGCCAATCGCATCGGCTATGCCAGCGGCTGGAGCGCCGGCCAGCTCAAGATCACGCAGGAAGTCATCGCGCTAACCGTTTTCGGCGTCTTCATGGTCACCTTTCTGGGTGAACCGCTCCACTGGCGCCATTTCGGTGCCCTGACCTGCCTCATCGGCGCGGTGGCGTTCCTCTTCTGGGGCAAGGCCTGACGCTGGCAGCAGCGAGGCGCGCGTCAGAAATCATAGACCAGCGTCGCGCGCGTAATCGTATCCGTCATCTCCGAGCCTGCGGGCGGCGACGTCTCATGGCGCACCGCATAAGAGAGGCGCGCGGAGAGCGAACCGTTGAGCTTGCCGGTGAGGCCAGTGGTGTTCGCATAGCTGCTATTGCCGGAGCTCCACACCGCCTGGGCATTGTTCTTGAGCTCGAAGGCGCGTGAAATCTGCCAGCGCAGATCGGCGGCGGCGAGCGTGTTCAGTTCAGTCGTATCGGGCTCGTCGATCCCGACGGTGTGCCGCCAAGCCGGTCCGCCCTTGATGTCCAGACTGAAATCGGCCTGCCGCACCAGCCGCACACCGACGCCGCCCGAGGCCGTGGTGCGGTCCGAAAAACCCTGGAACCGGTCTTTCTCGTATGTCGCGAGCCCATAAGCGTAGATCGCGTCGTTCAGGGTGAAGTTGGGCTCATAACTTGCCAGCCACTGGTTGCGCGTCGTGACGCCATCGCTGCGCTGATAGTCGACATTGGCGCGGAACTTGTGCAGCCAATCGATCCCACGCCGTTCAAGCGAGAGACCTGCGCTGATGCCGGAGCTTTCGGTATTGCCGGTGGTGATAAAGCCACCCAGTTCGCCACTGCCTGACCAGGCGTGAAAGAAGCTCGCCTGCCTCAGCCGGGCTTCCCGCTCGGCATCAATGGCGGCCTTGTGCGCCTGAATCTTCTCGTCGATCTCCGCGGCATTGTCGGGATGCGTCTGCTTGGCAAAGCGCGCGACGGTGGCGAGCGCCCCGGCATCCCCGCTTGCGATGGCGGCATCCAGCATGGCCTTGACCGATGGCGGCAGTTCGGCCGCTGCGGGTGCAGCCGCAACGCCGCTCGCGATCATCGCCATTGCGCCAAGCCTGAGGGCCGACTTCATGCCCAACTCCTTCTAAAACGACAGGACGTCCGTCCCGCACGGGGACCGCTTCCTGACCTCACTCGCCTCGCTCGAGCCGCCGACTGGCGCGAAGATGCGCATGGGTGATGGCGACGGCAAGTGCATCTGCTGCATCAGGACCGACCACGCTCGTTCCCGGCAGCAGCCGCATCACCATGGCGTGGATCTGATCCTTGCTCGCATTGCCCACGCCCACAATGGCTTTTTTGACGAGCCGGGCTGCATATTCGCCGACCGGTATGCCGGTGCGTGCAGCGCCGAGCAAAATAACGCCCCGCGCCTGCCCCAGCTTGAGGGTCGATTGCGGGTTGGTGTTGATGAACACCTCTTCGACCGCCGCTTCCGCCGGCCGATGTTCCGCGATGAGGGCCGCTAGCGCCGCATCGAGCGCGACCAGCCGGGCGGGCAAAGCATCGCTCGCTGCCGTGCGGATCTGGCCATTGGCAATATGAGACAGGCGATTGCCCTGCGCACGGATCAGGCCCCAGCCTGTGGTGCCAAGGCCGGGGTCGAGACCCAGAATGATCATGGCCGCAAGATGCGGGCGATCACCCCAGCTTTTCCATCACGTCGTCGGGAACTTCGTAATTGCCCCAGACGGTCTGAACGTCATCGTCATCATCCAGCGCGTCAACGAGCTTGAGCAGCGTGCCGGCATTGCTCTCGTCCAGTTCCACGGTGGTCTGCGGCTTCCACGCGAGGTTGGCGCTTGCTGCGGCGCCGAGCTTGTCTTCCAGCGCCTTCGCGACCTCGTGCAGGGCATCCATGGCCGTCCAGATCTCGTGTTCATCGTCGTTTGACGACACATCGTCCGCGCCCGCTTCCAAAGCAGCTTCGAAGATCGCGTCTGGATCGCCCACGGAGGCCGGATAGGTGATCAGGCCCATGCGATCGAACCCGTGGCTCACCGCGCCGGATGCGCCCAGATTTCCGCCATTTTTGGAGAAGGCCGTGCGAACGTTGGTTGCGGTGCGATTGCGGTTGTCGGTCAGCGCCTCGACGATGATCGCGACGCCACCCGGGCCGTAACCCTCATAGCGCACCTCCTCGTAATTCTCCGCGTCACCCTTGCTCGCCTTGTCGATCGCGCGCTGGATGTTGTCCTTGGGCATGGACTGCGCCTTGGCCGCGTTGATGGCCAGACGCAGACGCGGATTCATGTCCGGGTCCGGCGCGCCCATCTTGGCCGCGACGGTGATCTCGCGCGAGAGCTTGGAGAACATGGCCGAGCGCTTCTTGTCCTGCGCGCCCTTGCGGTGCATGATGTTCTTGAATTTGCTATGGCCTGCCACGGCCGGCTCCTTCGATTATGTGATCCGGATTTTTCTTGGGGGCCTCCTATCGCGGCAAGTCCAATCAGGCAACGGGCGCGAGGGCAGGAGGCAAAATGAGCGCCATCGTCCTGTCACGAAGATGCGCCAGCACGACGCATAGGCTCGTGCCCGTCCTGACTCTCGCGGTGGAGGTGGAATGTTGACCCGAAGGGATGCCATCGGCTTGGGCGTCGCGGCGTTGGCGACACCCGCTATCGGCAGGGAAGCCGGCCGCGCTCAGACGCTGGACGGCAAGGCGCCCCTCGTGTTCGCCCACCGTGGTGCGAGCGCCATGCGGCCCGAGCATACGCTGGAATCTTATGGCCGGGCGATTGCGGACGGCGCGGATTTCATCGAGCCGGACCTGGTGATGACCCGCGACGGCGTGCTCGTTGCGCGACATGAAAACGAGATCGGCGGCACCATTGATGTGGCAAAGCGCCCAGAATTTGCAGACCGCCGGACCACGAAGCAAATTGATGGCGAGGCGGTCACCGGCTGGTTCACCGAGGATTTTTCGCTCGCGGAACTCAAGACCCTGCGTGCCGTCGAGCGATTGGGTGCCATCCGCCCGGAAAGCCAAAGCTACGACGGCCAGTTCCCCATCCCGACGCTGGACGAGATCATCGCCTTCGTCGCGGTTCAGGCGGGCACGCGAGGCAAGGCGATCGGCCTGATTCCGGAAATCAAGCATTCCACCTACTTCGCCAGCATCGGCCTGCCGCTTGAAGACGCCCTGCTCAGTGCGCTGGCCGGCCACGATTATACGCGCCGCTGCCCGATCGTGATTCAGTCCTTCGAAACCACCAATCTGCGCGCCATTCGGCAGAAAATCGGTCGGCCGACGAACATCCAGCTGCTCCAGTTGTTCGAGACCTTCGACCGCCAGCCCGCCGACGCCGCCCTCGACGGACTGAAGACAACCTATGGCGACATGGCATCCCCAGCCGGGCTCGCCGCCATTGCCGATTATGCCGACGCCATCGGCCCCTCCTCGCGCTCGGTCATGCCGCTGGACGCCGAAGGCCGCCTCGCCAAGCCGGCCCGCCTTGTCGCCGATGCTCATGCCGCGGGGCTGCGCGTCTACCTCTATACCTTCCGCCCCGAGAACCGCTTCTTGCCGAGCGATCTGCGCGGTCCCGGCGGCGAAAATGCCCGGCATGAGGCGGGCTCAGTGGCAGAGATCCGGCGCTATCTGTCGCTTGGGGTGGATGGCTTCTTCACCGATGACCCGGCTCTGGGGCGCCTCGCCGTGGATGGAGCCTGATCGGCGCTGGCCTCCCGCCCGTGGCCGCGCTATCCCGCTTTGCATGGCTTCCCGCAATCATCTCTATCTCGTCGATGGCTCGAGTTACATCTTTCGCGCCTATCACCAGCTTCCACCGCTCACCAACCGCCATGGCACGCCCGCCGGCGCGGTATATGGTTATACGGCGATGCTCTGGAAGCTCGCCGACGCGCTGGACAAGGAGGAGGGGCCGACCCATCTCGCGGTGATCCTCGACAAGGGCTCGCACACCTTCCGCAACGATCTTTACGATCAGTACAAGGCCCATCGCCCGCCGCCGCCGGAAGACCTGATCCCCCAGTTTCCGCTGATCCGCGAGGCGACCCGCGCCTTTTCGCTGCCCTGCATCGAGGAAGCGGGATTCGAGGCCGACGATATCATCGCTACCTACACCTGCCAGGCGGTGGCGCAGGGCTGGGACGTGACGATCGTCTCGTCCGACAAGGATCTGGCCCAGCTCATCCAGCCGGGCGTGGACATGCTCGACACCATGAAGAATGAGCGGCGCGGCCCCGATTATGTGCAGGACAAGTTCGGCGTCGCACCCGAGCAGCTGCGCGATGTGCTGGCCCTGATGGGCGACAGCGTCGACAATGTCCCCGGCGTGCCCGGCGTCGGCGCGAAGACCGCTGCGAAGCTCATCGGGGAATATGGCGACCTGGATGCGGTGCTCGCCGCAGCGCCGGACATGAAGCCATCCAAGCTCAAGGAGCGGCTGATCGAGCATGCCGAGCTCGCCCGCCTCTCGCGCGAACTGGTTACGCTCCACTGCGAAGTGCCGCTGCCGCACGCGCTCGATGATCTCAAGCTGGATGGCATCCCCGCCGAGCCGCTGCGCGCCTTTCTTGAGGATCAGGGCTTCAAGGCCTTGCTGGCCCGCATGGCCAGCCATGCGCCGGGCCGGCAGACGGCGGATCCCGTCGCCGAGGCGGTCGTGGACGCCGCGCTGGACCCGACGACCCCGGATTTCATCCCCCTGCCCCCGATCAACTGCGAGAGCTACGAGACGGTGACGACGCTGGAGCGGCTGGATGCGTGGATCGCGCAGTCCTACGCCAGCGGCATCATCGCCATCGATACGGAGACGGATTCCCTCGACAGCATGGCTGCCAATTTGGTGGGCATCTGCCTCGCCACCGCCCCCGGCACGGCCTGTTATATTCCGCTGGGCCACCGCAGCGGCGACGACATGTTCGCCGAAGCGCCGCCACAGATTCCCATGGCGGACGCCCTCGCCCGCCTTCGCCCGTTGTTTGCCGATGCGAGCGTGCTGAAGATCGGCCACAACATCAAATATGATCTCAACGTGCTGGCCCGGCATGGGCTGTCTGTCACGCCCTTCGACGACACGCTGGTGATGAGCTTCGATCTCGATGCCGGGCAGTCCCTTGCTGGCCACGGCATGGATGAGGTTGCGCACGCGGTGCTTGAGCATACGTGCATCAGCTTCAAGGACGTCACCGGCACCGGCAAGAAGGCGATCAGCTTTGCGCAGGTGCCGCTTGATGCCGCCACACGCTATGGCGGCGAGGATGCCGACGTGACCTGGCGGCTGTGGACGCGGTTCAAGCCCCGCCTCGCCCAAGAAGGCGCGACCCGGGTCTATGAGCTGGTGGACCGCCCGCTCATTCCGGTGGTCGCCGGCATGGAGCGCAGCGGCATCAAGGTGGATCGCGATCATCTCTCCCGGCTCTCCGGCCGGTTCGCGCAGGAAATGGCACGGCTGGAAGAAGAGATTCACGCTGAGGCCGGCCAGCCCTTTGCCATTGGATCGACCCAGCAGCTTGGTGCGATCCTCTTCGAGAAAATGGGCCTCAAAGGCGGAAAGAAAGGCAAGTCCGGCGCTTATTCCACGGATGTGACCGTGCTCGAGCGCATGAAGGCGGATGGCGTCAAGATCGCCGGGCTGGTGCTGGACTGGCGCCAGCTTTCGAAGCTCAAATCGACGTATACCGACGCCCTGCAGGCCCAGATCAACCACGATACCGGTCGCGTCCACACCAGCTACTCGCTGACTGGCGCGCAGACCGGCCGCCTCTCCTCGACCGACCCGAACCTGCAGAACATCCCGATCCGCACCGAAACCGGTCGCCAGATTCGCGATGCCTTCATTGCCGAACAGGGCAATGTGATCCTGGCTGCGGACTACAGCCAGATCGAGCTTCGCCTTGCGGCGCACATGGCCGACGTGCCACAGTTGCGGGACGCCTTCCTGCGCGGCGAGGATATTCATGCCGCGACTGCCCAGGAGCTGTTCGGCGAGATGAACCGCGAGACGCGCGCCCGGGCCAAGACGATCAACTTCGCCATTCTCTATGGCATCTCACGCTGGGGGTTGGCGGCCCGTCTGGAGATCGACGCGGACGAAGCGCAGGCGATGATCAGCCGCTATTTCGACCGCTTCCCAGGTATCTCGGCCTATATCAACGAGACGCTGGAGAAGGTGCGTTCCACGGGGCACACGACCACGCTGTTCGGCCGCAAGACCTGGTTCAACCAGATCAAGTCGCCGGTGCAGCACGTCCGCCAGGGCGCGGAGCGCGCCGCGATCAACGCCCCTATTCAGGGGACCAGCGCAGACATCATCAAGCGCGCAATGGTGCGCATGGGTCCGGCTCTTCGGGATGCCGGACTGGACCGGGTGAAGATGCTGCTGCAGGTCCATGACGAGCTGGTGTTCGAACTGCCGGAAGACGATGTGGCGGCCGCCACGCCGATCATCCGGTCTGTCATGGCCAGCGCCGCAGAGCCACTCGTTAAGCTCACCGTGCCGCTTGGCGTGGAAATCGGGACCGGATCGAGCTGGGGCGCTGCCCATTAGGGGCAGCTATATGCGGAACTCGACCTGATGCCCCACATGCTGATCTTTGGACTGGGTTACACCGCTACACGGCTCGCCGAGGCGCTCCGATCGCGCGGTTGGACGGTCGAGGCGACCGGGCGTGCCGGCACGATCGCATTCGATGACGACGCGGCGGTCACGAACGCCATGCGCCGGGCGACCCACATCCTGTCCTCTGTTCCTCCGACAGACGAAGGCGATCCAGTGCTGCAGCGCTACGGTGCCTTGCTGGAAGAAGCGCCTGCCAATTGGATCGGCTATCTATCGTCAACCGGGGTCTACGGGGATACGGGCGGCGCATGGGTGGATGAAAGTGCGCCCGTTGGCCAAGGCCGGCGCAATGCGCGAGCCGCTGCTGATCTGGCATGGCAGAAGCTTGGCGCGCGCGTTCGGGTGTTTCGGTTGCCCGGCATTTACGGCCCGGGGCGCAGCGCTCTGGACCGAATCCGCGACGGCCGGGCCCACAGAATCGATCTGCCGGACCAGATATTTAGTCGGATCCACGTGGAGGATATCGTCTTAGGCGTGCTGGCGGGTATGGCCGGGCCTTGCGGCGCCTACAATCTCGCCGACGACATGCCCTGTTCTCAGAATGACGTCATTGCGTTCGGTTGCGCACTTCTCGACCGGCCGGCGCCGCCCCTTCAATCCATAGAAGCCGCAGGCCTGTCTCCGGCCGCACAGGCTTTCTACAGCGAGAACCGGCGTATCGCGAATGGCAAGGCGAAACGCCTGCTGGGATGGCAGCCCCGGTTTCCAGATTATCGCAGTGGCCTCGCCGCCTGCCTGGCGGAAGAGTAAGCGAGCGCGCCAACAATGCTGACCGGCGCCCGCTGCTCAGGCTTTGCGGGACCGCGTTGGGCGGCTATGCGGGGTGCATGACAGAGATTGCCCCTCACAGCGTCACCATCGGCCCGCTGCGCATCGCCAATGACCGCCCACTTGCCCTGATTGCAGGCCCCTGCGCGATGGAATCGCGCGCGCATGCGCTGGAGACGGCGCAGGCCCTTGTCGAGATGACCAGCGCAATCGGGATGCCGCTCATCTACAAGAGCAGCTTCGATAAGGCGAACCGCACCTCTGTCGATGCGCCCCGCGGCATTGGCCTCGCGCAGGCGCTGGATGTCTTTGCGGATGTGAAAGCGCAATTCGGCTGCCCAGTGATCACCGATGTGCATGACGCAGCCCAATGCGCGCCGGTGGCCGAGGTCGTGGACGTTCTCCAGATTCCGGCCTTCCTTTGCCGCCAGACCGATCTCTTGCTGGCTGCTGCCGCAACCGGCCGCGTCGTCAACGTCAAGAAGGGGCAGTTTCTGGCCCCTTGGGACATGGCGAATGTCGTGCGCAAGCTGCGCAGTGCCGGAAACGATCAGGTCATGCTGACCGAACGCGGCGCGAGCTTTGGCTATAACACATTGGTCAGCGACATGCGGGCGCTCCCGCTTCTGGCAGAAACCGGCTGCCCGGTCGTGTTCGATGCCACCCACAGTGTCCAGCAGCCGGGCGGACGGGGAGAAAGCTCAGGCGGCGAACGACGCTTCGTGCCCGTGCTGGCGCGCGCTGCGGTTGCAATCGGCGTCGCGGCCATATTCATCGAAACGCATGAAGACCCTGACCGCGCGCCGAGCGACGGCCCGAACATGGTGCCGTTGCGCGACCTGCCAGCGCTTCTGCGCGACCTTCAGGCGTTCGACGCGCTGGCCAAGCGGCGCTGACGCCCGAAGGAAGCGATTAGAAGCCGCCGCCGGTCAGCTTCTGGCAGATCATGTCCAGCTGTTCGAGGCTGGAATATTGCAGGGTCAGCGTGCCTTTCCCGCCCTCATGATTAATGCCGACGCGCAGGCCGAGCAGATCAGACAGATGCTGTTCCATGGCGATCAGATCGGGATCGCGGCCCAATGCGGGTCGCGCCTCAGCACGTGCCGTGGATTTTCCTTCACGTGCCAAGCGAACCAAGCGCTCGGTTTCGCGGACGGAAAGGCCCTTTGACGCAACATCTTTCGCCAGGTCCGCGCAATCGGCGGAGCCGATAAGGGCGCGCCCGTGCCCCATGGACAGGGCCCCGGTCATCACCAACTCCTGAACAGGCTCCGGCAGATCCAGCAACCTGATCAGGTTCGCAATATGGCTGCGCGACTTGCCGACGATCCGGGCCAGCGCGTCCTGGGTGTGGTGAAACTGATTGATCAGGCGCTGATAGGCTTGCGCCTCCTCGATCGGGTTCAGCTCCTCCCGCTGGATGTTCTCAACCAGCGCAATCTCGAGCGTTTCTGCCTCGGTGAAATCGCGGACGATCGCGGGGATTTGGTGAAGCTGTGCCTTCTGCGCCGCCCGCCAGCGCCGCTCACCCGCGACTATCTGGTAGCGATCATTCCCAAGCGGTCGCACAACGATGGGCTGGATGATTCCTCGCTCGCGGATGCTGTCTGCGAGTTCAGAGAGGGCACCTTCGTCGAAATGTCGCCGCGGCTGATCGGGATGCGGCGACACGCGGACGATTTCAAGGAAGCGGACGGCCTTGGGCCGGTCCGCATCGCCTGCCCCGCTATCCGCCCCAGCCCGGCCCTCCTCGGAAACCGATACGTCGCGTTCGACTTCACCGAGCAGGGCAGAAAGACCACGCCCCAAACGACGCGGCTTGCCGGATACATCTGCGTCGCTCATGCCGCTACGGTCTCCTTGGGAAGCTTCTCGATCAGTTCGCGCGCGAGCGCCATATAGGCTTCCGATCCAGCGCAGCGCATGTCGTAGATAAGGGCGGGCAGCCCGTGGCTGGGGGCTTCCGAGAGGCGCACGTTGCGCGGGATGACCGTCTTGAACACGAGGTCGCCGAGACAGGCCCGCACATCGTCCGCGACCTGATCGGTCAGCCGATTTCGGCGATCATACATCGTCAGCGCCACGCCGAGGATTGACAGGTCCGGATTGAACCGCGCCCGAATGCGCTCGAAGGTCTGCAGCAGCTGCGACAGGCCCTCAAGGGCAAAGAACTCGCATTGCAGCGGCACAAGGATCGACTGCACCGCGACCATGGCATTGACCGTCAACAGCCCTAGCGACGGCGGGCAGTCAATCAGGCAGACCTCCCAACGACCGGCCTCCGTATTGTTTAAAGCGTTGGCAAGACGATGGGTCCTTTGCTCGACATCGATCAGTTCGATCTCAGCCCCAGAGAGATCCTGTGTGGCAGGAATGAGGTCCAGGCCCGGTACCACCGTGCGAATGACCGCATCATCGAGATCACAATCGCCCATCAGCAAATCGTAGCTCGAGCGCGCGCGATCTTTCGTCGTGACGCCCATCCCCGTGGAGGCATTGCCCTGCGGATCAAGATCAATCAGCAAGGTGCGGTGACCAGTGGCAGCCAAGCCAGTAGCGAGATTGATCGCCGTGGTGGTTTTGCCAACGCCGCCTTTCTGGTTCGCGATTGCAATACTGATCATGACTGTCCTTTTGGCCCCGCCGACGTCACTCTCGCCCTGCGCCTCTTGCCATTCCGTCTCGAACTGCCCGGCTTTTTATCGGTCGCTCGGACCGGGACACGTTTTTTCAGCTGGCGGACTGTTAGGATGGCGCTTTCGGCGTCCGTGACGCTTTGTTCCACGTGAAACACAGCTTGCCAGTGCGGCCGGATAATTTCCAGTTCCTTCTCACTGCTCCGGCCCTTGGGGAGCAGCCAGATGGTGTTTTCGTCCGCCAAATGATGCGCTGTGGTGAGCAGTCGATCCAACGGCGCATAAGCACGGGCGCTGATAATGGCAGCGGGCCGATCAAATCGGGCCGATTCCACCTTGGATTGCACGACTTCCACATGATCGAGGCCGAGAGACTCGGCACAGCGTTTGAGGAAATCGACTCGTAAGGGACGGACCTCTACGAGACGAATCGGCGCCTCGCGCAAGCAGCCGATGACCATGCCCGGAAACCCAGCGCCGGTTCCGAGGTCCAGCCACAATCCATCGGCGGGCGTTTGAGCGGATACCGCATGAGTTAGCAACTGGGCGGAGTCTACAATATGCCGCGCCCAAATGGATGCCTTGGTCCCAACAGAAATGAGGTTCTGCCGGTCTGCCTCTTCCAGTACGAGGTCCACAAAAGTCCGCAGCCTATCCCCGGTTGGACCATTCCACCAGCCTTGATCGGAGAGCCACGCTTGCGCCTCTTCCTCCGTCATGCGGCGCGGCCCGTCCGCGCTGCGACGAGCAGCGCGGCCAAAGCTGCCGGCGTAATTCCCCTGATCCGGGCGGCACCACCAAGCGTCTCGGGGCGCGCAAGGGTCAACCGTTCGACCATCTCTGTGCTCAAACCGCCGACCGCAGAAAAATCGAGGTCGGCGGGCAGCGCGATGGCATCATTGGCCCGGAGCGCCCTCACTTCCGCGTCCTGCCTTTCGACGTAAGGCGCATAGATCGCATCCTGCAGAAGCTCCTCAACAAGGCCGTCTTCTCCCGTTTTCAGGGCCGGCGCATATTTGGCAAGATGCCCGCGCGTCACTGCCGGGAAACGAGCCCACTCAGCGAGGGATCTGCGGACGCCGTCGTCGCGAACATCTGCCCCCGCCGCGCGTAAATCAGTGCCGGACACTTGCTTCTCCAACACGCCAGCGAGCGCCACGCGTGCTTGTTCTCGCTGGTGCCACCAAGTCATTCGGGTAGCGCTTGCCAAGCCAAGCCGAACGGCCGTCGGCGTGAGGCGCGTTGCAGCGTTGTCCGCACGCAGTCGCAGCCGGAACTCGGCGCGCGCGGTCAGCATTCGGTAGGGTTCGGTGATCCCCTGCAGGCAGAGATCATCGATAAGAACGCCAATATAGCTTTCTGCCCGGTCAAGCAGCAAAGGATCAAGACCCAAGGCATGAGCGGCAGCGTTCGCGCCAGCCACAAGCCCCTGTGCCGCAGCCTCCTCATAGCCGGTGGTGCCATTGATCTGACCGGCCAGAAAGAGCGCAGGCATGGCACGGAGCGAAAGGGTCCGGTCCAAGGCGCGCGGGTCGATATGGTCATACTCGACCGCGTAGCCTGGCACGGCGACCTCGACTTGTTCCAGCCCGTCCATGGACCGGAGAAATGCAATCTGCACGTCCGTCGGCAGGGACGAACTCAGGCCATTGGGATAGACAAGATGGTCATCCAGACCCTCCGGCTCGAGGAAGACCTGATGGCCCTCCCGATCTCCGAAGCGGACAATCTTGTCCTCGATCGAGGGACAATAGCGTGGTCCTCTCCCCTCAATATCGCCCGAGAACAGGGGTGAGAGGCCGAGGTTATCGCGGATGATGCGATGCGTTTCGCCGTTGGTCCGAGTGATGGCGCAGCGAAGTTGCGGTAGCTGCTCGCTGTCATCAAAGCCTAGATAAGACATCGACCAGGCGTCGAGATCTGACGGCTGTTCTTCCAGCCGGGCCCAATCGATCGTGCGTCCATCCAGACGGGCCGGTGTGCCCGTCTTGAGGCGGCCCATTGGTAGGTCGAGGTCTCGCAACTGCTGAGCCAAGGCACTCGCGGCATGCTCACCGATCCGCCCACCGACAACTCGCTCCGCGCCCCTGAACATCAGGCCGCCTAGAAATGTTCCGGTCGTGAGGACTACAGCTTGCCCGCCCAGCTTCTGCCCATCCGCGAGCAAGACGCCGTTCAAGGCCCCGGCAGGGCCGACATCCAATGCCGCCACTTCACCGCCAATGACCGAGAGGCCCGGTTGCGCCGCGATCATACTCTGAATGGCTGCGCGGTACTTCCGGCGGTCGGCCTGAACACGCGGGCCGCGAACAGCGGCGCCCTTGCTGGCATTGAGCATTCGGCGATGGATCGCTGCGCTGTCTGCGGCGCGCGCCATTAACCCATCCAATGCATCCACTTCACGTACGAGGTGGCCCTTGCCCAACCCGCCGATTGAAGGATTGCACGACATTTCCCCGATGCGGCGCGGATCGGCCGTTACCAAAGCGACGCGCGCGCCTCGGCGCGCGGCAGCGGCCGCAGCTTCCGTGCCGGCATGGCCACCGCCGACAACGATGACATCGAACATGGCTTGCGCATGCTTGCTCATGTCCCAGCCCCTAGCGGCCACATCAAAGAGCGTCAAAGCATTGCGGAGCCGGCCGATGTTCCACGTGGAACAAACACCGCCTATTTGCCGATGCAGAAGCCGCGAAACACCTCGTCCAGTACAAGCTCAGTCGTGGTGCGTCCGGTCAATTCATCCAGAGCGGCCAGCACCTGACGAAAATTTTCTGCAACCAGGATTTCGTCTGGCTCACCAGTGCAGGCATCCAAAGCATCACCCGCTCGTTTTATGACAGCTCGTTGCCGCTGTGACAGCGCATAGTCGCCGGGCGCCGGCAGCATGCTGCCGGCCAGCGCACACAGTTCCTCCATGAGAGAATCAATCCCCTCACCTGTCACGCTCGACACGTGCAGGCTCGATGCCTCGCGATCTGCGAGAGCAAGATCGGCTTTCGGTGCGACCTGCACCAATTCCCCTCGACCTGAGGGCGCGTCTTCAGACCGCCCTAGCCACAGCACGATGTCAGCCTCGGCCAAAAGAACTTCCGCGCGTCCGATGCCGATCTGCTCGATCTCGTCACCGGCTTCGCGCAGTCCCGCCGAGTCAGATAATACGAATGCGATGCCATTGAGGGCGACTGACGCCTCGATCACATCGCGGGTCGTTCCCGCATGAGGGGAGACAATGGCAGCATCGCGTCCAACCAGCTGGTTGAACAGGGACGACTTGCCAGCATTGGGCGGACCGCCGATGGCGACGCGAATACCATCGCGTAATCGGTCCGCGGAGGGACGCTGCAGCTCCTTACGCATGTCTGCGCTGATCTCAATCGCTGCGGCTGTGATGCGCGCGAGGTCCGCGCCCGATACGTCCCCTTCATCGGAAAAATCGAGCTGAGCCTCGATCTGTGCGGCGAGCAGTCGAAGGTCTGTCGTCCAGGAGTCGATCTTGCGGGAGAACGCTCCACCCATCATCGCCATGGCAGCACGCCGTTGCAGCGCCGTCTCTGCCGCGATCAAATCGCCTAAGCCTTCGATCCCGGCGAGATCCATCTTGCCGTTCAGAAAGGCGCGCCGGGTAAACTCGCCCGCCTCTGCCCGCCGAAAGCCCGGCATTGCAGCCAGAGCGGCTTCCAACGCCCGCACCACCGCATGGGAGCCATGGCATTGGAATTCGGCCATGTCTTCGCCGGTCTCTGTATTGGGGCCGGGAAAGCAAATCAGCAAACCCTCATCGAGCAAGTCGCCATTCGCCGGATCGAAAAACCGCCGCAACGCCGCTTGCCGAGCCGCTGGGGCATCCCGACCTGTTATGACGCGAGCAGCCTCAAGCGCGAGAGGTCCAGATACCCGGAGGATCGCAATCGCGGCGGGCAGTTGCCCGCTGGAGAGCGCAAAAATCGTATCCCGATCCGTCATCGATCGTCAAACCACGTGAAAAATCAGCCGTCGTTCTTGGATTTTGCAGGAGAGCCAGCGCCCGCCGCGCCCATGCCAATATCCATGAGGCTGGAAAACAATTTCATGCCTGCATCACCCAGCGGCGACATGCTGCGGAACATCCGCTCCATCTGCTCAAGGTTGGTCTGGCCGCTCATCGTATCGAGCACCGCCTGAATATAAAGATCATGGATCGGCTTCAGATCAGGCAGACCGAGAAACGACCGTGCCTCTTCCGGGGTGCACTCAACATCGACCTTGAACTTCATGATGGCAGGGCTCCGCGCGAGATAGGGTGGGCATGACATGCCGCATCGGGGCTCATTTCGCTAGCAAATTGCCCTCGGCCGGCGATTATCACCCCGCACTGGTCAGCCAGAAACAAGGAAACCGGCAGCGCTCCTTTGCTGAGCGCTGCCGGTTCCTGTTTAGCAATTTGCCTCTCGGCTTAGGCGAAGAGCTGGAGCAGCCCGATATCCTTGTCGGTGATGCCGGTGTAGATCATCGTCGCGGCCACATAGAGAATGACCAGCAAGCCGATCCAGGCAATCCAACGATAGCGCTCGATATATTTCGCGATGATATTCGCAGCGATGCCCATCAGAGCGACCGCGAAGACCAGGCCGATCATCAAAATGCCGGGGTGCTCGCGGGCTGCACCGGCCACCGCCAGCACATTGTCGAGGCTCATGGAGACGTCTGCCACCGCCACAGCCCAAGCCGCGCCGATGAAGCTCTTCGCGGGACGAAGCCCGGAATGCTCGTCACCCTCGACCTCAGGCGAGCCGGCATTGTGCCCCGCCCCCTGCACGATCTCGCGGTACATCTTCCAGGATACCCACAGGAGCAGGATGCCGCCGGCAAAAATCAGCCCGATGATCTGCATGAGCTGCGTGACCACGAGCGCAAAGGCGATGCGCAGCACCAGCGCGGCAATGATACCGATGAAGATGACCATCCGGCGCTGATGCGCCGGCAATCCCGCCGCGAGCGCGCCGATGACGATGGCGTTGTCCCCGGCCAGGACGACGTCGATCAACAGAACTTTGACGAACGCGGACCAGGCGCTGATATCGCCCGAGAACAGCGTGGAGACGTCCGAGACGATATGGGACCAGATTTCAGCCATGGCAGCGCGTAACCCCTGTTGAAATGCGTTACTGGTTCATCGTGGCGAAGAAGTCTTCGTTGGTCTTGGAATCCTTCATCTTGTCGAGCAGGAATTCCATCGCGTCGATCGTGCCCATCTGCATGAGAATACGACGCAGCACCCACATCTTTGAGAGCTTGTCCTTCTCGACCAGCAGCTCTTCCTTACGGGTGCCGGATTTGCCGACATCCAGCGCCGGGAAGATGCGCTTGTCCGAGACCTTGCGATCCAGGACGATTTCCGAGTTACCGGTGCCCTTGAACTCCTCGAAGATCACTTCGTCCATGCGGCTACCCGTATCGATGAGTGCCGTGGCGATGATCGACAACGAGCCACCCTCCTCGATGTTCCGCGCTGCGCCGAAAAAGCGCTTCGGGCGCTGCAGGGCGTTGGCATCGACACCGCCGGTCAGCACCTTGCCGGAGCTGGGAACGACGGTGTTGTAGGCGCGGCCCAAGCGCGTGATGGAATCGAGCAGGATGACGACATCCTTCTTGTGCTCGACAAGGCGCTTGGCCTTTTCGATCACCATTTCGGCGACCTGGACGTGGCGCGTCGCGGGCTCGTCGAAAGTGGAGGAAACCACCTCGCCCTTCACGCTGCGCTGCATGTCCGTGACTTCCTCCGGCCGCTCGTCGATGAGCAGCACCAGCAGGAAGACCTCGGGATGATTGTCGGTGATTGCCTTGGCGATGTTCTGCAGCAGCACGGTCTTGCCGGTCCGCGGCGGCGCCACAATGAGCGCGCGCTGGCCCTTGCCCTGCGGCGCAATAATGTCGATGACACGGGCCGACTTGTCCTTGATCGTGGGATCAAGCGTGTCGAGCCGCAGCTTTTCGTCGGGATAAAGCGGTGTCAGATTGTCAAAATTGACGCGGTGACGGACCACATCGGGATCGTCGAAGTTGACCGAGACGAGCTTGGTCAGCGCGAAATAGCGCTCGCCATCCTTGGGTGCGCGGATCTCGCCTTCCACCGTATCACCGGTGCGCAGGCCGAATTTGCGGACCTGATTGGGCGAGACGTAGATGTCGTCCGGGCCGGCCAGATAGTTCGCCTCAGGGCTGCGCAGGAAGCCGAAGCCATCGGCCAGCACCTCGATGGTACCCAGACCCATGATCTGCTCGCCATTTTCCGCCTGCTCCTTCAGGATGGCGAACATGAGGTCCTGCTTGCGCAGCGTCGACGCGCCCTCGACGCCGAGTTCCTCGGCCATGGCGACCAGCTCGGCCGGGGCTTTGCGCTTCAAATCTTTAAGATGCATGGATTGGGTCCGACGGCGGGAGTGAAAATAAAGGGAATATGACTGTGCCGGAATGCCTGGAGAGGGCAATCAGGCGCATAGGTCAGCGCCTGTAAAGGGAACGCCCCGAATTACGCACTGGCCGATTCCAAGTCAAGCGCAGAGCGATGGCGCTCTCACCGCTCGCAAAGGTCCGTTCAGAACGGGCGGACGATCACCAGAATGACGATCAGGGTCACGAGCAGCGCCGGCACCTCGTTGATCATACGCAAGCGCTTTTCCGGCCAAGGGCGCAGGCCGCGCGCGAGCTTCTTGGAATAGCGGACGATCCAGCCGTGAAAGCCCGAGAGGATGATCACGAGCAGCAGCTTGGCGTGGAACCAGCCCTCGCTCCAGGCCCCGGTCTGAAAGGCCAGCAGCAGGCCCAGCACCCAGACCAGTATGATCGAGGGGTTCATGATGATGCGCTTCATCCGCGTCTCGCGCTCGATCCACGCCTGATCCTCGGCCGAGCCGGGCTCGGTCTGATGATGGTAGATGAAGTAGCGCGGGATCATAAATAGGCTGGCCATCAGGAAGATGACGAAGATCACATGTGCGGCAAGAACCCACGGATAAGCAGCGCCAAGAAAGCCGATGCCGGGCAGGATGGACATGGAGACTAAACCTCTTTGTCGTGCTTCAACAACCGCGCGCGATCGCCAAGCCTTCTAGGCCAGCCGACCAGGAATTGAAACGGGGTGCGAGGCGCTGGCTTGCGTTTTCCAAGAGCCGCCGATCACCCGCGAACGCGCGCCACCAGTTGCTCGACATGGGCAATCGGCGTGTCTGGCAAGATGCCATGACCCAGGTTGAAGATGTGCGGCCGGCCGGACAGAGCCTCGAGAATGGCGTCCACCGCCCGATCCAGCGTCTCCCCGCCCGCGATCAGCGCCAGCGGATCGAGATTGCCTTGCAGCGGCAGATGGGCGGGCAATTCACGCGCCGCCCAGGCCGGATCGAGCGTCTCATCGAGACCCAGCGCATCGACGCCGGTTTCCTGGGCATAGGCAACGAGTTTGGCCCCTGCCCCCTTTGGAAAGCCGATGATCGGCGTATCGGGATGGCGCAGCTTCAAGGCTTTGACGATGCGCGCGTTGGGCGCGATCACCCATTGGCGGAACTGTGCCGGGCTAAGCGAACCGGCCCAGCTATCGAAAAGCTGCACGGCATCCACGCCGGCCGCGATCTGGGCCGAGAGATAATCGACCGTCGTTTCGATAATGGCATCGATGATGGCGCCGAACTTCGCCGGCTGCTGATAGGCCATGCGACGGGCGGCCGCGTGATCCTTGCTGCCCTGCCCGGCCACCATATAGGTCGCCACCGTCCAGGGACTGCCGGCAAAGCCCAGAAACGTCGTTTGCGGGGCCAGCGCGGCCTTCACGCGCCGGACCGTGTCGATCACCGGCGCCAGCCGCTGTGGCGCTGGCGCGAGACTTGTCAGCTCGCCCTCGACCAGCGGCGGGGCAAGGCGCGGTCCTTCGCCGGCCTCAAACCAGAGATCCTGACCCAGCGCATGGGGGACCACCAGAATATCGGAAAACAGGATCGCGCCATCGAACCCGAAGCGGCGAATGGGCTGCAAGGTGACCTCTGCCGCGGACTCACTGTCATAGCAAAGATCGAGGAAACCGCCCTTCTCGGCACGCAAAGCCCGATATTCCGGCAGATATCGCCCGGCCTGACGCATCAGCCACAGGGGCGGACGCGCCGGGACAGCGCCGCGCAGGACGCTCAGCAGCGGTGCCGTCACACCGGGATCGATCACGGACGAGTCATGCACAGACCAATATCCTATTTATATAAAAGAGAAGGTTGTTGGATTCTGTTGGGGAGTGGACAACGGGCATTATTCGCTCATCACCCTTTTGCCAACAGCTTGACCTCAGGCGACCCGTGAAGCCGGGACGAGTCGCCGGCGTTATCCCCATGATTCACAGCCTGTGTGCAACCCATTGCGGCTGTGGATAGATGATCGGGTTCCGACAGGGTGAGTGGGCATGAATTGAGGGGAAGCAGTTATCCACAGTTCTGTCCCTTGTGTTATCCCGCAATGTTCCACATGAACGGTGGATATGGACCGCCTGAACCTGCATCTGCTTTCGGATTCCACCGGCGAAACGCTCGAGCATATCGGCAAGGCGGCACTCGCCCAGTTCGAGAATGTCGAGACGATCCGCCATTTCTGGCCGATGGTGCGTTCCGAACAGCATCTTGAGCGCATCTTGGAAGAAGTGGCGCGCAATCCGGGCATGGTGCTGTTCACCCTGGCCAACCCTACCCTGCGTCGCCGGCTCGAAAATGGCTGCCGGGCCATCGGCATCCCCTATGTCGCGCCGCTCGATCCAGTGACGGACGCCATGTCCAATTTGTTGGGCCAGGAAATGCGCAATCGTCCCGGTCGCAAACATGTGCTGGACGAAGCCTATTTTGCGCGGATCGACGCCATCCAGTTCACCATCGCCCATGATGACGGCGTCGGCTGGGAGAATTGGGAGGAGGCGGATATCGTCCTCGCCGGCGTGTCCCGCACGTCAAAGACGCCGACGAGCATTTATCTCGCCAATCGCGGCTACAAGACGGCCAATATTCCGCTGGTGCTGGAATCCCCGCCCCCGACGAGCCTGTTCAAATTGCGCCACCCGATGGTGGTCGGCCTGACCGCTGGCGCCGAGCGGCTGGTGCAGGTGCGGCGCAACCGGCTGCTGTCACTCAATCAGGCGCCGGAAACGGCCTATGTCGATCTTGAGCGCGTGAATGGCGAGGTGGCGCATGCCCGCCGCATGTTTGCCGATCAGGGCTGGCCGGTGATCGATGTCACGCGCCGTTCCATCGAAGAAACCGCCGCAGCCATCGTCAACCTGTATCAGGAACGACTGAAGAGCAGCAGCGGCCTGCCGGGGCTTGGGCCGGTATGAGCACACCGCCTCTTCTGCTCGCCTCGCAGAGCGAAAGTCGCCGGCGCCTGCTCGCCGACGCTGCCGTGCCGTTCGAGACAGTTCCGGCCGGTGTGGACGAGGATGCGATCAAGGCCAGTCTGGTCGCCGAGGGCCTGAACGCCCGCGATCTGGCCGACGCGGTGGCGGAATGGAAATGCCGTCGCCCGTCGATGCGGCACCCGGACGCGTTCGTGCTGGGCTGCGACCAGACGCTGGAGCTGGATGACGGCAGCCTGATCGACAAGGTGGAGACACGGGAAGCCGCGGCCGATCTGCTCGCGCGGATGAGCGGCCGGGCGCATAAGCTCCACAGCGCGGCCGTGATCGCGCAGGCCGAGCAGGCGCAATGGCGCCAGATCGAGAGCGTCACGCTCCAGATGCGTCCGCTCAGCGCGGCTTTCATCGACCATTATCTGGACCTCGACTGGGAGCAGTGCCGCTGGTGTGTCGGCTGCTATCGCATTGAGGGGCCGGGCGCGCAGCTTTTCTCGCGCATTTCCGGCAGCCTCTTTGCCGTACAGGGCCTGCCCCTACTTCCTTTACTCGACTATTTGCGCGTGCGCTCTATCTTGCCGGCATGAGTCAGGGAAAACCATATGCCGAGGTGATCGGCGACCCCATCGCGCACAGCAAGTCGCCGGTCATCCACAATTTCTGGCTGGAAGAGCTGGGCATCGATGCGGAGTATCGCAAGACCCGGGTCGCGCCGGACGAACTGGCCGGCTATTTCCTCAGGCGCCGGGCCGATCCGGACTGGCTGGGCTGCAACATCACCATTCCGCACAAGATCGCGGCGCTGGATTATGTCGATGATCCTGGCGGTGTGCGGGATCGTATCGGTGCCATCAATACGGTCGCCTGCGAAACCGGCGGGCCGCTGATCGGCACCAACACCGACGCAGGCGGATTTCTGCAGCCCTTGCTGGCACGCGGCTGGAGCGGCACCAGCGCCATTCTGGCCGGCACCGGCGGCGCGGCGCAGGCAATCGGGTTCGCCTTGCGGTCCGTGGGCGTGACCGACCTGACGATCGTGGCACGCGATGCCGCCAAGGGGCAGGCTTTGCTGGACCGGCTGGGTCTGGCCGGCCGCGTGCAGGATTTCGATGCGGCACTGCCGGCAGCCGATCTGCTGGCCAATTCCACTTCGCTCGGGATGGTCGGGCAGCCGGCATGGACGCCCGATCTGTCACCGTTGCCGGATAAGGCAATGGTCTACGACATCGTCTATGCCCCGTTGGAAACACCGCTGCTGGCGGCGGCGCGCAAGCGCGACCTCATGTGCATTGACGGGCTGGAGATGCTGATCGGCCAGGCCGCGCTCGCCTTTGACATCTTCTTCGATGCCCAGCCGCCGCGCGAGCTGGATGCGCAGTTGCGCGAACGCCTGCTCGTGCCTGCCTGACCGCCGCTTGTCGGGTCTGCGCGTGAGACATCGTCCATTCCGCATCGGACTGACCGGATCGATCGGCATGGGCAAATCGACCGCAGCCGCCATGTTTCGCGCAGCGGGCGTGCCGGTGTTCGATGCCGATGCCGCAGTCCATCATTTGCAGGGGCCCGGCGGCGCCTTGCTCGGCGCGATTGAAGCGCGCTTTCCCGGCACCACCAGCGCTGCCGGCGTCGATCGCCGGATGCTTGGTGCCCGGGTGATCGGCCAGCCAGAGGAAATGCGGGCGTTGGAGCGGATCGTGCATCCCGCCGTTGCCGGGGCGCGCGCAGCGTTTCTGCGTCGTCACCGCAGCCGGCCGATGGTCGTTCTCGATATCCCGCTGCTGTTCGAAACGCGGGGCGAGCGGCACATGGACTTGGTCGTCGTCGTTTCCGCTGCGCCGTCTCTCCAGCGGCGGCGCGTGCTTCGCCGGCCCGGCATGACCGCAAAGCGGTTTGAAGCCATCAAGGCCAGTCAGCTTCCCGATCACCTCAAGCGCCGCCATGCCGACCTGGTGCTGGATACAGCACAGCCAAAATGGCGGATGAGAGCGCGGATTTTTCGTCTCGTTGCTTGCCTTCGCACGGCGCTGGTCCGATAATGCCTCCCCAACGAGTGAAATGCCACGATGCGTGAAATCGTCTTCGATACTGAAACCACCGGCTTTGATCCGCTCAGCGGTGACCGTCTTGTCGAAATCGGCTGTGTCGAGCTGATCAATCGCATCCCGACCGGCGAAACCTACCACGCCTATTTCAATCCCCAGCGCGATATGCCCGCCTCGGCCGAGGCGGTTCACGGGCTGTCCGCGCGCTTTCTCTCCGACAAGCCTTTGTTCGGCAGCAAGGCCGCAGAGTTGCTCGAGTTTCTCGGCGATTCAATGCTGGTCGCGCACAATGCGCGGTTCGATTTCGGCTTTCTCAACGCCGAGCTGGAGCGGTGCGGCCATCCCACCGTCGACATGGGGCGGATGATCGACAGCCTGACGATTGCGCGGACCCTTCACCCCGGTGCCAAGCACAGTCTTGATGCCCTGTGCAGTCGCTACGGGATCGACCGCAGCCACCGCATCAAGCATGGCGCGTTGCTGGACGCGGAATTGCTCGCGCAGCTCTATATCGAACTGACCGGCGGGCGTCAGATCGGCCTCACCTTGATGGCGGAAGAACAGATCACCGTCACCGTGACGACCACACAATCCATGGCCATTCCGGCTGCCCGCCCGTTCCGCCCGGCCCGTCTGTTTTCGCCGAGCGCGCAGGAACTGGCGCGTCATGCCGCGTTTCTGGAAAAGATCGATCACCCTTTGTGGCTCGATCGCCCGTCCTGAGGATTATCCTCACTAGGCGGCGCGCCACGTTCATAGACCATCAGGTCCAACAAGAAGGAGAAATCAGATGGAAATCCGCGTATCGGGTCATCAGGTCGACACCGGCGAGGCGCTTCAGGCGCATGTTGCCGAGCGGATGCAGGCGATCGCCGACAAGTATTTCTCGCGCACCATCTCCTCCAGCGTGACATTCAGCAACGCGCCTCATGGCGCCTTTCGCTGCGACATCGTCTGCCATGTGATGGCAGGGCTGATCCTCAAGGGCGCGGGCGAGGCCCATGATGCCCATGTCTGCTTCGATCAGGCCGCGGAACGCATCGAAAAGCAGCTGCGCCGCTACATGCGGCGGCTGAAAGATCGCCACAGCCAGGCGCTCGCCGCCGAAGCCCAACGCGATGCGCCCGGCATCGACGATGCCAATTATGTCGTCTTCCAGTCCAGCGAAGCGGAAGAGGAAGTGGACGTCGATGCACCGGTGGTGATCGCGGAGATGCGCGTGGATATTCCGCGCGCCAGCGTATCCGATGCGGTGATGATGCTCGATCTGCGCAATACCAATGCGCTCATGTTCCTCAACAGCAGCACGGCCACCTTCAACATGGTCTATCGTCGCACTGACGGGACCATCGGCTGGGTGGAGCCGCCCCGCGCCTGAACGCGCTCGAGGGCTGCGCGCGATGCGCAGCCCTCCCTCCCCTGACCCCCTCCCCGGCAACCGGTTGACCCGAATGGCCTTTGCGCCTATCAGCCGGCCAAGTTTTTTCCAGGCGGCCATGATGGGTGGACTTCACCCCGGCGCAGAAATCCCCAGGTCGGCCGCAGGACACGGGTTGAACATGGATAATTTCAGCGACTTGCTCGCGGCGAACGCTGTTTCGTCCGCGGTGGCCCTTCCTAACAAGAAACAGCTTTTCCTGAAGCTGGGTCAGTTGGCGGCCGATGCCTATGGGCTCGATGCCGCCGAGGTTGTCGAGTGCATCACCGAGCGGGAACGCCTTGGCTCGACGGGCTTTGGTGGCGGAATCGCGATTCCCCACGCCAAGCTGGAAGGGCTTGAGAGCGTCCATGGCGCCGTGGTGCTGCTGGCCGAGCCGATCCCCTTCGATGCAATCGACGATGTGCCGGTGGATGTCGTGTTCATGCTGCTCTCCCCACAAGATAGTGGCGCCGAGCATCTCAAGACTCTGGCCCGCGTCTCGCGCCTGCTCCGTAACGAGCGCCATCTTGCGCGCATTCGTGGCGTTGGCTCGGACGCCGCGCTCTATGCCCTGCTCGCCGGCGGCGAGTCGCGTGACGCAGCCTGACGGCACGCCGCCATCCGGCGAGGCCGCGCATTTCCGGGCGCTCGAACGGCTCTATGCCTCGGCGCCGATCAACGGATTATTCCCCTCAAGGCTGGATATCTCGGCCCCCGGCGAGGCGCGCATCGTCATCGACGTGACGCCGGACTATTTCCATGCCGCAGGCGCCACCCATGGCACGCTGTATTTCAAGATGCTCGACGATGCGGCTTTTTATGCCGCCAACAGCCTCGTCACGGATCGCTTCCTCCTCACCACCGCATTCAACCTGCTGTTCACCCGCCCGCTCAAGGCGGGGCCGATCGTGGCGGAAGGGAAATGGCTGAGCGGCAAGCGACGCGTTTTCGTCGCCGAGGCGCGCCTTGTCGATGCCGAGGGGGAGGAAGTGGGTCGCGGGACCGGCACGTTCATGCGCTCCACCATCCCGCTGGTCGGCCTGCCGGGTTATGTGCGCCCGGAAGTAGGAGACCGGTGACCGCACGCCTGACGAGCCAGATCCTCATCGGGGTTCTGTTGCGCCGTGTCCAGGCGCAGGGGGGGCATGGCACCGTGCTTCACAAAGGGGAGCCGTTGAGCGGAACCATCGTCGTGCAGGCGGTGGATCGCGGCCGGACAATCGGGCTTTTTGAGCGTGTTACGTCCCTTGACGGGACTCTTTCTCTCACGCCCTGCGGACCACGGGATTTAACCCAAGACTCTGAAATATCACAATATATAGACAGAAGAACCCGGGTGGACCCCGACATCTGGTTCGTGGAACTGGATGTCGCAGACGGGGAACGGCTCGCCGCCGAGATACTGTGCACGAGTTGACAGTTCCCGGCTGAGCGGCCAAAGGCCCCACCAACTCGCGCAGGTTGCGTGTGGCCGTCATGGGGACAGGTCATCGCAAACACGCAGACGGGGGGCGGACCGGAGCGCTGAGCGTTGCACGATAGATGCGACCTGCATTCCGATCTCCGACCCACCGCACAGTACTGAGAATGAATGCCCAATCGTGTCGTGGTCGCCATCGTGGCGACCGTTGGACTTCTCTCGTCCACAATCGCTCTGGCTGCTGCTCCTGAGGGGACAGCCCGCCAAGGTTTCTCGACAATGCTCGAGGTTCCCGCCGTCGTCGCTGCAAGCCTGACGACCCCCGCAACGGTTGAACCCGATGCCGAGACGGCTCCGAACGAAGCCGCTTCTGCCGACTCTGTCGATTCGCTGGCCGAATTGGTTCAGCAGGCCAATGTCGAAGAGATTTCCGACGCTGATGCGAAATGTCTCGCCACCACCATTTATTATGAAGCGCGCAGCGAGAGCCTGACCGGCCAGCTCGCCGTTGCCAATGTCGTGCTTGAGCGGGCGCGGTCCGGGCGTTTCCCCACCAGCCTGTGCGGCGTCGTCACGCAGCCGGGTCAGTTCAGTTTCGTCCGTCAGGGCCAGCTGCCCACGCCGACCCATGCCGGTCAGTGGCGCACCGCGCGCGCAATCGCCCAGATTGCGCTGGACGGAAGCTGGGACAACCCGGTGGAAGGCGCCCTGTTCTTCCATTCCGCGCGCGTGTCGCCGAACTGGAAGCATGATCGCCTCACGCGCATTGGCGGTCACATCTTCTACCGCTGAGCCAACCAATCATCACAAGCCGGGCCGGGTCAGCAGAGCGCTGGGCCGGCCCGTCTCGTTTGAGCTTGGCTTGCAGTTGTTCTTATTGTGTTCTAATCCCGCCACATGGCCTCACATCCTGAACCTGCGCTTGAACCTGTGATCGCCTGCGATCCTGCATTGACCGATGGAACGGCGCTGGCCGTCACGCGCGGAGTGCTGCGTCTCTTTGCGCGCCACGATATTTTCGGCATTTCCGAAGTGCCGCTTCCCAATGGTCGCCGGCTCGACATCATGGCTGTGGATGCCCGCGGCCAGATTATTGCCGTGGAAATCAAATGCAGCCGTGCCGACCTGCTCGGGGACGGCAAATGGCCGGACTATTTCGATTATTGCGATCGCTACTTCTGGGCCGTGCCTGTCGGCTTTGATCTCACGCTGTTCGAGTCCGAGGCGCTGTGGCCAGGGCGCACGGGGCTCATCGTTGCCGACCAATATGATGCCGAAATCCTTCGCCCTGCGCCCAGCGAGCCTCTGGCGCCCGCGCGGCGCAAGCTCGAAGTGCAGCGGCTTGCGCGCCGCGCGGCGCGCCGGTTGACTCAGATCACCGATCCGGACGGCCAATTGCTGTGGAGCAACGACGCCTGAGACTGGTCCCGGCTTCTGGGACCGCCGTTCCGTGCCATCCGCGATGGACTTGGCATGGCTGGCAAAACGGCTAAGGTTGGCGCCATAACAGTCTTTGGAGAAGTGCGTGAGCCAGCCCCTCTACCCTGTGCCTGCGAATTGGCGCGAGCGCGCCTATGTGACCGGTGACGATTATTCACGCCTGTATACGCAATCGATTGCAGAACCAGAGAGCTTCTGGCGCAAGGAGGTGGCGCGGCTCGACTGGATCAAGGACTTCACCCAGGTCAAGGACGCCAGCTTCGATGAAGCTGACTTCGGCATCAAATGGTTCGCCGACGGCACGCTCAACATCGCGGCCAATTGCCTCGACCGGCATCTGGCGGAGCGCGGCGATGTGCCGGCGATCCTCTGGGCCGGCGACAATCCCGATGAGAGCCGCACGATCACCTATCGCGAATTGCACGGGGAAGTTTGCCGCTTTGCAAATGTGCTGAAGGCGCAAGGCGTCCGCAAGGGCGACCGGGTCACCATCTACATGCCGATGATCCCGGAAGCGGCGATGGCGATGCTCGCCTGTGCCCGTATCGGCGCCATCCACTCGGTGGTGTTCGGCGGCTTCTCGCCGGACAGTCTGGCGGGGCGCATCACCGATTGCGATTCCACGGTGGTGATCACGGCCGACGAGGGCGTGCGCGGGGGCAAGACGATCCCGCTCAAGGCCAATGTGGATGAAGCGCTGGACGACTGCACCTGCGTGGAATCGGTGATTGTGGTGCGCCGGACCGGCAATGCCGTTGCGATGACAGAGGGCCGCGATCATTGGTATGACGTGCTGCGCGACAGCGTCTCGGACGATTGCCCGGCCGAGGAAATCGGCGCCGAGGATCCGCTGTTCATCCTCTACACCTCAGGATCCACCGGCAAGCCCAAGGGCGTGCTGCACACCAGCGCAGGCTATCTGCTCTGGGCGGCGATGACGCATCATTACGTGTTCGATTACCGCCCCGGCGATATCTATTGGTGCGCCGCCGATATCGGCTGGGTCACCGGCCACAGCTATATCGTCTACGGCCCGCTCGCCAACGGCGCGACGACGGTGATGTTTGAGGGCGTGCCGCATTATCCCGATTTCAGCCGGTTCTGGCAGGTGGTCGATCAGTTCAACGTAAGCACCTTCTATGCCGCGCCGACCGCGATCCGCGCCCTGATGCGCGAGGGCGATGCGTGGGTGGAGAAGACCAGCCGCAAGAGCCTGCGCATCCTCGGTTCGGTCGGCGAGCCGATCAATCCCGAGGCGTGGGACTGGTATCACCGCGTCGTGGGCGACGGGCGCTGCCCGATCATGGACACCTGGTGGCAAACTGAAACCGGCGGCCACATGATCACGCCCCTTCCCGGCGCGATCGATCTCAAGCCCGGCAGTGCCACCAAGCCGTTCTTCGGCGTGCTGCCGCAGATCGTCGATACCGAAGGCAAGATCCTCGAAGGCCCGTGCGAGGGCAATCTGGTGATTGCCGAGAGCTGGCCGGGCCAGATGCGCACCGTGTGGGGCGATCATGAGCGCTTCTTCCAGACCTATTTCAGCACCTATCCCGGCAAATATTTTACCGGCGATGGCTGCCGGCGCGATGAGGATGGCTATTACTGGATCACCGGCCGGGTCGATGACGTCATCAACGTCTCCGGCCACCGCATGGGCACGGCCGAGATCGAATCGGCACTGGTTGCGCATGCCAAGGTGGCCGAGGCGGCCGTGGTAGGCATGCCGCATGACATCAAGGGACAGGGCATCTACGCCTATGTCACGCTGAATGTCGGCATCGAGGGCGATGACGAACTACGCAAGGCGCTGGTGCAATGGGTGCGTTACGAGATCGGCCCCATCGCGACGCCCGATGCGATCCAGTTCGCTCCTGCCCTGCCCAAGACCCGCTCGGGCAAGATCATGCGCCGGATTCTCCGCAAGATTGCCGAGGACGCGGTGGATCAGCTTGGCGATACCTCCACGCTAGCGGACCCCGCCGTGGTGGATCACCTCGTCGCCAACCGGCAGCGCCCGGCGCGCTGAGGCACCGAGCGGCGTGGATTAATGGAATATTAGGCAAGATCCTTCACTCCCGGAGTCGACCTATTCGGTTCCGGGGGACCTGCCTGAATGTCGAATTCCGCCCATTCCGTTGATGTGGCCATCATTGGTGCTGGCCCGGCCGGGCTGACCGCTGCCTATCTGCTGACCAAGGCGGGGCTGCGCGTGACGGTGATCGAGAAGGATTCCGCGCAGGTCGGGGGCATCAGCCGCACGGTCGAGCATGAGGGATTCCGCTTCGATATCGGCGGCCACCGCTTCTTCTCGAAATCGCAGGAGGTGGTCGATCTGTGGAACGAGATCCTGCCCCATGATTTCATCGAGCGGCCCCGCATGAGCCGCATCTATTATCAGGGCCGCTTCTACAGCTATCCGCTGCGTGCCTTCGAGGCGCTGCGCAATCTCGGCATCATCCGCTCGACCCTGTGCATGCTGAGCTACGCCAAGGCCAAGATCGCGCCGATCAAGCCGGTGCGCAGCTTCGAGGACTGGGTGGTCAACCAGTTCGGTCGCAAGCTCTATTCCATCTTCTTCAAGACCTACACCGAGAAGGTGTGGGGGATGCCGTGCGATACCATGTCCGCCGACTGGGCGGCGCAGCGCATCAAGGGCCTGAGCCTGGGCAAGGCGGTGCTGGATGGCCTCAAGCGCAGCCTTGGCCTCAACAAAAAGCCAAACAACGGCATGGGTGCCAAGACCCTGCTCGAGAATTTCCGCTACCCGCGCCTCGGGCCCGGGATGATGTGGGATGCGGCGCGCGATCGCGTGGTCGAAGGCGGCAATCATGTGCTGATGGGCCATGCCCTCAAGCAGATTCACCGCGATCAGGTGACAGGCCGGTGGCGCGTTACCGCGACGCGGGCGGCCGGCGATACAGTCGCGATCAGTGCCGACCATGTGATCAGCTCCGCGCCGATGCGGGAGCTGGCGAGCCGCATCCATCCGGTGCCCAAGACGCTCGGGCACGCGCTGGCGCTCAACTATCGCGATTTTCTGACAGTCGCGCTGATGATCCGCTCCGAAGACCTGTTTCCGGACAATTGGATCTACATCCACGATCCGCGCGTGAAGGTGGGCCGGGTGCAGAATTTCCGCAGCTGGTCACCCGAAATGGTGCCCGATCCCGATATCGCTTGCGTGGGCCTGGAATATTTCTGCTTCGAGGGCGACGGGCTCTGGTCATCCAGCGATGACGAGCTGATCGCGCTGGCGACCGAGGAGATGGTACTGATGGGCCTCATCCGCGCGGATCAGGTGGTCGGCGGCGCTGTGGTGCGTCAGGAGAAAGCCTATCCCGTCTATGACGAGGCTTATGCGGCGAATGTCGCGGCCATTCGCGCCGAGCTGGAGTATACATATCCCACGCTGCACCTGATCGGGCGGAACGGGATGCATCGCTATAACAATCAGGATCACGCGATGATGACGGCCATGCTGACCGTGCGCAATATCATCGCCGGCAAGCGGGTGTTCGATATCTGGGGCGTCAACGAGGATGCCGAATATCATGAAGCGGGCCATGAGGGCGCCCTGAGCGCGGGAGAGCGTGCGGCGCTGGAGAGCCAGCGCGCCGTGCCCGCCGGGCGCCGCATGGTGGCATGATCGGGTGATGGGCGCGTTCCTGGCCGGGCTGCTCGGCCACACCTATCTGCGTTATAGTCTTGCCAGCCTCGTGGCGCTGGCTGGCGACGTGGGGCTGTTCATGGCTGGCCTGCACCTGGGCATGGCCCCTGCCGCCGCAGCGGCTTTTGGCTATATGGCCGGCATCCTCATGCACTGGCTGATCTCCTCGCGCCTGGTCTTCGCGCAAGGCCTCGCTGCGAGCGGCGCGGATCGCGTTCGTCAGAAGGCGCTGTTCGTGGGGTCTGCGCTGATCGGTCTGGCGCTGACGACCGGTATCGTCGCGCTCGGTGCGATGCTCGGGGTGATGCCCCTGCTCGCCAAGGCGCTGGCGGTCGCTGTCAGTTTCCAGGCGACCTATATGTTGCGCAAGGCGATCGTTTTCGCATGACTGCCGGGGATGTTTCGGGCCAGCGCCTCGGGCACGGTGAGCCCTTTTACCGGTACGTGCCCCTCATCTGGCTTTTCGCCATGGCCCTTCTCGCCATTCCCAATTGGACCGAGACAAGGGCGGGTTCGCTCGGCGATCCGGACAATTACATGCGCATGGTCCAGGTCCGCGACTGGCTGAATGGCCAGGCGTGGAGCGACGTCACCCAATATCGCATGAACCTGCCGACCGGTGGGGACCTGCACTGGTCCCGGCTGGTGGACCTGCCGATCGCTTTGATGATCGTGCTGCTTCGGCCCCTTGTCGGCCAGCCCATGGCCGAAGTCGTCGCATTGGTGGCGGTGCCGGCCCTGCTCTGTCTCGCCCTGATGCTCGTCATGGGCCGGCTGCTCCGGGATATCGCCGGGCGGGAGGTCGCATTGCTGATGCTCGCCCTGTTGCCCGCATGCCTCATGGTCGGGCTGCAGTTTGCGCCGATGCGGGTCGATCATCATGGCTGGCAGTTGCTGATGGCCGCCTGCGCCCTGCTGGCGTGGACCCGGCCCGGCCGCTGGGCTGCGGTTGGATGTGCGCTGGCTTGTGCGGTCTGGATGCATGTATCCATTGAGGGCCTGCCTTATGCGGCGCTGTTCGCCGGCCTCTATGCGCTTGCGTTTGTGCGCACCGGCGATCGGCGCATCCATCTGTTCATGGCGGCGCTGATCGGCGCGAGCCTGTTGCTGATTCTCGGCACCCGCGGCGCTGGCCTGATTGTGGAGAGCCATTGCGACGCGATCTCCGCGCCCTACATCGCCGCGCTGTTCATTGCGGGCGCAATGCTCTTCCTGGTCGACCGCCTGCTTCGTCCTGCCAATCCAACCATGCGCCTCGTCCCGCTTATTGTCGCCGGAGCCAGCGCCGCCGCTGCGGTCGCGCTGATCGCGCCCGCCTGTCTGGCGGGGCCATTTGCCGGGCTGGATCCTCTGGTGCGCGATTACTGGTATTATAGCGTCCGCGAGGGCCTGCCCTTCTGGCGACAGGGCGGCGCGTTCGCGACCTTGATGATTCTGGCACCTCTCCCCGGCGTCATCGCCGCTATGTGGCGGGCCTGGGCTTGTCGCCGGTCGCATGATGCAACAACGTGGCTCGGTTTGGCGTTGGCGGCCGCCTTCGCCTGGCTGCTCGGCATGACCGTGATGCGGGCCACAGCGGTGGCAGAGCTTTATGCCCTGCCCGGCATGGCCACCGCCATCATGCTGCTCGCCGGCCAGCGTCATCATTTTCGGCCGCGAATCGGCTGGAGCCTCGCGATGGCGGGCACCCTGCTCCTCTCGACGGCACTCCCGGCCTATGGGCTCGGCCAGATGCTGTTCCCGCCCGATAAAGGCAGCACCGACGCGCGGACGGATGGCGACTGCCCGGCCGCCATCGCCAGCCCGATGTTCAAATCTCTGGGTGCGGGCCAGATCTTCGCTCCGATCGATATGGGACCGCTGATTCTCTATCGCACCGATCTCTCCATCGTCGCAGCGGGCTATCATCGGAACAGTGCCGCGATGGCGACAGTCATTCGCGCCTTCACGGCCAAGCCCGACAACGCGCGCGCGATCGTCCTCGCGACACCCGCCCAATATCTGCTGCTGTGCCCGACCGCGCCGGAAGCGCGCAATTATCTCAAGGCCGCACCTCGCGGCCTTGCTGCCAGTCTGACGGAAGGGCAGGTGCCGGCCTGGCTTGTCCCCGATGACCGCCTGCAGCAGCCGGGCGCGCGTTTGTACCGCATTTTGCGCTGACGCCACGCCTTCCGGCGCATCCGTGCCCGGCCTGTCCCTCCCGACTTGCATCGCAGGGCGACCCCTGCTAACCGCCCCCCCGTGTCAAGGGGGGTGCAGCCGTACCTCCCCTTTTCTGGCGCGATTCAATTCGGACAAGAGGCAAGGCGCGCGTGGAGCATTCCAGCGGTATTCAGGCTAGCTTGGCGGGGCGTTATGCGCTCGCGCTTTTTGAGCTGGCGCGGGACAAGGGGGCGCTCGATTCGGTGGCGGCAAGCCTTGAGACTCTCAAGGCCGCACTGGCCGAATCGAACGATCTCAAAGCGTTGACGCAGAGCCCGCTGGTCGGCCGCGACAATGCCGCCAAGGCGATCAAGGCCGTGGCGCAGAGCCTCGGGCTCGATTCGCTGACGGAGCGGACGCTGGGCGTACTGGCGCAGAATCGCCGCCTCTCGCAGATTCCTGCCGTGATTCGGGCATTCTCCACGCTGCTCTCTGCCCATCGTGGCGAGACGCGTGCAGAAGTGACCTCCGCCTTCCCGCTGACCCAGGACCAGCAGAACGCGCTGGCCAGGCAGCTCAAGGCGCGCACGGGCCGCGACATGGCTCTTGATCTTACCGTCGATCCCGAAATCATGGGTGGCCTCGTCGTCAAGATGGGCAGCCAGATGATCGACAGCTCGCTCCGTACCCGACTGAACAAGCTCGCCCAGGCGATGCGCGGCTAACGCGCCAAAGAATCCGATGAAAGGCTGAACATGGATATCAACGCCGCAGAAATCTCCAAGGTCATCAAGGACCAGATCGCCAACTTCGGCGCCGAAGCGGAAGTCAGCGAAGTCGGCACCGTGCTCAGCGTCGGTGACGGCATCGCGCGCATCCACGGCCTCGACAAGGTTCAGGCCGGTGAGATGGTCGAGTTCTCCAACGGCGTGCAGGGCATGGCCCTCAACCTGGAAGCCGACAATGTCGGCGTCGTGATCTTCGGCTCGGACGCCGAGATCAAGGAAGGTGACGTCGTCAAGCGGACCGGCACCATCGTGGACGTTCCGGTCGGCAAGGGCCTGCTCGGCCGCGTGGTTGACGGCCTCGGCAACCCCATTGACGGCAAGGGCCCGATCCAGTCGGACCTGCGTTCGCGCGTCGAGGTGAAGGCCCCGGGCATCATTCCCCGCAAGTCGGTGCATGAGCCGGTGCAGACCGGCCTCAAGGCCATTGACGCGCTGGTGCCGATCGGCCGTGGTCAGCGCGAGCTGATCATCGGTGACCGCCAGACCGGCAAGACCGCTGTCGCGATCGATACCTTCATCAACCAGAAGGGCCCGAACGCCGGCACCGACGAGAGCAAGAAGCTCTACTGCATCTATGTCGCCGTCGGCCAGAAGCGCTCGACCGTTGCGCAGATCGTCCGTCAGCTCGAAGAGAATGGCGCAATGGAATATTCCATCGTCATTGCCGCGACTGCTTCCGAGCCGGCGCCGCTGCAGTTCCTCGCGCCCTATACCGGCGCCGCGATGGGCGAGTATTTCCGCGACAATGGCATGCACGCCGTGATCGTGTTCGACGACCTTTCCAAGCAGGCCGTCGCCTATCGCCAGATGTCGCTGCTGCTGCGTCGTCCTCCGGGCCGCGAAGCCTATCCGGGCGACGTCTTCTATCTGCACAGCCGTCTGCTCGAGCGTGCCGCCAAGATGAACGACGCCAATGGCGCCGGTTCGCTCACCGCGCTGCCGATCATCGAGACGCAGGCCGGCGACGTGTCCGCCTACATTCCGACCAACGTGATTTCGATCACCGACGGTCAGATCTTCCTCGAAACGAACCTGTTCTATCAGGGCATCCGTCCTGCCATTAACGTGGGTCTCTCGGTGTCTCGCGTGGGTTCGGCGGCGCAGACCAAGGCGATGAAGAAGGTGTCCGGCTCGATCAAGCTGGAGCTGGCCCAGTATCGCGAAATGGCCGCGTTCGCCCAGTTCGGCTCGGACCTCGACGCCTCGACGCAAAAGCTGCTGAACCGCGGTGCGCGCCTGACGGAGCTGCTAAAGCAGCCGCAGTTCTCGCCCCTGCCTTTCGAGGAGCAGACCGTGTCGATCTTCGCCGGCACCAATGGCTATCTCGATGGCATCGCGACCAGCGACGTCACCCGCTACGAAGCGGCGATGCTGGCCCATATGCGCGCCCACCATGCCGATATCCTGGCCGCGATTCGCGACAGCCGTGACCTCGGCGACGATGTGAAGGCCAAGGTCAAGGACGTGCTGGACGCGTTCGGCAAGACGTTCGCCTGAGATGGTTCGCATCCCCATCGGCCTAGCCGGTGGGGACCTGATGCCGGCATGACCGGCACGACGATGAAAAGGTAGGTTGAGCCAGTGGCTTCGCTCAAGGAACTCAAGGGTCGGATCGCCTCGGTCAAGTCGACCCAGAAGATCACCAAGGCCAAGCAGATGGTCGCTGCGGCCAAGCTGCGCAAGGCGCAGGCGGCGGCCGAAGCCGGGCGCCCCTATGCCCAGCGGCTTGAGAAGGTTGTGGCCAGTCTTGCCGGCAAGGTGACCGGCGACAGCGCACCGCGTCTGCTTGCGGGCACGGGCAAGGACGACGTGCATCTGCTCGTTGTGGCCAATGGCGACAAGGGTCTGGCGGGTGCCTTCAACGCCAACATCGTCAAGGCGGCTGTCGCCAAGGCGCGTGTGCTGATCGCACAGGGCAAGACGGTGAAGTTCTACCTCATCGGCCGCAAGGGTCGCGCGGTGATCGCGCGCACCTTCCCCGGCCTCATCGCCGGTCAGTTCGATACGACGGACGTGCGCACGCCCGGTTTCGACGAGGCCCAGGCCGTGGCGCAGGACATCTCCGAGCGCTTCTTCGCCGGCGAGTTCGACGTGGCTCATCTCTTCTATGCCGCGTTCCGCTCGCCGCTGGTGCAGACGCCGACCGAGCAGCAGATCATCCCGGTCGCTGTGCCGGCGGATGCGCCTGCCTCTTCGGGCGCCGCCGTCGAATATGAGCCGGACGAGGAAGCGATCCTCGCGGATCTCTTGCCGCGCAACATCACCATCCAGATCTTCAAGGCGTTGCTGGAGAACATGGCCAGCGAGCAGGGCGCATCGATGACCGCGATGGACAATGCGACGCGCAACGCTGGCGATCTCATCAATCGTCTGACGATCGAGTACAACCGCAGCCGTCAGGCCGCGATCACCACCGAGCTGGTGGAAATCATTTCGGGCGCAGAAGCGCTTTAACGGACAAGCAGGCAAGGAAGCAGAGACATGGCAGCCACCAACAATGTCGGCAAGATCAGCCAGGTGATCGGCGCCGTCGTCGACGTGATCTTCGAGGATCGGCTCCCGGCGATTCTCTCGGCGCTCGAGACGGACAATAACGGCCAGCGGCTGGTGCTCGAAGTGGCGCAGCATCTGGGTGAGAACACCGTGCGCACGATTGCCATGGACGCCACCGACGGTCTGACCCGCGGTCAGGACGTGGTCGACACCGGCGCGCAGATCTCGGTGCCGGTCGGCCCGATGACGCTCGGCCGCATTCTCAACGTGATTGGCGAGCCGATCGACGAGCGTGGCCCGGTGAATGCCGCGACCACCGCGCCGATCCACGCCAAGGCTCCGGAGTTCGTCGACCAGTCGACCGAGACCAGCATTCTGGCGACGGGCATCAAGGTCATCGATCTGCTCGCGCCTTATGCCAAGGGCGGCAAGATCGGCTTGTTCGGCGGCGCCGGCGTGGGCAAGACCGTGCTCATTCAGGAGCTGATCAACAACATCGCGAAGGGCCATGGCGGCACCTCGGTGTTCGCCGGCGTCGGCGAGCGCACGCGTGAAGGTAATGATCTCTATCACGAGTTCCTGGATGCCGGCGTTATCGCCAAGGATGCCGACGGCAACCCGACGCCGGAAGGCTCCAAGGTGGCGCTGGTGTTCGGCCAGATGAATGAGCCCCCGGGCGCCCGTGCGCGCGTGGCGCTCTCGGGCCTGACGATCGCCGAATATTTCCGCGACCAGGAAGGGCAGGACGTGCTCTTCTTCGTCGACAACATCTTCCGCTTCACGCAGGCCGGCTCGGAAGTGTCTGCTCTGCTCGGCCGTATTCCTTCGGCCGTGGGCTATCAGCCGACGCTCGCGACCGACATGGGCGCGCTGCAGGAGCGCATCACCTCCACTAACAAGGGCTCGATCACCTCGGTGCAGGCCATTTACGTGCCGGCAGACGACTTGACCGACCCGGCGCCGGCCACCAGCTTCGCGCACCTTGACGCCACGACCGTGCTCAACCGCGCGATCTCGGAGCTGGGCATCTACCCGGCCGTGGACCCGCTCGACTCGACCAGCCGCGTGCTGACCGCCGCCGTCGTGGGCCAGGAGCATTACGACACGGCCCGCCGCGTTCAGGAGACGCTGCAGAAGTACAAGTCGCTGCAGGACATCATCGCGATCCTGGGCATGGACGAACTGTCGGAAGAGGATAAGCTGACCGTCGCCCGTGCGCGCAAGATCCAGCGCTTCCTCTCGCAGCCCTTCCACGTCGCCGAGGTGTTCACCGGCATTCCGGGCAAGTTCGTCCAGATCGAAGACACGGTGAAGAGCTTCAAGGCCGTCGTCGATGGTGAATACGACCATCTGCCCGAGGCTGCCTTCTACATGGTCGGCGGCATCGACGAAGCCATCGAGAAGGGCAAGAAGCTGGCTGCGGAAGCAGCCTGATCTGACGGCTTGAAGCGCCTTTCGCCGATGGCGAGAGGCGCCGGCACCCTTTCGCGGGGTGTAATCGAAACAGGGTCGGCGCCGGGCATGTTCAGCCGGCGCGACCATTCCACCCTTTACCCCTCCGATGTGAGGGGGGAGAGAAGACCATGGCACTGCACTTCGAACTCGTGACCCCTGAGAAGCTCGTCCTCTCGCAGGACGTCCACATGGTCGTCGTGCCCGGCACCGAGGGCGAATTCGGCGTGCTGGAAGGCCACGCGCCCTTCATGTCCACCGTCAAGGACGGCGCCCTCAAGGTCTACGACCGCGACGGCGCCGAGCCACGCGTGATCATGGTCGAAGGGGGCTTTGCTGAGGTGAGCGAGGCTGGGTTGACGGTGCTGGCTGAGAAGGCTGGCTGAGGGCCGAGGAGCCTTCGGAAAATAGCCTTTATAGAATCTCAACGCCTGGCCTTTATGTGCGGCTCCAGATTGGAAGGGGCAGCAGATGGTTAGCGAACACGCGATCGAGATAGGGTCAGTCGATCTATCGGTAGTCGTACCCTGCTACAATGAGGAAGGCGGAATAGAGGAGCTGGTCCGGCGGGTGACGGTTGTCTGCGAGGCTGCGTTTGAGACTAGCTATGAGATCATCCTAGTCAACGACGGATCGACCGACGCCACGTGGTCACAAATCATGAAGGCGGTCAATGCGGGACGGGGTGTCACCGGTGTGAATTTGGCGCGAAACCACGGCCATCAACTTGCGCTAACAGCCGGGTTACACCAGAGTCGAGGTGAGTTGATCTTCATTCTGGACGCAGACCTACAGGATCCGCCTGAACTCCTCCCAGATATGCTCAAACGGATAAGGGACGGTTATGATGTCGTCTACGGCCAGCGGGTGGCGCGTCATGGTGAGGGCGTATTCAAAAGGGCAACGGCCTGCATTTTCTACCGTTTGATGGGTAAAATCGTTGAAGTTGACATCCCGGCCGACACTGGCGATTTCCGGTTGATGACACGGCGGGTACTTGCCCACCTCAATGCAATGCCAGAACGCTATAGGTTTGTTCGCGGAATGGTGAGCTGGCTTGGCTATAACCAATGTGCGCTCCCATATGAACGTGACCCGCGATTCGCTGGGTCTACCCACTACCCCCTGCGAAAGATGATTGCGTTTGCCCTTGACGCTGCGACGAGCTTCTCCGTGTTGCCCCTCCGTTTTGCTTCGTACTTGGGCCTGTTATTTGCTCTCGCCGGCGTGCTTGCGCTCGGCTGGGTGGGTTATGCTTATGTTGTGTCAGGAACGGTCGCGGGCTGGACAAGTCTCGCCGCTCTGATCCTAGTGCTCGGAAGCATTCAGCTCCTTATTTTAGGAGTGTTCGGAGAATATCTGGGCAGAATGTACATGGAAACCAAGCGCCGTCCCCTCTTTCTTATCAAAGAGATAGTCGCTTTGCCGGTGCAGTCGGCTAATCCGGTGCACAATCTTGACCAAGGTTTGCGGGCCCGCCTCTCGGACGTAGCATGAGTGAACTCCTTTCGTCCGCTGCTCGGTTTGGAACCGTGGGCGCCGTTAACACTGCGCTCAGTCTCCTGATTATCGCGGCTATGCTCGCGGCAGGTTATAGCGACCTGACAGCGAACGTCGTGGGTTATGCAGGCGGCCTTTCATTCTCGTTTTTTGCTAACCGTGTTTGGACGTTTCGTCGGACGGGGGAAGCTGCGCTGCAGGAGGGGCTTCGCTTCCTATTCGCGTTCGCAGTCGCATACAGCACGAACGTCTGCGTTCTACTATCCCTGCGCGCGGCTGGCCAGTTTAATGGTATTATACTGCAAATACCTGGCATGGTGTTATACACGACGGTATTTTTCATCATGTCACGCTTTTACGTATTCCGCGAAAAATTTGATTTCTCGGCAGTAAAATATACGATGCGCTCTTGGTGGCCGGAAATCACCATTTTCTTTGCAAGTGCCATAACTGCAATTGTCCTCACAACAATTCCCCTGACCCATGACGTTGTGTGGCAGATCTGGATCGCCCGGCGAATTATCCAAGGGGCGGTGCTTTACAAGGATATCTGGGAGCTAAATCCCCCGATTTGGTTCTGGTCTGCCATCCCCATCGTACAGTTCGCAGATATAATTGGCGTTGCCCCACGCTACCTGCTCGTGGCCACCGTTATTGCTATGGGAACGGCATCTGCGCTTGCGATCGGTGCTCTCGGCGACTTCGGAACCGCCGCGCGACGCTGTGCGGTAATGCTTTTTTGCTACTGGTTCATGGTCGCCTTGCCGCTGTTCGATTTCGGACAACGCGAGCAACTCGCTTTGATCTGCGCGCTGCCTTATGCTGCTCTGATATCTAGGCGACGGTCGGGGCACGAAGTTGTGCCATGTTTGGCGGTCGCTATTGGGTTGGCAGCCTCCTACGGCTTCGCGTTAAAGCACTATTTCCTGGCTATTCCAGTTCTTTTGGAGGCTTGGCTCTTCCTTTCATTGCGCCGCCGGTGGTCACCCGTGCGACCCGAAACGGCAGTGCTAGCGGTCATGGCAGGGCTCTACGCTGCGGCGGTCATAGTGCTGGCGCCTGACTTCCTGACGCGCATGGTGCCAATGGTACGGGCTGCCTATCACGGCTACGAAGTTCCATTCTTGCTAATGATAGATGAGCCTGCGCAAATCGTGTGGCTGATCGGTGGGCTGGCTTTCGTGATGAACAGAAGGCTTGTCGACCCCGATAAACCAATAGACACAGCATTTGCTCTCGTTGCCATAGGATTCGGTTTCGCCTATTTCGCACAACTCAAAGGATGGCAGTATCATGCTCTGCCGGTTACTGGCGCTTTGCTTGCTGCAGTAGCCGTTCGCATTACGTCTCAAGGCATTCGGGCAGTCCCTCGTTATCCACTCGGCGCGGCTGTTATCGGGTTTGCTGTCTATATCGGGATTGCGCAGGGGCCTTATCAAAACTGGTTGGAACGAGAGACGGGCGCGCTGCTTGGCAGTGTTCCAAAAGGACAACCAGTGGCGGTTTTGGCCGCCGACCCAATGTTCCAATGGCCTGCAATTGAGCGGCTAGGGTTGGAGTGGCCGCTTCACCTCTATTCTTATTGGATGCTCCCTGCGATCGGGAATGTCGCGGTACATCCGTCTGATCCTGGGCTGATCCGTTCTTTGGCCGCCACGATATTGCTTCAAACCGATCGCGATTTGCGCTGTCGTCCGCCAGCGTTAATCCTCGTCGAGCGAATGGAACACAGCTACGGGGTTCCCAGACGGTACTTCAACGTCCAGTCCTTCTTTGCATCTGACCAATCCATCGCCGCCTTTCTCAGGGCTCATTATCGAGAGGAGGCAGGCACCCGCCTGTTTGCTGCTTACCGTCGGATAGGCGAAGTGCCTCGGCGATGTTCCGACTTTAATCTTTCGCAACCTATGGCGGCTAAGTGGTTGCGGTGATTCTACGCAATTCTGTGGTTCGATGATGAACGCATTTGGACGAAAGAACGGTTTGGGCGGCAAGCCATCCTTCGGGGTGGCGCGGCCGATGCATGGACCGGGAGCAGCCCCGACAAGTCCATCTCCAGCAGCGGAGCCTATTGCCCCCGATCTTCCGGCCAATCCCATCCCCGATCGTCACGCCGATGCGCTCGGGCGCCTCAATGAGCGGATGAATTCCGAGCATGCGCAGACCGATCATTCGCAGGGATTCGAGGCCAACGTCCATCGCATCAAGGAGCAGGTGCTGCCGCGCTTGCTGGAGCGAGTGGACCCGGAAGCGGCCGCGACGCTGACCAAGGATGAGCTGGCCGAGGAATTCCGGCCGATCATCATGGAGGTGCTGGCGCAGCTTAAGCTCACGCTCAACCGGCGCGAGCAGTTTGCACTGGAGAAGGTGCTGGTTGATGAGCTGCTCGGGTTCGGGCCGCTCGAGGAATTGCTGGCCGACCCGGATATCAGCGACATCATGGTCAATGGCCCGGCCCAGACCTACATCGAGAAGAAGGGCAAGCTGCAACTCGCGCAGATTCACTTCCGCGATGAGGAGCATCTGTTTCAGATCGCCCAGCGCATCGTGAATCAGGTCGGCCGCCGGGTCGATCAGACCACGCCGCTGGCGGACGCCCGCCTGCCGGATGGCAGCCGCGTCAACGTGATCGTGCCGCCGCTCTCGTTGCGCGGTACGGCGATCTCGATTCGTAAGTTCGCCGCCAAGCCGATCACGCTGGACATCATGGCGCGGGGCGACTCGATGTCCGACAAGATGGCAACGGCGCTCAAGATCGCCGGGGCCTGCCGGTTCAACATCGTGATTTCGGGCGGCACCGGCTCGGGCAAGACGACGATGCTGAATGCCCTCTCCAAGATGATCGATCCGGGCGAGCGCGTGATCACCATCGAGGACGCGGCGGAACTGCGTCTTCAGCAGCCGCACTGGCTGCCGCTCGAAACCCGGCCGCCGAACCTGGAAGGGCAGGGGGCGATCACCATCGGCGATCTCGTCAAGAACGCCCTGCGTATGCGCCCGGACCGCATCATTCTGGGCGAAATTCGTGGCGCGGAGTGTTTCGATCTGCTCGCAGCCATGAACACCGGCCATGATGGCTCCATGTGTACGCTCCACTCCAACAGCCCGCGCGAGTGCCTCGGCCGTATGGAGAACATGATCCTGATGGGCGACATCAAGATCCCCAAGGAAGCGATCTCCAAGCAGATCGCCGATTCGGTGGACCTGATCGTGCAGGTGAAGCGCCTGCGCGACGGTTCGCGCCGTGTGACCAACGTCACCGAGGTGATCGGCATGGAGGGCGACGTGATCGTCACCCAAGAGCTGTTCAAGTTCGAGTATCTGGATGAAGATGCGGACGGGCGGATCATCGGCGAATATCGCTCCATGGGCCTGCGCCCCTATACGCTGGAGAAGGCGCGCGGCTTCGGCTTCGATCAGGCATTGCTCGAAGCCTGCCTCTAAGGGCAGCGCGTTCGTCCCTCATTGGGTTGCGCTCCGTCCGGGCTTGCGACATCTTGCCGCACAACGCCCCCTCACGGAGAGACACGCCATGCCTTTCAGGACATCCCTCATGCTCGCCGGTGCGTTTCTGCTCGCTGGTGGTGGCGTCGCCACCGCTCCGGCACTGGCAACCACTGAGGCAGCCGTCACCATCAAGCCGGACATCGCCGCAGCCGTGGCTGCGCCGACCCGCACAGCCAGCAATGTTGCACGCGACACATATCGCCACCCGGCCGAAACGCTGAGCTTCTTCGGCGTGAGCGGCAATCAGACAGTCGTCGAATATTTCCCCTCCGGTGGCTGGTATCTCGAGATTCTCGCCCCTTTGGCGGCCAAGGGTGGCGGCACCTATTATGGCGTCCAGCCCGGCGGGCAGGGGCGCCAGTCCACAGAGAAGCTGATCGCATCCAATTCCGCGCTCTATGGCGGGGTGAAGCTGGTCGAGCTGACCGAGGTGCCAGATGGCGCGGCGGATACTGTGCTCACCTTCCGCAATGTCCACAATATGGTCATGCGCGGCAATGGTGGCGAGATTTTCGGCCAGTTCTTCCGGATGCTCAAGCCCGGTGGCGTGCTGGGCGTGGTCGATCATCGCCTGCCCGAAGACCGCGACACCGCGGCCGAGAAGACGAGCGGCTATCTGAAAGTCTCGACGGTCCGCAAGTTGGCTGAAGATGCCGGCTTCGTTCTGGAGGCAAGTTCCGACGTGAACGCCAATCCGCGCGACACGGCCGATTGGGCCACCGGCGTCTGGACGCTGCCGCCGACCCTGCGCAATGGCGCGGTCGATCGGGACAAATATCTGGCGGTGGGCGAAAGCGACCGCATGACGTTGCGGTTCCGCAAGCCCGGCTAAGCGGCACGGCCCCGCTCAGCCCCATCTTTTACGCGGGGGCGGGCGGGTTGCCGTCTGATGGGGCCTGTGCGGCGATCTGCCGCAACGCCTGCTCATAGGCTTCCGCGGGCTGCGCGCCGGAGATCAGGTAGCGACCGTCGATGATCGCTGCCGGCACGCCTGTCACGCCGCGGGTCCGCCAGAGATATTCGGCCTGGCGCACATCATTGGCATATTGGTCCGAGCCGAGAACCGCGCCTGCGGTATCCCGATCCAGCCCGGCTTGCTCGGCGGCGTCGAGGAGCACGTCAGCGGTCGCGATATTCTCGTTGCGGCTGTGATAAGCCTCGAACAAGGCGCGCGCGAGGGCCGGCTGCCGGCCCTGCAGCCCGGCCCAATGCATCAGGCGATGGGCATTGAAGCTGTTGTAGACGCGCGTCTCCAGCGAGGTCTTCATCTCGAAGCCCAAAGCGGCGGCGCGATCGCTCACCACGGCGCGGCGCTGGAGGATCTCGTCGGGCGTTGATCCATAAGCCTGCGCAAGATGATCGACGACGGTGCGGCCCTGCGGCGCCATATCCGGGCTGAGCTCGAACGGCTGGAAATGCAGGTCGACATCGACGTCACCCGTCAGCCGACCGATCGCCTCTTCAAGCCCGAGCAGGCCCAGCACGCACCAGGGACAGGCGATATCGGATACGAAGTCTATTCTGAGGGTAGGGGTCATGGTCTCTCCTGATCGCGACGAATGTAGCGGAGGGGAGGGGGAGCACAACCCCGGCGAGGGCCGTCTACCGCCGCCGCCCGGACATGAAGAAGGGCGACAGACCATCGTCCATCGCCCCCTTCTCGATATCGATCGGGTCAGCGTGCCCGGTCCCTTGAACCTCAGGCCGCCAGCTTGCGCAGCACGTAGGGCAGGATGCCGCCGTTAAGGAAGTAATCCAGCTCGTTCACCGTATCGATGCGGCACAGCGCCTCGAAGGTGAAGCTGGTGCCGTCTGCGCGGCGCGCTTCCACCGTCACCGTCTGGCGCGGCTTGAGGCCGGCGACGTTGCGGATGGTGAAGCTCTCGTCGCCCGTGAGGCCCAGCGTCTCGCGGTTCGTGCCCTCGGGGAACTGCAGCGGCAGCACGCCCATGCCGACGAGGTTGGAGCGGTGGATGCGCTCGAAGCTCTCGGCCACGACCGCACGCACGCCGAGCAGGCGCGTACCCTTGGCCGCCCAGTCACGCGAGGAGCCGGTGCCATATTCCTTGCCGGCGATGACGACGAGCGGCGTGCCGTCGGCCTCATGCTTCATGGCTGCGTCATAGATCGGCATCACTTCGCCGGCATAGCTGGTCATGCCGCCTTCCACGCCGTCCAGCATCAGGTTCTTGATGCGGATGTTGGCGAAGGTGCCGCGCATCATCACTTCATGATGGCCGCGACGCGAGCCGTAGCTGTTGAAGTCGGCGGGTGCGACCTGCCGCTCCTGCAGCCACTGGCCGGCCGGGCTGGCCGCCTTGATCGAGCCGGCCGGAGAGATGTGGTCGGTGGTGATCGAATCGCCGAAGATGGCGAGCGGCTTGGCGTCGATGATGTCGGCGACCGGCGCGGGCGTCATCTCCATGCCCTCGAAATAGGGCGGGTTGGCGACATAGGTGCTGCCGGCGCGCCACGCATAGGTATCCGAGCCGGTCACGTCGATCGCCTGCCAGCGCTCATCGCCGGTGAAGACGGCGGCATAGCGGCTCTGGAACATGTCGCGCGTGAGCGCGCCTTCCATCACCGAGCGGACTTCCTCGTTCGAGGGCCAAATGTCCTTGAGATAGACGTCTGTGCCATCGCTGCCCTGGCCGATCGGCGTCTCGACGAAATCGGTCGTGACCGTGCCCTTGAGCGCATAGGCAACCACGAGGGGCGGGGAGGCGAGGAAGTTGGCGCGCACATCCGGGCTCACGCGGCCTTCGAAGTTGCGGTTGCCCGAGAGGACCGAGGCGGCGACGATGTCGTTGCCGTTGATCGCCTTGCTGATCGGATCGGCGAGCGGGCCGCTGTTGCCGATGCAGGTCGTGCAGCCATAGCCGACGAGATTGAAGCCGACGGCATCAAGATAGGTCTGGAGGCCCGCCTTCTCGAGATAATCGGTAACCACCTGCGACCCAGGCGCGAGGCTGGTCTTCACCCATGGCTTGGGCTTGAGGCCTTTTTCGGTGGCCTTCTTGGCGACCAGACCGGCGGCGACGAGTACGCTCGGGTTGGAGGTGTTGGTGCAGCTGGTGATCGCGGCGATCACAACGTCGCCGTCACCAATGTCATGCGCCGCGCCGTCGACGGGCACGCGCACGGCGGCATCCTTCTTGTAAACCTTGGCGAGGTCGGCGTTGAACACCTCGTCCACCTGCGTGAGGATCACCTTGTCCTGCGGGCGCTTGGGGCCGGCGAGGCTGGGCACGACCGAGCCCATGTCCAGCTCCAGCGTGTCGGTGAAGATCGGGTCGGCAGCTTCGGGGTCGAGCCAGAAGCCCTGCACCTTGGCATAGGCCTCGACCAGCGCGATCTGGTCTTCGTCACGGCCGGTGAGGCGCATGTAATCGAGCGTCTTGCCGTCGATGGGGAAGAAGCCGCAGGTCGCGCCATATTCCGGCGCCATGTTGGCGATGGTCGCACGGTCGGCGAGGCTGAGCGCGCTGACGCCCGGGCCATAGAACTCGACGAAGCGACCGACCACGCCCTTGGCGCGCAGCATCTGCGTGACGGTGAGCACGAGGTCGGTGGCGGTGATGCCCTCGGCCAGCGTGCCGGTGAGCTTGAAGCCAACGACCTCGGGGATGAGCATGGAGACCGGCTGGCCGAGCATCGCGGCCTCTGCCTCGATGCCGCCGACGCCCCAGCCGAGCACGCCCAGGCCATTGATCATCGTCGTGTGGCTGTCCGTGCCGACGCAGGTGTCCGGATAGGCGACCGTCTCGCCATTGGCGTCGACCGAGGTCCACACGGCCTGCGCGACATGCTCCAGATTGACCTGGTGGCAGATGCCGGTGCCGGGAGGAACGACCTTGAAGTTGTCGAGGCTCTTGGACCCCCATTTCAGGAAGTCGTAGCGCTCCGCGTTGCGCTGATATTCCAGCGCGACATTGTCCTCGAACGCCTTGGGCGTGCCGAACTCGTCGACCATGACCGAGTGATCGATGACGAGGTGGACAGGCACCTGCGGGTTGATCTTGCTGGCGTCCGCGCCGAGCGCGTTCATCGCGTCGCGCATCGCGGCGAGGTCGACAACGCAGGGCACGCCGGTGAAATCCTGCATCAGCACGCGCGCGGGGCGATACTGGATCTCGTTGCTGGAGGCCGTGGGGTTCTTGAGCCAGTCGATGACCGCCTGCGCATCGTTGGTGGTGACGGTGACGCCATCCTCGAAGCGGAGCATGTTCTCCAGCAGCACCTTCATCGAGAAGGGGAGGCGCGAGCAATCGCCGAGCTTCGCGGCGGCCTTCGCCAGCGAGTAATAGCCATAGCGCTTGCCACCGACATCCAGTGTGTCGCGCGTGCCAAGCGTATCCTGTCCGATCGCGGTCATCAGCGGGTCTCCTCGAAAAATATCAGTGGCTGGCACTCCGCATGGTTCTAGCCGTTCAGTGCGGTCGCAGCGCAGGGCGTTTTGATCGGTTGGGCCATAACGGTTCAATGCGACCTGTCAACGGGAGCGCGAGCGCGGGCCGGGCCAATCAGAGCGCGGACGTGGCGCCCCGGCTCGGTGCCGATATGACTGGATTGGTGGCGGGACAGCCAATTCATCCAAAATGGAACAAAACTGGTTCAAAAGGTTAATCGAATGGCGCATATTGGCGCCAGATCAAGCAATTGAGGCTCCAAATGTTAACAGGCTTCGATGACAACCCGCGTTATGATGCAAGCTTTGCGCCCCGGCTCGACCAGATGCTGTGCGAAGCGTTGGAGCAGCCGACGATTCTGGTGGGAGGGGATCGCCCGGCAAGTGACTTTTTGTCGCGGGCTGCAGAGCGGGCGGGACTGCAATGTATCGGGTCGACAAGCCTGACAGCCCTTCTTTGGTCGGCGGTCTCGATCGTGTCTGACCTGCTCCTGCTCGATCTGAGGGGTGAGGAGGCGCGCGACTGGCTGGAGCATCCCTTGGCCCCACAAGTCATGCTGAAGGGACGCCGGGTCTGTGTGCTCGTCGATCTGGCTTCCCTCGAGAGCGCCTTTGCGCTTCTCGAAGGCGTCGAGGCCGAGGTGTTGTGCGATCCCAGCCTTGCGGACATCGTCACGATGCTCGTCTCCGCCGGGCTGCGCCCAATGACGTCCGGACCTGCGACGATGCGCGATATCGCCGGGGACGGGGAGGGCATTCGGCTGGAGAGACTGAGCGAGGAAGTCCGCCGGCTCGCCCAGACGCTCGAGCGACTGTCCGGCAGCGCCAAGCCTGCTTCATCGCTAGAGGGTTCGACATCGCAAAGCGGACAGGCGCTTTCCCCGCCGCCCTCCACACAAAAGTCTCAGGCCGCAGCGGTCCCAGCCCAGCCGGCCATGGCGGAGCGATCGCCGATCGAAAGCCGCGCCAGTGCCGCGGAGATCCGCGCCCTCATCCGGGCGCGGCGGCTCCGCGACGAGTTTCTGCCGGCGGACCTGTTCGCCGATCCCGCCTGGGACATGCTGTTGGACCTGCTGGCGGCCCGCCTTGCTGGCCAGCGCGTTTCGGTTTCGAGCCTCTGCATCGCCGCTGCCGTTCCGCCGACCACGGCGCTGCGCTGGATCACGCAGCTGACCGAACGCAAAATCCTGGTCCGGCTTGCTGATCCCACCGATGGGCGGCGGGTATTCATCGACCTGACCGACGAGACGGCGGACGCGGCCCTGCAATGGGTCGACAAGGTGCGCCGCAGGGGCGGGCTTCTGGCGCCGCAGCGTTGAAGCACAGCTTGACCCGCCCCCATAGCGACCGATAAGGGGCGCCTGTGACGGGCGAACCGTCACGATGCTGCTGGGGCGATTAGCTCAGTTGGTAGAGCGTCTCGTTTACACGGAAATTGCTGATGTGGTCTAAGCTGTTGGGCTTAGGCCTTTTTTATTGCCTGCATCTTCGGGACTTCGGGAATAGTTCGGGACTCGCTCGCCTCGAGCGCTGCGCGCACGTCGTCATCGAACGCATGGGCATATCGCAGGGTCGTCCGAATGTTTTTATGCGCGAGCGCCTTTTGAGCGGCGGCTAGGTTGCCGGTCTGGCGCAGGATCCGGGTACCTCGGGTGTGGCGCAGATCATGAAAGCGGAAATCGGGGATCTTGCCGGCGGTGAGCGCCTCCGCCCACACCTTGCGCCAACCATCCTTGGAGATCGGATAGCGCTCGCCCTCGCGCCGCTTCTGCCGGCTCTTCTGGCAAACATAGGTGAACACTTGCGCGCAGGCCTGTGGCTGCGTGGCGATCAGAACGATCATTTCAGTTGTGAGGGGACGTTTGATGCGCCGGCCGCCCTTTACCGTGCGCCACGCGACCTTAGCCGGGAAATCCATATCGGACCAAAGCAGGCCGCGCACCTCGGCAAGCCGCCAACCCGAGAGCAGCGCGAATCGCACGAACGGTTGATAGTCCTGACGGATCGCCTCGAGCAGCCGAGCCTCTTCATCAAATTGCAGCTCGCGGGGATCGTGCTCGCGCACAGAGTAGCGCATTGAGGCCCAATCGGGCATTTCGCCCACGTCATATTTCGCCCTGGCAGTGGCGCGCCAGAGCGCGCGCGCTACATCGATCTCGCGATTGACGCTGCCGCCGCTCACCTCGGCGGCGCGGCTGCGAAAATATTTGCCGATCGCCACATGGTTGATGTCTGCAATGAACGATCTCGGCCCGATTGCATTCACAATGCGGTCAATCCAGCACTCCGTTGACTTGCTCCAGCGCCCCTCTTTGCGAAGCTTTTCCTCATAGATGCCTGCCGCCTCATCGAGGGTGATGGGCGGCCGAGTGGTGATGTTGAGAGCTGCCTCGGCGCGCTTCTGCGCCTCTACAGTTTCCGCCGCGCGTTTCGTTTTCTGGCCCGTCGAGCCGTGAAATCTGCGACCACGATGCTGGAAGTCGTAGACGTAGACCGTGGAATTTTTCGGCTTGTAGACTGACACTGATCGTCCTCGCGGCGGCGGCTCATCACATACGCGTCACAATCTTCGGGGCGGTAGCGAATCTTACGCGGTGTGATGGCGACGTAGCGAATATGACCTTGTTGGCGCAGCCGGCGCAATGTCTTGTCGCTGATATGGAGCCGGGCGGCGGCCTCCGCCGGGGTCAGCAGAATTTCGTCGCTCATGCCGCTGCTCCCTCCGGCTCGGCGACCGTCGCATAAGCCCCTCGCGGCGCCACTGTCAGGGGGATGAAGTGGGCGCGGTGTTTCGCGTAGGCTTCGCGAAAAGCCTGATGATCGCGGTCGGTCATGCCGGTGTGTTCTTGCCGGTGCTGTTTCAGCTCATCCGGCCACCATGCTCGGCCGAGTGCCCAGTAATAGAAATGCGCGGCCTCGAGGCGTTCGAGCTGCGCGCGTAGGTCGGCCGGCGAACGATCGCCGGTGGCGAGCATACGCGGATAGAATTTGCGTCGCATCGCGATCTCGCGGCGGAGGCAGCTCACCAGCTCGCGCCAGCTGAACGGGGCGAGGCGTTCATCGGCCTCTCGCCTTGCCTTGGCAGCGGCGTCCTCATTGCCGGGGGTTAGCAGGAGATCAGCGGCCAGATCGGCATGAATGGCGGCCATGATGCTGATCTCTCGATTGGCATCCTCGCGGGTCATTTTGCCGCTGGCGATCCGATCTGGGTAATGCTGGCGCCGCATGTGCAGCTCGCGCGCCAGCTCTTCCACGATCGCCGCTTTCGGCACCGTGAGCGGATCGGCGCTCTCATCCGACATGCAGCGAAAGAAGAGATCGAAGCTCATCGCTTTTCTCCAGAAATGCGGGCGATGCCGCGTGCGAACAGGAAGGGAATCGCGATGATGATCGCGAGGATCAGCAGCGTGCGCTGCAGAGCCACCAGCATCATTCCATTCCCAGCGCGCACAGGTAGGTTTCGAGGATGGCCGCGTCCTCGAGGCGGGTGCTGGGATCAAGGCTGCGCAGCCGCAAGATCGCCCGCACGGCCTTCACGTCATAGCCGGTGGCTTTGGCTTCAGCGTAAACATCCTTGATATCGTCAGAGATCCCGCGCTTTTCCCCTTCGAGGGTTTCGAGCCGTTCGATGAGCTGGCGCAGGTTCTGAGCCGCCGCGTCGGGATTTGCGTTGATTGGATCCGGCGCGGGCCGAGCCTTCTTTTTGCCCCTGCCCGCAGCAACGGAGGGAGAGACGGGCATAAGCTTGTGGACGGTGCCGCCCTTGCCATCGGGCACGGCCATCATCCGCATTTCAACGGGCGTGGAAGTCTGTGGCTGCATGATTGCGCTCTCCTATGGGTGGCTGCTGGTGGAGCCTGCGGGGCGCTCGAACACCCAGCAGGCAGTGGTTTTGCCTGTCACGCCGGAATTGATCGGCTTGTAGGCAATGAATTTGCGGCTTCTGCTGGTGCGCAGCAGGCGCTTGAGTTCGTTGATAGGCGGCAGCGAGAGGCGCAGATCGCCGCACTTCTGCTCAAACTGCACGAGGTTGACCGCGATCGTGCCATCGATGCGGCTGTGATTGATCCGGTGCGTCGTGCTCTCGGTTTCCTGCCCCTCAATGTAATCGAACCGCTCCCAGAACAGCTCCACATGTGGGTGGTCGTTCTCGGTGAGGCGCTGGCGTTCGGCCAGCATCACGCGAAACTGCGCCTGCACCTCGTTCGCCACATCGTCGGGAATGTTGGTGAGCACCATGCGCATCGCATCGAACATCGCAGCGAGCTGCGCATGGTTCTTCGCCAGGCGGTCGTTGCGGATGCCCTCTTGCCTGAGCATCTGCTCATAATGGACGGCAAACCGCTCGCGGTAGCGCGTCAGGATCTCGGCCTCTCGCTTGACCATGTGAACGATGAAGCCGCTCACCTGATCGCGCTCATAGCGGTTGATCCGCTCGGCCGCCTCGCGTGTCTGCGGCCCCCAGCCATCCTTTGTGATGCACAGGCCCATGATGCGCTCACGCAGCGCCGGTGACGCCTCCACCGGGTCATTCTGCACGATCGCGATCGCACCGCGAAACGGCGGCTCGAATGTCTCCATGCCGCCATTGGCGATCGCGCGCGTCCGCACCGCCCGTCCGTTATAGGCGGTCTTCAGCTCGTCCCATTCGAAGCGGCGGCTATGTGGCGTGTCCTGATTGCGGTCACCCTCGATCAGCACCACCGGGAGATTGCCGACTTGGCCCAACGTGCGCGCTATGCCGGCATTGGTCGCCTTGGTCGGATCGAAGCCCTCATAATTGCCGACGCGGCCCATGAGCTTCCAGAGGAAGGCGATCAGAGTGGTCTTGCCGGTGCCGGGCGGACCAGTGACCTCGAGGAAGGCGAGCGATTCCTGCATGGCGCGAATCTGCTCAGCAAACAGCGAGAGGCCCCAGAATGTCATCACCGCGAGGCCCTTGGCGCCCCACGCACGATAGATGTCGCCCGTCCACCGGATATCGAGCTTGTCGGGATCATATTTGATGGAGAGCAGGCGATCGCTGGTGCGCAGCTTCACCGCTTTGCGGGAGAAGACGAAATAATCGTCCTCATTGATCTTCGCGACCTTGCCTTTGGAGACGCCCAGATCCCCCAGCAGCCAGCCCTCATGGTCGATCGAATAGCCGGTGAACTGGATCGCCTCGACGGTCTGGATATCGGTCCACTGGCGCAGCATCAGCTTATCGAGCTGGTAGTTCGCGCCGACCCACTGCGCGCCGGGCGCGACGGCCGCGAGCCGCTTCTTGAATTCGCCCGAGGATGAGCAGGCAGAGCCGGAAAACGGCGCCTTCACCGCATCTTTGCGCGGGCCGCCCTTCGTCTTCGGGAAGTCGATGCGGAAATAATAGGCGCCCTCTTCCATGTTGGTATCGCGCTGGAAATAGAGGGTGCGAAAGGTGCAGTTCGCCAACTCGGCAATGTCCACGGACTGGCGGGCCGCCAGTTCCCATTGCTCGCCATAGGGAAGCTCGGCGATCGAAGGATCGGCCTCGCGCAGCTGCTCGAGGTGCTGCTCGATCCGCTCAAGCGAAAACGTCGCCCACAGCTGCCGACCATTGAACACCAGCGGGAAGGAGGCCGAGCGATGCTTCTTGTAAATCAGGAACGCTTTTTCATCGGCACTCTGCGCAATCGTTACGTCGCCTGCCCAAAGATAGTCCTCAACATGCTCTGGCTTTAGCTTGTCGGCCTGAAACAGATCGTTCCAGTCGGTCTTCTTGCCTTCGCCATCCACCCTCACCTGCGCGGCGCCCACCGGCCAGCCAGCTTCTCGCGCCTGCTTGGCAAAGCGCCGTGACCATTCCACGCCGGCGGCGCCCTGATCGAAGGCCCAGATGATCTTGGGCATCGGTCGATTGAGTTCGGCGCAGGCCTTGCGCAGATCCGCGAGGAAATGCTCGGGCCAGATGTTGCACGTCATGGCCGAGACGGCGGCAATGCCCGCCTGCCTCAGCGCGATGGCGTCAAAGATGCCCTCGGCAATCCAGATTTCGCGCTCTGCGGCGAGCGTCTCGAAACCATCGCCGGGGTAGAGCCAGCAATGGCCGCGATGCTTTGAGCCGGGGCTAAAGGTCGCCTTTTTATCGCCGAAGCGGCCGGGTTGATCGATGAGACGTTGCCAGTAGCCGCCGCCGGGCAGCGGGAATCGCACCGTCGCCGAGCTGATATTCAGCTCGGGATCCTTGTACCATTCCTGCGCGTAGCATCCGGCAAGAGGAGCCAGATTGAAGCCGCGCGCACTACGCAGATAGGCATCGGCCGCCGCGTTGGGCTTCTCGGGCGTCGGCTTGTGGCGCTTCGACCAGTTATCGAAAATGTCGGGATAGCTCTGCTTGACTGAGATCTCGGCGCCGCAGCTGTCGAGGCGGCCGCAGCGAAGCATCCACGGGTGTTCCGCGTGAGTATAGAGCGACTTCTTGGCGCCGCATTCGGGGCATTTGCCCTCGCGCAGCCACTCGCCCTTTTCCGCAAAGCCATAGTCGCGCTTGAGGCGAGGGAGCAGTTCATTGAGCAATTCATCGCGCACGGGATGGCATCCAAAAGGCAAAGGGGTAGCGTTCCCGGAATGAGGCTTTCCGGGCGGCGTAAATCAGTCTGTGAGGGGCTGGCGGCCGTTAGGCTTTTAGCGCGCCAGCATTCGGCTCAGGATTGGGGGAATCGTCGTTCGCCGGCCCCCTCCGCCACTCTGAGATCGGGAGGGGATGGATCGGCGGATTTCGCTGGCTGACGCGCACCGTCCTGATCGCGGTGAGCTCGGCCACGAAAACGTGACCGCAGCCCAGTTCGTCGCGGCAGTGATAGTAGATCTCGCGATAGGTGAGCGCGACCTTGCCCACCCGGCGCGCTTTTGCACCGCCCCCGCAGGCCGGGCAGCTCGCGCCCGGCATCCGGTGATTCTCTCGTGCCAACATGGCCTCCTCATGCACAAAGCCGCCCCGCGCGGCTTCCCTGTTGCTTCGCGCCGCCGTCATGAACGATCATGCTGTTGAGGCGGGCGCGGACGCGATTGAGCGCGTCAATTCCTTCGTTCACCTCGCGCTGGGCGCTGCGCATGTCTGGCAGGGTCGCACCGGGCTGGATCAAGGTGATGCTGATGCTGATCGCCTCGGCCGTCTCGCGCGTGGCGGTGGATATGTCTGATGCCAGACCGGCAGGACAGGGACTGCTCGTCCAGGTATGCAGGTCGAGCTGATCGGCATAGGCCTCGAGCACCGGCGCATGATTGCCGCCGGCGGCGAGATAGGCGCGATCAAGCGCCATGGCCTGCTCAAGCGATGGCTGCGCGCGGTGTTCCTCATCAGACCAGTAGCGGATGAGCCGTTCAGACTTGCCGAGGATCTGGCCGAGTTGCGCCCAGCCCACCAGTGATCCCACGGTGTTGACGGCTGCGGCAAAGCTTAGCGGTTCGCGGCGCTTGGTCATCCCATCACCTGCTTTTCATTTACGGTGAGCGTGAACGAACGACCGCCGGCGATCAGGCGAACCTCCGTGCCCTTCTGCCGATGATGCACCGTCACCGCTTCAATATCGCAGCGGCGATCCCGCTCCGCACGAAGCAGCGTCGCGACGAACTCAGCGGCTTTGGCGATTGTAGTGGGGGCCGGCACAGTGGGAGGTGCGCCAGCCCCCGCGCGCTTGGTGAGCTGGGCAGGCTTGTTTGTGGGAGAGGTGGGAACCTCAAGCCTGTTCAGCTCATCGAGCGCGATTTCTTCGCGCACGATGGCGCGGATCGTTTCTTGATCGACACGAGAGAAGGTCATTGGCCGCGCCCTCCAATCAGCAGGGCCAGGGCGAGGAGAATGCCGCCCGCGATGAGGCTGATCAGCCAATAGCGCAGGTTGCTGCGCTGCTGCTCGGCGAAGCCATAAGGGTCGCCCACCTTGTGCGTGCAGCGGACTCGGATCAGTCTCGGCGCCGCCCAGGCGGAAGAATGGACGTTCTGCAACGTGCCCTTGCCATGGCAATAGCGGCACTCACTCGCCGGCATGATCTCGCCGGGCCGATAGATGCGGCTGCTGATCATTACTGTGATCCTCCATGGAAAAGAGCGGAGAGGGCGGCACGCGCCTGTACCCGATAGTCCGCCCCGCTTTTGATGATCGTGGCGAGGGCAGCGGCCCCGGCCAGTGGGAAAAGGATGGAGCCGAGGGCGAGCATCAGGCTTGCCCCTCGCGCTTCGTTTCGTCCGCGTGATTGAAACAGACCGCTTTCGCCGGATGGGCTAGATCCGAGGCATCAGTGGCAGGACAGCCGAGGGGGAAGACAACATGGTCGGCGGAGATGCCCAAGCCGATGCCTTGCCCAATTTTGAGGACAACGGGCTGCTTCTCAGCGGGGATGCGCCCGCCTCTCTTCCAGCTCGCCACGGTGGAAGGGGCTTCGCCGATCGCGCGCGCCATGGGCCGGATGCCGCCGAAAAGGTCGAAAAGGGATTGTGTGCGTTCCATGCAGGGAGCATGTGCGATATTTGCGCACACCGGTCAATGGCAAAATACATAAGTCAGTGTGCGAAATTTCCGCATACTTGAGCGATGGAGTCGATAGCCACCCGATTGAAGGCCCTGCGCAAGTCCGCAGTCCCGCCACTAACCGTGCGCGGCATCGCCGAAGCATTGGGCATGCCTTTCGGGACGTACTCGTCGTACGAAACCCCATCGCGTTACAAAAAAGGTGAGCTTCCCCTAGATTTGACGCGCCGCATCGCCGCAGTTCTGGCGAGGCATAACGTTGACCCGGCTGAAGTCATGAAGCTTGCCGGGCTGAACGAGGGCGAGGTCGAACCGGAGGCGCGCGCCATCGAAGCCGCAAAACCGCTGGTCCAGTACGTCACAATGGCAGTCGCCCTGCCTAGTGAAGACGCGCTTGCTGATATGTTCCAGAGTTTGCTCGCACTGGTGCCAGCGGACGCAACGAAGGCCGAAGCCGCGCGAATTCTTGCTCAGCGCCTTCCAGCTGGCTTTGCAGCGATCGGACCTGTCGCGCTCGATCAGGGCAAGGCGCCAGTGATTGCGCCCGCAGAAGCTGCTCAGTCTCTCGCCACAGATCGTCCCTGACCGCCGCAATCGTCGCACACCGCACACTGCATCGATCGCACGCAAACTCGCACCCCGGCGTCAATCGCCACGTATTTCCGGTCACCAACCTTATCCATTTGTTCCTGTTACGTTCTAATACAGCACGTGCGATGTGTGTAGGACAGCACATAAAAGGTTAACGTGATCGAGATTAGGTGACTTTATCCACCAAACTGAATATCGCTTCGTGCGAATCTTTTGGGGGGATTTCATGAACTTTCGCATTTTCGCGCTCTTGTGCGCGTCCTTCGCATCGTCTGCAGTATCAGCGCAGACCCCGAGTCAGATCGAGCCTCGGGATAAGGCACAAACAGTCGTCGACGGGTCGGATGCGACAGATGAGCGGGTCAGCCACACAACGGAAGATTTGGGAGCTGGTGTGGCAGCAGCAACCGTAACCGCCGCGGCCCCCACTTCGTCAAAAATCGTGATGTTTCGTCCCCAATCGATCATGGGCATGGGTATCGCCTGCCCGATCCGGTACAAAGGGGTAGAACTGGTGGAGCTCGGTCGCGGCAAATTTGCTGAGTGGACCGTCCCTGCCGGAAGTTACATCCTAGGCAACAAAACTGCCAGCGTTGAGGTCAACCTCACGGCTGGGCAGACCAAGTATGTCCGCTGCCAGATTAAGCCCGGTTTCATGACGGGACGAGCTGACCTGCAAATCGTCGATCAAGAGAGCTATGCTCAGCACGCTGCCGATTTTGAGCGAAAAGAGACGGCGACAGTTGCTGTCAACTGATGCGGCTAAGGTTGAGCAAGCTCATGTGAGCTGATCTGCTCTATCTGATCGGTTCGGATTTTAGTGGAGGGGAGTGACATGAAAATTTACGCTGTGGGTCTTTGTGGTATTTTGACCGCGCTACCTGCGTCTGCGCAGGAAATTGCGCCAGCATCCCAAGCCGTGCTTATCGCGCCAGTCGCCGAGAATGTGATGCGCGCCGGAACGGAAGTTCCTCTTCAAATGCGGGAGGAGCTGACGACGAAAAAGAAGAAGCTGCGGGTCGGCCAGCGCTTCCAAATGGAGGTCGCCTCCAGCGTCACGATGAACGGCGTGACGGTGATCCCAGGCGGCACGCCTGTCGTTGGAGAAGTCACAGAAGTTCGCAACAAAGGGATGTGGGGAAAATCCGGCTACATTGGAGCGCGCGTCGTCTCGATGCGCCTTGGCGACCGGCACGTCCGACTGACCGGCACGTTTGATGACAAGGGCGTCACTGGAACGGCTGGCGTCATCGGCGCTGTTGCACTCGTTCCATTGGCGGGCTTCTTTACGACAGGCACGAGCGCTTACATCCCCATGGGTTCAAGCGTGAAGGCGTTTCTTGATGAGGACCTCGCTTTCACCACGCCGCATGCGCAACCCGCAACAGCGCCGTTGGTGCAGTCCAAGATGGAGAGCGCGCCCAAGGACGCCGCTTCAGAGCGGGACTTCACCGCGCCTGCGGTCGTGAGAAACTAACAGGCGAAGGCAGTCTTGCGGCCCTCGGCCATCCTTGCGGTTGCGGCCCTTCTCGGGATCGGCGTCGGTAGTGGCTTCTCTTATTTTGAGAGTCGATCAGCGCCGCCGAGCTCGCTTGCATCGACCGCGACCGAGGGCGTTGCCCGCTATGACCTGTGCGGCGTTAGCCGCCACAATTGCGTTGTGGATGGGGACACCTTGTGGATCGACGGCGTGAAGATTCGCATCGCGGATATCGATACCCCAGAAATCGGGTCGCCTCGATGTGATGCTGAGATGGCACTCGGACAGCGCGCCAAGCGCCGTCTTCTCGAGCTGGTCAACGAAGGGCCATTTGAAATCCGGCCGATCGGCAACCGTGATGCTGATCGGTACAACCGAAAACTCCGGGTTCTGGTTCGCGATGGTCGTTCGCTCGGGGACCAGTTGGTGCAGGAAGGGCTTGCGCGAACGTGGACCGGTCGGCGCGAACCCTGGTGCTAGGCGCGCAACGTTTGAAAGGTCCTGTCACTGCGGCGTCGCGGGACGTGTTCAGATATTCCCCTCGAACCAGTCCAGCACTGCGAGCAGAAGCAGCGCACCGACCGCAATGAGCAGAAGCGTCAGCCAGCCGGCTTCGGCGATAATGCGCGCGTTCGGGCCATCAGCTACAAATTTCTCATTCGCTTCATGAGCATCGCGCATGCGCGGCCCCTCGTGACCGCAGGATTCGCAGCGGGCAAACCAGAAGTCGTCCTCACGCCAAACCTTGATCCGTGTCGACAGGCATGATGGACATTCATCGTGTAGCATATGCGCGACCTGAGATGATCGAAGTGTGCAAATCGAGTGCGGCAAAGGATGCCAATCTGCAAGGGCTAGCGGATTGGCAAAGGGGGGAAGATGGGTCGAGGAACCAAGTTGGAAGTCTTCGGTGTCCTTCGTCAGGATAAACACCAGTTCGTGTTGCAGACAGACGATGGCGGAACATGGCGTCTCGACAGTGCAAAGAATTTGCGGCCGTTCCTAGGCCTGCGCGTCAAACTCGCGGGCGAGAGAGATGGCTTCGACTTGCTAAGCGTTGAGCGGATTGGTCGCGCTTGATGGGGAGATTGCTATGTGCCGGTTTCCATTCGGAGATCGGACGATAGGCCGCCAGCCTTGTCGAGCCGGTGCGTGACCTCCCTGATCAGCCAGTTTGTGGCGTCGATCTCATCTTTGAACCCGCTGACACGGACGCGGGCTTCCGGTGTCGCGTCGGGGCGACCGAGCGCGAGATTAAGATCCAGCGTCGCTGGTGCCCGCCTGAGCCGATCCCGCTCGGCAACGGCCGCGCGTTGGGCGCTGGCTTCATCAGGATAGACCTTGCGCAGTCGTTTCGCGCCGCCTGCCTCTCCCACAGTGATCGTCTGGCGCTTGGCGCGGCCCCTGTCATGCCAACTGGCGGCCACGCCCGTCTGGCCGTCGCGCTTTTGGCGCTGCCATGAGTGGTTGGAGACATGCGCGCGCTCGATCACCAGCGCCGGAAGGGGCTTGCCGCTTGTGGTGACGCCGGCCCCTTTGCGGGCAAAGATCAGGTGTCCATCCTTGATCGTCGCCACGGCATCGTGCGCCCGACCGAGCCGGCGCAGGAATGCCACATCGCTCTCCCGGCTCTGTGCGATTGATGCCAGGGCGATCGACGACAGATCCGGCGCCACCTTTGCAGTGAGGCCGTTGCGGCCTGCCACGTCCCGCAAAACCGCCCCCAGCGTGGTATCCTTCCAACTGCCTTCGCGGCGGTTGCGGATCTCCGAGGTAAAATCCGCCGATCGCGCGCGGATCGTGATCTGATCGGGCGGTCCAGCATGGGTCACATCGTCCACCTTGAAGCTGCCCTTGTGAACAAGGCCGATGGGCACATTGCGGCCCTGTTTCCAACCGATCTCGACGCTCAACACCGCGCCCTCTTTGGGAATCGCAAGGCCGCCATCGGTATCGCTCAGCACGATGTCGAGCTGATCGGCCTCATCATCGCGCCGCTCGGACAGGCTGAGCGAGACGAGGCGCGGGCGCAGCCGGTCGGAGAGATCGACGCCATCGAGGGTCACGCGCCAGTCCGCGATATTGTGGCCGCTCATTGCGCGGCCTCGGGATCCTCTGGCGCCGGATCATCGACGCGCAACAGATCAATCGCGAAATCGATGCGGCGCGGGCGACCATTGGCCATCAAATAGGAATGGCGCTCATCAATCGCCTCGATCACGAAATTGCCAAGCACCTCGCCGGCGCCGCTCACCAGTGGAACGGCATCGCCGGCGCTGGCCATCTCGCGCAGCTGGTCGATGCTCACCTGCCCATCGCTCAGCTCGGCATATGTGGCGCCCGATAGCGAAATGGTCTCGGTGCCCGGCCCGGTGAACTGCACCGCATCCCGCGCGCCCATGCGCGGCGCGCGGGCATGTTGCCAGTCTGCCTTGCGCTGCAGCTCATCGGGGGCGAGCGATCCCATCTCGAAAACGAACATGCCCAGAGCCATCAGATGCATCGCGCCGCCTCCCTAATCGTCGCCATAGCCGCGCCCACGCTTCTCGCGCTCGATCTGCTCAATGGCCCGGCGCACGGCATCGGCAATGTCCTCGGGCACGCCGGCGCCGCTCACCTTGATCTCGATATGATAGGTGGAGGGTGCCGCAGCCGGCGCAGCAGACGCGCTGGCGCCTCCCTGCGCCGCAGCCGGTCCAGCGATCGCCACGGCCGCTCCACCGGCGCCCACGGCCAGCGCCCGGGTCATTCGGCCCGATAGCTCGGAGATCCGCTGCAGCGGCCCAGCGGTGTTTGCAGCAAGGCCCTGATCGAGGCCGTCCATCACGAACCCGCCCAGCCCCGCGAACACGCGCGAAGGCGAATGGATGCCGAGCTTTTCCTTGAACCACTTCGCCACGCTGCTCGCCGCGCCGACGATCGTATCCTTGAGCGCCGCCAGCTTGCCCAGCATGCCGTTGATCAGGCCTTGGATGAGATCCCGGCCGATCTGTCCGAAGTCGAGAGAGCGGAAGAACCCCACTGCGTTTCGGATCGCGTCAAGAATGCCGCTCCAGAGGCCGCTGAAATAGGCAACGATGCCATCCCAGCTAGCATAGATAAGATAGGCAGCAGCGGCTACGGCGGCGACGGCCGCCACAATGAGCAGCAGCGGGCCGAGCGCGATTCCCAACGGTGCGGCGGCAGCGGTGAGAGCGGCGAAGCCGAGCGCCAGCGTGCCGAGCAGGATCAGCAGCGCCGCGCCGGCGCCGACGAACATCATAATGCCCTTGGCCAGCACTGGATGCTCTTGCGCCCAGCTGCGCATGGTTTTGGCCGCACCGGCGACCATGCCAGCGACCTTCACCACCGTGGGCAGCAGATATTGCCCCATGGTGATGTTGAGCGCCTTGAGGCCGTTGGTCGCAAGGCCGGTGGCGCCCTCGGCCGTGGCGATGGCGCCGAGATATTCCGCGTTCATCGAGCCGGCATAGCGGCTGCTATCGCCCACCAGCGCGAAGTTCTCCCGCAGCTGATCGAGATTGTTGAGCATCGGCGCGATCGCGCCGACGCTCTCGGATCCGAAGAGCTGTGTGAGGGTGGAAGCCTGCGCCTCCTTCGATAGCCCCTGCAGGCGTCCCAGCACATCGAGGATTGCGCCGCCGGCATCCTTCTGCATGGCTTTGCCGACTTGCTCGGCATCAAGGCCCAGCGATGCGAACGCCTTCTGCTGCGATTTGGTGGCGGCGCTGCCCTTGGTGAGCGCCAGCATCATGTTCTTGATGCCAGTGGCGCCGATCTCGCTTTCAACGCCCACGCTTGAGAGCACTTGGCCCATGGAGGCGATCTGGGCTGCAGCGAGGCCACCCACTTTGCCGAGCGGGCCGATGCGCGTCACCATTTCGGTAACGGCTCCGACATTGCCGCCATAGGTGTTGGTGAGCGCGTTGATCTGATCGGCCAGCTCCACCACGCCGTCTTGCGGCAGCTCGAAAGCGGTGCGCCACTTGGCCATGGTCGCGCCGGCAACCTCGGCAGTGCTTTCAAAGGCCACGCCCATTTTTGCCGCATCTTCGGCAAAGCGCAGCAGTTCCTCGCGGGGCACGTTCGCTCGCCCGGCGGCCGCCACGATCGCAGCGATGCCCTCGGCCGCCATCGGGATCCGCTCGCTCATGTCGAGGATATCGCTGGTCATCTGCGCAAAGGCTTGCGGGGAATCGAAATCCACCACCTTGCGCACATCAGCCATCGCTGCCTCGAGCGTCATGGCCTGTTTCGTTGCCATGACGATCGGCGCGCCGGCGGCGGTGCCGGCGGCCACCATGCCGAGGCCAAGTCCGGTCGCTTTGGCGCTCACCTCATTGAGCCGATCGGTGTTGCGCTGTGCCTTCGCCACCTTGTCGAGCTGCTCTGTCTGGCGCTTCAGGGCCTGATTGGCATCATGTGTGCGCATCGCCAGATCATTCTCGTGGCGCGCAAGGTCCGCTACGTCGATGCCCGCCTCGCCCAGCTGCCGGGAGAGCTGCTGCAGCTCATCGCCGCCCCTGTCCACCTTGGCCGTGAGCAGGGCGGTTTGCTTTTCAGCTCGCGCGAACTCATTGCGCAGCTTCTTGGTCGGCGCCTCGGTCTTTTCGAGCGTAGCGCGCAGCTCTTCCATTTTCGCGCGCTGCTGCGCCAGAGCCTGCGTGTCGGCGGCGAAGCGGCCCTCGGCCGCCTTGTATTTGCCGACCTGCTGCTGCGCCGCATCGAGCTTTTGCAACTGCCTGTGCGTCTCGGCCAGATCCTTGCGCGCGTTCGAGCTGGCGCCGGTGATCGCCTTGAGCGGCGCGGTCACGCGATCGAGGCCCTCGAGGATGACCTGCAGGCGAAGGTTCTTGGATGCCATGACTACCGCTTTCCGGGTTTCTCAGGGGGCCTTGATCGGCGGGCGGCATGCTCGCGCCAGCCCAGCAGCTCGCTCACGCTCATTTCGTCCATGACGGCCGGCGACCAGTGGAAGGTGATCGCCAGATCCGCCATGGCATCCTCGATCAGTCGTGGAGCGCCGCCCTCTGCGATCTCTGCAGCAAAAAACTCCCAATCTCCGCGCCGCATGCAAGCAGATCGGAGGGATCGAGATTGGCCACCTCGGCCTCGGTCAGCGTGGGCATGGAAATCCGGGGAATGATCTTGGTGAGGGCATCGACCTTGAGCTGGCCGAGGTCGACCAGCGAAAGGCCGCGCAGCTCGCCCGACTTGGGCTTGCGCAGTTGAATGCTGTCGATCGACTGCTCGCCGCGCTGCACGGGGCTGTCGAGGGAAACGGTGCGAAAGATCGGCTCGGCCGGGATGGTCATGATCATGCTCTCCAGAAGGGCAAGGGGGGGACGCGGCCCGGCCGGTGAAGCCGGGCCGGGGCGATTAGAAGAGGCCGATGGCGTTGCGCTGGGCTGCAAGGCGATCCACGCCGTCCACGATCTCGATCATGTTGATGAAATCGATCTCGATCTCAGTGCGGCCGTTCCAGAGCAGCTTGTAATAGACGAGCGCGCTGGAGACGCTGAATTCGCCCGGCTCGCCCACCTCCTGATCGCCCATCTCGATCTCGCTGTGGCGCCCACGCATGATCACCTCGATCGCGTCGACGTTGCCGCTGTCATCCTGCTGATAGGCCCCGGCAAAGCGCAGATAGACGCCATCGATGGTCGTTGCGCCAAACTGGCGCAGAACGTCGCGCAGCGGGCCACCAGCGGTGAAGGAAGCCGAAAGCGCCTCCATGCCCATGTCAAAGCTCACCGGGCCGTTCATGCCGCCAAGGCGGCTCTCTTCCATCTTGCGGGTGAGCGTGGGCAAGGTCACCGTCTTGACTTCGCCCAGATAGGCCGAGCCTTCGTTGAACAGCATCATATTTTTGAGAGTGCGGGGGAGGCCCATGATTTGCTCCTATGATCGGGGAAAGAGGATGGCGGGCGATCAGGCCTCGCTCAGCGCCGCGCTGAAATCGGCCAGATATTTGTCCGTGATGCGCTGATTGAAGCCGAGATCCTCGAGCGGCGGCGGCACCGTGTAATCATAGTCGATGCGCAGCTTGCCGGCCTTGAGGCTCTCCACCGAGTTGAGCGCGGAATCGAACCATGCGTTGGCGCCCAGCACCACGCCCTGCGCCTTGAGCTGGCGGAAAAAGCCGTTGATCGTCTCGATGATATCGCGGGTGAGCGACGGGGTGAGCGGCTTATCCACCGCCCACAACATGCCCTTGGCGATCGTATCGGTGAGCAGCTGCGCCACGCGCACCGTGCTCTCATACTTATAGAGGCTGGTATCCGCCGCGCAGGTCCGGTTGCCCCAGAAGCGATAGCCGGCATCGGTGCGGATGAGGCTGGTGACGTGCGCTTGATTGAGCACGCCCACATCGCTCGCCATATTCTCGATGTCCCAATAGAAATCCTTGGTGATGCCAAGAACGCCGGGCACCGGGACATTCGAGAGGGTCTTTTGCGGCCCATATTGCTGATCGATCAGCGCGCGCATGGCGCCGGCATAGGCAGCAGCATCGCCGGTGACATTGGCGCTGGTGGCCGTATCCCAGACCAGCCAGTCGGGCGTGATCAGCATCAGCTCGCGCTCATCAAAATTGGCGCGATAAAGCCCCGCCTCGGCCACGGTGTCGCCGACGACGCGGGCATAAGCGAACGCGCGCAGCTTTTTCGCCACCCCGGCCAGCGCCTTGGTGACCGCCTGCGTCTCGAGGCCGGGCGTGATCAGGATCTTGGGCTGAGCCATCGTCTGAGCGCGCGCTGCAAGCAAAGCCTGCATGCCGGTCTTTTCGCCGGCCACGTCGCCGCCAATCACATTGCTGGCCGTCTCCGCCGCATCGCCGCCCTCTTCCACGCGCACCACCACCACGGGCGTGCTCACGATCGAGCTGATCGCGCGCAGCGAGCTGGCGAGCGTGCCGTTGGTGCCGGCCTTGCTGATCGCATCGGCAAGATCCGTGATCAGCACGGGCTTATCCAGCGGGAAGGTCGCCGCGTTCGCATCGCTGGCGATCGCGACAAGGCCGATAACGGCGGTGGCCACGGCGCTGATCGTGGGCGCGCCGGTATCGATCTCGGTGATGGTGATGCCGTGCTTGAAAGCCATTGGTCGGTTCCTCGAGTTTAAGCGTTGAGGGGGTAAGTGAGGCGCAGCCGGGCGTTCGGCGCAGGGGCATCCGTGCGCTCGGCATCAATGGTGAGTGCGGCAGTGCCAGGACGATTGCCCGCAACCAGCTGGATGCGTCGCAATCGCAGGCGCTTTTCCCAGCGCGAGAGCGCCAGAGCCGTGGCCGCATAGAGGCGCAGGATGTTGGGCGCCGTCATTGGTCGATCAATCAGCTCGGGTAGCAGCGACCCATATTCACGGCGGCCGACGCGCGCGCCGATCGCGGTGCCGAGAATGTCGCTCACGGACTGGCGGATATGGTCTGGCCCTTCGAGCGGGGCGCCCGTGCGGCGATCCATCCCGCTCATGCCGGTGGCCCGCTCTGCGCGCCGCCCGCCGTCACGCCGCTGTGCCGGTGGTTCTTGAGGCTCTTGCCGGCCGCCAGCACATCCTGCTCGGCCGTCAGCGTGCCGCTCATGCTGATATTGCCATCGAGGCTGATATCGCCCTCGATCGTCACGTCGCCCTTGATCGTGATGCCGCCGGGCGCCTCGATCTGCGCCGTGCCGCCGGCAGGCAGCGTAGCGCTCAGGACATGGGCCGCCTGATCATATTCGATCAGGGCGCCGTCATTGAGTGCCAGCTGCACGAGATCGGGGTTGGCTGACGGTGCGGGGTGCGCGTTGCTGTAGAGGCCGAGCACCACCAGCCCGTTGGCCAGATCGCCCTCGGGTGCCAGCACCACGCATTGCTCGCCCACCGTAGGCGGCGACCATGAGCGCACGCCGCCGGCTCGCTGGGCGAGCCATGGCAGCTCGCCGGTGGTGATCTCGCCAATGGCCACGATGCAGGTGGCGTTCGCGGGATCCACGGATGCGATCGCGCCCAGCTGGATCACTTCGCCGGTCATCTGTTCGAGGTCGGAAGGGTTGCGCATGGGCAGACCATGCCGCGCGCCCTTCCGGCATGCGCGGGGGGCCATCGGGCGAGACGCTCTCGCCCGATGGAGTCCGTTGTGATCAGGCAGAGGATTCTAGGCTGTCGCGGAACGAGGCGCCGCAAACTTCGGCCCGGCGCGGCTGCGAAACTCTGACTCAAGATGACCTACTTGCCGGGGAGGGCCGACACCGCAGACTGACCGCGGGCTTCAATCATGAATGCTCTGCGCGCGATTGTCCGGCGGTGATGCAAACGCTAGAAGCTCCACCCAACGATGTGTGGGGGGTGAACATGATTTGGCGGAATGCGGTAGCTGCGCTGACCTTGGTAATGGTCGCCGGATGTTCGATTGTAAGTGATAATCAGGCTGGCTCGCTAGACGAAAAAGTCTCAATCGTCGACATGATCAAAGTTGGAGACGCCAAAGTCTGCGGCGTTCAGGAAACCTACGATAATTTGACAGCCCGCTTCATCCCCGAAGGAAGAGATTTCTCCAAAGTTGTCGAAGTCCATTATTCTCTGCCGACCGCTTCAAACATAGATAAATCGGTTAACAAAATTGAATGCGAAGTTACCGTAGAAATCAAAAATAATCTTGGTAGTTCTCTGGTTCAAGATCGCCAGTTTCGTATCCCATTTTCATGGCAGCTTCTTGCCGATGGTTCTGATTCGGCTGCAATGAGCGTGAATGTCAGCGCCATAGAAGATCATCTCGCAGAAATCGCAATGCTAGTCCTGATGCAGCGGGATGCAGAACAACGAGAAGTGGGGCAGGAACAAGCTGATGATTTGGCTGATCACGACAGCAATGTTGACGCGGTCGATCACGTGAACGCAATCGACAATCTTTCAGAATCTCAGCGTCGATCCGTTTTTCTCAAGACGATTCGAGACGCGGATTTTGCTTGCATGGAAGTCTCCAACGTTGAACGTGTTCAAAATGCGGAAGAGGCGACTTGGCAAGTAAGCTGCTCGCAAGGAACGACACATTTAGTAACCGTTCAACAGAATGGCGACGCTCAAGTTTTTCCTCACAATGGTGGGAGCATTTAAAACCGGCTAGTGTTAGTAGTCCGCAAAATTAATGCCGTGCTGAGTTCTGATTGGTAGATCCTAGCCTTTCCGAAAACAGGACGTGAGAGCTTACTCCGGGTCGGGAGGAGGCAGGGCGACCCTGATGACCCCAAGCTTGATCTTCTCCGCCACGCCTCGCGCCACCTCATTGACGCGCTCAACTGTGGCTGCGCGATCATGCGTGCCGTTTTCCTTGATGACGGCGTTGACCGGGCGCTTGTGCTCGATCTCGCCCAGCGTGAACGTCACGGGCACGGTGTGCGTCGCGCTGTCGAGTACCCCGATCTTGATGGTCATATCTTCCATTTCATACGCCCTTGGTCTGGATGCGAACGGTCTGGCCGTAATTCACGGCGGAGTAGATCTGAATGTGGGTCAGGCTGGCGGACACAATGCCGACCACCTGCTGCGCGTTATTCTCGCCGTTTTGGATAGACATAGAGATCACGGGATTGACCCACTGAGAGTGACCAACAGGAAGCGCCCAGGTCGCTCCGCTGTCGCCGGGCACAAACAGCGTCGTCCAACATTCTTTCAGCCCATTTGCATGCACGATATAGCCATCATTGGCCGATAGATTTTGCGCCGTGATGCGATCAAAGGCGTCGGCCTGATGCCCGTCCAGCAGATCTGCGTCGAGGCCAGAGCCGGCACCGTCATTGCCTGGATGCCAAACAGACGTGCCGTTGATGTAATAGCCGGCCCTGACATTCCAGAGGCCCGCGCGACTGTCATAAACGCCGTTTACCGAATTGTCGTACGTCCTGAAGCCGATGCCGTACCAACTCTTCACCTCCATATTGAAGGTTGTGAAGCTCGCGCCGTCTCCGGTCCCGACACTCATACCCGAAGCACTTGCACCATAGAGCCCGTCCAGTTTGAAAGCTGGCGCTGTGATCGTGCCACTAAAGGTGTCGCCTCCCCTGTTCGCCGGCGTGAAGCCCAGTGCTGCAAGGATGCGTGAGACGGTCACAACTTGGTCGGGTGAAAGGCCGCGCAAGAGATCCGCGTCGAGACCAGAGCCGGCGCCATCATTGCCGGCATCCCAGATCCGGTGGCCCTGCCGTCCAACATACAATGCGTGAAAATTCACGTTATCGAGTGGTGCTACCCCTCCCTCCGTCGTGAACCCTAGGTTACGATAGCCAGCGGCTGAAGGGCGGATGACATAACCCCAACTGTCACTCGTTCGGCTTAGATAGAGGTCGCCGCTTGCCACGTTGATGGAAGGAACGGAGATCGGGCCGGTGAACGTCTCGCCCGCTTTATTTGCCGGTGTGTAACCGAGCCGCGCCGTCACATTGGAGTAGTATGATCCCTGTTGCCCATCGAGCAGATCCGCATCGAGGCCGCCGCCGGCGCCTTCGTCCTTCAGCGCGCCACTCTTGATCCCGAGCGCGACGCGCATGGCAGCGGCCGACGCCGTGGCGAGCAGGCCTTTCATGAACGCGGAAGGATTGCCCTCGCCAAAGCGCGCATTAAGCCAGCTCGTGACGCTATCCTTAAGGCCCTTGGGATGCACTGCACGCGTAGTGTCCACGCCAGCGGCGGTTTCCGCAGGCGTCGCTAGCTCCACCACGCCCCGCACGGTCTCGGTGGCGGGCGGGTTGATGAAATTGGCATCGCCAAAGCTGATCTGGGCGGCATCGATATCGGCAAAAGCAATGTCGATCGCGAGCAGCATCATCGCCTGCGATGACTTTTCCATAACCGGCTCGGCTTGCCCATAGACCGCGAACAGGGTGCCATCGGCCAGATAGAGGCCAAAGCTGCGCAGCGCATAGCTGTCGGCCGTTTCATCGCGCACCACGAGGTGGATCATGTCATTGGCCACCACATCGCCCGAGATTGTCGAGATCCGCTTGATCTCGCCGGGAACAGCGGTGGCGCCGGGCGATGGCACAACGGCGGTCGCGGTGATGCCGGCTTGCGTGATCACGACCGGGCTGGTGCCGTTGTTCTCGGCATTGACCAGCGCAGCACGCCCGGCATCGGTGACAATGATAGAGAGAGCCATGGAACCTCCGATTAGGCGGCCGGCGCGGCGCAGCTGAGCCGGGCGAGCAGCGCAGGCCTCGCGCGCGCGACAAGGCCGATGCCGCCGCGTGCCGTGATGCCCTGGGTGAATGTGAAGTGAGAGCGGACCGGCTTGGCGCGGCTCACCTCGGCAATGACCTGATCGACAAAGGCCGCGCTCGCCGGGGCGCCGGCCTGCTCGAGATTGAGCAGCAGCTGGAATGTGTGCGGGATCCCGCGCGGCTCCTGCTGCCACCACTCGCGGATCGCGACCGAGCCGCCAAAGCTTTGCACCACGCTGCGCACGCTGGCGGCGGTGCCCTTCTGGCGCGCGATCGGGATCGCCTTGCGCACGCGCTCACGCTTGATCGCCTCGGACCAGTCCGACGACCAGTTATCGAGGCTCAGACCCCACGCCAGCCATGGCAGATGCGCGATCGGGTTGAGATCGGGCGACCATGTTTCGCGGATCGGCACCGGGATATCGAGCGCGGCGGCGATCACCTGCTCGAGTGCTTTCTCGAGCGGGGTTGAGCCAGATGGCAGGATGCTAGGCGCGTTCATTCGCCGGTGCCCGCATAGGTGAGCGAGATCCCGGTGCAGAATGGCGCCTGTGTCCGGCTGATGATGAGATCTGCGGTTGGCTGCGCGAGCACGACATTCTGCACGCCTTCGACGTGCAGAGCCGCGTGCAGCCCCGAAACCGTGATATCGCGACCGATCCGGTGGCTCTCTTCCACATAGCGATCGAGGCTCGCGCGCGCGGCATCAAGAACCACCGCGCCATCTGGCCCGCTGAATGTCGTGAGGGTCGCATCCACCTCGAAACCGACGATCTCGGCTGACTGCGCGATCACATGATCCGTGAGCGGCCTGATCGTCTCATCGGAGAGGTGCGCCTCAACGGTCGCGATCAGCGTTGGCGATGCCTCGCCAGTCTCTGCGCGTGAGAGCACGGAAACGACGACTTCGCCCGGCCATGTCGCGCCATCGAGCGCCTGCGCCATGGCATTGACCAGCGCCGGATTGGCACCGTGATCGGCGAGCACCGAGAGCACGAGCGCGCGAATGTCGTCCGGCTCCGGGCTGGTGGCGCTGGCATCGAGCACCAGCGGATCGGCGCTCAGCGCGTGGAAGATATAGGCGCCCTCCGGCCCGGCGACGGAATATCCTTCGGGCGCCAGCACCATGCGCCGGCGGAAATCGGCATCGCTCTCCGTGACGGCCGGGATCCCCAGCTCAGTGTTGGCGGGCGCGAGTGTGAGGCGGGCAATGCCGAACAGGGCAGCGATGTTGTCGAGATCCGCGCCGGTGGCATAAGCCGGCATGACGGCCCGAGCGGCATCGTTGACGCGCTGGCGTAGCAGCTGAGCGAGATAGGCGGTGAGTTGTAGTAGCTTGGTGGCGGGGTCACTATCCCGCGCCTCAAAGTCAGGCATGCGCGCCTGCATCTGCGCCACCGCATCGGCGAGGATCGTCTCGAAATCGAGCTTTTCGATCACATCGGGCGCGGGAAGGCGCGAGAGATCTACTGCGGTGAAAGTTGCATCAGCCATGCCGCCCATTTCGGCCGAGGCTGGCGCCCTATTCCATGAGGCGCATCGGGCGAGACGCTCTCGCCCGATGAAGGTGCTTTGTCGCTATGCCCCGCTCAGCTGCTCGTAAAGCAGGTTGATCAGCATTTCCCGATCCGCCTCCGTCGCCCCGATCAGCTCGCGCTTGGGATAGGGAATCGCACGAGCGCGCAGCGATGGCTTATCGCGAAGGCCGTGCTGGTGGATGCCGGCGATCTCGCTCGCTTTCCCGCTAAACCCCACCCAAAAGCCGCGATCGTCCACGCCAGAGCGGAGATAGCGGCCCGAAGAGAGCCGCCGGAACATAGCGCGCCGGCGCAGGCCGCCCTTGCGACGCAATGTGCTGCCGCCGCCCCCGCGATATTCCTCGGGCACGGGAAGCCACTTCACCACCTTGTCGAAGTGGAAAGAGCGAATGCCGCCGGCCTCCACATCAAAGCCGGTCATCTTGCGATCGCTGTCCCATGAGAAGCCGCGCATGATGACGCGGCGCACGCCGCCGCTCGATGGATAGAGGAAGCATGCCGGGCCGCGCGAGGGGATCGCAGGGGTCTTTTGCTTGCGCGCCTCAAAGGCGCTGCCATCGGGCGCGCGCTGGGCGGCGATGCGCTGGCGCTGGCTCAGGGCGAGGCGCTGGGCCATCTTGCGCAGCATGGCACGCCGCTCGCCGGCGCGCAGCGCCCGCACGATCGCGCCGGCCATCGCCTCCAGCTCGAGCAGATCCTCGCTCATGCGTCTGGCGGTATTGCCGGTGTCAGAATGGTGCCAGGCGCTTTACTTGCCTCGAGCGGCTCAGTGCCGCCCCAGCCTTGAATGAAGGGATTATCGATGCCGGGAAAGGTCTCAAACACGGGCGGCTCAGCCGGGTGTTCAAGGTCAAAGCCGGTGCCATCCTCGCGGGGCTTGGCGATCACGCGCTCGGTGAGATCGATCGAGATCAGGATATCGCTGGTGTCGCTGTCCAGCAGCTCAGTCTCAAAGGTGAAGGGCGTTGCATCGCGATCGCGCAGGCGCTCGGGCTGCTCTGTTTCCAACCAGATCAGCAGGGGGAGCATGAGGCTATCGGCCGAGCCGGCAAAATCCCAGAGGCCCACCTGCAGCTTGTAGGCAAATTCATAGCTGTGGGAGCGCGACTGGAGGGCGCGCACGCTGCCGCTCTCGACATAGATGGCGAGGCGGTCCGGTTGCGTCTGCAACTCGGGCAAATAGGCGGTGAGGTGGGCGCGAAGGCTCGCCGGCTTTTTCATCGGCGCGGATCCGCGCAGGCGCCCGGCTCATGCCAGCGGATGACGCGCAGCAACTGGTCGCGCGTATCCGCATAGGCCGTGGCAAGGGCGATGAGCGCCGATCGGACCGCCGGCGGGATTGTGGCCGTGGCATCGCGCGGGAATGGCGCAGGCGCCGCCGGGCAGGCCAGCAGATCCGCCGGTGGCGTGTCTTTCACTTCCACCGCGATGACGGCCGGCGCCGTTTCAATCTGGCGCTGGGCGCAGCCCTGCAAGGTCATTGAGGCGATCAAACCAATCACCCCCAACGCGATCATCTGGCGCGATCGTTTCATCTGCTTTCTCCATGGCTTGAACGGTGGCGGTGCGGCGCGTGGCCTGCGCGGTTGCAAGGGCGCGATCGGCGGTGGCCTTCGCCTGCGTGCGCTCGGCAGCGCGGGCGAGCGCGGCGGCCGTGGCGCTCTGCGAGTCCCGCTTATAGGCAGCAAGGCTCGCCACCAGAGCGGTGCAGCCATCCGGCTTGGCTTTGCCCTTGGGCTTCGTGCCGGTGAACTCGCCGCCGGCGGCAAGGCAGAGCTGCTGCGCCCACGCCTCGAGGCGGTCGCGCTCGGCGCGGCCGCTGCCCCCCCAAGCGTAAAGCCCCGCTGCTGCACCGGCGAGGCCCAGCAGGATCAGCGTCTCACGCGAGCCGCTCAGCATGCCCCAGCCAGCTTTGAGGATCCCAAGCGCCCACTTCACGACAAAAGGCCCGTGAAATAGGTGCGGCGGGAATAAGTCAGGGCCTCATGCCGCAGGCGGCCGGCGCGATAGCTCACATGGATCCAGCCACTATCGTGCTCGCCCCGCACATAGTTCTCGAGAATGAGCTGATCGAATGGCAAGGCATTGCGAATGAACGTGGCGGCGGTGAAGTTATCGACGCCCACCACCTCAAGATCGGCCGCCTCGCCCAGCGCATGCTGGCTTTTGACGGTGGATCCCACGGCCACGCAAAGCGCCGGCGACCGATAGCCAGAGTTGACGCGCACGGGCTTGCCATAATGCGCGCGCAACGGCTCAAGCACCTTGGCGCAGAGCAGCTGCATCGCAGCGATCTGCTGCGCGTTCGGGCTGTTGTCGATCTTCTGGGCCTTGGCGGTGGCTGATGCGGTGAATTCGGCCAGAGAAAAGTTCGGCGAGAGCTGCATGGCTCAGTCCTTCCGTTTGCCAAAGATGAGATCGGAAAGGCGGCCCGGCGCATGGGTGAGCGTGTCGGAGGCCGAGGCGATCACGCGCGGGGTGGCGTCAAAGGCCACCAGCGCAATGCCGAAGCCGATCGACTGCGCGACAAACTCGTTCCAGCCAGTGAAGGCGACGATGCCCTGCGTGGCGTAAAAGCTCACCGTGGAGCCAACCACCCATTGCACGAAGCGCTGGCGCCAGTTTAGGCCCGGCTTCCACGCCTGTGCGACGGCAGAGCCGATGAGTGCGGGCGTGAGCGAGCTGATCGTTTCGATAGCGGCCGGCAGGATCGATTTAGGGTCCATGATCAGTCCCAGAGCTGGATGAGGGGGCGCTGGCGGGTCGCCTCGGGCGCCTTGGAAATCGGCACCATGACGACGGTGCCGAGCGGGAGGATCGGGCCGAGGTCGGCCAAGCCCGGATTGGCATCGAGCACCGTGCCGATCGAGCCCGCGCCAAGGCCAGCCTCGCGCCAGATCAGTGCGTCCATGGTGTCGCCTTGCCGGGCCGTGAGGGGCTGCATGCGGGCCATCAGATGAGATCCACGGTGGTGCGCGTGCGGCCCAGCATGTCGCGGATCGCATGCGCGGCATCGCGGCGCAGCTCGCGCACGCTCTCATCGAGTTCATCGCCCTGGCTTGCGCCGGCGGCGGTGGTGTCAAAGTCGCGATGTCGATCGATCAGCTCGGCCTTGGCGAGCAGAGCGATGACGCGGCGATAGCGGATCAGGTTGCGGCTTTCTCCACCCAGCTGGGGCGCAGGAACGTCCGCCAGCGTGGCGTGCCCCTGCCCCGTCTGCTCGGCCACCCACGCGCGCAGATCGATCTCCGTCGCATCCATGGCGGCCAGAATGGCGCCGCGCAGGCGCGGCGCGGTGATGCTGGATGTGATGCGTGCCAGCTCGCGGATCTCGCGCGGATCGATCGCGGGGAAAAAGTCGTCATTCTCGATGACGGTTTCCGCCGGCTGTGGGCCGCTCTCAGGCGACGGGGGCTTGGCGACGAAGCTCATGCCATGATCGCTCGCGCGAGGGGCGCCATTCCCCCGACCATGATGCCGATTAGGGCGAGCAGCAGATAGTCGTTGCGCGTCAGCATCGTGCGTCCTTTCCGGCTCTCGGCTTACGGGGGTGAGGATCGGGACAGAGGGCGGCCCTTCGGTTGTAAAAACCTCCCGCCTCGCGCGATCCGCCCCCGAGCGCCGGGGGCGAGCTTGTCAGGCGGCTGAGCCGCCTTCGTGGTTGGGTTGCGCTGTGGTGGCCGCCGCAGCGGCGTCCTGCGCCTTGAGCATCTTCTCGGCGCGCTTCAGCTTGTCCTTCACCCCAATGCGATCATTGAGCGCCTGCGCGGCCTTGAGGGACGCGAGCGCCGCCTCGAGTATCGCCCGGCCTTCGGCGTTGGCCTCCATGTCCTCGGCAATGTAGAGCTGCTGCGCGCCGGTGGCCTTACGCAGCTTGGCGCGGGCCTGATCGTGCATGTCGATCGCGTCTGTCAGCTCGGCCACGCGGAGCAGAACGCCCAGATCGAAATGGGCGCCTGCATTGTGCGCCTTGAGTGCGGCCTCCGCGATCTCTTCCACCACGATCGTGGCGGCATCGCGGTTGTAGCGCGCCGGCATCTGCACATCATGGCGCAGAACGAAGGGCACCAGCTCGAGCGCATCATCAAACGCGCCCACGTCGATCAGCCAGACCATGACAGTGGGCAGAACTTCGGCAGAAACGCCCGTCCCTACGCCGGCATCGGCATCGAGCAGGCCTTTCACCCAATCGGCATATTCGGGTAGCATTTCGCGCTTGGCGGCGATCTTGAGATCCACGCCCTTGATTTCGTGAAGGCGGCGCAGATCATGTGTCAGGCGCATGGCGATCTGGGCGGCTGCGCGATCAGCGGGCGATCCGCTCGGGCAGGTATCCCCCGCCGCCGGGAGAGGTGCGGCGGCGGGGGTGGCCGCTCCAACATTGGGAGCGGACGCAACGGTCTGTGCAGCAAGGATGCGGTCCCTGTGGCGGCGAGCGAGGCTCATTGTGCGTGTCCTGTCAGTTGGAGCGAATGCGGGAGAAGGGCGCCGGCCGATCAGTCCGGCTTGGCGCCCATCACGATATTCTCGACAAGGGCGCAGCGGCCGTAATCCTCGACCACGAAATCCTCATTGACGCTCTCGTAATTCTCGATCTGGTCGAGGGCCGGCTCATCCCTGATGTGGCGCCGGCGCGTCTCTTCCTGCCAATAGATCGACAGGTTATCGAGGCTGGTGACCAGTAGGCTCGTCTCCGGGAAGAAGGGGACGATGATGGCGCGCTTTCCGGCGAGCTGCTTGGGCAGCGTGAGGATGCGGTGGGCGGCTTCGCGCTCTGTCGCGGTGTCGCCGGCGGCTTGCAGCAGGTTCAGATATTTGTCCTTCACCAGCTGCCAGCCAACGATCACCACCAGATCGGTGTCACCCCGGTGCCAGGGGTCGAGCAGATCCAGCGCGTCGAAGGCGAGCGCATCGAGATTGGCATAATCGGCCTTGGCGGTGTCCGTATTGGTGCCGGCTCCGTTTACGACTTCGACGCCGGCGGCGACGTAGATGGCTTTCGTGCCGCCGGAGGTCAGCGCGCCGTCCTCAAGATGACGCGAGGGCGCCTTGGTGCGAATCTTGTGCAGCCAGCCCTCATTGACGTCCTGCAGGAGCGGATTGTCATCGCGGTTGGTGGTCGCGGCCGCCGAGATGCCGTTGAAGCCGATCATGATCCGGTCGCGGCCCTGCTGCTTGATGATCACATCGCGCAGGAGGGTCTGGAACTCGGGCTTGTGTCGCCATGCGTCCAGCTTGGCATAGGGAATCGCATGGTCGTAGTTGGTCTGGCGACAGAAATAGCCGCCTTCATCCGAGGTGTCCGTGGGATCGGTCGGCGTGCGACGGTTGCCGCCGGCGGTGTTGGTGCGACCGGCAAGCGGGCGCGTGACGCCGACGCCGACTTTGTTGCCGCTCTGCTGCACGACGGGCTGGATGTTGATCATGCCGAGGAAGTCGCTCGACTCCTTGATCTTCTCTTCGAGCTTCTGCTCGACAACGGGCGCGACGGTGAATTTGGTTTCTGCGGTTGCCACGCCATTGATGAGCGCGATCTGGCTCACATAGGCGGCAAACAGGAGGCGGGTTTCGTTACGCATGGTCAGGCTCCAATGGGGCGGGTGCGGGAGAGGTAGCGGGGCGTGTGATCAGCAATCCGTGACCACCGCGCCGCTGCCGCCGGTGGCGGGCGTGCGCGTGAACGTGCCGGGCTGCTCCGTCTTGGCGAGCTTCGCATCGAGTGCATCGAAGCGCGCATTGATCGCCGCGATCGCGTCATTGGCCGGCTTGACTGCAGCCGCGACCTGATCACCGATGGCGCTCGCGAAAGCCGTCACATCGAAGCTGTTGTCGTTGGCCGGCTCCTGCTTGGGTGCCGGCTCTTCCTTCGGCTTTTCTTCCGAGCGCGAGAACAGGGCCGCGACGCCGGCGAAGCCGGACTTGATCGCCTCGGCGATGCCGGCAGGCTCGATCGGCTCGGCCGTCAACTCGAGCGATGTTTCGATCGCGTTGGTGAACAGGTTGGGGCGCGTCATGGCCGCAAATTTGAGCGGTTCGGTGCCCAGCGATGCCGGTTGATCGGTTACGGCCAGGCCGACCAGATAGGCCTTGCCGCTGTCCGCGAAATTGGGGTGGATCTCACAGCTGGTGAACAGCTTCTGGCCGGCCTTGTTGATCGCGAGCAGCTGATCGTTCGCCTCGATTTCGCCTTCGAGCGCCAGCTTCTTGACGGTCTGGCCACTGATCCGCAGCTCGACCTCGGCCGTGCGCAGAGCCAGAATGGTGCCATAGGCATTGAACGGCTTATCCGGGCTGTAGCCAGCGATATGCTCGCAGTTGATCCGCGCCGTGTACGTCTTGGGATCGTAGCTGGCGGCCATCTGCTCGAGCCATTCGCGCTGGATCACGCGGCCATCGACGGTTTCACCTTCAACGGCGATGCGGAAAAACTTGCTCTTGGCCATGGGGGCGGGCTCCCTTGTTTTGGATCGGCGGTGCTGGCGCCAGAAGGGCCGTACGGGACGTGATCCTCAAGCCAGTCCATCGGGCGAGAGCTTCTCACCCGATGGAGGACCGTGATCTGATCGGCGCGGACGGCATGGTCAGGCGCGATGACCGTTGCCCAGCCCCTCACTGCCCCAGCAGGGCCGCCCAGCTTCTGGCAGTTCGACCCGCGCCGACATGCGCGCAGCCTCTACTGGCGAGGCTGGGGCGTGGCCCAGATCGCGGACGAGTTCGCGCTGCATGGCATCGTCAATGAGAAGGGCAGCGCGATCCCGCGCGCGACCATCGAAAGCTGGAAACAGCGCGATCGGTGGGACGACGCGCCCTCGATCAGCAAGATCGAGGACAGCCTCGAATGCCGCTTCATGGTGCTGGTCGCCAAGGAGAAGAAGACCAACGCGGATCTGGCCGAGCTGGACGCCTTATCGCGCTCGATCACGGCCATGGCCCGCGTGCGCCGCTATCAGGCTGAGGGCGGACATGAGGGCGATCTCAATGAGAAGGTCGCCAATCGCAACGCCGGGCCGCGCAAGAAAGCGCGCAAGAACCATTTCACGGAAGAGCAGGCCGCCGAGCTGAAGCGGATATTCCTCGAAGGGCTGTACGACTATCAGGCGCAATGGTGGGAGGCGAAGGATCAGCGCACGCGCATGATCCTCAAGTCCCGCCAGATCGGCGCGACCTACTATTTCGCGTTCGAGGCGCTGATCGACGCGATCGAAACCGGGCGCAACCAGATCTTCCTCTCTGCCTCCAAGGCGCAGGCCCATCAGTTCCGCAGCTATATCGTGAGTTTCGCCAAGCTGGTCGGCGTGGCGCTGACCGGCGATCCGATGCTGATCACGTCCGATCTGCGCCCGGCGGAGGAAGCGGCGGCCGAGCTGCATTATCTCGGCACAAATTTCCGCACGGCGCAGGGCCGGCATGGCAATTTCTATTTCGATGAGTTCTTCTGGGTTCACTCATTCGAGGAGCTGAACAAGGTCGCCTCGGGCATGGCGACGCACAAGAAGTGGCGCAAAACCTACTTTTCAACGCCATCGAGCGTGGCGCATCCGGCTTATCCCTATTGGACTGGCGAGCGCCGAAACAAGCGGCGAAAAAAGGCGGATCGGATCGAGATCGATGTGAGCCATGCGGCGCTGGCGATCGGATCGGTCGGGCCGGATCGGGTGTGGCGCCATATCGTCAACATCCGCGACGCCGAGGCCGGCGGCTGTGATCTTTTCGACATCGACGAGCTGCAGGATGAGTATGCGCCCGATGAGTTCGCCAACCTGTTCCTGTGCGAGTTCGTGGATGACAGCCTTTCGGCCTTCCGCTTCAACGATCTGATCGCCTGCGGCTGCGATAGCCTGGTGGAGTGGGTGGATTTCGATCCCGACGCTCTGCGCCCTTATGGCACTCGCCGGGTGTGGGCCGGCTATGACCCGCAGGAGAGCGAGGACGGCGACAATGCCGCGCTGGTGATTGCAGCGCCGCCGGAAAGAGAAGGCGAGCCTTTCAGGATCCTCGAGCGCCACCAACTGCGCGGCCTCGATTTCGAGCAGCAGGCCGAGTTCATCAAGGTGATGCTCAGCCGATACAATTGCACCTATCTGGGCGTTGACGCCAAGGGCGTGGGCGCGGGCGTTTATCAGCTCCTCGCTAAGGTGGGCGCCATGCCGGGCTGCACGGTCGCCAAGATCGAATATTCGCTCGAGCTGAAAGCCCAGATGGTGATGAAGGCGCAGAATGTCGTGCGCCGGGGCCGCCTCGCATTCGATGCCTCCATGCTCGATCTCGTCTCATCATTTGTCTCGGTGAAGAAGACCCTCACAGCCAGCGGACGCAGCATGACGTTCAAGGCCGGGCGCGGCGGCAATGACGGCCACGCGGACCTCGCATGGGCCACGATGCACATCCTGATGAATGAGCCGCTCGACGGCAAGGAAAAGCCCAAGGGCACAATGGAGATAATCGAATGAGCAAGCGCCGATCTCGCCGCCAGAATGCACGTGCCCTGTCCACCGCTATGCCGGCCACGGTCAGCGAGGTGCAAGCCTTCAGCTTCGGCGATCCCGAGCCGGTGCTGAGCCGCGCCACCATGCTCGACATGATGGAGTGCGGGCACAATGGCCGCTGGTATGAGCCGCCGATCTCGCTCAACGGCCTTTCCCGTGCGTTTCGAGCCTCGCCGCACCATTCGAGCGCGATCATGCTCAAGCGCAACATGCTGGCCGCCAGCCTCGAGCCGACGCGCTGGCTGAGCCGCAAGGTGTTCGCCGGCATGGTGCTCGACTATCTCGTGCTCGGGAACGCCTATGCGCAGGAGATCCGCAACCGCCTGGGCGACCTGCTGCGCCTCGATCATCCGCTTGCCAAATATACGCGGCGCGGCGTCGAGCCGGGCGCCTTCTGGTGGGTGCCGGGGTTCCAGCATGAAGAGCAGTTCCCGTTCGGCACCGTCCATCAGCTGCTCGCGCTCGATCTCAATCAGGAGATTTACGGCGTGCCCGAATATATCTCGGCCTTGCAGTCAGCCCTGCTCAATGAGAACGCCACCTTGTTCCGCCGGCGCTACTATGAAAACGGGAGCCATGCGGGCTACATCATGTATGCGACCGGCGAATTTGCCGAGGGCGACGTGGACAAGATGCGCGATGCGCTCAAGCGATCGCGCGGGCCGGGCAATTTCCGCAATCTGTTCGTCCACTCGCCCAACGGGAAGGAGAACGGCATCAAACTGCTGCCAATCGCGCAGATGGGCGCGAGCGACGAGTTCCTCGGCATCAAGAACACGACGCGCGACGACGTGCTTGCCGCGCACCGGGTGCCGCCGCAGCTGCTTGGCATTGTGCCGGCGAACGCGGGCGGCTTTGGTGATGTGACGAAGGCGACCGACGCTTTCTTCGAGCTGGAGCTGGCGCCTTTGCAATCGGTGTTTCTAGATCTGAATGAGGCGGTCGGGACTGAGGTTGTGCGATTTCGGCCACGCGATATGTGATTGGCATATCTCAGCACCGGATAAGAATGGAGGGGCGCCGCAGAGCGACGCCCCTCTTTATTGGCGGTTATATCCGGGGGGGATGGGCACCGCCAAGCAGGGCCAACAGAGTCAGCGCCTGCAATTTTGCTTTTACGACAGTTCGTCGCGTCAGCCAAGTTTCCCGAGATTCTTCCATTGACCGAATCGCACCATGTTCCTCATATGTTCTCTATCAGGAGAACATGCACATGGACCGAATTGACGACATTCGCGACGCCGTCGCGAAGGCGCTGGAAGAGCGCGGCCACGGTAACCGCCAGTTTTTGGAAGAGATCCGCGCAGGCGCGCGAGACGAGGGACCGTTTATGTTTGGCGCGCTCGCATGCGCGAAGCTGCTGAACACTGCTCGATGAAGTGGCCCGCTATGTTGGCGATATAAGGGTCGCGACGTGTATTTTCGAAGCAGCAGCATGGCACAACGCCGTTCGCGTGGTGTGCCGGTGCGGACACGCAGCGCCCTTCGATCCGCACGGGCTATGGTGGTGGTTTCAGCAGCGCCATTGGAACGACACGTTTCGCGACGCCCGGATGAGATTTTATTGCCGGCGATGCTCAGCTGCTCGCGGCCGACGCGTGCGGCCCATGCTGATCGAAACGAGCCAGGACAGGGAGACGATCCTGCTCCCGCTTCCAGATCAGCTGGTCTGGAAGAAAGCTCTGCGCAGATACCGCACCTGACGTTCAGGCGACTGCCATAAGCTGGCTGGGAAAGGGCTGAGCGAGAGCGCGAGCCGCATCCAAATCGCCGGTCAGCCAAACCTGATAGTCCTCGGGATGGAGAATGACCGGCATGGCCTTCGGGTGAAGCGGGGCGACCAGCGGGTTGGGTTCGCAGGTCAGGAACGCAAAGACGATCCCGGCCTCGCTCGGACGCCAAATCCCGGCGAAGCATGACACCGGCTGCTGATTGATCGTGAACCACCACTCCTCACGCCCTTGGCCGATCTTCGGCTCGGCAAACTGCGTGAAGGGCACAAGGCAACGCTGCGCCGGCGTTGCGATCATTGATCGCCAGAACGGACTATCGAGATTGCGGACGTTGGTGATGTGCTTGGTGATCGTCGTGCCGGGGCGCTTGCCGGGCATCTTTCGCGGGACGCCCCAGATCATCTGATCAACGACGGTTTGCCCTTCACTACTGCGCGCCACGATGGCGGGCTTGCGGGGCCAGACATCCTCGGATGCCGCTTGCAGCTCAGGCTCGGGAAGATGGGCGCCGATATACTCTGCCCATGTCGAGAGCTTAGAGGGGTCGGCCCGGAAGTGATTGCAGATGGCGGCCTCCATCAATGCCAGCGCTGATCGCATGACTAGCATCGATCCGCAGCCCGACAAACGCCTCTACGCGATGGCCCCCCGCGAAACGCGCTTTTCCCCCCGCCTCGCCCGCGCGCTTTTTGTGTCGGTATTGATGCATTTTCACCGGCGCCGGAAACCGGCCTAAGAGCCGGACGGAGTGGCCGAATATATCGGTGCTCCGCAGATGCATCCTGATGCACACTCGCACCTATTTGGATCCGATAATCGGTCAATTTATTCTGAGCGTCCAATCACGTCGCAAAAATTTCTGAGTTTTCGCTCGTCCGCCCAAGGGCGGGGGATGGGGTCGGGAAAACCATAACATCCATAATCTCGCGGAGATATTGCGCTGTAAGTAGCAGAAAACTGCCATTTCTATGGTTATGGTTCGACCATAATTTTTTATAATCTTAAGCGGGTGGAAACATAATGTCTTTGAAAAGAAGGGGCTTTTTCAAATCGAAATGTCACCTTCAAAAGACATAATCTGGTTATGGTAATATTATGTCAGATGTTATGGTGTAAGCCATTGAAAATAAGCCCATGTTATGGATGTTATGGTTTTCCCGCCCCCCAATTGGCAACAGGGATGGCGTAACGTTCATGTTCAATAGTCGTTCCTGGCGGCTAGCGACGAACTCTTGCTGAGATCGTTTGGTAGCAATGCAGCGTCCGCATCTCCTACTCTGTCGGGTGTTCGAAAACGCCCGCAGGTCGCTCGATATCAATCTGACGATCGCACGGAATTCCGGTTGCCGAAACGTTCTCATTCCCCCAAGATTCTGGCGCCCGACATTGCGGCGGGAAGAGGTCAAATTATGTTCTTGGTTCAAATGCTGATAAAAGCCGAGTCAGGCCTACCGCTTGAGGTTGCCCATGCTTGAGCTGGATAGCCATGCGGCCAGCGAGGAAAGCTACAACGGCAAGACCCTGGCGGAGAGGGCGACCGGACGCTTCTACACGCCGACCCGGCTAGCTAATGATCTGGCCGAACAGATGATTTCAGCGCTGGAGATAACGTCATTAACGAAAATCGCTGCAACTGATCCATTTTGTGGGGATGGGCGCCTCATTCTTGCGCTTCTCTCAGTATCGGCCCGAAATCCCAAGCTTTCGAAACTTCCGTGGCTCATTGAGCTTCGCGACCGAGAGGCTGCTGCGGCCAACACGGCCGCCGCGCGTGTGTGTGCAATGGCGCGTCGGCTCGGCATGAACGTCAAGACGGATGTAATAGTGGGCGATACATTTGCCACTGATCTCTCCCCGCGTTTTGACTTCGTTATCACGAATCCGCCTTGGGAACTGCTGAAGCCCGACAGCAGAGAGGTAAGGCATTTGTCTTTGTTGGGCGCGAAGCGATACAAGGAGGACCTACGTGCCCTCTCGCGAGTGCTTGACACGCGCTTTCCAGCAGCCCGCGCGGAAGGCGCATGGGGCGGGTGGGGCACTAACCTCGCCCGATGTGGCTGGGATTTGAGTCTAAGTATTGCGCGAAGGGGCGGCGTCATCGGGATCATTCTTCCCGCAACGATCATGGGCGACCAGTCTTCGACCGCGATACGCCGCAAGGCATTTGGATCGAACAGAATCGTCGACGCAGCGACATATCCATCTGAGGCACGCTTGTTCGAACGGGTGGATCAACCGGTCGTCGCGCTTACTATGCACGCCGGTAGCCGAGCGGCGGGGAAGGGACGGATACGGTCGTTCGACGCACATGGCTCTTTAGTTAGCGAACAGGCCGTCATCTTAAATAGATCGGCGATGGAAGCTCGCAACTGGACCCTTCCTTTTGGGCCTCCCTCGGGAGCTGACGAATTGGCCGGGAAGTTTAGTGGCTTATCAACTTTACAGTCCTGGGAAGGGGATCGTCCGCATAACCTTTGGCTGGGGCGAGAGTTAGACGAAACCCGTCTTGCCGAGAAAGTTACCAAGGGAACTCGATACCCCTTCGTCAAAGGCCGTATGATCAGCCGGCACGGTGTAATTGAGGATCCGACAATGTCAGTCCGTCCAGCTCTTTGCACGGGGTTCCATTCCACCAGCTTTCCTCGAGCGGTATGGCGTGACGTGGCCCGAGCCACATCCAAGCGGCGCATGATTGGTACGGTGATTCCACCAGGTTGGGTCGCAGGGAACTCTTTACACGTCGCGTGTTACCGAGATGGCAAGCTAGACCGCACTACTGCTCTTCATGCTCTGCTCTCATCGTTCGTCGTCGAAGCACAGGTTCGAGCGCGGCTTACTACCGGCCATATGTCTCTTGGCGTAGTCAGGCAGGCGCGAATGCCCGAGCTGAACGATCAATTAGTAGGAAAGCTGTCTTCAATCGCTAGGTGCGCTATGAATGGCGGCGGATCCGCGGCTGAGCATCGTCTCGAAATCACCGTAGCGAAAGCTTACGGGCTAAATCGAGCTGATATGGCGCGGCTGCTTGACGACTTTCCTAAGCTTGAAGATTGGGAGCGCGATGCCTTGACTAGCGTCGCAAATTGGAACGAGTGCAGATTATGATCTGGAACCATCAGAGCGCTAAACTGAGCGCGCTGGATCTTCAATTTGCCCGCGCCGTGCCTCCAGGTGGGAATTGGAAAAACATCCCCGAAGATGTTCCATCGGCGCGTTTGGCGCAAATTCGGGAAAGTTGCGCAGCAGGCAAGGGGTCACGTTCCACCTACTACGGCCGCCTCCTTCCCGACGCTCCTAGCTACACAATCGGCACTTACTACACCCGGCCTGGCAATGGCTGCTTTCTACATCCAGACGCCTCGCAAGATCGCACCATCTCCCACAGGGAAGCAGCGCGCCTGCAATCGTTCCCAGACGACTTCATCTTTCATGGTTCACAGCGCGCGGTATGTCAGCAGATCGGCAATGCAGTTCCGCCTCTGCTCGCAATGCAAATCGCCGAAGCCCTAGGTGCACCGGGCGACATGGTCGACGTGTTCGCAGGATGTGGAGGCCTATCGCTCGGTTTTAAATGGCAGGGTTGGACAACGTTGGCGGCGGCAGACTTCGACAAGTCCGCAGTCGCGGCATTCAGGCAGAACGTTTCGCCACTTGCCGTCGTTGGCGACATGAACGACGATCAGGTCATAGAATATTTAGTAACTGCATCGAAAGAACGCTGCGGGGCGCGGCCTCTCGCCTTGGTAGGCGGGCCTCCATGTCAAGGTTTCTCGACGGGCGGAAACAAGCGTTCAGAAGCGGATGTCCGCAACCATCTCCATGCTAGATACTCTTTACTCTTGGAGAAAATGAAACCCGACCTGTTCGTGTTCGAAAACGTTCTTGGACTTTTAAGCATGTCAGGTGGGACTTTCTTACAGCGTATCATGAGGGGCTTCGATGAAGCCGGCTATGACGCGCAGGTTTGGAAAATGAACGCTGCGGAGTTCGGGGTCCCTCAGCGCCGCGTTAGAGTCGTAATCGTGGGTGTGCGACGTGCAGGCAGAGTCAATATGCCGCCGCGTCGTCCTGCAGAATGGTGTTCACTTTCTCCGGAGGGAAGTTTCGTAACGCAGGCAGCGGTGACAGTCGCGGAAGCGATCAGCGATCTCCCGGCGCTGATCGCTGGCGAGGATGGAAGCCAACTTGATTACTCTAGCGCTGCGACCTGCTCATATCAGGCTCTGATGCGTGGAGAACTTTCGCCTGCGGCCTATCTGGCTGAAACACGCCGCCGCAATTCTCGACTTGCCGCGTGATCCCGATCAATGTCCCTGCCGTTTACGACAAGGCGTTAGAGATCCTCAAAGGGGTAGCGGGTCATGGGTTTCGTGGCCGCGCTGCCCAGATTTTCCTCGCCTGCAAGCACTACGGCAATCAGATCCCTCGGGTTGGTTCCACTATCGGCATTGAATCGAGCCAGTTGCAACAGTTGCTTGATGACCTTTACAACAAGCCAAGCAGAGCCAATCCTGAAAAGATCGCGATCATTTTCGACAATGATCATAAGGTTCCAACGGGGCTTACCGGTGGAGTTTTGGCAGTCCCTTCGAATATTTGGCGGAACAATCTCAACCTTCAAAAAGGTTTCGTCTGCTACGCCTCAGTTCAAGAGATGCAAAGTCCGGCCTTCGTAAGCGCCTCTCGCAAAACTTGCCCCCACCTACGACCTTCAAATACGACGACACTCGTTCAGAGTTGGTGCCATTTAAAGGGTGAGCCACCTAAATATCGCGGCGAAGATAACCCCAAAATGTTTCGCAAAGATCCAGTCACTGGCGAATATACGGTCCATGATCCCCAAAACGTGTCCTTCTATTCAGGGATCGTTCGGCCAGCCAGCGGTACAAAAATACCGATCGCTGCACTTATCGCTGCAATTTACACGGACAGCTTTCTCGCCGCAGGACGCAGCCACGTAGATGTGGCGGATTTCTTGGCCGATTTTGGGTTCACGTCTACCGAGGCTGCCGCCTACTTCGACGACGATCCTGCTTCCCCCGCCCACCAAGAGTTTGCACTCTCCTATCCTGGAATGTCTTGGACGCGGCTCCAATCAACACAAGCTGTACAATCTGCCCCTCCAGTGCTGCCAGGTCTTCCGCCTGTCCCGGTCGCACAAACTTCGACGCCGGGCGGAACTGTGGTTCCGCACCCTGCTTCAATTGGAGTCACTACATCTCCGCCGCCACCGGCGGCGAGCGGATGGTGGGATGCTCAACAAGCCGTTAGGAAAACCCTTGAGGCCGCTGGGTGGCTTGTAACCGACACGAGCGGTCTAAAAGTCGGCTATGATTTCAAGATCATTAAGGCGGGAACACTCAAACTAATTGAGGTCAAGAGTTCAGTCGGTATCTGTACAGCTACGCTCACCCGTCTGGAATATGATCAGGCAATTGCCCTGAGAAGAGACTATGTGTTGGCAATTGTCGAAAACTTCGACCCTACCTCGGTGGCGACGATCCAATGGGTAGAGGATCCGGCTCGGCTTCAGATGACGAAACGTCAGGTAGTGCAATACACACTTCCTCGATCGGTATGGAGAAAGCATACTGGGCCCATGCCCTAATCTTGCCGAAGTCGAGTTAGGCGATCCTAACGATTGTGTTTGTGGCTGACCGCTCGGCTGAACTCGCTATCGTTCCCGAGCAGGCGCTAAACTGACAGCTACCAAGAGCTTTGTAGTTGCTGCGCCCTGCTCCTCAGCCATTGCCGTCAAAGCGCACAAATACGTGTCAGCATATCGTCGGCTCTTAACTGGCATCGTTAGCGGTGGGGTGGAAACCGGCGATGCTAGAATTCTGGCAGCACGGCAACAGCCCTCTTATCAATTAAATCCCTGCCTTCGCACGTGTTCCAAAAGTTCGGGAATAGTTCGGGACTTCTAGGTCCGCATTTGGCCTGCAGTTGCCTTTCTGTTCCGCGAAACCGCTCTTGACGGACAAAGGGAAAACCTAGAAAGCGCAGGAAATCCCGCGAGGGGGCGATTAGCTCAGTTGGTAGAGCGTCTCGTTTACACCGAGAATGTCGGCGGTTCGAGCCCGTCATCGCCCACCAGCATCCTGTCCGGCGATCACACGGGCGCGCCAAAGCGCCCGCTGTTGAAATCATCGATCGCCGCGTGGATTTCCGCTTCGCTGTTCATCACGAAGGGCCCGTAGCCGACAATCGGTTCGTCGATCGGTTCACCGGTGAGGACGAGCAGGCTCGACTCGCCCGCGGCCTGGATTTGAACATCCTTGCCGTCTTGGCTCAGCAGCAGAACCTCGGCCTCATCAAGCGGCTGGGTGCCATTGATCGTGAGCCGGCCAGTCAGCGCGACGATCAGGGCAATGTGCCCCTCCGGCAGAGCGAGCGTCGTGTCCGCGCCTGCGGTCAGCCGTACATCCCACACGTTGATGGGCGTGAAGGTACGGGCCGGCCCCTGAGCGTCGCCAAGGGCGCCCGCGATGATGCGTGCGATACCCGTAGCAGCACCGAGGTCGACGGTGGGAATGTCTTCGGCCGAAATCGCCTGATAACCCGCCGGCCCCATCTTGTCCTTGCCGGGCAGGTTCACCCAGAGCTGCACGATCCGGAACGGACCACCGGCGAGCGCGAAGGCGGGCGAATGGAACTCCTCGTGCAGAATGCCGCCGGCGGCCGTCATCCACTGCACGTCGCCAGGGCCGATGATGCCGCCATTGCCCGTGGAATCGCGATGCTCCACTTCGCCGTCATACACGATGGTGACCGTCTCGAATCCACGATGGGGATGCTGTCCCACGCCCCGCCGCGCCTGGGTCGGTTCGAACGCGTGCGGCCCGGCATAATCGAGCAGCAGGAACGGGCTGATCTGTTGCCCAAGATCGTGATAGGAAAAGAGCGAGCGAACCGGGAAGCCATCGCCGACCCAGTGACCCTGATTGCTGCCGTAACGGCCGAGAATTGCCTTGCGCACGAACGATCTCCGCAGGCGGGCACGGGCCAGCCTTTCCCCATTCAGATAGGGTGAGGGCCTCAGGAAATGAAGGACGGACGGCGCAGCTGCTCGTCCGGCGCTCGCCCGAGACCGCTCAGCGCGGCGGCAGTGGGGGCCGCATGGCGTTGCGGCGCGGGCGGGTGAAGAGGCGTCCGCGCTCGGCCAGCAGGATGAAGACGAGCGCGACCAGACCGGTGGCCATGAAGCCTTCCGCCAACGGCTGGGTGGTGCCGTCGAACCTTTGTCCGGTCGCCGCCCCGATCAGCGTGGCAATCGCCATGCGCGCAAAGCTCTGGAAGCTGGCGGCCGATCCGGCGATGTGACCGAAGGGCTCCATGGCGATCGAGCCGAAGTTCGATCCGGTAAAGCCGACCATGCCCATGTTGAGTGCGATCAGCACCATGAACAGCAGCAGCGGCTCGGGATGCATCTGGCTGGCCAGCAGCTGAGCAATGCTGACGGCGATGAAGAAGATGAGCGCGAGGTGCGAAACCCTGCGCGCACCGAAGCGCTCGACGATGCGGCTGTTCGAGAAGTTCGCCACCGCCATCGACCCTGCCACGCAGGCGAAGGCGAGCGGGAAGAAGGCCCCGGCATCGAACACGTCGAAGAAAATCTGCTGCGCGCTATTCAGGAAACCGAACATGCCGCCCATCATGATCCCCGCGCCGAGCATATAGCCCAGGCCCTGACGATCCTTGACGACCGCCGCCCAGTTGCGAGCGATGACCGGCAGGGAAATGCGCTGGCGCTGGTCTTCATCCAGCGTCTCCGGCAGCCGGCGCCATGTCCACACCAGCACGATGCTGGCGTAAGCCGCCAAGACGAGGAAGATCTCGCGCCAGGATGCCACGGTCAGCACCAGTTGACCCACGGAGGGAGCGATGACCGGCACCAGCATGAAGATGATGAAGATCACGCTCATCAGCCGCGCCATGGTGTCGCCCGAGTAGCGATCGCGGATCACGGACACGGCGAGCACGCCCAGGCCCGCGGCAAAGAAGCCGTGCACCGCGCGCATCGTGAGCAGCATCTCGTAGGTCGGCGCCAGCGCGCTGGCGAGGCCGCCGAGCGCCGAAAAGGTAATGCTGAGCAGCAGCATCGGCCTGCGCCCGAACCGGTCCGCCAGCGGGCCGGCGACCAGCGAACCGACGGCATTGGCCAGCATATAGGCAGTGATCATATATTGCAGCGAATTGGGGTCGGCCACGTTCAGGGACGCGCGAATCGCGGGGAAGGCCGGCAGCATCGCGTCGATGGCGAGCGCATTGAGCGCCATGATCGACGCCATCAGGCCGACAAATTCACGTTCGTTCATGGGAAAGGGCTTGGCCGCAGCAGTCATGTCGTCGTTTCGCTGTTCTGTTCGTGGCACGCCCTATGCACCGCCTGCTGCGATCTGGCCACCCCGTTGTTGCACTGCAGCATAATTCGGAAGGATGGTGTGTCGCCCATCAGGCATGCAGCAGGAAGACGGCGTGTTCGGCGAACAGATTGGCATTGGCTGATCCCGTCGTGCGGCCATGGTTGAGGAACCATTGGGCATCGATGGTCCAGCCCCGCTCACGCACCAGCGCCCGAAAATCGTCGATGGTGAGGTGGTGGATGTTGGGCGTGTCGTACCAGCGCTCGGGCAACAGCGGCGTCACCGGCATCCGCCCGCCCCACATCAGCGAGAGGCGCCCGCGCCAGTGCGCGAAATTGGGAAAGGAGACAAAGGCCTGTTTGCCGATGCGCAGCAGTTGCTCGATCACCTTGTCCGGTCGCCGCGTCGTCTGGAGCGTCTGACTGAGGATCGCGAAATCGAAGCTCTTGTCTGGATAATAGCCAAGGTCGGTGTCGGCATCGCCCTGAACGACCGGCAGGCCGCGCCCGACGGCCGCGGCCACATTGGCCGGATCGATCTCCAGCCCGCGCACGTCTGCGTGTGCTCCGTCGCGCATCGCCGCCATGAGGGCGCCATCGCCGCAACCCACGTCCAGCACCCGAGAGCCCGTGGTGACGTGGCGCGCGATCAGTGCAAGATCCGGACGCAGGCCGTCAGTCATGCGGCGAAGTCTCTTCGCCATTCAGCAGCGTGTCGAAGGCGGGGTCGAGCCGTTCCATGTAGCGGTCGGGCTTTCGCGGGCTGCGGAAGCCGAGCGGGGCATAGACGCCATGCGCATCGAGCGTGGTGAGGCCGATACGCCGGATGCCCTGGAAATCAGGATGATCGAGAAACCACTGGACCATGCGGCGTGCCAGCCCGGCTCCGCGCGCGGCGTCATCGACCCACACGTCGCTCAGCCAGGCAAAGGTGGCATGGTCGGTGATCATGCGGGCGAAGCCAATCTGGGCGCCGTTGCGATAGGCGCCGAGGCAGTGCGATCCGTCGATGGCCCGGTCCACCAGCGCGCGGGCGATGCCGGGCGACCAGTAGCTCGAGGCTAGCCAGCCATGAATGCGCGCGCGGTCCAACCGGACCGGATCGTCGCTCAAAGTGATATCAGCGTGCATCCCGGTCATGCGCCGCCTCTCAGGAAGCCGTCGAGCACGCGATTCATCTCGGGAGCATCCAGCAGGAAGCTGTCATGGCCGAAGGGGCTTGAAAGCTCGACGAAGGTCGCGGCCCGACCGGCCGCATGGAGCGCGTGGACGATGTTGCGCGACTCTGTCGTGGGGTAGAGCCAGTCGGTATCGAAGCTGATGATGCAGAAGCGCGCCTGCGTCCGCGCGAACGCATTGGCCAGACTGCCGCCATGATCCTCTGCCAGATCGAAATAATCAGTCGCCCGCGTGATGTAGAGATAGCTGTTGGCGTCGAACCGCTCGACGAAGCTGATGCCCTGGTGGCGCAAATAGCTCTCAACCTGAAAGTCGGCATCGAAGCCGAAGGTCTTCGTCTCCCGCGCCTGCAGCTTGCGGCCGAACTTTTCGGTCAGCCCGGCTTCGGAAAGATAGGTGATGTGCGCGGCCATGCGTGCCACCGCCAAGCCCGCAGCCGGGGGCTCGCCGCTCGCATAATAGTCGCCGCCGCGCCAGCGCGGGTCGGCCATGATCGCCTGGCGCCCGACCTCGTGAAAGGCGATGTTTTGCGCGCTGTGACGGGCGGTGGTGGCAATCGCCAGCACGGCGCGCACGCGCTCGGGATAGAGGGTCGGCCACGCCAGCGCCTGCATCCCGCCCATCGAGCCGCCGACCACGGCGGCAAGCTGGGCCACGCCCAGATGATCGAGCAGCATCGCCTGTGCGCGGACCATGTCGGCGATGGTGATGACGGGAAAGCGCATCGCAAAAGGCGCACCGGTGGCAGGATCGATGCTGGCCGGGCCGGAAGAGCCGAGGCAACTGCCCAACACATTGGCGCAAATGATGAAATGCCGCTCGGGGTCAATGGGCTTGCCGGCCCCCACGGCGCGCGTCCACCAGCCGGGCTTGCCGGTCACCGGATGTTCCGACGCCACGAACTGATCGCCGGTCAGCGCATGGCAGATCAGCACGGCATTGCTGCCCTGCGCGTTCAGCGTGCCATAAGTTTCGTAAGCGATCTCGACGGGCGTCAGGCTAGCGCCGCTATCGAGCCGGAGCGGCCCTGCCAGCCGGATGGACCGCCGCAGGCCGAAGCGCTGGTCTGTGGAAGCGATGGCACTCTCCATGGACATGATCCAGCGCTTGAGCCGAAGAGCGGATATTGTCAATCGGGCCGGCCGGCCGGGGCTGTCGAGCGCATCATCGCGGAGCTTTGGGCGAATCGCACAGGCCTTTGCCAATTGCGCGCAGCGGGGCTAAAGCGCCACGCCATGACAGACGATCTTCAAAAGCCCGCCGCACCCGTCGCCAAAGACTGGATCATGGCCATCGCGCCTTATGTTCCGGGCAAGTCGAAGGCGGATGATGGCCGCGAGGTCGTGAAGCTTTCGTCCAATGAAAATCCCTTCGGCACAGCCGAGCCGGTGCGCGCGGCATTCCGTTCCGCTGCCGACTGCCTGGAGCGCTATCCCGACTCCGCTGCGGTTGAGCTGCGCGAAGCGATTGCGCAGCGGCACGGGCTTGACCCGGCCCGGATCATCTACGGCACCGGGTCGGATGAAGTGCTGCACATGGCTGCCGGCACCTTCGCGGGCGCGGGCGATGAGATCATTTTCATGCGCTATGGCTTCTCCGTCTACCCCATCGCGACGCGTCGCGTCGGCGCAGTGCCCGTCGAGGTCGCGGACAAGGATTATGCGACGGATGTCGATGCCATCCTGGCCCATGTCACGGATCGCACCCGGCTGGTGTTCCTCGCCAATCCGAACAACCCGACCGGTACGTTCACGCCCCGCGCGGAGATCGCCCGCCTGCATGCCGGACTGCCGCCACATGTTCTGCTGGTGCTGGATCAGGCCTATAGCGAATATCTCGACGCCGAGGATGACGATGGCGGGCTGGAACTGGCCCGCACCGCGCCCAATGTGCTGGTCACGCGCACCTTCTCCAAGATCTTCGGCCTTGCTGCCGGCCGGGTCGGCTGGGGCTATGCCAGCGCGGAGGTGATCGACGCGATGCACCGCATTCGCCAGCCCTTCTCCTTCCCCATCGCCTCGTCCCGCGCGGCGGTCGCGGCGCTGGAGGCGCAGGACTTCGTGGAGAAGAGCCGCGCGCACAACAGCGAATGGCGCGCCTGGTTCGAGACGGAGATCGGGGCGCTTAGCAACAAGGGGCTACGCGCCGTGCCGTCCAAGGCCAATTTCAGCCTCGTGCTGTTCGAGGGCGAGACGAGCGCCGAGACGGCCTATAAGGACCTGATGGACGCCGGCTATATCGTGCGCTGGCTGCCCGGGCAGGATCTGCCCAATGCCCTGCGCATCACCATCGGCACGCCGGAAGACATGAAGGGGCTCGTCGCTGCGCTTCGCCGGATCGTCGGCGCCTGATGCTGCCCTTTTCGCGCGTTGCCATCATCGGGCTGGGCCTGATCGGCTCGTCGCTGGCGCGCGCCCTGCGGGCCTATGCGCCGACCGTGCGGGTGGTCGGGCACGATGCCAATCCGGAAGTGCGAGAGACCGCGCGGCGGATCGACCTATGCGACGATGTGACGGACACGCCCGGCGCGGCGGTGATCGACGCCGATCTGGTGGTGCTGTGCGTGCCGCCGGGCGCGATGGCGCCGGTTGCCGAGGCGATCCGCGACGATCTGGCGGCCGATGTCATCCTCTCGGAGGTCGCATCCTCGCAAGCGAGCATCATCGCCGAAATCCACAGGGTCCTGCCCGATGTGACGCTGGTGCCGGCACATCCGGTTGCCGGCACGGAGAATAGCGGCCCGGAGGCAGGCTTTGCGACGCTGTTCCGCAACCGCTGGTGCATCCTCACGCCGCCGGCCGGGACCGATCCGGTCGCGGTCACGCGGGTCGAGGCGCTGTGGCAGCGGCTCGGCGCCAATGTCGAGATCATGGATGCCGCGCATCATGATCTGGTCCTGGCCGTCACCAGCCATTTGCCGCACCTCATCGCCTATACGATCGTCGGCACGGCCAATGATCTGGAGAGCGTGACGCGCAGCGAAGTCATCAAATATTCGGCCGGCGGCTTTCGCGACTTCACCCGCATTGCCGCGTCCGATCCCACCATGTGGCGCGATGTCTTCCTCACCAACAAGGACGCGGTGCTGGAGATGCTTCAGCGCTTCTCGGAGGATCTCTCGCAACTGCAACGGGCCATTCGCTGGGGCGATGGCGACGCGCTGTTCGAGCATTTCAGCAAGACGCGGGCGATCCGTCGCTCGATCATCGAGCAAGGGCAGGACGACGCCGCGCCTGACTTCGGCCGGCAGCACGAATAATCGGCCGCCGAAACACAGCGATCGCGTCCGCGGCGTATATCCCTGACAGGATATGACGCCTGTACCCGGCTCGGGCATGAGCGCGCCCTCACGACATTTGGGGGGAAGCAAAAATGCCTATCAAGATGAAGACCTGTCTCGCACTGAGCACCGCCACGCTTCTGGCGGTGTCGCCCGCCTTCGCAGAAGATGCGCGTTACTCGGTTGGCGTCACCGCCGGCACGCTCGGCGCCGGGCCGGAAGTGGGGATGAGGATCAATGACACGTTTGGCGTACGAGCCAGCGCGTCCTTCTTCGATTTCAGCCATGACATCGACGTCAACGACCTGACCTATGAGGGCAAGCTGAAGCTCGAATCCTATGGCGCCGTCGCGGACGTCTATCCGTTCGGCGGCGGGTTCCGGCTTTCCGGTGGTTTCCGCATCGCCAAGAACCGGGTCAGCGCTACGGCGACGCCGACCGAGCCTGTGACCATCGGCGATGTCACTTATACCCCGAGCGAGATCGGCACGCTCTCCGGCACGATCCGCGCCAAGGACTTCGCGCCGTTGCTGACCGTGGGTTATGCGGGTGGCCTGAGGCGCGGCATCAAGTTCGGCGTGGACGCCGGCGCCATGTTCCAGGGCACGCCGCGCGTGGATGCGCTGCGGGCCACCGGTAGCCTCGCGACCAACGCGGCTTTCCAGGAGCAGTTGCTCAAGGAGCAGGCGGATGTCAACGACGAGGTCAACAAGTACAAGGTTTACCCTGTGCTGCAGTTTTCTCTGTTCTATGCCTTTTGACCTGACAGCGCAGGAATGAACGACGGGGCGCGCCTAGATGGAGCGCCCCTTTATCCAATGTCCCGCGCGATCAGCGGCGTTTGACCGGCCCCTTGCGGCGCGCGGTGTGCCGGATGTTCGGCGGGCGTCCGGTGCGGCGGACGGGCGCACTGCCGGGACGGCGACGGTCCTTGCGTTCGGGCATGTGGCTGGCGCCGTGTGGAATCTCGAAGCGCAGCGCGCCGCTTACTGGGTCGGATTCGGCGATGCGCAGGTCGATGCGGTCGCCCATGGCATAGCGATCGCCGCTGTCCTCGCCGATCAGCGCCTGCTGTACCTCGTCATAGCGGAAATATTCGCCACCGAGCGTCGAGACGGGCACGAGGCCATCGCCGCCCAGCTCGACGACGGTGGCAAAGAAGCCGAAACTCTGCACACCGGTGATGCGGCAGGCCATGATTTCGCCGACATGCTGCGCCAGAAATGCCGCGACATAGCGGTCGACCGTTTCGCGTTCCGCTTCCATCGCCCGACGCTCATATTGGCTGATCCGCTCGCCGATGGGCGCGAGATCGGCCACGTCTTCCGAAGAGAGCCGCGTTTCGCGCGGGAGTGATTTGTCCGCCGGTGCCGGCATTTCCAGCCCATAGGCGCCGACCAGCGAGCGATGCACCAACAGGTCCGAATAGCGCCGGATTGGTGAGGTGAAGTGCGCATAAGAGCCGAGCGACAGGCCGAAATGGCCGAGATTGCGCGGGCCGTAATAGGCCTGCGTCTGGCTGCGCAGGATCTGCTCCATGATCTGCGGCCGCGCGGCGGCATCATCCGGAATCTGCTCGATCAGCCGGTTGAAGGTCTTGGTGGTGATCACCTGCCCGAGCGCCAGGCTGATGCCGTAGGTTTCAAGATACTCCTTGAGCGTCGTCAGCTTCTCCCGGCTGGGCGGCTCATGGACGCGGTACATGACCGGCGCCTTCTTGGCTTCCAGCGCCTTGGCGGCAGCGACATTGGCGGTGACCATGAAATCCTCGATCAGCCGGTGCGCATCCAGCCGTTCGCGGATAGCGATGCTGACGATGCGGCCTTCCTCGTCGAGCACGACCCGGCGCTCGGGCAGGTCGAGATCGAGCGGACCACGGGCATCGCGCGCCTTGGCCAGCGCGCGCCAGCATGCCCAGAGCGGAACCAGTGCGTCGTCGATCAGCCCATCGCCTTTGAGGCGATCGATCAGCCCGATGTCGAGCCGGGTGTCTGAGAAGGTCCGCTCTGGCTTGCCTTCGACGCGGTCGATGGCGGCCTGTGCCATCTCGTAGGGAATGTTGGCGGCGACGCGGATGATCGCGCGGGTGAAGCGCCAGGATTTGAGCGCACCGCCCGGTCCGATGACGAGATGACAGGCCAGTACGGCGCGATCCTCGCCTGCCTTGAGCGAGCACATGTCCGACGAGAGCGCGTGCGGCAGCATCGGCACGACACGGTCGGGGAAATAGACGCTGTTGCCGCGCTTGCGCGCGGAGCGATCCAGTGCCGAGCCGGGCCGTACATAATAAGAGACGTCAGCAATGGCGACGATGGCCTTGAAGCCGCCTTCATTGGCCGGATCATCGTCCGGCGCGGCCCACACGGCATCATCGAAATCGCGGGCATCGACCGGATCGATCGCCACGATGGGCAGGGCGCGCAGGTCCTCGCGCGCATCGGCGTGGAGGGGCAGGTCGTGGACCTTCGCGGCTTCGGTCTCGGCCTCCTCGGGAAACACATCGGGAATGCCATATTTGTGAATGGCGATCAGGCTGAAGCTACGGGGCTGGAAGGGGTCGCCAAGCACGTCCGTCACCCGCGCGGTGACGCGCGGGGGTCGGCCACTCTTCTCGGCCAGCACGAGATCGCCCGGCTGCGCATCGCCCTGGTCGCTGATCGGCGTCTCATAGCGGATGCGCTTGTCGACGGGACGCAGGATCAGCTTGCCGCGCTCGTCCTTGGCCACCACGCCGAGCATCTGCTCGGTCGCGCCGGCCAGCTTCTTCATCGGATGGGCGACCCAGCCATGACCGGCCTGCTCGGTGCGCGCCAGAATCCGGTCGCCAATGCCCAGCGCGCCGCGCTTGCCGCGCTCGATGACGCGCAGCTTGGGAATAGGGTGGCCCTCGGCTTCCCAGCGCTCCGGCACGGCGATGACCTGGCCGCCATCGGACTCGACCACGCGCAGCACGGTGACCTTGGGGACGCCGCCCATCAGGTTGAACGCTCTCGCCTTGCCGGTTTCGAGCAGGCCTTCATCGGCCATGTCGCGCAGCAGGGCCTTGAGCGCGATCTTCTCGTTGCCGCGCAGGCCAAAGGCCTTGGCGATCTCGCGCTTGCCTGCCGGCTGATCGGCATTGCTGATGAAATCGAGGATCTGTTCGCGCGTCGGCAGGCCGGCGGGCTGGGGACGGGTGGGCTTTCTGGGTGGTGCCATAGCGTCGATATAGGCACGTGCCGGCGCCGGCGCTAATCAATTGCAACGCGGCCCGTTCGGCGCATTTCGGGACGCGGCATTGGGCGCGAGTCGACGGATGGGATTTGCGCCGGCAAGCGAGCCTGCTATTTGCGGGGAGATTTCCTCAGCCCCGCAGACGTCCGGGAGGTCGGACGGACGCCGGGCCGAGCGACGGATCTAGAGAATGTTTTTTGGATAGGAAGCCGATTGTGCCGATGCCGGCAGACCAGTCCAACCCAGCGGCCGCTCGGCCTTCCCGCACGAATCTGCTCCTGTCCGCGACTATTGAGGCGGAGGGGATCGCCGCTCCGGTGCGCATCCGCAATCTCTCCGAGCACGGCGCATTGCTGGAAGGCGCTGCGCTGCCGCCGGTCGGTGCAGGCCTCATCTTGCGGCGCTTGCAGCTTGAGATGGGCGCCACGGTCATCTGGGTGGACAAGAATCGCTGCGGCGTGCGCTTTGAGGGCACGATTTCGGTGTCCGGCTGGCGCGAGGGCAATTGGATCGCTGCCGCAAGTCAGACGGGGCAGCCCCGCGTCGATGCGCCTCTGCCGTCATCACGGCCCGCTGCGCCTGGGACGGCGCCCCGCGCCTCGGCCCCGACTGCGGAGCTGGATCGGCGGATCGCCGAGGAACTGGATGTGCTGCGGCATCTGATCGAAGACCTCGGCACGCAACTGGTCGAAACGGTGGACGTCACGAGCCGGGCGACCGCCTTGCAGCAGTTCGATCTTGCGGCGCAGACGCTTGGCTATCTGGCCGAGGTGCTCAAGGCGCCCGATCGCGCAGTCGCCATTGACGCCATCGGCATGGAACGCCTCCGCCAGCGCCTGCTCGGCGGCGGCTGAGGGCATGATCACCTCAGGGCCTAACTGCCCTTGATCGCACGCGGTGTGGCGCCTAAATTTTCCTTGCGGCGACCACGTTCCCGCCTCTGACGTCAAGACCGGGACGGCCCGGCGCTTTCAGGAGGCTGTCATGGCGTGGATTGCGCTTTGCATCGCGGGTTTGTTCGAGGTCGTCTGGGCGACGGCCATGAAGCAGTCGGATGGCTTCACCCGGCTATGGCCCACCTTCGTCATGATCGCGGCGATGCTGCTCAGCTTTGCCTGTCTGGCATGGTCGCTGAAGGTTTTGCCACTCGGCACGGCCTATACGATCTGGACGGGCATCGGCGCGCTCGGCGCATTCGCTGTCGGCATCGCGTTTTTTGGGGAGGCGCTTACAGTGCTGCGATTAACCGCCGCCGGGCTGATTGTTTCGGGCCTTGTCCTCATGAAGATTTCAACGCCGGTCTAGATCGGGGGAGCAGCCAGCGGCCCGCGCAATCCGGCCGCTGGTTTGACTTCATGCCTAAAGGCAGGCAGGTTGGCAGCCCAATTTGAGATGAAACAGGAGCTTATCGCCGGCCCGCTCGCGGCCGCGCCCTTTGTCATGATTGATTCTATTCCCACGGCAACCGACCCTTCCTTTTCCATTCCCCTTCTCGATCGATGGTTCGCCGGTCTGCCGGCCTGGGCTGAAAGCCTCTCCGGGCTGGCAATCCTGATCGCGGTCGCGGCGCTCGCGAACTTCATCTTCAAGTCGATCCTGCTGCGCATGGCGCTGCGCGTCCTGCCGCACGATACGCCCGCGCTCGGCCGCGCGGTGGCCCGGCTGACCAATATCGTCCCGGCTATGGTCGTCTCACGCGGGATCGCGGCCGTGCCGCATCTGCCGCCGTCGCTGGTGACGGTGGTGCAGAATGTGGCGGGCGCGTTCGTGATCCTCACCATCGTGCTGGCGCTCAGCCATGCACTGACCTTCGTCAACGATCTCTACCAGCGGCGGCCGCACGCCGTGAACCGGCCGATCAAGGGCTATATCCAGGTTCTCAAGATCGTGCTGTTCGCGGCGGCGGCGATTCTGATGATCGCCCAGCTGATGGACAAGTCGCCGCTGCTGCTGCTGTCCGGCCTTGGCGCTATGGCGGCGGTCATCATGCTGGTGTTCAAGGATACGATCCTGTCGCTGGTGGCCTCCGTCCAGCTGACCTCCAACGACATGTTGCGCGTCGGTGACTGGATCGAGATGCCGCAGCTCAATGCTGATGGCGACGTGATCGACATCGCGCTGCACACGGTGAAGGTGCAGAACTGGGACAAGACCATCACCACCATCCCGACTCACCGGCTGATCGAGGAGAGCTTCAAGAACTGGCGCGGCATGTCGGAATCCGGCGGGCGGCGGATCAAGCGCTCGTTGATGATCGACCAGACCAGCGTGCGGTTTCTGTCCGATCAGGAAGAGCAGAGCCTGCGCCGCTTTGCGCTGCTGGGCGACTATTTGGTGGAAAAGCAGGCGGAGCTGGAGCGATGGAACAGCCGCATCGCCCATGACGGCCTCGATCCGGTGAACAGCCGGCGGGTCACTAATTTCGGGACATTCCGGGCTTATATGGCCGCCTATCTGCGGGCCAATGCGCGCATCTCGAAGGAGATGACGCTGCTGGTGCGGCAATTGGACCCGACGCCGCAGGGCATTCCGCTGGAAATCTATTGCTTCACCACCACCACGGCATGGGCGGCTTATGAGGCGATCCAGGCCGACATCTTCGACCATATGCTGGCCGTGCTGGACTCCTTCGATCTGCGGGTGTTCCAGGAGCCTAGCGGCCGGGATTTGCGCCAGCTCAAAGCAGCGTGAGAATGGGGAGAAGGTGGGGCGAGGTCTGGCCCCGCCCCCTTTCCTGATCAGTCGCGCAGCAGGTCGTTGATGCCCGTCTTGGAGCGGGTCTGTGCGTCGACGGTCTTGACGATGACGGCGCAATAGAGGCTCGGGCCGGGCGTGCCGTCCGGCAGCGGCTTGCCGGGGAGCGAGCCGGGCACAACCACCGAATAGGGCGGCACCTCGCCCATATAGACCTTGCCGGTGGCGCGATCGACGATTTTGGTCGACTGGCCAATGAACACGCCCATCGACAGCACCGAGCCCTGGCCAATGCGGACGCCCTCGACGACTTCCGAGCGCGCGCCGATGAAGCAGTCATCTTCGATGATCACCGGGTCGGCCTGCAGCGGCTCCAGCACGCCGCCAATGCCGACGCCGCCGGAGAGGTGGACGTTCTTGCCGATCTGCGCGCAGCTGCCGACCGTCACCCAGGTGTCGACCATCGTGCCGTCACCCACGAACGCACCGATATTGGTGAAGCTGGGCATCAGGATGACATTCTTGCCGATATAGCTGCCGGCGCGGACGATGGAACCGGGCACGGCGCGGAAGCCCGCGGCGCGGAAATCCGCCTCGCCCCAGTTGGCGAACTTGGAGGGCACCTTGTCCCACCAGTGGCCGGCGCCGGGGCCATTGTCGATCAACGCATTGTCGTTAAGGCGGAAGGAGAGCAGCACGGCCTTCTTCAGCCACTGGTTGACCTGCCAGCCGCCATTGCCGTCTGCGTCGGTCGGCTCCGCCACGCGCGCCTCGCCGCTGTCCAGCAGCGCCAGTGCCTTCTCCACCGCCGCACGGACGTCGCCGGTGGTGGACAGGCCGATATTGGCGCGGTCCTCCCATGCGGCATCGATGGTGGCGATCAGCTTGGTATCGGTCATGACGTCCCTCGTATTTCATCGCGACTGCGGAGTGTGGGCCGCCCCTTAATGCGTTTTTGCACGATGCTGAACCGCTTTGTGACCGGGGCGTTGGCATTTCGGCAGTTGCTGTGACCGATGTCCTGTCGCCAGCAAGGCGTTGCGCTTCGCGGCTGATTCGACGCGGACTTCGCTGGTCTCGACTGAACGGGCCGGCTATGTCCACGCACAGCCAAATCCCGATGATCGCCCGTGAGCGGAAGGAACAGATTTATGAGCCGGATCAGTTTGCAACAGGCCAATGCGGTCATCGAGGGCGTCTTCGCGAAAGGGGAGGCCGCAGGGTTCAAACCGCTGAGCGCAGCCGTCGTGGATGCCGGCGGGCATTTGATCGCCTTTCAGCGCGGCGATGGCGCTTCTTTCGCGCGCGCGCAGGTGGCGACGGGCAAGGCGGCTGGCGCGCTCGCCATGGGCGTTTCCTCGCGCAAGCTGGGGGATATGGCGCAGGAGCGGCCCTGGTTCATCGGCGCTTTTGCGGCCTCCGCGCCGCATGCGGTGATCCCGGCCGCCGGTGGCGTTATCATCGTCGACGATGAGGGCGCGGCGATCGGCGCGGTCGGGGTGACCGGCGACACATCGGACAATGACGAAGCGGCCGCGCTGGCCGGGCTGGCAGCGGCCGGCCTCAAGGCGCAGGGCTGAACGGCGGGGATGCAAGGCATGACGAACAAGGTGGACCGCGCCGGGCTCTCGGTTGCACAGGAACTGGCCGACTTCATCGAGCAGCGCGCGCTGCCGGGTACGGGGCTGACTGCGCAAGACTTTTGGGCCGGCACGGCGGCGATCTTCGCCGATTTTGCACCGCGCAATCGGGCGTTGCTGGCGAAGCGCGACGATCTTCAGGCGCAGATCGATGCCTGGCATGAGGCGCGGGCCGGCCAACCGATCGATCAGCCGGCCTATGAGGCGTTCCTGCGCGAGATTGGTTATCTCGTTCCAGAGCCGGCGTCCTTCACCATCGATCCGCAAAAGGTCGATGCCGAGCTCGCAACGCTGGCCGGTCCGCAATTGGTGGTGCCGGTGCTCAACGCCCGCTTCCTGCTCAATGCCGCCAATGCCCGCTGGGGTAGTCTGTACGATGCGCTCTACGGCACGGATGCCTTGCCGGGAACGGCCAAGCCGGGCGGCTACGATCCCGAGCGCGGCGCGCAGGTCATCGCCTGGGCCAAGGCCTTTCTCGACAGGGCCGTGCCGCTGGTGTCCGGGAGCTGGGCGGACATGGGCGATCCCGCCAATGGCTTCGCGATCGCGGATGGCACCCAATATGTCGGCCAGACGCCCAAGGGCCGCCTGTTCCGCAAGAACGGCCTGCATATCGAGGTGGTGTTCGATCGCAATCACCCCATCGGCAAGAATGACCCCTCGGGCATCGCTGACGTAGTGATCGAATCAGCGCTCTCGACCATTGTCGATCTGGAGGATTCGGTCGCGGCCGTGGATGCGCAGGACAAGGTGGCGGCCTATGCCAATTGGCTCGGGCTGATGCAGGGTGACCTCTCTGCGACGTTCGAGAAAGGCGGCAAAACGCAGACGCGCAGGCTCAACCAGGACCGGGTTTTCAAGGATCGCGACGGGTCGGAATGGTCGCTCAAGGGACGCAGCCTCCTGCTCGTCCGCAATGTCGGCCATCTCATGACCACGCCGGCGATTGTGCTGCCCGATGGTGCCGAGGCGCCCGAGGGGATTCTCGATGGCATCGTCACCAGCCTGATTGCCCTGCACGATCTCAAGGGCGCCGGCCCGGTGCGCAACAGTCTCGCCGGCAGCGTCTACATCGTGAAGCCCAAGATGCACGGGCCGGAGGAATGTGCCTTCACCAACGATCTGTTCGATGCGGTCGAGGATATGCTGGGCATGGACCGGCACACCATCAAGGTCGGCGTAATGGACGAGGAGCGGAGGACGTCCGCCAACCTCATGGCCTGCATCGCGGCGGTCAAGAATCGGGTGGTGTTCATCAACACCGGCTTCCTCGACCGGACGGGCGATGAGATTCACACATCGATGCGGGCCGGGGCGATGATCCGCAAGGGCGACATGAAGAGCGCCGCCTGGATCAAGGCCTATGAGGATCGCAACGTGCAGATCGGTCTGGCCTGTGGGTTCTCTGGCCGGGCGCAGATCGGCAAAGGCATGTGGGCGGCGCCGGACCGGATGGCCGACATGCTTGAGCAGAAGATCGCGCATCCCATGAGCGGGGCGAACACGGCCTGGGTGCCCTCCCCGACGGCGGCGACGCTGCACGCGACGCATTATCACACCGTTGATGTGGCGGCGCGCCAGCAGGGGCGCGGCCGCGAGCCGGTGGCGCCGCTTTCGGACCTGCTCACCGTGCCACTCTCGTCCGGCACCAACTGGTCCGAGCAGGAGATCGTCGAGGAGCTGGAGAATAATGCGCAGGGGATTCTCGGCTATGTCGTGCGCTGGATCGATCAGGGGGTTGGCTGTTCGAAGGTGCCGGACATCAACGACATCGGCCTGATGGAAGATCGCGCGACGCTGCGCATTTCTTCCCAGCATATCGCCAACTGGCTGCTTCATGGCGTGTGTACGCCGGCGCAGGTCGATTCGGCCTTCGAGAAGATGGCGGCCAAGGTCGACGCACAGAATGCCGGCGATCCGCTCTATCGACCGATGGCAGGCCATCCGGAGAGCCTCGCGCTGAAAGCCGCACGGGCCTTGGTGTTCGAGGGCGTCGCACAACCAAACGGCTATACCGAGCCCCTGCTTCATGCGTGGCGATTGCGGGTGAAGGCGCAGGACAACCGGGCATGAAAATGGGCGGCTCCGGAGGGAGCCGCCCAATTCGTTTCAGCGTTGTGCGCGCCGCGTCTTAAGGATTCGCGGTCGCCGGCTGCTGCGTCGCCATGTCGGCCGAGGCCAGTTCCTGAATCTTCTTCACGAGATCCGGATTGGTCCGGGTCGCCTGGGCAATCTCGTTGTAGCGCGCCGGCGTCAGGCCATTGGACTGCACTGCGGCGAGCATCTGCTCCTGCTTGGCGTCCGCAGCGACCGTTGCGTCCTTCTGGATCTTGTCCGCCTGGATAGCGGCCTTGGCAAAGCCGACCAGCTCCGCATCCGTAAAGCTCGTGGGAGCTGCTGCCGTAGCCGGTGCGGCCGGCGTGGCAGGAGAAGCCGGCGCTGCGGGCGAGGCTGGCGACGCGGGGGCGGCCGGCTGTGCAGTAGCCGGCGCTGCGGTGTCCTGCGCCATGGCTGGCACGGCAATGCCGCCGCTCAGCAGCAACGCAGCGGTGTAAAGCAGTGATGACTTCATGACGGATACCTTTCAGATGTTTTGAACCGTGCTTGAAAGGTAGGGAGCGATGGGGAGGGGGCAAATAAACGTCGATTACACGTTTACTCACCGGGGTGAGGTGTGTCTGCAGCGCCACTCATGCGCCGTAAGTCGATGATTTATCATGGCCCGCAACCGCCCTTCAGGGGCGGGCGCTGCGTTCTTTACAGCAGATGGGGAAAATGGTGCTGCCGGCGAGGATTGAACTCGCGACCTCAGCCTTACCAAGGATGCGCTCTACCACTGAGCTACGGCAGCACTGCCGTTCGCAGGGGTACCCCGCGTCAGCAAGGCCGCGCCTATGGCCTTACCGTCTGGCCTTGTCAAGGCGACTTGCAGCGCAAAAGCCGGATTCGTAAAGCAAGGGCATGAGTACCCCGCCCTCCGACCGCCAACGCCGGCTCGCCGAAGCCTTGCGGGCCAATCTGCGCCGCCGCAAGGGGCAGGCCCGGGCCAAGACGGATGCGCCGGATTCAAAGGCCACGCTGGATCAACCTGTCGAGGGGCGCGAGGAGGAGGCTCCTACAGGTCGCTAGGGCGTCGCAGCGGTTCAACCCAGCCTTACTGACGGTTACTCTCACCATTTGACATTGTTCGTTCGATCGAACAAATATCCTTCATGCGATCTCCATCGTCATTGTGCTGGTCATCGTTGAACGCCGCTCGAAGGATGTCGAGATCGAGCGGTTCAGGGACGTGCCACCAGCACGTCCGCCACGCTACGACGGGCAAAGAAAATGCATGAGGCCGTAACCCGCACGCGCAAGAAAGCGCTCGCAACGGATATCGGGGCCGCATCCATGGGCACAGAAAGCCCTGCAAGAAGCGATCTTCCGTTGCAGATTATCGAAGCTGCCTTGGAGCAATTCGGCCGCTTCGGCTTCGATGGGGCCAGCACGCGAGAGATTGCCCGCGCCAGCGGGACGGCGATGTCCTCGATCACCTATCATTTCGGCTCCAAGGAAGGGCTCTACCTCGCCTGCGCCGACCATATCGCCTCCGTCGTGGGCAGTATCTACGCGCCGCTGATCGCCATCATCGAGAAGCAGCCACCGCAGACGCCCGCGCAGGCCCGCACGCAGATGCTGGCGCTGCTGGAGACGCTGGCGCGCTTCCTGCTCTCGTCGCGCTCGGCGACCTTTGCGCAGTTCGTGGCGCGTGAGCAGCAGCACCCGACCGAGGCCTTCACGCGCCTCTACGATGGATTGATCGGGCCGCTGGTGGAGACCGCGATCCTGCTCTCCGCCGTCGCACGGCCCTCGCTCACCGAAGCGGAGCGCCGCCCGCTGATCCTCCATATCATGGGCATGGCGCTGATTTTGCGCCTCGGTCGCGCCTGCGTGGTGCGGACCATGCAAGTGCCCGATCTCGATTCCGCTACGGGCGAGGCGCTGGTTGCCAGCCTGCTCAAGTCCGCCGAAACCCTGCTCACCGAGGAATGACGCCATGACCCGCCAGCGCCTGATCGTGCTCATCATCGTCGCCGTCCTGCTGATCGCTGCCGTGAGCACGCGCGGCTTCGGGCTGCTGGGGCGGGATGACGGGCCTCTGACGCTCTATGGCAATGTCGACATTCGGGAAGTGGATCTCGGCTTCCGGGTCGGCGGACGGATCGCGCAGATCCCGGTCGAGGAAGGCCAGCGGGTCAAGCAGGGCATGCTGCTGGCCGAGCTGGACCGGGCCTCCATCGATAGCGCCGTCGCCCAGTCCGATGCGCGCGTGGCGCAGGCCCGCGCGGAACTGCTCAAGCTCCAGCGCGGCAGTCGGCCGGAAGATGTCGCTCAGGCGCAGGCTCGCTTTGCGGCAGCGCAGGCGGCGGCGCGCGATGCCCAGCGCGACTTTGAACGCCGGCAGCCGCTGGTCGCCCCGGGCGCAATCAGCCGCGATGTGTGGGAATCCACGGTCGCCATGCGCGATCGCGCTAATGCCCAGCTCGCCGAGGCGCAGGCGGCGCTGACCCTGGTGCGCACCGGCGCGCGGCGCGAAGACGTCGAGGCGGCGCGCGCGGCGCTGCAGGCGGCCGAGGCTGCGCGAAAGGGCGTTGGCACCGATCTCGATGACGCCCGCCTGCTCGCGAGCGTGGATGGTGTGGTGGTGACGCGCGCGCGCGAACCCGGTGCAATCGTGGCCCCGGGCGAAACCGTCTTCACGCTGGCCATCGATCGCCCGGTGCGCGTGCGGGCCTATGTGGCGGAGAACCAGCTCAGCCGGATAGCCCCGGGCATGACGGTCACGATCACGGCGGATGGCAACCCCAAATCCTATTCCGGCATCATCGGCTATATTTCGCCGCGCGCGGAATTCACCCCCAAGACGGTGGAGACGAGCGACCTGCGCACCGACTTGGTCTATCGCTTGCGGATCGTCGTGGATGATCCGGACGGCAAGCTGCGGCAGAGCCAGCCGGTGAGCGTTGCCATCGCCGATCCCGCCCCCACAGCGAAGCGCTGACCATGCGCGGGACGTCGCCATCGCGACGGAATAACGGCGGCAGGCCGATATGAGCGACCTCGCGCCAGTCGCTGGCGATAGCCAGCCGGTCGCGACGGCCACGGGGATCGTGAAAGCGTTCGGCGATACACGCGCGCTCGGCGGGGTCGATTTGGTTGTGGTGCCGGGCAAGGTTACCGGGCTGGTGGGGCCGGATGGTGCCGGCAAGACAACGTTGATTCGCGTGCTGGCCGGGTTGATGCGGGCGGATGAAGGCACCGTTTCCATTCTCAGCGCGCCGCCTGCCGATCGCCTTGATTCGATCGGTTACATGCCGCAGCGCTTCGGCCTCTATGAAGACCTGACCGTGCGTGAGAATCTCGTCCTTTATGCCGAGATGCGGGGTCTGCCGCGCGACGCGCAGGAGAGCGTCTTCAAGCGCCTGCTCGAATTCACCGATCTCGCCCGCTTTCAGGCGCGCCCGGCCGGCAAGCTCTCGGGTGGCATGAAGCAGAAGCTGGGCCTGGCCTGCGCGCTGGTGAGCACGCCGCCATTGCTGCTGCTGGACGAGCCGGGCGTGGGCGTCGATCCGATCAGCCGCCGCGAGCTGTGGGCCATGGTTGCCGAGTTGACCAAGGAGGGCATCGGCGTGCTCTGGTCCACCGCCTATCTCGATGAAGCCGAGATGTGCGACACGGTGTATCTGCTGAGCGAGGGGCGGACGCTGTTCACGGGTCCGCCGGCCACGCTGACCGATGCGATCAGCGACCGCGTAATTCGGGTCACCGGTTTTGCCGAGCGCCGGCGGCAGGCGCTCACCCGCGCGCTCGACCGGCCGGACGTGATCGACGGCACCTTGCAGGGCCGCGCGATCCGCCTGCTCATCGGCGAGGGCCATCCGGTGCCGGATGCCGACGCGCTCGATATGGGGCCGGAAACGCAGGTGTCTCGGGCGCCTGCGCGCTTCGAGGATGGGTTCATCGAGCGGCTAGGGGGCGGGCCGGAAGGGACCAGCGCGCTGGCGGCGGCCTATCGCGAGATTCCCGCCAGCGACGCACCCGCCATCGAAGCCAGGGGGCTGACCAAAAGATTCGGCGACTTCACGGCGGCGCGTGATGTGAGCTTCACGGTTCCGCGTGGCCGGATTTTCGGCCTGCTGGGGCCAAATGGTGCTGGCAAATCGACCACGTTCAAGATGCTGTGTGGCCTGCTCACGCCGAGCGAGGGCAGCGGATCGGTGGCCGGGCACGATTTACGCCGGGCCGCAGCACAGGCCCGCGGATCGCTGGGCTATATGGCCCAGAAATTCTCGCTCTATGGCGATCTGTCGGTCGCGCAGAATCTCGATTTCTTCGCCGGCGCTTATGATCTGTCCGGCGGGCAGGCGCGCGCGGCGATCGAGCGGGTGACGGACATTTTCGAGCTCGGCGGTAACCTCAAGCGCAATGCCGGGACGCTGCCGCTCGGCTTCAAGCAGCGCCTCGCTCTGGCCTGCGCGGTGATGCACGAGCCGCCGGTGCTGTTCCTCGATGAGCCGACATCCGGTGTCGATCCGGTGATGCGCCGCGAGTTCTGGACGCATATCAACGGACTCGTCCGGCGCGGCGTCACGGTACTGGTCACCACCCATTTCATGGACGAGGCCGAATATTGCGACGATGTGACGCTCATCTATCGCGCGCGGCAGATCGCCAGCGGCCCGCCCGACTCGCTCAAGGCGAAAGCTGGCGAACTGACCGGCAAGGATGATCCCACGATGGAGGACGCGTTCATCGCCCTCATTGAGGCGTCCGACGCCGACAGGGACGCGGAGGCCGCGGCATGAGTGGGACCGATCCCGACCCGACGCTGGCGCAGGTGGAGGCGAGTGCCGGCGCCATGGCAGGCTCTTCGCACCGCCGGCTGCTGGCGCTGATCGTCAAGGAATATGCCCAGATCCGGCGCGATCCTTCGACCTTCCTCATCGCCTTTGCGATGCCGCTGCTGCTGCTCTTCCTCTTTGGCTATGCGATTTCCCTCGATCCGCGCGACACCAAGATCGCTTTGGTCGTGCAGGACGACAGCGCGCCGGCCGCGCGGCTGGCGCAGGCCTATGCCCATTCGCCCTATTTCCAGGTCACCCCGCTCAATGCCGTGCTGCCCGCCCGCGCGCTGATGCAGCAGGGTGCGATTCGCGGCTTCGTCGTCATTCCGCCCGATTTCGGCCGGGCCATGGCGCACGGGACACCGCAACCAATCCAGATCGTCACCGATGGCACCCAGCCCAATCAGGCGAATTTCGTCGCGAGCTATGCCGAGGGGGTGCGGCAAACATGGATGGCCGACGAGTTGGGGATGCGCCTCGGGCGCCGGGCTGCGCCGCCCATCGATGTCTCCCAGCGCATGTGGTTCAATCCGGGCCTGCAGAGCCGCTATTTCCTCGTGCCCGGCGCCATCGCCATCGTGATGACGATGATCGGGACGCTGCTCACCGCGCTGGTCGTCGCGCGTGAATGGGAGCGGGGCACCATGGAGGCGCTGCTGGCCACGCCGATGCGGATGACCGAGTTCATCCTCTCCAAGGTGCTGCCCTATTTCCTGCTCGGCATGGTCTCCATGGCGCTGTGCACGGTGATTGCCGTGACCGCCTTCGGGCTGCCCTTCCACGGGTCGATCTTTGCCCTGTTCGCCATCGCTGCCGCCTTTCTGCTGCCGGCGCTGGGGCTGGGGCTGTTCATCTCGGCGACGACGCGCAACCAGTTCGTGGCGAGTCAGGTGGCGTTGCTCGCCTCCTTCCTGCCGACCTTCCTGCTCTCCGGCTTCATCTTCGAGATCGGGTCGATGCCCTGGCCGATCCAGGCGCTGACCTATGCCGTGCCGGCGCGCTACCTCATTCCCGCGCTGCAAACCGTGTTCATGGCCGGCGACATCTGGGCGATCATCCTGCCCAACATCCTCATCATGCTGGGCTTTGGCCTCCTGTTCTTCATCCTCTGCTTCCGCGCGACGCGGCGGAGCCTTGACTGATGGCCGCTCGCTTCACCCGCCTGCGCGCGATGATCGTCAAGGAAATCTGGGCGCTGTTGCGCGATCCCAAGTCGCGCATCGTGCTCGTGCTGCCGCCGCTGATTCAGTTGCTGATCTTCACCTTCGCCACCACGCTGGACGTCAAGAATGTCGACATCGGCCTCGTCGACCGCTCCGGCGGCGCCCATGCGCAGGAATTGCTCCAGCGCATCGAGGGCAGTCCGCGCTTTCGGGACGTCATCGTGCTGCCCTCCATGGCGGCGATGGAAGAGGCGATCAACGAGCAGAAGGTGCTCGCCGCGCTCGTCATCCAGGAGGATTTCGATCAGCGCCTTGCGCGTGGGGAGAGCGCCACGCTGGGCCTGGTGCTGGATGGCCGCCGGTCCAATGCTGCACAGATCGTCGCGGGCTATGTGAACCAGATCGCGGCGGGCTATGGCGCGGAACTGGCGCCGATCAGTGCGCGCATGGCCGGCGGCAGCGCGGTGACGCATTGGTACAATCCCAGCCTTGATTATATGTGGTTCACCTTGCCGGGGCTGGTGGCGCTGATCATCTCCATCGCCGGCATCGCCATCACCTCGCAGGCCGTGGCGCGCGAGCGGGAACTTGGGACGTTCGATCAGCTGATGGTCTCGCCCATGCGGGTGCATGAGATTCTCATCGGCATGATGGTGCCGCCGCTCTTGGTCGGCATGGTCAATGGCGTGTTGTTTCTGGTGGTGGCGCAGGTTGCCTTCGGGGTGCCTTTCACCGGCTCCTTCCTGCTGTTCCTCATCGCGATGCTCTTCTACCAGCTTGCCCTCATCGGCCTGGGTCTGCTCGTTTCGGCCATGTCGATGACGCAGCAGCAGGCGTTTCTCGGCTCGTTCATCGTCACCGTGCCGCTCATCCTGCTCTCCGGCTATGCCGCGCCGATCGAGAATATGCCGGACTGGTTGCAGATCATTACGCACGCCGATCCGGTCCGCTATTTCCTCATCATCGTGCAGGGTCTGTTCTTGAAGGCCATGCCCGCCGCCGTCGTGTTCCATCAGCTCTGGCCGCTTGGTGTCATAGCCCTCGTCTCTCTGAGTGCGGCGGCCTGGCTGTTCCGTGCCCGAATGGAGTGAAGTCCATGCGTGTTACCCCTCTCCCTCCGCTCGCCGGCGCTGCGCTGGCACCACTGCTGCTCTCCGCCTGTGCGCTCGGTCCCGCCTATGCGCCGCCGCAGACCCATGTGACGGATCGCTGGCTGGGCGAGGCTGGGACGGGCGCCGTGCAGGCCGAGCGGTGGTGGGAGCAGTTGCACGATCCCATGCTCAACGAACTGGTCGAGCAAATGCTGGCCGGCAATCCGGACCTGCGGGAGGCACAGGCGCGGGTGGCGGAGGCGCGGGCGAATCGCGATGCCGTGCGCGGCGGGCGCCTGCCGCAGGTAACGACGAGCGCCAGCGGCAATCAGGTGGTGCTGAGCGAGAATGGCCAGATGCCGGTGGGCCAGATTCCCGGTTTCGCGCGGGACTTCCCGCTGTTCGATGTCGGCTTCGACGCCAGTTGGGAACTTGATCTGTGGGGCCGGCAGGCGCGCCAGAGTGAGGCCGCGCAGGCGCGTAGCGAGGCGGCGGCGCTCTCGGCGCAGGCGGTGCGGATGCGATTGATCGCCGAACTGGCGCGGGCCTATGTCGGTCTGCGGCAGGCGCAGGCGGATCTTGCGGTCGCGCAGGACATGCTTGCCGCGCGCACGCAGCTTGCCGATCTGGCGGGGCTGCTGGAGCGTGCTGGCGAAGCCAATGCCATCGATGCCGGCCGCGCGCGGGGCGAGGCCGAGACCGCCCGGCTGGCGGTGACGCAGGCGCAGGCCGGCGTGCGGAGCTCATCGGTGCAAGTGGCGCGGCTGGTCGGCAAGGACCCCGCCGCGCTGGTCCCGCAACTGGAGCAGCCGGGCGCCATTCCTGCGCCGCCGCCGGCCATTGCGGCGGGCTTGCCCTCCGAGCTATTGCGGCGCCGGCCGGATATTCTCAGCGCCGAGCGGGAGCTGGCGGTAGCCACGGCCGACATCGGCGTGGCGCGGGCCGATCTGTTTCCGCGCCTGTCGCTCAGCCTGGCTGTTGGCCAGCAGGCCCGCGCGATCGGCGATCTGGTGAGCGGGGACAGCACCCGGCTGCAGGGCGGGGGCGGCCTGTTCTGGCCGCTGTTTAACGGCGGGCGGGCGCGGGCGATGGTGCGCGCGGCCGATGCGCGCGCGCAGGCAGCGGCGGCCCGCTATGATGGCGCCGTGGTCGGCGCGCTGGCGGACAGTGAAGACTCCATCAATCGATTCGACCGCAGCGTGGAGGGGCTCACCGCAGCACGCGAGACGCTGGCGCGGGAAGAGGCTGCCTATGCGCTGGTGTCCCGCCGCCAGGCCGCTGGCGAGGACGACCGGCTCGCCCTGGCGCGGGCCGCTCTGGTGCGCCAGTCCGCGATGCAGCAGCTGAACCGCGCGCAGGCGGGGGCGGTACAGGCTGCGATTGCACTCCACAAGGCATTGGGCGGAGGCTGGACGTCCGAGTCGCAGGCCTCGATGGAACCCGACGGAGCGCGCTGAGCGAGCCGTATGAGAACAAGAAGAGGACAAGCGCAAATGGTGTCCGAACGGTTAAACTTTCGGGGCGCAGGAGCGCCGTGACCTGATCTTCGGAATCCCAACGATTCGCAGCGGGCGCAGCAAATTCCGGCCTCTCAAGGCTGGAAAAATGTGTTAAATATCAGTTGGTTATCTGTTTAACCGTCCTTCCGGTCGGGATTCCGTGGTCAAGCATTTTATTTCAGATTTTTGACAGAGGGCGTGCTTGATCGGGGGGGCGAGCACTGCCACAACTTGCCCTCGGCGGGGCTCGAATCGTAGCCACGTCATACAGCGGTCTGAGTTGAACACTGGACGTGGGAGGGGCACTCCCGCGAGGGATTTTCGCGTCCAGCGTCTGACAGCAGATCACCTGCGAGGAGTAGGACGATCGGGGATCGGGAAGACATGGGGCAACACGTGAATCAGCAACATTTCAGCAGCGTTGCCGACGGCATCGGGCCAGCCGACATCGGCGAGCAGCCCGAGCGCGAGGCGCTGGAACAGGCATGGACGGAGATCCGTGCGGGGCTGCGCAGGGCCGTCGGGGTTCGCCTGTTCGATCAATGGATTCGGCCGTTGCGGCTGGGCAGCTTCTGCGCTCAGTCCGGCACGCTCGATATCGAGGCGCCGTCGGAATTCGCGGCGAGCTACGTCTCCAGCAATTTCGCCACGCGGATCGCACTGGCCTGGCGCACGACGCCCGTCGGCGTGCATGACCTGCGCATCGTTCGCGCCAGCGAGGCGCCGGAGACGGTGGCGGTCACCCCGCGCGGCTTCCGCCCGCAAGAGAGCACGGCGCGTCCGGGCCAGTCCACGCGGGCGCTCGCGTCCTCGCAGGACGCATCGACCAACCGGGAGTCGGCGGGGCGGCGCGCTGCGCAACGCTTCGAGCCGCGTCACGATTTCGCCGGCTTCATGACGGACGAGAGCAATGTGCTGGCGGCGTCGGCTGCCAAGGCCATGGCCGGCGCGACCCGCCCGGCCTTCAATCCGCTGTTCATCCACGGCCCGACCGGCTTTGGCAAAACCCACCTGCTCCACGCCATTGCGCAGGCCTATGGCGAGACGCTTGGCGGCACCACCGGTGCGTCGGTGCGGGACGGGGCAATCCTCTACATGTCGGCCGAGCGGTTCATGAACGAGTTCGTGGCCGCGATTCGCGCCAACGACACCTTCTCGTTCAAGGCCCGGCTGCGCGAAGCGCGGATGCTGCTGATCGACGACATCCAGTTCATCGCCGGCAAGGGGCCGACACAGGAGGAATTCCTCCACACGCTCAACGATCTCATCGATGCCGGCGCGCGGATCGCGATCGCCGCCGATCGTCCGCCCCAGCAGCTTGGTTCGGTGGATCCGCGCATCCTGTCCCGCTTGGCGGGCGGGCTGGTCGCCGACATTCAGCCTGCGGGCCTTGAGCTGCGCATGAAAATTCTGGAAGCGCGGCGCGAAGCAGTGGCGGATATCGCCGTGCCGGACGACGTCATCGCCCTGCTCGCCGGGGCCATCCGCACCAGCATTCGGGAGTTGGAGGGCGCCTTTAATAAGCTGGTGGCTTATGCCCAGCTCGTCGACAAGGCGATCACCACCGAATTGGCGCAGTCGATGCTGGCCGAATCGCTGCGCGCGAGCCACCGGCGCATCACCATCGATGAGATCCAGAAGCTGTGCGCGGCCCATTACCGGATCGACCAGTCCGAAATGCGCTCACAGCGTCGCGCCCGTGCGGTTGCCCGGCCGCGTCAGGTGGCGATGTATCTGGCCAAGAAGCTCACGCCGCGCTCGCTGCCGGAAATCGGTCGCGTGTTCGGTGGACGGGACCACAGCACGGTGATCCACGCCGTGAAGACCATCGAGGCAATGCGCCTCGACAATCCCGAGATGGACGCGGATATCCGCACGCTGCAGAAGCAGCTCGAGGGTTGAACGGGTGATGAGGTGGGTCGGGTGCGGTGTGCATCCGGCTCGGCAGGCGGCGCGCCGCTGCCACCCGAGATAATCATGTCCCGCCTCGGCCAGCTTGAGATGATCACCTGCTCTCCACCCATCCACCCAGTGCTCCTGCGAAGGCAGGAGGCCAGGGCGGTTTAGGCGGTCCCATGCGCCCTAGGCTCCTGCCTTCGCAGGAGCACGGGGTGGTCAGGTCGTGGGGTTTTCTTCCCCAACGCGCGGCCATCGAAAGGCACGATGCACCGCACGGGACTTGGCAAATGGGGGCTCTTCCCCTATTTTCCGATCTATCGAAGCCTCCGTGGGGACGGGGTGCGGGGCGCGTTGCAATCATCGATTGATCGAAAAGAGCCGTCATGTCCGTTGTGCATCGCCGTCAGTTTCTTACGCTCGCTGGAGCGGCCGCATCGGCCGCTCTGGTGCCCGCCAGTGTGCGCGCCGCCGTGCGCACGCCGCCGCAATGGGCCAAGCTCGTTGCCAAGGCGGAAGCGGCCATGGACCAGTATAGCGTCAAGTTGCGCGACCGGTTCGTCGTCGTGGACTTCTCGCTGCCCTCGGCCGCCGCGCGGATGCTGCTGGTCGATCGCGAGAGCGGCCTCCACCGGCTGCTCACCGTCGCGCACGGGCGTGGGTCCGACCCGGCGCATAGCGGTTTCCTGCACAGCTTCAGCAATGCGCCCGGCTCCAACGCCAGCTCGCGCGGGGCCTACCTCACCGGCGCTCATTACACCGGCCAGCATGGCCGCTCGCAGCGGCTGATCGGGCTGGAGACGAGCAACGACAATGCCGAATCGCGCGCCATCGTGATTCACGGCGCCTGGTACAGCAATGACGACATGGTGAAGCGCCTCGGCAAGCTGGGGCGCAGCGAGGGCTGCTTTGCCGTGAGCGAAACGCAGATCAACCCTCTGCTCGACTGGCTCGGCCCCGGACGGATGCTCTACGCCGACAAGGTGTAAGGCGCCGCCACTGACGAGCGTGTTACGGGGCGCCTAGCCAGCCAGACATCCCATGCTGGAGAGTTGCCGGGTCGCGGCGAGGTTGCCGGCGCCGAGGGCTGCGGCAATGTCGCCATCCAGCCCGTAGACATCATCGAACCTGTTGAGCCGGCCTTTCGCATCGGCACGCGCGGTCATGTAGACGATGTAGACCGGAATCGGTGCGGCCAGCTTGGCCGTCACGGTGGTGCCGGCGGCGACTGCAGCGTCGATCCGCGCTCGCGTCCAGTCCGTGCCGGCGAGCATCGCCACGGCGAGGTCGAACGGTTGGTCCGTGCGAACACAGCCATGGCTGAAGGTGCGCTCTTCTTTCTCGAACAGGCTCTTGCTCGGCGTGTCGTGCAGGAAGATGGCGAGCGGGTTGGGCATGTCGATCTTCATCTGCCCGAGTGCGTTGCCGGGGCCTGGCTGCTGCACGACCTGCAGGCTGCCGCCCTGCTGGGTCCAGCTATAGCCCCGCGCGCGGGCCGTGGCCGGGCGCGTGCGGATCAGCGCGCCGACGCTCTCGCGCACGATCGACTGCGGCACGGTCCATGTCGGATTGAGGATCACGCCCGTGGCGGTGGTGGCGAATTGCGGAGTCGGCGTGCCCGGCTTGCCGACGATCACCCGGTGGGTGGCTAGCACCGCACCGCGATCGACCAGTTGCGCCACATATTCCGGCACGTTCACGATCAGATAGCGCGGCCCCATGTCGCGGGGCAGCCAGCGCCAGCGTTCGAGATTGGCGCGCAGTCGGGCACGGTCCGCCACGGCATCGGCCGGCAGGCTCAGCAGCGCGGCCCGAAGCCTGCGATAATCGGCATGGGCAGGGGCCAGCCGGTCCAGCTCGGCAGCGATATCGCCGCTGCTCAGCGCGCGGTCGATCAGGGCGAGCACCGCGTCCGGGCTGAGATTCGGGGTGCGGAAATAGGAGAGGCGGCGCTGGTCGGCAGGCACCCGGCCATTGGCGAGGTCGCGGGCCATCAAGGCAAAGCTGCGCGTCGCGGCGATGTCCAGGCCGCGCTGGTCTCCAGCGCCAAGGGCAGTGCTGAGCCGGTCCAGCTCATAATCGCGCGGATCGAGGCCGTGCGAGTCGATCTTCCGGCCATAATCGAGCAGCGTGGTTGCCGCCGGGCGGGACCAGGGCGTGCTGGCCTGCGCCGGCATCGCGATGAGAAAACATAGAAGAGCGAGCAGGATACGAGGCATGGGCCGTCCTCCCAAGATGATCGGTCCCTCCTAGGCCGGCACCGCAACCCCGCCATGATATGCATCAATCTCCGCCGTCAGGCTGCGCATGGCGGGATGAATCGGCCGTCCGTCCGGGATGTTCAGCCACAGGCGCAGCAGCAGGCGGCGCGCGTCGGGCGTGTCATGGAATTGCTGGCGCGAGTGCAGCACGAGGAAATTGTGCCAGAAGAACATCTCGCCGGGCTGCAGCACGAAATCGGCGCGGACATCGGGCCGCAGCGCGATCTCGTCGAACAGGGCGAGCGCCTCGCGGAATGCAGCAGGCAGCTTCTCCGGCTCGCGGCCATGGCGCAGGAACACGCGGTTGTTGAACCCGCTCGTCTTGCCATCCAATGTCCAGAAGAAGGGCAGCGCCTCTTCATGAGGCTGCTGCCGCTGGGGCCAGTCTATATAATGGCCCTCGTAGAGACGGGCGAGAAGATCGGGTCGCTCGCGGGCCATGATGTTGTGGATGGCGAGCAGGCTGACAGCACCACTCTCACCGCCCTGCGCCGAGGCACGAAGGCCGTAGAGCGAGAGCACTTCGTGAAAATCCGTATGGGAGCGCAGTTCCAGATCGGACGTGTAGCCGCGCGGCGGCCCGCCCTCTTCCTTCTGGACATGGGCGATATGGTCGCCACGTGGGCTTTGCACGACGCCGGTGCCGATATGGGTGCCAAGCCCCCAATAGAGCCGCTCATGATCTGCCAGATCATAGCGGCCAGCATCGATCCCGGCGAGGATGACCGCGCCGCAGCCATGGAAAAGCTGCCAGCGCGCTGCCTTCATCAGCGCGTCGATTTCAGGGCAGGAGAAATCCTCGCGCCGGATGTCATCTGCGACTCGGCCGCGTACGCGGAGCACGGCGCGATCGATAGCGTCGCGTTGCGCAGGGGAAAGCCGATGGGTGAAGCCTTCGCGTCCACCGATTTCGGCACTGGTCCAGACAGCGGGATCGTCGACCGGCACGGGATGCAATGGCATGGGCGGTCGATCCTCTCCGTTGATGGCCCGGTCTTCGCCGGTTGGGTCGTCAGCCGTTCAGAGGCTGGCGCCGGACGAAATGTCTGGTTTGTTCACAATGTCCGGGGTGTCGGCTGGGCCGCCGGCCAGGACGAAGCGCCGGTCGCAATAGCCGCAGTCGACATAGCCATGCTCGTCGATCTCCAGGAAGATGCGCGGATGCCCCAGCGCAGCGGGGATGCCGTGGCCCGAGCCATCGCAGGAGACTCGGCGAGCATGAACGTGAATGATTTCAGGCGGCGTGTGCATGAGGTTGGCGGTTAGCATCCCCGCCGCCAGCGGGCAATATGGAGGATGCGGTTGATCCCGCGCAAAGCCTGGCGGTGGGGGCTGACCTATCCTGTGCACATGTTGGAAGACGAGCGGCAGACGATGGGCAATCCATCAGAACAGCAGGACCGCGCGACGGCCGCACGGCTCGCTTATGCGGCTGCACGGGCCTGCGCGTTGTTCGCCCTCGCCTATGTCTGCGGGCAACTGCTCGAATGGCTTGGCCTGCTGGGCTCTGCCGGCGGCCCGAATGCTGCCAGCACGGCGCGCGGGCTGGCGCTGCTGCTCACGCCCTCGCTGCTGCTCGGTCCGGCCTTCGTGATCCTCATGGCCGCCCTGCATCGGCTCGCGCCGCTGGGGCGTCGGGCCTTCAGTCAAAGCGCGTTTGGCTTCGCGATCATGTATGCCACGCTCACGGGCCTCGTCTATTTCGTTCAGCTTACCTTCGTCGCGCCGAGACTGGCCAGCGGCGATACGGCAGGCATCGAGCCTTTTCTCTTCCTGCCCTATCGCAGCTTCCTCTTCGCGGTGGATCTGCTGGGCTACGCTCTGATGAGTCTCGCCACCTTGCTGGCTGCCTTCGCGCTTCCCGCCGGGCGGGGCGGTCGCGCGGCCCATGCAGCCTTGCTCGCCAACGCCCTCCTGATGCCGGCGCTGGCGCTGCAGATGTTCTGGCCGTGGCTGATCTGGGTGGGTGCCTTGTGGGGACTCAGCTTTCCCGCCGCGATGCTTCTCGTCGCGCGCTTGGTGCGGCGGATTTGATTCCGCGCACGATCGCGCTTACATCGCCCCTTCAACGCCAGCAGGAGCACATCACCATGGACAAGGCACCGGACATCCGCCCGATTGTTCCTTCGTCACAGGTGCTCCATGCCCGGCCCAAATCCCGCTCTTCTCACCCTTGATCACGTCACGCTCGCCCGGCCTGACGGGACGGCGCTTTTCTCTGACCTGACTCTGGCCATCGGTCGGGAGCGGGTGGGCCTTGTCGGGCGCAACGGCGCCGGCAAGTCGAGCCTGCTCGCGCTGATCGCAGAGGGCGGCGCGCCGCAGGCGGGGACGATCCACCGGACCGGGCGCATCGGCACCTTACGACAGATCCAGCCGGATGCCGGCAGCGTTGCACAAGCGCTCGGCTTGTCCGATGCGCTGGAGAGACTCGCGCGCCTGGACGGGGGCGAGGGATCGCCGGAGGATGCGGCAGAAGCGGACTGGACTCTGCCCGAGCGCCTTGAGCGAGCGCTGGCCGATGTCGGGTTGACCGGCACGGCTTTGGATCGCGATTGCGCGACGCTGTCGGGCGGGGAACGCACCCGCGTCGGGCTGGCGGCGATGCTGCTTGCCGAGCCCGAACTGCTGCTGCTCGATGAACCCACCAACAATCTCGACGACGCCGGCCGGGCCGCGGTGGGGGAGTTGCTGGCCTGCTGGCCGGGCGGCGCACTCGTCGCCAGCCATGATCGCGCACTGCTGGAAGGCATGGACCGGATCGTCCAGCTCTCGCCGGTCGGGGCCTTCAGCGTCGGCGGGGATTGGAGCGCCTTTGTGGCGAGTCGCGATGCGATGCGCGCACGGGCCGAGGACGAGCTGGATCGCACCCAGCGCACGCTCGCCCGGCAGCAGCGGGATGCCCAGGCTCAGGCCGAGCGCAAGGCCCGGCGGGACAAGGCCGGGCGCACTGCCCGGGCGCGGGGGGATCAGCCGCGCATTCTGCTCGGCAAGCGGGCCGAGCAAGCCGAGCAAAGCGGGGCACGCGAGCGTCATCAGGCCGAGCGCCAGATCGGCGCCGCCAGCCAGTCGCTGGAGGCCGCCCGCGCGCAGGTGGAGGTTCTGACGCCGCTGCAGATCAATCTGCCATCGGCCGGCCTCCCGCATAATCGCACGGTATTGCGGTTTGAGGATGTGCTGCTGGCACGGGGCGGGCGCCGGCTGTTCGGCCCGCTGTCCTTTGCCATGACCGGGCCGGAGCGCGTCGCGATCACGGGCCCGAACGGCAGTGGCAAGACCAGCCTGCTCGCCCTGGCGGTCGGCCTGTCAGAACCGAGCGCGGGGACCATCCATCGCGGACCGGGCCGGATCGCGCTGCTCGACCAGCATGCCGACCTGTTGAGGGCCGGCCAGACCCTGCAACGGGCGATGCTGGCCGCGCATCCCGGCATGATCCCGCACATGGCGCATGAGGCGCTGGCCCGCTTCGCCTTCCGCAACCGCGATGCCCTGAAGGATGTCGCGGTTCTGAGCGGCGGCGAGCGGCTGCGCGCCGCCCTGTGCGTGATCACAAGCGGGCCGGTGCCGCCGCAGCTTTTAGTTCTCGATGAGCCGACCAATCATCTCGACATCGAGAGCATCGAGCTCCTTGAGCAGGCGGTCGCCGACTATGACGGCGCCTTGCTCGTCGTGAGCCACGATGCCGCGTTTCTGGACCGGATCGGCATTGAGCAGCGGCTTGCGCTGGGCGTGGACGGCGCTGGCACGCGACGCTGAATGCCGCCGATCAGTCGAACAGCTCTTCGAGGAACGACTTCTTCCGCTTGGGATAGCCTTTATGCGAGCGGTAGCCGCCGTCTCGATAGCCCTGCTCGCGATATCGCTCATCGCGGTACGGCTGCTGGGCCTGAGGCTGGGGCGGATAAGGCTCGGCGCGGGTCTGCGGCGGAGCAGCAGGCGCCAATTCGGCACTGGCGCGCTCGATAATCTTGTCCAGCTCGCCTCGGTCCAGCCACACGCCACGGCATTGGGGGCAATAATCGATTTCGACGCCTTGGCGCTCGCTCATCACGAGCGGCACGTGGCAAACCGGGCAGGGCATGGACTGGGCTGATGTCATGAAAAACCTCCGATGGAACGATTGTCGATCGGGTAGCTGATGCAGGTCTTCAGTGAGTCTGGACCCGGCACCGAGCGCACTCGATGCGGTCCGACATCACGATCCATAGGGGATCGCCAGAGGGGCCCGGCCCGCAGACCCAAAGTAGGTGAGCCCTGTCGTAGGTCAAGCCTTCGCGCGTGAAGCTATGCGCGCTGCGCCCACAACGCGTCCAAAAGAAAAGGGCCGCCCTGAAGAGCAGCCCTTGTTCCGGTCCCGGACGGGAAATTCTGAACCTTCTGCGCGTCCGCGGAGCCGGACCATGGTCTGCTCCGCGAAACGCCGCCGACGTTCTTAGCGCTTCGAGAACTGGAAGCTGCGGCGAGCCTTGGCGCGGCCGTACTTCTTGCGCTCGACGACGCGCGGATCGCGCGTGAGGAAGCCTTCTGCCTTCACGGCGGCGCGCAGCGTGGGCTCATATTTGCTGAGCGCCTGCGCGATACCGTGCTTCACGGCGCCGGCCTGACCGGAAAGACCGCCACCCTTCACGGTGCAGATCACGTCATACTGGCCGGTGCGGTCGGTGACCGTGAAGGGCTGATTGATGACGAGACGCAGCGTGGGACGTGCGAAATAGGTTTCCTGATCGCGGCCGTTGACCGTGATCTTGCCGGTGCCGGGCTTCACCCACACGCGGGCGACGGCATCCTTACGACGGCCGGTGGCGTAGGCGCGGCCCTGCTTGTCCAGCTCCTGCTGGCGCAGCGGCGCGTTCGACACCTTCACCGGTGCCTGCACGGCGTCGGTGGCGGCGGGCGCATCGGCGTTACCCTGGGTGAGGTCCTGCAGATCGGACAGCGAGTTGACGGTATCGGACATCAGGCACCAACCTTGTTCTTGCGGTTCATCGCCGCAACATCGAGCACTTCGGGGTTCTGGGCTTCATGCGGATGTTCGCTGCCCGCGAAGACGCGCAGGTTGCGCATCTGCTGACGACCGAGAGGGCCGCGCGGAATCATGCGCTCCACGGCCTTCTCCAGCACGCGCTCGGGGAAACGACCCTCGAGCACCTTCTGCGGAGAGGTCTCCTTGATGCCGCCGGCATAGCCGGTGTGCTTGTAATAGCGCTTGTCGGTCAGCTTGTTGCCGGTGAACTTCACCTTGTCGGCATTGATCACGATGACATTGTCACCGCAGTCGACATGGGGGGTGAAGCTGGGCTTGTGCTTGCCGCGCAGGATGTTCGCGATGATGCTCGCGACGCGACCAACGACGAGACCCTCGGCGTCGATCAGCAACCATTTCTTCTCGACCGTGGCCGGGGTTGCCGGCTTGGTGGTCTTCATGAGCGCCTTCATGGCCTCTTGCCTCCAGGAATGAGTATCCAGAAAATAACAACAGCGGCGCCCCGGAAAAGGCACCGCCCGCGCGGCCCCAATGGCGATGAGGGGGCGGAGAGTCAAGAAAAAGCACGCCCTTGCTGACGGGTATCAGGATACCCTATCAGTCCAACCGGGCGTCGGGCCGGGTTTTTTCGTGCACCCAGGCCGCATAGGCCGGGGTGGTCTGCGCGGGCCAGGTGAGGATCGCGGGGAGATCATAGGCATGGGCCTGCGCAATGGCGGTCATAAGCGCCGCGCAGCGGTCCGGCGCGGTCTTGAACAGCACCACCGTTTCGGCGCTCTGCTCGATGACGCCGTCCCACGGATAGATCGAGCGGCCTTCGCTCAGCACATTGGCGCAGGCGGCCAGTCGCTCTTGCACCATCTGGTGGCCCGCCGCTTCAGCCTCCGCGCGCGAGCCATAAGGCACGTAGACCAGAGCGATCTCGCTCATGCGCGCGCAGGCGCGAGATCCGATTCGCGATCCCGCTGGCCGATCCGATGCGCGCCGGCGACCGCGATGGCGAGGAGCAGCGCGCCGGTGACCTGATGCGTGACGGCAATGTGCAGCGACACGCCGGTCAGCACAGTGCCGATGCCGAGCATCACCTGCACCAGCGTGGCGCCGGTCAGCGCATAAGAGAGGCGAAGCGCGCCTTGGGCATGAAGGCGCCCGGCCATCCACAGCATGGCGCCCGCCGCGACCATGGCCCACCAGCGGTGGAGGAAATGGACGAGGAACGGGTCACTGGTCAGCGTCATCCACAGCGACCCCCACCATGCGATTCCGTCCGGCACGAAGCGGTCGTTCATCATCGGCCATGTGTTGGAGACATAGCCGGCGCGCAGGCCGGCGGTGAGCGCACCGAGCAGCAACTGGATGAAGAGGATGAGCACGGGGATGGTGCCCGCCCATGTCGGCAAGGCCCGTCGCGGCGCGAGGCTGGCCGGAGTGGTGGCGCTAACGGGATTGGCGGCATCATGTCGGGCCAGCCGGAGGAAGTCGCAAGCCGTCCACACCACGGCGCCGAGCAGGATCAGCGCCATGCCCAGATGCGCGGCGAGCATCGCCGGCTGCACGTTCACCCGGTCGACAAGGCCGCTCTTCACCATCAGCCAGCCGACGGCGCCCTGGGCGCCGCCCAGCGCCAGCAGCACCAGCAAGCGGACACCGAAGCCGCGCGGAATAGTGCGACGCAGCGCGAACCAAGCCAGTGGCACGGCATAGGCAAGGCCGATGATGCGGCCGACCAGCCGGTGGAAATATTCCCAGAAATAGATGTGCTTGAACGCTTCGAGTGTCATGCCCTTGTTCATCAGCGCATATTGTGAGCTGGTGCGATACTGGTCGAACTCTTGCTGCCACTGTGCCTCGTTCATGGGCGGCAGGGTGCCGGTCACCGGCTTCCACTCGGTGATGGAGAGGCCCGACTCGGTCAGGCGGGTGATGCCACCCACCGCCACCATGAAGAGAATCAGGCCCGCGACGACGAACAGCCAGCGTGCCAGCGTGGCGGGACGGCCAAGATGGCGCCCGCTGACCGCGGGCGCACCGGGCGAGGACGAGTGCGCAAGTTCAGCCATCCGGTCCCCATGCGCCGCGGGATCGGCGGAAGCAAGCCCCCAGCATAAAGGGCTCACCCGGAGGCAAAGGATATGTTGTATCTTCCCGCGAGGGGGCGTATGGCCCTTGCAATGAGAACGCTCACCGCACCCCGGATGTGGACAATGCCACAGCTCGACCGGCTGGCCATCGGCCTGTCCGGCCTGTGCGCCGTGCATTGCCTGACGACGGCGATTGCCGTGGGCGTGCTGTCTTCTGTCGCGGGCATTTTCGAGGCGGAGATCATCCACGAAGCCGGCCTGATGATCGCCATGGTGCTCGGCGCGCTGGCGCTCGGCCACGGCGCGCTCAAGCATGGCATGGCCCTGCCGGTCGCGGTCGGCGCGCTCGGCCTTGGCATCATGGCCGGGGCGCTCAGCCTGCCGCATGGCTGGGCCGGCGAGACGCCTTATACGCTGCTCGGCGTCGCCCTGCTTGCCTTCGGTCACGAGCTTAATCGCCGCGCCTTCTGGTGACCCCCTAGCGCCAGGGGCGCTGCGACGACGACCCCCCGCGCGATCAACATCCCCTGCTTGATCAAGGTCAATGTCTGCCCGGCGCGGCGAGCGCAGTGACGGATCCAGTCCTGAAGCAGGAGCATGGATCAATGGGTGCGATCGAAACGATCGAGGCGGGAACGACCGCCAAACGAGTCATTCCCGGCACGCCGGTTTTCGACGGTGATGCGGCGGCGCGCGGTTTCGCGCTGAACGCCATGTGCTTTTCGTTCAACGATGCTGCCAATCGCGCCGCCTATCAGGCGGACGAGGAAGCCTATTTCGAGCGCTTCCATCTGACTGAGGAGCAGCGCGAGGCGGTCCGCGCCCGCAATGTCCTCCAGATGATCGAGGCGGGCGGCAACATCTATTATCTCGCCAAGCTGGCCGGCATCTACGGCCTCAACGTGCAGGATGTGGGGGCGCAGCAGACCGGCATGAGTGTCGAGGCTTTCCGTCAAATGCTGCTCGACGCAGCCCATCAGCAAGAGGAGGCCTGAGCCATGGCGCATATTCTCGGCGGTATCTTCACCAGCCACGTGCCGGCAATCGGCGGCGCCATTGCGCGCGGTCAGGAGCAGGACCCTTATTGGAGCCCGTTCTTCGACGGGTTCAAGCCGATCCATCGCTGGCTTGCAACCGCCAGGCCGGACGTTGCGGTGGTCTTCTACAATGACCACGGCCTCAACTTCTTCCTCGACAAGATGCCGACCTTCGCGGTGGGCGCGGCGGACAGCTATCACAATGCCGATGAGGGCTGGGGCCTGCCGGTGCAGAACGGATTCAAGGGCGACGCTTCCCTCTCCTGGCACATCATCGAGGGACTGGTGGAGGACGAGTTCGATGTCACGACCTGCCAGTCGATGCTGGTGGATCATGCGCTGGTCGTGCCGTTCCAGCTGTCATGGCCGGGTGGCGGCCAGTGGCCGGTGCGCATCGTGCCCATCGCCATCAACACCGTGCAGCATCCGCTGCCGAGCCCCAAGCGCTGCCTGGCGCTGGGTCGCGCGGTCGGCAAGGCGCTGCGCAGCTGGCAGGGCGACGAGCGGATCGTGGTGTTCGGCACCGGCGGACTCTCCCACCAGCTGGACGGGGAACGCGCCGGCTTTATCAACCAGCGCTACGACCAGTTCTGCATGGACAATCTGGGCCCCGATCCGGATGCGCTGACGAAAATCAGCGCGCTGGATATCGTTGAGGAAGCCGGTAGCCAGGGCATCGAAATCGTTAACTGGATCGCGGCGCGCGGGGCCTTGGGCGAGGATGTGGCTGAGGTCAGCCGGAATTATCACATCCCCATTTCCAACACGGCGGCGGCGACGATGTTGCTCGAAAGCGGTTCGACCGCCCTTGAACAGGCGGCCTGACGGGGAGGCTGAATCTCCCCTCCTGTTGAGAGGAGGGGCTGGGGGTGGTGGCGATGCGCCAGCATCGCATAGCCGGCGAATGACTGCGCGGGGGTAACACCACCCCAACCCCTCCTCTGGGCCGCAGGCGAGCGAAGCTCAACAGGAGGGGCTAAGGTTGTTCGCTTACGCCCGCTTGTCGAGCAAATGCGGCCCGGCGTCCGCTACGCGGGCGCAGCCGGTTAGCGCGAGGCCGGAGCGTAGTTCGAGCGCATATTGTGCGAGCATGCGGGAGACGGCGGCTTCTCCCCCGGCGGCGAGGGCGAAGGCCCAGGGGCGGCCGATCATGACGCCCTTGGCACCCAGCGCCAGCATGCGCAGCACGTCGAGGCCGTTGCGGATGCCGCCATCGATCAGCACGGTGAGGCGATCACCCACCGCTGCCACGATATCCGGCAGAGCCTGCGCGGTGCCGACCGTGGCATCGAGCTGGCGGCCGCCATGGTTGGAGACGACGATGCCATCCGCGCCTATCTCCGCCGCGCGGACCGCGTCGACCGGGTCCATGATGCCCTTGAGCACGAGCGTGCCGGACCAATGTTCGCGGATGAAGGCCAGATCCTTCCAGGTGACGGACGGATCGAAGTTCTGGCCGCTCCAGCGCAGAAAATCGCCCATGCGCACCTTGCCGTTCATGATCGGCACCAGATTGCCGAGCGTATGCGGGCGGCCATGGAGCCCGACATCCCAGGCCCAGCCGGGATGGGCGAGGATCTCACGCCAGCGCCGGGCCTGACCGCGCAGGCCGGGCGGCCCCGAGAGGCCCGAGCGCTGGTCGCGCCAGCGTGGGCCGGGCAGGGGCAGGTCCACGGTCATGAACAGCGTGTTGCAGCCTAGTGCCTTCACCCGGGCCAGCAGGTCGGCGATGAACGCGCGATCCTTCGCCATGTAGAGCTGGAACCAGAAGGGGTGGCCGGTGCCGGCGATTTCCTCGGCCGAGCAGACCGTCACGGTCGAGGCGACCATCGGCACGCCGTTGGCATGGGCGGCCCGGATCGCCTGCGCCTCGCCCCGCCGCGCCAGCAATCCGCCCATGCCGATCGGCGCGAGCATCAGGGGCATGGCGAGCTTTTGCCCGAACAAAGTGGTCGAGAGGTCGGATGCCGAGACGTCGTTCAGCACCTGCTGGCGCAAGGTGACGGCGCGGACGGCGGCGCTGTTGCGCGCCAGGGCCAGCTCATCGATGCTCCCGCCATCGACATAATCGAACAGAAAGCGCGGTAACCGGCGGCGGGCGGCGTCACGAAGATCGGTGAAGCTATGCGGCCAAACCATTCAGCGCCGTGCCTCGCGGGCCTTGGCGGGCGCGTTCGACGCGGCCTTCGTCATCCTCATCATCTGGCTCTCCTCACGGGGTGTGTGCCCCATTCTGTGCGCCGGGGAGCGTAGAGCGGATGACGCGCAAACAAAATAGCGTGCTCTCGATATGGCTGGCGGTGCACGATGGTGAATTTCGCCAACTATCTGAACGAATAACCAACCTGTGGGAGAGGACTTTTGAAGGCGCTGAGCCTCACGATTTCCAAATTACTGAAAAGACGTGTTTTTATGATTTGGCACGCAAAGTGCAATACCTTGTGTGTCAGTCATTCGGGACTGAAAAAATTTAGTAGGGAGAACCAACATGTCGAGCAAATTTCATCTGATCGCCGCCGCTGCCGCTATCGCCATCCTGCCGCTGGCCCAGCCGGCGCTGGCCGCGCCTGCTGCGGAAACCACCTATCAGATCCCGGCCAAGGTGCTGAAGCGCGGTGGCCAGACCTTCTATTGCTTCAAGCAGCAGGCGACGACCGGCACGCGCATGTCCCGCCGGGTTTGCGTGACCGAGAAGGAGCTGAGCTATGCCGGCGCGCGGATCGAAGGCGCGGGTGACTCGGTGCAGATCAGCAAGGGCGGTGAAACCCGCATCGCGAGCCAGCGCTGATCGTTACAGGCTACAGGCCGGGGGGAGCGTGGGAGCGTGACCCCTCGGCAGCCGGCCGATGGTTAGAGGATTTCAATCCCGGTCCGCCGCGCCAAGCGGGAAATAATGGCGATAGGGCCTTGCGCCCTCGATGCAGCGGGCAACCGACGGGCGCGCGTTCAGCCGCCCGCGATAGGCGCGCAATTCCGGATAGCGCTCGCCGATCGGGTGGACCCAATCGGCATAGAACAGAGCCGGCGCGGCGGCGCAATCCGCCATGCTGAACCCTTGCGGCGAGGCCCAGAGATGCCCGGTCAGCCGCGTTTCCAGCCAGCCATAGATGGTCTCGAGCGCATCGCGCGCGCGCTGGGTGCGCACCGGATCGCTCGCGCCGATGAGGTGGGGCAGGGCCTCGGTCACCGCCGCCTGAACCGGCGTCATCACATGATTGTCGAACACGCGGTCCATGAAGCGCACATCCAGCGCATCATGGGCGGTGGCGGGAATCAGCGGGGCGCGCTCATAGTGGCGCAGGTCGAGATATTCGATGATCGTCGTCGCCTCGATCACCGGTGTGTCTTCATCCATCAGCACCGGGAACTTGCCGAGCGGCCACTGGTCGCGCAGCGCGTCCATCACGCCTTCGTCTTCGACATTGCGCAGCGTGTAGGGCAGTTCCTTCTCGTGCAGCGCGATCATCGCCTTCCAGCTGTAGCTGGAGAAGGGATGGGCATAGAGGATGTAACTCACGGGGTCAGTCTCCGGAAAAGGCGGTTTCGAGCGTGGCGATGTCGATCTTGTGCATGGTCATGAGCGCGCTGCTCATGCGGCGGACGGCGTCTGCGTCATCGCTGGCCTGCATCTCCAGCACGCGGCGCGGCACGACCTGCCAGGAGACGCCGAAGCGATCCTTGCACCAGCCGCACATGCTTTCCGCGCCGCCATCCGCGATGAGTGCGGTCCAGACGCGGTCCAGCGCGGCCTGATCCTCGACGGGGATGACGAAGGACACGGCTTCGGTCTGCGGAAACATCGGCCCGCCGTTCAATGCGGAGAAGGGACGGCCGCTCAGCGTGAACAGCACGAGCATGGCCGTGCCGGCGGGGAAATTGGGCGGGAAGGGCGAGTCATCCACATAGCGGACGATCCGGTCGATGCGGGAATCCGGGAAGAGCGAGACGTAGAAGGTCGCGGCCTCCTCGGCTGTCCCGTCCATCCAGATGCAGGGCGTGATCGCGCTGGTCATGCTCGCTCCTCCTTATCGACCGCCCACAAGCGCAAAACGCGCGCCCTGCGGATCGGTGCCCATGACGACCCAGTCACCGCCGGGAACCTCATGGGGGCCTGTGGTGATGGTGCCGCCATGCGCTGCCACCGCCTCCATCGCGGCGCGGATGGATGGCAGGCGGAAATAGAAGCGCCATTCGGCCCGCTGGTCTTTCTGTTCCAGACTGGCGCCGATGGGCAGATCGCCCACAGACAGGAAGCGATAGTCGCCCATCGGCCCCATCGGCATGACGGAGGGGCTGCTCCAGCCGAACAGGCCTGTATAGAAGGCGAGCGCTGCCGGCTGGTCCGGCGAGGATAGTTCGTTCCAGCCGCAATGGCCCACCGCTTGCGGCGAGAAAGCGCGGCTGACGCCCCCCTCGACGCTGCCGCGCATGATATAGAAGGGCGCGCCATGCGGGTCGGCGGCCATGGCGAAGCGGCCGACCCCGGGGATGTCCTGCGGTTGCACGTAGAGTCGACCGCCCATCGAGGGGATCGCCGCAGCCGTGGCATCGACATCATCGACGCCGATATAGCCGATCCAGATCCGGCGCCCGCCGCCTGCGATCATCTCGGCATCCAGCGCCATCATGCCCCCGACCTCGCCATCGGCGGCACGGATCATGCGATAGTCCATGCCCGGCATGTCGCTTCGCTCCGCGATGCTCCAGCCGACCACAGCCCCGTAGAAGGCGCGGGCGGCCTCCAGATCGGAGGTCATCAGCTCGTACCAGATGAATTCGCCATGCCTGTTGGTCATGGGACCGCCTCCTCCCGCCAATGCTATTTCCGCTCGTCCAGAATCACGGTGAAGCCGCCGTAGATCATGCGCGGGCCGACCATCGGATTGTCTTCCGGGGCGTGCGCCATGCGCTCGTCGGCCATCAGCTTCTGCCAGCCGGAATCGCGGGTCGCCTTGTCCGGCCACTCGATCCAGGAGAAGACGATATCCTCGCCCTCTTCCGCCAGTACGGCGGTGCGCAGATCGTTGGTCTTGCCGGGCTGCACATCGTCATTCCAGCCCTCCACCACGCGCAGCGCGCCATATTCGATGAAGAGTGGATCGACCCGGCGGGCGATCTCCAGATAGTCTGCCTTGCGGCCGGGTTTCACCGGCACGAGGATGCCATCGATATAGGTCATGCGGATACTCCTTCTGATTGGACCGCATCATCGGAGATGAAGTCGGCCATTTGCGCCGCCATGGCGGCCTTGAATGCGGGACGCGCCTCGCCGCGCGCGACATAGGCGGTCAGCACGTCCGGTATGGCGAGGCGATCCGGCGAGAGATTGCGCAGCGCCTCGACCATCAGAAGGTCGCCGACTGTGAAGCGCTCTTCCAGCCAGGGTTTGTCGCCCAGTGCGGTGGCCAGCCGGTCGAGGCGGCCTTCCACCTGCTTGACGGCATCCGGGCGGCGCAGCCTCGCCCACTCCTGCCCGGCGCAGAACAGGTCGATATCGGCCAGATGCATGATGCCCGGCTCGATGCTGTTGAGTGCGGCGACGGCCCATGTGATCGCCCGCGCCCGCCCGACGGGATCGCGCGGCATCAGCCGCTCGTCCTTCTCGGCGATGTGGAGGACGATGGCGCCACTCTCGAACAGGGCGACATCCCCCTCCCGATAGTGCGGCACCTGGCCGAAGGGCTGCTCGCGATAATAGTCCGCCGGCCGGTCGATGGCGCTGATCAGGCGGGTGCGATAATTAAGGCCTGCCTCCTCCAGCGCCCAGCGCACCCGCAGATCGCGGACATGGCCGCGCGCGAACGGCGGCACCCATGAAAATGCGGTGACCTCGATCGGCGCATCAGTCTTCTGCGGCATGGTGAACTCCTCTCATCTGAAGCGCGGAGGCGACCGGCGCGCTCAATCGCCTTCCTTGCGAACGCCCTTGAGCAGCGCGTAGACGGCCATCGCGTGGCCCCGGCCAAGATCGAAATCGCGCTTGAGGCTGGCGACCAGCGTCGCGGCCTTCACGTCCGGCTTCAGTTTCTTCTCGTCATCGAGAAAGCCATGAAAGGCGGCATAGGCGCGCAGATCGTCCGGTGACTGGCCGGTCTTTGTCTGGATGGTATCGAGATAGGCCTGAAAGGACATGGCGTGTCTCCGTCGTGTGGCAATCAGGCAGGCTCGGGCATCGCGCTCATGTCCATCCATACCGGCTCCCAGATGTGCCCATCGGGATCGGCGATGCTGCGCGCGTACATGAAGCCATGGTCCTGCATGGGGTTGGGATCTGCGAGACCGCCGCTGCCGGCGCCGCGCTGGACCATATCGTCCACGGCCTCACGGCTTTGCTCGCTCAGGGCAAAGGCCGCCTGCGCGCTGCGGTGGGCGTCGATGATCTCCCGGTCGGTAAAGCTGGCAAAGCGCGCGCGGGTGAGCAGCATGACGCAGATCGTCTCGGAGAAGCGCATCATGGCGGCGCTCTCATCCGTAAATTCCGGCACGTTGACGGCGCCGATCGCCTCGTAGAAGTGCATCGATCTCGACAGATCGGTCACCGGCAGATTGACGAACATCATCCGTTCCATGGGCAGCGCGTTTCCTCTCCCGGGGACGAGCCGACCGACTCGGTTCGCCTTGACGATCCTGACCCACAGACTTAAATGTTGCAACCATGGAGTTAGAAAAAATAACTAACGAGTCGAAACTCCCTCAAAAGCGCCGGTTTGACGATGCTTGCGGCCTTGCGCACGGCCTCGATCTGGTCGGGGAGCGCTGGGCGCTGCTTGTCGTCCGAGAATTGCTGCTTGGGCCGCGTCGCTTTTCCGATCTGCGCGCCGCCTTGCCGGGGCTGAGCGCCAATGTGCTCACCCAGCGCCTGACCGAGCTGGAGGAGCGCCACATTGTCGAGCGCCTGCGCCTGCCGCCGCCCGCCAATGTGCAGGTTTATGGCCTGACGCCATGGGGCAAGGAGGCCGAGCCGATGGTGCTGGCGATGGCGCAATGGGCCTATCGCTCGCCGACGCATGACCGGATGCTGCCGCTCAACGGCACGGCGATGATGCTCTCTTTCAAGGTTAATCTGGATCGGGCAGCGGCGGCGGAGATGGTGCTGCAGGTCGGCTTTCGCATTGACGGCACGCCCTATCGCGCCAGTCTGGATCGCGGCGTTTATCATGTCGAAGCCGGCGAGGTCTCGGCGCCGGACCTCGCCTATGAGGGCAGCGCGCGCGGCCTTGCCAAGCGCTTCTACGGCAAGATGCCCGTCGACCAGCTTGCCGAGACGGGCGAGCTCAGCGTGAGTGGCGATGCGGCGCTGGAGGCGGGCTTCGCGGCGCTGTTCAACCTGCCGCCGCGCTACCAGCCAGACGAAAGCGGCTCGACTTTGCCCCGTTGACCCGACATAGACAGGGAGGGGAACAAAGAGGGGGCAAGTCTTGGTTGCGACGGTGGAAACGGTGGCGTTTCTCGGGCTGGAGGCCCGGCCTGTCGAGGTGCAGTGCCAGCTTGTCTCCGGCTTGCCGAACTTCATCGTCGTCGGGCTGGCGGACAAGGCCGTGGCGGAAAGCCGCGAGCGCGTGCGCAATGCCATCGCCGCCATCGGCCTCTCGCTGCCGCCCAAGCGCATCACGGTCAATCTCTCGCCGGCCGACTTGCCCAAGGAAGGCTCGCATTACGATCTGCCGATTGCGCTCGCCTTGCTGGGGGCGATGGGCGTCGTCGATGCCGAGCAACTGGCCGATCATCTCGTCGTGGGTGAGCTGGGGCTGGATGGGCGCATCGCGCCGGTGCCGGGCGTGCTGCTGGCCGCGCTCCATGCGGCGCAGGCGGACAAGACGCTGATCTGCCCGGCGGCGCAGGGGTCGGAGGCTGCCTGGGCAGGTTCGGAAGGCGTGCTGGCTGCGCCGGATCTGCTCGGTCTCATCAATCATCTCAAGGGCGCGACGGTGCTGCCGCGCCCGGCACCCGGGACGGTCGAACCGCCGGTGCCGGGGCCGGATCTGCGGCAAGTGAAGGGCCAGGAGGTCGCCAAGCGGGCGCTGGAGATCGCGGCGGCTGGCGGGCATAATCTGGTGATGGTCGGGCCGCCCGGAGCCGGCAAATCCCTGATGGCGAGTTGCCTGCCCGGCATATTGCCGCCGCTCACGCCGGCCGAAGCGCTGGAAGTCTCCATGGTCGCATCCGTGGCCGGCACGCTCTCGGGCGGGCGGATCAGCCAGAACCGGCCCTATCGCGCGCCGCATCACAGTGCCTCCATGGCGGCGCTGGTCGGCGGCGGGCTGCGGGTGAAGCCAGGGGAAGTCAGTCTCGCGCATCTGGGCGTGCTGTTTCTGGACGAACTGCCCGAATTTCAGCGCGCGGTACTGGATAGTCTGCGGCAGCCGCTGGAGACGGGCGAGGTCAGCGTCGCGCGCGCCAATGCGCATGTGACCTTCCCGGCGCGGGTTCAGCTGATTGCCGCGATGAACCCCTGCCGCTGCGGGCATCTCGCAGATCCCGCTTTGGCCTGCTCGCGGGCGCCACGCTGTGCGGGGGATTATCAGGCGAAGGTTTCGGGACCGCTGCTGGACCGGATCGATCTGCATGTGGAGGTCGGCGCGGTTTCGGCGGCGGATCTGCTGCTCCCGCCCCCGGTCGAGGGATCGGCGGAGGTCGCCGCCCGGGTCGCGCAGGCCCGGGCCCGCCAGACCGCGCGCGCGGCATCAAGCGGGGGTGCGCGCACCAATGCGGAACTGACCGGCGACGCGCTGGATGCCCATGTCGCGCCGGACGCGCCGGGCCGCGATCTTCTGGCGCAGGCTGCCGCCGCGATGAAGCTCAGCGCGCGGGGCTATACCCGCGTGCTCCGGGTCGCCCGCACCATTGCCGATCTGGCGGGCGCAGAGACGGTGGGGCGAGTGCATGTCGCGGAAGCGCTGAGTTACAGGCGGCGCGCGCCAGTGAATTGAGGGGGTGAATTGAGGGGATGGATTAGCTCTTCGGCGCGGCGTCCATCGCCTCGCGCGTGCCGGTGGCAGGCGGTTCGTCCTTCAGGGAGGCCGCGACCTTCTCGGCCTGTTCCATGACGCGCAGGATGTTCCCGCCGGCCAGCTTGGCGATATTGGCATCGCTCCAGCCGCGTTTCATCAGCTCCAGCAGCAGCGGCGGATAGCTTTCCACGCCGGTCATGCCGTCCGGCAGGGCCGGCAGACCATCATAATCGCCGCCAAGGCCGACATGATCATAGCCGGCGACCCTGGCGATATGATCGATATGGTCGGCGACCATCTGCACCGTCACGTGCGGCTCGGGATTGGCGGCGAGCCAGGCCTCCATGGCGGCCTTCGCCCGGTCCGGCTGGCCGATATAGAGGCCGTTGAGCGGCGGCTGGTTGTAGAGCGCGCGCTGGGCGCCCTGCTGCACCCCCCACACCCGGCGCGGCTCGGAGATATAATTGGGCGCGAAGGCGACCATGACGATGCCGCCGGTTCGCGCGACTTCCTTGAGCACCTTGTCCGAGACGTTGCGAGGATGATCGCACAGCGCCCGTGCGCTGGAATGGGAGAAGATGACCGGCGCGCGGCTGGCGGCGATCGCGTCCAGCATCGTATCCTCGTTCACATGGCTGAGATCGACCAGCATGTTCAGCCGGTTCATCTCCCGCACCACCGCCACGCCGAACGGAGTGAGCCCGCCATGGGCCGGATCGTCGGTGGCGCTGTCCGCCCAGGCGATGGTGCGGCTGTGCGTCAGGGTGAGATAGCCCACGCCCAGCTCGGCATAAGCGCGCAGGACCGAGAAGCTCTCGTCGATCTGGCCGCCGCCTTCCGCGCCGATCAGCGAGGCGATCCGTCCGGCCTTGTGCGCGGCCCGCACCTGCGCGGCGGTGCGCGCGAGCGTGAACTCGGCCGGGTAGCGGCGCACGATGGATTTCACGAGGTCGATCTGTTCCAGCGTCTTCTTGACCTGCTCCAGCGGCGGCAGCGTCGCGGGGACGTAGACGGACCAGAATTGTCCGCCGACCATGCCCTGCCGCAGCCGGGTGATGTCGGTATCGAAATCCTCTGTGTTCAGCCGGGTGAGGTCCACCGACCAGCGCGCATCGCCATCATGGCCGGCGATGGCGCCGGGCCAGTCATTATGCCCGTCGATCAGCGGCGTGGCGGCGAGCACTTTCTTGAGGCGCGGCAGATTGGGATCGGCGGGGTCGGCCGGTTCGGCCAGCGCGGTTGTCGCGGAGAAAGCCAGAGCGGCGGTGAGCAGGCGCGTGAGCATGGACATGGCTGCATTTCAGCATGTCCGCGGGCTGGTGGGAAGGGGCCGGCGGGGCGCTGGAGGGGGAGAAATGTCGTACGGCGGGCGGCGGCGCTATGGCTCAGCGCCAGCCTGCGTCCCCCTGTGCGGCGAAGAAGCGCACGCCCGATTGGGCGCTGCGGAGGTTGAAGGGCGCTTTGGTGGTCGCCTTCTCGCCATCGACGAGCAGGTCCAGCGTCTTGCCGGCGCTTTCTATCTCCAGATGATCGGCGGTGCCGAGTGATTCGGAGGGCCCATTGCGGAAATCGCCCGAGAGCCAGGCCCAGCCGTGCGCGAATAACTCGCCGGCATTGCGGGCGAGCACGCCATAGGCATGCAGGCCCTGCTTGGCCGGCTCGACGAAGATCGCGGGATAATCGCGCGGATCGCCGGCGAGCGAGACGGCCGGGGCCTCGAAGGTGGCGGTGATGGCCTCCGGTACCTTTTCCGCCAGCGCGGCGAGATCATGATTGCGCAGCGCCTCGCGCACATTGCCCCATGCGGCCGTGGGGCCGACGATGATGCCCGTATAGGCGGTGATCCCGTCTGCCTCGATCACCGGCACGGCCATCACGGTCCCCTTGTCCGCCAGATAGGCCTTGGCGATGGCGAGCGGATCGAGATTGCCGTGGAGCCGGTGAGCCAGCAGGTTCATCGTGCCCCCGGGCAGCGCGAGCAAGGTGCCATCCCAGCCGGCGAGCGCCTGCGCGGTAGAGGCCAGCGAGCCATCCCCGCCGAGAATGATGACGAGGCCGATGCCGCGCTCACGGGCCTGCGCGGCGTCTGGCAGCGGGCCGTCGTCGATGGGCCGGGAGGTGCCGATGGGGCGGCCGGCCTGCGCGAACGCGGCCTGGATCGCGGACACCAGCGCAGGATCGCATGTGCCGCTGCGCTCATTATAGATGAAGAGGGAGTCGCTCATTGTGACCGTCATGCTCGCCGGGAACGTCTGGCGGGGTGTTTGGATGCAGGATGGCGGCGGTGACAAGCAATTTCGCGTGGCCTCCGCTCGGTGCTTGAGCCGCGCGGACACACGCGCTAGGACGCCGCATTGCTTTTATTGCGGCGCGGCATCAAGCGCCCGATCAGCCAGCAGGCGGCAGGAAACAGACGATGGCCGAATTCTCCCTCCCCGCAAACAGCGTCGTTCGCAAGAACGGGACCGTGCACAAGGCGCAGGACGGCGCCACGAACGTCAAGAAGTTCAAGGTCTATCGCTACGATCCGGATAGCGGCGAGAACCCCCGCTACGACACGTTCGAGATCGATCTCGATAAATGCGGGCCGATGGTGCTCGACGCGCTCATCAAGATGAAGGGCGAGCAGGATTCGTCGCTGACTTTCCGCCGCTCCTGCCGCGAGGGCATTTGCGGCTCCTGCTCGATGAACATCAACGGCAAGAACGGCCTCGCCTGCACGACCGCGATCGAGGACTGCAAGGGCGAGGTCCGCATCACGCCGCTGCCGCATATGGACGTCATCAAGGATCTGGTGCCGGACTTCACGCATTTCTATGCGCAATACAGCTCGATCAAGCCCTGGCTGCAGACCGTCACCCCGCCGCCGAGCGGCAAGGAGCGGCTGCAGAGCCCCGAGGATCGCGAGAAGCTGGACGGGCTCTACGAATGCATCCTGTGCGCCTGCTGCTCCTCCAGCTGCCCGAGCTACTGGTGGAATTCCGATCGCTTCCTTGGCCCGGCGATCCTGCTCCAGGCCTATCGCTGGCTGGCCGACTCGCGCGACGAGATGACCGGTGAGCGCCTCGATGATCTGGAAGATCCCTTCCGCCTCTATCGTTGCCACACCATCATGAACTGCGCCAATGTGTGCCCCAAGGGCCTTTCGCCCGCCAAGGCCATTGCCGAGACGCGAAAGATGATGGTCGAACGCGCGATTTGACGTCACAGTCGACCGAGACAACGACAATTCGGAGATCGGCGATGGTGAAGGAAGGCGAAGTTCTGGATGGCGGCTGCTTGTGCGGAGAGCTCCGCTACAAGCTGACCGGGCCGACGCTGTGGGTGTCCCAATGCTGCTGCAAGGATTGCCAGAAGGCGACCGGCACCGGCCACACCACGATCATCGGCATCCATAACAGCCAGCTCGCCATCGAGGGCACGCCCAAGACCTATACCAACCATGGCGATACCGGCGGGGATGTGACGCGGCATTTCTGCGGCACATGCGGCGGACGGATTTTCACATCCGGCACGCTGCCGGGCGAGTTCATCATGGTGCAGGCCGGGTCTCTCGATGAACCCGACCGCGTCTCGCCGCAAAGCGTCATCTACATGAAGGATGCCGTGGCCTGGGACTATTTCGACCCGGCGCTGCCCAAATATGAGATCATGCAGCCGCGCGTGCAGCACAGCGCCCCGGCGGAGGCCTCCCCGCGCGACGCATGAGTGGCCTGCTCTCCTGTTATGACGACCTTATCGCCGCTGGAGAGCTGAAACCCGATCCGGATCAGCGCGCTGCCGCGATCCGGCTCGACCGGCTGCAGCAGGAGCTGGAAGCCGCGCCGAAGAAAGGCTCCGTACTCTGGCGGATGCTCCGCAAGGCGCCCGAGCCGATCCGCGGCGTGTACCTGTGGGGTGGCGTCGGGCGCGGCAAATCCATGCTGATGGACCTGATGCGCGATTGCCTGGATGGCCCCGCCAAGCGCCGCATCCACTTCCACGAGTTCATGCTCGATGTGCATGCGCGGCTGCGAGCCGTGCGCGAGAGCGAGAGCGGCGACCCGATTGCGCCCGTCGCCGCGCAACTCGCGGCCGAGGCCAGGGTGCTGCTGTTCGATGAAATGGTGGTCAACAACATGGCGGATGCCGCCATCATGTCCCGCCTGTTCACCGCGCTGTTCGATGCCGGGGTGACGCTGGTCGCCACCTCCAACCGCGCGCCGGACGATCTCTACAAGGATGGGCTCAACCGCGAGCTGTTCCTGCCCTTTATCGATCTGCTCAAGGCGCGGCTCGACGTGGTGCCGCTGAACGGGCCGACCGATTATCGGCTGGATCGGCTCGGCGGCATGGACATCTGGCATGTCCCCAACGGTGATGAGACCACCGCCAAGCTGCGCGAGATTTTCTTTCGGCTGACGGATTATCCGCCCGAAGACAGCGCCAATGTGCCGAGCGAGGAACTGAGCGTGGGCGGCGGGCGCAGCCTGCATGTGCCCAAGAGCCTCAAGGGCGTGGCGGTGTTTTCCTTCAAGCGCCTGTGCGGAGAAGCGCGGGGCGCGGCGGATTATCTCGCCATTGCGCGGCGCTTCCACAGCGTCATCATCGTCGGCATTCCGGTGCTCGGGCCGGAAAACCGCAACGAGGCCGCGCGTTTTGTCACGCTGATCGATGCCCTGTACGAGCATAAGGTCAAGCTGATCGGCGGTGCGGACGCCCTGCCTCAGCATCTCTATCCGCAGGGTGATGGCAAGTTCGAGTTCGAGCGGACGGTCTCCCGCCTGATGGAAATGCAGTCGCTGGAGTATCTCGCGCTCGGCCATGGCGCGCACGCCAGTTGACGTAAAATTAGGCTGCCGGTGCTAGCGGCTAGCTGAATGATGATCTGATATGCGGGCCGGCGGGCCTGTGGGACGTGGGGAATCAATGAAGCAGGGGTCCAGCGGTGCAGGACGGCTTTGGCTTGCGGCCACGCCCGTCCTCGTGATTTTTGCCATTGCGGCATTCCTCTTCGCGCGTGTCCAGAATATCTGGATCGACGAGACGACCCAGCTTTCCGGCGTCACCCTCGCGCCGGGCGCGCTGCTCTCCTGGCTGGCCGGCGGCTATGATGCCGGGTTCGGCGTACCGGATGACCGGATGCCGCCGCTCAGCTACTTTATCGATATGATCGGCTGGCACCTGTGGGGCGCCAATGAGCTGGCGTTCCGGCTTTATCATGCTGCAATCACGGCCGGCGGCATCCTGATCCTGATGCGCGCGCTTGCATCCCGTTACGGGTTGCGCGCGGCCCTGATTGCCGGGCTGCTGCTGGTGCTTTCCCCCCGGCTGGTCTCCATGGCCGTCGAAATCCGCGCCTATCCCATCCTTCTCGCGATCAGCTGTGCGCAGGCGGCGATGGTGATTCGCGGCGATGTGGCGCAAAGCGTGCGGCGGCTGGGCCTGTTCGTGCTGCTCGGTGTGCTGAGCGGCTACACGCATTTCTTCGGCATCGTTGCGACATCGGCCTATACGCTGGCCATCTTCATCGATGCGCGGACTGTGCGCGCCGCCGTGCGGGTGGTGCTGGCCTATGCGCTGCTGTTGCTGCTGTGGGCAGGACTGGCGCCCTTCATTCTGGGAGCGGCCAATCTGAGTTCGCCGGCACCCGGCTCCGCCGCGCCGGCCGGCGGGGTCGGTCTGGGCGATATCGCGGCCTTTCTGGCGCAGATGCTGGTGAGTGGCGCGACTTTGGTCGATCTGCCGGTGGCCGCCTTGTGCTTTGCCGGGGGCGCCATCCTTTTGCTCATCGCGGCAGTCGGTCTTGGCGGGCAGGCCGCCACACGCGGAACAGCCATCCGCCATGATCCGGTCATCGGCCTGATCCTCGCGCTGGCTGCGGGCATGATCGTGACCATCGCGGCGGCGCTGCTGGTCTCGCAATTCGATGCGCTCGCGCCGCGCTACAATATCTGGATGCTGGCGCCGCTCGCGGTGATCCTCGCGCTCGCCGCTGATGGGGCCATCGCGAGGCGCGGCCGGGTCGCCGACTGGGTACGCCACGCGGGCACCGCCCTGCTGGTCATTGGCAGTGCGGCGGCGCTGGTCATGTTCCTGGTGCGGGCCGACTGGTTCATCCACGGACCGTCGCGCACGCTGGAGTCCATGGTGGCCAAGGCTGAGAAGCCGCTCGCCGTGCTGCATGTCGGCGATGCTTGGGCATGGGCCTATTTTCCGCTCTATCGCACCCATCGCGACGATCTGCCGCAATGGCTGCTGACGGCGGACGGGCGATCCGCGATTCGGATCACGCGCGGCGGCGATCCGGGTGGGCCGCCGCAGCCGCTGACGGCGCTGGCCGACCGCGCCACATTGCTGGTCAGCCATGTCGAACTGAAGAGCCACAACGATCTGCGCGCCTTGGCGCGGGGTGAGACGCCCGCGCCGGCGAGGGATCTGGTCCCCGCCCTGACGGCGGCCGGATGGCGCCCGGCGGAAACAATCGATCGTCCCGGTAATTTCGCCTTCACCGGTACGCTGTACCATCAGCCCGACCCTGCATCAGCGCCGACCCGTCAACCCGCCGCGCCAGCCATTGAGGACCTTTCCGAGTGACCATCCAGACCATGACAGAAGCTCCGGTCGCGGCGCAGATGCTTCCGGCCGAGCTTGCGATCGTTGTTCCGACCTTCAACGAAGCGCAGAATGTGGCCCTGCTCGCCGATCTGGTCGACAAGGCCCTGCCCGGCGTCGCCTGGGAGCTGGTGTTCGTGGACGATAATTCGCCCGACGATACCTCCGGCAAGGTGCGGGCGCTGGCTCAGCGCGATCCGCGCGTGCGCATTCTCCATCGCTTCGGGCGCCGGGGCCTGTCGAGCGCCTGTGTCGAGGGCATTCTTGCGACGTCCGCCCCTTATGTGGCGATCATGGATGCCGATCTTCAGCATGACGAATCCGTGCTCAAGACCATGTTCGAGCGGATCAGGGCGGACGATGTCGATCTGGTGGTCGGCAGCCGCTATGTCGAAGGCGGCGGCATGGGCGACTGGAGCGAGAGCCGCCAGCGGATGAGCCAGTTCGCCACCAAGCTGGCGCTCAAGCTGACCAAGACGCCGATTTCCGACCCGATGAGCGGCTTCATGATGATGCGGCGCGATGCCTTCATGCGCTCGCTGCCCAATCTCTCCACGGTGGGCTTCAAGATCCTGCTGGATATCGCGGCCAGCGCACCGACGCCGCTGCGGGTCGCAGAAGTGCCCTACACCTTCCGCACGCGCCAGTTCGGCGAGAGCAAGCTCGATAGCCTGGTGCTGTGGGAATATGTGCAGCTGCTCATGGACAAGGCGGTGGGCCATATCGTGCCCGTCCGCTTCCTGAGCTTCGCCATGGTCGGCGGCACGGGTGTGGTCGTCCACTTTGCGGTGCTGACGCTGCTGTTCGTGGCGCTGGGCATGAGCTTCGCGGTGGCGCAGACCGCAGCGACGCTCGTCGCCATCACCAGCAACTTCCTGCTCAACAACATGTTCACCTACCGCGACCAGCGCCTGCAGGGCTGGGGATTGCTGCGCGGATGGATCACCTTCAATCTCGTCTGTGCCTTCGGCGCTGCGGCGAATGTCGGCGTGGCAGACTGGCTGTTCGTCAACAATGGCTACTGGGCCCTGTCCGCACTGGCAGGCATTCTGGTCAGCGTGGTGTGGAATTATGTGATGTCCGCCTTCTTCACCTGGAAGAAGAAGGGCTGAACGCAGCAGATCATTCGAACCTAACGAAGCGGTGGTAAGCCTCGGTCCGGTCGTCCCGGACCGGGCTAATTCGCGCTAACCGGGTAACCATGGCGCTCCAAGCCTCGCCCAAATCGGAATCGAACGGCGGACGCTGTTCAAAAACCAGAATCGTTGGCGGACACTTGTTGATGGCATCGGCACGCCGCCTAAGCTGACTGGCAATTGCGACTTCATCTGCCTCCGGGCTTCTCCGGCTAAGCACATGCCAATTCGAGGCAGGGAGTCGGTAGGCGGCGAGCTCGCGCGTGAGCTGCTCGTCATAATAGACGGTCGCGCCGCGCCAGCCTGAAGCCTTAGCGGCAATCGCCTCTCCGGGGTTGGGCAGGCGCTGTGCAGGGTAGTCAGGCAGAAGCGCCCATATATGAGCGATCGCGAGGAGGAGAAGCACGAGCGGGCGCAAGCTGCGCGGCAGGCTCATCACGGAAAAAGCGAGCAAAATCGGCAACGTCACAAGAGCGCCCATGAACGATCGTGCGAGGTAGATAGGCTTGAAGACGCCGACAAAGGCGAAGAGAAGTGGCCCCAGCACCAGAAAGGTCATCATGACGATGAACAGCCGCGGGGATTGCTTCCACAGTTGCAGGGCCCCGAAGACATACAGACTTACAACAACGATCTTGGCGAGCGCCGGAAAGGCGATGGCCGTCATCGTCTGTTCGTAGAAGACCTTCACGTCTGTGGGTGCGATCCAGCTGTTGCGGACCGCACCTTCGGTCATCGCATAGCCCAGAAAATGGACCGACTGTGGAATGCACAGCAGGGCCGCGACGGCGATGCAGGCACTCAGCAGCCAAAACAGTCGCCAGTCGCGATCATAAAGCAGCAGCAGAAGCGTTGCTGCGCCAAAGAGGACCATGAAGAGCAGCGAGACATATTGGAGGTAAAATGTAAGGGCGAGGAAGAGTGTAAAGCCAATGGCGCATCGCCACTGTCTCGTCCTCGGCATGTCGCGCTGTCGGAGCAACTCGAGATAGAAGTAGGTCGCCCACAGCATTGCGAAGGCGATGACGCCGTAAAAGCGGATTTCCCGAGTGTAATGAACATTCAGCGGGTGAAAAACGAAAAACAGTCCGGCGAGGATCGCTACCGGCAGGCCGAGCCAGTTCCGCGCAATCAGGAAGAGTGCGGGCACAGAAAGAGCACCGATGAACGCTGGTAGCGCCCGCATCGTAGTGCGGCTGTCACCGAATACGGATATCCAGGCCTTGAGCAGGACGGTAAAGGTCGGCGGATGTACATCGGTGGTGCGATGAAGCGAGAAGTGGTGGGCGTAAGTTTCGCGGGTATAGAGCCAGGTGAAGATCTCATCCTGCCAAAGAACCGGATGCTCTATCCAGAACAGTCGGACCACGGCCGCGAGAGAAACCAGAAAGGCCAGAAGGCCCGCCTGTCGATAGGTCCGATTCCCAATCCATGCAGCAAAACTTGACATATCGTCCCCCCACCCGGCTGTTGCATATCCACATTCCCGCAAGCCGCAAAGAACAACCCCTTGTTCCGTGAGCGCCCTGTGAGCGTGCTCGCCAGAGGTGCTGTATCTGACGGGAACGTGCATCGGGCAGGAAGATGCGCTAGCGAAGCGGCAAAGGAGCCGCCAACGTGCTGAGTCTTGTGAAAACTGCCTGGAAAATCATGATGGGGGTGAAGGACGCGCTGGTCCTGCTCTTCCTCATCCTCTTCTTCGCGCTGCTCTACGCCGGCCTCAAGGCCGCGCGGATGGAAGAGAGCTTTCCGGCCAGTGGTGCGCTCTATCTTTCGCTGGACAGGCCGATCGTCGAGCAGCCGCGGCCGATCGATCAATATGCGATGGTCGCGGGCACCGGCGGGTCGGGCGAGTATCGCCTGCGCGATGTGGTGCGCGCCATCGAGGCGGCGGCGGGCGACAGCGCGATCAAGGCCGTGGTGCTCGATCTGGATGGCTTTGGCGGCGGCGGGCAGGTCGCCATGCAACGTGTGGGCGAGGCGCTCGACAAGGTGCGCGCCGCGGGCAAGCCGGTGCTCACCCGCGCCTCCTATTATGACGATGCCAGCTACATGCTGGCCGCCCATGCCAGCGAGGTGTGGCTCGATCCGCTCGGCATGGTCGGGGTGACCGGGCCGGGCGGGAGCAATCTCTACTTCAAGGGGCTGATCGACCGGCTGGGCGTGAAGGCGCATGTCTATCGCGTCGGCAGCTTCAAGAGCGCGGTGGAACCCTATACGCAGGCCGAGCAGTCGCCCGAGGCGCGCGCTGCCAATGAGGCGCTGGTGACGGCGATCTGGTCCGACTGGCTGGAGCATGTCGGCAAGGCGCGTCCGGCGGCGCGGGTGCGCGATTATCTGGCCGATCCGCTGGCGCTGCTGCGCGCCAATGGCGGCGATACCGCCAAGGCGGCGCAGGCGGCGGGGCTGGTCGACAAGCTCGGCGATCCGGTCACGTTCGGCAATCATGTCGCCGAAATCGTCGGGGAGGCGAGCGATCCGCGGCCGGGCGATTATGCCGCCATCCCGTTCGAGGGCTATTTGCGCAAGCATAAGGAAGGCAGCGGCGGACAGGTCGGCGTCGTCACCGTCGCGGGAGAAATCGTGGATGGCGAAGCGGCGCCCGGGCAAGCCGGGGGCACCAGCGTCGCCAGCCTCATCAACGACGCGGTGGCCGAGGATTCGGTGAAGGCACTGGTGCTGCGCGTCGATTCGCCGGGCGGATCGGCGGCGGCGGCGGAGGAAATTCGCCTCGCGCTGGCCCAGGCGAAAGCGAAGGGCCTGCCGATCGTCGTCTCGATGGGCAATGTCGCGGCCAGCGGCGGCTATTGGGTCAGTACGGCCAGCGACATGATCTTTGCCGAGCCGGCGACGATCACCGGGTCGATCGGCGTGTTCGGCATATTGCCGAGCTTCGAGGATGCGCTCGCCAAGGTCGGTATCACCAGCGATGGCGTGAAGGCCACGCCGCTATCCGGCGAGCCGGATGTGATCGGCGGGGTGAGCCCGGAGTTCAACGCGCTGGCGCAGGCGAGCGTGGAGGATATCTATGGCAAGTTCATCGGTCTGGTCGCGAGCAACCGCAAGATGACGCCGCAGCGTGTCAACGAGATCGCGCAGGGCCGGGTGTGGGCCGGCGGCATGGCGCATCAGCTCAAGCTGGTCGACCGCTTCGGCGGGCTGGAAGAGGCCGTGGCGGAAGCCGCGCGGCGCGCCAAGCTGAGCGGCGATGCCGCAAGTGCGCGCTATTTCGACCCCGAGCCGGATTCGCTGGCGCAGTTTCTCGGCATGTTCCTGAGCGGGGAGGCTAGAGCGCCGGCCCTCACCGCGCCGCGTGATCTGCTGAGCTATGCGGCGCGGCAGCAGCGGCAGATTGCCGTGCGGATCATGCGTGACCTGCAGGGGCTGGTCGAGGGGCCGTCCATCCGCGCGGACTGCCTGGAATGCCGCGCCTTTACGCCGGCCAGCGCCATGACGTCGGGCGAGCAGGCAGGCTGGCTCGGCATCCTCCTTGGCGCTGCGCAGCGGCCGCTCTGAGAATGGCGGACGCGATCACCGGCGGTTGCCTGTGCGGTGCCTGCCGCTATGCGACCGATGCGGCGCCGATCAACATTCGCGCCTGCCATTGCCGGCTCTGCCAAAAGGCGACCGGCGCACCGCTTTATGCGCGTGTGCTGGTGCCGCTCGATGCCGTCCGTATCGAAGGCCCGGTGGGGTGGCATCACAGCTCGGCGGCTTTGCGACGCGGCTTCTGCACCGCATGCGGCACCACCTTGTTCTCGGAGCGCGCCTCGGCCAATGTGATCGGCCTTGCCATCGGCAGCCTGGATGAACCCGAGCGCTACCCGCCGACCGAGCATATCTGGACCTCAAGCGCGCTGAGCTGGCTGACATCGGCCGATGATCTGCCGCATTATCCCGAGGGGCCACCTGCCTGATCCGGGCTGTTACCGGTGCGATAATGCGGGAGCGCGAGGCCGCGCACGATGGCGACGGCGCGCAGGATGAAGCCGGCGATCACCGCCAGCACGGCGGCCCAAGGGGCTGCCATGCCGATGCTGGCGAGCAGCGCATAGAGGCCCGCCGACAGGGCGGCGGCGGTCACATAGATTTCTGGGCGCAGCACGATGGAGGGGTGGCCGGCCAGCAGATCGCGGATGATGCCGCCGACGCAGGCCGTGATGATGCCCATCAGCGCGCTGATGAAGGGCGGGATATCGAGGCTCATGGCCTTGGCGGTGCCGAACACGGCGAAGGCGACCAGCCCCACGGCGTCCAGCCAGTCGAGCGCGCGCTCGCTCCACCAGCGCTCGGGCGTCATCCACACCACCAGCGATGCACCGAGGCAGATGAGCGCGGGGCGCACATCGTGAATCCAGAAGACCGGCGCCCCGATCAGCAGATCGCGCACCGTGCCACCGCCCACGCCGGTGGCGATGGCGAAGAAGGTGAAGGTGACGAGGGTCTGGCCGAGGCGCGCCGCCGCCAGCGCGCCCGAGGCCGCAAAGACGAAGATGCCGACCAGCCCCATGGCGGAGAGTAGGGCATCGACGGGTACGGGCAGATCCTGCGGTGTCATGCGCCTCCCTTAGCGCAGATCGCTTGGCTTTCCATCTCTGCTGCCCCCTCTGCTGATACGGCGTTTCGCCGGTCGCGCAGGATGGGACAGGCTGCTAGGCTCGCGCCGACATTGCCACGGAGCCTGACAATATGAGCCTTTCGCTTCTCGTCTTCTATGGATCCTATCGGGAGGCGCGCGCCGGCATCAGGCTTGCCGATTATTGCGTGCGCACGCTGTCCGAACGGGGCCATAAGGTGGAACTGATCGATGCCCGCGCGGTCGGCCTGCCGATGCTGGACAAGCGCCTCTCCGACTACGCGCCCGGCACCGCACCGGCCGAGATGACGGCTCTCGCCGACAAGATCAGCGCGGCCGATGGCTTCGTATTTGTCACTGGCGAGTATAATTCCGGTCTGCAGCCAGGCCTCAAGAATCTCATCGACCATTATTATCAGGAATGGCGGCGGCGGCCGGCCGGCATTGTCAGCTATTCGGCAGGGCGGATGGCGGGCGCGCGCTCCAGCTATGCCTGGCATCCGACGCTGACGACGCTCGGCATCGCCGTGATTCCCGCCAGCGTGGCGGTCGGCGGGATCACGGACAGTCTCGATGCGGCCGGCGAACCAAGCGGCGCGGGTGGCGCGGCGCTGGTGCGCAGCTTCACCGGCTTTGCGGACGAGCTGGAATGGTGGGCCGGCGCGGTGAAAGCGCAGCGCAAGCCGGGCTGACGCGGCCGGCCTTCAGATGGCGTCGCGGGCACCGAACAATGCAGTGCCCACGCGTACATGCGTGGCGCCGAGCATCACTGCCGTCTCATAATCGCCGGACATGCCCATGGAGCGGCCCGGCAATCCATGATCGCGGGCCAGCTTGTCGAGCAGGGCGAAATAGGGGGCCGGCTCGACCTCAGCCGGAGGGACGCACATCAGCCCGACGACAGGCAAGTCCGCCGCGCGCGCCTGTGCCAGCAGGGCCGGCACATCGGTGATGGCGCAGCCGCCCTTCTGCTCTTCCTCGCCGATATTGACCTGCAGGAAGCAGTCCGGCCGGCGGCCCGCCTTGTCCATGGCCTTGGCCAGCGCCGCGATCAGCGAGGCGCGGTCGACGCCATGAATGGCATCGAACAGGGCGACGGCATCCTCCGCCTTGTTGGACTGAAGCTGGCCGACGAGGTGGAGGCGGATATCGGGATAAGCCTCGCGCAGCGCCGGCCATTTGGCCTGCGCTTCCTGCACGCGGTTTTCGCCGAACACGCACTGCCCGGCCTCGATGAGCGGGCGCACCGCCTCGGCCGGATGCGTCTTGCTGACGGCGATCAGCGTCACCGAGCCCGCTTTGCGACCCGCGACGCGCTCGACCCTGCTGATTCTGTCCCGCACATGCGCCAGCCGGCTTGCGGCCGTGCCGTCGGCGCTCATCTGATTATTTTGCCCATTCATCGGCGCCGCTATAAAAGGCGCGATGCACGCAGGCCAAGGCAAATCGCGCACTCCGCTCCCGACCGTCTGGCTGATGAGCGACGAGCGCGTCGCGACGGACGATCTGTTGCGCGCCATCGGGCGTCTGCCGCGCCATTCGGCCGTCATCTTGCGCCATTATCGCCTCGACCCCATCGCACGGCGGGCCTTGTTCAATCAGGTGCGGCGGGCAGCGCGCAAGCGCCATTGCCGCATCCTGCTCGCCGGCGATGCGAGGACGGCCATGCAATGGGGGGCAGATGGCCATCATGGCCCGACCGCCGGACCGCGCGACCCGCGCTGGCTGCATAGCGCGCCGGCGCACAGCCATAAGGAAATGCGGGCGGCGCAGCGCGCCGGTGCGGATGTCGTCCTGCTATCCCCGCTGTTTCGCACGCGTTCGCACCCCGGCGCGCGACCACTCGGCCCGGCGCGCTTTGCGGCGTTTGCGGGGCTTGCGGCTGTGCCGGTGATCGCCCTTGGCGGGGTCCACCCGCGCCATGCCGCCTTGGTGCGGCGCCTTGGGGCTATGGGCTATGCGGCCATCGACGGGTTGACGCCCAGACGTGGCCCGCGCGGTGGCGCTATTTGAACAGCGAGAGGTCGATGGACGCGGCCAGCGCCTCATAACCCGCGTCGGTGCCGTGCAAGAAGTCGCCCATATGATAGCCGGGCCGCATCTGTTGCGGATTGGCGGGGTCCGCAAAGGCGGCGTCGAAATCCAGCCAGGCATCGAAGATCTTACCGGAGCGGATGGCGGCATTGATGCCCTCCCGCACGGTCTCGGCCTCCGGCGTCCAGTAGGTCGCGCCCTTATAGGGGGCGATTGTCGCGCCGACCGCGGTGATACCGCGCGCCCGTGCGCGCTCGGCGATCTGGCGATAGCCCGCCAGCATCGTCTCCAGCGTTACCTTGGTGCCATCGGCGAGGACATTGGGCCGGCCAGCCTGCTGGGCCATGCGCTCGGCGCCAAAGGCGATGCCAAGATCGTTCACGCCCTCGAACACGATCAGATAGCGGATGCCGGGCAGGGCGAGGATGTCGCGATCCAGCCGGGCCAGCGCGCTATCGCCAAAGCCATCGCTGAGAACGCGATTGCCGCTGATGCCCTGATTGGCGATGCCCCACTTGCCGGGATTCGCCGCCAGCAGGCGGGCGGCGAGGAAGTCCGGCCAGCGCCGGTTCGCGCCGGGCGTGGAGCCGATGCCGTCGGTGATCGAATCGGCGAGCATGGCAATCGTCCCGGCACCGTCCTGCGCATCGACCTCCACGGCGGCGAGGAAGGGGCGATGCGGACCTTGCTGCACAGGCTCGAAAGGCTTGCCGAGATAATTGCCGGGGGGTGAGACGCGCAGCGTATCCAGCCCGCTTTCATGGCAGGTGCAGGGGCCGGTGTCGCCCGGCACATAGATCTGCACGGAGAGGCGGGCGAGGTCCGGCACGGGCATATCGACCGTGTCGCTCAGCAATGGCGCGCGCGCGGGGATGCGGGCTGTCGCCGCGCCGCCGAAGCGCAGCAGCCGGGCCGAGCCCGGCACTTCGGCGCCTTGCGGATCGAGCAGGGCGATGCGCACCCCGCCGATCTCCAGCGGCTTCTCGCCATAGGCATTGGTGAGGCGCAGCCGCAGGGCCTTGCCGCCGGCTGCGATGCGGAGCGTCTGCGCCAGCGTCTGATTATTATAACTTCTCGGCGCCATCAGTGGGCCAAGATCCGTGCGGGGGCGGACCGGCGCGGCGGACCAGCTGGTGATCCAGTCCGCCTGCGCGGGGGCTGCGGAGAGAAGCAGGCCGAGGGCCATGGCGGCGATGCCCGTCGTGCGTCCGATCCGGCTTTTCCCGGCGTGATCGCGACGATGGACGATCTGATTTATGCGCATAATCCCTCTCCCCGTTACGGCGCCCTTCGGCGGCCCGCACTGCGGTGCTGCCTTGTGGGGCGCCGCTATGTCAATCATCGAGACGGAAGAACCGCAGCGCTTGGGGGCGCGACTCAGCGCGTTCGCAAACGAGAGGTCAGCGCACAGGCGGGCTTAGAACTTGAAGGTGGTCCCGACGTAGACGGCCTGGCTGTCCTGCGCCTGATCCGTCACCGTGGGTGCGAGCCGGTTGTTCGGCCCGGCATAGCGCACGCCAGCCTTCAGGTTCAGGTTGCGGGTCAGCGAATAGCTGCTCGACAGATCGACGGCATAGCTGGGCTCGGCGCCGAGCGTGGCCGGCGTATCTTCCGCTGGCGAAGCAGCCGCGACTTCGCGATGCTCAAGCTGGACATTCGCCGAGAAGCGATCCTGCTTCGGGCGCAGCGTGAAGCTGGCGACCGGCTCGCTGATCGACTTCTCGATGATCGGGTCGAGCCTGGAGGATTCGATGCGGGTGCCTGGCGTGAACCGCGCGAGACCCTTGGTCACGCCCAGCCGGTATGCGACAGGCGCGACGCCGAGATTGGGCAGAACCCGCTCGGACCGGCCATCCAGCGCGGAGGCCATGGCGTTGGGCGTGCGGACGAGAATGGTCAGCGAGCGATTGCCGGCCGCCGAACCACTGGTCGGCGTGAAGCGGAAGCCCTTGCTCTGCGATTCGCGTGCGGCCTGGGCATAGGCCTTGGCCAGCTTCTCATCATGGGTGACCGGCGTGAACGAACCGATGCTGCCCAGCATCTTCAGCGACACGCCGCTTTGATCCAGGCCCTTCGATTCTGCACCGAGAACAGCGGAAAGCGCCGGGGTGAGGGCGAGCGAAAGGGCGGCTGTCAAAGCCCCCGCCAACGCGATCTTTCCCGTCTTCACCGTCACCGTTCGCTCCCTGCGCCGACTCCATTTTGAGGGCCGGTCTGTGTTCTTATATCATGAGGGGATAGCGCGGACCAGAAGCAGAGACGATTCGCTGGAAAGCGTGACCGATTCTCCACAGTGGCCACCGGCGAGCCGGTTATCCCCTTATAATCCCTTTGTGAAACGACCATTGTTCAACACGGTTGCAAAAATCAACCCATCGCAACTGAAATTGCGCCGGGCCGATGCCGGCAGCGGCGCGAGCGGCAGAGCCCGCGCAATCCGCCACTTGTGCCGCCGCCCTGCCTCACTATAGAGGCTGATCGACAGGGAGCCCGGTCACCACCGGACATCACGGGATAGGCAACGCATGGTTCTGAGCGGACACAAGACTTTGAAGGGCGGCCTGCTGCTGGCGCTTTCCTGCGGGCTGCTGGCAGGCTGCGGTGGCGGGAAGGATCGCCCCAAGGCCGATCTGGCCGCCTCGCGCGTGACCAGCATCGGCATCAACGGCTATCTCTGGCGCGCCAGCCTCGAGACGCTGTCCTTCATGCCCCTGCTCCAGACCGATTCCAACGGCGGCGTGATCCTGACCGACTGGTACATCAATCCCGCCGCGACGAACGAGCGCATGAAGCTGACGGTGACGATCCTCGACCAGGATCTGCGCGCCGATGCCCTGCGCGTGGCGGCCAGCCGCCAGATGCTGCAGAACGGCCAGTGGATCGACGCCCCCGTGCAGGCGGCGACGACCCAGAAGCTTGAAGAAATCATCCTGACGCGTGCCCGCGACCTGCGGCGCCGCGCGATCAGCGGCTGACAAAGCCCGGCCTCGGCGCCCGTCACGGGGCCGGACCGGCCCTATTGATGAACGAGGCGAGAGTGAGCGACAGACGCTTCAACCCTGCGCAGGCTGACGCCCGCTGGCAGGCCGTGTGGGACGACAGGGAGAGCTTCAAGGCCGGCACCCGCCAGGGCGCGCCGAGAAGCTATGTGCTGGAGATGTTCCCCTACCCCTCCGGGCGCATCCACATCGGCCATGTGCGCAACTATTCCATGGGTGACGTGCTGGCCCGCTTCCGCCGGATGCAGGGCCATGATGTGCTGCACCCGATGGGCTGGGACGCCTTCGGCATGCCCGCCGAAAATGCCGCGATGGAAAAGAAGATCCATCCGGGCAGCTGGACGCGCGACAACATCGCCTCGATGAAGGCCCAATTGAAGCGCCTCGGCTTCGCGCTCGACTGGAGCCGCGAGCTGGCGACCTGCGAGCCGGATTATTACGGCCAGGAACAGGCGCTGTTCATCGACCTGTATGAAGCCGGCCTCGTCTACCGCAAGGAAAGCGCGGTGAACTGGGACCCGGTCGATATGACCGTGCTCGCCAATGAGCAGGTGATCGACGGACGCGGCTGGCGCTCGGGCGCGCTGGTCGAGAAGCGCAAGCTCAACCAGTGGTTCCTGCGCATCACTGACTTCGCCGACGACCTGCTCGCCGGCCTGGGCACGCTGGACAAGTGGCCCGAGAAGGTTCGGCTGATGCAGGAGAACTGGATCGGCAAGTCGCAAGGCATGCAGTTCCGGTTCAGATTATCCCAACCCCTCCCCTTCAGGGGAGGGGCCGGGGGTGGGGGCGATGCGTCAGCATCGCTCGCGGAGCGCCCCGGCGCGAGCACCCAGCCCCACCCCAACCCCTCCCCTGAAGGGGAGGGGCTTATTGAGGAGCTGGAGGTCTTCTCCACGCGGCCGGACACGCTGTTCGGCGCGAGCTTCGCAGCGATTGCCGCCGATCATCCGATTGCGCTGGCGCTCGCTCAGGACAATGCCGATCTCGCCGCGTTCGCCGAGGAATGCCGCCGGTCGGGCACCGCCGCGGCTGACCTGGAGACGCAGGAGAAGAAGGGCTTCGATACGGGCCTGAGCGTTGTCCATCCGCTCGATCCGGACTGGACGCTGCCCCTGTTCGTCGCCAATTTCGTGCTGATGGATTATGGCACGGGCGCCGTCTTCGGCTGCCCGGCGCATGACCAGCGCGATCTCGACTTCGCGCGGAAATATATGCTGCCGGTGGAGCGCGTCGTCGCGCCGCAGGGCGAGGAGCAGGCGCCGATCCACGACGAGGCCTATACCGGCCCCGGTCGCCTCGTGAACTCGCGCTTCCTCGACGGCATGGCCGTGGAGGAGGCCAAGGCCGAAGTCATCCGCCGCGCCGAGGCCGAGGGCTGGGGCAAGGGCACGACCGTTTGGCGCCTGCGCGACTGGGGCGTCTCGCGCCAGCGCTACTGGGGCACGCCGATCCCGTTCATCCATTGCTCGGATTGCGGCGTGGTGCCCGTGCCCAAGGCGCAGCTGCCGGTGGTGCTGCCCGAGGATGTGAGCTTCGACGTGCCGGGCAATCCGCTCGATCGGCACCCGACGTGGAAGCATGTCGATTGCCCCAAATGCGGCAAGGCTGCGGTGCGCGAGACCGACACGCTCGATACCTTCGTGGACTCGAGCTGGTACTTCATCCGCTTCGCCAGCCAGCCCGATGACCAGCCGTTCGACCGCGCCGAGGCCGAGAGCTGGCTGCCGGTCGGCCAGTATATCGGCGGTATCGAGCATGCGATCCTGCATCTGCTCTATGCCCGCTTCTGGACGCGCGCGCTGGCCCATATCGGCAAGATCAGCGTCGCCGAGCCGTTCGAGAGCCTGTTCACGCAGGGCATGGTCACGCATGAGACCTATGCCCGCAAGCAGGGCGAAGGCCTGCCACCGCTCTACTACGCACCGAGCGAAGTGACGCGCACCGCCGAGGGCGCGACGCTGCTGGCCGATGGCGCGCCGGTCGAAATCGGCCGCGTCATCAAGATGTCCAAGTCCAAGAAGAATGTCGTGGACCCGGACGAGATCATCGAGCGCTATGGCGCGGATGCGGTGCGCTGGTTCATGCTCTCGGACTCGCCGCCAGAACGCGACCTGCCGTGGAGCGAGGCCGGCATCGAGGGCTCATGGCGCTTCGTCAATCGCCTGTGGCGCATCTTCGGGCAAGTCGGCGAAACCGGCGACGGCAGCGAGGACTTGGGCCTCAAGCGCAAGCTGCACCAGACGGTCGACGGCGTCGCCAGGGACATCGAGGCGCTCGCCTTCAACAAGGGCGTCGCCAAGATCTACGAGCTGGCCAATGCCATCGAGAAGGCGACCCCCTCTGCGACCCGCGCCGAAGCGATTCGCGCGCTGACGCTGCTTGTGGCGCCGATGACGCCGCACATTGCGGAGGAAGCCTGGGCCGAGATGGGCCATGAGGGCCTGATCGCCGACGCCATGTGGCCGTCCGTCGATCCGGCCTTGCTGGTCGATGACGAAGTGACCATCGCCATTCAGGTGATGGGCAAGCTGCGCGATACGATCACCGTCGCCAAGGGCACGGACAAGGCGACGCTGGAGAGCCTTGCGCTTGCCGCGCCCAATGTCGCGCGGCAGCTGGAAGGCCGGGCGCCGAAGAAAGTGATTGTGGTTCCGGATCGTCTGGTCAATCTGGTCGTCTGATGACCAGCACTTTCCCCCGCCTCGCTTTAGGCCGCCTCCTATTGGGCCTCGCCCTTGCCGCCAGCCTCTCGGCCTGCGGATTGAAGCCCATGTATGCCGGCGGGCGCAGCGGGGCTGCGGCGAAGGCGCTGGCGAGCGTGCAGGTGGAGCCGATCCCCGGAAAAAATGGCTGGCTGATGCGCAATGCGCTCAACGACCGGCTGGCGGCGATGGGCGATGCTGCCCCGCGCTTTCTGCTCAAGGTGCAGCTCGATGATCGCATCGAGGGCCTAGGCGTGCGCGCCGACGACACGGTGACGCGCGAACGCCGGACCCTGCGCGCGCGCTATCAGCTGGTCGACACGCAGGATGGCAAGACCGTGCTCGACGAGACATCAAGTTGGGACGCGGGCATCGACGTCGCCTCCAGCGAATATGCGACGGTTGCGGCCGAGGATAGCGCGCTGGAGCGACTGACCGAGATCGTCGCCGACCGCGTGCTGGCCAGCGTGGCGCTCGCCGCGCGCGAATGAGCCTGCGGGCGGACAATCAGGCCGCGCTCAAGGCGCTGGACGACCCCGCGCTGAACATCCGCCTCTATCTGCTGTACGGGCCGGATGAAGCCGGCAGCGAAGCGCTGTCGGCGCGCGTCGGCAAGGCCATGGGGGCGGGCGCCGAGCGGATCGACCTGGATGGGGCGACGCTGCGCAGTGACCCGGCCCGCCTGCCGGATGAGGCCGCCGCCATCTCCATGTTCGGGGACAAGCGCTGGGTGCGCGTGCAGCCGGCGGGTGAGGAAGTCGTGCCCGCCGTCGAGGCCCTGCTGCAGGCGCCTGCGACCGGCAATCCGGTGGTGATGATCGCGGGCAATCTGCGCAAGACGAGCAAGCTGCTCAAGCTGTGCGAGGGCGACAAGGCGGTGGTCGCCATCGTCAGCTATGCGCCGGAGGGCCGCAATGCCGATGCGCTGGCGGTCAGCATGGCGCGCGAGCTGGGTCTCGAACTGCCCGGCGATCTGGCCCGGCGGCTGGTTGCGCTCACCGGTGCCGAGCGGGGGCTGCTGGCTGGCGAGATCGAGAAGCTGGCGCTGTATCTGGATGCCTCGCCCGAGGAGCCCAAGGCCGCGACGCCCGAGGCGCTGGATGCGCTGGGCGCGGAGGGGGGCGACCAGCAGCTCTTCAAGGCGGCGATGGTCGTGCTCTCCGGCAATGTCCGCGCCACCGAGCATGAGATGGCCCGGTTGCGCCAGAGTGGCGGCTCGCTGGCGGGGCTTGCCCGCCTCACCCTGCAACGCGCCATCGGCTTTGCGCAGGCGCAGGGCGGACAGGCGCCGCGCTTTGGCGGGCGCGGCGACGAGGAGGTGGCGCGCCGCTGGAGTGCCGAGGCGCTCGACAAGGCCATTCACCGGTTGGCCGAAGCGGAGCGGACCAGCCGCCTCTCGCACCAGATCGGCGAGACGGTGCTGGCGCAGGAGTTGATCAATGTCGCACGGCTCGGCGCACGCGGGCGCTAGGGCCAATCGACATTCAGCGCTGACGGCCTGCAAATGGCGGCATTCCGCGCTTCCGGTGCTCACGTACCTGAAGTACGCTGCGCTCCGGGTCACGGAAAACCGCCATTTTCGTCACGTCATCATCTGAATGTCGATTGGCCCGAGGGGCGTGGACAGTTCCGAGGCGATGGCGCCGGACCCTATCTCGTCATTAGCGACGTCATCCCGGACTTGATCCGGGATCCCGCTTCTTCCGGTTTCTCAATCTGGACCTGCGATCTTCAAGGGCAGCGGGATCCCGGATCAAGTCCGGGATGACGAAAAGAAGGGTTGAAAAGCGGACGTTTGCTTCCCGTAGATTCGGCGCGTTGGTCCACGCCCCACGATCCGCCGCTCGGTGCCATTGACGCGCCCGGGCAGGCACCCGATATTCCGCGCATGGACAAGATGAACCTCAGCGATGCCGAGTGGCGCGAGCGCCTGACCCCCGAGCAATATCATGTGCTGCGCGAGCATGGCACCGAGCGCGCCTTTGCGGGTGCCTATGACAAGCTCAAGGATGCCGGCATCTATCATTGCGCCGGTTGCGGCCTGCCGCTGTTCGACAGTGGGCATAAATATGACAGCGGCTCGGGCTGGCCGAGCTTCACCGCGCCGTTGGAAGACGAGGCGGTCAGCGAATATACCGACACGAGCCACGGCATGCGCCGGGTCGAGGTGCGCTGCGCGCGCTGCGACGGGCATCTGGGCCATGTCTTTCCCGACGGGCCGGGGCCGGAAGGCCTGCGCTACTGCATGAACAGCGTCGCGCTGGACTTCGAGCCGCAGGGCACCGCACAGGACGATTGATATCCTATTCAGCGCTTGTAAAGGCGCTGGACGCTTGTAGCGTCCTGCACAGTTGCAGCACGCAGCGGTTCGGAGCGGTACAAGGCAAGGCATGGCCAAGGCAAAATCGGGGAGCTCGATCAGGCTCTGGACCATCCGGCTGATCAAGGTCGGCATCGCACTCGCCATCGGGGGACTGATCGCGCTGGTGATCGCGGTCGTCATCGCGATGCAGTCGCTGCCGAGCTTCGACTCGCTCAAGAGCTCGCCCAATGGGCAGATGATCCGCGTCCATGCCGCGGACGGCTCGGTGCTCGTCTCGCTCGGGCCGAGCTATGGGCGCTGGCTCAACCATTCGCAGATTCCCGAGGTGATGACCCGCGCTTTGGTCTCGGTGGAAGACAAGCGCTTCTACATGCACCCCGGTGTCGATCCGATCGGCGTCGCCCGCGCGGCCTGGGTGGGCTATGTGCGCCGTGGCGAGGGGCGGCGGTTGCAGGGCGCGTCGACCATCACCCAGCAGCTGGCGCGCAACATCTTCCTCAACAACAGCTATTCCGCCGGCCGAAAGCTGCGCGAGATGATCCTGGCGCTGGCGATGGAGCGCAAGTTCAGCAAGTCCCAGATTCTGGAGCTGTACCTCAACAAGGTCTATTTCGGCGGTGGCGCCTATGGCGTGGATGCCGCGAGCCGCAAGTTCTTCAATCACCCGGCAACCACGCTCAGCCTCGAGGAAGCGGCGATCATCGCCGGGCTGGTGAAGGCGCCCTCGCATTATTCGCCGACGGCCGATGCCGATGCTGCCGCCGGCCGCGCCAGTGTGGTGCTGGACGTGATGGCGGCCAATGGCGACCTCACCAGTGCCGAGCGGGCCGCTGCCGATCTCGATAGCGTGCGGCTGGTGCCCGAGAAGGCGCAGGACAGCGTGCGCTACTTCACCGACTGGGTGCTGCCGCAGCTCGATACGCTGATCGACGAGCGCGAGCAGCCGCTCGACGTCTACACCACGCTCGATCCCCGGATGCAGCGGGCCGCCGTTGCGGCGCTCAAGGGCAATGTGCCGGGCGGCGCGCAGGGTGCGCTGGTCAGCCTCGACCGCGATGGCGCGGTGCGGGCGCTGGTTGGCGGGCTGGATTATGTCAGCTCCAACTATAACCGCGCGACCGTTGCCCAGCGGCAGCCGGGCTCGGCCTTCAAGCTGTTCGTCTATCTCTCGGCGCTGGAAGCCGGTTACACGCCCGAGACGCGGGTGGTGGACAGCCCGGTGACGATCAACGGCTGGTCGCCGCGCAACGACAATCGCCGCAATGTCGGCGAGATCGATGTGCGCACCGCTTTTGCCTATTCGATCAATACCATCGCCGCCAAGTTGGGCATGGAAGTGGGCTTCTCGACGGTCGCCGACATGGCGCGCCGGTTCGGCATTTCCACGACGATCAACACGCACCCCTCGATGGTGCTCGGCACGTCCGAGGTCCACCTCATCGACATGACGCAGGCCTTTGCCTCCGTTGCCCGCAAGGGCGTGGCGGTGCGGCCCTATGGCATCCTCAAGGTGACCACGGCCGATGGCACCACGCTGTATGAGCATGAGGACGATACCAGCCGCGTGCTGGTGGCGCCCTGGGTTGCGGCGGGGATGACTGACCTGATGCAGACGGCGGTGAACACCGGCACGGGCCGCGCCGCGCAGATCGGCCGGCCGGTTGCGGGCAAGACCGGCACGACCACCAGCAACAAGGATGGCTGGTTCGTCGGCTTCTCCAGCGGCCTCACCACCGGCGTGTGGATGGGCCGCGATGATAATCGCACCGTGGGCGGCCTGGCCGGCGGGCGCGCGCCCGCACGGGCCTTCGCGGCCTATATGCGCACCGCCGTGGCCAATCGCCCGGTCGAGAATTTCGAGACCGAGGTGGTGCTGCCCGAATGGCAGCTCGAACCGGACGAAGAGGCCTATGGTTCGCCCGACAATGGCATGATGGTGGACGAGAATGGCCTGCCCCTGCCGCCCGCCGAGGGCCAGAGCAGCGGTGCCGAAGGCGCGACACCGGGCGACACCAGCGGCACCGAAGCGCCGCGCCGGATCGACCAGCGCTGGATCGACGAAGTGCTCGGCCGCGACGAACGCCCGGCGCGCCCGACACCCGCCCAGCCGGGCCAGCAACGGCCGCCGCAGCAGCAGCGTCAGGCGCCGCCCGCGCAGCCCCAGCCGGAGCGGGAATCGCCGTCGATCCTGCCATCGGGAATGCAGTAGGCAAGGCTTGTCCACGGGGCGGGGGCAACGTTAGTCTGGCTCGGTTTGGCCGATCCTACGGAGCCTCCATGTCTTTGACCGCAAGCCTCGTCCCGACCTACCGCCAGATGCTGCGCACTTTGTCCGGCTTGCTGGACAAGGCAGAGCAACAGATGCCGGCGGGGGCACAAGCGCTGCTTGCCGCGCGACTGGCGCCAGACATGTATCCGCTGGCAGCGCAGATCCGTTTCGCGGCATTGCAGGCGCAGGAGGCGCTATTCCGGCTGCGCGGACAACCGCTCCCGGCGGCGCTCGTGGCGCTGGCTGCGGAAGGGCAGGCTGCCGGTCACTCGCCGGGATCATTGGCGCAAGCGCGGGCCCGGCTGGCGGAGGCCCTGGCGGCGCTGGATGCGCTGCCGAGCGGTGCGCTCGATGCGGGGGCCAGCCTGCCGATCGCGCTCGACCTTCCCGGCGGTCTCGCCTTCGACATGACCGGTGAAGATTACGCCCGCGACTGGGCGCTGCCCCAATTCTATTTTCACGTGGTGACGGCCTACGCCATCCTCAGAAAGGAAGGCATCGAGATCGGCAAGGCCGACTATGTGCCGCACATGTTCGCCTATCTGCGGCGGGATGACACCCCGGCGGTCGCCTGACCGGACAAGCCGGTCAGGATGCCAATTCACATGTGGATGGGCTTGCCGAGTACCGCCATCGCGGCTTCCTTCACCGACTCATTGTGCGTCGGGTGGGCGTGGCAGGTGTAGGCGATGTCCTCTGACGTCGCGCCGAACTCCATGGCCTGCGCGGCCTGGGCGATCATCGTGCCGGCGGGATCGGCGACGATCCACACGCCGAGCACCCGGTCGGTCTCGGCATCGGCGATCACCTTCACGAAGCCGTCGGTCGCGCTGATCGCCTTGGCGCGGCTGTTCGCCATCATCGGGAACTTGCCGACCTTGACCTCGCCCTTCTCGCGGGCGGCTTCCTCGGTCAGACCGACACCGGCGATCTCCGGACTGGTGTAGACGACGCTGGGGATGACGTCATGGTTCACGATGCCGGTCATACCGGCGATGTTCTCCGCGACCGCAATGCCTTCATCCTCGGCCTTGTGCGCGAGCATGGGGCCGGGAATCACGTCGCCAACGGCCCACACGCCATCGACCTTGGTGGAGAAATCGGGACCGGTCTCGATCTGGCCGCGCTGGTTCAGCTCCAGCCCGATCTTGTCGAGGCCGAGGCCCTGCGTGTTCGGGCGGCGGCCGATGGCGACCAGCACTGTATCGGCCTCGATCGTCTCGGCGGTGCCGCCGGCAGCCGGCTCGACCGTCACGCTGGCCTTGCCGCCCTTGACGGCAACGCCGGTCACCTTGGTGCCGGTGCGGATCTCGAAGCCCTGCTTGGCGAACAGCTTGGCGGCTTCCTTGCGCACCTCGCCGTCCATGCCGGGCAGGATCTGGTCGAGATATTCGATCACGGTGACCTTGGCGCCCAGGCGACCCCAGACCGAGCCCAGTTCGAGACCGATGACGCCGCCGCCGATCACTACCAGATGATCCGGCACCTTCTTGAGCGCCAGCGCGCCGGTGGAATCGACCACCACGCCCTTGTCATTGTCGATCTCGACACCGGGCAGCGGCGTCACGCTGGAGCCGGTGGCGATAACGATGTTCTTGGCGGTCACGGTCTTGCCGGCCACCTCGACGCTGTGCGCGTCCTTGAAGCTGGCGAGCCCCTTGAGCCATTCAACCTTGTTCTTCTTGAACAGGAACTCGATGCCGCCGGTGAGGCCCTTCACCGCCGCATCCTTGTCCGCCAGCATCGCCGGCAGATCGAGCGATACCGAGCCGAGCTTGATGCCGTGCTTGGCCAGCACGCCATCCTTGGCCTCATGGAACAGGTGCGAGGCGTGCAGCAGCGTCTTGGAGGGAATGCAGCCGACATTGAGGCAGGTGCCGCCCAGCGTCTCCCGGCTTTCCGCGCAGGCGGTCTTCAGCCCAAGCTGCGCGGCGCGGATCGCCGCCACATAACCGCCCGGCCCGGCGCCGATTACGAGAACGTCATAGTCGAACTGGTCTGCCATTACTCGCTCCATTGACCGGTCACCGCTTTGTGTTCCTGCGGAGGCAGGAACCCACGGCTAGGTCGCAATCACCGACCACAGATCGCGCCATCCGGGATTGTTCTCCCTGATCAGGCGGACTTTCCAGGCCCGTTTCCATTTCTTCATCTGCAGTTCGCGCAGCCGCGCTTCCTGCAGGTCGTCATATACTGCGTACCAAACAAGGAGCCGGCAACCATAGCGTTTGCTGAACCCTTCGACATGGCCCTCGCGATGTTGATGGCATCGCGCGACAAGGTCGCTCGTGACTCCGAGGTACAGCGTGCCATTGGGCTTGCTGGCCATCAGATATAGGAAGCCACGTTTCGTCGTTTCATCTCCGCCGATGGGCTCCTGCCTTCGCAGGAGCACGGGCTAGTTTGCAATGTTTGCCTGCCTCACAAATCGATCAGCAGCCGGGTCGGGTCCTCGATGGCGTTTTTGAGGGCGACGAGGAAGGTCACGGCCTCGCGGCCATCGACCATGCGGTGATCGTAGCTCAGCGCCAGATACATCATCGGGCGCGCGACGATCTGGCCGTCGACCACCACGGCGCGCTCCTCGATGCGGTGCAGGCCGAGCACGCCGGACTGGGGCGGGTTGATGATCGGCGTCGACATGAGCGAGCCGAACACGCCGCCGTTGGAGATGGTGAAGGTGCCGCCGGCCATGTCCGCCATCGACAGCGTGCCTTCCTTGGCGCGCTTGCCGAAATCGGCGATGGTCTTCTCGATCTCGGCGATGCTCATCGTCTCGGCATTGCGGATGACCGGCACCACGAGGCCATTGGGCGCCGACACCGCGACCGAGATGTCGCAGAAATCATTGTAGACGATCTCGTCGCCCTCGATCTGCGCATTGACGCCCGGAATATCCTTGAGCGCCATGCATGCGGCCTTCACGAAGAAGCCCATGAAGCCCAGACGCACGCCGTGCTTCTTCTCGAACAGATCCTTATACTTGGCGCGCGCCGCGATGACGGCGCTCATGTCCACATCGTTGAACGTGGTCAGGATGGCGGCGTTGTTCTGCGCTTCCTTGAGGCGCCGGGCGACGGTCTGGCGCAGGCGCGTCATCTTCACGCGCTCCTGATGGCGCGACGGGCCGGAGCTGCCGGTCGCCGGTGCCGGCGCGGCGGCGGCCACGGCAGACTCGCTCGCGACGGCGCTGCCATCGGCGATGGCGGCCATCACGTCGTCCTTGGTCAGGCGCCCGTCCTTGCCCGTGCCCTTGATCTTGCTGGGGTCGAGGCCATGCTCCAGCACCAGCCGGCGGACGGCAGGCGAGAGGGTGATGGCGCCGAGCGTGCTGTCGCCCTCATGCACGGCCTGCGCGGGTGTGGGCGTCGGCGTCGGCGTCGGTGCAGGCGCTGTCTCCGTCTTGGCCGGGGCCGGCGCGGCGGCTTCCGCCTTGGCGGGTGCGGGCTTGCTGGCCGCAGCCGCGCCTTCCTGCACGGTGGCGATGACGGCGCCGACATTCACGGTGTCGCCTTCCTTCACCAGCAGCTCGCCCAGCACGCCGGCAACCGGCGCGGGGACTTCCACCGCAACCTTGTCGGTCTCCAGGCTGGCGATCGGCTCATCGGCCTTCACCGCGTCGCCGGGCTTCTTCAGCCACTGGCCCACCGTCGCTTCCGTGACGGATTCACCCAGAGTCGGCACTTTCACTTCAGTGGCCATGTCTTTCCTCCTGCCCGGCGCGGCCTGCGCGGACTATGCTTTCTTCTGGCGCTTGATCTCGGTGCGCACATTGTGACCGAGCGCGTCCGCGATAAGCGCACCCTGCTCGGCCTGGTGACGGCGGGCAAGGCCGGTGGCAGGCGAGGCCGAAGCCTTGCGACCTGCGTAGCGGGCGCGCATCGGCGCCTTGCCGGCCTGATCGAGCGCCTCCTCGATATAGGGCTCCACGAAGAACCATGCACCATTGTTGCGGGGCTCTTCCTGACACCACACCACTTCCTCCAGCGCGGTCATGCGCTTGAGGCGCGTCGCGAGCGCCTCGGTCGGGAAGGGATAGAGCTGCTCGATGCGGACGATCTGCACGTCCTTGTCTCCGGCTGCGTCGCGCGCTTCCATGAGGTCATAGGCGACCTTGCCGGAGCACAGCACCAGCCGGCGCGTCTGCTCGTCCGCCGCCGGTGTGGGGTCGGAGAGGATGCGCATGAAGTGGCGATCGCCCTGGAAATCCTCGGCCTTGCTCACCGCCAGCTTGTGCCGCAGCAGCGACTTGGGCGTGAAGATGATCAGTGGCTTGCGGAACGGGCGCAGCATCTGCCGGCGCAGGATGTGGAAATAGTTGGCTGGCGTGGTGCAGTTGGCGATCTGGATATTGCCTTCCGCGCAGAGCTGCAGGAAGCGCTCGAGCCGTGCGGAGCTGTGCTCGGGCCCTTGCCCCTCATAGCCATGCGGCAGCAGCAGCACGAGGCCGTTGGCGCGCAGCCATTTGGACTCGGACGAGGCGATATACTGATCGATGATGATCTGCGCGCCATTGGCGAAATCGCCGAACTGCGCTTCCCACAGCACCAGGCTCTTGGGGTCCGCCATGGCATAGCCATATTCAAAGCCCAGCACGCCATATTCGGAGAGCGGGCTGTCATAGACCTCGAAATGGCCGTGCGGCACGGTGGAGAGCGGGATGTACTTCTTCTCGCTGTCCTGATCGACCCAGACGGCGTGACGCTGGCTGAACGTGCCGCGTCCCGAATCCTGACCCGACAGGCGCACGCCATAGCCTTCCGACAGCAGCGAACCGAAGGCCAAGGCCTCGCCCGTTGCCCAGTCGAAATTCTCGCCGGTCTTGAACATCTCGGCCTTGGCATCGAGCACGCGCCGCAAGGTGCGGTGGACGTTCACGCCCTCGGGCACCGTCGTCAACGTGCGGCCCAGGCTCTCGAACAGCTTGGGGGACACCGCAGTTTCGACATTCTTGCGCGCGGTTTCGATGTCGGCGGGCTGATGCAGGCCCGACCAGCGACCGGCGAACCAGTCGGCATGATTGGCCTTGTAGGTCTTGGCCGATTCAAACTCTTCCTCGAGATGATCGACAAAGCCCTCGACCTGCGCTGACAGGAACGAATCGTCCACCACGCCCTCTTCGCGCAGGCGCGAGGCATAGACCTCGCTCACCGGCGGATGCTGCTTGATGCGCGCATACATGAGCGGCTGGGTGAAGCTCGGCTCGTCGCCCTCATTGTGGCCGAAGCGGCGATAGCACCACATGTCGATCACGATGTCGCGATGGAAGGTCTGGCGATATTCGATCGCCAGCTTGCAGGCGAAGGTCACCGCCTCGGGATCATCGCCATTCACATGGATGATCGGCGCCTGCACGCCCTTGGCGACATCGCTCGGATAAGGCGAGCCGCGCGAGAACTGCGGGCTGGTGGTGAAGCCGATCTGGTTGTTGACGACGAAGTGGATGCAGCCGCCGGTATTGTAGCCGCGCACGCCGGAGAAGCCGAAGCACTCCCATACAATGCCCTGGCCGGCGAAGGCCGCATCGCCATGGATGAGCACGGGCAGCACCTGCTTGTGCTTGCCGGGGCCGATATCGTCGCGGAACAGCTGCTGCGCGCGCACCTTGCCGAGCACGATCGGGTCGACCGTCTCCAGGTGCGAGGGGTTGGGCACCAGCGACATGTGGACATTGATGCCGTCGAAATCGCGGTCGGTCGACGTGCCGAGATGGTATTTCACGTCGCCGGAGCCGCCGACATCCTCGGGATTGGCGGTGCCGCCCGAAAATTCGTGGAAGATCACGCGGAAGCCCTTGGCCATGACATTGGCCAGCACATTGAGACGGCCACGATGGGCCATGCCGTACACGATCTCGCGCACGCCCAACTGGCCGCCATATTTGATCACGGCTTCGAGCGCCGGAATCATCGACTCGCCACCATCGAGGCCGAAGCGCTTGGTGCCGACATATTTACGGCCGAGGAACTTCTCATATTGCTCGGCCTGGATGACCTTGGCGAGGATCGCCTTCTTGCCCTCGGGCGTGAAGATGATTTCCTTGTCCTTGCCTTCCATGCGGTCCTGCAGGAAGCGGCGCTCCTCCACATCGGAGATGTGCATATATTCGAGGCCGACATTGCCGCAGTAATTGGCGCGTAGAATGTCCACCAGCTCGCGGATCGTCGTCCACTCAAGGCCGAGCGCGCCGCCGACATAGACCTTGCGGTCCTGCTCCGCGCCGGAGAAGCCATGATATTCCGGCGTGAGATCGGCCGGCAGGTCGCGCTGGCTCAGGCCGAGCGGATCGAGATTGGCAGCCAGATGGCCGCGCACGCGATAGGTGCGAATGAGCATCATCGCGCGGATCGAATCGGCGGCCGCCTTGGCGACATCGGCCTGCGAGGCGGGCGCGCCGCTCTTGGCGGCGGCGGCCTTGATCGCCACCTGCATCTGCGTGGGGTCGAGCGCGGCGGTCAGATCGTCCGTGCTGTCGAGTGGCCAGCCCTTGCGCGCCCAGCTCGGCCCTTGTTCGGCCTCTTGCGCGCCGCTGAATTCCTGATTCTCGTAACCCATCGGTTCGATCCTTGCCTCTCTCCGCCGGGCGGAAGACGCCTGTGCCGCCATCCCGGACCGGCCTTTTAAGCCGTCCCGGGTGAAGCGGCTGTTAACCACCTACGCCTTGAGCACCTCAAGCAGCGTCGTGCCCAGCTCCGAAGGGCTGGCCGCAACCTTGATGCCCGCTGCTTCCATCGCCGCGATCTTGCTTTCCGCATCGCCCTTGCCGCCGGAGACGATCGCACCGGCATGGCCCATGCGGCGACCCGGAGGTGCCGTACGGCCCGCGATGAAGCCGGCCATCGGCTTCTTGCGGCCCTTCTTGGCCTCGTCGATCAGGAACTGCGCGGCCTGCTCCTCGGCATCGCCGCCGATCTCGCCGATCATGATGATGCTCTGCGTCGCCTCGTCGGCGAGGAACAGCTCCAGCACGTCGATGAAATTGGTGCCGTTGACCGGATCGCCGCCGATGCCGACGGCCGTCGTCTGGCCAAGGCCCGCATTGGAGGTCTGGAACACCGCCTCATAGGTGAGCGTGCCCGAGCGCGAGACCACGCCGACGCTACCCTTGCGGAAGATGGAGCCGGGCATGATGCCGATCTTGCACTCGTCCGGCGTCAGCACGCCGGGGCAGTTCGGGCCGATGAGGCGCGACTTGCTACCCGAGAGCGCGCGCTTCACGCGCACCATGTCGAGCACCGGAATGCCTTCCGTGATCGTGACGATCAGCGGCACTTCCGCGTCGATCGCTTCCAGGATCGAATCGGCGGCGAATGGCGGCGGCACGTAGATGACGCTCGCGGTGGCGCCGGTCTTGGCCACGGCTTCTTCCACCGTGTCGAACACCGGCAGGCCGATGTGGCTGGTGCCGCCTTTGCCCGGCGTCACGCCACCGACCATCTGCGTGCCATAGGCCAGCGCCTGCTCGGTGTGGAACGTGCCAGTCGCGCCGGTCATGCCCTGCGTGATCACCTTGGTGTTCTTGTCGACGAGGATGCTCATGGGCTCGCTTCGCTTCCTTGTTCCCCGGCGAAGGCCGGGGTCCAGTTCTGACAGATGGACTCGAACAGATCGTTCCAGTCCGGGTTTATTTCTTCAATGATCCGCAGTTCGCGCTGTCGCGCGTTCTGAAGATCGTCATGGGCTTCGTACCAAACCAGCAGCTTGCAGCCATATTTGGTGGTGAAGCCCTTGATCTCTCCTGTCCGATGCTGCGTGACCCGTCTCACCAGATCACTCGTCACACCGGTATAAATCGTCCCGTTCCGCCGACTTGCCATGATGTAGACATAGCCGGCGCAGGTCATTGCATCACGGCCGCTGCTGGGCCCCGGCCTTCGCCGGGGAACAGGAGGAGCAAGCGATGCGCGTCATCGCTTAGGCCAGGCTCGGATCGATGCCCTTGCAGGCCACCAGCAGTTCCTTGACCGCATCGACGCTGACCTGGAGATTGCCCTTGGCTTCGTCATCCAGTGCGATCTCGACGATCTGCTCGACGCCATCCTTGCCGATGATCACCGGCACGCCGACATACAGGCCGTCGACGCCGTACTTGCCCTCGACATAGGCGGCGCAGGGCAGCAGGCGCTTCTGGTCGCCCAGATAGGCTTCCGCCATGGCGATGCCGCTGGTTGCGGGCGCATAATAAGCCGAGCCGGTCTTGAGCAGGCCGACGATCTCGCCGCCGCCCGAACGGGTGCGCTGCACGATGGCGTCGATACGCTCCTTGGTGGAGCGGCCCTGCTTGATGAGGTCGGGCACGGGAATGCCGGCGACCGTGGAATATTGCACGACCGGCACCATGGTATCGCCATGGCCGCCGAGCACGAAGGTCGTGACGTCCTTGGCGGACACTTCGAACTCTTCGGCGATGAAGTGGCTGAACCGGGCCGAATCGAGCACGCCGGCCATGCCGACGACCTTGTTGTGCGGCAGGCCGGAGAATTCGCGCAGCGCCCAGACCATCGCGTCGAGCGGGTTGGTGATGCAGATCACGAACGCGTCGGGCGCATTGTCGCGAATGCCCTCACCGACGGCCTTCATGACCTTGAGGTTGATGCCGAGCAGATCGTCACGGCTCATGCCCGGCTTGCGGGCGACGCCGGCAGTGACGATGATGACGTCGGCCCCGGCAATGTCCGCATAGTCGTTGGAGCCGGTGATCTTGGCGTCGAAGCCTTCGACCGGACCGCACTGCGAGAGATCGAGCGCCTTGCCCTGGGGAATCCCTTCGACCACGTCGAACAGGACGATATCGCCAAGCCCTTTGAGAGCCGCGAGGTGAGCAAGCGTGCCGCCGATATTGCCGGCACCAATAAGCGCGATCTTCTTCCGGGCCATGCGCGTCTCCTTCTTTGCGCGGTGGTCGATGAGGCGCCCATAGGCCCAATTTCCTTACCGTTCAATGACGATCGGGCCAGATTCCGGCTTTTCTTTGCGATTAGTTCGCAATATCATTTAGGGGCGTTCAGCCGGTCCTTGAGGCGGATGAGTGACCGTCATCGATGGATCGCGACGCCTTCGACGCGATACCGTCCAACGGCCGAGAACGCCGAACGGTCCACCGCGCGGGCAAAAGAACGAATAGTTTTTTGCTGCACCGCGCCTTGACGTGGGGTTCGACCGACCCATATGGCGGCCGTTAGCACTCACTCGCTGACAGTGCTAACACAGTGTTTCACAGGCGGGGTGCCGGAGTCGGTATCCGGGGGGCGCGCAGGCTTCGGCAAGGGCCGGCCGGGCGATCCATCGGAGAGCGACAGCGCCCGCCGCTATGGAAAGGACTTGGATAATGGGATTTCGTCCGCTGCACGACCGCGTGCTCGTTCGCCGCATCGAAGCCGATGAGAAGACTGCCGGTGGCATCATTATTCCCGACAGCGCCAAGGAAAAGCCGCAGGAAGGCGAGATCGTCTCCGTGGGCACGGGCGCCAAGGCGGAAGACGGCAAGGTGACGCCGCTCGACGTCAAGGCCGGTGACCGCGTGCTGTTCGGCAAGTGGTCCGGCACCGAGGTCAAGGTCGACGGTGAAGACCTGCTCATCATGAAGGAAAGCGACATTCTGGGCGTCATCGCCTGATTTTCGCACTCCGTTGAATTCAAGGAAGGACTAGCAACATGGCAGCCAAGGACGTCAAATTTTCCCGCGATGCCCGTGAGCGCATCCTGCGCGGCGTGGACATTCTCGCCGATGCAGTGAAGGTCACCCTCGGTCCCAAGGGCCGTAACGTTGTGATCGACAAGAGCTTCGGCGCCCCCCGCATCACCAAGGACGGTGTGTCGGTCGCCAAGGAAATCGAGCTCAAGGATAAGTTCGAGAACATGGGCGCCCAGATGGTGCGCGAAGTGGCCTCGAAGACCAACGACATTGCCGGTGACGGCACCACCACCGCGACCGTTCTCGCCCAGGCGATCGTGCGCGAGGGCATGAAGTCAGTTGCGGCCGGCATGAACCCGATGGACCTTAAGCGCGGCATCGACCTCGCTGTGACCAAGGTTGTCGAGGACCTCAAGGCCCGCTCCAAGGCCGTTTCCGGCAACAAGGAAATCGCCCAGGTCGGCATCATCTCGGCCAATGGCGACACCGAAGTCGGCGAGAAGATCGCCGAGGCCATGGAAAAGGTCGGCAAGGAAGGCGTGATCACGGTCGAGGAAGCCAAGGGCCTCGATTTCGAGCTGGACGTCGTGGAAGGCATGCAGTTCGACCGCGGCTACCTCTCGCCCTACTTCATCACCAACCCCGAGAAGATGCAGGTCGAGCTGGCTGACCCCTACATCCTCATCCACGAGAAGAAGCTCTCCTCGCTGCAGGCGCTGCTTCCCATCCTGGAGGCTGTGGTGCAGTCGGGCCGTCCGCTGCTCATCATCGCCGAGGACATCGAGGGTGAGGCTCTGGCCACGCTCGTCGTCAACAAGCTGCGTGGTGGCCTGAAGGTCGCTGCCGTGAAGGCGCCGGGCTTCGGTGACCGTCGCAAGGCCATGCTGGAAGACATCGCCGTCCTCACCAAGGGCGAGGTGATCTCCGAAGATCTCGGCATCAAGCTCGAGAACGTCACGGTCGGCATGCTCGGCACCGCCAAGCGCGTCACCATCGACAAGGACAACACCACCATCGTCGATGGCGCTGGCGATGCGGATGCCATCAAGGGCCGCACCGAGCAGATCCGCGCGCAGATCGAGACGACCACGTCCGACTATGACCGCGAGAAGCTGCAGGAGCGTCTGGCCAAGCTGGCTGGCGGCGTGGCCGTCATCAAGGTTGGCGGTGCGTCCGAGGTCGAGGTGAAGGAGCGCAAGGATCGCGTTGACGATGCGCTGCACGCCACCCGCGCAGCTGTCGAGGAAGGCATTGTCCCCGGCGGCGGTACGGCCCTGCTGTACGCCACCAAGGCGCTGGCCGGCCTCAAGGGCGTCAATGACGACCAGACCCGCGGCATCGACATCATCCGCAAGGCCATCGAAGCGCCGCTGCGTCAGATCGCTCAGAATGCGGGCTTCGACGGTGCCGTCGTCGCTGGCAACCTGCTGCGCGAAAATGACGAGACCCGGGGCTTCAACGCTTCGACCGACGTCTATGAGAACCTGGTGGAAGCCGGCGTGATCGACCCGACCAAGGTTGTGCGCGCGGCTCTGCAGGACGCGGCTTCGGTTGCCGGTCTGCTCATCACCACCGAGGCGACCATTGCCGAGCTGCCCGAGGACAAGTCCTCGGCTCCGGCTGGCATGCCCGGCGGCATGGGTGGCATGGGCGGCATGGACTTCTAAGAAGTTCACCGTTTTAGTATCAGGGAAGGCCGTCGGGAAACCGGCGGCCTTTTCCTTTGGGCAACGGCGGGCCGTGCGGGCGCCGCCCGTTTCGCACAAGCATCTTCCCATCGAGGCGCAATGCCGACACAGTGGGGCATCGCAACCTGGCGCTGCCTGTTCCGCGGCGCCCGATCAGGATGACCGCATGACCGACCTTTCCCGCCGCGAAGCCGTGGCCGCCGCCGCCATTGCCGGCCTCGCCGCGCTGGCGCCTGCTTCGCTTGCCGCGCAAACCACCTCCAACCGGGATATTACCTGGGATCTCAGCGCGCTTTATGCCGACGATGCCGCGTGGGACAGCGCCCGCCTTTCCGCGCTCGAGGCGGTCAAGGGCATGGCGGCCTATAAGGGGCGGCTCGGCGAAAGTGCCGAGACGCTCGCGGCGGCCTTCACCATGCAGTCCGATCTCTACCGGCAGATCCTGCGCGTCTATGTCTATGCCAGCCTGCGTGCCGACGAAGATGTGCGCGTCTCTGCGAACCAGGAGAAGCAGGGGCAGGCGGTTGACCTGTTCACCGCCTTCAGCGAGGCCAGCGCCTGGATCGCGCCGGAAGTGCTCAGCATCGGCGAGGCGAAGATCAAGCAGTTCATCGCCGGGAATGCCGTGTTGCGCGATCGGTTCGATCATGCGCTGGCCGACATGCTGCGTCGCGCGCCGCACACCCTCTCGCCGGAAGGGGAAGGGCTGCTGGCGAGCGCAACATCCGTGCTCTCGGCGCCGGGAGACATTTCGGACCAGCTGCGCAGTTCGGACATTCCCTGGCCCAGCATCACCCTGTCAACCGGCGAAAAAGTGAAGCTCGACAATCAGGGCTATACCGTCCACCGCGCGGCGCCCGAGCGGGCGGATCGCAAGGCGGTGTTCGATGCCTTCTGGAAGACCTATGGCGAGTTCCGCAACAGCTTCGGTGCGACCTATCTGGCGCAGGTCCGCGGCAATATCTTCGATGCGAAGGCGCGCAAATATCCCACCGCGCTGGCATCGGCCCTTGCCGGGTCGAATGTGCCGGAGGGCGTCTATCGCACGTTGGTGGCGGAGACCAACAAGGGCCTGCCCCAGCTTCACCGTTACTTCGAGCTGCGCCGCCGGATGCTCAAGCTGCCGGACCTTTATTATTACGATATCTATCCGCCGCTGGTGGAAACGGGGCGCCGCTTTTCGCTCGATGAGATGCGGCGACTGACGCTCGCGGCGGTGCAGCCGCTGGGGCGCGATTATGCCGCCTCCCTCTCACGCGCGACGGCCGCGCGGTGGATGGACCCGTGGCCACGGACCGGCAAGCGGCCGGGCGCCTATATGCAGTCCAGCGCCTATGATGTGCATCCCTATCTGCTGCTCAACCTGAGCGACGAATATGAGAGCCTGAGCACCTATGCGCATGAGTGGGGCCATGCCATGCACAGCCTGCTCGCCAATGCCGCGCAACCTTTCGAGAAAGCGGATTATCCGATCTTCACCGCCGAGATCGCCTCGACGCTGAACGAGCTGCTGCTGCTCGATTATATGGAGTCGCAGGCCAAGACGCGCGAGGAGAAGCTCTTCTATCTCGGCCAGCGGATGGAGAATATTCGCGGCACCTTCTTCCGCCAGACGATGTTCGCCGAGTTCGAACTGGTGGCGCATGACCGGGCCGAGGCGGGCGATGGTCTGTCGGGTGGCGCCTTCACCACGCTCTACACCGATCTGCTGGCGCGCTACCATGGGCCGAAGGTCGGCATGGAGCCGGCCTATGGCAATGAATGGGCCTATATTCCGCACTTCTACAACAGCTTCTACGTCTACCAATATGCCACCTGCTTCTCCGCCGCCGTCTATTTCGCCGGTGAAATCAAGCGCGGCGGGGCGAAGGCGCGGGACAATTATCTGGCCGTGCTCAAGGCCGGCGGCTCGGATTATCCGGTCGAGATCCTCAAGCGCGCGGGGCTGAACATGGCGGGGCCGGAGCCCTATCGTGCCGTCGTCCAGCTCCTGTCGGATACGCTGGATGAGGCCGAGGCGCTGATGGCCTGAGCCAAGGCCGGCGCGCGGGGTTTTCACCGCACGCGACTCATGAAAATGGGGGCCGGCATCGCTACCGGCCCCCACGATGCCATCGCCTTCCAGCCCGTCTCCGGGACATCCAGCGTCTGGCACGACGCTCTCGATCGTCAGATCGTGCGCCTCACGTCCTGTTCCTTGCGGAAGTCCGACGTGCTGATCCGGCTGCGGCAGGCCGCCTTCGGATCGACCGCGCGAGGCTCGCCCGAAGGGCAAGCCGTGCCGGCCTTTGCGGATGTGGGATCATGCCTAGACGGCAGAGCCTGCATCCATCCCCGCTGCCTCGCGATCCTGTTCCCGGGGGAAGCGTGATCCTGCGGTTGGCGGCGGGCCGAACCAATCCCCTGAGCACGTTGCCGCGCGCAGGTCTTGGTCCGTAAGATCGACTCAACATCCTGATTTAACAGAAAATTTCTGTCTCTCTATGGCTTGATGGTCTCACGAGAATCGAGTCGTGCAAAGCATTATCCGCCGCTGCAATGCGGGGAGCGAGATCAAAACTGTGGATGAGTGTGGATAAGTCCGGGGATAATCCGCGCCGGGCCGATCATTGGTCCGCGCTGTAGGGAAGCGGCCGCAGATTCGCCAGCAAAAAAGGCGCACAAAAAAGGCGACGCCTTGCAGCGTCGCCTTTTGATTTGCAGCAGAGCGACCTCAGTGGGTCGCGCCGTGCCTCAGCTGCTTACAGACCGCCGAACGGAACGCTCATGGCAGCGGCAGAGATGTAGGCAGCAAAAATCTTCTTGAGAATGGTCATGTCGTGGCTCCCGGAATTGATCGGGCGCAGCGCCCGGGTCTCTGGAGGCCATTTGTGTTGCAACGCAGCAAAGTTCAATTGCAAAGGCCGGGCGATGGATGCAAAAACTGCAATCGTTGTGGCCTGCGCATTCAATTGGAAATGCTCATTGCTCTGATAAATCAACGATTCTCTGGAATTCCTCGTCGCTCACCGACGACACGGACAGGCGCGATTGTCGCACCAAAGCCATGTTCGCAAATGCAGGATCGGCCTTGATCTGCTTGAGCGTGACCGGCTTGGCGAGTTTGCGCACCGGCGCGACTTCCACCGCGAACCACTTGCCGGTCTCGTCCGTGCTGTCCTGCTCGGCCCCGCGCACGATCTCCATGATGCCGACGCATTCGACGCCGATATTGCTATGATAGAACAGCGCCTGGTCACCGACCTCCATGGCCTTCATGTTCAGCTTGGCGGCATGGTTGCGCACCCCGTCCCACTCGGCGCGGCGCTTCTCGACCAGATCGTCCCAGGAGAACACATCGGGCTCCGATTTCATCAGCCAGTAGCGCATGGGCGATCGATCCTCCTTTGCCAGCCTGCCCGGGCGCCATTCCATGCCGGTACGCGGCGTGCAAGGGCCTTCCGCCCGCCAGGCCCGGCGTGACAGCCGCGCCGCGAACGCCTAGTCAGGCATCATCATTTCACGTTCGAGTGAGACCGTCATGACGTCATCCGATCCGCTGGGGCATGTCCCCACTCTCTCGCTCGCGCGCCTCTCGCCGCAGGATTTCGCCGATGCGATCGGCAGCAGCTTCCGCGAATATGGCTTCGCCATCGTCACCGATCATGGGATGGACCCGGACCTCGTGGCGCGGGGCTGGGCGCTGGCAAAGGCGTTCTTCGCGCTGCCCGATCCGGTCAAGCGCGCCTATCTCGTGCCCGGCGGTGCGGGACAGCGCGGCTACACGGCGTTCGGGACAGAGGTCGCCAAGGGTGCCAGCGAGAATGACCTCAAGGAATTCTGGCATGTCGGCCGCGCCCTGCCGGCCGGTCATCCCCTCGCCGCCGATATGCCGCCCAACATCTGGCCGGGCGAGATCGCTGGGTTCGAGGAGACTTTTACAGCGCTGTTCGCGGCGTTCGATGCCGTGGGCGCGCGCATCCTCTCCGGCGTGGCGCGCCATCTCGGCCTCGCGCCCGACTGGTTCGACGCCAAGATCGACGAGGGCAATTCCATCCTGCGGCTGCTGCATTATCCGCCCGTCTCCGCGCAGGCGCCGGGCATTCGCGCCGGCGCGCATGAGGATATCAACCTCATCACCCTGCTGCTCGGCGCGGAGGAAGGCGGGCTGCAGCTGCTGACGCGCGAGGGCGAGTGGATTCCGGCCACGCCGCCGGCCGGCGCGCTGGTCATCAATGTCGGCGATATGCTGCAGCGGCTGACCAATCATGTGCTGCCCTCGACCAGCCACCGCGTCGTCAATCCCCCGCCCGAGCGCCGCCACATTCCGCGCTATTCCATGCCCTTCTTCCTGCATCTGGAGCCGGACGTGATGATCGAGGCGCTGCCGCAATGCGTGAGCGCGGAGAATCCGCTGCGTGAACCGCCGATCAGCGCGCATGACTATCTGCACGAGCGGCTGCGCGAGATTGGGCTGAAGAAGGGTTAGGTTTTCGCGCCCCCACACATCCCGTTCGTGTCTCGACTTCGCTCGACGCGAACGGGGGGGGCGGAGGGATGTGGACCCGCGGCCCTATTTCCGCCAGCGCGAGAGGGTGATGCCGATCTTTTCGTTCCGCTCGGAGAGGGCCAGCTTGACGATCTTCACCGTCACATGGCGCGCCTTGCGGTCCTGCAGGAAGATGGTGTCGATGATGTGATCGGCCACGGCCTCAACCAGCATGAAGTGCTGGCCCCGGGTGATCGCCGTGGTCGCCGCATGCTTGAGGTCCATATAGTTTTTGGACGTGCTGAGCGGCGTATTCGGCTCGTAATGGCTGCGATGCTCGAGCAGGGCGCGAATGCTGATTCGCAGCGGCTGCGGCAGATGGGTTTCCTCGGAATAGATGCCGGTCAGCACATCCACCTCAAGATCCTCGATCTCGAGCAGCAGCATGTCATCCATGGGATTCACGCCGTTTGCCGGATTGGCGCTGTGCCCTCCCGTTCCTGGCATTCCCGCCTCGCGTCCCGCCATCATAGCCTCGAATAACCCTTTTCATTTGGGCGTGAAGCGCTAAAGGCCGCCGCCTCGGGCGCTATTGCCCGCTTGGAAGGCGGACGGCAAGCGGTGACACGGATCGGCGAGCTGGCAGGAACCGGAGACGCGGCCATCACCGCGCTGCTCGATGCGGCATTTGGCCCGGCGCGCCACGGCCGCACGGCCTATCGCATCCGCCTGGGCATGGCCTGGTTCACGGACCTCTCCTTCGCCGCCTTCGATTCGGACGGGCAGTTGATCGGCACGCTGCAGAGCTGGCCAGTGGCGCTGCACGGGCCGGACGGTCGCGAGAGACCGCTGATCATGGTCGGGCCGGTCGCGGTGGTCCCCGCGATGCAGCGCCATGGCACCGGCCGCGCGCTGATGGACCGGCTGATCGAAACCGTCGATCTGCATCCGGGCGATCCGCTGGTGATGATCGGCGATCCTGAATATTATGGCCGTTTCTGGGGTTTTACGGCCGATGCAACGGGGGATTGGGCGGTGCCCGGTCCGGTCGAGCGGCACCGCTTGCTGACCCGCGCGGCGCCCGGCGTGGTGCTGCCCTCCGCCGGCAGTCTTGGCCCGCGCGGCACGGCCCTAGTGGCGGGGGCGACGGCCACGCCGGCGGTCTGAGCGCGCTGATCGCGGCGGACGCCGTGTGGTACGGGTGCGAGACGCCCTTTGCCAAGCCGGCTGGCCTTGCCTATCTGCAGCGCATGGTTGCGCCTCTCGATCCCGGTTCCGATCTGCCGATTGCCGGCGTCCCGCAGGATGCCGATCCGGCGCGGCCCTATCCGGTCATGGACTGGTCGCCCACGCGCTGCGGGCACAGCGCCATGCGAATCGATGCACAGGGCCGCTGGTTTCATGAGGAGCGCGAAATCCGCCGCCCCGAACTGGTGAGCCTGTTCGCGCGCCTGTTGCGGCGCGAGCCGGACGGGCGGCATGTGCTGGTGACCCCGGTCGAGATGCTCGACATCGAGGTCGAGGACGCGCCTTTCTTTGCGGTGGAAATGGCGAGCGACGGGGAAGGGCAGGCGCGCACGCTGCGGTTTCGCATTGGGGCGACCGGGCAGTGGATCACGGCTGACGGCGCCCATCCGCTGGGGATGGAAGAGAATGCGGCGGGGCCGCGTCCCGCGCTCGGGCTGGAGGCTGGCCTGCGCGCGCGGCTGATCCGCCCGGTCTATTATGCGCTGGCCGATCTTGCCATTGCGGAGGGGCACGATCCTCTGGGCCTGTGGAGCGGCGGCATCTTTCACGCGCTGGAGACGACGGCATGAGCTGGCGGGACCGGCTGACCGCCTCGTTGCGCCCGGAATTCGACTCGGCGCATACGCATGATTTCTTCCTGTATCGCAACCGGCCCGAGCCGGAGGGGCCGTTTACCCCCGCGGCGGTGTTGATCGCGGTCACAGACCGCCCCGATCCGGGCATGATTTTCACCCTGCGCCACGCAGGGCTGCGCGCCCATGCCGGGCAGGTCGCCTTTCCCGGTGGCCGGCTGGACCCGGGCGACCGGGACGCGGTGGAGGCAGCACTGCGCGAGGCGCATGAGGAAATCGCGCTGCCGCCCGAAGCGGTGGAGGTGATGGGCCGATCGGATCGCTTCCGCACCGGCACGGGGTTCGAGATCGAGCCGATTGTCGGCGTCGTCCCGCCCGATCTGGCGTTGCGGCCGTCCGAGGCGGAGGTTGACGCCATCTTCGAGGTGCCGCTCGATTTTCTGCTCGATCCCACCAACCGGGCGTTGCGCACCGTGGACTGGGAAGGCGGCACGCGCAGCTATTACGAGTTTCTGTGGCAGGAACATCGCATCTGGGGCGTGACGGCAGCGATGCTGGTCAACCTCGCCCGGCGCATCGAGGCGGCCGCATGAGCGCGCCCCTCCCCGAGCGGCTCCCCGATGCCGAATGGCGGGCCTGGCCGGGCCTGCTGGCGCTCTGCGAGGCGCTGGGCGCAGACCAAGGCGAAGCGCGGTTCGTCGGCGGCGCGGTGCGGGACGCGCTGCTGGGCATCGCGGTCAAGGATATCGACATCGCGACCGTCCATCTGCCGGAGGAGGTGGTCCGGCGCGTGAAGGCCGCTGGCCTGCGCGCCGTGCCGACCGGCATCGCGCATGGCACGATCACCGCCATTCTCGATCATCGCCCGATCGAGATCACCACATTGCGGCGGGATGTTTCCACCGACGGGCGCCGGGCCTCGGTCGCCTTCGGTACGGATTGGCGGGATGACGCGGCCCGCCGCGACTTCACGATGAACGCGCTTTATGCCGATCCCGCCAGTGGCGCCTTGTCCGATTATTTCGACGGGCGTGCCGATCTGCTCGCTCGCCGCGTGCGCTTCATCGGCGATCCCAATCAGCGCATCGCCGAGGATCATCTGCGCATCCTGCGCTATTTCCGCTTTACGGCCCGGTTCGGCACGCTGGATCGCGACACGCCGGATTATCGCGCCTGCGTGGCGCACGCGACCAGCCTCATGGCGCTTTCGCGGGAGCGCGTCGCGGACGAGATGCTCAAGCTGCTCGGCCTGCCCGACCCGGCGGACGTGATCGCGGCGATGGTGGGCGATGCAGTGCTGGCGTCCGTGCTGCCGGAGATCGATGCCCACGGCGTTGCCGCCTTGCGCGCGCTGATCGCCGCCGAGCAGGCGACGGGCATCGCGCCGGCCGGCTTGCGCCGGCTGGCGGCGCTGCTGCCGCCCGATGGCGCGCTGGCCGATCAGGTCGGCGCGCGTCTGCGCCTCTCCAACAAGGCGCGGCAGCGTCTGCGCGCGGCGGCTACGCCGACCTCGGCGGCCACTCCGCAGGCACTGGCCTATGCGCTGGGTGAGGACAGCGCGGTCGATCAGCTGCTGCTGGGCCGGGCCTTTTCGCCCGATGGCGCGCCCGCGCTGATCGGCTGGCAGGCGCCGCGCCTGCCGCTTTCGGGCGGCGATTTGATTGCGATGGGGCTGACGGCAGGTCCGCTGGTGGCGCGGACGCTTCAGGCGCTGGAGAGAGCGTGGATCGACCGGGGTTTTCCCGCGCCGGACGAGACGCGCGAGATGGCGCGTCAGATGGTCGGGGCGGCGCTGCGCTCCAGCCAGTAGTGGAAGGCCTCCTGCGGCGGCAGGGGGCGGGCGAAATGATAGCCCTGGCCGAAATGGCAGCCGAGCTTGCGCAGGGCATCGGCCATGTCCGGCGTCTCGATGCCCTCCGCGGTGGTTTCCATGCCGAGCGCGCCGGCGAGGCTGACGATGGCGCGCACGATGGCGATCTTGTCGGCATCGCCGATCATGTCCGTCACGAAGCTGCGGTCGATCTTGAGCACGTCAATGGGGAGCGACTGGAGGCTGGCGAGGTTGGAAAAGCCGGTGCCGAAATCGTCCATCGCCACCGTGACGTCCATCGCCTGCAGCGCGCCCAGCAACTGCCGGGTCTTGTCCGGGTCGGCGATGAGCGCGCTTTCGGTCAGCTCGATGATGAGGCGGTTGCCGGCAATGCCGGCATAGCGCAGCGCTTCTTCCACCGCGCGGGGCACATTGTCGCGCACCATCTGCACCGGTGAGAGGTTGACGTTCATGGTGATCGGCAGGGTTTCCCCGAACCGCCTGTCCCAGTCCGCGAGGGTCTGCACGCATTCGCACATCGCCCAGCGCCCGAGCGGCACGATCAGCCCCGATTCCTCGGCGACCGGGATGAACTCATTGGGGGAGACCTGCCCCAGCACCGAATCCTCCCAGCGCGTGAGCGCCTCGAAGCCCTTCACCGCGCCGGTCTGCAGGTTGATCAGCGGCTGGAACACCATGGTCAGCTCGCCATTGTCGATCGCCTCGCGCAGGCGGTTCTCCAGCGTGAAGCGCTTGAGCGCCTCGCGGAGCACATTGGCGCGGTAGACCTCCAGCGCGCCGGATTTCTTGGCGCGCTTCACCGCCGCCTGCGCCTGGCGGAGCAGCCGCTCGATATCGTCGCTGTCTTCCTGCGCCAGCGCGCAGCCCAGCGCGACCTCGACGTTGATGAGATAGGTGGAGAGGCGGATCGGTGCCTCGAACGCCTTGCGCACGCGCTCGGCGATCTGGAGCACTTCGGACAGGCCGTGGCCGACATGGGCGAAGATGGCGAACTCGTTGCCGCCGATTCGGGCCAGCACGTCCCCTGCGCGCAGCACGGATTTGACGCGCCGCGCGACGGTGATGATCAGCTCGTCGCCCGCCATGGCGCCCAGCGATTCGTTGATGCGGCTGAACCGCACGAGATCGAAGCCGATGATCGCATAGGTCGCCTTGCTGGCGGCCGGGCGGCCATTCTCGGCGAGGCCTTCGATCTGCTCCACAAAGCCGATGCGGTTGGGCAGCGAGGTCAGGCTGTCCGTCATCAGCTCCTTGCGCAATGTGCTTTCCGCATTGCGCTCGCTGGTGCGGTCCGTGGCGGTGAAGAGCACCAGCCGGGCGGGCTGCGCATCGTCTTCCTCCACCCAGGTCAGCGAGCAGCTGTAGGCGCGCAGCCCGAGCCGGTCATGAAATTCCAGCTCGAAGCGGTCGGAGCGGCGCTGCGAATCGAACATCGCCTGCGCGCGGTGCCGCCAGTTGCGCTGCCTGCGTTGGCTGTCCTCGCAGTCGAGCAATTCGTTGGCGGCCTGATCCTCGACGAAGCTGAAAAACTCCGCATTGCCGACCAGAACGTGCAGGCCTGATGGGGATTGGGTCAACAGTGCGGCCGGGTAGGGCAGCGCCTTGAGGAAGGCGGTATAGCCGCGCAGGTCGTCGACCGCCGGCAAGGGCGCTGTCATGGAGGCGTCAAAGGGCGCAGGCCGCGGGCGTGCCGCTGCCTCTACATGCTCCGTCTCGCGTTTCGCGCTTGCCGTCATGGATCGCCGGGTTAACGGCCCATGGTAAATTAAGGCTGAAAGTCTGGCGCAAGCCCCTATTTTTGTTGATGCTGCAACAGTCCCCCTCGTCCCGTGACGGGAAAAGGAGGATTTGTGCGCTGATGGGTCAGTCGAAGCGGTTGTCGCGGGGGAAGCCGTTGGGCGGCATCCGCCCGGCAGCGCCGCGGGCCGCGCGCCAGGAGAGCAGGTCGGTTTCGGTGCGGGTGCGCCCGCTGTCCCCGCCCATCGTCCAGGAGAGGCCCTGCGAAAGCGTAAGCGTCATCGCGTCGGAGAGGCCGCCATCCTTGTAGCGCTGCAGGGTGACGCCCTGTCCGCGCGCCATTTCCGGCAGTTCGGCGAGCGAGAAGATGACCAGCTTGCGATTCTCGCCGATGACAGCGACCGAATCGGCCCCCGGTGCCACCGGCCGGACGACCTTGAGCTGCGCGCCGGCCTTGAGGTTCACCACCTGCCGGCCCTTGCGGGTCTCGGCGATGATCTCGCTCATCGCCGCGATAAAGCCGCGTCCGTCGCTGGCGGCGAGCAGCAGCTTGCCGTCGGCTTTCGCTGGCAACAGCGCGACGATGTCGGTCTCATTGGCGAGGTCGATCATCAGCCGCACCGGCTCGCCGAAGCCGCGCCCGCCCGGCAGCTTGTCTGCGCCCAACGTGTAGAAGCGCCCGTCCGATCCGGCGAGCAGCAGCTTGTCGGTGGTCTGCGCGTGGAAGGCATAGGCCGGGCCATCGCCTTCCTTGAACTTGAGCGCATCGGTGGCGGTGAGGTCGGCATGGCCCTTCATCGCGCGAATCCATCCGCGCTGGGACATGATGACGGTGATCGGCTCGCGCTCGATCATCGCCTCCAGCGGAATTTCGCGCGCCGGCCCGGCCTGCTCCAGCCCGGTTCGTCGTGCGCCGATGCCCTTTTCCGGCGTGTAGCGCTTGCGCAGATCGGCGAGGTCGCGCTTGAGGCGGGTGCGCTGGCGGGCGGGCGATTCGACGAGCTTGTGCAGATCCTCGCGTTCGGCGGCGAGATCGTCGCGCTCGCGCCGCAGCTCCATTTCCTCCAGCTTGCGCAGGGAGCGCAACCGCATGTTGAGGATCGCCTCGGCCTGTCGGTCGGTCAGCTGGAATTCCGCCATCATCACCGGCTTGGGCTCATCCTCGCTGCGGATGATCTCGATCACCCGGTCGAGGTTGAGATAGGCGATGATATAGCCGTCGAGCAGCTCCAGCCGGTTGTCGATCTGTTCGATGCGGTGCCGCGCGCGGCGGACCAGAACCTCGATCTGGTGCTTGAGCCATTCGGTCAGCAAATCGCGCAGGCCCATCACGCGAGGCGTGTGGCTGGCATCCAGCACGTTCATGTTGAGCGGGAAGCGGCTTTCCAGATCGGTGAGGCGGAACAGGCTGTCCATCAGCACGTCCTGGTCCACCGTGCGGGCGCGGGGCTCCAGCACGATGCGCAGAACCTCGTCCGACTCGTCGCGCACGTCGGCGAGGATCGGCAGCTTCTTGTCGGCGATGAGCTGGGCGATCTGCTCGATCAGCTTGCCCTTGGCAACGCCATAGGGAATCTCGTCGATCACTGCGATCCAGGTGCCGCGCCCTTCATCCTCGCGGTGCCAGCGGGCGCGCAGGCGCATGCTGCCCCGGCCGGTCGCATAGGCGTCCGAGATCACCGAGGGCGGATCGACCAGCACGCCGCCGGTCGGGAAGTCCGGCCCTCTCATATACTGCATGAGCTGGGCGTGATCGGCTTCCGGCTGGTCGATCAGCAGTGTGGCCGCGTCGATCACCTCGGCGACATTGTGCGGCGGAATGCTGGTCGCCATGCCCACCGCGATGCCGCTGGCGCCATTGGCGAGCAGATTGGGGAACAGGCCGGGGAAGACCTCGGGCTCTTCCTCCTCGCCATTATAGGTCGGGCGGAAATCGACGGTGCCATGGTCGAGGCCGGCCATCAGATCGGCAGCGGCCTGGGTCAGCCGCGCCTCGGTGTAGCGCATGGCGGCGGCGTTATCGCCATCGATATTGCCGAAATTGCCCTGCCCGTCGACCAGCGGGGTGCGCAGGGAGAAGTCCTGCGCCAGCCGGACCATCGCATCATAGACCGAGGCGTCGCCATGCGGGTGATATTTGCCGATGACGTCGCCCACGACGCGGGCGCATTTCTTGTAGCTGGTGGTGTTCCGCTCCGGATTGGCGACCAGAATATCCGGCGCCGGCCCGCTCGGTTCGAGCCGCAAGAGGCGCATCGCCCACAGCAGGCGGCGGTGGACCGGCTTCAAGCCGTCGCGCAGATCGGGCAGCGAGCGCGCGGTGATCGTGGAGAGCGCATAGACCAGATATCGCTCGGACAGGGCTGAATCGAAGGGGTGGTCCTTGATGCTGTCCAGCGGATCGCGAAAATCTGTCATGCCGCGCGATTAGCAAGCGCAGCGGCGCTTGGGTAGGGGAGCTATGCGCCTTCGGTTGCGTCGCCTGCATTCTCCGAGCCATTGGCCTCCATGATCGCGGAGGCTGCGTCGGCCAATCGGCGAGCGGCGAGGATGTCATTGGCCATGTTGGCGCGCAGCAGCGGCGCCAGCCGCTCGGCTTCCGCCATGAGTTGCGCGCAGAGCCAGGTGAAGCGATCGGCCAGCGCCACCAGATCGTCCGCCGCCTGCGCTTTCTCGCCATCCGGGCGGGCGCGGACGAGGCGCGGAAAACCGACGGCGTCCGCCTTGGCAGCGGCCAGCGCGCGATCCTGCAGGGCGCACAGCCGAGCCGCCGAATCGTGCAGGGCGGGGTCGACGGGTGGATGGTGGAGGCTCACCGCGATCGCCTTGCGCAGGCAGGCAATGCCCATCGCCAGCGCACAGGCTGCAGCCGTGCCGGAGCCGGACGAGAGGTCGCCCGAGGCGATCTCCTCCAGAACATCCTCAAATGGTGCGCGCGCCAGCATGCGCCTTAAGCGGACCTGCGCAGATTCGGTTCCCGCGGCTTGATCCGCTCAGGCTGGCAGCGGGACGGGGCGCCCGACGGGCGGCATATGCTGGTCGACGATGAAGGAGGCTGCCGAGACGAGAATGGCGCCGACTGCCAGCACCGCGAAGAAGGGGATGACGCTGCCATTGCCCAGTTCCAGCAGCGCGCCGCCGAACGCACTGGCCGACACCGCGCCGACCCGGCTCATGAAGATACCGAAGCCGATTCCGGACGAGCGGCAGGAGGGCGGATAGCCATGGGTCATGATGACATACATGGTCGCGATGCCGCCACTGAAAGCCGCGGCCGAGGCGCCGATCAGGCTGACCACGATCAGCCGCTCGGACTCGGTCGGCACCGGCGAGAGCGTCTCGACGAAAAAGCCGAGGGTGACGATGCAGAGGAACAGCGCGATGCTGATGCCGCTCATCACCGTGCGGGTGCCCAGCCGCCGGCTGAGGAAGCCAGCGGCAATCGCCGCGACCATGGAGGTGATACCCGCCACCGAGACGGCATTGCCCGCCTGCGGCAGGGTGAAGCCGGCGGCGGTCAGGAATGTGGTGGACCAGTTGAGAATGCCATAGGCGACGAGGGCGCAGGCGGTGAAGGAGGTGCAGACGCCGATGTTCATCCGCAGGTTGCTGCGGTGGAGCACGCCGATGGCGACGCCGGCGCCATCATCCGCGCGATGGCGCTCCGGCATGAGGTCAATGTCTTCATCCAGCACGCGGCGGGCAACGGCCTGCGCCTCCGCCTTGCGACCGCGCGCGATGAGGAAGGAGGGGCTGTCGCGCAGCACGGCGATAATCAGCACGATGAGGAAAAGCGTCGCGATGCCGAAGACCATGAAGGTCCAGCGCCAGCTATAAAGGTCCGACAGGGCGGGGGCGACCCAGCCGACCACGGCGCCGCCAATCGGGGTGCCGACCGAGAGCGAGCTGACCGTGATCGGCCGCAGCCGGTCCGGCAACCACTCGCTGGCCATAGTCAATGCGTTGGAATAGGCCGCGCCAAAGCCGATGCCGCTCACCAGGCGCCACAGAGCCATGCTGGTCACGCTGCCGGCCTGGCCCGCCGCGACGGTGCCGAGGCCGAAGATGATGGCGGCGAAGGCGAGGGCGTAGCGCCGCCCGATCCTGTCGCCCAGCATCCCGCCCAGCCAGCCGCCGAGACCGAAGCCGATCAGCGCCGCGCTCATCGCAATGCCGAATGTGCCGCGATCCACGCCGAAATCGGCGATCACCAGGGGCGCGACGATGCCGAGCAGCTGCATGTCGATGCCATCGCTGACGAGGATGAGCAGGCAGATGCCGACCGTGATCCACTGGAACCTGCGCACGGGCCTGCTGGCCAGCGCGGCGCTGAATGTGGTGGCGGCGGTGGATGCCATGCCTGCCTCTCCCTCGGATCTGTTGTTGGCCGGATATCGGCCGTTTGCGACGGCGTAACGGATTGAATATCATTTGTCGAAGGAATGAACGTGGATGGGCGCGCCCGACCGTCTCTCAGGGGCGGGCGGCGCCGCAGCCATTGATCGGGGCGCGCGAGAGGCCTATCCCGCCGGCATGACGCACGCTGCCTATCCCGAGCTTCGCCTTCGCCGCACTCGCGCTGCCGCCTGGAGCCGGCGCCTTCATGCCGAGCATCGCCTGACGCCGGCCGATTTCATCTGGCCGCTGTTCATCACGGCGGGGCGCGGGGTCGAGGAGCCGGTCGGCTCGCTGCCGGGCGTCTCGCGCTGGTCGGTCGATCTGGCTGTGGCGCGCGCGCGGGAGGCTGCGGCGGCGGGCATTCCCTGCCTCGCGCTGTTCCCCAATACCCCGCATGACCGGCGCAGCGACGATGGCGTGGAGGCGCTCAATCCAGATAATCTGATGTGCGAGGCGATCCGCGCGATCAAGGATGCCGTGCCACAGATCGGCCTGCTGACCGACGTGGCGCTCGACCCCTATACCGCGCACGGCCAGGACGGCCTGCTCGATGAAGCCGGCTATGTCGTGAACGATGCTACGGTGGAGATGCTGATCGGCCAGGCGCTCAATCAGGCCGCCGCCGGGGCGGACATCATCGCGCCGAGCGACATGATGGACGGGCGCATCGGCGCGATTCGCGAGGCGCTGGAGGCCGATGGTCACGCCAATGTGCAGATCATGGCCTATGCCGCCAAATATGCGAGCGCCTTTTATGGTCCGTTCCGCGATGCGGTGGGCTCGGGCGGGCTGCTCAAGGGCGACAAGAAGAGCTACCAGATGGACCCGGCCAATGGCGCCGAGGCGCTGCGGGAAGTGGCGATGGACATTGCCGAGGGCGCGGACAGCGTGATGGTCAAGCCCGGCCTGCCCTATCTCGATATCGTCGCGCGGGTGAAGGATGCCTTCAACATCCCGGTGTTCGCCTATCAGGTGAGCGGCGAATATGCGATGATCGAGGCCGCCGTGACCGTCGGCGCGGGCGAGCGCGACGCGCTGGTGATGGAAACGCTGATGAGCTTCAAGCGGGCGGGCTGCACGGGCGTGCTCACTTATCATGCGTTGCATGCCGCCCGGCTGCTGGGCGGCTGAGCGGGCCGTTGAGGGAACGCCATGGCCAGAATGATCGCTGAAACCGAGCGCCTGATCCTGCGGACCGAGCGGCCGGGCGATCAGGCGGTCTGGCTTGCCCATATGAACACGCCGGAAGTGCGGGCCTATCTGGGCGGCCCCAGACCGGCGGAGGCCATTGCGGACAATTTCGCCCGGATCGCGGCCGATTGGGAGACCAAGGGCATCTCGCTGGCGATGATCGAGCGCAAGTCCGACGGGCTGCTGCTCGGCGATTGCGGGCTTGGCGTCATCGATTCGCCGGAAGCCCCCGACGAGCTGGCCGGGCAGTGGGAGATCGGCTGGATCATCCGGCACGATTGCTGGCGCAAGGGCTATGCGCAGGAGGCTGCGCGGGCGATGTTGGCGCGGGCGTTCGGGTCGTGGGATCTGCCGGCGGTCTTCGCGCAGACCTCGCTCAGCAATCCGCCCTCCTGGCGCCTGATGGAGAAGCTCGGCATGCGGCGTCGTGCCGATCTGGACTATGGTGACAGCCGTTATCCGGCGGCCGACAATCCCACGATCATCTATGAGATGCGGCGCGCGGACTGGACGGCGCTGAGCGAGGACAAGTCATGACCAGGCCTCTTATTCTTCCCTTCAACGGCAAGACGCCGAAGATTCACGAGACCGCCTTTGTGGCGCCGGGTTGCGTCATCATCGGTGACGTCGAGATCGGCCCGCAGGCGAGCGTGTGGTACAATTGCGTACTGCGGGCCGACATCAACGCCATTCGCGTGGGCGCGCGCTCGAACATTCAGGATGGCAGCACCGTGCATGTCGAGAGCGATTTCGGCGATGGCGGGCATCCGGCGATCATCGGCGACGATGTGCTGATCGGGCATATGGCGATCATCCATGGCTGCACACTGGAGAATCGCGCTTTCGTCGGCATGGGCGCCATCGTGATGGACGGATGCGTCATCGAGGGGGATGCGATGCTCGCGGCGGGCGCGATGCTCACGCCCGGCAAGCGCATGCCCTCAGGCCAGCTGTGGAGCGGGCGACCGGCCAAATATATGCGTGAGTTGGGCGAGGCCGACCTGCACGGGATGCGGCGCGGCGTGGAAGCCTATGTCGAGGAGGCTGCGCTGCACACCGCCGCGCTCAAGGCTGCGGAAGCTGGCGCCTGAGGGCGTCGAGCGCATCATTCTGCGCGTCGACCATTGCCAGCACGCGCACCCGGGCCGGATCGATGACGGCGAGGTCTGCAGCAACACGGGCGGCATCCTCCGCGTCCTGCCGCTCGACAAACAGCGTATCGAGCGCGGCGAGCGCGGCGACGCTTTCATAACGGGCACTGTCGAGCGCGCTGATCGCCGTCTGGGCGGTCACCCAGGATTCGCTGTTGGGCGCTGCGCCTGCCCCTGCTGCCACGCTGGCGCGACTGCCGGCGAGCAGGCTCTGAAAGGCCGTGTCGGCACTGCCTGCATCGCGGGTGAAGCGATCCACCTGCGTGGCGAGCGCCGGGTCCGTGGCGGCGGGCTTGATCGCCGGGGCCGGGGGCACCGTGCGGTCGCGGCTTTCGACCGGACGCTTAGCGAGCGACGGGAAGGCGCGCGGGTCGGCCTGCGCGTTGACGGCAGAGCCCAGGATTATCAGGGCGAAAAAGGCGGTGAGTCGGCGCAGCATGATGCCTTTCATTTAGGATGGCGGGAGAAGCGCTTCAACCATGGCGCGCAGGCGGTGCCCGTTGCAGGTTTGATGGCGCGGCGCGTGAGGTTGCGCGGCGAAAATCCGAGTCTTTCCGTTGACAGGTCCGGCGACCCTCACTAAGGGGCCACATTCCCGCGCGGACAGCTCCAAATGGCTGTGCCATGCCGTTCGCGCCAAGCATTTGATTGATGGAAGTTAAGCCCATGTTCGCTGTCGTGCGTACGGGCGGCAAGCAATATCGCGTCGCCGCCGGAGACAAGATCGTCGTCGAGAAGATCGCTGGTGAAGCCGGCGAAACCGTCACGCTGGACGATGTCCTGCTCGCGGGTGACGGCTCGGAAATCAAGGACAGCAAGGGCCTCACGGTCTCGGCTGAGATCATTGCCCAGGCCAAGGGCGAGAAGGTGATCGTCTTCAAGAAGCGTCGCCGGCACAATTACCGTCGTCGCAACGGCCATCGCCAGCAGCACACGATCCTCAAGATCGTGGCGATCGGCGGCGAAGCGCCGAAGAAGAAGGCCGCCGCCAAGAAGGCCGACGCCGCTCCGGCAGCCGCCGAAGCCTGAGCCTGAATTTGGTTGATTGAGCATTTTCGGACGCAAAACCGGTTTCCACTTTTGCTGAAAATGCTCTGAAAGTTTCGAGGAGTTTAGACCATGGCACATAAAAAAGCTGGCGGTTCATCGCGCAACGGTCGCGATTCAGAATCGAAGCGCCTTGGCGTGAAGAAGTTCGGCGGCCAGAGCGTGCTCGGCGGCAATATTCTCGTCCGTCAGCGCGGCACGAAGTTCTACCCGGGCCGCAATGTCGGCATCGGCAAGGACCACACCCTGTTTGCGCTCACCGAAGGTCGCGTGGTGTTCCACGACGGCAAGCTCGGTCGCAAATTTGTGTCCGTGGACGTGATGGCGGAAGCCGCCGAATAATCGGACGATTCATGACAGGGATCGTCCAGCGGGACGATCCCTTGGTGAGCCGGTGCCGGTTCATCTGAAACCAAGGGAGAAGGGATCGCCCCTCCTCCCTTTTTTCTTGTTCTCCCTGGACCCTCGATAGACCTCGGCGCGTCAGCAGCACGGTTGCTCGCAGCGTTCGCAAGGCTGTCTCACAGGCGTCATCTGTCTGCGGCAGAGCGCCCCGGAACCGGAGACAAGACCATGTTTGCACGTACCCCCCGTTTGCTGCTGCGGCCCGGCTGGCCGGAAGATGCGCAGGCGCTCTATGCCGCCATCGCGGATGAAGCGATCGTGCGGAATCTTGCCCGCGCACCCTGGCCCTATACGCTGGACGATGCGGTCGATTTCCTCGCCGGCGATCACGATCCGCTGCAGCCCAAGTTCCTGGTGATGAAGCGCACCCAGGGAATACCGCGTCTCATCGGCTCCTGCGGCATCCATACGCAGGACGATGGCGCGCTGGAGCTGGGCTACTGGATCGCGCGCCCTTATTGGGGCCTGGGTTTCGCGACCGAGGCGGCGTCGGCCGTGATGCAGATCGCCCGCGCGACGGGCGTGCGCCACATTCGCGCCAGCCATTTCACCGACAATCCCGCCTCCGGCCGGGTGCTGCGCAAGCTCGGATTCCGGCCGGCGGGCCGCCCCGAGCCGCGCCACAGCCGTGGCCGCAATCGCGCCGATCTCTGCCAATTCTATGAAGAGGGCGGCGAAGGCGACATGCGCGAGGACGTGGCGGTGGAAATTTATGCGGATCGCGAGCCCGTCGCGGCCTAGGCCAATCGACATTCAGTCCTGACGGCCTGCAAAGGGCGGCTTCCCGCGCTTCCGGTGCTCACGTACTAGAAGTACGCTGCGCTCCGGGTCGCAGAAATCCACCATTTTGCCCTTCGGTCGTCTTCGACTCCGCCACGTCATTATCTGAATGTCGATCGGCCTGCTGGTCGCGTGACGGCGATGCGTTTGGCGGTCCGTGGCCGTGCTCACCCCGAGCGCGACCGCGGGCCGCTCACAGCCAGCCGAGCTTGCGGAAGCGCCGATACAGCAGCGCGCAGATGATCCCGATGCCGCCCAGCACGATGAAATAGCCATAGCGCCACTGCAATTCAGGCATGTTGCTGAAGTTCATGCCGTAGATGCCGGCAATGGCAGTGGGCACGGCCAGAATCGCGGCCCACGCCGCCAGCATCCGCGTGATGTCGCCCTGCCGGCGCTGTTCGAGCAGGCTGCTCGTTTCCGCGACGGAGGTCAGATAGTCGCGCAGCCCCGCGACGCGATATTCGACCCGCCGGACATGATCCAGCACGTCGCGGAAATAGGGCAGCATGTTCTCGTCGATGTTCGGCTGGACATGATTGACCATGCGCCCGGCAACATCGCTCATCACCCCGAGGATGCGCTGGAAGCGGACGATCTCCCGGCGGGTCGCGAAAATCTGGCGGATCTGGTCTGAGTCGAGGAAGGCCTCGCCGGCAGCGGCTTCCATCGCCAGCACCTGTTCCTCCAGCGCATCGACGACCGGGAAATAGCCATCCACGATGAAGTCCATGATCGCGTGCAGCACATAATCCGGGCCGTGGGCCAGGGCGGCCGGCGCGCTCTCCAGCCGCGCGCGCAGCTCCGAATGCGCCCGCGCCGAACCGTGGCGCACGGTGACGATGAAGTCCGCGCCGAGGAAGACGGAGGTCTCCCCATAGCCAATGAGGTCGCCTTCCAGATGCGCCGTGCGCAGGATCAGGAAGAGCTGGTCACCATACAGCTCCAGCTTGGGCAATTGCTTGCCCTTGCGCGCGTCTTCCTGCGCGAGCGGGTGCAGGCCGAAACAGGCGCCGACCTGAGCCAGTTCTTCGGCATCCGGTTCATGCAGGCCGATCCAGACGAACTCGCCCGCCGGCAGCCGGTCATGGCGGGGACAGTGGATATCGACATCCCCCACAACCTCGCCATTGCGATATCGCCGTGCTGCTATGACGGTCACGCGCGTGCCTTTCACCAGTCGAACCCGGCTGAGGTAACGCCTCGCCGGAGAAATGGAAGCATGGGAAGGCGGGCCCGTATGAGGCTGCGCTTCACCTTTGCCGGCAAACACCTTATGGGCGGCCGATGCATTTCCTAGATCAGGCCAAGATTTTCATTCGCTCGGGTGCGGGCGGGCCGGGAGCGGTCAGTTTCCGGCGCGAGAAATATATTCAATATGGCGGCCCCAATGGCGGCAATGGCGGCAAGGGCGGCGACATCATCTTCGAGGCGGTGCCCGGTCTCAACACGCTCATCGACTTCCGCTACACCCAGCATTTCAAGGCGCCGCGCGGCGGCCATGGCGAGGGTGGCGACCGCACCGGTGCGGGCGGCGATGATCTCGTCATCAAGGTGCCGGTGGGCACGCAGGTCATCTCCGAGCCGGATGAAGAAGGCTATAGCGAGGTGCTGGCCGACTTTACCGAGCCCGGCCAGCGGATCGTCCTGCTGCGCGGCGGCGATGGTGGCCGCGGCAATGCCAGCTTCAAGACCAGCACGAATCGCGCGCCGCGCCAGCACGGCACCGGTTGGCCGGGCGAGGAGCGCTGGGTGTGGCTGCGCCTCAAGCTGCTGGCCGATGTGGGGCTGGTCGGACTGCCCAATGCCGGCAAGTCGACCTTCATCAATCAGGTGACCAACACCAAGGCCAAGGTCGGCGCCTATCCGTTCACGACGACCAAGCCGCAGCTCGGCGTGGTGCTGCACAAGGGGCGGGAGTTCGTGCTGGCCGATATTCCGGGGCTGATCGAGGGCGCCTCGGAAGGCGCAGGCATCGGCGACCGGTTCCTCGGGCATATCGAGCGCTGCCGGGTGCTCATCCACCTCATCGACGCGACCGGGGACGATCCGGTCGAGGCCTGGCGCATCGTGCAGACCGAGCTGGAGAATTATGGCGAGGGGCTGGAGGACAAGCCGCAGCTTCTCGCGCTCAACAAGGGCGATCTGCTTGGGCAGGAGCTGATGGAAGACGTCGCCAAGGACCTGAAGAAGGCGGGCGCGGGCAAGGCCTTCATCATCTCCGGCGCGACCGGCGAGGGCATGGAGGCGCTGCTCGATGCCGTGCTGCCCATGCTGGGCGAGGTTCACCGCGCCGAGGCCGAGGAGAAGGCCGCGCAGGAAGGTGAGGTGGAGGACAAGCCATGGTCCCCCATTTGAGGATGTATCTCCCCTCCTCTTTAGAGGAGGGGGCGGGGGTGGTGACGATGCGCCAGCATCGCTTGCGTCGCGCTCAGGCGGCATCGCCCAACACCACCCCAACCCCTCCTCTGAAGAGGAGGGGCTTTTCCCCTGTCCCCCGCGCCGTTCGTGTCGAGCGAAGTCGAGACACGGCTGGCACTGTCCTCGCGTGTCTCGACTTCGCTCGACACGAACGGTGGGGTGTTCTGCGTATGGGAGGAAATCGCGCCGAGGGTGTCCATCATGACTGACGCCCTCACCGGTTTCCCGCCCGCCGCCATTCGGCGCATTGTCATCAAGGTCGGCTCGGCGCTGCTCGTCGCCCCGGACGGCTCCGTGCGGCGCGACTGGCTGACCAGCCTTGTGGACGAGATCGCTGCCCGCCGCGCGGATGGGCAGGAGATCATCGTCGTGTCCTCCGGCGCCATTGCGCTCGGCGCGCGCCGTCTTGGCCTCGCCAAGGGTGGTCGCGCGACGCTGGAGGATGCGCAGGCTGCGGCCGCCGTCGGCCAGATCGCGCTCAGCCAGGTCTGGGCCGACCTGCTTGCCGGGCACGATATTCCCGCCGCGCAGATGCTGGTGACGCTGGGCGACCTTGAGGATCGCCGCCGCTATCTCAATGCCTCCGCCACGCTGGACCGGCTCGCGGGCCTTGGCGTGGTGCCGGTGGTCAATGAGAATGACAGCGTCGCCACCGAGGAAATCCGTTTCGGCGATAATGACCGGCTGGCCGCGCGCATTGGCCAGGCGGCAGGCGCCGATGCGGTGGTGCTGCTCTCGGACATCGACGGGCTCTACACGGCGAACCCCCACAGCAATCCCGATGCCACATTGATCCCGCTGGTCGAGAAGATCGACGCCGCCGTGCTGGCCATGGGCGATGGCAATAGCGCCTCGGGCATGGGATCGGGCGGCATGATTTCCAAGCTGCAGGCCGCGCAGATCGCCACCGGCGCCGGTGCGCATCTGGCGATCATCTCCGGCCGCGTCGATGCGCCGCTCGGCCATTGGCAGAGCAGCGGACGCGGCACATTGTTCCGCGCCTCGGCTAAACGCGGCGGGCGCAAGGGCTGGCTGGCCGGGCGCCTCACCGTCAAGGGCAAGCTCAGCGTCGATGCCGGCGCGACTGAAGCCCTGCGCAAGGGCCGCAGCCTGCTGCCGGCCGGTGTCACCGGGACGAGCGGCGTCTATGCGCGCGGCGACGTGATCGACATCGTCGGGCCGGATGGCGCGGTGATCGCGCGCGGCCTCGCGCAATATGACAGCCAGGATGCCGAGCGGATCATCGGCAAGCGCAGCGCTGAGGTCGCCGGCCTGCTCGGCGGCACCCCGCGCGCCGCGATGGTCCATCGCAGCTATATGGTGCTGCTCTGAGCACGCTTGCCCTCACCGGCGCCACCGGCTTTGTCGGCAAGGCGACGGTGGAGAAGGCGCTGGCCGCCGGCCATGCCGTGCGCGCGCTGACCCGCCGCCCGCAGCCGCCGCGTGAGGGCGTAAGCTGGATTGCCGGCTCGCTGGAGGATGCCGCTGCGCTGGATGCGCTGGTCGCCGGCGCGGATGCCGTCGTCCATATCGCCGGCGTAGTCAATGCACCGACCCGTGCCGGGTTCGAGGCGGGCAATGCCACCGGCACCGCGGCTGTTATTGCCGCGATGCGGCGTGCGGGCGTCATGCGGCTCGTCCATGTCTCCAGCCTCGCCGCGCGCGAGCCGGGGCTGTCCGATTATGGATGGTCCAAGGCGGAGGCCGAGCGGCATGTGCAGGCCAGCGCGCTCGACTGGACCATGATCCGCCCACCCGCAATCTACGGTCCGGGTGATGCCGAATTGCTGGAGCTGTTCCAGATGGCGACGCGCGGCTTCGTGCTTCTGCCGCCGGGCGGGCGCCTCTCGGCCATCCATGTCGATGATCTGGCGGAGCTGCTGGTGCGGCTCGGCACGCAGCAGTGCGGCGAGACGCAGGGCAAAATCTATGAGGTGGACGATGGCACGCCCGAGGGCTGGAGCCATGTCGATTTTGCCCGCGCCATTGGCCGCGCCGTGGGGCGTGCCTCGGTGCGGACCATTTCCATGCCGTCCGCCCTGGTTCGCCTCGGCGCCCGCATGGACCGGTTGCTGCGCAGCGACAAGGCGCGGCTGACGCCCGACCGCGCCGCTTATTTCTGCCATGCCGACTGGGTGTCGAAGGCAGCGCTGCATCCGCCAGCGGATCTCTGGCGCCCGGCCATTGCCACCGAGGCGGGTCTTGCCATGACCGCGCAGGCCTATCGCGACAAGGGCCTGCTGCCGCGCTGATGCCCGAATCCCGCCTTATTCGCTTGCCATAGGCAGGGCGAAGCGGGCATTCGGCTCGCAACAGGGCCTTATCGGGCTATTACGGAAAGAAAGTCGCAGCCATGTCGGACCGTCAGGACGTCTACGCGCAGATCGCAGCGCAGATCGAACCCTTCAACAAGAAGGGCGTCGCCTTGAGTGACAGCACCACCTTCGCCGGCGACCTGGAGTGGGACAGCCTCACCGTCATGGATTTCGTCGCCGCCATCGAGGACGAGTTCGAGATCATCATCACCATGAACATGCAGGCGGAGATCGAGACGGTCGGCCAGCTCGTCGATGCGGTGATGAAGCTGAAGGCGGAGGGCTGAAGCCATGGCGAGCGTGATCGACGGGGCGGAAACCACCATGCGCGTGGCGGAGGCCGACAAGGACCTGTTCTCCAAGTTCGACCCCCTGATCGCCGAGCGCGAGGCGCTGCTGGCGACCGGCGTGCGCGATCCCTTCGCCATCGTGATGGACGAAGTGAAGTCGCCCACGCTTGCGGTGATCAAGGGCAAGGAGACGATCCTGCTCGGAACCTATAATTATATGGGCATGACCTTCGACCCGGACGTGGTCGCGGCGGGCAAGAAGGCGCTCGACGAGTTCGGATCCGGCACCACCGGCAGCCGCGTGCTCAACGGCACCTACCAGACCCACAAGGCCTGCGAGGATGCGCTCAAGGACTTCTATGGCACCAAGCATGCCATGGTGTTCTCGACCGGCTATCAGGCCAATCTCGGCATGATCTCCACGCTGGCGGGCAAGGGCGATTATATCGTGCTGGATGCCGACAGCCATGCCAGCATCTATGATGGCTGCGCGCTCGGCAATGCCGAGATCGTGCGCTTCCGCCACAACAGCGTCGAGGATCTGGACAAGCGCCTCGGGCGCCTGCCGGCCGATGCGCTCAAGCTGGTCGTGCTGGAAGGCGTCTATTCGATGCTCGGCGACGTCGCGCCGCTGCCGGACATGGTTGCCGCAATCCGCAAGCACCCCAATTGCATGATCCTTGTCGATGAGGCGCATGGCATGGGCTTCTTCGGCCCCAATGGCCGTGGCGTCTATGAGGAGCAGGGCGTCGAGAAGGAGATCGATTTCGTCGTCGGCACCTTCTCCAAGTCGGTCGGCACGGTCGGCGGCTTCTGCGTCTCGGATCATCCCAAGTTCGATGTGATGCGCCTCGTTTGCCGGCCTTATGTGTTCACCGCTTCGCTGCCGCCGAGCGTCGTCGCCACCGCCGCGACCTCGATCCGCAAGCTGATGCACGCCGGCGAGAAGCGCGCGCATCTGTGGGAGAACAGCCGCCGCCTGCACAAGGGGCTGATCGATCTCGGCTTCACGCTCGGCACCAAGACGCCGCAGTCCGCGATCATTGCGGTGATCCTTACGGACCAGACGCAGGCCGTGGCGATGTGGCAGGCGCTGCTGGAGCTGGGGCTCTATGTGAACATGGCCCGTCCGCCCGCGACACCGGCCGGCACCTTCCTGCTGCGCTGCTCGCTCTGTGCCGAGCATTCGAGCGAGCAGGTCGGCCAGATTCTCGAGATGTTCGCCACGGCGGGCCGGATGACGGGCGCCATCGCTGGCTGATCGACCGGCCGGGCCTGTCACGGCCCGGTCAACCCGCCCGCTTGTCGCACGACCGGGCGCCTTCCCGGCTCCGGCTGGCGCGTGGCGCTATGATCTGGCGGGCGTCCATACACTCTAAGGTTGCGGCGCGGGCGCATCCCGCTTACGGCCTTGCCGTGTCCGGACCTTCCGGCCGGGCCACCTGAACCGGCTCAAGGAACCTGCGGACTCTCATGCTGACCGCTCTGGACCGCTACATGGCGAGGCTGATCGCGGTCCCGCTTTTCGCAAGCCTCATCGTTGCGGCGATGCTTCTGGTGCTGGACCGGATGCAGCGGCTGTTCGTCTTCGTCGCGACCGAGGGCGGTCCGGTGAGCGTGGTGTGGCGGATGCTCGCCAATCTTCTGCCCGAATATCTCGGCCTTGGCATTCCCATCGGCCTCATGCTCGGCATCCTGCTCGCCTTCCGCAAGCTGGCTCTGTCCTCGGAGCTCGATATTCTGCGCGGCGTCGGCCTCTCCTATACGAAACTGCTCAAAGTGCCGTATATGTATGCCATTGCGCTGGCGATCCTGAACCTGACCATTGTCGGCTTCATCCAGCCGGACAGTAAATATGCCTATGAGCGGCTGCGGTTCGAGCTGCGATCGGGCGCGCTGGGCGCGTCCATCAAGGTCGGCGAGTTTACCAAGCTGGGCGATGGCATCACCATCCGCATCGAGGAGAGCGAGGACGAAGGCAAGAAGCTGAGCGGCATCTTCGCGCGCATGGATAGTGACGGTGGCCAGTCGCTGGCGGTCACGGCCGCGCGCGGCCAGTTCCTCGCGACTGACGATCCCGATACGATCATCATGCGCCTCACCGATGGCGTGCTGGTGCATAACTCGCCCAGCTTCACCGAGCCGCGCATCCTCTCCTTCTCCAATCACGATCTGCCGATCTCGCTGCCGAAGATCGAGGAGTTCCGCACGCGGGGCGATGGCGATGTGGAGTTGAGCCTGCCGGAGCTGTTCCGGGCAGGCCTCACCCGCGATACGGCGCTCGGCCGGGCGCAGGCCTGGTCGAACTTCAATTTCCGCGTCGTGGAAGTGGCGATGATGATGTTGCTGCCGCTCGCGGCGATCGCCTTCGCCATCCCGCCGAAACGCTCGACCTCCGCGCTCGGCGTCTTCCTGTCGATCGTCTTCATCGTCACCTATCACAAGATCAACCAGACGATGCAGTCGCTGGGCGCGCTGGGCCGGATCGATCCGTTCCTCGGCCTGTGGGGACCGTTCCTCATTTTCGCCGGGATCATCGCCTGGCTCTATTATCAGACCGCCTATGTGCCCGGCGGCCAGCCCATCGGCGCGCTGGATCGTCAGTTCGCCAAGCTGCTCGGCCTGTTCAAGTCGCTGCTCAAATGGTTTGGCGACCGGCGTTACCGCAAGGCACATCGGGGATAGGCCATGCTGCTCAACTTCTTCCCTTCCCGCGCACTGGCGCTGTATCTGGGCAAGACCTTCCTGCTGCGTTGCCTGGCAATGCTGGCGATGCTGGTGCTGATCCTGCAGATGCTCGATCTGCTGAGCGAGGCGGGCAAGGTGCTGGCCTATCCCGGCAATGGCGATGCGCAGCTATGGCAATATGTCAGCCTGCGCGCGCCGCAGATCATCTCCCGCTTCCTGCCCTTTTCGGTGCTGCTCGGCACGCTGATCACGCTGGCGACGCTCAATGCCAATAGCGAGGTGGTGGCGATGAAGTCCGGCGGGCTCTCGGCCCACCAGATTCTCGCGCCGCTCATATTGGCCAGTCTTGCCGTCGCCGCGATCAGCTATGTGTTCAACGAACGGGTGGTCGTGCGCGCCACCGCGACGCTCACCGCCTGGGAGGCCGCGAAGTTCGGCCCCATCCCTTCGGACCCGGGGGTCAAGGGCAATGTCTGGGTGCGGCACGAGGATGACCTCATCCGGGCCGGGACGATCACCGGCCGCGGCAATGCCGTGCGGCTGCAGGATGTGAACGTCTATGACCGGCATAACAATGCCCTGATCTCCATCGTCTATGCCAAGCACGGGCGCTTTACCCCGGATGGCTGGCTGCTTGAGGATATCCGCGTGTTCGATGTCGTGCGCGGGGTCAGCCGCCATGTCGACCGGATGATGGTTGGTAAGGGCATCACGCCAGACCAGTTCACGCTGTCTTCGGTGGACCCGGATGCCATGTCCTTCTCCGACCTAAGCGAGGCGATCGATACCTTGCGCGAGGCGGGGCGCCCGGTTGCATCGCTCGAAGGGTCGCTCTGGCACAAGATCAGCGGGCCCTTGTCGGCATTGCTGATGCCGTTGCTGGGCTCCGTCGCGGCTTTTGGTATTGCACGCTCCGGCAAGCTGTTCGTGCGCGCGGTGATCGGCATGGCGTTGGGCTTCGCCTTCTTCGTGGCCGACAATTTCGCCCTCTCCATGGGCAATCTGGGGGTGTATCCCCCGATGCTGGCGGCCTGGGCGCCGTTCCTGCTCTTTCTGGTGGTTGGCGAAGCGGTGTTGATTACCACGGAGGAATAGCGCTCTGCCCGGATGGGCGGGGCGGTCCTTCGATACGCCGCTTCGACAGCTCAGCAGCTACTCAGGACGAACGCAAGTGGATCCTTGGCACTCCACGTGCTGGATCGGAGCGGAACCGCCACTGTTTTCCCAAGCTCGGAATTTTGTCCACGCCGCCTAACCTTCCGTTCGTGTCGAGACACGTCGTGCGTAACGCTTCTCGACTTCGCTCGAAGCGAACGGAGGGGTAGTGCAATGGAAGGGATCATGGCTGGCCGCTCTCCTTCTGGCCTGCCCCTTACACCTCCGCATACGCATCTGCCTGACGGCTCACTCAGGTGGCTGTTCGATCAGGCCCCTGGATCATCCGCCGGGGGCCGGCGTCCCGCTCCCCACAATAGAAGAAACCCTCCGCCCGGGGGAGCGAAGGGTTTCCATATTCCCTGTTGGGGATGCTGACCCCCGGCACGATGGGGACTCTATGGTGCCGGGGGTCAACCGGGCCGGCGAGTGTGGACCAGTACCCTCGCCGTCCGATCTTAGGTGCTGCCCTTAGCGGAGCAGGCTGAGCACGCCCTGCTGGCTCTGGTTCGCCTGAGCGAGCATCGCCGTGGAGGCCTGGCTGAGGATCTGGTTCTTGGCGAGCGCCGTCGATTCCTCGGAGAAGTCGGCGTCTTCGATCCGCGAACGGGCGTCGGACAGGTTGGTGATCGTGGTGGTCAGGTTGCTGGCAGCCGATTCGAGGCGGCTCTGCGTGGCACCGAGATTGGCACGGCCGGTAGCAACTGCTTCGATCGCGGTGTCGATGGCGGTCATCGCTGCACCGATCGTCGTGCCGGCGCCGCCGATGTTCGGCGCGGCGGTAGCGAGCGCGGTGAGCGCGGTCGTCACGGTCGAGGTGTCGATGGAAACGGTGTCGGTCGAACCGGTGCCGACCTGGATCGAGGTGGCCGTCGCGCTGAACAGCGCCACGCCGTTGAATTCCTGGCTCTGCACCTTGGCGATCTGCGCGGTCAGCGCGGTGACTTCCGCCTGCAGATTGTCACGAGCGGCCGTGTCGTTCGTGCCGTTCTTCGACTGCACAGCCAGTTCCTTCATGCGGACCAGCATGTTGGAGATGTCGCCCAGCGCGCCTTCAGCGGTCTGCGCCAGCGAGAGGCCGTCATTGGCGTTGCGGCGTGCGGCAGCGAGGCCACGGACTTCGGCGGTCATCTTGGTGGCGATGGCGAGGCCGGCGGCGTCGTCCTTCGCGGTGTTGATGCGCTTGCCGGAGGACAGGCGCTCCATGGCCTGCGACAGGCCCTGATTCGCAGTGGCCGAGGCATTCTGGGCCCGAATCGCGGACACGTTGGATGCAATAACAGTCATGTGGTTTCCTTTCCCGCTTCACTGAGGGTCGCTGCCCTTTGGCGGTGGCGGCCTCGAAACCACAGAACGGATAAGGCCTCAGGAGCTTTAGGTGACCGTCTCAAATTTCCCGAAATCACCAATTAATATAATGAAATAAAACGATATATTTTGCAACAAAGTGCGGCGGGATGGTTCGTCGAGAGGGAGAGCGGAGGCTCTGCACGTCAAGCGCGACATGATTTTCGCGCCTTCAGACGGTCGGCAAAATCCTGCCGCACTGCGGCAATGGTTCGCCGTCGTTAACCGAATGCTAAGCATTTTTTATCACTTTTAACGGGCAAGACGGGGGTGGCTCGCAAGAGCCCGGACTGGACCAAAACGGGGGCTTACGCATGTTGCATGTCGACATGAGTCAGCGCGTACAGCGGCTGTTGCCGGATCTGGACGTGTGGCTCGATACTGCCTGCTTTTCTGTACGAACGGTGGGCGCGGACACGCCGCGTGGTAAATCGATCCAGCGCATCCTTCTCGCCGAGGAAATTGCCGATGCAACGTGCCGCGACCTGCTGATCGAGTGGCGCGAGGGTGCGCCGCGCTTCATGCCGGCCTCCAATGGCTTCCCCGCCCGCATTGCCTTCGGTGGGCAGGACAAGGCGATGGCCTTTGCCCTGATTGCCGAACTGCTCCGCCCGGCGCGGATGCCAGCAGTGGGAGACGAGAGCAGCGCCATGCTGATGCGCCTCGCCCAGCGGATCGCCGCCAGCGATGCGACGGTGCTCGTTCAGGGCGAGACCGGCACAGGCAAGGAGGGCATTGCGCGCTTCCTTCATGATATGAGCCCCCGCGCCGACAAGGATTTCATCGCCGTCAATTGCGCCGCGCTGCCGGAAACCATGATGGAAGCCATGCTCTTCGGCCATAAGAAGGGTAGCTTCACCGGTGCTGGCGCGTCGTCCGACGGCCTGTTCCTCGCTGCCAATGGCGGGACGCTGTTCCTCGACGAGATCGCCGAACTGCCGCTGGCTTTGCAGGCCAAGCTGCTGCGCGCGCTGCAGGAAGGCGAAGTGCTTCCCGTCGGCGCGACGCATCCGGTCCCGGTCGATGTGCGCGTCGTCGCCGCCTGCAACCGCGATCTTTCGGCGGAAGCCGATGCCGGTCGGTTCCGCGCGGACCTTTACTGGCGGCTCAACGTGATGCCGCTGCACCTGAGCGCGCTCGCAAGCCGTCCGGGTGACATTCCGGCGATCACCGCTTCGTTTCTGCTGCGCCATCAGGGCGGCCAGTCCGGCTTTGCCTGGCCGACGCCCGCAGCGCTGGCGCATCTTGGCGCGCACAGCTGGCCGGGCAATGCCCGTGAGCTGGGCAATGTCCTGCAGCGGGCCATCGTGTTGCGGGAAGGCGACCAGATCGACGTGAGCGATCTCAGCCTTGCCGGCAACGCCATGCCCGCGCCTGTTCCGGCCGAGCCCGCGCCGCTGCCGGCCCGCGCTCGTCTTCAGGATGTCGCCCGCGCCTCGGCGATGGACGCCATTCGCCTCGCCTTGCGTGACACCGGCGGGCACCGCGCCCGCGCGGCGCGCATCCTTGGCATTTCCGAACGTACCCTGCGCTACCGTCTCGCTGAAATGCGTGACCTCGCGCTGGCTAGCTGAGCGCAGGAGGCATCATCATGTCGGGACTTTCCGTCGATAGCGTGCTGGCCCTGCGCCAGAGCATTCTCCAGCGTAACTCTGCGATCCAGGACGCCGCGAAAAGCGCCGCCGGTGCCGCGACCGGCGGCGCGCCCGCCAGCAGCCCTGCAGGTGGCGCCGATTTCGCGGACGCCATGCGCAGCGCCATCGAGGGCGTGAACAAGCTGCAGACCCAGTCGAGCGACGCGACCGCTGCTTATGAGCGCGGCGAGACCACGGACATCGCGGCGGTCATGCTGACCCGCCAGCAGGCGTCGGTGGGCTTCGAGACGACCCTGCAGGTCCGCAACAAACTCCTGTCCGCCTACAAGGACATCATGAGCATGCCGGTGTAATGAGATGAGCGACGCGAACATCACCACCACCACTGGCAACCCGGCGGCGATGCAGCCCGGCTTGCCCGCCCTCTCCGGGTCTGGCGCGGGCTTTGCGGCCGGCGCGCAGGGCATGAAGCTGCGCCTCACCGGCCTGCTCCAGCAACCCGCCGTGCAGCGCAGCCTGCCGATGATCGGCCTGATCACCGTTGCCGCGCTCGCCGCGCTGGCCTGGCTGGCGCTGCGCGAACCGCCGCAGCGCGACCTGTTCCGGGGCTTGCCCGAGGCCGACCAGGCCGCCGTGGCCGAGGCACTGGGCAAGAGCGGCATCGCCTATAATTTCGATCAGACGAGCGGTGCGATCACTGTCGCCGAGACCGATTATTTCAACGCCAAGATGAAGCTCGCCGCCGAGGGCCTGCCCCGGAGCGCGCCGACCGGCGACACGCTGATCGACTCCATGCCGATGGGCGCGAGCCGCGCCGTCGAGGGCGAGAAGCTGCGCAGCGCGCGCGAGATGGATCTCGCCCGCACCATCGAGGCGATCGACGCGGTCACCAAGGCGCGGGTTCACCTCGCGGTCGAGGCGCCGAGCATCTTCCTGCGCGAGCGCTCCCGCCCGACGGCATCCGTGATGCTGCAACTGGCCAATGGCCGCTCGCTGTCCGAAGGGCAGGTCGAGGCCATCGTCCATCTCGTCGCCTCCTCCGTGGGCGATATGGCGCCGGAATCGGTGTCGGTCGTCGATCAGAATGGTCGCCTGCTCAGCAATGCGACCGGGGCCGGCGCGGAGACGGATCGCCAGATCCAGATCCAGAGCCGCATCGAGGATCGCTACCGTCAGGCTGTGACCGCGCTGCTCACACCGATCATCGGTGCCGGCAAGTTCTCGACCGAGGTGCATGCCGAGGTGAACTTCGCCGAGCGGCAGGCCACACGCGAAACCTATCCGCAGGACGAAGCCCGTCTGCGCGCCGAAACCGGGAGCTGGAACACGGATGCGCAGGGCAATGCCAATGCCACGCCGGGCGGCATCCCCGGCGCGCTGCAGCCCAATCCGCCGGTCAATCCCGCCGATCCGGGCGGCCCGCCGCCGACACAGGCGCAGGCCCAGGCCAACGCCATGCAGACGCCGCCCGCACCCGGCATGCCGCCGTTCAAGACCACCGAGACCTTCAACCGCAGCTTCGAGCTGGGCCGCGAAGTCTCCGTGACGCGGGACGCCGTGGGCACCGTGCAGCGCCTGTCCATCGCCGTCGCGCTGGATCAGGGCACGGATGGCAAGCCGCGCACCCCGCAGGAGATCGCCGCGCTCGAGGCGCTGGTCAAAGGCGCGATCGGCTTCGATCAGGCACGCGGCGACGTGGTGGCGATTTCCTCGCGCAAGTTCGCCGAAGCCGCCGGGGACGCCGCGACCGATGCGACGCCCTGGTATCAGGAAGCCTGGGTGGCGATGCTCGCCCGCAACGTCTCGGCCCTGCTCGTCGCGCTGCTGCTGCTGGTCGGCATCGGCCGCCCGCTGCTCAAGCGCTGGTCCGCCGCGCAGGCGGAGCGTCAGGTGCTCGATGCGCAGATCGGCCAGCAGATCGGCACGGAAATCCAGGCAGAGATCGGCCGGGCCTCGGCGGCGGTGCATGACCCCGCCCAGCCGGTGACCCTCGATATGATCAGCGCCACGCATGACTATAGCGACCGCGCCACGCTGATCCGCAACTTTGTGAAGCAGGACCCTGATCGCGCTGCGCTCGTCGTCCGCGATCTCCTCAAGGATGGAGTGAAGGCCGATGGCTGAGGTCGAAGCCGCCCGCCCGCTCACCGGCAGCGCCGCTGCCGCCGTGCTGCTGATGCTCTTCGAGGAAGATGAAGCCGCGCAGATCCTCTCCCGGCTGGAGCCGGACGAGGTGCGCCAGCTCGGCTACGCCATGTATGACGTCGCCGATGTCGAGGTGGACGAGGTGAATGCCGCGCTGGACCAGTTCGTCTCCAAGGCGCGGGGCCGCACCACCATCGGCTACGGCGCCACCCAGCATATCCGCGGCGCCATGCACAAGGCGCTCGGCCCCGACCGCGCGGACAATATGCTCGCGCGCATCACGCCGCCGACGCGCTCGACCAAGCTCTCGATGCTCAAATGGATGGAACCGGCTGAGATCGCCGCGATCATCGAGCCCGAGCATCCGCAGATCATGGCCATCGTGCTGGCCCATCTGGACCCGGCCGTAGCCGCCGCGACCCTGCAGCTGCTGCCGGCCGAGGTGCAGGACGATGTCGTCTATCGCGTCGCCACGCTCGGCCCGGTCAGCACCGAGGCGCTGGATGAGCTGGAGCAGCTCATCGCCTCCCGCCCGGCGCAGGGCCGCTCGTCCGCCGGCACCACCAAGCGCGGTGGCACCAGCGAGGCTGCCGCGATCATGAACAACATCCGCAAGGATCATGAGCAGCGCATCATCAAGGCGCTCAACAAGCGCGATCGCAATGTCGCCCAGCTCATCGAGGATGAGATGTTCGTCTTCGAGAATCTGCAGGCCCTGTCGGACAAGGATCTCGGCACGCTCATGCGGGCGGTGGACAACGCCATTCTCGTCGTCGCGCTCAAGGGGGCGAGCGACACGCTGCGTACGCGCATTCTGGGCTGCATGTCGCAACGCGCCGCCCAGTCCATTCAGGACGAGATGGACGAGCGCGGCCCGATGCGCCTTGCCGAAGTGATGGAAGCGCAAAAGGCGATCATCGCCGAGGCGCGCCGCATGGGCGAGGAAGGGGCGATCATGCTGGGCGGAAAGGGCGACGACTATGTCTAGGATCTGGTCGGCCGACTCCGTCAGTGGCGCCGCACCGCTGGAGAGTTGGGGCAATTTCGGCAGCGTCGGGCGCGATGGCAGGGGCTTTCGCCACCTCTATGCCGAGGAGCAGGGCCATCGGGCCTGGAACGTCACCTTCCCCGGCGGAAGCGGGCCCGGCGGCGACTATGATGAGACGCTGGCCGTTCAGGCGCCGGTCGACCCCATTGAGGAAGCCGCGCGCGATGCCTTCGTGCAGGGCTTTCAGGAAGGCGAGCGCATCACACGCGAAGCCGCCGAACAGGACGATGCGGCGCGGCGGGAGCTGGCTGCCGCCGTTCTGGCGCTCGGAAAAGTGGATGAAGGCGCCTTCGCCACGCTGCTGTCCCAGGCGGTCATCCGTCTGGTCGGGCAGATCGTGGGTGAAGTTCCGATCGACGCCGATGTGCTCCGTGCGCGCTGCGAGGCGGTCGCCGCCTGCATCGACACGGACGACGCCAAGGCCCGGCTGGAGGTCAATCCCGAGGATCTGCCGCTGCTGCAGGCCGAGCCGCTGCGCTTCTCGCTCGCGGCCAGCGCCGATGTGCCGCGCGGATCGGTCCGTCTCGCCACGGCGGAGGGCTGGATCGAGGATGGCCCGGACGTGCGCCTCGCGCGCCTCAAGGCGCTGATGGACGATATGGAGGGCCGGCTGTGATCCAGGCGGAACTCGCCCGCGCTACGCGCTTGCTCGATCATATGCAGGTGCCCAATCAGGCGCCGCGCCATGTCGGCCGGCTGGTCGGCCATGATGGCGGGATGCTCGAAGTGACCGGCTTTTCCCGCCCCATCGGCGCCGGCGCGCGTATTCGTGTGGCCGATGGTACGTCGGTGCGGGCCGAGGTCGTCGGCTTCCGGGGCAGCCGCGCCGTGCTGGTGCCGCTCGATCAGGATGCGCCGCTGGAAAATGGCGCGCGCGTCGAGCCGGACAGCGCCGCCAACATGGTGCAGGTCGGTGAGGGGCTGATCGGCCGCGTCATCGATGCCATGGGACAGCCGCTCGATCGCAAGGGGCCGGTGCTTGCCAATGGCCAGTGGCCGCTGGCCGGCGTGCGCGGCAATGTGCTGGATCGCGGCAGGGTGCTGGAACGCTTCGATCTCGGTGTGCGCGCGGTGAATGCGTTGCTCACGGCCGGGCGCGGCCAGCGTATCGCCATCATGGCCGGTTCGGGCGTCGGTAAATCGGTGCTGATGGGCCAGATGATTGCTGGCGCCGAGGCGGACGTGATCGTCACCGGCCTGATCGGCGAGCGCGGCCGCGAGGTCAGCGACTTCCTCGAGACCAAGATCGGCGGCGCGCTCATGAACAAGAGCGTCGTGGTTGCCGTGCCGGCCGATCATCCGCCGGTGCTGCGCCTGCGCGCGGCTGCCCGCGCGACCGCCATCGCCGAATATTTCCGCGCGCGGGGCAAGCAGGTGCTGCTGCTCATCGACAGTCTCACCCGCTGCGCCCATGCCCAGCGCGAGATCGGCCTGTCGCTGGGCGAGCCGCCGGCGATGAAGGGCTATCCGCCCTCGGCGCTGTCGCTCATCCCCCGCCTTGTCGAGCGCGCCGGCGTGGACAGCCGCTCGGGCGGGTCGATCACCGCGATCTACACTGTGCTGGCCGATGGCGACGATACCGACGACCCCATCGTCGATACCGCGCGCGCTATTGTCGACGGGCATATCGTGCTCTCGCGGCACCTCTCCGAGCAGAGCATCTTCCCGGCCATCGACGTCGGGCGCTCGCTCTCGCGCGTGATGGCGGACATCGTCGATGACGAGCATCTGCGCGCCGCCGCCAATTATCGGCGGCTGTGGGCGGCCTATGAGGAAAATCGCGATCTCATCCTGATGGGCGCCTATCGCCCCGGCAACGATCCGACCATCGACGAGGCCGTGGAACGCCGGCAGCAATTGCTCGGCTTCCTGCGCCAGAGCAGCAAGTCCACGATTGACGTCGATACGAGCGCCGCGGCGCTGATCGCGGAGTTCGGCGCATGAGCCGGATGGTCGCCGCGCGCAAGCGCCTCGTCCGGGTGCGGGACGTGCAGCACAATCAGGCCGTCGCCGCGCTCACGCTTGCGCAGGACGAGGCGAGCCAGATCGCCAGCAATGCCCGCCGCATCGCGCAGGTGCGCGAGGAGCTGTGCGGCCAGAGCGGGCAGCAGATTGGTGGACTCTTCGCTGCGCGGCGCGAACTCGCCAGCCGCCTGGAACGCGCCGGCCGGCAGCTCGATGGCGCGCTGTTCGATGCCAATCGGCGGATCGACGCGCGCGACGCGGAACGGGTGGTGGCGGATCGGGAACGCGAAATTGCCGAACGCCTCAAGGACAAGGCCAAGGCGGCACGGGAAGCACTGCGCGAAGCCCGGCTGGCCGCGCAGCCGCGCGTCCGGCGGATGCAGAACAGGGGACTGGAAGAATGATCAACATCACGTCGCTCTTCAGCATGATGACGGGGCGCACGCCTGCTGCCGATGCGAAGGCCGGGGAGCCGGGCCTCGCCACGGGCGGGCAGTTCGCTGCGCTTGTCGAACTGGCTGCGCTGAACGGCAACGCTCCGGCGGCCGGGAGCGCGGGCCTCAGCCTTGTCGTCGACAATGACGGGACCGCCACGACCGGCCCGGCCGGCGCCCCGGACGAAGGCTTCAGCGCCGATATCCTCGCGCTGGTCGGCGGTGGAAAGCTGGCTTTGACAGCGCCTGATCGGTTCGCGAGCCAGCCCCAGCAGACTGTTACCGTCGCGGCTCAGCTGCAGGCGCAGCAGGCCCAGCAGGGCGCTGCGACAGCGCAGCCGCCCCAGGATGCCGCCCTGGTGTTGACCGAGGGCGAGCCGCATGCAGACGCCGAGGCCGGTGACACGGCCGCGACGGATGATGGCGCCACCAACGCTGCGGCGCCCGCGCAGCCCCTGCAGGCGCAGGTCATTCCCTTCCCGCTCGCGCCCGGCATGCCGGCCATGGCTGCGCACGTCGCCGCCGGGACCGGACCCAAGGGAGGCCGTGCCGCCGCTTCATCGCAGGATGGCGCGACGGCAGCCGCCGGCGTGGCAGCGCTCGCTGCCCCCAAGGCCGATGGCGCGGACTCTCCAAAGGCGGAGGGTGCCAGCCTGGCAGATGCTCTGGCGGCGCAGGGCGCGACGACCGGCAAGGCCGCGGCGCCGGCTCCAGACACGGCCCAGCGCTTCGTCATCGACTTGCCCGTCGGCATCTCGACCGAGAGTGGCGCTATCAGCAGCACTGGCGGCGCAGGCCAGGCGGCGCCTTCGGCAGCCTCGGCGCTGGGCGCGCAGGTTATCGACATGGGCGTCTCGGGCCAGTGGATCGATCGGCTCGCGCGGGAAATCGCCGGGCTGGCGGAAGGCGGCGGGCATAGCCGCTTCTCGCTCAACCCGCCGCATCTGGGCCGGCTTGAGGTCGATGTGTTCCAGGGCGCCGGCGCCATGGACATCCGCCTGACGGCCGAAACGGATGAGGCCGCACGGCGCCTCAACGAAGGGCGCGGCACGCTGCAGGCCGATGCACGTCTTGCCACCCTGCATCTCGGGCAGATCACGGTCGAGAAGGCCGGCGCCTCCTCGGATACCGCGCGCGATCAGGGTCAGGCGCAGAGCCAGGCCCAAAATCAGGCGCAAAATCAGGCCCAGGGCCAGGCCCAGCGCGATCTGGCTAGCCAGATGCAGCAGCAGGGTCGCGGACAGGATGGCGATCGCGGGACATCGTTCCCGCGCGTCGCCGGGGAACAATCTCGCCAGCCCGATGAGAGCAGGGTCGCCGCGCGCGACAGTGCCGACGGGCATGTGCGCTTTGCTTAAGGGGATCGATTGATGAGTGATGCACCGGACGCCGGCGCCGCCAAGAAGAAGGGCGGCGGCAAGAAGAAGCTGATCATCATACTTGGCGCCGTGGCGCTGCTGGGTGGCGGTGGCGCGGCCGCGGGGTTCTTCGCCGCTGGCTCCATGCACAAGGAAAGCGGGCCGGCGGAAGACGCCTTTCGCCCGCAGCTGGTGCTGACCGGCGAGAAGCCCGAGGAGGTCGCCAAGACCTGGGCTGCCAAGGCCGCCGAGCAGCACGCGCCGGAGCGCGAGGGGAAGGGCGTGGATCTGCCCCGCCCGGCCAATCCCTCGGCGTATCAGGCGACCTACTTCCAGATCCCGGCGCCGTTCACCTCCAACCTCGCGGACAGTGACTCCTTCGCGCAGGTCTCGATCGCCGTGTCGACCTATTACGACCAGCGCGTGATCGAGGCGGTGCAGGCGCATGAGCTGCCGATCCGCTCGGCCATCCTGATGATGATGGCGCAGGAGCAGGAGCTCGACCTCTCGACCCCGCAGGGCAAGGAGAAGCTCCAGGCGAAACTTCTGACCGTTATTAACGATGTTTTGAAGGAAAAGACGGGCTACGGCGGCATTGATAACGTTTATTTTACCAATTTCGTTATTCAGTAGCGCCGTGTCCGACGGGGGTCGGACGGGGACAATGAACGATGAATGACGTGCAGCCTTTCGCGCTCGGGCGACAGACCAGTGAGCCGGTCGCCGCGATCAGCGGACTGGAAAAACTCGGCGAGCGGGTGAGCCGCCGGTTGCGCGCGATCATCGAGCCCTATGGGGGGGCGCGTCCGCTGGTCACCGCGCTGCCACTCGAAGAAACCATGTTCATGATGTGGGATGCGAGCGCTCCGGAGTTCGCCAGCCTCTCGCTCTATCGCCTGCACCCAATCAAGGGGCCAGTGGTGCTGCGCATCGACGCGCCGCTGGTCTCGCTGCTGGTCGACCGCTTCTATGGCGGCAAGGGCGACCGCGCGAGCAGCGACAAGCGCGAGTTCACGCCCACGGAAACGCGGCTCGGCGCCCGACTTGCCGATGGCATCATCGCGGCGCTGGTCGAATGCTGGGCCGAGATCGCCCCGCTGGAGCCGGTGCTCATCAACCGTGAGACCAATCCGGCCCATGCCCAGCTGATGCCCGGTGAGACGGCCATCGTGGTGCAGGGGTTCGAGGTCGACATGGGCGATCATCGCCCGCGCATCATCGAGTTCATTTATCCCAAGGCCGGCTTTGGCGGGCTGGAGATCGTCGGCTCGCCCAAGGCGGGGGACGAGGCGCGGCCGGCCGATCCGGTCTGGCGGACCCGTCTGGCCACCCGGCTGGACGATGTGCGCTTCCCCGTCCGCACGGTGCTGGCGCGGCCCAATCTCAAAATGGCGGAGCTGATGTCGCTGAAGCCTGGCGACGTCATCCCCATCCACATCGCGCGGCAATTGCCGCTGCTCGTCGGTGACCGCGTGTTCGCGCAGGGCACCGTGGGCGAACAGGACGGCAGTGCCGCCTTCATGATCGAAAAACTGGCCTGAGGATAAACAGAAATGACCGAGATGAGCGAAACACTCCGGGCTGAGGCCGCCGCACCCGTCGACATGGGTCTGGGCCGCAACATGGCCCTGCTGGCCGATATTCCGGTGCGCATGTCCGTCGAGGTCGGTGCCACGCAGTTGCGTCTGGCCGAGATCATGAACCTGGGCGAGGGCAGCGTCGTGCAGCTCGATCGTCAGGCCGACGACCTGCTGGACATCATGGTCAACGGCACGTTGGTCGCCCGGGGCGAGGTGGTGACGGTGAACGGCCGTTATGGCGTGCGCATCGTCGAGATCGCGTCCACCGAGGCGCGCCTCGCCGGGCTCGAGCGCCGCGCATGAGCGCGCTCGCCTGGTATTTCCTCAAGCTGCTCATCATGCTGCCGCTGGTGGGCGGCATGGCCTACGGCGCGCTGTGGCTGTGGCGCAAATATCAGCCCGGCATGCTGGGCGCCGGCCAGCGCGACCGGATGGTCAAGCTGGTCGATGTGCTGCCCATGGGCACGCTCGGCAAGCTGGCGGTCGTGGAGTTCGAGGGCAAGCGCCTGCTGCTCTCGGTCTCGCGCGGCAAGGTCGAGAAGATCGCGGAGAGCGAAACCCGTCATGGTTGACCCCATTCTGGCGACCACCCAAGTGCTCTTGCGGAAGCAGGAGTCCAGGGCGGAGTCGCCGTTCCTCTCCGCCCTGGGCTCCTGCTTCCGCAGGAGCACGGGTTTGCTGATCGGTGTGGCGTTCCTTTGCGCGTTGCTTCTGGCTGCGCTGAGCCTCACGCAGCCCGCCTTCGCCCAAGCTGCACCTGCCGCGCCCGCGCCCGCCGCGCCGGCACCCGCCGCCGCCGCACCGGCCCCGCAAGCCCAGGCGCCCGCCACAGGCGCGCTGCCGCAAGGCGCTGCTGCTGCATCCGGCGGGCTGACCCGCGCGCTCGACGATGTTTCGGGCGATGGCCGCCCGCTCTCCATCTCGCTGCAGATCCTTGTCCTGATGAGCCTGCTGACGGTGCTGCCGTCGCTGGTGCTGATGATGACCAGCTTCACGCGCATCATCATCGTGCTCTCGCTGCTCCGTCAGGCGCTGGGCCTTGCGCAGACGCCGCCGAACCAGGTGCTCGTCGGCCTCGCGCTGTTCCTCTCCCTGTTCGTGATGCGCCCGGCGATCGACCAGATCACCGCCAGTGCCTACACGCCTTATGGCGAGGGTCAGATCAGCATCGAGGAAGCGGTGAGCCGCTCAGGCAAGGTGCTGCATGGCTTCATGGCCAAGCAGACCCGCCAGAACGACCTCGCTTTGTTCCAGAACCTCGCCAACGTGCCGGCCTTCCGCTCGCCCGAGGAGATTCCCTTCTCGATCATGCTGCCGGCCTTCATCACCAGCGAGCTGAAGACCGCGTTCCAGATCGGCTTCATGATCTTCCTGCCCTTCCTCATCATCGATCTCGTCGTCGCCTCCACGCTGATGGCGCTCGGTATGATGATGCTCTCGCCGACGATCATCTCCATGCCGTTCAAGCTGCTGCTGTTCGTGCTGGTGGATGGCTGGGCGCTGACCATGGGCTCCCTCGCCGGCTCGTTCGCGACCTGAGCGGGCAGAAAAGGGAGCACATCGCATGGAAAATGGCGATTTCTTCGTCGGCCTCGCCCAGCAGGCGCTGTGGGTTGCCGCGCTCGCGACCGGGCCGATCCTGATCCCGGCCCTGCTGGCGGGCGTCATCATCGGCATGATCCAGGCCGCCACCTCGATCAACGAGGCGACGCTCTCCTTCGTGCCCAAGCTCATCATCGTCGCGGTGACGCTGGCGCTGTTCGGCGGGGCGATCCTGATGCTCATCGCCGATTTCACGCGCGAGATCTTCGAGCGGATTCCGGACCTGCTCAGATGATCGCACCGGCATTTGCGGGCCTCGAGGCGCAGCTGTGGCTCTGGATGCTGGCGATGATCCGGCCCGGCGCCGCATTGCTCGCCGCGCCGATCTTCGGTGCTGCTGCCGTCCCGGTGCAGCTGCGCATCATCCTCAGCCTCGCGATCGGCATTGCCGCGCTCAACAGCGCCCCCTTTGCGCTGCCCGAGCAAGGGCTGGCGAGCATCGCCGGCATCGCCCTTGTTGCGGCGGAAGTGATCGCCGGCCTCAGCCTCGGCTTCGCCTTGCAGATCGGCTATTCGGCGGCGTTCATCGCCGGCGAGACCATCGCCAACGCCATGGGCCTCGGCTTTGCCTCCATGGTCGATCCGCTCTCGGGCCAGCCGACGCCGGTCGTCGGCCGCTTCCTCTCGATCATTGCCACCTTCCTGCTGCTCGCCATGGATGGGCATCTGCTGCTGATCCAATATGTCGTGATGAGCTACAAGGCGCTGCCCCCCGGCAATCTCATGCCGGCGAGCGCGTTCGAGAGCATCGCGCAGTTCGGCGGCACCATGTTCGCCTCGGGCGTTATCATCGCCCTGCCGGTCACCTTCACGCTCATTCTCGTCCAGCTCGTCATGGGGATGCTCGCGCGCACTGCGCCGTCGCTCAATCTCTTCGCGGTCGGCTTGCCGGCGACGCTGCTGGCTGGCCTCGTGCTGCTCGCCATCGCCGCGCCGGTCATGGGGGAAGCGATCAGCGACGCCTTGCGCCAAGGACTCGACATGAGCCGCTTGCTGGCGGGCGGCTGAACCATGGCGCAGGAAGCCTCCGGCGGCGGCGAAAAGACCGAGAAGCCAACAGCCAAGCGTCTGACGGACGCGGCCAGCAAGGGCGACATTCTCCAGTCCCGCGAACTCTCCACCGCCATGGTCGTGATGGCCGGCGTCGGCTGGCTCGCGATTGCCGGGCCGGCGTTGATCGACGCCATCCGCCTGATGCTCGCCGAAGCCTTGCGGTTCGATCAGGGCGATATTGCGGGCTTCGCGCCGGAGCAGCGCGCCTATCATCTGCTTGCCATCATCGCGCTGCCGCTCGCGGGCGTGCTGCTGGCGACGGTCGTCGCGGCAATTGCCGCGCCTGCCGTGCTTGGCTCGCTTGGCTTTCGCACCGGCGCGCTCGTGCCCAAGCCGGAGCGGATGAACCCGATCAACGGGCTCAAGCGCATCTTCGGCATGCAGGGCATCATCGAGCTGATCAAATCGCTCGCCAAGGTGGTGCTGCTCGGCAGCATCGGCGGCGTGCTGCTGTGGCGGCAGTTCGATGCGATCCACGGCATGGCCAAGACCGGGGTGATGCCGGCGATGAGCGAGATGGGCCACATCTTCGTGGTCGTCACGCTCGCGTTGGCCGCCGCCCTGTTCCTCATCGCGGGCATCGACGTGCCGGCGCAGATCTTCCAGCGCATGAAGCGGCTCAACATGAGCAAGCAGGAAGTGAAACAGGAGCACAAGGAGACGGAAGGCTCGCCCGAGCTCAAGGGCGCGATCCGCCGGCGGCAATATGAGACGCTCAACGGCTCGGTGCGCAAGGCGGTGGAAGAGGCCACGGTGGTGCTCACCAACCCGACGCACTTCGCCGTCGCGCTGCGCTATCATCCGGGGCGCGATGCGGCGCCCGTGGTGGTGGCGCGTGGTTCCGATGAAATCGCCGCGGCGATCCGCACGCTCGCGGCCGATCAGGGCCGGCCGGTGCTGCAATATCCCGAGCTTACCCGCGCCATCTACTTCACCTCGCGCGCGGGGCAGGAAGTGGACGAGCGGCTGTTCATGGCCGTCGCTGCCATCCTGGCTTTCGTCTACCGGATCGAGCATGCCATGGCGACCGAGATGGACCGTCCGCACATCGATCTGCCCGAGGCGATGCGATTCGATGCGGATGGGCGCAATATCGTGAATTAAAGCTTAGCCGAACTCGTCCGTCTTTTGTTGATGGGGACACATTAGAAGGCAATGTGTCATGAACGAGTTCTTGCCCCGCGCCGGGGCTGTCACCCCGGTGACCAGCGCAACGGAGCGCAGCCCCTTGGCCGTGCCTGCCGTTTCCCAATCCCGTGCCATGCATGGCGGGGCGGAGGGCGAGACCTCCCGCGCCGCCTTGCTGCGGGATCGCGAACGCTCCGCCGCCGCTGCCGATTATGCCCGCATCCATGCCGAGATTGCCGATGTGCTGGCGCATATCCAGCCCTCGGCCCGCAATGCTGAATCGAGCGTCGAACTGGCCGACCGGGCCATCGTCGCGTTAATGCCGAGCCCCGTCGTCATGCTCCCCATGCCGCCGACTGACGAGCAGATGGTCACCTTCGTCGCCAATGTGGCGCAGGCGGTGGCGCGGCAGGCCGGGCTGGCCCAGGCGGCGCAGGCATCGGTCACCTCGCTCATGGTGGAAGCCGCCTCGCACTGATGGTTCCGGCGCCAAGCGCGCCGCTGTTTGACGACTGAATGCGTCTGCCCTGATTCTTTGCCCATGGCACTAAAGCCGCGCCCTCCGCTGCCGTTCTGAAGCCTTGAAAGGACGACGGATATGGCGACGGATATTGCGAGCGCACTGGGCATCGGCTCCGGGATCAACATCACCCAGATGGTGTCCGATCTCACCAATGCCTCGTTCCAGCCGCGCCAGAGTGCCGTCCAGTCCCGGCTGGATACCGCCAGTGCCCGCGTGTCGGCGCTGGCCTCCGCCAAAAGCTCGCTCGAGACCTTCTCCAAGGCCCTGACCGACCTGCTGCAGGGCACCGGCTATCGTGGCAATCCGGTCTCCAATGATCCGACCATCGCGGCGGTCTCGCTCATTCCCGGCGGCGTACCCAAGGGCCTGCCGGCGCAGCTTGAGGTGCGCCAGCTTGCCGCCGGGCAGGTGCTCCAGTCCGCCGCGCTGGCCGACAGCGCCGCCGTCGCTGGCACCGGCACGCTCAAGCTCACCGTGGGCAGCACCGAGATGATGATCACCGTCGGCGGCACCGGCACGCTGGCTGACCTTGCCTCGGCCATCAATGGCGCGAATGCGGGCGTCACGGCCTCGATCGTGACCGATCAGTCCGGCGCGCGCCTCGTTCTCAAGGGCGAGACCGGCACAGCCAAGGCCTTCACGCTCACCGCCGAGGCCGATGCGGATGCCAATCTCCAGCGCTTCGTCTGGGATGGCGCCGCCGGGACGATGACGCAGAGCCAGGTCGCCGCCAATGCGCTGATCCGCATCGACAATGTCGATATGGAGTTCGGCTCGAACAAGATCACCACCGCCATCCCCAACATCCAGATCGACCTCAACAAGGCGGAGCCGGGCAAGACGATCACCCTCGCGACAGACCAGCCGACCAGCACTATGAGCGATCTCGTTCGCGAGTTCGTCACCGCCTATAATCAGCTCAAGGGCGCCCTCAACGACGCGACGGTCGCGCAGGGCGATACGGCTGGCCTGCTCTCGGGCGACTTTGGCGTGCGGGATCTGTCGCGTCGTCTCGCCGGCCTGGTCTCCCAGCCCCTGACCGATAGCGGCACCTATCGCACGCTGAGCGATCTGGGCGTGCGCACCGAGCGCAACGGCACGCTCATGCTGGATACCAAGCGGCTCGAAGCAGCGCTGGCGGCGGATCCGGAAGGCGTCACCCAGATGCTCAATCCCGCCGTGCCCAGCGCGACGCAGCCTGGCATTGCCGGCGCGCTCAAGGACATCACCGATTATGTGAACGGCAGCGAAGGTCCGCTCGCCAGTTCCGCAGCCATTTACGGGAAGCAGAAGGCCGCGCTGGAGAAGGAGCTGGAGAAGCTGGGCGATCAGCGCAGCACCTACAGCACCCAGCTCACCGCGACCTACGCGAAGATGCAGACGCGCCTGCTGCAGTTCCAGGCGACGCAATCCTATCTTGAGCAGCAGGTCAAGATCTGGAGCAAGAACAACGACTAACGGTCCGGGCGCAGGCGCTGGACACACCAAATAAGGGATACGCTGTATGTACATGGGTTCGCATCCGATGAGGCCGATGGCCGCGCTCCGCCATTATGCGGCGGTGGATAGCGGCAGCCGCGTCGAGGGCGCCACGCCGCACCAGCTCGTGCGCATCCTTTTCGACGAGCTGCTGCTCGCGCTGGATACCGCCGCACTGGCGCTCAAGGCCGGCGACCGCCACAAATGCCTGGACCGGCAGACGCGCGCGCTCGCCATTCTCCACGCGCTGGAGACGAGCCTTGATTTCGATCAGGGCGGCGAGATCGCCATCAGCCTTGCGACCATCTACCGCGAGACGCGCCGCCGGACGCTGGAGGCGACCGTCGCCAATGATCCCAGCCTGATGGAGAGCGCCCACGGCTTCATCGCGGAAATCGCATCGGCCTGGAAGCAGATCGGCTGACGGCCTAGCCGGCCCGTCCGACGCTCCTTTCAACTCGTCCGCTTTTCCGGCATTCGTCGCAAAGCCGGGCACCGGCCGCTCTTCCATCCGTTTCGCTCCCATGCCCATCAAGGGCGACAAGAGAGGATGGACCATGGCAAACCAGAACCAGCAGAACGATCAGCAGCGCCAGCCCGGCCAAGGCGGCCAGCAGGACCAGTCCAACACGGACAAATCCGGTCGCCAGCAGGGCGGACAGGACGATCAGAACCAGCAGGGCGGCGGTCAACGCCAGAACCAGCGCTGATCCGATCGGACATGCGAAGGCCGCCGGTGTTCCGGCGGCCTTTGTTGTGTCCAGGCATTCCCCAGCATCTTCACGCCCCCGCCGGCTCACATTTCACCGCCTTGTCCTTGACTTAGCGCCATATTGCCGATCTCCTGGCATCTGAAGGAACAGGCAGGAGCGAGTGATGCGGTCGGTTATCCTGTCGTGCATGATCCTCGCGCTGGCCGGATGCGGTGGCGATGACTCCGCCACTCCAACGCCCACGCCAACCCCCACGCCAACCCCCACACCGTCGTCCAATCGCGCGCCCGCTTTCACGTCGCCCGCCGCGGTCTCGGTCGTCGAGAACGTCACGGCTGCTTATGCCGCCCGCGCCAGCGATCCGGATAATGATCCCGTCACGATCAGCATCGCCGGCGGTGCCGATGCAGCGCTGTTCTCGATCAACGTCACCGGAGATCTGGCCTTTCGCACGCCGCCCAACTTCGACGCGCCGGGCGATGCCAATGGTGACAATGTTTATGAGGTGGCGCTCAACGCCGGTGACGGGCGCACGAGCGCCCAGCAGGATGTCCGCATCACGGTCACCAATGATCGGGAAGGCATTGCCGTCCGCCGCGTGGCGCAGGGCTTCAGTCAGCCCATTGCGCTGTATCGCAGCCCCGACAGTTCCTCCGTTATCTACGTCGCCGAGCGTGGCGGACGCGTCTACCGGCTGGACACCACCAACGGCTCGCGCACGCTGGCGTTGACCCTTCCCAATCTCTCGACCGATGGCGAACGCGGACTCATCGGTATGACGGTGGGGCGGAGCGGTCTCGGCAATGCGAGCGATCCGCACGCGCTCTTCCTGCTTTGGACGGACTCAGTCGGCACCATTTGGCTTACCAGCCATGCCGCTCAATCCGATGGCACATTCTCGGCGGGGAGCGCGGTCTTTTCCGCCCCCCATCCCAATTTCAGCAATCACAATGGGGGATGGGTCGATTTTGGCCCCGGCGGAGATAGTCCCGCCGGCGTGCTCTATGTCGGCCTCGGCGATGGTGGCGGAGCGGGGGATCCCAATAATAACGCCCAGAACAACGCGTCGAGCCTCGGGAAGATCATGCGTGTGGCGCGCAGCCCGGACCCCTATGCCGGTGCCTCAGTTCAGTTTTGGTCGCCAGCCACCGTCTTTGCCTCAGGCCTGCGCAATCCCTTCCGTGGCGGTCTTGAGGATTCGACCATCATCATCGGCGACGTCGGTCAGGATCAGCGCGAGGAGATCAATGTGCTGCCGATTGCAGAGGGGCCGTACAATCTCGGCTGGCCCTATCTGGAAGGCACGCTTCCCTATAAGGGCGCGGTCCCGTCGAACGTCAGTCTGACCGCGCCCAAATTGCAATATGGCCACGGGACGGGGCTGTTTCAGGGCCGGTCAGTGATCGGCGGCGTGGTCTATCGGCAGTCGATTCCCGCGCTCAATGGTCATTATCTGTTCGCCGATTTCGTCAGCGGCAATCTCTGGTCGGTCCCGTTCGACCGGCTGCGGAACGGGCCGTTGCTGGACGGTACGGGTTTCGAGAACCGCAATGCCGATTTTGTGCCGGACGTGGGCACGATTGATCAGCCCGTCGCCTTCGGCAAGGATTCCCTCGGAAACGTCTTCATCATCGATTTCGACGGCGAGATTTTCCAGATCGTCCCGGCCAGTTGATTCGCATCCGGAGGCCACCGTCTCGCCGGCAGCCTCCGTCACCGCGTCAGATTACCCCAAGCGCGTCCATCGCCTCGGCCACGCGGACGAAGCCGGCGATGTTGGCGCCCAGCACATAATCGGCGGGGGCGCCATATTCCTCGGCGGTTTCCGCGCAGCGGTCGTGGATGTCGTGCATGATCGAGGCGAGGCGGCTTTCCGTCTTCTCGAAGGACCAGCTGTCGCGCGAGGCGTTTTGCTGCATTTCCAGCGCGGAGGTGGCGACGCCGCCGGCGTTGGCGGCCTTACCGGGCGCGAAGAGGATGCCGGCTTCCTGAAACAGCCGCACGGCATCCGGGGTGGAGGGCATGTTGGCGCCTTCGCCCACCGCGATGACGCCATTTTTGAGCAGCGTCTTGGCGTCATTGCCGGTCAGCTCGTTCTGGGTGGCGGACGGCATGGCGATGTCGCAGGGCACATCCCAAACCGAGCCGCCCTCGACATAATGGCTCTTGCCGCCCTTGAGGCGCACATAGTCGCTAATCCGGTCGCGGCGGACGAGCTTCACTTCCTTGACCAGTTCGAGGTCGATGCCGTCTTCGTCCATCACATAGCCGTTCGAGTCCGAGCAGGCCGCGATGATGCCGCCGAACTCGATGACCTTTTCCATGGTGTAGATGGCGACATTGCCCGAGCCGGACACGGTCACGCGCTTGCCATCGAAGCTCTGCTTGCGGGTCGCCAGCATCCGCTGGACGAAGTAGGTCGCGCCATAGCCGGTGGCCTCCGTGCGGGCGCGCGAGCCGCCGTGGAACAGCGCCTTGCCGGTCAGCACGCCCGCCTCATAGCGGTTGGTGAGGCGCTTATACTGGCCGAACATATAGCCGACCTCGCGCCCGCCCACGCCGATATCCCCGGCCGGCACGTCGGTATATTCGCCCAGATGCCGGAACAACTCGGTCATGAACGACTGGCAGAAGCGCATGATCTCGCCCTGCGAGCGCCCGCGGGGGTTGAAGTCCGATCCGCCCTTGCCGCCGCCGATCGGCATGCCGGTGAGGGCGTTCTTGAAGGTCTGCTCGAAGCCGAGAAACTTGATGATGCCGACATTGACCGAGGGATGGAAGCGGATGCCGCCCTTGTAGGGCCCGAGTGCCGAGTTGAACTGGACGCGGAAGCCCCGGTTGATCTGCACCTGGCCATTATCGTCCACCCACGGCACGCGGAAGATGATCTGCCGCTCGGGCTCGCACAGCCGCTCGATCAGGGCATTGTCCAGATAATGGGGCCGCTTTGCGACGACGCGGCCGAGGCTTTCCAGCACCTCGGTCACCGCCTGATGAAATTCCGGCTCGCCGCCATTACGGCGGATGACGTCATGCAGGACCGGGCGAAGCTTATCGTCAATTCTCAGCAATGTTTGGTCTTTCTTCTCTGGACTTAAATTTGATGGCTGGGGCGGGACGGCGCCGACAGGGCGCGCGTGGGGCAGACAGAGACGAAGCGACCGAACATTGCCGGGCCGAGCAGGACTCAGCGCGCGGTGAAGGCTGGCGTGCGTGCTCTGGTCAGGCCTTAGCGGGGTGGCGGAATTTGATGGAATGGCGTGGCATCATGCGGACTTTCCGGCGGGGGGGCGTGCGCGTCTGGAACGTCGCACGGCGGTTCGGCGAAAGGGCCCCGAGCCCGGCGCGCACAGCACCGGGTCCCGGGGCTAGATGCCCGCGAGAAGCTGCCCCGCATGATGGCGGATGGAAAAATGCCTGATGCATATCCGCATGAAAAATCCCATGCGTTTCCTCGCCTTGCGTGTCAACCGGCAGGGGCTGTCTGCCGTTCGCGCCTATGCGGACCGATTTGCCCGGCGCCGCAAATGCTCTAAGCCGGCCAGATGACTGCCGATGCCGACACCGCCATAACCCCGCCCTCCATCCCTGCCACGCTCGATGAAAGCTGGCGGGCGGCGCTGGTCGATGCGTTCGCCGCGCCCTCCATGGCGCAGCTCAAGGCCTTTCTTCAGGCCCGCAAGGCGGCCGGCGCGCAGATCTTTCCGCGCGGCAGCGACTGGTTCAACGCGCTCGCCCTCACGCCTTTGCCGGATGTCCGCGTGGTGATCCTCGGGCAGGATCCCTATCATGGGCCGGGGCAGGCGCATGGCCTGTGCTTCTCTGTGAAGCCGGGCGTGCGGCCGCCGCCGAGCCTCGTCAACATCTTCAAGGAATTGCGGACCGATGTGGACTTTACCCCGCCCGGTCATGGTCACCTCGTCCATTGGGCGGAGCAGGGCGTGCTGCTGCTCAACAGCGTGCTCACCGTCGAGATGGGGAAGGCCGGCGCCCACGCCAATCAGGGCTGGGAGCGGTTCACGGATGCGGTGATCGCTGCCGTCGCCGCGCAGGACAAGCCCGTCGCCTTCCTGCTCTGGGGGGCATACGCCCAGAAGAAAGCGGCGTTCGTGCAGGATGTGAGCGCCGGGGGGCGGCATCTGGTGCTGAAGGCGCCGCATCCCTCGCCGCTCTCGGCCCATAACGGATTTTTCGGCTGCCGGCACTTCTCGCGGGCCAATGCGTTTCTCACCGCGCAGGGGCGGGGGGCGATCGACTGGTCGTTGCCGCCCGAGCCTGCCGCCTGACCTGTTGCCCGATCTTTCCGCCCGCCGGGCAATCAGGCAGGGTGGCTGCAATATCCTGACGAGGAGCATCCTTATGGCCTCCGGCCTCGCCGCCCTGCTTGACGACGTCGCCGCCATCGCTCGCCTCGCCGCGGCATCCGTCGACGATGTGACGGCCGCTGCCGGCCGGGCCAGCGTGAAGACAGCTGGCGTGGTGGTCGACGATGCCGCCGTGACACCGACCTACGTCACCGGCTTTTCGCCGCAGCGCGAGTTGCCGATGATCTGGCGCATCGCGCTTGGGTCCATTCGCAACAAGCTCATCATCCTTTTGCCGCTCGCCCTCCTGCTCAGTGCGTTTCTGCCGCAAGCGATCACGCCGCTGCTGATGGTCGGCGGCACCTTCCTCGCCTTCGAGGGGGCCGAGAAGATCATCGAGATGCTGCGGGGCGGCCATGCGCAGGAGGAGGACATGCTCCCCGCCGATGGCGACGCCGCGGCGCTGGAAAAGGCGAAAGTCTCCGGCGCGATCCGCACCGACCTCATTCTCTCGGCCGAGATCATGGCGATTGCCCTGGCGGACGTGGCAAGCCGCCCGCTGCTCACGCAGGCGCTGGTCCTCGCCGTCGTCGGCCTGCTGGTAACCGTCGCGGTCTATGGTGTGGTCGGGTTGATCGTGAAGCTCGACGATATCGGTCTGCATCTGGCCAAGACCGGTGGCCCTTTGGTCCAGCGGGTCGGTCGCGGGCTGGTGCGGATGATGCCGGGGGTGCTGAGCCTGCTCGAATCGATCGGCATGGTGGCGATGCTGTGGGTCGGCGGCGGGATCATTCTGCACGGGCTGGAAGGCACGCCGCTGGCGGTGCTGCCCCATGGCCAACACGCCATTGCCGAAGCGGTGAGCCACGCGCCGGCGATCGTCTGGACCATCAGCGCGATGCTGGCGGCGCTGTTCGGATTCCTCGTCGGCTTGGTGGTGGCGGCGGTGGTGCACCTCGTGCAAAAAATGCGTGGGGCGCATTGAGGCGATTTAGCCCCTCCTCTTTAGAGGAGGGGTTGGGGTGGTGTTGCACCCTCGCGTTTATTTACTGACTTTGCGATGCTGGCGCATCCACCACCCCCGGCCCCTCCTCTGAAGAGGAGGGGAGACATAGCGGTCCACCCCGCCCTCAGCGCTCGGGCATGCAGCCGAAGCCGGGCTTGAGCCGCGCGGATCGCGTGGCCAGCATGGGTATCTTGGCGGTCAGGCGCCGGGCCTCGGGTGCATCCTCATAGCGCACCAGCGCCATCCACGGCACGCCGGCGAGATCGCTCTGGCAGCTTTCGAGCGGGCGATTCTCGACATAACGGCACGAGCAGCCCAGGCGCGCGGCGAGGCCGGCGGCCTGGTCGGCCTCCCGCTGCCAGCCGGGCCAGCTCACCGCGACCCAGAAGGCGACCAGAACCACCGGCAGCAGGGCGAGCCAGCCGCTCGCGCGCTTCATCATGGCCTTGCGCTTGAGAGGATCGCGCTGCCCCCACATCTGATTATCCCCTTTCATCGCGCTGCGTGATAAGACCGCGCGCGATGAAGATCAAAAGCCTTTCCCGCTGGCTGTGCGTCACCGCCGCCAGCCTGATGCTCGCCGGGGCGGGTGCGTCGCAGGACGTGCCGGCCAGCCGCTATGCCGTGCTGAAGGATAGCCCCGGCCTCTCCGCCATGGCGCTGCGCGAGGCGGTGGACCCGCTGTTCGATCCCGGCGATGGCGCAGACGTGGGCGAGACACGCGCGCTCATCGTGATGCGCGGAGGTGAGATCGTCGCCGAGCGCTATGCCGATGGATTCACGCCGCAGAGCCGCTTCCTGAGCTGGTCGATTGCCCGCACGGTCACCGGTCTCATCGCCGGCATGATGGTCTCCGACGGTCTGCTGGCGCTGGACGATCCGGCGCCCGTCGCCGCCTGGCGACAGACCGGCGATCCGCGCGCCGCGATCAGCTTGAGGCACCTGCTGCAGATGAGCAGTGGCCTGCAATATCGCGAGGATTGGCAACCGGGCGAGCCGAGCGATACGCTCGCCATGCTCGCCGGCGAGGGCAGCACGGATCAGGCGGCGTTCGCGGCGGCCAAGCCGCTGGTGCAGGCCCCGGGCGCGACCTTCGCCCCGAGCGCGGGCAGCACCATGATCCTCACCGGCATCATGACCGACAGGCTGACCGCGAGCCATGATCCGCTCGCCCGGCGCGCCGCCATGGCGCGGTTTCTCGATGCCCGCTTCGCGAAACCGCTCGGGCTCAAGGACTTCGTGCCGGAATTTGATGCGCGCGGGACGCTCGAGGGCGCGTTGATGATGCATATGACGGCGCGCGACTATGCGACAATCGGCGAACTCATCCGCCAGCGCGGCCATGTGGCGGGGCGCCAGCTCATCGCCGATCCGTGGTTCGATTTCATGACGGCGCCATCGCCGGCTCACGCCGCATTTGGCGGGCATCTCTGGCTCAACCGGGGTGGCGACCCCTCACCGCTCTTTCCGGGCCAGGCCGGTGCCGGCGTGATGGCGGCGGTGGGCGAGCGCGGCCAGTTCGTGCTGGTTTCGCCCGAGCAGCGACTGGTCATCGTCCGCCTCGGCATCACCCGCGAGGAAGACATGGACGCCCTGCGCGAAGCCATGGCGCGGCTGGTTCGGCGGTTTTCGTGACTGGTCAGGAGTGTGGCGCTGCCAGTTTAACGGACCAACCGTAGCACGAGGCGTTGGCGTGGATGACGCTTGCGCGCGGTGCGTCGGTCGCGACGACCAGCGTTGCCTGCGCCCACTCCAGACGAACAGCTGGTTGACCATCGATCGCTACGGCTCGACAGGCGAAGAGCCGATCCGTTGGAAGCCAGCGGGGCTGTATCCAGACGACTCTGGAGAAGCCGGACAAAGCGCCGCAGTCTGTCATTTGAACGCGCGCTTCGGTCCAACCGTCGGGCGAGAGACTTTCATAAAAGGTCGTTGTGTCGCACGTTGCGCTGCCGGCTGACCGCACAAGTCCGAACGCCAGAATGAGGAGCAAGGCGGCGCAGCCCAAGTGGAACTGCCGACGTTCGTTTTGCGTCAGTTCTCTCTTGCTCATGACGGCTTACCACCCTGAAAGCAAAAACTGCCCCTCGATCACCGTGCGGCATCGACCGGTGAGAATGACGCGGTCGCCGGTGCGTTCGCAGTCGACATAGCCGCCGCGCGCGCTGGCCTGATAGGCGGTGAAGCGGTCGCGGCCGAGCCGGTCGCTCCAATAGGGCGTGAGCAGGCAATGGGCCGAGCCGGTCACCGGGTCTTCGTCGATCCCTGCGCCCGGCACGAAGGCGCGGCTGACGATATCGGTCTCGGCGCCCGGCGCGGTGGCGATGATGAGCAAATTGCCGAGCTTGCCGAGCGCCGCGAAATCGGGGCGCAGCGCGCGCACTTGCGCGTCGTCCGTATAGACGAGCAGGCGATAGCCGCCGTCGCGGGCGTGCGTCTCCTGCGGCGCGGGGCTACCGAGCAGGGCAGCGATTTCTGAAAGGTCCGCCGGCGTCATGGCCATGCCCGGCAGATCGAGCTGGTAGGTATCGCCTTCACCGCCCGCCACGCGTTCGACCACCAGATCCCCGGCCTGCTGTGTGCGGAAGCGCAGGCTCTGTCGCGCGGCGCCCATCAGGGCATGACCGCTCGCCAGCGTGGCGTGGCCGCACAGCGCGACTTCCACGGTCGGCGTGAACCAGCGCAAGTCATAGTCCGCCCCGGCGTCGGGCGGGAGCGGCACGGCGAAGGCAGTCTCCGCGAGGTTATTCTCCTGCGCGATCGCCTGCAGCACATCGTCCGCCAGCCAGTGATCCAGCGGCATGACAGCGGCGGGGTTGCCGGTGAACGGCGCATGCGCAAAGGCATCGACCTGGACGAAAGGGAGGATCATCGGCGCTGCCGTCATGGGGCGGGCGTCTCCGGCCCGGGCGTCTTGTCGCTCGCGGCGGCTTCGTTGACGAGCACCGTGCGGGCATCCTGCTGGGTGAGCAGGTCGCTTTCCGGCTGGTCGGCGGGGTCGGGGTGGATGATCAGCTCCAGGCCGGGGAAGTCGGCGGTCAGGTCGCGGGTGATGTCCTCCATCACGTCATGCGCCTGTTTCAGCGACATATGCGGGTCGAGCCAGATGTGGAACTGGGCGATGTCATGCGATCCGCTGCTGCGGGTCCGCAGATCGTGGATGCCGTGCAGGGCGGGGTGCCGCTCGGCAATGTCGAGGAAGCGCTGGCGCTTTTCCAGCGGCCATTCCTTGTCCATCAGCTCGCCAATGGCGTGCATCGCCGTCCGGCCCGCATTGAGCGCCAGCCACAGGCCGATACCGAGGCCGAAGAGCGCGTCCGCGCCGCGCAGGTGCAGCGCCGTTTCCAGAACCAGCGCCAGGATGACCGAGCCATTGAGCAGCAGGTCACTGCGATAATGCAGGCTGTCCGCGCTGATCGCGACCGATCCCGTCGCCCGGATCGCACGCGCCTGATAGCTGACGAGCAGGATGGTCAGCACGATGGCGAGGATGGAGACGCCGATGCCATATTCGATCGCCGTGGGCGTGCCGGCACTGCCGAACCGCTCGACCGAGCGCAGGATGATGAGGACTGCCGCAACGCTGATGAGCGAGACCTGAAACAATGCGGCCAGAGCCTCCGCCTTGCCATGGCCGAACCGGTGGTCGTAATCCGCCGGCCGCGCGGCGAGGCGGACGGCGAAGAGCGTGACGAGGCTGGCAACCAGATCCAGCCCGGTGTCCGCCAATGAGCCAAGCATGGCGATGGACTCGGTGCGCAGCACGGCCCAGCTCTTGGCCGCCGCGAGAATGAGCGCCACGGCGACGCTGGCGAGCGCGGCCTTGCGATTGATCGCGCCGGTCGTGGCGAGATGATCCTCGCGCGCCGGAGGCGTCGCCGCACTCACCGGCCATGCCTCATGGATAGAGCATCTGCGCGGCCCAGCGACCCGCGCCGTCCGCCTCGTAGCGGCGACGCTCGTGGAGGCGGAAGGCCCGGTCCAGCCAGAACTCGATTGCGCGCGGGGCAAGGCGGAAGCCCGACCAGTGCGGCGGGCGGGGCACGTCGACGCCGGCGAAGCGCGCCTCGACCTCCCTGATGCGATCCTCGAAGGTCTCGCGGGCATCCAGCGGCCGGGACTGATCGGATGCCCAGGCGCCGATCTGCGACACGCGCGGACGCGAGGCGAAATAGGCGTCCGCCGTGGCGGCATCGACCGGGCCGACCGGTCCCTCGATCCGGATCTGGCGCCGCAGCGACTTCCAGTGGAACAGCAGGGCCGCCTCCGGATGGGCGAGCAGTTCCCCGGCCTTGCGGCTCTCGAAATTGGTGTAGAAGGTGAAGCCTTCCGGTCCATAGCCCTTGAGCAAGACCATGCGGGTGGAGGGTCGGCCCTGCGCATCGACGGTCGAGAGCGCCATGGCCTCGGGATCATTGGGCTCGCTGGCCCGGGCGTCGACCATCCATTGGGCGAAGAGGGCGAAGGGGTCGTCCGTCAGCGTGGTTGGCTCGGATGAGGTCGCGGTCTGTGTCGGCATGCGCTTCACCTAGCCTGTCCGGCCGCGCGTGGAAACTCTCCTGTCGATGGTCGACCGCCTTTCATTCATGCGCGCGCAAGGCGCCGTGCCATAAAGTTCCCGTGCCGATGCCGGGCCAGTGGGGTGGACTGGCGCGGGACAATCCCTGCGCAAGAGGACATTGATGATCGTCTCTCCCCTCGCCCGGCTGATCGCCGCCACTTCCCTGCTTGCTGTCGCGTCGCCCGGCGTCGCCCAATGGGGTCGCAGCCCGGATCGCTGGGGCGGCTCGCGCATCGATTCGCCGCGTGCACCCCTCGTGAGCAGCGGCCGTGACTCGCGCGAAGGGCAGGTCGATGCCGCACAGTTCACCGCTGAGGGCGGGGCTGCGCGGCTCGGCAGGGGGCCGGTTCAGGTTTCCACGCTGACCGGCGCGGTCGATGACGTCGCGGGCACGGCGCCCTTTGAAGCGGCGGTGATCGATCAGTTGGTGAAGGCCGGCTATGATACGCTGGCGCAATCGCAGGGCGACAGCGGGCAGGTGACCGAACTGCGCATCCGCCGCGAGGTGCTGGTGCCCGAGGAGACCAAGCGCAAGCCGGTGAGCGGCGAAATGATGGTCGGAACCGGCACCTATGGATCGACGATGGGCATGGCGCTCGCGGTCGATCTCTCCAAACCGCGCAAGGCGCTGGTGTCGACCCGCATGGAAGCGCGCATCCTCGACAAGGCTACCGGCGCGCCCCTGTGGGAAGGCCGGGCCGAGATCGCGACGCGCGAGGGCGATTCGCGCTGGAGCGACCAGGCGATCGCCACGCGCCTCGCCGAGGCGATGTTCGAGCGGTTTCCGAACGGGCCGGCACGCGTCGCCGCGCGCTAGCCGCACGCGCATCCCCACTTGCGGCGCCGCGCCGCAATCGCCAGATGAATGCCATGAGGCATGATATCTTCGTGAACGGGTGGGTAGAACGACATGGCTGATCCCTATTCGCTGCTGGGCGTCCCCCGCAGTGCGGACGAGGCGGCGATCAAGTCCGCCTATCGCAAGCTCGCCAAGGAGCTGCATCCGGACCGGAACAAGGACAATCCCAAGGCCGCGGAGAAATTCTCCGAGGTGACGCGCGCCTATGATCTGCTGTCCGACAAGGACAAGCGCGCCCGGTTCGACCGGGGCGAGATCGATGCCGACGGCAACCCCACGCATCCCTTCGGCTTTGGCGGACAGGGCGGGGGCCGGTCACAGGGCGGCGGGCCGGAAGGCTTCGAGTTCGGGGCCGGCGGCGCGGACTTCTCGGACATTTTTGAGGGGCTGTTCAGCGGCGGCCGGGGGCGACCGGGCGGCGGCTTCGGCTTTGGCGGGCGCGGTGCGCCACCACCGCAGCGGGGTGCCAACATGGCCTATCGCCTGTCCGTGCCGTTCGTCGATGCCGCGACGCTGGCGCCGCAGCGCATTACGCTCGCCGATGGCAAGACCATCGATCTCAAGCTCCCTGCCGGTGTCGAGAATGGCACCCAGATGAAGCTCAGCGGCAAGGGCCAGCCGGGCCCGGCTGGCGCGGGCGATGCCATCGTCACCATCGAGATCGGCGATCACGCTTTCTACAAGCGCGATGGCGACAATGTGCGGCTGGACCTGCCGATCAGCCTCAACGAGGCCGTTGCCGGCGCGCGCGTCAAGGTACCCACGGTCGATGGGCCGGTGATGCTCGCTGTTCCGGCGGGCGCGCATTCCGGGCAGACGCTGCGGCTCAAGGGCAAGGGTTTCCATCGCAAAAGCGGTGGTCGCGGTGACCAGCTCGTCACGCTGATGATCGACGTGCCGGGCCATGATGCCGCGCTCAAGGCTTTCGTGGAGAGCTGGAGCGACACGCGGCCGTTGCGGACGCATCTGGGCGTGTGATCCCGGCGCGGGCGAGCCCTGCGCTATGGTCGGTGGCGAGAGGCGCATGTGGGCGATTCCCTCGCCTGCCGCTTTGTTCTAGAGATCGGGCGTGCTGACCAATCCCTCTCCGCAATCGCCTGAAGCGCGTCGCCGCCGGTTGCGCGATCGGGGCGAGCGCCTGCGCGCGGAAATCGAGCGGAGTCGCTGGGCGAGCCGCGCCCTGGCCGTGGTCAAGCGCGTCGCGGTCGGCGTTTATAATGACGGCTTCATCCATGCCGGCAATCTCGCTTATCTGACGCTGGTCGCGGTTTTCCCCTTCTTCATCCTTGCTGCGGCGATCGCGCAGATCCTCGGGCGGACCCGCGCCGGTCTCGAAACGGTGAACGGCTTTCTGCTGACGGTGCCGCCCAGCGTCGCGCAGGTGCTGCGGCCGGCGATCGTCGATGTGCTGGAGGCGCGCACCGGGCCCTTGCTCTGGCTGGGTGCCATCATCGGCCTGTGGACCGTGGGCAGCTTGATCGAGACGATCCGCGACATTCTCCGCCGGGCCTATGGCACGCGCTCGACATCGCCCTTCTGGCATTACCGGTTGCGGGCCATGGGCATCATCGTGCTCAGTGTCTTCGGCGCGCTGCTGGCGCTTTCCCTGCAGGTTCTGCTGGTGGCGGCGGAGACGATCGTCGAGCAATTGCTGCCCGGCAGCGACCAGGCTTTCGCCATTCTCACCGCCACCCGCTTCGTGCCGGCGATCATCCTTTATCTCGCGCTTTACTTCATCTTCGCAGCGCTGACGCCGAGCCGTTATCGCGCCAAGCGCTTCCCGAAATGGCCCGGCGCGGCGTTCACGGCGGGCTGGTGGTATGTCACCTCGTTGCTGCTGCCGCTCTTCTTCTCCAACATTACCAGCTACAGCCTGACCTATGGCGGTCTGGCGGGCGCGATGATCACGCTCATTTTTTTCTTCATCATTGGGCTTGGCGTGGTAATTGGCGCCGAACTCAACGCCGCGCTGGCTGATTTCCCGGACGGGGAAGAACCGGCGGAAGAGACGGAGGATCCAACATCATGACAGGCCTTATGGCCGGCAAACGCGGCCTCATCATGGGGTTGGCCAACGACAAGTCGCTGGCCTGGGGTATTGCCAAGGCACTTCACGCGCAGGGCGCACAAATGGCCTTCTCCTATCTGGGCGAGGCGCTGGAGCGGCGCGTGCGCCCGCTGGCGGCGGAAGTCGGCTCTGATTTTCTGTTGCCCTGCGACGTGTCGGACATGGCGTCTGTCGATGCCTGCTTCGAGGGGCTGGCCGCGCGCTGGCCGACCATCGACTTCGTGGTCCACGCCATCGGCTTCTCGGACAAGAACGAGTTGCGCGGCGGCTATGTCGACACCAGCCTGGAAAACTTCCTGCTGACGATGAACGTCTCGGCCTACAGCCTCGTCGCCGTGACGAAGCGCGCGGTGCCGATGATGAGCGAAGGCGGGTCGATCGTCACGCTGACCTATTACGGCGCCGAGAAGGTGATCCCCCACTATAATGTGATGGGCGTCGCCAAGGCTGCGCTGGAGACCAGTGTCAAATATCTCGCCATGGATCTGGGGCCGCAGAATATCCGCGTGAACGCCATTTCCGCAGGGCCGATCAAGACGCTCGCGGCATCGGGCATCGGCGACTTCCGCTACATCCTCAAGTGGAACGAGCTGAACTCGCCGCTGCGCCGCAACGTCACCATCGAGGATGTCGGCGGGGCCGGGCTGTATCTGCTCTCCGATCTCGCCTCCGGCGTAACTGGCGAGATTCATCATGTCGATGCAGGCTATAACGTCATTGGCATGAAGGCCGAGGACGCGCCGGATATCGCGCTCGACAAGGGATGAGCGGCAGCGCAGCCGTCTGCGCTGCCCTGGCGGCTGAGCTGGAAAGAATGGCATGAGCTTCAATAGTTTCGGGCGGGTCTTCCGCTTCACCACCTGGGGCGAAAGCCACGGCCCGGCCATCGGAGCCGTGGTGGATGGCTGCCCGCCGGGACTGGCGCTGAGCGAGACCGATGTGCAGCCCTGGCTGGACAAGCGCCGCCCGGGCACCTCGCGCTTCACCACCCAGCGGCAGGAGCCGGACCAAGTGCGCATCCTCTCCGGCGTGTTCGAGGGGAAGACGACCGGCACCCCGATCAGCCTGATGATCGAGAATGTCGACCAGCGCTCCAAGGATTATTCCGAGGTCGCGCAAGCCTATCGGCCCGGCCATGCCGATTATGCCTATGACGCCAAATATGGCCTGCGCGATTATCGCGGCGGCGGACGCTCCTCGGCGCGCGAGACAGCGAGCCGGGTTGCGGCGGGCGCCGTGGCGCGGCTGGTGGTGCCGCAGGTCCAGATCCTCGGCTATGTCAGCGAAATCGGCGGGGACGCCATCGATCCTGCGGCATTCGATGCCAGCGAGATCGGCAACAATCCCTTCTTCTGCCCGGACCCGGCTGCGGCCGCGCGCTGGGAAGCGCTTGTCGATGCGGCCCGCAAGGATGGCTCCTCGCTCGGCGCCGTGGTCGAATGCGTCGCCATGGGCGTGCCTGCCGGCTGGGGCGCGCCGCTCTATGCCAAGCTGGACAGCGAACTGGCGGCGGCGATGATGAGCATCAACGCGGTGAAGGGCGTGGAGATTGGCGATGGCTTTGCCGCTGCCCGCCTGCGCGGCGAAGAGAATGCCGACCCGATGCGGCCGGGCAATGACGGTCGCCCCGTCTTCCTTGCCAATCATGCCGGTGGCATCGCCGGCGGTATCGCCACCGGTCAGCCGATCCGGGTGCGGGTGGCGTTCAAGCCGACCAGCTCGATCCTCATTCCGCAGGAAACGGTGACGCGCGAAGGTGCGGCAGCGGACATCCGCACCAAGGGTCGCCATGATCCCTGCGTCGGCATTCGTGGCGTGCCGGTGGTCGAGGCGATGATGGCGCTGGTGCTGGCCGATCAGGCGCTGCTCCACCGGGCGCAGTGCGGATGAGGGCGGCGTTCGCAATCCTCGCTCTGGCAAGCCTTGCCGCCTGCCAATCCCAGCCTGCAGATCCGGACAATGGTGCGCAGGCGGATAGCAACATCATTGCGCCGGCCAACGACAGCGCCGACGCGGCGAATGCGGCTGAGGAGCCGGCGGAGGCAGAGACGCTCGACCGGGTCGGGCCGATCCGCATCGGCGCGACCCTCGCCGAACTGGCCGCGCAAGGGCTTGCGGTCGCCGGCCGGGACGATCCCATGCCGGGCTCGACCTGCACCTATGCGCATTTCAAGGGCTGGCCGGACGCGGCGGTGATGCTGGATGGCGACCATGTCGTGCGGGTCGATGTCTCCGATGCGCAGCATGAGGGACCATTTGGCCTGCGCGTTGGTCAGAGCGAAGCCGAGGCGATCAAGCGGCTCGGTTCGGCCAAGGTGCAGCCGCATCCCTATACCGGCCCGACCGGCCATTATCTGGTGTTCCATCGGGCCAATGCGCCCACGGGCCTGATCGCGGAGACGGACGGCAAGACCGTGCAGAGCTGGCGCATCGGCCAGTGGGAGCAGGTCCAGTGGGTTGAGGGCTGCTCATGATCTTTGCGCCCGCCGGTCATGGCTGATCTGCGGCAGGCCAGCACGGTCCTGCGCATTGCGACGCCCGGGCAGGCCATGGTGGAGATCAGCCGCGAGGTTGCGCGCTGGGCTTTGGCGCAGGGCATGGACGAAGGCCTGCTGACCGTTTTCTGTCGTCACACCTCCGCCTCGCTCACCATTCAGGAAAATGCCGCGCCGGCGGTGCAGAAAGATCTGCTCGCCTGGCTGGCGCGGATGGCGCCTGAGGACCAGCGCTATCTCCATGACGATGAAGGGCCGGATGATATGCCGGCGCATCTCAAGGCCGTACTGACCGGCGTTTCGCTCAGCGTGCCGCTGATCGGCGGGCGGCTGGCGCTCGGCACCTGGCAGGGCATCTATCTGGTCGAGCATCGCCGTGCCCCGCATCAGCGCGAGGTGGCGTTGCATCTTCTGGGATGCTGAGTGGCTTTTTGCGTATTTGCGATGCGCTCCCCGCACTGTTAGCCTGCCTCGCAACACCAAAAGGGGATCGAGCATGACCGAAGCCAGCGCGGGCGAAGACCGCAAGGAAACGCGCCTGCAATACTGGATGCTCGGCGGGTTCCTGGCGGGGCTGGCGCTGGGGCTGATCGTCCACAGCGTCGCGGCGGACGCGGCCTGGGTGGCCATCGTCACCACCTATGTCACCCAGCCCATCGGCCAGATCTTCCTGCGCCTGTTGTTCATGCTCATCATTCCGCTGCTGGTATCGGCCCTGATCGTGGGTGTGGCGGATATGGGTGAGGCGCGGCATCTCAAGACCGTGGGCCTGCGCACCTTGCTCTACACGGTCGTCGTTTCCAGCATTTCGGTCGCCATCTCTCTGGCACTCGTCAATCTGCTCCAGCCGGGCGGCGGCATCGATCCGGCGCTGGCCCGCAGCATGATCGCGCAATCCTCGGAAGGGGCGGCCTCCATCGTGGCGCAGGCCGGCGAGTCCAAAACCGGCGTCGAGGCGGTGCTGGCGATCGTGCCGACCAATTTCGTCGCGGCGATGAGCGCGAACGACATTCTGGCGGTGATGTTCTTTGCGCTCTTCTTCGGCGTCGGCTTCCTGCTGGTCGATCCAGCGAAGACCGCGACGATCAAGGCCGGGTTCGAAGGCATTTTCGAGGTCTCGATGCGGCTCATCGGCCTTGTCATCAAGCTCGCGCCCATCGCCATCTTCTGCTTCATGTTCAATCTGGCGGCGCTGTTTGGCTGGGAACTGATCGGGCGTCTTTCCGCCTTTGTCTTTGTCGTGCTGCTGGCGCTCGGCCTGCAGATGTTCGGCGTGTTTCCGCTCATCCTCAAGTTCATCGCCGGCAAGAATCCCATCGCCTTCTTCCGCGAGACGCAAGAAGCCAGCGTGATGGCTTTCGCCACGGCCTCTTCCAATGCGACCCTGCCCACATCGTTGCGGGTCGCCGAGGAGAAACTGAAGCTTCCGCGCCCCATCTCCCGCTTCGTGCTCACCATCGGCGCCACTGCCAACCAGAATGGCTCAGCCATGTTCGAGGGCGTGACGGTGCTGTTTCTCGCGCAGTTTTTCGGCGTCGATCTGACGCTGGGCCAGCAGCTCGTCGTGATGCTCATCTGCATCATGGGCGGGATCGGCACGGCGGGCGTTCCGGCCGGCACGCTGCCGGTGATCGCGCTCATCCTCGCCAGCGTGGGCGTGCCCCCGGCGGGCATCGGGCTCGTGCTGGGTGTGGACCGCTTCCTCGATATGTGTCGCACCACGGTGAATGTGGTGGGCGATCTTGTCGCGGCGCAGGTGATCGCCAGCACCTCACGCGATGAGCTGCCGCAGGAGCCGGCCGATATCGTCATCCATTGATCGCTCCGATGGCTGGCGACCTGCAGACAATCGTCGACGAGATCGTCGCGGCCATGGCGGCCGAACGGGATCGCGGCGCCGTCGCGACCTATATCCCCGGCCTAGCCAACGTCTCCCCGGATCAGTTCGGCATGGCCATTGTCGGCGCGGATGGGACCATCGCCATGGGCGGGGATGCGCGCACGAGCTTTTCGATCCAGTCCATCTCCAAGGTGTTCGCGCTCACCATGGCGCTCGGCAAGGTGGGGGACCAGCTCTGGAAGCGCGTCGGCCGCGAGCCTTCCGGCAATGCCTTCAACTCCATCGTCCAGCTTGAGGCCGAACAGGGCATTCCGCGCAATCCGTTCATCAACGCCGGCGCGCTGGTGGTGGCGGACGTCAATCTCTCCGGCCATCAACCGCGCGAATCCATCGGCGCGCTGCTGCGCTTCGTGCGCTATCTGGCCGATGACGAGAGCATCGCCATCGATGAAAGCGTGGCGCGGGGCGAGGCGGAGACGGGCTACCGGAACATCGCGCTGGCCAATTACATGCGGGCCTTCGGCAACATCCACAATCCCGTCGATCTGTTGACGGGCTGCTATTTCCACCAATGCGCCATCGCCATGGACTGCGTGCAGCTGGCGCAGGCCGGCCGCTTCCTCATGCTGGATGGCCGCCAGCCGGCGGGCGGGCGCGTGGTCTCGCCTCGCCGCGCTCGCCGCATCAACGCGCTGATGCTGACCTGCGGCCATTATGACGCCAGCGGCGACTTCGCCTTTCGGGTGGGGATGCCGGGCAAATCCGGTGTCGGCGGTGGCATTCTCGCCGTCGTACCCGGCAAGGCGAGCATCGCCGTCTGGTCGCCCGGCCTCAACGAAAGCGGCAACTCCCACCTCGGCACGCGCGCCCTGGAACGGCTGGCCGAAGCGACCGGCTGGAGCGTCTTCAGCGCGCGGGCGTGAGTTGGGCAGGGCCGCTCTTGTGCGTTGGGTAATCACCACCCTTGGCAAGCGGTGGCCGCGCGCCTAACTGGCATCCATGCCACCGGACACTCAGGATAAGGATCTGCCCACGCCGCCCGCATGGGCGACGTTGCGGCGCTTCCTGCCGTATCTCTGGCCGGCGGGTGAGCCCAATCTCAAGGCGCGGATCATCGTCGCGCTGGTGCTGGTGTTGCTGGGCAAGGCGATCATCCTCGTCATGCCCTTCGCCTATAAGGGTATCATCGACCGGATGGGGCCGGGGATGCAGGCGGGGGTGGCCGTCGCCTTGGGGCTGGTGCTGGCTTATGCAGGCGCGCGCTTTGGCGGCGTCGTCTCGGATAATCTGCGCAATGTCGCCTTCGAGCGGGTCGGGCGGAATGCCCAGCGGCTGATGGCGGAGCAGACGCTGCGCCACCTGCACAATCTCTCGCTGCGCTTCCACCTCAACCGCAAGACCGGCGGCGTCACCAAGGTCATCGAGCGGGGCACCACGTCCATCGAGACGATGCTGCACTTCCTGCTCTTCAACATCGCCCCGACGGCGATCGAGCTGATCGCGGTGTGCATCATCTTCCAGGTCAAGTTCGGCTTCGGGCTGGTGGCGGGCACGTTGGTGATGATCGCGCTCTACACGGCCTTCACGCAGAAGATCACCGAATGGCGCAACGCGCTGCGGCGGGAGATGGTCGATCTCGATACCGGCGCGACAGCCCATGCCGTGGACAGCCTGCTCAACTTCGAGACGGTCAAATATTTCACGGCGGAGGACCGCGAGGCCGCGCGCTACGGGGCTGCGCAGCGCAGCTACATGAACGCGGCGACCAAGAGCAACAACAGCCTTGCGATGCTCAACATCGGCCAGGCGCTCATCACCAATGTGATGATGGGCGGCGCGATGGCGTTCACGGTGTGGGGCTGGGCGCAGGGCCGGTTCACGCCGGGCGATGTCGTGCTGGTGAATGCGCTGCTGATGCAGCTTTTCCGCCCGCTCGATCTGCTCGGCATGGTGTATCGGACGATCCGGCAGGGCCTCATCGACATGGAGGCGATGTTCCGGCTGATCGATACTGAGACCGAGATCAAGGACGTGCCCAATGCGCCGCCGCTGGCGGTGATGGCGGGCGATATCCGCTTCGAGGACGTGGTGTTCGGCTATGATCCCGACCGAACGATCCTCAAGGGCGTGAGTTTCCATGTCGCGGCGGGCACGACGCTGGCGGTGGTCGGGCATTCCGGCGCGGGCAAGTCGACCATCGCGCGGCTGCTCTTCCGCTTCTACGATATTCAGGGCGGCCGCATCCTCATCGACGGGCAGGATATCGCCCGCGTGCAACAGACCTCGCTGCGCGCCGCCATCGGCATCGTGCCGCAGGACATGGTGCTGTTCAACGATACCATCGGCTACAACATCGCTTATGGCCGCGACGGCGCGACGCAGGCGGATATCGAGGCCGGTGCGCGCGGGGCGGCGATCGACCGCTTCATCGACTCGCTGCCCAAGGGCTATGACACGCGGGTGGGCGAGCGCGGCCTGAAGCTCTCCGGGGGCGAGAAGCAGCGCGTCGCCATCGCGCGCACGCTGGTGAAAGATCCGCCGATCCTGGTCCTCGACGAAGCGACCAGTGCGCTCGACAGCCGCACGGAAGCAGCGATCCAGACCGTGCTCGATGACGTGGCGGCGCGGCGTACGACGATCATCGTCGCGCACCGGCTCTCGACCATCGTCCATGCCGACAGCATCATCGTGATGGATGACGGCCGCGTGGTCGAGCAGGGTACGCACGCGCAATTGCTCGCGCTCGGCGGCCATTATGCCCAGATGTGGATGCGCCAGCAGGCCGAGCGGATGAACCCGGAGGCGGGGTTGGCGGCATCCGAACCCAGCGCCTCGCTGGAGGATGCGGCGGAGTAGCTCAGGCGGCGATGTCCGGCGCGATGCTGTGCTTCATCATGTCCGCCGCGCGGGAGGTCGCGAGGCGCGTGTCCCCGGCCAGCTTCTTCACCTCATTGGCGACGACCGCGAAGCCCTGACCGGCCTCGCCGGCGCGGGCGGCTTCGATGCGCGCGTTGAGCGCCAGCAGGTTGGTCTGGTTCGCGATGGCGCCGATCGTGGTCACGATGGCCGCCAGTTCGGCCATGGTGGACTGGAGCCGGGCATTGCCGCGCTGCAATTCACCCTGCAGGCGCTGGCTTTCCTCATAGCGGGCCTGCACTTCCTGTTCGAGCTGGACCTGCCGGGTGACGTCGGAGGCGATCTTGAGGATGCGCACCGGTCTGCCCTGACAATCGACAACGGGATTATAGGTGGCCTGAAGATAGACAGAGGCGCCGCCGCGTGAGCGCCGCTCATAGCGGCCGGCGTGGAACGCGCCGGAGGTCAGCGTCCGCCAGAAGGCCGCATAGTCAGTGGAGCGCACGAAGGATGGCGCGCAGAAGATGCGATGATGCTCGCCGACCACCTCATCAAGGCGGTAGCCCAATGTCTCGAGCAGGACGTCATTGGCCCACAGGATGGTGCCTTCCGGGCTGAATTCGATGACGCCTTGGGACCGGCAAATGGCTTGCCATGCTGCGTCGGTCCGCCCGTCTTCGAGATATGCGTTCATGAATCACCTTGTGGTCGCCCCGGCAGGTGAGGCCCCTGTGGTTAAGCGCTGCTTACCATGGGGTGGTTTCGCGACGAGCCGTTGAACGCGGCAGGATGGGCTATCGCAAGCGGAGCATCATGCCGGGGCGAAGCAGCCCAAGGACGGTGCGCATATCCTCCGGGGCGATGGCGACACAGCCTTCGGTCGCCTTGGGCTGGCCATTCTCGCCGATTACCCATTGATGGAAGAAGATCGCGCTGCCCATGCCGGGCGCTGGCGGCGCATCATTATGGCCAAGGACGATGATGACGTCATAGGCCTGATCCTCGCGCGCAAGCCGCTCGTGGCTGGTGTGGCGCGGCAGATGGACGGGGCGGTTATAGGCCGGGTCGGCGGGATCATCGCTCCAGCCATCGTTCGGCCGGAGCCAGCGCCACGGGATTGCGGGCGCCTGAGTGGCATCGATGCGGCCGGGGCGAAGCAGCGCGGCGCGAACCGGCCAGTCACCGATGGGCGAGGCGCCATCGCCCTCGCGCTTGTCCGCCGCAGCGATGAGCCCGCCCTTGCCGACGACACAGGCGCAGGACCAGTCGCCGATGGTCAGGCGCCCCGCCTCGCCATCGACCAGAATGGCCGGCGCTTCGCTCACAATTGGTGGCCGGTGCGGTCCCGCTTGGTGGCGAGATAGCGCTCATTATGGGGATTGGAGGGCAAAGCCAGCGGCAGCCGTTCGGCCACGCGGATGCCCTGCGATTCCAGGCCGGCGACCTTCTCCGGATTGTTGGTGAGCAGCCGGATTTCGTCGATGCCCAACAGATCGAGCATCCGCGCCGCCACGCCGAAATCGCGCGCATCAATGGCGAAGCCCAGGCGGACATTGGCGTCTACCGTGTCGAAGCCCTGATCCTGCAGCTGATAGGCGCGCAGCTTGTTGATCAGGCCGATGCCGCGCCCCTCCTGCCGCAGGTAGAGCAGAACGCCCCAGCGCGCATGGGCGATCTCGTGCAGCGCGCCATGCAATTGCGGGCCGCAATCGCATTTGAGCGAGCCGAGCACGTCGCCGGTCAGGCACTCGCTGTGCAGGCGGACGACCGGGGCGCTGCCATCGCGCTCGCCGATGACGAGGGCGATGTGCTCGCGGGGATCTTCCGGCGAGCGGAAGGCGATGATCTGCGCATCCACGCTGGCTTCGACGGGCAGACGCGCGCGGGCGGCGATGGCGAGCCGGGTCGGGTCTGCATAAGTGGCGATATCGTCCGCGCTCAGCTGCACCTCGGCCTCGGCGTCCTCGGAGCCGATGAAGAAGGCGGGCAACATGCCGGCGAGGCGCGCAAGGGTGAGGGCGGCGGCGGCGAGGGCCGGGTGCGGCACTGGCAGGGCGCGGAACGGGCCTTTGAGCGGCGTCGCGAGATCGCGCACCGGATCGGCAATGGCCATGGCGGCGGCCGGTGAATCGATCCAGCGCTCGCGGGCGATGAGGGCCGGCGCCTGTGGGTCCGCCGCCTCCCGCTGGTTGGCGAGCTTGAGCGTGACGGCGCGCGCGGCGGAGAGCAGCAGCGGCGCCTCCGCCGCCGGGTCGAAGGAGGAGAGGCTGGTCGGCGTTGCGCCTTCCACAGGCAGCAGCGTCAGTGCCCCACCTGCATCGACACCTGCATCGACCAGCCGGATGGGCCAGCCACGCCGAAGGGCATCGATGGCGCGAGCCGCAGCGCGCCCGTCCATTATCGCGCGCCCATTAGAAGGCGAATTCCGTGATCAGCGGAGCGTGGTCCGAGGGGCGCGTCCAGCTGCGGCAATCCTCGGCGACCTGATGCGACACCGCCGTCTCGGCGAGATCGGGGCTCAGCCACATATGGTCGAGCCGGCGGCCACGATCCGACTTTGCCCAATCCTGCGCGCGGTAGCTCCACCAGGTGTAGAGCCGCTCGGGCGCGGGCACGAAGCGCCGGCCAAGGTCGATCCAGTTGTGCGAGCTTTGGAGATGGCCGAGCAGGTCGCGCTCGATCTGCGTGTGGCTGACGACGTTGACGAGCTGCTTGTGGCTCCACACGTCGCACTCCAGCGGCGCGACGTTGAAGTCGCCGAGCAGCAAGGTCGATCCGCCGAGCTTGCCCGACCAGTCGATCATGCGTTGCAGAAAATCGAGCTTCTGGCCGAACTTGCGGTTGATCGTGCGGTCCGGCTCTTCGCCGCCGGCGGGCACGTAGACATTCTCGATGCGCAGCCCGTTTTCCAGCCGCACGCCAATATGGCGCGCCTCGCCATTGGCTTGCCAATCGAGTCGCTCGTCCTCACGCACCGGAATGCGGCTGACGATGGCCACGCCATGGTGCATCGGCTGGCCGTGTAGCACCTGATGATTATAGCCGAGCCGGCGGAACAGGCCCTCCGGAAAGGAGCCGTCCACGACCTTCGTCTCCTGCATGCACAGAACGTCCGGCTGATACTCGGTGAGGAAACGCTCGACGATTTCGAGGCGGGCGCGGACGCTGTTGATATTCCAGGAGGCGATCTTGAGAGTCTGCTTGGTCGACATGGCCAAAGTCCCTAGCCGCCCTCGGCGCCGAACCCAAGCCGCGAAGCGATTATTTTGACTCGGGGGGCTGTGCGCCGCGGCATCAGACCGGGCGGATCGCGCGGACATCGAAAACCCCCGCTCCGGGGGGCATGGAGCGGGGGCTCGAAGAAAGCGCCTGAATTTTTGCGCATGTGGTGCGGGGCGAAGCCCGGGCAACAGGGGGGAATCCCGAGGTCAGTCCCCGCGCCACATCGCTTTTCTAAGGCAGCCCAGATGACCGCCCGATGAATGGACCTGTCAGACTTGGGCAAGATTGTCGGTTTTTACGCACGGGAAGAGGGGAGCTGTGATTATCCGTAAAAAATTCCGCCGGGATGGGGCGGGCGCGCGCGTTTGATGCCGATCAATGTTGGCAGCGCCGTTCGGTGAAAAGAGGGCTCATCCCATGGTTTGCAGGAGCATTCGCGATGAACCTTCTTATGCAGTGGCCGGTCCTGACCTTCATCGGCATGGTTGCGGTCTTTGGCGTCATTCTGGCGGCGGTTTCGGTTCTCGATCTCAAGAGCGAGTGACGGCCGGCGGGCATGCGCCGGGAGAGGCGGGCCTTGCCGGTGAGGCAAGGGCGCCTATCTCGGCTGCATGGCCGTCCCATCCCCGCACATTGGCGCCGTCGATCGGCCGCTGTCGCAGCCGGAGCGCGCGCTGGTCGAGCGCATGTTCGGCGATGCGATCGCGCTTGATGAGGTGCGAATTCGCAATCGCAAATGGTGGCCCTTCCAGCCGCGTGCCATCGTCATGGCGCCGCGCGGGCACATTCATTTCCATCCGCAGGGGCGCAGCTACTGCGATTGCTTCGGCGCCGGCGATCTCTCGGCACAAGGGCTGTTCATTCACGAAATGACGCATGTCTGGCAGCACCAGACCGGTATCAACCTGCTGCTGCGACGGCACCCGTTCTGCCGCTATGATTACGACTTCCAGCCGGGCAAGCCGTTCGCGCGCTACGGGATCGAGCAGCAGGCGGAGATCGTCCGCCATGTCTTCCTGATGCGCAGCGGGCGGCAGGTGCCGGGCAAGCCGCCTTTACCGGTGCTGGAGGCGATCCTGCCGTTCGGCTGGGCGTGAGCCGGTCAGGCGGTGGCGTCTTCCAGATCGATCAGTCGGTGATAGCCGCCGCGATAGAAGATCAGCGGCGATCCCTCGGGCGCACGCTCCATGGCCTGCACCGCGCCGACGACGAGAAGATGGTCGCCCAGTTCGACAACCTTTTCGATCGCGCATTCGATCCATGCGAGCGCACCATCGAGAATCGGCAGGCCGCCGGGGCTGGTGCCATGGGCCATGCCCTCGAACTTGTCGTCATGCCGCGAGGCGAATCGCCGGCAGGTTTCCAGCTGGGCATTGCCGAGCACATTCACGCAGAAGCGGCCGGTGGTGGCGATATTGGCCCAGCTTCCCGAGCGCTTGTCGGGCAGGAAGCCGACCAGCGGCGGGTCTAGCGAGATCGAAGAAAAAGTGCCGACCGCCAGACCCCAGCGCTGACCGTCCGCATTATTTGAGGTGATGACGCATACGCCGGTGGGATAACTGCCGAGAACGTCGCGGAAATGCTTGGGATCAATCAATGCGCCACCTGTTTCTTCTGGCGCCCGCCCTGTTCGTGACGGAGGCCGCATTCCAATTACACTGCGGTGAAAACCGCTCACCGGCATGGCGCCCAACCTGCAAGCTGTGATGCGAGCCTGTCAACCGCCCCCTTTTCAACCGGCAGCATCCTCCGCTTGCAGGCGAGTCGCCGTTTCCCGGATCAGCGCGATCATGTTCGGCAGCCCTTGGGTGCGGTTGGACGAGAGCTGGCGCTTGAGGTCGAAGGGCGCCAGCGCCTGTTCGATATCGAACGTCGCGACCTCCGCCGGCATCCGGTCCTGCACGGTGAGGAGGACCAAGGCGATGATGCCCTTGGTGATGGCGGCATTGCTGTCCGCGAGGAAATGCAGCGCGCCATTGTCCAGCCGTGTCGGGTAGACCCAGACGGAGGCGGAGCAGCCCCGCACGAGCGTCGCGTCCGTCTTCAGCGCGTCCGGCATCGGCTCCAGTTCGCGGCCCAGATCGATCAGCAGCCGGTAGCGCTCATCGCCTTCGAGCAGTTCGTAATCGTCCTGGATGGTCTGCAATGTCGTCATGCCGCCCATATAGGTCGCGGCGCGCGGGAGGCCAGTGAAACTCTTTGGGTCAGACGTCGATGCCGGCGGCGATGGCTTCCAGCTTGCGGACGCGCTCCTTGAGGTCGGCCATCTCTATCAGCCCGCTGGCCAGGGGTGCGTCCGGGGTCGGCGCGCGCGGGGCGGCGCGGCTGGGGGCCATGTCCAGCTCCGCCCGCTTGAGCGCCAGCCATCCGTTCCAGCCCTTGAGCGAGGCCAGGGCGACAAGTGCGAATGATAAAGTTAGCGCTATCATGGTCATGGCGTGCTTCACGACGTCAAGATCGGTCATGACTCTATCTCCTCCTGTCGATGTCTTAGTGGTCGGTCCGCGTGGGGATTTCGTGCGGGGCGGATTCAGCGCCGCCGAGCTGATCGATTTCATGGGCGAGGGCGGCGCCGCGATCGGTCACGATGCGCTCCAGCACCCGCACCCGCTGCTCCAGCCGCTCGACCTGCGCGGCATATTGCGCGGCCTTCTCCGCCGTCTGCGTGCCGAGCACGTCCAGCTCCCGCTCACGCAACTTCATCTTGTGTTGCATGGCGTTGCTCCACGTACGCGCGATGACCGGGATGCCAACGACAATCATGAAGAAGACCAGCATTGAAGCAGACATGATAGGAACTCCCGATCAGTTGGAGGGGGTGCGCAGGCTCTCGATCTCGTTGGTCAGATGCAGGGCGCTGTCGGTTACGATGCGCTCGACATTGGCCAGCCGATCCTTGACCGCGCCAAGCTCGGCACGCAGTTGAGCATTTTCCTGGCTGAGCAGCTTGATGCGCTCGCTCATCTCCTCATTCTTCTGCGGGTAGACCGCCTTGCCCCAGCTGTTCTCGAGCGGATAGCCGTGCCGGACGCGCAGCCATGTGTTGAAGACCCATCCGGCGATGGCCAGCAGGCCGATCAGTGAACTGGCGCCGACGATGAGCGGCATCGATTCGACGACGGCGTCTGCGGTGATAGGATCCATGGTTCAAATTTCCCTGTAATCGAGCGCTGTTGCGCCTCTCATTCGCCTCGCGTCTTGTCAGCGCAGGCTGTCGATCTCGTCGGCGAGCCGGGTGTTGCGGCTGGTGTAGAAGGTCTCGATGTCGGACAGGCGCCGGTCGATGTCGCGGAACTTGCTGCGCACATCGCGGGTGGAGCGCGCCGGATTGGTACGCACGCCCTGCCAGAAGCGCTCGTCTTCCCGGTCGGCATAGAGGCCGGTCGGCTTGGGCTCGGCCATCCAGGCGGCGAGCAGATAGGCGATCACCGTCCACGGGAAGCCGCCAGCCAGCGTCACGAGTACGGCGCCAATGCGGACCCAGAGCACATCGATGCCCATATAGTCGGCAATGCCGGCGCACACGCCCATGGCTTTGGCATTCTTTTTGTCGAGGTAGAATTTGGTGCGGCGGGCGGACATCTCAGTTCCTCCTGTCGAAATAGGGATCGTCGCTCGCGCTCGGGCGGGCTGGACGGAAATCGGGATTATCGGCGGCGATGATCCGCTCGACCGTCTGGAGGCGCTCCTCCAGGCGACGGGCGAGCATGTGCATCTCATCGAGCAGCCGTTCGTCCTCGTCGGTGATCTTGGGTGCCTGCTTCCACTTGGTGACATAGTGGAAGATCAGCCACGGCATGCCGATGAACAGCATCCCGCAGATGACGATGGGCAGAAAGACGTCCTCCATGGATCAATCCTTCCTGGCTTGCGCGGCCTTGAGCGCCGCGAGTTCGGCTTCCACCTTGTCGGCGGATTGGAGTTCGGCGATCTCCTGCTCCAGCGTCTTGGGCTGACCGCCCAGACCCATGGCATCGGCCTCGCCTTCGGCCAGATCGACCCGGCGCTCCAGCAGTTCGAAGCGGGAGAAGGCGTCCTGCACGCGCTCACCATTGTACATCTCGCGCGCGCGCCGGCGCGTCTGTGCGCTCTCCATGCGGGCGACGAGGCTGTTCTGCCGGACGCGCGCCTCGCGCAGCTTGGCCTGCAGCTTGGCGATGTCCTCTTCGGATGCGGCCAGCGCCTCATCCAGCATGGCAATCTGCCCGCGCAGCTGCTCGGCCATGTCGCCGGCCTTCTGCTTCTCGACCAGCGCGGCTTTGGCAAGGTCTTCGCGATCCTTGGAGAGGGCGAGCTGCGCCTTCTCGACCCAGCTTTCCTGCAGGGCGTCGAGCTTGGCGATGTGGCGACGCATCTCCTTCTGGTCGGCGATGGTCCGCGCTGCCGATGCACGCACCTCGACCAGCGTCTCCTCCATTTCGAGGATGATCATGCGGATCATCTTGGCCGGGTCCTCGGCCCGATCCAGCAGATCGGTCACGTTGGCGGCAATGATGTCCCGGGTGCGAGAGAAAATACTCATGTACATACTCCAACTGAGGCGGTTCGGTCGGGGCAGCGGGGGTGTGCTGCCCCGACCTTGAAGCCGTCACACAAGGGATTGTGACGGCTTGCCCGGTGTGTTGTCCAGAGCCGCTGCAGTCGTGGCGGCAGGGTTGCCGGTGACAGCAGGGCCGACAGCGCCGATCACCATGATGGCGCTGAAAATGAGGGTAAGACATGCTGCAGCGGTCTGAGCACCGAAGCGGTCGATTGTGTTCAACATGGCGGTCTCTTCCTGATCCTGGTTAGGCCTTCAAATCCCGCTCATTGGCGGATTGCCCAATGCAGTGCAGGGGGCGTGCCAATTTCTGAGAAGCCCGGATTTTCGCCAATTTCTTCTTGATCGAGGTGGGCGCGAAGCATTGTTTGTTGCAATGAGTTGGGAAATATCCCTAAAAGTTGGGAATGGAAAAGACGACGCATTTTGTCGGGGAATCCCTCGCCTTTCTGGATGCGGTCGAGCAGGCCGGCCGCGCGGCCGATCTCAACCGCCCGGTGCTGGTCATCGGCGAGCGGGGTACCGGCAAGGAGCTGATCGCCGAGCGCATCCATCGCCTTTCCCAGCGCTGGGATGGGCCGCTCATCATCATGAACTGCGCCGCCTTGCCCGAGACGCTGATCGAGGCCGAGCTGTTCGGCCATGAGGCCGGCGCCTTCACCGGCGCGACACGGGCGCGGGCCGGTCGCTTCGAGGAGGCTGATGGCGGAACCCTGTTCCTCGATGAACTGGGCACGCTCTCCATGGCGGCGCAGGAGCGGCTGCTGCGCGCCGTGGAATATGGCGAAGTGACGCGCATCGGCAGTTCGCGGCCGCTCACCGTGGATGTGCGCATCGTCGGGGCGACCAACGAGCATCTGCCCGATGCGGTGGAAGCCGGGCGGTTCCGGGCCGACCTGCTCGACCGGCTGAGCTTCGAGGTGATTACCCTGCCGCCTCTGCGCGGGCGCGAGGGCGATGTCGACGTTCTGGTCGAGCATTTCGCGCGCAAGATGGCATCGGAATGCGGCTGGTCGTCCTGGCCGGGCTTTTCCAAGCGGATGATGACGGCGCTCAATGCCTATCGCTGGCCCGGCAATGTGCGCGAGCTGCGCAATGTCGTCGAGCGCGCCGTGTATCGCTGGCCCGATCCGGATCGGCCGATCGACGAGATCCAGCTCGATCCCTTTGCTTCGCCCTGGAAGCCGCAGCCGATGCCGGGAAAACCCGCTACCGCCACCGCGGCGCCTGTCGCCGGTCCTTCCGAGGAGGGTGCAGTCGAAGATGGACGATTGCTGATCGCGCTGGACGATGTCGCCGACTTTCGCGGCGCTGTCGACGCGCACGAGGCCGCGATCCTGCGCCATGCCCTCCAGCGCCACCGCTTCAACCAGCGCGCCACGGCCAAGGCGATCGGGCTCTCCTACGACCAGTTGCGGCACTGCCTGAAGAAACACGCCCTGCTTTGAGGCGCTTGCCGCCTCGCGCAGGGCGCCGGCCGCTCAGCCGCCGTTGAAGTTCACCATGCAGTAGAGCATCGGGATCGACAGCAGCGTGTTGGTGCGGCTGAAGATCATCGCGCGGGTCGCAGCGCTGGCCTTGGTCGCATCGTCGGCGGCCGCCAGCCCCAGCGCCTTCTTTTGCGCCGGCCAGATCACGAACCACACGTTGATCGCCATGATCAGGGCGAGCCACATGCCAAGGCCGATCAGTTGATAGGGCGCCTTGAACGCGAACGCCTCGTGCAGATAGCCGGTGCGCCATGCCACCAGCAAACCGGTCAGCACGGTCAGCGCGGCGGCCCAGCGGAAGAAGAACAGCGCGGAGGGCGCGATGAACTTGGAGACGCCCGGTTTCAGCTCTGCCGGCACCTTGGGCATGGTCGGGATCTGCACGAAGTTGAAGTAATAGAGCAGGCCGATCCACAAAATGCCGAAGAAGGTGTGGAGCCAGCGCAAGGCGGCGGAGACGGATTCGCCATTCGGGCCAATGCCGTAAATGACAGCCAGGGTCAGAATAACCCCGATCAGCAGGACGAGATGCAGATTGCCGAACAGTTTCGTCATGATGCTCCCCCAGTCGTTTGCCGGGTGCTTTGACCGCACCCTCCCCTAAAGCCGGTTATCGGCCATCGCACAGGCTATGCCAAAGTCGCGCCGCTGTCATATCGAAATTATATTTGGCGCTGATCGGGGGAGATGACTGGAAAGCTGCCGGTCTACGCGCCATCTGCTGCGGGCAACCGACACGAATCGCGCGCCTGCGCGTTTCGCCTGCAGAACGACTTTAATGCACCAAGAGGAGATTAGCGCCATGGCATTCACACTGCCCGACCTTCCCTATGCCAAGACCGCCTTTGCCGATGACATGTCGGCCGAGACCTTCGACTATCACCACGGCAAGCACCACAATGCCTATGTGACGAAGGCCAATGAGCTGGTCGCCGCTGATCCGGCGCTGCAGGGCAAGTCGCTCGTGGAGCTCATCAAGTCCTCCAAGGGCGGGCTGTTCAATCAGGTCGGCCAGATCTGGAACCACAGCTTCTTCTGGCAGTGCCTCTCGCCCGAGACGCAGCAGCCGAGCGGCAAGCTGGCCGATCTCATCAACGAAGGCTTCGGCTCGACCGACGCGCTGATCGAGAAGCTGAAGGCGGAAGCCGTCGGCCACTTCGCCAGCGGCTGGGCCGCGCTGATCCTCAAGGACGGCAAGCTGGAAGTGACCAGCTATCACGACGCCGATTGCCCGGTGGCGCATGGCGATACGCCGCTGTTCATCCTCGATGTGTGGGAGCACGCCTATTACATCGATTATCGCAACGCGCGCCCCAACTTCGCGGACACGATCCTCAAGAAGCACGTCAACTGGGCGTTCGTCGCGGAGAATCTGGACGGCAATGGCGCCGAGCGGGCCAACCAGCCGGGCTGAGCACGCCGCCTTGGATTTTGAAGGAGGGGCTGGCGAAGGTCGGCCCCTTTTTCATTGTCGTAATGAAATTAACAGTGCTCCTGCGAAGGCAGGAGCCCAGGGCTCAACCGACGAACCTCGCCGCCCTAGGCTCCTGCTTTCGCAGGAGCACGGCTTTGATTTGACTTGGCGGCAGCGGACCCTCAGCTCAGCCGCTCGATATCCTCACGGCTCAGCGATCCGGGGATGATCATCACCGGGCAGGGCAGGGTGCCGGCATCATTGCCGGCAAAGTGTGCCACCAGCGGGCCGGGCGCGCCCTTGGGCGCCGCGCCGAGCACGAGCGCGGCGACCGTTTCTCCCGAGGCCAGCATCTCCTTCACCGATGCCACGGGATCGCCGACCTTGACCGTGATCGCGGGCTGGATGCCAGCTTCCGCCATCAGCGTGCCGGCAGCGCTGGCCGCGAGCGCCTCGGCGCGGGCGCGCGCTTCTTCCTCCATCGTCGCCTGCACGGCGCCCCATTGGACGAACTCGGTCTTGGGCACGAGCGCCAGCATATGCACGCCGCCGCCCGTCTTGGCAGCGCGGCGCGCGGCGAACAGCAGGGCCGATTCCGCCTCGCTGCTTTCGTCCACCACGACGAGATAAGTCCGCATCATCGCCTGCTCCCCCGAAGAAACCGGCTCGGTAGGTGCGGGAAATTCGGTCTGGATGCAAGGGATGGCCTTGACCCCGACGGGCAAAGCGTGAAGGTGGCCGGTGATTGTCCAACCCGAAAAACAGGAAAGCCTGGCCCCCATGGCGATCAATATCCAGATGCCCGCCCTCTCGCCGACCATGGAGGAAGGCACGCTTTCGAAATGGCTCGTGAAGGAAGGCGACACCGTCTCGTCCGGCGATCTGCTCGCCGAAATCGAGACCGACAAGGCCACCATGGAATTTGAAGCCGTGGACGAAGGGGTCGTCGGCAAGATCCTCGTCGCCGAAGGGACCGACAATGTGAAGGTTGGCACCGTCATCGCGGTTCTGGTCGAGGAAGGCGAGGAGGTGCCTAGCGGCGATGCCCCCGCTGCAGCCAAGCCCGCACCCAAGGCCGACGCCGCTCCGGAGAAGAAGCCGGAAGCCGCCAGCGCGCCCAAGCCGGAGCCGGAAGTCGCGAAATCGACTGCCGCGCCGGTCGCTGCCTCCTCTGGCGATCGCGTCAAGGCCAGCCCGCTTGCCCGCCGCATCGCCACGAACAGCGGCATCGATCTGGCCGCGGTTTCGGGCACGGGGCCCAATGGCCGCATCGTGAAGGCCGATCTGGAGGGCGTGAAGCCCGGCAGCACCGCGCCCAAGCCCGCCGCGAGCCCGTCCGCGGCGCCCGCAGCGTCGGCTCCGGCCGCGCCTGCCCCGGTGGCCGCGACCGCGCAGGATTTCGGCATTCCGCACGAGGTCGAGAAGCTCTCGAACATGCGCAAGACCATTGCGCGCCGCCTCACCGAATCGAAGCAGCAGGTGCCGCACATCTACCTCACCGTGGATGTGCGCCTCGATGCGCTGCTCAAGCTGCGCGGCGAGCTGAACAAGGCGCTCGAATCGCAGGGCGTGAAGCTCTCGGTCAACGATCTGCTCATCAAGGCGCTGGCCAAGGCGCTGATCGCCGTACCCAAGTGCAATGTGCAGTTCGCCGGCGACCAGCTGCTCAAGTTCAGCCGGGCCGACATCTCGGTGGCGGTGTCCATCGAGGGCGGACTGATCACGCCGATCATCACCGATGCCGGCGCCAAGTCCGTCTCCGCCATCTCGACCGCGATGAAGGACCTCGCCACCCGCGCCAAGGAAGGCAAGCTCAAGCCGGAAGAGTTCACCGGCGGCACGGCCAGCCTCTCCAACATGGGCATGATGGGCATCAAGCAGTTCGAGGCAGTGATCAATCCGCCGCAGGCGATGATCATGGCGATCGGCGCAGGCGAGAAGCGGCCTTATGTGATCGACGACGCGCTCGGCATCGCGACCGTCATGTCCGCCACCGGCAGCTTCGATCATCGCGCCATCGATGGCGCCGACGGTGCGGAGCTGATGAAGGTGTTCAAGGAACTGGTAGAGGCGCCGCTGGGTCTGGTGGCGTAAGCGCACCATGGCCGCTGACGAGGATGTCCTGCCGGAAGGTGCGCCCGCGACGCGGATCACCGCGATGCCGGCGGATGCCAATCCCTATGGGGACATTTTCGGTGGCTGGCTGATGGGCCAGATGGATATGGCGGCGGCGCTTGTCGCCTCGCGGCACAGCAAGGGCCGAGCTGTCACCATCGCCGTGGAAGGCATGCAGTTCCACCGCCCGGTGCTGGTGGGGGACGAGGTCTCCGTCTTCGCGACGCTCGTGAAGGTGGGCAGCACGTCGATGACCATTGAGGTCGAGGCCTGGCGCCGCGCGCGACACAGCGAGGAAACCTACAAGGTCACGCAGGCCCGGTTCATCTTCGTCGCCATCGACGAAGTGCGCCGCCCCCGCAGGGTGCCGCCCCTGGCGAACGCGCAATGAAGGCGCAGTCGGTCATTTTAGACCCCTCTCCCTCAAGGGGAGAGGGCATCATGGATGGAGCATTTCGTGTCTGAATCCTATGACGTCATCGTTCTCGGTTCCGGCCCCGGCGGCTATGTCGCGGCGATCCGCGCGAGCCAGCTTGGCCTCAAGACGGCCATTGTGGAGCGCGAACTGCTGGGCGGCATCTGCCTCAACTGGGGCTGCATCCCCACCAAGGCGCTGCTGCGTTCGGCTGAGATCTTCCATTATATGAGCCACGCCAAGGATTATGGCCTGGCCGCCGAGAAGATCAGCGCGGATATCGAGGCGGTGGTGAAGCGCTCGCGCGGTGTCGCCAAGCAGCTCAATGCCGGCGTCACGCACCTGATGAAGAAGAACAAGGTTGCCGTGCACATGGGCACCGGCACGATCACCGGCAAAGGCAAGCTCTCGGTGACGGACCAGGACGGCAGGAAGACCGATCTGGCCGCCAAACACATCATCGTGGCGACTGGTGCGCGGGCACGCGACCTGCCGTTCGCGCCGGCGGACGGCAAGCGCATCTGGACCTATCGCACCGCGATGACCCCGCCGGAAATGCCGGGCAAGCTGCTGGTCATCGGCTCGGGCGCCATCGGCATCGAGTTCGCGAGCTTCTACAACGACATGGGCGCTGATGTGACCGTGGTCGAGATGATGGATCGCATCGTGCCGGTCGAGGACAAGGACGTCTCTGCGTTTCTCGAAAAGCAGCTGGTGAAGCGTGGCATGAAGATCGTCACCGGCGCCTCGCTGGAGAGCCTCAAGGCCAGCGACAAGGGCGTCACCGCCGCCATCAAGGGCAAGGATGGCAAGAGCGAGACCAGCGAGTTCAGCCATTGCATCGTCGCCATCGGCATCGTCCCGAACACCGAGAATATCGGGCTAGAGGCGCTGGGCGTCACGCTGGAGCGCGGCCATATCAAGACCGATGGCCTGTGCCGCACCGGCGTCGATGGCATCTGGGCGATCGGCGATGTCACCGCGCCGCCATGGCTCGCGCACAAGGCCAGCCATGAGGGCGTGACCGCCGCCGAGGCGATTGCGCAGGCGCTGGGCAACAAGGATGTCCACCCGCATGAGATGGACCCGCTCAACATTCCGGGCTGCACCTATTGCCAGCCGCAGGTCGCCTCGGTGGGCCTGACCGAGGCGAAGGCCAAGGACGCGGGCTATACCGTCAAGGTCGGCACCTTCCCGTTCATCGGCAATGGCAAGGCGATCGCGCTCGGCGAGGCGGAAGGCTTCGTGAAGACGGTGTTCGACGCCAAGACTGGCGAGCTGCTCGGCGCGCATATGGTCGGCGCCGAGGTGACCGAGATGATCCAGGGCTACACCATCGGCAAGACGGCCGAGCTGGTGGAGCAGGACTTCATGCAGACGGTCTTCCCGCACCCGACTATCAGCGAATCCATGCACGAGAGCGTGCTGGCCGCTTATGGGCGGGCGCTCCACATCTGATCCAAAGGCGGATGCGGCAACTGCCAACTCCGGGCGTCGCGCTCAGTTTTGCGCTCGGTCTGGCGTTGCTGGTCGCGGCCATCGGCTTCCTCCAGCCCACCGGCCTGTTCGCGCCCATCGATGAGCGGCTGATGGGACTGGCGGGCAAGCTCCACGGCGTGCGCGGTGCGGGGCTTGTGACGCATGGCGCGGTGGCGCTGGACCGGCTGGGCGCGGTCGGCGGTCGCACGTTGATCGTGCTGGCGGTGGGGCTGGTCTTCATCAAGCTGGGGCATCCCGAACGCTTGATCCCGCTGCTGGTCGCGGGCGTGGGGACCGCGCTCGTCATCGGGGTGGTGAAGCTCGGCTTCAATGCGCCGCGCCCGATGATGATGATCCCCTATATGCCGACGAGCGTGATCGAGACCGTGGGCACCAGCTTCCCCAGCGGCCATGCGGCAGGTACGATGGCGCTCTATGGTGCGATCGCGCTGCTGGCGCGAAGCCGGGTGGTGACATGGATCTGCGCCGCGATGATCCTCGCCACGGGGGCCAGCCGGGTGTGGCTCGGCGTGCACTGGCCGAGCGATGTGGCGGGCGGCTGGGCGGTCGGCCTGATCTGGCTGCTGCTCGTGCTTTTCATCCTGCCCTGGTGGGGTCCGCTTCTGCAGCGGCCCGCCATCTCGCGCGACTGAGCCTCGCGGGCAGCCCAGACGGTCGATCGGGCCGGCGATCCGTTCATCTTATGGCAAGATTCTGCGCGAGCGTTGCATGGATGCCGCACTGCACAATATGTCATTGATATCGCGCGATTTTATTGCCGAATTAGGAGCGACTTCGAGAATTTTCCTCCTTTTTCCGGATACATACCGCTCATTTCGCAATGGCGAGACTGGGCAGGTCGCCAGTATGAACCCGCCATCGTCATAATTGAGTCACGTCCGACAGACACGGGCGATGACATAAGGATCGCAGACCAGGCGAGAGGATGTGTCCGAGCCCAGAGGGGTGAAGGCAGCCGTGATCAGGACGGCTCAAGACCAGTTTTCGTGATGATCTAAAGGGGATCTTCGATGCGCAACTTCCGCTTCTTCCTCGCTGCCTCGGCCGCGAGCATCGCCACCTGCGTGGCGCTCAGCCCTGCCCATGCGCAGGAAACCACCTCGTCCGTGCGCGGCACTGTCACGGCAGAAGGCGCGCCGGTCGCCGGCGCCGCCGTCACCGTGACGCACGTCCCCTCGGGCACCGTCTCGCGCACGACGACGGGCGCCGACGGCAGCTTCTCGACCAGCGGCCTGCGGATTGGTGGGCCTTACACGGTTGAGGTCGCCGCATCGGGCTTCGAAGATGTCCGCGTGACGGACGTGTACACGGTCGTTGGCCAGTCCTTCACGCTGCCGATCGAGATGGCCTCGGGCGACGCCATCGTCGTGACCGCATCGGCCATCCGCGGCGCGGGCAACGTGTCACAGGGCCCCGCCATGGTCATGACCGCTGAGCAGATCGGCAAGATCGCTTCGGTCAATCGCGATATCCGCGACATTGCCGCGCGCGATCCGTTTGCGACGCTCGACACCAGCCAGACGACGGGCCGCCAGGTTTCGTTCGCGGGCCAGAATCCCCGCTTCAACCGCTTCACCGTGGACGGCGTTCCGGTCACCGACAGCTTCGGCCTCAACCCGGATGCGCTGCCGTCACGTCGTGGCCCGGTTCCGCTCGATTCCATCGGGCAGTTCGAAACCAAGGTTGCGCCGTATGATATCCGCGAAGGCTTCTTCCAGGGCGGCGTTTCGAACGCCATCCTCAAGTCGGGCACCAACGAATTCCACGGGACGGCCTTCTTCACCTTCAGCTCGGACGAGCTGACCGGGAAGCGCACCAAGCCCTATATCCTCAACACCGCCGGACGCGTCACGCAGCCCGATTTCACCAGCAAGGACTTCGGTGCAACCCTCTCGGGTCCGATCATCAAGGACAAGCTGTTCTTCATGGTCTCCGCCGAGCGCGTGCGCGCTGCCCGTCCGGTGGCCTTCGGTACGCAGGAAGACAATGCTGGCGCGCCGGTCATCGGCGCGACGAACGCTGCCCTGCAGCAGATCGTGGGCATCGCCCAGAGCCGCTACAACTACGACGCCGGCGGCCTGCTCCGCACGGATGGCGACAAGGACGACCGGATCGTCGGCAAGCTGGACGCTAACCTTTCCGAAACGCAGCGCGTCTCGCTGACCGGTCTTTATACCAAGGATGAGTTGAACGTCAGCACGACCACCGGCACCCGCGATCTGGGCCTTGAATCCAACGCGTATCGCAAGCCGAACGAACTGAAGGCCGGTATTCTGGCCTGGAATGCCGACTGGTCGGATAGCTTCTCCACCGAGACCCGCGCTCTCTACAAGACCTATGACAGCGGCCAGTTCCCGCTGATGGGCCGCAGCGCCCAGATGTCCGTCTGCGCGGCGCCAACCTCGGATCGCACGACGAATGGCGCTACCACGACCGCGGCCAGCATCGTGTGCCCCACTGGGACGCCGCAGTTCGTCCTGGGTGCCGGCGGCCCGAGCCAGTCGAATGTGCTGAACATCAAGAGCTGGGGCGGGTCCGTTTCCGCCAAGCTGAAGGCTGGCGACCACAACCTCCGCGCTCTTGCGGAATGGAATCACACCAAGTCCTTCAACATGTTCGTCAATCCGTCGGCGGGCACCTATTATTTCGACTCGATCGCCGACTTCCAGGCCGGCACGGCGCAGAGCTTCAGCTACAACAACGCGGCTTCGCTTAACCCCGCGGATGCCGCCGCCAGCTTCTCCTACAATGTGTACACCTTCGGTCTGCAGGACGATTGGCGCGTGAATGAGACGCTCTCGGTCGGCGTCGGTCTGCGCTGGGATGTGTTCGGGATGAAGAGCACTGCGGCGGTAAACCCCAACTTCTACCCGCGCTACGGCTTCTCGAATAACAGCAACATCAGTGGCATCGACCTGCTGCAGCCCCGCCTTGGCTTCACCTACAAGGCAACGCCGCGCCTCACCATTCGCGGTGGTGGCGGCATCTTTGGTGGCGGATCGCCGGACGTTTATATCGGCAACTCTTTCTCCAACACCGGGGTGATCAACACGTCGATCACGGCGCGCCAGACGGACGGCGGCATTTACCAGCTTAACGGTTCCGCGAGCGGCGCCAACAGCGCAAACGCGTCCTCCATCCTCAACAACCCGTCGTTCACAAACATTCCCGCTGCTGCCAACACTGCGGTGGTCGCCGCAGCCAACGGTCTGTCTGCGAACCCGAACGCGACCACGTCGATCAATGCGATCGATCCGAACTTCAAGGCGCCCAACCAATTCCGCGCGACCTTGTCGGCGGACTATGAGGCCGATCTGGGTCCGCTCGGCGACGGCTGGCGCTTCGGCGCCGATGTGCTGTATTCGAAAGTGCGTTCGCAGGTGAAGGTCATCGATCTGCGGTCGATCCCCGTTGCAGGGTCGCTCACGCCGGACGGCCGTCAGCGCTACACCAGCAAGATCGGCAACGCGAACGACACCGGCCAGGACCTGCTCCTGACCAACACCGATTATGGTCGCGGCTGGATCGGCGTCCTGCGCGCCGAGAAGAGCTGGGACTGGGGCCTGACGCTCGGCGGTGCCTATACCCGGCAGGACGTGCGTGACGACACCTCGCTCACGTCATCTCAGGCAAGCTCGATCTACGGCAACACCGCGGCTTATGACGCCAATCTGAGCGGGCCTGGCCATTCGAACGACGAAGTGACTTGGGCCTTCCGCTACAATGCGTCGTTCGAGCGCGCGTTCTTCGGGGATTACAAGACGCGCATCGACCTGTTCGGCTCGACCCGTGCCGGTGCCCGGTACAGCTACACGATGCAGGATCTCTCGGGGGGGCGCTCGGGTGTGTTCGGCACGGCCGGCAGTGCACAGCGCTATCTGTTCTACGTGCCGACCGGCGTGAACGACCCGAAGGTCATTTATGATAGCGCGGCGACGGCGACGCGGATCGACAGCATCATCCAGTCCTCTGGGCTGGCAGGCTATCGCGGGCAGGTTGCGCCGCGCAATGCCTTCCGCTCGAAGGCGTTCACGCGCATCGACCTTCATGTGGAGCAGGAACTGCCGCTGCCACTGGGCACGCGCTTCGCGCTGTTTGCGGACATCGAGAACTTCACGAACCTGCTCAACCACAAATGGGGCCAGCAGCTTCGGTCGAGCTTCCCCTTCCGCAAGACCGTTGCGAAGGTGAGCTGCGTGGCAGTGGGCGCCAACAGCTGTGCTCAGTACAAATATGAGCAGCCGAGCAGCGACACGGTGCTGGCGGACGAACTGGTGACGACCAACGGCTCCTCGCTTTACGCGATCCGCCTCGGCGCGCGCTTCAGCTTCTGATCTGCCGCGAATAGAAACCGGAAGGGCGGGGGCAGCGATGCCTCCGCCCTTTTTGTTGGGCTGCTTATTTGCTCTTTGTGCGGGAACTGCGTCTGCCCGCTCAGTTCAGATCCAGGCAGGCATCCAGTCCGTCGGCTTTCACATGGCCGATCCAGCGGGCGATGTTGTTGCCGTGGCGGCGGGTGAAGCCGGTGGGGGCGATGGCGCCGCGCTTTTTGGGCAGGGGGAGGACCGCCGCGATGCGGGCGGCCTCGGTGCGGCTCATCTTGTCCGCGCCATGGTTGAAGTAGCGGATTGCGCCGGCCTGCACGCCATAGGTGCCGATGCCCGTCTCGGCGACGTTGAGATAGACTTCCATGATCCGGCGCTTGCCCCAGATCGCCTCGATCAGCACCGTGTACCAGGCTTCCAGCCCCTTGCGGAAGAAGCCGCCGCCCTGCCAGAGAAAGACATTCTTGGCCGTCTGCTGGCTGATCGTGGAGCCGCCGCGAATGCGCCCGCCGCGGGCGTTCTGTTCCATCGCCTGCCGGATGGCATCGGTGTCGAAGCCGTGATGCTGGCAGAATTTGGCATCCTCGCCGGCGATGGCGGCACGCGGCATGTCCGGATCGATGTCCGAGAGCGGCGTCCAGTCCTTGGTGATGCCGTTCTTGTCCATCAGCATGGTGATCGTCACCGGCACCGGCACGACTTTATAGACCAGCACCTGCAGCAACGAGATGCCGATGAAGCCGAGGATGAGCATCAGCAGCCAGCGGAACAGCCTGCCCGGCAGGCTCGTAGGGTTGCCGGGAAAGCGCAGGCCCTTGCGCCGGGGCGCCTTGTGTCTCGTGGTGCTGCGCGTTGTCGCCATCGCCCCGCCTTCCCCCTTTTGCCTTTGCCTCAGTGGCCGGGGAACTCGGTCGCCTCGAAGCGCACCGGTTCGCCTACCGCCTCATTGGCGAGCTGGTTGTCCCACATCACCCGATGGCCGCGCACGATGGTGCCGATCGGACGGCCGGTCACGCTCATGCCCTCAAACGGCGACCAGCCGCAGCGCGAGGCCATCCAGTCCGCGCCCATCGTCCAGCGCGCCTTGAGGTCGACGACGGTGAAGTCGGCATCATAGCCGGTCGCGATGCGGCCCTTGCCGACCAGGCCAAAGATGCGCTGCGGCCCTGCGCTGGTCAGATCGATAAAGCGCTGGAGCGTGAGGCGGCCGTTCGCCACGTGATCGAGCAGCAGCGGCACCAAAGTCTGCACGCCGGGCATGCCGCTCGGGCTGGCGGGGTAGGTCTTGGTCTTCTCTTCCTTGGTGTGCGGCGCATGGTCGGAGCCGAGCACGTCGGGCACGCCCTGGCCGACCCAGTGCCACAGTCCGTCACGGTGCGCGGCGCTGCGGATCGGCGGGTTCATCTGCGCATAGGTGCCGAGGCGCGGATAGGCGTCCTCGCCCGCCAGCGTGAGGTGCTGGGGCGTCACCTCGCAGGTCGCGACATCCTTGTGCTGGCTCAGAAACTCCAGTTCGGCCGGCGTGGTGACATGCAGCACATGGATGCGGCGCCCGGCTTCGCGCGCCAGCTTCACGATGCGGCGGGTGGCCATCATCGCGCTTTCATCGTCGCGCCAGACCGGGTGGCTGGCCGGATCGCCCTCGATCCGCTCATCCTGGCGCGCATTCATCCGCGCCTCGTCCTCGCAATGCACGGCGACGCGGCGGCGGCCATGGGCGAGCACGCGGGCGAGGGCCTCGTCCTCGGCGACGAGCAGGCTGCCGGTGGAAGCGCCCATGAAGATCTTGACGCCCGCCGTGCCGGGGATGCGCTCCAGCTCGCCGAGCTGCTCGGCATTGTCGCCGGTCGCGCCGACATAAAAGGCATGGTCGCACCACATGCGGTGATGGGCGCGCTTGAGCTTGTCGGCCACGCGCTCGGCAGTGTCCGTATTCGGATTGGTGTTCGGCATCTCGAACACGGCGGTGACGCCGCCCAGCACCGCGGCCCGGCTGCCCGATTCGAGATCTTCCTTATGCTCCAGCCCGGGTTCGCGGAAATGGACCTGGCTGTCGATCACGCCCGGCAGCACATCGAGGCCGGCGCAGTCGATCGTTTCGCCCGCATCGCCAAGGCTGGTGCCGATTGCCGCGATCCTGCCGGCATTGACGCCCACGTCCACGCGTGCGGGGCCGCTCGGGAGGTGGACGGTGCCGCCCTTCAGCAGCAGGTCGAATGTCTGGACCATCGCGCGAACCTCTCTTGGCTTGGTGCTCCTCTCCCCCTACCTAAAGCGCATGCCCGCCACCACCCCCCTTGCCACGCCGCCCCTCGCCACCACGCTGCGCGATCGGGCCATTCTTCGTGTCGGCGGGGCGGAGGCGCGGCCGTTCCTGCAAGGCCTGCTCACGCAGGACGTGCTGAGCCTGCAGCCGGGCGCGCCGCGTTATGCCGGACTGCTCACGCCGCAGGGCAAGGCGCTCTACGATATGCTCCTCTGGGCCGATCCGGCGGGCGGCGAGGATGTGCTCATCGATTGCGAGGCCTCGCGGGCCGAGGCGCTGACCCGCAGGCTGACGCTCTATCGGCTGCGCCGCCCCGTCACCATCGGCATCGAGGAGGGGCTTGCTGCCCACTGGTCTGCCGATCCGGTCGAGGGGGCATCCGCCGACCCCCGGCTCGCGGCACTGGGCTGGCGGTGGCTGGCCGCAGCGCAGGAGGGCGACGCTTCGGACATGTATCGCGCGCATCGGCTGGCCCACGGCGTGCCGGAGGGCGTGGCGGAGCTGGGCGAGGACAAGACGCTCTGGCTGGAGTGCAACGCGGAAGAGCTGCACGGCGTGGATTATGGCAAGGGCTGCTATGTCGGGCAGGAGAATACCGCGCGGATGCACTATCGCAACAAGGTGAACCGGCGGCTCGTGGTGGTGCCGCTGGACCGGTCCGACCCGGCCCGGCTGCGCATTGCCTATCCGGCTTTGGGGCTCGCGGTGGATCATCGCCCGGTCGATTCGCTTGAGGGCCTCGCGCTGCCGGACTGGCAGGCCGATGCGCTCGCGGAAGACGCTGAATGAAGCGGGTGCTTTTCACGCTCCTCGTCCTCGTCTTCAGCGCGGGGCCAGCGCAGGCGGAGATCAAATGGGAGATCGTGCGCGAACTGCCGCATGATACCAAAGCCTTCACCCAGGGCCTCACCATCCATGGCGAGCTGATCTACGAAACCACCGGCCAGGTCGGCGAGTCGGATGTGCGGATCATGCGGCTGAGCGACGGCAAGATCCTGCAGCGGCGGCCCATGCGCGCCGATGTCTTCGGCGAGGGCAGCACGATCTGGGGCGACCGGATCGTGAGCATCACCTGGAAGGACGAGACCGGCTTCGTCTGGAACCGCAAGGATTTGAAGCCGATCGGCTCGTTCCGCTACACCGGCGAGGGCTGGGGCCTCACTCATGATGGCCACGCGCTGATCATGAGCGATGGCACGCCGGACCTGCGCTTTCTCGATCCCGAGAGCTACAAGGAGCAGCGCCGCGTCACCGTCACATGGGAAGGCGAGCCCGTGCGCTTTCTCAACGAGCTGGAGCAGGTCGGCGACGTTCTCTATGCCAACATCTGGTTCTCGCCGCTCATTGCCCGCATCGATCCGGCCACCGGCAAGATCGACGACTGGATCAACCTGCAGCCGCTGGTGGCGAAGAATATGAGCGCGAGCGGCGAGGGCGTGCTGAACGGCATCGCGTGGGATGCCAAGGCGCAGCTTCTCTACGTCACCGGCAAGAACTGGCCCAAAATCTACGCGCTGCGCCTGCAGGACTGAGCCTGCAGGACTGAGATCGCGCCTGTTTGATCTTCATCAAGGTCAGGCGCCCGCCACCCGCCTAGCATCACCATCAGATGAAATGGTGAGAGGGCTGTGGCCATGGCTGCGAACATCGGACGACTGGACCGGATTATCCGGATTCTGATTGGCCTCGGGCTGATCGCGCTCGTCTTTGTCGGCCCGCGAACGCCGTGGGGTTGGATCGGTCTGGTGCCGCTGCTCACCGCGTTCGTCAGCTTCTGCCCACTCTACGCACTGATCGGAATCAGGACCAAGTCCTGACCGTCACTTTGCGCGCCTCTCGTCCCACCGTCCGGGCATTGGAGGCCAGTGCAAAGGGAGGCCCCCTCTTGGCAGCGGAGGGGGCCTCCAACGTCCGGCTTGGAGTCCTGAACGGCGCCGACCCAAGCCGTCTCTGGTCAATCAGCCCTTGGTGCGCGCCTTGTCCACGGCCGCCTGTAGCGTCTCGGTGCCGACAAGGCCGTTGAACACCTGATCGCCCACGACGAACAAAGGCGTGCCCTCGGCGCCGAGGGCCTGGGCGAGGCGGATGTTGCTCATGAACTCATCATCGCCGCCCTTCGCCGCAATGGCGGCCTTCGCCTTGTCGGCATCCAGCCCCGCCGTGCGCGCGGCCTTGAGGATGGCGTCCGAGGAGACGCCGCCGGCCGCGTACATCGCCTTGTGGAAGGCCATGAACTTGTTCTCGCTGGCGGCCAGCAGGCTGACCTTCGCCGCATTGGCACTGCCATCGGCAATGATCGGCAGTTCGCGATAGACCACGCGCAGATCGGGATTGGCCTTCACCAGTTCCTCGATATGCGGCAGCGCGGCGCGGCAATAGCCGCAGGCATAATCCATGAAGGCGACGAGGGTGACCTTGGGCTGGGCCGCGCCTTCCCATGCGCCCGGATAGGGGGTTTCCAGCGCGGACCGGTTCTGATCGACGGTGCCGGCGGCCTGCTTGGCCTTCAGCCGTTCCATCGCCTGCGGGATGATCTCGGGATGCTCGAGGATATAGTCGCGCACCACCGATTCGATGGCGGCGCGGTCCGCCGTCGGCAGGGCCGGGCTTTGATTGGTCGCAGCATAGGTCACCGCGGCGCCGCCGGCGAGCAGCGCAACGGCCAAAGCCGGCATCACCATCCGCCCGCGCTTGCGCTCGCCGGTGCGGGTGCCCAGCGCGGACACGATCACCCCGGCTGCGCGGAACAGCGCGCCCGCGCCTGCCTTGTTCGTCATTTCTTTCGTGTCCTTTCCATGGCGGCGCGGCTGGCCATCGCAATGTCCTGCGCCCGCAGATAATCGGGTGAGTTGGGCTGGATGCCGGCTAGTGCCACATCGGCATGGCGCAGGGCGAGTGCGTCCTGCCCTTCCATCGAGTAGCGCTCGGCCGTGGCGAGCGCGGCGCGGGCGGTGTCGCCCTTGCGCTGATAGACGACGCCGAGCGAATACCAGGCGAACGGATTCTGCCGATCCCGCGCGACCGTGTTGCGCAGCACGCGCTCGGCCTCATCGAGATGGCTGTCATCCTCGGTCGCGACGAGGGCATGGCCGAGCATCGCGGCGATCAGCGGCTCGCCATTGGTGCGCTGCACGGCCTCGCGCAGCGGCGGGATGGCATCGGCGGGCTTGCCGGATTCGAGCATGACCTGGCCCTGCAGCTCCAGAAAATACGGGTCATGCGGCGCGGCCTTGAGCAGGGTATCGACTTCCGCCAGCGCTTTCTCGGTAAAGGCGCTCTTATGATAGGCATAGGCCCGCGCATAATGGGCGGGCAGGCTCTGGTCCGAGGGCGGATAGAGCTTGAGGGTCTTTTCCGGCTCACTGACGAAGCCGATCAGCTTGGCGCGCACACGCTGGAAGCGCGCTTCCAAGGCCGGGTCGGTTGGCTTGTTCCAGGCCGGATCATTCTCATACAGCGCCGTCAGGGCTGAGATGCGGTCGCGCGAGAGCGGGTGGGTGCGGACATAGGTGTCCTGCGGCACATACAGCCGATATTCGAGATTCTGCAGCTTCTGGAAGAAGGCGATGCTGCCCTTGCCGCTGATGCCGGCCGCCTTGAGATAGCGCGCGCCGGCGGCGTCCGCGCTCGATTCCTGCGTGCGCGTGAAGGTGAGGAAGCGGCCCATGGCGGCCTGTTGACCTGCCGCCATGATGCCCATGCCGGCCTCGCCCCCGCCGGCTGCCATCGCCGCCGCACCGAGCAGCAGCGAGACGAGCTGGATGCCGGTGGCTTCCCGCGCGCCATCGGCAAAGCGCACGATATGGCCGCCCTCGATATGGCCGAGCTCGTGGGCCATCACGCCCTGCACCTGATTGAGGTCATCGGCTTCCGCGATCAGGCCGCTGTGGAACCAGACGATCTGCCCGCCCGCGACGAAGGCGTTGAGGCTGGGATCGTTGATCACCAGCATCTGCACATTGCGCTCATCGAGCCCGGCGGCCCGGATGATCGGGACGGAGGCATCGCGCATCAGCGCTTCGGTTTCGGCATCGCGCAGGACGGACTGGGCCAACGCGGGCTGCGCGGCGAGCAGGCTCAGCAGCGCAAGAACGGCGAGAAGTCGGCCGATCAGCCAGGGCGCGACAGCCGCCTCACGGGCATGATGGGGTTTGAGTTGGCCGGCAAGCTGCCGGGGAGGGGAGAGCGGCCGATCCATGACCGGCCCCTTAGCCCGGCGAGCCTGAACCCGGCATGACGGATCGGGCGATCCATCATGCCGGTTCTCAGACCGCAGGGCGGTGTGCTTCACGCGCCGAACGTGCGCTGCCACCAGCCGCGACGGGGCGTTTCGCCGCTGTCGCCATCGGCTTGCGCCGACGCATCAGCGTCCGTTGCCGTGTCGGCGGCATCCGCGACCAGCGTCTCGCGGGCCTCGGTAGCGGCCTCGACGGTCTTCGGCTTGCGACGCGCGCGGGGCTTGGCGGCGGGCTTGGGCGCCTCTTCCGCCGCCTCCGTGCTTGCCTCGGCTGCCGGCTGGGCCTCACCCTCGGTCGCGGCGGGCGCTTCCGCAGCCTTGGTCGTCTTGCGACGCGTGCGGCGCTTGGGTGCCGGTGCCTCTTCGGCGGCCTCAGTCGGTGCTTCAGCAGCAGGCGCTTCGACGGTCGGGGTTTCGGCCAGTTCCGGCGAGACTTCGACCGTCACGGCTTCATCCGCGGCTTCGGCAGCCTTGCGGGTGCGGCGGCGGCGCTTGGGCGCAGGCGCTTCTTCCGCGTCGGCAGCAGGCTCGGGCGATGCGGGCTCGACCGTCTCCTGCACTGCCTCGGCAGCGTCCGCCGATGCGACCGGCGCGGCGTCTGCTGCGTCGTCCGTCGCGCCTTCGCTGGCTTCGGCACCATTGTCTGCACCGTCGCTCTGTCCGCCCCGCCGGCGACGACCGCCACGGCGACCACGGCGGCCGCGACGCGGTGCCTCGTCAGACCCTTCGGCCTCGCTCGATTCGGACGGGCCGGCTTCGGCCTGCTCGTCATCGCGCTCATCGGCATCGGCCTGCGCGTCGTCATCCTCGTCGGACGCCGCACCATCGCTGTCCTGCAGCGACTGGTCGTCCCGGTCACGCCGGCCACGACGGCCGCGACGGCGACGCTTGCGCTTGCGTCCCTCGCCACCTTCGTCGTCTGCGCGAGGCTGGCGCTCTTCAGCGACCTCTTCCTCTTCCTCGACGTCCTCGATCTCGTCCTCTTCGTCCTCCACCTCTTCGGTGATGACCGGCGCATAGCTGACCTGCATGGTCGGGCGCGGGCCACTGGCCTCGACCGACATGCGGGCGCCCTCGATCTCGCCATCGGGCAGGATGAGGATGGTCACGCCATAGCGGTTCTCGATTTCATCGAGTTCGCGGCGCTTGTTGTTGAGCACGTAGAAGGCCGCTTCCTGGCTGGCGCGCAGGGTGATCTGGCTGCCACGGCCGCGTGCTGCCTCTTCCTCGAGCATGCGCAGGGCCGAGAGGCCCGCCGACGATGCCGTGCGGACGAGACCTGTGCCTTCGCAATGCGGGCAGGGCCGGGTCGAGGCTTCCAGCACGCCGGTGCGTAGGCGCTGGCGGCTCATTTCCATGAGGCCGAAGCCGGAAATGCGGCCGACCTGAATGCGGGCGCGATCGTCCTTGAGCGCCTCCTTCATCGCCTTCTCGACCTTACGGATGTTGGAGTTGTGCTCCATGTCGATGAAGTCGATGACGACGAGGCCGGCCATGTCGCGCAGGCGCAACTGGCGGGCGATCTCGCGCGCAGCTTCCAGATTGGTGGCCGTGGCGGTCTGCTCGATGCTGTGCTCGCGCGTCGAGCGGCCCGAGTTGATGTCGATGGAGACCAGCGCCTCGGTCGGGTTGATGACCAGATAGCCGCCGGACTTCAACTGCACGACCGGATTGTACATCGCGGCAAGCTGGTCCTCGACGCCGAAGCGCTGGAACAGCGAGACCGGATCGGCATATTGCTTCACGCGCCGGGCATGGCTCGGCATCAGCAGCTTCATGAAGTCCTTCGCCTGGCGATAGCCTTCATCGCCCTCGACGATCACTTCCTCGATATCGCGGTGATAGATGTCGCGGATGGCGCGCTTGATGAGATCGCTGTCATTGTGGATCAGCTCCGGCGCGGCGGCCCTGAGCGTGTTCTCGCGAATCTCGTCCCACAGGCGGGCGAGATAATCGAAGTCGCGCTTGATCTCGGTCTTGGTGCGCGAGAGGCCCGCCGTGCGCACGATGCAGCCCATGGTGTTGGGCAGCTTCATCTCGGCGATGATGGACTTCAACCGCTTGCGATCCGCACCATTGCTGATCTTGCGCGAGATGCCGCCGCCGTGGCTGGTGTTGGGCATCAGCACGCAATAGCGGCCGGCGAGGCTGAGATAGGTGGTCAGCGCCGCGCCCTTGTTGCCGCGCTCTTCCTTCACGATCTGGACGAGCAGCACCTGGCGGCGCTTGATGACGTCCTGAATCTTGTAGCGACGGCGCAGGGCCATGCGCTTGCGGCGCACTTCCTCGGCGGCCTGCTCATTGCCCTTGCCGTTCTGCTTGCGGGCCGGCGCTTCGCCTTCGCTCTCTTCGTCTTCGTCGAGATTGGGGCGCTCGACGACTTCTACGCCATCCTCGCCATGATCATCCTCGTCGTCGACATCGCCGCGCAGGGCGGCTTCTTCGGCGGCGTGCGCGGCTTCTTCAGCCAGAAGCGCCTCACGGTCCTCGCGGGGGATCTGGTAATAATCTGGGTGGATTTCCGAAAAGGCGAGGAAACCGTGGCGATTGCCACCGTAATCGACGAACGCCGCCTGCAGCGAGGGTTCGACTCTGGTAACCTTGGCGAGATAGATATTGCCCTTGAGCTGCTTGTGTTCAGCGCTCTCGAAATCAAACTCCTCGATCCGGTTCCCCGTTACGACCGCGACCCGGGTCTCTTCCCGGTGGCGCGCATCGATCAGCATACGCATTGTCATTAAAGTCTCTCCAGCCGGTCATCGCCATGCGCCGCAAGCGGGGATGGCGACCCGGTGTCATGTAGGGGGGCGCGCTCTTGCGTGTCGTGTCGACACGGCAGCGGCGCTGAAAACCCCGGTTTTCAAAAAAGGATTGCGTGTCTGTCGCCTGGGCATGTCCGCGTCCTGCGGATACCGGCTTGAACAGTGCTCGCGGCTGAAGGCCCGCTTTCGCGCGCTCCAAGCTCATCAAGCCATGCCCCATGCAACATCAACCTGTCGGATCGCCCAGAAGGCGATGATTAACCGGAAAAATCCCCACCGCGCGCCAGTCGGGCACAGCGGGTTGTCCGGGAGAACGAAGCGCTAGCAGGGCTTGCTCCGCAGAGCAACGTGGAAAAGCAGAAGGCCCCGCGCTGCCAGACCAAGCCAGGCTGCTTACCAACGCGGCGGCACCCTGCACGCAAGAGCCTTGCCGGCCGGTTAACTTTTGGCTGGCGCTGGCGCCGCATGGACGGCAAAAGTCGCCTTCCATGGCCCTGTTGACCGCATTTTCTGCTCTTGTGCTGAGCCTTGCCGCGCCGTCGGACGAGGGGCTGGCGCCTGTGTCTTGGGCGCCTGTGTCCGGCGCTGGCGACCTCACAAACCATATGAGCCGCCCGCCCAAGGGGCCGCGCCTTGTCGTGGGCATTCCGGATGCTGCGCCGGCCGTGCCCCTGCCGACGATCGAAGGGCCGAAAGACCCGCGCCGCCCGCTGGTGGTGATCGACGCCGGCCATGGCGGGCACGATCCCGGCGCCTACAATGCCAGCCTCGATATTCGCGAGAAGGATCTGACGCTGGCCATCGCGCAGGCCGTGCGGGATGAACTGCTCAAGACCGGCCGCATCCGCGTTGCGCTGACCCGGTCGGACGATCGCTTCCTCATCCTGCAGGAGCGCTACAGCATCGCCAGCAAGCTGGGCGCCGGGCTGTTCATTTCGATTCACGCGGACGCCGCGCAGGACGGGGAGGCGCGCGGCGCCACCGTCTACACCCTGTCCGATGTCGCGTCCGACCGTGAGGCGGCGCGGCTGGCGGCGCGCGAGAACCGCACGGATATCATCAATGGCGTCGACCTCTCGGGCGCCAGCACGGCGGTCAGCTCGATCCTGATCGATCTGACGCGGCGGGACACGATGGAATCCTCGGCGCGCTTTGCCGAGATTCTGCATCGCGAGGGGCTGCCGCATTTCCGCTTCCGCACGCCTTATCACCGGCAGGCCTCGCTGGTGGTGCTAAAATCGGCCGATACGCCTTCGGTGCTGCTGGAAACCGGCTATGTGAGCAACAATGCCGAGGCCGGCTGGATGGCGACGCGCGATGGCCGCTTGCAGCTGGCCAAGGGCGTTGCTGCCGCTGTCTCGGTCTATTTCGCGCGGCAATCGGTGCAGCGCTGAATTCCAGATTTGCGCGCACCCTGCCGCAAAATCGGTTCCCTCACGCGGCAGAATTGGTCTAGGTGGCGCGCATGGAAGAAGCGACAAACGAAGCGACGAGCTTCCGGTTGCAGCGGGGCGGGCGTCTTGACGCCGTGCGCGCGCGCCTGCGCGACATGATGAAGCGGCGGCGCTGGCGCTGGCTGGCTTATGCGCTGCTGGCCTTCATTGGCGCGATTTTCCTCTTCTGGCTGCTGTTCGCGCGCGATCTGCCGGATGCGCGCACGCTGCTCGATTACCAGCCGCCGCTGCCGACGGTGGTGCGCGATATCGATGGCCAGCCCGTCTACAGCTTCGCCCGCGAGCGTCGCGTCCAGCTGCAATATTCCGATTTCCCGCCGATGCTGGTGAATGCCTATCTGGCTGCGGAAGACCGGACGTTCTTCAGTCATCACGGCTTGGATTATCCCGGCCTTGCCCGCGCCGCATTCCAGGGCCTGATGAGCGGGCAGACGCCGCGTGGCACCTCCACGATCACCCAGCAGGTCGCCAAGAACCTGCTGGTCGGCAATGAGGTAAGCTATACGCGCAAGCTCAAGGAAGCGATCCTCGCCTGGCGCATGGAAAGCGTGCTGACCAAGCAGCAGATCCTCGAACTTTACCTCAACCAGATATTCCTTGGCCGCAACGCTTATGGCGTGCAGGCCGCAGCGCGCGCCTATTTCGACAAGGATGTGGCCGATCTCAAGCTGCATGAGGCGGCGTATCTCGCGATCCTGCCCAAAGGGCCGGCGAATTATCGCCCGGAAGTGCACATGGATCGCGCACTCGAGCGGCGGAACTGGGTGCTGGGCGAGATGCTGCGCAACCGCTTCATCACGCAGGGCCAGTATGAGGAAGCGCGGGCGCAGCCGCTCGGCGCGGTGCGGCAGCGCGGCAGCGGCTACAGTGCTGTGGGCGGCTATTATATCGAAGAAATCCGGCGTCGCCTGATCGCCGAGTTTGGCGAAGCTGCCGAGCATGGCCCCAACAGCGTCTATGCAGGCGGCCTGTGGGTGCGCTCGCCGCTCTCGCCTTTCATGCAGGAGCAGGCGGCGCGGGCCCTGCGCGAGGGCCTGCTGCGCTATGATTCGGGCAAGGGCTGGTCCGGGCCGATCGCGAAGATCGACAATCTGGATCGCTGGGAAAGCGAGCTCGCCGCGTCCAATCTCGGCATTGATTATGCGGACTGGACCGTCGCGGTGGTGCTGGACAAGTCCGGCAGCAGCGCCTCGCTCGGCCTGCCCGGTGGCCAGACCGGCACATTGCCGCGCTCGTCGGCCCTGCTCGCGGACCGGCGCAATGGCCGGCCGACCTTCGATTCGCTCAAGCCCGGCGATGTCATCGCGGTGAAGCCCGAAGGCAATGCCTATGCGCTGCGCAACGTTCCGGGCGTCTCAGGCGGCTTCATGATCGAGGGCGTCCACACCGGCCGGGTCTTCGCCATGCAGGGCGGGTTCGATGCGCGCCTGTCTTCATACAATCGGGTGACGCAGGCGATGCGGCAGCCCGGCTCGACCATCAAGCCGTTCGTTTATGCCGCCGCGCTCGACAATGGCATGACGCCCGCCTCGATCATCGTCGATGGCCCCTTCTGCGTGTGGCAGGGCGCCAATCTCGGGCAGAAGTGCTTCCGCAACTTCTCCGGCGGGGGCGGTGGCGCGCAGACGATGCGCTGGGGCATCGAGCAATCGCGCAACCTGATGACGGTGCGCACGGCCGCGCAGACCGGCATGGACCGCGTCGTCCGCACCATCAAGGCGATGGGCATTGGCGATTACCAGCCCTATCTCGCCTTCGCGCTCGGCGCCGGCGAGACGACCGTCGAGAAGATGGTCAATGCCTATGCGATGCTCGCCAATCACGGCCGCCAGCTCACCCCCAAGGTGATGGACTATGTGCAGGACCGGAACGGCCAGGTGATCTGGCCGCGCAACTGGAAGCCGTGCCAGGGCTGCAATGCCGATGACTGGAACGGCAAGGCAATGCCGCGCTTCGCCCATGGCGGACGGCAGGCGATGAACCCGATGACCGCCTATCAGATGGTGCACATCACTGAAGGCGTGATCCAGCGCGGCACCGCGACGAGCCTGCGCGATCTCGATCGGCCGTTGTTCGGCAAGACCGGTACCACCAACGGCCCGACCAACGTCTGGTTCGTGGGCGGATCGCCGGACATCGTCGCGGGCGTCTATGTCGGCTTCGACCAGCCCCGTAACATGGGCGGCTATGCCCAGGGCGGCACGCTGGCGGCGCCGATCTGGAAGTCCGCCATGGCGCCGATCCTCAAGGATATGCCCAAGACGCCGTTCGTGGCGCCCGCAGGCGTCCGCATGGTGCGGGTCGACCGGCGCAGCGGCAAGCGCGTCTATGGCGGCTGGCCCTCGGACGATCCGCGCACCGCGATCATCTGGGAGGCGTTCAAGCCGGAAACCGAGCCGCGTATTTCCATGCGGCGCGATGAGCTGGAAGAGCGCGCGCGCGAGGACAAGCCGGCCGCGGCCCGCCGCGATGTGAGCCGCGATTTCGCCGGGGAGCAGGGCGGCATCTATTGAGCCGCGGGCCCGGCGACCTATATCGCTTGTCTGGCCCGTTACTTGTCCCGTCCTCGTGCGCCGCGTTCACGCGATGCTCAGCCTTGATGGGTTAGACAGGTCGCCTGTCATGGAGGACCCGTCTTGAAGCGCTGGTTGATCGGCCGCCTGCCGACCCGCGAAAGCCTGTTGTCGAATCGGTGGATGAAGCCGTTCGCGCACCGCATCGCGCACCCGCTGCTCTGGCATTTCAACCGGCGGTCGACAGCACGCGGGGTCGCGCTGGGTCTGTTCGCGGGCTTCCTGATTCCCTTCGGGCAGACGCCAGTTGCGGCCATGCTGGCATTTTCCGCACGGGCCAACATATTGACCGCCGCGTGCGCGACGCTGGTCACCAATCCGTTGACCTTCCCGCCCATTTATTTCGCGGCGTACAAGCTGGGGCATGGCGTACTTGGCGACCGTCTCTCGGCAAGCGGCGACACGATGATTCGCTCGATCGGCGCGCGCGCGCTGGATTTTGCGGCGCCCACCGCGCTGGGGCTTCTGCTGTTCGCCATTGTGGCATCGATCCTGGGCTTTTGCCTCGTCCACCTCGGCTGGCGCGGCTGGGTGGCCCATCGTTGGCGGCAGCGCAGCCGCGCGCGGCAGGGCGATTCCGCCGCATCCGATCCGCCCGATCAATCGTTGCTCTGAGAGCAACTTTCCGCCCGCTGTGCCAAGGCCGGCCTTCTCGCCCCTTGACCGGGGGGAAGCGGCGTCGCATCGGGCTGCATTCGGCCCACCATCTGGCCACGGACTTGACGGAGATTTCTCATGCGTGCCGAAGCGCAGGCCCATGTCGACCACATTCAGGCAGCGCTGGATTTGCTGCGCCGGTTCCTCGACTGGGATCGCGCGCTGCGCCGCCTGGATGAGCTGAACGCCCGCGTGGAGGATCCGACGCTGTGGGATGATCCCAAGGCGGCGCAGGATGTCATGCGCGAGCGCCAGCGGCTCGACGCAGCCATCAACGCCACCCGCGCCATCGAATCCGAGATGAACGATACCGTCGAGCTGATCGACATGGCGGATGCCGAGGGCGACGAGGAGATGGCCAATGAGGGCATCGCCGGCCTCGCCGCGCTGGCTGAGCGGGCCGACCGCGACAAGGTGACGGCGCTGCTCTCCGGCGAGGCGGACGGCAACGACACCTATCTGGAAATCCACGCCGGCGCCGGGGGCACCGAGAGCCAGGACTGGGCGGAGATGCTGCTGCGCATGTACCAGCGCTGGGCGGAGAAGCGCGGCTACAAGGTCGAGATGATCGAATATCAGGCGGGCGAACAGGCGGGCATCAAGTCCGCCACGCTGCTGCTCAAGGGCGAGAATGCCTATGGCTATGCCAAGACCGAGAGCGGCGTGCACCGGCTGGTGCGGATCAGCCCCTATGACAGCTCGGCCCGCCGCCATACGTCGTTCAGCTCGGTCTGGGTCTATCCGGTGATCGACGACAATATCGAGATCGAGATCAAGGAAAGCGACCTCAAGATCGATACCTATCGCGCGTCCGGCGCGGGCGGTCAGCACGTCAACACCACCGATTCCGCAGTCCGCATCACCCACGTGCCGTCCGGCATCATCGTGGCGAGCCAGAACGACCGCTCCCAGCACAAGAACCGCGCCACCGCGATGAACATGCTCAAGGCGCGCCTCTATGAGGCGGAACTGCAGAAGCGCGAGGCGGAAGCCAACACCGATTATCAGGCCAAGACCGAGATCGGCTGGGGCCACCAGATCCGCTCCTATGTGCTGCAGCCCTACCAGCTGGTGAAGGATCTGCGCACCGGCGTCACCTCCACCGCGCCCGATGACGTGCTGGACGGCGCGCTCGATCCGTTCATGGCGGCCGCGCTCAGCCAGAAGGTGACCGGGGAGAAGGTCGACGTCGAGGATGTCGACTGATGCTGGGCGGGCGGGATGCGCGGCGCTCAGCCGCGCTGGTCCTGCTGCTTGGCACTGCCTTGCTTTCGGGCTGCAATTCGCTCGCGCCGGCGTCCAGTGGTCGGCCCGACACGGCCGAAGCCTTCCCCCGCGCCGACCGGCCGGTGGCGCCGATCATCTCGACGCGCTGGTCCACGGAGGAGGCGCGCGACCGGGTCAACGAGGCCGAGGAAATCATGGACCGCGCCGGCATCGCGCCGGGCATGACCGTGGCCGACATCGGCGCGGGCGAGGGATACTACACCGTGCGGCTCGCCACACGCGTGGGGCCGAGGGGCCGCGTGCTCGGGCAGGACATCATCGCCGAGGTGATCGACCAGCTCGGCCAGCGGGTGACCCGCGAGAATCGTGACAATGTCAGCGTCAAGCTCGGCACGCCGGACGATCCGCGCCTGCCGGAGCACAGCTTCGACCGGGTGCTGATGGTGCACATGTATCATGAGATCGCCGAGCCCTACGCCTTTCTGTGGCGACTCTATCCGGCGCTCAAGCCCGGCGGGCAGGTGGTGGTCGTCGATATCGACCGCCCGACCGAGCATCATGGTACGCCGCCGGCACTGCTGCGCTGCGAGTTCGAGGCGATCGGCTTCCGCTTCGTCGGCATGGAAGGCCGGACGGCGGCGGGCGGCTATCTGGCGCGTTTCGAGCCCGGCGAACGCCGTGTCGAGCCGAGCGAAATCAGGCCGTGCCGCTTGGCGCGTCGTGGTCGCCCCGGATAGCCGGCGAGGCGATCAGCCCACCCGGCGCCCGGCCCAGATCACGCGACCGACGATATTGACGAGGACGGGGTCGACATCCTCCCATGTGGGATAGAGCGGGTTGTCGCTGCGGATCGAGAAGAGCCCGCGGCGGGGCGCCAGCGCGACGCGCTTGACCATCAGCACATCATCCATGCGCAGCACATAAATGCCATCGCGCAGCCGATCGATGCCGTCGGCCCGATCGACCATGATGTCGTCGCCATCGCTGAGCGTGGGGGCCATCGATTCGCCATCCACGCGGATGATGGAGAGCTGATCGGGCTGGCCGCCCAGGGCTCTGAGCCAGCGCATGTCGAAGGCCAGCGCGCCAGCTGCCGCCTCATCCTCGACCAGCGCGCCGACACCGGCAGAAGCGCCGAGAGCGAGGCGAGGAACCGCGATGAGACCGCGCGGCAGGGGCGCGCTGTGTCTCATCGGGTTGGGCGTCAGTACTGAAGAGCCGCCGAGCAGCGCCTCCTCGACGCCGAAGAAGCGGGCGAGCAGCTGGCGATCGGCCTCGTCCAGCTTGCGGGGCGAGCCGCGCTTCACGAACTGCTGAATATAGGCCGGATTGCGACCGAGCAGGCGGGAAATGCTGCCATAGCTTTCCCCGCGCTCCTGAATCAGCCGCTCCAGATTAGCTCTCGCATCGACGCTGTCCATTGCGGAACACTACACATAGGAATTTTCCTAGACAAGTAGGAAATAACTTTAGAACCTAGGGGTCTTCCTATTGTCGAGTCCAGTGAGGAGGTTCGGTTGGCGATGACGGTCCTGAGATCCATAGAGTTGTTCCTGCGCCGCACAGGCATGGCGGCAACCCGTTTCGGTCGCGAATGCGTGCGCGATCCCCGCTTCGTGCATGATCTGCGTCGGGGGCGTGAACCCTCCGAACGCACGCGGCGCCGCGTAGAACATTTCATGAACATTTATGAAGAAGGTGCGCAATGAGAGCGCTGTTGAGATCCAAGCCGGCTCGTTTGGCGGCCACGGCCAGCCCCTTGCCTCGCAAGGCTGCCCCGCCCCGCAGCACGCGGCGCGATTGTCACGGCCGTCTGCTAGCTGCTTTGCAAGCGCTGGCAGGCCAAGATTGTGCTGTGGAGGATGGCGGCCAGCGCCCCTGGTGCAGCGCGACGTTCGTCGGCGCACAGCATCGGATCGTGCTGCACCTTCCCGGTCCGGAAGCGTGGGACAAGGCGACGGCGCTGACCAAAGAGTTGCCGGACGCCGAGATCGCCCTCGTCCATCACATCGTCGTCGATCTGGCGGTCGATTCCGTGATGGACGCGCAGGATGGGGGGGTGGAGATGGCGTTGGCCGTCCTCACGATCGAGGACTGGTGACCGGCGTGCGGTGCCGCTTTGTCAGTGGCGGGACTGGATGGTCAGCGCGCGCAGGCGGGCGAGCGCCTCACTCAGCGCGGCCTGCATCGCGGCAGAGTCCTCCTCCGTTGCATCGCTGGCAGCAGGGATGGCAGCCTCATCGCTTATCGGTCGTATGCGGGGCCAGTGCGCAGCGGCCAGCGCGCTGACCTCCAGATCGCTGAGCGGCGCTGGCATGACCGCGCTGAACGACGCCCATGCAGGCAGCGCGTTGGTCTCGGTGACGAGCATGAGGGCCGGGCGGCGCAGCGTCGGCGCTGTCTCCGCCACATCCGGAGTGGCGGGCAGGTCGTCGTTCTTACGAAGGCGAGGCGCCGGCCTTGGGCTCCATGCGGAGGGTGCAGCCTGACCCTGAGCCGATGCCTGCGCGCGACTCGTGCGACCGAGCAGCCGCGCCAGTAAGCTCGTCACATCCGGCGCGGCCCATGTCAGGCCTGCCCGCATCGTTCTTGTCTGTCCCATGCCGCTTACCCCCTTTGCCTCGATTGGCCCTGCCGTAGCGGTAACTTACAGATGGTAAATGAAACGGTAACGATGCGATTTTCGCCGGCATTGACGGGTGCAGGCCGCCATGTCAGGCCGGGCGGGAGAGGAGAAACTGGTGTCCGTTCCCGAGAGCCTTGGTCGTGGTTTGCGCCTGCCCGTCATCGGGGCGCCGCTGTTCATCATCTCCAATCCCGATCTGGTCATCGCGCAGTGCAAGGCGGGCATCATCGGTGCCATGCCGTCGCTGAATGCGCGCGCGCCGGACCGGCTCGAGGACTGGCTGGAGCGCATCGTCACCGAACTTGCGGCGCATGATGCCGCCCACCCCGAGGCGCCGGCCGCGCCCTTTGCCGTCAATCTCATCGTTCATCGCTCCAACCCGCGCCTGATGGAGGATCTCGCGATCTGCGCCCGGTTCAAGGTGCCGCTGATCATCACGTCGCTGGGCGCCAATGAGGAGGTGAATGCAGCGGTGAAGGCCTGGGGCGGCCTGGTCTTCCATGACGTCATCAATCAACGCTTTGCCCACAAGGCGGTCGAAAAGGGGGCGGATGGCCTGATCCTGGTGGCGGCGGGCGCAGGCGGCCATGCCGGCAGCCAGTCGCCTTTCGCGCTGGTGGCAGAGACGCGGGCGTGGTTCGACGGGCCGATCGCCCTTTCCGGCGCCATCGCCACCGGCAGCGGCATCGCTGCCGCGCAGGCGATGGGCGCGGACTTTGCCTATATCGGCTCGGCCTTCATCGCCACGCAGGAAGCGCGGGCCAGCGCCGCCTACAAGCAGGGCATCGTGGACGGGCAGGCGGCGGACATCGTCTATTCGGATTACTTCACCGGCGTCTCGGGCAATTATCTGCGCGCGTCCATCCTCGCACAGGGGCTGGACCCGGATGCGCTGCCCGCCAGCGATCCCTCGGCGATGGACTTCGCTGCAGCGACAGGCGCCAAGGCGTGGAAGGACATTTGGGGCGCAGGCCAGGGCATTGGCGCGGTCACCGGCGTGGTGCCGGCCGCTACACTCATCGCGCGATTCGCCGCGGAATATGAGGATGCGCGCCGCCGCCTTTGCGCATCGTGAAGGCGCGCACGGTGCGCGGGCTGTACGGCGCGCCACGCGCCCGCCGGGCAAAACACGCCATGGGCCTTGATAATCGGCGACAAACCGGCCAATGGCCCGGCCATGGACAATAGTCGCATCTTTGAAGCGATCGCGCTGCGTCGCTGTCTTTCCGCCCGCTACAACAAGCTGGCGCTCGTGCTGGCGCCGCATGTGCTCTACAAGCGCAACGACAGCTACTTCATCGATGCCATCACCATTACCCGCGACGGCGCCGAGCCGCGCGAACCCAAGGTCGGCAGCTATAATCTGGCGGGCCTGAGCGAACTGGACGTTCTTGAGACCACGTTCGATGTCCACCCGCTGTTCGACCGCATGGACCCGAAATATCGGGAAAACACGCTGTTCATGATCGACGCGGACTGAGTCTGGGTGGGGCGTACGCCCTGAAGACTTCCTCCCGTCCAGGCTCATCTGAGTCGGATGACGCCGCAGCGCCCGCCATTTTTGGCTCCTCTGCATTCCAAGACGGCCCGAGATTTCTGCTGTTTGTAGCCTGTTCCTGTTTCAGAGCGGGCACAGGCTAGTCTTTGGGTGAACGCGCTGAGCAAACTCTGTACAAAATGGCATTTCGCGACCGTAGGTGGTGAGATAAACCGTCAGACCTTGGCGTATCGGCGAAGATGGCAAAATCTCGCGGGCGGCCCTCGATAGGATCTCGATACGAATGCTCCAGAATATGCCTGCGCGCGCTCAACATCTGGCCTCTGCCGATCTGGCCTTCCTGGCTGGCGGGGGCGAGTGCGCTGCGTTGATCCGGGACAGGGACTGGAGCGCCACGCCACTCGGTCCGATCGAAGACTGGGCGCCGTGTCTCAAATGCGCCGTTTCGCTGCTGCTTCGCTCGCAGGTGCCGATCGTGATGTTGTGGGGCGAGGAGGGCGTCATGCTTTACAATGACGCCTATTCCGGCTTCGCGGGCGGGCGCCACCCCGAGCTTCTGGGTTCCAATGTTCGGGAAGGATGGGGCGAGGTCGCCGACTTCAACGACAATGTCATGAAGGTCGGGCTGGCCGGCAAGACGCTCCATTATCGCGATCAGGAATTGACGCTGCACCGCCACGGCCGGCCCGAGCAGGTGTGGATGGACCTCGATTATTCGCCGGTGCTCGATGAGCAGGGCCAACCGGCGGGCGTCATCTGCATTCTCGCCGAAACGACCGAACGCGTTGCGGCCGAGCGCAAGACCGAATTCCTGATGTCGCTATCCGACGCGTTGCGCCCTTTGACCACGCCGGCCGACGTCATTGCCCTGACGGCGGAGCGCCTTGGGGCGTATCTCTCGGCCAGCCGGGTGTTCTACGCGGAAATCACGAATGGCCGCATGACCGTCGAGCGCGACCATCATCGCGGTGTCGGGTCGATTGTTGGCGAACATTCGCTCGAAGCCTTCGGTCCGGATCTGCTGAACGCCTATCGCGTCGGCACGCCCGTGGTGGTGCGTGACGTGCAGGCTGACGCGCGCCTGAGCGCCGAGGCAAAGGCCGGGCTGGGTGCACGTGAGGTGGGCGCCTTCGTGGACGTCGTGCTGTTCGAGGAGAAGCAGTGGGTGGGTCTGCTCGCGGTCCAGAATGCCACGCCGCGGGTCTGGACGGCGGAGGAAGAAACGCTCGTTCAGGAGGTGGGCGAACGCGTGAAGGTCGCTGTGGAGCGCGCGCGCTCGGAGCGGGACCGCCTGTGGACCTTGTCGCAGGATATGCTCGCGCGCGCCGATTTCACCGGCATGATGTCAGCCGTGAGCCCCGCCTGGACGCAGGTTCTGGGCTGGACGGAAGCCGAGCTGCTCACTCGCGGTTACGCGACCTTCATGCATCCCGAAGACATGCCGCCCACGCTGGAAGCCATTGAGCGCATGGCCCAAACCGGGGAGCCCACGCGGTTCGAGAACCGCATTGCGACGCGCGATGGCGGCTGGAAGCATATCGAGTGGACCGTGGCCCCGGAGCCCGATGGCGTGAATTTCGTCGCGGTCGGCCGTGACCTCAGCGAAACCAAGGCTCGCAATGCGGAACTCGAAGCGGCGCGAGATGCGCTGCGGCAGAGCCAGAAGATGGAAGCCATCGGCCAGCTGACCGGCGGCGTCGCGCATGATTTCAACAATCTGCTGATGGCCATCACGAGCAGCCTCTCGCTGCTCGGCAAGCGGATCCCCGATGACCCGATGTCGAAGCGACTCCTCGACAATGCCCAGCAGGGCGCCGAGCGCGGCGCCGCACTGACCCAGCGCATGCTGGCTTTTGCGCGGCGGCAGGACCTCTCGGCCGAACCGGTCAACGTCTCCTCGCTGCTCGACGGGCTCAAGGAACTGGCGCAGCGGACGCTGGGGCCGCTCTGGCCGCTCGAATTTCACGGCGTTGCGAACGGCCCCTTCATCGTCGCCGATGCCAACCAGATCGAGATGGCGCTGCTCAACCTGCTGGTGAATGCGCGCGACGCCTCGCCCGATGGCGGCGCGATCCGGATCGAGACGGATACCAAGCGGATCGCGCCGGGCGAATCGGCCGAACTGGCGCCGGGCAGCTACGTGCGCATTCTGGTCATAGACCAGGGCACGGGGATGGATGCCGAGACGCTGGCGCGGGCGACCGAGCCGTTCTTCACCACCAAGGGCGTCGGCAAGGGAACGGGCCTTGGCCTGTCGATGATCCATGGCCTTGTGCGCCAGCTCGGGGGCACCTTCACCTTGACGAGCGCGCCTGGCATCGGGACGACGGCGGCGCTCTGGTTCCCTGTCTCCAGCGACGATGCCAACCGGCCGGCACGGGAGGCGGAGCCGGCGCTGTCTGCGGACGGCACGGTTCGCCCGCTCAAAATTCTCGCCGTGGACGATGATCCGCTCATCCTGATGAACACGGCGGCGTTTCTGGAAGATCTCGGTCATCAGGTGTGGGAAGCCGATTGTGCGGCCGATGCCCTCAAGATCTTGCGGGACAATCCGGGCATCGACCTGCTCGTCACCGATCAGGCCATGCCGAACATGACCGGCGTGCAGCTTGCCATGCAGCTGATGGCGGAGGACATTCGCCTGCCGATCATCCTCGCCACGGGCTATGGTGAGGTGCCGACGGATAGCGGCCTCAACGTCGTCAAGCTGGGCAAGCCTTTCTCGCAGGGTGAGCTGAAGGCGGCCATCGCCCGCGCCATGGCGGAAGTCCGGCAGGCTCTGTAAGCGCCGGAATCAGCGCTCAGGATGAATGCGGCCGCGCCCGGTCGATCGGGCCGCTGTCGAGCAAAGGCGCTGCGTCGATATGTTCGGCGTCCATCAACATGGCGAGACGCTCGGTCGCGGCGAGGACCATCGCCTGTTCCCAGACGGGCAGGGCTGAAAAGCGCTCGGTAAAGGTCGCCTGAAGGGGATCGGGCGCTTCTGCGAGAGCCGTTTCTCCCGCCGCCAGAACATGCAGATGGAACTGCCGCTTGTCGCGTTCGCTGCGCTCCCGCTGGACAAAGCCCAAGGCGACAAGGCGGTCGACGATCGCCGTGATGGTGGCCTGGCTGAACTGCAGCGATTGGGCAATCGCGCTTGGCGTGGCGGAGGGGGCGGCGGCGATTTCCCGCAGCACCAGCAGTTGCGAGGGGGTGAGGCCCGTGGCCGTGGCGAGCTGGCGGCTGCCGATCTCCGTGGCGCGCAGAATCCGTCGCAAGGCGCGCAAAGTGGATGAAGCAATATCGAGGTTCATGCCGTGTCGATAGCGCAAGGCGCGCCCCACGCCAATTCGCCGGAACGACGGGAGTGGGTGGGCATATACTTTATCAGATGAACTAAAATTTGCCTCTTCCGGTTGAAGTGAGCGAGATAAGTGCCATATATGGCGCCGAACGACGCCTCTGCACAGCGTCGCGTCTCAGAAAAGATAATTCGGGAGATAAACAATCTTTGATCGACAAGCTACAGCGGCTTTTGAGCCGCCAAGGGCTTCTGCGCACTTTTTAGATCGCGAGGGGCGATCTATCTCGCTTCGAAAGCCCGCCGCCACGGACGGGCCTGCCGTCAGTGCCCTGATTGCCGCATCACCGCCGCTGGATGCGAACTCCGCCTATTGCAACCTGCTCCAGTGCACCGATTTCGCCGATAGCTGTGCCGTCGCGGAATGCGATGGCGCACTGGTGGGCTGGGTGTCTGGCTATCGGGTGCCACAATCGCCCGAGACGTTGTTCGTCTGGCAGGTGGCCATCGCCGCCTCCCTGCGGGGCCATGGCCTCGCAGGCCGGATGATCGACTCCTTGCTGGCGCGCCCGCAGCAGCATGGCGTGACTCACATCACGACCACGATCACGCAGGATAACCGCGCATCCTGGGCGCTGTTCGAAGGACTGGCGCGGCGGTGGAACGTCCCCATCGAGAAGACCGCGCGTTTCGAGCGCGAGCCACATTTTGCCGGAGCGCACGCCACCGAGTGGCAGGCGCGCCTCGGCCCGCTGCCTCATCTGGCAGCCGCAACAGAAGAAGGAACGCTGACAGCATGACCGCCAACATCTTGCCCCATCCCACGGCCCGCAAGCCCGACACCGCCATTTACGAGCGGCGGGAATCCGGCGTGCGCAGCTATGCACGCTCCATGCCGCGCCAGTTCAACCGGGCGCAGGGCGTCTGGATGCACGACAATCAGGGCGGCCGCTATCTCGACTTCCTGTCGGGCTGCTCGACGCTCAACTACGGCCACAACCATCCGGTCCTCAAAAGCGCTCTGGTCGATTATGTCGCCGGCGACGGCATTACCCATGGCCTCGACCTTCACACCGATGCGAAGGCGGATTTTCTCGCCGCGCTGGAGGAGGTTATTCTGCGCCCGCGCGGGCTGGATTATCGCGCGATGTTCACCGGGCCGACCGGCACCAATGCCGTCGAGGCCGCAATCAAGCTCGCCCGCAAGATCACCGGTCGCGAGATGGTGATCGCGTTCACCAACGGCTTCCATGGCATGACGCTGGGCGCGCTGGCCTGCACCGGCAATGCCGCCAAGCGCGGTGGCGCCGGCGTGCCGCTGAGCCATGTCGCGCATGAGCCCTATGATGGCTATCATGGGCCTGACGTCGACACGGCCGAGCTGCTGGAACGACGCCTGTCCGATCCGTCCAGCGGCCTCGATGCGCCGGCCGCCATTCTGGTCGAGACGGTGCAGGGCGAAGGCGGGCTCAATGTCGCGTCGGCGGAATGGCTCCGCAAGATCGCGGCGATCGCCAAGCGCCACGGCGCGCTGCTGATTATCGACGATATTCAGGCGGGCTGCGGCCGCACCGGCAACTTCTTCAGCTTCGAAGGCATGGGCTTCACGCCGGACATCGTGACGATGGCGAAATCGCTTTCCGGCATGGGCCTGCCCTTTGCGCTCACTCTGTTCAGCCCCGCGCTCGATCAATGGTCGCCGGGCGAGCATAATGGCACCTTCCGGGGCAACAACCATGCCTTCGTGACCGCCACCGCCGCGCTTCGCCATTTCTGGAGCGACGACACATTCCAGCAGGACATCGCCCGTCGCGGCGCGCTGCTGGAGCGGCGGCTGGAGGCGATGGCCGCCGAACATGGCCTCTCCACCCGCGGTCGCGGCATGATGCGCGGCATCGATGTCGGATCGGGCGAGGTCGCCGAAACCATCACCGCCGCCTGCTTTGCGCAGGGGCTCATCATCGAAACCAGCGGCGCGCATGACGAGATCGTGAAGGTGCTCGCGCCTCTCGTGATTGAGGACGACGTGCTGTCGGCCGGCCTCGACATTCTCGAGGAGAGCATCCGGTCCGCGCTCAGCGTCCCTTATGGCGTCGCCGCAGAGTAAGAGGAGATACGCAATATGATCGTTCGCAAGCTGCAGGACATCCGCAAGACGGACCGCAACGTGAAGTCCAAGGGGTGGGAAAGCGCACGCCTCCTGCTCAAGGATGACGATATGGGCTTTTCCTTCCACGTCACCACCATGCACGCGGGTGAGGAACTGCACATGCATTACCAGAACCATCTGGAGGCGGTGCTGGTCCTCAAGGGCACCGGCACCATCGAGGATCTGGGCACCGGCGTGACGCACAAGCTCTCGCCCGGCGTGATGTACGCTCTCAACGACCATGACCCGCACATCGTGCGCCCGGAGACGGACATATTGTGCGCCTGCACCTTCAATCCGCCGGTGACCGGCAAGGAAGTCCATGACGAACATGGCGCCTATCCCGCCGACACCAGTGCCCCGCGCGAGCCCGCGCTCGCCGACTGAACCATCTTTCAACCATTAGAAGGGGGAGAAGCATGCAAGACCTCTACCCATCCCGCCACGATAGCGTGGCGGCCTTTTCGCCGCGCCTCGACCCCGTCGTTCATAGCGACTGGAGCGAGGACGCACCCATCAGCCGCGCACAGGCCGAGCGCTTCGACCGCGACGGCTATCTGGTGCTGGAAGACCTGTTTTCCGACGAGGAAGTCGCGTTCCTCCAGCGCCACGCCGGCAAGCTGCTGGCCGATCCTGATGCGCTGGAAGACGAAACGGTGATCAGCGAGCCGGGCAGCCGCGAGATCCGCTCTATCTTCCGCATCCACGCGCAAAGTCCGGTGCTCGGGCGGCTGGCCGCCGATGCGCGCCTGGCCGAGGTCGCCCGCTTCCTGCTGGGCGACGAGGTGTACATCCACCAGTCCCGGCTCAACTATAAGCCCGGTTTTCGCGGCAAGGAATTCTACTGGCACAGCGATTTCGAGACCTGGCATGTGGAAGACGGGATGCCGCGCATGCGGGCCCTGTCGATGTCCGTGCTGCTGGCCGAAAACACGCCGCATAATGGCCCGCTGATGCTGATCCCCGGATCGCATCGCCAGTTCCTCACCTGCGTCGGTGAAACGCCGCAGGACCATTATCGCCAGTCTCTCAAGAAGCAGGAATATGGCGTGCCGGACGAGGACAATCTCGCCGAGCTGGCCGACACGTTCGGCATCGTCGCGCCGACCGGCAAGCCTGGATCCGTGGTGATCTTCGACTGCAACATCATGCATGGGTCGAATGGCAACATCACGCCCTTCCCGCGCGCCAATGCCTTTCTGGTCTACAATGCCGTCTGCAACCGGCTGGTCGCGCCGTTCGGCGTCGAGACGCCGCGCCCGGCCTTCATCGCCGCGCGGGGCGAGCCGCAGGCGATCACGCCTGTGAAGGGACCGTTGATGGAGGAGGCGCTGGCATGAGCCATAGTGTGGAAAAGATCGGCGGTACATCCATGGCCGCCACAACGACTTTGTTCGACAATGTGCTGATCGCCGGCCGCAAGGGCGCCGATCTCTACAACCGGATCTTCGTCGTCTCGGCCTATGCCGGCATGACCGACCTGCTGCTGGAGCACAAGAAGAGCGGCGAGCCGGGGGTCTATGCCCGCTTCGTCGCGGATGACGATGCCGATGGCTGGCGCCACGCCATGAACGCGGTGCGCGACGCGATGAAGACGCGCAACGCCGGGATGTTCGTGCGCGAAGAAAGCCTCGCCGAAGCGGATGCCTTTGTCGAGATGCGGATCGCCACCGTCGCTGCCTGCCTCGATGATCTGGCGCGGCTGCGCAGCCATGGCCGCTTCTGCCTCAAGGAGCAGCTGGTGACGGTGCGCGAGCTGCTCGCCGGCCTCGGCGAGGCGCACAGCGCGCATTCGACGGCGCTGCTGCTGCGCGACCGGGGCGTCAACGCCGCGTTCGTCGATCTCACCTTGTGGGACCAGCAGGACATGCGCGAACTGGACGAGCGCATTCTGCAGGCGTTCGCGTCCATCGATCTCAGCAACACGCTGCCGATCGTGACCGGCTATGCCGGGTGCAGCGAGGGCATGGTGCGGCTGTATGCCCGCGGCTATTCGGAAATGACCTTCTCGCGCATCGCGGTGCTGACCGGCGCACGCGAAGCGGTCATCCATAAGGAATTCCACCTTTCGAGCGCCGACCCGCGTCTCGTCGGGACGGACAAGGCCCGCAAGATCGGCCGCACCAATTATGACGTAGCCGATCAGCTCGCCAATCTGGGCATGGAGGCCATTCACCCGGGCGCCGGGCGGGGCTTGCGCCAGACGGACATTCCGCTGCGCGTGCGCAACACCTTCGACCGGGAGGATGGCGGCACGCTCATCTGCGGCAAATATGTCTCCGATACGCCGCGCGTTGAAATCGTGACCGGCGTGCGCCAGGCGCAGTCCCTGCAGTTCTTCGAGCAGGATATGGTCGGGGTGAAGGGCTATGACGCCGCGATCCTCGAGGCGCTGACCCGCCACGGCGCGTGGATCGTCAGCAAGGCCTCCAACGCCAACACGATCACCCATTATCTCTCGACGGACGCCCCGACGGTGAAGCGCGTGATCGCGGATCTGCAGGGACGCTATCCGGATGCGGCGATCTCGGCCCAGCCGGTGGCGATCGTCTCGGTGATCGGCAGCGACATCTCGCGGGCGGGGCTGCTGGCCGATGCCTTGCGGTCGCTCGCGAATGAAGGCGTGCCGATCATCGCGATGCAGCACCAGATCCGCAATGTCGACGTGCAGTTCATCGTCGCTGTCGAGGATTATGAGACGGCCGTCGGCGCCCTCCACCGCGCCTTGGTGGAGGATGACGCGGCCATGACGGAGGACCGGCGCGCGGCGTGATCCGCGCGCTGCTCCACCCCTGATGCTCGCCGCGATCCAGCCCGTCCGCAGCCTCCTGCTCGCCATCTTCATGCTGATGGCGGGCAGTGGCTTTTTGTCGACGCTGATCAGCCTGCGGCTGGAGCGAGCCGGGGCGGGCACGATCGTGATCGGCGTGGTCGCCACGGCCTATTTCGCCGGGCTGGTCGTCGGCGCGCTTCGGGCCGGCGAGATCGTCCGGCGGGTGGGGCATATCCGCGCCTTTGCGGTTTTCGTCTCGCTGCTCTCGGCGAGCACGCTCTCTTATGCCCTGATCCAGTCCGCGCCATTCTGGGCAGGCCTGCGCCTGATCGACGGCCTGTGCGTCGCCGGGGTATTCATCTGCCTCGAAAGCTGGCTCAACGACCGGGCGGAGATGGAGACGCGGGGCAGCATCCTCGCCGCCTATATGGTCGCGCTTTATCTCGGGCAGGCAGTAGGCCAGCTGCTGCTCGGTGCCAGTGGCACGCTGCCGGCCGCGCCGTTTCTGCTCGCGTCCATTCTCATTTCGCTGGCGATCATTCCGCTCTGTCTCACCCGCAGCAGCGCGCCGACGCCGGTCGATGCGGAAGCCTTCACCATTCGGGGCCTGTACGCCGCCTCGCCGCTCGGCACGGTCGGCGCGGTGGCGACGGGCCTGATGCTTGGCGCCTTTTACGGGATGGCGGCAGTCCATGTACGGCGGCTGGGGCTGGACCTGAGCGCCACGGCCACGTTCATGATGATTGTCATCCTCGGCGGCGTGGCCCTGCAATGGCCGCTGGGCCGCCTGTCCGACCGGCTGGACCGGCGGCGCGTCATCGTCGGCTGCTTCACCGCCACGCTGGTCGTCAGTCTGATGCTCGCCATGCTGGCATCGCGCGGGCTGGACCTGCTGGTGCTCGGCGCCTTGTTCGGTGGGCTGAGCTTCGCCCTGTATCCGCTCTGCGTCGCGCACTGCAACGACCGGTTGCTGGCCGCCGAGCGCGTCGCTGCGAGCGGGCGGCTGGTGCTGCTCTACTCGGCTGGTGCTGCCGCCGGTCCGCTGGGTGCGGCGCTGCTGATGAGCGCGGCGCCCGTGGGCGGCCTGTTCTTCTTCATCGCGCTGTGCGCGGGCCTGACGCTCGCTTTCGGCCTCTGGCGACAGGCCTCGACCCCGCCTGTGCCAGCGCCTGACCAGCAGGATTTCCAGATCGTCCCGCGCACCACCCCCATGGCCTCGCTGCTGGACCCCAACACTGTCGACGGACAAACCGAATGACCGCATCCCCCCTGCCAGCCTCCCCCGACCAGCCGGTCGAGACTGCCACGCTGCGTCGCGCGATCGCGGCTTCGGCATTGGGCAACGCCACCGAATGGTTCGATTACGGCATCTATGCTTATGGGGTGACCTATATCTCGGCTGCGCTCTTCCCGGGCGATCTGGATGATGCGGTGCTGTTCGCGCTCGCGACCTTCGCCATCTCCTTTCTGGTGCGTCCGCTCGGCGGGCTGTTCTGGGGACCGCTGGGCGACCGGCTGGGGCGCAAGTCGGTGCTCGCATTCACCATTCTGCTGATGTCGGGCGCCACACTCGCGGTCGGGCTTATCCCGTCTTATGCCAGCATCGGCCTCTGGGCGCCCGCGCTGCTCATCCTGCTGCGGATGGTGCAAGGCTTCTCGACCGGCGGCGAATATGGCGGCGCGGCGACCTTCATGGCCGAATATGCGCCGGACAAAAGGCGCGGCTTTTACGGCAGCTTTCTCGAATTCGGTACGCTGGCCGGCTTCTCCTTCGGCGCGATCCTCATGCTCAGCTTCTCGATGCTGCTCGGGGAGGCGCAAATGTATGAATGGGGCTGGCGCATTCCGTTCCTGGTGGCGGGGCCGATGGGGCTGGTCGGCATGTATTTGCGCTCGCGCATGGAGGACACGCCGGTCTTCCGCGCTCATGAGAGCGAAGAGCGGCCGTCGGTCTCGCTCCGCCAGCTCATGCACAGCCACTGGCGCCCGATGCTGGTCGTGGGCGGACTGGTCGTGGCGCTCAATGTCGTCAACTATACGCTGCTCAGCTACATGCCGACCTATCTCGAGCGGCGCATCGGCCTCACGGCGCAACATGCGCTGATCGTGCCGATTATCGGCATGCTGTTCATGATGCTGTTCCTGCCCTTTGCCGGCTCGCTCTCGGACCGGATCGGGCGCAAACCGATGTGGCGCTTCTCGCTCATCGGCCTGCTGGTCTGTGTTGTGCCGCTTTATCTGCTCATGGGCACGGGCTTCCTCGGCGCCACGATTGCATTCGTGCTCCTCGGCCTCCTCTATGTTCCCCAGTTGGCGACGATTTCGGCGACATTCCCGGCGCTGTTCCCAACCGCCGCGCGGTTCGCCGGCTTCGCCATCGCCTATAATGTCTCCACCTCCATCTTCGGTGGCACGGCGCCGGCCATCGGCAGCGGCCTGATCACGCTGACCGGGAACGAGCTGATGCCGGCCTTCTATATGATGCTGGCCTGTCTGGTCGGGCTGGTGGCCCTGCACTTCATGCCGGAGACAGCGGGCCGCTCGCTTCACGAAGATGTTTTTGCTCGCGGTGACCGCGCTGAGAGGCCAAGGCGCCACTGACCATTCTCGAATCGAGAATGCACCGCCAAAGCTACATGGCCTTCTGAACTGGCCCTCTCGCGCGTACCGCAGATCCTATCGCGCTCAGCCCCGACGGGAATCGTGTCGAACCCAGCTCTACTGGTTCGAATCTTCGGTCTGGCGATGCGCAATAAGAGCTTGAGCAGGGAGAGGATCAGATGAAAGCTATCAGCGCAGCCCGTTCGCGGTTCCATTTGGGCGTTTGCATTGCGGCAATGCTGTGCCCCCTCAGCGGCGCCTTGGCGCAGGTGAGCGACGATGCCGCCGAGCCGGCGACGGCCCATGTTACGAGCGCGCAGCCGGAAGTCGCCGGTGCGGCCTCTTCTGCCGGCGCAGCGGCCGACCAGGACATCGTCGTCACCGGCTCACGCATTCAGGCGAGCGGCTTCACGGCGCCGACGCCGACCTCGGTCATCAGCACCGCGCAGATTCAGTCCGTGGCACCGACGCGGGTCGATGACGCGCTCCGCCTCATCCCGGCCTTTTCGACGACCGGCAACGGCGTTGCGCGGGCCTTGTCATCCGCGACGGTGGTTGCCGATCTGCGCAATGTCGGCGCGCAGCGCACGCTGGTGCTGGTCGATGGCCGCCGCCATGTCGCGACCGCGCCGGAGGGCACGGTCGACCTCGGCGTCATCCCGGCCATTCTCATTGAACGCACGGAAGTCGTCACCGGCGGCGCCTCGGCATCCTGGGGCTCGGACGCCGTGTCCGGCGTGATCAACCTCATTCTCAAGTCCAAACTCCAAGGCGTCGAGGGCACGGTTCAGAGCGGCATTTCGCAATATGGCGATGCCCAGAACGTGCTGGCTGGCCTAGCGGCTGGAACCAGCTTTGGCGGCGGGCGCGGCCATATTCTGATCGGCGGCGAATATTCCAAGAATGAGGGCATCGGCCAGACGCCCTATCGCCCGCGCCCCTGGGTGAGCCGTGGCGTCGCCGGCAACTCGGCTTATGCGCAAAATGGCCTGCCGGCGACCATCTACGCGGATGACGTGCGCCGCACCGACCTGTGGGAAGGTGGCCTGATCACCAGCGGCCCACTGCGTGGCACGACCTTCCTGCCGGGGCAGCAGACCGGGCAGTTCGGCTATGGCGAAGTGTTCGGCAACCGGATGATCGGCGGCACGAGCAACTACACCGAGATCATCAATCCGGGCGGCAACCTCCAGCAGCCGGTCGAGCGCTATTCGGCGATGGCCCGCGTCTCCTATGAGGTGGTCGACAACCTCACTCTGTTTGCGGAAGGCAGCTTCGCGCGGTCGATCACCAATGGCTATTTCGCCGAGCCGCGCCAGCAGGGCTCCGTCACCGGCAATCCCACCTGTTCGGCGACCACCATTCCCGGCGGGCAGACCGGCAATGTGCTGGTGCCGATCACCAACCCCTATCTGAGCGACGACTTCCGCACGCGTGCGCTTGCCGCCGGCGTCACCTGCTTCAACTTCGGTCGCTCTCTGCGTGAGCAGGGCCTGGGCGCCGTACGTGGGCATGTCGGCTCGCCGTCGGTCTATCGCGGCGTCGTCGGCGTGGAAGGCACGCTCGGGGACTGGTCGTTCGATGCTTATTACCAATATGGCCGCAACCACTTCGTTCAGGAGTATGTCGGCCAGATCAACATGATCAATTATCGCAAGGCGATCGACGCCGTGCGCTCCGGCAGCAACATCGTCTGCCGCGTGAATGCCGATGCCAATCCGCTCAATGACGACCCGGCGTGCGCGCCGCTCAATCTGTTCGGCTTTGGATCGCCTTCGCAGGAAGCCATTGCCTACATCACAGGCACGTCGCGCTTCGACCTCATCACCAAGCAGCAAGTCGCTGCGTTCAGCGCCAATGGTGCGCTGTTCGAGGGCTGGGCCGGCCCGATCAACGCCGCGTTCGGCGCGGAGTATCGCGAAGAGTCGATCGATGCGACGGTGGACGCCATTTCGCAGGCGGGCCAGTGGCAGAGCGGCGCGCGCCAGCCGATCTCCGGCAGCTACAATGTGAAGGAAGTGTTCGGCGAACTGGCGATCCCGTTGTTGAAGGATCTGCCGTTCATTCGCTCGTTCGACCTCAACCTCGCCGCGCGCTACACGGATTACAGCACATCGGGTGGCGTCACGACCTGGAAGGTCGGCGGCACATGGGAATTGTCGAGCGAACTGCGGCTTCGCGCGACGCGGTCCCGCGATATCCGAGCGGGCAATTTTGCCGAGCTGTTCGCGCCGACGACGGTGGCGCGCCAGAATATTCGCGATCCGCGCCGGTCGACCAACTACACGGTCGAGGTCGCATCTCTGGGCAACCCCAATCTCGATCCTGAAAAAGCCGATACGCTCACGGCGGGCATCGTCTATCAGCCCCGCTGGCTGGACGGCCTGCGTCTCTCGGTCGATTATTACGATATCGACATCAAGGGCGTGATCGGGACGATCTCGGCGAACGAGGTGCTTGAGCGCTGCTATGTCGACGGCATTTCCGACTTCTGCGGCCTTGTCACGACTTCTGGCGGCGCCCCGGCTGGTGACATCACCGGTGTGACGGTCCGCTTCGAGAATCTGGATCGCCTGAAGACCAAGGGCGTCGATTTCGAAGCCGCCTATCGCTCCTCGCTGGAGAACATCTTCGGTCAGGGCGCCGGCTCGCTCTCCATTCGCCTGCTGGGGACATATCTGGACACATTGGCCACCACGGCCGTGTCCACCGCCAGCACGGAAGAACGGGCGGGCGAATATGTGACGCCGCACTGGCGCGTGTCCGGCCTCGTTACGCATGAACTGGGCCGCCTGACGAGCACGCTGGACCTGCGCTGGCTGCAGGGCGGCAAGATCGACAATGATTTCGTTGTCGGGACCGGCACGCTGAACAGCATCAACTTCAACGATACGAAGAACACCTTCTACACCAACGCGACGTTCACGGTCGATGTCTCGCGGGATGCCGACCGGAGCCGGGAGATGTTCATTCGCCTGAACAATATCTTCAATGTCGCGCCGCCCTTCCCGGACCAGGCATCGCCCTTGTTCGATCAGGTCGGCCGCGCATTCCGCGTCGGTCTGCGGTTCAAGATGTAAGGGCACCCGCGCTTCACCAACACTCATGGGATGGCGCCCGCAGCGCCATCCCTCCCCAGAAAGGATATGGTTCGCCGATTATGGACAGACCTAAAGTTCAGGAAGTTCGCCAGTCGGAGGATCGTTTTCTGGCCTCTGACGTGTTTGAGACGGGTGGTCGGGTGCTGCCGCGGGCCAATGGCACGGGGACCTGGGTCGAGCCCGCGCGCGAGATCCCGGTGTATCACAGCTGCGACGTGCTGGTGGTCGGCGGAGGGCCTTCGGGCACGGCGGCGGCATGGGCAGCGGCGCAGGCCGGGGCCGATGTGGTGCTGATGGAGCGCTACAATCATCTGGGCGGCCTTTCCACCGGCGGCCTCGTCATCTGGATCGACCGGATGACCGATTGGACCGGCCGGCAGGTCATCCAGGGCTTTGCCAATGATGTGCTCGGGCGCCTGCCCGCTGCGGGCCTCGCCGGGCCGCCGCGCGCCGACTGGGGCTCGCGCGATCCCAAGAAGGCCAGCTACTGGGGCCAGCGCACTGCGGCGTTCCACGGCACGGTCTGCTGGTCGCCCACGCTCGATCCCGAGCGGTTGAAGCTGATCAGCCAGGAGATGCTGCTGGCAGCCGGCGTGCGGCTGGTGTTCCACAGCTGGGCGGCGGTGCCGATGGTCGCCGACGGCAAGGTCGAGGGCGTGGTGTTCGAATCCAAGGCCGGGCGTCAGGCGCTGCGTGCCAAGGTGGTCGTCGATACCACCGGCGATGGCGACATCTTCGCGCGCGCCGGGGCCGAGTTCGATACCGATATCGAGGAAGGCGACGTCCACCACAGCGCCAACACCGGCTTCATGCTGGGCGGTGTGGACATGGACCGCTGGCTGGCCTTCCGCGCCAATGAGCCCGAGCAATATGCCGAGTTCGCCAAGCTCGGCCGTGAGCGGCTCGGCTTCTTCCAGCCGCCTTATGTCTCCTGGCGCAACGACATCGCGCTGTTCCTCGGCCCGCGCCAATCCGGCCTGTCCGCGCTGGATGTGGATGACCAGACCGAGCTGGAGATCCGCTCGCACCGGTTCATGCAGACGCATTGCGAGTTCTTCCTCGCGCATGCGCCGGGGTTCGAGCAATGCTATATGCTGCAGAGCGGCTCGCAGCTTGGCGTGCGGCACACACGGCGTCTGGCTGGCATGGGCAAGATCCTGCGCAGCCAGTGGGCCGATGGCATTGCGCTGCCCGACGAGGTCGGGGTCAGCCCTTCGGTCAGCCTCAAATATCCGGTCATCTCGGTGCCCTATGGCGCGCTGGTGCCGCGCAAGCTCGACGGCTTGCTGGCAGGCGGCAAGCACATCAGCTGCGATGCCAACTCGCATGGCTTCATGCGCGAGATCCCGCAATGCTGGCTGACCGGACAGGCCGCTGGCGCCGCAGCCGCGCTCAGCGTGAACGCCGGCGTCCAGCCGCGCGCGCTGGATGTGGCCAGCCTGCAGGCAGAGTTGCGCAGGCAGGGCGTGTTCCTGCATGACCAGCCCGGTGAGATGAGCCAGACAGCGCAGGCAGCCAGCCGGCAGGCCTGAGGCGCCCATAGAGACGATGGAGAGGATCAGAGAGATGCGCAGCGGTAACAGGACGAAGCGAATATATGCCGGGTTGCTGGCCAGCCTCCTGATCTCTCCGATCCTCGCCAGTACCTCTCCCGCGACGGCTCAGGCGCCGACATCGCGCTCGACCGAGAGTGTCAAAGTCTCGGCTGTGGTGGCGGAGCGCATCGGCTCAGGCCCCGTCATCTATCCGGACATGCCGGGGCTGGAAGGCGATCTGGGCAACAATATCAACGGCCCCTCGGTGATCCGGGTGCCGAGCTGGATCAAGAATCCGCTCGGCAAATATTATATGTATTTCGGCCATCACCGCGGCGGCTACATCCGCCTGGCTTATGCCGATCGGCCCGAAGGCCCCTGGACCGTCTATAAAGATGGCACATTGCGGCTGGAGCAGACCTCGGCGCTGCACCACATCTCGTCTCCCGATGCCGTCGTGGATGAAGAGAATAAGCGGATCGTGCTCTATTATCATGGCGCGACCGAAATGCCCGGCGGCGACTATGGCGGCCGGCCTTATGCCCAGCGCAGCTTCGTTGCGACCTCGCCCGATGGTCTGAGCTTCACCGCAGCGTCCGGCGCGTTCGGGGCGCCCTATATTCGCGTATTCAGCTACAAGGGCAGCAGCTACGGCCTGGGCATGGCCGACAAGGCGAGCGCCTATCCGGTCTGGCTGCGCAGTGGCCAGTTCTTCCGGTCGGCATCGCTCCTGCCGCCGTTCGAAGCCGGCCCGCGCATTCTCGATGAGATGCGTCATGCCGGGGTGACGCGCATCGGCGACACGCTGCATGTCTTCTACACCAATGTAGGGGACTCGCCGGAACGCATCCTCCATGCCAGCGTCGATCTCCGGCCCGACTGGTCGGAGTGGACGGCTTCTACGCCAACGGAAGTGATGCGCCCGGAAAAGGCCTATGAAGGCGCCAATCTGCCTTTGGTCTCCTCGCGCGGGGGCATGGCGACGGGCGCGGAGCATGCCCTGCGCGATCCCGGCGTTCTCAACGACGATGGCCGCATCTATCTCTATTATGCCGTCTCCGGCGAGAAGGGGATTGCGGTGGCGCGGGTGACTTTCAAATGATGACGCGCGGGCGGCCATTCGTGAGCGCGCCCTGATGGATACGCTGCTCAACATGCGCGCCTTTCTGGCCGTGGTTGAATGCGGCAGCCTCGCTGCTGCCGCGCGCAAGCTCAATATCGCGCCGTCGGTCATGTCCAAGCGGATCGGGAGGCTGGAGGATGAACTGGGCGCGGTGCTGTTCGTCAGGACGCCGCGCAAGGCCGAGCTGACGGCCTTTGGCGAGCGCCAATTGCCGCGCGTTCGCGCGCTGGTGCGCCAGACCGACGATGTCGTCGCCGGCGCGCGCCGATCCCGCCAGGCGCTGGATGGGCACCTGCGGATCAAATGCCCGACCACGGTGGCCAGTAGCTATTTCGGCCGCTTCTTCGCGGATTTCGTGCAGAGCCATGTCGGCGTCAGCATCGACCTCATGCTGGTCGATCGGTCCGTGAACCCCATTGAGGAGGGCTTCGATCTGGCGATCGGCGCCATGGCCGCCTCTTATGCCGGGGTGATGGATGTTCCCCTGTGCGAGCATCCGATGGTGATCTGCGCCGCGCCTTCTTATCTGGCCCGGCGGGGGCACCCCAAGCATCCGCGCGAGCTGGTCGAGCATGATTGCCTCAACTCGCAGTCGATCGGGGGGACCTGGGTCTTCGAAAGCGAGTCAGGCGATCTGGCGGTCGATGTCAGTTCGCGCTTTGCGGTCAACACCGCCATCGTCCTGCGCGATGCCGCTTTGAGGGGCGCGGGGATCGTCATGCTGAGCGAGTTCGTCTCGCGCGAGGCCGTGCGCGCTGGCCGGCTGGTGCAATTGCTGCCGGACTTTCCAGTCAAATCTCTCTGGCTCAAAGCCCTGGTTCCCAATGTCAAAATGAGCCTGCCGCTGGTGCAGGCGCTGATCGAAGATCTCCTCGCCTTCACCCAGCCCGTCGCGCCCTGGGACCGGGCGGACCCGGCCAACTGAACCAGCGCCTGCGGGCGACCCATAGAAGGAACACATCGATGCAGAGCAGGCGTGATATGCTTCAGGCTTCTGTCGGGCTGGCGGGCGTTGCCGTCTGGGCTGGCGGAGCGCCGGCCTCGGCTGCATCCGCTCCGGCACCCACCGGCGCCGCGCCCTTCGCGTCTCCGCTGCAAAAGCAGCTGCGCGAAGACATGGAGACCTACGCATCGTTCGGCAGCAAGATCTCGGGCTCTGCGGGCGATCTTGCCACCGCAGCGTGGATCGGCAAGCGCCTCGCAACGGCGGGCTTCAAGGTCGATGAGGTCAAGTTCCCAATTCCCACATTCGAGCCGGCGGTGACGGAGTTGCGCGCCGGGGACAAGCGGGTCGCGGTGGCCGCGCAGCCGGTCGTCGTCCCCACGCCTGCGAAGGGCATTACCGCACCGGCCGTTCTGGTCCGCGATGCGTTCGAGGCGCAGGGCGTCGCCGGGAAGATCGCCATCGTCGTCCTGCCTTATGCTCGCCACGCGGCGATTTTCTCGGGCGAGGTCAAGCCGATGCTGGATCGGGTCATTCCGAACAAGCCGGCTGCCATCGTCATCGTGACGACCGGGCCGACCGGCAGCATCGTGGCGCTCAACACCCGGCTGAAGCCCATCGCCGACGTGCCCATCGCGCTCATGGCGTCGCGCGATCTGCCGATCATCGCCGAGGCCGTTGCCGCGGGCCGACCCCTGACCCTCATTCTCACCGGGAAAAGCGCGACCGGCCACAGCAGCAATACCATCGCGCGACGCGAGGCAGGCCCCAAGTGGCTGGCTTTCTCCACGCCCCGCTCGGGCTGGGGCGTCAGCGTCGGCGAGCGGGCGCCCGGGACTGCCGCCTTTCTGGAGCTGTGCCGCTGGGCCGCGATCCGCTACCCAGACCATTCGCTCTTCGCCATCAACGCCGGCGGGCATGAGCTCGATTTCGCCGGCACGCATTACTCCCTCTCGGAAGGGCCGCCGGCCGCCCAGACACAGATCTGGACCCATCTGGGCGCCGGGCTCGCCACCCGCGATGCCTATGAGGTGCTGAGCCGCAATCACCAGCTTCTCTCCTGCGCCGACCCCCAGCGCGTTCTGATGTCGTCGCCGGGCTTGATGGCAGAGACCACTGAGGCGTTTCGCGGGCTTGCGGGTTATGAGCGGCCGATTGAAGTCGTCGGCGGCGCCGGTGAGCTGTCCTCCATCATCGACCGGGGCTATGTGAACGCCTTCGCCGGCCTTGGCATCCATCGCTGGTGCCATGTCGAGGACGATACGATCGACAAGGTCGATGCCGCGCTGCTCGAACCGGTTGTGGAAGCCCATCGCGCCGTGGTCGAAGCGGCCGTCGCGCGGGCAGTGAGGGGCTAGGCGGCATCTTGAGCCCCTCCTCGGAAGAGGAGGGGGAGCCAACCCCATGAACCGCCTGCGCTGCGCCTTATTCCGTCGTTGCGCTTTCGGGCATTGCGTTGACGACCTCGACATTATGCTCGGCACAGACTGCGGCGAGTTCCGGACTGTCGAGATAGTCGGTCACCAATATGTCGACGGCACTGATGTGGCCGATGCGGACCGGCGCGCTGCGGGTGAGCTTGCTGCTGTCCGCGACGAGGATGACGGAGCGCGAGTTTTCGACGATGGCGTGCGAGACCTGCACCTCGTTCAGGTCGAAATCCAGCAACGAGCCATCCTCATCGATGGCGGACGCGCCGATGACCGCGAAATCGACCTTGAAGTTCCGGATGAAATCGACGGCGGTAGGGCCGACCGCCGCCCGATCGGCATGACGTACCCGTCCGCCGACGACGATCAGGTCGATTGCGCTATTTCGGCAGAGGATATCGACCACGTTCAGATTGTTGGTGAGAACCATCAGATTGCTGCGGCCGGCGAGCGCCCGCGCGACTTCCTCGGTCGTGGTGCCGATGTTGATGAACAGGGAGGCGCCATCGGGAATGCGGGCCGCAGCCTCCTTGCCGATCGCCTTTTTTTCGGCCACGGACAGGCGGCGGCGGGCCTCATATTCCAGATTCTCGACGCCCGAGCCTAGAATGGCGCCGCCATGAACGCGCGACAGATAACCGCGCTCGCACAGATCGTTGAGATCCTTTCGAATGGTCTGGGGCGTCACATTCATGCGGCCGACGAGATCCTCGACCGTCACCTTGCCATTGCGGCGCGCCAGATCCAGGATCTGGCGGTGGCGGGTGTTGGATGCGCTCGTCATGCCGGCGTTCTGACGCTTCGATCCTTGAGTTGCAAGCGTCCTTGCATCCGGGCGCGCGGCATCATGGGCAGGCTGTAATGGCTGGGCGGCCGGCCCTTCTTGCGATGGAGCAGCGGTGGGAAAGCGCGGCTCAGGAAATGGCGCGTTCGACCGCCTTGCGCCAACCATCGACGGCGGCCGATCGGGTCGTTTCTGGCATCTTCGGCTCGAAGCGCCGTTCGCGGGTCCAGATCCGGTCGAGATCATCCAGACCGCTCCAGACGCCGGTCGCCAACCCGGCCATGAACGCCGCGCCCAGTGCCGTCGTCTCGACAATTGCGGGCCGCTCGACCGGCGCGACCAGGACGTCGGAGAGGAACTGGCAGAGCCAGTCGTTGACAGCCATGCCGCCATCGACCCGCAAGGCGGTTTCGCCTTCGCCGACATCGGCCTTCATGGCGTCGATCAGGTCCATGGTCTGGTAGGCGACCGATTCCAGCGCGGCGCGGGCCAGGTGCGCGTCCGTCGCATCCAGCGTGAGGCCGCAGATCAGCCCCCGCGCGTGCGGATCCCAATATGGCGCGCCCAGGCCGACAAAGGCGGGCACCATGTAGACGCCATGACTGTCCGGCACGCGGGTGGCCATGCCGTCCGTTTCCGAGGCATGGGTGATGATCTTGAGCCCGTCGCGCAGCCATTTGACCGCCGCGCCGGCGACGAAGATCGAGCCTTCCAGCGCATAGGTCGTCGTTCCGGCCAAGCGATAGGCCGGGGTGGTTAGCATGCGCGTCTTCGAGAGCACGGGCTCCGTGCCGATGTTCATGAGCGCGAAGCAGCCTGTGCCATAGGTTGATTTCGCCATGCCGGTGCGGAAGCAGCCCTGACCGAAGAGCGCGGACTGCTGATCGCCGATCATCCCCGCGACCGGGATGGCCTTGCCGAGAATGTCGGCATCGCACTGGCCGAAGATGCAGCTATTGTCCCGAACCTCCGGCAGCATCGCGGCGGGCACGCGGAAGAGGCTGAGCAACTCCTTGTCCCAGGCCTGGTCCATGATGTTGAACAGCAGCGTGCGGCCTGCATTGGTGGGGTCGGTTGCGTGGACCGCGCCGCCCGTCAGCCGCCAGAGCAGGAAGCTGTCGATCGTGCCGAAGGCCAACTCGCCGCGCTCGGCGGCAGCGCGGGCGCCCGCGACATTGTCCAATATCCACGCGGCCTTGGTCGCCGAAAAATAAGGGTCGATCAGCAGCCCGGTCTTCGCGGTGACCATCTCTTCGGCGCCGCTGTCCTTCAGCCGCGCGCATTCGTCTGCGGTCCGTCGGTCCTGCCAGACGATCGCGTTGTGAATGGGCTTGCCGGTCGCCCGATCCCACACCACGACGGTCTCCCGCTGGTTGGTGATGCCGATCGCGGCGACATCCGCGACATCGACGTCGGCCTTGGCCACCACATCCTGCATCATGGCGACGGTGTCGGTCCAGATGTCCTCGGGATCATGCTCTACCCAGCCGAGATTGGGATAATGCTGCTTGAATTCGCGCTGCGTCGTGGCGACCGGATTGGCGGCGGCATCGAACAGGATGCACCGCGTCGAGGTCGTGCCCTGGTCGATCGCGAGAATATAGGGTGGCTGGGCCATGATTGCTCTCCTGTGGTCGCCGGCTGCGCGGCGCGATTGTCAGTTGGCCGCGTCTGCCTCGGCGGGGATCGTCTCCTGCAAGGCGCGCTTGTGGCGTGCGGGCAGGAACGGCCGGATCAGCCAATGATAGACGCTGGCGCCCAGCACGCCGCCGCAGAACGGGCCGGCGATGGGCACCCACCAGTAATTGCCCGGCCCGGGGAAGGCGGATTCGCCCCAGCCCGCCAGATAGCCGAAGATGCGGGGACCAAGATCACGCGCGGGGTTGATCGGCCACCCTTCCAGATATCCCGCGCCGCCGCCGATCATGGCAACCAGCAGGCCGATGATGAGCGCGCTCGAATTGGCCTCGGGCGCCTGCGTGTTATATTCCTCAGTGATCGCGAAGATGCCGAGCAGCAGGAAGCCGGTCAGCACGATCTCGTTGAAGAACGCCCGGATCGGTGTGATGTGCGCGCCCGGCGCGGTGAAGAACACGCCGGCGCCGCCACCGGCCGCCCGCTCCACCCCCTGCGTCGCGTTGAACGCGTCGATCACCGGCGAGAACATCATGTAGACCACGGCGGCACCCAGAAACGCGCCGAGGATTTGCGCCAGCCAGAACGGCACGACCTTGCGCCCGGGGAAGCCGCGATAGATCATGAGCGCGAGGGTGACTGCCGGGTTGGCGTGCGTGCCGGAGACGGCGCCCGTCACATAGATGGCGATGGTGACGGCAAGGCCCCAGGTGATGCACACCCCGAAATAGGCTGTGCTGTAAGGGCTTGGATCATAGAGAAAATACATCGCGGCGGCAGAACAGCCGATGGTGATGATGATGAACACTGCAATGCATTCGGAGATCAGTTCTCCAATAAATGCCTTCCCCGGTGACATTGGCCCCTCCACGTTTATCGATTGTCATTTATCCGACGGCGTTGACGTCCACCCTCGCATGGTTCGCGAGATAGGCTTCCAGCACCGCCACCTCTTCCCTGCGCAGATGCAGCCCAAGTTTCGATCGACGCCAGACAATATCGTCGACCGAGCGTGCCCATTCATGCGCGAGAAGATAATCCACTTCGGCTTGGGTGAGCCCGGCGCCGAAATGCTGCCCGAGATCGTCGGCCGTCTTCACGCCTGCGAGCAGCTTGAAGATGCGTGAGCCATAGCTCTCCGCCAGGCGGCGGATGGTGGTTTCGCCGAGAAAAGCAAACTTTTCCCGCAGGTCGGCAGTGAGGCCATCCAGCCCTCCCGTACCCAGATCGCCGCCGGGCAGCGGAGCGGCGGCTGTCCAGGCCGGTCGCTGGCTCGGAAGGTGCCGGGCGAGCTTGTCCATCACCTCTTCGGCCAGCGCGCGGTGCGTGGTGATCTTGCCGCCAAAAACGCTCATCACCGGCGCCGCGCCCCCGGCATGATCCAGCGAGAGGACGTAGTCGCGACTGATCTCCGACGCGTTGGTCGTCGCGTCGTCATAGAGCGGGCGCACGCCGGCGAAACTCCACATCACATCCTGCGGCGTGATCTGCGTGGCGAACCAGCGGTTGACGGAGTCGCAGAGATAATCCGTTTCCGCCGCATCGATCGTCACGACGTCCGGCGCGCCCTGCCACTCCACATCCGTCGTACCGATCAGCGTGAAGTCGTTTTCATAGGGAATGGCAAAGACGATGCGATTGTCCGGATTCTGCAGGATATAGGCATGGTCGCCCTCGTACAGCTTGCGGGTGACGATGTGGCTGCCCTTGATCAGCCGCAATGTGCCCGCGCCTGTGATGCCCGCCCGCTCGGGCAGAAAATCAGCGGCCCAGGAGCCGGTGGCATTGACGAGCACATGCGCCGTCACGGAGAACGGCGTGCCGTCAGTGCCCTGCAAGGACACGCGCCAGCCATGCTGATCCCTTTGTGCGGCGAGGCATTTTGTGTGGGTGAGGATCGTCGCGCCATGCTCGGCGGCATCCTGCGCGTTGGCGACGACGAGGCGGCTGTCGTCGCCCCAGCAATCGGCATAGACATAGCCGCGGCCAAATCGAGATTGAATGGCGCTGCCATAGCCATCCCCGGCCAGCCTGATCGCCCGGGAGTGGGGCAGGCTGCTGCGCCCGCCCAGCCGATCATAGAGAAACAGGCCGATGCGCATCATCCACATGGGGCGCATGCCGCGATCATGGGGCAAAACGAACTCCAGCGGGCGGATGAGGTGCGGCGCCGCACGCATCAGCCGTTCCCGCTCCGCCAGGGCCTTGGCGACCAGCCGGAACTCATATTGCTCGAGATAGCGCAGCCCGCCGTGAATGAGCTTGGTGCTGGCCGAGGAGGTGTGCGCGGCGAGATCGTCCTGCTCGACGAGCATGACACGCGCGCTACGGCCCGCCGCATCGCGCGCAATCGCAGCGCCGTTTATGCCTCCCCCAACGACCAGAACATCATACTCAATAGCCATGAAGCGACTTTCGCAGCACTAACTAACGAAAGTCAAATGCTTTCGTATCTTTCGTTATTTTGAGATGGATAGATGGTCGGGCGCCGGCGCGAGCGAATTTCGCTCGCAAGACTATATTGGCTAGCGAGTTTCCCGTTAGCTTAGCCGGACGACGGGGTCGGCGCGAGATACGGGACCTATCAGCGCACGGAAAAGCGAAATTTCAAACGAACCCCGTCGGATGTACCCGCGCGGCGTCGGCAGGCTATCAATATCACTGGACCGAAGCACGCCGTGATGGCTATCGGCTGGGCCATGAGTGTCATCGCAACCATCATGAATTCGGCCACCGGCCAGCCCGTTCAGAAAATGACCTTCGGTCGCATGCCCAAGCCCTGGGCCAGCTTTAATCTGGAAAGCGGCGAGCTGGTGACGATCGATCGCGTCCAGGTCGGCAAACCAGCGCCCGGCAAGTTCGTCGCCCCCGTCGAGGTCTGGGTGACGCCGAAAAGCTGATGTCGTCGGGCCCGGAGCGGATGAGCGACATTCTGATCGTCGGCGGCTCGCTCGCTGGCCTCATGACCGGCCTCGCCTTGTCGCGGCATGGCTTCTCGATCACGCTGCTGGAGCGCTCGACCGATACGGACCGGACCGGGGCCGCGCTGCAGGTCGGCTATGGCTTGCTCGAGCAGTTGACCGGGCGTCCTCACGCTACGGGCGCGCTCGCGACGGGCGTTCAGGCATGGCAATCGGTCTATCGCGGTCTGCGCGCAGCGGCGGACGAGGCCGGCATTGTGGTCCTGCAGAACGCCCGCGTCGAAGCGACGGGAGAGGCGGAGGATCGGGCCTGGGCAAGGACCGCCGATGGTCGGCGGTTCGACGGCAAGGTGCTGGTCGGCGCGGACGGCTATCAGAGCGTTGTGCGGCGGCAGGTCAGTCCGGAGCGTCCGGATGCCGTCTTCGCGGAGTATCTGGCCTGGGTCGGCTTTGCCGAAGAGTCGGCGCTGTCTGTCCGCTATCCGCCCAATCTGGAGTTTCTCGAGTCCGGGCCCTATGTGCTTCTCGGCTTTCCGCTGACCGCCGCCGATGGCAGTCCGGAGCGCGGCCGCCGCCGGGTCGGCTGGGGCTGGTACGACGCCGGACATAACGCAATCCTCCGCAGCACAGGCGCCGTCGAGGGCTCGCTGGTGCGGCATTCGCTGCGCCCGAGCGGCATGCCGGATGCGCTGTTCGACGAGTTGGCCGCCTTGGCGCGCCGGCACTGGCCATCGCCCTGGCGCGACGCGATCCTCGAATGCATCGCCCGTAAAGCGGTGCTCGGCACACCGGTCGTGGAATATTGTCCCGACCGCCTCGTCGCCGGCCGGATGTGTCTGGTTGGCGACGCCGCCCATGTCTGCACGCCGATGACGGGCAATGGCTTCGCAACCGCCGCGCAAGATGCTCTCGCCCTCGCGCGCTGGCTCGACCCGGCGGCCCTGCAGGCCGACCCGAATGCCGCCCTCACGCGATATGAAGTGTCCCGGCTACCCGAGGTGCGCAGACTAGCCCGGTCTGGCCAGCAGATCAGCCAGAACTTCGTTCGCTCTGCCGGTTGAGGCGGTTGGTCTCCGGCATTGCGCCGACATCCTGAGGCCGCACCCCACCCCGCAAACGCTCAAACGAGGACCGACGCTTGGCCGCGTCGCGCGCTCCACGCCCTGACAAGCGAAGCGGGGGGAGCGGCGGCGTTTTTCGCGAGACGGGCCTTGGCATTTAGCCCGGATGTGCAAGTCATCAGGATCCTAGCGACGGCAACGAAATACATCCTCATGGAATTCGGTTTGGCGCGAGCTAACCGCATCGTCGGTTCGCTTCAGTCCGCGAAGTTCTTGGCGTGTTGCTTAGGCTCTGATGATTCAAACCCCGCGTTTATTTCATTGAAAACAAACGCGCTCCTAATCGAGCTACTCGATCTGCGGTTCAACATGGGAGTAGTCGCACAATTCTCCCTCTGGTCGTTCACCAGATAGGCGTTGACTGTGTAGCGTATAATAGTTAAATCAAAATTTACCTAATAGCGCCCGAGATTCTCGGTCGAAACGGCAAACCATCGGCGACGATGGGACGCAAAGCCTCCGGTCCCTCACAGGGATAGCGGGGTTACCGAAACGGAGAACTATTGTGGACCTGTCGTCCTCGCGCATTCCAGATCCTTTCCGCCCTCGTCGGGCAAGGGGCCGTCTTTGGCGACGGTCAGCGAGCGCCCGTACCGATCATCACGTGATCCAGTTGCTTGCGACTGGCTCGCCAGATGCACCCGCTTGCAATCCAAAGCTCCGCGAAACGCAGTCGCCCGAGGGCCTCCAAGGCGCGCGGGGTCTAATATTTTCCGATTAAATTCATGTGCATATCAAGAAAGAGAAAGACATCCTCATGTTCGTGAACTTGAAGTCTATCGCGACAATTGCGCTTCTGGGTTTCATCCCGGCGGCAAGCTACGCTCAGTCCTCAGCATCTGTGTCGACCACGGGTACAGCCCGGATTGTTCAGCCGATTTCGATCGCAAAAACCAGCGACCTTGCGTTCGGCACGATCGTGAAACCCTCGGTAGCAGGGACCAACACGGTCACTGTCGATGCCTCGACGGGCAACCGCAGCCTGTCTGGTTCCGGCGACGCCGTTGCCGCTGGCGGCACGACGTCGCGCGCAGCCTATACTGTCTCAGGTGAAGGGGGGCAGACCTTCTCGATTTCGGTGCCCGCCAGCTTCTCCATGACCGGTACGCCCGGCGGCACGATCACAGTGACGCTAACGCCGAGCGCCGCAACAGGCACATTGTCCAGTTCCATCGGCACAGCTGGCACAGCGACCTTCGGCGTCGGCGGTAGCTTCTCCCTGCCCAATACGCAGGCCTCTGGCAATTACTCGGGCAGCTTCACGGCGACCGTCGCCTACAACTGACCTGTGACAGGAGCGTCTCGTGACGGTCTCATCATCCATCCGGATGGGAGTGCGCCTGTTGCGGGCGACCGCTCCTGCGCTGGGAGCGCTGTGCCTTTGCGCGGCGCTTCCAGCCTCACAGGTGAACGCGGCTGAAGCGACCGCGAAAGGCCAGGTTTCGATCGTGGAGCCGGCTTCGATCAGGCAATCGGCGAAGGACATTGTCCTGCAGCCGGTGCTGGTTCTTCAGTCGAGCCTCCGGGTCATGATCTTGTCGCCAGGGCCGCAGTCAAACGAGAGCGACCAAAACGCCGGGCTTTCCATGGCCGCTCCTATTCAAATCGCCGGGGGCAGCAACCAGACGTTTTCGCTCCTGGTCTCACAAGCATTCGTCCAGCCAGGCGCAACGGGTTCGCTCAGGGTACCGATTGCGACGCTGAGCGATGATAATTTCCCGTCCTTTGAAGCCGGTCCCTCGGGGTTCGAGGATGTCCTTATGGGCCGGCTGAGCGGCGATGGCCTTCTGTCTGTTCCTCCATTTCTTTTGAAAGCGCTGCGCGACAGCTACGGGCCCGACGGCGGACCTTTGCTGGTCCTGGCGCAATATGAATGAGCGAGAGACGCCGGTGATGGCTCCCCCAGGCGTCGTGAAGCGTCTCACGCGATCTGCGAACCAACGCAAGAGCATCGCTGTCGCTATCGCGTTGGTCGCTGGCGCCTTCCCATCCGCTTTTTGCACTTCCTCTTCTGCCCAGCCTGCGACGACAGAGCAGGCCGGCGGAAGCGCCAGCCTTAACATCAATCCAAAGCGGATCACCTTTGATCGGCTGGGGCGGACGGCGAGCATATTCCTCTTCAACCAGGGCACCGCCGCCGGGGTATATGACATCAGCTTTGTCGACCGGGTCATGTTGCCCACCGGCCAGATCCGCCCGACGGATGAAGCAGACGGCGCGCCGGAGGTGAGAGACCTCAGTGCCAAGCTTCAATCCGCGCGTTCCATGATGCTGGTGACGCCCAGGCGCGTGCTGCTCAAGCCGGGGACGGGGCAGACAATCCGTCTTCGTGCAGGTGGCACCGGCGACTGGCCCGCCGGCGAATATCGCACGCATCTGACGGTGACGGCGGTGCCGCCACCTGACACGGGCCTAACCGCCGATCAGGCTGCGAATGCTGAGCCCGGTGCTGTTTCGTTCCGCATCGCATCTGTTCTTGGGATTTCCATCCCTGTGATCGTGCGCATCGGCACGCCCCAGGTTGAGGCCGCGATCGAAAACACACGGTTCACGATGGAGAGCCCTGGGCCGGGGTCTGAGCTGAACAGCCCTACGCCGGTCGTCACTTTTGATCTTGTGAGGCGTGGGCCGAACTCCCTTTTCGGCGATATCGAAATCCGGAAGGCGAAGGCGCGCCGTGAGGACGAACCCTTAGGTGTCGTGCGCGGGATCGGTGTCTATCCTGAGATAGAGCGGCGACAGGTGAAGATCGCTCTGCGCTCTCATCCGCAGCGAGGCGAACAAATCAGCGTCGTGTTCACCGACCAAGACACAGCTCCGGGGAAGATACTTGCGCAGAGCCAGATCTCCTTGCCGTAGCCTGTGGATTGGACTGATGCTCATGATCGCCACTGCTCAGCCTAATCCTCTTTGGGCGGACAGCGGCGAACTGGCCGCTGACGATAATCAACTTTTGCTGCTTGAGGTTGTCCTTGACCGGGCATCTTTATCGGATGCGCTTCCCGCACTTCAGGTGGGCGACGATATCGTTCTCATCCCCGTCGGTGCGCTGACGCGCCTTCTCGATCTGGATGTTCAGGTTTCACCGGCAGATGGGAGATTGACGGGGCAGGTGGGCCAGGCTCGCCAGTCCATCTTCCTTGATATTGCGTTGGGTGAGGCGCGGGCGGGCACGGCGCGCATCATTCTGAAGCCGGGTGACGCGCTGCAAGACAGCGGCGACATCTACCTGACCGTTTCCCTGATGGAACGGCTGCTCCCGGTTCGAATGACATTGGATGTGTCGGAATTGACGCTCAATCTCGAGGCTCGAGAAAAGCTGCCCGTTCAGATGCGGGCTGAGCGGATGGCGCAGGGAAATAACATCGCACATTCTGGGCCCGTCCTGGAGCCAGTTCTTTCGGTGGCGGCGCCAGCTGGCATGCTGTCTTTTCCCGCCTTCGATGTAACCACGGATGTGGGTTCCGATACGCGGGGGCAACCCTTTCAAAGGCGGTTCGACGTGCGGGCTTCGGCCGCATTCTTGAACGCCGGATTTCAAGGTTATCTCGCGTCCGACGATCGTGGGAAGCCAGCTCTGGCGCGGTCGCTTCTTGAGCGGCGTGAGCCGAAGGGTGGCTTGCTGGGCCCCCTGCAGGCGACCAGTGCTTCCTTGGGCGATACATTCCTGCCGGCCCTCGCACTGGGCCCCAGAAGTGTTGCCGCGCGTGGCTTTGCGTTTTCAACCCGGCCTTTGGAGCAGGCGAGCATCTTCGAACGTGTCGATATTCGCGGCGAACTCCCGCGTGGGCATGACGTCCAGATTTATGTGAACGACATCCTGAGCGGTGCGCAGTCGACGGCGGTCGAAGGACGCTACGAATTTGACGATGTCCCGCTGGTTCGTGGCCTCAATGTCATCCGCATTGTGGATTATGGCCCCAATGGCAGCCGGACCGAGACCACCCGGGTCATTTCCGTCGGCAGCGGACAGGCCGCTCCCGGAGAAATGATCATCGACTTCGGCATTGGCGAGCAGGGCAAGACCCTCATTGGCTTCGACGGCTCGCAGGAGCCATCCGTGGGCGCTGGGCGGCTCGTCGGTACGCTGAATGTGCTGTACGGCTTTTCCGAGCGCTGGACAGGCGCGGTCGGTCTCGCGCGCTACTCGCCCACGCAGGATGCCGCGCGCTTCCTCCTCTCGGCCGGCGTGCGAGGTTCGGTATTCGGCTTGGCTGTTCAGGGCGATGCAGCGCGAGACAGTCTGAGCGGATATGCTGCTGCTGTGGGCATCGCTGGCAAGCCGTTCGGGATCGCATCGACGATACGACGCGCCGAATTCCGAAATGGCTTTGTCGATGACGCCGCCCCCCATGGTGGTGACGGGCGCGCTCTGCGATCTGGAACCGAAGCAACTTTCGACTTTGGCTTGAAGGCCGGAAACCGCTCGATCATTCCGGTGGCCTTGCGGATCGGTCAAGACGCCTATGTGGACGGACAGAGCGCCGTCTATGGGACATTGAGCATGTCGCTTCCGATTGCCCGTGCGCTGGTCTCTGCCAGCTGGGATTATAACCGCGTGACCGGACCAGGGGCTCAGAACCGATTGACCGGGAATATCTCGGCTTCTTTCAATCCGGGCTATGACTGGCAAGTTCGGGGCGGCTTTGACTATGATGTGCAGCCCTCTCCTCAGGCCCGATCCTTCAACCTGGCAGTCGACCGAAGCGTGGGAGAAGGCTCCTCCCTGCGGCTCGCGGCCGGACAATCATTTGTAACGACCTGGGATACGACGGCGGAAGCGGGATTGAGTGTCCGCTTGCCGATAGCCGATCTTACCTTCAGCGCGGATTATTCCAGACCCCGAGGGGACTGGAGCGTCGGCATCCAGCTAAGCTTCAGTCTGGCACCCAATCCATTGAGCAGGCGCTATGCTGTGCGGCGCTCCGGGGCGGCATCGGGTGGGAATCTGGCGTTCGAAAGTTTCTTCGATTCCGATGGCAACGGTCGACGAGATCCGGGCGAATTGCCTGTATCCGGGCTCAAGCTGAAAGGCGGGACCAGGGAGGAAGTCACCGACGCGAACGGCCGAGCGCTGGTGACCGGCCTGGGATATGGCCCCTCCGCCCGAGTCACGATAGGGCTGGATGATGTGGATTTGCCATATGTCGCCGTCCCTCCCCAAATTGTGGAATTTGCGCCCGTCCGGGGCAAGGTGGCGGTGCTGGCTTATCCGTTCAAGCCGGTAGGGGAAGCGCTTGTCCACATCGTCTTGCGGCAACCGACTGGCAAGCTCGTGGGCCTGTCGTCCGTGCGCGCTGCGCTTGTGGGTGAGGATGGCACGCGGAAGGAGGCGGTTTCCGAGTTCGACGGCAGCATTTATTTCGAGAGCCTGCCTCCTGGCACCTATGATCTGCAACTCGATCGCGAGCAGGCCGGGCGGCTGGGCATGGCCATGGCCGCGCCGGTCTCCGTCACCATTCCGGAAGCGGGAGGCATGGCTCCGGACGCGAGCGCAACCGTCATTTTCGAAGGGACAAGGCATTGAGACATGCGACCGCATCTGGGGCGGCGCGCAGCGCTTGGTCCACCAGACAGCCGGCGCCGGTGCGGCGGCTGCGCACACTGGCAGCGACTTGTGCGGCAATGCTCTGGATGGCGCTTCCACAAGGGCCGGCGTTGGCCCAGTCTTTCACAGTCAACACTATCACAACGAACACGCCGAACTTCGGCAATGTGGCGGCGGCGGCGAGCGGCAACACCGACTTCGCCATTACGACGAGCGGCGCGGTCTCCTCGGCGGCGGGCAGCGGGGGAAATATCGCCTCGGGCACCAAGTCGGCCGCCACCGTCACCATCCGGTGCTCGGGCGGCAGCGCGTGCACGAGCGCGACCGCGATCGTCCGCCTCTTTTCGCTGACGACGATCAGTGGCCGGGCTCAGAAAGTGAAGAACTTCACCGTGGCTTCCGGCACTGGAACGGTGGGCGCTGTCACCACGAATCCCGATGGCTCGATCACCTTTCCCCTGACCGGCTTTTCCTCAACGAGCAGCCGAACCTTCCTCGTTGGAATGACCCTGCCGATTCTTGGCGATAATGCCTCTACCAGTACGAGCGCGTCAGCCTCATGGGGCGTGGGCGTCGCGAAATCGCCGACAATCCCCTCCGCATCCTCGCTTTCCCGAAACGCAATCGCGACCATTCGCAAGTCGCTGACCCTCACCAAGAGCAGCGATCTGGCGTTCGGCGCGATCCGGCCGCCTGCGAGCGGCAGCGGCACTGTCTCGATCAGCAACGTGAATGGCGCCCGGTCCATCGGAACGGGAAGCCCCGTCCTGCTTCCCGGCCTCACCAGCGGTCGCGCGCAGTTTTCCATTGGCGGACAGGCAAGCACGGCGATCACGGTCACGACGCCGGGCAGCCTGACGATGAGCGGGAGCGGCGGGGGCACGCTCAGCGTTGCACTTTCTCCATCCGCGAGCGGCGCACAGACACTGAATACGTCGGGCTCCCTCACGTTGGGCGTAGGGGGTACTCTCACGGTGCCGAGTAGCACAGCCTCGGGAGATTACGCCGGCAGCTTTGCCGTTACGGTGAGCTATAATTGACGAGCGTCCTGTTGCGCCTCGGAAGCTGCCGCAGGGCTCGCTTGAACCAGCATCGATGTATCTATTCGCAGCAATAGTAGCGCCCTATGGCCGACTTTGCCTGCGCGATGTCTCGCTCAGACGCCGGTGACCGGGCGAAGGCGTCTCGCGCTTCCTCGACGAGGCGCGCTTCTAGTGCGCGCAGATCGATCCCGGTGCATTGCCCTCCCTGAACGATGGGGCGACCGCCGATGAGCAGACATTCGACATGCTCGGCTCTGGCCCGTCCAAGCACAAGGCGAACAGGATCGGGATCAGGCATGATGCAATCGGCTGCCAGAACGCCGAAGCGAAGGATCAAAAGATCCGCATCCTGGCCTGCTGCGACCGCATGGGCAGGCGTCGAAGCAGCGCCGAGGATAGACTGCAATCACGATCGCTATGACGAGGTCGTCGGAAAGCATTCCGGCGCGCCAATGATGTTTCGGATGCGACTGTTGAAGCCGGAAGGCTAGTTCGGCCGCGTCGTCGAAACTTGCTGTTCGTTTGTGCGACGCGGGCGGTGGTGAATGACGGGACTTGGGGCGAAGCCATCGCTTGCAATTGCGGGTTGGGCTGAAACGGTCGGTCGTTATACGGCGGTGATCGGTCTGGCGAGAGAGCGTGGTCCGACGCGTCCGTGGAGCCCGCTGTCAGGGGCTGTCCTCCGGCAGCTGGCGCATCACACGGTCGGCACAGTTCCGCCGTCGATGACATATTCGGTGCCGGTAATGGCTCCGGCACGATCGGAGGCGAGAAACGCTATGAGGTTGGCGATTTCTTCTGGCTTTGTCGGCCGGCCGATCGGGATCCCGCCCAGCGCGTCCATGATCATCTTCTTGCCCCGCTCCACGTCGCCGCCATGATCGGCCGCTAGCCGGCTGGCGAGTTCGATCGATGCTTCCGTCTCGATCCAGCCGGGAGAAACACGCATCACCCGCACACCTTTGGGCGATATCTCTTTCGAGAGCGCCTTGCTGTACGTCGATAGCGCCGCTTTGGCGGCGGCGTAGGCGGTTGTCGAGTCCGGCAGGGGCATTTCGCGCTGGATCGAGGTCACGTGGATCACGACGCCGCTTCCGCGAGAGACCATGTCCGGCACCAGCTCCCGATCGAGCCGGATCGCCGGCATGAGGTTGATGTCGAGCTCCTTCTGCCATTGCTCTTCGCCAAGGCCTGCGAAGCCGCCTGCAGGAGACGATGAGCCGCCCAGCATGTGGACGATGATGTCCACGCCAGCCACGCGCTCTCGAACCGCTGCCGCGACTTGCGCGCATCCTGCCAAAGTGGTCAGATCGGCGGCGACGAATTCTTCATCCGCGATGCCACTTGGCTTGGTCCGCGCCGTGGTCAGGATCTGGGCCCCCAGGTCACGAAAGAGACGGACCGTTGCCGCTCCGGCACCCCGGGTCCCGGAGGTGATCAGGGCCCGCTTGCCCTGGAGCGTGAGAAACGGGCTCACAGGACGATCTCCAAAGCCGCGATCTTCTCGCCGTCCAGGACGAAGATATAACGCAGGTCCACCGGGCTTCCCGGGAAGTTGCCTTCCAGATGACTGGTCACCACCAGCCGGTCGCCGTCTGCCGTGATCGATAATGGCTCGACGGTGTAGCTGTATTTTGTAGAGGAAGAGGCCTTCCAAGCCTGAATCGCTTCGCGTCCGCTATAGGTTTCCCCTTCGTCTGTCACGATAGCTGCTTCTGTGAAGCGCTGCGCCACGCGCTCGGCACTTTTGGTTTCATCGGCCGTAAAATAGCTGGCGATGGCGTCGGGCAAGTCGATCGTCATAGGTCCTCCATTCCTGCCGCAAGCTGGGATGACCGGGTGGTCATCTATTTGTGTGCGGAGAACACCAATTTAGCGTTGGACCGGGCGCGCGAAAATCGGGATAAAGTGGGATGCAGTATTGCGATTATCGGGACAATGAAACGTCATAGTCTGACCGAACTCGACGCGGTGGTGGCGATCGTGCGCAGGGGATCATTTCGCGCAGCCGCGATTGATCTTGGCACGTCCACGACTGCGTTGAGCAACGCCATCGGAAAGCTGGAGCGTCAGCTTGGTGTGCGCCTCTTCAACCGAACGACCCGGAGCGTCTCGCTGACCGATGCAGGGCACACCTTCGTCGCCCGGATGGGGCCTGCGTTGCAGGAGATCCATGAGGCGATGGAGACCGTGCGATCGCAGCAGGACGTGCCGTCGGGAACCTTGCGGATCAACGCGTTTCCGACAGCGGCACGGGAGATCATGGTTCCGCTCGTGCTTCCGTTTCTGCGCCGCTATCCGCAGGTTCACATCGACCTCGTCACGGAGGGGCGGCTGGTCGATATCGTCGGTGAAGGCTTCGATCTCGGCGTTCGATCTGCGGACCTGGTTCCCAGCGACATGATCGCCGTGCCTCTTGGCGCTTCCCGTCACTTCGCCGTTGTCGCCACGCCGGACTATTTTGAAAAGCAGGGCAAGCCCCAAGTTCCAGCCGACTTGCATTCCCATCAATGTCTTCGCGTCAGGCTACCCAATGGCGCGCTGTTCCGCTGGCATTTCGAGAAAAACGGGCAATCCGTTCAGTTGGATGTCAAGGGTCCGATCACTCTGGATGAAGCCAGCCTGTCCCGCACGGCCGTGTTGAACGGGGTCGGGATTGGCTTCTTCATGGAGTCCGACGTCAGGCAGGAACTTGCCGATGGACGCCTGGTGCAGGTCCTCCAAGATTGGACCTCACCCATCGCGCCGCTTGCCCTCTACTATCCCAGCCGGCGCAATCCATCTGCCGCATTCAAGGCTTTTGTCGATTTGGCACGCAAGTGCGCACATGACCTCTGACATGCGAGCCGAGCATGGTTGGGTGGTGTCATCGACCGGTCGAGGGACATCGCCCGATGCCAAAGGGAAGAAGAACATGACCGAGCGGACCGTGAACATCTTGATCTCCTCGCGGCCGCCCTGTGAGTGGCGAAAAATTGTCTGACCTTTGATCGCATATCACGGTGCTCTCCTTGCTTTCATCTGAGAAATTTCAGAAAGCGGCTCTAACAAGGGGCTGTGTACCCATGATGTGAATCGCAGGCAGCCGTGCGCCTGCCCCAGGAAGGACCGCATCAAATGTCTGGAAAACTGTCGCTTAACATCAGCTTGAAGTCGCTTGGCCCCCGCATCGGGGGATATGCGCTGATCGCGGTGGCCGCGGCCGGCCTGAACTGGACCGCTCCACTTATCGCGGCCCCGGCTGGGGCGGCACCTGTTGAATCGGTCAGGCTTTTGCCGCGTACCGGGCCGTTCAAGGTGACGATGGAGATGGTGCCGAGCTTGCCCAACCACGTCATTTACCGCCCTGAGGGCGTCAAAGGCCGTATGCCGATCGTCGCCTGGGGGAATGGCGGCTGCGCGGCGGTGGGCAATCGCTACCGCAGGTTCCTGACGGATATCGCATCGCGGGGCTTTTTGGTGATTGCGGTCGGGCAGATCGGCGATGCGCGATACGAGACGGATCATGATGCCGAGCCCTACATGCCGACGGGCCCGATCGATTTCAACGCGCCTGGCCCTTCCGAATCCGTGGAACTGAGCAGGGCGATCGATTGGGCTGCGGCGGAGAGCCAGCGTCGCGGCAGCGCCTATTTCAAGCGGGTCGACACGCGCCATGTTGCGGTGATGGGCCATTCCTGTGGCGGGCTGCAGGCGCTGGCGGTGACGGTGGCCGATCCTCGGGTGACGACAGCGGTCATCCTCAACAGCGGGGTTTGGTCCACCGGTCCGGGCGGTCTGCCGGGTGCGCGCGTGACCAAAGCCGATCTGGCGCGAGTCAAAGTGCCCATCGCCTATTTCAGCGGCGATCCATCCGATGGCGCCCATGCGAACAGCAAGGATGATTTCAGCCGGTTGCGCTCTGTGCCAGCGGTGTGGGCCTATCGCAGCGGCGTGGGGCATACCGCGCAATATTGGGGGGCGCAGGATGAAGACGAATATAGCCGGGTGACCGCAGCCTGGCTGCAATGGCAATTACAGGGCGACCAGAAGGCGGCCCAGGTGTTCCGGGGCGCGGATTGTACGCTTTGCAGTGACAGCAAGTGGACGCTGGCGCGACATGATATTCCCTAGGCGGGACGGATCATCAGTCCGTGCCGATAGGCTGCCAAACAGCGGCTCCTCTTATATGACGAGGAGCCGCTATTTTTTATCCCGGTTCCACCTGGAAGGAGATTGATCCCGAGCATCTCGCCATCTGGCGCGATAGCTAAGAATGGCCGTCCCCCGGGGGGCGCGACGGCATCAGCCGATGCCCCCCGGGAGCAGCGGCGCCTCGTTACACCATCGCCCAATAAGTGAAGATGGATTGAGACTCACGGCGGTCCGCCTTGCCGACGAAAATCGTGCGGCTCAGCCAGTCGTGCGGGCCAACCGGCGCATCGAAGCGCGGGGTAAGGCCCATATAATATTCGGAAGGATCGACGGGCTCATATTTGCGCATCCGTTCCAGCACCTCTTTGCTGCCATAGCGAACGCCGGTGTTGTGCAGCTCGATGATGGTGCCGTCATCGGCCTCGATCAGGTAGCGGGCGTCGAACCGCACCGTGTTGTCCGGTTTCACCGTCGGCCAATCGCCACCGCTGTGCGGGATGATCTTGCCGTTCAGCTTGGGGCCTTTCACGGTGCCGCCGAGAACACCAACATAGCCGCGATCCATGCCCCAGAAGGTCGGGCCGTAACGCAGGCGCTTGCCCAGCTCGATCTTGATTTCGAATGCGAATTCGAAGCTCGGCGGCGTCAGCGCCTTTCCGGTCATGTCGGAGATCTGCTGCTGCCGCGCGGCCGCTGCGCTCGTTTGGGCAGCGGCCATGGCCGGGAATGCAGTGGCGACACCAGCAGCGCCGATGCCGGCAGACAACAAGCTGCGGCGCGAAAATGACTCATTACTCATATAGACTTCCTCTCTATCGCCCGAAGGCTCTCGCAGGCTGACGATGGGGATGCAGAAACACGGGTGCCGCAGAATTGTCAGACCATAAACACCAGTCGGGGACCGGTGAGGCGGAGCTTGGTCGCAAAAAAACAGATCATTGGCAAGATTGCCGTCTTACCCACGGCATGATGGCTCCAATTTCGTGTCTGGTTCCTGCACGGACAGCCGCGCGCCGCGGAAAACGGCTATTAAGAGCCCATATTCCAATCTTCTTAGAGCGTGACGAACGCGGGGACGCCCGGTCCCGGCCCCGCCGCGCCAGCGCAATTCGGCTGAGAGTTCGTCGCGCCAGCGCTTTCTGCACGAGCGGCAAAGGCATAAATTCGCTGCATAATCTGACAGCTTGTGCGCGCCATGCTGGCTTTAAGGCCGCAATCCGGCTAGCTGACGCTGCAAAACTCGGCGCAACCATGGGTGGGCAATGACAAAATCCGCAACGAACAAGGCGAGCCGCCGGCCGGTGCAGCTGAAGCGGCAGAAAACGAGCCTGCACCGTCGGATCGCGCACGATCTCGGCGTGGCGATCGTAACGGGCAAGCATCATCCCGGCGATATCCTCGCGACTGAGCTCAATGCCAGCGATGAGCTGAGCGTTTCCCGCAGCGCCTATCGCGAGGCGATCCGTGTGCTTGCCGCCAAGGGCCTGGTTGAGTCCCGCCAGCGCACCGGCACCGTTGTCATGCCCATCACGCGCTGGGCGTTGCTTGACCCGGATGTGATGGAGTGGATGTTCGAAGGCGGCGCCTCCACATCCGTGCTCGAGGGATTGGTCGAGATGCGACTGATCATTGAGCCCGCAATTGCAAGCCTTGCAGCGCAGCGGCGCACGCTCCAGCAGATCGCGAGAATGCGCGAGGCTTTGCAGGACATGGAACGTTTTGGCCTGACAAGCGAGAAGGGACAGGCGGCGAACCGCCAGTTCTATGAAGTGCTGTTGCAGGCAACGGCCAATCCCCCGCTGGTCAATCTGGGCAACAGCCTTGGCACTTTTGTGCTGTGGTACACGGAATTTCAGGGCGGCAGCAGCACGCCGCGCGAAACCGTGCGCGAACATTGGGCGCTGTTTGATGCCGTTGCCGCGGGCGCAGCCGAGGAAGCATCCGCTGCCATGGAAGGCCTGATCCGCAGCACCTGACGTGCTACGAGGGTTCCCCGAGTTCTGCCGATCATAAAGCGCCCAGCCCGTAGCGCCCGCTGTAGCGCAGTATATGCCATGAGCATTCTGTGTGGTTTTCCTCAAATTGTCTGTTTTTTTGTGGCTCCGTCCGCGCGATGTTGGTATCGGCGCCGGCGCGTTATGGCCAGACGATCGGCCGGACGGTGAATATTTATAGGGCTGAAGCATCTTAAGATGCTGAAAAGACATAGATGTGAGGGGCTTGGGATGGCGGACGGTCAGATAATCGGCGATTCGCTAGATGCGGACCAACTGCGGCGGATTAGCTCTGCCGGAGTCCTGTCATGACCGCTTTTCCTCAGACCATTCATTTCACGGGCCTTAATACGCCTGTTCGCACCGAAGCGTCTGTCCGCAACCTGCTGGTGGAAGGCGAGATCCCTTCCGAGATCGAAGGCGCCTTCTTTCGGGCCGTCCCGGATCCGGCCCACCCGCCCATGTTCGATGACGATCATATCCTGTCGGGAGACGGGATGATCGCGCGTTTCAAGTTCGAACACGGCGCTGTGGATTATGACATTCGCTATGTCGAAACCGCGCGTTATGCGGCCGAGCGCGAAGCCCGGCGCGCGCTGTTCGGCCAGTATCGCAATCCCTTTACCGATGACCCCAGCGTTGCGGGGGTTGATCGCACGGTCGCGAACACGACGCCGCTTTGGCATGCAGGTCGGCTGTTCATGACGAAGGAGGATGGCCGCGCCTATCGCGTGGATCCGACTACCCTGGACACGCTCGGTGCCTGGGATTTCGGCGGCGCCCTCAAATCGGAGACGATGACGGCCCATTCGCGGATCGATCCCGAGACCGGCGAATTGTTTTTCTTCGGCTATGAGGCCGATGGCCAATGTTCGCGGGCGATCGCCTATGGGATTGCGGATCGCGACGGCAACCTCGTTCGCGAGCAGTGGTTCGACCAGCCCTATGGCGGCATGATCCATGACTTTGCGATCACGAAGAGCCGCGCGATTTTCCCGATTTTTCCGACCACCACCGATCTTGAGCGGCTGCGCGCCGGCGGGCCGAAATGGGCCCATGAGCAGGACCTGACCTGCCGCGTTGGAATCATGCCGCGCGATGGCGATGTCGCTGCGATGCGCTGGTTCGAAGGCGCGGCTGGCGCGTCCGCTTTTCATATCATGAACGCATTTGATGAAGGCGATCGGGTTCATCTCGATATCTTCGTATCCGACACGAACGCATTTCCGTTCATGCGCGAAGCGGGCGGAATCCAGCGCGGTCAGCAAGAGATCCGCGGTGCCTTCGAACGCTGGACGTTCGACCTCACCAAGGATGGCTCTTCCTACGAAGTACGGCCGCTCGGCCCCCCGGGCGACATGCCGCGCATTCGCGATGCCGATACCGGCCTGCCGTACAGCTTCGGCTGGTATCTGACGGTCAATCCGAATGGGCCGGCTCCGCTGCCCGGCGGCCCGGTCGGCATGACCTTCAACATGCTTATCCGCATCGATGTGGCGCATGGCGGGCTCGACGCGCTCGCACTGCCGCCCGGTCACGCAATCAGCGAGCCCGTTCATGTGCCCTCGGCCGCGCCGGGGCATGACGGGTGGCTGCTTGCTGTGGTCGATCGCCAGGTCGGCGATCAGGCCTTCGCCTCGCAGCTATGGGTCATCGATGCTGGCGCGGTCGGGGCGGGGCCGGTTGCCAAGGTGCATGTGCCGCTGCCCTTGCGCGCTCAGGTGCATGGCACATGGATGCCAGCCACCCAACTGGCGCTAGCAAAGACCTGAAACCAAAGCAGTAATTCCGGGCGCCCCGCGCGCCTTCTTTTTCATTCAGTTTTGCAATCGATTGAAATTCAATGGTTCGGCCCGCTCGTCGAGAGCGGTGCTTTTAGGAGGGAAAGAATGAAGACCATGAGCATCTGGCAAATCAACGGCGCGACCTGGTTGCGCAACTCCGTCGCGGTCGGCGCGATGGCAATCGCTTGTGCGGCACCCGCCTTCGCGCAGGAGGCGGCTCCGTCGACGGCACCCGTTAATCAGGCGGAACCGACCGCACAGGCCGAGGACGGCATCAGCGAAATCGTCGTGACCGCGCAGTTCCGTGGCCAGAGCGCCCAGAAAACGCCGCTCGCGATCACGGCCTTGTCGGCTGAGACGATCGCCGCGCAGGGGCTGACCACCGTCAGCGATGTCGCAGCCCAGGCCCCCAACGTCGTGCTCCAGCCGGCTCCCGCTGGCGCCGGTCCGTCGGTTCAGTCCTTCATTCGCGGAGTAGGCCAGGTGGACTTCAATCCCGCCGTGTCGCCCGGCGTCGGCACCTATATCGACGACGTCTATTACGGCACCATCGCTGGCGCGAACTTCGATCTGGTCGACCTCGATCGTATCGAGGTCCTGCGCGGTCCACAGGGCACGTTGGCCGGGCAGAACTCGATCGGCGGCTCGGTGAAGCTCTATTCCAAGAAGCCGACCGGCAATGGCGGCGGGTTCATCTCCCTCTCTTACGGAAGCTACAATAATGTGCGCGTGAATGCGGCAGCGGACATGACGCTGGTGCCCGATCGCCTGTTCATGCGGATCACCGGCGTGACCGACCACAAGGATGGCTATGTCACGCGGTACGATTATGCCTGCACGCATCCGGGTACGCAGGTTCCGTCCTTCGCGCGCGATGCGAACTGCAAGCTCGGCACTGAAGGCGGAAAGGCCGTGGCAGCCGGGCGCGTCCAGCTGCGCTGGGTGCCCACTGATGCGCTCGAGGTCAACCTTGCTGCGGACTATGTCAGCGACAAGTCGGAAGGCACGCCGCAGACGCTGCTTTATGCCCGCAATGACAGCCTGACGCCCAAGAACAGCATCAATGGCGTCAGCATCGGCACCGCGACCGGCGCGTCGCAGTTCATCAGCTATTCCCCGTTCGGGGCGTTCGCTAGCGACAGCTTCAGCACGAGCCCCTACACCAACTACGCGACCTATTGCGACCCGACCCCGAGCAGCCGCTCGGGCGCCTATTGCCTGGATTCAAGCTCGGCGACCAAGGGCGGCGGCGTCTCCCTGACGATCGACTACAAGCTTGCCGACAATGTCTCGTTCAAGTCGATCACAGCCTACCGCAAGCAGAAGATGGAGTTCTCGCAGGATAACGATGCGACGCCCGTCCCGCTGGCACAGAGCTTCAATGCGCTGACCTATCGCGAGGTGACGCAGGAGCTGCGCGTCAATGCCAGCCTGATGCAGGATGCGGTTAATCTGACGCTCGGCGGCTTCTTCATGGATGAGTTTACTGCGCTGGATTCGCGCATCGACATCCCGCCCTTCGACTTCATCGGGCGGGATCGCGTGCCCGCGAAGACCTATGCCGTGTTCGGCAACGTCGACTGGAGCGTGACCGACAAGCTGCAGCTGATCGGCGGGCTGCGCTACTCGAAGCAGGAAAAGACCTTCAAGTTCGGCCGCCTCGGCGTGCCGGGCACGCAGCTCGGCGGCCATCCCGATGGCCCGCCCTATCTGCCCTGCCCCGAAGCGGGCGGGACGATCGTCAATGTGGCGGTCTGCCCGGTGAATGGCGCCTCGGGCACCTTCAAGGGCGACAATGTCGATTATCGCATTGCAGCGCAGTATCAGTGGACCCCCACGATTATGACCTATGCGTCGGTCGCGACCGGCTTCAAGGGCGGCGGCATCAACCCGCGGCCGTACAATATCTATCAGGTCATCCCGTTCGCGCCCGAAAAGCTGACCTCCTATGAGGTTGGCTTCAAGAGCGACCTGTTCGACCGCAAGCTGCGCGTCAACGGCAGCTTCTTCTATGGCAACTACACCGATCTCCAGCTCCCGGTCAGCGCGTGCCCGGCCAACCCGGCTTACCCGGATGTGCCTCTGGCAAGCTATGCACAGCCGTGCAGCGCGCTGCTGAACGTCGGCAAGGCGGTGACCAAGGGCGGCGAACTGGAACTGACCGCTCGCCCGACCAGCAATCTCACGCTTCAGGCGGCAGTCGGCTACATCAACATCGGCTTCAAGTCGCTGCAGGCGACGGCGATCAGCGCCGGCACCACGCTGGACTCCAAGTTCCCGCTGATCTCCGACTGGAAGGGCAGCGCGAGCGCCCAGTATCGCATCGATACGGCCAATTTCGGCACTCTGACGCCACGGCTGGACATGACATTCCAGTCCAGCTTCCAGACGTCGATCCCCAATACGACGTTCAACAAGGTGCCGGCCTATACGCTGCTCAATGCAGGCCTGACCTGGGATGCTCCGGGCGGCGATTGGCAGGTGATTGCGAACGTCATGAACCTGACGAACAAGCTTTATTACTACGCTTATCTGGATAACCGTGCGACCAATGGCACGGTGAACGGCTTCCCGGCCGCGCCGCGGCAGTGGCGCCTGACTGTGAAGCGTTCGTTCTAATGATCGGCGGCGGGGCGGCGGTCGCGATGCGATCTCTGCCCCGCCTCGAGAACCATAAGATGAAATAGGGTGGAGGCGGCAGGGTGAAAGTCGGTCGGAGAGCGATATTAACGGGCGGCGCCGCAATCGTCGCTGCCAGCACCCAGACCCCTCGCATGGCAGCCGCCGCTGTTGCTCCCTCGCGCACTGGCGGGCAGGCGGTATCAGCAGGCCGGGATACGGCACGCGTGGAAACGCAATCGGGGACGTTGGCCGGCTATCGGCAGGGCGACGTCCTGACCTTCAAGGGCGTTCCTTATGCGGATGACACGGCCGGGCCAAATCGCTTCCTGCCGCCACGTCCGCCCCGTCCGTGGTCGGGCGTACGCAGCGCACTGAGCTTCGGGCCGGTCTGTCCGCAAGATCGCGGATCGGGGCGGGCCAATGACGAAGAAGCGTTCATTTTTCAATGGAATGACAGCTACGAGCGCGAAGACTGCTTGCGGCTCAATATCTGGACGCGCGGCGATGCCGGTCGCCCCCGACCCGTGATGGTCTGGCTGCACGGCGGCGCGTTCATCGCCGGATCGGGCCATGACCTGCCCGCCTTCGACGGCCATAATCTGGCCGACCTGCACGACGTGGTGGTGGTCACGTTGAACCATCGGCTCAACGCGCTCGGGTTTCTCGATCTGTCGACGTTCGATTCCGCCTTCGCGGACTCCGGCAATGTCGGTCTGCTTGATATCGTCGCCGCGCTGCAATGGGTGCGCGACAATATCGCAGCGTTCGGCGGCGATCCGGCGCGCGTCACGCTGTTCGGCCAGTCGGGCGGCGGACGCAAGGTTGCGGCGCTGATGGCCATGCCTCAGGCGCGCGGGCTGTTCCATCGGGCGATCGTTCAGAGCGGCTATGTCCCCACCGGCGTGACGGTAGACGAGGCCGCGAGCCTGGCCGCCGCAACGCTCGCTGAACTGGGCATTGCGAGAACGTCGGCGCGCGCCGTGCAGGATGTGCCCTATCCGCAATTGCTTGCGGCATCGAATGCGGCAGCGCGGCGGCTCAATCCCAAGCTTGCGGGAAGCCCCATCGATCCGCGAAATTTGCCGCGCTTCTCGTTCGGACCGGTTATCGGCGGGGCCACTCTGCCCGGCGGCGTGCTCTCCGATGGCGCGCTGGCGAACTCCGCGCATGTGCCGCTGATCGTCGGCACCACGCTCAACGAATTCGCAACCGGCATCAACGACCCGGCGTTCGAGGCTTTATCGGCAGCGCAATTGCGGGAACGGGTCACCGGCCTGTTCGGCGATCGTGCGGACGGCATTATCGAGGCCTTCAAAGGTCGCACGCCGCACGCTTTGCCCTGCGATCTATGGTCACGCATCGCGACCGCGCCGCTGCGCCTCAGCGCGATGGAATTTGCCCGTCGCAAGGCCGCCATCGGCGGAGCAGGCGCATGGCTGTACCAGTTCGCACGCCCTGCGCCGGTGCTGGATGGCCGGCCACGCGCATTCCATTGTGCGGATATCCCCTACGCGTTCGCCAATGCAGAACGCTGCGCCACGATGACCGGAGGGAACGCGGCCGCGCTGAAGCTGTCCAATATCATGGCCGGCGCCTGGACCCGATTTGCCGGGACCGGCGACCCCAACGGACCGGGTTTGCCGCGCTGGACGCCTGCAAATCGGGACCGACCTGCGACAATGATCTACGACGATCAGATCCGGCTCGACACCGGCAGCGACCAGGCCGAACTGGCAACCGTCGCGGCTGCCTTGCGTGACTGAGCAGTCGCGCGAATTCTCAAGGCGGCGCGTGACGGACCGATCGGGAGCGAGGGCGAAACAGTTGATCAATACTCTGGTTTTTATGGTCGGCGTTCCACGCGCAAAGCCGCTTTCGCTCAAAGATGGTAGAAATCGTTCGCCGCTGGCGCAGATTATCGTCTTTTCATAACAGAGCGTTGCCTCGCCATCCGATCTCTAAACGAGAGGAATTGGCGGCGCTTAAAAGTCCTACCTTTTTCCGCCTCTGTCATGCTAGGCTTCTCCCATGATATCGATCCTGCTTGCTACCGCTCTTGCCATGGCCCCGGACTCGACGCCGGCTGTAGCCCCGCCCTCATCGCATGAAGCGCCGGCGGCAGCGCCGTCCGTTCCTACGGATCACGCTGCCTTGCTCGCCAGCGAGGACCCCAAGCTCGCGCGGAACAAGCGGCTGGTGTACGACATGTATCGGATCGTGCTCGTGGCTGGTCAGGTCGATCGCGCGCACGAATTCATCGCGAAGGATTACATCCAGCATAATCCCAATGCCGCCCAGGGTTTGGCCGGCGTGATGGATTATGTCCGCTCCTCGCGCCCGCAGCGGCCTGTGGAGGCAAAATTGAGCCTCCCCATGGTCGACATCACGGCGGAGCGGGACAAGGTCGTCATTGCATTTGTGCGCCCCGAAAAGGATGCGAACGGGCAGACCTATTACACGACCTGGTTCGACATGTTCCGGATCGAAAACGGCAAGATCGCGGAGCATTGGGACCCGATGCTGAAGGGCGAGCCCAAGATCGACCCAAATCAGAAGAAGCTCTAACGTTAGGGTAAAACCGCGCGTCGCGAGAAACGCGCGTCGGTTGTCATCACTCCGGATGAAATCGCGGCGCGTGTCCAATGCCTTGCCCTAATGCTACGCAGCGCAGAAAAACTGTACCGCTGTCAAAGAGATCGAGCGGTCGCAGGCTTTCTCTCGCAGTGGCGCAGGAACCATCGTGGGCTGAAGCCGGCCCATCTCTCTCAGCCCACCACTCAGCCTGCATGCATAAAGCCATTATCTTTATCCGAATTCCTCCCGCGAACGAAGGAACACCGCTATCCGAACAGATGTCGGGCTTCTCTCAATCAAATGAACGTTCTATTTGTTTCGAATGCCGGTCGCAATGCGAGCTGTGAGAGCATGGCCGAGGGATTTAGTCTTAGAATTGAATGAATAAGCAGTCGTCATAAAAATAGTCATGAATTCACATGTATCTGATGTGCTGAGTTACGGCCAGATCGCCGCTACAACGTCAATGATGATCGTTCACGCCGAACCTAACATTGGTGCATTTCAGAGCATGCGGACACAATCGCCCACGTATCAGCTATTTGACGGCCCCGCGGCTGCTGGTGGACACCGGATTTGTTCATGAGCGGCTCCCACATCATGGTCGCGCTCATTCCCTCGTTGCCCGTACCATCCAGCACCCAGCATCGATCCAGGCCACTTCCTCCACCACGAAACGCGCGAACCCCGCATCTAGAGCACGTTGAAGCCGCAAGGATTGAACCTCGTCCAAGCTGGCGAGGATCGTTTCCATGCCACCCATGCGTCGCGCATAGATCGCCAAGTCGTTGGCAGGAAGCTCGCAAGGGACACTAACCGGTTCGATGGTCACGCGGTGCCATCCCGCGCCGGCAAGGGTATGCTTCACCCGCCTGTCATCTGCAAAGGCGAACTGACCCGGAGCATGGGATGTTAGCTTTGCTTGCGGACCCGAGACGTGTGAAAGGGCATCGTATTGGGTCGCCATGAACGGATTGTCGGCCATGCCACGCCAGACGATGCAACGCAGCGCAGCACCCGGCCGCGCAGCACGTCGGATATTCACGAAAGCTGCGACCGGATCGTCGAAGAACATCACCCCGAAGCGTGAGACGATCGCGTCAAACTGTTCGGGAGGGAAGTCATGACGCTGCGCGTCGCCGCACAAGAAATGGGCATTGGGCCGTTGCTCGGCCCGAAGACGAGCGAGGCGGATGAGGTCCGGTGAGATGTCGACGCCAGTACATGTTCCGCCCCCTTCAGCCAATCCGCAACAGCCAGAGTGGTGGACCCCGCTCCGCATCCGATGTCGAGTACAGAACGAGAGGTCTGATCGACCTCATTCACCAGGATTGCCTCGAATCGCAAAAACAGCCGATCGAGCATGGGCTGCAGGTCGACCCACACATTGCTTTTGCCGGCAGTCCATCCCGCCTGACCTGCTTGTTGACGAGCCATAGGTGCTCCTTGTTCGAAACTTAGATTCGGGGCATCCTGCCACTTCAAGTCCGCGTGAGGTCAACATGGTATTGATCGACATCGCCGAAATCGCCCGCCGCAGTGGCGTTCCAGCGTCCACGCTGCGCTTCTACGAGGAGAGGGGGCTCATCGAGTCTCTTGGCCGCCGCGGCTGGCGTAGAACGTTCGACCCCGATGTGCTGGAGCGCCTTTCGCTGATGGCCCTCGGTCGGTCGACAGGCTTTTCTCTTGACGAGATATCGGGAATGTTGGGCAAAAGGCGGGCTCCAAACATCGACCGGTCGATGCTGTTAGCGAGGGCCGACGAAATCGACCGCCTGGTTCGCCGGCTTGGCGCGTTGCGAGACGGTCTCCGACACGCTGCCGCCTGTCCAGCCCCCAGCCATGCAGAATGCGCCACCTTTCGCCGTATGATGAAGGTCGCGGCAAACAGGACACGAAAGGCTAAACGCAAGGCCTGAAAAAGACCGAGCCTTTTCTCCGTAAAAATTGCTGCGCTAGCGGATCTCGAGCCGCCCGCAACGGCTTCCAAAATCCAGCATTTGATCATCAGGCTCGAGGTGCTCGCGAACGACCACACTTGGTGTTAGCGGACGTACAACTCCTGCCGCGCAATGGCGTGTCTTGGGCGCGTCCCGCCGGACGGGCTGAAGTGGCCCGAATGCTGCTATTGTCAGAAGCAGACGTTCGCTTCGCCGGATCTGAACGGCCAGGTTTGATCGCCAGGTGCCCTGCTGAATTCATCCCCTCAATAGGTCGAGCATTCTCCAGATGGCCATTCCGGCCATTGGAGAATGATCATGGAGATGCCTGAAACAGAACCCAACACCAAGCATCGGACCTAGAATGCAGGAAGGACAGTCGGCGTGAAAGCGTGCCCTGAAGCCGAAACAAATTTGGGAGATTCACTTCTACCTCGATCAGCGACGCCGCTTATGAGATCGAACGTTGTTCGGTCTAGCGATCGAACAGCAAACTCCGGGGCCGCGACCAGGTGCAAATGAAGATTTGGCGACCCAGTCAGCGGCGGGCAGATCCGAACGCGAGCCATTGTAAGGCAGCAGAAAACAGGCCAGGCGCGCTGGAACGACTACGTTCCGCGGCGTCACCTGCCCCTCGACAAAATGAACGGGATGCGCAGCACCGTGCGCAGATCGGTGGCGTCTTCGGTCGCCCCCACCTCGACCGACCAGTTCAGCGTCGTGCGGTCCGTCGCGCGGTAGCTTACGCCGAACAGCAGGCGGCCGATCTGGAGATCGCGCGCTGTCTGCACCTGCGGGTCGCCCCAGTCCATCGTGGGCATCAGCAGGCGCTGCGTGGTGCGCGTGCCGAAGGACCAGCTGTGCGCATAACCCAGGTTGAACGAGGTGCGTTGGTTCAATGACACGCCGATCCCCATGCTGACGGAGATCGCGTCTCCCGGCTTCACATAGGTGATACGCACCGGCGGGATGACCGTGTCGACCCCGTGACCGAAATTGCGGGTGTAGCCAATGGAGCCGAACAGGACGGCCGGGTCACTGGGCAGAATTGCGGTCAGGCTCGGCGTCACGCCCCAAAAGCCGGACCCCGTGGCGGCGCGGGTCGCGCGGCCCAGCGTATCCCGAGAGATGTCGAACGGGTCGGTGCCGGTGGGCACCACAACCTGCAAATTGCCGATCAGGAACGGCCAGCCGCCACGCGCAGAGCTCAGCTGATAGCGCGCCGACAGCTCAAGGTCGCCAATCCCCCGGCCGCTGGTACTGCTATCGATGGTCGCCGCATCGGGATCGCCCGTCGTGCCCTGAATCGGGGCCAGCACCGACTTGTCATTGCGATAGACGAACGGAAGACGGGCGCCGATCTCGACATTGCCGAGGAGCCCATAACGCAGGCCGGCGGATGCCGTGAGCACGTCCTGCCGGCTCTCGTTGATGTCGAACACGCCAACGAGCACGGACTCCACCACTTCGATGCCGCGGAAAAGCGCACGGTTGCGGTCGGCCCGCGCATAATCGAGCTGAAGCTCGGCGGTGAGCTGACCGCGCCGGGTCACGACGCTGCCTTGCTCTCCCAGCACCGCGACCTCGGGCGGGCGATCGATATCCGGTGGCGCTTCCCCCACGGGGCCAGCCGGGGCCTGGGGCGCACCATTGGGCGCGCGCGGCGGCGGGACAGCGTTGCTGGCGGACTGAACAGTTTGCGGCGGATTTGCTGCCGATGGCGCCGCCGTTGCGCCACTTGGTTGCGCATCCATGGCAAGGCGCTGCTCCAGCGCACGAATGCGCGCCTCCTGCGCTTCCAACTGCTGTTGCTGCCGGGCGATGAGGCTGAGCGCCTGCTTCAGTTCGGGGCTGGCATTGCTCGACTGTGGCAGCGCGGTGCCCGTTGGCTGGGCCCATGCCGGTGATGCAGCCAGTGCGCCGCCAAGCATTGCCACTCCCCCCAGGAGCCGACCTATTCTGGTCATTTGTGTCCTTCCTTCAACGAATAAGATCCCGCGTCGCGTCAAGCGCCATGCTGTCGATCCTCGGCATGGCCGAGCCGACGGTCGCGGGCGTGGCGTTCATCAGATCGAGGTTGATCGTCGTGCTGGTCTCGATCGCACGGTTGTTACCGCTGTTGAGGAGCACACTGCCCAAGGCCTGCCCAAACACGTGGCTGACCTCCAGATCCTGCTTCGACAAGGTCACCTTGAAACCGCTGCCTAGCCGGTCGAGCCCGACCGTGCCGTTCTGGGTCTGCGCGCGATCGCCCGGGCCTAGCGGGAGTGGTGTCGATCCATCGGGGCTGAGGCCGATCTCCGCCTGCTCGCCCGTACTCACGGTGACGGCGCCGACGCTCGGACGATAGCTCCGCTCGACGAGCGAGACACCGCTCTCGCGGTCGAAACTGACCCAGACATCACCCGGGTTGCCCGCGTGTTGCGAGGGGCCGCTGGTGCCTGGCGCGTCGGGCTGCCTTGTCGACTGTGGCGCGTAGATGGCAAGGCGCGGCGCGCCCTGATCGACGGTGAAGACACTGCGCAGGAGCAATTGCCCGTCGACGCTCGTATCGGTCTGTACGGCCATGGCGACTTCCACACCGTTGGGGAGGAGGAATTTGCCGCGGCTTTCGGCAAGAACATCCTCCGGAACCGGCTCGTGTCCCCCGACCGGTGGTTGCGCGAAGACGGGGATGCAGAGGACGGCCGCTGCAACGGCCGAGATGAGATGGCGGTTCATGGCTAGAAGTCCCTCATGAAGGGCGCAGTCAAAGCCAGTGCTTGCTGGCTGAGCGGCTGAACGAATGCGGCGCCGACCGGTGCGCGGGAGAAGGCCGCCCACTGCCGATCCCCATTAAAGGCGCTGCGTCCCACCGCGGTATCCTCGCCGATCACGAAATAGATGCCGTTCCAAGCGCGCTGGAACGCAGGTCGCGACATGGTGCGTAGACCGAGCGCCGGATCTCCGATCAGCAGCTCCTCCGCGCTGATGCCTTTGACCACGACGAAATGGCGATAGCCGTTCGCCTCGATCAACGCGATGCCGGGCACGCCTGCCGCAGCGACCTGATCGAGCGAGACCTTGTATCCGTCCGCGCTGAGGCCGGCATTGGCAAGATAGCGCTTCATGTCGAGCAACGAAAAGCCGAGCCGGGTAATCTGCGCACGGTCTCCGACGCGCCACATGCCGTTGAACACGTCGGCTTCCGCCCTGCTCCGGCGATAATGATAAGTCAGCAACGTGGCGAGCGCAGCCGAACCGCAACTGAAATCATGTTGCTGCCGAACGACCGTCAAAAAACGCCGGTCCTCGAACGACGTGACAGGCGGCGCGACATCGCCGAGACCCGCCGCTCCGAGCTGGAACGTCGGTCCTCCGCTCACCTGCGCACTGCAGCCGGAGAGCAGCATGAGTGCGGCAAGGAGCATGCGCGCCATTATTGTGCGGGCAGCAGGGCGATGTTGACGTTCATCGAAGCATTGATCGCGACGTTGTTGCCGGAATTGGCATTGACGATCGAGAGGCCGGAAAGGTTCTGGAATGCGTTCCCATCGATGGCCACCGCCCCGGTGACGGAATTGCCGCTCACGCTGCTGTCCGATACGGCGGCGACATGCTCGGACTGGGCGATCTGGTTGAGATCCGCGCGGCCTGTCACCTGCTCGAGCGTGGCAACATCGACCGGCGGCGCCGCGCCCTCAAATGGCGGTTGCGCAAGGGCAGCCGAGGCAAAACTGCCCGACAAGGTCACAAGCCATGCCCGGCGGAATAGAAATCGGTTCATGCATCCTCTCCCTTTATGATGTAAAAAGACTGGCCGGCGGTGGAGATCGCCGGCCAGTTGGAGAGGCTTAGCGAAGCGTGATGTCGCCCGCGGAGACCGCCACGCTCACCGACGCGTTCTGCGATGCGCCAACGCCGGTGTTCTGGTTGACCGCCTGCATGCCAGCGAAGTTCTGGAATGCGCTGCCACCCGTGCGGATGCTGTTGTCGGCCACTGGGGACTCGCCGCCACGACCGTCGAAGCTGACGCTCACGCCCGTGACATAGCTTGAGAGGTTGGCGCTGGCGACCAGGGCGCTGTCACCGAAGACGGAATCCGACTTGGCGGAACCGGCTGCGGTATCACCGCCGCTGAAGGCCCAGCTGTGATCGGAATTGTCCGAATTGTCTTCCCAGCTGTTGTTGCTGGCAACGGTGTTGGTCGAGCTGTCATCCTGAGAGGACATGTCGCGGCTGTCGGTTGCCGTGCCGCCATTGTTGGCCGCAACCTGCGCGCCCGAAGCGGAGCTGTTGTCCGACATGTCATGCGTGGACGAGTCATTGCCGCTGTCGGCCGTGTTCACCGAATTATTGGACATGTCGTTGCCGCTATCGGCGACGCTATTGTCCGTGGACGTGTTCGTGGTGGTGTTCGACGTCCAGGCGCTGTTGCCGCTGTCGCTCGTGCTGGTGTTACCGCTGTCGGCGGTGTTCACCGAGTTGTTCGACATATCATTGCCGCTGTCGGAGACAGTGAGGCTGTTGTCGGACATGTCATTGCCACTGTCGGCAATATCGACGCTATTGTCGGTGTTGGTCGTGGCGTTGGACGTCCAGGCCGAGTTGCCGCTGTCGCTCGTCGTGGTTGTGGTGTTGCCACTGTCAGCGGTGTTCACCGAGTTATTCGACATGTCGTTGCCGCTGTCTGCCACATCGACGCTGTTGTCGGTGTTGGTGGTGGCATTGGAGGTCCATGCCGAATTACCACTGTCGCTGGTGGTGGTTGTGGTGGCGCTGTTGCCACTGTCCGCCACACTGTTGTCCGTGTTCGTGGTGGTGTTGGCCGTCCAGGCAGAATTGCCGCTGTCGGACGTCATCGTGTTGCCGCTGTCGGCGGTGTTGACCGAGTTGTTCGACATATCGTTACCACTGTCGGCAACGCTGTTATCCGTGTTGGTGGCCACGTTCGTGGACGTGTTTGCGGTCCAGGCGCTGTTGCCGCTGTCGCTGGTGGTGGTGGTGGATTCGGCCATCCAGCTGTTGTTGCCGCTATCGCTGACGGTGTTGCCGTCCTGCGCCAGCGCGGGCGATGCCGCGATAAGCGCGGCGGCCGAGGCCGTGATCAGTAGAGTTTTCATCGATTGTCGTCCTTTCAGGGTTCCCACGCCGCCCTCGGGGCTTTCCCCGATCGACGCATCGACTCCGCCTCCGCGGAGACCCACCCTGAATAGGTTAACAGCGAATTAACCTTCACCCCCACCGAACTATCTCTTCCCCCCTCATAGCGCTGTATGAGTAACCCTCATTTGGGGGTGAGTGTGATAATTGTGAAGACGAACGAAAGTCTCAGAATAATAAGAGGGAATCGGGCTTCTGAATCAGAGGGCGGAAAAATGACCCAATGATGTTCGAGCAATGCTCGATAACATCACCCTGATAAGATCAGATTGCCGATGGGTGGCCGTTTTTCCGAAGATTTGTTTCAAATAACTTCGCGCGGTGGCCTCCGCGATTTTCATCCGGGCGGCAGCATCATTCAGTGCGAGGCCGCAAACCAGATGGTGGACCAGCTGACCCTCGGTCTTGGTGAGCCGATAGGCGTCGCAACAGCGCTGGAGCGCCAGGGTTACGTCCGTGTCCGAATCATAAATGCACAGGACGAAAGAAGGATCCGCGGAAATTTCCGGGCGCGTGAATGTCGGCGATAAAAGGGCCATGAGAGGCCGGCGATAATTCTTCCGGCTCAGGCTGATCAGCACCGCTTCGCCATCGTGCGACGCATGGTCCATGGCCGCGTGCAGCTTGGTGGTCTCGCCGCGATTGACGGCAACAAGCGAATAGCGCGACTTGTGCACCACATCCCGCTTCTGGAACATCAGCGTAGCGATGGCATTCTCGCCGATCACCGCGCCGTGGCCGTCAAGAATGATAATCGCCACGTCGCTCAGGTCGAGCGCCGACTTATAGGCGATCAAGGCCCGCTGCTGGCTTCGCGCATGCAGCCAGAGGCGAAAATAGCCCGCAAGCACGGGCTGCAGTTTCTTGGCCATCTGCTCGGCGGCGAGCCGCTGGACCATGTTGGCATGACGGTAAAGCGCCGTGAGGATCAGGCGCAGCCCACCATGTTGTGCCACGGCCAAGGTCATCGCACGCTTTGCTTCCTCGACCTGCGTCAGTTCGTGCCAAGCAACACGCGCACCTTGACCGGTATAATGAAGCGCGTCGGTATCCTGGCAGGCGATCGCAACCGCCAAGTGCGGATCGGAGAGCAAGGCGCGGTTGGGGCTCACTCGCGCAAGCAGCTCTGGGCTGTTATCGTCGCGATGAAGGGAAAGAACCGCCTCGTCCGCAAAGACGCGACCGGCGAACTTGCTCAAAATCCAGTCCAGATCGTCTGCAACCCGGTCAGATTGTCCGTCCTGATCGATCGGGCGCCCACCGTCCGGTTCTGCAAATATGTGGTCTGCGGCCACCTCGGTCTTCGATATTGTGACCATTCCTCCCCCTCAGCCCACCATTGTATGGCATGCGCGTTAACCACAATGCGTGGGGGGCTGATTTGGCTCCGCTATCGCGGGATTGAGACTGCCCCGATTTGGTACATATCTGAAATTTGAGGATTTCATGCCGGCAATGCCCATCAATAGCCGACCATCCGGTATTGGGGACGCTACAATTCGGCGAAACGACATTTGGGTTATTAATGAACGGCCGCTTCTGAACTCCAGCATTTGTAAGCTAAATGTTTGCTAAGTTGGCGGCACCTGCCGACCATAGCCGACATTGGACCGTGTAAAACTGCCCCCTGAAACCTGCCCGTCGTTCATGCGGTCTTCAGTGAAGGATATAGACTGACGTTGGCACAAAGCGGTCCGTCACGGTCGCTTGCGGGAAGGTCCGGCTATGCCGAAACCCGCCATCCGCGGAGCGGAGTAAGCTACCACTCCATCGCCAGATTGTCGGAAAACTTATCGGCGAAGAGGTCTATAGCTCCTGATCGTGACCGATGTTCTTCCGCATCGCGCAGCGGCTTTCTGGCGCGAAACCGGAAGTGACCTCCTGCGCCACCAAGCGACGAAGGCGACTTTCGGAGGCTCGTTTTCCCAGAATCCTGAACCCCAATCGTTCGTAGTATGGAGCGTTCCAGGGAACATATCTAAAGGTGGTGAGAGTGAGCCCGGTGCAAGCCCGCCTTTGAGCATACGCTTGTGCCGTGTCGATCAATTTCCGGCCGATCCCTTGTCTCTGATAATGCCTGACTACAGATACTTCGTTGATGTGCAGATCGCTTTCAAATTGCTCAGCCGCCAAGAAGCCCATCACCCGCTCACCTACGACGGCGACCCAGACGCTTCGAGCTCCGATGAACTGCAGGTAGTATTGAGGAGGCTGCGGCTCCGCATCGGCCACCCATGCAAGATCGGGATAACGCCTGAAGACAGATGCCGCCGAGCGCTCGACGTCCGGTAAGAAGTCGGCGTCCATAAAACTGGCGGTGCGGATGAGAAGGGGCATCGCGCGTAACTAGCCCGCCGCTAAAGCTGCTGGAAGCATCCTGAAATCGCTTCCGCGGAGGAAACGAGATCAGCCCTTCGTTCTGAGCCGCCTTCGCTAACGAAACATCGTGCACCGAGCCGAGGCCTGTTCTCGACGCGGCCATTCAGCCAGCACACATAGAGCCAAGATCGATTGCCCGAGTTACGCACGCGTAAGTATAAACCGCCGCCGTCGGAATAGATTCCGGGCTTCGTGAGTCGCGCCACCTGCTTGACGTTTAGTTTGTTCGAGTGCGCATCCATTATCAGCTATGAGAGCGGTCTCGCGGGATCAAGTCATGAAATTGGTCATAAAATCGGCTCGGTTGTACGCGTTTCTGACGAACTGGCGCTACACGCGATTTCACGAAAACCGCAGTTTTCTCAAATGCTGTGGGCTCGCATTTGGGTTGAGGGGGGATCGCTGAGGTTCAGGATCTGGCGGAGACGGAGCCCGTCATATCATCCATCTAGAGCATTGAAATCGGGTCTTTATTTATAGCTAAATTGGCACGATACCATGCATTATACCATGCGATGAAAATTTGCCTCTTGATGCTCCCATTTCGGGATTCGAAGTGCAGTGGCCGGAAGTCGGTGACCGCCATGGTGTCGATGCCCCCGACACGCCGCTTGTGCGTTAGCCGGCCGCCGTTTTATGAACGACCGATGCAACCAGATGATCTCAAGGCGGTGCGGACGCTGCTCGGCTGGACCCAGCAGCGCCTGGCCGAGGAACTCGAATTACCGCGCAAGGTGATCGTCGACATGGAAGCCGGCCGCGCCCCGATCGAGAAGCGCACCGTGCTTTCCGTGCTGTACCTTGAATTGATGGCGCGTGCCGAGCAGCAGATCGCCATGGTGCCCAGGATGACGCTGGGGAAGCAGCATGGCGCCAATTGAGAGAGCACCACGTGCTTTGTGCTAGCTGGACAACAACGCGCCAGTGACTGATTGAGAAGGGAAATGCGCGTGGCTGCATACTTCTACGCGCAGAAATCAAAGAGCGCCCCGCGGACCAAGCAAATGCATTAACGTGCCGGCCACCAAGCCTATCGCGACTAAAGCGTACGCCACGGCGCCTAAGCTCATTCCAAGCCGCCTAGAATACCACACGTTCCGATGCAACTGGATTTGGCGATCTACCAGCCAGTACAGCGCCAGCGCCAACCCAACATTTAGAATGAACTGAGCGATCACGAACGACCCGTGGTCGAGTGGAAGAAAGCGCTTCGAAACGAAATGAACAGCAAAGACGCCGATCCAGTGATTTAGGTAAAGGGGGTAAGACAAGCCGCCCGCAATGAACGCCACAGGATTACGGTCGCCAGGCTTGGCCAAAGCCAGAACGGTTGCCACGGCAAACACCGGGGCGAGGACATACGTGACGTGTGTCACGGCCAGCGCCAAGACACATGCAAGTGCCACGCAGGAAGCTATCCAGCGGGTGAATTTCCAAGCAGAAATGGAATAGCGCGCTTCAGCAATTGCTGCACACACACCCAGAGCAATCGCTCCAGCGTGCAGGTTCATTGCCGTGGTGATTATAGCTATCGCACTCCACAGCGGCAAAGATCGGCCCCGCGGTAAAAGCAGCAATATTAAAGGAGCAATCAAGTAAAATTGCTCTTCGACTGAGATGCTCCAGAATTGATTACCAGATCCATCCATCGGCATTTCGGCTAGCGCCGCCGGGAAAAACGTAAACAACTGATGAGTGAAGGTCACATCAAGGATCAGGTATTTAAACCAATAAAAGCTCCAACCTTCTTTTAGCAGGGCGGTGGTGTAAAGGAGGCCAATTGCGATCCCGTATGGAATCCAGATTCTTGTCGCTCGATTAAAAAAGAAACGGGGTAATTCTTGGATTTGCGAACGAAGAAGAATGCCGCCGATCAGCCACCCGCTAAGCGCGAAGAAAACGGTTACTGCTAGGCCGCCCGTCAGAAAGGGCGCGAATTCGAAACCTGCGTGCCCCAGCACCACGACGGACGCAAGGACGAAGCGAAGCCAGTCAAATAATGGGTAGAATTTTAATTTTTCGGCCTCTGGATTAGCCCCCAAAAGCTTCCCGCTATTTGACATTCAGACCCCCAATCAATGGATGCGCTAAGGCGCAAGGTGCAATACTTGCAACAAAAATGTGCGGCCTCCCCGCACGCTGCCGTGTCAATATTTCTCATTTTCCATCAGCAGAACCTTCCTGCGCCACCGCACTCCTGGCTCTGCTGTCGGCATGCGACCACCCCCCGGCTCGACCTCCTTGTTAAGGTTCAACCTGTGATCACATCTTACGCACCCGCACCCGCACCCGCACGCGACCTCGGCCAAGGACCGCGATCCTAAAATTCTGCCTCCTGATGAGAATTCAGTCTTCCCTCGGCTGAATCACAAGTTACTTCACTCAATTTCCAGGGGAGACTGAATCATGCCGGCGGGGGCGATTGTCTTGCCGTACATCCTCTCGATCGACTGGGGAGCGGGTATTGAATGACGGCTGCATATTAATTTTAGGATTTTTCGGCATTGTAGCGGCGGTTAATATTTTGGCTTGGTTAGCAAAGGTGTTTTTATGAGCAAATCTATCAAGGTATCGGTCATTACGGCCATCATTTTATTCAGCGCACTCGTGGTATTCTTGAACGCGTACAACCTAGGGATTGCACCATAACGAGTAATGCGCAAATGCTCTGTCGATTCTGCGCATGGTCGGCTGGGATAAATGGGCTGGTCGAGGGTGAGCTTTGCCGCATTCGTCCTGTCTGGTGACTGGCGCCCTCCTGAGAATGTCGTTCTCATCATGCAGCCCGAGGATGGGCCGACAAAGGTCTATAGGCCGGTAGCGGATGCGCATGTGACCATGGTTTCTCGCATGCAACTCGGCTGGCAAACCGACTGATGATCCACCCATGCCCCAAAATGGGGCCTCCCGGCCATGTCGCACTGAGTTCGTTACATTGAGGGCAAAGAACTCAATTCGCCTTTGTGCATTGCTCCAGCGCTGCCTCTATCCGGTCAGCGTAGCGGCCGGGTCCGGCATATTCCATCATCTTTGCAGTCACCATCGCCAGCAGCCGCTCGGCATCCTCGGGCAGCGGTCGAGGCAGTGGCGCGGGGCGAGGCGGCTTTGCTACCCCGCAGGGGCGCTGCACCTCGACAGCCTCGCGCACGATCTGAACCTGGGTGGCCGAAGCGACTGGCAGGGCCTTGGTGCAGCCTGCGAGCAACAGCAGGATAGGGATGGACCTCATAAGCCTCTCAATGCCTCCATAACCTCACGTGGGGCGGCGCAGATGCCCCCCTTCCCCCTTGCCAGCGCCTCAAGGGCCTGCTGCTGGCGAATGCTCTCTGCAGCCCTCTTGTCGACGTCTGCGAGGGCCTTTGCATATTGCTCTTGCTGCGCCTTCAACGAAGCCGCCCGGCGATCTGTCTCGGCGTTGTCGCGATCGATCACCGCCCGCAAGTCGGCGATGGATTTTTCCTGCACCAAATCGTTGCGCTCATGCTCCTTGATTGCGGCATTCAGCGTGCGGCGAGCGTCGTCACAGCGATCGAGGCGGGCGGACTGGACGAACAGCAGGCCGGCAAGGGCCGCGGAGAGTAGCCCGAGGCCGCCAACCGAATATTGCCACGGGCCGACGTTCACAGGTTTGTCAGGCACAGCTTGCGCTCTGCCTCCCGCCTGTTCACTAGCCCCTGCACGCGCTTGCCGTTGACCTGCACCCAGAGCAAGAAGGCATCGCAGCCGCCCTTCCAGTCGCCGGCCTTGAAGCGGCGAGCCACTGTTGAACGGGCAAAGGCTGCTTGCCCGATATTGTAGGTCAGGCTGATCGCAGCCGCGAATTGATAGGGCCGATCTTTGAGCGCTGGCACAGCCTTGAGCACAGCGGGCGCCCAATCAACCTCAAGCGTGGTGTCGAGCATCGCCTGACACTCCGCGGCGGTATAGCGGCGCATCTCAACGCGCGTTTCTCCGGTGCAGACCGTCCATACGCCTCCAAGATCCCGATAGGGATCGGTGCGGGTGCCCTCCCACCGCTCGATCAGCGGCGCCGTGATCATAATCGCCAGGCCAATGAAGGCGGCACCAACAGCGCGGCCGGCCGCGGCCGACTTCGTCTTACTGGTCATCGCTTTTCCCTTGTTTGAAGATGGTAGCAATGAGCGCGGCGATGCCGAGGCCGATGCCAATGTATTGAGGCCCAGGCAGGATCATGCGCGCCTCCTCGGGCACGGCGGCCCAAACTGCCTGCGTGGCGATCATCAGCGCGGTGATCTGAACAGACCATCGCTTCCAGACCTCGGGCCAATCATCGATCAGCCACGCGCGGATGCGGTCCAAGAGCTTCATCGCTCGCCGATCTCCTTTTCTGTGCTTGCTCGTTCAAGGCGCACAATGCGCCGCTCGTGGTCGGAAAATCGGCTGTCCAAGGTTTCGACTTGCGCCTTCTGCCGCTCATCGATCCGCACCAGCGTTTGCTGCATCTCGTTCACACTGGAGACCAACCAGAACAGCACCGCTCCGGCGCCGGCGGTCATGACGGCGCTTGCCATCATGCCTGCCCACTTGAGAGGTGGCGGGGTTTCAGGCTCTTTTGGTTCATGGGATGGGGAAATTTGGCCGATTTGCTTCTTCATGTCCTGCAGCAGTAACTCGACCTGGAGGAATCGCGCGTCCTGACCTTGCAGAGCCATCTCTGCGGTCTGTTGCATCATTGCTTTGAACTGAGCTGCATTTCCCAGATCGACAGACGGCAGCGGCGTGCCCCCACTATCCGGCATCGAAAGTACCGGTCTGCGGCTCCCCGGAGCACGCGAGAACCCGGCCGCCCGGTTGCACGAGCGCCGGCCTAATATTCAGCAACATATCTGGTGCCCTTGTTCCAAGACGAGACAATTTCATCGCTGACCCCGGCGGAGCCAACAACGGTTAACGATTATTACTTTGGCGAATCGTGATGGCGGCGCATGGTCGCCGCCTTCATGCTGAGACTGTTACTCGCGGCCGTGCTGGCCGTGATCGCGATGCCTGCGCAGGCAGCAACCGTAGTGCACTACCAGGCCAGCGGACCTGCCAGTGGCTATATGGACACTGGAAAGGGCACCGCTGAGTTCACCGGGATGATCTATGTCGACGCGATTTTTCCGGCGCAGGACATGATGGGCTACTGGTGCACACCGCCTGTGAGCTGCTTCTATGCTGGAAGCTCGGTGATTGGCAGAAACGAAAACGAGCACACCTATGGCAACTTCAGGTTGGAGTTCGATCATATTTTGACCGGAATGCCGCTCACGGAAGATGGCTTTCTAGGTGGAACAGCGCTTGGCAATGTTTACGGGCTGCCGCCGGGGTCGGGCGGTGGCTCTGGGACTGGAACGCTGACTAGCCTGACCGTAACCACCTATGAGGGCAGCGCAGGAGGTGGCAGCGTATTTGTGTCGGTCGTGCCTAATGCCGTACCCGAACCCGCCACCTGGGCGATGATGATCCTCGGCTTCGGCTTGCTTGGCGGCGCACTACGCCGTCAAGCCCAGCTCTCGATGAGATCGTTGATCTCGTCGCGGCCAATCGCCCGCATCTGCTTGGAGGCGTAGGCAGGGTCAACCTTTTTGCCTGCGTCCGACATGATTCCGAAGTTCTGAACATATGTCCAACCGGAGGGGCGCAATTTGGTGGCAAACCCTTCGTACATCACGAAATCAGCGTTGCCGATTGCCCCAGCGTTGATCTGGGCAATGGTGTTGGCTTTTTCGATAGTCTTATTCGCAACGGTTTCCCGGAAGAGATTGGACGCCTGAATAAATCGGTTCGCGCGGGTGTTGGTGGCGTGATTGCCGTCATTGTGCCAACCGCCCTCATAGATGACGATGCCTGCATTGGGGATGACTTGGCGCAGTGCAATAGACCACGCTCGCAGGCGTGAGTCGAATGTCGCTACATCAGCCGTCAGCAGTTCGCCGATGCGGGTGACGGCCGCCGCGATGTTATTCGCGTCTAGCGCAGCAACCAGGGTGGCGTCGTTGATATTGCAATAGATATAGCTCGAAGGCGAAATGTAGGCGATGTTGGAGGTGTCGCCAGCCTCGTCGAACCACTGTTTGATGGTGTTCGGCGATGTGAACCCCTGCGAATTGCCCTGTACGCCGAAGACCGAGCGGACGCGGCCCCCCATAGCCTGCGCCGGATTGGCCAGGTGGCTCACATCGGGGAAGCCAAGCCCAGTGAGGTCCGGCACCACGCCCTCGTTGTAGAAGCGGGCAATGGCGTTCGTCCACCATGCTGACATCGTTTGCTTTTGGTAGAGGTCTTTCGTTCCGCCGGCGGACATGCCGGAGAAGAACCCCATCACATTGGCCTGCGTCAGCAGAGGCGCATTGTAGCCGCTATACGGCGCGACGAAGTTGAACACCTCGTTGGAGGTCTCCACATAAGCCTCATGCGTGTAATCGCTCCGGGCGTGAAGGCGCTGGCGATCACCCGCCAAGTTTTCAAACACGCGGAGGTAGCTTCCGAACGGGTCGATCACGTTCGGCGCGCTCTCGACCCTATAGATGGGCTGGCACTTCCACGCTCTGGCCTGAGGGCCAAAGCTCTGCACCAAGTCGATGAACCTATCCATGTCCGACCACTGGCTTTCGCTGTGCGGATAGCTCGTGAGCGTGTTGGCGATGGCCTGCCCGCCCATATGCTCATGCATACAGCGAATGATCTTCTCCCGACCATAGGCCGCGAGAACGCTCGGGAGCAGCATGTTTGTCGGGGCCGGTACGGGCGTGCCGCCAGCATCGGCTGTGCGGATGAAGCTGACTGGTATGCCGTCGGGGTGGTCGACGCCCTTGCCGCCATTCTGCGTCGGGAAGATCGGCAGCCAGGTCGTGACGTTTCCCAGCGGCCCCTTCTCCTGAACATCGCAAGAAAAGCCGGTGCTATTGTAAGAGAAGTTGCTGAGCGGGGAAGCGGCACCGCGCGCGGCAGTGCCAATTGTGTAGTGTCCTGGTGTAAAGCCCATCTCGAAGCGCCAGCGGCCGCCAGTGCCATAGGGGAAGATAGCGCCGCTGAAACCTTCCGTCGCATCGTCGGCGGATAGGTTCGTATCGTCGCCTTCGATGAGGACCGGAGCAAAGCCACGTGCGCCGCCATCCGAGTGCCCGGTGAAATTCCAGGCGGCGTCCTCGATCCTGCCGCGAGGGAGGCCGTTGACCGTCGGGGGGGTAAGGCCAGTGTTATAGGGGTCGATTTGATAGCCGTTAATCGTGACATAAACCCAGCGGATTTGCAGCGCCCGATCCGCAAAAATCATTGGAGAAGAAGAGCCGATTGATCCCGTGTTGACGCCCTGCAGGAAGTTGCGGGCGATCGGCCGCCATGCTGGGATTGCTATGTCTTTCCAGATGACCCGCGAACTAGGGTCGCCGACTTTGCCAATCAGCACGTCTGCAAAGTCATAATCGAGCACCGCGTCTGGCACGGTTAGGGGGAAGTCGAATAGGTTGCTGGACGGCGTGAACGTCTGGAAGGGCGAGGCTTGCCGGCTGTCCGGATCGAGAACGCAAGCCTCATGGAGCCCGGCCAGTTCGCTGTGCCCGGTCAGCTGGATACGGAAAGGGTTGTCGATATCCGGCGCGAGGGGAACGGCATCATAGACATTGATGGCCAGCGGCGCGGACTGCTCGATGATGATGCGGCCTTGGTACAGGGCCTTGGGGTAGTTGCTGCCGTTATACTCGCTATTCACGCCGCCAAGCCTCACGGCATTGCCTGGCTCTAGTGCTGTACCCGATGCATTATATGCGATGCCCGCTCCAGTGTCGGCGGGCGCCCAGCGTTTAAAGCTGGCATCCGGCTTTTTGATGAAGGAGCTGAGGTATGGCACCCCGCCGACTTGCCGGGCAAGGCTCTTGAACGTCGTTCCATTGGGGATGCCCGACGTGCCGTCCCATTGACTCGTGAACGGCGCAAGTGACGTGTAAGTGCCGCCGCGCTGGCGAAGGATCTCGGTGAATTGCCCACGTGACACTACGATGAGGCGCCGATCAGCAGCGCTGACCTGCATGGAGCACTCCCGCGCACCCTCATAGTCAGACCCGCCCGACACACCGGCATTGTCGATGGTGTAAACGATGCTCTGATTGAGGAACGACCCCGGCTGCGCGACGGCCCCGCCGCCTGCCACGAAGGTGATTGGCGTCGTGATCTTGCTCGGCACGCTGATCTTGCCGCCCTGAATGGTATAGTCGTCGACGCACTGCACGCCGGGAATCGTGTTCAGCCGCGTGCCGTCTTCATAATCGGCCAGATTGATATCGAATATCCGGGTATTGGCCCGCTTGAAGCACAGGACCGACTTGGTAGCAGGCTGCCCCTGCACCTCGATCGTCACGCCCTTGGCGGTCGTCGACCCCGCCAGATAGTCGCTTGTCGTGGTCGCCAGCGTCGCGCTGTCCTCATCCTTGTAGACATAGGTCGCGCCGGGGAACGCGCTCGCATTGGCCACCTCCCAGCGGCTGAGCGTGACATTGTAGCGGGGCACGACCTGCACCACAGCTTCCGCTGCTGGTGTCGAATTAATTTGATCCGACGGCAGGCTAGGCCCGAACTCATTCTCACTGACACCCTTGTAATAAACCGGGGTGCCATTCGCGCGCGGCGTGTCGGCGAACGGGAAAGTTGGATTGGTCGCGATGAGATTACCCGGGCCAGGCGTGAAGCCGGCGACGAGGCTCGCGTAGAGCCGGCGCGCTGTGATAGCGGCTCCATTGGCAGCGCCATCGCTCCAGTCGATTATGTTTGCGCCATCGGCAGGCTCAGCGGACAGGGTTGGGGCGCTCGGCACCATGGCTGGCGTCGCCACCTTGGCGACGCTCCACGCTCCATCGCCCACGCTGTTACGGGCCAGGATCTGGACGCTGTACGGCGTACCAAGCGTCAGCCCCGGAATGGTGAAATCCCCCGTCGTTTCAGCGTCGATCGCTGCGCCGCCGTCAATGCGATATTTGACAGTCGTGATAGGCGATCCGCCTGTGGCAGGCAGGCTCGCGAGGGCGACCGCCAGAGCGTTGCTTGAGCCCGTGCGCATGAGGCTCCACTGGCCGGCGCTGAACTGTCCGGGAACGGTCGGGACGGGCGCGTCCGTAACGGGGTAGGAGACCGGCGCGGTGCCCTGAAGCGATTTGCCTTCCTGGCGCATGATCATGACGCGGGACGCGGGAACGAGGGTCATAGCTGGAGATCCTTGCGGGAATTGGTCGCGGTCGAAGTCAGTTGTTTCTGACCCGGATGAGCATGGTGAATTGCTTGGTGATCGACGGGTCGGCATCGGTCGTGATCGTGCACTCGACGCCGATAATGAACCCGTCCGGCTGGTCGAACAGCGCGCTGTCGCGCATGTCTTCGCCAATGCTGAACCAGAAGCCGATGCGCGGCCGCGTGTCGGGGTCGTCGTCCTGAATCGACGGCTCGCGGCCGGCGGTGGTCAGAATGACGAGGCCCGCTTGCTCGCCCGTGGTGCTCGGCTGGAGGTCGAAGGTAACGATCTTCTCGCCGGGCTGGAGGATGTCGGCGGTGTTGTTCCCGCGCGAGATTTCCATGACAAACGGGACGATGTCGCTCGGATCAGGCTCATAGCGCACGACGCGCGCCGACTTTGGATTCGCCATCTGGGGCGGCCTCCTCGTGGATCAGGGGGTGGCGGGTTCTGGCTCGTCTTCAGTGAGGCTGTCCCAGCCGATGAGGTGAAGCTCGTCGACCGTCTCGGCCGCGTTGATCGCCGCCCGCAGAATGCGCGCGCGCGCGTGGGCAGCATCGACATGCGCGGCCACCTCAAGGCCCAGCTGGACGATCTGCGGAGCATTGAAGGTCGAGGCCGTGTTGTCGGCCATCGTCCAATCGATCGACCACGGCTCATCTGGGCTGTTGTTGAGGACAATCGACGCGGCGGTAACCGCCCCGGAGAGCCGGGCCCTGCTCTCCTGATCAGTATCGACGCGGCCGAAGCTGGTTTCGGCGCCGCCATATTCGACGGCGCTTCGCACGGCCTTGATGCGATCCCATGCCTTCCGCCGGGCGACATCGAGGTCAGTCAGCACGCTCTCGATGATGGAGCCGCCAGCGAGCGGACCTTCGGGGCCGGTGAGCCATGCCGTGACTGTCGGCATGTCAGGCAGCGCGCCGGGGATCTCGTAACGCTCCTGCCACGCGATGCCCGGGGTTTCTTCATCGACGAACGAATTCACCGTGACGACGGTCTGATCGTTCGCCCACTGAACGGCGTAGACGCGATGGATTGTGACCGCCGCGCCGGTATGCGCCACAATGGCGGACTTGAGGATGTGCATCGCCAGATCAGCAGGCCGGGTTCATCACCAGCGGACCAGGCGTGCCGTCCAGCTTGGTGCCCGGGTGCAGGATGACAAGGCGCACCTCCCGGCCTTCCTTCTCCAGCTTGCGCTTGAGGGCTTCGGCCTTGCGGCGGCTCTGCGCGCGCTGATCATAGGCCACGCGGCCAATGCCGCACTGGTCGGTCTGATCGAGCAGGATGGTGACGGGCTTGGAGGCTTCAGCAGGCGCCGGCGCAGCCGCCAGCGCCGCGCTCATGATGAGGGCGGTCGCAAACATGGTGATGGTCCTTTTCAGAGGTGAGAGGAGGTCAGAAGTTGGTGACGTCGGCCACGAGGATGCCGCGGGACAGCGCAAAGCGCTGCAGCGCGGGATTGGGCTCTGTCGTCGTCGCGCTCTCGGCCGAATAGCGGGTCATGCCCTGGCTGATGCCGTATCCGACGACAGGATTGAGCGGCCCAGCCGAGACGATCCACGTCGAAAGCCGGTAGTTCCCTGCGCCTTGATACAGGTATGATTTCGCGAACGACGGCCGGGCGAGGATCGGCAGATAGTCCCGCCCACTCTCGTAGAAGAAGCTCTCGGACGAAGCCTTGTTGGGGTTCGTTGCGTACGCATCTGTCAGGAATCCGCAGCTGCCCTTGACGACATCCCGCACCCTCAGCGGCTTGTAATCGCTGGAGTAGATCAACTGCCATGCGTCCGACCACACGTTCATGCCGAACAGCGCCGGCATGAGCGCCAGCTGGTCGAAGATGTAATAGTCCAGCGTGCTCACGGTCGACGGCAGCAGGAAACTGAATGTGTAGGTGGTGCCCGAGTTCGTTACGCTCAGAAATGCACCGCCGCGGACTGCGCAGAGCGGCCGGGCATAGCCTGTGCTGTTGTAGCTGATCGAGAACACCCGCAAGCTGATGCCGGGGCTTGCCCAGGAGGAGTAGGACGTGATCGTCCCCTTCGCAGCGAGGCAATAGTTCGCGAATTGCGTGCTGAACTGCACCCTGCCGTCTGGCGTGCGGAATCGCACCGGCATCAGTAAACGCCCACCATCAGAGTGCCCGGAACGAAGTCACCCTCCCATGTCCACGAGCCGTTGTCGCCCGCGTAAGAGACGACCGGCGCCCCGCCGATGCTCCCGGTGGCGAATACGTCCCACGGCTCACCCTCACTGAGACCAGCGACAGAAAAGCTGCCGGTCGGCGCCGTGATGGCGATTTCAGATGCCCTGCGACCTGTGCGGACGCTCTCATCCACGAGGATGTTGCCCGCCCCGTCCCTTATTCTCAGCCTCGGCATGGCCCGTCAGAGCGTCACTTCGATGCGGAGCATGTTGGCATAATCGTAAAGCTCAAGGCCGTTCGTCATCATCTTGAAGCGCTGGCCGGTCGGCCCGCTGCTTAGTTCGCCGATGATCGCCGTGATGGCCGACAATTCGGTTACTCCCATCTTGGCAGCGGTGACTTGTCCCGCGCCGATCGCGTTCGTCGTGATCGAGTTGACGAGAATGTCCCCGCCGTCGACGGACTTGGTCCATGCTGAGCCATTGTAGCGGTAGAGCTTGCTGTCCGATTGCAGGAAGACGACCCGGCCCACGAACAGATCGCCCACCGGCAGCATGGAGACGATTTCGTAGCCGCCCTTCGTCTTGGCGATGGAAAAGGTCTCGGTTAGCGTGACCCCGTCTATGACGGCCGTCAGCGTCAGCGTCCCGGTGTCCCCGCTCATGCCTGTGACGCGATAGTAGCCCTTCGGCTGGCCAGCCACGGGGGTATCGGCCGCCGTGTTGATCGTGCCCGTCACCCCGCTGCTGGGCGTGGCCGACAGCGTGGCTGATGCGGTCACATCGGTATCGCCCCGCCGCACCTTCAGCAGTCCAGCCGCTTCGGCCCAACTCACCACACCGCCATTTGCATAGGCCCAGACCGAAACCGCCTTGCGGCTGGCCTCAAGGCTGAGCCCGGCGGGGCCAGGCGCTCCCGGACTGCCAGGCGCGCCGGGCTCGCCCGGTTCACCCGGAGCGCCAGGGCTGCCCGGTGCACCATCCTCGCCCTTGGCTCCCTCTTGGACGCGGACGATGCTGATCTTGTCGCGAACGGTGGCGCCGTCGGTCAGCGAGGCGGTCACGATCACGCCACTGGTGCCATTGCGCGCCGCGTTGAACTGCGCCTCGGTCATCGTGACCGTGTCACCCGTCGCGGCCGAAAGGAACGTGGTGACAGGATAGCGGTCAGCGCCGGCCGCGTCGGTCAGCGTCCATTGCACCACCGCCGCGGTGTTCTGCTTGTTGACCGAGAGCGTGATCGTCTGCGTCGTCGGCGTGGGGAGGCCGGCAGCATTATAGGCGATGGTCTGGCGGTCGCTCAGCACGGTCAGCAGCTTGGCCGAGGCTCCACCAGCCGCCGTTGCCAGCGTGAATTGCTTGTCGACCGTCAGGCCCGCATAATCGCCCCGGCCTGTCGCCCGAATGGTGACGGACGCACCCGATAGCCCCTCCATGCCGCCGGTGACAGCATAGTCCTGACCGCTATATTCGACGGTGAGGCCGCTGGGATTGGCCTGCGTCGAAAGATCGAACTGGTCCGAAACATCCTCTAGCCCCGCGAACACAATGAAGCGACCAGCCGCGTCGGCATAGCTGGCGATGTCGCCGGTCTCGTCGGCCGGAAGCGTCACGCTCTCGTTTGTGAGAAATGCTGCGAGCGGCGACTGCGCCGTGACGATCTGGGCCGCCTTGGTCAGCCCCTCGATCGTGAGGGAGCAATAGCTGACCGTCTCGAACGCCAAGTCAACCGCGAACTCTTTGTAATAGCCGTAGATGACGAGGCTTTCGAAAGCCTCGCTGCCGATCCACAGCGCGGGCGTCGCGCGGAGATCCGCCAGCCGCGCCTGCACGTCATCCACCGCGCTTGTCGGGATCATCGACCGCAGCGTCATTCGCTTCGCCCAGGCGCGCTCCACGACAGTCGTCACACCGAAATCGTCGGTGCTGCGGCGGCTGAAATCGTTGATGCCCACCGATGGCCCGGCTTCCGTCGTGCCGAGGTCTATCGTCGTTCCCACGATCAACGTGCCAACGGTGACGCTGCCCGGCGCCGTGAGCGTCACCGTGATCAGCGGCGCATCGGCGGCTGGAAGCCCGGAAAACAGGATCGACGACGACCGGCCATCTTCGCCGGCCTCTTCGATGGTCTCGTCGTAGATCGTGTATCCGCCATCCTCGATCTGCACGCGCATGGCAGTGGCGTCGGTATCGAGTGCCCCGATCGTGTCGATGCCAGCGCCGGGGGCAAGCACGACCTCAATCGAGCCGGTCGCCTCCGTCAGCGACCCGACCGCCTCGTCAAACATCGCCCAGCGATTCGTGGCGCCGATCTCGCTCCACCGGCCCACCGAGGTCGAAGGGTCGTTCGCGATGTTGCCGGCGGCGAGGCTCTCGAACACCCGATGTCCGCTGATGACCCGAGCGCCCTTCGCATAGGGCACAATCCCCGACCACAGTGGGAAATCGTTTTCCGGCACGCTGCTCGACGCCAGAACGACGTCAGTGACGCGGAGCGGCTGGACGACCTTCATGCGGCGAGGCCTTCCACGCTGAACGACGCGAAGGACATGGTCGGCAAAGCCAGATCGATCGCGAAATTCTTGTAAAACCCGTAGATGGTCAGGCTGGCGAACCCTTCCTCGCCGAGCCACACGGTCGGCCGCGCGCGCAGCGCAGCCACGCGGGTCACGATGTCGTCGACGTCATCGCTCTCGATGCGCGTTCGCAGCGTCATCGTTTTGGCCCAATCGCGCACTGTGATCGTGGTGACGCCGAAATCGTCGGTCGTGCGCTTGCTGTAATCGACGATTCCGATGCTCGGCGATGCCTCAGTCTGGCCAAGGTAGAGCACATTGCCGACGAGCAGTTCTGCGACGGACACGTCGCCCGGCCCTTCGAGGGTGACACGGACCTGCACCGGCCCGACCTTAGGCAGATCGAGGAAGGTGACCACCGTCTTGCCGCCGACAGCTGGCACATCCTGCACCTCGTCATAGACGGTCAGATCGTCCTGAATGACTTCCACGCGCGCGGTCTCCGCCACCGGGAGCACGATCGCCACGCCATCCACCTCGCCGGGAGCCACCGTCACGGAAATGCTGCCCGCGGCGGTCGTGGGCGCGGCAAGCGCCTCGTCGAACATGCTCCAGCGGTTTGTCGGGCCAAGGGCGAACCACTGCACGCTGGCCGGGTTCACCGGATCATTGCCGACATTGTCCGAAGCGGCGCTCTCGTAGATCCGGTGCGTCGCGGCCCGGATGACCCGGTCCCCCAGCTCGTAGGTCGTGCCAGCCGACCACTCGGGAAATTCATTCTCGAGGACGGAGCTGGCGATGAGAACGCCATCGGTGATCGCCACCGGCTCGATGACCTTCATGCCGCAACTCCGACGGTGGCGATGGCGTCACCGCCGCTCGCTGCCGTCACATTGTCGAGCGTGCGGGCAATTTTGCCGGTGTTGCCAGCCGTGGCGGCGTGGCCGGCGTTGTTCTCGGCGCGCAGCCCGGCGAGTTCGGCGCGCAAATCCTCCAGCGCCCGGCGCAGCTCGCTCTTCTCGGCGTCGGTGCCGGGCTGACCGTTCGCCTGTGCATCGCCGCCCGAGGCGAGCAGCGAAGCGTCAGACGGCTCGGCGATCACGCCAAGCTTGGCAATCGCCGCGTTGGTCGCTTCGAGGCTGGCGGCGGTCTGCGCCTGAATGCGCGCCAGTTCCTGCCGGCTGGTCGCGGTCTGGGCCGCAGCGTTCAACAGCGCCTGTGAGAGGCCGGGCAGGCTCTTTGCCGCGTCCATGTCGCCGCCTCGTGCCGCCTGATTGGCAGCATTGAAGCGGCCGAGGATCGACGCGAACCCGCCATCGCTGCTGGCAGTGTTGAGGCCACGGATACGGTCCACCTCGGCCTTGATGCTGTCGCCGACGCTCTGCCAGGCCTTGCGCAACTCGTCGGCCGCCCGGGCGGCCTCCTGCGCGTCCTGGATCGCCCAGATTTGCACCTGCAGCGCGCGGTTGCTCTCATCCAGCTTCGCAAGTTCCAATGCCCGCAGCGCAGCGGTGTCACCGCGCAGCTCCAGCAGCTGGCGTTGCAGGCCCTGCCGTTCGGCGAGGATGTCAGCCGCGCTCTTCGCGCCGTCCATGGCTGTCTTGAGGTCAGCGAATGCCGGAGCCAGCTTCAGCAGGGTGGCATAGGTCTCGCGCCCGGCCTCCGTCGTCAGATCCTGCGCCTCGACCAGCGCGCGGAAGCCGGACAGTGTCGCGGGCATCGCCATGCCGAGGCTGCGGAACACACCGGCCATCTGCGCCGTGCGCGCCGCCGCCTGCTCCTCGCGGCTGTAATAGGTCTCGAAATAGGCCTGCGCAGCACCGGTCAGGTCGCTGATGCTGTCGAACTGCTCGGCCAGGCCGACCTTCGCGGCGAGGCCCATGCCCTGCGCCGAGGCCCCCAGCAGGTCGAGACTGCTGCTGACGGCCTCGACCGTCGAAGCGACGCGCACCAGCGTCTCGAACGCGCCTTCGCCCACCTTCTGGAACTCGGCGATGTACGGGAAGGCCGCCTTTGCCATATCGTCGGCCGCCGCGCCGAACACCGCGTTCAGCTTCTCTTCGATTTCCTGGCCGGTCAGATCCTTCAGGTCGATTTTGCCGAGATTGACGACGAAGCTGTTGAGGCGGTTCTGGATGTCCGAGGTGGCGGCACCGAGCGGGCCAGCGGCCGCAACGATGGCGTCATTGAACTGGCGCAGGAGCAGCGTGAACTGCGCCTCAAGCCCGGCATCTGCTTCAGAAAACTGGGTAGACTGCGAGCGCCCGGTTACGATTCCGAGGAATTTCTTCGTCTTCTGGACATCGGAATAATAGCTGGCATCGAACCCACTACCAAGCACGCTGCCCAGCGACTGCGGGCCGCCATACAGGCCGCTGCCGATGACATCGGTGCGCGAGCCGAACAGACTGCCGAGAAAGCCGCCGATGATCGGAATGGCGCCCAGCACTGACCCGATCAGGTTGGGCTTGAAGCCCTGCGCCACATTCGAATCCGCGTTGATGTTCCCGGAGCGCACGACCAGCGAAGCGAGGCCGCCAATCTGGCCCTCGATCGACCGGAGCGACGCGGCCATCTGGCGCGAATAGCTCAGCATAACGGTGTCGACCTCCTTCAACTGGTCGATCGCGCGCTTGATCGATTCCGACTGCGCGCTGGAATCGCCCAGCACCGTCCCGGTCCCGGTGTTGCTGGGTGCGACATTGCCGCCCCCGCCGAATGATCCGGCAATGGCCACACCCAGCGTCGCAATGGCGCCGGCCGTCGCCGCGCCTGCGACGAGATTGAGCGGAAACGGCAGGCTGCTGATCGCCTTCACCACGGCCTCGACGGCCAGCTTTGCCGTTCGGATGCCGCTGTTGACGAGCGTGGACGCGGTCTCGGCCATATCCTGCGCCATGGCGCGCACCGAGAGCGCAAACTGCACTGCGCGGAAGGCCTTTTCGGCAGCTTCCAGCGCCTTGTACCCGCCGCTGCCTTCCTTGAAGAAGCCCTTGGCCGCCGCTGTCATGTCACCGAACGTCGCGACCTGCATCCTGCCCGAGCGCCGCGCGGCCTCCGCCTGCGAAATAGCGCCGTCCTTCACCAGCTTGTTCAGTTCGCGCTGCTGATCGGCATGGCGGACAAGAGCAGCCGTCATATCGGCGAGCGCGCCGCCGGCAGGCCCAAATGCCCGCGCGAATGCATCGCCTGCGTCATTGAGCGAAAAGATCAGATAACCGAGCTGCTCATTCATCCGCTTGAGCGCTTCCTCTTCGCGCTCTGCGGCGGCGTCCTTGCCGATCAGCTCTGATTTCAGCGCGTGATATTCGCGCCAGCGCTGCATCGCCACCTCCAGCCCGTCATCCTTGTGGGCGAGCAGGAAGGATTCCTTTTCGAGTTCGAGCGCTGCGGCGGCCCGCTCCGCGCCGACCAAGCCGTAGAGCGCAAGTTCGTCCTGCAGCGGGCGCATGACATTGGTCCGGAAATCCTCCGCGGACTGGCGGCTATAGGCAGCCTCACGGGCCGCCGCAGCTTCGTCGATCAACTGCTTTTGCTTTTGAAGCGGTGCGTTTAGCCGCTGGACTGCGTCCTCCATCAGGCGGATTTCCTTGGCGGTCTTGCCGAGCTGCGCAGCTTCCTTCTGAACGGCCGCAATGTAGTTGTCTGCCGCCTTCACAGCGGCTTCATAGGCTCGCTGTTCGTCGCTGATCTTCTTCGTCTTCGGAGTGCGATCTTCCTTGATCTCGGCCGCCTGCTTACGGAGGTCCGCAAGCTTGTTGGAGCTGATCTGGGCCTGCACATCCCGGCCGAATTTGAGCATTGCGTTGTTCGCCTGCTCGAATGCTCCTGTGTAGCTGTTGCCCACATCTGTCATTATCTCGTCGATGCTCTTCCCCGAGAAGACGCCCTGCACGATCGCGCTGATCGCGCGGAATGTGCCGACGAAGCTGGAGTAGATGCCGGCCAAGGCCACCCGGCCGGCAGTGGTCATGAAATCCAGTGCGTCGCTGAAGAAGCCGCGAATTGCATCCATATCGATGCCGATTCGCTGCGCGATTACCTGAAAGGTCGCGGTCATCGTGTCGCCGAAGGTCGCGGTGGTGTTTTCGAGCTTCTCGATCTCGTCTTTCGTGAGGCCAAGGCCGTCGATCATTGCCTGAGTGTCGACGCCCGCCGACATGGAGCGCTGGAAAAGCGCGAGTGCTCCAGCCGCGACGCCGATGGCGATGGCGAATGGAGCAAAGCGGACAATCAGGCCACCCAGCTGCGCGCTGAAACCTTTAACCCCGCCTTCGGCCCCCTGTGCGACTTGGACGATCTGTCCGATCTGGGATGCAAAGATCTGCATGGGAGGAGCGCCGAGCGCAGCCATCGTGGCCACGTCGTTCATCTGCATGCCGAACTGCATCATCGTATGGCGCGAGCGCGCACTCGTCGCGCCCATTTTCCCGCTGCTCGCTTCGAGAATATCCATTTGAGCGCTCGCGGCGCGCAAACGCCCAGCAAGCTCCGTCAGCCCTCGATTCTCGGCCTCGACGGCGCGGAGCTCGGCTCGCATCTGCCGAATTTCGGACGCCGTCTTACCGAAGGTCTCGACCTGCCGGGTGAGTTGCCTCACCATCGCCTCACCCGATCGTTCAGCGCGCGCGGTCTCGCGGGCGACCTCCCGCATTTCGCGCGTGGCGGCATTACCGAACGCCGTCACCTGCGCGGTGGCGCCGCCGACCTTCACCATTCCGCCGGTTGCCTGCTCGATCCGGGCAGCTTCCGCCACCACCTTAGCCTCAGTCGAACCCATGGCCTCTTGGAGGCGCATAAGCTCCTCAAATGAGCCGCTGGTTTCGATGGCAAAGCCAACCTCAAGGGTCGGCGTCCCGTCATCCATGAAACGCCTCCCTCGTTGCTACCCCAGAATTTCCTCGAGCAGCGCCAGTTCGGCAGTGCGCTCGGCTTGGGTGACCTTCCACCGCCAAGGCGGGGGGCAGTTCTCGCTCTCAGCTTTCCGGCTCTCGGCGAGATAGTCGGACGATAACTTGCGGATGAGGCGGGCTTCCCAAGGCGCCAGCCTCACGCCCGTCACCCGCTGCCATGCTTCGATCTCGGTGAAGCAGAGTGGGGACGAACCCATGCCGTTGCTCTGCGATATCCCCATTTCGACCAGGCGATCGATGATGTGGCGCGCACTGATTGGCGGCATTGGCGGGGTGACCTTGTCGCGCTTCATAGCGTCCAGGCGGCTCAGCTTCGGCCCGGGGCGTTCCGCCCGCTTGCTCCCCTCTGGCGGCTTGGGCGTGGCATGCAGCCACGCCATTTGCCGCACGTAGAGCGTCAGTTCCCGGCCGAGCCGGGCTTGAAGTTTCCCCAGTCGGAAACGAACTTCGACACCTGCCGGGCGATGAAACCGAGCTTCGGATCGGCGTAAACGGCTGCGAAGAGCTCCGCACCAGTTTTCCCTTCCGCGGGCGGATAGCTGAAATTCTCGAACTTCACCGTGATCGCGGCCAGATCCTCGGCCGTCTCCTTCACGCGGTCCTCATAGGGCGCAGCAGTCACCTTGCCGTCATTGTCCTGCATCCGCTTGATGGCCCGCGCGGACTGACGGGCTTCCACAACGCCGAATGCACTGCTGCCCGGGCCGTAGATCACGATCTGCACCGGCTTGGTGCGCTCGGCGTCGGCGTAGAGGAGTTCGCCATTCGCGTTCTTGATGTGGATGGTCGCCGTCTCGTCGACGGCCTGCGTGGTGATATCGAGCATGAGATGATCCTTCGCGGGTTGATGGTGCACCGGCCCACCCAGACGCCCGCGACGAGCCGGGCGGGCCGATGCCTGTTGATCGGCTCAATCGCCGAAATGGGGAGGTTAGGAGGCCGGCACGCGCACGATGTCGGTGATGATCTCGACCGTGGGATTGGCCATGAGGATGCTGTCGGCACCATCGATGTTTTCGGGCATCCCGAAGACACGGCCGCCAAAGTAGCGCTTCGCGCCGGTGGGAAACGTCACCTTGAAGTAGTAGATCTTCGAGGTCTTGTCGTCCGCTGCCGTCCGCATGAGGACTTGGCCGGCATCGGTTTCGTCCAGCGCCATCGAAGGGCTAAGGGAGCCATTGTCCCGGCTGCCCTTGTGCTTGTCCTTCGGGCCATCGAGCGGCTGAAATTCGACCTTGTTGAAGACCGAGCCGACGCCGCCGATCTTTTCGACGCCGCCGACCTTGGTGAAGGTGCCGGCTTCATAGCCGGCAGCATCGAAAGTGGCCGGCGCAGTTGCAGTGATGGCGAGCGTCGAGCCCGCCGCCGTGCTGGAAGTCATTGTGTTCTCCTATGTGGCGAGCCGGGCAAGCCGGCGGTCTTCTGCCCGGCTGGGCGGAAGTCTTACGAGGCCGGGGTTTCCGGCTCCTGCGCCGCCTTGGCGGTGCGCTTGTCCTCGGCAGTGGGGTAGCGGATGAGGCCGGCATGTTCGTAATTGGCGAACGCGCCCTCATCGATCTCGTGGATCGTTCCAGCTGCGTAGGTGCGCATGGTGCCATTGTCCGTGAACGAGCGCGCGATGAAGGCAGGACGAGTCTTGTTGGTAGCCATGTCGATCTCCTGGCTTAGGTTTGAGCGTCGTATGACACCCGGAAATCCTGTGTTCTCTCGAAGGTGGAGGCGGGTCCGAGCACGTCGGGGCCTTCGCCAGCCGTGAGAATTGAGACGCGCATGTGCCCGGCGATCTGCCCGGTGAGACCCGCGCAAGCCTTGACGATCAGCGGCATGATCAAGTCGAAATCGCGGTACTCCTGCGTCCGCAGCGTGACGGATACCCGCGCCCGCTTCCTGATCGTCGCTTCCCGTGTCAGGGTCTGGTTTTCCGTGTTGCTCACGCTGCGCAACAGCAGCCCGCGCACCGTGCCGTCCGGCAGCTTCCCAGCTTTGATCTGGGCCGCCGGGATCAGCGCCGTCAGGTCGTCATAGCCCCGCAGTAGCGTGCCGATGATGTGAACTCCGCTCATTCGCTGTCCCCATCCGTCTCAGCCCGGCCGACGATCCGCCCGCGCGATATGCGCGTGTTGATGTAGGCCTGCGCTGCGGCGACTGCCTCGGTCTCTTTCACGTCCAATGCTGGCCTGAGAAACGGGTAGGGCCGGGCGCCCGGGTGAAAGACTGTCGTGCCGACGAAGTTGCCGCCGATGACCAGTGCCCCCGCCTTGGTCTCGCGGTTGATCTTGCCGATGCTCATGCCGTCGCGCTGGCTGTCATCGACGCTGATGAAGTGCGGCTCGGTGCCGTATTCCAGCCACGGCGCCTTGTAGGCGCCTGGCCCCTTCACCTGCACCTTGGCGACGATCTGGCCGGGTTCGCGCTTCGTCGCGACCTTGATCGCCTGTGACACCTCGTCCGAGACTGAGCGGTCTTTCGCCTCGTCGGCAACCACGGTCGCGGCGGCCCGGCCAGCGCCGCGCAACAGCTTCGTCTCAATCTCTTCAGGCAGTCTGGCTAGGAAGCTGAGGACTTCCGATTTGCCGCGGCTGGTGACCATCAGGGGCGCGGGCTGCCCGGCATATATTCCGCGACCATCATTTCGAGGCCTTCGCGGAACCCCATCTCGACGGGGCCGGAAATGATGTGCATTTCGCGCTCACCTGAGACGATCCGCATGTCACCGGTGATATCGGTGCGGAAGCGCATCCGAACACGCGCCGGGCGGATCATGGTCGTGCCGAGGGCAACGCTTGTCTCGCCGCGGCTGGGGAGCACGTCCTGCACCTCGGCCCATGTCTCGGCGACCAGCGCCCAGCTGCCCGACCCGGCCCCATCAAGGCTATCATCGGGCACGGGCCGCTCGATGCGCACGCGCCGATTGAGCCGGCCAGCCGCAATCGCCATCAAAGGCGCCTATTGCGCAGCGAGCGCAGTAGAGATTTCGCAGACCCGAGGGATGCTTCATAGCCGCCCTCGCGCTGGCTCATCATGCCGGCTGCCAGCACGAGGATCGCTTCGACGGCGGTGGGAGGAACCTCGCCGGCCCCATAGCCTCCTGAATAGATGACCGTGACGCCACCACCAGCCGCTAGACGCGGCCAGCTCGGTTCAGCAGGTCGGACGGTCAATGGGTATGTCCCGGGCCGGTAGATTGCGCCGGTATAGATCGCGCCACCGGCCGCTCCGTCGTATGCAATGGCATCGATCGAGGTGACCGGCTGGCTTTCCAGCGTGATGCCTGCGGACCAATTGCGGAAGTGCGCTGCGAGCGTGCGCTGCGCGAGGATACGGCTTGTGTGCCCTTCGACCCATTCCCGAGCTGCACGGATCTTCTGCTGAATGAGCTGATCCTCAAGGCCGTCATCGATGCGGCATTGCGCACGAAGCATAGCGGGGGAGACGGGCTCCACGACATCAGCCGCTATGCCGTCGTCCAACATCGCAGCGAACTTCATCACGACCTCGAAATCGGTGGCGTCGGACGGCAGGCCAACGCGCTCGCGCATGTCTGCAATCGTCACCTTGCTACCTCATTCTGCAGGGGTGAGGACCGCGCCCCGATAGGCGCGGTCGCTCCGGGTCAGTTGTTCGCCAGGCTGCGCTCGACAGCTTCTCGACCGCTGATCGTGGGGTCGTTGAAGTCGATGCGGTTCTGGTCCGCCGTCGTGTTCGCGCGCGGATCGGCATCCACAGCGGGGTGGCTCATGTCGACATCAGGCACGATCTGCTGGGGCGCACCAGACGTGTTGATTTCAGATGCCGGCGCGATGTTGGCCGCGCCGGAATTATCAAGGTCGGCCGCGATGGCGGCTGGGCCGCCCTGCACACGGCCGCCAGCCCGATCCGCGTCCGCCGTGGCGATCGCCTTGCTCAGCGCATCCAGCACGCCAGCGCGGGTTTTGCCGTCTTCCTCGGCCGCCTTCAGCTTGAGCAGGTCATCGTGGCTCTTACCGGCCAGGCCGGCCTTCACTTCGTCAATGCTGCCGTCGAGCAGCTTAAGCAATTCACTCATTTTGGGTCTCCTTGGCTCTCCGAAGGGCCGGCACGCCGACACTTCGAAGAGCCGGGCCAGCGGAGAGGCTGGCCCGGTCAGGATTGGTCACCGCTTACGCTGCGACCTTGAGGATCTTCATGGCATCGGGATTCTTGACGCCGCCGCCGACGCGCTTCGTGCAGTAGAAGCAGATGAACGGCTTGTTGGTGAAGGGGTCACGCAATACGCGGAAGCCGATCCGATCAACGACCAGATAAGTTTCCCTCATGTCGCCGAAGGCCATCGCCAGGGCGTCGGCAGCGATGTTCGGCATGTCGGGCATGTCGACAACGGGGTAGCCGGCTAGGGTAGAGGGCTGGCCGGCGACAAACGTCGGCTGCCAGAGGAAATTGCCCTGACCATCCTTCAGCTTGCGCAGCATCCCGAGCGACGTGCGATTGGTGAAGAATTTCGCGTTCGGCGTGTAGATCGCCGGTAGCTTGTAGATCAGATCAACGATCTTGTCGGCATTGTTGATCTGCGTTGCGTTTCCGCTGTTGAGCACCTCGATGGCACCCCACGGATGGCGAGCAGCAGCCGAGCCGCCGGTGGCGTAGTTGAGGAAGCCGTGAGGCTTGTTCGTGCCATCTCCAGCAACAAAGGCAATGCCCTCCTGCCGGGAGAACTCCGTCGCGATCTCGTCGACGAGCCACGTTTCCAGGTCGATCTCGGCATCATCCAGCAAGTCCTGAGACGCTGCTGCGTTGGCATAGATCTGACCGAGGCCGAAGCCCAGCGCCGTGAAGGTCGGCGTTGCGGTTGCGGGACGCGAGGCGGTCTCCCCGACCCAGCCGCTACCCACGGCCCGATCAGTAAACAGCTTCGTGAAGCCGGCCTTCGAGATATTGATCACGGTCGATTCCGCACGCATCGGCGTGATCAGCTTGAGACGCCCCGAAATGGTGCGATCCCACTCGATCGGGGTGAGAAGCCCGCCGTCGGCCGGAACGCCCTCCGACATGGCAGCGCGCGGCCCCTGCTTCTGCTCGGCTGCGAGCTTGCTCTCATCGTCACGCCCGCCCGCGCGCATGAACGACGAAAAGGTGCTGGAATACTCGCCGTCGACCGGCGCCGGCTTGCCGCCAGCGGCCATACTGGCAGCGGCGAGCTTGAGCGCATGTTCGTTCAGCGAGTTTTCGAGCGTGCTCAGCGTCGCATTGATGGCACCGAGCTTCTCGGTGACCTCGGCACCATCGGCCTTGGCGCCGATATTTGCCTCAACCGTCGACTTGAACTCGTTGTGGGCCTGCTGAAGGGCGAGGATCATCGCCTTCGGGTCGCCGCCGGCATCAGCCCGAACGGTGGCCGTAACAAGCGCACGCGGCATGTTCGCCACGATCTCGCTAAGGGTGGGGGAGGTGTCCAATTCGCCGAATTCGCCCAGATCCGCGAGGACATCGACCGGACCACGCGGACAGAAGGTCGGGGCCGTGAGGGACAACTTGGGGTTGATGCCGAGCAGCGCGCGGAAAGGATGCGCGAAGACGGCCGCCACCGCCGCGAGGGCGGAGCGCGAGTACATTTTCATGGTGGAAGCTCCTGGTTAGCTTTGGAAATCCGCGAGCAGGGACCGCATGGCGGCCATCAGCTCCGGGTCGTCGCCGCCAGCGCCAGGCGTGTCGGCAGGGTCAGGGGCAGCGCCAGGCGTGCCCTTGAGGCTCTTGATGCGGGCGCGCGCTTGAGTGCGCGTCAAGCCGTTTCTGATGAGGAGAAGCTCGTGCGCGCGGACTTCATTGGCTGCGCCGCTGGCGGCCTTTGCCTTTTCGTCGACCTTCGTCTGGTCAGCCGAAAGCAGTTCGTCCGCAAAGCCGCGCTCGATCGCCACCGAACCGGACATCCATGTTTCAGCGCGCATCCACTTGGCGCATTCCTCAACGGTTTGGCCGCTGCGCTGCGCATAAACGTCAGCCATCGCCCGATCGAAGGGTGCCAGATAGTCTGCGACTTCGCGCATGTCGTCCTCATTGCCAGATGCGAATACCCAGCATTTATGGATCATGAGGAAGGATGCAGCGCCGATCTCGACCGTATCGCCCGCCATGGCGATGATCGAGGCAGCAGATGCTGCCATGCCCATGATTTTGATTGTGACGGCTTGCGGATGCTCGCGCAGAACATTGTAGATCGCGAGGCCTTCGAACATGTCGCCGCCGCCGCTGTTGATCTGCACTTCAACGGGGCGGTCTCCGATGGCGCGCAACTGCGCGGCCACCTTTTTTGCCGTAACGCCGCCGCCGGTCCACCAATCCTCGCCGATAACGTCGAACATCGTGATGACATTGTCGCCTTGCTCAAGCGCAGATGGACGAATGCCGGCCGCATCGTCGGCCCAGCGCTCCATGACAGGCAGCGGCGAGAAAGCCGCTACGCGACGATCTGCGGGAACGGGCAAAGCGCCAGGGCGGTCACCGCGCGCTTTCACCCCTCCAATGATCGAACGCGGCTGGCCCGGCTGGCTCGGCGTCGGCTTCGACCCGGGCACCGGGCGCCCGTTAATCGTTTTAACCGCGTCGGGCGTCCCCGGCGCTGGCGTGCGCTCACTGTTCATCGGCGGGCTCCTTCGGCTTCTCCGGCGCCTTGGTCGCCGGTTTCGGTAGTTCGTTGCCATCGTCTCGGGGGTTCAACTCGAAGTTGCTACGCACTTCGTTTGGCACCATCCATGCGCCGTTGTTCCCGAGTGCCTTCGAGAAGAAATCGGCCTGATCTTTGAGCGAGCCGCGCAAAAGCGCGCCCTCATTGAACTTGACGTAGAGTTCGTCGGCATCCTGTTCTGCCTCGGTGAGACAGGAGCGCTCAACGGCCTGCTCCCAAGCCACAAACCAGCCGAGGAGGCAGTATGTGACAAAGAAAATGCCCAGCGTTTCGATACCGGTGCCCCAGGCCGTCTCATCCATCATCAGCAGCGGCCGGGGCACGTCCGTGAAACGCGCAATTTCCTCGACCTGGCGCTTGCGCATCTCGTCGGTCTGGCTGTCCTTCGCCGTGGTGAAGGGGTTGGCTACGCCGCCTTCCTCGAGAATGAACCAGTCACCGGCATTCTCAGCGCCGGAATGATCCTCATTCATGCTCTCGCGGAGACGGTCATAAGCGCCATCCCCGAGCTCGTTGGGAAACTGAATCGCGCCTCCCGCCATCACGCCCTTGGCGAGCATCTTTGCGAGCGCGCGCTCTGCGGCTGATGCCAGACCCAGCGTCTCGACTGCGACATCGAGTAGCGACACGCCCTTGATCCCATCCGTCGTGATGGGGTGACGGAAGTGGAAAACCTCGCGGGACTTGAGGATCTGGGCTGCGGCGCCGCGCGGCTGGTACTTGAAGGTCAGATCTCCGCGATCCGAAAGCTCGGGAGTGATAGTTCGCCGCTTGAACGGCAACAGAGCCAAGACGGCAGGCTTGCCACCCTTCACGCCCCAAACGACCCGGGCATAAGCGTTGCCATCCAGCAGCGCGTTAAGCTGCATCTGCGTCTTGAACTCCAGCGCAGTTTGATAGCTGTTGGGGCGCTTCAGCAACACGCGGTAGAACGGGTGATCCTTGGCTTTTTCGGTCGACCCGTCCGCCTTCCTCCGGTGCAGATGGGCGGGCAGCATGCCGATGGCGGTGGCAATCAGCTTCGAGGCACGGAAGAAGCCGCTATTGCGCATCGCCAGCTTTTCACTGACCGCGACGCCAGCTGCGGACGCGCGTCCGGCGCCGAGGAACTCGCGCAGGACGGGACTGTCGATTTCCATGGCTGTGAACGCCTGGACAGGCGTCGATGAACCGAGGCGCTCCACGCCTGCGCGCGAGCGCCGGCCACCGGCCACGCGGCGATAATCATCGGGCGACGAAACTCCCATGCGCCCTCCTTCAGAGCCTCCGCACGCCGCGTGACGCGTAGACTGACTTCTTTTTCGGCTTCACCGTGGCGGTCGCTGCACCCACTGCCATTGCTGTGGTGACCATGCCGTCGATTCGGCCGCGGGAGCGCTTCTTGTCGAACGCCCGATTGCCCTGACCATCCGCGTCGATCGCAGCGTTTGCGGCGCAGCTGTACGTTACCGGCGAACTGTCGATGACGATCCGCTGATCGAGGATGGCATCTTCCGTCCGCGTGATTGAATGCGGCATGCAAAGCTGCCGGTCCTCAAACATAATCCGCTTGCCCTGCGCATGCGGGACGATCTTTAGGCCGCGCCCCTCGGGCTTATCCGGACCGCCATACAGCCACACTTCAAGGCCGACCTCTGCACAGGCGTCCATGAAAGCGGCGATAAATGCCGGGTCGACCACCAGCTCCAGCACCTTCTGATCGGCGCACAGCTGGGCGACCTGCATCGCGACGTAGGTATAATCGATCGTCGAGCCAGGCGTGGCGATCAGATGGCCGTCCTCTACCCATTCGACATACGGCGCTTTATCGCGGTCCGCCCGATCGCGAAGGCCATCCTCGGTGGTCCAATACCACGTCTTCACCGCGATGGGCTCCTCGCTGACCGGCTCCCATGCCGCGCTCAGCGCGGTAAGATCGTTCTTCTGCGACAGGTCGAGCGCCAAGCGGCAATAGCGATGCCGCATTCCCTTCTCGGCGACAGGCCCTTGAACAGCCGCCCACTTCTCCTCGTCGATCCAGAAGTCAGCGGCGGCGGTATCGATGCCGAAGTAGAGGCGCTTCACGCTCGACTTGGTTGATGGTCGCAGGATCGCTGCCGCGACCGTCTCGCGAATGTTCTCTATGGGGAAGGTTTCGCCCAGCGCCGGCAATGACTTCTGCCAGCATTGCTCATTTTCCAGCACCGTTTCGCGGTCGGCTTTGTCAACCCGGGCAATAAAGGCGAACGCGGTATCATCGCGCGCCTCACCTTTCGCGATCGACTGATAGAGGTTCGAATATGACGTGCCGACATGCTGCGAGGTGGCCGGGGTATTGGTGCCCAGAAGCATCAGCGCATTTCCGGCGACCTTGTCGATCGCTGCTTTCCACGTGAGCAGCGAGGATTCCGATTTGAACTCGTGGATCTCGTCACCAGCGACGAACGAAGGACGCGGCCCGGACTGCGCTTCACCGCTGGCGATAGGCATGAAGAACGAACCGCTATCGGGATGCTCGATCTTCCAGGCATTCTCTAGTTCGCCACGAATGACGACCTCGCCCAGCGATTCGAGGCTCTCGCCCTCATCGTACCCGGGGATATCGGCCCGACACATCGCCGCGGCATCGCGAAATAGGACGTTGGCGGTCGCTTTGTCTTCGCCGATCGCATAGCATTGAGCGCGCGAAATATCGCACCACCCCATGATGTAGACGCCAATCGCGCCCATGAGGGGCGATTTGGCTTGGCCCTTTCCCGTCTCCAGCCAACCATGCCGGAATCGCCAGCGATTGGTGTTGGTCCGCCATCCGAAGAGGCTGCCGCCGACGAACGTGTGCCACTCCAGAGGGTGGAAAGGCTCGCCAGCAGCCGGGCCGTCCGTCACCTGAAACACCGAGGGAAGAAAGTTCAGAAAGTGAGCGGCTTCCTCCGGACGCCAGTAGATGCCCCGCTTCTCGCCATCACGCATGTCGCGCAGATGACGCTCCGCAGCGTGCCGCACGAGCTCGCCGGCTGTGAACAACTTGCCCTCAACCGCTGCTTTCGCCCAAGCCGTCGTTGGGTCTGGGTCGGACAGGAAGCGGTTAGCCACGTGGCTTCAGGTAGCGATCGGCCCCAGCCGTCCGGCGGGCCTTCTTTTCAACCTTCGCGCCACTGCCTCGCTCGCGCGGGCTGAGGCATAGCTCTTTTTCCAGCGCCTGCGCCTGTGACGACGCATTGGACATCGTCGTCCACCAAGGGTTGTATGTCGGGACGCCGGTCTTCTTCGCCTTCATGACCGGGCCGGATTTCAGCACCTCGCGCGCCGAAATGTCGAAGGTCACATAGGCGGCGACGAGCCGCTTGATCGAATGCGCGTTGGCGACGGTCAGCTTTTCGACGGTGCGCAGCTCGCTGACGATGTCGCGCCAGTAACTGGCTGCTGCCTCTCGGTCGGCGGCGCGGCCGAAGATGGTCCGCCAGTTCGGCTCGGGCGGCATGCCGTCCCCGCCGGGCAGCTCAATCAGGTCTGCCATGGAAACCTCCGGGGGGCCGGAAACCCTCCCCCCTCAAAATCTACTCTCGGCGCACATGGAGGGCGGGGTCGGTTTCCCCTTCCGGCGCCCTCAAACTTTCGATGGGGGGGTGGGCGCGCCGCCGATGGGGATGAGCGTCACCTCGACCTTCCCGGTCAGCGTTTCCATCGCGAACTCATCATCCCTGATGATGAGAACACCATCTGGGCCTCTCTGGCAGCGCGTCACCGTGCCCGCCTCGGTGTCATAGGCAACGACCTGTACGATCTCGACGCCGTCGAGGTATACTCGGCAGCGCTGGCCGATCGTGTGGTCATAGCCCTCATCATCTACCGACAGACGGACCGGCGCTTGCTCCGTCACGGCGCTTTCACCAGTTCGAGCGCCTGCGCTTCAGTGAAGCCCTCTGCCACATAGGCAAGGAAAAGGGTGCGGCGTGAATGGGCGATAGAGCCCGCGCTCTGCGCAATAGTCGACCAGGCCAGCGCCATTGCGTTGACGGACTCCGTCATGGCCGCGCGCGTCTGATCGTACTTGAGCGGTTCAGCGGCCATCAGGCCCTCCTATTCCATGGATGATCAGGGCTGGTCGGGCGCCCGTTGCGCCCCGTGCCCTTGCCCTTGATCAGCGCACCGGGCGTGCGGCCCTGCGCTCTTGCAGCCTCTTCCTCGGTCTTTTGATCCGAGCAGTCCTTGCACACGCCCTGCAGGTTGTCGTCGTCGTCGGTCCCGCCATCGGCGAGGGAGACGATATGGTCGATGATCTCAGTTCGTGCGATCAGTCCCTTGGCCTTGCAGATGACGCAGAGCGGATCACGGTCACGAATGCGGGCAATGATCTTCATCCACCGCCGCCCGCGAATGCGGTTCGGCGATGAGCCCCGCCAGGTCACTCAGTCTGCTCTGCTGCCTGCTGGGCGATCAGAGCGGCCAAGTCGGCCTCCAGTGAGGCGACATCATCGCGGGCTGCAGCGAAGGCATTGTACGCAGTCCAACCGGCAGCGTTGGCAGCCACATGCTCCTGCCGCTTGGTCTCCAAGGTGGCCCGGGCCGCCAGAAGGGCCGCCTGCGCATCAGCGACGGCACGCGCCAGATCGGTCATGATAGGCCTCTCGCTGAGACGGTTGCGGGGGCGGGATTCGAACCCGCGACCTTCAGGTTATGAGCCTGACGAGCTTCCGGACTACTCCATCCGGCACAAATCGAATGTCTGGAATAGCGTCGCACGTCTGCCCCGATGCACTCGGTTCAGCGGCGACCATGGTGGCTGCGCCACGCTTGAACGGCCATTGCCATTTGTCGGTATTTCCGATCAGCTTTGGTGGATACACTGCAACAGGAAAAGGTCAAGAGCACTTCTCGATAAGCAGAGCGAGCATCATCAGGGAAGAGAGGGCCTGACATCATCTTGTAACCCATACTCCATTTACCGCTTGGCCAGGCGCAATGATTTCATTGGAAAGCTTCGTCACTTGAACTCCTCGATAGCCGCACTCAGTCAGCAGTTCGAGCATCTCGCGAGGTGCCATTTTGCAGTTAGAACCGAGTACGACCTCACGTACGGGGATATTGGGCCAGCGCGCTTCTCTAAAGTCCCGCTGAATATAGTCCACCGTCTTGCCGCCGCTCTCTCGCTGTAACAATTTAGAGTATCTAAGCATTCCATTGGATTGCCTAGATTCATCAGAGAACTCTCTGTATTCTGGCTTAGCTTGCAGCCACACTATTCTTGTTTCTCTCTCTTCTTTCCACTTTTTTTCTTTTGTGCAAACATACAATGCAATAAAATCAGAAATTATTCGAGGAGCATCCGGTGTTATTTCAAGCCAACTCTTATTCATTAAACTGCTGTAATTACGGTCAAATATCCTGAATGTATAATCGATCAAATCATTATGAGATCGATCTGGATACCTTACCACCTTAATGTTTCCCATGCCCGTGAAAGCTCGTGGATCAAAGCCAATCGCTATACCGGTATTTTTTCCAGCGTATTCGTCCCACAGCCTCGGGTTCTTTGGTATTTGGCAGAATGATGCGCTTAAGATGTGATTAGTTTTCTCATCGAAATCAAAGCGCCTAATACAGAAATTAATTAATTCCTTCGCCGTGTCTTTTTGGAACCTATTTTCAATCCATTTAAGCAAAGGTTCACGAAATAGTTTCTGCCCGAAGGATATCTCAGTGTCATCATTAAGTTGTCTGACCTCGGAAAACCACATGGTACCGTTGGACAGAATTGCGCTGCCACCTTCGCAATTTGTGAAATGATACAGCGTCGGAAGTTTATCCATTTCTTTCCCCCTCACAATCGAGCTGACGGTCTCAAATTGTCCATAATGAGGTCTTAGTCATCCATAAAGTTGCGACGCGTGGTCATCGGTCAGTAAGCGACAAACATTAGGCCGACAAAAGGCTGCTGTTCGGAATGCTGATCGGAATCGCGAAGCCCTCGAAGCACACCAGCGCCCGCCCGCCGCGCGTCGTCGTCACCACACCGGTGAGCCCGTCAAAGCCGGCATCAGGGCACTTCACCGCCTCGCCTGGCTGAAACACGCGGGCTTTCACGATGGGTTTGCACCGCTGCTCGGCCAGCCGCAGGGCATCAAGGGCGCGGTCGCTCACCCATGGATATTTGCCCTCATGCCGGAACACCCGGAAGAAAGGGCATCCCTTGGTCACCATACGGCGCAGATCCGTGTCGAACACCTCGAAGGTCAGGGCCGGCGCGCGCGAGAACGCCACGAGCTCGCCCAGCCGGTCATAGCGAGCGAACACGAACGACGGCAGCAACGGCGCCGGCACAGTCACCCGCTTGCGGGCGTGGCCGACACGGCGCGTCAGTTCCTCGGCTGGCGTCCACACGTCATAGCCCGCGTCCTTCAACGCCTCGGCCACCGACAGGGTGCGCGAGGGGGACATGCGCAGGATGCACCACTGCGCTGCGCTCTTGTCTGTCATGCCGATGCGTCTCCCTGATCTGTGCTGGTGGCCACCCACATCTTTTCCCCGCTGGGCGTGACGATGAGCCGGCGCGTGCCGTCGCGGGTGCGGGCGATGATCGGGCAAGGCGCCAGCACAATCGTCGGCTCACCCCATTGCAGCACGGACGGATAGGTCAGCTTGACGATGTGCGCCGGCATCCTGACCCAGCCGGGCCGGGCGTCGGCCATGGCGTAATGCTGCTGCGCGGTGAAGCGCGAGCCGGCCACCGGCGTGCCTTCCCACTTGCTCATGGCTGATGGCGTGAGCGTCATGCGGCGGCCCTCGTCGTGCGTCCTACGCTGGTCCGGACATGATCGACGGACATGCCGGCCGCCTGGGAGGCCGCGAGCAATTGCTGAGTGAAGTTCGCCTCGATGTACGTGGCGGCGAAGCTGCTCCTGCAGATCACGGTCAAGGCGGTGTCGCGGGCGAGGAAGGCCGATGTCTCGAACCACTGCGCATAGGCGGCGGTCCCGACAGCGCGGCGCAGGTGGTCGCGCATCCGGTCGGCGGTACCGCCCTCGCTCGCCTTCTCGGCAACCGGCTCGGCTGGGGCACGCTGGGATGGGGGCACGGCTGCCGCCAACCGTTCGAAGCTGACCCCGGCCCGATGGGCGCGCATCACCTCGGAATGATCCTTGATCAGCCATTTGGCGAGGGCAGACGCCCAATCGACCTTTTTGCCGATCGCCCGGGTCTCGCCGTGCCAGTGCAGCCGGAACAGCTCGCAGCGGGCTTCGTAGGCGCCGCGTGGCCATGACTGGACCAGCGTCCTCGCCGCCGGCTGGAGTTCGCTCACGAACGGCGGGGACCAGTCGGCCGGAAGCCTGTGCGGCTTGATCGGTTCGGTGGGCTCAGCCGGTTCGGCAGGCTGGGGCTTCTCGCCGTCAGCCCCTTCGCCAGCCGGCTTGGCCTGCTCAAACTCATCGGGTTTTTCAGCGGCGGGGGTATCTTCTTCGTTAGAAGAAGATGGGGGAATAGGTTCCCTGAAAGGTTCCGTGTCCCGTTTTTGGGACTCTTCCCGCGCAAAAGTGGAACTGTTCCGCTTTTGGGACCGTCCCTTTTTCGGTACTGTTCCGTTTTCGGCATCCTTTGCGCCGGCAGCACCGCCCTCATTGGCAGCGAGTTGGTAGACCTTCACCTGCCGCGTCCGCCCTTTGCGGTCGCCCGTGTCGCGGATGAGGGGCAGCAAGCCGCCCTCCAGCCGCTGGAGCGCCAGAATGACCGTCTTGCGGTTGAGGTCGCTGAACTCACAGAGCCAGTCGATGGAGGGATAGGCGCAGTGATGCGCGTCGGCGCACGATGCGAGGCCGAGCAGCACCAGCTTGGCAGGCGCGGAGCCCGGGCGCTGGCGTGCCGCCCATGATTGGGTTTCCCAGCTCACTGCCCGACAAGCTCCCGGAACAGGATGGGCTCAACGGTCCCATCGGAATGGATGCGATCAAGCCAGGCGTCCATGCTCGGCTCAGAACCATCCCATCTCTGCGGCCAGGTGCGCGCTTCGATCAGCTCTCGAATGCGGGCCTCCTCTTCGGCATTGAGGATGTCGACGCCAGGGCGGCCCAGCCGTTCAGCCTCGATGTTGCATCGGCTCTGGATGTCGATCACCCGCTCGAGCGCCCACAGGCGAGATTCGAGCTTCAATGGACCGCCGCGCTGGCCCGACTTGGACAGGGTGCCATCCTTGAGCGTCTCGGGTTCGGCCTTGCGCAGCCGGTGTTTTGCCTTCCTCAGTTCGCGGTACAGCGGCTTGAGCTCCAGCAATGGGCGCAGATGGTCCCAGCCGGGCATCGCGACAATCACGCCGAGGGCGATATCCTCGCTGGCCAGGGGGCACCCGATGCATCCGGTGCGCGCAGCAATGTCACGGGCATCGTCATCACCGCCATAGGCATCGATGAGAATGCGAGTGTCCCAGCCGCCGAATTCCGCCAATGGCGCATAGATCATCAACCAGTCGAAGATGTTGCAGACGCGCCAGTGCAGCAGTGGCGCCAGCGTGGCGACACGGCCGCGAATGCCGGGGCTTTCAGGCAGCACTTGCTGATACCATCCCTGACCGCACTCAGCGCCGTCCTTCGAGCACGACATGGCTATGCGGCCATCGCGAACAGCACTTTCCCCTTGGCGAACACCGGTAAGCATCAGCGTCGTGCCAGCGGCGCCTTCGATCGCCTCGGCGAGTGCCGAGGTCATCGGGTCAACCTTGATCTGCCGCGTGCACCACCGCAGCGTGCCATTGTTCGGCGGCGGGATGCCCCGTCCGAGCATGTAGACCATGAACCGCTTGTCGAGGGGCGCGCGCACTGTCTGCACGTCGATCCAGTTGCGCTCCCTCAGCTTAGCGATGATGCGATCGGCGGAGGCTTGAATGGGCGGGAGCTCTTGCCGCGTGTCCGCATAATAGACGCGGAGCACCTCTGGCTGCGGAAGTTCGCCTGCGTCGATCATATGGATCAGCAGGGTCAAGAGCGCCGTGCTGTCTTTGCCGCCCGACCAGGCAATCGCCTTGTGCTCATGCTCGTCCCAATAGGCGCGCAGGGAGGCCAACGTCATTTCGACGGCCTCTTCGTGGACCATGCGCACCCCTCGGGCGAATAGATTGTCGACCGGCCGGCTCATGGCTTGATCTTCCGATTGGCGACCTTCAGCAGCTCGTCACCGTGGCAAGGCTCACCCTCGCCGCACCAGCAGGCGAGGTTCTTCCAGCGCAGCTCATCCAGCGCGGCGGCTTGCAGGTCCAGACTGCGGCCCAGATGGAGCCGATACAGGTCCACCGATTTGCCCAGCGCCTCGGCCTTGGTCGGGAAGTGCCAGCCGTCGACGAAATCAGGCGCGCCCTTTTCGATGCAGCGCCAAGGCCCGATCATGATCGGCTGGCCCTCGTCGTCGCGATCGCCGCTCTCGACCATACCGACCTTCTCGACGATGAAGGGATTGCCCCATTTCGTCGTGCGATCGATCTTCACCGTGTCGGCGGGCATCCGCCAGCCGCGCGTGCGCCGCAACTGGACGCGGACAGGGGGGCGGCTCATGCCCGCGCCTCCATTCGCGCAGCCTGGCGCAGTTCGCCCGTGCGCTCATAATGGCGCGCATCGGCCGCAATCATGTCCTCGACCATCCTGCGAGCCATGGCTGCGCTGATGCCGGACATTCTGGCGATGCGGCGATACTCGGCGCGATACTCTATGGGGCACCAGCCGATCTTGGTCTCCACCATCTTACGGGTGGCGGCCCGGCGTGAGGGCATGTCGGCCGGATAAACCGTACCTTTGGAGAGCAGGCCCAGCCGCCGGCCAGATTCCCGCAGCCGCTCCATGAGAGCTTCATTCTGGCGCTTTGTCGCCCCGCCCCGCAAAGTCCCCGCCCTGTGCCTCGCAGCGAATACCGGATCGGCGTGCCGGGCACGGAGCGTGGCGCTGATCGCAGCGTTCCGCTCCGGAGACTGGGTAATGGCCCGTGCGTTGCAGGCCTTGCAGAGATCTGTCTTACGGCCCGGATACATGCGGAAGCGAGTCTCGCACCCCGGACTCGCGCACAGCCGAATGTCCGGCGTCCTGCGAGTAGCGGCCATGGCGCAGGGATGGCAAAGGTCCGTGCGCCGCTCGGGCCGTAGGACAATGTCTCTCCCGCAACTGGCCGCGCAGGACGCCATAGCGCGAATTTTGGTCATAGAGCCTCCCCTTCAATGATGGTGAAGACGACGCAGCACAGCGGCTCGTCGCGCATGACGCGCTCGATGCGGAATCGGCTGTCATCGATCTTGAGTGCCTGGGCGATGCCATCGCGGCCGGGCTTGAAAGCGCTTTCCGCATTGTCGTCGTCGCGACGCCCGCGGGAGGGCGGAAAGAAGTCCACTCGCACATGGATCAGCCCCTCGGCTGGCACCTGCACGCGCGCGTTGAGCGCCAGCGCCCAGCAGACCTGTCGATAACCCTTCGTCGCCCTGATCTTCTCCCACCGGTGGCGATGGTTGGGGCTGCACGCGATTGGCGGATAGTCGCACACGATGCGCTGGCCAGCCGGCAGGGCCACGCCTTCCAGCGATCCCGGTGCCGGCCGCGGCTTAGGCGCGCGGCGCTTCTTCTTCGGCGCTCTGCCAAATACGGTCATGATTTGTCGGCCTTGGCCATGAGGCGCGGATCGGCTGGCAGGCCGAGCTCGTTGCGGATCTGTTGCGCGGTCGCCAGCACGGCGAGCCGCTCGGGGGTGTGGCGGACACACACAAACCGGCCGCCCCGGTCGCGCGGCTGAAAGCGCCGCGCCTCCCCGGTCCACAGGCCCAGATTGTGGGTGTCCGCCGTCACGGTCTTATTCCGGCTTGCCGAACAGCAGCGGCAGGCCGGTCTCGACGTGCACGCGCTCGCAGGCTTCGGAAATGGCGTCGTCAAAGGCCCGGTCGGAGCGCCACAGCTCATAGAAGAACACGAGGCCCTGCGGCGTCTTGCGGTAGCGCAGCCGCGCCGCCAGCCGGTAGAGCATCCCGCGCTGCAAGACCGGGATGGCGATCATGAACAGGTTCGGCACATCGAGCTTGCCGCCATGTTCGTCCTGATGCTCGACCTCGAAGGCGATCTTCGCCTCGCCGGTCGACAGGTTCACCGCCTCGCGGACGTTCGCGCTCTCGTAGACCTTGAGGCCGCGCGAGAGTTCGACCAGCTTGGTCGGCGTGGCGATCTTGCCGCCGCAGATGTTGATGAACTTCTGCAGCCCCTCGCTGGGCTTGTCCTCGCCGGGGATCAGCTCGATCACGTCGACGATGCGATCCTCGAGGAATGCCGCAAAATCGGCCATGGTCATCGGCTTCTTGTCGCACTCGGCCCACGCCTTCCATTCGTCGGACAGGGGGAAGTTGAACACGGCGCGGTGCTTGCCGAAGCGCGGCAGCGAGGTGGCGCCAGCCGGATGATAGTCCAGCACTGCCGTGATCGAGGGCGCGGCCCGGTTGTCGATTGCGAACAGCGCGCTGTCGGCATCCTTGAAACGCTCGATATGCTCGATCAGGCTTTCGATGCGCGTGAACGCAGCGCTGCCCTCGCGGTGGACCGGGCCTTTCCGGTAACCAGCGAAGGCGCCTGGGCTGATGATCTCAATACCATCGCGCCCTTTCGACGCGGGGACCGTGATGCCCGTCAGCGGATCGGTGATTTGAATAATATCGACGGGGCCATAAGCCTCGACCAGCTCGCGCGCGGCGTCGATTTCAGTCCTGTTTTCCATGGTAGTCTGCTCCTGTGGTGAAAAGGTCAGTCGACGGAGCGCGTCTGGGCGCTGCCGGACACGTCGCGGATGCCGAACATTTCCTGCTGGCCGGGGCGCGTGCGGGTGAAGCGGTTGTCTTCCGTCATCCACATCACCGACTTGGGCCGGCGATCGACGGGCGCGACGACCTTGAAGGCGGACTTGATCTCGACGATTCCGCCCTCTTGGATGAAGTCGAGCGTGATGGTCAGCTTGCCCTTGGCCTTGCCGCCATTGTTCCAGGCGTGCTCGGTCATGTTCGCCGCGAGCTCTTTGACCTCCTGGTAGCAATCGGCGTCGAACTGGCCGTCTTCTAGGTTCCGGATGAACTCGGCCAGCGTATTGCAGGCGCCGGGCACCCGGCCGCCGTCGGCCGCGCGCGTAGAATTATCGCCGCCAGCCGGCAGCGGATCACGTTCCGTCATGTCACTCACTCCTTCAGACCGGGCGGACTTTCCGCGCGGCAAAGTTGGGGGTATTCTGCTCAGCCCGTGGCGCGGCGGACAGTTCGTGTGGGAGCTATTGCTGCCCGCCGCGCTGGGCGGGGGCTGGTCGCAAGGGTACGGCCAGCCCCCTTGGGGGTCAGGTTGTCGCTGTTGCCCTGGTTAAGGAAAGATCGGGCTCTGTCCTCCGTCTCGGGACGCAGGAAACGCGTGCCCCTGATGTCCCTGACGAAGTGAGGATCGCCCATCGCCTTTCGACCGAAAGTCACTTCGGACATGCCTGACCGCTTCAGGTAGGCGTCGATGTCTCGGACGAGATCGGGGTGATACTTCGACATGCCGAATGTTCTAAAGTAGGACATATCCTACAGTCAAGCATATTTAATAGGAATAATCCCAGCATTACGCTGTAGCGCGAAATGTGGGATAGTTCCTACATGGAAAAGACCGCATTACAGCGCTTCATCGCGGGCGCCCTCTCGCTCGCACCGCAGAAGCGCGACTATTACGACAAGCTCATTCAGAAGCGCACGGGGTCCACCGGCAAGCCTATCTATGACATCGAACGGGGGAAGAGCACGAACCCGGGGATCAAGGTGCTGGTGCTGATCGCGGAGACGCTGAACCAGCCGCTCGATCTGCTCACGCGCGCTGTTTCCGGCGAAGACGTGGAGCCCGTCGACCAATGGGACGGTGTCGCACCTGACCAGCCGCCGGTGGTGTCCGCGTCGCTGGGCGAGACCATCGCGTTGAAGCGGTATGATCTCGGCTATTCTATGGGCGACGGCACCAATCTGGACGATTATCAGGAAGAGGGGAGCATCGACTTCGACGCTGGTCTCCTCCGGACCATTACCTCCGCCCCCTTTGAGCGCCTCATCGTGGCGGAGGGAGAGGGCGACAGCATGTTCCCGACGATCCTCAACAAGGATCTGCTCGTGATCGATACCGGCCAGCGCGACCTTCGGCTGCTCGACAAAATCTATGCGATCAGCCTTTTCGGTGCGGGGGGTCTCAAGCGATTGCGGCCTTTAGGGCACAACCGCGTCTTGGTTATTTCGGACAATCCCAACCGAGAAAATCAGGAGGTTGATGCCAGCGATGTCTTCATCCTAGGCCGCCTGATCTGGTCCGGCCGGCAGCACTGAATGTAGGACATATCCTATTTATGGTTGACATAGTAGGATAAGTCCTACTAGCTGGCCTCTCATCATCCGATGGGAGGCTGCTTTGACGCACATCGATATTTCCAAGCCGGTGACGCTCTACCGGCAGGCACAGGCGCTTGAGGGTCAGGCGGCGCTCCTGCGCGCGCAGGGCAAGCGTGACTTGGCCGCGCGCGCCGATATCGCGGCCCGCCAGTATCGCGATGCTGGCGAGGCAATCGCCTACGCGCAGGGCATGGAAACGCTGATCGCCGAGGCACTCGCGCCGGCCGCGCAGGTGGCGGCATGAGCAGCAGCCGTTCCGCGCGTGCTGATGTGCGCAACCCGATGATGAACTTGGCGAGCGTTCGTGCCCTCCGAGACCTTCCTCCACAACAGCGTGCCGCACTCGCTGCCGCTCTGCGCGAGGTTTCGGCGGATGCACGGGTTCGCGCGCAAAAGTGTTGGGACACCCATAAGGCTCCCATGGCGGCCTACTGGAAAGCAAAAGCCGTCGACTTCCGTCATTTGGCGATCGTTGTCGGGGGTGCGGCATGATCCGCCTTCTCGCCCGATACGCCGGCACGCGGCCCGAGAGAATCCAGCGCGCCCTGTCGATCTTCCGCGATGATGATGACGGGCTCGCCTGCGCCATCATGCTTGGCTTGGCGCTCGTCTCCAGCGCGCTCACGATCGTCATGCTGGGATTGCAGGCGCCATGATCCGCCCATCGTCTCCGATCAAGCGGCTGTTCTGCGCCATGCTCAACGAGCGCGGCCTTCTGCGCGGGCGCTTCGTCGTCCTCTTCCTCTTCGGCGCGGCCCTTGCCGGCTGTGTACTTGGGCGCTTCGCGGCATGAGCCAGAACCGATCAGCGGCAGCAAATGCGCGCATTATGCAGGGCGATTGCACGCAAGTGCTCCGCTCTCTGGCGCGCAATGGGTTGCTGGTCGATTCCGTCGTGACCGATCCCCCTTATCACCTCGCAAGCATCGTCGCTCGCTTGGGCTCGATCGATGCTGCGCCGATCCAGTCCGGCGCCACCGGCGTTTATGCGCGCGGCAGCGCGGGCTTCATGGGGCAGGAGTGGGACGGAGGCGACATCGCGTTCCGCGTCGACACATGGCGCCGCGTGTTCGACGTGATGAAGCCCGGCGCGCACCTGATCGCCTTCGCTGCGACCAAGGGCTATCATCGCATGGTCTGCGCGATCGAAGATGCCGGTTTCGAGATCCGGGACATGGTGCCCTGGCTTTACGGGACGGGGTTTCCCAAGTCGCACAATCAGGATGGTGAGTGGGAAGGCTGGGGAACCGGTCTCAAGCCTGCGATCGAGCCGGTAGTGTTGGCGCAGAAGCCGATCAGCGAGCGCAGCATCGAGGCGAACCTCGCGCGCTGGGGTGTCGGAGCCCTGCATATCGACGCTTGCCGGGTACATTCCGACGATGCGCAGGGGGGCAGCTACACGGTCAAGCGCTTCGCGCCGGGCGCTGATGTCAACCGAACCGGTGCATGGAAGCAAGACCAGAGCTTCACGGGCTCCATGAAACCCGGCCGCTGGCCGGCCAATCTCTGCCACGACGGCAGCGATGAAGTCCTCGCAGCATTCGAGGCCTACGGCGAGCGAGGGGCGCTTGCTCCCGTTCACACAAGGAACGCCGACAAGTTTCGCAGCGTCTATCACGGCTCGTTCGCGGGCAACGTCGACGAAGAAGGTTCGACCTTTCGAGGAGATAGCGGATCAGCCGCCCGGTTCTTCTATTCGAGCAAGGCAACGCAGGGCGAGCGCATCTTCGAGTGTCGTGAATGCGGCGCACATCAGATCGGAAAGCCAGACTGCGGGCATACCGATTTCCGGACTCACCCGACGGTCAAACCCATCTCGCTCATTCGCTGGTATGTCGAGATGGTCACCCCGCCCGGCGGGCTAGTTCTCGATCCCTTTGCGGGCACCGGCACCACTGCCGCCGCCGCCCGCGATGCAGGTTTCAAGTCCCTCATGATCGAGGCGGACGGCAACCATGCCCGCGACATCGCTGTGCGACTCGGCCTCCCGCTTGAGGAGCTAATCGTTTCCGAGGTGCAGGCCAGACCGGTGAATAACGGCGCCCAGGCTGACCTCTTCGCTCCAGGTCGAAGCGCATGACGGCGCCCCTCTGGTTCAAGAACACTGGCCAGCCGCCGATTTTCTACCCGCTGGAGCCGGACGACCCGTGCCCGCCGCATCAGATCCACATGGATGAGGCGCCAACAGCGCGCGTCATGGTCAGGCTGCGCAACGGCCGCCAGCCCGCCGCGAGCTGGCCGGTCATCGGGCGCCCGCTCCCCACGCGCTGGACCCTGACGCGCGACCCTTTCGACATCACACATTGGAGGCGACCTTGAGGCAGCTTTTTATCGACGGCTTCGCGGGCGGCGGCGGCGCGAGCACGGGCATTGCGCAAGCCATCGGTCGCAATGTGGACATCGCGATCAATCACAGCCCCAGCGCGATCGCGATCCATAAGGCCAACCATCCTGACACCGAGCACCATTGTCAGGACATCCGCGCGGTGTGGCCGAAGGCCGTCACCCGGCTCCAGCCGGTCGCTGGCGCGTGGTTCTCGCCGGACTGCAAGGAATACAGCAAGGCGAAGGGCGGGCCGGTGAAGGATCGCCACATTCGCGCGCTGTCCAATGAGGTCACCAACTGGCTGCGCGAGGTGCGGCCAGCCGTCTTCTATCTCGAAAATGTCGAGGAATACGAGTACGCCGCGCCGCTGGACGACAACGGCGTGCCCATCAAAGGGCTTGAGGGCTTCGCGTTCAAGAAGCTCCTGCGCACCTGGCGCAGCATGGGCTACCGCGTCGAGTACAAGAAGCTGCGGGCCTGCGACTATGGCGCGCCCACCAGCCGCCGGCGGCTCTACGTCATCGGGCGCTGCGACAAGCGCCCGATCGTGTGGCCCAAGGCGACGCACGCGCCTGCCAATGACAATCGCGTTCTCAGCGGCGACCTGCTGCCATATCGCACCGCTGCCGAATGCATCGACTGGTCGATTCCGTGCCCGTCGATCTTCGAGCGCGCCCGCCCGCTCAAGGATGCGACCATGCGCCGGATCGCCCACGGCGTCATGCGCTATGTGGTCAACGCCGGGCGGCCCTTCATCGTGCCGGTCACGCATAGTGGCGACGTTCGCACCCATGACACGGCCGAGCCGCTGCGCACGATCACAACGGCGAACGGCGGCGAGTTCGCGCTGTCCGATGTGAAGCTTGCGCCACACATCACCAAGTTTCACTCCAACAGCGTCGGCTCGCCGATGGAAAAGGAAATGCCGACGGTCACGGCCAACGGCCAGCCGAAGCGCCCGGCCGGCGCGATGCCGCTGGGCATGGTCGGCGCGACGCTAGTTCGGACTGGCCACGGCGATGTCGACAAGTCCGGCAAGCGGCGCGGGAAAGGGTTCCATGATCTGCGTGAGGTCGCGCCGACGGTCACCTCAAGCCGCGATGAGGCTATCGCCGTCGCTCATCTTGAGAAGTTCAATGCGGATATGCGGCCCAAGTCGGCGACCGATCCGCTTGATTGTGTCCTGGCTGGATCAGCGCGTCACGCCAATGTCACCACGTTCCTCTCCCGCTTCTATGGCAGCGACAAGACGAACGGGGGCGGCGACCCCAAGGGCCAGATCGGCACGGTTCGCGCGGGCGGGCAACATCACGGCGTTGTCTGCGCCCACATTGAGCAGGCAAATACGGGGGGGATGCTCGGGCGCCCGGCCAATCAACCGCTCACGACCATCACTACGCGCGGCACTCAGCAACGCATCGTTGAGACCACGATGATCGAGGAGGGCGCGCTGCCGCCCGAGATGATGGAGCGCGCGGTGCAGGTCGCAGCCTTCCTCGTCAAATTCTACGGCACCGGCGGCGATAACGAGGTGGCCCAGAGCCAGGCCGTCGATCGCCCGCTCGACACGGTCACGACCAAGGCCCGCTTCGCCGTCGTCACGGTCACAATCGACGCGGTCACCTATGTCATTGTCGACATAGGCCTGCGCATGCTCAAGCCGCGCGAACTGGCCCGGGCGCAGGGCTTCCCCGACGACTATGTCCTCGATCCGATCGTCTCCAAGCTGGTGCGCGGCAAATGGGTCGAGAAGCCGCTCACCATTGCTGAGCAGATCAGCGCCATCGGGAACAGCGTTTGCCCGCCCGTTGCCCGCGCGCTCGTCGGGGCGAACCAGCCGGAACTCGCAGAGATAAGGATGGCGGCATGAGCAAGCACTTTGGACACACCTCCGCGCACACCGTGCATATTGATTGTTGGCTGACCATCGATCCGGGCAGCGGCAAAGATTGGAATCGGCGGCCGTCAATCAAGGTCACTGCGGGCGAGCCGGCGCTGCTGCGCGGGCAGCGGGCGATCAACCTCAAGATGGATTTGCCGCTGGCGCTGTTCGAGACGCCGGCCATCGTCGCGCGAATCGGCATCGAGGCCCCAGCCGCGCCGATCACGATCGATCACGCCGCCGTCGCGGAGGCACTAAAGGTCGCAATCGGCGCCGATATAGATCTTCGCATTGTTCCGCACGGACGTGAAGAATGAGGTGCGGAGAGTGCCCGGCCTGCCGCAGCGACATGGCTGATCTCGTGCCCTGCATGAGGGAACACGATCTGCTCGCCGCCGCGCAGCAAGATGCCGATCGGCAAACGCGTCGCGAACGGTGGTCGCAGATCACGGCAGCCATGGCGCCCACTTTCGAACTGATAAACAAAATGCTGACGAGGCCCTGATGAGCGCGCACGATTTCACACAGATGAGGACCGCCATGGCGACCGCCCCTGACCGCCTGCTGCGCATTGCCGAGGTTGAAGAGATCGTCGGTATCAAGCGCGCGATGATCTATCGGCTGATCCAGCGCGGCACGTTCCCGCAGCAGTATAAGCCTGGCGGTTATGCCAGCCGCTGGAGCGAGAATGAGGTGACGGCGTGGCGGGAGCAGCAGCGCCAGTAGGCGCCGGCGCGCTCGTCAGAAGCGTCGCCCTGGCCCATTCGCCGCATATCGGATCGGCTGGCCGAGGTGGACCGTCGGCGGCCACATGTCCGCGGTCAGAATGTCCGCCCACTCCTGCGCGAGTTCGCGCCGCCTCGGCATGTAGGACGCGCGATTGTAGCTCCCTTCCGATCCTGATGTGCCCTGGGGGATATGGGCAAGCATCAGGTCGATGACAGCGCGATCGTCGGGCATCTTCTGCAGCCGGGCGCGCTCATTCATGATCGTGGAAAAGGCGGCGCGGAAGCCGTGGGGCACCTGCTTTTGGTAATAGCCGGCGCGGATCAACAGCGCGCGCAGCGTGTTCTCGCTGATCGGCTTGTGCGGATGGCGCTCGCCGGGGAAGAGCAGGGGGAGGTCGCCCGACAGGCGGTGCAGGGCGATCAGGATTTCTACTGACTGGCTGGCCAGCGGCACGAGGTGGTCACCCTCGACCTCGGCCTTGCGGTCCTCATCGCCCTTCATGCGCAGGGCAGGGATGCGCCATAGAGGATCGCGGACGGCGCCCGTCGACCAGTCGATGCCCTCGAACTCGTGCCAGCCGGCAAACCGGATTTCGCCCGGCCGCGTCGCCGTCAGGGCCAGCAGCCGCAGCGCGAATTTCGTGATCGCGCGGCAGCGCTCTGCCTCGGCGTCGATGATGACCTGCCGAATCGCCGAGATACGAGCCTCAAGCGACCGCTGCCCGTCGACGATGGCCGGCTGCTTCTTGGCGCGGGGCTTGGGCGCCAGAGCCTTGCCCAGGCTGGCGGCTGGGTCGCTGTCGCAAAAGCCGGACGCGATGCCGAACACGAACACCGACGAGCATCGCGCGCGAATCCGGTGCGATGTCTCGATGGCGCCGCGCGTCTCGACGGCGGTCAGCAATGTCAGGATTTCGGGGGCCGTGATCGTATTGATGGGGCGGTCGCCCAGCCGGGGGAAGATATTCTCCTCAAGGCTCTCGATCACGTCTTTCGCGTGGACCTTGGACCAGCGCGGGACTTGCTTGCCGTGCCATGAGCGGGCGACGGCCTCGAAGGTGTTGACCGCCTCAAGCGCGGCCTGCGCCTCGACCCTCTTTCGCTGCACGGCCGGATCGCGGCCAGCCGCCAGATCGGCCTTGGCCGCGTCGCGCAGCTCGCGCGCTTTCACCAGCGAGACGACCGGATAGGAGCCGAAGCTCAGCGTCTTTTGCGCCGGCTTGCCCTTGGCGTTCGAGCCGAAGGTGTAATTCATGCGCCAGTGCTTCCCACCGACGGCGCTGACGTGGAGATAGAGCTGTTGCGCGTCGGCGAGCTTGTAGGGCTTGCCCGTCGCCTTAGCCGCCCGGATCTTCGCATCGTTGAGCATCTTGCCCGATACCATGTTGGGCACGGTCCAATACCATGCCTTCTACCATGTCGACCATGCGACGCCTGTAGACGACCATGGAGAACAATGCAGATACGATGGCCCAAAAACCCGCAGAAAATCAAGGGGTGGTAGACGGTGAGAGATGACTATGCATGGTATAATGGCGGAGACGGAGGGATTCGAACCCTCGGTAGCCCCTTAAGGCTACGACGGTTTAGCAAACCGCTGGTTTCAGCCACTCACCCACGTCTCCGCGCTCACCGGGGGAAGTGGCGTCCCGTACCGGCTGAGAGCGGCCTATAAACAGGCTGTTCGTGCATGGCAACGCCCGGCGTCGCCTGTTTCTAGAAAGGCTGCAATTTATCGCGCCAACAAGCTCTGGTAGGCAGGCGTGACGGGGATCGCAAAATGATGCGACTCGACGCAGTGCCCGGTGGCGGTCTCGTGGCAATCGGACGCGAATCAACGCGGAACACGCGCCGCCGTTCCACCATCATTCATCGACTCGTCGTGTCCACTTTTCGACTCATCGCAGGGCTTGGCGCCGCGATTCGCTTGCGATGGGTCGCTCTGGTAGCCGCCGTGGCACTTCAAACGATATAGAACAGAGCAATCCTTGTCCGCTGACAAAACCAATTCCGGGGGTGTGATCGCACGTCTGCTGTCTCTCGCGCCCGAGCGGGAGATTTTTCTCCGCACCGGCGGACGCGTGCGCTTCATCCGTATCTCCACGCGCTTCCAGATCGTCGCCGCCAGCGCGCTGGCGGTGCTGGCTTTGCTCTGGGCCATCGGCACATTCGCGATCCTGTGGAATCAGGCCAGCCTGCTCCTTGAGCGCGGCCATGTCGCGCGGGATCGGGCCGAGGTTCTCTCCCAGCAGGCCAAGGTGAAGGCCTATCGCGAGTCGGTGAACGATATCGCTCAGGATATCGAGCAGCGGCAGAAGGCCCTCGATGAACTGCTGCGCTCCAGCCTCGGCACGGGGATCGAAGAGGGCGGCGCAGGTGCGCCCGCTGACGGTCCGGAGGTCAGCAAGCCGCTGAGCGCGGCGTCCCCCGAGGCCTCGCGGTTGGAGGCGCTACGGCGTCATCAGGAAGTGCTCGAGACGCGCCTGGCTGGCGCGGTCGAACATCGCCTCGCGGCGGTCGAAAAGGCGATCCGCAGTTTCGGTCTCGATCCGGCCCGCATGGCGGTGCGCGAGCGGGGGCAGGGCGGTCCGTTCATTCCCGTCGCATCGATTGTCGCCGACCAGCCGGAGCTGCGAGATATCGCGCTGCTGCTGACCCGTCTCAACACCATGGAAGCCGCGCTGGCGGCGATCCCCTCCGGCAAGCCGACGGCGGCGCCGATGACCACCAGTTCCTATGGCTATCGGCGTGACCCCTTCAACGGCAGCCTCGCGTTCCACGGCGGCATCGATTTCCGGGGACGCATGGGCCAGCCCATCCTCGCCGCCGCGCCCGGCACGGTGACGTTCGTCGGCACCAAGCATGGCTATGGCAATGTCGTGGAAGTCGACCATGGCAAGGGTCTCTCGACGCTCTATGCGCACCTCTCCGGCTTCAATGCCAAGCCGGGCCAGAAGGTCGCGCGCGGCACCCAGATCGCGCGCATGGGATCCACGGGCCGCTCGACCGGCACGCATTTGCATTTCGAAGTCCATGTCCATGGCGCGGCCGTCAATCCGCGTCCCTTTCTGGAGGCACGCAGGGATGTTCTCGAAGTCCAGCAAACGGCCAAGCGGCGCGTCGCCGACAGTGGCAACCGGGGCTAAGCACACGCCGTTCTCGATCCTCGGCAGCGATGTCAGGATCACGGGCAATCTGGAAGCCAGCGTGGATCTGCATATCGATGGAACGATCGAGGGCGACATTGCGTGCGCGGCGCTGGTGCAGGGCGCCGAAAGCCGCATCGCCGGCCATGTGAAGGCCAAGAGTGCCCGGATCGGCGGCCTGATCGAGGGATCGATCACGGCAGAGGAGCTGGTGGTGGAGGCGACTGCCCGGATCACCGGTGATGTGAGCTATGAGCGCATCACCATCGCCACCGGCGGCCAGATCGACGGGCGCATGACGCATAGCGGCCAGCCGACCGAACTCAAGCTGATCAAGAGCGATGTCGGGTAAGTGAGCAGGAGGCCGGGGCTAACTCCTCCGATCAGCGCTCGCGTGTGGCGCTGAAGCTGATGTCCGGGTTGCGCTCGGCCTGATAGCCCACATCCCATGCCGATCTGGCGAGGAAGACGGGGTTCTCGTCGCGGTCCTTGGCCATGCTCGTCCGATTGATGCTGGCGAAGTCTTCCAGCTTCTTGGTCTCGCCGGTCAGCCAGCGGGCCGTGTCGAACGGCGCCGGTTCCAGCACCGCGCCGACCTTATATTCCGCCTCCAGCCGGCTGATCAGCACATCGAGCTGCAGCTGGCCGACGACGCCGATGATCCATTGGCTGCCGATCTCCGGGTAGAAGACCTGGATGACGCCCTCTTCGGAGAGATCGTCCAGCGCCTTGCGCAACTGCTTGGTCTTGGTCGGGTCCTTGAGCGCGATGCGGCGCAGGATTTCCGGCGCGAAATTGGGCAGGCCGGTAAAGCGCACATCCGCCTTTTCGCTCAGCGTGTCGCCCACCCGCAGCGTGCCGTGATTAGGGATGCCGATGATGTCGCCGGGGAAGGCCTCGTCGGCAATCTCGCGGTCCTGCGCGAAGAACAGGATCGGCGAGTGGACGGCGATCGGCTTGCCGCTGCCCGAGGGCGTGAGCTTCATACCACGGCGAAATTTGCCCGAGCACAGGCGCATGAAGGCAATGCGGTCGCGGTGCTGCGGGTCCATATTGGCCTGCACCTTGAAGATGAAGCCGGTCACATCGCCGCGCTCGGGCTCGACCGGCGCGGGCTCGGCCGGCTGGGTGCGCGGCGGCGGGGCGTGGGCGGCGAGCGCATCGATCAACTCGCCGACACCAAAGCGCTTGAGGGCGGAGCCGAAATAGACCGGCGTCAGGTCGCCATGGCGATAGGCGGTCAGGTCGAACGCGGCATAACCAGCCTGCGCCAGTTCGGCCTCTTCCCGCAGGCGCGCGAGGCCTGCGGCGGAGAGCACGGTCGCGAGTTTCTCATCGTCCAGGCCGGTGAGCTGGGTGAAGCTGCCGTCGAACTCCTTGCTCGGCCCGACCGGCTGGTAGAGCCGGTTGGTGGCAAAATCGTAGATGCCCTCAAACTCGCCGCCCATGCCGACCGGCCAGCTCATCGGGCAGACATCTAGCGCGAGCGCGTCGGCCACTTCATCCAGCAGCGAGAAGTTGTCGCGGCCCTCGCGATCCACCTTGTTGACGAAGGTGATGATCGGCACGTTGCGCAGGCGGCAGACCTCGAAGAGCTTGCGCGTCTGCGGCTCGATGCCCTTGGCGGCGTCGATCACCATCACGGCGCTGTCGACGGCGGTCAGGGTGCGGTAGGTGTCTTCCGAGAAGTCCTCGTGCCCCGGCGTGTCGAGCAGGTTGAAAGTGATCACGCTGCCATCGGGCTGGGTGCGCTCGAAGGTCATGACCGAGCTGGTCACCGAGATGCCGCGCTGCTGCTCGATCTTCATCCAGTCCGAGCGCGCGCGACGATTGGCCCCGCGCGCCTTCACTTCGCCAGCAAGGTGAATGGCGCCGCCGGCGAGCAGGAGCTTTTCGGTGAGGGTCGTCTTGCCTGCGTCCGGGTGGGAGATGATCGCGAACGTGCGGCGGGAAGGGATCGTCATAGCAAGCGTCTTAATCCAGGGAGCGAGCGCGCCGGGCGTGGTCGGGCCGGCACAAATGTGGCGCTGCTATAGGGGCTGGGGCGGCGATCCTGCAAGGCGCGGTTTTGCACAGGGCGAGCGTGGCGTGGGGCACCGAAGGCGCGCGCTCTTCCTATCCGCGCGCGAGCGGGCTGCGATGGCGTTTCAAACCCAGCTTGCACCAAGGGGGTTGACGCGCTGCCGGTAATCGATTGTACTGAAAGCCGGTTGATAGACGTAAATCGGGACGCCCGCGTCGCCGATGACCGTAGCATTTCGGTAACACTCCACCATAAACTGGTCTGCGCGCGCATCGTGCGTTGGACATTGTCATGCATCTCTCTATGCAATCGATTGCTCGATTTTGTTTTTTGCAGGAGATGGATGATGAAGCGGCTTCACGCCGGTGTTGCGGTTTTGGCACTGATGGCTGTCATGGGTGCAGCGCCAGTTCGCGCACAGCAGACCACCACAAACAGTGTTGATACCGCGCCTGACGAAATCATCGTCACCGCTCAGAAGTCCGGTGTGCAGGCGCTGCAGGAAGTGCCGCTCGCCATCCAGGCGTTCAGCGGTGAAGACCTCAAGGAGCGCAACATCAACAATATCGCGGACCTCGCCACGGCGATTCCGGGTATTTCCGAGAGCCAGCGCCAGTCGGTCGCGTCGCGCTCGTTCAGCATCCGCGGCGCCGGCGCCGGCGCTGCCAATGGCGACTCGGCTATCGGCTATTATGTCGACGACGTGCCGTTCGTTGTCACCAACTTCGGCATTGCGCCGCCAATCCGCTTCCTCGACCTCGACCGCGTCGAGGTTCTGCGCGGTCCGCAGGGCACGCTCTATGGCCAGGGTTCGGCCGGCGGTGTGTTCATCTTCCACACCCGCGATCCTGACCTTACCGAGATCAAGTTCGCTGCCGAGGCGCAGGCCTCCCAGACGCGCGGGGCCGGTGGCCTCAACTATGGCGTTGCAGGCGTCGTCTCCGTCCCGATCATCAAGGATGTGCTTGCTGTCCGCGTCAGCGGTGGCCACTCCTATAATCCGGGTTGGGCGGACGAATATTATGGTGCGTTCGACGGCACGCCGGACCGCAAGGGCGTGAACGAGGTTCGCGACGACGACATTCGCGTGGTCGCGCTGTTCCGTCCGGTCGACAACCTCAATATCCGCGCGCAGTACTGGCATTTCCGTCCGCGCCAGCAGTTCCTGGGCGGTCTCGCCTCGACCCAGCCGCCTTATTACGCGAACACGGCGGCTCAGCCGAGCTTCGGCAATGGCGACTTCAAGCTTTACAGCCTGTCAGCCGGTCTGGACTTCGATACCTTCTCGATCTCCAGCGCTACCACTTATCTCAAGGGCAATTTCGGCATTTACGTGCCGATCGCGCCGGCGGGTGCCTTCTCGAGCCAGTTCTTCCCGGACATGTTCAGCCAGGAAGTGCGGATCAACTCCACGACCGACGGCCCGTTCCACTGGTTGCTCGGCGGCGCCTATCAGGACGGCAGCGGCCCGCAGGAAAACTATCTGCGCATTCCCGTTGCGGGCATCGACACCAATGCCGACAACAACACCATCACCAAGAACTGGGCGGTGTATGGCGAACTGGGTTACGACCTGTTCGACGGCAAGCTGCGTCCCCGGGTTGGCCTGCGCTATTATCATGACAAGCGCACGTTCGAAGACGCCAACACGACGAACACGAACAAGAAGAACGTGACGACCTGGCGCGTCAATCTCTCCTATGTGCCCAATGATGATCTGACGGTGTTCGCCACGGCGGCGACCGGCTTCCGTCCGGGCATCGTGCAGTCGCAGATCCAGGCGGACCTGCTTGCGGACGTCGGCATCCCTGCCGGCACCCAGACCCGTCCCGAAAGCTCGACCAACTATGAGGCCGGCATCAAGTGGCGCTCGCCCGATCGCACGCTCAACGTCGGGTTGAACTTCTACATCAACAAGCTCGAGGACATGCTGACGCCGACGCCGACGCTGGACGCGAACGTTTCCGGTTTCTCGAACTTCGGTGACGGCACCAGCAAGGGCGTTGATATCGAGATGCGCTGGCGGACGCCTCTGGACGGGCTGACGCTGAGCGCAGTCGCGAACATCAACCAGGGCAAGTATGACACGGTCGATCCCGCCGTGCAGGCGCGCCTGCCGTACCTGCGTCCCGGTACGCGGCTGGTCAACACGCTCGAGGAAAACGCCCGCGTGGATGCGACCTATGAGACATCGCTGGGCGGTGACCTCAACGGCCTGTTCAACGTCGCATGGACCTACAATGGCAACCGCCTCCAGACCAACGGCGAGTATGTGAAGGCCTATAGCGTATACAGCGCCAACATCGGCCTGCGGTACAAGGCCTATGATCTGACGCTGTTCGGCGAAAATCTCGGCGATTATGATGGTGCTGTGCTCACGCTCAACACCTCTAGCATCCGGGTGACGCCGCGCACGATCGGCCTGCGGTTGCGCGTCAACTATCAGTGATCCTGCCACGGGCGTGGTGACACGCCCGGCAGTCAGACGAAAGGGCGGGCGCGGCGAAGGCTGCGCCCGCCTTGTTTTTGGGGCTATCCGCCGGCGGAGATTGTGCCCCGAGGCGGGAACCAGATGGCAGGGATCGCAATTCTGCAGGCACCGCAGCTGTTGCGGTCGGAGACACGGTCATCATGAACAGGCTCATCCGCGCCGCCCTTCTCAGCGCTGTCCTTGCGGCAGCTCCCGCCCTTGCACAGAACGAGCCCGAGAAAGAGGACAAGACAGCGCAGAAAGCGGGCGAGATCGTGACGCAGCCCGCGCGGGACGTGGGCATCGAGAAAACGAAAATCCCCGAGGTGCTGGCCCGCGCTGTCGAGCAGCCTTATGCGCCGGCCGGCAAGGGTTGCCGCGCGGTGATCGACCAGATCGCCGAGCTGAATGCGGTGCTGGGCCCCGACTTCGACGCCAACAGCAAGGCCAATGAGAACAAGTTCGGCAACCTCGCGGCAGCCGGTGGCGCGGCGATCGTCAATTCGATCATTCCGTTCCGGGGCCTCGTTCGAGAAGTGAGCGGCGCGGCAGGCGCAGAGCGCCGCTTGCAGGCCGCCATCAACGGTGGCGTCGCGCGCCGGGGCTATCTGCGCGGGCTGGCGGTCAGCCGAGGCTGCAAGTTGCCCGTGCCGCCCGCGCCCGCTCCGGGCGAGGAGGAGAAGCGGAAAGCAGGCTGATCGCCCGCGCTTCCGCCGCTCCTCTGGTTCCTATCCGCGCGGGCCGTTATCCGCGCAGTCCCTTATCCGCGCAGCGTGGCGCCCTGCTTGGTCGCCGCCGCCACCACGCGGTCGGCGATGGCCTTCAGTTCTTCATCCGTGAAGCTCTTTTCACCGGGTTGCAGCGTCACTTCCACGGCGAGGCTCTTCTGCCCTTCCGGCACGCCTTGCCCGGCGAACAGATCGAACAGGCGCGCGTCGACGATGGCGTTTTTGTCCGCCCCTCGCACGGCGCGCACCAGTGCGTCGGCTTCCAGATCGGCTGGCACGAGGAAGGCGAAGTCGCGGGTAACGGCCTGCAAGGCCGGCGGCGCGTAGGCCGTGCGCATGAAGCTGCTCTTCTTGGGCAGGGGAATCGCATCGAGGTGGATTTCCGCCGCAACGACCGTGCCGTCGAGATCGAAGGCGCGGGCGAGGCGGGGGTGCAGCACGCCATAAGCGGCAAGCACATTTTTGGGGCCAAGGCGCAGCGTGCCGGACTGCCCGGGATGATAGGCATCGCCCGCCTCGCCCATCATCTGCAGGCGGCCCGCAGGCGCACCGGCGGCCGCCAGCAGCGCAATGACCTCCGCCTTGATGTCGAAGGCATCGAACGGGCGGGCCTTGCCGCCCTGCCAACCACGCGGGCTTTTTTCGCCGGCCATCAGGATGCCGAGGGTCAGCTTCTCGTCGCTGCTGCCATCATCGGCGCGGAAATAGCGCCGGCCGATCTCGAACAGGCGGATCGAGGATGCGCCACGATCGGCGTTGCGCCGCGCGGCGGAGAGCAGCCCGGCAAGCAGCGTCGGCCGCATCACCTTCATGTCTTCGCTGATCGGGTTGGCGAGCGTCCAGTCGCCGCCACCAAAGGGCGCGGCTTCACTTTCAGAAATGAACGACCAGTTGATCGCCTCGTTAAGGCCGCGAGCGGCAGCCGCGCGACGGGCGCGCCGTTCAATGAGCTGCAGCGGCGTCGCGGTCGGGCGGGCGACGCCCGGCGTGCGGGGCAGGGGCACGGACGGGACGTTGTCCAACCCTTCGATCCGCACGACTTCCTCGACGATGTCGGCGGTGCCGTGGATATCGCGGCGCCATGTCGGGATGGTGATCCGCCAGCTCGCGCCAGCCTCCACGGTGAAGCCGAGCGCCGCGAGGATCGCCTGCTGGCGCTCCGCGCTCACCGTCATACCGGCCAGCGCATCGACCATGTCGGGCCGATAGCCCTCGATGACGCGCGGCTCTGCCGGCGGAGTGCCGGCGCGCGTCGCCTCGGTGGGCGTGCCGCCGCACAAGGCGAGGACCAGCCGCGTCGCGATGTCCAGCCCCTCATCCAGGAACGCCGGGTCCACACCGCGCTCGAAGCGCTGGCGGGCATCGGAGGTGAGGCTGAGCGCCTGACCGGTCCGCGCGATGCTCTCGGGCGTGAAATAGGCGCATTCGATCAGCACATCGGTGGTGCTCTCCTGCGCGCCGCTATGCTCGCCACCCATGATGCCGCCGATATCGTGAACGGCGGAGGCGTCCGCGATCACCGTCATGCCCTCGGCCAGCGTATAGGTCTTGCCGTTGAGCGCCAGCACCTGCTCGCCGGCTTTCGCCTTGCGGGCGACGAGGCCGCCATCGAGGCGGGCCATGTCATAGACATGCAGCGGGCGGCCAAGGCCGATCATGACGAAGTTGGTGATGTCCACCAGCGCGCTGATCGGCTTCTGGCCGATGGCCTTGAGGCGCCGCTGCAGCCATTCCGGTGAGGCGCCGTTGCGCACGCCGCGCACGGCACGGGCATAGAAGGCCGGGCAGCCATCGGCATCGTCCGTCCGCACGTCCGGGCCTGCGCCCTGCGCGTCGATCGCTGGGAGCTGGCCGATGATGTCATCGAGCGGCCGCAGCGTGCCGAGGCCCTTGGCGGCGAGATCGCGCGCGATGCCGCGCACGCCCATGCAATCCTGCCGGTTGGGCGTGACCGAGACCTCGATGACCGGATCGTCAAGCTGCGCATAATCGGCAAAGCGCATGCCGATAGGCGCGTCCGCAGGCAGCTCGATGATGCCCTCATGATCTTCGCCCAGCTCCAGCTCGCGGGTGGAGCACATCATGCCGTTGGATTCAACGCCACGAATGGCCGCGACCCGCAGCACCATGCCATTGGCCGGCACCGTGGCGCCGGGCAGGCCGAACACGCCGACCAGACCGGCGCGGGCATTGGGGGCGCCGCAGACGACCTGCAGCGCGCCGTCGCCGGCATCGACGCTCAGCACCTGCAGCTTGTCGGCCTGCGGATGCGGCGCGGCTGTGAGAACCTTTGCGACGCGGAAGCCATCCAGCTTCTCGGCGGGGTTTTCGACGCCCTCGACTTCAAGGCCGATATCGTTGAGCGCGCGCAGGATTTCCTCCAGCGAGGCGCTGGTGTCGAGATGGTCCTTGAGCCAGGAGAGGGTGAACTTCATGCGCGGGCTCCGGGATTGCCGGTAAGATCAAACCCGTGCTCCTGCGAAGGCAGGAGCCCAGGGCGGCGAAGGACGGCGGCTGCGCCCTGGGTTCCTGCTTTCGCAGGAACACGAACTCGCAAGAAATGGCTCATGCGCCCACTCCTCCGCTCAGTGTAGGCACATCCAGCGCGGAGAAGCCGTAATGGCGCAGCCAGCGCAGATCGCCGTCGAAGAAGGCGCGCAGGTCGTTCATGCCATATTTGAGCATGGCGAGCCGGTCGACGCCGGTGCCGAAGGCAAAGCCCTGCCACTCGGCGGGATCGAGCCCGCAATTGCGGATGACATTGGGGTGGACCATGCCGCTGCCGAGCACTTCCATCCAGCCGCCATTCTCGGCATCACCGCTGCCGCCGATGACGCGCTGGCCCTTCTCGATGGTGTAGCCCACGTCCACTTCCACCGAAGGCTCGGTGAAGGGGAAGTAGCTGGGGCGCAGGCGCAGGACGATGTCCTCACGCTCGAAGAACGCCTTGAGGAAGGTCTCCAGCGTCCATTTGAGGTGGCCGAGGTGGATGCCCTTGTCGATCACCAGACCTTCGATCTGGTGGAACATCGGCGTGTGCGTCGCGTCGCTGTCCGAGCGGTAGACGCGGCCGGGCGCGATGATGCGGATCGGCGGCGGCGTGCTCGTCATGGTGCGGATCTGCACCGGCGAGGTGTGGGTGCGGAGCAACATCGCGGCCGGATTGCCGTCTCCGCCGGTCGCGCGCGCATTGTCGCCGAAATAGAAGGTATCGTGCATAGCGCGGGCCGGGTGCGTCTCGGGGATGTTGAGCGCGGTAAAGTTGCGCCAGTCATCCTCGATCTCCGGGCCGGTCGCGACGGCAAAGCCGAGATCTGCGAAGATCTCGGCCAGCTCGTCCATCACCTGGCTGACAGGGTGAATGCTGCCGGGCGGCGGCAGGTCCACCGGCAGCGTCATGTCCAGCGTCTCGGAGGCGAGGCGGGCATCGAGCGCCGCGGTTTCGAGCGCGGTCTTGCGGGCGGCTATAGCGCTCGTCACGCTTTCGCGCAGGTCGTGGATCGCGGGGCCTTGCTGCTGGCGCTCTTCCGGACTCATCCGCCCCAATGTCTTGAGCCGGGCGGTGATGGCGCCGCTCTTGCCCAGCGCGCTGACGCGCAGCGCTTCCACGGCATCGAGGGTGTCGGCGGCGGCGATGTCGGCGATGAGGCCGTCCTTGAGGGATGTGACGTCGGTCATGGCCGCGTCCGCTAGCCTAATTCACCGCAAACGAAAAGGGCGCCGGCACGCCGACGCCCTTTCCTTTGATGGTTGCGACCCGGTTTCGATCAGGAGAACTGAACGACCGACTGACGACGACGCAGCGTGCTGCCGATCAGCGCGAAACCGCCGAGCATCAGCGCCCAGGTCGTCGGCTCGGGCACCGGCACCGCGCTCATGGCGGTGACCGTCACGCCATCCAGTGCCGGGCCGGTCCAGGGCGAGTCGGTCATCGACGCAAAGCTGAGCGTCGTGAGGTTGCCCGAGGCCGTGAAGGTATACGTGTAGTTGGTCCAGCCCATGTTGGTCTTCGAGAAGCCCGTATTGTCGAAGCTGAACAGCTGGCCGTCATTGCCTGTCGCGGCGACTTCCAACGTCTTGACCGCCGGCCCGCCTTCGGGATTGCCGGCCATCAGGAAGTCGACATTGTAGGTCATGCCTTCAATGGTATCGAATGTCTGTGCGATCGCGCCCTGGGCGCTGCCGTTCAGATCGATACTGCGGCTGCCGCTGCCCGACTGCCAATAACCACCGATCAGCTCCACATTGCCGGATGTGATGGTCCAACCCGTCAGGGCCGTGCTGTCGGTGCCCAGGCGGAGGAAATAGGTGCCTGGATCGTTACCGGTCTCGAAATCGCCGTTTATGAACGTTGCTGCCTGCGCAGCGGACGGGAGGGCGAGCATCGCCGCGACCCCCAATAGCAGTCCCTTCATTTGGTTCTCCACTTATAGTCCCACGCACTCGCAATGCTGCAGTGCGGAAAAGGTTTCCGAAGCGTTAACCAAAATTTCAGAGAGTCCTGAAATGATACAAAAAGGGCGCCGGAAGCATCCGACGCCCTCTTCGCGATAATTGTGCAGATGCTCAGGCCGCGGGCAGGGCCGCGCGCGCCTGGGCAATGATGCCCTTGAACACATCGCCTTCATGCATGGCGATGTCGGCCAGAACCTTGCGGTCCAGTTCGACGCCCGCCAGCTTGAGGCCGTGCATGAACTGGCCATAGGTCAGGCCTTCCATGCGGACAGCTGCGTTGATGCGCTGGATCCACAGGGCGCGGAAGCTCCGCTTCTTCACCTTGCGGTCGCGATATGCGTACTGGCCAGCCTTCTCGACAGCCTGACGCGCGATGCGGATCGTGTTCTTGCGACGGCCATAATAGCCCTTCGCCTGATCCAAAATCCTCTTGTGCTTCGCCTTGGTGGTTACACCGCGTTTGACACGTGCCATGTCGCCTGCTCCTTACTTGAGGCCATAGGGCGCCCAGAGGCGCACGTGAGCGACATCCGCGTCGGAGAGAACTTCCGTACCGCGATTCTGGCGAATATACTTCGCGTTGTGGCTGATCAGGCGGTGGCGCTTGCCGGCGACACCATGCTTGACCTTGCCGGTGGCGGTGAATTTGAAGCGCTTCTTCACACCGCTCTTGGTCTTGAGCTTGGGCATTTTCGTCTCCTTTGTCTTAGCGCAAGCACCCCGGAGGATGCTCGCAGACGATTACGGACGAACACGGCAGCCCTTACTGGCCGGCCCGTCCTTGCGGTCTTCCATAGGACATGGAAGCGCGGGCGTATAAGCGCGGCCGCGCGCCGACGCAAGCCCCTTAGGTGCGGGCCGGATTTGACGCCGGTCAACGACTCCTCGCCCCCATCGCATTAATATGGCACCAGTTTCACACGATCCCGATGCGGTGAACAAGGAGGCTGCCATGAAGACGGTGATGGTTCTGATCCATGACGACCCGAGTCAGGAAGCGCGCCTGCAAACCGCGCTCGACATTGTGCGCGCGGTCGAGGGGCATCTGCTCTGTCTCGATGTCGTCCAGATTCCCATGATCGCCGACGGTTTTGGCGCGGGCGGCGGCACCGGCGTGCTGATGATGGATGAGCGCGACCGGGAGGACAAGAATATCGAGGCGCTCGAGCCCCGGCTCGCCAATGAAGGCGTGAGCTATGAGTGGGCGCGCGTGCAGAGCCAGTCGGACGAGGGCATTACCGACAATGTGCGGCTGGTCGACATGATCGTCGTGGGCAAGCAGGCCTTCGGCGCGGTGAACGAGACCGGCGACACGGCCTCGCGCCTTGCGGCGCTGACCTCCGCGCCGGTCCTGCTGGTGCCGACGGAGCAGAAGCGCCTGGATCTCTTCGGCAAGGCGCTGGTCGCCTGGGATGGATCACGCGCGGCCGATGCCGCGCTGCGGGCTGCCATCCCGCTGCTGCGCTTGGCCAGCGAGGTCGAGGTGGTGACGATCGGCGAAGGGGAAGGCGACCCGGACGAGGCGGCCGCCTATCTCGATCGGCATGGCTGCAAGGTCGTCAGCCGGCGCCTGCCCAAAGCCGGCGCGGTGAGCGAGCAACTGATCGAGGCCATGCGGTCCTCCGGCGCGAGCTGGGCGGTGATGGGCTGTTATGGCCGCAGCCGCCTGCGCGAGCAGTTGTTCGGCGGCACGACGCGGACGCTGCTGGCCAAGGCGCCGATCCCGATCCTGCTTTCTCACTGAGACGCCAGCCGAGGCGCGCATCCCGCAATGGGGCGCGCCTCAGTTGGCCATGGCGAAGCTGTTGGTGTCGATCAGTTCGCCGGCCTGATTGCCGGCGGCTTCGATCAGCCGCCGTTCGAGCGTGGCGAGGCGGGTCTTGCTCTCCAGCTTCCCGCCCAGAAGATCGGTTAGATAGAAGGTATCGACGGCGCGCTCGCCGAAGGTAGCGACATGCGCGCTGTGGACCATGGTCTTGGACTGGAACAGCGCGAAGGCGAGGCTGAGCAGCAGGGCAGGGCGATCGCGCGCCATGACTTCCACCACGGTGAAGCGGTTGGAGGCCTTGTTGTCGATCAGCACCTGCGGCACGATCTGGAAGGCTTCGGCGCGCCGGCGGGCCAGCGGGCGCTCGTCCAGCTTGTGCATCAGCTTGTGGCGGTTGAGCAGCGCGTCCTCGATGTAGGTCTTCACCCGCTGTAACTGCTCGGGCGCATCGAAGCGGCCGCCAAGCGGGTCCTGCACCAGGAAATTGTCGAGCGCAGTGCCATCCTTGAGGGTGTGGATGCGGGCATCGATGATGTTGCCACCAGCCAGATGGATCGCCCCGGCGATCCGGTAGAAGAGCCCGGGATGGTCCGAGGCATAGACGGTGACCAGCGTCGCGCCGCGCTCGGGATAGGAACGGGCATCGATGGAGAGATCGGACTGCCCAGCATCCAGCAGATGTCGTGCGTTGCGCTCAAGGATATCCTGCGATTCGGCGATCCAGTAGGATTGCGGGAAGCGCTTCACCAGCCTGTCGAAGGCCTTGTCGTCCAGCGCCAGACTCGCGCGCAGCGCGTCGCGCTTCTCCTCGATGCGCTCCTGTCGGCCCCGCTGCTTGTGGCCGGGGCGGATGACCTCTTCGGCGGAATCGTACAGCTCGGCGAGGAGCTGGCGCTTCCAGCTGTTCCACACGCCCGGTCCGACCGCGCGGATGTCGACGATGGTCAGGATCACCAGCAGCCGCAGCCGCTCGGGGCTTTGCACCACTTCGGCGAAGTCGAGGATGGTCTTGAAGTCCGAAAGGTCGCGCTTGAACGCGGTTGCGGACATGAGCAGATGGTAACGCACCAGCCAGGCGACGGTCTCGGTCTCGGCATCGCTCAGGCCCAGGCGCGGGCAGAGCTTGGTCGCCACCTCCGCGCCGAGAATGCTGTGATCGCCGCCGCGCCCCTTGGCGATATCGTGCAGCAGCACCGCGACATAGAGCACGCGGCGGGAGATGATCTTCTCGATGATCGCGCTCGCCAGCGGATGATCGACCTTGAACTCGCCCTTTTCGATCTGGGAGAGCAGACCGATGGCGCGGATGGTGTGCTCGTCCACCGTATAATGGTGGTACATGTCGAACTGCATCTGCGCGACGACGCGGCCGAAGTCCGGCACGAAGCGTCCGAAGACGCCGGCCTCGTTCATCCAGCGCAGCACCTTTTCCGGGTCGCGGGGCGAGGTAAGCACGTTCATGAACAGCGCATTGGCCTGCGGGTCTTCCCGCTCCTTGCGAGTAATCAGCACCGAATCGCGGTTGAGCGCGCGCATTGCATCCGGGTGGATCTCCAGCCCGTGCTTGTCCGCCAGCGAGAAGATCTCGATCATCCGCACCGGCTGCTCGCGGAAGAAATCATCCTCGGGAATGGTGATCCGCCCCCGCTCCAGCACGAAGCCATCCAGCTTGCGCGGGCGGTTGAACATCGCCGGGATGTAGCGCCGGCCGCGGCTGGCCATCTTGTCATCGAGGTGGGCGAGGAACACGCCGGTGAGGTCGCCCACCGTCTTGGCCATCAGGAAGTAGAGGTGCATGAACCGCTCGACGGCGGAGCGGCCGCGCTTGGGCGAGAAGCCCATGCGCTCGGCGACTTCGATCTGCAGATCGAAGGTCAGGCGGTCCTCCGCGCGGCGGGAGATTTCGTGCATGTGGCAGCGCACGGCCCAGAGGAAATTCTCGGCCCGCTGGAACTGGGACAGCTCGGCGCGGGTCAGCAGGCCCACATCCACCAGCTCCGCGACGGTGCGCACCCGGTTCACATATTTGCCGATCCAGAACAGCGTGTGCAGATCGCGCAGGCCGCCCTTGCCCTCCTTGATATTGGGCTCGACGACATAGCGGCTGTCGCCCATCTGCTTGTGTCGGGCATCCCGCTCCGCCAGCTTCTCGGTGACGAAGGTCTTGGCCGTGCCCTGCATCACATCCTTGTCGAAGCGGGCGACGCACTCATCATAGATGCCCCGGTCGCCCCACACGAAGCGCGATTCCAGCAGGGCGGTGCGGATGGTGAGGTCCGACTTCGCCATACGCACCGTCTCGTCAATCGAGCGGCTGCTGTGCCCGACCTTGAGGCCCAGATCCCACAGCGCGTAAAGCATGCTCTCGATGACCTGCTCGGTCCATTCGGTGGGCTTGTAGGGCGTGAGGAAGCCGATATCGACATCGCTATAGGGCGCCATTTCGCCACGCCCATAGCCGCCCACCGCAACCACGGTCAGCCGCTCGGAGGCGGTGCGGTTGCTGATCGGGTAGAGGTGCTTGACCGTCGCATCGAAGAGCAGGCGGATGATCTGGTCCATCAGGAAGGCCTGCGCCGTCACGGCGTCGCGCCCGCGCGTCGGGTTGCGGGCAAGGCGGCGGGAGACTTCTTCCCGGCCGATGGCAAGCGCCTCGCGCAACGCCGCGACGATCACTTGCCGACGCGCGGCGGTATCGCTCAGTTCCGTCAATTGGGCAGTGAGCGCATCGGCAATCTGGCGGCGATCGATGATCGCACGGCGGCCGGGCAGCGAATCGGGCACCTTGTTCATGGGTGCCATATAAGCGCGCTTTGCCGCAGTTGCAGGTGCAACCTCGGCATGGCGCGCAAATGGGCTGCTTCAGGCGGTGGGCGCGGTGGCGATCTGCTTGAGCTGATAGATGAGGTCGAGCGCCTCGCGCGGACTGAGTGTATCGGCGTCGATGGCGTCCAGCTGGTCGCGCAGTGGGTCGGTGGCGACCTCCGGTGCGGCGGAGAGCGTTGCGGCGAAGAGCGGCAGGTCATCGAGCCCCGCCGCGATGCCGCCGGTCTGCGCCTTGCCCGCCTCAAGCTTGCCGAGCACGGCCTTGGCGCGGGCCAGCACCGGCGCGGGCAAGCCCGCAAGCCGCGCCACCGCTATGCCGTAGCTGCGGTCGGCCGGGCCTTCGGACAGCTCGTGCAGCAGCACCAGATCGCCATTCCATTCCCGCGCGCGAACATGGTGGAGCGAGAGGGCGCCGAGGCGCTCGGCCAGGCGCGTCAATTCGTGATAATGGGTGGCGAACAGGCAGCGGCAGGCATTGCTGTCATGGATCGCTTCCACGACCGCCCAGGCGATGGCGAGGCCGTCATAAGTGGACGTGCCGCGCCCCACTTCATCGAGGATCACGAAGCTGCGCTCGGTCGCCTGCGCAAGGATCGCGGCGGTCTCGATCATCTCGACCATGAAGGTCGAGCGCCCACGTGCCAGATTGTCCGAGGCGCCGACGCGGCTGAACAGGCGGTCCACCAGCCCGAGCCGGGCGGCGCGGGCGGGCACGAAGCTGCCGGCCTGCGCGAGAATGACGATCAGCGCGTTCTGCCGCAGGAAGGTCGACTTGCCGCCCATATTGGGGCCGGTCACCAGCCACAGCCGATTGTCCGGCGTGAGCGTGCAGTCATTGGCGACGAAACTGGTGCCGTCCTTCGCCAGCGCGGCTTCTACCACCGGATGGCGCCCGCCCTCGATGGCGATGCAGGGTTCTTCGGCGAAGACCGGTCGGCTCCAGCCGCCTTCGACAGCGCGCTCGGCCAGAGCCGCCCCCACATCGATGCGGGCGAGCGCGTCCGCCGTGCGGGCGATGGCGGTGCGGCTGTCCATCACCAGCGTCACCAGTTCCTCGAAATGCGCCGCTTCGGCCGCAAGCGCATGGGCGCCGGCCTGCGTGACCCGGCTGGCCTGCTCGTGCAGGTCAACCGAGTTGAACCGCACGACACCCGCCAGCGTCTGGCGATGGGTAAAGCCGCTGTCATTGGCCATGAGCTGGTCGGCGTGACGGGCCGGCACCTCGACATGATAGCCAAGCACGCCATTGTGGCGGATCTTCAGCGCCGAGATGCCGGTCTGCTCGCGATAGCGCGCTTCTAGCGCGGCAATGGCGCGGCGTCCGTCGCCGGCCATGCGGCGCAGCTCGTCCAGGGCCGCATCATAGCCATCGGCGATATAGCCGCCATGCGCCGCTTCCGTCGGCGGGGCGGGTACGAGGGCGCGCGTCAGTTGATCGACGAGAGCGCCATGACCATCGAGCGATGGCAGCAGATCGTCGAGCAGGGTCGGTCGGTCGGGCAGCGCGCCCAGCCGCTCGCGCAGCGCACGGCCGCCGTCGAGGCCATCGCGCAATTGCCCCAGATCGCGCGGACTGCCCCGGCCGATGGCGACGCGGCCGAGCGCGCGGCTGAGGTCTGGCAAGGCGCGCAGGCGGGTGCGGACCAGCTCGCGCAGCGGCCCGTCATCGTGGAACCAGCGCACCAGATCGAGTCGCGCTTCCACCGTGGCGCGGTCCATCAAAGGCGCTGAGAGGTCCGCTGCGAGCAGGCGCGCGCCCGCGCCCGTCACGGTGCGGTCCACGGTGGCGAGCAGGCTGCCGGCGCGCTGACCGTTGGCGGTGGTGACGATCTCCAGGCTCTCGCGCGTCGCCGGGTCGATGGCGAGGTGATCCTGCGCGCCGGCCCGTATCGGCGCGGCGAGGAAAGGCATCCGCCCCTTGCCGACATGTTCGAGATAGCCCAGCAGGCCGCCCAGCGCGGAGAGCTCCGCGCGCGAGAAGCTGCCGAAGCTTTCCACCGTCTTCACGCCGAAATGCCGGCAGATGTCCGCTTCCGCCCGGGCGCTGTCGAAGCCGCGATTCTCGAAGGGGAGGGCGCCGGTCAGCCGATCGGCGAGACCCGGCCGCGCAATGACTTCGCTCGCGTTGATCCGCGCGAGTTCCGCCTCGATGCCGCCGGCATCCACAGCCACCACGTCCAGCCGGCCGGTGGAGATGTCGGCGGCGGCGACGGCATAATGGCCGGCGGCTTCCCCCACGGCCGCGAGCAGATTGGCGCGGCGGCTGTCCAGCAGCGCATCCTCGGTCAGCGTGCCGGCGGTGACGAAGCGCACGATGGCGCGGCCGACCAGCGCCTTCGATCCGCGCGCCTTGGCCTGCTCGGGCGTCTCGGTCTGCTCGGCGATGGCAACGCGCAGCCCGGCCTTGATGAGTCGCGCCAGATAGCCCTCGGCACTGTGCACCGGCACCCCGCACATCGGGATCGGCTCGCCCTCATGTTCGCCGCGCGTGGTGAGCGCGATGTCGAGCACGGCGGCCGCGGTCCTGGCGTCCTCGAAGAACAGCTCGAAGAAGTCGCCCATGCGGTAGAAGAGCAGATCGCCCCCGGCTTCCGCCTTGAGCGCCAGATATTGCGCCATCATCGGCGTGGGGCCGCCGGATGCGGCGCTGGCTTTGGAGGATTTGGCTGGCAGACTGGTCACGCGGTTGCGTTAGCAGGGGCTTTCGATCTCGAAAAGCCGGCGGTGGCGTTTCATCCACGGGGTTGTTCGTACCTCGCCTCTTGTGGAGCCGGGCGGAAAGTCGCTAGGGCGTTCCCAATTGCCGAGGAACCCTGCTGATGACCGATAAAGCCGCCATCGAATTCTCCGAGCGCGAGGCGCTGCTGTTCCATTCCTTCGGGCGGCCCGGCAAGATCGAGATCATCGCCTCCAAGCCGATGGCGACGCAGCGCGATCTGGCGCTGGCTTATTCGCCCGGTGTGGCCGTGCCCGTGCAGGCCATCGCTGATGATGCTGCCAAGGCCTATGACTATACCGCCAAGGGCAATCTGGTCGCGGTCATCTCCAACGGCACGGCGATCCTCGGCATGGGAAATCTCGGCGCGCTCGCCTCCAAGCCGGTGATGGAAGGCAAGGCAGTGCTGTTCAAGCGCTTCGCCGATGTGGACGCCATCGATCTGGAGCTGAACACCGAAGACCCGCAGGCCTTCATCGATGCGGTGGCGCTGCTGGAGCCGAGTTTCGGCGGCATCAACCTTGAGGACATCAAGGCACCCGAATGCTTCATGATCGAGGCAGCGCTCAAGGAGCGCATGAACATCCCGGTCATGCATGACGACCAGCATGGCACCGCGATCATTTGCGCCGCCGGCCTGATCAACGCCTGTTTCCTGACCGGGCGCGACATTCGCGAGACCAAGGTCGTCGTGAATGGTGCCGGCGCGGCGGCCATCGCCTGCACCGAACTGATCAAGGCGATGGGCGTGGCGCATGACAATGTGATCATGTGCGACCGCGAGGGCGTGATCTATCAGGGCCGCACTCATGGCATGGACCAGTTCAAGTCCGCCCATGCCGCCCGCACCGAGGCGCGGACCCTGCACGAGGCGCTGAAGGATGCCGATATCTTCCTCGGTCTTTCAGCCAAGGATGCGCTGAAGCCCGAATGGATCAACGAGATGAAGCCGCGGCCGATCCTCTTCGCCATGGCCAATCCCGATCCGGAGATCCTGCCGCCCGTGGCCAAGGCCGCGCGCCCGGATGCGATCATCGCCACGGGCCGCTCGGACTATCCCAATCAGGTCAACAATGTGCTGGGCTTCCCCTTCATCTTCCGGGGCGCGCTGGACGTGCGCGCGACGGCGATTAACGAGGCGATGAAGATCGCGGCGGCGCAGGCCATTGCCGAACTGGCCCGTCAGCAGGTGCCCGAGGAAGTCGCGCTGGCTTATGGCACCAAGCACAGCTTCGGCGCGGATTACATCATTCCCGCCCCCTTCGATCCGCGTCTGATGGAAGTGGTGCCGGCAGCGGTGGCGCAGGCGGCGATGGAGTCGGGCGTCGCCCAGCGGCCCATCGAGGATATGGACGCCTATCGCCAGTCGCTGCGGGCGCGCCTTAATCCCACCACCTCCGTGCTGACCCTCGCTTATGAGGGCGCCAAGGCCAGCCCCAAGCGGGTCGTCTTTGCCGAGGCGGAAGAGGAAGTCGTGCTGCGCGCCGCGATCCAGTTCCGCGATGGCGGCTACGGCACCCCGGTGCTGGTCGGCCGGCAGGATGTCTATGATCGCCTGCGCGATCTTGGCGTGCGCGATCCCGAGAGCTACGAGCTCTACAACAGCGTCAATTCGCCGCTCGTGCCGCGCATGGTCGACATGCTGTACGAGCGCCTGCAACGCCGCGGCTATCTCCGCCGCGATTGCGAGCGCATGGTCAACCGGGACCGCAACATCTTCGGCGCGCTGCTGCTGCAGATGGGTGAGGCGGACGCGATGATCACCGGCGTCACGCGCACCTATGCGCAGACGATGCGCGAACTGCGCCGCGTGCTCGACCCCGCCGAGGACCGCACGCTGTTCGGCATGCACATCCTCGTCGGGCGCAGCCACACCGTGTTCATGGCGGATACCACTGTCAACGAGCGGCCGAATTCCGCCGAACTGGCGCATATCGCCATCGAATCCGCCGCGCTTGCCCGGCGTATGGGGCATGAGCCGCGCGTGGCTTTTCTCTCCTACTCCACCTTCGGCAATCCGCACGGCAACTGGCTCGATAATATTCGCGGCGCGGTCCAGATCCTCGACGGCATGGAGGTGGACTTCGAATATGAAGGCGAGATGGCGCCCGACGTAGCGCTCAACCGGCGCGTCATGGCGAATTATCCGTTCTGCCGCCTGTCCGGCCCGGCCAATGTGCTGATCATGCCCGGCCTGCAGTCGGCCAATCTCTCGGCCAAGCTGCTGCGGGAACTGGGCGGCGACTCAGTCATCGGGCCGGTGCTGCTCGGGCTGAACCAGCCGGTGCAGGTGGCGACGATGGCCTCGACCGCCTCGGAGCTGGTGACGTTGGCCGTGCTCGCCGCTGGCGGGATCGCGCGCTGATCGTGATCGGGATCGGGTGAGCGCCGCCGGCTGAACTGGCCGCGCAGCGCTCCCTGGGCCTTACAGGCAGCGCTGGAAGGTCTGGGTGCGGCCCTTGATGGTGCCGTCGCGCAGCAGGATCGTGCCGTCCCGGCAGGATTTGCCATCGTGCGCCACGGCGTCGCCGACCACCACGATGCCGTGATAGGAGCCGGCCATCCAGTTCTGCGCATCGCCGCTCTTGACGGCGAGGCCCACAGCGCGATCGACGGCCGGGATCAGCAGGAAGTTGCCGGACTGGACGATCGCCTCATCCGGGGTCGCGCTCGGGAGCGTCGGCGCCTCATCAGACTTGGGCGCAATCGCCTGGCCCTGCGCGATGGGCACGGCGGCCTGTTTCGCCGGCGCAAAAGCGGGTGCTGTCGCGCGCTTTTCAATCACGGCGGAGAGAAACGGCGCGGGGCGTTCGGCGGGGATCAGGGTCGGCTGCTGGCCGGCGGGCGCTGCATCCTCGCTTTCGGTCGCGCGGGGCGGATGATCGATGATCGCGGCCGATACCGTCTCGCCACCCCAGATCGGCCCGCGTGCCGACCATAGCCAGCCGGCCAGGGCAATCACCAGCAATGAGATGCTGACCATGCCTGCCGCGATCAGGAGCTTTTGGGCAATGCCGGGCCGGGCATCCACACCGCTTCGCGCGTGAAGCTGCTCGCTCGCGCGGTCGAAGCCGATCTCCAGAGATCCGATAGCGAATCGCCAGCGGCTCCGGCTGGCCTTGTAATGGCCGACTGTCTCAGTCCGTCGCGCGTAAGTCCGCTCGAGCGGCTGCAGATCGCCAATATGCTGCATGACCACGCTCCCGCTATAGAACGATTTGAAGCGATGGCGCGGTTAATGCAAGCTAAACCAGTCCGCCGGGCGCGCGAACCGGCGCCGACTGATGGCAGGCCTGCAGCGCTGAATTACTGAGACGGACCTGCCGCTCCGGCCCCGCCGGCGCCAACCGCGCCGATATTGCCGAAGATTTCATCAAACAGGCTGCGCTTGCGGCCGAGCGTCGGCGTCGTGGCGCCGGTCGGCGAGATATTGGCGACCTGATCGAGCGTCGCGTTGCGATCGATCGTCGCGACATTGCCATTGGCATCGAACTGCACGGTCACCAACGTCTGCGCGGTCGGACGCGGGGAGGCGAACGCCAGCGCGCGGGTGTCGCGCGCCACATAATACCAGCGCTCCGGGCCGAACTGGGAGACGAAGGTCGGACGACCCAGCGCGCCTTCCACGGACGCCTTGTTGTCCACGCCGGGCAGCACCGAACTCACGATCAGATCGTCGATCATGAAGCCCTGATGCGCGCGGATGCGGGTGCAGCCGCCCGCCAGCAGAAGGATGGCCGCTGCGCCCACGACCAGAAACGGCCGCCTCAAGCCACGCTGCATTCTCGTCTCCTGCCAATCATGCGGTCAAAAACCGGACATCCAATCAAAAAAGCGTCGCATCGCCTAACCCGCCCATTGCATTGCCAGCCGCTGCAATCAATATGCAAGTGCTGGCGCGGGCCAATGGTTGATCGGTCCCGTCCGCGCTTTCCTGTGCCGCCGCAAAGCTGAACCGAGCATGAGCCTCTTATCCAATCTGTTTTCCCGCAAGGATGATCGCGCCTATCTGCGCCCGCTGTACGAGGCCGTCGTCGCGACGGCGCGGGAGCCGCATTGGTATATGGAAGGCGAGGTGGCGGACACGCTGGATGGCCGATTCGACATGGTGGCGCTGGTGCTCTCGCTGGTGTTGCTGCGACTCGAGGCGCTGGAGGCCACCAACGATTCGGCGCGGCTGACCGAGCTGTTCATTGACGATATGGATGGGCAGATCCGCCAGATCGGCTTTGGCGATGTGGTGGTGGGCAAGCAGATCGGCCGCATGGTCGGTGCGCTCGGCGGCCGGCTTGCCGCCTATCGTGCGAGCTTGCAGGGCGAGGCTTCGCTGAGCGAGGCGCTGGTGCGCAACCTCTATCGCGGCGAGGCGCCGGCGGCGGATGCGCTGGCCTATGTCGAAGCACAGGTACGCATGCTGGCCGCGACGATCAACGCATGCAGCCGCGACGCGCTGCTGGCCGGCCAGTTGCGGGGGTGATGCCGTGAGCGAAGCGACGTCAGGCGCCGCGCCGGAATTTTCCCGCATTCTGCGCCTTAATGAGCTGGGCGACGGACGGCGGGACCGCACCGTCGAGGCCGATGCCGCAGAGCGGGCCGCGCTCGCGCGCCGCTTTGGCCTGCGCAGCCTCGATCGGCTGGAGGCGCAGGCGCATGTGGCGCCGGATGCCGGTGGCTGTCGGGTGACCGGGCGCGTGCGCGCGTCGCTGGTGCAGGCCTGCGTCGCGACCGACGAGGATGTCCCCGCAGAGCTCGACGTGCCGATGGACGTGCGATTCGTGCGCGGTCTCGACGAGAACGGCGAGAGCGACGCAGAAGAGATCGAACTGCGCGAGGAGGATTGCGATATCCTCCCGCTGGAGGACGAGCGAATCGACCTTGGCGAAACGGTCGCGCAGACGCTGTTCCTGAACCTCGATCCCTATCCCCGCGTCGCGGATGCCGACGCCAAGCTGCGCGCGCTGGGCGTGCTGAGCGAGGAAGACGCCGGACCTTTCGCGGCGCTGAAGGGCTTGAAGCTCGGCGGTGGTGCCTAGGACGCGCAGAGAATATCGCCCGGATGGATTGTCCGCTATTGAGCGGTCTAGAATACGCGACCAAGGGCTAAATGGGCGTGGTTAGCTGCCATTGCTTCAAGATACGAAGAGCGCAATAGTCTCCCTTGAGGGTGGGTGAGTGCATGGGAACCTATTGGCGATGGATACCCGCTGCATTGCTGGCGTGCGGTGTTGCACAGTCCGCTAATTCCCAGAAGACATCGCCGATCTCCGAACGGGTAGCGCGTTTGCCGGATACGGACTTTCGCGCTTGGTTCGGTAGCATGCTTACCTCAGAATATCTGAAGGGAGCAGATTGTGAAGCGTACTTTGGTGATTCGGCCCCAACACAAGGTTGCAGTGCACTTAGGGACATCAAAAACAAAATTGTACAAGATGATTTAGCTGCCTTTAAAGCCGCTTACGTTGAAGCGGTAGCGAATGGAATGTCCCCAGAAGTATTTTCAGATATTCCTGATGGCTATCTTGCCATTCAATTTTCCAGTCGGGTGAGGCGATTCCAAAAAGATCTAAGAGAATTCTTTCGACCGCGTGTCCTCGAAATGGGTAAGGCTGGGCAACAGTGGGTCAAGAGCCACGGATATCACGGACGCAAACTGGGCTACAATGGTGCTGGTATTCCGTATGGCGGGGTCAAGCCGCCATGACGACCCTCGTCTGCCTTTTTCCCAATGACGTTGGTCTGCTGCGCGGATGGAACGACTAGCGTCCGCAATGTCCTCGTGTCCGGACAGGCGGCTTTTTGAAAACAAAAGCGCAATAGCTGCCGTTGCACCAACCTTTGACCTTGCCCACGCCACCGAGCTAGGCGCCGTCCGCCGGGATAAACCGCAACACACCCGCGATCCGCGCGACACCGGTGTCGGAGGGATGCGCCACCCCGTCATTCACGATCACCTCGGCAAAGTCGAACGGGCTGATGCCCGACAGGCAGGCGACATTGACGCCATATTCATGGGGGTTCGAGCGGCGCCGGTGATGGGTGTAGATGCCGCAGGTTCCGCAGAAATGGTGCTGCGCGATCCCGCTGTTGAAGGTGTAGCAGCGCAGCGATTCCTCGCCAGCGGTCACCTGCAGGTCTTCGATCCGGGCGGAGACGGCGATGGCGCCGCGCATCCGGCAATATGAGCAGGTGCAGCGGCGTGCCGAGCGCAGGCCATCCTTCAGGCGCACATGAAAGCGCACCGTGCCGCAATGGCACGCGCCATCGATCTCCGTGACATTCAGGTCCATGCTTCGTTCCTCTTTCGTTCGCGCGGTTGCCATGGCATAACAGGGAGCATGGCGCAGACGCCCGAGCAGGATCGCAAGATCATCCATATCGATATGGACGCCTTTTACGCGTCGGTCGAGCAGCGCGACGATCCGGCGCTGCGCGGCTTGCCGGTGGCTGTCGGCGGCGGCGGGCCGCGCGGCGTGGTGGCAGCGGCGAGCTATGAGGCGCGCGTGTTCGGCGTGCGCTCGGCCATGCCGGGCGGCAAGGCGCGCCGGCTCTGCCCGGAGCTCATCTTCGTGCGGCCGCGCTTCGAGGCCTATCGCGCGGTCTCCCAGCAAATCCGCGCGATCTTCGAGCGCTTTACCGACATCATCCAGCCGCTCTCGCTGGACGAGGCCTATCTCGATGTGACGCGCAACAAGCCCGGCGTTGCCTCGGCCACTTATGTCGCGCAGGAAATCCGGCGGATGATTCGCGAGGAGACGGGGCTGACCGCCTCGGCCGGCGTTTCGTGTAACAAGCTGATCGCCAAGCTCGCATCGGACCAGAACAAGCCCGATGGCTTGTGCGTCGTGCGGCCCGATGAGGCCGAGGCGTTCATGGCGGCGATGCCGGTGTCGCGCATCCATGGCGTCGGCCCGGTGACGGCGCGGCGCATGGCCGCGCTGGGCATTCATAGCGGCGCGGACCTCAAAGAGTGGCCGCTGCCGGCGCTGCAGCGCCATTTCGGCAAGGCGGCGGCCTTTTACTTCGGCGCGGCGCGCGGGCTGGACGAGCGCCCGGTGCGCGACCGGGAGTCGCGCAAGTCGATCAGCGTGGAAGATACCTTCGCCAGCGACATCGGCGCGGAAGGCCTGTTGCTGGCGGAGCTGGAGAAGATCGCCGCGCGCCTGTGGGGCCGGGTCACCACGAGCCGGGCCTTGGGGCGCACCGTCACGCTCAAGATCAAGCTGGGGGATTTTCGCATCCTCACCCGCTCCCGGTCGCTGCCCGCGCCGCCGGGCGATGCCGAGGATCTGTTTGCGATCGGCGCCGACCTGCTTCGCGCGCAACTGCCGCTGCCGGTCGGCGCGCGGTTGCTGGGGCTCGGGCTCTCAAACCTCATTGATCCCGAACGTGAAGAGCCGGACGAGACGCCCCAGCTCAGCCTCGCCTTCGGTTAGAAGCGCAGGCCGAGCGCGACGCCGCCGAGCAGCCAGCAGAAGAAGGTGATCAGCACGATCCCGACGAGGTTCAGGATGAACCCGCCGCGGACCATCTGCCCCATGGTGACGGCCCCGGTGCCGAACACGATGGCATTGGGCGGGGTGCCGACCGGCAGCATGAAGGCGAGCGTGGCGGCGAAGGCTGCGGGGATGAGCAAGGTCATCTGATCGGCCCCGATGCCGAGCGCGACGGCGCCGAGGACGGGGATGAAGGTGGCAGCGGTGGCGGTGTTGCTGGTCACCTCGCTGAGGAAGACGATGAGGGTCACGACGGCGATGACGAGGAGCAGGATCGGCAGCGTACCAAGCCCGCTCACTTGCGCACCCAGCCAGCCATCGAGCCCGCTGGCGACGACCTCCCCGGCAAGGCTCAGGCCGCCACCGAACAGCACCAGCACGCCCCAGGGCACGCCGCTTTCGGCATCCTTCCAGTCGAGCAGCATCTGCCCTCGGCCCTCGCCGGGCAGCAGAAACAGCGCCAGGCCGGCGGCGAGTGCAATGGCATTGTCATCGAGGCGCCCGAACCAGCCCAGATCGGCCTTGCTGCCGAGAATGGCGCCGACCACGCCGGGCACGACCCAGAAGAAGACCGCGCAGCAGAAGACGAGGGTCACCAGCAATTCGCTGCGGCTGAACCGGCCGAGACCGGCCAGCTCCCGGTCAATGAGCGCGCGGCCGCCCGGCACCTCGCCGAAGGTGAACCGATAGAAGACCCGCGTCATCAGCAGCCACGCAATGAGAATGAAGCTGAAGGCAATCGGCACGCCGACCAGCATCCAGCTCAGGAAATCGACCTGCCGGCCCAGTTCCTTCTCGATATAGCCAGCCACGATGGCATTGGGCGGGCTGCCGAGCAGCGTGCCCACGCCGCCCATGCTCGATGACCAGGCGATGGCGAGCATCAGGCACGCGCCGAAATTGGCGAGCTCCCTGGGTGCCACGGCGGATGCGCCATCGCAGGCGAGTGCCCCGGTTTCGTCGCGGCGATCACAGACCAGCGTGAGAACGGAGAAGGCAATCGGCAGCATCATGAGCGTCGCCGCCGTGTTGGAGACCCACATGGAGACAAAGCCCGTCGTCAGCATCAGGCCCAGCACGATCTGGCGCGGGCTGGTGCCGACCCGGCGGAGTGTGAGCAACGCGACGCGGCGGTGGAGCTGCCATTTCTGCATGGCGATGGCGAGCAGAAAGCCGCCGAGGAACAGGAAGATGATCGGGCTGGCATAGGGCGCGGCAACCTGCGCCACGCTGCGGTCGCTCGCCATGGGGAAGAGCAGGATCGGCAGCAGCGCGGTGACGGCGATGGGCGCGGCCTCGGTGATCCACCAGAGCGCCATCAATGTCGCGACGGCGGCGACCCAGCGGCCCTCCGGCGACAGACCCTGCGCGTCGCCCAGCGCGAGCCAGACCAGCGCTGCGCCGGCCAGGCCGAGCGCGCGCAATGCCCAGATCTTGAGGGGCGAGCGCGCGGTCGTGGCAGGGTCGCCATCGCCCTGCCGCCCGGTTGGTTCACTCTCTTGCGATGATGGTGCCACCTTGCCCCCGCTCCCTGTCCCGCGCGAATGTGCGGCAGGAGCGGCGGCGTGGCAAGCCGCTCGCGGCTGGAATGCCGGCTGGGCTGGCGGCTGCCGTCCGGCCTGTCAGCCGGGGTCGTGGTCAGCCGGGGTAGGGGCTGTCCTTGAGCAGGCCGGCGAGGTGCGCGGCATTGGATGCCACCATGCCGGCGGTCTTGCTCACCGGTTTGGGTGTCGACTTGAGGTCCTTGAAATCCGTGCTCCCCATCGCCTCGCCCACCCAATAGCAGGCGGCGACGGCGGGGATCGTCCAGCCGACATCGTTCATCGCCTGGAAGAGCTGCGCGCTGGAGAAATGGGCACCATCCTCATTGCCGACAATGGCGGCGACGGCGACTTTGCCGTAGCTCGGCATCCGGCCCGCATCGTCCGTTTCGCTCAGAAAAGCATCCATCCGCTCCAGCACGCGCTTGGCGATGCTGGAGATCTGCCCCATCCAGATCGGCCCGCCGAAGATCAGGATGTCGTGTGCCAGGATCTTCGCGCGCAGGGCTGGCCAGTCATCGCCCTTGCCTTCATCGGAGGTGACGCCGGGCAGGATGTTGAGCGCGGCGACGCGCACGGTTTCGCTCAGTGTCACATCATGTTCGGCGAAGGCGTCCGCCAGAACCGCGATCATCGCATCCGTCGATGAGGGTTCGCTGCTATCGGCTTTCAGGGTGCAGTTGAGGGCGAGGGCCTTCAGGGTCATGCTGGTGCTCCGTGTCCGTCCCCCCTCACACAACACCCCAGCCCCCAGAGAGTTCACCGCCCTGTCCTGCGCCATTGCACGCGGGCGGCCGCAGGGCTATCGCGCGCCGCAAGCCCGTTTTCCCAAGGGCATTGAGGATGTTGGCCGTTTCCTTTCGCCTGCCTGTTGCCGCCCTGCTCCTGGCTTTCCTGGCGCTGCCTGCGCAGGCGCAGCCGGGCGTTGCTGCGGCCGAGGACGCCGCCGTCGTCATCACGACGGACGCAGCCGCGGGTCGGGCCGTGGATTCTGCCGCTAAGCCGGGTGCGCTCCGGATCGGCCCGGCGCCCCGCCTGCCAGCGCTTAGCTACCCGCAAGCCCGCCGCCTCGACCTGACCGAGACGCATTTTGGCGTACCGGTCGCCGATCCCTATCGCTGGCTGGAGGGCGACCCGCGCCACGATGCCGATGTGCAGGCGTGGATTGCGGCGGAGAATGAGACGACCTTCCGCTACCTCAAATCCTTGCCGGGCCGGGAGGCGTTGCGCGCCCGCATGGCGACGCTGCATGGCTTTGAGCGCTTCGGGAACCCGCGCAAGGCCGGCGAGCGCTATTTCTATACGCGCAGCAAGGGCGAGAATTTCTCGCCCATCTATGTGCGCGAGGGCGTGAATGGGGCGGAGCGTCTGCTGATCGATCCCAACAGGCTCTCCACCGACGGCTCGGTTGCGCTCGCCGAGTGGCTGCCTTCGCGGGACGGGCGAGCGCTGCTGCTGGCGCTTCAGGAGCGGGGCAGCGACTGGCGGACCGTGCGGGTGCTGGATGTCGAGAGCGGCGCGCTGATGCCTGACCAGGTGGCCTGGGTGCGCTATTCGGCGCTGGCCTGGAATCACGAGGGCAGCGGCTTTTATTATGCGCGCTTTGCCGCGCCGACCGAGGGCGGGCGTGATCCCTCGTTCGAGAACCAGCAGGTCTGGTTTCACACGCTGGGCACCGAGCAGGCGCAGGACCGGCTGGTCTATGCCACGCCGGATCGGCCCCGGCTGCTTCACCGCGCCGAGGTGACGGCGGACGGTCGCTGGCTGCTGATCAGCTCGAAAATGGGCACCGAGCAGACCGCCGAACTGGTGCTGATCCCGCTGACCGTGCCGGACGCCCGGCGCGTGACGCTGGTGCGGGGACTGCGCAATGCGTGGCAGATGATCGGCCAGCTTGGCGATCGGCTCTATTTCCGCACGGATGCAAAGGCGCCCAACGGACGGATCGTGACCATCGATGCCGGCCATCCGCGCCGTCGCCCGGTCGAGGTCGTCGCGGAGCGGGCGCAGACGCTGGCCGGTGGCTCGATGATCGGCAGCCGCCTTGTGCTGGCTTATATCGTCGATGGGCGGATCGTCGCCGAAATCACGGATCTCGCCGGCAAGCGTGAGGGCGATGTGCCGCTGCCCGGGCTGGGCGCAGCCGCAGGCTTCAGCGGCCGGCCCGGTGATCCGGAAACCTTCTACGCCTTCTCCAGCTTCACCCAGCCGCCGACGATCTACCGCTTCAATGTCGAGACCGGCGAAACCAGCATCTTCGCGCGCTCCGCACTCGGCTTCGATCCGGCGGATTATGTGACGGAGCAGGTCTTCTATCCCGCGCGCGATGGCATAGCGGTGCCGATGTTCATCGTGCGCCGGCGCGACCTTGCCCGCGCGGGCACGCCTGCGCCGACCCTGCTCTATGGCTATGGTGGCTTCAATGTCGCGCAAACGCCCAGCTTCTCGCCCACCCGCTTTGCCTGGGTCGAGCAGGGCGGCGTGCTCGCCATTGCCGGCGTGCGAGGCGGCGGGGAGTTCGGCAAGGCCTGGTACGACGCCGGGCGGGGCGCCAACAAGCAGACGACCTTCGATGATTTCATCGCGGCGGCCGAATATCTCAAAGGCCAGGGCTACACCGGCGACAACCAGCTGGCCATTGAGGGGCGCTCCAATGGCGGCCTGCTGGTGGGGGCCGTGGTGAATCAGCGGCCCGACCTGTTCGCCGCCGCCCTGCCGGGTGTCGGCGTGATGGACATGCTGCGGTTCGACCAGTTCACGGCCGGCGCCTTCTGGGTGGACGATTATGGCCGGCCCGACCGGGAGGCGGATTTCCGCACGCTGCTGGCTTACTCGCCCTATCACAATATCCGCAGCGAGGCGGACTATCCCGCCATTCTTGTGACCACGGCGGATAGCGACGACCGGGTGGTGCCCGGCCACAGCTTCAAATATGCCGCAGCCCTGCAGGCGGCGGCGCTCGGCGGGAGGCCAAGGCTGATTCGCGTGGACACCGGCACAGGCCACGGCATCAATCGCCCGACCGACAAAATCGTCGACGAATATGCGGATATGTACAGCTTTGCGGCCTATTGGACCGGCCTGACGCTACGGCAGCGGTCTGACCGCTCCGGCGCACCGACAGATGACGCCAATGCGGGCTCGGCCGCTATTCAGCCCGCGCTCATCGGCCCGGTGCGATAACGCTCTGGCCGGCGATGCTGTTGCCGGTGTTGCCAGGAAGCGATCTGCCGATGAACGTTCACTCCAAGCTTGCCTTGGCCGCTGCGGCCGGGGCGATGGTCATGGGCTCTGCGACGCCCGCCTCTGCGCGCGGCTATGATGGCCGCTGGGATCGGTATCCGCGCCATCATCGCGGACATGACAATAGCGGCGCCGTCATTGGCGCTATCATCGGCGTCGGGCTGATCGCGGCGATCGCGACGGCGGCTGCCAGGCAGCGCGATGCGGACCGTTATCCCACGCGCCGCCCGGGCGATCGTGGTTATGATCCGCGCTATGATGATCGTGCCGGCGATTATGGCAATGACCGCTATGACGACGGCTATGATGGGCGCCCCACGGGGCAGGCGCTCGAGGATGAAGACGCGGCGGTCGACGCCTGCGCCATCGCGGCGCGCGATCAGGCCTCGCGCGATGGCAATTATGCCGAGGTGCGGGACATCACCGGCGCGCGGCCGTTCGGTTCCGGCTGGGATGTGACCGGCACGCTAAGCATGCGGTCGAACTTCAGGGCCGGCGAAGGCCGCCTGCGCAGTTTCCGCTGCATCTGGGACGATGGCCGGGTGGACGGCGTCACCTTCGGCTGACGAGGCTTGCGGACAGGCTGGACAGGCCAGCCTGCCCGTCTTATCCGCTGCCCATGTCAGCACATTCCTCAGCTCACCCCGATTCCATCCTCATCGTCGACTTCGGCAGCCAGGTGACGCAGCTCATTGCGCGTCGCGTGCGCGAAGCCGGGGTCTATTCCGAGATCGCCCCGTTTACGCAGGCGCTGGCCGCCTTCCAGCGGATGAAGCCGCGCGGCATCATTCTCTCCGGTTCGCCCGCCAGTGTGTGCGACGAGGGGAGCCCGCGCGCGCCGCAGGAGCTGTTCGAGAGCGGCCTGCCGATCCTCGGCATCTGCTACGGCCAGCAGGTGATGAGCCACCAGCTCGGTGGTGAAGTGCGGCCCGGCCATGAGACGGGCGAGGGCGGCGAGTTCGGCCGCGCCTTCCTTACCGTCACCGAGCCCTGCGTGCTGTTCGACGGACTGTGGGAGACGGGCGAGCGCCATCAGGTGTGGATGAGCCATGGCGACAAGGTGACCAAGTTCGCGCAGGGCTTCCGCATCGTGGCGACATCGGACGGCGCGCCCTTCGCGCTCATCGCCAATGACGAGAAGCGCTATTATGGCACGCAGTTCCACCCCGAGGTGGTGCATACGCCGGACGGGGGCAAGCTGATCGCCAATTTCGTGCGCCATGTCTGCGGCTGTGCCGGCGACTGGACGATGGCGGAATTCCGCGCGACCAAGATCAAGGAAATCCGCGAGCAGGTCGGCTCCGGCCGGGTGATCTGCGGCCTTTCCGGCGGCGTGGATTCGGCGGTTGCCGCGGTGCTGATCCATGAGGCGATCGGCGAGCAGCTGACCTGCGTATTCGTCGATCATGGCCTGATGCGCCATGCCGAGGCCGAGCAGGTCGTCAGCCTATTTCGGGGGCATTACAACATCCCGCTGGTGCATGTGGATGCGAGCGAGACCTTCCTCGGCGGCCTCGCCGGCGTCACCGACCCGGAGGCCAAGCGCAAGTTCATCGGCAAGGCGTTCATCGACCTGTTCGAGGAGGAAGCCCGCAAGATCGGCGGCGCGGATTTTCTCGCGCAGGGCACGCTCTACCCGGACGTGATCGAGAGCGTCTCGTTCACCGGCGGGCCGAGCGTGACGATCAAGAGCCACCACAATGTCGGCGGGCTGCCTGAGCGCATGAACATGAAGCTGGTCGAGCCGCTGCGCGAACTGTTCAAGGATGAAGTGCGCGATCTGGGCCGCGAGCTTGGTCTGCCGGACATCTTCGTCGGCCGCCATCCCTTCCCCGGGCCGGGCCTCGCAATCCGCATCCCCGGCGAGGTGACCAAGGAGCGCTGCGACGTGCTGCGCAAGGCGGACGCCATCTACCTCGAGGAAATCCGCAACGCCGGGCTCTATGACGCGATCTGGCAGGCCTTCGCGGTGCTGCTGCCGGTGCGCAGCGTCGGCGTGATGGGCGACGGGCGGACCTATGACAATGTCCTCGCCCTGCGCGCGGTGACCTCCACTGACGGCATGACGGCCGACATCTACCCCTTCGACGCCGCCTTCCTCAGCCGCGTGGCGACGCGGATCATCAACGAGGTGCAGGGCATAAACCGGGTGGTGTACGACTATACCAGCAAGCCGCCGGGCACGATCGAGTGGGAATGAAATCGGCATAAGCTACGCACGGGTATCTTGCTAACTCCCGGAGGCCGCGAGCCTCCGGGTTGGCTTTTATCTACGCGCGAATTAGCGATCCCGGCCGCTCGGCGGTGATCGTGACAGCTTGATGCCGTCCCGCTTCCAATTACGCCGACAAATAATGGCGGTTGACCGAAAATTCCGGCTTGGAAAATTGGCGTGATTTCAACGGAAAGCACGAAAATCTGCCGCTAGCGTGCGGGCTATTTGTTGAAGTTTCTACATCATATATTGACATCTCAACAACATTTGACAGATAATGGTCTGCAATCGATTGAATCGAGCATGCTCGCCAGGGAGGCGGGCGCAATTGTCCGAAAGAGGGGATGTTATGAACGAGCGAGTCTCAGCCAAAACGCGCGGATTGCGCGATTCTCTGCTGATCACGGCAGCAATCTGCGCGGTGGCGGCAAGCGTGCCGGCGATGGCGCAGGACGCGCCCCAGGCCGATGAGGCCGACGCCGAAAGCATCGTGGTTACCGGCACGCGCCTGAGCGCCACCGGCTTTACCGCGCCGACTCCGGTCACGGTGATGGATGCGGACCGGATCGCAAAGATCGCGTCGCCCACCGTCGGTGAGGCGCTGGCCCAGCTGCCGTCCTTCCGGCCGTCCAGCACGCCGAACACGCAGAACATCTTCCCGGCCAATGCCGGCGCCCGCATCTCGGATCTGCGCGGTCTCGGTGCCTCGCGCACGCTGGTGCTGCTCGATGGCCGGCGCTTCACGCCCAGCACCTCGACCGGCAGCATCGACCTCAACATGATGCCGACCCTGCTGATCCGCAGCACGGAAATCGTCACCGGCGGCGCGTCGGCTGCTTATGGTTCGGACGCTGTCTCGGGCGTGATCAACCTGCGTCTCGACACCCGTCTCGATGGGCTCAAGGCGACGGCCGGCTACGGCGTGACCGATCGCGGCGATGGCGACCAGTATTTCTGGCAGATCGGCGCGGGCAAGCGCTTCGCCGATGATCGCGGTCGCTTCATCTTCGGCGCCGAGTATAACAAGGACGAAGGCACCGGTGGCTGCTACACCCGCGATTTCTGCGGCAATGAAGTGGGCGACCTGACCAACGTGCCGGGCCTCGGCGGTCGTCCCGCTCACAACATCATCACCGGCATGCGCACCGCGACGCTGACCCCGGGCGGCCTTATCACCGCGACCATCAACGGCGCAGGCACGTCCACGCCGGCGCGCGGCGGTGTGCTGGACGGCATTCAGTTCGGCCCCAATGGCTCGCCCACGCAGTTCGTCTACGGCCAGAACGCCAGCGGCCTCTTCCAGCAGGGCGGCTCGGGCGAAGGCCTCAACGCCTTCTTCGACGATCCGCTCCTCTCCATCCCGGTGACGCGCTACAACACCTTCGCGCATCTGGAATATGAGTTCTCGCCAGCCTTCACCGCCTTCCTCGAAGGCAGCTATGGCCATGTCGATGGCTTCACGCGGGGCCCGGAAATTCGCGCGGCTTCCAACATTGCCGTCGACAATCCCTTCCTGCCCGCCTCCATCCGTACCACGATGCAGAACAACGGCATCGCCGCGATCAGCGTCGGCAAGCTCGGCGTCGATTTCGGCCGCATGGACAGCACGTCGATCCGTGACACCTATCGCATCGTCGGCGGCGCACAGGGCGATCTGGGCGGCGGCTGGTCGTGGGATGCTCATGCGCAATATGGTGAGACGGCTTACAAGCAGAACACCATCAACAATCGCATCAATGCGCGCTACGCCAATGCCGTCGACGCGGTGGCCGGCCCCAATGGCCCGATCTGCCGGATCAATGCGGACAGCAATCCCAACAATAACGATCCGTCGTGCGTCGCGCTCAACATCCTGGGTCAGGGCCAATATTCGCAGGCCGCGAAGAACTACGCCTTCGGCACCACCTGGCAGGACAACAAGTACACCCAGCTTGCTGGCGCTGTGAACATCAACGGCACGCCGTTTGAGACCTGGGCCGGCCCGGTCGCCTTCGCGGTCGGTGTGGAAGGGCGTCGCAACACGCTCGACATCAGGGTCGATCCGATTTCGGCCGCCAACGGCTTCTACGTGTTCAACCAGACGCCGTCGGCCGGTAACACCAGCGTCGTCGAAGGCTATGTCGAGCTGGGCGTGCCCCTGCTGCGCGAGAGCGCTGTCGGGTCGCTGGACCTGAACGGCGCGATCCGCCAGGCCCATTACAAGAACGAAGGCGCCGCAGGCAGCAACACGTTCAACGCCACCACGTGGAAGGTCGGCGCGACCTACAAGCCGGTCAACTGGGCGATGCTGCGGACGACCTACTCGCGCGACTTCCGTGCGCCCAACACGTCCGAGCTGTTCACGACGCCCGTCAGCGGGGTCGGCGTGTTCTATGACACGGTCAAGGGCGCCGAGAAGTTCATGAACGTGCTTACCGGCGGCAATGTCCGGCTGCGTCCGGAAACGGCCAACACGTTCACCGCTGGCTTTACCCTGCAGCCGCAGGGCGCATTGCAGGGCCTGCGCTTCTCCGCGGACTATTATAACATCCGCATCAACGACGCGATTGCTACGCTGTCGGCGCAGGTCATCCTCAACACCTGCAACACGACCGGTGCTGCCGATGTCTGCTCGCTGGTCCAGCGCGACGCCAACAACTTCGTGGACACGATTTCGGTTCTCTTCCTGAACCTCAATCGTCAGCAGCTGCGCGGCGTCGACTTCGAGGCTGGGTACAACCTGCCGTTCGGCGGTGAGCGTTCGGTCGATTTCCGGCTGCTCGCCACCCACACGATCGACTTCACCAACAGCGCCCTGCCGGGCATCGATCGCGCCGGGGACAACAGCGCGTCCGGTATCCCGTCCTGGATCCTTGATGGCATGGTGAGCCTCGATATGGGTCGCCTGGGTGTGAACCTGCAGGGCCGCTATCTCTCGAGCGGTAAATATGATGCGACGCTGATCGGTCCGGAAGATGCCGGTTACAGCATCACCCTGCCCAACAGCATCAACACCAACCGCGTGCCGTCGCGCTTCTACACGAACGTCGGCGTGACGTTCGATCTGATGAGCGAAGGCAGCAAGAAGGTTGAGCTGTTCGCCAACGTCTACAACCTGTTCGACGTGATGCCGCCGCCCTACTGGAACGGCAACAACAACGCCGTCTATTATGACAATGTCGGGCGTCGTTACCGCATGGGCGCACGGGTCGTCTTCTGATCAAAATCCTGAAAGCCCCGACCTCGGCCGGGGCTTTCGCTTTTTATGGAGAGGGCGCAATGCGCGAGGATGCTTTTCCGGCCAAAGGCATCAGCCGCCGGGCTTTTTCGATAAGCTGTGCGGCGGGGCTGGGCGGACTGCTTGCCCGTCCCGTACTGGCCGCAGCGGCACCGATCGCAACGACCACGCACGGGCAGGTTCGTGGGCGGTGCGAATATGGCGTCAATGTCTTCCGCGGTATTCCCTATGGCGCCTCGACGGCGGGCCGGAACCGCTTTGCTGCCCCGCAGCCGCCCCAGGCTTGGAGCGGCGTGCGCGATGCGCTCGACTATGGCCTGCGCAGCCCGCAACTGCCCGATGGGCCGGACGGACCGGGCTTCTCCTCCTGGCGTGAGCCCAAGGCATCCGGCGAGGATTGCCTCGCGCTCAATGTCTGGACCCCCGGCCTTGCAGACGGGAAGAAGCGCCCGGTGATGGTGTGGCTGCACGGCGGCGGCCTGGCGGTGGGCTCGGGCGCGACGCCGGTCACCGACGGGCGCAATCTGGCGGCGCGGCAGGACGTTGTCGTCGTGGCCGTCAATCACCGGCTCAACCTGTTCGGCTATCTCTATTTCGGCGATCTCACCCGCGATCGCAGCGTCGCCGCCAATCCCGGCCAGCTCGATATGGTCGCCGCCCTGCAATGGGTGCGCGACAATATCGCCGCGTTCGGTGGCGATCCGCAGAATGTGACGATCTTCGGCCACTCCGGCGGCGGCCTGAAGGTTGCGGGCCTGATGGCGATGCCGGCGGCCAACGGGCTGTTCCATCGCGCGATCCTGCAGAGCGGCTTTGGCACCACCACTGTCGCGCGGGACGAGGCGGAGCGGATCACCGCCTCGCTGTGCAAGGCCGTGGGTGTGCGGGCCGGGGACGTCGACGCGCTGCGCGCCATCCCCATCGAGCGCCTCCTTGCCGGCCTGCAGGAGATCACCGGCGGCAACCCGGTGCGCGGGCCGGGGCTGGTCGCCGATGGCACCGTCGTGGCGCGGACACCGTTTGCGCCCGATCTTCCGGCGGTCTCGCCCGACATTCCGGTGATGGTCGGCCACACCAGCGCGGAGACCACCGTGCTGTTTCCGCCGCCCGGCGCCTTCGATCTCGACTGGACGAGCCTGCCGGGGGCGCTGGAGGGCCGCGTGGCATCGCCGGCACCGCTGATCGAGGGGTTCCGCAAACTGCACCCCAAGGCCACGGCGAGCGACATCTTCTTCGCCATCACGACCGAGGCCGGCATGGGCCGCAATGCCCGCATCGTCGCGGAAACCCGCGCGGCGGGCGCGACGAAGCCGGCCTATGCCTATCTCGTCAACTGGCAGTCCCCGGCGCAGGGCGGGCGGATGCGCAGTCCGCACGGCATCGAGGTGCCGATGGTGTTCGATATGGTGACGGAAAGCTATGGCAGCGTCGGCGAGCGCATGGCGAATGCCCAGCATCTGGCCGACGGCATGAGCCGCTATTGGGCCAATTTCGCGCGGACCGGCGATCCGAATGGCGATTGCCTGCCGCTCTGGCCGGCTTATGGACAGGACCAGCGGATGACCATGGTGTTCGGCACGGAGTACGCAGCCACCGCCGATCCGCTCGGTGCCGAGCAGACGCTGATTGCCCACTATGCCTAAGGCCTTCCCCATCCGGGCTGTGACGTCCGCTCGTCCTGCCACGCAGACCGTGCTTGCTTTGCTCCTGCTCATGCTGGTGGCCCTTGTCGGCGCGTCACATGCCATGGCCGCACCGAAGAGCGAGGCCACGCCGTTCACGCTTCCGGCTCGCCCGGCCAGTGCGCCGCAAATGCCCTGCGGTGACCTCGTCAAGCCGGTCTCCCAGCAAGCGGAGGACATCGTCTATCGCGTGCGCTCGGCGACGGTGGAAGGCGCCAGCGCGGCGACACCGGGCGTCTGCCTCGTCAAGGCTTATTCGGCACCGCAGACCGAGTTTGAGCTGCGCCTACCGCTGGCCGGCTATGCCGGGCGGTTCCTGCAAGGGGGCTGCGGGGGCATGTGCGGAGTCATCGGCCGCGAGGTGACGCCGCTCTGCAGCAATGCGCATATCGCCGATGGCAGCTTTGCCGTGGCCTTCAACAATGGCGGCCATCACAGTGCCGGCATCGGCGATGGCACATGGGCCGTCGGCGCGCCGGAATTGCGGGAGCAATTCGCGCACAAGGCCGCCCACGCCGTCGCCGTCGCGTCCAAGGCGATCGTCGCGCAATTTTACGGCGCGCCCCCGGCTTACAGCTATTTCGTCGGCTGCTCGGGCGGCGGGCGGGAAGCCTTGATGGAGGTCCAGCGTCATCCGGACGATTTCGATGGCGTCGTGGCCGGCTCCTCCGTCGCCATGCCGGCGGCGATGCAGCTCTTCCTGTGGGAAGCGCAGCAGGGGCTTTATCCCGATGGGCGCGAGATTTTCACGCCGCAGGCTGTCGAACTGCTGCATGCCGCCGTCATCAAGGCCTGCGACGGGCTGGATGGCATCACCGATGGCCAGATCGACGATCCGCGCCGCTGCCGATACGACCCGGCAAAGCTCGCCTGCCGTCCGGGCGTGGCGGCGCAGGCCAATTGCCTCAACGCCGATCAGGTTGCCGCTGCCCGCGCTTATTATCGCGGCCCGACCGATGTCGGCGGTCAGGCGCTCTTCCCCGGCGGCGCGCCTTATGGCGCCGAACTGGGCTGGGTTGGCCGGGGCGCGCCGACGCAGACAGGCAAGTTCGCGGCACAATCCTTCCTGCAATATCTGCTGCTGCAAGGCGAACTCCCGGCCGAGTTCACCTGGCGCGACTGGACTTTCTCCCGCGAAAGCCTGCAGCGGCTGCTCAAGGGGGGCGAACTCTACGATGCCGGCAACCCGGACCTTTCGGCCTTCCGCGACGCGGGCGGCAAGCTGCTGATGTGGCAGGGCGTGGCGGACAACGCCGCCGGCGCCTATGGCATGCTCGATTATTATCAGGCCGTGCGCGACCATGCCGGTGGCCTGGATGCGGTCCGCGCATTCGCCCGCATGTTCCTCGTGCCCGGCGGCTATCACTGCGCGGGCGGCTATATCCCCTATGATCAGGATTTCCTCGGGGCCGTGGTGCTGTGGGTGGAAGAAGGCAAGGCGCCGGACGCCGTGGTCGCCAGCGCGCGCCTCAATACGGGCGTGGTGCGCCACCGGCCGCTTTATGCCTATCCCATGCTCACCCGTTACCGGGGCGGCGACGTGAATGCGGCAGCTTCCTTCGAGCCGGTCGCACCCAAGTCGGAGCCGCAAGACGGCTTCGACTGGCCTGGCTCCCACGCCAAGGCGCGCCCGCGGACGGGGGGCTGATCTGTGCGCTCCTGACCCGCGCGCGGCGGGCCAGAAGGGTGGATGGAATCACAACGCGTGATACCGCCGCGATCTGATAAGCTGCCGGCCTGCGCGAGGAGACAATGGTCACGGTCGTCATGAGCGTCTCCCACCCCGACGAACGCCTGCCGCTGATTGGCAATGCGCTGCTGTGCCCGGGGAGCGAGCGCAAGCGTGCCGCAGCCTTGGCGCAGATCGGGGGGCGCCGCGCTGGATTGATCCGGCAGCGGTTCGCCCGCTCCTTATCCGCCGAACCTCGCCGCCGTGTCTCCTGCGGCGAACTCTTCCGTCTCGCCTTCGACATTGAAGCGCAGGCGATAGCCGATGCCAAGCTCGTTGCCGATGATCCGGGGACGCTGGGGATCGGCTTCCAGCTTCTGGCGCAGCGTGCGGATGAGCACGCGCAGATACTCCACATGGTGCTCCTTTTCGTGCGGCCAGGCATGGGCCATGATCTGATGATGCGTGATCACGCGGCCGGGGAATTTGGCGAGCTGCGCGAGCACGGTATATTCCTTGGGCGTCAGGTGCACTTCCTTCCCCGCCTTCAGCACGACCCTGTTCAAAAGATCGATTTCCACGTCGCCCGCCCGTACCATGGACACGCCGCCCTCCTTGGCCATGCGATTGCGCAGCGCCACGCGCACGCGCGCCAGCAATTCGTCGGTATCGAACGGCTTGGTCAGATAATCGTCGGCACCCAGATCGAGCGCGGCGACCTTCTGGTCCGTCGCGTCGCGGGCTGAGACGATGATCAGCGTCGTTTCCGACTGCTGCTTGAACAGCGGCACCAGTTCGAGGCCATCGCGGTCGGGCAATCCCAGATCGAGGAGACTGATGTCCGGTCGCTCCGCCTTCAGCCGCTCCATCGCTTCGCGCGCATTCTCCGCTTCGACGATGGCGTAATCGGCGCGGGCCAGCGCGGTGTGGATCAGTTTGCGGATATGCGGCTCGTCATCGACGATCAGCACCTTGTGGCGGACGTTCATAAGAGATCCTCATGGGGGACGTCGGAGATGATCAGCGCTTGCGGGATCATGATCGTGAAGGTGGCGCCGCGCGGCTCGGCATTGTTGGCGGCGGACACCGTCAGGCCCATGGCCTCGGCAAAGCCTTTCACGATGGCGAGGCCGAGGCCGGTGCCATGCTTGGCCCGGTCGGAGCCTTCCAGCCGCGTAAAGGTGTCGAACACCCGCGCTTCTGCGCCCGCCGGAATGCCCGGCCCTTCATCGACCACCGACAGGGCGATCGCATCGGGCAGGCGCTGGCCGCGCACGATCACGGGCGTTCCGGGATGAGCATAGCGGCCGGCATTATCCAGCAGGTTGATGAGGCAGTGGTGAAGCAGCGTCGGGTCGACACGAACCAGCGGAATGTCGGGCGCGATCTCCACCTCGACCGCATGGCCCTGCAGGGACTGGCGCGTATCATGCACGGCGCCGGCGACAGCATCAAAGAGGTCGGTCGGCTCGACCTTGAGCGGCAAGGCGCCCGCTTCCACCCGCGCCATGTCCAGCAGGTTGGCGACAAAGCGGTTGAGCCTTTGCGCTTCGGCATCGACAGTGTCGAGCAGATCGGAGGGATGCCGGCGTTTCAACTCGTGGACCGCGGAGAGAATGGTCGTCAGCGGTGTCCGTAAATCGTGGCTGACCGAGGAGAGCAGCGCCGCGCGCAGCCGGTCGCGCTCCTTGATCTGCCGCGCATCCAGCATCTCCTGCTCCAGCGCCATGCGATCGAAGGCGATGGAGGCCTGATCGAGCAGGCTCATCAGAAGCGGAACCTGATCGGAGCGCAGCGGTGGGCCCGCGTCTTCCCGGGCCAGACCCAGCACCCCGAGCACCCCCCGCTGGGTCCGCAGCGGATGGAACAGCCAGTCCGACGCGGTAAGCGTGGACGATCCGCGCCCGGCCGGCTGCTCATTGTCCATCGCCCATTGCGCGGCCGCCTTCTCGATCTGTTCGAGCCGATCCTCCGGCGGCACCGCCGCGCGCAATTGCGGCCCGTCCGGAGATGGCAGCAGCAGCACGGTGCGCAGCTGGAGCAGGCGGCCGACTTCCGCGCAGATGGCGTGCATCAGCTCTTCCTGGCTCGCCGAGGCGGTGAGCTGGCGCGAAAACCCGGCGAGCGCCGCGTTCTGGCGCGCGCTGGACTGGGCAAGATCGGCCTGGGCGCGGACGCGCGCGGCGAACTGGCTGGTCACGATCGCCACACCCAGCAGCACCAGAATGCTGACGACATTCTCGGGATTATTGACCGTTAGCGTGCCGGTGGGCGGCAGGAAGAAGAAGTTATAGGCGAGGCTCGAAAGCAGGCCGGAGACCAGCCCCGCCCGCAGGCCATAGCTGGCGGCGGCGAACATGACGGGCACGAGGTACATGAGCGCGATATTGCTAAGGTCGATCGCCTCGATGAGCAGCCTGCCGAGCGCTGTCATCGCGGCAATCATCACCGCCGACCAGAGATAGTGGGACGGCTTGCCCCATCCCTGGCGAAAACGCTGGCGCACCGCCTGCGGGCCGGGCGTGACGGCGTCGCCGGGCAGGACATGCACCGCGACATCCCCGATCTCGCGCACCAGCTTGTCGACGACGGAGCCATGGCGCAGCTCGAACCACCAGGGGCGCGCCGATTTGCCGATCACGATCTGGGTCGCGCGGGCGTCGGCCACATAATCTTTCAGCCCCTCGACGACGGAGGTCGCGGGGATGGTCGCGGTCGTGGCGCCGAGGCGGGATGCGAGCGCCATGGTGTCGGCCAGTTGCTCCCGCTCTTTGGGGGTGAAGGAGAGGCTGCGCTGCGTCTCGATATGGACGGCGGACCAGGGCGCCTTGAGCGCATCGGCGAGCCGCTTGGCCGCGCGGACGAGGCCCTGCGCGCTGGTGACTTCACTGATCGCGACCAGAACGCGTTCCCCCGCCGCGAAGCTGCCGGCCAGGGCATGGGCGCGCACATAATCGAGCATCTGGGCATCGACGGCCTGTGCGGCGCGCCGCAGCGCCATCTCGCGTAGGGCCGCGAGGTTGGACTTCGAGAAGAAATGGTTGAGCGCGCGGCTCGCTTCCTGCGGAATATAGACCTTGCCCTCTTTCAGGCGCTCGATCAGTTCGTCCGGCGGAATATCGACCACCTCGATCTCGGCCATTTCGAGGATGGAATCGGGCACGGTCTCGCGCACATGGACGCGGGTGAAGGAGGCGACGACGTCGTTGAGGCTCTCGACATGCTGGATATTGACCGTGGAATAGACGTCGATGCCCGCATCCAGCAGTTCCTCGACATCCTGATAGCGTTTGGGATGCCTGCTGCCCGGCGCATTGCTGTGCGCCAGCTCATCCACAAGCACGAGCTGGGGGCGGCGTGCGAGGATGGCGTCGATGTCCATCTCGCCGAGCCGGTGCCCTTTATGCTCGACGGCGCGGCGGGGGATGACCTCATGCCCGATCAGCAGCGCCTCGGTCTCCTTGCGGCCATGGGTCTCGACGATGCCGACCACGACGTCGATCCCGGCCCTGAGCCGCTGCATGCCGTCGGTCAGCATCTCGTAGGTTTTGCCGACGCCCGGAGCAGCTCCCAGGAAGATCTTGAGACGGCCGCGACCTTCCTGCGTCGCCTGACGCAGAAAGGCTTCCGGATCGCGGCGGTCTGGATCGCTCATGACGGCGTGGTAGCGCCGATTCCGTCCAGACGTCGATTGATTTCCAGCACATTGACGCGCGGCTCACCCAGAACACCGAGCAGCGGTTGTTCGATGCTCTGGTCGACAAGGGACCGGACCCTGGCTGCGTCCCAGCCGCGCGCACGGGCAATCCGGTCCACCTGATAGTAGGCCGCCTGCGGGGTGATGTGCGGATCGAGGCCTGAGCCGGATGCCGTGACCAGATCGGCCGGCACCCGCTTGCCGGGATTGGTCCGTTCCAGCGTGGCTATGTCTGCCTGCACACGGTCGATGAGCGCGCGGCTGGTCGGGCCGAGGTTGGAGCCGGAAGATGCCATGCCATCATAGCCGTCGCCCGCCGCCGAGGGGCGGGGGTGGAAATAGCGATCCGCCGTGAACGCCTGCCCGATCAGGCGCGAGCCGACCGGCTTGCCCTTCTGTTCGACCAGGCTGCCATTGGCCTGTGATGGAAAGATCAGCTGGCCGATGCCGGTGAGCGCGAGTGGATAGGCGAGCCCCAGCAGGAGGGCGAAGAGCGCTGTCATGACCAAAGCCGGTCTGAGCGCGGTGAGAATGTCCTTGTTCATGCGTCTGTTCCTCAGGCGAGGCCAAGGCCGTTGACGGCCAGGTCGATGAGCTTGATGCCGGCGAAGGGCGCGATCAGGCCGCCCAGGCCGTAGATGGCGAGATTGCGCGCCAGCAGCGGACCGGCGCCGATCGGCTTGTAGGTCACCCCCTTGAGCGCGAGGGGCACCAGCAGCGGGATGATGAGGGCGTTGAAGATGATCGCTGACAGGATGGCGCTCTGCGGCGTCGCGAGGCCCATGACGTTGAGCACGCCCAGCCCCGGATAAAGCACGACGAACATGGCCGGGATGATCGCGAAATATTTGGCGACATCATTCGCGACGGAGAAAGTGGTGAGCGCCCCCCGGGTCATCAGCAACTGCTTGCCGAGGCCGACGATCTCGATCAGCTTGGTGGGGTCGCTGTCGAGATCGACCATGTTGCCTGCCTCGCGCGCCGCCTGCGTGCCGGTGTTCATGGCGACGCCGACATCGGCCTGCGCCAGCGCGGGCGCATCGTTGGTGCCGTCACCGCACATGGCGACGAGGCGGCCGCCTTGCTGCTCCTTGCGGATCAACGCCAGCTTGTCCTCCGGTGTCGCCTGAGCCAGGAAATCGTCGACCCCCGCCTCGGCGGCGATCGATGCGGCGGTCAGCGGATTATCGCCGGTAATCATCACCGTGCGGATGCCCATATTGCGCAGTTCGCCGAAGCGCTCGCGGATGCCCGCCTTGACCACATCCTTGAGGAAGATTGCCCCCAGAAGCTCGCCGTCCTTGGCGACGGCCAACGGCGTGCCGCCGGCGCGGGCGATCTCGTCGGTGATGCGCCGCAGTTCCGCCACCGCGGGGCTTTTGTCCGGGCCTGCCATGGCATTCAGGACCGCATCGACAGCGCCCTTGATGACCGTGGTGTCGCCCGTGACCACGCCGGAAATCCGGGTTTGCGCGGTGAAGGGGATCACCTGCGCATCGGCCGGCAGGGCTTGGGCCGCCTCACCGAATTTCTCGCGCGCGAGCGCCACGATCGAGCGGCCTTCCGGCGTCTCATCGGCCAGACTGGCCAGCAGGGCGGCTTGTGCCAACTGGGCCGGCGTCGCCCCGCCGACCGGCCGGAATGACGTCGCCTGCCGGTCGCCGACGGTGATCGTGCCGGTCTTGTCGAGCAGCAACACGTCGATATCGCCGGCCGCCTCAACAGCCCGGCCGGACTTGGCCAGCACATTGAAGCGAACGAGGCGGTCCATGCCGGCGATGCCGATGGCCGAGAGCAAAGCGGCGATGGTCGTCGGAATGAGCGTGATGAGAAGGGCCGCGAGGATCGACACCGGGATTGCGCCGCCGGCATAGCTGGCGAAACTGGGAATGGTGCCGACCGCGATCAGGAAGATGATGGTGAGGCCGACCAGCAGCAGCGTCAGGGCGACTTCGTTGGGCGTCTTCTGCCGTTCTGCGCCTTCCACCAGCGCAATCATGCGATCGAGAAATCCCTGGCCGGGATTGACGGTGACGCGCACCTGGATTTCGTCCGAGATGACGCGCGTGCCCGCCGTCACCGCCGACCGGTCTCCGCCCGCCTCGCGGATGACCGGCGCGGACTCGCCGGTGATCGCGGCCTCGTTGACCGAGGCGACACCAGACACCACCTCGCCGTCCGACGGGATGAGATCGCCGGTCCCGACCAGCACGATGTCGCCGACCCGCAGCGCGCTGGCCGGCACGGTCTCGGGCTCCTGGCCGTTCTTCAGGCGTTTGGCGGTGAGGTCCGCCTTGGTCGCGCGTAAGGACGCCGCCTGCGCCTTGCCGCGACCTTCGGCCAGCGCTTCGGCAAAGGTGCCGAAGAGGACGGTCAGCCACAGCCAGATGACGAGCTGGAGCTTGAAGCTGGCGGCAAGGCCATCCTGACCGACGATGAGCAGCACCGTCAGGAGCACCGCCACGATGGCGGTCGTGAACATCACCGGATTACGGATGAGTTGGCGCGGGTTCAGTTTGCGGACCGAGTCCGTGATCGCCGGGACGATCAGATCGGCCTTGAAGAGCGATGGGGATGCTTGGCGTGCCATGGAGAGGCTCCGATCAGAAAAGCTGGCCACGGATCATCGCGAGATGATCCGCGATGGGGCCAAGGGCGAGGCTGGGCAGGAAGGTGAGGCCGCCGACGATCAGCACGATTCCCACCAGCAGGCCGGTCCAAAGCGGTCCGGTGGTCGGAAAACTGCCTGCCGTCTCCGGCGTATAGGTCTTCGCTGCCAGCCCGCCGGCAATCGCCAGCATGGGGACGATGACGAAGAAGCGGCCGACCCAGATGGCGACGCCCAGCATGCCATTGTAGAAAGGCGTGTTGGCCGAGAGCCCGGCAAAGGCCGATCCATTGTTCGCCACCGCGCTGGTGAAGGCGTAGAGAATCTCGGAAAAGCCGTGCGGTCCCTTGTTGAGCGGGCCGGCCAGCCCGGCCTCGGTGACCGAGGCGATGGCGGTGAAGCCCAGGATCATGAGCGGCAGCACCGCGATGGCGAGAACGGCGAGCTTGACCTCGCGAGCCTCGATCTTCTTGCCGACATATTCCGGGGTTCGCCCGACCATCAGGCCTGCGACGAACACTGCGAGGATGGCGAACAGCAAAAAGCCATAGATGCCTGCGCCGACGCCGCCGACGACAACCTCACCCAATTGCATGTTGAAGAGCGGGATCAGGCCACCAAGCGCGGTGAAGCTGTCATGCATCGCATTGACCGCGCCGCAGGAGGCCGCCGTGGTGACGACGGAAAAGAGCGCGGAGGCGGCGATGCCGAAGCGGACTTCCTTGCCCTCCATATTGCCGCCGGCGATGCCGAGGCTGTGCAGGATGGGGTTGCCCGCTGCCTCCTGCCAGTAGGTGATCGTCGTTCCGGCCAGGAACAGCAGCATCATGGCGGCAAGGATCGCCCAGCCCTGGCGACTGTTCCCGACAGCCTTGCCGAAGGTATAGGTGAGGCCCACCCCGATCACGAAGATCGAGAGCATCTGGACGAAGTTGACGAGCGCCGTCGGGTTCTCGAACGGATGCGCGGAGTTGGCGTTGAAAAAGCCGCCGCCATTGGTGCCGAGCATCTTGATCGCTTCCTGCGAGGCGACCGGTCCCAGCGCGAGTGTCTGCCTCGCGCCTTCCAGCGTCGTTACATCGACCGACCCCGCCAGCGTCTGCGGCACGCCGCTCGCGATATAGAAGAGCGCGATGACGCAGCAGAGCGGCAGTAGCAGATAGAGCGTCACCCGCGTCACATCGGCCCAGAAATTGCCGATGCCCTTGGCCTCCCGCCGCGCGAACCCGCGGAACAGCGCAAAGGCCAGCGCGATGCCGGTCGCAGCCGACAGGAAGTTGTGGATCGTCAGGCCGAGCATCTGGCTAAGGGGCGACATGGTCGACTCACCGCCATAATTTTGCCAGTTGGTGTTGGTCGCGAAGCTGATTGCCGTGTTGAAGGCGAGCGGCTGGCTCACCCCCGGATGGCCCAGCGGGTTGAGGGGCAGCACGCCCTGCAAGCGCAGGATCGCATAAGTGAAGACCAGTAGCGCCGTGTTGAACAGGAGCATGTGCACGGCATAGCGGCGCCAGCCCTGCTCCTCCTGCGGGTCGATGCCCGCCAGCCGGTAGAAGCCGCGCTCCAGTGGCCCGAGCAGGCCATGGAGCGGCGTCCGCCGCCCTTCATAGAGCGCGAAGAGCCACAGGCCGACGGGTTTGGCCAGTGCCAGCAATATGCCGACAAAGGCGAGGATCATGATCCATCCCTGAACTGTCATGATGTCGCTCCCCGATCAGAAGCGTTCGGGGCGTGCGAGCACGGCCACCAGATAGAAGAGCAGGCCGACCGCGGTCGCAGCGGCCAGCCAATGGTCGATAGTCATGGCCGCCTCCCTACGCCTTGTCGCACAGCGCCGCGTAACCGAGCGTTGTGGCCAGCAAGCCGAGGGTGAGCCCCAACCAGAGCATATCCTGCATGATCGTTCTCCTGCACGACGTCGGAGACCGCAGGAGATGCGGCGCCGAATCATGTGCCGCAGGTCAAATAAGGCAGAGCCGCATTTGAATTCGAGAGACAGGAAAGGCGATCCGCATAGTATTTGCATATGAATCGCGCAGGTCTGGGGCCCGCAGCGCGCTGGACGGGCCGACAGACCGCCCATCCCTGGAACGATCCGCGCGCTGAACACTTTGCATTGCAGTCTTCAGATATCCGTCCGAGGATAGAGGCTGGCATGGAAAGGCCCGTGGTTGAGCAGACGGTCTGAAGAGTCGGAATATCAGTTCGAGCCGCACGAGCGGCCGATGATGCCGGGGTCTCCGGCGACGCCCTACCATCCAGGCCGGCGCCGCTTGGGATATTTGCTGATCGGCGTGCTGCTCGGCCTCACGGGTGGCTTCATCAACGGGCTGCTGATGGCGAACCTGCCCCAGATCCAGGGGGCGCTCGGGCTGACCAGCGTGGAGGCCGGCTGGCTGACCGCCGCCTATACGATGACCAATGTCTGCATGAGCCTGCTGCTCATCAAGTTCCGCCAGCAATTCGGCATCCAGCGCTTTGTGCGGATCGTGCTGATCGGCTTTCTGGTCCTCAACACGCTGCAACTCTTCGTGCACAGCTATGGTCTGGAACTCTTCGTGCGCGCGGGCAGCGGCATCGTTGCCAGCGGCCTGTCCACGATGGCGCTGTTCTACATCATGCAATCGATGAAGGCAGAGGCGCGGCTGGGCGGGCTGGTGCTGGGCGTCGGCGTCTCGCAGATCGCAACCCCGCTCGCCCGGGTGATCTCTCCGGCATTGCTCATCCATGGCGATGTGCAGAACCTGTACCTGTTCGAGTTCGGCCTCACATTGCTCTGCCTCGCCGGGGTATGGCTGCTGCGCCTGCCGCCAAGCGAGCGCATCGACGCCTTCGAGCCGCTGGATTTCCTGACCTTCGCTTTGTTCGCCCCCGGCATAGCCCTGCTCTCCGCCGTGCTTGTGCAGGGCCGCATCGTCTGGTGGTCGACGCAGTGGCTGGGCTATGCGCTGGCGGGCGCGATCCTGCTGATCGGCGCGGCGGTGATCGTCGAGCACAACCGCGCCAATCCACTGCTCAACACGCGCTGGATGGGCAGCGCGGCGATCATCCGGTTCGCCGTCATCGCCGCCAGCATGCGCGTGCTGCTCGGCGAGCAGAATGTCGGCGCCAGCGGTCTGCTGACCGTGCTCGGCATGGGGCAGGACCAGCTGATCGGTTTCTACACGGTGGTCACGCTGGCGACCATATTCGGGCTGGCCGTGAGCTTGAAAACGCTCAAGCCGACGGACCTGCTCAAACCCGTGATCATCTCCTGTGCGCTCATCGCCCTCGCCGCGTTCTTCGACACCCAGTCCAGCAATCTCACGCGCCCGGCGCAGCTTTATGTGACGCAGGCGATGATTTCCTTCGCCGCGATCTACTTCATGGGGCCGACGCTCATGGCCGGCATCCTGCAGGCACTGGCCAAGGGGCCGAGTCATATCGTCAGCTTTTCGGCCGTGTTCGGCATTTCGCAGCAATTGGGCGGCATCGGCGGGGCGGCCCTGCTGGGCAGCTTCCAGATCATTCGCGAGCGCTTCCATTCCGAAATGCTCGTCCAGTCGCTCGTGGGCACCGATCCGCAGGTGGCGCAGCGCATCCAGCAGCTTGGCGGCGCCTATGCACGAACGCTGGGCGATCCGGCCTTGCGTCAGGCGGAGGGCAGCATCCTCCTCTCCCAACAGGTCGCGCGGGAAGCCAATATCCTGGCGTTCAACGATGTGTTCATGCTGGTCGGTGCGCTGGCGACGCTCGCCTTTGTGTACCTTGGCGCGCGGTGGATCTATTATCGTCGCAAAGGCATTACCCCCCTGGCCGAAGAGCTTGCGGCCTTGGCGGCAATGAGAACCAGGGCCCAATCATGAGTGACACACCCGCCGAACATTCGCGCCCATCGAACCGGACCGACCGTCTGGAAGATCCGGTGGAAGTGCCCAATGACACCACCCCCGTGGCCAGCGCGCCGAAGCGCGGCTGGGCGCCCCCGCAAGCCGGCCGAAGGGTGACGCTGCTGGCCGTCCTGTTCATCGTCGTCGGCATTCTCATCGTGCTTTACGCCTGGGGCCTGCCGCCTTTTTCCTCGGCTGTTCAGACGACGGACAATGCCTATGTGCGCGGCCAGACTACGGTCATCGCGCCGCAGGTGAACGGTTATGTGGTGGAGGTGCAGGTTCAGGATTATGAGCAGGTCCGCAAGGGGCAGGTCCTCGCGCGGATCGACGACCGGATCTATCGCCAGAGAGTGGCGCAGGCGCGGGCCCAACTCGCCACGCAGCGCGCCAATCTGGCTAACAGCAGCCAGAGCGAAGCGTCGAGCCAGGCTCAGCTTGCGGGGCAAGCCGCCAGCGTGGCCAACGCCAAGGCGCAACTGGCCCGCGCGCAGGCCGACATGCGCCGGGTGAACGATCTCGTCAGCCAGGGGTCGGTCTCCCTGCGCGAGCGGGACCAGACTCTGGCGGCGTTGCGTCAGGCGGAAGCGGCCGTGCTGCAGGCGCAGGCGCAGCAGCAGGTGGCGAGCGAGCAGGTCCGCACGGTGACGGTCGGCCGCGGCGGCCTGCGCGCCAATGTCGATGCGGCGCAAGCGGCGCTGCGCCTCGCGGAGATCGATCTCGCCAACACGATCATTCGCGCGCCGCAGGATGGGCGGCTGGGTGAGGTGGGCGTGCGGCTGGGGCAATATGTCACGGCCGGCTCGCAGCTGACATTCCTGGTGCCGCCCTTCGTCTGGGTGGCTGCGAACTTCAAGGAAGCGCAGACGGCGCATATGGCGCCGGGCCAAAGCGTGCGGCTGCGGGTCGACGCGCTCGACGGGGCCGTCATCCACGGCAGGGTCGAGCGGCTGGCGCCCGCCGCCGGCAATGAGTTTCAAGTGATCCGATCCGACAATGCCACCGGCAATTTCGTGAAGGTGCCCCAGCGGATCACGGTGCGGATCGCGCCGGATGCCAAGGACCCGCTCTATGCACGGCTGAGGCCGGGCATGTCCGTCCAGGCCAGGGTCGATACGGCAGGGCACAGGTGATGCGGTCGGCCATCGCCTTGCTGGGCGTCGTGTGCCTCTCCGGTTGTATGGCGCCCCCGACGCCGCTGCCCCCGTCGGCTGCGGTCACGCCGCCTGCCGGCTGGCAAAACGCCGTGGCGGGAGAGGGAGCGGTCAATGCCGGCTGGTGGCGGGCGTTCAATGATCCCGCGCTGGCCCAACTGGTCGAGACCGCGATCGCCAACAATGTCGACATTGCTATCGCCACCGCGCGGGTCCGCGAAGCGCGGGCGCAGGAGCGGCTGGCGCGCGCGCAGCTTTTCCCCACGCTGGATGCGACCGCCGCCGGCTCCCACGGCCGATCGCTCAACCCGTTCGGCCAGGCGACAGAGGGCACCAGCGCCCAGCCTGCGCTGCAGGTGGCTTATGAGATCGATCTGTTCGGCAGGATCGACGATCAGACATCGGCGGCGAGATCGGCCTGGTTGGCCAGTCAGGCCGCCCGTGATGCGACGGCGCTTTCGGTCGGCGCGGCCACGGCATCGGGCTACATCACGCTGCTGGCCCTCGATGCGCGTCGCGACGTCGTCCGCCGGACGATCACGGCACGGGCCGAAAGCCTTCGCATCGCCCGCTCCCGCGCCGAGGCCGGCTACACCTCCCAGCTGGAGTTGCGCCAGGCCGAGGCGGAATATCAGGCCGCAGCCATCATCCTCCCGCAGGTCGATCTGGCGATCCTGCGGCAGGAGAATGCTCTGCGCCTATTGACCGGGGATGGGCCGGGCGTGATCCAGCGCGGCGGATCGCTCGACGCCCTCGTCGCGCCGCCCGTGCCCGATCAGGGGCTGCCGTCCGAGTTGCTGCGCCGCCGTCCCGACATCGCGCAGGCAGAGTTCGCTCTGGCCGCATCGGATTCCACCCTGTCAGCCGCGCGCAAGCAGTTCCTGCCGAGCCTTCGCCTGTCTGCTGCGGCGGGCGCGATCTTCAGCAGCGCGTTGGCGAACCCGGTGACGATCTGGTCCGTCGGCGGCAGCGTGCTGGCGCCCTTGTTCGAGGGCGGGCGCTTGCGCGCCGGCGTGGAAACGGCCGCCGCCCGCCGCGATCAGGCCGCCCTTGCCTATCGCAAGACGGCCCTGACCGCGTTCGGTGAGGTGGAGAATGCGCTGGGCAATGTCGCCAGCCTCCGCCAGCAGCGCGCGAGCGCCGAGGCGCAGAGGGCAGCCATTGCCGACGCATTGCGTCATGCGACCAATCGCTATCGTGCGGGCTACAGCAGCTATCTTGAAGAACTCGATGCACAGCGCGCCCTGCTCTCCGCCGACCTCGCGCTGGTGCAACTGCGTGCCGATCAGCTCAACGCCCTGGTCACCCTGTATCAGGTGCTGGGCGGCGGCTGGGAGAGCGATGCGCGTTGACCTGCGCTAGCTTCGGGAGGCTGGCTCAGCCTCGGCGCCCTTTGTCGGATAGGCTGCGGAAGGTGATCGACCAGCGCGGCTGTGTCACCGGCGCGATGCTGTGTTCCCAGTCGTGCCGGACCTCGCCGCTCAGATGGTACACCGATCGCGGCGCCAGTCCGAGCTTCGCGCGTTCGAAGCCGCCCGCATGGCGCCGGCGCAGCCGCAGCACCGCATCGCTGCCGAGCGAGATGCCAACGACATGTTCGAACACCGGCCGATCCCTGTGCCAGCCGATGCCGGCCCCCGCATCATAGCGGGTCAGCAGCGACTGAACGAGATCGTCAGCGGCGAGCCCCGCGAAGCGGGCGGCGCGGGCCCTCAGCGGGCGTAGCCAGTCCGGCATGGGGTCGGTCGTCCCGAAGCTGCCGGTCTCGAAATCGTAGCGCCATCCAAAGGAGTGGGTGAGGCGCTTGGCGGTCCACTGCTGGAACCGGAAAGGCGCGAGGTCCAGTGCGTCGATCCGCTCGATCAGCGCGGCTTCCTCCCGGGCATCGATGATGTCGGCGCGTGCGTTCAGGCCGGGCACAAGGGGCGTATCGAACAGGTCGAGCATCGTCATGCAGGCGGCCTCACCGCAACTGGCTGTCCTTGCTGCCGCGTCGGTTGATGGCGGAAAACGACGGTCGCCTGTCGCGTGCCGACTGGCAGGCGACGCAGGTCCGCGCGCCGGGCAGCGCCTTTCTGCGCGCCTCGGGGATTTCCTCGCCACATTCCTCGCACGCCAGGGTGCCGGGGCCCGATGGCATCCGGGCCCGGGCGGTTGCCAGAGCGTCTTTCACGCTGTCGTCAATCTGATCCTGAACGGCGCCGTCGGGCGCCCAGCCATTGGCCATGCTCGCCTGCTCCCGCATCTGTGTCTGCGATAAGTCCTATATGGGGTCGCTATCCTCCAATTTCATCAGGTCGACATGGGGACATCGACGGACGTGTCCGCCTTGCGCCCGCAAAGATCGCGCAGCATCGTCGTACGGCGCGCGACCTCCGGTCGCCGCAGCAGGGCGTCGATCGGGGCGGGCAGGCGGCGGCGCCAATTGGGGTGCTCGTCGAGCGTGCCGGGAAGGTTGGGCTGTTCCTCAAGGCCCAGCAGATCCTCGATCGATATGATCTTCACCGGCGTTGGCGCCTGGGCGATGTGGGCGAGAGCGGCATCGACCACGCTGTCCGTCGAAGCGCTGGCAAGCGCCTCGGGCGCGCCGGCCAGCAGGTTCCACAGATGCTCGCGCTCCTCGGCGCGCCGGTCATGGTCTGCGGGCGTCTCGGGCTGCAGGCTCTGCCGCCATTCCAGATCGCGCGCGCGCCACCAGCCGGCGACGGTGGGCGTGTCGTGGGTGCCGGTCATCGCGACGCTGTGCGGACGATAGGCCGAGGCTGCGGCGAATTTGCCGTGGGCGTCCCGCTCGAACCACAGCACGCTCATGCCCAATATGCCCCGCGCGGCCATGACCTCCATGAAGCTCTCGGGCGCCGTCCCAAGATCTTCGGCAATGATGAGCGCCTGACTGCGATGACTTTCGATGGCCAGGATCCGCAGCAGATCCTCGAATGGATAGTCGAGATAGACGCCCTCCGTGCTGGGCGCGCCCTCGGGGATGACCCACAAGCGGCGCAGTCCGAACGCATGATCGATGCGAAGCCCCCCGGCATGGCGCAGGGCCGCCCGGATCATCCGGATCCATGGGCGGAAGCCCCGCGCGCGCAGGGCGTGCGGCGAATAGGTGGTGACGCCCCAATTCTGCCCGTCGGGGCCGAGCGGATCGGGCGGGGCGCCGATGGTCAGGCCGCGCAGAAAGCCATCCGGATCGCTCCAGACGTCGCTCCCGCCCGGATCGACCCCCACGGCGAGGTCGGCGATCAGGCCGATGCGCATCCCCGCCTGGCGCGCCGAGGCCTGCACTTTGCCCAGCATCCGGTCGGTCTGGGTCTGCGCCAGAATGTGAACCGCCACCTCCTGCCAGTGGCTCCGGGCGAAATGGTCGACGGCCGGGCTTTGCGGGTTTTGAAACGCGGCCGGCCAGCGCTGCCAGGGGCGGCCGCGAAACTCGATGGAGAGCGCGTCGAATAGCGCGTGGCGGATCAGGGCCGGATCGGATTGCGCGTCGTTCCAGACGGCGCGCTGGGCCTCCTCGTCGAGCGCCGCGAAGGTGGCGCGCTGCTTGAGAAGCGCCGCATCCCTGGCTGCGGTCCAGTCGATCAGATCATCATCGGCATGATCAGGCGGCGAAGCAGGCGCATCGGCCAGCAGGGTGTTGAGATAGGTGCGGCTGGACGGCGCATAGGGGCTGAAATGGCGAGCGGAACCGGGCACCAGTGCATGGACTGGACTGATCGCCAGCAGATCGGCACCTTCCTCCGCAAAGCCGAGGCCCGCCACGCGCAGGTCTTCGAAGGTGCCATACATCCCATCGCTGCGCAGCGAGGGGATCTGGATCGCCGGCCCCCAAATGGCCGGGTCTGCGAGCTCGCAGCATCGGGGCGGCGCCACCGCCAAGGTAAAGACATGGCCTGCGATGTCGACCCGATGATAGCCGATTGCGTTGAAGGCCGGCAGTTGACCCTCGTGGATGGCGACACGCGCTGCGCTACCATCCTCATAGACGACCTCTGCAAAGGCTTCAGCCGCGAGACGATCCGGCAGAGGGACGGGCTGGCCGGCATCCGCACTCAGAAAGTCGGGATTCCGCGCGGCCTCTTCAGTCAGCTTGGCCCAAGCCTGCGCCTGCTGCGCATCCGTCTCGGCGGTATAGCCCAGTGCCTGCAGGACCGCTCGAAGCGTGTCCTGCGAGACGCTATGCGCGAGGCCGTCGGCATCCTTCCAGTGGATCGCGAGCCCTGCCGCGTGCGCCAGGGCTAGAATTTCATCGTCAGGCACAGCGCCCGGCCTCAGGGCGTTTTGGCTTTCTTCGCGCGGCCAGCTGCCGATGCCTTTTTGGCCGGCAGCGCCGTCGAAGCCGGGGAACTGGCGGCCGCCATCGTTTCGCTCTGCTCCTGCGGCAGGGATAGGTCAGCGTCCTCGGGAGCGGAGGCAGCCTGCTGTTGTTGCTGGCTCAGGACTTCCTGTTCGACCTGCTGCCAATGCTCGCGGTCACGCCCATGAGGGCGGCCTTCGGCTTCCCACAGCTCATAGGCTCGCTTGCTGATCGTCTGATACTTGTCATCGTCCATATTGGGTTCCTTGCGTTTCGTGGGGTCGATCATGCTGGCTTCGCGCCGCCGCATCGGGGCCGGCGATCCGGTCGGGCAGGGGAATGTCGATGGTAACCGCACGGTTTTGCCATGCCCGGGTCACGCGCAGCCCTTCCGGCGTTCGCTCCAGCCGATAGCTGCCCATCGCGAACAGTTCCGCATCCTCCCGGCGGCGCGCGAGCAGGTCCTGTGTCAGCTTTAGCTTGCGGGCATCGCGCCCGGCTGGGCCGGAGGCGATCGTGTCCCAGTCCACGGCTCGGCGATTGTCCGGGTCGGTCAGGGCGATCGCGACGATTTCCGTGCCCTGATAGATGTCCGGAACCCCGGGCGCGGTGATATGGAGGGCGGTCTGCGCCATCATGAGCGCTTCCCATGTCTGCAGGAACGCCTGTCGCTCGTTGTCTGACCACAGCGCGCCGTCTTCAAGGGAGGCGATCAGGGACAGCGCAAGCTCGGTCACGCCGTTTTCCATCTCAAGCGCCGGCGCCTCATAGCTGGACTCGAGCTTCGCCTCACGCATGGCCTTGGCCATGTGGTCCGCAATGCGTTGCGCGGCTTCCGGCTGATCGAGCATCATCAGCGCGCACTGGATGGCATAGATGCCCCAGCGCGGCGGCAATGCCCGATCCAGTGCCCGTGCCAACGCCTCCGCGTAGAGGCGCGCGCCCAGCTCCGGGAAGGCGGCCAAGGCGATGATCGCGGCCCTGGCATCAGCCGAGCGCTTGGTGTCATGGGTGGACAGGGCATTGAGCGCGCAGGGGGTCTCGGACGCACGGTCGTTCATGCGCGCCGCAAAGCGCTCAAGGTCCATCGGCTGGAGGTCCGGGGCGGCGCCCACCTCGCAAAACGGCAGATAGGCGATGGACCGATAGAAGACCGTATCCTCCTCGGACTTGGCGGTGAGCGCGCCGGTCAGCTGTTCGAACCGGGCTGCAAAGGCGCGCGCCAGCGGGTCATCCGGGGCGGACAGCAGACTGAACACGGGCCCGAGCATCCCGCTCGGGTGCGGATCGCCACGCGCACCGGCCAGAGCCTGCGCGCATAAGTCGCCCGGCGGCATCACGTCGGCGGCGTAGGAGCGATAGACCGGCCAGTGCATCGCAAGCTGCACGATGGCCGCGCGCACTTCCGGCGCTGCGACGGGCGATCCGGCCAGCGCCATGATGGCCGCATCGGTCACCCGGTCGAGCTCGGGGGTGAAGACGGTGTACAGCATCGTCCGGCGAACGCCGCGCACCTCAAGGGCATAGTTCGTCGGCACATGCGCGCGCGCCGCGGCCGCCAAAGCATCCAGCCCTTCCGGCGGGGTCAGCAATTGGGTGACCGGCGCCATGAACTCATAACCGCTCATGCCCTCGACCGGCCAGCCCGGCGCCAGCGGCTCGCCTTCCTTGACGATCTTCTCCACCCAGATGGGAATGAAGCCCAGTGCCTCGCGCAGCCGGCGGAGGTAGCTGAGCGGGCGGGCCAGCCCGTCGATATGGTCGACGCGGACGCCCTGGACGCGCCCGGCCCGAACCTGCTCCACAATCCAGCGATGGGTGAACTCGAAGACCTCGGGGTCTTCCTGCCGCACCCCGATCAGATCGGTCACGTTGAAGAAGCGCCGGTGGACGATGTCGCCGCCATCCTCCTGCCAATGGCCGATCTGCCAATGCTGTTCATCGAGCAGCTGCGCCAGCAGGCCTTCGTCCAACGTCTCCCCGCCCGCCAGCCTTTCCGTCAGCGGTGTTGCGCGCAGGGGGTAATGCTTGTCGTAGACGCGCAGGGTCGGATCATTGCCGATGGGCGAGAAAGCCAGCTGCTCCGCGTCCAGAAGATCGGCCGGCGTCCCGTCCAGAACCGGGAACTGCAGCGGGCCACGGTCCCAGTCGATATCGAACAGGGGCGCAAAACGGCTCTCCTGCCCGTGCCGCATGATGTCGGCGATGAAGGGATTTTCCGGCGTGAACGCCATATGATTGGGTACGATATCCAGAACGATGCCCAGCCCCGCGGCGCGCGCCGCGTCGCTCAGCGCGCGAAAGGCCTCGTCACCGCCGAGCACCGGATCGACCCGATTGGGATCGGTCACGTCATAGCCATGGGTGGAACCCTTCGCGGCGCTGAACAGCGGCGAGAGGTAGATGTGGCTGATGCCCAGCGCCTGCAGCCAGGGAATGCGCGCGCGCACCGCCTCCAGATCGACGCCGTTCCGCAGCTGGATCCTGTACGTCGCGACGAGGCCGGGGGCGCTGGGATGGCGCATGGTCATTGGTCCTTTCGAACGGCGGCGGCGAAAGCGAAGCCGCTTCCTTGCGCAGCCTCCACGAAGAAGGGGTCGGTGGGCGTGGAAACATCCTCGCCGCCAAGCAGTAAACGGACGTGCAGGGCCGCCGTTTCAAACTCCCACCACGCATCGAACGCCGCGCCCTCGCGCTGGACGACCGCCTTGGGCCGTTCCGTCTGTGCAAGGAGCGGCGCGATATGGAACGCCCGCAGCGCGAGAAGATCGCGCACAAAGGCTTCATGCTCGCGCTGCGCATCGTTGGCTGCGTGGCCGATCATCGAGCGGGCGGCCGTTTGCGGGTCATTGGGGTCCGGCACCGTGCCGGCGAAGGATGTGAACTTCTCGAACTCCCGTGCCCGGCCCGTGCGCACCGCTTCAGCCAAATCGCCCGTGAAATCCGTGAAGAACAGGAACGGCGCTTCGGTCAGGAACTCATCGCCCATGAACAGCATCGGCGTGAAGGGCGTCAGCAGCGTCAGGGCCGTCACCACTCGCAGCGCGGCGCGGTCCGCCACCAGATGATGCAACCGCTCGCCCTGCGCGCGATTGCCGACCTGATCGTGATTGCCCAGGAAATTGACGAAGGCCGTCCGGGGCAGCAGGGCGGATGGCTCGCCGCGCAAATGCTCATGCGGGGGCCGTTTCTGCCCCTGCTCCACATATCCATCGCGCAGCGCCATCTCGATGTCCGCCAGCGGATCGACGGCAAAGGGGGCATAATAGCTCTCGTCTTCCCCGGTCAGCAGGCAGTGGATCGCGTGGTGCCAGTCATCGTTCCAACTGGCATTGAAGGGCGCATCTGGCTCGAGATAGTCGACGAGGTTGCGCTCATCCTCGGTCACCAGATGGACCGGGCGTCCCCAGTCGCGCGCGCGAACCGCCTTGCCGAGATCCTCCAGAAAGTCCTCGGTCGTCTGGTCCGCAATGGCGTGAACGGCGTCCAGACGCAGCCCGTCGAGTTGGTATTCCTCCAGCCAGAACATAGCATTGTCGAGGAAGAAGGCGCGAACGGCGGGTACGTCGAAGGCAATGCCGTCCCCCCAGGGGGTGCGGGCCGAGGTGTGGAAGAAGGACGGGCACCAGGCGGGCAGATAATTCCCGGAGGGGCCGAAATGGTTGTACACCACGTCGAGCATTACCGCGATGCCGAGCTTGTGGGCTGCATCCACGAACTGCTTGAGGCCGTCCGCACCGCCATAGCAAGGATGGGGCGCATAGAGCAGCACGCCATCATATCCCCAGCCGCGCGCGCCCTCGAACTGGGCGACCGGCATCAGCTCGACGACCGTCACGCCGAGGCTTTTCAGGCGTGGCAATGCCCGTTGCGCGGCGGCAAATGTGCCCTCGGGCGTGAAGGTCCCGACATGAAGCTCATAGATGATCGCCTGATGCCAGGGGAGACCCGCCCAGTCGGCGGACCATTGGAAGGCGCGAGGGTCGGCCAGGCGCGAGGGGCCGTGAACATCGCCCATCTGTGCCCGCGCTGCCGGATCGGGATAGAGCCTGTCCCCGATGCGAAAGCCGTAGGAGGCTCCCGGTTGAGCCGCAGCGGTGCCGGAGAACCAGCCACCGTCACCCGGCGCCAAGGCCGTCGATACGCCGTCGATCTCGACTGCCACCGCTTCGCGATCCGGCGACCAGAGCGAGAAGCGCCATTGCCCGTCTTCCTCGGGCTCTGCGCCCCAGCCTTTGCGGAAATGGTGGCCGGTCATCGTGCGGTCGGCGCGTAGACGCACACGCTGTTGGCCGGGATGGCGAGGACATCGCCCTCGCACGGGTCTTCGCTGAAGGGATCGGCGCTGGCGGTATCCAGGACGCGCGTCCAGTGCGCGATGCCATTGGGGTGGGGCAGGGTGAAGTCGAGCGCGTCGCCTGCGTTCACGATGATGAAGAGCGCACCGATATTCTCATCGTCAAGGAAGGCCGCTCGCGCGGAGTGGTCGATGAACAGACCAAGGACGCGCAACTCCGTTTCCGCCCACACCGCCTCGTCCATCTCGCGCCCGTCGGGCTGATACCAGGCGACTTCCGTCCGCTCATCGTCCCCCGCATCGCCGAGCAGGAATGTCTCTTGCGCAAGGACCGGATGATCGAGGCGGAAGCGGACCATCCGCTGCACGAAATCGAGAAACGCATCGTCCCGCTCGGGCCATGAGATCCACGCCGTCTCATTGTCCTGACAATAGACGTTATTATTGCCCTGCTGGCTGTTGCCGATTTCGTCCCCGCTCAGGATCATCGGCACGCCCTGGCTCAGCAGCATCGTCGCGATCATGTTCCGGCGGCGCTGGCTGCGGGCCGCTCGGATATCGGTGTCGTCGGTTGCGCCTTCGGCACCCATATTGGCGGACAGATTATGATCGTGGCCGTCTGCGCCATTCTCGCCATTGGCCTCGTTATGCTTGTCGTTAAAGGACACGCAGTCCATCAGCGTGAAGCCATCATGGGCGGCGAGGAAATTCACCGAGGAGGTGGGGCTCCGGTCCGAATGGTTGAACTGCTCGGGTGAGCCCAGCAGGCTCCCCGCCAGATCGCCGACCAGGCCGCCATCGCCGCGCCAGAACCCGCGCACCGTATCGCGGAACTTGTCGTTCCACTCGCGGAACGGCGCGGGAAAGCCTCCGACCTGATAGCCGCCCTCGCCGACATCCCAGGGCTCGGCGATCAGCTTCACACCGGCGAGGATGGGGTCCTGCCGGATCGCGCCGAAGAACGTCCCTTCGCGATCGAACCCCGCCGCCTGCCGCCCCAATGTCGAGGCGAGATCGAAACGGAACCCGTCGACATGCATGACCTGCACCCAGTAGCGCAGTGAATCGAGCACCATCCGCAGCACCATGGGGTGCGCCACAGAGAGCGTGTTCCCCGTGCCGGTCTGGTCGAACGAGTAGCGCGGATGGTCCGGCGACAGGACATAATAAGCCGCATTGTCGAGGCCGCGGAAGCAGAGCGTCGGGCCGCGTTCGGATCCTTCGGCGGTGTGGTTGTAGACCACATCCATGATCACTTCGATGCCGACCCGGTGGAAGCGCTTCACCATCTCCTTGAACTGGCGAATGGCACCGGGGACGCCCTCGCCCTGCTGGAGGAAGCGGGTTTCCGGGGCGAAATAGCCGAGCGTCTGATAACCCCAATAATTGGAGAGCCCGCGCTCCAGCAGGCTGCGATCATCGAGGAAGAACTGGCAGGGCAACAGCTCGATGGCGGAGACGCCAAGCTTGCGAAGATGGTCGAGAATCGGCTCGCACACCATGCCGGCATAGGTGCCGCGCAGTTCCTCCGGCACATCGGGGTGCGTCATGGTGAGGCCGCGCACATGCGCTTCGTAGATGATCGTCTCGGTCCATGGGAGACGCAGCGCCGCGTCCCCTTCCCAATCGAAATCGGGGTTCTGCACCACGCTCTTGACCATGAACGGAGCCGAATCCCGCGTGTCGAACGTCAGATCGTCGCCACTCAGCAGATCATAGCCCCACAGCGCATCGTCCCATTTGAGCGTGCCGGACACTTCCCGCGCATAGGGGTCGAGCAGCAGCTTGTGGGGGTTGAAGCGATGGCCCTGCTCGGGCTCATAGGGGCCGTGCGCGCGATAGCCATAGAGTTGACCGGGCTTGAGGCCGGGGAGAAAGCCCGAGTGGATCGAGCCTTCTCGTCGGGGCAGTTCGAGCCGTTGAACCTCTTCTTCCCCATCGTCCGAGAAGAGCGAGAGTTCGATAGCCTCGGCATTTTCAGAAAAGACGGCAAAATGAACGCCCTCGCCGGTATATTCGGCGCCGAGCTCATGGTGCAGCCTGTCCGGCTTTGCGAAGGCCAGAGGCGTCGCGTCTGGCTCCAGGCCGATATCGTCTGCCTGGGTCAAAGTCCGGGCGCCAGCATTCTCCGGGCGCTCTCATCTGCCGTGGTATAATAGGGCTTGGCGGATCGCATCGCCCCGGCGAGCCGGCTCATCGCCTGCGCGGACAGAAGGCGAATGCCGCCTTCCGAGACAAGGCAGCCCTCGCCGCATTGCCTGAGCGCTGCGGAGAGATCGAAGCCGTCGGGAATGACGGCATCGCCGGTGACGATCGCATTGTCGATGCGCACATCCGAGCCGACGCGCGCGCCGGGCATCACCACGACGTTGCGAAGCTGGGCTCGCTCGCCGACGCTGGCACCTTGGCCGATCATATGGCCCGGCCAGACCGGACGGCCGGAAACCGGCGCAGACCGCACCGGCAGGCCAATGGCGCGCCGCCCGGCGACCGGCCATGAGGGATCGAGCGCGACCCGGCCGCTGGCGATATCGGCATGAATGCCATGATAGGCATCCACCGTGCCGAGATCGCGCCACAGGGGCGCGGCCTGCCCACGCCCGGGCAGCGCGTAGACATAGGCGCCTCGCTCGGCCACCAGCCGGGGCAGGACATGCTTGCCGAAATCCAGATCCTCATGGAGCGGAGCCAGTTCGGCCAGTACCTGCCGCAGCAGCTGCCAGGTGAAGACATAGATGCCCATCGATGCAAAGGCATGACCGGGACGGTCGGGCGCTTCCGCAGGCGAGGCCGGCTTCTCCGCGAAATCGGTGATCAGGCCATCCGCGCCAGCCGTCATGACGCCGAATTGGTCGGCGTCGGCCAGCGGGACGTGCACCGCGCCGACCGTCACTTTCGCGTTGCTCAGCATGTGGCGCTCGATGAACGGCCGGTAGTCCATCTGATAAAGGTGATCGCCCGCGAGAACCACGACATGATCCGGCGCTTCCTGGTCGATCTGGTCGCTGATCTTGACGACCGCGTCCGCCGTTCCGTTGAAGGGGCCGCATTCATTGCCGTCGAGCACGTCTAGCTCGATGCCGCCAAAGCGCTGCCATGTCTGGTTCAAATGGCGATGCAGCGCGTCGGGCTCATATTGGGTGAGCACCAATGCGCGGGGGATGCCGGAATTGGCGACATTCGCCAGCGTGAAATCGATGAGCCTGCCCACATCGCCAACCGTCAGAGCAGGTTTGGCGAGCGCGCTGGTCAGATCATGAAGGCGACTGCCCCGACCGCCTGCCAGGACAAGAGCCAGCGCCGCAGAAGTCGCATGCCGGGCATTCGATTGGCTCATATCTACCTCAGGTCAAAGGAAATCTTCGCCTGATTAACCAACGGCAACGCGCACTGTTCCCTGTCTTTACATATGTTAAGCGATTTTTGTTGCCGCCCGTTGGGGAGTGACATGGCCCGGAGCGTGCGGCGGACGAAGCCGCGCCGATACCGGCAATAGAGGCGCCATCTCTGCCAGCCGCCAAGCCGGCCGCAGCGTCAGTGTTTGGCTAGCCCCTCACGATGGGCGCAAGATCAGAACAGCCGGGCCAGAAAATAGAAGGCTGCGCCCACGACAGCTGAGGCCGGGATGGTGATGATCCAGGCGATCATGACGCTCTGCGCCACGCCCCAGCGCACGGCAGAGGCCCGTCGCGCGGTGCCTGCGCCGATCACGCAGCCGGTGATCGTGTGGGTGGTCGAAACGGGGATGCCCATCAGCGAGGCCGTGAACACCATGATCGAGCCGCCAAGCGAGGCGCTGAATCCCTGGTGCTGCGAGAGCTTGGTGATCCGCGAGCCCATCGTCTCGATGATCTTCCAGCCCCCCGTCAGCGTGCCCAGCGCGATCGCGATATAACAGGCAATCGCCACCCAGTGCGGCACCGCGAATTCGCCGGTGAGATAGCCAGTCGAATAGAGCAGCACGGTGATGATGCCCATGGTCTTCTGCGCGTCATTGAGGCCGTGGCTGACGGAATAGGCGGCCGAGGACAACAGGTGCAGATAGCGAAACGCATGCTCGGCGCCACGAGCGGTGGCCCGGCGGAACACCCAGCTCGTCGCCAGCATGATGAGCATGGAGAGCAGCATGCCCAGCGTGGGCGAGAGCACGATGGCGATCAGCGTCTTGTTGAGGCCGCTCCACTGGATGCCGGAGATGCCGGCATGGGCCATCCCCGCGCCAATAAGGCCGCCGATCAGGGCATGGCTGCTGGAGGAGGGAATGCCCTTGAGCCACGTCACCACATTCCAGAACATGGCGCCGATCAGCGCGCCGAAGATGACGGCCGGCGTAATCAGATCCTGACTGACGAGGCCGGCGCCGATCGTCTCGGCGACCTTGTGCAGGCTGGGGAAGGCCAGCATGAGAAAATAGGCCGCGAAATTGAAGAAGGCCGCGAAGACCACCGCCGCGACCGGGCCGAGCAGGCGCGTCGCCACCACGGTCGCAATCGAGTTGGCGGCATCGTGCAAGCCATTGAGATAATCGAATGCGAGCGCGATGACGATCAGGCCGACCAGCAGCGGAAAAGCGAGGTTGTGCATGACCCTGTGCGCTCAGCTATGGTCGATCACGATGCCGTCAATCGCGTTCGCGACATCCTCGAGCGCGTCGACGATCCGCTCCAGATGCTTGTAGATCTCGCGCCGGACGATGAACGCCATGGGATCGGCCGTCCGGAACTTTCGATAGGCCTGCTTCAGGCCCTCGCTGTGGATGGCGTCGGCATGGCCTTCCATCCGCACCAGCCGCTCGGTCAGTTCATGCAGGCGCTTGCCGTTTTGTGCGACATTGCGCAGCAGCGGCATGGCTTCCGCCAGCACGCGCGTGCTGTCGACGATAATCGCCGCCATGTCCTTCATTTCCTGATCGAAGTCGTGCACGTCATAGATGTCGATGGCCGCCACTGCCGACTGCATCTCATCGATCGCATCGTCGGTCGAACTCACAAGGCTGATGATCGCGCTGCGGTCGAACGGCGTGAGGAACGTCTTGCGGACAAGGTGAAGCACCTCACGGATGATCTCGTCGGCATCGGTTTCCCGCTCGATCACCTCGCGAATATGGTCATCGCGGCTGTCCCCGTCATGCAACAGCCGGGTCAGCGCGTCGGCGCCGGCGACCACGGTCTGGACATGCGCTTCGAACAGATCGAAGAAATTGCCCTGCTTGGGCAAAAGGCGCTGAAACCAACCAAACATCCTGCTTATCCCTGAAGTATGCGCAACGGTGTCCATCACCGATTGGCGCCGTGTCGCCGCCTTGAACTCGGATGCTGCGAAGGATCGGATCAGATCGCTCAGATCCGGCTCGTCGACGGCATCGGCCGCCTCGCTGAGGCTGAACCACCGCCGCTCGCGCTCGTGCTGCTCTTTCCAGTCTGTGAGTTCCCGATTGACCGCCAGCGGGAACACCTCGACGTCCACCATCAAATTGGCGCCATTGCGCCGCCTTTTGCGGTAGCGGTAGGTCCCCAATGGCGTCGGGCAGACGGCCCCGACGATGCCGGCTTCTTCCTCGGCTTCGGCCGCGGCCGCCTGATGCGGGAGCTTGCCCGCCGATCCATTGCCCTTGGGAATCACCCAGCGCTTCGTCTCGCGCGAGGTGATGAGCAGAATCCGGATCGGTGCATCCAGCGCATCGCCTTCAGCCCGATAGGGTAGTGCCGCAATCTGTTTGATTGTTTGTCCCCTCAGCAGAGCGCGTGGCGCCCATTGTGACAGTTTTATGTCAGTTGCAACAGTCAACCGCGCGCGATGTCCCCTGAAGAGCAGCGGGTCATTCGACATTCATGCCCTTGCCGCTAGAGCGAGGACTGTTCGATCTTCAAGGCCCTCTGCCGCACTATGTTCAGCACGCTGCTTCCGACCCTCTACTCCGCCCACGTTCCCCGGCCTTCGCCAGACCTCAGCAATCCCGGCGCTGGCCTGCAAGGCCGGGCCCTGCGTTTCATGCGCCCGGGCAGAGGCCTCAAGCTCATCGCAGTGGCGCTCAGCCTCACCGCTGCCCATGCCAGAGCAGAAACCTATCATGTGAACGCGATCACGGGCGACGATCGTTTCGACGGGCGCGTTGCGACGCAGCCATTTCGCTCGCTCGCCCGCCTAGGCAGCGTGAAGCTCAAGCCGGGCGACAGGATTCTGCTGGCGGCAGGGTCGGTCTGGAAAGAACCGCTCACCATCACCCAATCGGGCAGCAGAGGGGCGCCCATTGTGGTCGGCGCAACCGGCTCGGGCGCGCGCCCCCGCATCGACGCGGGCGGCGTCTCACCTCATGCGGTCGCAATCCTCAACGCAAGCTATGTGACGGTGAGCGGCCTTGAACTGACCAATGACGGCCCGCCTGCCGGCTCCCGCTATGGCGTGCTCGTGTCGGCCGAAAATGTCGGCGTCGTCCGCGGCATCCGCATCAGCGACATGTACATCCATGATGTGCGCGGCACGAATGATCGCAAGGACAATGGCGGCATCGTCTTTCAGGCGCTCGGCCCGCGCTTTCCGACCCGTTTCGATGACCTTGCGATCGAGCGCAACATCATCTGGCGGGTGGACCGCTCCGGCATTGCCGGGATCAGCGATCAGGTCACCGCGGCGCGCTGGTATCCAAGCTATGATATCGTGATCCGGGACAATTATCTGGAAGACATTGGCGGCGACGGCATCGTGCCGCGCGGCACCGACGGCGCGCTGATCGAGCATAATATCGTCCGCTATGCCGCCGGCAGGGCGCCCGGATACAGCGCCGGGATCTGGCAGTGGAGCACGGATCACAGCCTCATCCAGCTCAATGAAGCTGCCTATACCCGCACGCGCTATGACGGTCAGGGTTTCGATTCCGACTTCAACTCGCGTCGGACGACCATCGCGTACAATTACAGTCACGATAATGCCGGCGGCTTTCTGCTGATCTGCTCGCCCAAGGCCAATGACAAGGACAATATCGGCAATCGCGGCACCGTGGTGCGTCACAATGTCAGCCAGAATGACGGGACGCGCATCTTTCAGCTGTCAGGCACGATTTCGGACGCCTTGATCGAGAAGAATGTGATCCACGTCGCCAAGGGCAAGGATGTCCAGATGGTCGTCGCCACCGAGTGGCAGGGCTGGGCGAGCGACGTGCGCTTCCGCAACAATCGCTTCGCGGTGGCGGGCACGGCGCGTTATGGCAGCGAAGTCGGCCGCCAGGGGCCGGATTATCTGATCTCGGCCGGCTTCTCGCCGGCTCAGTTCATTCGCTTCACGGGCAACGACTATCTCGGCGCTCATGTCGATCCGCCCCGCGACGAGGTCGGCCTGATGAAGGCTGACTATAAGGCCCCCTCGCTCGATTGGGCGGTGCCGACATTCGACCCGGCCAAGCCGGACGGCTTCGTGGATTATCTCGCGCGCCACCGCCAGTGGATGCTCGCCATGCTGGAGCGAGAACTGGGCGCGCCGGTAAAGCTGCTCACGCCCCGCCGCGCGTCGGTCTTCGAGGCGCGACGGTAGGGGGGCTTCAGCTTTCGGGTTCCTCGCGCGTTCCCAGCGGGCAGGGCCAACATCGCAACTTCAAATTAAAGCGTTGCGCCCGCGCAATCCTGAGAGACGGAGGGATCGCAATCCTCTATCGTGGGTTTTCAGCTTGCTCTTTTCGGGAGCGGTGGACGTGCGGAGACGGTCCGGCGTTTGCGAAGGGAGATATGCGGATGGATCGGACGGCGAAGGCGTCGAGTGGGATTGAGGGGCTTGATGATGTAACGGCGGGCGGCTTTGCCAGCGGCAGGCTTTTCCTCGTCGAGGGCGATCCGGGCACCGGCAAGACGACCATCGCAAGCCAGTTCCTCCTGAACGGTGCAGAGGCCGGGGAGCGGGGGCTGTACATCACCCTGTCGGAAACCGAGGAGGAACTGCGTGAGACCGCTGCCTCGCACGGCTGGGCACTGAACGAGCATTTCCACATTTTCGAACTCGTACCGCCCGAGACGCTGCTGGACGAGAATCAGCAGCAGAGCCTGCTCTACTCCTCCGACCTCGAACTGGGCGAAACCACCAAGCGCATCCTCGAGGCGATCGAGCGGGTCAAGCCGCAGCGGTTAGTGATCGACAGTCTCTCGGAAATCCGGCTGCTCGCGCAAAGCTCGCTGCGCTACCGCCGCCAGATTCTGGCCCTGAAGCACTATTTCGCCAAGCATAATGCAACCGTTCTGATGCTCGACGATCTGACCTCCGACACCAATGATAAGACGGTGCACAGCGTCGCTCATGGTGTGCTGCGGCTTGAGGAACTGGCACCGCTCTACGGCTCGGAACGCCGCCGGCTGCGGATGCTCAAATATCGCGGCCAGCGCTATCGCGGCGGCTATCATGATTTCGTGATCGATACCGGCGGTGTCCGGGTTTTTCCGCGATTGGTGTCGCTGGAGCATAAATCCGATTTCGTGCGGGCCACCGCGCCCACGGAAAGCGCTGAACTCAATGCCCTGCTCGGCGGGGGCTTTGACTCCGGCACCAGCACGCTGATCCTCGGCCCGACGGGAACGGGCAAATCCCTCCTGGCGCTCAATCTCGTGAAAGGGTGCATCGCGCGCGGAGAGACGGCGGCCATGTTCGTCTTCGATGAGGAACTCGGCCTGCTGGCCGATCGGGCCAAGGGGCTTGGCATCGATGTGAGCAGGCTGGTCGCGGACGGCAAGCTCGTCATCGAGCAGGTCGATGCAGCCGAAATGTCGCCCGGCGAGTTTGCTCATCGGGTGCGCGCGACCGTTGAGGAGCATGGCATCCGCACCGTCGTGATCGACAGCCTGAACGGATATCGCGCGGCGATGCCCGAGGAGAGCGCGCTTGTCCTCCACATTCACGAGCTGCTTCAATATCTCAATCGACGCGGCGCGAGCACGTTCCTTACCGTCACGCAGCATGGTGTGGTGGGAGACATGCAGGCGCCGGTGGACATCACCTATCTGGCCGATACGGTCGTGCTGCTGCGCTATTTCGAGGCGGTGGGCCATGTCCGGCGGGCCATCTCGATCGTCAAGAAGCGCTCGGGCGTCCATGAGAATACGATCCGCGAATATCGTATCGACGCACAAGGCATCACCATCGGCGAGCCGCTGACGCATTTTCAGGGTGTGTTGCGTGGCATCCCCACGATGGTCGGTGCCGGCAATCTGATGGATCTCGGCCAGGACAAGCGCGGCTGATGAACCGCACTTTTTCGGAGCGTGCCGTCATCCTCGCCCCTCACGGTCGGGATGCAGAGATCGCCGCCGCCATCCTCAACCAGGCCGGCATCGAAACCGAGATTGTCCCGTCGCTCGATGCGCTGGTCGCGCGCCTCGCACAGGGTCTTGGGTTCGTGATGATGACCGATGAAGCGGTCAAGGCGGCCGATCTGAGGCCGCTGGTGGAGCTCATCGCCGCGCAGCAGGAATGGTCCGATCTTCCCTTCGTCCTGCTCACCCAGCGCGGCGGCGGCATCGAGCGCAATCCGGCGGCCGGCCGTCATCTCGAATTGCTCGGCAACGTGACCTTTCTCGAACGCCCCTTTCACCCGACCACATTGGTCAGCGTCGCGACGGCCGCCTTGCGGGCACGCCGACGGCAATATGAAGCGCGAACCCGGCTTGAGGATATTCGCGCGGTCGAAGAACGCTACCGCCTAGCGAGCAAGGCGACGAACGACGCCATCTGGGATTGGGATTTCGTCACTGACTATGTGACCTGGAACGACGCGCTCTCCATCGCTTATGGCCACCCGGTCGACCAGATCGAGAATAGCGGAGACTGGTGGATCGCGCAGATCCACCCTGACGACCGGGACGAGGTCGACAGGACTATCCACGCAGCGATCGACGGCTCGTCGGACAGCTGGAGCGGGGAATATCGGTTCAGGCGGGGCGACGGGAGCTACGCCCACGTCTTCGATCGCGGCCACATCATCCGGGATGCGCAGGGGCAGGCCTTGCGCATGATCGGGGCGATGCTCGATCTATCCGAGCGGATGCGCGTCCGGGCCGAGCTTGCGATCAGCGAGGAGCGGCTGCGGCTCGCGACGGATGCCGCCGAGGTCGGCTTCTGGGACGTCGACGTGGTCAACGACGTTCTGATCTGGCCGCCCATCGTGAAGGGGGTGTTCGGCATCTCGCCCGATGTCGAAGTGTCGATGCGGGATTTTTACGAAGGCCTCCATCCCGACGATCGCGCGCATACCACTGAAGCCTATCGGGCGGCCGCAGACCCGAATGTCCGCGCGATCTATGATGTCGAATATCGAACGATTGGCAAGGAAGATGGACTGGTGCGCTGGGTCGCCGCCAAGGGACGCGGGGTCTTCGACGAGGCCGGGCAGTGCCTGCGCGTCGTCGGCACGGCGATTGACGTGACGGCGCGCAAGCGGGCCGAGGCGGAACTGCGGGAGCTCAACGAGCATCTCGAGCGTCGCGTAACCGAGGAGGTGGCCGTGCGCGAGCAGGCGCAGGCGGCCTTGCGTCAGGCACAGAAAATGGAAGCTGTCGGCCAATTGACTGGCGGCATCGCGCATGACTTCAACAATATGCTGGCCGTGGTGATCGGCTCGCTCGACCTGTTGAGCCGGCGCGTCCTGCCCGATGACGAGCGCGCGAAACGCTATATCGATGCTGCGATCGACGGTGCGCAACGCGCTGCGACCCTGACTCATCGCCTCCTGGCGTTTTCGCGCCAGCAGCCGCTCAATCCCGAGGTGCTCGATCCCAACAAGCTCGTCTCGGGCATGTCCGAGCTTCTGCTGCATTCGCTGGGCGGCGATGTCCGGCTGGAGACCGTTCTGGCGGCGGGCGTGTGGCGCACCCATGCCGACCGCAACCAGCTTGAAAACGCGATCGTCAATCTCGCGGTCAATGCCCGCGATGCCATGCCAGATGGCGGACACCTGACGATTGAAACGCAAAACACGCACGCCGATGATCGCTATGCCGCGGAGAATTTCGGCGTTCCGGCGGGCCAATATGTGATGATCGCCGTGACCGACACCGGTACGGGCATGCCGGACGACGTGATCGCCAAGGCGTTCGATCCGTTCTTCACCACAAAGGCGGTGGGCAAGGGCACCGGTCTGGGGCTGAGCCAGGTGTACGGATTTGTCCGGCAGTCGGGCGGGCATATCAAAATCTATTCCGAGCCGGGCGAAGGGACGACGATCAAGATCTACCTCCCGCGATTCTATGGCGAGGCCGCCGGAGAGATCGAACAGGTGCGGGCCGACCTGCCGAGGGGCGATGAGCAGGAGGTCATTCTGGTCGTCGAGGACGAGGCCGCCGTCCGCCGGTTCAGCGTCGATGCGCTGGTCGAACTGGGCTATCGCGTGCTGGAAGCGGATGGCGGACATGCGGCGCTCCGCGTGCTGGACGAGCATCCGGAGATCACGCTCTTGTTCACGGACATCATCATGCCGGACATCAACGGACGGAAACTCGCCGATGAAGCGTGCCGCCGCCGGCCGGACCTGAAGGTGCTCTATACCAGCGGCTACACGCGCAACGCCGTCGTCCACAATGGCGTTGTCGATCCCGGTGTGGAGCTTCTCGGCAAGCCCTTCACGGTCGAGCAGCTCGCGGCCAAGATCCGGGCCGTTCTCGAAAAGGCCTAGGCCGGGGGGCAAACCCGGGCTCAGCCAAGCTGCAGGGCAAAGCGGTCGATTGCCGAAGCCAGGCTGGGCATGATGAGGCCGCGCTCGCTGCTCATCGGCGCATGGCGGGGTCGCCGCGCCGGCCAGTTCATCGCGTCGATGGAGACCGTTTCGATCAGATCGGTTGGCAGGTTCATCCTTTCGCCCACGGCATGCGCAAACTGCGCCCAGGAGAAAGCGCCGTCGCTGGTGAGGTGCCAGATGCCGCACTCGTCATCGATCACAAGGTCGAGCGTGGCGCGGACGAGATCGGGCACATAAGTGGGCGAGGTGATGCAGTCCCCCACGGCGTGAAATACGCGTTCGGTCCGCAGCGCCGCCACCAGATGCATGGCGAAATTATGCGGATCATAGGGTGAGAAGAAGGATGCGGTCCTGATGACCAGCGCGCGCCCGCCAGCCGCTAGAACACCCGCCTCAGCGCGTGCCTTGCTCTCTCCGTAGACGTTGAGGGGCGCTGGTGCATCGCTTTCCACATAAGCGCGCCGGCCATGGCCATCGAAGACGAGGTCGCTGGAGAAGCAGCTATAATGGATGTCGCGTTGCGCGCAGGCGGCTGCAAGGGCAACGCAGCCTGTGAAATTGGTCGCAAGGCAGGCGTCGGCGCTGCCCTCTGCTTCATCGACCCGCACCCAGCCCGCGCAGTTGATGACCGCCCAAGGCCGCAGCCGATCCAGCGCGTCGGCAATCGTGGCGGCATCGTGCAGGTCGATGACGTCTCGTCCGACCAGCCGATGATTGATATCACGGAGCGAACAGGCCCCCGCAAAGGCCTGGCCCAAGGTGCCGGTCGCCCCGAGGATCAAGAGCGGGCGCTCTTCTGGAGCCGGCGGTATATCGATCGTGCGTGGCTCTGTCATATCCCCGGCAAGGCGCCCGGGTCGACGCCACCATCCCTGTCCATGCAGGACGGGATGAGCCGGCCTTGCGCCTCCTGCCAGTGCGCGCATCATCGGCGCCAAAGCGGTCTCTCGCGGTTCGGGGCCCCGCACGTCGAACACGCCGCTCTCATAATGGCCGGCCTTTTGGGTGAGCAGGCTGTCCCAGTCGAACGCGCCGAACAGGCTCCAGACTGTCACTGCCTCGATGCAGATGCCGTCCTCGCGGAGCGCCGTGGCCGTTGTCCAGGCCTCATCGAGCCAGCGCATCTGCTCCTCGCGCGTGCAGCCATTGTGCATCTCGGTGAGCACGATGGGCACCTCATAGCGCTCCCAGGCAGCGCGAACGGCGCCTTCAAGGCCCGGCGGGTGAGCTATGGCTCTGACGGCTTCGACATCGGCAACCGGCCCGAGGGCACAAGCGCCATGGCTGGCCGGGGGATGGCGCTCCAGTTGGTGGTCGAGGAAGCGGTCGCTGGTGAGATAATGATTGAGGCCGATGATGGCCGGCGGGCATGGCGCGGCGGCGATGTCGCGCAGACGATCCGACAGTCCCAGGCCCCCGAGATGATCCCAAAGCGCGTGCCCCGCTATCAGGCGGCCGGTCAGCAAATCCCAGGTCGCCCAGCGGCGATGATTGTCGAAGCCTGCCTGAGCGGCCCGCTGCGGTGTCGCGTCGGTATGCCCCAGATCCTCCGTTTGAACGAGGCGCGCCGCGGGAATGATCGTGCGGATCGCGTCCATGGCCCCCCGAATGGCATCGATCTGGTTGAGGAGCGCGGTCCAGAAAGCCGTCTCGTCGCGAAGATGGGGATACCAATGGCCATAAAGGGCGGAAAAGCGCGCGGTAGTGAGTGGCTCGTTGACCGGCGTCCAATCCTGGACCCAGGGGAACCGCTCGGCCGCCTCCCGCGCGTGATCGGCAAGACCCGCCGCAAATGCCGGGTCCAGCAAGTGGGTGGGGGCGGGACCGCTTCCGTGATGGATCAGGCCGAGGATCGGGCGGATGCCAAGCGCGCGCAGGCGCCCCAGCCGGTCGGCGTGCCACGCCCAAAGCGCCGCGCGCTGGTCGCTTTGGGCAAAGCTCTCCCAAAGCAAGGGGTAACGCAGCGCCGTCACGCCCAGTCCGGCCAAGCGATCCAGATCTTCGGGTCGATCACTGTGCCCGCTCCGCGCCGACTGATCGAGATAATCATCCCCGACGCGATTGATCGTGCATTCGCACCCGCCCCACAGGGCGAGAGGGGCAAGCTGGGTCGATACGGCGTCCAAGGGAACCTCATACGGCGATGGCCGTGCACCGAGCATATACCAACCCGGCCCCCCGTTCGCCTCCAATCAAAGTCGTGCTGGCACTATCGTATTGATATCGATCAATCGTGGTAAATAAGCGGGAGCAAGGACGCTGTGCGCGCATTGTTGCCCATACAGGTTCATTCCGCTCTAGCCTCGAAAGCCACAAATAATGACGCTGATGTGCTTCTCGCATCTGCGCTGGGACTTCGTGTTCCAGCGCCCGCAACATCTTATGTCGCGTTTCGCATATCGTCAGCCGGTCACCTTCTGGGAGGAACCGCTCGTCAGCGGCGAGACCGCTGATGCCTGGCTGGAGCTGAGGACGCCCGCCCCGCACATCACGGTCGCGACACCGCACCTCCCGGAAGGCCTGACGGACGCGGAAAGCCAGGTCGCCCTGCGGCACCTGCTCGACGCCCATCTGGGCGATCATGCCGAGCCGCTGGTGACATGGTACTATACGCCGATGATGCTGCCCTTCTCGCGGCATCTCCAGGCGGCCTGCACCATCTATGACTGTATGGACGAGCTGGCGAATTTCCGGTTTGCGCCCCCGCAACTGGCGGAACTGGAAGCCGAGCTATTCGAGAGAGCCGATCTCGTTTTCACTGGCGGCTACAGTCTCTACGAGGCGAAGCGCGCGCGCCACCCTGCCGTCCATGCCTTCCCCTCCAGCGTCGACGCCGCGCATTTTGCCGCGGCGCGTCTGCCGGGGGAGGATCCTTCCGACCAGGCCGAACTCGCGCGCCCGCGGCTCGGTTTCTACGGCGTCATTGACGAGCGGATGGACCTCGCCCTGCTCGCCGCCGTCGCCGATGCGCATCCCGATTGGTCGCTGGTGCTCGTGGGGCCCGTGGTCAAGATCGATCCCGCCGATCTGCCGCAGCGGCCCAACATCGCCTATCTGGGAAGCAAAGCCTATGGCGTGCTCCCGCACTATGCGCGGGGCTGGGACGTCGCGTTGATGCCCTTTGCCATCAATCCGTCCACGCAGTTCATTTCTCCCACCAAGACGCCGGAATATCTTGCAGCGGGCCTGCCGGTGGTCTCCACCCCGATCATCGATGTGGCGCGCCATTATGGCATGCTCGACGCGGTCGAGATCGCCGGCAATCCCGAGGCATTCGTGGCTGCGTGCGAGCGGGCGCTCTCTCGCGCCCGTGCACCGGCCGATGCCCCGTGGAGGGCGAGCGCAGACGCATGTCTCGCCGACCTCTCGTGGGACAAGGTGGTCGACGCCATGTCGGCGCTCATCGAGGAGGTGATGACGCCGCTCCCCACCCGCCATTACGACTATCTGGTCGTCGGCGCAGGTTTTGCGGGTGCGGTGATGGCGGAGCGCCTCGCGACGGACGGCGGCAAGCGCGTCCTCGTCATCGATCGGCGCGACCATATCGCCGGCAATGCCTATGACCATTATGACGAGGCCGGCATTCTGGTCCATCGCTACGGTCCCCATATTTTCCATACGAACAGTCAGGACATCGTCGACTATCTCTCACGCTTCACGCGCTGGCACCCTTACGAGCATCGCGTCCTGGCGGACGTTGATGGGCTGCAGGTGCCGATGCCGATCAACCGCGACACATTGAACAGCCTCTACGGGCTGGCATTGGCGGACGAGGCAGAGGCGGAGGCCTTTCTTGAGAGCCAGGCGGAGCCGGTAGAGACGATCCGCACATCGGCCGACGTGGTCATCTCCAAGGTGGGGCGCCATCTCTATGAGACGTTCTTCCAAGGCTATACCCGCAAGCAATGGGGCATGGACCCGTCCGAACTCGACAAATCGGTTACAGCCCGCGTGCCTACGCGGACAAATACGGATGATCGTTATTTCACCGACAGCTTCCAGGCGATGCCGGCCGAGGGCTATACGGCGATGTTCGCGGCCATGCTCGACCATCCACTGATCGACGTAGAGCTTGGCGTCACCTTCGAGGAGGTCGCGGCCCGCGTGCGATATGACCGGCTGGTCTTTACCGGGCCGATCGATGAATATTTCGGCTATCGCTACGGCAAGCTGCCCTATCGGTCGCTTGAGTTTCGGCACGAGACCCGCGCCACCGAATGGCTGCAGCCGGTCGCCGTCATCAATTATCCGTCCGAAGCCGTGCCCTACACGCGCATCACCGAGTATAAGCATCTGACCGGCCAGAGTGCGGCCCGCACGAGCATCACCTACGAATATCCCAGCGCCGAGGGTGACCCCTATTACCCGATCCCGCGCCCGGAAAATGCCGCTCTGTTCAAGCGCTATGAAGCGCTCGCTTTGGGCACACCCGATGTCCTGTTCGTCGGACGGCTCGCCACCTACCGCTATTATAATATGGATCAGGTGGTCGGCCAGGCGCTCGCGACCTACCGGCGGCACATGATGCAACTGAGGACGGCAAAGCCGGCCCATGATATCGACGCGATCGCTGCTGAATAGGGGCGTCCCGCGCAAGCGCGATCATGGAGTATCTGATGGCCCGCTGCGGGGCGACAGGGCAGGGGGCCTCAGCGAGGTAGACGCTGCCGCCTTAGCCCATCGCATACACAGACCGGAGCGCCTAACGCCGCGATCGAGCAATTGTGATGGGGAGCGACGCCGGATCAATCCACCCGGTTCGAAGGGCGAGATCGCTTCGGCTCTCGACACCAATAGAGTTGATAAGGCGGCACGTTGAGCCAGCGCCGGCGCCGTTTCACTCGTGTGAAGACTTTGCGGAGTGAGGGTTCGATCGTCCGACGCACCTGATAAGCGAGGAACTCACCGTCATCGTTGAGAAGGCGCGCTGCATCTTCCACGATCCTCGCCCTGTCGGACTTCTCCAACGCGGAGAAGGGGAGGCCAGAGAGAATATAGTCTACCCGCGCGACCACGTCGTCCCCAAGGATGGCCCGAGCTTGGAGAGCCGATCCTGTATGGACGGTCAGACGAGGATCATCGACGGTTTGGCGAAGATGGTCGGCAAGCCCGTCCTCGCTTTCGATCGCGATCAGCTGAGCGTCGCGTGGGAGGTGCGCAAGAATATAGCGGGTAAACTCACCTGTGCCGGGGCCATATTCGACGAACAGGCGCGTTTTGGCCCAGTCGACCCCTGCTAGCTGGCGCTTGATGGTACCCGCCGAGGTGGCAATGGGCGAGCCGACTGAAAGAGGTGCCTTGGCGAACTCCTTGAGGAATGTCGTCCAATGCGGTGAGCCACCATTCCCGTCCTGCGACGTGCTCGCCATGGCATATATCCTCCCGAAATCTTCAAGAACAATGTGATCGAGCGCTGTCCGTTCCGGGCTTGGCATTTTATTGGATGCGAGCAGTCGGTTAGGCCGTGTCAGCATTGAGGCGGATAAGATAGAGATGTCCCCCTCGGGCACGGGCCTCGGCGAGAGACGAAAGGGCATATTTGTGAAAGCCGTTATCTTCCAGGCGCTCCACACGCCGCTGGCGTTCGAGGATGTTCCTGATCCGACGCCGGGCGAGGGTGAACTGGTGGTCAAGGTCGGGCGCTGCGGCATTTGCGGCAGTGATCTGCATATGACGCAGGATGCCGCTTATGGATGCAAGCATGGCGATGTGCTGGGCCATGAGTTCGCCGGCGAAGTGGTGGCGCTGGGTCGGAACACGCAAGGGTGCAAAGTGGGCGAGCTCGTCTCGGTCATCCCGCTCAAAAGCTGCGGCGACTGCGAGCATTGTCGCAAAGGCGAAGTGCAGTGGTGCGCGTCATTCGGGCTGCAGGGTGGCGGTTATGCCGATTATGCGGTCACCCGCCCAAACCAGTGCGTGCCGCTTCCGGCAGGGCTGACTCTGGCGGATGGCGCCATTATCGAGCCGCTGGCCGTAGCCCTGCACGGCGTGAACCTCTCGGGCCTGAAAACCGGTGACAAAGTGCTGGTGTTGGGCGCAGGGCCGATCGGGCTTGCGGTGGCCTTCTGGGCCAAGCGGCTCGGGGCCGCCAAGGTGGCCGTGCAGGATATCTCCCCCTCGCAGCAGCAGCGCGCGCACGATATGGGCGCGGACGTGTTCGTGGTGGACCCGCAGAACCCCGTCGAAAGTGCCGTGCAGGGTCTGGGTGGCATGGCCGACATCGTCTTTGAATGCGTCGGCGTGTCCGGCCTGATCGCGCAAGCCGTGGACCAGGTGCGCCCGCGCGGCACGATCCTGTTGCTGGGCCTGTGCACCAAGCCGGACACGTTCAATTCCTTCGCCATGCTCGGCAAGGAAGTGCGCCTCGTTACCTCAGCCTTCTTCACCGTGCAGGAATATGAGGCCGCCCTTGCCGCGCTGGAGCAGGGCGCCATCGCGCCCCGGCTGATGGTCACCAGCACCATTGCGCTCGCCGATACGCCCACGGTCTTCGAGGCCCTCAAACAGCGCGGCGAGCAGTGCAAGGTGCTGATCGCGCCGGGCGTCTAGGCCCTCGGCGCTAACCCAGCGTCAACGGTCAGCCGTGAGGATGGGGTGGTTCTGGCGCAGTTCATCGAGCAGGCTCTCGACCTTTGCGATATCGGAGGTCGAACCGGTCGCATCGACCATCCAGTTGCAATGGGGATGGGTCCGGAGATCGTAAATTCGGATCGGACCGACGACCTTGCGCCAGCGTTGGCGAGTGCCGCCATGGTCACGGACCAGTCGTGCAATAAGAATATCGGCCAGCTGAGATTGGGTCATGGCGCTGCCTATCTCTTGCGGCGCGGCCCGCGCAAGGGAGGAGTGAGCACCTGATCCGCAGCGCTGTCCCGCGTCATGGGCGTCATCGGCGACCAGCTTCCCCGGGCCATGAGCGCGAGCACAACGGTCGTCTCGTCCACGACGGCGACAGGCGCAACCTACCGCATGTGCTCGATCAGAAAGTCGACAAAGACGCGCACGCGGGCCGGAAGATTGGCGCCGCCGACGAACACCGCATTGATCTGCTCGACGTCACCGGGGTTGTAGTCTTCCAGCAGCGGCACGAGCGTGCCGTTGGAGATCTCCTGCGCGACGCTGAAGGCGCCAACACGTGCGATGCCGACGCCCTGCGCAGCGAGTTGACCGAGCGTTTCGCCATTATTCGCTTCAATGCTCCCCTTCATCGCCAGGGAGAACGCCTCCCCGTCGCGCATGAAGGGCCAGACTGGCTCGCTGCGGCGAAAGTTGAAGTTCAGGCAATTGTGGCCATGCAAATCCTCCGGCACGCGCGGGGTCCCGGCACGCGCAAGATAGTCAGGTGAGGCGATAATGACGCGGCGGCTTTCGCCGAGTCTGCGCGCGGTCAGGGCGCTGTCGGCGAGCGGACCGAAGCGGATCGCGACATCGGCCTGCCCCGCTGCGACATCGACCAGCGCATCGGTCAGCGCGATGTCGACCAGAATATGGGGATAAGCCTGCGCGAAGCGGCCGAGCAGCGGCACCACGCACAACCGCCCGTGCGACAGCGCTGCGCTGATCCGCAGGCGTCCGCGCGGCAGGCCCTGATCGGCGATCTGCTGCTCGCTATCGTCGAGATCGGCAAGGATGCGCCGTGCGGCCTGGAGATAGGCGAGGCCTTCCGCCGTCGGGGTCAGCGCCCGGGTCGAGCGGAGCAGGAGCCTGACGCCCAGTCGCGCTTCGATCCTGTCGACCGCGCGGCTCACCGCCGAGGGTGTCAAACCCACCGCGCGGCCGGCGGCGGAAAAACTGCCCCGATCGATCGCCGCGACGAATATCTCCATGGCGCGCGCGCGATCGCCACTCTCAATAACTTTTGCGTCCATAGCAAAGATCCTTGGCTCGAATGCGCACTACAACAGGGGGGCGCTGCGGTCCATTTATGAGTGGAAATCGCAATCGAAGGATCGAGCATGGATTATCGGCAACTAGGGCGCTCGGGTTTGCGCGTGCCAGCTTTGAGCTTCGGCGCCGGGACGTTCGGCGGCAAGGGGCCGTTGTTCGGCGCCTGGGGACAGAGCGACGCTGCCGAAGCGCGGCGGCTGGTCGATATCTGTCTCGATGCGGGCGTGACCCTGTTCGACACCGCCGACGTCTATTCGAACGGCGCGTCGGAAGAGGTGCTGGGGTCCGCAATCAAGGGGCGGCGCGATGCCGTGATGATCTCCACCAAGACCGGCCTGCCGATGGGCGAAGGGCCGCAGGATTGGGGCGCTTCACGGGCAAGGCTGATCCGCGCGGTGGAGGATGCGTTGCGGCGCCTGGACACGGATTATATCGACTTGCTGCAACTCCATGCGCTCGATGCGTCCACCCCGGCGGAAGAGGTCATGGGCACGCTCGATATGCTGATTACGGCGGGCAAGCTGCGCTATGCCGGTGTCTCCAACTATCCTGGCTGGCAGGTGATGAAGGCGCAGGCCGCGGCGGACCGCCATAGCTGGCCGCGCCTTGTCGCCCATCAGGTCTATTATTCGCTGATCGGGCGCGCCTATGAGTGGGATCTGATGCCGCTCGCCGCCGACCAGGGCATCGGCGCGCTGGTGTGGAGCCCGCTCGGCTGGGGACGGCTGACCGGGAAGATCGGGCGCGGCCGACCGATCCCCCCGGGCAGTCGCCTGAATGAGACAGAGCAATTCGCGCCGCCGGTTGCGGAGGACCATCTCTATCGCGTGATCGACGCGCTGGAGGCGGTTGCAGCCGAAACCGGCAGATCCGTGCCGCAGGTCGCGATCAACTGGCTGCTGGGCCGACCGACCGTCTCCTCCGTCATCATCGGTGCCCGGAATGAGGCCCAGTTGCGTGAAAATCTGGGCGCGGTCGGCTGGGCTCTGACGCCCGAACAGATTGCCGCGCTGGATGCGGCCAGCACCGTCATGCCGCCCTATCCGCATACGCCCTACCGCCAGCAGGACGGCTTTGCCCTGCTCAATCCCCCCATGGTCTGAAGGGAGTGAACCCTTTGAAACTGAATCCCGGCATCATCGCACTGGCGATCGGCGCGTTCGGCATCGGTGTGACCGAGTTTGCACCCATGGGTCTGCTCCCGGTCATCGCCGGCGATCTTGGCGTGTCGATCCCGACCGCCGGCCTGCTCATCAGCGCCTATGCGTTCGGCGTGATGCTGGGCGCGCCATTGATGACCCTGACCACCGGCCGGGTACCGCGCCGCACGCTGCTCATTGCGCTCGCCGGCATCTTCACGCTCGGCAACCTGTTGGCTGCGATCTCGACCGGATACGGGATGCTGCTGGCGGCGCGGCTCGTCACCTCGCTCAACCACGGCGCGTTCTTCGGCGTCGGGGCGATCGTGGCCGCGAGCCTGGTGCCGCCCGAGCGCAAGGCTGGCGCAGTCGCGGCGATGTTCATGGGGCTGACCATCGCCAATGTCGTCGGCGTCCCGCTCGCGACCTGGGCGGGCGAGCATTTGGGTTGGCGGATGTCGTTCTGGGGGATCGCCGGACTGGGCGTTGCCACCATCGCCGCGCTGCGGCTGACCCTGCCGATCTTGCCGGCGCCCCAAGGCGGCAACGCCATTGCCGAGCTGCGGGTGCTGAAGCGCGGCCCGGTGCTCGCCGCCTTGGCGCTGACCGTGATCGGATCGAGCGCCATGTTCACCGTATTCACCTATATCGCGCCCATCCTCCGTGCAGAAACGCATGCGTCGCTCGGCTTCGTGACGGCGATGCTGGTGACCTATGGCGTCGGACTCACGGTGGGCAACTGGCTGGGCGGCATCTTCGCGGATCGCTCGGTCGATCGCACATTGATGGTGACGCTCGCCGGGCTGGCGCTGGTGCTGGTTGCGTTCGCGGTCCTGATGCCCTTCGCCGCGCCAACCGCGATCCTGATCTTTCTCTGGGGTGTTGCAAGTTTCGCGCTCGTCCCGCCGCTTCAGGTGCGGGTGATGGCTGCCGCAGCGGATGCGCCCAATCTGGCATCCGCCGTCAATATCGGCGCCTTCAACCTCGGCAACGCGATCGGCGCCGCCATCGGTGGCGGTGTGATCGCTGCGGGACTTGGCTATCGCGCTGTCGCCCTGGCAGGGGCCGGCGCCGCAGTCATCGGCCTGATCGCCGTCGTGGCCGCGGTGTGGACATCGCAGGCCCCCCAACGTCAGGAACCGAAAATTTGCGATGCTTGAACGGTGTTGAGACGCAACCACCTCTCTGCCACGGAACGGTCATTCCGGCAGAGCACTTGCTTATCGCCGGTCCTCTATTCATGCTTCGAGGACGATCATGTGATGGAGCGGCCGATGGCAGGGCATCGTATCTATTCAGTCAGTGTCGCAAGCGTCTATCCTCTCTATGTCGCCAAGGCAGCCAAGAAAGGGCGCACAAAGGAAGAGGTGGACGAGATCTTGCGCTGGCTGACGGGGCACAGCCAAGAGTCCCTCGATAGCGTGCTGGCCGCCGGCACCTCATTCGAGGACTTCTTTGCAAGCGCCCCCTGCATGAATCCCGCGCGTTCCCTGATCACCGGCGTAGTCTGCGGCGTGCGCGTCGAGACGATCGAGGAGGGCACCATGCGCGAAATCCGCTATCTCGATAAACTGATCGACGAACTCGCAAAGGGCAGGGGGATGGAAAAGATCCTGCGCGGATAGCACCTATTGCGACTGCGGCTGGGCCAGCAGTGCGTCGATATGGCCGCACTTCGCCTGGCCGACGCCAACCATCTCACAAGGCAAGCGCCAGTCCGAGCTGGATCGAGCGGCGGGCGTAAGAACTCTCGCCACAATAGGTGGCCCGCACGGAAGCCGACCGCGATTGGAGAGAGAAGTTACGCCATTCTGAAAGCTTTGGTCTCGAAATCGGGACTGTGCGTCAGCATCTGGCGCAATGTGCGCGCACCGACCGGCTTGCTCAATAAATAGCCCTGCAGGTGCGTACAGCCGCTTTCAATCAGGAGACGCACTTGTTCTTCAGTCTCGATGCCCTCGGCCACGATGCCCATGTCCAGCGCACGGCCAAGGCCAACCACCGCCTGCACGATTGCCTTTGCCGCGCGGGACGTGGCGATCTCATCCACGAATGATTTATCGATCTTGACCTTGTCGAATGTGAAGCGCTGAAAGTAGCTGAGGGAAGAGTATCCCACTCCAAAATCGTCGATCAGGATTTGAATACCGAGTGCGCGCAGATCCTCCAACTGCTTGAAGGTTCGTTCAACGTCCCGGATGACGAGGCCTTCTGTGACTTCGAGCTGGACGCGGTCGGCACGAATGCCGGAATCATCCATGGCGCGCCGCACTGTTTCGACAAGCCGCCCCGAAATAAACTGCATGGGGGAAAGGTTGATGGCGACACGCACATGTTCGGGCCAGTCTTGCGCGTCACGACAAGCGCGGCGCAGCAGTTGTTCGCCCAAGCGATCGATCAACCCACATTCCTCCGCGAGGGATATGAAGATGTCAGGGCGGATCGGCCCGCGCTCGGGATGTGTCCAGCGTGCCAGCGCTTCGGCACTGGTGATCTGGCCGGAGTTTGCGGAGAGGACGGGTTGATAGGCGAGTTCGATCCTGTCTTTCTCAATGGCTTCGCGTAATTCGGTCTCCAGCTTCCGGCGATCCTGCGCTGCGGCGTCCATCTCGGCATTGAAGAAGCAGGCTTTGCCCCTTCCCATCTGCTTCGCGCGGTAAAGCGCCAGATCGACATTCTCCCGAAGCTGCTCGGTTGTCAGACCATCTTCAGGCATGAGCACAATGCCGATGGAGGCGCCGACATGTGCGACCACACGATCGGTCAGGAACGGCTTGCAGATACTCATCAGAACAGCCGAAGCGACGTCGTCAGCACGTTCGCGCAATCGCGTGCCGGTAAGGACGGCGATGAATTCGTCTCCGCCGATACGCGCCACCCACCCTTGGGCGGGAACCGCGCTCCGGAGCCTGTCACCGACCTGTGAGAGAACCACGTCGCCTACCGGGTGCCCGAACTGGTCGTTGACCGCCTTGAACCGGTCAAGATCGATGCTGAGCATCGCAAAAGGCTCGCCTGCCCGGACGAGACGGTGAAGTTTGTCGGTGAAGCTCGCCCGATTGAGCAGTCCGGTGAGGGCGTCATAATGTGCCAGGCGGAGAACTTCCGCCTCCGCCAGTCGCGTTGCGGTCACGTCTTCAGATATACCAAGGAGATATTGCCCCGGCCGGTCCGGACCGTCGATCAGGGTGCGGGTCGTCCGCAAATGGACAGACTCGCCATCTTCGCGGACAAACTCGCTTTCGAAGATCGTGGCCGAAGGCGACGCGATCGACTCATTGTCGCGTCGCTCGTAATCTTCCCCATAATCGGGAAAAAGATCCTTGTCGGTTTGTCCGATGATATCGCGGGCGGGACGACCGATAGCAACCTCACCGGCGCGATTGATCATCAGATATTGGCGCGTTTGCGTGTCCTTCACGAACAGCATCGCAGGCAGGTTCGTCACGACTGTATCCAGAAACGCCTGGGTCTGCTCGCGCTCCCGTTCCAAAACCTTGCGCGCGCTGATGTCTCGAATGATTGCTGCGAAGCCGCCCTCCGGCGGTCCTGCGCCCCATCGGGCTAAGGACAGTTCTACCGGGAACTCGCTGCCATCTGCCCGCCCGCCTACGAGCTCAACGAACGTTCCGACAATTCTGGTGGCACCGCCCGCGGCGGCCCTCGCGAAAATGTCCCGATGACCTTCTGCAAGGCGCTGCGGGATAATGATCTCGACATTCCTGCCGAGAGCCTCGTCGCGCGCATGACCAAACATGCGTTCGGCGGCCGGATTCCAGTAGACAATCGTTCCGTGGCGATCGGCCGCGAGCACCGCGTCCGAAGTCGCGTCAACCACCCTCGCGGCGATCTCTCCCATGTTCCGGAAGCGTCGGGACTCGATCAGGTCGGTCGCAAGCTTGGCTAAATCCCGGAGCACAGCTTCCTGCGGCGCGGTCAGCCCATCACGAGCGGTGGGATCGAACACACATAAAGTGCCGAGACAGTGCCCCGAATTCACGATCAGGGGGATGCCGGCATAAAAGCGTATTCCGCTCTCCTGCGTTACGAGCGGGTTAGAGCTGAACCGATCATCCTGCGTAGCATCGGGAACCACGAGGAGGCCGCGCGAAGCGACGGCGTGAGTGCAGAAAGCGATGTTCCGGGGTGTTTCAGAAAATGGGATACCGTGCCGCGATTTGAACCATTGCCTCTCTTCGTCGATGAGGCTGATCGCGGAGCTCGCAACACCCAGCGCGGCGGCAGCCAGCCGGGTAATCTCGTCAAAGTCGCGCTCGGGCGGGGTATCGAGAATCTCCAGTTTGCGGAGAGCAGACAGTCGGTCAACCTCGCTGAAAGCGGGAGGTGGCGTGTGGGAGCGGTCCATCGAACTGGTATGGCGAAATGGGTTTACAGAGTAGTAAATTACAGTTGTCGAGCCGACTGACGAAGGTGGCGGGCGTGATCGCAGCCAGTCACGGCAAGAGCGATGGAGAAAGCCACACCGTTGAACGCGCGCGCGGAACTGGCTCCTGCGGCCTCCGTTTCCAAAGCAGAAACGGAGAAGACACATGGAAGAACACAACCCTCGACAAAAGCCGGAACGGGATCGGTCCATGCCGGACGGCAGACCCGAGCCGTCCAACCCCTCGGTCGTCCCGAACACCGATAAGCCACAAGGTCGCGAGCGCGATTATATTGAGGATGGCCAGCGAAAGGCCGAGCGCGACGAAAAGCAGATGCGGGATGCAGGTTTTGGTTCCGAGATAGGCGCCGAATAACCTAGCAGCACTTGCCTCCGCCAGCGCCCCCATAGCGCGCCTGCTCACGGTTACGGAAAAACTCGGTCCGCGTCATCGGTTTGGCCTGCGGATGGTGACGCGCCATATGGGCCAGATAGGCCTCATAAGGCGGTTGCCCGACCATCAGGCGCGCGGTGGCGCGCAGCCGGTGCCACAGGCCGCTCATTCCGCAGGGACCATCTGGGCCGGGGCTTCATGCGCCGTCGGCTCGGGATTGCGCAGGCTCGCCAGACAGGTCCGGATGGTGAAGAAGAGCAGCGAGAGCACCACGGCGACAAACAGCGCGCAAAGGCCGGCATCGATCCGATCATTGAAGATGATAGCATTCATCTCCGCCATGGATTTTGCCGGGGCCAGAACTTCGCCCCGCGCGGCGGCGTCCGAAAAGCGCCGGGCATGCGCGAGGAAGCCGACGGCCGGATCGCTCGACAGGAGCTTGAGCGCGCCGGCGCTCAGCGTGCAGACCAGCAGCCAGAGGGTGGGCACCACGGTCACCCAGGCGAACCGGTGCTGCTTCATGCGGAACAGGACCACGGTAGAAAGCATCAGCGCGACGGCCGCGAGCATCTGGTTGGAGATGCCAAACACCGGCCAGAGCGTGTTCACGCCGCCCAGCGGATCGGTGACGCCTTGATAGAGGAAGAAGCCCCAGCTGGCCACGCACAGCCCGGTCGCGATCACCCCCGGCAGCAGGGCGTTGCCCGCGCGGAATGAGGGAACGGCGAGGCCTATCAGATCCTGCAGCATGAAGCGGCCGGCGCGCGTCCCGGCATCGACGGCCGTCAGGATGAACAGCGCCTCGAACAGGATGGCGAAATGATACCAGAACGCCTTCATCGCCGGCCCCCCGACGACATGGCTGAAAATCTCGGCCATGGCGACGGCGAGGGTCGGCGCGCCACCGGTTCGCGACACGATGCTGTGCTCACCGACGTCGCGGGCGGTCTGGGCCAATGTGTCGGCTGAGACCGGAAAGCCCATGGCGGTGACCGCGGCCGCTGCGCTCACGGGATCGCCGCCGGTGATCGCGGCCGGACTGTTCATCGCGAAATAGATGCCCGGATCGAGGATCGAGGCGCCCACCAGCGCCATGATCGCCACGAACGCTTCCATCAGCATCGCGCCATAGCCGATAAAGCGCGCATCGGTTTCGGCCGCGATGAGCTTGGGCGTCGTGCCGCTGGAGATGAGCGCATGGAAGCCTGAGACGGCGCCGCAGGCGATGGTGATGAACAGGAAGGGGAAGAGGCCACCCGACCAGACCGGACCGCCCCCGCCGACGAACTGGGTCAGCGCCGGCATCCGCAGCGGCGGGGCCATAACGACTATGCCGATCGCCAGCGCGGCGATCGCGCCGATCTTGAGAAAGGTCGACAGATAATCGCGCGGCGCCAGCAGCAGCCACACCGGCAGGATGGAGGCGACGGCGCCATAGCCGATGAGGATCCAGCAGAGCTGCGTAGGCGTGAAGGTGAAGATCGGCCCCCAGACGGGGGAAGCGGCGACCGATTGCCCGTACATGATGGCGAGCATCAGCCCCACGAAGCCGAGCAGCGAAACCTCGCCAATGCGGCCGGGGCGGATCCAGCGTGTGTAGATGCCCATCAAGAGGGCGAGGGGGATCGTGGCCGCGACGGTGAACATGCCCCAGGGGCTCTCCGCCAGCGCGCGCACGACGATGAGGGCGAGCACCGCGAGGATGATGACCATGATCAGAAAGGCGCCGGCGAGCGCGATCGTGCCGGCGACCGGCCCCATCTCCATGCGAACCAGTTCACCGAGCGATTTGCCGTCGCGCCGCATCGAGATGAACAGCACCATGAAATCCTGCACCGCGCCGGCCAGCACGACGCCGAAGATGATCCACAGCGTGCCGGGCAGATAGCCCATCTGCGCCGCGAGCACCGGGCCGACCAGCGGGCCGGCACCGGCAATGGCCGCGAAATGATGACCAAAGAGGACGCGGCGATCCGTGGGGACATAATCCAGCCCGTCGCCCCGATACTGGGCCGGCGTAGCGCGAGCAGGATCGAGCCGCATGACGTGCCGGGCGATGTAGAGCGCATAATAACGATAGGCGACGAGGAAGATGCTGACCGCGGCGATGACGATCCACAGCGCGTTGACCGCCTCGCCGCGTGCCGTGGCGACAATGCCGAGACAGACGGCGCCGATGATCGCGAGGATGATCCAGAAAATATGCTTCACCATGTCCGCCCCTAACATTCCATCCTGGATTCGCCGCAACGCCCACTGCGCGCATGAGCTGTCGTAGGCGTCACTTACACGCTTTCCAAGCCGGTCCCGCAAGCTTGCGCGAGGGTGACCGCGTAAAGCCTGGCGCGTGATGCGAAAACCTCCGCCGCTGCTCACGTCGGCGAGCACGTTATGCCTGCTGCCCATCTCGATAACGGGGGTATCGCTCTCGCCACCTCCGGCGGCACGCAAGTCATCCTTACGGATAAGGAGCTCATTTCAAATAAGCGGTTACGTCGTGGCGGCGGAGTGATAAGGGGCAGATGATGCGCAAGCTTCTCCCTTTGCTCGCCTGTTTGATGCTGGTGCTTTCCGGCTTCGCGGGCATGGCGCACGCTGCTGAAGCGGTGGGCGGGAGCGTGCTTGGCGCCGAACTTACGGTCCACGCACCGGGTGATGGCGACGAGGTGCCTGCGGACAGCGACAATGGACTGCCGCATCATCACAATCCCTGTCACGGACATCATGTTGGAACGCCTGCAACGATCATCGGGTCACAGGCGAGCCTGGTGACGAACGATCCCGAGCAGCGCCATTTGCGCGCGCCGCTGCCGGATGGCCGCGGCGGCGTCTTGCCAAGGCCGCCCCAAGCCTGACGGTTTCGCCGGCCGGCGCATGCCGGCCTGACGATCAGCTGTCAGGAAGAATCACTCATGAAGAAATTGCTCGCGGCGATGCTCGCCGCAGCGTCCTGTGCCTCGGCGGCGCAGGCGCAACAGGGGCGCGTATCGGCCGATGCTGCGGCGTCGATCCTCACGCTTGAACAGACCATAGCCGCAGCGGGCGGCGCAGCACCGTCAACCGACGCTGCCAAAGCCGCTATCGAAGCCGCGCGCGCCAACCGCATGGTTGCGGGCCTGCGTCCCAACCCGGTGGCACAGGCGCAGGTCGAGAATGTCGTCGGCACCGGACTATATAGGGGGCTCCGGAGCGCGGAGACGACGATGGGCGTGACATTGCCCATCGAACTCGGCGGCAAGCGCAGTGCGCGTATGGCTGTCGCCACAGCGCAACTTTCGCGTGCGGAACTGGAAGCAGCGGTCGTCGCGGCCGATGTCCGCCTTCAGGTTACGTCGCTCTATGTCGAGGCAATCGCGGCGGAAAGACGGCTCGCAACCGCCCATGACCAGCTCAGGATCGCGAACGATGCCCTGCAGGCGGCAAAGGTGCGGGTGCAAGCCGGCCGTGCTTCACCGCTTGAAGAACAGCGTGCGGATCTCGCCAGGATCAACGCGGCGGCGAGCCTGGAACGCGCGGCCCGGCTTGCGGACGTCGCCCGGCTGAACCTCGCACGACGGCTTGGCGGTTCGATTGATGGTGCGCTGGACATCGGGCTGCTGGACCAAATTCCGACAGCATCCTATGGCCCGATGATCGAGCCGTCAGCGTCCGGCACGCTCACGCTTGCGGCAGCCGACGCCGATCTTGCCGTCGCCGATGCCGGCATCCGTCTGGCGCGCGCCAATCGTGTGCCCGATCTTAATATCGGGCCGGCGCTCCGGCGTCTGGAAGCGACCAACGACACCGCCGCGGCTTTGGCCATCTCGATTGCGATCCCGCTGTTCAACAACGGCCAGGCGGCAGTGGCGCAGGCCAGTGCCGAGCGCACAAGGGCTGAGGCGCGGCGGCGCATGACAGCACTCGATGTCGATCAGGCGATTGCCGAAGCGCAAGCTGAAGCAGCCAATGCTGAAACGACCGCACGCGCGGCCGCCGGCCCGGCGCTTGCGGCCGCGCAGGAGGCGGCTCGTATCGCACGGATCGGCTATCGCGAGGGCAAGTTCAGCCAGCTCGACTTGCTCGACGCCGAGCGCACGCTCGCGGACACCCGCGTCGCTGCGATCGATGCCCTCGCCAATTATCACAATGCCCGTGCGCGGCTGGAGCGGCTGACCGCTCCCGCGCCTCAAGGGGGAAACCAGTCATGAAGAAAATCCAGCTTGCGGGCGCATTGTCGCTCGCGCTCATATTGGCTGCCTGCGGTGACGGCACTTTGACAAACGAGTCCGCGCCCGAGCAACCCAAGGAAACCGGTCATGCGGATGAAGGCGTCATCACGCTCTCGGTCGAACAGATCGCGGCGGCAGGCGTGCAGGTTGCCGTTCCGCTGATCGGCGGCGCCGGCACGATCGAACTGCCCGCGACGATCGATGGCGATCCGCAGGCGACACAGGTCGTCTCAGCGGCGATCGCCGGTCGTGTCGTCGCGCTTAACCGCAATCTCGGCGAAAGCGTTTCCCGCGGGCAGACGCTTGCGGTGATCGAGAGCCGCGAGGCGGCGCAGCTCAAGGGGGCGGTCGAGGCGGCCCGGGCACGGCTCGCCCTCGCCAATTCCAATCTCGCGCGCGAGCAACGGCTGTTCTCTCAGCGCGTTTCACCTGAGCAGGACCTGATCGCGGCGCGAACCGCGGCAACCGAAGCGCGGATCGCACTCACTCAGGCGCAAAGCCAGGTTTCGGCAACTGGTGGCGGTGGGAGCGGGCTCAATCGCCTCGGCATCGTTGCCCCCATCTCGGGCCAGGTGATCGCGCGACCGGTGGTGCTCGGTCAAACAGTTGCGGCTGACGCCGAGCTGTTCCGGGTCGCCAATCTGTCGAAGGTCTCGCTCTCGCTCAGCCTCGAGCCCGAGGATGCGGGCCGCGTGCGTCCCGGTGCGCCCGTGACGGTCACCGCAGCAGGACGGTCGGCAATCGGGCAGATCAGCTTCGTATCGCCAGCGCTCGATCCACAGACGAAACTGGTGCCGGCGATCGCATCGCTCGACAATGGCGGCGGCGTCTGGCGCGTTGGCGAGGCGGTTACCGCGTCGGTGCAACTGGCTGGCGGCGGCGACGGTCCCGCCTCTGTGCGCGTGCCCTTGACGGCCGTGCAAATGGTCGAGGGGAAAACGGTCGTGTTCGTGCGGACGGCGACAGGCTTCAGGGTCACGCCGGTCCAGCTTGGCGATCCCGCCGGCGACACCGTGCTGATCCGCTCCGGGCTTTCAGGCCGTGAGCGGATCGCCACCACCGGAAGTTTCACGCTCAAGGCCGAACTCGGCAAGAGCGAAGCAAGCCATGAGGACTGAACCATGATCGCCCGCATCGTCACATGGGCGGTGGAGCAGCGATGGCTTGTCCTCGCTCTCACCGCCGTTGCCGCCGTCATCGGCGCCTATTCCTTGTCCCGCCTGCCGATCGACGCCGTGCCGGACATCACCAACAATCAGGTGCAGATCAACGTTCGTGCGCCCGCGCTCTCGCCTGAACTGGTCGAGAAGCAGGTGTCGTTTCCGATCGAAACGGCGCTCGCCGGTATTCCCGGTCTTGAGTACACCCGTTCACTGAGCCGCAATGGCTTTGCCCAGGTCACGGCCGTGTTCACCGACGCAACCGACATCTACTTCGCGCGCCAGCAGGTCGGCGAACGCCTTGAAAGCGTGAAAGAGAGCCTGCCCAGCGGCGTCAGCCCTGAAATGGGGCCGATCGCGACGGGGCTTGGCGAGGTCTATATGTGGACCGTTCGGCTCGACCATCGGGCGGACGACAAGCATCGACCCGGCGAGCCTGGCCAGCAGCCAGACGGCAGCTACATCACGCCCGAAGGGCAACGGCTGACGAGCGAGGCCGATAAGGCCACCTATCTGCGCACCACGCAGGACTGGATCGTCACGCCGCTCCTCAAGAATGTGCCCGGCGTCGCCGGGATCGATTCGATCGGCGGCTACGCCAAACAATATCTCGTCGTTCCCAATGTCCAGAAATTGGCATCAATGGGGCTGACCCTGACCGACCTCGGCACTGCGCTCGAGCGCAACAACTCCAGTGTTGGGGGCGGGTTCGTCAATCGCGGTGGCGAAGGTCTCGCGGTCATGTCGGACGCGCTGATCCGCAACGAAGCGGAACTGGCGCGAACAGTCATCGCGACCCGTGAGGGCGTACCGATCACGCTTGATCAGGTCGCCACGGTGCAGACCGGACAGGCGGTTCGGATGGGATCAGCCTCGGAGAACGGCACCGAAGTGGTGGTTGGCACGGCGATCATGCGGATCGGTGAAAACAGCCGCACCGTCGCGACCGCGGTTGCCGACAGGCTGCAGGAGATCAACGCATCCCTGCCCCCCGACGTCGTCATTCAGCCGGTGCTGGATCGGACGGTACTGGTGAACTCGACGATCAAGACGGTCGCAAAGAATCTCAGCGAAGGCGCGCTTCTGGTCATCGTCGTCCTGTTCCTGCTGCTCGGCAACTTCCGGGCGGCCCTGATCGCTGCGCTGGTCATCCCGATCACGATGGTGCTGACCGGTTTCGGAATGCTGCGCGTCGGCGTCTCAGCCAATCTGATGAGCCTTGGCGCGCTCGACTTTGGCCTTATCGTTGATGGCGCCGTCATCATCGTTGAGAATGCGCTCAGGCGTATCGCCGAACAGCAGCATCATGAGGGCCGCCTGCTCACAGTGCAGGAACGGCTCGGCAATGTCGGGAGCGCGGCGCGCGAAATGATCCGTCCCTCTGTGTACGGCCAGGCGATCATCATTCTGGTCTATGTGCCGCTGCTCACGCTCACCGGGGTGGAAGGCAAGACCTTCGTGCCGATGGCGCTCACGGTCATCATCGCGCTCGCCTTCGCCTTCATCCTGTCGTTGACCTTCGTGCCGGCGATGATCGCGATCTGGCTTTCCAAGAAGGTTGAGGAAAAGGATGGCCGGATCATCTCCTGGTTGAAGGCGCGGTACGAACCGGGCCTCGATCGGGCGATGAAGATGCCTTCGTTCACCATCGGAGCGGCGCTTGGAAGCCTTGCGATCGCGGCGGCGGCATTCCTCTCGCTGGGGCAGGTGTTCCTGCCGCAGCTCGATGAAGGCGACATCCTGATCCAGGCCCTGCGGATCCCTGCGACATCGGTCCAGCAAAGCCAGGCGATGCAGGTGCCGCTCGAGCAGATGATGTCGCGTCAAAAGGAGGTGAAGTTCGTCTTTTCCAAGACAGGCACGGCGGAACTGGCATCCGACCCGATGCCGCCCAATGCCACGGACATGTTCGTGATCCTCAAGCCGCGAGACGAGTGGCCCGATCCCCGCCTGACCAAGGCGGCACTGGTCGAACGTCTAGAAGGCGAGTTGGGGAAGATCCCCGGAAACGCTTATGAGATCACTCAGCCGATCCAGATGCGCTTCAATGAGCTGATTGCGGGCGTCCGCGGCGATGTCGCGGTCAAGGTTTTTGGTGACGATTTCGCATCGATGAACCGGGTGGCCGAGCAAATCGCTTCGGTTCTGCGGAGGACGGAAGGCGCGACCGACGTGAAGGTCGAGCAGACAACGGGTCTGCCGATGCTCGACATCCGCGTCAATCGCGATGCGATGGCGCGGCTCGGCGTGACGGCGCAGGACGTGCAGGACACCATCACCGCCACGATCGGCGGTCGGACCTCAGGTATGATCTTCGAGGGCGATCGACGCTTCCCGGTGGTCATCCGCCTTTCCGAGGCCCAACGTGCCGACCTCGGCGCACTGGCCCAGATCCAGGTGCCGGTCGCTGGAGGCGCCTATGTTCCGCTGTCGAGCGTCGCGACGATTGCGGTGGTCGACGGGCCAAACCAGATCAGCCGCGAGAACGGCAAACGCCGCGTCGTTGTCCAGGCCAACGTCCGCGGCCGCGATGTGGGCAGTGTCGTTGCAGACGCTCAGGCCGCGATTGCGAACGAGGTGCGCTTGCCTGCGGGCAGTTATCTCGAATGGGGCGGGCAGTTCGAGAATCTCGCTTCGGCAAGCGAGCGGCTGAAACTTGTCGTGCCGAGCTGCTTCGTCATCATCCTGTTGCTGCTCTACGGTGCGCTCGGCAATGTTCGGGACGCGGCGATCGTTTTCACCGGCGTGCCCTTCGCGCTCGTCGGCGGCGTATTGCTGCTGTTCCTGCGCGGGATGGACTTCTCGATCTCGGCGGCGGTGGGGTTCATCGCCCTGTCGGGGATTGCGGTATTGAACGGGCTGGTCATGGTCAGTTCCATTCAGGATCTGATCGGCAAGGGCATGAGCCGCGCCGAGGCGGCACGAACAGGCGCGATTCAACGCTTGCGGCCCGTCGCCATGACTGCGCTGGTCGCAAGCCTGGGCTTTGTGCCCATGGCGTTTGCCAGCGGCTCCGGAGCCGAGGTCCAGAAGCCGCTGGCTACCGTGGTGATCGGCGGCCTGATATCCGCAACGCTGCTGACGCTGTTCGTTCTTCCGACACTCTATGCCCGCTTTGGACAACGCGCTGTCCGGCGGCGCGGTCATCCGATGACCTCGGACAAGCGTCCCCCGCTTTTGTCAAAGCCGGTTAGTCAGACGCGCGAATGATGTGCATTTGAGGTGGTCCGAATGGTCATGTGACGCGCCGCAAGGAAGAAATGCCAGGCGGGCCATACCATCGCTGCGAGGCATCCCATGATCACCCATTGCGTGGCCTGGGATGTCGCGGAGCGGCATGCGCTGGCCAGTTCCGGGGCGCTCCCGGCGGCGGCCGCACCGCCGGGGCACGCGCTCGAAAAACCACCTTGCCCAACGGCACCGAAGAGATGAGCCGCCAGCAAATCGATCCCCATGCCGGCGAGCAGCGGACCAAAACCCATCGCGATCAGACTGAGGCAGAAGCTCGCGATGACCGATGCGGTCGCCCGGCCGTTCGGCCCGACCGTACTGTGCAGCATGGCGTAGGAAGGCGCGAGATAGGTCGAGTTGACGACGGATGCGAGAAACAGGATGGCCGCGAGGCCCTGCCAGCTGCTTTGCGCATAAGCCGCGACATATAATGGTGCGCTGAGCGCAACGCCGATGGCAGGCACCCACATGATCCAGCGGTCGTCAAAGCGGGATGCCCAATGGACGATGAGCCCGCCTCCCAGCGTCGATATGGCCGATCCGAGCATGAAGGTCAGCGCGATGATCACGCCCAGTTCCGTGTAGCCCAGGTCGAAGCGGCGGATCATATAGGGGCCCATGAAGGTGACATTGGGCGCGCCAACCAGGCCCGCAGCCGTCAGCGCAATGATCACATTCCGGGCAATGGGCGATTTCCATAAGGTCATCGCAACTTCGATCAGGGATCCGGCGCTGGGCAACGTCCGCGCGGATGCCCGCTCAAAGCGGCCCCGCTCGGGCTCCTTGATAACCATCCAGGTCAGCAAGGCTACCAGCAGGCCGGGCAGACCCACGATCAGCATCGCGCTGCGCCATCCCCAATGGTCCATGACGAAGCCACCGATCACGACGCCGGCAAACCCGCCCAGCGGCAGGCCCAGCCCGAAGATCGACATCGCGCGCGTTCGCGCCTCCGGCGGAAAGAGATCACTGATCAACGAGTGTGAAGCGGGCAGGCAAGCCGCTTCACCGACACCGACACCGGCTCTGAACAGGCAAAGCTGCACGAAACTTGTCGCGAGCCCGCACAGCGCGGTCATGATCGACCAGAAGGCCACGCAGAGGGACAGGATCAACGTCCGGTTTCCCCGGTCGGACAGGCGCGCCATCGGAAATCCGACGACGACATACAGGAGACTGAAGGCGAAGCCGGTGAGCAGGCCAAGCTGCCAGTCCGCGAGGCGCAACTCTTCCTTGATCGGCTGGGCGAGGATCGAGAGGATGAACCGATCGAGATTGTTGAGCAGATAGACGAGCAGCAGGATGGAGAGCGCGATCCATGAGGCACGCGTGACATCCGGGCGGCTGGTCGCCCCCTTCAGATCGACCGCCTCATCCGCCGCTAATTCGGCTGGCCTGCCAGAGCTCATTGCCTCGTCCCAACCCTTATCCTGATATCCGCCATGCCGATGTGTCGCTCAGGCCTTTGGGGGCACACCCTCCATATGGTCCGTTTCCCCGTCGAGCTTACCCAGCGCTTTGCGGGAAAAGGCGATGATGTCACTATAACGCTGCTCCCGCACCTTGTTGACCCATTCGGGATCGCTGATCTGCCCGCGCCCGACAGCGACGAGGTCGAAGTCGCCCCGCTGCAGACCCTGGTCGAGAAGAGCGATGCTCGCCTGTGCATCGGATTGCGATTCCAGGCCTTGAGCCGTTTCCATGATGTCCGTGCTCAGGCCGACGCTGCCCACGGCGATGACCGGGAGTCCGCTCAGTTGCCTGACCCACGCGGCCAGCGTCTTGTCGCTCTCCGGCCAGGCGGCCTCCCAGAAACGTCGCGTCGACACGTGGAGAATATCGACTCCTGAGTTCCGCAGCAGCGAGACGAATAGCGCCAGCTCCTCTGGCGTCTCGGCGATCCGCGCCTTGAGATCGATCTCCTTCCACTGGGAAAAGCGAAAGGAGATGATGAAATCTTCCCCGCAGGCTGCACGTACGCTTCGCGCAATTTCGGCAGGATAGCGCGCCCGCTCGGGCAACGACTGGCCACCATAGCGATCCGAGCGGCGGTTGGTTTGCTCCCACAGAAACTGATCGAGAAAATAGCCGTGCGCGCCGTGCAGTTCTATGCCGTCTGCCCCAGCCTTTTGCGCGAGAAGCGCGGAGCGAACGAAGGCCTGTTTGATTTCCTCCAGGTCCTCAAGCGTCGCCGCCCGACCACGCGGTCGGTCCGCCGCCATCAATCCGGATGGGCTGAGTGTCGGCGTGACGACCACCCCGTCTCCCAGATCCTCATCCTTGCGCACTGCGCCCTCATGCCAGAGTTGCAGGAGAATGTGCCCGCCTGCAGCGCGCACTGCCCCAACGCACTGTCGCCAGGCCTCGAACGTGCCTTCGTCCAACCGGCTGAAAACAGCCGACCGTGTCGCGCTGGGGTGATCGACCGCGACCGACTCCGTGATGATAAGGCCCGCGCCACCCTTCACGCGCCGCACGTAGTAATCGGTGAGCGTATCGGTCGGCGCGCCGTCGACGCTCCATCCGCGTTGCATGCCGGGGAGGACGAAGCGATTGGCGAGTTGCCGCCCTTTCAAAGTGAACTGGTCGAAGAGGAGGGAGGACTGATCCGTCATGCGGTTGCGCCTCGCATCGATGATAGCTGGCCTGCCACGATCAGTAGCGCCACTTGACCGTCGCGCCGAAGGTGCGCGGCGGATTGAGCAACACCAAGTCGCCATTTGCGGACGGCTGGAAGGCCGCGATCTGCGCCTTGTCCTCGATGTTCCTGACGAACGCCGAGATCTGCCACGCGCGATTGGGGGTTTCGAAGGTCAAGCTCGCATTGGAGCGCAAATAGCCATCCTGATAGGAGCCGGGGGCGTTGCTGTTGGCCACGAAATGGCCCGTCACATATTTGCTGTCGATGCCGAAGGTCAGGCGGGCGCCGCTGTCGAAATCGAACCGGTGCTCGTAGGCGCCACCTAGCGTGAAATCGGGCGCGGCCTGGATCTGCTTGCCCGACAGGTTGGTCGCGCCAATGATATAGGTATCAAAGCGGGCATGGAGCCAGGTGGCCGCCAGCGACACGCGACCCGCGGAGGAAACGGCGACCTCGGCCTCCAGCTCGCCGCCGTACATCGATGATTTCTGCGAATTGGTCGTCTGGATGAAGAAGCCGGGAATGGCGGCGTCGCGGATCACCTGCAGCGCCTGGAAATCCTTGTAATCATAATAGAAGACTTCGCCGTTGATCTGGAGGCGGTTGCCGAGCAGGCGGTTCTTCGACCCCAGTTGATAGGCAGTAATCGTCTCCGGTCGGTAGGAGCCGGTGAAGCCGGGCAATTGCGGAACCTGATTGATGCCGCCCGATTTGAAGCCGGTGCTGACCGTCGCGTAGACCAGCGACGTCTCGGCCAGATCGAGCTCTGCCCCGGCTTTCCAGGTCCATTTGCGGGTCCGGAAATTCTGCAGGATCGGCAGTTCGGTGGCGGAGGTCGGCGAGATGGTGCGCACCACACCCGTCGCGGACTTCTCCTCGTCGGTATAACGCAGCCCGCCGATGATCCGCAGCATGGAGGCGAGGGGCACGGTGACTTCGCCGAACACCGCTTTCGAGGTCGTCACCAGATGCGGATCGCTGGAGAAGTAGGGGATCTCGTCCTGATTGAAGGTCTGTGAGGCCGGCCCGGTCTCGCGCGCGTAAAAGCCGCCGAGGAGCCATTTGAAAGGCGACTGGGCAGGCGATGCGAGGCGTAGCTCCTGCGTGAACAATTTGCTGCGCACACCCTGGATAAAGCCTGAGGACGACGTGCCCAGCACCTGCGTCTGCCGGGCGAGGAAGTCGTTGTCGCGGTAGCCAGTGAGCGAGGTGAGCGTGGCCCAGGGGAGCGTGAGATCAATCTGATTATAGACCGACCAGCTATCGCTATGATTGAAATCCGCGAGGTTGCGTCCGCTCAGCCCGGTATAGGGGCGGAAAGGGCGGCCGGCGCACAAAGCGCTGGTGGTGTTGGGCGGGCAATAGTCCCAACCCGCGCCATCGTTGCTCAGCTTGGAGCGGTCGGCACTCAGGACGATCTTTAGTTGATCGCTGGGCTGGACCAGTAGACGCGCGCGCCCGACCCAATCAGCGGCATTGCTGTACCCATCGGGATAGAAGCCATCGCGCCTGTTCGAGCCGAACGCGAAACGGATCGCGGCATTTTCACCCACGGGCACGTTCAGCATCGCCTCGGAACCGAAGGTCGCATAATTGCCCGCAGTCAGCGCGATATTTGCCTGCACTTGCCCCAGCACCGGTTCGTTGGTCAGGAAGTTGATCGCGCCGCCATTTGAGTTGCGGCCATAGAGCGTGCCCTGCGGTCCACGCAGAGATTCCACGCGCGCGATGTCGACCAGAACCGGGGGATAGGCCTGGGGATGGGCCAGAAAGATGCCATCGACCGTATAGGCTATGGCGGAATCGACACCGGCCTGCGTGCTGAACGTGCCAACACCGCGCACGGTGACGATCGGCGTGCTCGTCGCTGTCTGGAATTCCACAGCGGGCAGCCGGCTCTGCAGGTCCGTCAACCCGGTGATGCCGGCCCGCTCGAGGGCGCCGCCGCCGATCACCGACACGGCAACAGGTGCGTTCTGCAACGTCTCTGCCGTCCGACGCGCAGTGACGACAATGTCCTCGATCGTTGCCGATGGTTCGCTTGCGGGTCCCGTCTGCGCCATCCCCGGCGTCGCCACCAAGGCCGCCAGCACGCAAAAACCGGACAGACTGTCAGAGCCCTTCCACATATCCTCGCCCTCTTCATTTCGTTGTTTTGTGGCGAGCAGGCTTAATTGGCCGCAGCCAGGCCGTCTTTCCGATTTCCGCAGTGGATTTTTTGAAATTTGGAAGTGCGGGTCGATTCTGAGTTTAAGCACTGGGGCCATATCGCAATTGCCGTGGCGAAACCCCGGCATAGGACCGAAAGCTGGTGCTGAACTGACTGCTGCTGTTGAAGCCACACTCCAGCGCAATGTCGGTGATGGATCTGTCCTGCCAGGCTGGCGATTTGAGGAGCGCCTCTGCTTGTTGGAGCCGGAAATTCCGGATCATCCGGGCGGGTGACTCTTCAACCTGGCAGATGAGGTGCAGGTAGCGCGTGGATATCCCGAGCGCGCGCGCAATATCCGCCGCTGAAAAATCGGGATCGCTGAAGTTTCGTGCGATGATCTCGCGAATGCGCAGCACATCGGCGCTGCGCTTGTGCAAGCCAGGGCTATGGTCATCGGCTTTGACGGGACGCAGAGTATCAAGGAAGCCGTCCACCAGCTTCGTGCTGATCGAAGGAAACTGCGCCAACCCAATGCATGATCGAAGCGCAAACATGATGTCGCGCGCTGCGAGCCCATTGGCATCGGGCAAGACAGTCGCTGCTGTGCTCAGATGAACCGGCTCCGGAACATGGCGCGCGACCATCCAGTGAGGCAGAACGAGTGTAAGATGCCGCGTGTCGCCAAGGCTGATCGTCCTGATTGGATCGTTCGTATTGATGACAACGAGTTTATGTTCAGGGATTTCCTGTATTTGGCCATCGCCTCGGCCGATCCAGGTGGGACGGTTCGCGATGTAGAAGCAGAATTTCGCAGCGCGATTGTCGGAACCGCCGCCGCTTATGACCTCGAAACGCTCGGGCACCAGCCAGTCAAAGAGCTGGATTTCGCTCTGACTGTTCGTAGTCGCGGCCACGATGACAGGCCGATGTGGCGTGCCGACATATGTCGCCGCCTGATACAAGGCAAAGCCACTGTTCCACGACCCATTGATTGGCGAAACTGAAATGTTCTGTGCCATGATGGTATCAAGATGTCATGCGATGCGCATTCCGCATAGTGTCAATGCGCGGGTTCGCTCTTTGCGTGACCTACCCGGCTTGACTGGTGCCCGGTACACGTGACACCCAGTGGGCCGGCGACGCGAGAAATCCGTCGACAACGCGTCCGCGGGTTGTCCTCAGTTTTAACATTTCAACATAGCCGACATTTCACCGCGCGAAACGGCCCGTGAGAACCCGCGTTTCGTTCATGAAGCTGGCTTGCGCCATGAGCCCGAGATCGGCGGCGGTTAAGATCGAAGCGCACGCTGTCGGTTGCGGTTGCGGCTTCGAGGCGATCCAGCTGAGATCGTTGAGTATGACGTAAACTCAAAAACGCTGCTTGTCGTTGGCTCGCGGTAGATGTCCACACGAGATCCGTTCTAAAGATAATCGAGATGTTGCCCTTGGACAGGGTTGCCAACGCGATCGGGGTACAAGAGCGCCGCGCATTTGCTGCCGGCCTTATCTGCGGCTCGGATACACGAGACATAAGAGCCCACCGCTCGAAGACCGACGCCAAACTGGATGGCGCTGGAATTCGAGAAGCCAATAGCAAAGAGACATGTAGGACTAAGAAATGCCCTGCCCCCGCAACCGAAGAAACACTCCTTCATTGCAACTTCTACGGACTGCATCGGCCTCAACCAGCCCGCCCAAATCGGAAGTGGGAGGGCTTTTGATCTACACGTAATCTGGATCTAAAATCTCACCCGCGCGCCCATCGTAAACCTGCGGCCGACCAAGTCGAACAAGAACGGGTTGGTGCCCGAGCCGCTGTAGACATTCACAGGAGGTGTGGGATTGGTCAGGTTCTTAACCGCGCCATAGATCTGGAGCGAACGGCCGCCGATGTCGAAAGTATAGCTGGCGCCAACGTCGAGATAGAACATGGCCTCGATGTGATTGTCGCTGATGCTGTTCGGCAGATCGGTATCGTAGCCGGCGTCGGTCGGCCCGACCAGCGTCACGTCCATCATGCCCGCCGAGATGAAGCGGCCTTGGACGTTGAAGTTGAACGGGCCGCTGTCGAGGCTGATGGTCGAATTGACCGTCCATCGCGGCAGGCCCGGCTGCGCGCCGGTCTGAACGCCGGTCTGGCCGGCACGGTTGATCGAGCCGACTGAGTCCACCGTGATGAGATCGGCCACATAGGACGCCAGCACGCGGAAATTCAGGCTCTGCCGGTCGCCCAGCCGCAGACGATAATCCCCTTCAAGGTCGATCCCGCGCACGATCAGCGTGTTGAGATTGAGCCAGGGATTGCGGACCTCCACGATCTCATTGGCATTGGTCGCGCCGAAGGTGATGAGACTGCAGAATTCGGACACGTTTGCCAGTAAGCAACGATCGACGATGGTCTGACCGCCGACCTGACTGATCGCTTCCTGAATCTCGATATCGTAATAATCGGCGGACAAGCGAAGGCCATTGAGGAAGCCGCGCGGCGTCAGCACCACGCCTGCGGTCCAAGTATCCGCGATTTCCGGGTCCAGCGCGGTGTTGCCGCCGGAAAAGACGCGCGGCAGATACTGCACGCCGGATGCCCCGACCACCCGGGAGGAAACGGATGTTGTTGATCCGAACAGTTCCAGCAGATTAGGCGCCCGGATGTCGCGCGACCGCGTTCCGCGAAGACGCAGCCAGTCGGTCACGTCCCAAACGGCGCCGACTTTCCAAGTCGTGACGCTGCCGCTGGTGCTGTAGTCCGTCAGGCGGATGGCACCGTTCAGCTCGAGATTCTGCGCAAAGGCCATGTCCTTGGCGAGTGGTACGATGGCTTCGAGATAGCCCTCCTTTACGCTCACCCTGCCGGACACGGCACTGCCGTTGCCGACATACCAGCCGTTGGCTAGCGAGATCGGATCGGCATCGCCGGAAATTGTGTCACGGCGATATTCACCGCCCGCGGCAATGGAGACAGGACCAGCCCACGTGCTGAATGGCTCGCCCTGGATATTGGCGGCAACCACATGCTGCTTGATCGTGGAATTCTGCCAACCCACGCCATAGGTGAAGACCTTGGCGGCGGGGTCCCACTGATTTTCACCGAACGGGTTGATGGCGATGCAGCCCGGCGCGTCATTGGCCGGGTTTGCATCCGCATTCACGCGGCAGACGATGTCGCCGGCGCTGTTGCGGACAGCGTCAATGGCTTGGGCAAACCGCGCATTGATGCGGTTGTTGGCCATCTGCTGCTCATATTTGTTGTGGCCGACCTGATAATAGGCGTCCCACTTCCAGCCGCCGCCAAGCTCGCCCTGAAGTCCTGCGACAGTGCGGAATGTACGGTTCTGCCCACGGTATTTGGCGACCCCGAAATCATCGCCGTCTCGCGCCAGTCCAATGGACGCCTGGCTGGGGCCCATCAGCGCAAGAATCTCGGGCGGCAGAAACGGATTATCACGACGGATCGTCAGGCTAGTCTCCCGAAACTGCGCGCCATTCTGCGTGCCGAGGACATTACCATAGGACAGTTCGGCGAAGCCCTTGATCGTGTCCGTGAATTCATACTCGCCATGAACATAAGCTGCCCAGCGGCGGACAGGCGACTTCATCAGATGCGCCGAGGTGAACGGATCCTCGAGATGGCCGTCCCCGCCAACTTGAGCGAAGGTGGACGGCCACTGCCCGTAGTCCCAGCCGTTGATGACCGGCGTGCCATCCGGCCGGAAATATGTGCCGCGCAGGAGCGGGCTGCCGCCCGCGCCCGGCGAATTGATGAGGCCGGGGGTAATGAGCGTTGGATGCTTGTGCGGTAAGGTCACCCGGTTCGGCAGAGGATTGTTGGGGTTGGGATTCGCGGCAGTCGGCGCGATCCAGTCGTTGTTGGTGAAGTTGCTGTACTCCATCGCGCAATAGTCGATGTCGAAACAGCCACCCACGCCCTTGTTGTTGGCAAATTCGAACGCGGCGACGACATGTCCTCGCCCGCCGTCGAACGAATTGCCGCCCGCGAATGCGAACTGAAAATTCTCGTCATCTCCGCGCTCGGAGATGCCATATTGCCCCTGCGCGCGAAATCCGGTCAGCTTGGTATCCAGGATCAGGTTGACTACGCCCGCCACCGCATCCGAACCATAAGCGGCCGAAGCGCCGCCGGTGACGACCTCGGCACGCTGGATGAGCATGGTAGGAATGAGATTGAGGTCGACTGTCCCTTGCGGCGACGAGGGGATGAAGCGTCGGCCGTTCACCAGCACCAGCGTGCGCTGCGGGGCGAGACCGCGCAGATCGAGCGTGCGCGCACCGATATTGCCGGTGATGGTGACAAAGGAGTTTTCCGGTGTCTGGCTCGGCCGGAAGGCCGGCATCTCATTGAGAACCTCGGCGATGTTGGTGTCGCCTTGCGCCTGAATGCTATCCTGACCGACTACGGTCACAGGCGTCGGTGCGTTGAAGCCCTGCCGTGCGATGCGAGAGCCGGTGACGACGATTGCTTCATCGTTCTGGGCCGTACCTTCCTGCGGATCGATGCTCGCGCTCTGGGCAAATGCGTTGCCCGTCGCGAGCACCGCCAGACCGACGGCCAGCGCCGGACGGCTCAGGCCATGGTTGAAAGCCTCAAACATGCGGATCGAACGTGGCATTCTCATATTTCCTCTCCCCATCGCCATGATGCGTTGCATGGCTCTGTTCTTGGTTATGTTCGCCGGTCTGGTGGAGGGCGGTGGTGGGCCCCATCTTGCCCGGCGACTATGACTGCGTCCTACCGTTGCGCCTGCTCCGCCTCGTCTTTGAGAACGCGGGTCACGGCCTCGCCATAGGGTCGCATGGCCAGCCAGGTGAGCAGCAGTCCCAGCGGCCCGAGTACCGCTGTCGTCGCCAGCATGGCGTAGCGCAGCATGCTCTCGTCGACGAAGACGAAGTCCGTAATCAGCGCCACGAACAGCGGCCCCAGTCCCGCGCCGACTACGCTGATCGTGAACAGATAGATGGCACTGAGTTGGCCTCTCATCTCATTTGGCGTGATGATCTGGATGGCCGAATTCTGCCCGGGTGAACCGATCGCATTGCCCACGCCGCTGAGTATGATCAGACCTAGCGACAGCCACGGGGTGGGCATCAGCGGCATGGCGATGGCCGCAGGAACCGTAATGAAGTTGGAGTAGAGGCACAAACGGATCATCGCGTCCGGGATCTTTTGCCGGTCCAGACGTTCGGCAATCAAGGTGCCGATTACCAGCCCGATGGGCGTCGTGAGGAGCGCCGCAAAACCCAGCAAAGGCCCAACCTGGTTGGGCGTCCAGCCATGGGTGCGCTCGAAGAAGGCGACACGCCATGCCGACATGCCGAAGGATTCGATTGCACCGATGGCAAGGCTGAGGAGCAGGGGCACGTAGACGCGCTTGTTCGACCACACGAAGCGGGCGACCTCTGGCAGCGGGACCGAGCCCTTGACCTTGCGGCCCTTGCGGGTCGGTTCCTTGACCGTGAAGAAAAAGACCAACGCGACGAGCAATCCGGGCATGCCGCAACTCAGGAAAACGAACTGCCAATCGCGCAGAAGACCAAAGCCAGGGACATGGATAGGCGTGATGTCCTTCACCAGCTCAAGAAGAAAGCCCCCGATGATCATCGAGGCGGCCATGCCGCCGGCAATACCCATCGAGTAGATCGACATGGCTCTGGGCAATTTACTGCGCGGCACGATATCGGAAATCATCGACATCGAGGTTGGCCCTTTGACGGACTCACCCGCGCCGACGATCCCCCGGGCGATAAACAGCGTGAGATAGCTGTAGGCCAGCGCCGACAGCGCGGTGGCCATGCTCCAGATGCTGAGGCCGATCGTCAGGATGTTGCGGCGATTGCGCACGTCCGTCACGCGCGACATGGGCAGGCCCACGATCATGTAGAAGAACGAGAAGGCGAAGCCGATCAGCAGCCCCATCTCGGTATCGCTGACTTGCAGATCCCGTTTGATCGGTTCGACAAGGAGGGAGATGATTCCGCGGTCGATGTTCGAGAGCACCGAAATGAACGAGATCATGCCGACCGCGTACCAAGCGGATCGCGGCTTGGGCCAATCCTGTGCACCCGCCGACGATACGCCGCTATTGCGCTGGTCTACCGTTCCGGACGACGCCGTGCTCGCCATGCCAATCCCCTCCCGTGCCAACCGATCGCGCCGGTCGCTGCGAGTGCCAGCCAATCGCGATTCGCGACGCGCAGACAAATTGATAGCATAGCTAATTATATGTGCAACTAATCACATTTTCGGTGGAAGAATCCCGCTCATTCCTGCGCAGTGGGAGCAGCCCCGAACTTGTTCAGCATGGCAATGCCGGCATGCAGATCGGCTTCCGTCCAGCCATCCAGCAGGCGCGCGCGCACCTCGTCGCTCCGCTGGACCAGCCGCTTTGCGAGAGCTAGTCCCTTGCTGGTCGGCTTAATCATTTTCGATCGCCGATCCTCCAAGCCCGGAACGCGCTCTATGAGCCCATCCGCTTCCAGCGCGTCTAGCAACCGAACGAGCGTCGCACCTTCGATCCTGAGCCGGTTGGCCAAAGACTTTTGCGTGCTGTGCCCACCGGAGAGGACAATCACGAGAAGCGCTTCCCACAAAGCGCGGGTCTGCCTCTCGGCGCGCAATTCCTCTTCGAGCATCACGCGCATCATGCGCATCGCCTCACGCAGCCGGCTGGTGAAGCGAAACCTTAGGTCTTCGATCGAACCTTGCTGATACCATTGGGCGTAGTGCGGCAAGGCGCTGGGTGGCGTGCCCTCTCCTGGGCCGCTGGTTCCCTCCGCAGCACGATCGATATTCGCTCTCTTGGGTATTTTCATCTGCTTCGCTCTGCACGCCGTCGCTGTCCCTTGGCCTCATTCGCATCGATTGCGAAAGACGCAAGTGGCACGACGGCTATGGATCGTATTGCTTATAATTAGTATTGCAAAGTAAATTTGCCTGATTATCTTCACCTGCGCGGACATGCGGCGAACGCGCCACACCCCATGATGGGATATGTCTCAGAAAAACGGCGGAAAGTCGTCTGTTGGAGAATGGAATGGCAAGCGCCCTATCAGATAGCGTGCGTACCGGGCAGTCACATATGATCGTACATAACCCCGTCGGTTACCCGCCGATCGTCACGAAAAGGGCGCTGGCTCCTCGTTTGGAAACCTTGCAGGGCAAGACGATATTCCTGATCGACAGCCGATTCGACGACTCCACGCGGCTTCTTGAACAAATCCAGCTCTGGCTGAATGAGAATCTGCCGGACGTTCAGACCCATCTGGTGCCGATGTCCGGCTATTATGGTCGGGACGATCCGGAATTATGGGCTTGGGCGCGGTCTGAAGCGGATGCGGTAATCTTTGGCGTGGGCCATTGCAGCACCTGTGCGCCTGCCGTTGCAAAGCATGCAGTGACGCTCGAAAGCAACTATGGGCTGCCCACCGTCTCGGTCCATACGGACAAGTTCGCGGCCATCGTCCGCTCCACGGTTCGCATGGCCGGGCTCGGTCTCGCACCGCGGGCATTTGTCCCCCAACCGGTCATGGGGAAGAGCGCAGATCAATTGCGCGCTTATGTAGAGGGCGAAGATCCTGTCACCGGCCTCTCATTCATGCGCGAAATAATCGATGCCCTGACGTCGGACATCGCCGCTGCCGGCGATGAGCCGGTCCAGTTCGCGCGCACACCGCGGCTGCTCGATCCGGCGAACGAGGATGCGCTTCACAAGCTGTTCCTGGACAATGATTGGACCGACAAGCTGCCGATTGTCCTCCCAACCGAAGAACGCGTCGCTGCTATGCTAGCGCACACCAGCCGAAAACCGGACGAGATCGTCGGGCGAATGCAGCCCACGGCAAACCGCGGTCTCTGGGAGTACACAGTGGAGAAGGTGGCGGTGAATGCCGTGATGGCCGGCTGCCTGCCCGAATATTTTCCGGTCGTCCTTGCCATCGCCTCTTCTGGCCTCAGCGCGCGCAGCAGCACGTCCAGTTCCGGTGCGGCCATGGTTGTCGTCAACGGCCCCATTCGCCAGCAGATCAAAATGAACTGCGGCGTGGGGGCGCTCGGTCCATATAATCATGCCAATGCTACCATCGGCCGCGCTTACGGGCTGCTGTCCCAAAATCTGCAGGGCGGCTCGGTTCCCGGTGAAACCTATATGGGATCGCTCGGAAACGGCTACACGTACAACAACCTCACATTTGCCGAGAATGAGGAGCGCTCGCCTTGGGAGCCCCTGCATGTCCAGAAGGGCTTTGATCGCGAGGACAGTACCGTCAGCATCTTTTATGGCGGCCGAACCACGGCGTTCAGCCTTGGCCTGCGGGAAACCTTCTGGCGCGAGCATGTGCAGGACATGCTGCGAGCCACCGACGTCGTCGGCCCGCCGACGCTGGTGCTGGACCCGATCGCGGCTCGGCAGTTCATTGATCGCGGCGGATTTGACACGAAGGACAAGCTGATCCGCTTCGCCTATGAAAGCGCTCAAATGCCCGCCGCGCGCTACTGGGATCTGCAACTGGTGCAGAACTACATCTATCCTAACGCCACGCTTGGCGCAGAACCGGCCGCCACCAAGCTCAAAGCTGCGCCGGATGCGCTTGTTCCAATGTTCAACGAACAGGACATCAATGTTGTGGTGGTGGGCGGCGAGAGTAATGGCTATTGGCAGATATTCGGCGCGGGCTACCGCACGACCATATTGGTCGACGATTGGCGCTGAAGAACGCGACCATGAGCGAGACTCTTGACCTAGTAGTGATCGGTGCCGGCGTTGCCGGGCTCAGCGCTGCCGCAACCGCTGCGGAATGGGGGCTGGAGACGGTCGTCATCGAGCATCTGGCAGCGGGCGGACAGATCGCGACCGTAGACCGAATCATGAATGCGCCAGGTCACCCGGAGGGCATCGCGGGCTATGAGCTAGGGCCGGCGTTGCAAACCCAGGCGGAAAATGCCGGCGCGCGCTTTCTTGTCGACACGGTTGAGGCCGTCTCGCTGAGCGACGGCCACTTCCTCCTACGTTGCGCTGAAACGACACTGCGGTCCAGAACGGTGATCGTGGCGACGGGGTCGCACCGAAAGGCGCTCGACGTGCCCGGAGAAGCCTCGTTCTCGGGTCGGGGCGTTTCTCACTGCGCTTCCTGCGACGGGCCATTCTTTCGAGGGAAGGATATGGTCGTGGTTGGCGGAGGCGACTCGGCTTTCGATGAAGCCGCCTTGCTCGCTGAGCATGCCGCGGCGCTCACCATCATCCATCAAGGACCTCGGCCTACGGCGCGTCGCTCGCAGGTAAGACGCATCGAAGCGCTGCCGAATGTGAAGATCTTTGCCAATAACCGGGTTGTAGCGATTGCGGGCGATACTGAGCTGAGGTCGGTGATACTGGAAGATGGACGGAACATATCCGCCGCCGCCGTCTTTCCTTACATCGGTCAAGCGCCGAATACCGACTGCGTCCAAGCCTTTGTTGAACTGAACAACGAGGGACGCGTGGTAACCGCTTCTGACATGCAGACCTCTGTCCCGGGTTGTTTCGCTGCAGGCGATGTCCGCTCCGGTTTCGAGGGTCTGATCGCAACTGCTCTAGGAGACGGCGCAAAGGCAGCGCAGTCAGCTAGGCGCTTCATCAAGATTAGAGCGCTGCATGCTGGGATATGAGCTTGGAAAAGAGCTTATCCTCCGGCCTTCTCCTGTTCCATGTCAGGCAGCGCAGACCGGCACTGAAGTCTGCAAAATGGCCACTGAGATAGCGGCGCATAAACAGCCGACGCCGCCGGCCCGCATGGTCTGAGAACCTCAATTCGCGAAGTGTCGGCGCCCAAACGGCGCAATTTTAAGCCATTTTTGCCATTGTCATGGCAGGGCTAACAAATCTCGGAGAATTACGAACTGTCTGGTGCCGGGCACAGCCGTGACCGAACCAGTCTCTGTATCCTGAGCGTTGCGAAATCAAATGGGAGGCCAATACTGCCCCCAGATTCTATGCCGCTTTAACGCAACGGCAGCTTTTTCAGTTCGACCACAATAGCGTTCTTCGCGCGCGCTTTAGCCAGGTAGCGATGAACGCGTTCTTTCGTTCGTTGCTTCCACATTTGACCTATTGCGCTTCCATCTCGGACGTTCAAATCGTTGAACGAGCATCCCGAAAGCGGCCATTCGTTCAGTTCCGTTTTAATGACGCGAACTGGGACAAAACTGTCCTTCCTGAGCGATGTGCCGAATGGCCGATTTTGTCCGGAGCCGACATCCGGCGATTGCTCGACCGGCACGGAATAAAGACAGATAGTGGGCCGTTACGCGACTGGCTGCGCGTAGCCTCTTCCGATAACGATCTGGAACGGGCAATTTAGAAGCCACGGGTCAGGTGTCGACCGGGTCAACCCGCAACCGGCGCTAGTCGATCGCCTCCACGAACGTTTTGTGCCGCGCCCTGAGTTCACGAAGCTCGCGATCCACCGCGTCCCGGCGGAGCTTGAGCGGGTCGCTTGCAGCCGTGACGCGGGTGTTGGTCCTGAGCGCTGCCTCCAGGCGTAAAGCTCCGGCGCTGACCGAAAGCCCCCTCTTCACTCTACGTACCGCCATCGCTGAACGCCTCCTTAGGAACGTACGAGCCTAACATAGCCACTACCTCGTCCGAAAGCGAGGCCATCGTGATATCTACAAGGTCGGCTTCGACTTCCAGTGCCGAATTCGAGTCGATCGTGGCCACGAGTTCAATACCGTCGTCGAGCTTAATATAGGGTACGCACAGAACCCAGGAAATATCCGGCGAAACGAGTTTGCGCAGCCAGCGGTCCTGCGGCCGCGACAGATACGGGGACCAGCTCGGGTCGCTCCGCTCCAGGTAGAGCGGCTCCCCGTCGCGGAGCGCGTGCCCGACAATGGAGCCGTTCACGGGGAGCCTGATCCGCTCGTCGGGCGCGTCCTCGAAGCCGGCTTGGAACTCCGCCGTCAAGCTGGACCCGTCGTCGCGCGGGCGCGCGAAAATGGAGACGCGAATCCGGCCCACGAACTCGGGCCGACCCTCCGTCCGCAAAACCAGGTTGAGCGTGCGCTGCGCGCGCACCTGAATCCGCTCGCAGACGTCGTTCATCAGCTCGGGTACCTTCCGGAGATGGTAGACGAGCTTCTCAAGGCTGGTCGCCTTCGCATCTTCGACAGCCGCGCAGGCGGCAGCGAGGCCCGGATCGAACTCTAGGAGTTTGAGACCAACCTTCAACCGCACCGCCCTCAGGCGATCCACGTTCCGCACGTTGAGAAGGCCGGATCCGAAGATCCCGGTCAGCACGGCGCCCTTGAGAATTCCCAAGCCCCAAAGCCGACCGGCCTTGACGACCTGCACGACCGCAGTCCACGCGTCGCGGTCCAGGGCCCGCTCGGCGTCGAACGCCCAGGACGGAAGGTTTGAGACCAGCCCGCCGTCGAGGTGCAACCTGCCTCCGATGTCGCGTGGACGGAAGATCACGGGAAGGCACACGGACGCCGACACAGCCCTCGCCACACTCATGTGAGGAGTGGTCGCGTGCGAGAAAAGGCGGAGCTCGCGGGTCGTGATGTCCGCCGCCACCACACGGAGGGGGGGGCATCCGGCCCTGTCCAAGTCAGCGAATGTGATCAGTTCCTGCAGGCGTGCACGGTGCGCTGTGGCGGGGTCAAGACGCCCAGCCAGCCTCAGACGTAGCAGCTGGTTCAGTCCCCATTCGAAGGTGGAGAGCGATGCAAGGCCAGCGGATAACACGCAGCCGAGGATGAGCACGCCCGCGAAGCTCGTCAGCACCGCGTAGAGGAGCCAGTCGCCGGGGATGATTTGCCTCCCGACCAGCAGCGCCGGCGCGAGCAGCAGGGCGAAAACCAGCAGTATAAGGATACATCCCCCACCATTGCGCGCGAGCACGATGCCCGCCCAGCCGATCGGTCCGAACAATTTGCTCGGCTTTCTAGCCGGCCTGGCTGGCGCGCCGCACCAGATATTGGACCGGTCGAGATCAACCAGGTCGAGGATCGTGCCTTGGGAGGCGATGAGGTCCGCCGAGCGGTAACCCACCGCGGCCAATGTCGCGATCACGGCTCACGCCGACGTACCGGCGAAGCCGCAGAGCTCAAGCTCAGAATCCTCAAGCGCAGCCAGCGCACCCACGTGCGCTATACCCTTGGCCCCTCCGCCTTCGAATATACAGAAACACCTGTCCCCCATGCCTCTCTTACTTGGAGCCAAGCGGTTCTCATTGCAATATTTCGCCGACGCTAGACCGGCATTGCGGACTGCGGAGCGCGTACTCAGCTCTTTTGATGGCCCGACCCCAGAGGCATCGCTAGGGCTAAGAGCCTGAGCTGCTCGGCACCGCACAGACAATCATTGGTGGGAATCCCAGGACCGCGGGGCATCCACTAGTTCGTGCCGTTCACGGGCGCATTGAGCACCTCATCGAACGGCCGCTTTTGGGGATCAGGTCAGTGCTGCTGAGTGGCCGAGGATAGTACGCATCACCGACCGGCCGCTCCGCATAGGCTGATCGGCGGCCTCCTTCAGAAGCCGACGTTCGACGTTCGCCCGGCTGGCATTGCAGAACGACAGAGATTTGGCCGGTTGTGGACTGGCAGCTTTCAGGCGGTCGACTCTTGAAATCGGCCGTCACTGATCGGCGGCGCCGTCGTGGCTTTCACTCGCGGACGGCCTTACCCTCCGCCGGACGACCAGCAGAAAAAATTCTCATGCGGTATATCGTCGGTCGAGCTGTGATATCGAGCGTCGAGCAGACTACGCACGCCTTCGACGTCGGGCGTCTGGCGGTGCAGCTCAAGTCCCCAGCTCTTGAGGGTGGCCAGCACGTTCATGTTCATCTGGAACGTGAGGAGCTCGGCCGTGAACTTGGTCTCGTCGATCGCGGGTATGTCGCCGGCGTCCAGCCGCTTCATCGCACGCCGAAAGATGCCTTGAGCATCGGGCGTCCCGCCGAGCAGCGGGCCGCCAATCTCCTCCTCCATCGCTGCGTTCAACGCGAAGTTGTAGATCGCGTTCAGGAGCTGCCAGTCGGGCAGTCCCCGTCCGTGCTGCTCCTGCAGCGCTTTCCGCGCGGCGGGATCTGCCATCAGCTTCGGCACCACGACCCTTGCCACCGGCGCGGTCTTGGCATAGCGGTTGGAAAGCGCAAGCCGTGCGCGATCGGGCGAGTAACCAGGAGCATCGCCGTCCCGCCAAGCTAGTTCCGGATGGATGAGCGGCGGCGGCACCGTGACCGACGGGCGTGTCTCCTTCGACAGATCCGGAAGCCCGCCTAGCATCAGCTGACGGACATCCCGCATCAGCCCGCCCACCGGCTGCACCCAGAACGCGCGGCCGGAGAGACCACGCTTCATCTTGGCTTCGAACACCTTCTCGAAGTCTGCGAAAGGCATCGCGCTCGCCTGAAGGATCATGGTGGAGACCATCGCCATTGTTCTTATGGCCTCATCAGGATCGGTGTTCGGGACCGGAACGCTTATGCGGAAACGGAGGGCGCCAATAAGCGTTGTTTATAAATAGAAAATTCGGACTGATAGGCGGTCGTCATAAAAATCGTCATAAGTTCACATATCGGCTGTCATGCAGGGTTAAGGCCAGATCGCCGATTGCCTCGGCGCCGACGCAAAGGAAGATCGAAAGGGCGCCAAAGCCGAAGCGCGGGCGACGCAGCAGATCGAATCCGAACGGAAAGCCTATGGGCGAGTGCGTTTCGCCTTGGAGACGACTGCGAAAAAGCCACACCGGCATGGCGACTATGGCAACGACAACGGCTAGCCCCCCATAACCGTGCATGGTCGCCTGGCTCTCCGCGGGCTGGTAAGCGACAAAGGCTTCCCCCTGAAGCTGGTTCGCGCTCACGCAGGTGAGGCCGTCTAGGATCAGAATTGCGCCCAGGTAGGGAATACAGCCGTGCCAAGCGAATTGAATGCGTGTGCAGAGGTGAGGCGGCTATGCGCGCATAAGAAGGGCCGGAGCTGAGACTCTACGGCCATTCCCCCGAGGTGCTCCGGTAGCAGTTTCCGCCGGTAACCGACCGCATTGAGATCAAATACGCGCTGACGTTGAGTGCATCGATATGCTTGGCATGATCTGTCCGTCAACCCCTTAGGCGATGTTTGCCTTCGCGCCCCGTCATCCCGACGTTCTAAAACGCTTGGTGCCGCATCAGTCCCGAACCCAGGCTTAGTTCGAAAACATTTTCCATATTGTTTGATAACGCCCGGTAGACATTTCCCTGATCTAATCGGAGCATCTGCCATATCGGACGGGCAAGCCAATATCGAAAGATAAAAGTTTATAATATACGTTCTAATTCTACTTTCGATAGAATATTATATATCGAATATAAATATTAAAAAAATTTCGCGGGAACGAGCAAAAAGAAGGATTTAATTATACCAGGGGGTAGTAATGAGAATTTCTTTTAGAATTATTCGCGTTTCTTTGCTGGGAGCGACGATCTTGATGTCGGGCGCGGTAGCGCAGGCACAAGGCGGTGCCGTGGCCGCGCAGGACGATCAAACGTCGGCTGAAAGCGGTCAGGACATTGTGGTGACGGCCACCCGAACGGCGGTGGGACTTAGCAAGGTTCCGATCAGCGTGGCTGCTTTCAGTCAGGCCCAGATGGATCAACGCGGGCTTCGTCAGGTCGATGATCTTGTGGGGATTACACCCGGCCTTGCGCTCGAGCGGAGCTCTCAGGGCGCCAACCGCATTTCCATTAGAGGCATCAACTCGTCCGCCGGCTCGGGCACCACGGGTGTTTATATTGACGACACGCCCATTCAGGTGCGCAATCAGGGCTTCGGGTCCGGCACGGCGTTTCCGGAAATCTTCGATCTTGAACGGGTAGAGGTTCTTCGCGGTCCCCAGGGCACACTGTTTGGTTCCGGCTCCATGGGCGGCACGGTCCGGTTCATTCAGACCAGCCCCAACATGAACGATTTTTCGATGTACGGCCGTGCGGAGGTCAATCACGTTGAACAAGGCGGGGTTGGCTATGAGGCGGGCCTGGCGGTGGGCGCTCCGCTGATTGAGGACAAGATCGGCTTCCGCGCCAGCCTGTCCTATCGGCGTGCAGCTGGTTTCGTGGATGAAGTGCAGGGCACCGTTACGGCGCTTCCGACGCCCACAACGCTCGTACCCCCTTATGACAATCTTGCTTCCTTCACGCCGACAAATGTCATCAAGAAGGATGCCAACTGGCGCACCGCGCTCGTCGGGCGGCTGGCGGTCGAGCTCCGGCCGACCGAGACGCTCACCATCACACCGTCTATCTATTACCAGCGTGTGAAAAATGGCGACGCCAGCGATAACTTCACGGTCATTGCATCGGATCTGGACAAGCGGGATTACCGGCGCATCAGCTGGCAGCCCGGCAACCCTGCGACCAACGCCGCGCTCACGCCGATCAATGTTCCCCAGACGGATACCGGGTCTGATCGCTTCATTCTCTCGGCACTGGATGTCGAGCTGGACCTTGGCGAGGTTAAACTGATCTCCCACACCTCCTACTTCGACCGGAAGTCGCAGCAGACATTTGACTATACCTGGACGGATTCGCAGGCTTATGGCAATATTCTGATCCCGCAGCCCGGCTTCAAGTCCTTCTCTACCCAGAACGCGCGGCAGAAGAACTTCGTTCAGGAAGTCCGTGCACAGTCCGGTGACGCGCAGAGCTTCATCAGCTGGACTGTCGGTGCCTTTTATTCGCAGATGAAGCAAGACAACCGCCAGGATCTCTTTAGCAACTACATCTATAATCTCCCGTCCCTGTTCGGATTCATTTTCAATGATGCCGATCCGTTCGGGCCGGGCTACAATGCTTTCACCAATGCGTTCGGCATGGGCCTCGGCGCGAACTCGATCTACTTCCGCGAGCATCGTTTCGCAGATGAGACTCAGATTGCGGGGTTCGCTCAAGTCGACATCCGCCCGATCGACCGCCTGACGCTGACGATCGGTGCGCGCTATTCGTCCAACAAGCTCAAATATAGCGCCTTTTATCCTGAGGCGCTCAACAACATCAATGCGCCCTTCGGTGCGCCATGCACCGACGGCATCTGCAAGCCGGGCCAAGGCAATTACGTCGTCGCTTATCCAGACACGATTGGAAACAGCATCAGCGAGACGGCGTTTACCCCGAAGTTCGGTGTCTCGTTCCAAGCGACTCCCGACCACCTGTTCTACGCTAATGTGGCCAAGGGGTTCCGGCCCGGCGGTGTTTCCGCAGCGGTGCCGCCGGTGTGCAATGGCGACCTGCGTCGTCTTGGCTATGTCGATGGCTCGGGCAATCCCACCCAGCGGCCGACTTACGGGTCTGACAGCGTCTGGAGCTACGAAGCCGGCTTCAAGAGCAGACTGCTCGGCAACCGGCTGACACTAGATGGCAGCGCCTATCGGATCGACTGGACGAATATCCAGACCTTCGTCATCCTGCCGGAATGCGGCTATGACCTGACCGACAATACGGGCAATGCTCGCTCCGAGGGTTTCGATCTTGCCTTTGATCTCCGGGTCGCACGGGGCCTCAATCTGGGCGGGGCGATCGGCTATAACAGCTCGAAATTCACCAAGAGCGGCCTCGTCCGCGCCGATGGCGTCGCCTCGTTCCCGAAGGGGTCCAATGTGCCGGGCGCGCCCAGTCCCTGGACCGTCAACCTGTCTGCCCAATATGATCATGATCTTGCAGGCGGCAACGGCATCTATGCGCGGCTGGATTACATCTTCAACAGCAAGCAGAATCCGAGTGGCGGCACGCTGGTGGGGACGCCGAACTACAATCCCCTTCTCATTCAGCGGCCGAGCTATGCCAACGTCAATCTGCGTCTGGGCTGGCGCCACGAAGATACGGACATCTCGATCTTCGCCAAGAATCTGCTGAATGCTGACCCGCTGCTCAGTCTCGACCCCGCAGGTGGCCGTCGATCCCTGGTCTATCAAGCCTCCACGCTGACTCCGCGGACAATCGGCATCACGCTGACTCACCGCCAGTGATCGGGACCATATTCAGCCTGCAAAAGGACCAGGGACAATGAGTGATCAGGAGTCCGAAGACAATAAAGGCGCCCTGTTCAGCGCCAGCCGCCGGACCGTCATCGGCGGGCTCACCTCGGCGGCTGCGGCGGCAGTGGCGGGTATCCCCGGCGGGACATTTGCCGAGACGCCTTCACCGCTGCGCTCGGCGGTTGTGCCACCAGCGAAGGATTGGCAGGAGGTGGCCCGCCGCGCCAAGGCGAAGGGCTATTTCGCACGCTACCAATGGTCGTTGATCGACCTGCGCGGGCGCCGCGAGTTCCCCGGCTGGCTTGGCGGTGCGCCGGAGGTGTGGGCCTACACCGAGAAGATGAGCTATCTCGAAGGAGAGAGTGTCGATCTTTTGGTGCACACCAATACGCCGGCCTTCGATGTTCGGATCGTGCGTGATGGCGAAAAGCAGGCCCTCGCATTCGAGAAATCAGGCGTGCGCGGCATCGTCCAGAAGACGCCGGAGAATGCTTCGGTCGTGGGATGCGGATGGAAGCCGGCCCTTGCGGTGTCCACCAAGGGCTGGGCGCCAGGCGTCTACATCGCGCATTTCAAATGTCGCGATGCCAAGGGCGCGGAGGGCGCGGGCGAGCATATGTTCGTCGTCCAGAGTCGGCAGCCGGGCAGCCACTCCAAGATCGTCTTCGTGATGCCGACGTCCACCTATCAGGCGTATAACGACTGGGGCGGCGCGAACAACTATCGCAGCATCCGCGAGGGGCTTTCCACCGACGTGCTCGAGCCAAGGATTTCCACGCAGCGGCCGTGGGCTCGGGGCTTTGTTGCGCTTCCTCCCGGCGCTCCGGACTATCTCGAGCCTACGACGCCGCCTATCGGCTGGAAACCCGCCTATCTCGAAGTCAATTGGGCGTTGGCGAATGATTATTCGCGCCATTATGTCGAAGGTTATGCGAATTCCGCGCCCAAATTCATGCGGTGGGCGGACCGCAACGGCTATGTCATGGAATATGCCACGCAGCACGATCTCCATGAACGTCCCGAATTGTTTGATGCCTACACGACGATGGTCATCGTCGGGCACGACGAATATTGGACCTGGGAGATGCGGGACACCATTGATCGCTTCGTCGATCGGGGTGGGAAGATCGCGCGGTTTGCTGGCAATTTCTGGGGCCAGATCCGGCTCGAAAACGATAACAAGACCCATATCTGTTACAAGACCGGGGGCAAGGATCCGGTCCAGGGTGCGCGCAACACAGAGCTGGGCTTTCCGGAGGAACGCCCGATGGCCTCCAGCCTGGGCGTTCACGCCACCGGGTATAGCCGTTACGGCGCGGCCAACCCGCGCAGCATGGGCGGCTATACGGTCTATCGTCCCTGGCACTGGTCGTTCGAAGGCACCGATCTTTATTATGGCGACGTATTCGGCGCCGCGCCTCTCAACATCCACGGCTTTGAGACCGACGGTCTGGACTATGTGATCAAGAAGGGCCTGCCCTATCCCGATCCGGACGAAAAGGGCGTGCCGGAGGGGCTTCAGATGCTCGCCCTGGCTCCCTCCGTTTCCGGCGAGGTAGACCGCTTCAAAAGGACCGTGCCTTTGAACGCCCCGCTTGATTACGGGCGTCGCGAAGGTCAGGAGCGTGAAATGATCGAGCCCGGCGCCGACCTGCCGGCGGGCGCGGCGAGTTGCGGCGCGATCGTGTATTTTGAGCGCGGCAAAGGCGCGGTCTACACGGCTGGCTCGTGCGTCTGGGTCCGGGGGCTTGAAGCCAACGATCCCATGACGTCACGGATTACCAAGAACGTGCTGGACCGATTCAGCAAGACCTGAACCATATCCGTCCCCCTCGCCCCGGCCCACAGACTGGCCGGGGCGATCATTCGATCAGCTGCCTCTCGGGGATCGGATGAAATTACGCGAGTCCGAAGAGGGATAAAAGTTTGAGCCCTCCGCGATCAGGTTCGAAATCCACGGATAGACACCAGCCGCACAAAGCCCTGAACTGCAGTGGGTCAAGCTGGTTGATGGCAAGCCGAGCCGGCGTGGCCGACCTGTCACATCGCAAGACGCATATGAATGGACGAAAATGAGCCAAGGCAAGCTTTTGAATTCCGATCTGATGCAGCGCCGCGTGAAAGCCGTCCCGCGCGGCGTCGCGAGCGCGACGTCGATTTTCGCGGAGCGGGCAAGCAACTCGGAAATCTGGGATGTCGAAGGCCGCCGCTATGTGGATTTTGCGGGCGGTATCGCGGTTCTGAACGTCGGGCACCTCCACCCCCGCGTGGTCGAGGCCGTCCAGACCCAGCTTGGTCGTTTCTCCCACACCGCGTTTCAGGTGATGGGCTATGACGTCTATGTCGAGCTGGCCGAGAGATTGAATGCTCTGGCTCCTTTTGATGGGGAGGCGCAGACCATCTTTTTCACGACGGGCGCGGAAGCGACGGAAAATGCCGTCAAGATTGCGCGCGCTGCCACCAAGCGCTCGGCGGTCATCTCCTTTACCGGCGGGTTCCACGGTCGCAGCGCGCTGGCGAACGCGATGACCGGTAAGGTCAATCCCTACAAATGGCAGTTCGGTCCCTCGGTTCCAGACGTGTTCCATGTCCCATTCCCGAACCCGAGCTACGACGTGAGTGTGGAAGACAGTCTCAAGGCGCTGGATTTCATCTTTTCGGCAGACGTCGCGCCGCAGGGTGTTGCGGCGATCATCCTTGAGCCGGTTCAGGGCGAAGGTGGATTTCATGTTGCACCTCCTGAGCTTCTGAAAGCCCTTCGCGAGATCTGCGATACGCACGGGATCAAGCTGATCGCCGACGAAGTGCAGAGCGGGATTGCCCGGACCGGCCGCATGTTCGCGATCGAGCATGCCGGCGTGCAGCCCGATCTCGTCACGGTCGCGAAGTCACTCGCCGGTGGTTTCCCGCTTTCCGGCGTGATCGGCCGGGCAGAGCTGATGGATATGGTGGAACCAGGCGGGCTTGGCGGCACCTATGGCGGCTCGCCCATCGGTTGCGCTGCGGCACTGGCCGTGCTGGACGTCATCGAGGAAGAAGGTTTGCTCAGTCGCGCGGATGTCATCGGGAATAAGCTCCGTACTGCCATCACGGCTTGGAGCGACCGGAACGATCTCGTCCGCATCTCGCAACCCCGTGGCCTTGGCAGCATGATCGGCTTCGATGTGCTCGACCCTGATAACGGTCTCCAGTCACTGCTCAATGGCGGCAAGCTGGTCGCTAACAAGGCGCTTGAGCACGGTCTGGTCGTGCTGAACTGCGGGGGACGGGGCGAGACGGTCCGTATTCTCGTGCCCTTGACCGCATCCGATGACATTCTCGACGAGGGACTGCGCGCGCTCGAGGCCGCGCTGTCGTCGGTCGCATGATGGCAACGCTCTCGGTCGGCACATCCGCCTTTCCCGTCGCGCTGAAACGGCCGGAACTGTTCCGGCAGTGTGCTTATATCGATGGCGCTTGGGTGGGCGGCGTCGAGGTCATCACCGTGTCCGATCCGGCGACCGGTGACGCGATCGGCACGGTCCCGAACCTGGGCAGCGACGCGGCGCTGACCGCCGTCGCCGGGGCAAGTCAGGCTCTGGCCGGGTGGAAATCGCGCGCGGCAGCAGAGCGCGGTGCCGTCCTGCGGCGCTGGTATGATCTGATGTTGGCGCATCAGGAGGATTTGGCCTGCATCATGACCGTCGAGCAGGGCAAGCCTCTCGCGGAAGCCAAGGGTGAAGTGGCATACGCCGCCTCGTTTCTGGCCTGGTTCGCAGAAGAGGCGCGCCGGGCTTATGGCGATGTCATACCCAGCCACGGCGGCGACAAGCGCCTGATGGTGCTCCGTGAGCCGGTCGGGGTGGTGGCGGCGGTGACGCCGTGGAATTTCCCGCTGGCGATGATTACCCGCAAGGCCGGCCCGGCTCTTGCGGCGGGATGCACCATCATCATCAAGCCCTCCGAACTCACACCATTTTCCGCCTTGGCGATCGCGTTTCTGGCCGAGGAAGCCGGCGTGCCGGCCGGCGTTCTGAACGTCGTAACGGGTGCGCCCGGGCCGATCGGCGATGTGCTGGTCACCCATCCCGATATTGCCAAGTTGAGTTTCACGGGATCGACGGCGGTGGGCAAGATGCTTGCAGCCCGCGCGATGGCCACTGTGAAGCGCGTGTCGCTTGAGCTTGGCGGAAACGCGCCTTTCATCGTCTTCGACGATGCGGATCTCGGGGCGGCCGTCGAGGGTGCGATTGCCTCCAAGTTCCGCAACGCCGGGCAAACTTGCGTGTGCGCCAATCGCTTCATCGTTCAGGCGGGCATTTACGACCAGTTCGTTTCTCGACTGAGCGAGCGCGTCGCGGCGCTGCGTGTGGGACCTGGATTGACCGACCAAGTGGACATCGGGCCGCTGATCAATGCGGATGCGGTCGCGAAGGTCTCCGCGCACGTTGCCGACGCCCTTGCTAAAGGCGGCACGCTGAAGGCGGGCGGGGAGGCGCTTGAAGGCGACGGGCATTTCTTCCAGCCCACGCTTATTGCCGACGTGCCGCGCACTGCGCGAATCTGTGGAGAAGAGACATTCGGCCCTGTTGCCGCCGTGAGCCGGTTCGAACGTGAGGACGAGGCGATCGATCTGGCAAATGATACCCGCGCGGGACTGGCAGCTTATCTCTTCACCCGTGACTTCTCGCGCAGTCATCGCGTTTCCGAAGCGCTGCAATATGGCATGGTGGGTTTGAACACCGGCCTGATCTCGACCGAGGTCGCACCTTTTGGCGGCGTCAAGGAATCCGGCGTCGGGCGGGAGGGATCCCGCTATGGGCTTGACGAATATCTGAACATGAAACTGATTTGTGCGGCGATCTAGCGGGCACTTGGAGAAAGCGGCCGCGACTATGTGGCGCGCTCGCCGGCCGAGAAACCGCGAGCGACGAGCGACAGGAAGCCTGGCGGTATGTCTACCAGCCACGGCGTTTGGCCACGCCATTGAGGATTTACCGCAGAAACTGGGGATAGGGCTTGCATTGTGAAAGACGTTGAAGGGGTTAAAGAAGGAGCTTCCGCGCTCGCGATCGAAACGCACGGCACCGATCGCATCCCTGATGCGGAGCGCACGGCAAGCCTTTTCGACTTCCTTCGCGTTGAATGGTCCGGTGCGAACTCGTTAGCGACGGCGGTCCTGGGGGCACTCCCCATCATGCTGGGTCTGAGTTTCTGGCAGGCGTTGGCCGCAACCACGATCGGCTTGGTCGTCGGTTCGGCGATTCTGGCGCCCATGGCGGTGTTCGGCGCCGTGACGGGCACCAACAACGCCGTTGCGTCCAGCGCGCATTTCGGCGTGGTGGGGCGCATCGTGGGGTCGTTCCTCTCGCTCCTTGTCGCCATTGCTTTCTTTGCGATCAGCGTCTGGTCCAGTGGTGACGCTCTGATCGGCGCATTCCGGCGGCTGACGGGGCATCCCGGCGCAGAATGGATGTACGCCGCCGCTTACGGGCTCTTCGCCGCCGCGATCTTCATCGTGTGTATCATCGGCTTCCAACTGATGTTGCTGATCAGCAAGATTGCGACGGTGGCCCTCACAACCCTCATCCTGATTGCCATCTTCGCCATCGCGCCCCAGTTCAACGCCGGTTATGCCGGGGCGGGCCTCACGACAAGCGACCCCGCCTTCCTGCCTCTCTTCGTTACGGCTATCCTCGTCGTGCTGGCCAATCCCATCTCGTTCGGGGCTTTCCTTGGCGATTGGTCGCGTTATGTGCCGGCGTCCACGTCGAGGTGGCGTCTCATGATGACCTCGTTCATCGCGCAGCTCCTGACGTTTCCCCCCTTTCTTCTGGGCTTGATGGCTGCGTCCGTCGTGGCAGAGCAGGCACCGAGCTTCCTGGCTGCGGGCGATTTTACTGGCGGGCTGCTTTCTGTCGCACCCAGTTGGAGCCTGCTGCCGCTCCTGGCGCTTGCCTTTTTGAGCGGCATGTCGACCGGCACGACATCGCTCTATGGAACGGGGCTCGACTTCTCGTCGGTCATCCCGTCTCTCACTCGCGCCCGCGCGACGGCGCTGATCGGCCTGATATCCATCGCACTAATCTTTATCGGGCGGTTCGCATTCAGCCTCGTGGGCTCGATCAACACCTTCGTCGCATTGATCATCGTGACGACGACGCCATGGATCGTGATCATGGTTCAAGGCTATATTTTCCGCAGAGGATTTTATCTTCCCGATGACATGCAGGTGTTCAATTATCGGAAGAAGGGTGGGGCGTATTGGTTCAGTAATGGATGGAACATTCCGGCCATGCTAGCCTGGGGCATTTCCGGTGCGGCCGGCCTGATGACCATGAACCTGCCGGGGCAGTTCGTGGGATGGCTTGGGCATCTTGCCGGCGGCGTGGATATATCGCTGCTGGTCGGCCTGATCGTCCCGGCACTCCTCTACCCGCTGCTGCTGATGCTCATGCCGGAACCCGGCGTGATCTATTCACCACGCGGCCCGCGCTTCGTGCGCGTCAGCCAGGCTCCGATCGCACCTGTGGTCGATGAGTGAGGGCGTTCGGCATTGCGGCCGTGGCCAGCCTTCGGCTGGTCCGGCCCGCGAGGAGCCTGGGGAATTGTTCTATTGGCCGGGGCTGGTTTTGGCGCTAGCCTTCCTCCCAATCTTCAGGAGATGGGCTCGCGGGAAGACGGTTTCCAGTGGCCGGTGCCGCCGGCTTCTGGTCGATAGACGACGGTCCGTCTGTTTCGTTCGCGAGCGAACAAGAGCAGCACGAGGTCGTTATGGGTACGCGTAAGGTTCAGGTCGGTCGAATCAGCGATGTCGACATCCGGCTTTTGAGAATTTTCCAGGTCGTCGTGGAGAATGGCGGTCTGGCGGCTGCCGAGATCCAGCTCGGCATTGGGCGGTCGACCATCAGCACGCACCTGGCTGACATCGAGACGCGTCTGGGTGCGCGACTGTGTGATCGCGGCAGGGGCGGCTTCGCGCTCACGGACCATGGCCGTAAAGTCTATCAAGCGTCGATCGCATTGATGAAGTCGCTTGAGGAATTCCGCTCCGAAGTGAATTCGTTACACGGCACTGTCGGTGGCGATCTGCGGGTAGCCATGGTGGACAATGTCATTTGGGACGAAGAGCTGGACTTGGTGGGCGCCTTGCGCCGGTTTTCGGAAGTCGGAGCTGAAGTTCATCTGCACACCTATGTGCTTTCACCCGACGAGATCGAGCGGAAACTGCTCGATGGCTCTCTCGATGTGGGGATCATTCCCGTGATGCACCAGCTCGCCTCGCTGGATTACCACCATCTGTTCGAGGAAGTCAGCTATCTGTACTGCGGGAACGGTCACGATCTTTTCGACGTTCCCGACGACGAAATTACGTCCGAACTTCTGTCGGAATGCAGCTATATTCGCAAAGGTTACGCCGTCACTTCGGATTTCCAGAATACCGGTGACCAAATGCAGCACCAGGTCACCAGTTTCCATATTGAGTCGATTGCGGCCCTGATCCTGACAGGCGCGCATATTGGCTTCTTGCCGGAAAGTTTTGCGTCGCATTGGGTCAATAACGGCCGGATACGGGCCATCCGTCCCAATGACTTTCGTGCCATCTTCGAATTCAGTGCCGTCACCCGAAAAGACCGCAGCCCAAGCTCTGCCCAGTCGGCGTTCATCCATTGTCTGGTCGACGCCGAACGCGTCGCGGTCCCGGCCGATTGACGCGCAGAAATGGGTCGGCGCGCAGTGCAAGGCGCTCGCCTGGCCGGTGAGAAGGTCCGGACGGTTGCGCGGGGGCGGGAAAGTGGCCGCCGATCCCTACAAGCCGGCGGGCATGCAACAGTGCATGCCCGCCGCTATATTTGATTTGCTTATCGGGGAGGGCGATTGGCTTCCGGTCGGATGCCCCAGCCATATTTCGCTGCATCCTCGCGAACCGGGTTGAGAATCTCCGACGGGAAGCGGTGCGAGAAGGTCGCGCGGCTGTTATAGCCAAGCGCCTTGAGCAAGGCAGCGCCGATCGTCAGAGGCTCCTTCAGTCCGGAGGCGCTGACAAGGCTGAGATTGTCCCACGGCGTGTGGTTCTCGTTCGCGCCGCCCGCGACGAGCGAGATGCTCGGCACTTCAAGTGCGCCGAAGGTGGTCGCTTCCGTATTGGTCACGCCGGTGCCGCCAAATCCCTTCAGCCCAGCCTGCCGGGCCGTGGTCTCGACAAACTGCTGGAACGCGGGATCCCCGGCCGAGCCCCACATGACCTCGCCCAGCGGCCCGCCGACAATGTCATAATTGATATAGGCGACCGTGTTGGCGGTGTCCGCTGCCCGTTCCCTGAGATAGGCTTCGCTTCCCGCCAGACCGAGTTCATGGCCGCCCCAGGCGATGAAGCGCAGCGTCCGCTCAGGCTTGCGCGCCGATGCAAATGCCCGGGCCAGCTCCATAACGACGGACACGCCGCCGGTATCGTCCGTCGCTCCCGGGCTGGTGTAGGCCGTGTCATTATGCGCGGCGATGACGACGATCTCTTTGGGCTTGACCGTCCCCGTCACATCCCCAACCACGCTGTGCGATTGCGACCATTCGACATCCGCACGCACGGTCATGCCGATGCGGACGCCTTCCCCCTGCCGAGCGAGTTGCATCGCATCCTCGTGGCTGATCACGACCGCAGGCGGCGTGGGCTCCTGAAGCGCGCGTTTGAAGTTATAATAGACGGTGGGCAGACCTTTCCGTCCTGGGCTCGAATAGAAGATGAGGCCGGCAATGCCCGTCTGCGCAAGGCGATCGGTCAGCGCGATGTCGGGATATTCCATGTAGACGTCGCGCTGGATGAGCGCGATCTTGCCTTTGAGATCACGGCCGGCGATGTCTTCGGGCCGCGCCGGACCCAGGTCTATGAATTCACCGGTCACGCCTTCGGGGGCCGTCCGTCCAGAGAAAACGACCGATTTGGCCACGAAGTCGCGGAGCGGCTTGCCCTCGACCCAGAGCCGGACCCGTCGCTCGTGCCAGACGGGAACCTTGACGGGAACGAGGCTGGTTTTCAGACCCCAGGAGATGAATTTGTTCTTGATATAGTCGATCGCCAGCGCTTCCCCTTCGGTTCCTGCTGGACGCTCGCCGATCCGGCCGGCGAGATGCTCGAGATGGGCTAGCGCAGCCTCGCTGGAATATTGCGGCTCTTGCGCGAAAGCGGCGCTTGCCATCACCGATGCCGAACAGATCAGCGCCATTGAACACCGAACGATTCCATCTGCCAAGCTGCGTTTTGCCATCGTCCCTTACTCCCCCGTCCAATGCATGACATGCTTGATGCGCGTGTAGTCCTCCAGCCCGTAATGCGACAGATCCTTGCCATATCCGGAGCGCTTGAATCCGCCGTGCGGCATCTCGGACGCGAAGGTGCCGTGCGTGTTTACCCAGACGACACCATAATCCAACGCGTTCGAAACCCGCATCGCCCGTCCGTGGTCGCGGGTCCAGACCGATGAGGCCAGGGCATAATCGCTGTCATTGGCTGCTGCGACGGCATCCGCCTCATCATCGAATTGCTGGATTGTCACGACAGGGCCAAATATCTCTTCTCTGACGATCTCGTCGCCCTGTTCAAGCCCCGCGATGACCGTGGGCTGGAGATAATAGCCAACAGAGCCCACCCGAGAGCCGCCAGAGACGATGCGGGCGCGATTTGGGATACGATCAATGAGACCGGTGATCCGCTGAAATTGTGCCAGATTGTTGATGGGGCCGAACAGAGCGTCGGGATCGTTCACGGCGCCGACTTTTGTGCGGGCGGCCGCGGCCGCCAGCGCCGCCTCAAACTCCCGCGCAACACCTTTCTGCACCAGCACGCGCGTGGCGGCCGTGCAATCCTGTCCGCCATTGAAAAACGCCCCATCAGCGATCTTGGCTGCGGCCACGTCCAGGTCGGCATCGGCGAACACAATGACCGGCGCATTGCCGCCCAGTTCCAGATGCACACGCTTGACGTCCTGGGCCGCGCGTTCCGCGACATGGACACCGGCGGCCGTTGATCCAGTGATCGAAACCATCGTGGTGCGCGGGTGCGCCACGAGCGCCTTGCCCGTAGAGCGGTCCCCGCAGACGACGTTCATGACGCCTTCAGGGAAGGCCTGCGCAGCCAGCTCGGCCAGCCGGATCGCCGAGGCGGGGGTGGTCTCGGCGGGCTTCAAGATCACCGTGTTGCCGGCAGCAATGGCCGGCGCGATCTTCCACACCGCCATCATGAGCGGATAATTCCAGGGCGCCACCTGTCCGATGACCCCGACCGGCTCGCGCCGGATGTACGAGGTATGGCCGGGCGCATACTCGCCGGCCGACTTGCCCTCAATATACCGCGCGGCGCCGGCGAAGAAGCGCATGTTGTCGATGGCGAGCGCCAGTTCGGCCGCTTGCGTAATGACCCTGGGTTTACCGGTGTTCCGGCACTCGACGTCCAACAAATCGTCGGCGTGCGCGTCCATCAGATCGGCAAGTTTCAAAAGACCGGCCTGGCGCTCCGCCGGGGTTGCCTTGCGCCACGTCTCGAAGGCGCGTTCCGCTGCCTGCACGGCGTCATCGACGTCGCGCTCATCGGACAATGGTGCTTTCGCGAAGGGGGAACCGGTTGTCGGATCGATGATGTCCATCTCGCGGCCCGCCAGCGGCTCGCGCGCGCTGCCGCCGATCCAGTTACGTATTTTCTCCAAAACCTGCCCTTTTCCGAAATCTTGAGTGTCAGGTCAGCGTTTGAACATCGCGTTATATTTCAGGATCGCGCGCGGCATGTGCCACGTCCCGCTGAAACCCCGGTGCAAAAGGAAGGCCTCGCCCGCCTTGTAGGTTTCGCTGTTCCCGTACCGATCCGTGACCGTCACTTCACCTTCGATGAGGTAGCAGGCCTCATCGATGGCCAGATCCTCAATTTCCAGCGTGCCGGCGTCACACGCCCAAACGCCTGCGGTGAAGACATTGCTCGGATCGCGATAAGCCGTGTAGGCCCTCGGTTGCGTAGCCCCCGCGATCGGCGTATCCGACGCATCATGCTCCACGCGCGGTAGCCCAGCGCCTTCAGGGCCATTTGCATTGATTCTCACGAATTGCTGGTTGGTCGCGGAAGTTTCCAGTTCGGCCATCGTCATCCAAGTGCTCCTTTTGACGCCCGACGGTGTCTAGACGCCAGTCGTTGCGTTGGATTCTGGCTGGCGCCTCGTTGCTCGAACATTCCCTTTTATCGGCGCGATCGTATCTCGTTCTCCAACATTAGGTTGGTCGGGCCGGAATAAGTTTGAGAACCGTGTCACTTAACGCGGTAACTCTTGAACGACGTGGCCCGGGAAAAGGCCATAGGCTCGCCATGCGATCGCTGAACGGCAGTCGGCTCGCGTGACCCGCTCCTAAGCCCGGACGCGGTGGGCCGCTTCGTGAGACGAGCTGATCGATCATAAGTTGCGTAGAAAGGACTCTGATGCTTCGCACGCGCCTGCAAAATGGTGGCACCCCTCGTCTAAAGAACTGGGGCATCGACAGTGAGTATGGCGTTCTCCGCGACGTCCTGGTCGGCCCGGTCGATAATTTCACATGGAAGGCGGGCAATGCCGTCGCCCAGCGCACCGAACGCGCGGGCCTCAAGTTCGACTTCCAGACCGTCCGGTTGCAATATGACGAGATGATCGCGGCCTACGAGGACGCCGGCGTTCGGGTTCATCAACTCGAAGCAGAGGAAGGCCTCCCCTATCAGATCTTCGCGCGGGACAGCAGCGTGATGACGCCTTGGGGCGCGATCATCATGCAGATGGAGAAGCCATATCGCCGGGGGGAGATCGGTTCGGTCCTGCGCTTTTACCTGTCCAACGACATCCCGATCTACGACATCGTATCCACCGGCAATGTCGAGGGCGGCGACTTCATGGTGCTCAAACCGGGCGTCGCATTATGCGGCTATTCCGGGGAACGATCCATCAAGCCCGCCGTTGACCAGCTCAAGCGGTGGTTCGAGGCGGAAGGATGGGAGCTCCATACCTACGAGTTCGATCCGCATTTCCTTCATCTCGATGTCCAGATCGGCATGTTGGCCGAGAATCTGGCGGTTGTCTGCGTGGAGGCCGTGGAGCCGGCGCTGGTGGCTTGGCTGCGCTCGAAAGGGATCGGCATCATCGAGGTCTCTTATGGCGAGGCCATGCAGATGGGCACCAATCTCGTCGCGCTCGGGAACGATCGCGTGCTGCTGGCCAAGACCAGCACAAAGCTGGCGGAGGCCTGCCGCGCCGAGGGGCTGACCGTGTTCGATCCGGACGTGTCCATGATTGCCGCCGGTGGCGGTGCGATCCATTGCATGTGTCAGGCACTGCGCCGGGACCCGGCTTGAACCCGGCGCCCCTGACAGCCGCCAGTGCGATTGATGAGGACTGCCAGATGTTACACCGCCATTCGTGGCCAAGCAGGTGACGATGCCATGACGATGTTGCGCATAGACCCCAAGCGGCTCTGGGACAGCCTCATGACCATGGCGCGGATCGGTGCCACGCCCAGGGGCGGATGCAATCGCCAGGCCCTCACAGACCTCGACCGCCAAGGGCGCGATCTCTTCGTGGAATGGGCCAGGGCGGCCGGTTGCGAGATCCATGTTGATGAGGTCGGCAACATCTTCGCACGCCGGGCGGGCTCTGATCCTGACGCCGCCCCTGTCATTGCAGGCAGCCACTTGGATACGCAGGAGACGGGGGGCAAATTCGACGGCGTTTATGGCGTGCTGGCAGCGCTCGAAGTCGTCCGCACCTTGGCGGATGCAGGGATCGAGACGGTCCATCCGATCGAAATCGCGGTATGGACCAATGAAGAGGGATGCCGGTTCGCGCCCGCCATGCTCGGCTCCGGCGTGGTGTCGGGCGTTTATGACCGCGAATTCGCTTTCTCGCGCCGCGACAAGGAGGGGCTTAGCTTTGGCGATGAACTCAGGCGCATCGGCTATGCCGGCGACATGCCCGCCGAGCGCCGTCAGGTTGCTGCCTTTTATGAAGCGCATATCGAGCAAGGACCCATACTCGAGAAGGAAGGCATCACGATTGGCGCCGTGACCGGCATTCAGGGCGCCTATTGGTTCGACGTGACGGTGCGCGGAGCGTCCGCCCACGCAGGGCCGACGCCCATGGAGATGCGCCGCGACCCCTGGCGCGCGGTGCTACCCATTGTCGAGGGCGCCTTCGCGCTCGCAGATGAGAATGCACCCTGGGGCCGCACGACGATCGGCGACATTCAGGCCCGGCCCGGAGCACGAAATACCGTGCCTCGATCCATCACACTGACCATCGATATCCGCCATCCCGACCATGATACGCTGGAAGTGATGGTAGCCCGGTTGAAGACGCTGATTGAGGCGAGCGCTGCTACTGCCGATCTGGAGGTGGCGGTGGACCTGACCTGGTACATGCCGCCCACCCGGTTCGATGCCGATCTGGTGCGCAACGTGGCCGAGGCAGCGAAATCCTGCGGCTATTCCTATCGGGAAATCGTCAGCGGTGCGGGGCATGATTCGCTGCACACGGCCCAGTTCGCTCCGACATGCATGATCTTTGTGCCCTGCGAAGGGGGCATCAGTCACAACGAGGCGGAAGCCGCGAAGGAGGCAGACCTGGCCGCCGGCGCCAATGTTCTGCTGCACGCCATGATGAAATCGGCGGGGGCATTGCTTTAAGCCGGCGCTTTTGCGCCGGCGTCAATATCCGCTGCTACGGCGCCGCGCTTTACGAACGGCAGATCATCGAGGGCGACCGCCCAAAAAAAGAGGGGAGCCGACACCCGGTCGGCTCCCCTTCGATCTTGTTTTTAGTGCTTACTTGCGGCGGATCGGGCCCGGGTTCATCGCTTCGAGCGATGTGAGCACAGGCTTGAGCGGCAGCGCCTCGCGGTTGACCGTCTGACCTTCCTTCACGACCATGGCGATCTTCCGCATATTGTCGATGTCGGCAACGGGATCGGCATCCAGCACAAGCAGATCTGCCATCTTGCCCGCTTCCAAAGTCCCAACCTGATCGATGACCTTATAAGCTCGCGCAATGTTGCTTGTGGCTGCCTGAATGATCTGCATGGATGTCATGCCGCGCTGGCGCATACCCTGCATGTTGGTGAACTCGGCTTCGCCGATGAGGCCGTTGGAACCGCCAAGTCCCCCGGGCGCGCCGTTGGGGAAATCCTTGGCGACGTCAGGGTCGATCGTTCCTGCATCGGTGGACACGAGGATCGGTACGCCCGCCTTGATGACACGGACCTCGTTCTCCAGCGAGAAGTGGGTTCCCTCCGTGCCATTATCGGCTTCGGTCGCAGTAAAGCGGTTTGCACGCACGATAGCCTCTTCCTCGGGAGAGATCGTGTTCCACTGCGTTCCGCAGAAATAGCCGTTCTTGAGCATGAGCTGGATCGTCGAATCCGGCATGCGAGTCCGGCCTGTCATGGTGCAATGCTGCCCCATATCGAAACCCACCTCCAGCGAGATGCGCAGCGATTCAGCCGATCCGGTATGCGTCTGGATGATTTTCCCTTCATCGTGCACGGCGCGAACCATGGCGCGCAGCTGCTCCGGACTGAAGCGCAGGACATTACCCTGCCCAATTTCGCTGTTCACGGGGCCACCATCGCCGGTCACGCCGATCTTCACGAAGTCCACCTGCTGCGCATATTTACGCATCTCGGTGTAGACCTGCTCGGGGTTCTTATCGAGCAGGTCAGGTCCGCCGTTAAGCTCGAACCGGTCGTTGATGCGCTTTTGAAAGGCCTTGCTCGCCGATGCGATCGATTCCGGTGTCGTGAAGACCGCGCGGAAGCCGACGATATCCCCTGCCACGTACATGCGGGCACCCGGCGTCTCGCCCCGGTTGATCCGGTCACGGACAGGAATCAGCGCATCAATAGGTCCCATCGAGTCGAACACGGTGGTCACGCCGTGCTTCAGCGCGATTTGCGCCCCTTCCTCAACAATCGATTCAAAGGCGTTCTCATATCGAGCGAGGAACTCGATGTACGTCCAGCTCGGCCAGGGGACGAGGTGGACGTTCGCATCCATGATGCCGGGCATGATATACTTGCCCGCAACGTCGATCCGCTCGGCCTCCTGCGGCACCGACACGCGGTTGCTCGCACCGACCGCCTTGATCTTCTTGCCGTCGATCAGGATGACACCGTTGGATATCGGCTTTCCGCCATTGCCATCGATGATCGTGGCGCCGACGAACGCGCGCAACTGAGCCACCGCCGACCCGGCCGTCATGAGCGCGACGGCTGCCAGCCCCAGTTTGAGCGTATTTCTCAATGTCATAATGTCTGCTCCCAGTGATCAATAGCGAACGGATGCGGTGAGGCCGAAGGTGCGGGGCTGGAAAGTTTGGCCGGTGAAGACGATCGAGCTTCTTCCGTCACGCCCAATGCCGAAGGAATCCTTCGAGTTGAGGAGGTTGTTGATGAAGAGGGACAGATCGACCACGCCGAGTTTCGCGCCGACCCGGCTGTTGACCAGTGAGGTTTCCCCGCGCGGGATAATCAGTTCGTCATAGGTGGGCGTGCCCGGTACGCTCGTGCCAGTCCGGCGATAGGCGCTGGCATAGGTATAGTCGCTGCGGACATAGGCTTCGGTATTTCCCAGCGCGAAGTCGTACTGGCCGGTCAAGGTGACTGTCCAGGGCGCGCCGGAGCCGGGTACGTAGCGGCCCAGGGACGCATTCACATCGTCAAAGGTCGTTTTGTTGTACCCAACCGCGGCGCCAATGAGCAAGCCTGTCGCCGGGCGAAGCTGCATGGCCAAGTCAAAGCCCTCTGAGGTCGCCCTGCCGACATTGGTGGTCACCACCGATGCGCAGCTCGGGAGTGAAACGTTGGTCTGGATATCCTTCCACTTGATGTAATAGGCGCTGGCGTCGATGGTCAGCACGTCCCCGAACAGGCGGTTCTTGGAGCCCACCTCATAATTCCAGACAGAGTCGGAACCGTAAGTCAGCGGAGACACCGCATTGCCATTGCTATCCACAAAGCCGTTGGCGATCAGATCGCCATTGCATCCTGTGGTAAGTCGCGCCTGCGCGCCGCCCGGTCGGAAGCCCTTCGAGACGGTGGCGTAGAATAGGTTGCGCGCGTCTGCCTGGTAAGAGATTGTCGCTTTGGGCGTCACGGCAGAGCCGCTGCTTGTGGCGCTACCGCCGCCAAAATTAGGGGCGAAGATGCCCACGCCCGGCTGGCAGGTGCCGGGACCGGTGGGGCAGGGGGTGCCATAAGGCGCATTCAGATTTTGTTCGGGCCCGTTGTAAACGGCCGTGTAGCTCAGCGTATTCTTTGCGACACGGATGCCTGCTGTGAGTTTCAGCTTATCGGTGAAGCTGAAAGATGCTTCGCCAAATCCCGCCAGCTGCTCTTCCCGGACGGTGAAGTCGCCAAAGTAGGACGTGCCGTCCGCGAGCGGCGGCACGCCAAAGGCGTTGATGAAGGCGGAGGTGCCAGGGCCGAATGGCGGTCCGTTTGAGGGCACGCCGAACACTGGGTCGCCGAAAACGAAGAAGTTTTGTTTCTCCGCCTGGATCGAGCGCTGGATATTATGGCTGTAGAAGGCGCCAACGAGCCAGTTTAGCCGCGCCGCGGGATCAGCCGATTGCAGCCGGATTTCCTGGGTGAAGTTCCGCTGGCGATCATCGAGCGTCGTGAGGCCCTTGTCCCCGGGCTGCGGCACCGTTCGACCAAGGAAGCGGGAATAGAGCAAGGTGTGATCGACGGTCTGATCGACGTCGCGGTGGAAATAAGCTGTCACCGACGTCACGGAGAGTGCCTCCCCTTCCCAGTTGATCGTCAACGACGGCAACAGGAAGCGATTGAGACTGGGCTCGTTATTGGCGCCCTGCAGGGCCGTGTGACGGGCGTCGGCGGGGCCGGCGGTGAAACGGGGGGTTGCGAAACGGCCCGAGCCAACGTCGGACAAAGCGAGAAAATAGCTTTGACCCGTGTCGTTCGACTTCTCGCGCTGGTAGAAAATCGCCGGCGTAATCGTCAGATTGTCCGTGGCTTTCAGGGAGAGCGCCGCACGCAGCGACAACGAGTTGGAGTAATTGCTGTTTTCCTCCGCGACGCCCGTGGCAACAAATGTCGCAGGCTGACGGCTCGCGGCAGGCGTGCCGGCCGGATTGGGATCGACGAAGTTGCCATTGATCGAATCGATCCAGCCGGCGTCACGGCGATAATATGCGCTGACCCGCAGGCCGACCTTGTCCGGCACGAGGGGCAGACCCACTGCGGCACCGGCTTCGTATCCTGTCCCGCCGCCCTGAACGGTAAAGACTTCCGCGCGCCCATAGACCGTCATGGTGTCGAGATTGGGCTCGGGCTGAATGAACCGCAGCGTTCCGCCTTCCGAACCGGCTCCAAACAGTGTTCCCTGCGGTCCGCGCAACACCTCGACACGCTCGAGGTCAAAGATCAACGGGTAGGCCGATCCGTAGGCGTAGCCGAGATTGCGGGTCTGGATTGGCACATCGTCGATATAAATGCCGGTCGTTGCTGCCCCGGCCTGCGAGGAAATCCCCCGAATGGCGACCGTATTCGTGTTATTGCCACCGCGATTGATGCTGATGCCCGGCGTGAGCCGGATGACATCGTCGACCGTCTTGACGCCCTGCTTGTCGGCCTGCTCCTGAGATATCGCGGCCACGCTGATCGGCACGCGGGACAGGCGCTGCTCCTGTCGGGTTGGCCGTCACGACGATTTCGCCCACAGGCTCGTCATTCGCTTGGGCATTTACATTTTGCTGCGCGGTTGCCGGCATTGCGCCGACGACTGCTGCACAAGCCATCAGGCCAGCTTTTCGGGCGGAAATCCAGTTCGACATGGTGACACTCCCCTTGCAATAGAACACCCCAGCGGCGCGGACTGACCGCGTCGCTTATTTCAAGAAGGCTTGAGCTGTGCTCACGCGCCTTCGACCGACCGTTTTGGGCTAAGACACTGTCCGGGGTTGCGGCCGGCACCCGACCTCAACTTCTCCTTCCCGTTTCCTCCGCTCTATCGGCGGAATTGAATTTCGTGCCATGCGCGAGGCCGGCGTCCTGTTCTGCGAAGGTTGCGGACCTCTGCCGTGTCCGCTGCGGGAAAGGTATCTGGGAAATCCCGCCTAAGTCGCCGGGAAATTGTCGGCGTGTCGCCTTGAATATGTCAAACTTTGTCGGCGTGGGGATCGCTTCGGAAGCTCGACGGCCCAAACCGGCTCTCCTCGCGTGAGCGGGCTGCCCGTTTGCTCTGCCAACCGAAGCCGCTATCGGTAGCAATTCGCGGCCTGTTCACTTCTCAAATCCGCCGCCCAGCGCCTGATGAAGGGTGACCTGGTTCTGGAGTTGCGTAAGCTTGTTCGAGGAGAGGGCGAGATCGGCGGCGCGGCGACGCTCCTGCGCATCGAGCCAGGTACGTAGCGGCACCGACCCGGCGCGGTAGCGGATTTCATATAGGCGCTCGGCGTCAGCAGCGGCGTCTCTGGCGCGGCGTAGCGCGAAACCTTGCGTCGCCAGTTCGGCACGGGCGGAGAGCGCCGTTTCCACCTCCGCCAGCGCGCTATAGAGCGACTTGCGGAACAGGATCACGGCCTCCTCGTAGCGCGTGCGGGCGATCTGCGTCTCGAAGTGCATGGCATTCAAGTTGAGGAAGGGGAGCGTCAGCCCGGCGCCCAGCGTGGCGACAGGGTTGGTCAGAAGATTGAGTAGACCGCTGCTCGATGTCCCCAAGGCTCCGGTTAAGATGAGTGCCGGGTAGAAACTGGCCTTCGCCGCATCCGCGCTCGCGAGCACGGCGCGCAGCCTTAGTTCGGCAGCGCGCAGATCCGGGCGCCGCCCGAGCAGATCGGCCGGCAGCCCGGCAGCGATGTTCGGCAGCGGCTTGGTGCTCAGGCTTTGCGGCTCGTCCGTAAGACCGGGGGCGCCGTTCAGCAGCACCGTTAGGGCTTCCCGCGCGCGAACCCTCGCCTGTCTCACCTCGCTCAGCGCGGCTTCCTGCGCCGTGACGGTCTGCTCGGCCTCGCGCACCTCCAGGGCCGAGACGCCCCCGGCCTTATATTGGGCCTCCACCAGCGACTGCGTCCGACGCGCGTACGCAAGACTCTCCTCGGCGAGCGTAATCCGCTCATTCGCCAGCGCGATCTGCCAGTAAAGTGAAGCCGTGGTGCCGACCAGGATCAGGAGAACGCCGGCCCGATCCTCGGCTGTCGCTTCTGCTTCGAAGCGCGCCGCGTCCCGGCGCGCATCGAGACGACCGAACAGATCCACTTCCCAGGCAAGGCCGACCGACCCGGAGGCCGTCTCAGTGGACCCGCGCGGCCTGCCTGACAACGGCTGCAATAATCCGGTGCTGAGCGAGCCGTTCGGGGCGGGCAGCAGCGCATTGCCGGCGAGTTGTGCCTCGAGTTGGGCGCGGCGCACGCGGACCGCAGCGGCGGCCAGATCCGGGTTGCGAATAATGGCAAGATCTAACAATCCATCGAGCGCCGGATCGCCGAAGGCGCGCCACCAGATGTCATCGCGCACCGTGGCCTGCGCGGAGGAGTCCTGGTGGGTGAATGCCGCAGGAAGCGGCGCGGCGGGGCGCTGATAAGGCGTGCGGGTGGCGCAGCCGGCCAGAAGCGAACCGGCGATCATCAGGGACAGGACAGGTTTCATCATCAATCTCTTGCCAAAGCCTCGACCGGATCAAGCCGGGCGGCATTACGGGCGGGGAGGAAGCCGAACAGGATGCCGATGCCGGTCGAGCAGGCAAAGGCGAGCAGGATCGAGGGCAGGGAAAACACCATCTCGAATCCACTTCCCGTCAGGCGCACGACGAGCCCGAGCAACAGGGCCATCAGCACGCCCACCGCGCCACCGATCAGGCAGACCAGCACCGCTTCGATCAGGAACTGCTGGAGAATGTCGCTCTGCCGCGCGCCGACCGCCATGCGCACGCCGATTTCCCGGGTCCGCTCGGTGACCGAGACGAGCATGATGTTCATCACGCCGATGCCGCCGACGACCAGCGCGATGACGGCTATCGAGGAGATCAGCAGGGTGAGCGTCTGGCTGGTCTGCGTGATCGCCTTGCGGATCTGATCGGAATTGAAAATGAAGAAATCCTTGGTGCCATGCCGCCGGGTCAGAAGGGTTGTGACGGCCTCCTGCGCGGCGTTGCTCGTCACATGGTCGGCAACGCGCACGGTGATGCTCTCCAGCTTTGTCCGTCCGGTCATGCGGGTCGCGGCCGTGCTGTAGGGAATGTAAATATTGGCGCTCGACCCGCCGCCGCCGGCTTGCGAAGGGCGCAGCACGCCGATCACGCGCACCGGCACCTGGCCGAGCAGGACGGTCGCGCCGATAGGGTTGGCGCCGTGGGGAAAGAGCGTGGTGCGCGCTTTGGTGTCGATCACCGCCACCTGAGCGCTGCGCGCCACGTCTTCCTCCTTGAACAGCGTTCCCTGCGCGACCTTGAACCCACGGACGCGGAAATAGCCCGCGCCGACCCCGTTGATCTGGGCGGTCGCGGCAATGTTGTCCCGCCGCGCCGTGACACTGGTCGAGACATTGGGCGAGACGCTGTCGACATAGGTCTGCCCGGCCAGCACGCGCGCGTCCCCCTCGCTCAGCGTCTGGATGGAGGCGGCGCGCAGATCGCCGAAATCCTGGCCGGGGAAGATGTCGATCGTATTGGTGCCGAGGTCACTGATCTGCGCCATGACCTTGGACTGCGCGCCATTGCCAAGCGCCACCACCGAGACGACCGATGCGATGCCGATGATGATGCCCAGCATCGTCAGGAACGTGCGCATCCTATGCGCGGCCATCGCCAGCAGGGCCATGCGGAACGCCTCGCTGAAGCGATCTGCCGCGGCGCGCCAGGCCACCGCAGGCGGCTGCGCGGCTTGAACCAGATCCTGGGGGCGGGAAGGCTTGCGCGTGTAGCGGTCGGCGACGATCACACCGTCGCTGATCTCGATGATCCGGTCCGCATGTCCCGCGACGGCCATGTCATGGGTCACGAGGATGATCGTGTGCCCTTCGGCGTTCAGCTCCTGGAGGATGCGCATCACCTCCTCTCCGCTTGCCTTGTCGAGCGCGCCGGTGGGTTCGTCGGCCAGGATGATCGCGCCGCCGTTCATCAAGGCCCGCGCGATCGAGACGCGCTGTTGCTGGCCGCCGGAAAGCTGGCCCGGCAAATGGCGTGTCCGCTCACCCAGACCAAGGCGGGCCAGCAAGGCCAGCGCTCGCTCGCGCTGCGCCGTCGGATCGCGACCTGCATAGATCGACGGCACCTCGACATTGCCGAGTGCGGAGAGATCGGACAGCAGATGATAGCGCTGGAAGATGAAGCCGAAATGCTCGCGGCGCAGCGCGGCCAGCTCATCGGGCGCTAGCGTGCCGGTATCTCGCCCTTGCACGCGATAGGAGCCGGACGTCGGGCGATCCAGGCAGCCCAATATGTTCATCAGCGTCGACTTGCCCGAGCCCGATGCGCCGACGATCGCCACCAGCTCGCCGGCGTGAATCGTCAGGTCGATATCCTTGAGCACGGCAACGGTGCCTTCGCCTGCTGGAAATTCCCGGCGCAGCCCTTTGGTCTCGATGATCGGGGGCATGGTCATCAGAAGCCCATCCCCATGCCGCCATCGCTGATGGGCTGGTCCGTTTCCTGAGCGATGACGACCTTCTCGCGCGGGCTTAGGCCAGAGATCGCGACGGCGTTCGTGTCATTGGCAATGCCGATGCGGACCAGCCGCGTTTCGATCTGCCCGTGCCGATCGACCACCCGCACCTGATAGCGCCCGTCGGCCCCGCGCTCGCCAAGCGCGGCGAGCGGCACCAACACCGAACGATGGGCGCTCGCGAGCAGGACCGAAACCTGCGCCGTCATCGAAGGCCGCAGCCGTCCCTCGGGATTGGGCACGTCGAACAGGGCGTTATAGTAGATCGCGGCCGTTCCAGCTGACGCGCCGCTCGCGCTCGCCGCGCCTGCCGTGCTTTCCGACGCCATCGATTCCGGCGCGGGTTCGATCCGGTCGATCTGGGCATGATAGCGTTGGTCGGGTGCGCCCAGTGTCGTGAACCGCACCACCTGTCCGGCGCGCACCTTCTGGACATCGGCTTCCGAGATTTCGGTGCGCACGGTCATGACGTCGAGGCGCGCCAGCATGACGATGGTGGGCGCGGACTGGAACGAGTTGACTGTCTGCCCCTGCTTGGTGACGATTGCGACGATGGTGCCGTCCATCGGCGCCAGGATGCGCGTGAAGCCCAGGTTTAGGCGTGCCGTCTCTACCTGGGTGCGCGCCTGAACGATCTGTGCGTCAAGGGAACGCAATTCGCCGCGCAGAGCGGTCAGTGCCGCCTCGGCGGCTTCGTAATCAGCGCGTGAGGTGGCGTCGGCTGTAAGCATCGTCTTCTGTCGGCGCCAGGCAAGCTCCGCCTGAACGAGCGCCCCTTGCCGTGACCCTTTCTGGGCGACCAGCGATCCTACGGCTGCCTCGGCATTGCGCAGCGCAAGGCGCTGTGGCGCGGCATCGATATCAGCGATCGGGTCACCAGCCTTCACCCGCTGGCCAAGCTGAACGTAAAGCTTCTTGACCTGACCGGAGACCTGCGCGCCGACACTCACCAGTTCCTTAGGGCGAAGCTTGCCTGTCGCCAGCACCGTCTGTTCAATGTCGCCGACCGTGACTTGGGCCGTTGTCAGACCGTCCGTGGGGGAGGGGCGTGCGGCGACCCACCAGGCAAGCGCGGCAAGAACGAGGATGGCGGGAATCCCGGCGACAAGAAAAAGGCGGCGTTTTTGCATGGGCCGCCTTATGCCAAGCGCTGGAACGCCTGTGGGTAAGATGATCGCAAGGGAAGCGAAAAGATTGCGTAAAGAGGGCTGACATCGCGCTCCGTTACTCCCAGCATCGTTCGCGGATAGAGGACGAGACGTGACCAACCTGCTGCTGATCGACGACGATGTGGACCTGAGCGCCATGCTGCGAGAATATCTCGCGCAAGAGGGCTTTGTGCTGACCGTAGCAGGCAATGGCGAGGAGGGCGTGCAGCAGGCGCTGACCGGACGGTTTGAGGCGGTGATCCTTGATATCATGCTGCCGCGCATGAATGGCATTGAGGTGCTGGGCCGCATCCGTCAGAGCAGCAAGGTTCCGGTGTTGATGCTGACGGCTCGGGGTGACGACGTGGACCGTGTCATCGGGCTAGAGCTCGGCGCCGACGATTATATTGCCAAGCCTTATTATCCGCGTGAATTGCTGGCCCGCCTTCGCGCGGTGCTCCGGCGGACCGGCGGGCCTACCCCGGTTGGTCCCCTGGCGATCAAACTGCTGACCCTCGACCCGGCCCGGCGCGACGCGCGTTGGGACGGGCAGCCGATCGAGCTGACCGCCACGGAGTTCAGCCTGTTCGAGGCGCTGATGCGCGCCGGCGACATCGTCTCGACGAAGGACGAGCTTTCACTGGCGGCGCTGGGGCGGCAGCGGCAGCGCTACGATCGCAGCATCGACGTTCATGTCAGTAATCTGCGCCAGAAGCTCAGCCATGCAAGTGCGGGCGTGGTCGAGATCGAGACCATTCGCGGCGTCGGTTATCGCCTGGCAGTCGGCCTATGAAACGTCGGTTGTTCTGGAAGATCTGGCTTGGATTCTGGGCCGCCTATCTGCTGCTGACAACGGGGCTCTGGTCTTACTGGTCGCTTCAGCCTGTTCCGTTCCGACCGGATTGGGATCCACCCCACGCGGCGGGCGCCGTTCTCGTTGACACAGCAGCGACAGCGCTGGACCGGGGCGGTTCGAGGGGCCTGGCACAGCAGATCGCGAACTGGCCCTCTGCGCATCGCGACCGCCTGACGATCACTCCTCTGGATCAGGATGCCTGTGCGAAGACGGCGGATCCGCGCGCCATCGCGCGCCAGGCGAACGGCTATTGCCTGCGCTACGCGCCTCCGCCCTTGTCCGACGTCGATGAGGACTGGGTGTCGACTGTGGCCCCGCCCGATTATCTGATCGCCATCGCTTTGGCTGGCCTCATATTCAGCGCGGGACTGGCTGCCTATCTTGCATCGCCCATCCACCGATTGCAGCTCGGCTTTGGCCGGTTGGCGCAGGGTGATCTCAGCGTCCGGCTCGGGCCGACCATGGGCCGGCGCAAGGACGAGGTCGCCGACCTTGCCCGCGATTTCGATGCCATGGCGGAGCGGCTTCAGGAACTGGTCAGCGCACGAGACCGCCTGCTGCATGACGTGTCGCATGAACTGCGCTCGCCGCTGGCGCGGATGCGACTGGCGGCCGACCTGCTGCGCCGCGATCCTGGCCGCCTCGATGCCTCGCTCGACCGCATCGACCGCGAGGCCGGGCATCTCGACGCGCTGGTCGGCGAACTGCTGACGCTCGCCAGGCTGGAAAGCGATGCGGGCGCGAGCGAGGACTATTTCGATCTGCTGGAGGTTCTGCGGCTCGTAACCGACGATGCGCAGTTCGAAGCCGAAGCGCAGGGCGTGACCTTGAAGGCCGATCTTCCGACTGACAGCGCCGATGACGACTGGCTGATCGTTGGGAGCGGTCAGCTCGTTCATCGCGCCTTCGAGAACATATTGCGCAATGCCCTGCGCTTCTCGTCTCAGGGATCGGCCGTTGGCCTGACCCTTGAGCGAAGCGGCCCCGACCGCTGCGTTGTCACGGTAGACGACGAGGGACCAGGCATCGCAGACGGGGAGGCGACGCGGCTCCTTGAACCCTTTGTGCAAGGCGCAAACCAGAGCGGCGCGGGCTTTGGCCTTGGGCTTGGCATCGCCCGCCGCGCGATCGCAGCCAGTGGTGGATCGGTGACACTGGCGAACCGAGCCGGCAGAGGCCTGCGCGTCACGATCGACCTGCCGCTGGCCCGCGGTGCTCTGGACCAGAGCAAGACGGAAGCGAGCTGAGCGGGACCGCGCAAAGCGTCGCTCCTGCGCCCTGATCCAGGGTGCGGCCGTTGGCGATTTCTAGAATCAAATGAGCAGACGAAGATGCTGGATAGCGATCATACGACCGAGCATGATGACAAGACTGACGAGATTGCACGGGTTCCCCTGGGCCGCGTGCTCGCGCTGTTCGGTCCCTACCGGTATCGCATTGCGGCGATAGCGGCGCTCATCATCCTGGGCGCGGCGGTGGGCCTCACCACGCCGTTCCTGCTGAGGGCGATCATCGACAAGGCGCTGCCGGCTGTCGATATGGGCCTGCTCAGCCTGCTGGTCGCAGCCTTGATCGGCGCTGGTGCGGTGTCCGCCGCGATCAATGCGACCCATGCCATATTGTCCTCCCGGATCGGTCAGGCGATCATGCACGATCTGCGCGTACGGGTTTACGGCCATCTCCAGTCGCTCTCGCTCGGCTTCTTTACCCATGCACGGGCCGGCGAAATTCAGTCGCGCATCGCCAACGACATTGGCGGGTTGCAGTCGCTCGTCACCAACACCGCGCATGAGCTGGCCCGCAACCTCAGCCTCGTGCTGATGACGGCCATCGCCATGGTGCTGCTCGACTGGCGGTTGGCACTGTTCTCGATCACGATCATTCCAATTGTCGTGTACCTTAGCGATCGTGTCGGCGAGAAGCGCGAGGCCTACACCCAGCGGCAGCAGGAGCGGATGGCCGACCTGTCATCGACGGTGCAGGAGACGCTGTCGATCTCGGGCATCATTCTCGCCAGGACCATGGGCAGGAACGATTTTCTCGTCCGCCGGTTTACACGCACCTCCGCTGATGTCGGGGCGCTAGAGGTTCGCTCCAGCACGGCGGGCGAGTGGCAGTGGCAGCTTATCTACCTGCTGCTCGATGCGCTGCCCGCGCTGACTCTTCTGCTGGGCGGCTGGCTGATCAGCCAGAATGTGGCCATTACCATCGGAACGCTGGTGGCGATGATCGCCCTGCAAGAGCAATTGCTCTGGCCGCTTCAGGAGCTTCTGCGCACCGGGCTCGAAATCCGCACCACGCGGGCCTTGTTCGCGCGGGTGTTCGACTATCTCGACAGGCCGGTGGAAATCGTGGAACGGCCCGATGCGATCGCGATCCGGCCTGAGCGCATGCGGGGTGCGGTTACCATCGAGAATGTGAGCTTCGCCTATGACAAGGGCGGTGAGCCCACCTTGCGTAACGTCTCCATCGACATTCCCGCAGGATCACACGTCGCGATCGTTGGCGCCACCGGATCGGGCAAGACGACGCTCGGATACCTCCTGGCGCGGTTGTACGATGTCGATCAGGGGGCGATCCGGTTCGATGGCGTCGACATCCGCGACCTCAAGCTTTCCTCGCTCACCGATATGCTCGGCGTCGTCACGCAAGAACCTTATCTGCTCAATGCCAGTATTGCTGACAATCTGCGTTTCGCAAAACCTCACGCCACGCAAGCTGAGCTTGCAGCCGCTGCGCGTGCAGCACAGATATCTAAACAGATTGAGGCGCTGCCGGAGGGGTACAAGACGATCGTCGGCGAGCGCGGTTACCGCTTCTCAGGCGGCGAGAAGCAGCGGCTCGCGCTTGCTCGCACCATCCTGCGCGATCCGCCCATCCTGCTGCTCGACGAGGCGACTAGCGCGCTCGACACCCGCACTGAACAGGCGATGAGCGCGGCGTTGGCGTCGTTGTCAAAGGGGCGAACCACAATCACCATCGCCCATCGGCTCTCTACGGTGCGTTCAGCAGATATGATTGTGGTCATGCAGCACGGCCGTGTGGTCGAATCCGGTACGCATGAGGTGCTGATGGCTCAAGGTGGCGCTTATGCCGCCCTGTTGCACCCCGACCGCGCGTAGCGCCCGTGGTCCTTCGTCGTCATCGGCGTCGCCGGCCCGCCTCTTTCCACGCTTTTCATCACGCTCATTGCATCTGGAGTTGGGGCCAATCTGGAGGATTTATGTTTGGAGGGAGGAAATATGAATATCATCACAACTGAGGATCTTCCGAGCGCTGAATTTGGACGGCCGGAACGTTACTCGCTGACGATGCGCATCCTGCACTGGGTCCGAGCCGCGCTGATCATCGGTCTGCTCGCGCTCGGCGTTGCAATGACCAACATGAAAGATGGGGTCGTGCTGGGCTTCGACGGATATCATTACCACAAGGAATTCGGCATCCTCGTGCTTTTGCTGGCGCTGGTGCACCTGATCGTCCGCGCGCGTACAAAGATTCCTCCCCTGCCGAGGGGCCTCGCCCCGTGGGAGGCAATAATGGCCAAGATGGTCAAGCGAGCGATCATGGTGCTGGTGATCGTCGTGCCGGTGATGGGCTATTGCATGTCGAGCAGTTTCACGATGAGCGACGGCGTACCATTTTTCTTCTTTGGCGAACTGCCGGAAATTCTGCCCAAGAACGATAAGGCGTTCGAGCTATTCGGCTGGCTTCACATGGTGCTAGCCTATGCGTTGCTCGGCCTTGTCGCACTGCATATTTCGGGGACATTGAAGCATCGCTTCCTCGACAAAGACAAGGATGAGATAGACGTGCTGTCGCGGATGCTGTGACAATCGACTTCTCAATCTAGCGGTGGAGCCGCCCAATTGTCACCGGGCATCCTGGTGCGCTGCCCGGCGACCAGCGCCCAATGCCATCATGTCACGAACATCAATACAGAGATCGCATACATCAATAGTACGAGCGCATTAGACACGCATCCATTGGTTCCTAAGAACGATACCCCAACGTTGCACAGTCAAAAAGAAGGCAACGGCTACCGGATGGGGAGAGATTATGAAATACCGCTCGTATTGCGCAGCGTCCGTTATGGCGCTGATCATCGCATGTCCGTCAATTGCGGCCGCACAGGACAGCACGTCGCAGCCAACGGAACACGCCGGTCAGGCTGACCCGTCCAACGAGGTCACGAGTAGCGAGCAGGCAGATAACCAGATCATCGTCACTGGATCACGGATCGCCAAATTAGGATTCACGTCCCCCACGCCGGTGACGGTCATTGAGCAGCAGCAGATCAGATCTCTCAACCCAGCGAGCCTCAACGACGCTCTGAGGCAGCTTCCGGTCCTGGCCGACTCGGTCGGTCCTCGTGGCACGACAGGATCAGCAGGCGCAGGTGGTTCATTCCTGAACCTACGCCGCCTGGGCGGACCGCGCACGCTGGTTTTGCTCGATGGCCGGCGATATGTCTCGACCACGCAGAACGGGACTGTGGACACGGCGCTGTTCCCCGAGATCTTGATAAGCCGCATCGACGTTGTGACCGGCGGCGCCTCAGCCGCTTATGGTTCCGACGCGGTCTCGGGTGTTGTGAATTTCGTTCTCAACAAGAGCTTCACCGGGCTGAAGGGAGAAGCGCTCTACGGGCAGATCGATGGAGGCTACGCGCCGGAATATAAGGCCTCATTGGCAGGAGGCACGTCGTTCGGAGATGGTCGCGGCCATTTCATCGCCAGTGGTGAATATTACAAAAGTGAGGGTCTATGGACCGTCGATGACCTCGCGAAAACCGGTTACAAGGACCGCAGAGACTGCTCGGTCATCCAGAACCCAGGCGGGGCGACAGCCCGCACCTTCGCGTGCGGTGTCGTCTCTTCCAACTCCTCCCCCAATGGGCTCATAACGAGTGGCCCTCTCGCCTTCAGGCAATTCGATGCTTCGGGCAATCTGGTTCCGTTCAATCGCGGCACGCTCACCAGCGCCACCACGCAGGTGGGAGGCGACGGCCCCCAAGGCAACTGGCGGGCGCTTCTTTCACCAAATACGCGCATCGCGACCTTCGCGCGCGCGAGCTGGGAATTCTCGTCTGAGGTCACAGCTTATGTGGAGGCCAGTTGGGCCAAGACCCACTATGCCTATCCGGTCGGCGCATTTAGTGGTTTCACAGGGAGCGGTGCGCTCACGATCCAGCGCGACAACGCATATCTGACGTCGCAAGTGGCTGATCTGATGGATCAGAACCGCCTGACCAGCATCCGCGTGAGCCGCACGAACTTCGATATACCCCGCCCGTTTGTCGATCAGATCAACAAGACGACGCGTATCGTCGCCGGCCTCGATGGTGACATCGGCGGCTTCAAATGGTCAGCCTATTATCAACACGGCCGCAACGACATCTCGCAGACGCTCAGCGGGGTCATCAATCTTGACCGCTTCGTCGATACAGCCGCTTTTCTGGCGGCGGCAGGCTACCCGCAATATCCGGCAGTGTCGGCAGTTGATGCCGTTCGCGCGCCGGCCGGCAATGCTGCGGGCGTCCCGGCCGGAACGATCGTGTGTCGCAGCACTCTGACGAACCCGAACAACGGATGCGTTCCGATCAATGTGATGGGGCCTCAGACCTTCACGGCGGCGCAACTGGGATATGTGACTGGAACGTCATACTTCAGCGGGCCGATCAAGCAGAACGTCGTGGCCATCACGGTCAACAAGGATCTATTCAACCTGCCCGGTGGCGCCGTCACGGTTGCTGCGGGCGGCGAGTATCGCGACGAGAGCATCCGCACCATAGCGGACCCGGTTTCCCTCGCCTTCAGTCCGGCGAACAACCGCATCGGCCAGTTCCAGACGGGCAATTATGTAAGCCAGAGCGGTTCGGTGAACGTGAAGGAAGCTTTCGTTGAGGCGATCTTCCCGATCTTCAAGGACAGGCCGTTCTTCAAGGAACTCGAGCTTAACACAGCGGCCCGCTACACCGACTATTCCACCAGCGGAGGCGTAACCTCCTGGAAGGTCGGCCTGACCTGGGCGCCGTCGGACCTGATCCGCTTCCGTGCGACGCGGTCGCGCGACATTCGCGCCGCAAACCTGGCGGAACTCTTCAGTGCGGGAACCGGTGGCCTCGGGACGGTCACTGATCAGGCCACTCGCAACAATCCGTCGCCGCACCCGTCACCTAATCCTGTGCAGGTTATCACCGCGGGTAACCGCGACCTCCGGCCGGAGCTTGCCAACACGTGGACGGCTGGCGCGGTCATCACGCCGTCCTTCATCCGAGGCCTGAGCCTGGCGGTCGACTATTACGACATCAACATCAAGGGCGCGGTCGGTACTCCGACAGCGAACCAGGTCGTCCTTGACTGCTTCAACGGATCATCGGAGGCATGTTCGCGCATCACCCGGGATGCCAATGGCGAGCTGACGCGCGTCCTCGTCGTCCCGATCAACCTCAATGTCCTGAAGCAGAATGGCCTGGACATCGAACTAGCCTATTCGTTGAGCCTTGCCGATCTCACCGACAAGCTCGATGGCAGGGTTTCTCTCCGCTTCCTCGGCAACAAGGTGTTCAGCTCTTACACGCAGGCGCCGGGTACGGCTGTCATCGACCGTACGGGAGAGATTTCAACGCCGGATTGGAGATGGACATTGAACCTTGGTTACCAGAAGGGGCCACTCAACGTCAGTACGCAGTACCGGTTCACCGGTGGCGGCTGGTATGACGTTGCTACATTGCCGACCGATCTGCCCCAGCGTTACATCAAGGGTCAGGTCCTGATGAATCTCAATATCGACTATACGGTGAAAATCCTGGGTGGGCGCTACACTCTCTTTGGAAACGTCCAGAACGTGTTCGATAAGACCGCCCCGCCTTTCGGCAACGTTGCGGTAAGCCCGACTGTCTTCGACACGCTCGGCCGCACATTCCGCGCGGGGTTCAGGTTCGAATATTGAGACCGCGGCCGGATCTCTTGAGCGCTGCCTTGCGCTTCGAGATGTCCGGTCACGTTCGATCTATTGACGACCATCTTGGCCGTAAGTTTGGGGGGCGGGTCGAATGCTCGTGGGTCTAAAGGATCTCGCCGCCACCGCTCTTCTCTTGAGTCCAGGGACCGCTGCCCAACCGGTCGATCGCTATGATGCCCATTATGAGCGAACCAAGCAGCTCGCCGGCTGGAAGCCAGGAAGGCGGGTAAACCAAAGCCGTTCGTGCTTGGCACATCTTTGGCCGTCAGATTTGTGAACGCCCTCGGCGAATGTGCCGTAGCCAAAAGGGCTGACTGCTTTCCAGAAAGCCGGAGACGGCAAACCAGTGGTTTTTGGCTCGCATTACAGTGCGGAAACGACATCTAGGAGAATGAGAATGGCAAATCGCTTCGTAGTCGCTGGCACAATGACGACATTGGCGCTCCTGCTTGCCACTCCTATTCTCGCCCAGGTTGATCCGTCCGATTATCCCCGACAGGCGACCTTCGCCAATGAGCACAAGCCGGATGTCGCCAAGCATCTTTCGCGGGCGCGCAGAATTGCGGGCGAGGATCTCGCGGCAGACATGCGTTGGCGTTGCCTCATCAGCCCCCTGGACCCGGAGCAAGTGCGGGGCGTGCAGCATGACGGCCTGGTGCCGGCGACGCGCATCTACGACAATCTGTACTCCATTGGGCAGAATGCGGTGTCGGCCTACGCTCTGGACACGCCGGACGGCATCATCATCATCGATGCCCTCAACAATGCTGCCGAGGCACGGGACATCCTCATCCCAAATCTCAAGGCGCTCGGCCTCGATCCTTCACGCATCAAATATGTCGTGATCACCCACGGTCATGGTGATCATTATGGCGGCGCGAAATATATGCAGGAGGAGTTCGGCGCCAAAGTGCTTGCCAGCGCTGCGGACTGGGAGATGATACTGCATCCCGATCCTTTGTCGCCCTTCGCAAAGCTTGCCCCTCCCAGGAAAGACCGGACCGTTCAGGATGGAGAAACGCTCTCCCTTGGCGGCACCGATCTCCGCTTCTATGTGACGCCGGGCCACACGCCGGGCACCCTTTCGATGATCTTTCCGGTCTATGAGGGCAAGACGCGCCATCTGGCTGGGCTGATGGGAGGAACCGGCGGAGGACGAACCGCCGACACTGCCCGCCAGCAAATCGCTTCCCTGAAGCGGTGGCGCTCGCTGACGGCCGCAGCCGGCGTCGATGTCCTCATTACCAACCATCCGGCGCACTCGTCAGCCACGGAAAAGCAGGCGCTCATTCGCTACGCGATGCCGGGTGACGTCAATCCGTTTACGACGGGGCGCCAGCGCTATCAGCGATATATGCAGGTGATGGAAGAGTGCTCCCGGGTCCAGCTCGCGCGCATGGGCGCGGCAGCCGACTGAAGGGTGGGCATGGGGGACGGAACAGAAGATCGGAGCAATGACACGGATCACCGGGCGATCCTGAAGCAATGCTCCAAAGTCATGCATTTGCCTTGGGCGCATCCGCTGCCTTATGCAGGCTGCGGGGGGCGAAACTGCGCGCCGAGGGCCAATCGACGCAGCCTGACTTCTGACCTGTTCTGGAAGGGATCACAGGACTGGCGCTGGTCGATCGCAGCGTTGGGACTCTACCCTGCACAGGGTGATGACGCATCGGGATAGCCGACGCATCTCTAATGTGGGATGCGTCGGTTTCAGATTCATCTGACCATGCACGGCCGCTTGGGATCGAACGCCCAGCCTTCGATCAGATACTGCATTCCAATCGCGTCGTCTCTGCCACCCAAGGCCTGCGATAAATACAATCGGTGCGCGCGTTCGAGCGCCGCCTCGTCGAGGTTCACGCCAAGACCCGGCGTGTCCGGAAGCTCGATGAAGCCATTGACGATCTGCATCGCGTTTGTGGTCAGGCACTCCCCGTCCTGCCAGATCCAGTGGGTATCAATGGCTGTCACCCTTCCAGGGACGGCGGCAGCCACATGCGTGAACATGGCGAGCGAGATGTCGAAGTGATTGTTGGAGTGGGAGCCCCAGGTCAGTCCCCAGCTCTCGCACAGCTGCCCGACACGAACCGAGCCCTGCATCGTCCAGAAATGAGGATCGGCGAGCGGGATGTCGACGGACTGGAGGGCGAGGGCGTGCACCATCTGGCGCCAGTCTGTCGCGATCATGTTCGTCGCGGTCGGCAGGCCGGTGGCCCGCCGAAATTCCGCCATCACCTCTCGACCGGAGAATCCGCCTTCCGCCCCGCACGGGTCCTCGACATAGGACAGGATATCGCCACGCCCGCTGCACAGCCGGATCGCTTCAGCCAGGCTCCAGGCGCCATTGGGATCGAGCGTGATGCGTGCGTCCGGGAAGCGAGCTTTCAGGGCTTCGACCGCCTTGATCTCCTCCTCGCCGGGGAAGGCTCCGCCCTTCAGCTTGAAGTTCCGGAATCCGTAGCGGCGTTCCGCTGCCTCTGCCTGCGCGACGATGCCCGCAGGGTCGGTCGCGGCCTCGTTGCGAGTTCTGAACCAGCTGTCCTGACTGTCGCGTTCATCGCGATAGGGAAGGTCCGTCTTGTCCTTGTCCGCGATGTAGAAAAGGTAACCAAGCACCTCGACCCGATCGCGCTGCTTGCCGGCGCCCAGCAGGGCGGCGACTGGCAGATCGAGGTACTGGCCCAGGAGGTCCAGCATCGCGCTCTCGATCGCCGTCACGACATGGACGGTGATCCGCAGGTCGAATGTCTGCAGGCCCCGACCATCCGGATCGCGGCCTGAGAACGCCCTTTCGACCTTTTGAAGTATGGCATTGTGGTCGCCGACCCGCGCACCCTCGACGATCGAGCGTGCTTCGTCCAGTGTCGCACGGATCGCTTCGCCACCTGGAACCTCGCCCAGACCTGTCCGCCCGTCTTCGTCACGAAGAATGACGATGTTGCGGGTGAAGAACGGGGCGTGAGCGCCGCTGAGATTGAGAAGCATACTGTCGTGCCCGGCGACGGGCACGACCTGCATAGAGACGATCTTGGGTGCATGGGACGGCATGGTTGGTAGCCTCTTACGCGGGAACCGCCTGCCGGGATACGTCAGCGACGAGCTTGGCAAGCTGCTCTCGTTCATCGGCCGTCAGATCGGTAAGAGGCGGACGCACCGATCCTGCCGACCGACCGACAACGTCCATGCCGGCCTTCACGATCGACACCGCATAACCCTCGTTACGGTTCCGCAGCGCGATGTAGGGGAGCACGAAGGCATTGAGCTGCGCCCTGACGGTGGTCAGGTCGCGCGCACGGACGGCCTTGTAGAACTTGAGCGCCCAGTCCGGCATGAAGTTGAAGATCGCGGAGGAGTAGGTCGTGACGCCCATTTCCAGATAGGGTGCTGCAAAAGTCTCCGCAGTCGGCAGTCCGCCAATATAAGTGAGGCGGTCGCCCATCCGGCAGAAGATGCGGGTCATCAGTTCGATGTCACCCACGCCATCCTTGAACCCCACGAGGTTCGGATTACGGTCGCATAGACGCTCGAGCGCGTCCTCCTTGATGATGCCGTTATCGCGATTGTAGACGATGACGCCCATCTTCGTTGCCTTGCAGACCGCCTCGATGTGCTCGGAAAGGCCATCCTGGCCCGGCTTCATCAGATAGGGGGGGAGGAGGAGAAGGCCGTCCGCGCCCGCCTTCTCAGCGGCCCGCGCCTGCTCGACGGCGATCGCCGTGCCATAGCCACAGCCGGCGATCACCGGAACCCGGCCGGCAGTCTCGGCGACCGCGGCAGCCACGACAGTCGTGACCTCCATCGGCTTCAGCGAAAAGAATTCTCCGGTGCCGCCGGCAGCGAACAGCCCTGCCACCTCATGTTCGAGCATCCATGCGCAGTGCTCGCGATAGGGGGCCTCATTGAACTGGAGTTCCGCATCGAAGTGCGTCACCGGGAACGACAGCAGGCCATCGCCAATCCGCTTTGCCATTTCCGAGGGAGACATCATAGCTTCTCTATACCTTCCATTGTTGTCGAGCCACGTCGGGCGCAGTCATGCGAGTATGCGTAGGGGGAGGTGGGACCAGGGGCTAAATCAATTGCGGACTTGAGCGATGCTATGTCCGCATCGAATGGCTATCCCGGACTGCCCACCCGCTGAATTTTGCCGACGAGGAAAAGAAAGCTGAACGCGGCCAGCGCGGCGCTGCTGGCAACGTAAACGAGGACCAGATCGAATGATCCTGTTTCCTTCACGATCAGGCCGATCGCGATCGGCGTGAGGATCGAAGACAGGTTGCCGAACATGTTAAAGATGCCTCCGCTGAGGCCAGCCGCGTTGCGCGGCGCGACGTCCGACAACACTGCCCATCCAAGCGCGCCGACACCTTTGCCGAAGAAGGCGAGGCTCATGAACACCAGGAGCAGCAGTTCCGAGTCCGAGTAGTTGCAGCCCAGGATCGCGAGGGAAACAAGCATGCCCGTAATGATTGGCGTCTTGCGGGCGAGGGTCAGGCTATGGCCTCGCTTGAGCAGCCAGTCCGACCAGATGCCGCCCAGCAATCCACCAACAAACCCGCAGATTGCCGGCATGGTGGCGAAGAGCCCGGCCTTGACGATCGAAAGGCCGCGCTCTTGGACCAGATAGACGGGGAACCAAGTGATGAAGAAGTAGGTGAGCGTATTGATGGAGAATTGACCGAGGTAGAGGCCCAGCAGTGTGCGGTTCGCCAGCAGCATCTTGATCGTTTCGCTGACTGGCTGCGGAGGCGGGCCGTCGGCCGCCTTTGTGGGCGCATCGACGATGGCGCCGCCGGCGATGATGAGCTCGAGCTCGGCTTCTTTGAGGCGCGGATGGTTCCGCGGCTCGTGCATCTTTCTGACCCAGATGAATGCGGCGGCCAATCCAACGGCGCCCATGAACAGAAAGACCTCTGGCCACCCAAATACGCCGATGATCCACCCCATGATCGGGGCGAACAATACTGTGGCGAAATACTGCGCCGAGTTGAAGATCGCCGACGCGGTGCCGCGCTCGCTGGCGGGAAACCAGCTCGCGACGATGCGGGCATTGCCTGGGAATGACGGGCCTTCGCAAAAGCCGACAAGGAAGCGGAGCGTGAACAGCGCGATGATCGCTGCGGTTCCGGTAAGAAGCGCGACCGTGCTCTGCAGAGCCGTGAAGCCCGACCAGAGCAGGATCGCGGCGAGATACACACGTTTCGCACCGAAGCGGTCAAGCAGCCACCCGCCCGGGAGCTGGGCGACGACATAGGCCCAGCCGAAGGCGGAGAAGACGATGCCCAGCTCCAGCGGATCGATCTGCAAGTCCTTGGAAAGAAGCGGAGCCGCCAGTGAAAGAACCGCGCGGTCGGCATAGTTGATCATGGTCACGAAGAAGAGGATGGCGACGATCGACCACCTCACTTTTCCTGCCGGTAGCCCGATGGACACGCTTGCTCTCTCCCTTTGCCGCCACGGACCGGACTCAGTGTCTCGTCCCAGCGAAGCTCGTTACTCTTGGCCTGTCCGCCTGACGTGCCCGTCCCGATGATACCGATCAACAAATCCTACGGCATCATATGATGATGATTGCGCATCGATCAGGCTGTCAGATCGTCCAATCGGAAATGCCCGCCCGGTTGATCGTGCAGCGCATCGTCGTCCAAGCTCTGGCTTGGCCTGACAGAGTTAGCCCGAGACCCGCGCGATCAGGCAGGACGATGCAACCACCATCCAGAATCTGCCGTTCGTCAAAGAGTGGCTCGAGCCAGTCGAAGTGCTCCACCCAGGTCGTGTGCGGATAGGCAGCGGCCAGGTGGACGTGGATTTCCATGGCGAAATGCGGAGCGAGTGACAGGTTGGCCTGCTCGGCGGCCGCAAGAACCTTCATGAATTGGGTGACGCCACCCACGCGCGGCGCATCCGGCTGGACGAAATCGACCGCGCGCGAGGCAATCAACCCCAGATGCTCGGCAGAGCTGGCGAGCATCTCTCCCGATGCGATCGGGGTATCCAGCGCGTCGGCCAGTTGCTTGTGTCCCTCGGCATCGTAAGCGTCGAGCGGTTCCTCGATCCATGTGAGGCCATATTGCTCGAAAGCGCGACCCATCCGCATCGCGGCGTGGCGGTCCCATTGCTGGTTGGCGTCGACCATGAGCGCCACCCGACCGTCGATTTTCCTTGCGACCGCGTCGAGGCGCTTGAGATCTTCCTTCGGGTCCGGGTGGCCGACCTTGATCTTGATCCCACCGATGCCCGCCGCGATTGAGGCTTCGACATTGTCGAGCACATCCTCCAGTGGCGTCGAGAGGAAGCCGCCGGACGTATTGTAGCAGTCGACGCGATCGCGATGCACGCCAAGAAGTTTGCCCAGCGGCAGCTTGGCCCGCTTTGCTTTGAGGTCCCACAGGCTCACATCGAGGGCGGCGATCGCCTGCGTGGCGACGCCACTCCGACCAACCGAGGCACCTGCCCAGACGAGCTTGGTCCAGAGGCGGCCAATGTCGCTGGGGTCTTCGCCGATCAGGTTGGGCGCCACCTCGCGGGCATGGGCATAGAGCGCTGGGCCGCCCGCACGCTTCGAATAGCTGAAACCCAACCCTGTCAGTCCCCCCTCGGTCGTGATCTCTGCGAAGAGAAATGCAACCTGCGTCAGAGGTTTCTGCCGCCCAGTCAGAACCTTTGCGTCGCTGATCGGCGTGTGAAGGGGAAGGGCGGCATAAGAGAGTTCAATGCTGACGATCTTGTCGGACATAATGTGCCTTCTATGCAATGGCGCCACTGGAATAGATGTGGAGGCCGTTGCCGCGCCGCCGACCGGCGCGGCAAAATCAGCGTCTCAATATGTCCCGCTCGTTGACATGCAGGCGCCCCACTCAGAACTTGGCGCGGAACCCGGCGTAGAAGGACCGGCCGATGACATCGTACACGCCAGCGTTGGTCGAGCCGAGTGCGCCGCCCACGATGGGAGGCGCCTTGTCCGTGACGTTGTTCACGCCCAATCTGAATTCGAACTCGCTGCCGACCGAAAAGGCCGCGTTCAGATCGAGATAATTATAGGCGGGGGTGCCGGGGATGGTGGAAGTGGGACTTACGACCGTGCTCCGATCGCGCATGGCGGAAATATGGCGCCAGCGCGCGCCGACCCGCACATCTCCGAAGTTCACCGTTGCCGACATCAGCGTCTTCCAGCGCGGATAGCTCTGGAGCGAACTGATCGTGTTGGTGAAGTCTTGGAACCTGGCATTGGGGAAGTTCTGAACCTCGAACTTATCGAGATAATTGACGACGCTGTTCAGACTTACGTTGACGCGGTCGGCGAGCGGGATTGTCCAGTCGACCTGAAAGTCGATGCCGGACGTCTTGAAACCGCCCAGATTGAGGAGCGGCTGCAACAGCTCCTCGAAGCCGCCCGTCGAGCTGTCCCGCTTGATGTTCGCGCAATAGATGTTGGTGACACTGTAGCTCGGGTTGGAGCCATCCGCGTTGAAACATTTCTGAAGCGACGTCGCTGCGTCGATCGACGAAATCGCGTCCTTGATGCGAATATTATAGTAGTCGACCGAGACGTTGAACCTTCTGAACAGCTCACCCATATTCTTGGGCTGGAAAACCAGCCCGAGGGTGAACGTGTCGGCTTTCTCCGGCTTCAGGTCGACATTGCCCGTAGTTGTCCCCAGGCCGACGACGCCGAAATACTGGTAGGTGTCGACGAGATTAGTCCCAATTCCCTGCGCGATGCACAGGCTGCGGACGGACGAGGCGTTGGCGCCAGTGCGCAGGGTAGACCTGACGTCGCAGGGATCGCCGCCGCTCGGGAACGAGCCGATCTGGGTAAGGGCGCGCGTGACGCCCAGGTAGAATTCGCCGACGTTGGGCGCGCGAACCGCCCGCTGGTAGCCGCCACGCAGGACGATGGAATCAATGATCTTCCAATCGAAGTCCGCTTTGTAGGTCGAGACCGGACCGGACGGATCATAATGTGAGTAGCGGTAGCCCAGTGTCACGTTCAGCGCCTGGATGAGCGGCGTCGAGTGGATGAGCGGAAGCAGAATCTCGCCTCCGATATCGAACATCTTGACCGTGCCGCTCGTGGCGGGGGTTACGAGACCAGGTGCGATGTCGCCGGCGGCGAAACCCGCATCTGGCGAGTTGCCGTAAAAGTTCCGGCGGTAGTTGCTGTTGAGGGCAACCTTCACCTCGCCTGCGGGCAAGTTGAACAGTCCGCCCGACACGGTGCCTTCAACCACGTCCTGCTCGATGGTGATCTCGTTGCGCGGACGACGCTGGATGAAGGTCAGGCAGGACGCCGAGACCGGGTTGACGCCAAAGGGGTTATAGCCGCCGGCACACAGGCTTGCGCCGCCGTCCGCCGCCGCCGCCAGCTGACGCAGAGCACTGATCGATACGGAACCGCCGATCGTCTGTTCGACAATCTTGGTGCGGCCTCGCGACGTGTAGATGTCGTAGGTCCAGCCGCTATCGCCGATGTCGCCACGGGCACCGACCAGGAACTGCGTTAGGTCAGAGGTCTGAGAATAAGTGCGGGGGCCGTCCAGACCAATGCGCGACGTCACGTTGAACGAAGCGCCAGGGTTCGGCCGGCTTGCCAGCAACCTGCCGAGATCAGCCGGGATAAAAGGGTTATTGACCGAAATCGTCAACTGTCCGCCTGCACCGGTCAAGAGGGGCTGTGAACCTCTCCCATAGACTTTGCTGTGGTTGTAAACGCCTTGTGCGTAAAGAGTCAGTGCGTCCGAGACTTGATATTCGGCTCGGCCAAGCACGCTTGACCGTTCAAGCGGTACCTGCAGCAAAGAGAAGTACGCACCATTGCTCCCAAATGCGGTTGCCGTCTGCACAAATGGCCCCGAACGCGAACCGCGGAAGTTTTCGCCGGGCGAGGCGCTTCGGAAGAGCGTTCCATCGGTGTTGAAACCGAACACCGCCGTCCGGGGAACCGCTCCGGCAGCGATGCCATAGCTCCCGAAGATCGAATTGACGACTGCCTGGCTAGGCAGGTTGTTGGAGTTGGCGACCAAGGCGCCTTCCGGCAAAATATTGCTGATATTCGCTGTCTGCCGGAAGCCCTCGCGGTCCTGATAGCTCACCGCGTCGCGCTTGTTCCATTCACCGGCGATCATGATTGAACCGCGGCCGTCCGAGAAGGTGGTGCCAGCGATAGCGGAGAGCTGCTTGCTTCCGGCATCTCCCTGATCGGAAATGCCGAACTGGCCGCCAATCTCCAGCCCGGTAAAGTTGCGACGGAGCTTGAAATTGATGACGCCGGCGACGGCGTCCGATCCATAGGTGGCCGATGCGCCGCCGCTGATGATCTCTACGTCGCCGATGGCCGCCGCAGGAATAGAGTTTATGTCGACCACTGTCTCGGCGGTTGAGGGCTGAAACCGCCGGCCGTCGACCAGTACGAGGTTGCGTTGCGGCCCAAGGCCGCGAAGGTTGAGCGTGGAGAGGCCGATCGAGCCCCCATTGTTACTGCTGGTGAAGCCACCCGCGCCAGGCTGGAACTGGGGGAGCTGCAACAAGTAGGCGTCGACCGTTGCGGTGCCTGCCGCCTCGATAGCCGCTTTGTTGGCGGTTACAACAGGCGTTTGAGAGACGAAATCCTTGCGGGCAATGCGAGACCCTGTGACGACGATCTCCCGCTCGGCCTGCGACGAATCTGAGTCCTGTGGTGCGGACTGCGCCCAAACCGGCTGCGCGAGTGTCGCGACCAATGCGATCATCGACGGTGTCAGAACTTTTGCACTCATAGCCATCGGCTCACTCTCCCTGGATGCAGGAGCCCCTATGGGGCCCAGTCATCGGCAAGCCATCAACGGAGCAATCCGGCATGTCCAGCACGGTTGATGGATCGATCGATGCTTGGAATGCATCGACGCGGTGCGGGCGATACCGTCTACATAGCAAAATATATCGAACGATATCGGATTCGCATCAATGCGCCGGTGGCTTGCTGCCATCAGGATGTCAGACGATATGTGGTGGAGAGGGCGATGAAGGTCAGTGATGTCAGGATTACACCGATTGCGTTCCGCGACGCCCCCGTTCTGAATGCCAGCGGCATTCACGAGCCTTACGCGTTGCGCACCATATTGGAGGTCGAGTGCGATAACGGCATGGTGGGCCTCGGCGAAACCTATGGGGACGCAGCGGTTCTTTCTGCGGTGAGGGCGGTGGCTCCCGCTCTGGCGGGCATGAGTCCGTACGACCTCAATAGCATGGAGGCGCAGATCCGGCAGATTCTGACAGCCTTGCCGGCCGCCCAGGCGGGAACGGAACTGGCGCCCGGCTCCCACCCTTCAAAGCAAGTCCCTAACTGTTTCTCCGCGTTTGAGGTTGCCTTTCTCGACTTGCAGGCCAAGGCTGCCGGCGTGCCGCTCCACCAGCTTCTCGGCGGAGCGGTGCGGCGCGAGGTGCCGTTTTCCGCCTATCTCTTCTTCAAATATGCCCGCCATATCGACGCAGACTATGCTGATGACCCGTGGGGTGAGGCGTTGGACCCCGAGGGCATCGTCAGACAGGCCACACGGATGATCAATCTGTACGGCTTTGAAAGCATCAAGCTCAAGGCCGGGGCGCTTCATCCGGACATCGAATGCGCAACTATTCGCGCTTTGGCACAGGCCTTCCCCGGTCTGCCATTGAGGATCGATCCCAACGCGGCCTGGTCCATGGAGACAGCCGTTCGCGTTGCCGGGGAGCTTGCCGGTCTCCTGCAATATTATGAAGACCCCGTCGCCGGTCTCGGTCCGATGGCTGAGCTTCATCGCGCCACTGGTCTGCCTCTGGCGACCAACATGGTCGTCACAGACTTCGATGAACTCCGCCAATCGATCGCGCAGAACGCCGTCCAGATCGTGCTTTCGGACCATCACTATTGGGGCGGCATGCGACGGACGCAGACTCTGGCAGCAATATGCGACCATTTCGGCCTCGGGCTTTCCATGCATTCCAATTCTCATCTCGGAATAAGCCTGATGGCGATGGCTCATGTCGCAGCCGCGACACCTAAATTGAGTTACGCTTGCGACACCCATTATCCGTGGGTCGAGGATGACGATGAGGTGGTCATGGGCGGAAAGGTGAAGATCGAAGGCGGATGCGTTCGCGTTGGCGACGAGCCGGGTTTGGGCGTATCCATCGACCGGGCGCGCCTGGAGCGGCTGAACGGCATCTTTGAACGGATCGCCATCCGCAGCCGTGATGATGTCGCCCAGATGCGGAAATATGATCCTGCCTTCGATCCTGGCAAGCCGAGATTCTGAGTAAGCCATCGACGGTTGCGGAGGGGGCATGAAAAGAGATATCGCCAGTTCGGTGTTCGAGCTGATTCAATTACGATGTTTCGTCGCCGTCGCTGAGGAGTTGCACTTCGGCCGGGCAGCGACCCGCCTGAACATGACGCAGCCACCGCTGAGCCGGCAGATTCAGGTTCTCGAACGCATCCTCAAGGTCAAGTTGTTCAACAGGAATAGCCGGCTGGTCACGCTGACCCCGGCCGGGAGCGCATTCCTGGTCGAGGCGCGCCGCATCGTGCAGTTGACCGACAGCGCCGCCGCCATCGCCCGCAGCGCAGCTGAAGGGCGGTCTGGCATCCTGCGTCTCGGCTTCACCGCCGCGTCCGGCTACAGCTATGTTCCCCGTCTGCTGGCCCATGCGAGCGACGTCCTTCCCGATACCCATTTGCTCCTCCGGGAGATGGTGAGCGGCGAACAGATCGAGGCGCTCATCACCAACCGGATCGACGTTGCTTTGTTGCGTCCGCCGCTCCGCCGCCCCGAGTTTGCATCGCACCTCGTCCTCAAGGAGCGCTTCGTCGTCTGTACGCCTGCCAGGATTCCGGCGGAACAGCGTCCGCGGCATCTCGTCGATTTCGACGGCTTGCCATTCATCATGTATGCGCCGGACGCTGCCAGATATTTCCATGATCTTCTCGCCGGTCTCTTCGCCACGGCAGGCGCCGCGCCACGCCATGTTCAGCATGTCACCCAGATCCATTCGATCCTTACGCTCGTGGGAGCAGGCCTGGGCTTCGCCCTCGTGCCAGAGGCCGCCAGCCGGCTGCATCCGGAAGGGGTGGTGTTCTCCCCGCTGGAAGAGATCGAGCCGCTTGTGGAGCTGCATGTCGCTTGGATGAAGGACGTCAACAATCCTACAATCGAGCGCTTCCTTCGTGCATTGGAAGGCGTTCCCGCTTCACAACCTGTCTGAGTGCGCCCCATCGATGCGGCAGCAGCATCGATCCATTCCGTCTCGCGATTGGGTGCGTCGGTTGGCACCGGATAAGGCGCTCCAAAGTCTGAATGGAGCGAGATCATGCCTGTCACTGGAGAGATGCAACTAGCCGGACAAGAAACCAAGGGGGAGGCTGGCATCTTCAATGCCGTTTCCGCATCCTCTGGTCAGGCCTTGGAGCCGAAATTCCGAGGGGCTTCGCAGCGGCAGCTCGAAGCGGCATGTGAGGCAGCAGACGCTGACTCGGCTGCATTCGCCCAAAGCTCGCCCTGGGTTCGTGCCGGCCTGCTCGAGGCAATTGGCGCCAAGATCGAGGGTATCGGAGATGAATTGATCGAGCGCTGCATGGCCGAGTCAGGACTTCCACGCGGTCGCCTCGAAGGCGAGCGAGCGCGGACCATCAATCAGCTGAGCGCTTTCGCCGCAATGCTGCGCGACGGACGCCTCGGCACCACGCGCATCGACAAGGCGAATCCGGATCGTAAGCCCGCACCAAAACCAGACCTGCGCCTCGTCCATATCGGTCTCGGACCCGTGGCTGTCTTCAGCGCTTCCAATTTCCCCTTGGCGTTCTCCGTCGCAGGCGGTGACACTGCCGCAGCGCTGGCTGCCGGATGCCCGGTGATCGTCAAGGCGCATTCGGCCCATCCTGGCACCTCGGAGCTGGTCGGCCGTGCCATCCGTCAGGCCGTTGAGGAAGCAGGTCTCCCGGGAGGCATCTTCTCCATGCTTTTCGATGACGGACTTTCTATCGGTCAGGCGCTCGTCGCCGACAGGCGAATACAGGCGGTTGGCTTCACCGGTTCCCGCAAGGGAGGCTTGGCGCTGATGGAGATCGCCGGTCGCAGGCCGCAGCCCATCCCGGTATATGCAGAGATGAGCGCCATCAATCCGGTGATCCTGCTTCCCCATCGCCTCGAAGCCGAGGCTGAGGCGGTGGGGGCCGCGTTCGCAGCCGCACTGACGCTCGGTGCCGGTCAGTTCTGCACCAATCCCGGTCTTGTCATCGGCATTGCCAGCGAAGCGCTGGATCGTTTCATCGACGCTGTCGCCCACGCAATCAAGGCAGCCCCTGCGGCTCCCATGCTCACGCCGGGAATTCTGGAAGCCTATAATGCCGGCACGAAGCGGCTGGGCGCCGTGGATGGAGTCGCCCAGCAAGCGTCCGGTCAGCACGCTCCGAATTGTGGTGCGAGCGCACTGTTTGCAACGGACGCGGCGACGTTCCTGTCCCACGACAGCCTGCAGGAGGAAGTCTTCGGTGCCTCGTCGCTCGTCGTGCGATGCGATACGCTGGAGGAAGTCGAAGACGTTCTTTCGAAAATGGAAGGCCAGCTGACCGTCGCGATCCACATGGCACCCGAGGATTACCCCGCCGCTCGCCATCTGATGCCCATCATCGAGAGGAAGGCGGGGCGGATCATTTCCAACGGTTTTGGAACCGGCGTGGAGGTCTCGCCTGCGATGGTACATGGCGGGCCATTCCCGGCCACCAGCGACGGACGATCCACGTCGGTTGGCACGCTGGCAGTCGAACGCTTCCTGCGCCCCGTCTGCTATCAGGACATCCCCGACGAGCTTCTTCCTGCGCAGGCGAAGGAGAGCAACCCTTGGCTGATCTCGCGTCAACTGCTCTGCTAGGCTGGATACATTTGGGGGCGGTTCCGACCTATCGGAGCCGCCCCTTTCTCAGGCGGCGGAGCGGGCTGAGGTTGGCAAGATTCTGTGGCGCAAGGGCACACACAGCGGATGCGAGACGGGCCGAAGCTGATCCTTTCGTCCGGCGCTCTGGCCTTGCTGGCCATTGGGAAGCGCGTGCGTTGCTGCTGGACGCGGCAATGGCTTTATAACGCTCGCTTACGATGAAATGTGTGCAATTCAGAATTGCCGGACTGGATATTGTTCTTGCGCGTCGATGATGCTCAACAGGCATCGTTGAGAACGGTCATAGAATTGGACAGTCGCGTCCACTGCCGCGACGCTGACGCAAGCAGCCGCGTAAGCGTTACATCGCAGGGAGAGGGTGGCAAGATGCCTCGTCAGAGATTGGTCCTATTCGCATCACTGACGACGGCCAGCGCCAGCCGAGCGCACGTGCAAGCGGGCAGCCCTCCGCGACCATTAATAGCTACAGTATCCCGGGCGTTCCCAGCGGGATCTATAACGTGATCAGACGCGCCGATCATGCTGGCGTGAGGCTCAAATATCGACTGCAGCCCGATTTTGAGAAGCGAGGGTATATGAGAACCGCGATCAGCTGGAGCCTGGCTATGCTCATGATGATGGCGGGACCGCAGGCGACAGCCGGGACCCTCCCAATCGGGCGCGCGGCTGGCGATGTGGACATCTCCCCCTTCTACCGGTGGACCTCACCTCTGCCTGAGCAGCCGGGACGTCTGCTTAGAGAAGAGCCGATGCCTAGCGATCTGGCACCGCCGCACGCCGGCAAGGCCACTCGGATCCTCTACACGTCTACCGACGGACGATGGGAGAGCGGCCTGTTGCCGGTAAGCGGCGCGCTCTATCTTCCCAAGGGGAAAGCGCCCGCCGGCGGTTGGACGCTGATCGTCTGGTCGCATGGAACACTTGGGGTTTCCGACGCGTGCGCCCCGTCGTGGGTGGGAGCCAATGCGCGCGATCGCGCCTATGTCGATCGCTGGCTTGAGAAGGGGTACGCGGTTGTCGCGCCTGACTATCAGGGGCTTGGTGGACCGGGGCCGCACGCCTATACCATCTGGAAATCGGAAGGTCAGTCTGTGCTGGATGCTGCGCGAGTGGCGGTCAGGATGGACAAGCGGATCGCCAACCGCATCGTCATCACTGGGCAGTCGCAGGGGTCGGGCGCATCGCTCGGCGCGGCGCGCCTTGCGCGCAGCTATGCGCCCGATCTCAACGTAAAAGGCGCCATTGCGACCGCGCTGGTGACGACCTTCCCAGATGCCTCCGGTAAGGTGGATGCGCAGGAGCCCGGGGATTCTCCGCACTACATCATCTACAGGATGGTGGGTGGAAGCCTTCCGGACGGGTCTCCTCCCCCGGAGACCTATCTGACGGAGAAGGGCAAGCGGATGCTGGAGGTTGCGCGCACGCGGTGCGACCCGCGCGTTGTCGCTGCTCAGGAAGATATCACGACGGAGAACGCCTTCTCTCGTCCCACGGCCGACCTCAACGCCCTGTTGGGGCCTGTCGGGGCATCGACGCCGTTCAGGACTGCCTTTCCACTCATGATCGGCACAGGACTGGCCGACGAGCTTATCCCCGCGGCCCGGCAAGCCAAGGGCGTGCGGACGATCTGCAAGGCCGGCAATGTCGTGCTCTGGAAGCGCTATGAAGGTGCCAACCACAGCGATACGCTGACCCGGTCGTTCGACGATGCGGAGGCGTTCGCCAGGATCGTGACTTCTGGCCGCGCCGTCGCATCGGATTGCGGGACGCTCTGAAGAGGGCCCCCAGCCGGTTCAGTAAAGATGATCGAAATCGTTCAAAAGGAAGAGAGGATCTGATGAGATATAGTCTTGGTCTTGCCACGATCGCCGCGGCCTTGGCCTTGTTCTCCGGGCCGCTCCATGCGCAGGATGACAATTCGATATCACCTTCCACCCAGACTGCCCCCCCCATCAAGGGCCGGGTTGATCGGGTGAAGGTGCACGGCGTGTCGTTGGCGGGCAACCTGATGGGCGAGACGGACTCTCCGGAGGTGTCGATCTATCTTCCGCCGAGCTATGCTAAAAATCCAAAGCGCCACTATCCGGTGATCTATTTCCTGCACGGTTACAACGGCGCGGACACGCAGTATTTTCGAGATCCGGGCCCGCGCTACGCGACGACAGCTGTTGAAGAGGCCTTCTCCTCCGGTGCCGCACAGGAAATGATCATTGTCATTCCGAACTGCATGAACGGATATGGGGGGTGCATGTACTCTAATTCCCCGGTGACGGGGAACTGGGAGGACTTCATTGCGGATGACCTCGTTGCCTATGTCGATCAGCATTATCGTACCCTCGCGAAGCGGGAGTCCCGCGGGATCGCCGGCCAGTCAATGGGTGGCTATGGCACGCTCCGCATCGCCATGAAGCGGCCGGACGTGTTCTCGTCGATGTGGGCCATGGCCCCATGCTGCCTGAATCAGGGCTATCCTGCCAGCAACCCCGTCGGCCAGCAGACGGCCATCGAAGCAATCAAAACGATGGATGACCTGAGAGCGCATCAAGCGAAGGTTAAGGCCTCCGGCCGGTCGGATCATGTGGTGCTGGTTGCCTTCGCCACGGCGGCTGCGTGGTCTCCCAACCCGGACAAGCCACCATTCTATTTCGATCTGCCGGTGAAAGACGGGGCCATCGTCCCCGAGGTCGCAGCGCGATATGGGGCGAACTCACCGCTAGCGCTCGTGTCGCAGTTTGCGCCCAACCTGATGAAATACAAAGCTCTTGCGCTCGACGTGGGGAGGGACGATTCACTTCTTCCAAGCATCCGTGAATTTGATGCAAGGCTTAACCAGCTGAAGATTCCGCATGCCTTCACGGTCAGAGACGGTGACCATGGCAGTCATGTCGTGTCGCAGATCGGCACGAAAATTTTACCCTTCTTTTCCCGAAATCTGAGTTTCCAGGCGTCTGGCGGGGCTGAAAAATAAGGCTGTCCGTATGAAGGAAGGTTCACCCTTCATCGCGCCGATTGCCGCCGGGGCCTGTTCGTGGTCGACGACCTGCGCCATTTCCTTCACGCTGAATTGTGAGACAATCTTACGAAGATGATTTTCAAACAATAGTTAACGGCGCAGCAATCGGTATGATTACGGCGGCGCGATGCCGGCATCGCGCCGCCGCTCAGGCTGAAGCATGCGATAGCGATAGGCCGCGTCGTTTAGCCGGTTTCGTCCGGCTTCACTTCGATCGGCGGGCGTTGCTCGCCCGTGATGTTGAAGCACAGCCGATCCAACATGACGAGCGCCGCTACAGGGATCGCTCGCGGGTCGAGGCCATGTCCTACCGGCTCAAGGACTTCCGCCGCATCGCCACCCGCTACGACAAATTCGCCAGAAACTTTCTGTCAGCTGTAAGCTCGCCGCCGCTGTCGCGTTCTGGCTTGAAGGACGCTATGCTCCTAGACAACGAGGAAAGATTTATGGCCGTCAAACGAATTATCGCCAATATCGCTGCGCCGCAGCCCGAAGCAGCGCGGTCGTTCTACTGTGACATACTGGGCCTCGAAGCTGTCATGGATCATGGCTGGATTATTACCTTTGCTGCGCCAGAGGTAGACACCCGACCGCAGGTCAGCATCGCAAGCGAAGGCGGTTCTGGAACGGCTGTCCCTGACCTCTCTGTTGAAGTCGACAATCTCGATGAAGTCCAGCAGCGCATCAAAAGCGCCGGCCTGGAACTCGAATATGGTCCAGTCAACGAGCCATGGGGCGTTAAGCGCTTCTATGTCCGCGACCCGTTCGGACGCCTCATCAACGTTCTAAGCCACTCCGGCCCCGCATAGCTCCGGCCAATTGAGCCTCGACACTAGGGAGGAGGGCCCTAGTTGGATTTGCGAACATATCTGCCGCTCATGCGAACAAATGCGTGACCTCTGCGTCAGGCATGAGAGCGCCAATCAGTAGAGAACGGTGACAACTTTCTGGGTTGCGTTCGAAACAAAGCAAGGCGGTAGGCATCTCGTTCACGAGGTCGCATAACTGCGCTCCTTGCGCGATTGCATCGGGCAGTTCCAGCTGACCGGCATAAACCTCGGCCAAGCGAGCATGATCGCCTTTTCTCGCAGCTTCGCGGCCTGCAGGGGGCGTGCCAAGAGCCTTCAAGCCGACATAGGCAATATCCGCCTCTCGTAACCCGGCCGCCAAAATATTCTTCGAAAAGCCCGGTCGGCGGGAAAGCGGGACTGCGCGAACGTCAGCGACGCATTTCACTCTGGCACGAAGCAAAGAGGATACAAACTCCGCCTGGGTCGCACCTTCATATCCGATCGAAAATATCCTCATTCCCTGTAGATAGGAAGCTCGGCGGTTATACCTATGGTAAGACTTGGGATGGTCGCCTCCCGCCAACATCTCGGACGTTCAAATCGTTGAACGAGCATCCCGAAAGCGCCCATTCGTTCAGTTCCGTTTTAATGACGCGAACTGCGACAAAACGGTCGTATATTCGCTCGGCTCTGAATGTCTGGCTAAACCGAAACCGGTCTTTCATTGAGCAGCGCCACGCCTCTCTCGTATGTCCAAGGATGTTGGACAGACGCGGACCTCGGTTCACTTAGCGCAGGCTCGGCGTCTACGTGAACGTCGCTTGTCGAGTATTCTTCAAGTGGCGCGGGGCTGGGGCCGCGACCAAACGCCGAGAGTGAGGGCTTCATATCGGTTGAAGAAGGTCTCGAATGCAAAGAGGTGTCGATCTCCGTTGCGATCAAGGAGCATAACTTCTTCTTGACCAAGGAGACCGCCCGATTGGCTACCGCAATATGCTGCCACGACGCTGAAGAGTTGCTGCTCGGTGATTGAGCCGAAGCGTTCGCGAAACTCCGGACTTTGAATGAAATAGCGGCAAGGATTAGAAGGGTCGAAATCGGCTTTGCGGCGGGAGCGATGGGGGTGCCCTGAAACCATGGCGATGATAGGACGTCCGACGCTGGCCTGCTCTGTCAGTCGCCACAGTGTCGAAGTGATAGTGTTGCCATAGACCCCGCCAAGTCTGCGGACGAGGTCGAGCGAGGGTACCTCGGACGCTGCCTCCTCGACGAAGCGGCCACCGAGGAACAATATCTGGCCAGCGGCATAATTGGCCTCGGCCTCCATGATCTCGTGACAGCTCGGCGTGAGGGTCTCCAAGGTATCTCCGAGCATCATCCCCTCATGCCATGGAATGATGTCATGGCCAATTTCGTGCGCCTCGTTCCAACGGTGCTTAAGTTGAGGAAGGTCCTTATCGAGAAGGATCCGTTTCTGATCAGGCAGGTAGAGCGCCTTGAGGCTTAGGGTGCGGACGGCATCGGCCAGCAGCGTCGGACGTTTTAGCACCTGAATGCCCGCCACCTTTAGCCGAGAGAAGGTTTCGCGAAGGACACCGTCATCAGTCGTGCTGTAATAGGCGCGGTCGAGCCGCAGGAGCTCGCGAACGACACGCAGGTCGAGGGGCGGCGTCGGGTTGCCGAGACCACGCATGATCTTGGTGACCTGTTCGTCGATGTCCTGGGCGGTGCGTTGATCGAGCGCGATATTCTTTACTGAGATCGTTTTGGCTCCTGCTGACCCAACACCGCGACGAATGCGCTCAAGGCGGCGCTCTCTTCCGGGGTCAACTTATGCACCGCCTCGGACCGAGCCGCAAAGCGGACCGCCTCCTCGCGCAGGCCGGCATCGTTCGCCGCCGTTAATCCGGCGAGCTGCATAAGACGTGCCTGAGGCACGTCGAACATGCGCGCGAGCTGGTAGACGGTGCGTGGCCCCGGCACATAATGCACGTCTTCTTCGATAACGAGAAGCTCACTCGCATCCACTCTGGCGGCATCGGCCAGTTTTTCGATGCTCATACCCTGCCGCCGGCGCATCAGGTTGATGAACCGTCCGAACGCGATGCGGCTTTCCTCGCGCGGCGCGATCTGTTCGTCGGCCTCGCTCTCGGGCGCAGGATCGCGCGCAAGCAGGCCGGCACCGATCGTGTCGTCACCTTCGGCAATGGCGCGCTTGACCCACCACTCCTTGCTTCGCTCAATTCGCATAGCCTTCACTCCTCCTCGAGGAACGCGCGAGCCCGATCTTCGGTCATCTCGAAATAACGCAATCCCTGGTATGCGGCGTCGGGGCCCAGATCGATGAGGCCCGAACGCCGGTAGAAATCATCCGCTTGTGGCAGCGAATGCAGGCCGAGACGGCCCTTGAAATCCTCGTCCAGCGACAATGACACCGCTGCGGTGAGCAGTGCGGTTCCGACGCCCTTCAATCGTGGGACATCGCCGAGGTCAGAACGGTTCCACGGCGCGACTTCCAGATAGTCGACATAAGCCAGCGGCTTGCCCTGATGCTCGGCCGCGCGGCCCGAGCGCGTCAGATCAACCTGCGCGAGGCCCTGGGTCATCCCCTGGGCGACAATGCTGAAGCCCGGATAGGCGAGCAGACCTGCCACGCCGGCGCGCTTCTGACGCCAGTCCCAGTGCCAGCTCTGCGGCCAGTCTGCCATCGGCACGCCACGCCGCGCTAGCTCACGGAGGATCTCGATAAGGGCGGGTTGCCACTGCGTTTGCCAATCGACGAGCTGCTTCTCTTCGATGGCATCGCGCAACTCGGCCTCGACGGGTTCGCGTGTATCGCCCGTGACGAGGAAGATGGGCGAAATGTCGACCATCAGAGCAGCATCAATTCTGCCTTCTCGCGGGTATTCTCGTTCTCGAAGACGAGCTTGTCACCCTTCTCCACGCGCACCTCGATCGCCTGGTAGAGCCGCAGCGCCTGCCGCAGAACCGCGGTCTTCGAGAGATCCTTGCGTGCGGAGAGATCATCGAGAACCCGCATCTCCGAGTCGGTGAGATTAAGAGTCATCGTCTTCTTCACATCCGCCTCCATGCCCCGACGCCCTTTGCTCATATGGGGTTTTCCACGATTCTGTCAACAGATAATGGCTCATTTTACACCACTTGAATAGCTAAGAAGTAGCTACTATATGGTGAATCGTTGAATAGAAATCCATGCCAGGGAGGCATTCCGTGTCACGTCAGCATGTCGATCATCGCGAGATTGCGGCCTTCGCGCAGGACAAGGTCAATCTTCCCAAGGACTGGGCGGACACTTACCGCGCACAGGCGCGGGGTCTGCGTGAGCGGCTGGAGCGCTACCTCGACGAGCATCCCGATTTCTCGCTCAAGCGGATGCAGCTGTCCGGAAGCCTCGCCAAGGGCACTGCGCTCAAGACACTCAACGATATCGACGTCGCCTGCTATGTCAGCGGCGCGAACGCCCCGCACGAAATCTCGGCGCTGCTCGACTATATCGCCGAGCGCCTGCGCAAGGCCTATCCGAACTTCTCGGCCGATCAGGTCAAACCGCAGACTTACAGTGTCACCGTCTCGTTCAAAGGATCGGGGCTCGACGTCGACGTCGTGCCAATCCTCTACGACGGCGACCCGCAATGGTATGGCAATCTCGTCAGCCAGGAGGACGGCTCATTCTTGAAGACGAGCATCCCGCTGCACCTAAACTTCTGCAAGAAGCGCAAGCAGGCGCAGGAAAAGCATTTCGCGCAGGTCGTGCGGCTCGTTAAATATTGGGCGCGACGGATGAAGGCGGAAAATTCCGACTTCCGATTCAAGTCCTTCATGGTCGAGCTGATCCTCGCCAAGCTGTGTGACGACGGCCTCGATTTCTCGGACTATCCCGACGCACTCCAACACTTCTTCACCTATGTGGCGCGGACGCGGATGCGCGAGAAGATCGTCTTCACGGACTGCTATGCCGCCTCGAAGGTCGGCACCTTCACCGAGTCGGTTCAGATCATCGACCCGGTTAACGAGGTCAACAATGTCAGCCGCCTCTACACGGGCGCCAACGCCGACCTCATCGTCGACGCCGCGCTCGAGGCGGGCGATGCCATCGATTCCGCCCTTTATGCACCCACCAAACAGGAGACCGTCCGCTACTGGCAGAAGGTCTTCGGCCCCTCCTTTCAGGTGTAACGATCATGGCTTCCAGCTTCACGCTCTCGGCGTCGACCAGCTTCACGATCACCCATGCACGGCACATGGCGGCCAAGGTCGCCGCCGATCTCAAGCGCATGCAGCGCCACTATGGTGAGCCGAGCGACACCGCCATCGCCAATTATGAGGAAGAGGTGGTCCAACTCCTCAAGGCTGGTTATCTCGGCACCGTTAGCTATGGCTACAAGCGAAACGGTAAATGGATCGAACCGACCCTGCGCTACACGGCTCAGGACCTCATGGGCACCTCCGGTACCGACGATGATCCGGGCAAGATCAGGCCGTGGGCCGATATCAACGGGGCGACCTTCTACAGCTACCTGACCTATTCAGCGGCTTGGGATAGCCTTAGCAGCGATCAGCGCGATACCTTCAAGAAATCACTGCCATTCTATCGGGGTGGCGCGTCCGAGCCCGGCATCAGCGGCTATGTCGAGCACGACCGCACCTATTCGGCGGGGGGCAAGGCGCTCGGCCGCTCTTCGGTGAGGAGCTTTACCTGATGTCTGAACAGATCGATGTCGCGGCCCTGTTCGAGCGTCGCATCAGCTATCCGGACCCAAGCGCCAAGCAGCGTCTCGACCGTCTCGTCGGCATCGACGACAACAAGCTCCGGCTATCCAAGATTCTCGGTCTGCTCGTCAACCGGGCGGGCCTTGAGAAATGGGCGAGGACGCACCACCCGGATGCACAGCTGCTGCTCGACACCGTCACCCGGCGCCCACCGCTCGTCATCCTCGCCGGCGACGTTGGCTCGGGCAAGACCGAGCTTGCCGAGACGATAGGCGACATGGTGGCGCGCGCCGAGGATATCGACGTCACGCTGCTGCCCTTGAGCCTCGCCAGCCGCGGCCAAGGCATGGTTGGGCAAATGACGACGCTGCTCACCGCCGCGTTCGATTATACCGCGACCGAAGCGGCCAAACTCAAGGCGAGCGGCCGCTCGCGCGGCGCGATCATCCTGCTCGTCGACGAGGCCGATGCGCTTGCCCAATCGCGCGAAGCCGCGCAGATGCACCATGAGGATCGCAGCGGCGTCAACGCGTTCATCCGTGGTATCGACCGGCTCGCCAACGAGCAACTTCCGGCTGCGGTCATCATGTGCACCAATCGGCTCAGCGCGCTCGATCCCGCGGTGCGGCGGCGCGCTGCGGACCTGCTCGCCTTCGACCGGCCCGACGAGGCCCGCCGCCGCGAGATTCTGGCCCCACGGCTGAAACCGCTCGGGTTCAGCACCGGCGAGATCGAGACAATGGTTTCCCTCACCGGCTCACGCGCCCGGAACGAAGCCGGCTTCACCTTCTCCGATCTCACCCAGCGGCTGCTGCCCGCGATCGTGCTCGACGCCTATCCGGAGCGCGCCGTCACGCCCCGGCGCGCTCTTGAGATTGTCCGCGAGATGGCGCCAACGCCGCCCTTCCGCGACGGACCCGCGTGAGGCACGACCATGACCGAAGCCGTGACCGTTCGCCGCGACGGCGATACCTTCCAGGCCCGCATGTTCTGGCAGCGCGCCGCGCGGCTGCTCATACCTGAAGCCGCCGTCCGACGCGTCGCCTTCGAGACCGGCCCCAAGAGCTTCGATGATATCTGGGTCGAATATTTCCCGGGCCGTGGGCAGCTCGATCATCAGGGCCTCGCGCTGCTGCGTGAGCATATCCAATGCAAATGGCATGTGGCGCCCGGCAGCTTCGGCTACGCCCAGCTCATCGACCCGGAATTCATCAATGCCAATGCGCGTTCGCTTCTCCAACGCGCGTATACGGCCCGCGAAGCGGCCGGGGAACAGGCCGCCGGGACGCGCTTCAAGTTGCTCACCAACTGGTCGGTGGACCGCAACGACCCGCTGAAGTCTCTGATCGGCATGCGTTCGGGCGCGATCCGCGCCAACCGGCTGTTTGACGGCACGACCGACCGGAGCCAGGTGGGCGGCGTGCGCAAGCTCTGGCGCGATCACCTCGGTCTCGATGACGAAGCGCTGCAGGCGTTCGCGACATCGCTGGCATTCGGCCAGGCCGGCGACAGTCTCGACGATTTGCGCGACCAGCTCGATCTCATCTTCTTCATGGCGGGCATGCGCCGCTTCCCGGCGAGCGAGAGCGCTTTCCCCTATGATGATCTGATCTTTCAATGGATGGCGCAGGGCCGGCTCGAATTCGACCGGGAGTCGCTGCAGGATGCGCTGCGGCGCGAGCGGTTGCTCGCCGGCAGCCAGCCCGCGCCGTTCGTCTTTGGGGTGAAATCCTTTGAACATGCGCTAGATCCGCTCGAGCTACGCTGCACTAAGGTGCTCGACCTGACCCCTGTGTTTGACGACCGGTTCATCCACGATGAAGCGGATTGGGCCACGACGCTTTACCCGCGGCTGGCGGAATTCCTTCGCCAGGCGGCGACGGATGGGGACCGGCTCCGTTTGGCGCTCGACGCCCATGCGACGCTGGCCTTTGCCGCCGGAACGGTTCTGGACATTAAGTGCGGCAGGATCATCGAGCTCGAGCAGCGAAGTCCCAACCGCCAGGTCTGGGCGGCCGACGACAGCGAGCCCACCGCGGACTGGCCAACCCTCGAAACAACCGTTCGAGAATTGGGCCCGGGCGCGGACATCGCCGTCGCGGCGGGCATCACGCATGACATCGCCAACGATGTAGAGACCTATGTCACCGCCAATCTGCCCCAGGTCGGCCGGTTACTCGTGTGTGGCACCAGCCGTGGTCCGGGGCATAACGCGATCCGATCGGGCCGGCATGCATCCGACCTAGCTGCGGCAGTCGTGACTGCGTTTCGGGCGGGAACTCCGTCGCCAAGGGCACATCTGTTTCTTGCGGCCCCCAACAGCTTCAGCTTCTTCCTTGGTCAGCGTCGACCACAATTGAGCAATGTGACACTTTACGAGTTCGATTTCGAAGGCGGCCGAGACAGAAGTTATCGGCCCTCCTTGTCTCTACCCATCAAATGGCCTGCTCGAGAAATTCCGAGCGGCTGAAGAGGGAAAGCTGTGGATACCTAAAGCTCTTCACACACGGAACGTCAGCCAATCAACCGCCGACCCTCTCAACCCGTCAGCCCGCAAAGTTCCAACGCTGATCGATCATACTCATCCTGTTGCTCGTGAATGTAGGGCAGCCTTCTGAGCTGCCATTCACCGCCTTGAACGGCCGCTAAGTTGGCGACCTCGGCTGAAGGGCTCAATGACCTCGGAATGACTGGTGTCGGCGTAAGCTGACGCTCTAAGAACGACACTGAAACGACTGACTTTGGTCGCACGCAGTCCTTGGACTAGGATAAAACGACCGTCCGCTATCTGAGTCTGCGCTCCTGAAAGCAGACTAACCGGATCGTCCCAAAAACAGTCGCGAAACTCTGCTCCCAAAGCAGGTGCGCGATCCGGCTGAACGAACAGCTGCTTTCCTCATTCCTGAGGGAGCACATTCGACTGGACTTGCTCTGAACACCGAGCATTGGTGCTGGTCGAGCCGCTGGAAAGAACTGCGGATATGCCCTGCCGGCTTGGTCGACAGGGCTGTGGGTGGTGGGAGCAGCGCAGTGCTGCTCCGCAAGAGGAGACCACCCATGACCAAGCTCAACGACCTGCAACTCGTTCTGCTGTCCGCTGCTGCCCAACGTGACGATGGCAGCTTGCTGCCACCGCCCGATCATCTCGCGGGCCAGGCAGGCCGGATCCGCAAGGCTATCCCGCCGCTGATCAAGCGGGGTTTGATCGAGGAAGCGGCGACGACCGACCTGCCGAAGGTCTGGCGGGAAGAGGGTGATGATCGCTTCGCGCTTGTCATTACGCAAGCGGGCCGTGCCGCGATCGGCCTGGACAGCGAGCAGAATGCTCAGGCTGAGACTGTTGCTACTGCGGCCGTCGTCACGCCACCGAACCGCACACGGTCAAAATCAGAGCAGGTGCTGGATCTGCTCCGCCGCGCCGGGGGCGCATCGCTTGATGAGCTGGTCGACATGACCGGCTGGTTGCCGCACAGCACCCGCGCGGCGCTCACCGGCATGCGCAAGAAGGGCCACGTGATTACCTTGGACCAGAGTGGTGAGCGGGCCTGCTATCGTCTGGTCGAAAGCGCTGCGGCATGATCCTGGAGGCACGCCTTGATGCTCTGCCGGCGCTGTCGCTGGGTGAACTGCGTGATCAATGGCGATCGTCGCTCAGATCAGAACCGCCGCGGGTCAGCGCCGATCTGCTGCGCCGGCTCTTCGGCTATGCGCTGCAGGAGAAAGCCATGGGAGGGGTGTCGCCCTCCCATGGCCAGGCCCTTCGTCGCCTTGCTGCCGGCAAGGAGAGCGTCCCGCTCAAGAGCGGAATGCATCTTATGCGGCAGTGGAACGGGCGTAGCATCAGCGTCACCGTGGTTGAAGATGGCTATGTGTGGGACGAGCGCTGCTATCGGTCGCTGTCGGCTATTGCCCGCGCGGTAACCGGAACGTCCTGGTCTGGTCCCCGCTTCTTCGGGCTGCATGACCATGGCTAGGCGGCCCAAGGTCGTTGAAGGACCGCGCGGCGCTGTGCGCTGCGCCGTCTATACCCGCAAGTCCAGCGAGGAAGGGCTGGAGCAGGCGTTCAACAGCCTCGATGCCCAGCGCGAGGCCTGCGAGACGTACATCGTCAGCCAACGCCATGAAGGCTGGACCCTGGTCAAGACCGCCTATGACGATGGCGGCTACTCAGGTGGGTCAATGGATCGCCCCGCGCTGGTCCGCCTGCTGGCAGATGTGGAAGCCGGAAAGATCGACGTGATCGTGGTCTACAAGGTCGATCGCCTGACCCGCGCGCTGTCCGACTTTGCCCGCATCGTCGAGATCCTCGATGCCCGAGGCGCCAGCTTCGTCTCGGTCACGCAGGCGTTCAACACCACCAGCAGCATGGGACGGCTCACCCTCAATGTGCTGCTCTCCTTCGCCCAGTTCGAACGCGAGGTCACAGGCGAGCGCATCCGCGACAAGATCGCCGCCTCGAAGAAGAAGGGCATGTGGATGGGCGGCAACCCACCGCTTGGCTATGATGTGAAGGACAGGGCGCTGGTCATCAACCCGGCCGAGGCGAACCAGGTCCGCCACATCATGACCCGCTACCTTGCGCTGGGCTCCCTACAGGCTCTGGTCGAAGAGTTGTTGCGGGATGGCTATCGCACCAGGCAGCTTCACGGCCGGGGCGGCATTGCGTTCAGCCGCGGGGCGCCCTCTCACCTGCTTGGCAGTGCCATCTATCGCGGCAAGGTCGTGCATGAGGGCACGATCTATGACGGCCAGCAAGAAGCGATCGTCGATGAGGTACTTTGGGATGCGGTTCAGCGTCAGCTGGAACAGGGACGCACCCCCCCCGGCCAAGCGGTCTCCCAGGCGCAGCTTGCTCACCGGCCTGATCCACGATGGGGAGGGACGTAAGATGTCACCCAGCCACACGGTCAAGGCCGGCAAGCGCTATCGCTATTATGTAACCCATCCCAACGCGCTCATCGGCAGCAGCGAAAAACCATGGCGGGTCAGCGCGCCGGAGATCGAACGGATCGTCATCGAGCGCCTGAAGGGCTGGCTCATGGATCATCGGGCGATCATCGACATTGCTGGACCCGAGCATGCCGTAGGTGCTGACCAGAGCATCCCGGTCTGCAGCCGATCTGGACAAGGCATCCAGGCGTCCGGCGATGCTGACGATGCTCCTCGGTCGGATCGACATGGCGGAGGAGAGCATCACTCTCACACTCCACCGTGACAAGCTGCTGGCCCTCCTGCGTGTCGATCAGCTGGTGCACGATCACCCGGTGCGACTGACCAGCCGGGCAATCCGCATCCGGCAAGGCAAAGATGTCCGTATAATCGTCAGCGACTCGCAGGATCGGTCAGCGGATACGATCAACAAACCGCTGGTCGCGCTGATCGCTGAAGCCCGAGCGCTGCATCAAGCGCTGCTGAGCTCCCCTGAGCACAGTCTGGCATCGCTTGCTGACGCGCAGGGCAAGTGCCGCAAGCGTTCTGCGCAGCTGATGCGGATCGCGATACTTGCGCCGGACATCGTTGCCCAATGCATCGAGGGCATCCAGCCGGTCTCGCTCACGACCAAAGGACTGCTCAGCATCGATCTGCCGATTAGCTGGAGAAAGCAGCGAGCTTTGCTCGGCTGTAGCTGAACGCCGTCACCCATCTAGGGAAAGCGTCGGCCGGATGTCCTCCGGCCGCTTTTGTTCGACGCCGCGCAGCGCCGACCTGTCGTGAGGTCTGGAAAATGGCCACTGAGATAATCGGATAGAAAGGGCAGCCGGTGCCGGCGCGCTTGGTCTGCAAACCTCAACCGGCGAAGTGTCGGCGCCAAAACGGCGCAGTTCTGCGCGAGTTATGCCATGGTCATAGCAGGGCTAACGAATCTCGGAGAAACACGGACTGTCTGGTGCGGGCGGTCGGACTCGAACCGACAAATCCTTGCGGATGGCGGATTTTGAGTCCGCTGCGTCTACCAATTCCACCACGCCCGCACGGCGCGAACCCCTTGATGCAGCGTGCTGCGGGGATGGCTGGCGCGCCTATATCTCACCTTTTTAGGAAACGCCAGATGCTCGGTGGCGTTCATGGGCCGTGCGTGAGAATAGATCGTCTCACGCCCGCGCCCTGGTCAGCCGGCCTGCGCGATCAGGCTTCCGCGTGGCCGTAATCGGAGCGGTGCCGGCGGGCATCGCCGGCGGTGGGCCGGTTCTTGAGCGCCTGCTCGACCCTGTTGAGCAGTTCGGCCGGGCGATAGGGCTTGCCGATCACATCTTGCGAGATGGTCTGCGGGCCATCGGAGACGAGCTGCTCATTATAGCCGGTGGTCATGAGGATCGCGATGCCGGGCACCAGCTTCACCGCTTCCTCCGCCAGCAAAATGCCATTCAGGCTGCCGGGCATGACGAGATCGGTGAAGAGAAGGTCGACCGGGTCGGCCTCCATCAGGGTCTTCAGCGCCTTGAGACCCTCATCGCCCGAGATGGCGGTCGAGACGCGGTAGCCCGCGCTTTCAAGGATCTCGCGGGACAGGGCCATGACTTCCGGGCTGTCTTCCACCACCAGAATATGGGCCTTGCCGGAGGGACCATCGGCGGGCGCGGCTGCCGTGATGGGGGTAGGCGCGCCCGCGCGATCATCCTCGTCATTCTGCACGGAAACCGGGAAGAGCAGGCGGATCGTGCTGCCGACGCCCTGTTCGCTCTCAATCTCCAGCCGGCCCCGCGATTGCTGCAGGAAGCCGCTGGCCATGGCGAGGCCGAGGCCCGTGCCCTGGCCGGTGGGTTTGGTGGTGAAGAAAGGCTCCGTCGCGCGCTGGGCGACGTGGGCGGGCATGCCTTCGCCCTCATCCGTCACCTCAAGGCTGATATAGTCGCCGGGCGGAAGCTGGCGGGCGGCGGCATCGCCATTGAGATGCAGCTTGCCGGTCGTGATGGTCACCAGCCCACCGGCGCCGCGCATCGCGTCCTTGGCGTTCATCACGATGTTGAGCACCGCCATCTCGAACTGGTCGGGATCCACATGGATGCGCGGCAGGCCCCGCCGCAGGCTGAGGTGCAGTTCGATATCGCTGCCGAGCGCGCTCTCCAGCACATGCACGAAGCTCTGCACGCAATCGCTCACGTCCACCGAGCGGGGCGTGAGGCGCGTCTTGCGGGCGAAAGCGAGCAGCTGTCCGGTTAGCTTGGCGCCGCGCGCGGCGGCGTGCTGCGCATTCTCGATATGCCGCCCGGCCCGCTCATCCTCGATGCGGTTCGAGGCCAGTTCCAGGCTGCCGCCGATGACCTGCAGCAGATTGTTGAAGTCATGGGCAAGGCCAGCGGTCAGTTGCCCGATCGCTTCCATCTTCTGCGCCTGGCGCAGCACCTGCTCGGTTTCGCGCCGCTTGGTGACGTCCAGCTGGCTGGCGAAAAAGTAGAGCAGCTTGCCGGAGACGTCATAGACCGGGCCGATGAACACCGCGTTCCAGAACGGCGTGCCGTCGCGCCGGTAGTTGAGGATTTCGAGCGCGATGGACTCGTGCCGCGCCACGGCATCGCGCAGTTCGGCGATGCGTTCGCGGTCCGTCTCGGCGCCTTGAAGGAACCGGCAGTTGCGCCCGATGATTTCGCTCTCTTCGTAAAGCGTGAGGTCCAGAAATGCCTTGTTGGCAAAGACGATGGGATTGTCCGGCAGATTGGGATCGGTGAGGATCATCGGCATCCGCGTCATTTCGATCGCGGCGAAAAACACGTTGCCCCGTTCGCTCAGGCCCGGCGCGGTGATGGTACGCTCACGCCAGTGATCCTTGCCGCGCACGGTCACCCGGCCTTCGGCTGCTTCAGTGCCCTGATTGTCGTCCGAAGCGGCGGTATCCCCGTTTTCAGCCGCGAAGTCGTTGTGATCGCCCGATTCTATCGCCAAGGTCGCATTCCCTGTGGTTGCCCGCTCCAGCCGTCCGCGACTTTGAAGCCAGCATAACAAACGCTTCAGGACCGAGTGGTTCCCGAAAACCGCCCAGACTGCCCTTGCGTACAGGGGGGTGGCTAGTCGTCCGATTGTCGGGGTGCAAGACGATGTGGGGGCAGCCGGACTGCACGAACATGGACGCTGGGCGCGATCGCGCTATATCGCCTGCATGGCTCATACACAGGCAAAGCTCATCGTCCGTCCCGCGCTCGCCAAGGATGCGCGCGCGATCGCCCGGCTCTCCACCAAGGTCTATGGCAAGGCCGAGGCCATGACCGCCGCGCAAATTCGCGGCCAGATCAATAACTTCCCCGAAGGGCAATTCGTCGCCGATTATGAGGGCACCATCGTCGGCCACTGCGCTACGCTCATCGTCTCGCAGGAGATCGCGTTCGCGCCGCATAGCTGGGGCGAGATCACCGGCGATGGCTTCGGTACGCGCCATGACCCGGAAGGGGACGTTTTGTACGGCATGGAAGTCTGCGTCGATCCCGATTTCCGGCGTTTGCGCATCGGCCAGCGCTTCTATCGCAAGCGGCAGGAGCTATGCCAATATTTCGAGCTGAAGGGCATCGCCTTTGGCGGTCGCCTGCCGGGCTATGCACGGCGCCGCCGGGATTATCCCGATCCACAGGCCTATCTCGATGCCGCGATCGAGCGCAAGCTGCGCGATCCGGTGATCAACTTCCAGCTGGGGCAGGGCTTCCAGGCCAAGGGCATCCTGCCGGACTATCTGCCGGGCGACCGGGACAGCGCCGGCAATGCTGTGCTGATGTTCTGGCCCAATCCGCTGGCGCCGGAGGAGGGCACGGGGCGCGCCCACCATGGCACGCTTAAGCTGCCGTCATCGGTGCGGGTCGCGACGGTGCAGTTCCAGATGCGCGGCATCACGCGGATCGAGCAGTTCGAGGAGCAGGTGGAGTATTTCGTCGACGTCGCGGCGGATTACCGCGCCGACTTCGTGGTGTTTCCCGAGCTCTACACGCTGGAACTGCTCTCCATCTCGCGCGCCAAGCTGGCGCCCAGCGAGGCCATCGGCAAGATCGCGGAATATACCGAGCGTTATTGCGCGTTCATGGAGAAGCTGGCGGTCAGCTACAATATCAACATCATCGGCGGCTCCCACCCCACGCGGGTCGAGAATGGCGATATCCGCAATATCAGCTATGTCTTCCTGCGCGATGGGGCGATGTACACGCAGGAGAAGCTGCACCCCACGCCCTCCGAGCGGCGCTGGTGGAACATCAAGGGCGGCTTTGGCGCCGATGCCATTCCCACCGATTGCGGGCCGATCGGTGTGATGATCTGTTATGATTCCGAATTCCCGGAGCTGGCGCGGCACCTCGTCAATCAGGGCGCGCTGCTGCTGTTCGTGCCTTTCTGCACCGATGAGCGGCGCGGCTATCTGCGCGTGCGCTATTGCTGCCAGGCGCGGGCGGTGGAGAACCAGTGCTATGTCGTGACGTCCGGCGTTGTCGGCAATCTGCCAAATGTCGAGAATATGGATATTCACTATGCCGAGAGCGCGATCCTCACGCCCTCGGACTTCCCCTTCGCGCGCGATGGCGTGGCCGCCGACACCGCGCCCAATACCGAGACGATCGCCATTGCCGACCTCTCGCTGGATGACCTGCTGACCAGCCGACAAAGCGGCGCCGTGCAGAACCTGCGCGACCGCCGCTTCGATCTCTATGGCGTGCAGTGGAAGGAGCCGCGCACCAAGCGGGCCCGCTGATCGTCAGACCGTCGCGGCGGCGGCTACCGGGCGTCTGCGCCGCCCCGCCTTGCTGGCGACGGTGCCAAGCAGGCCCAGGCCCAGCAGACCCACGGCGATATCGACCAGCGCCGCCATGCCGTCGTCCATCCCAGCGAGGGCAGGGTGAGCGAGCGCGATGACGATCAGCACAGCGCCCGTCCCGGCCCGCCCGGCGGCGGAGAGCGCGGCAGGCGTCAGCACGGTGGCGGCCGCAAGCGCGCAGATGCTGATCGCCGCCCATAGGCCGATCAGCGGGCCGACCGATGGCGTCAATAGCGCGAGGAGGGCGGCGGCGCTCAGTGCAAGCGGCTGTCCCCACACGTTGGCCGTCCAGACACGCTCCCAGCCTGGCGCGGGCCGGCCCTTGTCCCGACGCCGGGCTAGCCAGATGTTGACGCCGCCGGCGGCCAGATAGGTCAGGCCGATCCCCAGCGCGGCATAGGCGATCTTGATGAGGCCGCCGCCGAACCAGCCGAAGTGCAGGATGCCAAGCGAGCCTAGAATCTGTTGGCCGATGTTGCTCTGCGCGGCCTTGTGCTCGTAATAGAGCGTGCCGGCGCGGTCGAAGGCGTAGCTGTCGGCATCAGCGAGCCGGGACGAGCCATCCTCCACCTCGAACAGGATGGCTGCACCGGTTTCGGTCGGATGCTCGACGACGGCATAGTCGATCCGGCTGCCCGGCGCGCGCGCGGCAACCTGTGCGAACGATGGGCGCAGGTCGAGCGGCGGGGCGGGGCGGACGTCTTCGGCCGGATGAGGCGGCGTGAAGATGGCATAGACCTTGGCAGTATCGCCCTGGAATACCGCGAGGCCGATGGCGCCGACGATGATCGTGCTGAGGCCGAGCAGCGCGCCGGTCAGAGAGACGGTGATGTGAAAGGGCAGTGCCCATACGCCGATGCGGTTGTGCAGATCGGCTTCCTGCAAGCGCCGTGATCCGCCGAGCCGCAGGTGGAAGGCGTCGCGGAAGATGCGCGGATGCGCCAGTAGGCCGGAAATCAGCGAGGAGAGCAAGGCGACGCCGGTGAGGCCGACGATCAAGATGCCCCAGCTTTGCGGCAGATGCAGGTTGATGTGCAGCCGTGTGAGAAACTTCGTCCAGCTTTCCCGCTGTTCCCCGACGAGCCGCCCGGCCCTGTCGGCGATCCATGTCGTGCGCGTCCCGTCTTCGGCGTCGACCCGCAAGGTGGGCCAGGGGCGGTCTTTGCTCGGCATCACGATGAGCACATGCTCGACCGGTTGCCCGGCGCGGTCGAGCGCCGCGCGATAGGCCGCCTGTGCGGCATCGCCTGAGAAGCTCTCCACCCGTTCGGCGCCGGGATTCTCCCAGCGCTGGAACTCGTTGGCGAACACCGCGATCGCCCCGGTCAAGCAGACCAGATAGAGCAGGGCGGCAAAGGCTAGGCCCAGTCCGCTATGGCCTTTGAGCACGGCGCGGACGAGGTCCGGGGAGGGGAAGCTCTGCTTCTTGGTGCGGCTCGTCATGTGAATCCCTTCAGCATCGCGGTGCCAAAGCCGAGAATGGCGGTGCCGACCAGCACCGCCGTGGCGCGCAGGATGCGGCTGTCCGCCAGGGTCCAGGCCATCGCGCCGCCCCAAGCGAGCGGCACGATCAGCCCGCCGATCAGCAACCGTGTCTGCGGTTCGCCCGGTGCCCAGATGGCATAGCTGATGCCCACGCTCATCGCGGCAACCATGCCGATCGGCCCGGCGAGCGCCCAGCGCAAGGTTGTGCGCCAGGGGCTTGCTGTCCGCTCGGCTGGTTCGGGCGCGAGCGCTTCGCGGCCCTGCCGCCCTGCGCGCGCCGGGCGCAGCGTGTAGCCGGTGGCGATCAGGCCGAACGCCGCCACCGAGAGCAACGTCGCGGCAATGAAGGGACCGCGCGTGCTGCCCAGCACCCATGTCCCCCAGAGCAACGTCACGCAGATCAGCGCCAGGCCGGCGATCCGCCATGGCGCCTTGCCGCTTTTGAGGCTCCATGCCCGGCGCAACGCCCAGACGCCGGCCACGCTACCGGCCAGCATGACGGTCAGCGGGGCAAGAGAGCCGGTTGCGCTCAAAATCCGGCCTCCAGCACGATCCCGACACTCCGCGGCGCGCCGATGGTGGAAAAGCCGGTGAACGAGTTGATATACTGATCGTATTTCTCATTGAGCAGATTGTTGGCGAACAGCGACACGCTCCAGTGATCGGCCGCATAGCCGAGCCGCGCATTGACGACGGTCCGTGCGCTGACGCGGTTGCTCGATTGGGGTTTGGCCACATCCGTAAAGACAGCGCTGCGATAAGAGGCGTTGAGATTGGCATTGAAGCCGCCACCGAAGCGAACATTGGCGCCACCCGCCAGCGTCCAGCGCGGCGCATAGGGGAATTCAAGGCCGGAGAGATCGGTGATCGAGCCCAGATTGGTGACGAAGGAGTCGAACTTGGTGCGTGTATGCCCGAGGCTGGCATACCAGTCGAAGGCGGACGACAAGCGGTGCGCGACTTCCACCTCGAATCCGTAGAGATGCGATTTGCCGGCATTCACCGTGTGCGTATCATAGACGCCGTTGCCGAAATTGGCGGTGGTCTGCTGGTCGGCCCAGTCGATGTAGAAGGCATTGGCGTTGAGCGTGAGTCGGCGGTCGAGCCAGGCCGAGCGCAATGACAGCTCATAATTCCAGGTGAACTCCGGGTCGTAGGCGAAGAGCTGTGATCGGGCGGTGTTGAAGGCGCTGCCGCCCGACCGGTACCCACGCTGCGCAACGAAGGACGTGGCGAGATCCGGCGTCCAGGCCATTTCGATGCCGCCCTTTGGCAGAAAGGCGTTAAAGGTGCGCGCACCGAGCGGCGCCGACCCATTGGCATCGTCCACCAGCCCTAGCACGAAGCCGTTGAGCGCGGTGATCGCGCCACTCAGCGGTGCAGGGTAGAGCGCGGGGTCGGGGAGCGTTCCGACGAACCGGGCGAGGGCGTCGCCACTGATCTGGTTGCGCTCATGATCGTAGCGGAATCCGCCGATCAGCGAGAAGCGGTCGGTCAGCCGATATTTGGCATCGGCGAACACGGCCATGGTTTCCACCTGATTAGGGAACTGCGATGTGTAATCGACCGGAATGGTTGGCAGCGCGGCGGTGTAGATCGTCGCCACCTGCTGCGCGGTCGCGGCGCCGAGGCTGGGCGTCAGCGCAGCGACGATGGTCGCGGCGGGCGTCGGCACCAAGGTCACCTGATGAGAATTGCGATACTCGTCGCGGTGCGAGTAAAAAAGGCCGATCAGCCCGCTGAGCCGGTCGCTTTCATAGCTGAGGCGCAACTCCTGCGTGAAGGTCTCCACACCGCCGGCAATATCGCTGTAAGCGCGGCTCGCAGCGGAGGAATCCCCGTCGTATTTGCGGATGAAATTGGTGTCCGTCCACGTGCCGACGGAGCTAAGCGAAAGGCCGCTGCCGAGGTCGTAGCGCAGGTCGAGCAGCAGCTGATCGTGATTGACATCGGTGCTGTTGGGATAATCGGACGGGTTGGTCCGAGTATCGAAATAATCGCCGACCGACCGGTCGACATAGGTGAATAGATAGCCGCCCTTCGTCTCGAAATGATGGTAGCCAAGGCGCGCCTCGAAGGCGGGCAGGGCGGACGGCGTCCACAGCAGCTTGCCGCGAACCGAGATGGAATCGAGCGGGTTCTCGGGCGCATTGCGGGTGATGTTGTGGATATAGCCGTCCGAATCCCGCTTTTCGGCCGAGACGCGGAACGCCAGTTCGTCGGCGATGATCGGGCCGCCACCGGCGACCGCGAACTGGGTCGTGTTGAAGGAGGAGACGAGGGCGCGGCCCTTCACGCTCCAGTCGAAGGTCGGCTCCTGGGAACGGATATGCACCGCGCCGGCCAGCGCATTGAGACCCTGAATGGTCGATTGCGGACCGCGGAAGATTTCCACCTGCGCCACGTCCCACATATCCGTCGGGCCGTTGGAGAGTACATCCTGTGGCACCGGCGCATGATCGACGAACACCGTGGCCGTCGCTGCCGACCCGCCGCCCGAAACGCCGCGCTGGTCGATGCCGCGGATCGAGAAGCCGGCCGCGCCATAGGTTTCGGAGAGATTGGCGGTGCGCTGATAGATTTCCTGGATCGTCAGGATATTCTCCTGCGCCAGCCGCGCCTGCGTCATGACGCTGACCGAGGCGGTCGTATCCTGCAGGCTGCGAGACATCTTCTCGCCCGTCACCACGATGACGGACGGCTCTTCCGTCGCCGGCGCCGGTGCTTCTTCAGCGGTGGCGGCCGAGGGCGCCGTGAGAGCGGCAAGCAAGGCGGTGGACCGCAACCAAGTACGCTTCATGATTTCCCCTTTTCAATCGGGGCGCGGACTAATTGATAAGGCTATTGCGAGTCAATCGCAAATCGTAGCGCGAGCAAGCGCGTCGCTGGTGCGATGGGTCGTCAGGCGTCGGCCTTCACCAGATCCGCGCCCTTCTCGCCAATCATGATCACGGTCGCATTGGTGTTGGCGCCCGGCACGGTTGGCATGACCGAGGCATCGATGACCCGCAGGCCGGTGACGCCTTTCACGCGCAGCGCGGGGTCGACCACGGCGTCCGGCCCGGTGCCCATGGTGCAGGAGCCGACGGCGTGCTGGCCGATCTCGACCACCTGGCGCACCCAGTCTTCCATCTCGTCATCGCTCTGCACCTGTTCGCCCGGCAGCAGTTCTGTGCCGGTTAGCGCGGCTTGCGGGGCGGTGCGGTAGATGCGGCGGGCCTCGCGGATGCCGCGGATCATGGTCTGCATGTCCCAGCGGTCGTCCATCAGGTTGAGGGTGATGGCGGGGCGGTCGTTCGGGTCGGTGGAGCGGAGTGTCATCCAGCCGCGGCTGCGCTGGTTGAGCACCACCACGCCGCAGGCCAGCTTGTGCACCGGCGCGGGGCGGAAGGGCGGCATCCACAGCCGCGCGCCGAATGTCGCCGGATTGCACATCAGCTGGATGTCCGGCTGCGCCAGCGCCGGATCGGTGCGCAGGATGACATTGCAGCTGTTGAGCTGCGTCGCGAACTTGCCGGTGCCGAGCATCAGCCACTGGACAAAATGGCGCGCGGCCCGGTCGAGCCGCAGTTCCTTGACGAAGGTGACCGGCTTGGTCGCCGCGAACTCCATCATGCAGCAGGGATGTTCGGAGATGTTGCGGCCGACGCCGGGCACATCGGCCTTCACCGCAATGCCCATCTCGGCAAGCTGTGCCGCTGGCCCCACGCCGGAGAGCAGGAGCAGTTGCGGGCTGTTATAGACGCCGCCGCTCAGGATGACCTCGCGGCGCGCCCGCGCCTGCCGCGTCTGTCCGTCTACCGAATATTCGATGCCGACCGCGCGATTGCCGTCGAACAGGATGCGGTGGGCGAGTGCCTTCAGCCGCACGTCCAGATTCTGGCGGCCAAGGGCAGGGCGGATATAGGCCGCCGCAGCGCTCGCCCGTCGCCCGCGCTTGTCGATGGTGACCTCGCCGCGCGCCGGGCCTTCCGCATCCGCGCCATTGATGTCGTCGGTCGCCGGATAGCCGGCCGCCAGCGTCGCCTGTCGCAGCGGCTCGTGGAGGAGATGCCCGGTCTGGATCGGCGCGACATGCAGCGGGCCGCCCACGCCATGATAGGCGCTTTCGCCCCGCCAGCTATCCTCCATGCGCCGGAAATAGGGCAGCACATCGTCATAGCTCCAGCCGCGCGCGCCCATTTGCGCCCAGGTGTCGAAATCATTGGGGTGGCCGCGCATGTAGAACATGCCGTTGATCGAGGATGAGCCGCCGAGCACCTTGCCGCGCGGAATCCAGATCCGCCGGCCATTCAAATGCGGCTCCGGCTCGCCCATGTCGCCCCAGCTCAATTTGGGGTCGGCGATGGTCTTGAGGAAGGCGAGCGGCATGGCAATGTCCAGCCGCTTGTCGCTGCCGCCCGCCTCCAGCAGCAGGACCGACGTGCCGGGGTTTTCGCTCAGCCGCGATGCGACCACGCATCCCGCCGATCCCGCGCCCACCACGATATAGTCGAATTCATCCATCTCGTTCGGTCCGCCTGCCTGAATTGCTTCAATTCTGTCTGTCGTACAGCAGCCCCTTGAGCGGGGGTGGCAGCGGCCGACCTTCCCGCGCGCCCGTCTGCCCCGCAAAGCCCGCGAGGATCGGGCCGGACCAGTCGCGGATCGTGCGCTGGGCCATGCGCCACACGCCATCCTCCTGCCGGAAGATGTCCTCATAATAGCCCATCACGTGCAGGGCGTGCGGGCCATCGCCCTGGCGCAGGGCCACGGCGCCATAGGAGATCGCCCGCGCGCCGCCTTCGCAGGGCGTGACGATGATGTTGGTGACATGATGCTGCCGCCCCGCCGAAGCGGGCTGATCGCGAATGAAGGTCGCGAAATGGCGGATGGCGTCGGCGCCCTGCCAGCGCAACGGCGTCTCGAACGCATCCCAGATCAGCAGACCGTCGCGGGTGAAGCAGCCCACGAAAGCGTCGACATTGCCGGTATCGAGCGCCCAGGCATAATGGGCGATGGCATCGCGGATGCCGAACTGATCGTCGGCGGAAAGGCGCGTGGTCATGCTTCAGGTCACCGCATAATAATCGAAGAAGGTCGAATTGCCTCGCCGCTCGGCAATGCCGACGAAGACAGTGCGGTTGAGCCAGGCGTGCCGCCCTTCCGGCGCCTCGAAGCGCGGTGTGATGCGGCAATAATTGTCCTGCTGGTCGACCTGTTCGCCCGCCTCGATCCGCGCCGTCATCTCCGGATTGGCGTAGGCGATGCCGCGATTGTGGATGTAGATCATGGCACCATCATCGGCTTCCAGCATGTAATGCGCCTCGAATTCGACAAGGCCGCTGGACCAGAGACGGGGCCAGTCCCCGCCCGAATAGGGCACGACATGGCCGGAAAGGCGCGGGCCGCTCACCACCCCGCCGGCGAGCGCGACAAAGCCGCGCGTGTAGCTTTGCAGGGCCGGCTGGAACCGCGTGCGCGGTCCTTCGCCGAAATCGAGACGAACGTGGAAAGCCAGGTCGAGCGCCGGAACGTGCACATCATCCTCCCCCGCGAGCGTTCGTGCCGCTCGTCAGATTGATTTTGTCTGCACGCTTGTGCCGGAACCCGTCTGCGAATGCCAAGGCAAAAAAGCGGGAGCCGCGCGTTCGCTTATCGGCGCAATTTCAGAAACCAGCCGATGTTGAAGCGCCAGCCGTCCCCGGCATTGGGAAAGGGCGCCTCGATGACGCGCGCGGCCTCCAGCGAGAGCGAGGCGCGGGTGGTATAGTTGAGGCGCAGCCCACCGCCGGCCGAGGCCATGGAATAGCTGGCCGCCGGGAGGCCGGTGCGGGCGTTGAGACGCACGCGGGCACCATCGACAAAACCGTAGAATTCCGACCCCTGCAGGCGCGTGGGCAGCTTGGGACGCAGGGCCAGTTCGAACAGGCCGGCCATGCCCTTGTCGCCGCTCAGCAGCGCCGTCTCGAACGCGCGGCCGATCTCCGGTCCACCGACCGAGAAGCGCTCGTTCCCGCCGAGCCGGTCGCCGCTATACTGGCCGCTCAGCCGCAGCCGGCCGACGAGGCGCTTGCCGATCATCCGATCATAATTGGCGCGCCCGGCGATCTTGGTGAAGTCGATATCGGTAAAGCCCGGCACACCGCGCGCGCCCAGCATATCGAGGCCCTGGCTGCCGGTGATGGCAAGGCTCAAGGCGCTCTTGTCCGCCACGATCGAGTAGCCGGCGGCCGCGCGCACGGCCCGGATGCGATCGGAGGAAATGACCGATCCGAGATAGGCCGCATCGCTGTTCAGCCCGTCGATGCCGGCGCTGACGGTGAGATTGCGTTTATATCCGCGAATGACGGGGTAGGAGAGGCTGAGCCCAAGCGTCTGTGCCTCGCCGACGATCGCGGGCGCCTGCAGCCGCGTATCCAGCCAGGAGGCCGAGAGGCCGAGAGTGAGGCCGTCCGTGCCGAGCGGCGTCTGGTGGCTGAACCCGGCATAGCGATAGCGCTTCAAATCGGCGGCGCTGAGCAGGGTCAGGTCGCTGCGGTCGCCATCGCGCAGCAGGCTGTAGAATTTGGCCGATGCGCGCCACTGGCCGCTGCCCAGCCCGCTCTGGGTGCGGTTGTCGAAGCCGAAGGAGAAATCGCTATATTCCCGCTCCGGCGTAATCGCGAGGCGAACGCCGCCGGCCTGCGCGCCGCGCAACATATTGGCGTCGATCTTCGCCCCGGGAATGTCGCGCATCAGCGAGAGGCTGCGTTCCAGCGTGCGGCGGCTGAGCGGGTGCTCGCGCGCCAGCGGGGCAGCATAGGCCTGGATGAGGGGTGAGGCGCCCTTGGGATAAGCGATATCCTCGATAAACCCTTCGGCCAGCAGCACGCGGACATGGCCGTCAGCCAGATCCTGCTGCGGAATGGCGACCGTATAGAGCGCGATGCCGGTCTTGGCATAGGCTTCGGAAATCCTCTTGGCGAGGGCGCCCAGGGTCTCGCGCGTGGCCGGCTGGCCGATGAAGGCCCGGGCGGCCTCGGCGACGGGCGCCGGCGCATCGACGCCGGAAAAGGTCACGCTGCGGATCGGCGCGGCGGTGGCCTGCGCCTCGACGTCCACCTGGCCTGTCGGATCATCCGCAGGCGGCCGCTCCTGTGCGGGCAGCACCGGGGCGGGTCCGGGTTGGCTTTGATCGATGAGGGGCGGTGTCAGGCCGCTGCCCGTGGGCTGGGCGATGGCGATCAGCGCAATGGCTGCAGGCAGGAGCGCGACCATATGGACCTTTCGGAATGGGAGCGGTGGGTGCGCGGCGGGTCTTGAGACCGCCCGCCGCGCACCGCAGGGAAGTTGCGCCGAGGTTGGCGACTTGAGGCGGGTAGTTGTTTAGCGGCCCAACCCCAGAGACGTGCCGATCGTGTTCAACGTGCCGGTCACGGGCGCCAGCAATCCGCCAGTTGTCGTCGTGCCGGTCCCTGCGCCTGCACCGGCTTCAACGCTGCCCCCAACGCCCAGCGCACCGCCGACCGAGCCGACCGTGGCACCGACCGTGCCGAGAACGCCGCCATTTACGTCGCCGCCCGTGGCCGTTCCGCCGCCAAGCACGCCGCCGCCTGAGACGTCACCGCCCACGGCGCCACCGACAGACCCGACGGTCGAACTCACCGCGCCAAGCACGCCACCCACGGCCCCCGTGCCACCGCCGGGCAGGGACGCGCCGTTCGGCAGCACATTGGCGTTGACCAGCGCCGGATCGCCGCTCCCCAGCAGCTGATTGCCGCCGAGCGCGACATTCAGCAGATTGTCGGAAATGCCGCCGGTGGGCGCCGTAATGTTGGTCACGCGCACATCGGCGATGCCGTTCACGGTGGCCAACGCGGTATTGCCTGCGTTCAGCACGCCGGCGGATGCGAGCGTGCCCGTCGGCTGGGTGTCGCCAAGCACGCCGACGCCGATCGCGCCTGCGGTGCCATCAAGACCGTTGGTTACGGTGCGACCGCCAACGTCGATGGACACGACATCGCCGACCACGCCTTGCGCGCCTTGCAGCAGCAGCGTGCGGCCCTCGCCGGCATCGACCAGCACCGTCCCGGTATCCTGCAGCACCCGCGTGATCGTGCCGGTCACGGGCTGCGTGACTGGCAAGGCAGCGGCGATGGGGGTGGTCACGCCTTGCTGGCCATCCGCCACGCCGAGCACGGCATTGCCGGCCGTCGCCAGAACCGGGGAGACCTGCGTGACGACGCCCCCAGCCAGACCGCCGCCGGTGCTGCCGCCGCCATCGGCCGAACCGCCGCCGCCGGTATTCCCGCCGCCAGTATTTCCACCGCCCGTGTTCCCACCGCCAGTGTTTCCACCGCCGGTGTCAGTCCCGCCCCCGCCATTGTTGCTGCCGCCATCGCTGCCGCCACCCGACCCGGGCGCTGGCGAGCCGACATTGGCGTAGCGGGAATAACCGCTGGTCTCGCAGGCGCTCAGCAGCATGGCGAGCGCGGAGCAGGCGGCTATGGCGGGCATGGCCCGGCATAGTCGTGACGTTCTGTTGGATCGGAATGTCGTCGTGGAAAGAACCTGAGCCATTGCGTCATCTCCTGTCAGGCTTGCAGCCGGGCTGGAGACGGAGCTATCCGATGGCAGGCCCACGTAGCGCGGAGCGGTGTGGAGCGATCATAGCCAGAGCGAGGCGTAGACACGCACACACAGCTCCGACCTCGGCTCCTTCGGCAACCCCGCTACCTTGAACCCAAGGCCGGAAGCTTTGCGTCACGGCGTCACCACCGCTTTGCCATTATCGGGATCGGAGTGATCCTGCGCTTGAAATGTCAAGCTCTGGAAAAGGTTCATGGAAAAGAGTCTGAACTTAACTTTTATCATGCCTGGGAGAACGTGCCGCTCGAGCGGGACCGTCCTGGCTCCCTTCGTCGCACCGGACTCGACAAGCCCGTCGAGGAATTCTATACCGTCCGATATGGAACAGACCGCCATCAGGGGTCGGCCCCGCGAATTTTGCTGCGAGCAGGCGCTTGCGGCCGCGTTGCGTGTGTTTTGGACCAAGGGTTATGAGGGCGCGTCGCTCAGCGAACTGACGGACGCGATGGGGATCACCCGCCCGAGTCTCTATGCCGCGTTCGGCAACAAGGAGGCCCTGTTCCGCCAGGCGCTCGATCTCTACGAGCGGGAAAAGCTGGCCTATATCGGTCCGGCGCTGGATATGCCCACCGCGCGCGGCGTGGCGCAGCATCTGCTCGATGGCGCACTCTCCACGATTGCCGGCAATGGCCAGCCGACCGGCTGCCTCAGCGTGATCAGCGTCACCGCCTGTGGCGCGGAAGCGCAATCGATCCGTGAGGAAGTGCTCAAGCGCGGCGAGACCGTGAAGCGGGCATTGGTGGCCCGGATGCAGCGCGCCATCGACGAGGGCGAGTTTGTCGGGCCCGCCGATGCGGAAGCGATCACGAAATATCTCATCGCCGTTTTGCAGGGCATGGCGGTTTTGGCTGGCTCCGGCACCACACGGGAGGAGCTGGAGCGCGTTGCCGAGACGACTATGGGGATGTGGCCTAGCCGCTGAAGCGCCTGGGGACCCAAGACCGATTTTGCGCGCTGCAAAATAAAATATCGGTCGGTACAAAAAACCGGGTTGACGCCTGAACATCCGATTAATATACCAGTCAGTACAGAAGGCATGGGGGTGCGTGCGGCTTGGCCGGGCGCGTTCTGCTTGCCCGACTTGATTTGACAGCAATTTCATAGGTTCTGGTTTCGGGACGGACGCGCCGGTCGCGCACCGTCTTTCCCGGATCGATCCCTGGCATCCGCGATGCGCGCGCCCGGCAGCACTGGCTGTCCGGGGCTGCCCCGTCGTGCCTGCCGGGGAAGCAGGAGGAGACACGGTGATGGCATATCTGGATCTGAGAGATGGCGGGGCACGGGCGATGGTCCCGGGTGTCACTGCATCGGAGGCTGCAAGCCTTCAGGTGCAGGATGGCCACCTCCTTCCGGTCGAGTGGACGATTGTCCGCCTTGCGCGGGAAGACGGGTTGTCTTCGCTGCGCGAGGAGAGCCGCCTGGGCCGCCTGCTGCGCCTCGTTTTCGGCTTCCGCCGTGCCATGCCGCTGGCGAGCGCGCGCCTCGAAGCGCTGCGGCGCATCGCGGTGCTGAGCTGGCACCATGGCTACAACATCGCCCCATCCGAGCTCGGTCGCTTTTACGAGGCCGGCTATACGACCCATCAATATGAGACGCTGCTCCGCCACATCGGCGCCCTGCGTCTGTCGATCAAGCGGAGGAACCGCGCATGAACATGCTCAAGAAACTCAGCCCGGCGGAAGCCACGCCCATCGAGGCCGGCGCCACGCGGCGCCGCTCGCTGACCCGCGCCGCCTGGGTGGCGCTGCCGGTGCTCGCCATTGCCGGGGGCTATGCGCTGATGCGCCCGTCGCCCCCGGCCCAGGCCGCGATGGCGGCACCCACCGTCACCGTCTCTGCGCCGCTCGCACGCGAGATCATGCTGTGGGACGATTATGTCGGCCGGTTCGAGCCGAGCCGTGCGGTCGAGGTGCGTCCGCGCATTTCCGGCCAGATCACGGCCGTGCATTTCACGGACGGGCAGATGGTCCGCGCTGGCCAGCCGCTCTTCACCATCGATCCGCGCCCCTTCCAGGCTGCGCTGGCCGAGGCGCGCGCTGGTGTCGCCACGGCCCAGAGCGATCTCGCGCTGGCCCGCAGCGATCTTGAGCGCGCCGAACGGCTGGTGGCGGTAGAAGCCGTTTCCAAGAGCGAAGTCGACCGGCTCCGCGCCCGCGTCTCGGCAGCATCGGCTGCGCTGGCCGGTGCGCAGGCCCGTGCCCGCAGTCGCGCGCTGGACCTTGAGTTCACCACCGTGCGCGCGCCCATTGGCGGCCGCATCTCGGATCGGCGGATCGACCCCGGCAACCTCGCCTCATCGGGAGAGGGCGCATCCGGCACGTTGCTCACCACCATCAACGCGCTCGATCCGATCTACTTTACCTTCGAGGGGTCCGAGGCGCTGTTCCTCAAAACCAAGCGTGATGCCGATGCCGACGCTACCCCGGTCGAGATCAAGCTGCAGGACGAGAATGCCTATCGCTGGAAGGGCAAGCTCGATTTCACCGACAACGGCCTCGATCCGCGCTCGGGCACCATTCGCGCCCGCGCCGTGCTGCCCAATCCCGATCTGTTCCTGACGCCCGGCATGTTCGGTAACATGCGCCTCTCCACCGGCTCTGCCACTCGCGCGCTGTTGGTGCCGGACACCGCCGTGCAGACCGATCAGGCGCGCAAGACGCTGCTCGTCGTCGGCAAGGATGGCACCGTCGCCGCCAAGCCGATCGAGCTTGGGCCGGTTGTCGATGGCCTGCGCGTCGTGCGGGCCGGGCTGGATCCCGCGGATCAGGTGGTGATCGTTGGCACCCAGCTCGCCATGCCCGGCGGCAAGGTGCAGGTCCGCAAAGGCCGCATTGTGCCCGAGACGCAGCCCGCGACGCCTGCCGCCGCGACCGCGCTGATGTCCGGCCAGGCCACGTTTACGCGCTAGATCATGATCGGCTTCGCCTGAAGCCGATCATGATCCGGTCCCTTTTGCTTTCCGCATGTTCGAGCCGTCAGGTGAAGCCGCCTGACCCGGACATGCTCTGAGCGCTGCCCCCGAGGAGAGCTCCTCATGCGTCTGTCCCGTTTCTTCATCGACCGGCCGATCTTCGCGGCGGTCATCGCCGTCATCATCACGATCATCGGCGCGATCAGCTATTTCTTCCTGCCTGTCTCGCAATATCCCGAGGTGGTGCCGCCGACGGTGACAGTCTCGGCCATGTATCCCGGCGCCTCTGCCGAGACCGTGGCGGAAACCGTCGCCAGCCCGATCGAGCAGGAGATCAACGGCGTCGAGAACATGCTCTATCTCTCGTCGCAATCGACGGGGGACGGGCGCGTGGTCGTCACCGTCACCTTCAAGCAGGGCACGGACCTCGATGAGGCGCAGGTTCTGGTGCAGAACCGCGTCGCCATTGCCGAGCCGCGCCTGCCGCAGGAGGTGCAGCGCCTCGGCATCGTTACCAAGAAGACCTCGCCGGACTTCCTGCTGGTGGTGAACCTCATTTCGCCCGATGGCTCGCTCAATCGCGAGTATATTTCCAATTACGCGCAGACCCGCATCAAGGACCGGCTGGCCCGCATCGAGGGCGTGGGCGACGTGCAGCTGTTCGGCTCGCGCGATCTCTCCATGCGCGTGTGGATCGATCCGCGCCGTGCGGCGGCGCTGGGTCTGACGGCCGGCGACATCGTTTCCGCGCTGCGCCAGCAGAATGTGCAGGTCGCGGCCGGCACGCTCGGCCAGCCCCCCTCGGGCGGATCGGCCTTCCAGCTCAATGTCGAGACGCAGGGTCGCTTCACCGATCCGCAGCAGTTCGCCAATGTCGTCATCCGCACCGACGATCAGGGCCGGCAGGTCCGCGTCTCCGATGTCGCGCGCGTTGAGCTGGGCGCCGAGGATTACGGCACGTCGGCCTACCTCGGCGACAAGGACAGCGTCATCATCCCCGTCTTCCAGATGCCGGGATCGAACGCGCTGGCCGCTGCCGAGGCGATCAAGGCCGAGATGAACGTCCTGGCCAAGGACTTCCCGCAGGGCCTTGAATATCGCATCGTCTACAACCCCACCGAGTTCATCCAGAAGTCCATCGACGAGGTCGTGAAGACGCTGGTCGAGGCGGTGATCCTCGTCGTGCTCGTTATCATCGTCTTCCTGCAGAAATGGCGGGCGGCGCTGATCCCGGTGCTGGCGATCCCGGTCTCGCTCATCGGCACCTTCGCGGTGCTCGCGGGCATGGGCTATTCGATCAACAACCTCTCGCTGTTCGGCCTCGTGCTCGCCATCGGCATCGTCGTTGATGACGCCATCGTCGTGGTCGAGAATGTCGAGCGCAATCTGGAGAACGGGATGACCCCGCTCCAGGCGGCGCGCACCTCCATGGATGAGGTGGGCGGGGCGCTGATTGCCATCGTGCTGGTGCTGTGCGCCGTGTTCGTGCCGACCTTGTTCATCGGCGGCATGTCCGGCGCCTTCTACCAGCAGTTCGCGATCACCATCTCGGCCGCGACGATCATCTCGCTGGTCCTCTCGCTCACTTTGTCGCCCGCCTTCGCGGCGCTGCTGCTGCGGCACCGCCATGCCTTGCCGGAGGGCGCGCCGCGCTGGCGCCAGCTCACCGAGCGGGCGGGCGATGCGTTCAATCGCGGGTTCGACCGGTTCAGTGCCCGTTATGCGACCCTGACCGCGCGGCTGGTCCGCCAGCCCAAGAAGATCATGGCGGCTTATGTCGGGCTGATCGCGGTGACCGTCGCTGCGCTGGTCTACACGCCGTCGGGCTTCATCCCGGCGCAGGACCAGGGCTATTTCTTCACGATCATCCAGCTGCCACCCGGCTCCTCCACCGCGCGTACCGATGCGGCGATGAAGAAGGTCGCCGAGCGGATGCTGCCCATTCCGGGCATCACCAACGCTGTCATGCTCTCGGGCTTCGACGGCGCCTCGGAGACGCGCAACGCCAGCTCATCGGCGGCATACTGGGTGCTCGATGATTTCGACGAGCGCGCCGCCAAGGGCCAGACCATCGACAAGCTGATGGAGGAAGCGCGCAAGGCGACCGCCGACATCAGCGAGGCGCGCCTGATGATCGTCAAGCCGCCGCTCATCCGCGGCATCGGCTCGGCGGGCGGCTTCCGCCTGATGGTGCAGGATCGCGAGGGCGCCGGCTACAAGGCGCTCGAGCAGGCGGCCTACAGCGTGATCGGCCCGGCCAACCAGACGCCCGGACTCTCGTTCGTCTACACCTTCTTCGACACTGCGACGCCGCGCATCTTCGCGGATATCGACCGCGAGAAGGCGCAGATGCTCGGCGTGCCGCCGGAGCGGGTGTTCGAGACCCTCCAGATCTATCTGGGCTCGGCCTTCGTCAATGACTTCAACCTGCTTGGCCGCACCTATCGGGTGACCGCGCAGGCGGACGAAGCCTTCCGGCGCACCACGGCGGACATCGCCAGCTTGCAGACGCGCTCGGACTATAACCAGATGGTGCCGATCGGCTCGATCGCCACCTTCCGGGATACCACCGGGCCGTATCGCGTGCAGCGCTATAATCTGGCGCCCGCTGTCGCCATCGATGGCGATACCGCGCCCGGCGCATCCTCGGGTCAGGCGCTGGATGCCATGGAGCAACTCGCCAATGCCAATCTGCCGCGTGGCTTCAGCCATGAGTGGACCGGCATCGCCTATCAGCAGAAGACAGCCGGCAACACCGCGGGACTCGTCTTCGGTCTGGCCGTGCTGCTCGTCTTCCTGGTGCTAGCGGCGCAATATGAGAGCCTTGTCATGCCGCTCGCGATCATTCTGATCGTGCCGATGTCGGTGCTGGCGGCTCTGGTGGGCGTCAACTTGCGCGGCATGGACAATAACGTCCTCACGCAGATCGGCATGATCGTGCTCGTGGCGCTGGCTGCCAAGAACGCGATCCTCATCGTCGAGTTCGCCCGGCAGGGCGAGCAGAACGGCATGACCACGCTGGATGCCGCCGTCCACGCTGCCGGGCAGCGCCTGCGGCCGATCCTGATGACCAGCTTTGCGTTCATCCTGGGTGCGGTGCCGCTGGTGCTGGCCACCGGAGCAGGCGCGGAGCTGCGGCAGGCTCTGGGCACGGCGGTTTTCTTCGGCATGGCCGGCGTCACCATCTTCGGCCTCATCTTCACGCCCACTTTCTACGTCGTGAGCCGCGCGCTCGGCGACCGGATCGCACGCCTGCGCGGGCGGTCCGGCGGCGATGCCGTGCCGGCCCCCGCCGAGTGAGTGAGGAGGACCCTATCATGACTGCTCATCGCATCTTCGCACCTCTTGTTTCCGCGCTGGCGCTTTCAGCGTGCGCGGTGGGGCCGGACTACGTCGCCCCCACGCCCCCCTCGGCGTCCTCCGGCCCCTTTCTTTCCGCCGCGTCCCCGGCCTTTGCGCCGGCCCCGGTCCAGCCGGACTGGTGGCGGCTCTACAATGACCCCGTGCTGGACGGGCTGGTCACCGACGCGCTTGCTGCCAATACGGATGTGCGCATCGCGCTCGCCCGGCTGGAAAAGGCCCGCGCCGGACTGCGCGGTGCCCGGGCGGATCGCCTGCCGCGCACCGATCTCTCGGCCAGTGGGGATTATGGCCGCCTGCCCGCGAGCCAGCGCGCGCCGGGAGCGCCGCGTGAGAATTGGGCGCTCGATGCCGGACTGTCGGTTTCCTATGAGGTCGATCTGTTCGGGCGGGTGAGCCGGGGCGTGGAAGCCGCGCGCGGCGATGCCGATGCGGCCGCCGCCGATGCCGACGCCGTGCGCGTCGCCGTCGTCGCCGATACCACGCGGGCTTATGCCGATGCCGCCTCGGGCGCGGCGCAACTGGCCGTCAATCGCGAGATCGTGGGCCTGCTCGACCGGTTGCTGGACCTGACCGGGAAGCGGCGTGAGGCGGGGCTCGCGACCACGCTCGATGTCTCGCGGATCGCCGCCTTGCGCGACCAGCGCGCCGCCGACATTCCGCTCATCGAGGCGCAGCGTCAGGCCGCGCTCTTCCGCCTCGCCACGCTCACCGGCCGGACCCCGGACGCCTTGCCGGAGATTGCCGGCCAGCGCAGCATCGGGCTGGAAATCCGTCAGGCCATTCCGGTCGGGGATGGGGCCACCTTGCTTGCCCGCCGCCCGGATGTGCGCGCGGCCGAGCGTCGTCTCGCTGCCGATACCGCGCGCATCGGCGTCGCCACGGCGGACCTTTATCCGCGCATCAGCCTCGGCGGTTCGGGCGGATCGACCGGCAATGACATTGGCGCGATGTTCGGCGGTGGCCCACTGCGCTGGCTGCTGGGTGGCCTTATCAGCTGGTCCTTCCCCAATCAGGAAGCCGCCCGCGCGCGCATTGCCGGCGCACGGGCGGACAGCGATGCCGCGCTTGCCGCCTTCGACGGCGCGGTGCTCAACGCGCTGGAGGAAACCGAGACGGCGCTCTCGACCTACGGCCACGCGCTGGAGCGCCGCCAACGCCTGCAGGCGGCCCGCGATTCCGCTGGCGCCGCCGCGCGCATCACCCGTGCCCAGCAGCGCGAGGGCGCCATCGACTCCCTCCAACTGCTCGACACCGAGCGCACCTTTGCAGAGGCAGAAGCCGCGCTCGCCGCGCAGGATGCCGAGGTCGCGCGCGCGCAGATCGATGTGTTCCGGGCGCTCGGCGGGAGCTGGGCGAGCTGAGCGCGGGGGCGCCATCGTTTGAAACGGAAGGACCGGCGATGCCTCTGCACCGCCGGTTCATCTCTTGGGAGAGCTGGTGACCGGCGACGACGAAGTGCCGCGCTCACCTGTGCTTTCCTCGCTTAAAAGTCGTAGCGGACTCGCACGCCATATTCGCGCGGAGCGCCGTAGAACTCATTGTCGCCGAACTGGCCGGAGACATAGGTTTCGTCGGTCAGGTTAGTGCCATAGGCTTCGACCAGCAGATCACCCTTCTGCACGCCGAGCCGGGCGCCGAGCAGTCCCCGTGAGGGCAGCCGGTCGCTGATCGGCGAGTAGCCGATATATGTCCATTGCGGGCCGACATAGGCATAGCTGACGCTTGGCGTGATCTTCGCATCGCCCACCCACAGATCGTAGCGCGCACCCAGATTATAGGTCCATTTGGGCGAGTAGAGATTGGAGCCGCCGCCAGTGGTGCGCAGAAACGGGGTGTAGTCGATGCAGGTCGGCGGATTGGATGCCTGGCCTGTTGGGCACTGCACGGCCGGGGTTACGCCCGGGAATGCGCGGGCGTAAGCGCGCGTGTCCACGAAGGTCACGTCGCCCAGCTCGGAATCCACAAAGGCCACGCCCGCATCGAAGGTGAAGCCGGAGACCCGCGCCTGCACCTGCGCCTCGATGCCCTTCACCTTGGCATCGGTGAGGTTTGTCACCGCCGTCTGTCCGGTCGCCGGGTCGAGAGCGTCGAACTGGAAGGCATTATAGTCATAATAGAAGGCGCCAAGCTGGGTGCGCACTGCACCGCCCAGCATCGTCGCTTTCCAGCCGATTTCATAATCGATCACCGTTTCCGGATCGAACTCGGAGACCAGCGAGTTAGAACCGCCCGGCTTGTAACCACGCGCGACGAAGGCATAGAACAGGTTGTTCTCGTCCGGCGTCCAGTTGAGCGAGACCTTGCCGGTCATCCGCCCGTCCTTGTGGTCGCCGCTCAGATCCGCCACCTGCAAGCCGTTTGGCGGGAAGGTGGGGATGCCCCGACCGATCGAGACGCTGCCGCCGCCGGTCACCGAGAAGTGCGAGTAGCGCGCGCCCACGTCCAGCGCGAGTTGCGGCGTGATCTTGTACGTCACCTGGCCGAAGACGCCGGTGGTGGTCTTGTCATTGTCGATCAGAATGTCCGTCGGGAAGCCATTCGAGCGGTTCTCGATGATCACGTCGATCCGGTTGCGCTGATAATAGCCACCGACGATCCACGAAAGATCCTGATCGGTCGGCGAGATGATGTTGAACTCCTGCGTCCACACCCGCTCGCGCACGAACTGTTGCTGCGTCGAAACCGCGAGGCGCGTCGAATCCGCCAGGCTATAGCGCGCGGCATTGGTCGCATCGCTGTCGTAGAGGTTGAAGATGCGCTTGTTCTGGTAGCCGCTGAGCGAGCGCAAGGTGATGCCCGATCCCAGCTCGTAGCGCAGTTCCAGTGAGGCCTGGATTGCCTTCTCGTCATTCTGCGTCGGCGTATCATAGTCGATCAGGCGCGGGTCGCTGGTCCGATAGGCCGCATAGGCGGTGCCGGTAATGGGGCGGTAGGCATAGCCGCCAGTTTCCTTGTCCGCGGCTTCCAGCTTGAACAGCGCCTGGAAGCTCTCGGTCGGCTTCCACAACGCACCGAAGCGGCCGGATAGCTCATCGAGCCGACCGGCCGAGCTGCCGGCGGAGCCGATGTCGGTGTAGAAGGAATCGCGCGTGCGCCATTTGCCGGCGCCGCGAATGGCCAGCGTGCGCGAGAGCGGCAGGTTGAGCACCGCTTCCACGCTGCGCGCGTCATAATTGCCGATCGAGCCCTCGATGGAGCCTTCCACGCCCGCAAGATTGGGGTTGCGGGTGTTGATGAAGATTGCGCCGCCGGTCGAGTTGGAGCCGACGAAGGTGCCCTGCGGCCCGCGCAGCACTTCCACCGTGGCAATGTCGTAGAAGCTGGAGGTGGTGACGATGGGCGGCTGGAAGATGCCGTCCACATAGGTCGCCACGCCGTTTGCCACGGCGGGCGATCCGCTGGCGAGGCCGATGCCGCGAATGTTGACGTTCTGCGTCAGTCCGGCATCGGTGACGGAGAGCGAGGGCACCACGGTCTGCAGCTCGTCCACCCGGGTGACGCCCTTCTCCACCAGCCCCTGGCCTGAGAGCGCGGTGGCGGCAACGGCGACCTTCTGGAGATTTTCCTCGCGCCGTTGCGCGGTGACGATGATCTCTTCCAGACCCTCGCCTTGCTGCGGGTTTTGCTGCGCCAGTGCGGGTGCCATCGCAACCACGCATGTCGTTGACGAAAGCAACGTCAGCAGTGCGCGGACGGCATAAACCTGTCGATTGGCTTCCATATCCTCCCTCTCCCTTGTCTATTTCCCCGGCCTCCTTTGGCTATTGTGCCTTCAGGTGCGCGCGAGGCTTCTCATTTTCATTTTCAGTCCGCCGACTGCGCCTTTGCCTCATCCATTTTTGGCGGCTTCCATGAGCCTGGCAGAGGATCGCGACGTGCTGTGCTATTGGTCTATGAGGTTTCGTTTGTTTCGGCGAATCCTTTCATTTATATGAAAAAGAAAATAGTCTGCCTGTGGCGCGCGGTCCACAGTTGCCTCTGAGCGAGAATGGGGAGGGGCGTGCAATGGAAATCATCATCGCGGCCACACCCCGACAGTTCCCGGACAGAGTCATTCTGCACGAAATTTGTAATCGATTGCTGATTCGCTGTCACGCGTTTACTGTGAGGGCGCCTTGTGGAGAGGAGCGGAAGACCGTCATGACCATGCATCGCCTTATGTTTGCGCCGCTTGCGGCCATCCTCGCGCTTCTTCCTCATCAGCTCCGGGCCACCGAGGCCCCGCCGTCGGGCACGACCTCCGCAATGCCCGCCGCGACCATCGCAGATGCCACCGCCCGATGCGCCGCGCTCGGGGCAAGGATGGCGGGTCATTGGCCGGATGCCTCCACCCGGCTGCTCAGCGCGAGCTTCAATCCCGCCGGCCCCGCGCCGGTGCCGCCCGGCCCTCCCGGCATGAGGCCCCCGCCAGTCGAGCTACCGCCTCATTGCGCCATCGTCGGCGCGATGCGTGCCCATACCGGCGTCGATGGCCAGGCCTATGCGATCAGGTTTCATCTGCGCCTGCCGGTGGCATGGAACGGGCGGTTCTTCTTTTCGGGCGGGGGCGGCACCAATGGCGAGCTGGGCGACGCTATTGGCCGGCTGACCGCCGCAGCGCCGGCCTTGGTTCAGGGCTATGCCGTGCTTTCGCAGGATAGCGGGCACGATAATGCGACCAATAGCGATCCCGCGCGCGGCGGCGCGAGCGCCTTCGGTTTCGATCCGCAGGCGCGCGCCGATTATGGCGGCACCTCGCTGCCGGTCGTCACCCATGCGGCCAAGGCGGCGATCCGCCAGTTCTACGGCAGCGACCCCCGCCAGAGCTATTTCGTCGGCTGCTCCAAGGGCGGGCAGGAGGGCATGATGCTCGCCCAGCGCTACCCGGATCTGTTCGACGGGATTGTCGCCGCCGCGCCCGGCTTCTCGCTGCCCAAGGCCGCGATCGCCGAGGCGTGGAACACGCAGGCCTTCGCCTCCGTCGTGCAGGCATCGGGCAAGCCGGTCACGCTCGCCAATCTGCGCGCGAGTTTCAGCATGGGCGATCTCGCGCTGGTCGGGCAGGCCGTGCGCACCGCTTGCGACGCGCTCGACGGCACGACCGATGGCCTGATCGGCGCGGTCGGCCAGTGCACCTCCGCCAGGGTGCTGCCGCAGTTGCGCGCCAGCCTGTGCAAGGGTGACAAGGCCGAGGGCTGCCTCTCCCAGCCACAGCTCGACGCGCTGGTGCGCATTCACGAGGGCGCGCGGGACAGCAAGGGCGCGCAAATCTATCCTGGTTTCCCGTGGGATGCCGGCTGGGCGGACATGGGCTGGCGTATCTGGATGCTGGGCACGCCCGATGGCAGCGTGCCGCCGATCAATGTCGCCATGGGTCTGCCTTCGCTTGCCGCCGTCTTCATGACGCCGCCGACGCTGGCCGGCGCCACTCCCGACGAATTGCTGGCCTGGGCCATGCGCCTCGACATGGATCGTGCTCGCGCCGGCGTCGAGGCGGTGGCGCCGCCGTTCACGCGCTCGGCCTGGCAGGATATCGGCGCGCGCTCCAGCGACCTTGATGCGTTTCGCGCGCGGGGCGGCAAGCTCATCGTGCCGCATGGCATGTCGGACCCGGTGTTCTCGGTGAACGACACGCTGGCCTGGTGGGGCGAGGTCGATGCCCGGTACAAGGGCGCCGCGCGCGAGTTCGTGCGCGTCTTCCCGGTGCCCGGCATGGGCCATTGCGCCGGCGGCCCGGCGACGGATCAATATGATGCCTTCGCTGCCCTCGTCGCGTGGGTGGAGCAGGGCAAGCGGCCCGATCAGTTGAGCGCAACCGCTGGGCCGATGTCCGGCCTCAACGGCATCCAGCGCCCTATCTGCGCGGCGCCCGCGATCGCCCGGCGGACGGGCGACACATCGGATCAGTCTGCGGCGCAGATCAGTTGCACGCAGCCCTGAGCACCGACGGTCGCGCTGTCTCCCCCGTCCGGGCGCGGCCGTCGTTGCAAGGATAGGCGCGAAGTCCGTCTGCCAGACCGTCGCGGCGTGCGCCTGCCATGTGGGATGAGGGGCAGCGCCTCCAATCCCGCGTTCGTCGGCATTTTAAGGAAATGGCCCGCGGTCATGTGGACAAATTCCTGTGCGACGGGACATCTGCGAAGGGGCGGCCGCGATCGCTCGGTCCACGCCGAAATGCGATCTCTGCCGATTTTCCCCGTTCGTGCTGAGTAGGGTCTGAGGTGCGCCGCAGGCGCGTACAGAAGAGCCGTATCGAAGCATTGCAGCGCACGGCTGGTCCTTCGATACGCCGCTTCGACAAGCTCAGCAGCTACTCAGGACGAACGGAGGGAATGCCGGCAATGGCGTCGCGCCTGACCAGTCCGGTTTCAACACCAAAGTCGGACCACAGTCATAGCCGCTTTGAAGAGGTGACGAAGGACGGATGAGCGGCCAGTTTGACTTGGTAAACGGACATCCCGATTGTGGTCTTCTGGCTTGAACCGCAGATGAGAGCGGCGGTAGCATCACGATATGACCATCGCTTCGTTTAAGCATCATCTTCAAACAGCGATGCCTTTTGGCTGTCTGCCTAGCGTCCTTCTCTTTGTTGAGATGGGATTCGCTGTGTTTGTTGGCAACATCATGGGCGATTGTGAAGCTGGATCGGGTTGCCACGATAACGATGGCTTTCACATCCTGAACGGGGTCATGTGGACGCTAGTCATCGCGATGTCGATTGGAGTAGGGACCTGGCTGGCGTCGGCGGTTTTGAAAATGGCCTTGCGACCTTTGATTGGCTCGGTCGCGACCAATCTCCTTCTAGTAATTATGTCGCTGCTTGTCGTGTGGCTTTGCTTCAATCCGGCAATGGACTTCGTCCTCAAAACCACAACCCTCGCCGGTAATCTGTAAGTCGCCTTCAGGACATTCCAGCGCTAAAAGAATGTCCGCAAAGTCGTCGTACCGGGAATGGCAGCTCACCAACCGAGATATCGGACAACGGCCACCCACCGCAGCAACCAACCTTTCCCGCGCCGCTAGGTCGCTCGTTCAAGCCCGGCGACGCTGGGGCTCGCAATCGCAAGGCCGCTGCCGAGCACGAGGGCGTCCTCGACAAAGCCGGTCGCGGTCTGCCCATAACGCCGCATCGCCGCGCAGCGCAGTCGCCATCCGATGTAGGATGAGGCCAGCGCCGTCCCGACCGCGACGGCCGTGCCCAGCCCACGGCGGCCGCGTGGCGCCAGGGCGGCGCCGGCGTAGGCCGCCGTCACGCTGCGCACGGCGAGGCCGATCGGCACGATCCGGTCGGGTGCGCTCTTCATCTTGTCGCCGGCCATCTCCGCCGCCGCCAGCGACGCCGTGCCCGCCGCGATCAGCGGATTGCGCAACAAGCCCTGCAAGGGCAGCACCACAGGAATATCCCCCTTGCGCGTACCCGTCGCCACTGCCGCCAAGGGCGTCATGCCACGCTGCCCGGCCACCAGGCCGATGAGGAAGGATCGGATCATGTCGGGTTCTCCGTAGATGGGTTCGTCTTGAGAACCGACGCGGCACGGGGATCGTTCCGGGGCGTGAGTATTCTTGGACGGCTTTGCGAGGGGGCGCCGTCGCCGTCCTATTTCTGCAGCGGCGGCACGCGCATCTCCAGCATGGCGCGGGTTTTGCGGCTGATGCCCCAGAGGATGCCCGGCCGGTTCTCGTCCCAATCGATCGCCTGGCCTTCGGCCTCCATGGGCACGGTGGCGATATGGTCCAGCGTGGCGCCACCCTTGGGTAACTGCGTCACGTAGAGCTCGGGATTGTCATGGCCGGAGAGCCACAGCCGTCCGTCGGGGCCGAAACCGCCGCCCGAGATGCTCATCGGCGCGATCCGCTCGAGGATCGTGGCGGGCAGCGCCCAGCTTTGCGTGCGGCGCCAGTCCGTATCGAACTGGACGAGGGTGGTGTGACGGTGGTCGCGCGGTGCCTCGCCGCCCTTGCCGTCATAATTGGCGAACATCCCCCACCAGTGCCCGTCATGCCAGTCGACCCAGGTCAGCGAGCCCGTACCAAGGCCGAGCGAGACAGTGCGCTTGTGGGCGAGGGTGACGGGATCGAAGATCTCGACCGAGCTGGCCTGTGGCACGGCGGGGAAGTTGGAGGCCGCGCACACGAGCTCGGCCTTGATGAGCGCGCAGCTGTTGATGTGCGGATAGCGCGCCGGCTCGCCGGTCCAGATCGCGCGCCGCGCGCCGGTCTTGCGATCGTAGCGCGCGATGGTCCAGTTGGCCACGGCATAGACATCGTTCGGGCCGACCGCCACGCCCTGCCGGGCTTCCTCGGCAGGAATGCGGCGCAGCGTCTCGGCCGGCTGGCCCTGGGGCGGGGCGGCAGCGGGTGTCCCCGCCGCCGCCGCGGCGGCGGCACTGGCCGCCAGAGCGAGAAGCAGGCCCATCAGAAATTCGCCGCCACGCCGAACCAGAAGGTTCGGCCATATTCGGCGGATTCCTGCAGGTAGGTGCGCCCGGGCCCGACCAGCTCGCGCCGGCCCTGATTGTTGAGGTTCTGCCCCTCGGCATACAGCGTGATATTGGAGGTGACGCGATAGCTGATATTGGCATCCAGCGTGCCACGGCTCTTCCAATATTGGTCGGCATTGGGGATGGTGTCGTTGATCGTCTCCAGGAAGCCGCCGATATAGTTGTAAGACAGGCGCCCCTCGAACTTGCCTTTCTGATAGTAGACCGAGGCGTTCCACACCGTGTCCGGCTGGAGGTACAGCCCGGTGACGCGCGGCCCGGCGGTCGTGAGGAAGGTGAAGCGCGTATCGAGGAAGGTCGCGTTGGCGCTCACGCCCAGTCCGTCGAACGGATCGGGCAGGAAGGTCAGTGCCTGCTGAAGGTTCAGCTCCAGCCCCTTGATGGTCGCCGATTCGGCATTGCGGGGTTCGGAAACGAGCACGCTCTCCGGGCCTCGGCCGACATCGATCGTCTCCACATTGGAGAGGGTGAAGATCTCGTTCCGGATCTTCTTGTGGAAGAGTGCGGCGGAGATCACGCCATCCTTCGGGTAGAACTCGAAGGAGAGATCGAAGCCCCGGCTCTCGCGCGGCTTGAGGCCCGGATTGCCGCGGGAGAGCGTCGGCTGGCTGCCATCGAAGCTGAGCGTCTCGCTGGCCGCGATGGAGGAATAATCCGGCCGGCCGATGGTGTTGGTATAGGCGCCGCGCACCACGACGCGGTCGGTCACATCCCAGCGGATGTGCGCGCTGGGCAGCCAGTTGCCATAGCTGCCGTCCGTGGTGATCTGGGTGAGCGTGCTGCCGAGCGTGCGATAGGCATCCGAGGAGACTTCCGTGCGTTCATAGCGCAGGCCGCCCAGCAGCGTGACATTGCCGATCCGGGTGCTGCCCTGCACATAGCCGGCATAGACGTCCTCGTTGACCTTATAATCGCCCGCCTTCGAGGCGACGGTGGTGGTGAAGCGGCTCTGATTGGCCTGGTAGAAGGCCGGAAACGCGGCCGCATCGATGCGGATCGGAATGTAGAACTTGTCGCGGATCGCTTCACTCGGCCCGGCGGTCACCACCTTGTCGAGCGTGTAGGTGAAGCCGCTGGCGGCCTTATAGTCGGTCCGCTCGACTTCGTTCTTGCGGCTCGTCAGGCGCAGCACGGCACCGGTCTTGAGCTTGATGCCACCATCGATGCTGTCATCGCCATAAGTGAAGTTCAGGCGGAACTGGCCGCTCTTCTCCAGCGACTTCTCCAGATTGCTACGCTGTTGCTGCAGGTAGAAGTTCTGCGGGTTCACCGCGGCGGCGGCGTTGGCCGGCGTGAACACGGGGTAGAAGTCCGACGTGTCATAGCTGAAGGCATAGCGGGTCGCGTCGGCATCGCGGGTGCGGAACTCGATGCTCTCATTGGGCACGCGCATCCGCCCGAGCGAGAACACCGCGTCACCATCCAGCTTCCACTGCTCGCCGCCATCCCAGGCGAAGGCGGTGCGGCCGAGCGCGACCAGGCGCCGCGTGATCGGCTGGTTGAGCTGCACAATGATGCGCCCGCGCGCGAACTGGCCGCTGGTCTGCGTCTGGTTGGCGACGTTGCCGACCGGCTCCATGCGATATTCGATGCGTTCCTCATCGTCCTCGGTGCGAGCGACGACGCCGGACAGCTCCCAGCGGAACGTGTCGGAGGGGCGCCATTCGAGCTTGGCGTTGCCGCCGGTGCGCTGCTTGGTGTTGTTGTACCAGAAGAGGCGGTGCTGGGTCGGCACCTGGATGCCGTTACCGGTCGCCGCGCCGCTGTCCACCGGGGCGCCGGCGGCGGTATATTCGCGCACGGAGGGGCTGGCGACTTCGATCTGCGGAATGTCGTAATCGAGCTGCTCCTGGCTCGCGCCGATCACGATGCCCCATTCGTCGTCCGCGCCGAAGGTGGTGCCGGCGGCAAAGGCCAGCCGGTAGGAGGGCTTGCTGTTGCGCACCTCGCCATGCTGCTCATAAATGCCATAAGAGGCGATGCCGTTGAAGAACGGCCGGCCGGCATCGAAGGCGCTGCGGGTGGTGATGTTGATGATGCCGCCGACGGCATTGGCGTCATTCTCCGGCGTCACCGTCTTGATGACCTCGATCCGCCCCGCCATCACGGAGGGCACGATGTCCAGCGGCACCGTGCGCCCGCCCGAATCCACGCCCGCCACCAGCGCGCCGTCCACCGTCGTGCGGTTGTAGGTGGATTGCAGGCCACGCAGCACCGGGAAGCGCGGCTCGCCCTGATCCTCCTGGACGGACAGGCCCGGAATGCGCCGCAGCGCCGCCGCAGTATTATGGTCCGGCAGCTTGCCGATATCGTCGGCGGAGATCGCATCCATCACCGCAAACGCCTCACGCTTCTCCGCCGTCGCCTCATATTGCGCGCGGCGCTGGCCGGTGATGACAATCGTATCGCCATCCGCACCGGCCTCGCTCTCGGCCTCCGGCACGGGCGTGGATTGCGCGAGGGCAGGCGTGGCAAGCAGAATGGCCGAGCACAGCAAAGCGGCCCGGAAAGTCGGGTAAAGCGGTTTCATTGTGGTGAGTCCCCAAAAGCAGGTTTTGTTCTGGGGGCGGCAGATAGGGAGGCGTTGCGTCAGGGAGGTGACGGGGAGGTTTCAGGGTGATGACAGATCAATAACGGTGCGATGACAAAGGGCGCGGGGCGCATCACTCTTCCAGCCTCAGCGCTGATTGACTGGGGCGCATTTGCCGGAGAGGAGAAATGTGCCCGGTCTAATACGCAAATTCCTTGAGCAGCGCGTTCAGCACACGCGATTTGGGCATTTGGTGGAGCGGAATGCCGGCACTCTCGAACCAGCTCTTGTCCGCCTCAGGATGCGGACCGCTGAGGACGACCGTTCCCCGACCGAATGTGTAGGCTGCTGCGGCGACATCGCCATTGGCATAGAAGCCGAGAGGGCGGAAACCCGCTTCGCGGCTGCGGGGGAAATAGGGGCCGTCTTGAAAGAAGATAGTGTCGGATTGGCCGTCCCAGCGGACGGTAATCGCGGCGTCGTCGCTCGATGTGATCGGAAACCCCGGCCGCCCCACCTCGCCGTCAAGTTCGTCATCAATCAGGCCGATGTTGTTGGCGTCAGCAAGATATGCGCCCATGCAAATGCCCAGATAGCCGCCACCGCGCGACACGAAGTCGCGGATGGCGGCTATCCGCCGTGGTCCAAGAGCCTTGAGGGCCGCGCGAATGTCCTGCCCGCCGCCGGGCTGCACATAGATCGCATAATGGCGCAGGTTGGCAGACGTGACGTCGCGCGGTTCCTCAGGCCCGATGAAATCGACCTTGTATCGCGGATCGACCTGCTCGATCGCCTGTTTGGCGGTTTCCGAGCAATCGTCACATCCCGCAGCGCCGCGATAGACTGCGACATGGATCACCGGCTGTGCATGAGCGATCTCGCTGCACAAGGCGGCCATGCTGCACAGTATCACAAACCAGGCACGCAGCGTCATCACTCATCCTCTTCCGGCCTGCGGCATGGGGACGGCAAGAGCGCCATTCCCTTTGCGCCTTACGCCTATTAATCATCTGTCGGAGCGGCTCAACAACGGTTGGTTTGCGCTGCGATCAGGTACTTCCGATGCGGGTCGCGGTGCTGCCGTTGAAAGACGCACCGACTAGGTGACAAACCTCCGCGCTCCCCTTATGAAAGCCGCGATGCCTCGTCTGCGCTTCACAGCCGCGACCACGCCCACCACCCGGACTAGCACCGGGGTCGTCGGCACGCGCCTCATCGATTGAAGCGCGCAGGACCGAAGGCCCCATCCCAGCAGCGGATCGGGGCGGTCATGCGCATCCGGCCCGTTCCGCCTCTTCCCAAGTCTTCCGCACTTGCCTAAGCGGCAAGCCGCACAGCAGGAACCAGACCGATGACGCAACAGGTGACAATCACGCTCCCCGATGGCTCGCAGCGCGAGGTTGCGCACGGCACCACGCCGGCGGAGATCGCCGCCGCGATCGGCCCCGGCCTCGCCAAGGCGGCGCTGGCCGCGCGGGTGGATGGCGAGCTGGTCGACATCACCCGCCCGCTGGAGGCCGATGCGCAGCTTGCCCTCGTCACGGCCCGCGACGAGGCGGACGCGCTGGAGCTGGTCCGCCACGATTATGCGCACATCCTTGCCGAGGCGGTGCAGGCTTTGTTCCCCGGCACGCAGATCACCTTTGGCCCCTCCACGGACGATGGCTTCTATTATGACGTCGCGCCGCCGGCAGATCGCGGGCCGTTCACCGAGGAAGACCTGCCCGCCATCGAAGCGAAGATGCGCGAGATCATCGCTGCCGACAAGCCACTGCGCCGCGAGGTCTGGACCCGCGAGCAGCTGGTCGAGCGCTGGACGGGGCAGGGCGAGCGCTTCAAAGCCGAGTGGGCGGCCGAACTGCCCGGTGACGAGGATCTGACTGTCTACTGGTCCGGCAGCGACTGGCTGGACATGTGCCGCGGACCGCATCTCGCCTCCACCGGCAAGGTCGATCCGCAGGCGTTCAAGCTCACGCGCGTCTCCGGCGCTTATTGGCGCGGCGACCAGAAGAACGCGATGCTCTCGCGTATCTACGGCACCGGCTGGCTGAACAAGAAGCAGCTCGATGCGCACCTGCTCCGGTTGGAGGAAGCCGCCAAGCGCGATCACCGCAAGATCGGGCAGGAGATGGACCTGTTCCACCTCCAGCAGGAAGCGCATGGTAGCGTGTTCTGGCACCCGCAGGGCTTCGTCATCTGGCGCCAGCTCGAGGCCTATATGCGCCGCGCCATCGATGATGCGGGCTACAATGAAGTGAAGACCCCGCAGGTGATGGATGCGCGCCAGTGGGAGCAGTCCGGCCACTGGGGCAAATATCGCGAGAATATGTTCGTCATCCCGGACGAGGTGCCGAACGTCGAGGATGAAGGCCCGCTGGTGTCGAACGATGCGCAGTGGATGGCGCTCAAGCCGATGAACTGCCCGGCGCATGTTCTCATCTTCCGCCAGGGCATCAAGAGCTATCGCGATCTGCCGCTGCGCATCTATGAGAATGGCTGCTGCCATCGCAACGAGCCGCATGGCGCGCTCCACGGCCTGATGCGGGTGCGCCAGTTCACGCAGGACGATGCGCACATCTTCTGCCGCGAGGACCAGATCGTCGATGAAGTCCGCGCCTTCTGCGCGCTGGCCGACCGCATCTACAAGGACTTCGGCTTTACCTATTCGATCAAGCTCGCGCTGCGCCCGGAAAAGCGCTTCGGCTCGGACGAGATGTGGGATCTGGCGGAGACGGAATTGCGCAACGCCGTCATCGCGGCCGGCCTTGCGACGGACGAGTATGGCTGGGAGGAGCTGCCCGGCGAAGGCGCCTTCTATGCGCCCAAGCTGGAATGGCACCTGACCGACGCCATCGGCCGCACCTGGCAGGTCGGCACCATCCAGTCCGATCGCGTGCTGCCCGAGCGGCTGGATGCGAGCTATGTCGGCGAGGATGGCGGGCGCCATCGCCCGGTGATGCTCCACCGTGCGATCTTCGGCAGCTATGAGCGCTTCATTGGCATCCTCATCGAGCATTATGCCGGCAAATTCCCGCTGTGGCTGGCGCCGGTGCAGGCAGTGGTCGCGACCATCGTCTCGGATGCGGATGGCTATGCGAGCGAGGTGGTCGAGAAGCTGCGCGCCGCAGGCATCCGCGCCGAGACCGATCTGCGCAACGAGAAGATCAACTACAAGGTGCGCGAGCACAGCCTCGGGCGCGTGCCCAATCTGCTGGTCGTCGGCCGGCGCGAGGCAGAAGAGGGCACCGTCGCCCTGCGCCGTCTCGGCAGTGACGAGCATCAGAAGGTGCTGAGCGTGGATGAGGTCATCGCGCAACTGGTGGCGGAAGCCACGCCGCCGGATTTGGCCTAACCTTAGCCCCTCCCCTGAAGAGGAGGAGCTAGATGATGAGAAGCCGATGAGCATCCCCATCCGCAAGGCGACTCCGGCCGATCTGCCGCGCGCGCTGGCGATCTGGCGGGCAGCGGTCGATGCGACGCATGGCTTTCTCACGCCGGAGGACCGGGTTGAGATCGACCGGATGGTTGAACACGAGCATCTTCCCTCGGTCGACCTGTGGGTCGCGACGGATGCGGCCGGCACCGTCCAGGCCTTTCTCGGCATGGGGAAGGACGAGATCGATTCGCTGTTCGTCGATCCGGCCGTGCATGGTCAGGGCTATGGCAGCGCTCTTGTCGCGCACGCTCTCGCGCTGGTGCCCGGCGCAAAGGTGGACGCCAGCGAGCAGGCGCCTCAGGCCATCGCGTTTTACGAAGCGCGCGGCTTCGTGCGTACCGGGCGCTCGGAGACCGATCCGGCAGGGCGGCCCTATCCGCTCATTCATTTCCGCCATCCGGGCTGAGGGATGCCGCAACGCCGGGCCCGCTCATCATACCGCGTCGCTGATGATGGCCCTTGCCGTGAGCGGCTTGCGATCCTAAATGCACGGTGCACGCAACTGTGGCCTTCGCGCCGCAGTTCGCCTCGTGTCGCGCTACGGCCTCTTTCCGTTCTCATGGAAAACCGGTAAGGTGCGCATCTCGCATATGTGAATTGGCAACAGGAGAAACTGCTATACGTCCCCCGATGATGCGCCGCCCGATGGCGCCACAGCCCGCGAACGGCCCCCGCTACAATGAATTCATCAGTGTGCCCAAGGTGCGCGTCATTGATGAAGAGGGCGAAAATCTGGGCGTGATGTTCACGCGCGAGGCGATCGAGCAGGCAGCGGACGTCGGTCTGGACCTGGTAGAGGTCTCTCCCAATGCAGACCCGCCGGTCTGCAAGTTCCTGGACATCGGCAAGTATAAGTACGAGGCCCAGAAAAAGGCGAATATCGCCCGCAAGACCCAGAAGACGCAGGAGATCAAGGAGATCAAGATGCGTCCGAACATCGACGATCATGATTATGATACGAAGATGAAGAAGGTCGTCGATTTCATCGGCGAGGGCGACAAGGTCAAGGTCACGCTGCGCTTCCGCGGCCGCGAAATGGCGCACCAGCAGCTCGGTATGCAGCTGCTCCAGCGCGTCGCCGAGAACACGGCCGAGATCGCCAAGGTCGAATCCTATCCGCGCCTCGAAGGCCGGCAGATGCTCATGGTGCTCGCACCCAAGGGCTAAGATTTTCGGTCAGGGGGCGGTGCCTGCGCCGCCCTCGACCATTGCTATCGCTTTCCCCGTCAACGCATTCCGGCCTTTCGTGCCCTGTTGACCCGCGCGCTGGCTGCGCTCACATGGGCGCGCCATGATCCAAGCCCCGTCTCTCAAGCTCTTCAACAGTCTTACGCGCCAGCTCGAGCCGTTCGATCCCGTTCACCCCGGCGAGGCGCGGGTCTATAGCTGTGGGCCGACGGTCTATAATTATCCGCACATCGGCAACATGCGCGCTTATGTTTTCGCGGACACGCTCGGGCGGACGCTGAGTTTCAAGGGTTTCAAGCTCACCCACGTCATCAACATCACCGATGTCGGTCACCTCACCGACGATGGCGATGCCGGCGAGGACAAGATGGAGAGGATGGCCGCGCAGCAGGCGCAGTCGATCTGGGACATCGCCAAGCATTATACGCAAGCCTATTGGGCGGACGTGGCGGCGCTGAACATCCGCCAGCCCGCGCACTGGTCGATCGCGACCGATTTCGTCCCCCAAATGATCGAGTTCGCCAAAAGCATTGCCGACCAGCACTGCTATGAGCTGCCGACCGGCCTCTATTTCGATACCAGCACCGTTGCCGATTATGGCCGCCTTGCCCGCGCCGCGACGGACGAGGGCGAGAGCCGCATCGATCCGGTCGAGGGCAAGCGCCACGCCGCCGATTTCGCCATCTGGCGCAGGACGCCGCCGGGTGAGACGCGCCAGATGGAATGGGACTCTCCCTGGGGCAAGGGCGCACCGGGCTGGCATCTGGAATGCTCGGTGATGAGCCGCGCGCTGCTGGGGCTGCCTTTCGACATCCACACCGGCGGCATCGACCATCGCGAGATCCATCACCCCAATGAAATCGCCCAGAATCAGGCGATCCAGGGCTATGATGCCGATCACGGCCATCTCGATTGCGCGGCCCATTCCGGCGCACGGCTGTGGATGCACAATAATTTCCTGATCGACCGCACCGGCAAGATGAGCAAATCATCGGGCGAGTTCCTGCGGCTGCAATTGCTCATCGACCGGGGCTATCATCCGCTCGCCTATCGGATGATGTGCCTGCAGGCGCATTATCGCTCGGAGCTGGAGTTCAGCTGGGACAATCTCGGCGCGGCGCTGACCCGGCTCAAGCGGATGCTGATGAGCGCGGCGCCCCTGCGTGAGGTGGCTGCGGCCGACGCGGTGACGCACCCCAGGCTCACGCCCTTGCTGGAGCGCTTCGATGCCGCGATCAGCGATGATCTCAACACGCCGGTCGCACTTACCGTGCTGGATGAGGCGCTGGCGATGAAGAAGGTGCCGGCCGACGAGAAGCGCGCGCTGGTGGAGGCGATGGAGAGCGTGCTCGGCCTCGGGCTGTTCGCACTGGAGCGGGAAGCACTGCGCCTGCGTCCGAAGGCGGCTGCCATCGATGAAGGCGCGATCGCGGCGCTGATGGACCGGCGCAAGGCTGCGCGGGCCGACAAGGATTTCGCGGCCTCGGATGCGCTGCGCGACGAACTGCTCGCCGCCGGCGTCGAGGTCATGGACGGCGATCCGCTCGGCTGGGAATGGAGGCTCGATCATGGCGCATAAACCGCTCATCGTTCTGCCGGAAGCGCAGCGGGAGAGGCTGGAAGCCATGCTGGGCGCCGAGATCGCCGGGCGCGTGACGTTGCGCGGATTCTCTACGGCCGAAGAGGCAATGGCTCTGGCGCCGGAGGCGGAAATCGGCTGGTTCGACGAATTCGCCGGCAATGTCTACGCCAAGGGTCCGCGCGCGGCGGTGAACGCCAAGTGGATCCACACGGTGATCGTGGGCTTCGATGCGTTCCCGATCGCGGAGATGCGCGCGCGCGGCCAGATCTTCACCAATGGCGCTGGCCTGATGCCGGACGTGATTGCCGATTATGCCGTGATGGGCGCGCTGGTGCTGGCCAAGCGACTGGACGAGGTCGTGCGCGCCCATGACCGGCAAAACTGGCTGATGCGGCCGCCGGGCAATTTCGAGCTGCTCGGCGCGCGGGCGCTGGTGATCGGCTATGGCGCCATCGGCCGGGAGATCGGCACCCGCCTGCGCGCCTTTGGCGTTCAGGTGACCGGCGTGCGCCGCTCAGCGGACAGCGCCAATGCGGTGATCGGTCCGGATGACTGGCGCCCGCGCCTCGCGGAGTTCGATTTCGTCATCATCGCCGCGCCCAACACCAGCGAGACGCGGGCGATGATCGGCGCCCCGGAACTGGCCGCGATGAAGCCGGGGGCTCGCCTCATCAACATCGCGCGCGGCGATCTGATCGATCAGCCCGCACTCATCGCCTCGCTGGAGGCCGGGCATCTGGGCAGCGCTTTCCTCGATGTCGCGACGCCGGAACCCCTGCCGCCCGAACACCCGCTGTGGCGCGCGCCGAATGTGCTCGTCACCATGCATCTGGCGGGGCCGAGCCAGACCAGCGCCTTCCAGCGCGGCGCCGAGCGGTTCGCGCGGAACATCCGCCACTATCTGGCCGGCGAGCCCTTGGAGCATGTCGCCGATCTCAATCGGGATTATTAGGCGCGAGCGATGCTGAGGTCCGACGCCCGCCTGCTCAACCTCGCCATCGCGCTCTCCGCGCTGGCCGGTTTCGTGGACGCGCTGGGCTTCCTCACTGCGGGCGGCTTTTTCGTCTCGTTCATGAGCGGTAATTCGACGCGGTTGGCGGTGGGGATCAGCGAGGGCTCCAGCGCCGCGCTGACCGCCGCGGGCCTGATTGCCGGGTTCGTTATGGGCGTCGTGCTGGGCGGACTGGTGGGGCATCGCGCGGGCGCGCATCGCCGTCCGGCCGTGCTCGGCCTGGTGACGGCGCTGCTCCTAATGGCCGCGCTCGCCGCACCCTTTTCCCCCACTCTGGCACTGGCCGCCATGGTCATGGCCATGGGCGCCGAAAATGCCGCGCTCGCTGACAATGGCGAGGTGAAGGTGGGGCTCACCTACATGACCGGCGCGCTCGTCCGGTTGGGTCAGGCGCTCGCCAACCGCCTGACCGGCAAGGATGCGAGCCACTGGCGAGTCGATCTCGGCCTGTGGAGCGGGCTGATGACCGGCGCGATTGCCGGGGCTTTCGCTTATGCAAGGCTGGGCTCTTCAGCGCTATGGATTGCGGCGGGTGTCGGAATGATCCTGTGCGTTGCATCAACGAGGACCATCGTGCCGAGCCGCTAAGTGGCAGCAGGCTGCGGAGGCGGCATAGTCACGTCCCTCCACAGCCCGGTGCATCTGCGTTACAACTTTTCCGACCGCTCCTGCGCCTGGCTACCCTTCAGTCTCTTAGCGCTCTCGCCAGTATCGCTCCGCCCGTCGCGCGGGCTTGCCTCGTCTGCCATGCCTCCGGCGACAAGCCCGTCGAGCGAGCGTCCATCAAGCCCCAGTTCCTTCATCAGGCCGTCGAGAACCGGCGCTTGCGCTCGATAGGCGAGGGCCGCTGAGAGGGCGTCCTGCGCAAGGTTGCCCGATCCTCCTCCCGAGGGCGCTGCATTGGCGGGGCCAGCCGCTTTTTGCGTGAGGCCATCCACCTGAACGATCTTGATGGAGTCGATTGCCTCAAGCGGCTTGGCGCTTTCACGCACCAGGTCCGGCAGCACCTTGAGCAGCGCCAGCTTCGTCTGAAGACTGATCTGGCTGCTGGATAGGAGGTTTGCGGCTTCGTTGACAGCGCGCTGACCTGCTGCTTCGACTTCGAAGCGCACGCGGTCGGCCTCGGCTCTCAGCTTCGTCGCATCGGCCTCGCCCTCAGCTGCGCGTCGAATAGCCTCGGCGTGGTTCGTGGCCGCATCCTTTTCGGCTTCTGCCTGGACCTTCAGCTTGATCGCTTCGCGTTCCGCTGCTTTCGCCGCTTCAATCAGTTCGATGCGCTTGTCACGCTCGGCCACTTCCGTTTCGCGGCTGGTGATAACCTGTTCTTCGGCCGCTGCCGCTTTGGCGCGAGCGGCGTCAGCCTCGGCCTTTGCCTGGCTTTCTTCCCGGCTCTTGTTCTGAACGGCGATCTGCTGTTCCTGCCGGGCGATTTCTATGGCCTGGGCCTGTGCGATGCGGGCTTGTTCGATCGAGCGGTCAGCTTCGATCTGCTGCGAATCGATCAGCCGCTTGGCGTCGATCCGCGCGGCCTCCGCCTCCTGACTGCGCAGTGCCTGCTCCCGAGCGACTTCTGCCGCTTGCGCCGCACGCCGCATTTCGACCTCGCGTTCCTGCTCCAGCCGCGCGAACTCGTTATCGCGGCTGATCTGCAGACTGCGCTGATCGGCTTCGAGGTTCTTCGTCTCGATCTGGACCCGCGTGTCCATTTCGATATCGTTGCGCAGCTTCTTGCGCTGCTGGATCTGTTCGGTGAGCTTGGTCAGACCCTCCGCATCGAATGCGTTGTTGGCGTTGAAATGCTCGATGCTCGTTTGGTCCAGCCCCGTCAGTGAAACGGATTCCAGTTCCAGGCCATTCATCGCGAGATCCACAGATGAGACCTGTTGCACCTTCTGAACGAAGTCGGCGCGCTTTTCATGCAGTTCGTTCATGCTCATTCCGGCCGCAACAGACCGAAGCGCGTCGACAAACTTTCCTTCGACGAGATCTTTCAGAGCTTCCGGCTGCATCGTGCGCAGGCCAAGCGTCTGCGCAGCCATGGCTATTGCGCCTGCATCGGGGCGGACGCGGACATAGAATTCGGCCTTCACGTCAATCCGCAACCGGTCGAGCGTGATCAGCGCATCCATGTTCTTGCGCTCCACCGCGAGGCGGACCGTGTTCATATTGACCGGCATGGTTTCGTGCAGCACGGGCAGCACGAGCGCCCCGCCGTTCATGACCACCTTCTCTCCGCCAAATCCGGTTCGGACGAAGCCCACTTCCTTCGTGGCGCGCCGGTAAAGTCGCGCGATCGTAAAGCCGAAGATCAGGAGCAAGGCGAAGATCGCGCCTGCCCAGATTGCAATATCCATCAGGTCCAGTCCCTGCATTCCAGTCTCCCCTCGCCGTCAGATCGGCGCCAAACGTTTTTCCTCTAGGGCTACAGCGTAAAACCGCTCTCCTTCCCGGCGCACGAGGAGAACTTCGTCGCCTTCGCCCATTTCGGTGTCACTATGATGGGGCTCCACCATCACAAGGTGCATCTGACCATGATGATCAATGACCTGAGCGCGGGTTGGGCTTCCGCGGCTGGCGCGACCGGTGAGAATTTTCGCGCGGTGACCAAGGAGGGATTCGATCTCTACCGCCGTCGTCTCGTCGCCTGGCAGGATGCGCGAGAGCGGTCGCACGAGTGCTCCCGTCGCTGGTAGAGCTACAACCGAAGCAAGGAGGCCTGCCAGCCACGGGGCCAGTGCCTTGCCGAGGAAGGCGCCGGACAGGCTTTGTATACTCACGCCGATCGCCGCGAAAAGCAGCAGGAGCACCGCCAGCCAGATCATGAACGGCACGCGGCCCACACCGACCAGGCTCAACAGTCCATCGGCTGGGCTTCCGCTCGATTCCGCGTCCAGGTCGGTTTCCGTGCTGCTGAACAGGTCACCGAGTCCAAGCACCTGCAGGGCCGCGAGAAGAACCATCACGCCGAGCGATACCGCGAATGGCCAGTTATAGTCAGCCAGAAGGCTCATAATCCGCGCTGTCGATTTGACAGCCCCCCGTTCCCGATTCCCGAGTCCATTTCGCCTGATAGCGCCTATGAATCCAGCAAAACCGGACCTTCATCATACGATTTTTCTGAATGTTCCGGAGATTTCGACGCCATTTACTTCGAGAAACGGCCTAAATTCTCAACATTTCGCCGCGCGATTAGAGTGTCTCCGTTCACCATGTGTTTAATGTTTTTACGGACCTCCGGATCATGTTACGCGGCAGGCGCTCCGTTTGTTCACGGGAAAACTGGATCGATCTCCCAACTATGCGACCTGTGGATCTTACGTCACGACGCTGCTGCGCCCGCGCCTCCTCGCGCCTCTGATCCCCAACCGCCTTGCCTCAAAGCCCTCAAACGCGTAGGGGCTTGCCCCTTGTCCGCCACACCCCATGTTGTGGCGCGAACACGCTTGGAGTCTGGAATATCATGACGGCGAAATGGTCGCCCGCAAGCTGGCGGGATCATGAAGGGTTGCAAATGCCGATCTATCGCGATGCTGCGGCACTCGCGGCAGCCGAGGCGCAGCTTGGGACCTTTCCGCCGCTCGTCTTTGCAGGCGAGGCCCGCAACCTGACGGCCGATCTGGCCAAGGTCGCCAATGGCGAGGCGTTCCTGCTGCAGGGCGGGGACTGCGCCGAATCCTTCGCCGAGTTCCACCCGAATAACATCCGCGACACGTTCCGCGTGCTGCTGCAGATGGCGGTGGTGCTCACCTTTGCCAGCAAGCTGCCGGTGGTGAAGGTGGGTCGCATGGCCGGCCAGTTCGCCAAGCCGCGTTCGGCCGGGACCGAGACGATCGATGGCGTCGAGCTGCCGAGCTATCGTGGGGATAATGTGAACGACATCGCGTTCACGGCGGACGGCCGCGAGCCCGATCCGGCGCGCATGATCCGTTCCTACAATCAGTCGGCCGCCACGCTCAATCTGCTGCGCGCTTTCTCGACCGGCGGCTATGCCAGCCTCGACAAGGTGCATGGTTGGATGCTGGATTTCATGGGCCGCAGCCCCTGGGCCCAGAAGTTCAGCGAGATGGCCGATCGCATCGGCGAGGCGCTGGACTTCATGAAGGCCTGCGGTCTCTCGCCGGACACGGTGCCCCAGCTTGGCGGCACCAGCTTCTACACCAGCCACGAGGCGCTGCTGCTGCCTTATGAGCAGGCCCTGACCCGTCAGGATTCGCTCACCGGCCAGTGGTACGACACCAGCGCGCACATGCTGTGGATCGGCGACCGGACGCGCTTCGAGGGCTCTGCCCATGTCGAGTATCTGCGCGGCATCGGCAATCCCATCGGCATGAAGGTCGGGCCGAGCCTGCAGCCCGATGTGCTGCTGCGCCTGCTCGATGCGCTGAATCCGCGCCGCGAGGCAGGGCGCATCACGCTCATCACGCGCTATGGCCATGACAAGATCGAGGGCGCGCTGCCCCCGCTCGTGCGGGCGGTGATGCGTGAAGGGCATCCGGTGGTGTGGTCGTGCGATCCGATGCACGGCAATGTCATCAAGGCGGCCAATGGCTACAAGACTCGCCCGTTCGAGCGCATCCTCGCCGAGGTGCGCGGCTTCTTCGCCGTGCACCGCGCCGAGGGCAGCTTCGGCGGCGGCATCCATGCCGAGATGACCGGCCAGAACGTCACCGAATGCACCGGCGGCGCGATCGACATCACCGAGCAGAGCCTCGCGGATCGCTACCACACGCATTGCGACCCGCGCCTCAACGCGGCGCAGAGCCTGGAGCTGGCTTTCCTGCTGGCCGAAATGCTCAACGACGAGCTGGCCGAGCGGCGCAAGCAGGCCGCTTAACAATCGGAAGGGCCGTGGCGCGCGTCACGGCCCGTTCCCTAGATTGAAAAAGAACCGCTATCGAGCGATTGCGCGGGCTTGCCCCTTGCGCGGACAGCATTCTCTGCCAAATAGGTTGGTATGCTTTCGCAACGCACGCGATATTCCATCCGCGCTCTCCAGCACCTGGCGCGGCATTATGGTGAGGGGCCGATCCAGCTCACCGATATTGCGGTCGCGCAGAATATTCCCGCCAAATTTCTGACCGTGATCCTGTCGGAACTCAGCCGTGCGGGCCTCGTGGCGACGCGGCGCGGGCGGGAAGGCGGCTATTGGCTGGCATTGCCGCCGATCGACATCCGCTATGGCGACATCTTCCGCCTCACGGATGGCGCGCTGGCGCTCGTGCCCTGTGCCAGCCGCTACGCGCACCAGCCCTGCAAAAACTGCCTGCCGGAAGATGAGTGCGAGCTGCGGCGCATCATGCTCAAGGTCCGCGACGAGACCGCCGCCATCCTCGACCGCCTGACGCTGGCCGACAAGTTCGAGGATGCCGAGGTGGGCGCGCCGGTCTGATTGCTTTCCACCTTCCAGTCTGTTCTTCAAGGAGAGAGCATTGTCCCTGACCCTGCACGGCATCCCCAATTGCGACACGGTGAAGAAGGCCCGCAAATGGCTGGATGATCAGGGCATCGCGCATGATTTCCGCGATTATAAAAAGACGCCGCCAACGTCGGCAGAGCTGGCCGATTGGTCAAAGCAGGCAGGGTGGGACGTGCTGCTCAACCGCGCCGGTACGACGTTCCGCAAACTGCCGGATGACGCCAGGACCGGAATCGATGAGGCCAAGGCCATCGCGTTGATGATCGAGCATCCCTCGATGATCAAGCGCCCGGTGGTAACGGGAGCAAGCGCCCTGCTGGTCGGTTTCAAGCCCGATCAGTGGCAGGCGGTTCTCAAGGCCTAGGCAGCGGCGCCGCAGCGGTCGGGAACGACGCGGAGGCTTTGCGCATTTGTTCAGCAGGAATTTGCTGGAAGGAATGCATCATGAAACTCGTTCTGATCGGCCTCATCACGGCCAGCGCCTTGGCTGTCTCGGGTTGTTCGACCCTCAAAGGCGCTGGCATCGGCGCGGCGGCGGGCGCCGGTACGGCTGCCGTGACCGGCAATGACGTCGGCAAGGGTGCCGCTGTCGGTGGCGCGGCCGGCGCCGTGGTCGGGACGGTCGTCGACTAAAAACGCGGCCCTGGCCCGTCAGTCGTGATGATGGGACAGGGCGCCGATGACATCTTCGAGGCGGGCGGGATCGCCCATGGCGATGACGTCGCCAGCGCTGGCTTCATGGAGCGGCTCGCCAGACCAGTCGCACATGTGCCCGCCGGCACCCTCAACCACCGGGACGAGCGCTGCGAAGTCGTGGAGTTTGAGGCCGGTTTCGCAGACGATGTCGACATGGCCGCTCGCCAGCAGGCCGTAATTATAGCAGTCGCCGCCATAGATCGGGCCCTGACCCAGTCGGTCGCCGGCAACGGCTGCGGCGAGCGCGAGATAATGTTCGCCCTCATGCGCGCTGAACAGATGGGGGCTGGTGGTGGCCAGTTGCGCGCCTTCCAGAGCCCGGCATCGCCGGGTGCGCGCAGGCTTGCCATTGAACAATGTCGGCTGACCCATGGCGCCGACCCAGCGCTCTCCACTGATCGGCTGATCGATGATGCCGAGGATCGGCCAGCCGTCCTGCATCAAGGCGATCAGCGTCCCGAAGATCGGGCGGCCCGCGATAAAGCTGCGCGTGCCATCGATAGGGTCGAGCACCCACTGGCGTGACGCCCCTTCGCGAACGGTGCCGAATTCCTCGCCGATGATGCCATCCGCCGGACGCTGCGTCTCCAACAGGCCGCGCATCGCCAGTTCCGCCGCGCGATCGGCTTCTGTTACCGGCGAGGCGTCGGCCTTGGCTTCGATGTCATAAGGCGCGCGGAAAAAGGGGCGGATCGCGGCGCCCGCTGCGTCGGCAAGGGCACTGGCGAGGGTGATGTCATCGGGAAGAGCCATGGCATTTCGCTACGGAGAAAGCCGCCGAAGAGCCAGCGGTTTTCGCGCACGTTCCTCGCTAAAGAGACGGCGCTTCGATCCGTTTTTTGAGGGCATGAGCAAAGAGCCCCGACCATGCGCCTGCTGATGTGGGTCCTGACCCTCGGCTTTGCCTTTGGCGCGATGGGGCTGTGGCTGGACGGCGCTTTTCTGGGGGCCCGGCTGGTAGCTCTGGGGCTGGGCGCGCTGGCTTTCCTCGCCTGCCCGTTCCTGTGGGCGCGGCCCGATGGGCTGGTGCCCGATGAGCTGGCGGTGCCCGGCAAGGCGCGGCTGATGCTGGCGCTGGCGCTGCTCTTCTGCGCGCCCCTGCTGCTGCCCTGGCAACTTTGGCTCTGATGCCTGTTGGCGCCGGCCGCGCCTCGGCCTATGCCTGCAGGAATGCCTGAACTTCCCGAAGTCGAAACCACCGTTGCCGGCCTGCGTCAGGTGCTCGACGGGGCGCAACTCACGCTGGTCGAGCCGCGCCGGGCGGACCTGCGCTTTCCCTTCCCGGTCGATCTGCGCCAGCGGCTCACCGGGGCGCGAATCACCGGGCTAGGCCGGCGCGCCAAATATGGCCTGATCGATACCGATCGTGGCGACACGATGATCTTCCACCTCGGCATGTCCGGGCGCTGGCGGATCGACCCGAGCGAGGTGGGCAAGCACGATCATCTGCTGCTGGAGACCGCCAGCCACCGCCTCGCCCTCAATGACCCGCGCCGGTTCGGGTTCGTGCACCTGACACCAAGCGATGCGCTGGGCGCTTATCCGCCCTTCGCGGCGCTTGGCCCCGAGCCGCTGGGCGATGCGCTGACGGCCGACTATCTGGCGCAGGCGCTGGAGGGGCGGGCGGCACCGATCAAGGCGATGCTGCTGGATCAGCGGATCATCGCCGGGCTGGGCAATATCTATGTGTGCGAGGCGCTGAACATCGCCCGCATATCGCCGACGCGCGCGGCCGGGCGGATCTCGCGGGCGCGGCTCGCGCGGCTGGTCGAGGCCATTCGCGCGGTGCTGGTGGCCGCCATTGCCGCCGGCGGCTCCACGCTGCGCGATTATGCGCGGCCGGATGGGGAGCTTGGCTATTTCGCCAAGGACTGGCGCGTCTATGGGCGGGAAGGACTGGCCTGCCCCTGCGGCGGCACGGTGAAGCGCCGGGTAGATTCAGGCCGCTCCACCTTTTACTGCCCCACTTGCCAGAGCTAGGCCGAGAGATGCGCTCACCCACCAAGACGCTGTCCATGTCCGCGCGCATCGCGGCGCTGCTTGTCGGCCTCATCGCCTTTGCCGGACTCTCGATCCGCTTTGCCGTCTCTCTGGAGACGACGGGCTCACCCCAGGCCGCCGCGTGGACGATGCTGCGCTTCTTCACGGTGATCGGCAATCTGCTCAGCTGCGTGGTGCTGTTCGGCGTCGCGCTGGGCGCGAAGGCACCGAGTCATCCCCGCCGGCTCGCGGGCGTGATGCTGGCCATGGGACTGATCGGCATCGTCTATGCGGTGCTGCTGCGCGCGACGGAAAGCCTCAGCGGCCCCGCCGAGACCTCGAACCTCCTGCTCCATTACATCGCCCCGCCTGCGGTGGCGCTCTACTGGCTCGTGTTCGTGCCCAAGGGACGGCTGGTCTATGCCGATACGCTGCGCTGGGCGCTGCTGCCGTTGGCTTATCTGGCCTATGCCATCGGGCGCGCGCAGTTCGATGGGCGCTACCCCTATCCCTTCCTCGATGTCTCCCGCCATGGCTGGGCGCAGGTTGGCGTGACCGTGGGCCTCATCGCTCTGGGTTTCATGCTCGTCGGAGCCGCGGTGGTGTGGATCGACCGCCGGTTGGGATGAATCTGCGCCAGAGATCAAGAAATGACTGATTGAGAGACGCTTCCTGCGACGAAATCCCGCAGATACGCAAAAGTCCGCATGGACTTCCGCTTTTGCGCTCCTACATGGGTGTCTCCCCATGACGATCTTGCTCCTCACATATTGGCCCTCTTCACGCGCGCAGCCTTACGTCTGCCGAGGCCGGATTGTGAGCGCCCATGGCGAGCGCTGAGAGCAACCGCGACGCTGTTTCGCCCGAAGAGCGCATCACGCTTGAGGCCTATGAGATCGACGGGCTGTTCGGCGACGAGGAACTGACCCGGATCGTCGAGTTTGCCGGCCAGCTCTGCGATTGCCCCATCGCGCTGGTCAGCCTGGTTGAAGAGCATCGCCAGAGGTTCGTGGCGAAGACCGGGATCGACGCCACCGAGACGCCCAGGAGCATGTCTTTCTGCGCGCACGCGATGCTCGGCCATGATGTCATGGACGTAGGCGACGCGACGCAAGACGGCCGTTTTCAGGATAATCCGCTCGTCACCGGCGAACCGCATATTCGCTTCTATGCCGGGGCGCCGCTTGTGTCCAAGAGTGGCGAGGCGCTGGGGTCGCTGTGTGTCATTTCGCCCGAACCGCGCGCTGGGCTGACCGACATTCAACGTCAGGGCCTCACCGTCTTGGCGGAAGCCACGATGCGGCGGCTGGAGGCCCGACGGGTCATGCTCGCGCATCGGGCTTGGGAGAATGCCGCCGAAGCCGATCTGGCGGCGAGCGAGGAGCGCTTCCGGGTGCTGGCCGACGCCATGCCGCAAATGGTCTGGTCCACGCGGGCCGATGGCTATCATGATTATTACAATGCGCGTTGGTACGAATTTACCGGTGCGCAGCTCGGCCGGACCGACGGGACCGGCTGGAACGGCCAGTTCCATCCGGACGATCAGGCCAAGGCTTGGGAGGTGTGGAGCCATTCGCTGGCCACTGGCGATCCCTACGAAATCGAATATCGCCTGCGGCGTTTCGATGGAGAATATCGCTGGACGCTCGGGCGCGCATTGCCGATCAGGGATGATGCCGGCAACATCGTGCGCTGGTTCGGCACCTGCACGGATATTCACGATCAGCGGATCATGCGCGAGCAGAAGGAGCTTCTCTCGCGCGAGCTGGTCCATCGCATCAAGAACATCTTCACGGTCATCGGCTCGCTGCTCTACCTCTCCAGTCGCGGCGTTCCTGAACTCAAGGGCTTCAGCTCGAAGATGAGCGACCAGATTGCCGCGCTGGGGCGGGCCTATGATTATGTGCAGCCGCGCGAGGGCGCGCAGGCGCTGACGCTGCAGGGGCTGCTGGGCGAATTGTTCGCCGCCTATAATCTGGAGGGCATCGAGCGCATCCGCATTCGCGGCGACGATGTGCTGCTCGCCGAAACCTACATGACCCCCATCGCCCTCGTATTTCACGAGCTGGCGACCAACGCCGTCAAATATGGTTCGCTGTCCTCGCCGGAAGGGTTTGTCGACCTGATGATCTCAGGGTCTTCCGAACAGCTCAGGCTCGAGTGGCAGGAGAGCAAGGGCGACAGCGCGCCGCCCGGCGATCATCAGGGCTTCGGGTCCGATCTCATCCGGCTGAGCATCGAGCGCCAGTTGCGGGGAACGTTCGTGCGGGAATGGTTGCCGCGCGGCCTCAAGGTCACGACGACCATTCCCTATCGCCTGCAGGCGGCCTGACCCCCTGTCAGTCAGCAGTGAGTGGCGCGCAGGTAGCCTGCAGCCATGCCAGCTCCTCGCCATCCAGCTGCGGCCCGATGATCGCTAATGTGCGCGCGTGATAGGCGTCCACCCAGGCCCGTTCGGCCGGGGTCAGCGCGTCGACGGCGATGAGGGCGCGATCGATCGGCGTATGGCTCAGCGTCTCGAAGGCATAGAAGGGCCGGTCGTTTTCGCCGGTGCCGCTGTCCACTACCAGCACCAGATTCTCGATGCGGATGCCATATTCGCCGGTCTTGTAGTAGCCCGGCTCGTTGGAGAGGATCATGCCGGGTTGCAGCGGTTCGTCCCCGCCGCCGAACGTCGCGATGCGCTGCGGGCCCTCATGCACCGAGAGGAAGCTGCCGACGCCGTGGCCGGTGCCATGGGCATAATCCAGCCCCTCGGCCCACAGGAATTGCCGGGCGAGCACGTCGAGCTGGCTGCCGCGCGTGCCAGCCGGAAAGCGCGCGCAGGCGAGCGCAATATGGCCCTTGAGCACCAGCGTGAAGCGGTGCCGCATCTCCTGCGTGGGCGTGCCGATGGCCATGGTGCGGGTGATATCGGTCGTCCCGTCGCGATATTGCCCGCCTGAATCGACCAGCAGAAGTGTGCCGCTCTCGACGGGCCGATTCGTCGCCTCGCTCGCCTTGTAATGGACGATGGCGCCATTGGGGCCGGAGCCGGAAATCGTGTCGAAGCTCAGGTCCACGAGCGCGCCGGTTTCTTCACGGAACGCCTGCAACCGGTCCGACACGCTGATTTCGGTCTGCCCGCCCTTGGGGCCTTCGATGGACAGCCAGTGGAGGAACTTGGCCATGGCCGCGCCATCCCTCGCCTGCGCAGACTTGTGGCCGGCAATCTCGGTCTGGTTCTTCACGGCCTTAGGCAGAACAGCGGGATCGCGCAGCGGCTTGATCAGGGCGCCGGCCTTGTCCAGCGCCTCGAAGATCGCGGAGACAGCGCGGTCGGGGTCGACAGCGACGGCCTTGCCGGCAAGCCCTGCCAGCGCATCGCTGAAGGCAGCGCGATCCAGAATGTCGACTGAATTGCCAAGATGCGCGCGCACATCGGCATCGATCTTGGCGAGGTCGACGAAGAGCTGCGCCTTGCCGTCCGCATGGAGCAGGGCATAGGCCAGCGCGACCGGTGTATGGGTCACGTCCGCGCCACGAATGTTGAAGGTCCAGGCGATGGAATCGAGCGCGGTGAGGACGGTGGCGTCCACGTCCTGCGCCTTCATCCAGTCCGCCATGTCGGCGCGCTTGGCGGCGCTGCTCTGCCCGGCATAGCGGTCTTCATGCGGCACGAGGCGGGCCTTGCTGGGATCGGGCCGATCGTCCCACACGGCATCGACGGGATTATGGTCGACCGGCACGAGCATGGCGCCTTTGCCGGCAAGCGCGCGTGTCGCCTCCTCGACCCATCGGCGGGTGTGCAGCCAGGGATCATAGCCGATCCGTCCGCCAGCCGGGGCATGGATGCCGAGCCATGCGGCGACGCTCGTTTGCGGCACGCTCTCGAACTGCCAATGCGCGCCATCCACCTGATCGCGTACCTGCAGGGTGTAGCGCCCGTCCGTGAAGATCGCGGCTTCCTCCGGCAGGACCACCGCGCTGCCCGCCGAGCCCAGAAACCCCGTGAGCCAGGCGAGCCGCTGCGCATAGCCGCCGACATATTCGGACAGATGCTCATCGGTGAGCGGCACGACGAATCCGTCGAGCGACTGGCGGGTCAGGTGGGCGCGCAGGGCGCGCAGGCGATCTTCATGGGTAGACATGGACAAGCGTTCCTGTTCGCGCCCGCATTCGTTCATTTTTAAGGGGCGCTCGTTAATCTCTGCCGGACAGCATAAGCGTTTCCATACGGCTTGCCAGCATTTGCCGCCACTGCTGGCGAACAAGACCGGGACGCTCATGCGATCAGGACCAGAGCAAAGATCACCCTATGACTACCGGGCAAACGCCTTTTCTCACGCATAGCTGGCCGGTTTACGAGGCAAGCTGGCGCCTGCCGATCATGCCCATGGTGAATCGGGAGGAGAGCGCGCTGGACAATCAGGGCATTGGCCTGTGGAGCTGCCGGCTGACCGACGAAAGCCTGACATGGTCCAGAGCCGTCTACGATCTGTTCGGCATCCCCGTGGAAGAGAAGCTGACACGGTCACTGGCGACATCGATCTATCTGGCGGACTCGCGGGCGGCGATGGAGTCGCTGCGGGCCTATTCGATTCGCCATCGTCGCGGTTTCACCATGGATGCGCGGCTGCGCCGGCCGGATGGTGCCTTGCGCTGGATGCGGCTGACGGCTGTGCCGGTGTTGTGCGAACGGCGTGTCGTGCGGCTCACCGGCACCAAGCAGGATGTCACGGCGGAGTATGAGACGCAGATGTGACGGCGGCGGGCCGCTCGTCTCGACAGGCTTGACATTGCCATAGCCGACGGGGCTGCTCGACGCGGTCCGACAGGGGCGTTAGGGGAGGGTGATGTTTGATTGGCTCTCTGCGATCATCGACGCCAACCAGGCCCTTGTCGGGCTCGTCATCCTTGTGGGACTTTTCGTGGCGTTCGTGCGGGAGCGCTATCCGGCGACGGTGATCGCCGTGCTGGGCGTCTGCGCCTTCCTCGTCACGGGCTTGCTGGACAGCGCATCGCTGCTGCGCGCATTCGCCAATCCCGCACCGATCACCATTGCCTCCATGTTCGTGCTCTCGGCCGCGTTGACCCGCACCGGCATTCTGGATGTGATCGGCAACTGGATCGTCGCCCGCGCCAAGGCGCATCCGATCCGCGCGATGATCGAGCTGGTCGTTGGTTTGCTGGCGGCGGCTGCGTTCATGAACAACACGCCGGTCGTGGTCATCATGATCCCCATCGTGTTGCGGCTGGCCTCGGCGATCAACGTTTCCGCCAAGAAGCTGCTCATTCCTTTGTCCTACATCTCCATGCTGGCCGGAACCCTGACGCTAGTCGGCACGTCGACCAATCTTCTGGTCGATGGCGTCGCGCGCGATCTGGGCGTCGCGCCATTTAGCGTCTTCGAGATCACGCCTGTGGGCATCATCGTGGCCGCCGCCGGGACTGTCGCCCTTGCGGTGCTGGGGCGCTTCCTGCTCCCGGATGGTGACGGCGCGCCCTATCACAGCGACGCGGACCGGGTGTTCCTGAGCGAGATCAGGATCGTACGGGATAGCGGCCTGATCGGCAAAGACCTTTCCGAAAGCGGTCTCCTCAAGCGGGTTCGACTGGTGAGCATCCAGCGGGGGAGCCAGCTGATCGAGGCCATGGACGAGCCCTTCATGGCGGGCGACCGCCTCGTGGTGCGCGCTAAGTTGGCCGATCTGATGACCCTGCGGACTAACAAGGACATCGAGCTTGGCATCGCGACGGTCGGCAACACCAAAGCCGACGCGCCGCTGGTGGTGGAAGCGATCATTTCACCCGGTCACCCGAGCATCGGTAACCGGATGGTCGAAATCCCGTTCCTCAACGTGCTGCCGGTGCGGCTGCTGGGGATCACCCGGCATCGCCATGACGCCGGGCCGACCCTGGCCGATAGCCGCGTGCGCGCTGCCGATACGGTGCTTGTCACCGGGTCAGAGGCGGCCATCAATGCGCTGCGCGAGAACCAGAACCTCATCGGGGTGGAAGAGACCGAAGGCGTGGCCTTTCGCCCGACCAAGGCCCCCATCGCGGTCGCCGCGCTGGCGGGCACCATCGTCTTTTCCGCCTTGGGGCTCGTCCCGATCATGGTCGCCGGGCTGATCGCCGTCGGCATCGTCCTCGCCGCGCGCTGCATCGATGGCGATGAAGCCTGGGGCTCCATCAATGGCGATGTGCTGGTGCTGATCTACGGCATGCTGTGCGTTGGCACGGCGCTCGATCAGGCGGGGAGCATTACCCTGCTGGTCAACGCGATGCGACCGTTGCTGGAGGGCGCCAGCCCCCTGGTGCTGCTCTTCATCGTCTATTTTGCGTCGAGTGCGCTCACCGAAGCCGTCAGCAACAATGCGGTGGCGGTGATCATGACGCCGATTGCCATCGGCCTGGCGACGACCCTCGGCACCGATCCGCGCCCCTTGCTGATCGCGGTGATGTTTGCGGCCTCGGCGAGTTTCGCGACGCCGATCAGCTATCAGACCAACACCATGGTCTATGCGGCCGGCAATTATCGGTTCGCCGATTTCCTGCGGATCGGCTTGCCGATGAACGTCGTGGTCGGGGTGACGACCTGCCTCGCACTGGCGGCGCTCTATTGACGGCATTGAGCGCGGCGGTGCGAGCGCCTATCTGGCGGGGATGACCGATACGCTCCAGCCGCCCCGCGCGGCGCAACGCCCCCACCGCACCGCCCACCACAATCGCACGCTGGACGACCCCTGGGCCTGGCTGCGCGATCCCGGTTATCCCGAGGTGACGGATCGCGACGTGCTCGACTATCTGACGGCCGAGAACACTTACTTCCAGGCGCATATGGCGGCGCGCAAGAGCCAGGTCGATGCGCTGTTCGCGGAGATGAAGGGCCGCATCAAGGAGGAGGACGGCTCCGTTCCGCAGAAGGACGGGGCTTATGTCTATTGGAGTACCTTCGAGGCGGGCGAGCAATATCGCCGCCACTGGCGCCGCAAGGTCGGCGCGGCGGAGGATGGATCCGCAGACGAGTTGATCGTCGATGAGCCCGCGCTGGCAGCGGGGAAGGATTATTTCCGGCTCGGCAGCGTCGCGATTTCCAATGATGACCGCCTGCTCGCCTATGCGATCGATGACAACGGGTCGGAGCGCTACACGGTGCGCATCCGCAATCTGGAAACCGGCGAGATGCTGCCGGACGTCATTCCGGACGTGCTCTCGGCGCTGGTCTGGACCCGCGACGATCGCGCGCTCGTCTATGCTCCGGCCAACGCCCAGTGGCGCACGGATCGCGCGATGTTGCACCGGCTGGGCAGCGATGTGGCGCAGGATGTCATGCTGTACCATGAGGCGGACGAAGGGTTCCGCGTCTCTGTGGGCCTCACCTGCGCGGAAAACTGGATCGTCATCGCCACCGGCGATCATGTGACGAGCGAGGTGCGGCTGGTCCCGGCCGGCGACCCGACCGCCGCGCCGATCCTCGTTTCCGCCCGCGTGCCCGAACGCGAATATGACGTGGATGAGCATGAGGGCTGGCTCTATATCCGCGCCAACGACACCCACCCCAATTTCCGCTTGGCCCGCGCGCGCATCGAGACGCCGGACCAGTGGGAAGAGGTTCTGCCTGCGTCGGACGCATTTTACCTGACCGATTTCAGCCTGTTCAAACGCTTCTACGTGACCGAAGGACGCGAGAATGGCCTCGATCAGGTCGAGATCCGCGATTACGCCACCAACACGCCCAAGCGCCTCGATTTCCCCGAGGCGAGCTATGTCGCCGGGCTGGACGACAATCCCGAATATGATGTCGATACGTTGCGGCTGAGCTATGAATCGATGGTCACGCCAGAGACGATCTTCGACTATCGCCTGGCCGACGGACATCGCGAAACCCTCAAGGTGCGGGAGATTCCGTCCGGCTTCGATCCGGCGCTGTACGCCACGCAGCGCCTCACGATCACTGCACGGGACGGCACGCCGATCCCCGTCTCCGTGCTGCACCGGCGCGACCATCCGCTCGATGGCTCGCGGCCGCTCTACCTCTATGGCTATGGCGCTTATGGCATTGCCATCGAGCCGGGCTTCGGCACCACGCGGCTCAGCCTCGTCGACCGCGGCTTCGCCTTCGCCATCGCCCATATCCGGGGTGGCGATGACCTTGGCCAGCAATGGTACAAGGACGGCAAGCTGGAGAAGCGCACCAACACGTTCAACGATTTCGTCGATGTGGCGAAGGGGCTGATCGCCCTTGGCTACACCTCGGCGGGCAAGATCGCGACGTCAGGTGGCTCGGCTGGCGGCGAACTCATGGGTGCCATCGTCAATTCCGATCCCGATCTGTGGGGCGCCGTGGTCGCGCATGTGCCGTTCGTCGATGTGCTCAACACGATGCTCGATGAGACGCTGCCGCTGACGCCGGGCGAGTGGCCGGAATGGGGCAACCCCATCGAGGATGCCGCCGCCTACGACCTGATCGCCAGCTATTCGCCCTACGACAATGTGAAGGCGCAGGCCTATCCGCCGATGCTGGTGACGGCCGGCCTCAACGATCCGCGCGTGACCTATTGGGAGCCGGCGAAATGGGTCGCAAAGCTGCGCGAGCTCAAGACCGACGACAATGTGCTGCTGCTCAAGACCAATATGGAAGCCGGCCATGGCGGCAAGTCCGGTCGCTGGGAATCGCTCCGGGAAACGGCGGAGGAATTCGCCTTCATCCTGTGGCAGCTTGGCATGGATGAAGCCGGGCAGGGCGCCGGCGGCCATGGGGGCGGCCATGGGTAAGGCATTCGAGCAGCACTTCACGGCCGGCCCCGATGACATCGACATCATGGGCCATGTGAACAATGCCGTCTGGGTGCGATGGATGGAACAGCTTGCCACTGCCCATTGGGAATCGCTAGCCCCGCCCGACGCGCAGGCCCGCTATGTGTGGGTCGTGACGCGGCACGAGATCGATTATCGCGGTAATGTGACCGAAGGCGAGACGGTCCTCGCGCGGACCTGGATCGAGGAGCCGCCGCGCGGCGCCCGGTTCGATCGGATGATCGCCTTCACCGGAGCCGATGGCACGCCCAAGGTGAATGCACGGACGACCTGGGCGATGATCGACAAGGAGACGGGCCGGCTGGCGCGGGTGCCCGCCGATCTCGCGACAATCTTTCTGGCTTAACGAAGCACTGCGCGGTCAGGGCTGCGGACTTGCTTCAGTCTCGATGGGCAACGGGGCGGGCGCCACGATGGGCGCGGCGCGCGGCTCCAGAATGGCGGCGGCTTCGATGACATCGAGCGCGCGCCGGGCTTCCTTGTAGCGGCGGGCTTGCTCCAGCCACAGCTCGGCCTCCGGCTGGGCCGGAAGCGCTGCGATTTCATCGATGGCGGCTTCCATCTGCCCGGATTCGGTGAACATCCGTGCGCGCGTGATGCGCTCGTCCAGCTCTGGGGAGGGATCGCCAACGTGGCGGATCACGGCCAGACCCCGCAATTCCCGCATCGCCGCCGACCACCAGCCCTGATTCGGGTCGCCGCGCTGGGCGGTGCTGCGGACCTGCTCCAGCCCCTGGCGCAGTGTGGTGAGCGTCACCGGCTGCGCCGCGGCGTTGACGATGGTAGCGACGGCCTTGGGCTGCGCATCGCCGAACAGAAGGCGGAGCTGGCCCTCGATATAGCCGAGCGGCTGGCCGGCATCGAGCGCGCGCCGGGCGGCGAAGGCGATCATCATCGCCTCGGCCCGGTTGGCATGGCCAGAGGCCGCAATCGCAGCAAGCGAGATGCGGTTGAGGCGCTGCTCCAGCGTCAGCACGCGATCTTCGGGGCGTTCGGTGACGTCGGAGAGACCGCGCGACCGCGTGGCATCCGGCGCCTGCCCATTCGCCCCGCTCTCGGCGCCGTTCTGCGCGGCGTTCATATCGTCTGTGAGTGCCGCCGGATCGCCGCCGGGGCCGAAGGACAGCCGATCCCAGTTGGTCATGATCCAGGCCATCGCACCGAGGCCGAGCAGGAAGGCGATCAGCGAGCAGGCGACGATCAGCCGCAATCGGCTCCGGCGCGGCGGTTGCGCTCGGTCCGTCATCTCACCGACACCGTTTTCCGGTGCGTTGCCGTCCATCTGTTCTGCCCGATCCCTCAAGAGGCGCCTATACATAGCGAGGTTGCGAGGCGCAGCAAGGCGCTATCGTTCGGCTCCGGCGCGACGCTCACCCGGCGCCAGCCCGATCCGGTGGCGTCTGCCGCGGCCTGGCTGATCGCGATGAGGAAATGGTTGCGGCAGGCAGGCGGCATCAGCGCGTTGAGGCGCCGCCCGGCGGCGGGCGAATGCACGGCGATGACGGAGGGCGGCATGGTGACCAGCATCTTGGTGTAGCGCCGCATGTCCCGCGCCTCGGTGCGGTAGCAGATATGGCGCGTGATGCTGAGATCGAGCGGGTCGAAGGGGCGCGTTTCTTCGCCGCAGACATGCAGGATGCGCCGGTGGCCGGCCGCGACGATCATGGGGACGGTGGAGGCCGCATCGCCCCCGCCGATGATGACATCGGGGTGGCCAGCCTCGCGCACCGCGTCCGCGCTGGCTTCGCCCACCACATAGATCGGAAGGTCCGGGAAGCAGGCCAGTGCCTCACCGCCGTAGCGCGCGCCATTGGCGCTGGTGACGAGCAGGGCGTCGAACGGGTCTTGCGGGAGCGGTTCTTCGTTGACCGCAACCACCTCGAAGAGGGGCAATTGCACCACCTCTAGGCCGAGTGCGGTTGCCTTGGCGGCGGATGCATCATTGCCCGGCTGCGGGCGCAGGATGAGATAGGGGCGGTTCACGGCGTGAACAGGCTCCGCAGGGCTGGGGAGGCGCCATCGAGCAATTGCGCAGCCAGCGCGGCGGCGCCGGCGGTGTCGCCCGTGGGCAGCATGATCTCGCCGGAGACTTGCTCGCTGCCGTCCTCCAGCAAGATCTGCCCGCGCAGATGCACGCCGGCGCCGGCCAGCCGCGCCAGCGCTCCGATGGGCGAGTGGCAACTGCCGCCCAGCGCGAGGAGCAGCGCGCGTTCGGCAAAGACGCAGGTTTGCGTCGGCGCATCGCTGATCGCGGCGAGCAGGCGGCGCATCCGCTCATCATCGGTGCGGCATTCGATGCCGACCGCGCCCTGCGCGACGGCGGGCAGCATGACCTCGGCGGGCACGGTGGCGCCGACCTCTTCCATGCCGAGCCGGTTGAGGCCCGCCGCCGCGAGCAGCGTCGCATCGATCTCGCCGGCTTCCACGCTGGCGAGGCGGCGCGCAACATTGCCGCGCAGCAGCGTCGTGCGCAGGTCTGGCCGGAGCGCCCGCAGCTGGGCGGCGCGGCGGGGCGAGGCGGTGCCGATGAGCGCGCCCTGTTTCAAAGCCTCGATGCTCGGCGCGCCGATCAGCCGGTCCTCCACCGCAGCGCGCGGCAGCATCGCGGCGATGTGGATGCTCTCCGGCCGGATCGTTTCCACATCCTTCATCGAATGCACCGCGCAATCGATCTCGCCCGCCAGAAGCGCGCGATCCAGCTCCTTGGTCCACAGCGCCTTGCCCCCCAGTTCGGCCAGGGCGCGATCCTGAATGCGGTCGCCACTGGTGGTGACGACGACGATCTCCAGCGCCTCACGGGGCAGGCCGTGGGCGAGCGAAAGAGCGGCCAGCGTCATTTCTGCCTGGGCCAGCGCAAGGGGGGAGCCGCGTGTGCCGAGGCGCAACGGGGCGGTGGGCGAGGGAAACTGCTCGGGCATGATGGCGAATGCCGATAGACCCTGCGCGCGCACGTCTCTAGAGGAAAGTGCCATGCCCATCATCCTCGGTCTGGAATCAAGCTGCGACGAAACGGCGGCTGCGCTGGTCGCCAGCGATCGCACGATCCTTGCCCACCGTCTCGCGGGGCAGGAAGCGGCGCACGGTCCTTATGGCGGCGTCGTGCCGGAAATCGCGGCGCGCGCGCATGTCGAGGCGCTGATTCCGCTGGTGGAAGCGGCGCTGGCTGACGCCAAGCTCAGCCTTGCGGATGTCGATGCCATTGCGGCGACCGCAGGACCGGGGCTGATCGGCGGCGTGATGGTCGGCCTTGTCACCGGCAAGGCGCTGGCCCATGCGGCCGGCAAGCCGCTGATTGCGGTCAATCATCTGGAGGGCCACGCGCTGTCACCGCGTCTGGCCGATCCATCGCTGGAATTCCCTTATCTGCTGCTGCTGGTCTCGGGCGGACATTGCCAGTTGCTCGAAGTGCGCGGCGTGGGAGATTATCGCCGGCTTGCCACGACCATCGATGATGCCGCGGGCGAGGCGTTCGACAAGACCGCCAAGCTGCTCGGCCTCGGCATTCCCGGCGGACCGAAGGTCGAGGCGCTGGCGGCGCAGGGCGATCCGCGCACAGTGCCGCTGCCGCGTCCGCTGGTGGGCAGCGGCGAGCCGCATTTCTCCTTCGCCGGCCTTAAGAGCGCCGTGATGCGCGCAGTCGAGAGCGGGCAGTGGGCGGATGCCGACATCGCGGCGAGCTTCCAGCAGGCAGTGATCGATTGTCTGGTCGACCGCACCAAGCGCGCTCTGGAAGCCATGACGGGCCGGCCGACGGCGCTGGTCGTCGCTGGCGGTGTGGCCGCCAATGCGGGCGTGCGCGGCGCACTGGAGGGGCTAGCCGCTCAGCACGAATTGCGATTCGTCGCCCCGCCGCTCTGGCTGTGCACGGACAATGCCGCGATGATCGGCTGGGCTGGGGCGGAGCGGTTCGCGCTCGGCCTTGTGGACGATCTCGCCGTGGCGGCGCGCCCGCGCTGGCCGCTGGACCCGAGCGCCGAGACGGTGCGCGGCGCGGGGGTGAAGGCATGAACGCCGCCGGGCCGATTGGCGTGCTCGGCGGTGGCGCCTGGGGCACGGCGCTGGCGCAGGTGCTGGCGGAAGGGGGCAGCGACGTGCTGCTCTGGGCGCGCAATGGCGCGGTGGTGGAGGCGATCAACACGCGCCGCCAGAACGAGACCTATCTGCCCGGCCAGCCCCTCTCGCCACGCATTCGGGCGACGCAGGCGCCGGGCGATCTCGCCGGCGCCGGGGCGTTGCTGGTCGTGACGCCCTCCCAGTCGATGCGCGCCGTCCTCTCCCAGTTCGCGCCGCAGGGCCAGTCGCTGATTCTCTGCTCGAAAGGCATCGAGGCCGGGTCGCACCTGCTGATGCACGAAGTCGCCCGCGAGGTGATGCCCGGCTCGCCGGTGGCGGTGCTCTCGGGCCCGACCTTCGCGCATGAGGTCGCCGCCGGCCTGCCGACGGCTGTCACGCTCGCTGCTGAGGAAGAAGCGCTGGCGCGGCTGCTGGCCGATGTGATCGCGCGACCGACCTTCCGGCCCTATGTTTCGGATGATGTGGTGGGCGCCGAAATTGGCGGCGCGGTCAAGAACGTCCTCGCCATTGCCTGCGGCGTGGTCGAGGGCGCGGGACTGGGGCAGAATGCCCGTGCGGCCCTGATTGCGCGCGGTTTCGCGGAAATGACCCGTTTCGGCCTGGCTCGGGGCGGGCGGCCGGAGACGATGGCCGGCCTGTCGGGTCTCGGCGATCTGGTGCTGACCTGTTCCTCGACCCGGTCCCGCAATTATGCGCTGGGCTATGGGCTGGGGCAGGGGCAATCCCCCGATGCGCTGCTGGCCCATCGCCATACGGTGGCGGAAGGCGCCTCGACGGCACCGGTGCTGCACGAAGCGGCGCGCGCACAGGGCATCGACATGCCCGTGACCGAAGCCGTCTGCGCGCTTCTTTCCGGCGCGTCGCGCGTTGACGATGTGATCGCCGCGCTGCTGGCCCGGCCGTTACGCGCCGAATGAGGGACCAAGAGACTTTGCGCACATCGATCGCAACGCCTATGGCTGGCTGGCGCGGCGCAACGGCCCGCGCCGGGGAGCGCCTTGCATGACCATAGCGCGTGGCGAGGCCGAGCAGGCCGAACGCGATGACATCTCGGCGCTGGCGCGGGGCGGCAGGGCCAATGTGCTGGGCTTCGTGCTGCGGCTGGCGGCGCGCATTCCCTTCCTGTTCATTGCCGGGCGGCTCTATGGCGCGGCGACGCTCGGGCGCTTCGCTTATGCCGTGCTGGTCATCGAATTTGCCGCCCAACTCGCGACCATGGGCCTCAAGCGCGGTCTGGCCGAGCAATTGGCGAAGGACAGCCGCCCGCAGGCCCATGTCGTTGCCGATGCCATGTGGCTGTGCATCCTCGTCAGCGCCGTGGCGGCGGGCCTGCTCATCATCTTCCCTGAGGCGATGTTCCCCAATAGCGGCCTCAACGGGCTGGACCGGCTGCTGCCGCTGATCGTCATCGCCATTGCGACGACCGAGGTGGCGCTGGCAGCCTGTGCCTATCAATACAACATCGCCGCGACGGTGCGCGCGCGCGCGATTGTCGAGCCGTGGACGATCAGCATCGCGGCGCTGGCGTTCTATTTCTATTCGCCGCGCGACGGGCTGATCCTGGCTTATGTCGCCTCAATGGCGGCCGCGATGCTGGCGGCGTTCTGGCCGCTGATGCGCCATTATGGCCTGCCGCGCGGCTGGCGACCGCATCCGGGGCGGATCTGGCATCTGGCCATGCGCAATTTGCCGCTGGCCGGCGCTGACGCCATCGAATGGGGTACACGGCGCCTCGATCTCGCGATTCTGGGCCTGTTTGCGTCTCCCGCGATCGTCGGCATCTATTATGTCGCGCAGCAGGTCGCCTCCCTGCCGCAGAAGCTCAAGACCAGCTTCGAGCCGATTCTCGGCCCGGTCATCACCCGCAACATCGCGCTCGGCAATCATGAGGCGATCGGGCGTCAGGTGAGCCAGGTCGGCTTCTGGATCGTCGCGGCGCAGCTTGGGGTCGCCGTGGCGCTGGCGATGCCGGGCGAGGCGGTGATGGGGCTGGTCGGGCCGACCTTCGTGATCGGCGCGGCTGCACTTGGCGGCCTGCTGGCGGCGGAAGTGCTGGCCAGCCCGGCGGTGGTGAGCGAGGCGGCGCTGGTCTATCTGGCTCGCTTGCGTAACCTCTATCTCTCGCTCGCCACCGTGGGTCTGCAGGCGATGCTAACCGTCGGCCTGCTCATCATGGCGCGCCGTTATGAGTTGGCGGATGCTTATGTCGCGGCGATGCCAGCGGTGGCGCTGGCCATTGCGCTTGGCTGCGGCGCCCTCGCCAAATCCCGGTTGCTCGGCGGGCTGTTGGGGATGCGTCTGCCAATCTGGCGGTCGAGCCTTGTGCTGTGCGGTGTCGTGGCCGGGCTTCTCGGCTTCGGCTTTACGCTGCTCCCGCGCCGGCTCGAATGGATTGAGCTGGTGGTTGGCCTGCCGCTCACGCTGGCTGTCTATTGCGTGCTGATGTGGAAGGTGGCGTTCGGCGAGACCGATCGCACGCTGTTCCGCAAGCAGAAGCTCGGCGCGGGCGGGAGCGACACGCCCGCCTGACCAACGCACGAAAAAGGCCGGCACCCATTGGGAGGGCACCGGCCTCTTCGACAATTTGCGGAAAGCTTATTTCTTGGGTTCGGGCGCCACGGTCACCCGGATCTCCTCGCCATTTTGCCCCGGGAAGCCGGTGAACAGCGCGTCGATCAGGTTCGGCACCAGATAGGTCAGCTTGTTGCTGAGCGACTGGGCGCGGGCGGTGCCCTCGAACAGCGGCTCGCCGCCGACCCGGTTGATCCGCATGTGCAGATCGCTCTGGTAGACCATGTAGCTCTCGATATCGGTATAGCCCGGTCCCCACATGAAGGGATCGTTCCAGCCCATCACATACCTGCCGCGCCAGCCACGGTAGTAGCCGGGATAATAGAAGGGATCGTAGAAGGGCGAGCGGGCAAAGCCGGTCGAGCGGACACGCTGCGTACCGCGATCCACCCCATAATCCAGCTCAACGACGAGCTGCGCGCTCGCCGGGTCCGCCGCGCGGGTATAGCCCTGATCGACCAGACGCTGCGCGACCAGATCCGCATAATGCTGGAATTCAAGGCTGCCGGCCAAATCCTGTTCGCCGGGCATGATCGTGAAGCTCTGGCCCTGCGCGGGCGGAAGCTGCTGGAAGCGGGCCACATCCGCCTTGAAGGGCGAGGCGCAGCCTGCGAGGCCAAGCGCAAGGAGCGAGGCCGCTGCAGTGACGAGGAGACGCTTGCTGTTCATAAGACGGTTCCGTTTCTCGGGCGAGTACACCCTCTAGGACGTAGTGTACGCCTTGATACCTTAGGTCAAATGAACTGGCGTTGAATGCGGTTCCTGCAATCGGTGTGTCGTGTGTCGAAACGGCGCAGCGGCCTTCGGCTCAGCGCATCAATCCCATCGCCTCATAGGCGCCGCGCAGGGTGGGCTCGGCTGCCTTTGCGGCCGCTGCGGCACCCTTTTCCAATATGGCATCGAGCGCGGCATGATCTTCCTGCAACGCAATGAACCGCTCCCGGATCGGCGCGAGGTGCGTCACCAGAAGATCGGCCAGCGCGGGCTTGAAGGCGCCGAAGCCCTGCCCGGCGAACTGCGCGCACACCGCATCGGGCGTGGTGCCCGAAAGGGTGGCGTAGATGCCGACCAGATTGAGCGCCTCGGCCCGCCCGGCCAGACCCGCCGCCTCGGCCGGCAGCGGCTCGGCGTCCGTCTTGGCCTTGCGCACCTTCTGCACGATGGTGTCGCTGTCGTCCGTCAGGTTGATCCGGCTCATGTCGCTGGGGTCGGATTTGGACATCTTCGCTGTGCCATCGCGCAGGCTCATGATCCGCGCCGTCTCCTTGGGGATGATCGGATCGGGCAGGGTGAACAGCTCCACGCCGAAATCGGCGTTGAACTTGACTGCAATGTCGCGGGTCAGCTCCAGATGCTGCTTCTGGTCCTCGCCCACGGGCACATGGGTGGCCTGATACAGCAGCACGTCAGCGGCCTGCAGAACCGGATACACGAACAGACCGACGCTGGCGCCCTCGCGATTCTTGCCCGCCTTGTCCTTGAACTGGGTCATGCGGTTCAGCCAGCCGATCCGCGCCGTGCCGTTCAGCAACCAGCACAACTCGGCATGAGCCGGCACGCGTGCCTGATTGAACAGCACCGAGCGATCCGGGTCGATGCCGCACGCCACTAGCGCGGCGGCCATGTCCCGTACATTGGCCAGCCTTTGCTCGCGCGTCTCGTGGACGGTGATCGAGTGCATGTCCGCCAGGAAGAAGAAGCAGTGCGACTCCGCATCCATCTCATCCTGCATCCGCACCCAGTTGCGGATCGCGCCCAGATAATTGCCCAGATGGAGATTACCGGTCGGCTGGATGCCGGAGAGCACGCGCATGAGGAAAGTCCTGCTTTATAAGAAGAGCCCCGCTCTGTCGTCCGTGAGGCTTGGCGTCAAGCCGGGCGAACAATCGGGAGGGGGCGCCTTAGCGTGGTCTGCGCCGCAACTGCGCCTTCAGTTCGGCAATGCGATAGGCGCCAAAGCCGATGGCGGCGATGGCGTAGACCAGCCCGCCGCCACCGCAGAGCAGGCCGAGCGCGATGAGGCGGCGCCAGAAGCCGGCGGCCATATGCGCGTCGAGAAGCTGGTTGCCCGCCCAGAGCGCGGCGCCCATCAGCGCGCCCGCTGCGACGATGCGCAGCGCCTTGGCGCGGAAGCGCGCGTCGAGGGTGAGATGCTCCTTGCGGCTGAGCGTCCAGTAGAGCAGCGCGACGTTCACCCAGGCCGAGAGGGCCGTGGAAGCGGCAATGCCGGCGGCACCGAACCGCCAGATCAGTGTGAGATTGCCCACCAGATTGACCAGCATGGCAATGAAGGCGATCCGCACGGGCGTTTTCGTGTCGGCGCGGGCGTAGAAACCGGGGGTCAACACCTTGATGAGCACATAGGCGGGGACGCCCGGTGCGAAGGCGGCGAGCACGGCCGCCGCGCCCAGCGTATCTTCCGCCGTGAAGGCGCCATGCTGGAAGACGCCGCGGATGATTGGCACGGCCGAAACGAACAGGGCGATCGCGGCGGGCAAGGCGAGGAACAGCGCCAGCTCCAGCGCGCGGTTCTGCGTCTCATTGGCCGCGCGGGTGTCGCCGGCGCCGATCTGTCGGGAGATGAGCGGCAGCATCGCGGTGCCGACGCCGATGCCGATTAGGCCGAGCGGCAGCTGGTTCAGCCGGTCGGCATAATAGATCCAGCTCACCGAGCCCTGCGGCAGGAAGCGCGCTGCGAGCGAGGTGGAAATGAGCAGGTTGATTTGGATAGCGCCCTGGCCGATGGCGGCCGGCGCGATCAGCAGCAGCATCGCCTTCACCTGTGGCGAGAGGCGCGGGGCCGACAGCTTCAGGGCCACGCCGATCCGGCGGCAGGACCAGATCAGCCAGAGCAATTGCATCGCGCCGGAGACCGTGACGGCAATCGCTTGAGTGACGGCCGTCTCGATCTCCGTGTCGCCGCGGAAGAACAGCAGCGCCCCGATCATGCACAGGTTGAGCAGGGACGGCGCTGCGGCATTGACCCAGAAGCGGTTGAAGCTGTTGAGAATGCCGCCGAGCAGCGAGGTGAGCGAGATCAGCCCGAGATAGGGGAAGGTGATGATGGTGAGATGGCGCGCGAGCGCGAACTTCTCCGGCCCACCATCCGGGAAGCCGCCGGTCATCGCCCACACGACCGGTCCGGCGGCGAGCATCATGACGATGGTGAGCGCGACAAGGATGGGAAAGAGGACCGAGAGCACCTGACCGGCAAAGCGAATCGCCGCCGCGCGTCCGGCCTCCGGATTATCGGCGCCCTCCTTGCCCATGATACGGTTGAACATCGGCACGAAGGCGGCGGAGAAAGCGCCCTCGGCGAACAGTGCGCGGAACAGATTGGGCAGGCGCCAGGCGATCAGAAACGCGTCCGACGCGAAACCGGCGCCGACATAGCGCGCCATCAGCATGTCCCGCACCATGCCGAGGACGCGGCTGACGAGGGTGAGGGCGCCGATGGTGCCGGTGGAGCGCAGCAGGCTCATGGCTGTTCCGTCAGTATCGACGTCGACAATATTCGGGCCGGCAGAACCGGCACCGCCCGGCAGCGCTGGGGAGCGGCCGGGCGGCGAAGGGCTGCAGTCAGGCGAGGAAAGGCAAGGCGCATGGGCATGACCCTTCCTCTATGCCGGACTGACGGATGATCAGGCGTGGCCGGCGGGCTCGCCCTGCGCGGCGGCCTCGATCTGGGCCTGCTGCTGAACGTACAGGGCGCCGAAATCGATGGGATCGAGCATGAGCGGCGGGAAGCCGCCATCCTGCACCGCATCGGCCAGCACGCGGCGGGCGAAGGGGAAGAGCAGGCGGGGCGCCTCGGCATAGAGGAACGGGCGCATCTGGTCATCGGGCACGTTGCGGATGCCGAAGAGGCCGGCGAACACCAGTTCGACGGCAAAGGCGGTGCCTTGCTCGGCCACGGCCTTGGCGCTCACCTTCAGCGCGACTTCGTACACATCATCGGCAATCTGGTTGTTGCTGATGTTGAAGTTGATGTCGATCTGCGGCTGCTCCTGCCACTGGTAGACGGCCGGCGCGTTCGGGTTCTCGAACGAGAGATCCTTCACATATTGCGCGATCAGGCCGATCTGGGGCTGGGTGTCGGCGCCATTGGCGACGGTGTCGGTCGTGTCGGTCATGCGTGAATCCTGTTCCTCGATGGTCGCTGCCATGCCGCCGGCGCAGGACCGCCGCGACCTAGAAGCTGGAAAGTCGCCGGACACCGAGCGTGCCGGGCGAAACCGCGCTCCTTGTCCATGGGCGCGCCGCTTAGCAGGCACGCAAGGCGGGGGCAATGGGGGTGGCGCGTCCGGGACGCACGGAACCCTCGCGGGGCCGACGAAAACCGAGGCGCCAAGGCTGCGCACCCGCGTTGGGGGCTTTTTTACCGAACGTCGGTATCGTTCCGGCGATCTGGCGCGTTGTCCGTTTGAAGTTTTGCGCGAACGTGCCTATGTCTTGCGGGTTATGTTTTGAAGGAAGGGTGTTGACCTCGTGACCGTCATCGTCGTGCTGGCCATGATCTTCGCACTGCTGGCGTTGCGGCTTTACTCTGTGCTCGGCAAGCGCACGGGTCATGAGCAGCGGCAGCTTCCCACGCCGGCCGACGATCGTCCGGCCGCGCCCATGCCGTCTTCCGGGCAGGTCGACAATCGCACCCCCGCGCAGCGCGCGGCCGACAGTGCGGTGGCAGTGCCGGCCCAGCCCGGCCTGCGCGCGATCATCGCGACCGACCGCAACTTCGATGTCGCGCAGTTTCTGGGCGGCGCGAAGGCGGCCTATGGCATGATCCTCGAAGCCTATTGGAAGGGCGACCGCGAAACGCTGCGCACCTATTGCGCGGACGATGTGTATGAGGCGTTCAGCGCCGCCATCGACCAGCGCGAGGCCGATGGGCTGACCATGGACAACAAGCTCGTCCGCATCGAGGACGCGCGGATCGACGCTGCGCGCGTCGAAAGCGGCACCGCGTTCATCGCGATCCACTTCGAAGCCGATCTGTCCGCTGTCACGCGCGACCGGGACGGCAATGTTGTGGCCGGATCGCTGGACGATGCCATCTCCACGGCGGAAACCTGGACGTTCAGCCGCAATCTCTCCAGCCGCGATCCCAATTGGGAACTGGTGGAGACGGACGAAGGCTGAGCGGCGCGCAGGCGGATCGCCATGCCGGCTCGTTTTCAGACTCGTTTCAAGCAGCTTTCCGCTCTGGCAAGCGCGCTGGCGCTTGCGGCGTGCGGGAGCATGATTCCGCCGGGTGGGCCTGGTCAGCGACCCGTCCCCTCCCGGCCTTCTTCGCCCGCCACGCCGCCGCAACCGGCAACACCCCGGCCGCCGCTTACCCCGACCCCTGCGCCTACTCCTGCGCCCGATCAAGCTGAACTGGCGCCCGCCGTGGCCGCCGGCCTGACGCCGGGGCCAGCGATCGACACGGTCCTGCCGACCGCATCCGAACGGATGGGGCAAGCCTTGCGGGCCTTCCGCCTCTCCTGCCCCTCGCTGCTGCGTCGGCGCGACCAGAGCGGCCTCACCGCCAATGCCGACTGGCAGACGGCCTGCGCGGCGGCGGCAAGCTGGAGCGAGGCGAACGCGCGCGAATTCTTCCGTCGCTATTTCGAAACCGTGCAGGTCGGTGACGGCAAGGCCTTCGCGACCGGCTATTACGAACCGGAAATCGCTGGCTGCCGCACGCGCGCCGCGGGCTGCGAAACGCCGATCTATCGCAAGCCGAACGATCTCATCGAGGTCGATCTCGGCCTGTTCAGCGAGAGCCTCAAGGGTCGGCGCATCAGGGGCAAGGTGCAGGGCTCCAGCTTTGTGCCTTATGATGACCGGGCGGCAATCACCGCAGGCGTGCTGGACGGGCGTGGCCTGGAACTGGCCTATGCCGTCGATCCGGTCGAGTTGTTCTTCCTCGAGGTGCAGGGCAGCGGGCGGTTGCGCCTGCCCGATGGCGGGATCATGCGCATCGGCTATGCCGGGCAGAATGGGCGCGATTATACCGGCATCGGCCGGCTGATGCGGGACCGGGGGCTGATCCAGATCGGCTCGATGCAGGACATCATGAGCTGGCTGCGCGCCAATCCGGCGCAGGGTCAGTCGATCATGAATGAGAATAAAAGCTACGTCTTCTTCCAGGAGCTGACCGGTCCCGGGCCGCTGGGTGCGCTGGGCGTGCCGGTGACGGCGGAAGTGAGCGTCGCGGCCGATCCGACCTTCGTGCCGCTGGGCGCGCCGGTGCTGCTGTCGCTCGATAGGGCCGAGCCCAACGGGCTCTGGATCGCACAGGATACCGGTGGGGCCATCAAGGGCAGCAATCGCTTCGATACCTTTTGGGGTGCCGGTGAGCGCGCTCGCGGCATCGCCGGCGGCATGTCGGCCCGTGGGAGCGCCCTGCTGCTGCTGCCGATCGGCACCTATGCCCGCCTGACCGCTGGCCGCTGAGCGTGGCCCGGCGGGTTCTCACGCCCGATGAGCGCGCGCTCTGGGGCAAGCTGACCCGTACGGTGACACCCCTGCGGCGGGTCCGTCCGCTTCCACCGGTGGAGCCGGTCTCGGCAGCGGCTTTTGCTGCGGCGCTGGATACGCCCAAGCCGGTGAAGGGCCGAATTCCACCGAGTCGTCCCGTGGCGCCGCCGCCATCCCCTCCGGCGCCCGTCGCCGTGCCCGTGCTGGACGGCAGCTGGGAGAAGCGCATTCGTTCCGGGCGGATTATTCCCGATCATGCCATCGATCTGCACGGCCTCAATCTGGCGGCAGCGCATATCCGGCTGGAACGGGCCATCGGCGATGCCCTCGCGCAGGGCTGGCGGGTGCTGCTGGTGGTGACCGGCAAGCCGCGGCCCGCCCCGGCGCCCGGCGAAACCCGGCGACGTGGCGCGATTCGCGCGGAAATCGGTGATTGGCTGGCGAGGAGCGCCCATGCCCACCGCATCGCCAGCGTTCGCCAGGCCCATCCCCGCCATGGCGGGGATGGCGCGCTCTACGTGATTTTGCGCCGCAGCAATTAGGCAGCGCCGCGTGGCCCGGGATAGCCATGCGCACGAGGATGTCCGCGCTGGCATGTCGCCCGCTGGCAGGCAGGAAACCGCCATTTGCATTCGTTCATATTCGCGCTCCGAAATGAGACAGAAATTTACCGCGTTTCTGCGAAATCCCATTGGACGGAGGGTTAAGAATCGATTAACAATTGCCCCTCTTATGTGGGAGTTGAACATGAACATGAACCTCTTTGCCAAGGCGTCTGCGATCGCCCTCGGCCTTGCCGCGGTTACCCCGGCGCAGGCCGTGACCTTCCTGTACTTCCCCGGCACGTCCGCACCGACGGCAGGCTACAATGTGATCAACCAGTTCGACACGACGGCTGGCATCACCGGCTCGAACTTCCAGATCAACACGCCGCCGTCCAACTCGACCGGCGCGCCGCCGGCCTATGCGACGTTCGGTTCGTCTTCCTATCTGTCGGTTCTCGCCAACGGTTCCGCGACGATCAACTTCGGCGCTGCCAGCGCGGTGGAGTTCGACTGGGGTTCGATCGACGCCTACAACACGCTGACCGTTCTGCTGGACGGTGGCTCCAGCTTCGTCATCACGCCGGGCGGCAACTTCACCAATGACGCCGACGGCAACCAGATCCTGGCGAACACCAATGGCCTGTTCCAGATCTTCGCTGAGGGTAACGAGAAGATCGTTGGCCTGACGCTGGAATCGAGCCGCAACTCGTTCGAGATCGACAATCTCGCGACCGTTCCGGTTCCGGAGCCCGCCACCTGGGCGATGATGATCGCCGGCCTCGGCCTGGTCGGTGGCGTGATGCGTCGCCGCGCTGGCGCCACGAGCGTCACCTTCGCCTGATTTTCAATCAGTCGACAGATTTGGGAAACGCCGTCGGTTGGGAGACCGGCGGCGTTTTCTTTTGGTTTTGGGATCGGCGGTTTAGCAGGTGAGGCGCAAGGTTGCCTGAGCGGTTCGCCCTAGAGCCGCCGGGTCAACCGAGCGTTGGGGCTGCGCTCAGGATCCGCTTGTAGATGCGCGTGAGGCTTTCGATGTCGGCCAGCGATACCGCCTCATCCAGCTTGTGCATCGTCGCATTCAGCAACCCGAATTCGACAACCGGGCAAAGCGCGGAGAGGAACCGGGCATCCGAGGTGCCGCCGCTGGTGGACAGTTCCGGTGTGAGGCCGGTTTCGGCGGCGATCGCCTCGCTGATCAGGCTGGAAAAAGGACCCGGCTGGGTGAGGAACGACTCGCCGCTGATCATGGCGCGCAGCGTGCCGCCTTCGGCCTCCACCAGGGTGCGGATTCGGGCAACGAGATCCTCACCGCGATGCAGATCGTTGAAGCGGATCGAGATGCGGGCCGTGGCCTTTGCGGGAATGACATTGGTTGCCGGATTGCCGACATGCAGGTCGGTGATCTCGATATTGCTCGGCTGGAACCAGTCGGTGCCCTGATCCAGTTCGATCGCCTCGATGGCGGACAAGATGCGCACCAGCGGCGAAATCGGGTTTTTCGCCAGATGCGGATAGGCGACATGGCCCTGCATGCCCTCGACGCTGATCCACATGTTCACCGAGCCGCGCCGGCCGATCTTGATCATGTCGCCAAGGCGCTGGACCGAGGTCGGCTCGCCCACGAGGCAGACATCGGGCGTCACGCCGCGCTCGGCCATATGGCGCATTAGCGCGCGGGTGCCGTGGACGGCGTCGCCCTCCTCATCACCGGTGATGAGCAGGCTGATCGTGCCGGGCAGCGGGGCGCCCTCGGCATCGGCCCGCGCGATGGCCGCGACGAACACCGCGATGGAACTCTTCATGTCCACAGCGCCGCGCCCGTAGAGCAGTTCGCCGCGCCGCTCGGGCCGGAAGGCGTCGCTCGTCCACCCCTCGCCGGGGGGCACGACGTCCAGATGGCCGGCAAAGGCGACATGCGGGCCATCGCCCGTGCGGCGGACCGCCAATAGATTTTCCACCGGCCCGTGCGGCGGCTCGCCATCGATGAAGCGCTCGACGGTGAAGCCGAGCGGGGTGAGCATGGCTTCCAGCGCATCGAACACCGCGCCGCTCGCCGGTGTGACGGACGGGCAGGCAATCAGCGCTTCGGCAAGCGCGACAGGATCGGTGAGGGACGGGGCGTTGCTCATGGCGCCTGCGTTAGCCAAGCTTGCGCGCCAAGGGAAGCGAGGTCCGCGCCCTGCGCTCCCTCTGGCGGTGATGGGGCCCCTGCGGTAGCGAGGAGGGGCGCAACACAGGAGGAGCCGACATGCCCAAGATCGAGATCGAGCAGGTGGAGCAGAGCAACAGCACGGGCTATCCGCCGCCGTTCAACGAGCCTGTGGCCGGGCGCTGGCACCGGCGGCTGGGGCGCCATGCCGGCCTGACGCATCTGGGCGCCAGCCATGTCGTGCTGGAGCCGGGCGCCTGGTCCTCACAGCGGCACTGGCATCTGGGCGAGGATGAGTTTCTGATCATGCTGTCCGGGCAGGCGGTCCTGATCGAGGACGAAGGCGAGACCATCCTGCACCCCGGCGATTGCGTGGCTTGGGCGGCAGGGGTCGCCAATGGCCACCATCTCGTCAATCGTAGCGATGCGAATTGCACCTTCATCTGCCTGAGCGCGGGAGATCGCGATGCCGGCGGGCGCTATTCCGATATCGACATGATCTTCACGGCCGGCGGCTATCAGCATCGCGATGGCACGCCTTATGGGACTGAGCGATTGCCTTGATAACGGGATGCGGACTGCGGCGCCCTCGGCTCCTGCCTTCCCAGGAGCTTTGGTTCTCAGGCACGCTTGCAGGCTCATGCATCAGTTTACTCCACAAGCCTCCCGTTCGTGTCGAGCGAAGTCGAGACACGTGAGGGCAGTGCGTAGTGTCTCGACTTCGCTCGACAAGAATGGGAAGGTGGTGGGTCTTAAACCCCGCCCGCGGGCTCCAGCCGTGGGATAACCCAGCTTTCCTGCGCGGCATCGTCCAGCCATTCGCGCATCCACGGGTGGGCGAGGATGGCGTCCATATAGGCGCGCGTTGCAGGCGGTACTGTGATGGAATAGGTGACGAAGCGCGAGACGACCGGCGCGAACATGATGTCCACCGCGCCGAAGCTGCCGAAGAGAAAGTCGCCCTCTGCCCCGAACCGCGTGCGGGCCTGTTCCCACACGTCCACGATGCGCGCCACATTGGCGGCGACATCGGGGCCGAGATCGCGCGGGGGGAGGATGTGGCGGGTGTTCATGCCGCAGGTCTGGCGCAGCGGCTGGTAACCGGAATGCATTTCCGCTGCCATCGAGCGGGCAAGCGCGAGCGCTGCCTTGTCCTGCGGCCAGAAACGGGCGCCGCCGGAGAGCGCATCGAGATAGTCGATGATGGCAAGACTATCCCACACGGCGATGTCGTCATCCCACAGCGTCGGCACCTTGCCATTGGAGACTGCGAGATCCGGCTGCGCCTTGCGGGCTTCCCACGCCGCGTCAAAAAGCGGGACCAGCACCGTCTCGAACGGCAGGCCGGATTGCTTGGCGGCCAGCCAACCGCGCAGCGACCAGCTCGAATAGACCTTGTTGCCGATGATCAGCTTCAGCATCATATCGTCTCCCGGCTGGTCAGAGGCTCAGCATCAGCCCGGCCAGCGCCGCGCTCATCAGATTGGCGAGGCTGCCGGCGATCAGGGCCTTGATGCCGAGCCGGGCGATCATCGGCCGCTGATTAGGCGCCAGGCTGCCCGTCACCGCCATCTGGATGGCGATGGACGAGAAATTGGCAAAGCCGCACAGTGCGAAGGTGGTGATCGCTACCGTGGCAGGCGATAGCGTGGCTTGCACCTGCCCCAGCTCGATGAAGGCGACGAACTCGTTGAGCACGACCTTGGTGCCGAACAGCCCGCCGGCGACCTGCGCCTCGTTCCAGGGAATGTTGAGCAGCAGCATCACCGGCGCGAACAGCTTGCCGATCAGCATCTGGAAGCTGAGATCGGGATAGCCGAACCAGTTGCCGACCCCGCCGAGCAGACCATTGGCCAGCGCGACCAGCGCCACGAAGGCAAGCACCATCGCGCCGACCGCGACCGCCAGCTTCACGCCGGTCTGCGCGCCTTGCGCGGCCGCCATGATGAGATTGGCGGGCTTCTCGTCCTCATGGGTGGCATCGGGCAGAATGACCGGCTCGATCTCGGCATCATCGGGATTGTCCGGCATGATGATCTTGGCCATCAAGATGCCACCCGGCGCGGCCATGAAGGCGGCCGCGAGCAGATAGTCGATCTGGATGCCCATCGAGGCATAGGCGGCAAGGATCGTGCCGGCGACGCCAGCCATGCCGCTCGTCATCACGGTGAAGAGCTGAGCCGGTGTGAGGCTGGCGAGATAGGGGCGGATGACCAGCGGGCTTTCGCTCTGGCCGACGAACACATTGGCCGCACAGCACAGGCTCTCCACGCGGGAGATGCCGGTCACCTTCTGGATGGCACCGCCGACCCAGCGGATGACGAACTGCATGATGCCAAGATAATAGAGGATCGAGACGAGGCTCGCGAAGAAGATGATGACGGGCAGGGCGGCGATGGCAAAGCTGGTGCCGCCGACCTCCGGCCGGGCGAGCGGCCCGAAGATGAAGTTCGTGCCGGCCTGCGCATAGCCGAGCAAATTGCCGACGCCATGCGACATGGCGGCGATGGCTGCCTTGCCGGCGGGTACGTAGAGAACCAGCAGGGCGATGCCGGCTTGCAAGGCGAAGGCGGCGGCGACGACGCGTAGGCGGATGGCGCGCCGGTTGCCGGAGAGCAGCACGGCGATGGCAAGAATCGCGACGATGCCAACGAGGCCGATGAGGATGGGCATGGAGTGGCGGCTGTCCCCTGTTCGCATGGCCCGACAAACGGCCATCAGCGCGAATCGCTTATACAGGCGCGCTGCAGCGCGGCAATCGGCTGCGCGGCGGCGGGTGTCGTTGCACGGCGGTGCGTGGCATGCGCGCACAGGGTCTCTTCCCGCCTTGCTGCAAAGTCATTAAGCGACGGGGATGACCGCACCCGCTCAGGCCTCGTCCGCACCCATCGCCCGCTCACTGTTCGTCCTGTCCGTCTTCTATGGGGGCATGGTGTGCATCGCCGGTGTTCTCGGCAACAAACAGGTTTCGCTCGGGCCGCTCGGCGCGATTGGCTCGGCGCTCGGCTTGGGGGACTTGGCGGTGGAAGCCGGCATCTTCGCCTTCCTCCTGCTGGTCGTCGTCTCGAGCGCAGTGGCGGAACTGCATGGCCGGGCCGTTGCCAACCGGCTGGTGCTACTGGGCTTCATCCCGCTGATCGTCTCGATCCTGCTCTCCGTGGTCGTGCTGGCCCTGCCGGCCGCGCATGAAATGGCGCCGGAGCGGCAGGCGGCCTTCGCCATGATCATGTCCGGCACGCCGCGCATCTGGGCGGGCGGCATCGTCGCTTACGGTATTTCGCAGATCCTCAATGTCACCATCTTCGCTGCGCTCAAGGGGCAGGCGGGGAGCCGGCTGCTGTGGCTGCGCGCCGGCACGGCGAGCGTGCTCTCGCAGATCGTCGATACGCTGCTGTTCGTGACCATCGCCTTTTACGGCGTCTTCCCAATCGGTGCGCTGCTGGTGGGGCAGATGCTGGCCAAAGTTCTGCTCTCGGCGCTGCTGGTGCCGCCGGTCATTTATGCGTTCGTGGCGCTGGGGCGTCGGCTGGATCGGTAATTTATCCCGTTCGGGCTGAGCTTGTCGAAGTCTTGTTCTTTTTTCGACGTGAGGAAGAAGGGCAATCCTTCGACAAGCTCAGGACGAACGGCAAGAGAGATGGGGCCTACCTGACCCCCTCCTTTCTTGCAGCGCGGGCCGCAAAGCCTTATGCGCCCGCGCATGACCGATCACGCACCCGATCCCGCCCTGCTGGCCAAGGCCGAAACCCTTACCGAGGCGCTGCCCTATATGCAGCGTTATGCCGGCGAGACGTTCGTCGTGAAATATGGCGGCCATGCCATGGGCGACCCGGAAGCGGCGCGCGATTTCGCCGAGGATGTGGTGCTGATGAAGATGGTCGGCATCAATGTCGTGGTCGTCCACGGCGGCGGGCCGCAGATCGGCGCGATGCTCAAGAAGCTGGGCGTCGAGAGCAAGTTCGTGAACGGCCTGCGCGTGACCGACGAGGAAACCGCGAAGATCGCCGAGATGGTCCTCGCCGGATCGATCAACAAGGAGATTGTCGGCTGGATCGCCCAGGCAGGTGGCCGCGCGGTCGGCATTTCCGGCAAGGATGGCGGCCTGGTGCTGTGCGAGAAGGTCGGCGGAAAGCGCGAGCCGGACCCGAACAGCGGCATCGAGCGCAATGTCGATCTCGGCTTTGTCGGCGACCCCGTGAAGGTGGACCGGCGCATTCTCGACAGCCTCTCGCGCGACGGCATCATCCCCGTGGTCGCGCCGGTCGGCATTGGCGCCGACGGGCATACCTATAATGTGAATGCAGACACGATGGCGGGTGCGATTGCCGCCGAACTCGGCGCCAAGCGCTTCTTCCTGCTTACCGACGTGGCGGGCGTGCTGAACAAGGACAAGGACCTGCTGAGCGATCTGACCCCGGCGAAGATCGGCGGTCTGGTCGAGGATGGCACGATTTCCGGCGGCATGATTCCCAAGGTGGAAACCTGCGTGAAGGCTGTCGAGGGCGGCGTGGAAGCGGCCGTCATTCTGGATGGGCGCATTCCGCATGTCATGCTGCTGGAGGTGTTCACTCGCCAGGGCGCCGGCACGTTGGTGCATCTGTAACGCGCGGTGCGCGGGGGCTATGGCGGTAGAAAATCACCGCCCTCAAGCAACTTGCAGCCGCTAGGCCCGCTGGGCTAGACTCTTCTCAACCTTCCACCACAGGACGAACCATGGCCGTTGCCCTTATCCAGACCTTGGCGATCCTGCTGAATGTCGCCTGGTGGATCATCATCGTTCAGGCCATCTTGAGCTGGCTGATCGCGTTCAACGTGATCAACACCAGCAATGATATCGTGCGCAGCATCTGGGTCGCGCTCGACCGGCTGACCGAGCCGCTCTATCGGCCGATCCGCCGGATCATGCCGGACCTGGGCGCGCTCGATCTCTCGCCGATGGTCGTGCTCATCATCATCATCATCCTGCAGGGGCCGGGCCTGACCGCGCTGGCAAGCCTGCTGCTCTGAGCGGACGTGCGCCGTGCCGCTTCGTCGTGACGGCGCAGACCTGCTGCTGGCGATTCGCCTGACGCCCAAGGCTGCGCGCGCGCGTGTTGGCGGGACGTTCACGGATGCCGCCGGGCAGCGCTGGTTGCAGGCCAGCGTCACCGCGCCGCCGGACAAGGGCAAGGCCAATGCCGCCCTGCTGACGCTGCTCGCCCGACATCTGCGCGTGCCCGGATCGTCGATTTTGCTGGAGACAGGGGATACCAACCGGCTAAAGCGCCTGCGCATTGCGGGTGCTGATCCGCACACGGAACAGTCTTTGAGAGAGATCGCCGAGAAGGAGCGAAGCGCGACATGAGTTTGGGCAAGGAAATCGACGGCAAGGCATTCGCGGCGGAGCTGCGCGGGCGGATGGCTGAGGCAGTCCCCGGTTTCGTGGAGAAGACCGGGCGCAAGCCCGGCCTCGCGGTGGTGCTGGTCGGTGAAGACCCGGCGAGCAGCGTCTATGTCCGCTCCAAGGGCAAGGCGACGGTCGAAATCGGCATGAACAGCCTTGAGTTCAAGCGCCCCGCGACGATCAGCCAGGAAGAGCTGATCGAGCTGGTCGAAGAGCTGAACGCCGATGATAGCGTGGACGGCATTCTCGTCCAGCTGCCGCTGCCGGCCCATCTCGATGACAAGGCAGTGATCGCCACCATCGATCCCGCCAAGGATGTCGATGGCTTCCATGTCGTCAATGCCGGCAAGCTGGCGGTGGGCGATCCCACCGCGCTGGTGCCCTGCACGCCGCTCGGCTGCCTGATGCTGCTCAAGGATGAGCTGGGCGATCTTTCGGGCAAGGAAGCGGTCGTGATTGGTCGCTCGAACATCGTCGGCAAGCCGATGATGCAGCTCCTGCTGGCGGAAAGCTGCACCGTGACGGTCGCGCACAGCCGCACCCACGATCTGGCCGGTGTCGTCCACCGCGCCGACATCGTGGTTGCGGCGGTCGGCCGACCGGAAATGGTCAAGGGAAGCTGGATCAAGCCGGGCGCCGTGGTCATCGACGTGGGCATCAACCGCGTGGCGGGCGATGAGGACGGCAAGAGCAAGATCGTCGGTGACGTCGCGACGGCCGAGGCGATCAATCATGTCGCGGCGATCACGCCGGTGCCGGGCGGCGTCGGCCCGATGACCATCGCGGTGCTGTTGCGCAACACTTTGGTCGCCGCGCACGTTCGCGCGGGCCTGGCCGCACCCAAGGGCCTTTGATCCGCAGCGCTGCCTTTGCCTTGCTCGCCACGCTCTCTCTGGGCGTGGCGGCTGGTCCTGCGCAAAGTCAGCGCCAGATGATGCCGAGCGTCGGCGTCGGCACCGCCAATCCGAGCGCCATCGTCGCCGCCGAACTGGGCATGGCCCGGCAGGCGCGCGAGGAGGGGCAATGGATGGCGCTGCGCAAGCTGGCCGACAAGGACGCCGTGATCTTTGCGCCCGGCCCGCTCAATGCGCAGGCTTGGCTCAAGCAGCAATCGGACCCCATCCAGCCGGTGCGCTGGAGCCCGCAGCAGATCTTCATCGCCTGCGATGGCAGCTATGCCGCCGCGACCGGCGCGCTTGAGCGCGCGAACGGTCAGGCGGCGCGGTTCGTCACCCTTTGGCGCCAACAGCGCAAGGGTGATTATAAATGGGTGATGACGGCCACCAGCGACACGCCATGGAGCGGCGAGGCGGACGGCATGATCAAGGCCTCCGTTGCCGATTGCGCGCGGCGGGGTGAGCGGCCGGAGCGGCGCGATCGCGATATCGTGCGCCTGCCGGACCCGCCGCCGGCCAGCGGGTCGGCGCAGTCCGAGGACGGGTCGATGCGCTGGACATGGACGGTGAGCGGCGATGCGCGGACGCTGGAGGTCTTCCTGCGTCGCGGTGCCGGGGAGGAGCGGGTTATTCAGGAGACGGTGGCGGAGGGCCCGCGATGATGGAGCTGTTCCTCGCGGCGTTCATCACGCTGTTCGTCGTCATTGATCCGCCTGGCACGGCGCCGATCTTCAGCAGCCTCACCATGGGCGCGAGCGGCGCCCAGCGTCGCAGCATGGCGGTGCGGGCGGTGATCGTGGCGGCCTGCATCCTGCTGGCCTTCGCGCTGGCGGGGGAGGCGTTCCTGCGCACCCTCGGCATCACGCTGGAGGCATTCCGCATCGCGGGTGGCATCATGCTGTTCTTCATCGCCATGGACATGGTGTTCGAGACGCGGACGCGGCGGCGCGAAGACCGCGCGCAGAAGATCAAGGAAACGCCGGAAATCGAGGATGTCGCCATCTTCCCTATGGCGATGCCGATGATTGCCGGACCGGGGTCGATCGCGACGATCATGCTGTTGATGGCGCGGGCGACGGGTCCGCAGGAGACGGCGATCGTGCTCTTCGCGCTCGCGGCCAATCTGCTGCTGATGCTGGCGGCGCTGCTGGCGGTCGGCCCGATCATGCGGGTGTTTGGCGGTCAGGTGGAGGCGGTCATTACCCGCTTGCTGGGTGTGATTCTCGCGGCGCTCGCGGTGCAGTTCGTGATCGACGGTTTGCGCCAGAGCATTCTCTGATTTGAAAGCGAAGGGCCGGAGAGACACGCTCCCCGACCCTTCCCATCATACCGTTCAGCTCGCGACGGCGGGCACGATCTTGATTTCCACGCGGCGATTCTGCGCCTTGCCGTCAGCCGTTTCGTTGCTGGCGACCGGCCGCGTCTCGCCATAGCCCATCGTCGCCATGCGGATGGGGTCGATACCGCGCCGGCCAAGATAATTGGCGACGGCCTGCGCGCGACGCTCAGAGAGCGCCTGGTTGTAGGCCTCGCTGCCATCGGAATCGGTGTGGCCCAGCACGTCGATCATCGTCTTGGGATATTCCGCGAGGGTCGAGGCCACCTGATCCAGCGTGGACTGTGCCTGCGGCTGCACCGTGGCTTGATCGGTCGCGAAGGTGATGCCGGAGGGCATGCGTAGCAGCAATTCGTCGCCCTGACGGACGACATCGACGCCCGTGCCGGCGGTCTGCTGGCGCAGCTTCCTCTCCTGCGCGTCCATATAAGCGCCGACTCCCGCGCCGGCCACGGCACCAATGCCCGCGCCGACGATCTTCTCCGTGCGGTCGTTGCGACCGCCCAAAATGTCGCCGAGCAGATAGCCGCCGAGCGCACCACCGACGCCGCCGATGGCGGCCTTCGAAATGGTCCGATTGCCGGTTTCGGGATCGGTCACACAGCCGGAGAGGGCCAGCGCCGCCAAAGCGGTGCCGGCAAGGGCGAAGGGGGAATGGCTGCGAAGGCTCATGATTATCTCCTCGAGTCTGGCCTCCCACGCTGTTACGCGGGAACCCAGCCATTAACGGCGCGGGAACCTGATTAGTTCCTGAACGAGGGAACTCTTGCCGGCCTGCGATGTTGCCCGGCAATGTTGCAAGTGGCTTTCCGTAGCGAAAGCCGCTAAGCTTTCAGCCAACAACCCCCTTTAGAAGAGACCATGCCGCCTTTTCCCTGGCTCGATGCCGCCATCGTCCTCGCGCTGATTGCGCTCAACGGCGTCTTTGCCATGTCCGAACTGGCCATTGTCTCGGCACGCCGGCCACGGCTGGAGGCCATGACCCGCAATGGCAAGCATGGGGCCCGGGCGGCGCTGGGCCTCAGTGCGGAGCCGGGCCGCTTCCTGTCTACCGTCCAGATCGGCATCACGCTCATCGGCATTCTCGCCGGTGCCTATTCGGGCGATAAACTCGGTGGCCCGCTCGGCGCGATCTTCGCCTATCTCGGCATGTCCGCGAATCTGGCCCAGAACACCGGTTTTGGCGTTGCGATCGTCGCGACGACCTATGTCTCGCTGATCATCGGCGAGCTGGTGCCCAAGCAGCTTGCGCTGCGCAATCCCGAGCCGTTGGCCTGTTTCGTCGCGCCGTTCATGATCATGCTGGCGCGGGTCGCCGCGCCGATCGTGTGGGTGCTGGATCAGTCCAGCGAGGTCATCTTCAAGCTGATGCGCCTCAAACGCGAAGGCTCGGACCATGTGACCGCGGAGGAACTGCAGCTCATCGTGGCGGAAGCCAGCCGGCACGGCGTGATCGAGGAAAGCGAGCGCGCGATCATTTCCGGCGTGGTGCGACTGGCCGACCGGCCGGTGCGTGAAGTGATGACGCCGCGCCGCGATGTCGACTGGCTGGATGCCGATGCCAGCGCCGAGCAATTGCGCGAGAAGCTGCTCGCCACCCCGCACACCCGCCTGCCGGTGGCGCAAGGCAGCGTGGAGGACATTATCGGCGTCGTGCAGGCGCGTGACGTGATGGCCGCGCTGTTCCGGGGCGAAGCGCTGGACCTGCGGGTGCTGATGCGCCCCGTTTCCATCGTGCCCGATCAGGTGGATGCCATGGACGCCCTCAACCGCCTGCGGGAGGCCGACGCGCCCATGGTGATGGTGCATGACGAATATGGCCATTTCGAAGGCATTGTGACGCCGGCCGATCTCATGTCCGCCATCGCTGGCGAGTTCGCGTCCGACAGCGATCTGTACACCCAGCCTATGGTCACGGAGCGGGAGGATGGCAGCCTACTCGTCTCCGGCCAGATGGCCATCGACGCGCTGGCCGAGCGCATCGATCTCGATCTCTCCGAAGACCGCGACTACGCGACCGTTGCCGGCTTTGCGCTGGCCGTGCTGCGCCACCTGCCCGAAGAGGGCGAGCATTTCAGCGAGCAGGGCTGGCGGTTCGAAATCGTCGATATGGACGGCCGCAAGATCGACAAGCTGCTGGTCAGCGCGGAAGATTGATCCGTGCGCCTGCGCCGGTTTGGTCAGGCATAGGCATAAGGCCCGCCCGTCTCCAGCGCGCGCTGATAGGCGGGCCGTGACTGCACCCGGTCCAGCCAGGCGATTGTCGCGGGACGGCTCTCGTCCAGCCCACCCCGGCTGCGCGCGGCCTCAAGCGGAAAGCTCATCATCACATCGGCCCCACTGATCTGGTTGCCGGCAAACCACGGACGCCGGCTCAGCTCGGCTTCGACATAATCGAGATGGACGTCGATCATCGGCTGGATGCGCTTGACGGCGACCTTGCCGACCAGCGGAATGCGGGAGAGCACGAGCTTGAGCAGCAGCGGCGGCATCATCGATCCTTCCGCATAATGCAGGAACATGCGGTATTGCAGCTTACCGTCAGCGTCATCGGGCGGCCCGAACTGGCCGGATTTCTCCACCAGATACTCCACGATCGCGCCGCTCTCGATCAGCGCGCGGCCCTCGTCTTCCAGCACCGGCGACTTGCCGAGCGGATGCACCGCCTTGAGCGCAGCGGGCGCCAACATCGTTTCGGGATCGCGCTCATAGCGGCGCAATTCATAGGGCAGCCCCAATTCCTCCAGCATCCACAGGATGCGCTGCGAACGGGAGTTATTGAGATGGTGGACGATCATGGGCGTGCCCTTGCAATGATTGATCCCCCGCGCCCTTGTCCCTGATGGCAAGGGGCGGAGTCAAGGCAAGGGCCCGTTGGTCTATGGGGCAGGCGATCAATCCGCCGCGCTGCCGGCTTCCCGCGCGATTTCCCGCCAGCCGAGGTCGCGCCGGCAGAAGCCGCCGGGGAAATCGACCTGATCGACCAGGGCATAAGCGGCATCGCGGGCCTGCGTCACCGTGGCCCCCCGCGCGGTGACGTTCAGCACGCGGCCGCCGCTGGCCACGAGCTGCCCATGTTTGAGCGTCGTGCCGGCGTGAAAGATCTTGGCACCATCCGGCGCCATCGGAAGCGCGATGGGCGCGCCTTTCTCGGGCGTGCCGGGATAGCCCTTCGCGGCCAGCACCACGGTGAGCGCCGGGTCGGGCGCGAAGCTTGGGCCGCTGGCCTCGTCGAGCGTCCCTTGCGCGACGGAGAGCAGCAGCGCGACGAGATCGCTGGTCAGCCGCATCATCAGCACCTGGCATTCAGGGTCGCCAAAGCGGCAATTATATTCGATGAGCTTGGGGCCGTCCGTGGTGAGCATCAGCCCGGCGAACAGTACGCCGGAGTAAGGCGTGCCGCGCGCGGCGAGCGTCGTCACCGTCGGGCGGATGATCTGGTCCATCACGGCATCCTGCAGGGCAGGCGTGAGCACCGAGGCCGGGCTATAGGCGCCCATGCCGCCGGTATTGGGGCCGGTGTCGCCTTCACCCACGCGCTTGTGATCCTGCGCCGAGCCGAAGGCGACGACATGCGTGCCATCGGTGAGGGCGAAGAAGCTGGCTTCCTCGCCTTCCATAAATTCTTCCAGCACCACTTCCGCGCCTGATGCGCCGAAGCTGCCGCCGAACATGTCGCGGATCGCCTCTTCGGCCTCTTCGCGCGTTTGCGCGATGATGACGCCCTTGCCGGCGGCAAGACCATCGGCCTTCACCACCACCGGCAGGCTGAAGTCGCTGAGCGCCGCCAGTGCCACCTCGGCGCTGGTGCAGCGGACATAGCCGGCGGTGGGAATGGCGGCATCGCGGCAGAGATCCTTGGTGAAGCCCTTGGACCCTTCAAGCTGGGCGGCAGCAGCGCTTGGGCCGAACACCGGGATGTCGACGGCGCGCAGGCTGTCGGCAATGCCGTCCACCAGCGGCGCTTCCGGGCCGACGACCACAAGGCCAATGCTGTTAGTGCGGCAAAAATCGATCACGGCGGCATGATCGGCAAGGTCGATATCGACCAGGCGCGCCGCCTCGGCTATGCCGGGATTGCCCGGTGCGGCGAACAGGCCGGTGCAGAGCGGCGATTGCGCCAGCTTCCAGGCGAGGGCATGTTCGCGCCCGCCACCGCCGAGCAAAAGGATATTCATGAGCGATTTTTCCGTCAGTGAGGATGCGTTCGGCCGCCTGTTAGCGCAGGAGCGCGCGGGGGACAATCTGACCGCGCTCAGCATTTCCGAACTGTCCGCCCAGCTCAAGCGCACGGTGGAGGACCGCTTCGGCTTCGTGCGCCTGCGCGGCGAGATTTCGGGCTTCAAACGCGCCGCCTCCGGCCACATCTATTGCTGCCTTAAGGACGATGCGGCGGTGATCGACGGGGTGATGTGGAAAGGCACGGCGGGCCGTCTCGCCTTCCGGCCCGAGGACGGGCTGGATGTGATCGTCACCGGCAAGGTCACGACCTATCCCGGGCGCTCCAAATATCAGATCGTCATCGAGAGCATGGAGCTGGCCGGCGAGGGCGCGCTGATGCAGCTTTTCGAGAAGCTCAAGGCGCGATTGTCCGCCGAGGGGCTGTTCGATCCCGCCAAGCGCCGGCCGATCCCGATGCTGCCCGATGTGATCGGCGTGGTGACCTCGCCCACCGGCGCAGTGATTCGCGACATTCTCCACCGGCTTGCCGATCGCTTTCCGAGCCGCGTGCTGCTCTGGCCCGTGCTGGTGCAGGGGGAGGGCGCGGCGGCACAGGTAGCAGCGGCGGTGCGCGGATTCGGCGCGTTGCCGGCCGATGGCCCGATCCCGCGCCCCGACGTGCTGATCGTGGCGCGCGGTGGCGGCTCCATCGAGGATTTGTGGTCGTTCAATGAGGAAGTCGTGGTGCGGGCGGTAGCGGAGTCACCGATCCCCGTCATTTCCGCCGTGGGGCATGAGACAGACACGACCTTGTGTGATTTCGCTGCCGATCTCCGCGCGCCGACGCCCACCGCTGCTGCGGAGATGGCCGTGCCGGTCCGTGCCGACCTCGCCGTGCAGGTCGCTGAGCTGCGCGCGCGGATGCAGCGCTGCGTGGCGCGCGGCCTGGACCGCAACCGCGAGCGGCTGGAGGCGCAGCGGCGGCTCCTCCCGCGCCCGGACGTGCTGCTGGCGCAGGCTCGCCAGCGCGCGGACGATCTCGGCGACCGGCTGCGGCGGGGACTTTCCCACCGGGTGAGCCGGGCGCGGCACGAGCTGGCGGACGCATCCGGCGCATTGCGACCCGCATTGCTGCAGAGCCACCTCGCGCGGGAGCGGCAGAAGCTTGCCAACGTCCGGCTCTCCCCGCTGGTGCTCGAGCGCCGGCTGGGCGACGCGCGGCGGCAGCTGGATGGGCTGTGGCGGCTGGCCCAGTCGCTCAATCCCGATGCGCCGCTCAAGCGTGGCTTTGCGCGCGTGATGGCGCAAGGCCGGCTGGTGCGTTCCGCCGAGGAGGCGCGCGCGGCGGGGCGGGTGACGCTCAAGTTCGAGCATGATGAGGTGACCGCAATGACGCAGCCCGATGCGGCGGGTGGCGACTCTCCGGCGCAGGCCTTCCCGTCCTCCGCGCCGCCACCGTCCGCGCCCCGGCCGGCGCGCAAGGCGGCCCCTTCCGCCACGTCAGCGCGGCAGACCGACCTGTTCGACTGACGGCGCGCCCTTGCATCGCGCCAGCCGCGCGGCCATGAGTGCGGCATGACAGCTTTCCGCTTCCGCTCTCGTTCTGTTCTGGCGGGAGGTCTGCTCGCCGCACTGGCCGGCTGTTCGACCGTCCCGCCGCCGCCGCCGGAAGCCAGCGCGCTGCCCATCGAGGACGTGCCCGATCTCGCACTGCCCCAAGGGCCGGCGACGTTGCAGGTTCGCGGCACGCCCCGGCAAGGGGCACTGCTGCGCGGTCTTGTCCCCGTCGGCACGCTGGGTCTTACGCTCGATGGCGTGCCGGTGGCCGTGGACGCCGAGGGAAACTTCATCATCGGGCTGGACCGCGATGCTCCCGCCACCATGACGCTGGAAGCGACCGGGCGCGATGGGCGCAAGCAACGGCGCGTGCTGACGATCGCGCGCGGCGACTGGAAGATCCAGAACGTCAATGCCTCGATCACGGGGAGCGCCACCAGCGAGGAATTCCAGCAACGGCGGGCGGGCGAACTGGCGCGCATCGTTGCCGCGCGGGGAGATCCGCAACTGAGCAATGGCTGGCGGCAGACATTCATCTGGCCGGTGAAGGCGCGCATTTCCGGCGTGTTCGGCTCGCAGCGCATCTATCGGGGCACGCCGGGCAGCTACCATAGCGGGCTCGATCTCGCCGGTGGGCAGGGCACTGTCTATGTCGCGCCGGCGGACGGCGTTGTCGTGCTCGCCAGCGAAGAGCCGTTCACGCTGGAAGGCAAGCTGCTCATCATCGATCACGGCATGGGCCTCAACAGCGCCTTCCTGCACAGCGATCGGCTGCTGGTGAAGGAAGGCGATGTGGTGCGCCAGGGCCAGCCGCTCGGCGAGATCGGCGCGACGGGCCGCGTGACCGGTCCGCATCTGCACTGGAGCATGAAGTGGAACGATGCGCGGATTGATCCGTTACCGCTGGTACAGGGCCAAGAGGCTCGCTGATCGACAATCAGGCTGGATGCCGTAGCGTCCGGCCGTCGGTCTCTTTTGCTGCATTGCAACACGATGTGGGAAGGCAACAGGGCCGGGTGCGGCGGTCTGAAAATGCCCCCTTTGAGCATCGGACGCTACGGAAAGCTACCCCGTGGGTCGCTCCGATTTCGCCACGAATTCCATGTTCATACGAACTGCGGTGTGAGAAGATTAACAAATAGTTTCTAGGAAAACTGCGGTCCGGGACGATTTGTGTCGTGCTGTGTAGATCGTGACTAATATTGTTACAGCGGACCGCAGGGCGCGCAGACACCGGGGCCGACGATTTTGTTGCATGAATGTGACATGTACGGGAAAATAGCCCTTTCATGCTGCACCTGCGCTTTACACCTTTAACCAATCCGCACAGTTTCACGGCCATATAGCGCAGGGGCCACGCGTGTTGTCGTCGGGAGACCGAGAGGGCGACGCACGATCCCCGCGTTTCGTGCGACCGGATATTCCCGGCCGCAGTTCGCAAATTCCAGAGCAAGGGACTGGATCGTGAAGAAAATAACATCGCAAACATTGCTGAAGCTGGCAGCTGCACCCGCCGTGCTCGGCCTCGCCATGCTGAGCTCCGCCGCACATGCGCAGGAGCCGCAGAATGCGGATGCCGCCGAGGATGGTGAGGTCATCCTTGTGACTGGCTCGCGCATCGCGCGGCCCGAGTTCTCGTTTCCGAACCCCGTGCAGGCCGTGACGGCCGAACAGATCGAACGGCGCGGTAACGTTAATCTGACGGATTATCTGGTCACCTCACCGGCGCTGCTGGGTTCGCGGTCCAACATTGATGTGGCGGGCTCCAACCTGCCCAACGCGGGCTTGGTTGGCGTGAACAACCTGGATCTGCGCAATCTTGGTGTTAATCGCACGTTGGTTCTCGTGGATGGCCGCCGCCATGTGGCGGGGTATCCGGGTACGGCTGCGGTCGATATCAATACCATTCCCACCGATCTCGTTGAGTCCGTTGACGTGCTCACCGGCGGTGCTTCTGCAGTTTATGGCGCCGACGGCGTTTCCGGTGTGGTCAACTTCATCATGAAGAAGGACTTCGACGGTCTTCGGCTTCGCGCGCAGTCGGGTATTTCTCAGCGCGGAGATGCGGGTGACCGCTTTGTTGCTGCCACCTTTGGCAAGAACTTTGCTGACAGCCGTGGCAACATCACGCTGTCCTACGAGTTCAACGAAACGGACCGCTTCAGCCAGCGCCAGCGCCTCAACTATGGCAAGACGGGCCCCAGCTGGGCGCTGGTTCGCAACCCTGCCGATGGGACGCCGGGCTCTTCGGCCGATGATCCGAATGTGCCTGATCGTATCCTGATGACTGACTTGCGCTGGGCAGACAGCTCGATCGGTGGCGCGGTGGATCTCGACGGCGACTTCACCCCTGATTTCACGGGCGAAGGCGGTGTCTACGATCTGGGTAGCTACGTGCCGGGCACCAGCTTCACCGTCGGTGGATCGAGCACGCCTCGTGAGAGCTATTATGGCGACTATCTTCCCTATAACCGCCGTCACATAGCAAACGCGATGGCTCGGTTCGAGGTAAGCCCGGCTCTGGAAATCTATCTGGAAGGCAAATACGTCCGCTCCAAGGCGCACACTTTGTCTCAGCCGACATACGATTTCTATACGACGCTGTATGAAGACAACGCGTTTCTACAGCAGCGCTACGGCTCGCTGGTGAGCGGTGACGCGACGATCAGTCGCGACAACTTCGATTTTGGCATTCGTCGGTACGAACTCGACCGAGAACTGTTCCGCACCGTGGTTGGTGTGCGCGGTGACCTTAGTTCCAACCTGCGGTACGACCTGTCGTATGTCTTCGGCCAATCGACACAAACCTCGACGAACCGCAACGACCGTATCACCGATCGCTATTATGCAGCGCTCGATGCGGTTTCCGACGGTAGTGGTGGCATCACTTGCCGCATCAATCTGCCCGGCCAGACGGAAATTCAGTCCTCCAGCTACAACAACACGGTCTATTCGGGCGTTCCGCTGACCTTCCAGCCGGGGCAATGCGTCCCGCTTAACATTCTGGGTTACGGCACTCCGTCGCAGGCGGCTCTCGATTTCGTGACTGTGGATCACTCTACTTGGTCACGGCTTCGCCAGAATGTGGTGACTGCAGCGCTTTCTGGCGACACGGGAAGCTTCTTCGAGCTCCCCGGCGGGCCGGTCGGATTTGCGATCGGTGCCGAATATCGCAAGGAATCGAGCGTCTTCATTCCTTCGGATCTCCAGCTTAATGGATATCTCATGGATTCCGGGTTCGCGCGAGTTGACCGGGGCAGCTTCGACGTCAAGGAAGTGTTTGGCGAAATCAATCTTCCGCTGCTGGCGCGGGTGCCGGGTGCCTACGAACTGTCACTGGGTGGTGCCATCCGCTATTCCGACTACTCGACGGTCGGAGGCACGACCACTTGGAACGTCAACGGCTCTTATTCACCGGTTCGTGACGTTACCTTCCGTGGCACTTACTCGCAGGCTGTTCGCGCACCCAACATCACCGAGCTGTTTGCTGGTGGAAGTGGTACGTATGAGTTCATCACGGACCCGTGCGGCATCGACCGGGTGGCCGAAGGCACCCAGTACCGTGCAGCGAACTGCGCTACGGCTCTTGCCGGGGTGGGGATTGATCCTTCCACTTTCAATCCCGCAGACGATGCAACCTCTCCTCAGAACAGCAGCATTCTGGGCTTCCAGGGCGGCAATCCGACACTTCAGGAAGAAACGGCAAAGACCTGGACCGCAGGTGTGGTATTCCGTCCGACCTTCGTGCCGGGCCTGACGATCACTGCCGACTGGTATAGCATCCGTCTGAAGCAGGCGATCAACTACTCGACGGCTCAGGACGTCGTTGACCTGTGCTACGATCAGCCGGATCTCGACAACATCTATTGTGACGTGATCGCCCGCAGGGCGTCCGGCGCGGGTCAGGGCTATATCAGCACCTTCACAGTCATCCCGGAGAACGTCGCGTCTTATGAGACGTCCGGTCTGGACTTCGTTGTGGACTATCGGTTCGTTCCTGAAGGTGACGTTGGCACTTTCAACTTCCGTGTTACGGGCAATGTTCTGAACAAGCTTCAGTTCGTGCCCAGCGCGGGCGCGGACCTGGAGAACGAGCTGCATAATTGGGAATATCCTGCTCCCAAGTATACCGCGAACTTCGATCTGACCTGGAACAAGGGCCCGTTCACGCTGAACTATGGTCTTGAGTGGTGGTCCAAGACGCGCCGGGTGACGCTCAAGCAAGAGCAGGCCAATCCCGATTACGCACCTGCCGAGTACATCTGGTACAACCGCAAGTGGGAGCACAACATCTACGCCAGCTACAATGTAGACGATCGGTTCGACATTTATGGTGGCATCAACAATCTTGGCGATCGCAAGCCGGATGATGGTGGTGTTGCGTACCCGATCAGCGCCGTTGGCCGGTCGTTCTATGTCGGTGTGAAAGCGAAGCTTTTCTAAGCGACGCCGGAACCCAGAGAAAAAGGCCGGGAGGAGCGATCCTCCCGGCCTTTTCTTTTGCCTTTCAAGTTCGGCCTTGCCTCACCCCACCGTCAACACCAGCGCCCCATCGCCCTCATCGACGCGCACGGTTGCACCGTCCGGCACTTCGCCGCGCAGGATGAGGTCGGCGAGCGGATCTTGCAGATATTTCTGCACCGCGCGCTTCAAGGGGCGGGCGCCGTAGACCGGATCGTAGCCCACCCGGCCGAGCCAGGCGCGGGCGCCGTCGGTGAGGTCGAGCGTCACTTTGCGGTCCTTGAGTAGCTTGCCGACGCGGGCGACCTGGATGTCGACGATCGGCCCCATATGCTCCGCGCCCAGGCGGTGGAACAGGATGATCTCGTCCAGCCGATTGAGGAACTCGGGGCGGAAGTGCGCACGCACCACGTCCATCACCTGATCCTCGACCTTCTCCACCGGCTCATCATCGCCAAGGCTGGTGAGGAACTGGCTGCCGAGGTTACTGGTCAGCACGATGATCGTGTTGGTGAAGTCCACGGTGCGGCCCTGCCCATCGGTCAGGCGGCCATCGTCGAGCACCTGGAGGAGCACGTTGAACACGTCGCCATGCGCCTTCTCCACCTCGTCGAACAGCACGACCTGATAGGGCCGGCGGCGGACGGCTTCGGTCAGCACGCCGCCTTCCTCATAGCCGACATAGCCCGGCGGTGCGCCGATCAGCCGCGCGACGCTGTGCTTCTCCATGAACTCGCTCATGTCGATGCGCACCATCGCATTGCTGTCGTCAAACAGGAATTCGGCGAGCGCCTTGGTCAGCTCCGTCTTGCCGACGCCCGTCGGGCCGAGGAACAGGAAGCTGCCGAGCGGACGGTTGGGGTCCTGCAGACCGGCGCGTGAGCGGCGCACGGCGGTGGAGACGGCCTTCACCGCATCGGCCTGGCCGATCACCCGGCGACCCAGCTCCTCCTCCATGGCCAGCAGCTTCTCGCGCTCGCCTTCCAGCATCTTGTCGACGGGAATGCCGGTCCAGCGCGAAACGACGCTGGCGATGTCCTCGCTGGTCACTTCCTCACGCAGCATCGCGCCCTTGGAGGCGGACTGCGCCTCTTCGAGCTGCTTCTCCAACGTGGGGATGGTGCCATATTGCAGCTCGCCGGCCTTGGCATATTCGCCGGTGCGCTGCGCCTGCTCCAGCTGGATGCGCGCGGCATCGAGCTGTTCCTTGAGCTTGGCCTCGCCTGCGATCTTGTCCTTCTCGGCCTGCCAGCGGCCGGTGAGTTCGGCCGATTGCTGCTCCAGATTGGCGAGGTCGCCTTCCAGCGCCGCCAGCCGGTCCTTGCTCGCCTGATCGGTCTCCTTCTTCAGCGCCTCGCGCTCGATCTGGAGCTGCATGATCCGCCGGTCGAGATTTTCGATCTCCTCGGGCTTGGATTCCACTTCCATGCGGATGCGGCTCGCGGCCTCGTCCATCAGGTCGATGGCCTTGTCCGGCAGGAAGCGGTCGGTGATGTAGCGGTTGGAGAGCGTCGCGGCGGAGACGATGGCCCCGTCCGCGATCCGCACGCCATGGTGCGTCTCGTACTTGTCCTTGATGCCGCGCAGGATGGAGATGGTGTCCTCCACCGTCGGCTCGCCAACGAAAACGGGCTGGAACCGCCGCTGGAGGGCGGGGTCCTTCTCGACATATTTGCGATACTCATCGAGCGTGGTCGCGCCGATGCAGTGCAACTCGCCGCGCGCCAAGGCCGGCTTGAGCAGGTTGGAGGCATCCATCGCGCCTTCCGATTTGCCCGCGCCGATCAGCGTGTGCATTTCATCGACGAAGAGGATGATCTGGCCGTCCGCGCCCTTCACCTCGTCGAGCACGCCCTTGAGGCGCTCCTCGAACTCGCCGCGATACTTCGCGCCGGCGATGAGGCTGCCCATGTCGAGCGCCATCAGCGTGCGGTCCTTGAGCGTATCGGGCACGTCGCCATTGGCGATGCGCAGGGCGAGGCCCTCGGCGATGGCGGTCTTGCCGACGCCAGGTTCGCCGATCAGCACCGGGTTGTTCTTGGTGCGCCGGGCGAGGATCTGGATGGTGCGGCGGATTTCCTCGTCGCGGCCGATCACCGGATCGAGCTTGCCATCGCGGGCGGCCTCGGTGAGATCGCGGGCGAACTTCTTGAGCGCGTCATAGCGGTCCTCGGCAGAGGCCGTGTCCGCCGTCCGCCCGCCGCGCAAGGCATTGATCGCGCCATTGAGCGCCTCGGCCTTCACGCCGGCGGTGGCCAGCGCCTTGCCGGCGGCGGTCGTCGTCGCCAGCACCAGAGCGAGCAGCAGCCGCTCGACGGTGACATAGCTGTCGCCGGCTTTCTGCGCGACCTGCTCGGCGGAATCGAGCACGCGCACCGCGTCATTGTCGAGGCCGGGGGTCTGCTGCGCGCCCGATCCGCTGACGGCGGGCACCTTGGCAAGCGCCGCGTCGGTCTCGCGCAGCGCCGTCGCGGCATCACCGCCCGCCGCCTTGATGAGCCCGCTGGCCATGCCCTGCTCATCCTCGAGCAGCGCCTTGAGCAGATGCTCCGGGCTGATGCGCTGATGGTTCATGCGGATCGCGACCGTCTGCGCGCTCTGCAAGAAGCCCTTGGCCCGGTCTGTGAACTTTTCGAGATTCATACTATCTCCCTTCGCCCGCCACAGATGGTGTTGCTATTTCGCAACACAAGAGGGCGGCGCGTTTTTCTCCGGCGCGATCCGGGCAGCATGATCGAGCTGCGCCAATATGCCATGCCAGCTTCGTTGGGATCAACGCTCAAACTCGCTGGCGGGTTCTCAATCCGGGGCCGGTTCGATCCGGTGCTAGGCTTGGCCGCCGCCTGCCGCTATGGTCCGGCCATGGTTCAGGCCGTCGCTGCTACGGGTGGCGACCTGTTGATATTCGTCGGAGATTCTATGCGTCTGACTGTTCGTCGTTCGACTGCCCTCATGTATCTGGGCGTTTGCAGCCTTGCCCTTACGGCATCCGTGCCGGCCTGGTCGCAAGCGCAGCCTGCCCCCCGTCCGGCAGCCGCCGCGACGGCCAGCGCAGCCGTCAAGCCCGCGCCGCTCGCCGATCTCATCAAGCGAGTCGACATTCCCTACGAGACGTTCACGCTGCCCAATGGCCTGCGCGTAATCGTGCATACCGATCGCAAGGCGCCGGTCGTCGGCGTCACCGTCTACTACCGGATCGGCTCCAAGCATGAGCCGGAAGGCAAGACCGGCTTTGCGCATCTCTTCGAGCATCTGATGTTCGGCGGGTCGGAGAATGTGCCCAATTTCGATGAGCCTTTGGTTTCGGCCGGTTCCACACCCACCAATGGATCGACGTGGTTCGACCGCACCAATTATGTCGAGACGGTGCCGACGGGCACGCTCGATCGGGCGCTGTTCATGGAGGCGGATCGCATGGGCCGCCTGCTCGGCGCGGTGACGCAAGGCAAGCTCGACGCCCAGCGCGCCGTGGTGCAGAACGAGAAGCGGCAGGGTGACAATCAGCCCTATGGCCTGGTGGAATATGTGCAGCTTGAGACGCTGCTGCCCAAGGGCCATCCCTATGGCCACTCGACCATCGGCTCGATGGCGGATTTGGACTCCGCCTCGCTGGAGGATGTGAAGGGCTGGTTCCGCGATCATTACGGGCCGAACAACGCGATCCTGGTGCTCGCCGGCGATATCGACGCCGCCACGGCCAAGGCGAAGGTCGAGAAATATTTCGGCGGCATCGCGGCGGGGCCGGCGGTCAAGCCGGTTGCCGCGCCGATCCCGACGCTGCCCGCACGCGTTGACAAGGTGATGAAGGACCGCGTGGCGACCACGCGCATCTATCGCATGTGGGTGACGCCGGGCCGCAATGACAAGGATGCGCCGTTGCTCTCGGTAGGCGGCGCGGTGCTCGGCGGTCTCGCCAGCTCGCGGCTGGACAATATCCTCGTCCGCGATGAGCAGATCGCGGTGAGCGTGACCGCGGGCGTGCAGCAGTTCGAGCAACTCGGCTTCTTCATGGCGACGGCGGACGTGAAGCCCGGCACCGATCCGGCGCTGGTCTCCCGCCGGCTCGATGAGATCATGGGCGATTTCATCAAGACTGGCCCGACCGCCGATGAAGTCACCCGCGTGGCCACGCGGCAGGTCGCCGGCGAGATTGCCGCGCTTGAAGTGGTCGGCGGATTCAGCGGCAAGGCGTCCACCCTCGCTGAGGGACTGTTATATTCGGGCGATCCTGCCCAGTACAAGAAGGACCTGGCGGCCATCGCCGCCGCAACGCCCACGGCCGTGACGGCAGCGATGCAGCGCTGGCTCACCCGCCCCGTGTTTGCACTGACGGTCGAGCCCGGTGAGCGGGAGGCCTATGCGGACGCCACTGTCGCAGCGCCGGGCGAGAATGCGCCGGCGGACGTCGCGGCGCCCAAGCCGACGCTGGCGATCCCGGATGTAACGCAGAACCCGGACCTCGATTTCCCCACGGTGGAGACGGCGACGCTCGGCAATGGCATCAAGCTGCACGTCGCGACCCGCTCGACCGTGCCGACCGTCAGCATCGCAGTCAATTTCGACGCTGGGCTTGCCAGTGACCGGCGGGACCGGATGGGGCTGGGCACGCTGATGCTCGACCTGCTGGAGGCGGGCACCACCAGCCGCTCGACCATCCAGATCGCCGAGGAGCAGGAGCGGCTCGGCGCCAGCATCTCGACCGGGCAGAGCATGGATCGCACGTCCATCTCCCTGTTCGCACTCAAGCCCAATCTGGCGCCCTCGCTCGACCTGCTGCAGGATGTGATCCGCAATCCCGCCTTCGCGCCGAGCGAGATCGAGCGGCTGCGGACCATCCAGCTTGCCGGCATCGCGGCGGAAAAGACGCAGCCCAGCGGCCTTGCCAACCGGGCAATCTCGCCGCTGCTCTATGGCCCGCAGCATCCTTATGGCGTCGTCAGCGCGCGGGGTGAGGAGGCGACCGTGAAGGCGATCACGCGCGATGACCTCGTGCATTACCATGGCGGCTGGATCGTCCCGAGCAAGGCGGAGATCTTCGTCGCCGGCGACATCACCATGGCCGAGATCAAGCCCCTGCTGGAGGCTCGCTTTGGCACTTGGCCGCAGAACCGCATGGCCTCGCCGGTCAAGGATTTCTCGGTGGCGGTGCCGACGCCCAAGCCGGGCATCTACCTGATCGACCGGCCGCAGTCGCCGCAGTCCGTCATTCTGGGCGGCGTCGTCACCAAGGCGACGGGGCGCGATGACCTGGTCGCGTTCAACATGGCGAACACCGTGCTGGGCGATGATTTCCTCTCGCGGCTGAACGCGGACATTCGGGAGGCCAAGGGCTGGTCCTATGGCGTGCGCGGTGCGCTCAGCCGGCGGCTGGAGCGCAGCCCCTATCTGGTCAGCGCGCCGGTGCAGGCGGACAAGACAGGCCCGGCCATCGCGGCGATGCGGGATCAGATCGTCAGCTTCCTTGGGCAAAAACGCGTGACGCCGCAGGAATTCGCGCGCGTGGTGAATGGCGAGATCGCCGGCTTGCCGGGCAAGTTCGAGACGACCGGCGCGGTGCTCGGGCAGATGCAGGCGGATGCGCTGTTCGGCCGGCCGTTCGATTATGTCGAGACGCTGCGGGCGCGCTATCAGGCGCTCACCCCGGCCCAGCTCGACGCGGCGGCGAAGCAGCTGATCGATCCCGCACAGCTGAGCTGGGTAGTGGTGGGCGACAAGAGCCAGATTGCGGATCAGCTCAAGCCGCTGGGGCTGCCCGTGACGGAGATCACCCCCGACGCGGCCCCCGCTCGCTGAAGAACGTTCATTCCGGAAGGAGAGATGAAATGGCCAAAGTAGACGGCGCTTATGATTGCACCACCAAAACCCCGATGGGGGATCAGGCGAGCGTGTTCACCGTCGTGACGGACGGAGACACGTTCAACGGCACCAATGCGGGGCCGCTCGGCTCGCTCGATGTGAAGAACGGCAAGGTGGACGGCAATCGGCTGACCTGGACCATGGAAATGACCATGCCCATGCCGATGACGCTCACCTGCGAGGCGATCGTGACCGACGGCAAGATCAGCGGCACCATCGATGCCGGCGCTTTCGGCACTATGGCGATGACGGGTACGCGGCGCGGCTGACGGCCCGCCCGCCAGAAGGGCAGATCATAGAAAAGGGCAGCCTCCCGCTTGGAAGGCTGCCCTTTCTGTTTGGCGCTGTGGCGCGTGTCAGTCGACCGTGACAGTGACTGCGCGACGGTTCTGAGCCCAGCTGGCTTCATCCGAGCCGAGCGCGACCGGGCGCTCCTTGCCGTAGCTGATCGTGTTGATGCGGCCGGCATCGATGCCGAGCGAGGCCAGATAGTTCTTGGCGGCATTGGCGCGACGCTCGCCGAGGGCGAGGTTGTACTCGCGGGTGCCGCGTTCGTCGGCATGGCCTTCGACGGTCACGCGCTTCTGCGGGTAGCGCATCAGCCATTCGGCCTGGCTGCGCAGCACATTGCGGTCCTCATCGTCGATGTCGCTCTCATCCGTATTGAAGAAGATGCGGTCCGAGGTCACGCTGGCGACGAAGTCGGCCTGGCTGCCCGGGGTCGGGCCGCTCGGCGTGGGCGTCGGCGTGGTGGCCGGCGGCGGAGCCGTGTCAGCCGGAGCGGGGGGAAGGGTCTCCGGCGCCTTTTTGGCACAGGCCGAAAGGGCGAGCGCGGCACTGGAAACCAGCAGCAACAGGGGTGTGGTACGCATGGGGGCTTCTCCTACTGTCCTGAACACAAACCGGTTCGTCGTATGGTTGGGGCGTTTTGCCGACAAGTCAACCTGAAGATATGAAAACAAAGATGAATTATTGGTTCCCCGTCACTGAAGCAGCGGCCCCCAGGCGGGGTCCGAGCCGTCCACCGGCGTTACGATCTTGCGCTCGTTCACGCCGGTCAGATCGACCTGCCAGATGGAGGAATTACCGGAGCGACCGGCTGCGGTGCGGAAGAATTGCAGCACACGGCCATTGGGCGACCAGGTCGGCGCTTCATCCTGCCAGCCGTTGGTCAACAGCCGCTCGTTGCTGCCGTTCACATCCATCACACCGACCCGGAAGTTGCCGGCGATTTTGGTGAAAGCGATGAGGTCACCGCGCGGGCTCCATTCCGGCGTGGCGTAGCGACCACCGCCGAAGCTGATGCGGCGCTGGCCCGAGCCATCCGCATTCATCACATAGATCTGCTGCCCGCCCGAGCGATCGCTCTCGAAGACGACCTTCGTCCCGTCCGGCGAGAAGGAGCCGCCGACATTGATGCCCGGCGTGTTGGTCAGCCGTGTCGGGCGACCGCCGGCGACGGGGATCTTGTAGATGTCCGTATTGGCGCCGCTGGCCATCGAGTAGAGCAAAGTGCGGCCGTCCGGCGACCAGCGCGGGGCGAAGATGGCGCCGCTGCCTTCCAGCAGTACGCGCTGGCGGCCCTGATCGACATCATAGATGTAGATGCGCACGTTGCGGCCGACATAGCTCACATAGGCGATGGAGCGATAATCCGGCGACCAGCGCGGGGTGAGCGCGAGGCTCTGGCCGTTGGTGATGAAGCGATGGTTGGCGCCGTCGCTGTCCATGATGGCGAGGCGCTTGACGCGATTGTCCTTGGGGCCGGTCTCGGCGATGTAGGCGATGCGGCTATCGAAGAACGGGCTCTCGCCGGTCAGGCGCGAATAGACAAGGTCGGCGCAGCGATGGGCGGCCCGGCGCCAGTCGCGTGGTGCGACGACATAGCCCTGCCGGGCAAGCTCGGTGCCGAGCGATACGTCATAGAGATAGCAACCGACCGTGATCTGCGAATCGCCGCCCGCTGAGCGCACGAAGCCCTGCACCAGCGCCTCGGCATTCATCGCGGACCAGCGCGCGAAGACGGGGCTGGTGACTTCCGCCATGGAGGGCGGCTGCACGCCATTGGGGCCGAGCGGCGTGAACAGCCCGGAGCCGCGCAGATCGTTGGCGATCACCTCGGCGATACGCTGGCCGAGGGACTGGGTGGAGCCCGCCGGCGTTTCGACATTTTGCTGGGTCGGCATAGCCGGAACGGCGATCCGCAGATCGCTCTCGACCGGATTGGTGACGTCCACGCTGAGCTGCGCCGTGGCGGGCATCGCGATGAGCAGGGCCAGCAGGGCGCTGGCACCGCGCAGGGTTTTGCGTCGAAGGCTGAGCATCATCATGGTCACAGACTCGCATAAATGCGGAGCGGCCGGAGCCACTTCCACTGTTCATAAAATTCGGCGGGCAGGTTCTTGAACGGCGCGGCGCGCATCACGGCCTGCACGGCCCGCTCGGCATGGAGATCGGCCTGGGCGCGATTGCTGGCCGTCACGCCCTCCTGCCCGACGACCTCGACCCGGCCATCGATGCGCCCGTCCGGTGTCAGGTGGACACTGAGCAGCGTCACCAGCTTTTCGGCATCGGCGCCCGAGGGTGGGCGCCAGTGCGGCTTGATCTGGCGGGTGATCTCCGCATTGAGCGCGCGGGCCGCGACCGGGCTGAGCTTGGCGTTGGAGCCGCTGGTGTTGGGCGTCGCGCGGCTGGAGGCCGTCTCGGCATCGATGCCCTTGAGGAAATCGTCGCCCAGCCGGGATGCACGCTGACGCGGCGCCTCCTCACGCGCGGGGCGGGAGGGCGCGGGCTTGGCGGCTGGCGTCTCGCGCGTGCTGGCCCGCTGTTCGCGCGGTTTGGGCGCAGGTGGCGGGGGCGGAGCCGGTTTGGGCGTGGGGGCCTGCGCGCGCGGCGGGGGTGGCGGCGCGACCGGATCGGGCTGCGCCGTAGAGGCGGGCGCTGCGGTGGAGGGCGGCGGCGGGGCCGCGTCCGGCTCGACCTCGCCGATTTCCGGCGCGGTGGCGGTTTGCGGCACGTCCGGCGCATGCTCGCGGGTGAAGCTTTCGAGCGCAACAGCATCCGCGAATGTCACGTCGATGGTCGACGGCGGTTTCAAATCGGCGCTCTTCTGAAACAGGCCGAGCGACAGCGCGCCGAGCAGAAGCACATGGCCCGCCGTGGAAATTCCCAGTCCTAGACGCTCGCGCTGGTCCATTGCCCGCCCTTATTCGCCCGTCACTGAACGCACGGTGGACGGATCCGATCCGCCCATGCCGATCCCGGTGGTGACAAGCGCCACCCGGTCCAGCCCGGCGCGATTGAGCTCGCCCATCACGCGCATGACGCGGCCATAATCGAGCGCGGCATCGGCGCGCAGGAACACCTGCTCGTCCGGGCCAAGGCCGGCGCGCAAGGCATTGAGCCGGTCCGGCAGCGCATCGTCGCTCACCGGATCGTCATTGATGAAGACCGCGCCCTCCGGATCGACCGAGACGATGGCGGGCTTCTTGTCCTGGTCCAGCGCGCTCGCGCGGCTTTCCGGCAAGCGCACCGGCACACCGGTCACCAGCAAGGGAGCCGTCACCATGAAGATGATGAGCAGCACCAGCATCACGTCGACCAGCGGCGTGACGTTAATGTCCGCCATGGGCGCGCGTCGCCCGCCCCGCCGGTTGGAAGGCAGGTTCATGCCCATCAGGATTCAAGCTCGCGGCTGAAGGTGGTGTAGAGTCCGTCCGAGAAGCGCTGGACCCGCGCCTCCAGCCGGTTCACGCCATGGCTGAGGCGATTGTAGCCGATCACCGCCGGAATGGCCGCGAACAGGCCGATGGCGGTCGCGAACAAAGCCTCGGCAATGCCGGGTGCCACGACCGCGAGGCTGGTGTTCTGCTCGCCGGCAATGGCGATGAACGCGCGCATGATGCCCCAAACGGTGCCGAACAGGCCGACGAAGGGCGCCACCGAGCCGACGGTGGCGAGGATGTTCAGCCGGTCGGAAATCTTGTCGATGGTGCCAGCCAGAGCGGAGCCCATGGCGGTGGCGAGCCGGTCGCGCGTGCCGTCCGGGTTCATGCCGCGCTGGGCGGTGGAGCGGCGCCATTCGGCGATGCCGGCATTGAGCACCTGCGCGCTGGGCAGGTCTTCCCGGCCGCGCTCCTTGGCGAAGGCGTCCATGTCCTTGGCCTGCCAGAAGGCGCGCTCGAACTCGTCGCATCCCTTGCGCATCCGCCGGAGCCGTCCGGCGAAGCTGAAGATGATGCCCCAGGTCCAGACGCTGGCCAGCAGCAGGCCGACCATCACCGCCTTCACGACGAGATCCGCCTGGAGGAACATGTCCACCGGCGACAAAGTGAGCGCATTGTCCGGCGCTGCGGCAGCAAGCATGAGGGTGAGGGTCATGGGCGGGGGTTTTTCTCCGGTCAGGAAGGAAGCGGCGCAAGCCGGCTGAAGCGATCGATCCAGTCAGCCGGCTGGCGGCGCGGGCGACCGGTGCTGTCGAGGAAAGCAACAGTGACGCTGCCTCGGGTCAGTTCCATGTCCTCGCGCCAGACCGACTGGGCTATAACGCAGCGCGCCGCGCCGAGTTGCGTCAGCTGGCTGCGCACGGTGAGATCATCGTCCAGGCGCGCCGGCGCGCGGTAGCGCAGCGCGATGTCCGTCACCGCATACACGCCCTCGCCGGATTCCTGTGCCGCGCGCTGATCGATACCGAGCTGGCGCAGCATGTCCGAGCGGGCGCGCTCCATATAGCGCAGATAATTGGCGTGATAGACGACGCCGGAAAGGTCCGTGTCCTCGAAATAGACGCGCACGGGGAAGCGATGTTCTCCGTTCTCAAACTGTCCCGAAGCGGGATGAAGGGCGCTTTGCGAAGGCATGGGCGACCAGTCCTAACCGACGCGACTCGCGGCGGAAAGCCTTTTCAAGCGTCAGAACGCAGCAGATCTTCGTTCTATCGCACGGGACCGGGGAGGATCGCTTGCCGCTTGTCGCCTCAGTCGAACAAACCGTCCTGGCTGCCCTCTGGCGGATTGAGGCCGAGGTGCTTCCAGCCCGGCGCATTCAGGATGCGGCCCCGGGCCGTCCGCGCGATGATGCCAAGCTGGAGCAGATAGGGCTCGATGACATCCTCGATGGTGTCGCGCGGTTCGGAGAGGCCAGCGGCGAGCGTCTCGGCACCAACCGGGCCGCCTTTATAAATGTCGGCAATCATCCGCAGGTAGCGGCGATCCATCAGGTCGAGGCCGAGCTGGTCGACCTCCAGCCGGGTCAGCGCGGCGTCGGCGGCGGCGGCATCGACGACATCATGGCCGGCGGCATGGGCGAAATCACGAACCCGCCGCAGCAGCCGTCCGGCAATGCGCGGCGTACCACGGGCGCGGCGGGCGATTTCGCTCGCGCCATCGGGGGCGATCGGCAGGTCGAGCAGCCGCGCGGCGCGGGTGATGACATGCTCCAGCTCATCGACGGTATAGAAGTTGAGCCGCACGGGGATGCCGAACCGGTCGCGCAGCGGCGTGGCCAGCATGCCCTGCCGCGTCGTCGCGCCGACCAGCGTGAAAGACGGTAGATCGATCCGCACCGAGCGGGCCGAGGGGCCTTCTCCGATCATGATGTCGAGCGCGCGGTCCTCCATGGCGGGGTAGAGAATTTCCTCCACCGCCGGATTGAGCCGGTGAATCTCGTCGATGAACAGCACGTCGCCTTCATCGAGATTGGTAAGCAGCGCGGCGAGATCGCCCGCCTTGGCGATGACCGGACCGGACGTGGCACGGAACCCCACGCCCATCTCCCGCGCGACGATCTGCGCGAGGGTGGTCTTGCCTAGGCCCGGCGGGCCGAAGAACAGCACGTGATCGAGCGCTTCGCCGCGTGCGCGGGCGGCATTAATGAAGATCCGCAGATTCTCGCGCGCGCCCTTCTGCCCGACGAAATCGTCCAGCGTCTTTGGGCGCAGCGCGGCATCCATATCTTCAGGCGTGCGGCCGGCGGTGAGGAGGGGGGAGGAGGCTATCGGCATCGTTGCAGAACCCACACTTGCTAGAGCCTTCGCCATTTTGAACTGATCGCCATTTCTAAGCTAAACCGCGTCCGATAAAAACAGCGCCTGCCACGAACGCAGTCACAGAAAGCCATCCGCATCCCTGACCGATCCAAGCCCGTTTCAGAGAATCATCGGCTTCCTTTTTCAAAAGGTTTTCTTCGTCGAGATCTCGTTGGCCACTGATCGAAACGCCTGTCCAATAGAAGATTTGGTTCTTTATGGAGGGGAGGGCTTTGGTGGCAATCATTTGGCTAACTCGACCACTCAGTAGCGCCAACAGAATGCCAATAAAGAAGGACGAGCAAGCATGGAGCTTGGTGACATCTGAAAGTTGCGTTGAGGACACTATTGCGATCGCGCCCCCGCCGTTGACTGCGAGAAGAGAGGCGTTGAGCCACTTGAAAGACGAACTATGCTGCTCCAGCACGACCTTAAATCCGTCAGTCAGTGCCGTCGCTTCGATGCTAGCGCACTCCTTAAGAATGATGGCTTCAATCTCTTCGTTCACTTGGCAGCCTTTCGCAGCGCGAGGCGGACCAGAGCATCCAGCGAGGCGCTGTCGCCCAGCTCGTCCAGCGCGGCGCTGACGGCGATGCTTGCTTCGCCCGGCTTGAAGCCCAGCGAGGCGAGGGCGGAGAGAGCATCGGCCTGCACGCCCGTCGCGGCCGGGATCGCCGCGCCGCTCGCATCCAGCCCGATGGCGAAGGATCCGGTGGCGATGGCGCCCACCTTGTCCTTGAGTTCGCGCACGATCCGTTCGGCGAGCTTGGGCCCCACGCCGTTCGCGCGGGCGACCATCGCCTTGTCCTGCGCGGCAATGGCGCGGTGGAGGTCGCTCGGCTCCAGCGCAGAGAGAATGGCCAGCGCCACGCGGGCGCCCACGCCCTGCACACCGGTCAGCAGGCGGAACCAGTCGCGCTCCGCCTCGCTGGCGAAGCCGACCAGCCGGATGAACTCCTCGCCGACCAGCATCTCGGTATGCACGGTGACGGCTCCGCCGACGCTGCCGAGCGCGGACAGGCTGCGCGAGGACATGCCGACCAGATAACCCACGCCACCGACATCGATGACGGCACTATCCAGTCCGGTGGAGACGAGCAGGCCTTTCAAATGCGCGATCATGAGGCGGGTGTAGCGATGTTCCCGCTTCGTTTCCACCGTTTCTGAATGAGGCGCGCGTGGCTATTCATTCCCTTGCAGGTCGCAGCGCGGCCCGCCTAAGAGAGCAGCGCAGGGCGGCGTCCTTTTCCGTGCCGCTGATTGACAAATAAGCCCGCTTTGCCTATCCGCGCGCCTTCGGACAGACGGCCGCTCCTCCCGGATCGGGGCGAGGCGGCCATTTTTGTCGAGTCTGCAGAACCTGATTCGATTTTGAGGAATGAACGATGAAGCGCACCTTTCAGCCGAGCAACCTTGTTCGCAAGCGCCGCCACGGTTTCCGCCTGCGCATGGCGACGGCAGCCGGCCGCAAGCTGCTGAACGCGCGCCGCGCCCGCGGCCGCAAGAAGCTGACCGCCTGATCGAGCCCGGCGCGGACGGCGCGCTGCGGCGCGTCGTGGGTCGCATGACCCGCCGCGCCGACTATCTGGCCGCCAATCGCGGCCAGCGCGCACCCATGCCAGGCTTCGTGCTGCTGGTGCGCGATCGGGGCGATGGCGATCCCACGGCCCGCCTCGGCATTACCGTCACCAAAAAGATAGGCGGCGCTGTCATCCGGAACCGGATGAAGCGCCGTTTTCGTGCGCTTGCGCGCGAGATCCTCCCCGTTCACGCCATTGCCGGCGCCGATCATGTGCTGATCGGCCGCGAGGGCGGCGTGGAGCGGGATTATGCCTCGCTGGCCGCCGAGCTTGAGAAAGCGCTGCGGCGCGTCGCCAGCGGCAAGGGTGCCCCGCCGCGCGAAGGCGGACGGGGTCGGGGTGGTCGCGGCTCCGGTGGGAGCAAGAGGGTGACGCCCCCGGCGCCGCACAATGACCCTGCCCCGCGCAACGAGCCGCCCGCATGATGTCGATGAGGGATTGTCGCTCTGGCCCCGCACAACCCGTGCTCCTGCGCAGGCAGGAGGCTAGGACGGCAAGAGCAGTCGGTCGGGCCTTGGGCTCCTGTCTTCGCAGGAGCACGGTGATCGAGGCTGGAAGACCATGGCGTCGCCGCATACTCGACCACTCCGCCCCGTGATTGCGCGCCTTCTCATCCTCGTCGCGCGCTTCTGGCAGATCGGGCCGAGCCGGATTCTGCCGCCCTCCTGCCGCTATTCGCCGAGCTGCTCCCAATATGCCATCGAGGCCCTGCGGAAATATGGGGCGATAAGGGGTGGCTGGCTGGCGTTGAAGCGGCTATTGCGCTGCCACCCATGGGGCGGCTGCGGCCATGATCCGGTGCCCTGACGCCGAATCCCCTGACATGAGCTGACAAAGAGACGGAAGCCAAAGAGACGTGGACGACAAGCGCAACATCCTTCTCGCCGTGGTGCTGACCATTGCTATTCTCTTTGGCTGGCCGGTCATCAGCAATTATTTCTTCCCGCCATCGGCCCAGCCGATCGAGCGAGCCGAGCAGCAGGCGAAGCAGAAGGGCGCAGCGCCCAATGTGCGCGGCGGACCGCTGGCCGAAGGCGCGCAGGCGATTCGCCCGATCGAGGCCGTGCTGGGCGAAAGCCAGCGCGTCGCCATCGAGACGCCCAAGCTGCGCGGCTCCATCAATCTGCGCGGCGCCCGCATCGATGATGTCGTGCTGCCGACGCACCGCCAGACGGTGGATGAAAAATCGCCCCCGGTCCGCCTGCTCGCGCCGAGCGGCACGGCGGACGCCTATTTCGCGAGCTTCGGCTGGAGCGGCGAAGGCGTGCGCGTGCCGGATGCGAACACCGTGTGGACAGCCGACGGCACCAAGCTGACCCCGCAGACGCCGGTGACGCTGCGCTGGAGCAACGGCGTGGGGCAGACCTTCCTCATCCGCCTGTCGATCGACGAGGATTATCTGCTCACTGTCGCGCAGACGGTCGAGAATGCGGGCGGCAATGCCATCGCCGTCCGCAACTATGGCCTGCTCTCGCGCACCGGCCACAGCAAGGACAAGTCGACCTGGACGATCCACACCGGCCCGATGGGCGTGTTCAACGGATCGGCCAATTATGACATCGGCTTCGACAAGTTGGACAAGGATGGCGACAAGCGCTTCTCCACCACCGGCGGCTGGCTGGGCTTTACCGATCTCTATTGGCATGCCGCGCTCATCCCGGCGCAGACGCTGCCGGTCGATGCGCAGTTCCGCAAGGGCGCGAGCGACCGCTATCAGGCCGACCTGACCTATGCGCCCGCCGTCGTCCAGCCCGGTACCTCGCTCAGCACGACGAGCCGGCTGTTCGTCGGCGCCAAGGAAACCCCGGTGCTCGACCGCTACATGGACCAGCAGGGCATCGCGCTGTTCGACCGCGCGATCGACTGGGGCTGGTTCCGCTGGTTCGAGAAGCCGATCTTCTATCTGCTCGACTGGCTGTTCCGCCACATCGGCAATTTCGGCGTGGCGATCATCTGCCTCACCTTCATCGTGCGTGGCCTGATGTTCCCGGTCGCCCAGCGGCAGTTCGCCAGCATGGCGGCGATGCGCGCCATCCAGCCGAAGATGAAGGCGCTGCAGGAGCGCTACAAGAACGACAAGCCCAAGATGCAGCAGGAGATCATGGCGCTGTACAAGACGGAGAAGGTCAATCCGCTCGCGGGCTGCCTGCCGATCTTCCTGCAGATCCCCATCTTCTTCGCGCTCTACAAGGTGCTGATGCTGACGGTGGATATGCGCCACCAGCCTTTCTACCTGTGGATCAAGGATCTGTCCGCGCCCGATCCGGCGCACATCCTCAACCTGTTCGGCCTGCTGCCGTTCACGCCGCCCTCGTTCCTCGGCATCGGCGTGCTGGCGGTGATCCTTGGCATCACCATGTGGCTGCAGTTCAAGCTGAACCCGGCACCGATGGACGATGTGCAGAAGCAGATTTTCTCGCTGATGCCCTGGATGATGATGTTCATCATGGCGCCGTTCGCGGCCGGCCTGCTGATCTACTGGTGCACATCCAACATCCTCACCATCGCGCAGCAATGGTGGCTGTATCGCCAGCATCCCGTGCTGGGGCAGCCGGCAGCGGATCCGGCGAAGGGTTGAGGCGAGGGGAAGATCGAGCAGCGGGACCCCGGGTCAAGCCCGGGGTGACGGTGGGGAGCAAGCGCCCTATCCCACTTGCGCTTCCAGGGATGATCTCATTCCAACTTCGTCACCCCGGGCTTGACCCGGGGTCCCGCTGATCTTCGGGATCGACCGCACCCCGCTTTCCCGCTCCTTGCCCTTTCAGGTGACGGGCGCCGCGTCTGGCGCTAGGGGGATGGCATGAGCCAGACCGACACAGATCAAGCCCAGAGCGATCAGGACACCGCCGCCCGCATCGAGGAGGCCCGCCGGATCTTTTCCGGGCCGATCAGCTTCCTCAAATCCGCGCCGGGGCTGAACTTCCTGCCGCCAGCAGATGTGCCGGAGGTCGCCTTTGCCGGGCGCTCCAATGTCGGCAAGTCCTCGCTCATCAATGCGCTGGCCAACCGCAATGGTCTTGCGCGCACATCCAACACGCCGGGACGCACGCAGGAATTGAACTTCTTCGACGTGGGCGAGCCGCTGCGCTTCCGCCTCGTGGACATGCCCGGCTATGGCTATGCCAAGGCGCCCAAGGATGTGGTCAAGCAGTGGCGCTTCCTCGTGAACGATTTCCTGCGCGGGCGTGCCGTCCTCAAGCGCGCGCTGGTGCTGGTCGATGCCCGCCACGGCCTCAAGGATGTCGACCGCACGCTGCTCGACATGCTGGATGAAGCAGCGGTGAGCTACCGCATGGTGCTGACCAAGGCCGATAAGGTGAAGGCGACCGACCTCGCTATCGTCACCGAGCGGACTGCAGCAGAAGTGCGCAAGCGCCCGGCGGCCCATCCGCAGATCATCCCGACATCGAGCGAGAAGGGCATGGGCCTGCCGGAGTTGCGCGCGGCGGTGATTGAGGCGCTCGACTGAGGGCTGGCGGCGGGGCTGGGCGCGGCATCTCAGGGATGCCGTTCGCGGTATTGGCCCCCTCCTGCCGCAACATGGCTTATGTCGGGCGTCTCCATCGCGCCGAGCGCGTTCGAGCATTGCAGGCGATAGTGCAGGCAGCTCTCAGCCCAATACCAGCCTATCGCCCTGCAAATCCAAAAGACCTGGCCGCTGACGGTCAAAGCCGAAAATCCCCCCGTTTCACCTCTGGCAGCCGCTTCAAATGTCGTCGCCCATATCGTCCGTGTCGAGACTCGGGGGGGGCGGGTCAGACATTTCGAGCCGTCAGATCACTTGGAAAACTCTCGCTTGCGGTCGACGGGCGTGACCGGGCCGCGCCGCCATTTCTGAACCAGGGCATCGGCACGCGTCTCATAGTAATCGGCCGGGCCGCCCCCGCGCGACACCGGCACGGCATGGGTAGTCTGATAGGTGCCGTCGAGGATACAATCCTGATTGATGTGCACGTGCACGACCTGGCCGAAGACCACCCGGAAGTCGCTGGGGACGCCATCCAGATCCTTGAGGTGGACGATCTCCGTCACCTTGCATTCGAACTGGGCGGGACTCGCCGCCACGCGCGGCGGTGCGACATCGATCGAGGCGATCTTCTCGATCCCCGCCATCTCGAACTCGTCGACCTCGGGCCCCACCTCGTCCCCCGTCAGGATCATCACGTCTGTGACGTCGCGGCCAACCAAGTTCCAGACGAACTCACCGGTTTCCCGCGCATTGCGGACGCTGTCCTTCTCACCGCCGGAAGAAAAGCCGATGATCAGCGGGCGATAGCTGGCGATGTTGAACAGGCTGAACGGGGCGAGATTGGCGACCCCCTCGGCGCTGACCGTACTGATCCAGCCGATCGGGCGGGGCGCGACGATCGCGTTGGCCGGCTGGTGCTTGAGACGATGGCCCTCGGCCGGGCGATAGGAGTGAAATTCTCTCATGATGACGCAGGTCCCTTGGCAAGCTTCACTATGCCGGAATTATTTCCGGTTTCTGACTCGCTAGGCCTATAAGGCGTGTCTGCGCTTCCGTCTAAGATATTTTCGCGGGGTGTGATTGGAGGCCGCATTCACGACATTTCGCCCGCCACGCGGTTTTGCGAGGCGGGCCGATAGCGGCAACGATGCAGAACGGCCCTAAGCCAACCGGTCTAATCGCTCTGCATCGCTCTACCCATACGGGCGAAGGCAGCGTTCATTTTCTCGGCCAGCGCTTCCTCTACGCCGGTGTCGATCAGCGCCTGCGCCATTGCTTGCGTCCATTGCCGGGTTTCCACATCGCCAAAGCCGATCTGGCGATGCGCGGACATGATGCAGGCGCCGGGCTTTTGCGTGAACCAGTCACGTGGGCCGCCGAGCCAGGCGGTGAGGAATCCGGTCAGCGACTCCCGCATCGGCGCCAGATCGGGCGCATGTATCGCCCGCAATTCGGCAAAGCGCAGGTCCTGCTCCATGAGATCGTAGAAGCGCTCGACCAGCGCGCGGACGGCCGGCGTGCCGCCGATCTCGTCATAGGGCAGCGGGGCCGGATCGGGCGGGGGTGCTTCGGCGGCGGTGGACTGGGTCATTCGGCGTGGCTCATGGCGCAGGGCTCCTCATCATGAGGCTTGCATGTCAGGGCCGGCGCCGCGTCGCCTTGCGCTGGATCAAGCCGGGGAGGGATCGCCTGATGTGCAACCCGGTGCCCAGCCAGGCGGAGCGAGCGTGAAACCGGCAAAGTCGAAACCCGGGGTGACGATGCACGAGACAAGCGCCCAGCCTCGGTCGGCCTCGGCGGCCTGCCAGTGGTGCGGGGCGATGACATGCTGCGGGATCTCGCCCGCCAGCACATCGCCGCCGAGGCGTAGGGCTGTGACCGGGCCTTCGTTGCCCGGCGCGGTGGAGAGGCTGAGCGCGTGGCCGGCGTGCCAGAGCCAGCTCTCGCTCGCATCCACCTTGTGCCAATGGGAACGCTGACCAGCCTCGAGCAGGAAATAGATCGCCGTCGCCCCGGCGCGCTCGCCGGGCACGGCCTCAGCCCGCCAGGTCTCGCGATACCATCCGCCTTCCGGATGCGGCTGGAGAGCGAGGCGGTCGATGAGGGCGCGGGCGGTGGGATCGGTCATGAAATCATTATGAGACACCATTATATTACTGGGCAAGAAATCTCGATTGCCCACATTCCAGATTGGCGATAACGCCGTGTTGAAACAGGAGTTTAGGGGGGATCATGAGGGGGTATCGTGCTTTTGCGCGCCGTTGTCTGGCGCTCGGAATTCTTGCAACATTACCGGCCGAGCCGGGGCTGGCGCAGGGGACGGTCCTGGTCCCGGTGGGCGGCGATAGTCCGCCTGCCGTTCCGCAGTCGCCGCCTGTCGACCCCGATGATAAGCCGGAGGATATCGCCAAGGACGCCGCTCGCGACCTTAAGGACACGCGCTTCTACAACAAGCCCGGCGCAACCCGGGCGGACTATGACCGGGACTGGCAGGAATGCCGCCTGATCGCACGCGGCTCCCGTACGCCTGCAGGAACCGTCCCATATTATTATAACCCTGCCGTTATCTCTCCACTTGCGGCGGGCATCGGCGGCGGGCTTGGCGGACTGATCGGCGGCATGATCGTCCAAGGCGAGCAGCGGCGGGCCAATCGGCGCCAGTGCTTACTCATTCGCGGCTGGCGGTTGGTGGAGGCGCCCAAGTCGCGACAAGAGAGCCTGCTCGCAATGGGCGACGCGCAGCGTGACGCCTATTTTGACGGGATCGTGGGTGCGCAGACGGTTGAAGGCGAGGTGACCACGCGCACGAGCTTTACGCAGGTCGAGGATCCGGCACTAACCCTGGACGCGCCGACTGCCGGGCCTGGCAGCCTGTTCGCGGGCAAAAAGATCGATCCAGGGGCGGCTATCGCCCTGGGCGAGAATGAGGGGCTGGTCGTCCTGGCATTTCGCCGTCCGATGGTCACGAGCGCAGGACGCTCAGCCAGCGTCAGTCTCGCCCGCTACGACGTAGAAAAGCAGGATCTGGTCTACCAGCCGCGCGACTGGAAGAAAACGGGCGATGGCACCACCTATCGCCTCAATATCGCCAGCGCGGACAAGAAGCAGAACTATGAGGTCCAGCTTATTCGAGTCACGGCCGGCGACTATGCGCTGGAAAACATGGTGGCCGGCCCTGCGGTAGCCACCAGCAGCAATTGCTTTGGTGCCCCCCGTCTACATGTGGCGCCGGGCTCGGTTGTCTACGCGGGCGATTTCGTGCCTGTCATGGGCGCAAGCCTTTCGACTGGCCAGAAGGTGCAGAGCGCCATGTTCTGGACAAGCAACATCGAGCAGGCGCGGACGTTGGTATCTTCACGTCATGCTGATCTTGCGGCTCGCATGGCTGCGGCGCAGTGGCACAATCAGGCCACCTACGCCTGTTCTGCGGTGACGATGGACCGCTATGATCTGCCAGAGCGCGCGCTCGCGTCCTATCCGGACTCGTCCGGTCCGACTGCGGCGTCCGAATCTGTCGAGCCCGTGGCTGCTCCCGAGACATCTGAGGCACCGCCTTCTGCCGAAGTGGCTTCTGTCGCAGCGTCGCGGTAGAAGGGGAAATCGTCCCGCTTGACCGCGCGGTCCCGCGCGGGAAGGGTCGGGCGCAACCATGACGTCCCTCTATCGCCTCGATGCCAGTGCCGCGCAGATCGGCGCGGCGCTCCATGCGGACCCCGGTGAAGACCCGTGGCCGGGCGGATATATGACGCCGGGGCGCTATGGGCCGGTGATCGTGCGCGGGCGCGACGGCTTGCGCCGGCTGGTGCCGCGTTTGTGGGGTGTGCCGCCGCCGCCAGCCGCTGCGCTTACCGGCGGCGCGCCGGTCGCGCATGTGCGCCATGTCGAAAGCCCATTCTGGATTGGCACGCTGCGGCATACCGAGTTCCGCTGCCTGGTGCCGGTTACCAGCTTCCAGCTCTGGTCGCAGGTGCCCGATCCGCGCGCCGGCAAGCGTGTCGCGCATCGTTTCTCGCTGCCGGATGCGGCGATCTTCGCGTTCGCGGGCATCTGGCGGGACAGCGAGGTGGCGAGTTTCGCGCTGCTGACCTGCGAGCCGAACCGGCTGGTCGCCTCGGTCAACCCGCGCACCATGCCGGTCATCCTGCATGCCGAAGACCATGGCCGCTGGCTGCGCGCGGACTGGAAGGAGGCGCAGCGGCTGGTTGCGCCTTACCCGTCGCAGGCGATGACGATGGATGATGCGGGGCCACGCTAAACAATCCCCTTCATCGTTCCCGCGTTCGCGGGAATAACGAGATAAGGAGGTCGGGCGCTCGCCAATGCCGCCCTTCGGCCACTTCGTTTGTGTTGCGTACAAATAGGGTGCAACCTACACTCCGCGCCACCGGCGACGAGTCCGTGCTTGCGCCGCAGAGACAAGAGGAGAGGCTCATGGCCAGGATCATCGGCGGTTTCGCCGTTTCGCACACGCCGACCATCGCGTTCGCCAAGGATGCGAACAAGCAGACCGATCCCGTCTGGGCGCCGATCTTTGAGGGGTTCGAGCCGGTCAAGCAATGGCTGGCGGACGAGAAGCCCGATGTCATCCTGTATGTCTACAACGACCACATGACCTCCTTCTTCACCCATTACTCGCATTTCGCGCTGGGCATTGGCGAAGAGTATGAGCCGGCGGACGAAGGCGGCGGCAAGCGCGATCTGCCCGCGATCAAGGGCGACCCGGACCTTGCCAAGCACATCGCGGAGTGCATGGTCGCCGACGAGTTCGACCTGGCCTATTGGCAGGGCATGGGGCTGGACCATGGCGCCTTCTCGCCCCTCTCCGTGCTGCTGCCGCATGAGCAGGGCTGGCCGTGTCGGCTGGTCCCTCTCCAATGTGGCGTGCTTCAGCATCCGATCCCCAAGGCGCGTCGCTTCTGGAAGTTCGGCCGCTCGCTGCGTCGCGCGATCCAGAGCTATCCCAAGGACATCAAGGTCGCGATTGCGGGTACCGGTGGCCTTTCCCATCAGGTCCATGGCGAGCGGTGCGGGTTCAACAATACCGCCTGGGACATGGAGTTCATGGAGAAGCTCACCAATGATCCTGAATCATTGCTCGACGCGACGGTGACGGATCTCGCCAAGCTCGGCGGCTGGGAAGGGGCCGAGGTGGTGATGTGGCTGCTGATGCGCGGCGCGCTTTCCGAACAGGTCGAGAAATTGCACCAGAGCTACTTCCTCCCGTCAATGACGGCCATCGCGACGATGCTGTTCAAGGATCTGGGCGATCCGGTGCCGCCAGCCGAAACCGACGAGCAACTGCGTGCCCGCGCGTCCCGCGAGCTGGCGGGCGTCGAGGCGATCGAGGGCACCTATCCCTTCACCATCGACCGGGCGGTCAAGGGCTTCCGCATCAACCATTTCCTCCACCGCCTGATCGAGCCGGAGTTCCGCAAGCGGTTTGTCGAGGATCAGGAAGCGCTCTTCGCCGAGTCGGACCTGACCGACGAAGAGAAGGACTTGATCCGTAGCCGCAACTGGATCGGCATGATCCACTATGGCGTCATCTTCTTCATGCTGGAGAAGATGGCCGCGGTGCTCGGTATCGGCAATATCGACGTTTATGCCGCCTTCAAGGGCCTGAGCGTTCCCGATTTCCAGAAGACCCGCAATGCCGCGATCACCTATTCGGTGGCCGGCAAGCAATAAGCCGCGCGGCTCGGATTGCACGTGAGAGGGCGGCGGACCTTGGTTTACCGCCTTTCTCATGGGGCATCCCGCGACAGCCTGCCGCATTTGCGCCACACCATATCGACCTTCGCCCGGACACCGACAAAGTAGATTGCAAACTAACAGAATCTGATGAATAGATAGCTCCCTAACAACGATAATTTGTCTGGGAGACTTTGCAATGAAGAGATCTGCGCGCGTGCTGCGTCAGCACGCCTGTTTCGCGGCCCTCGCCACCGTCCTCGCTTTCCCTGCTTTCGCGCAGGACAGCGCCCCCCAAAGCGATAGAGCAGATGCAAGCGACGAGGCCATCGTGGTCACCGGATCGCGCATCGCCTCCGGTTTCGACCGGCCGACCCCCGTGGCGGTTCTGGGCGCTGAGCGACTGGAAACACGCGGCATCACCAATCTCGGCGATGCGCTGAACGAGCTACCTGCCTTCCGCGCGACCAACTCTCCGGCCTCGACCGGCCTCGGCGCGGCGGGCGGCTATGTCGGCGGTCGCATCCTCGATCTTCGCGGTCTGGGCGCGGTGCGCACGCTGACCCTCGTCGACGGCAAGCGCTTCGTGCCGTCCACCACGCAGGCGACGGTCGACACCAACATGATCCCCTCGATCATGCTCCAGCGTGCCGAAGTCGTCACGGGCGGCGCCTCGGCGGTCTATGGTTCGGATGCCGTGTCGGGCGTCGTCAACCTGCTCATCGACAAGGCGTTCACCGGCTATAAGGCCAATGCCCAGGTCGGCTTTTCGCAATATGGCGATAATTTCACCACCCAGTTCGGTGCGGCCGGTGGCTGGCAGATCGGCGAGACGCTGCATCTGCTCGTGGGCGGCGAATATGAAAAGGCGGAGGGTGTGGAAAGCTGCCCCTCGCGCGACTGGTGCGCCAATGGCTTCATCAACATCAGCCGCAATCCCGGCGTGACAAGCCTGCCCGCCAACAACATCCTCGCGGGCGTCTATCCCTGGACGGCGCCCTATAACGGTATCACCACGCCGCCGAGCTCGGCTTATGCCGGCCGCCTCGTCCCGGCTCTCCGCGCGATCGACGGCATCGGCTTCCGCGCCGACGGCACGCCGTTCCGCACCACACAGGGCACGCTGGCCAACAACCTCTATCAGCTTGGCGGCACCAATGACGGCCCGGGCGAGAACATCTATTTCGATTTCCCGATCGTCTCCCCCACCAAGCGCTACAACGCCATGGCGTTCGCCACGTGGGAAGCCACGCCGGCCCTGACGATGGAGTTCGGCTTCAACTACGGCCATGGCGAAGGTCGCCACCGCGCAGTGCCGTATCGCAATACGGCCATCACCATCCAGCGCGACAACCCGTTCATTCCCACCTCCAGCAATCCCGCGCTGGACCTGCGCACCATCATGGACGCCAATGGCCTCACCAGCTTCACGCTGGGCAAGGGATTCAAGGATGTTGGACCGGGCCAGCTGGTCGTGAAGAACGACGTCTATCGCGCCGTCGCGTCCGCCAAATATGAGATTTCGCCCAACTGGTCGGCGGACATCTATTATCAGTTCGGCCGCAACGAGTTCCGCAGCGATATCACGGGCGGCACGATCACCTCGCGCATCCTCAAGGCGCTCGACGCGGTGGCCGGGCCCGGCGGGGCGCCGGTGTGCCGGGTGAATGCCGATGCCAGCACAACCAATAACGACCCTGCCTGCGTGGCCCTCAATCCCTTCGGCTCCGGCCAAGGCGCCACCTTCGCGGCGGCCAAGGCCTATGTCACGGCCGATGCCTTCCAGACCAACATCACCACCCAGCATGTCGTCGCTGCCAACGTCACCGGCTCGCTGTTCGATCTGCCCGCCGGGCCGCTCGGCGTCGCCGTGGGCGCGGAATATCGCAGCGACAGCGTCAGCGGCGATGCCGATGCCAATTCCAAGGCGCTGGCCTTCTTCACCGGCAACGGATCGGTTATCTCGGGCAAGATTCAGGTGGTCGAGGCTTATGGTGAGGCCGAAGTGCCGATCCTGCGCGACACGGCGTTCTTCCGCGAACTGAGCTTGAACGGCGCCGTCCGCCGGACCCACTACAAGCGGTCCAGCGACTTCTTCCCGAGCAGCACGGTCAATGTGACCACATGGAAGGTTGGCGGCGTCTGGGCGCCGGTCGATGCGGTCCGCTTCCGCGTGACCAAGTCGCGCGACATCCGCGCGCCCAACGTCTCGGAACTGTTCGGCCCGATCACGAGTGCGTCCGGCATTCTCAACGATCCGGCGCGTGGCGGTCAGCAGACGGTCGTGCCGATCACGCTGGGCTCCAACCCCAATCTGCGGCCGGAAAAGGCGGACACGTTCACCGCTGGCATCGTCTTGCAGCCAAGCGGTGGGATGCTCGGGCGGTTCCGGGCGTCGGTCGATTATTATGACATCAAGATCAAGGATGCGATCAGCACGCTCGGCCAGCAGAACATCGTGACGCGCTGCTCGCAGGGCGATACGCTGAGCTGCTCGCTGGTCACGCGCGATGGTGGTGCGGCCAATGGCGTCATCACCAATGTTCGTGACGTTGTGCAGAATGTGAACCAGCTCAACGCCCGCGGCATCGACATGGAGCTGAACTATCGCCAGCCCGTCGGCGCGGCCAGCGCGGTGAACCTGTCCGTCATGGCCAGCCATGTCATCGATCTGGTGACCGTGGACGCCGTTGGACCGGTCGAACGGGCCGGCCAGACCGGTCTGCGCGGCGGTACGCCTCCGGGCATCCCCGACTGGACGGTTGACGCGACCGTGGGCCTCGACCTGGGTGAGCTGTTCTCGCTCTCCACCCATGTTCGCTGGATCAACAAGGGCTTCTACAACGCGGCGTTCATCGGCGCCGAGCAGCCTGGCTATGTAATCACGGCCTCCAGCAGCTCCAGCACCAACGCCATGCCCTCGCGTACCTATGTCGACATGATGGGCACGGTGAAGGTGCCGGTCGGCGGCGATAACAAGCTGAGCGTCTATTTCGGCGTGGACAATGTGTTCAATGTCGATCCGCCGAACTTCCCCGGTGCGAACGGCAGCGGTAACAACGTGCTCTTCAACCCGGTTGGGCGCATGTACAAGGCCGGCATCCGCACGTCCTTCTGATCCCCCTGCCGTGCCGGGCGCGTTTCGTCCGGCACGGCACCCTTTGGCGCACAGGCCGGCCGACGGATCGCTCTTGACGGAGCGGGTGCAGGTGCGGGAGGTCTGCTGGAACGGCACGTAAGGGAGAATGATGGTCGACAAGGCTCCGTCCGCACAGGGTTCCACCAGCGAAGAGGACGCGGCGACATCGCGCAGCCTTCCGCGATTTGGCGGTTTTCCCATTGAGGATGCCACGCGACATCTCTCCAATTTCTACGCCGGGGCCAAGCCCGACGAGCGGACCGTCACCTTTTTCCGGACCACGCGCGCGCTGGTCGTCGCGGCACGGCGCTGGCGCAAGCTTGCCAATGACAAGGTCCGCAGTGTTGGGCAAAGCATGGCGCGGTGGGAGACGATGTATCTGCTCGCCTGCGCCCGCGACGACCTCTCCCAGCGCGAACTGGCCCAACTGATCGGCGTCGAAGGGCCGACCATGGCCCATATGCTCAACACGCTGGAACGCGACGGCCTGATCGAACGCGCGCAGAGCCAGGTCGACCGCCGGGTCGTCCACAACCGGATCACCGAAAAAGGGCTGGCCGCCACGCGAGACATCATGGCGATCACCAATGATTTGCGCGCGGACATCCTGCGGGACATTCCACCTGAGAAGCTGGCCATTGCGCTGGAGGTCCTGGAACAGGTCCACGCCCGGCTGGACGATTACTGCTGAGGCGCGGTCATGCGGCTGGTTACGGCCGTCCCGTTGTCGCCTCTTCCTTCAGCGAGAACAGCACCGGCCATTCCCAGGCGCCCCGGCAGACCGGCATGGAGCGGGCTTCCGTCAGCCGGAAGCGGGTGCCATCCCAGCGGTAGGTCTCCGCCGTGCCGCAGTCGCCAAGGCCACGTCCCTTGGCGAAGCTGGAAAGCTCACCGCGCGAAGGATTCCAGCGGGCGTTCATAATCAGCGGCGGGGCGCTGGCATCGCCGGTGAAGCCGGGGAGATGATCGAACGGGGCGAAGGCGATCGTCCGGTTGCCGGGCTCGCCGCTCGCGATCAGTGGGACGGCGCTCACATTATATGCGCCCGCATCGCAGGGCAGCAGCAGCAGGACATGCCCGGCATCGAGTGTATGGAGATCGGGCTGACGACTGCTCTCCAGCCCACTCTCGCACTGCGCCAGGCGCTGGGCCGTGGCTTGCTCTTGCGGCGTGAGCGCAGGCGTCGCGGTTTCGGCGAGGAGCGGGATCGTCTTGGGCAGCGCGGGATCGGCCGGCAGCGGCCGCGCCATGTCGGCCGGGCCATCACCGATGGCGGCCAGCGCGCCGCGGCTGCCGATGCGGCCCTGCTGCTCATCCATGTAGCGCAGTGCCGCTGCGACGCCTTGCAGCGACGGGGCGCCGATGACCGTCCGGTTGCGATCGTACAGCTCGAACACATAGCTGGAGCCCATGGACCGCACGACCTCCAATGCGGTCTGGCCATCCAGCGCAATCGTGTCGCCATCGACCTTCTGTCGCACACGGCGCGTTCCATCGATCATGAAATCGACCCGGTCGCGCAGCCGGTCGGCCAGCAGCACGCGCAGGCTGGTGGCACCTGCGGGTCCGCCGTCGCGATGGATGAGGACCAGCAGCCGGTTGGGCGTGTCCACCCCTTCCGGGTTCAGCGATACCGCACTGCAGGACAGGCGATTGTCGCAGCCCACGGCCCAGTTGTCGAAAACACGCAGACGACCCAGCACCGGTTCTGCCACAACGGGCGCGGTCGAGAGGACAGACCCCGACGTCTGGTCGCCGCGCTGCGGGGCGGCGGGCGCGACCGTGGCCAGGCCCGCGAGAGCCAGCGCGCTGACGCGCAGAAGCCGTGAAATCCTTGTCATTCCGCCAGTCATAATGCAGTTGAAGCCAATGGTGTAGCGCCAAGCTGCATGTGTTGCGACAGCCCGTGGTCACCAAGCCGGGCCAAGTGGATCGAAAGGACACAGATATGCGCAGAATCGCTGTGATCGGCGCCGGCCAGATGGGTGCGGGCATTGCGCAGGTGAGCGCTCAGGCCGGCATGGATGTGCTGCTGCGCGATATCGATCTCGCGCGTGCGGAAAAGGGCAAAGCCGGCATCGAGAAGCGACTCGCGCGCGTTGTGGAGAATGGCAAGCTGGAGCAGGCGGATGCGCAGGCGGCGCTGGCACGGATCACGCCCGTGGTGGCGCTCGATGATGTCGCCGGGTGCGATCTGGTAATCGAGGCCGCGACCGAGCGGGAGGACATCAAGCGCGCAATCTTCGCGGAGGTGGGCGCGGTCCTGGCGCCGGATACGATCCTCGCGACCAACACCTCGTCCATTCCGATCACGCGGCTCGCGCAGGCGGCGCCCGACCCGGCGCGGTTCATCGGCGTGCATTTCTTCAATCCCGTGCCGGTGATGGCGCTGGTGGAGGTCATTCGCGGCCTCGCCACCTCGCCGGAGACGGTGCAGGCGGTGGAGGCCTATGCGCAGGCGCTGGGCAAGGAGGTCGTCCATGCGTTCGATGCGCCGGGGTTCATCGTCAACCGCATCCTGCTGCCGATGCTGAACGAGGCGATCTTCGCACTCGGCGAGGGCGTTGCCAGCGTGAGAGACATCGATAGCGCGATCAAACTGGGCCTCAACCATCCCATGGGTCCGCTGACCCTGGCCGATTTCGTGGGCCTCGATACCTGTCTGGAGATCTGCAAGGTGCTGCAGGACACGACGGGCGATCCCAAATTCCGGCCCGCGCCGCTGCTCGTCAAATATGTCGAAGCCGGCTGGCTGGGGCGCAAGACGGGCAGGGGCTTTTACGATTACGCCGGCGACGAGCCCGTGCCGACGCGGTGAAAGGCCTTTCGGCGCGCGCTGGCCGCACAGCAAGGAGCCCCGTGTCCGCAGACACGAGGCTCCCGCTCCCACATCGTAAAGGCTGTGCTTAGCTGAAGCTGATCGCCATATTGGGGCGGCGTGCGCGCAGCGTGCGGCCGATCGCAGCGAAACCGATGATCATCATTGCCCAGGTGGCCGGCTCCGGCACGGCGGGCTTGACGGTGTAGAACAGCAGGTCCTGCTTGCTGCTGTTGGTCGCGACCCAGAAATCCAGATTGCTGTTAATCGTGCCCTTGTTGGCAAGGTAGGAATTGGCGGTGTTGATCAGCGTGGACTCGCCTTGGCTCGCCCATTCGAGCTCGAAGTAACCGGCGCCCAGGTTCTTCGAGTTGCTCGTTTCGTAACGAGTCTCCCAGAGTGCCAGTTGCAGGGCAGCGGACTGAGTCTTGTCGCCACCGGCGTAGTTGCTGACCAGCGAGGCGACATCATTGTAGAGCGCGCCACCGAGATAGTTGCTCAGCGACACGACATTGAACGTGCCGGTGCTCGAGTTCTGGGTGACTTCGAGGCAGTAAGCTAGGAAGTTGACCGCCTTGCCGTCCCATGTGCCGGAGATATTCTGGGGCGAGAACGAGCCGTCGTATGAGGTGCTGCTCCAGCCCGAACCAATGCTCACCTCGCCGCTCGGGCTGCTATACTGCGTCGAGAGGCTGTTGATGACGAAGGTGCTCGCGTTCGCGGCAGTAGCGGAGGCGATAGCGGCTGCACCGGCAGCGAGAGCGATAAGCGTTTTCTTCACGGCGATGTTCCCTTCAAAAGTCCTGAAGCCGGTGTGAAGGAATACATCTCGATACAGAATGGCATTAACTACGATTGGACGCGCGTTAACTTCGATTATCGCAAAATAATCAGGGAATTCTGAGGGGAAATTTTAAGAGAATTAGTTAATGATCCAAATGGGGTCATTAACTACGATGACCGTTTATAAGACGCTACATTTGCGAGTGGTTTGAGGCTGCGAATCGGGAAACAACGCATGGCAGGGACCGCCGTGATGGAGCATTCATCAAGCTGCGGATGCCTCGACGCCTCCCCTCCTCTTCAGAGGAGGGGCCGGGGGTGGTGGCGATGCGTCAGCATCGCGGGGTGAGTGAATGACCGCGCGGTTGTTGTACCACCCCAACCCCTCCTCTGAAGAGGAGGGGCTTACGCCGTGGCATGACCTTCTCGGCGCACCACCCTTGTTGAGCCACGCGAGGGAGATACCCGCGCCTTACCGTTCCTCGCCGCCCTCATCACCGGCATCCTCGGCCTGCGCCGCTGCGAGGTCCTGCAGCAGGGCGTCCACATCGAGCGGCTGGCTGCGGTCATGCGCCTCGATGCGATCGCGCAGGCCCTGTGCCCACGTCGCGCTGGGGCCGCCATGCGGATCGAACGCCAGCGGGCCGAGGTTGATCAGCGCGTCATCATAGCGCTGGTCCCGCAGCAGCTGCATCACCAGCATCGTACGGAGATTTTGGTCGAACGGCGCCAGCACCACAGCGCGCTCCAGCCCGGCTATCGCATTCTCCGTCGGGCGCCGGCCCTGTTCGAGGAAGCTGCGGTAGAAATATTGCAGGGGCAGGGGATGATTATTCTCGAACCTGTTGAGCTCGATGAATGGGCGGCGCGCTTCGGCATAGGCAGCGCTGGCGTCCGGGGCGGATTCCGCCTTGCGGAACAGCGCCTTTCCTTTCGCCAGATAGGCGCTCACCTGCCGGTCATCGAGCGCGAGCGCGGTGTTGGCAGCGGCGAGGGCGGCATCCTCGTGACCCGCTTCCAGCTCGGCTTCGGCCAGCGTCGCGTGCAGCGCCGCATCGTTGGGATAGCGCGGCGCAAGAGCGCGCAAGTCCGCCACCAGCGTCTCCAGCTCCTCGGGCGAGGGACGGTTCTTGAGCTCGATCCGCAGCGGCATGGCCGCCGCTTCGCCCTCACTCAGCGCGCGGACCGAGACGGGGCCGGGCTTGAGTGTGGCAGCAGGGAGCTCCAGATAGGTCATGCGGCTCTGTCCCAGATATTTGTCCAGATCCCGCTGCAGGGCATTGAGATCGCCAAAGGCGCCTGTCGCCGCGTCCGTAAGGCTTTTGCCACTGCGCAGCAGGCGCAGATAGATTGCCAGTTGCCCGGGACGCTCCTTGCTGAACGTGAGGTAATGATAAAGCAGCCAGCTGCGCCCATAGAAAGCCGCCCCCTGGGAGGCGGATTTCGGATAATGGCCCGAATTGAGGATTTGCGCGACCGGGATGACATCGCCGTACATTAGGTCGCCCGCGCGATGCCTGGCGGGCATCCCCAGGCCGACATTGCCGTTCTTGCGAAACTGGGCAGAGGCAAAGAACTCGGCGGCGCCTTCCGAGAACCAGAGCGGCATGCCGTAGCTGCTGGTCGAGATCAGATAATGATGCGCATATTCGTGCAGCAGCGCCAGCATCGGCATATCGAGCGTGGTGTTGCTGGTCTTTACCCGGGGGACGATGGCGAAGGCGTCGCCCGCGCGCGGCACGTAGAACGCGTAGGTATATTTGCTGTCGCCGCCCTGCAGCCGTCGGACATCCTTGTCGCTGCGCACGACATAGACCTTCACGCGGTTGGACGGGCTGGGCGGTTCCATCTCAACCGAGAGCACATAGCCCATGGCATGGTGGAAGCGTTCGAGCTGGTCGGAGAATTGCTTGATCTCCTCCGGCTTCTGGTCGGCATAGATGACGAAGTTTTCGCTGGAGGCTTCCAGCCAGGCCGCCTGCGCAGGCGGTGCCATGGTCGCAAAGAACAGTGCGGCCCATGCTAACAGTTTGATCGGCATTGCTATTCATCTCCCCCGCGGCCGGACGCTAGGCAGGCGCGCAAGGGACGACAAGGGTGAAATGAGGCTGTCCGCGATGCACGATGTCTTTTTTAGAGCAGCCCCCGCCACCAATATGCCGCCCGCACGTTGCGCGGGGATGAAACTGCGTATCCATGCCGCGATCGATTATGCGCTGCCCCAGCCGACCGATCTCATCCTCCATATCGAAGCTGCGCATCTGCCCGAGCAGACGGTGTCCGATGCCCGGCTGGACCTGAGCGTGCTCGATCATTTCGCTCGTGTCGCCGCGCACGACCATATCGGCGAGCGTGTGCTGATGCGCGCACAGGGGCAGCTGAAGGCGGACTATCATGCGACGGTGGAAATCCACCGCCTGCTGGCCGATGTGAGCGGGCTGGAAGCGCTGCCGCCGCACATGCTGCCGGGCGAGGCCGTGCAGTATCTGCTCGATTCCCATTATTGCCCCGGCAGCCAGTTCATTAGCTTTGTCGGCGAGACGTTCGGCGATCTGCAGGGCGGGCAGCGCATCGCCGCGATCCGGGATTATGTCAGCGGACATTTCCATTATCTCCCCGGCGTCAGCACGCCCGAAACGACGGCGCTGCAGACCTTCGTGCGCCGGCAGGGCGTCTGCCGCGATTTCGCCCATATGGTGATCGCGCTCGCCCGCGCCTCCTGCATCCCCGCCCGCTTTGCCAGCGTTTATGCGCCCAATGTCACCCCGCAGGATTTCCACGCGGTCGCCGAGGTCTTCCTAGATGGCAGCTGGCATCTGGTCGATGCGACCGGCATGGCCACGGAAGGGGAGATGGCCAAGATCGGCATCGGCCGCGATGCGGCGGACGTGGCCTTCCTGACTTCCTTCGGCCCGGTCATCATGAACAGTCAGACGGTCGAGGTTGAGGTGGTCGAGCAATAAAGCCGGCGTCCGGCTCAGGGCGCCGCATCGCCCTTGAAAGGATGCGCATCGGACCAGGCACAGCCCGAGCGCAGTGCATCGCCGATCTGGAGCGTGGCCACGAACGGATAGGTGCGGTCGGACATGCCATCCGAACAATCGCCCGGCGTCAGCGTCATGGTGAAGGGCGCCGCGTTCAGCGTGCCGCTCCATGAGAGGCCGCCGCGCCCATCGAACCGCTCCACCGCGATCCGCTCGCCCTTGGGTGTCTCGGGCGTTTCATAGACCAGCGTCTTGCCGGCGACCTGACCGCCCCAGAACGGTTCAGTGCCCGTGAAGCGCACGGTCTCGTTCGCCGCAATCTCCGAATAAGGGCGATTATCGTCGCGATTGCCCGGCACATTGGGCTCATCGCCATGCGACTGGCAACCGGCGAGCAGCAGCGCCAGGGGCAGCGCCCGGACGATGTTGAGGGTGACGGCGTCGATCATGCCTCCCCTCTGCGCCCGCTATGCTTTGCGGGCAAGCGCTTTGCGATGCGAGCGGAGGTGGGAGCGTCGCCCACGTTCAAACACCCATTAACTTCATGCTGTTAGTGACAGGTCGAGTCGGGAGCGACTTGCGCTGACCGCACTTGCCGGGTGATGCTGATGCCAGAGGAAATTCTCGCACTGATCGACAAGCCGTGGCTGCTCTTCATGCTGCTGCTTGCGGGCGCGCTGTTCGGCATGGTGATCGAGCGGTCGCTCGAGAAAGCGAGCCGTGCCAAGCGCCGCGCATGGTGGGAAAAGCGCAATGCGCGGCGGGCATATCATACAGGCGTGGGGGTGCAGGATAGTCGCCGGGCGGGCCTGCGTGATGGACCGGACGCGGCCGACCAGCTCCGCACGGTGATGAACGCATCCTTCTTCCCCCGCGCCCTCCTCAACAAGCCGGAGCGCCGACTGCTCGCTCATATCGACCGGGCGCTGGCCGAGGATGCGCCGGACTGGCGGGCGATGGGGCAGGTGTCGCTCGGCGAGATTCTGGGCAGCCGGGATCATGAGGCGTTCCGCGCCATCAACGCCAAGCGGGTCGATCTGCTGATTGTCGACCGGGATTGCCGGCCCCTTCACGCCGTGGAATTTCAGGGCACGGGCCACCATCAGGGCGCGGCTGCCGCGCGCGACGCGGTGAAAAAGGAAGCCCTGCGCCGCGCGGGCATCGGTTATGTGGAGGTGACGAGCGGGGACAGTCCTGCCGATGTGCGGGCGATCATCCGCAAGCTCTATGCGCGGGACGGGCAAAAGCCGCGGAAGGCCGCGGTGCCTGCGAATGGCCCGCAGCCCGATTCTTCTAGGACGTCGCCCACCGCTGCTCAGACCCAGGAAGCCGATACGGTGCGGGTGATATTCGGGAGGAAAGGGGTGGAGCGCACGCCCGATCCATCACTGTAAGCGGATCAATCGATTGGAATTTGCGAACGGTTCTCAATAAATGATCAGCCACCCCGCTGCCGTGCCCGGCCAGTGGAAAGATATTGAGGACTGCCATGCCCCGTGACCTGACCAAGACGCTGACCTATCTGGCCGTTCACCTGACCGTGGGGTTCACGGTGGCATATCTGCTCACCGGATCGCTGGCGATGGCTGGCGGCATCGCGCTCATCGAACCGGCGGTGAATGCGGTGGCGTTCTTCTTCCATGAGAGAGCCTGGAAGGCGGCCGATGCCCGTGCAGCGGCGGCTCCAGCAGCGGTTCCGGGCGAGGCGTTCGATGCGCGCATGGCGGCGGTGCGCTGGGGGTGATCGCCCGACGGAAGGAGATCCGCGAATAAACGCGCTTTTGCGGGGCGACAGGCGTAGGATGCGTGGTGCGGGCTGATGCGCTCGTGACCCGGAGAGGAACGCCAATGGCCAAGGGCCAGAAAAAGTCGAACAAGGAAGTCCGCAAGCCGAAGGCGGAAAAGCCGCCCAAGCAGAATGCGTCCCAGCCCAGCCAGAAGACCGGCGTGGTCAAGGGGCTTGAGAATATGCGGAACAGCTAAGGTCAGGCGCGCGATGCCCACCTCCTGGCGACGACGCGCGGCACGGTGGGTGCTGGCGGCGGCCTATCTGGTCGCCGGTTCTGCGCATCTGCGGACGCCGGCCGGCTTCATCGCCATCACGCCGGACTGGGTGCCCTGGCCGGCACAGGTGGTGATGCTGACGGGCCTTGCCGAGATCGCGGGGGCGCTCGGTCTCATGATCCCGCCGCTGCGCCGTGCGGCGGGCATTGGCCTCGCGCTCTATGCGCTGTGCGTGTGGCCGGCGAACCTCAACCATGCGCTGGGTGACATCGCCATCGGCGGCACGCATCTGGGCTGGTGGTATCATGCGCCCCGGCTGGCGCTGCAACCGGTGATCATCTGGTGGGCGCTGTGGGCGAGCGGCGTGACCGACTGGCCCTGGCGGACCGGCGCCGCGCGCAAGCCCTAGCGCGCGCTGCCCGCGCCGCCCTTCTTCGCGCCGGCAGATTTGGCGGGGGCCTTGGCACTGGCTGGCTTCCCACCAACCTGTCTCCCACTGGCCTGCTTGGCCTTGTGCGCGGCAATGTCCGCATCGATCGCCGCGATCCGCTCCCGCTCGGGCGTGTCGCGCGGCAGGCCTTTCAAGCGGCAGGTCGCCCACAGGGCCTTGCGCTCGGATTCCAGCGCCTTGAGATACAGATCGGCCATGCCGGCTCCTATGGGTTGCGGGGAAGGGGAGCCATCCCCTAGCGCATGGCAGGCGCGGAGGACAGAGCCGTGCGCGGCGCACGGGCGGCGCACGCCCGCTCAGGCGAGCGTGACGAAAATCTCCGCCTCGATCACCCATTGCCCGGCCACCTCGCGCCACTTGGCGGTGTAGACGCCCGAGGCCGCCAGCGCGCCACTCTCCCGCCCAACGCCGCGCCACTCCCCCTGCTCCAGCGCAATCGGCTCGACCGGCGAGAGCGTGATGGCGGTGGGGATACGCTCATAGACGAGCCGGCTGGGCGATGCGAACTCGCGCTGCCACACCCTCAGCTGAGCGGCCCGCCCGGTGATGACCGCGCTATCCGTGCCAGTGACCATGACGCAGTCCTTGCCCAGGATCGCGCCGATGGCCTGCGCATCGCCATCAGCAATCGCGCGATTGAAAGCGGCCCGGCGGGCCCGGATGGGGAGATCGGCGGGGGTGGTCATACGGTCCGTGCCGGGGATGGTGACGCAATTGACATTGTACAAATCTCTGTCCATATTTAGGATATGCAGGCTGTATCCTATTCCGAAGCGCGCGAGAATTTGAAGTCGATGATCGACAAGGTCGTTGCGGATCGCGCACCGCTCGCCATCACGCGTCAGCGCGGTGAAGGCGCTGTATTGATCTCGGCGAGCGAATGGGCCTCGATCGAAGAAACGCTGTACCTGCTGAGTTCGCCCAAAAATGCCGAGCGCTTGCTGGAAGCCGTGCGGGGCTTCGAGGCGGGCGGTGCCGGTGTTGATAACGAGGGCGTGCCGCTCCCGTGAACGTGACGTTCTGGCCGACGGCGTGGGAAGATTATCGCCATTGGCAGGACCATGACCCCAAAATGTCCGAGAAGCTCAACGGGCTGATCGAGGAATGCCGGCGCCATCCCTTCAAGGGCACCGGCAAGCCCGAGCCGTTGGGTGGCAATTTGTCAGGCTGGTGGTCGCGGCGGCTCAACCATGAGCACCGGCTGGTATATCGGGTGGCGGGGAGTGGGAAGGACCAGACGCTGCAGGTGGCGCAGTGTCGGTATCATTATTGAAGTACTATAATTTAAAACGGAATTTCGTCATCATCATCAAAAGCATTAGCTGATTTTTTCGATTTCCGAATTTCAAAGGTTACTAAGTCGTCTGACCAATCTGCCGTGGAAAAGGGTTTTAACCGGCCTGCCTCATCAAATATGTTGCGGTTCAATTTTAGCGTTTCAATCGAACCGTTAGATTTATTTATTTTGTACCATTCCAAACCATCTTCAAATGGATCCTCAATAAATCCTCTATTTTGTATCCAGTCAGAGAAACTTCCTTTGTCGTCAAAAATAAATCTATAAGGAACATTCATAAGTCGCCGTAGCGACGCGAAGAGGGGATGGCTTGTCAATATTAGTTCCGCAACCACATCATCACGACGGTCGGCATGAGAAGCTACAACATCCGTTAAAGAGCGGACTGTTTCCAAAGAAAGCCGAAGCTCATGAAAGAGACTAGATTGAGCGATAAGAGACTGTTGAGTGAGAAGTCTCTGGAAAAGCCCTGCCCACTGTTCCTTTAAATTCTCGGTGATATCAAAAGAAGTTTCAAACGGCTGAATTGGATTGTTATTTTTTAATCCGTAAACTTCAGAGAGAAATTCATATATTCTAGAATTATCGACAGAAGCCCACTTAATTTTTGAATCTCGATTTCGTTCGAATGTTCTGTACTCGTGATAAACTTCTCGCTCAACGAATATGTAAACTTGCTTGTTTTGCTCTAGAGCTACGCGGAGTTCCATCTGAGAAACAGAATAGATGAATCATCAGATTGCGAGCCAAATCGGCCGCCAATTATAGATATCAAAATGTCGCACGTTTCTATTTCTTTATAACAGTATCGCTCTAACGCTTCAGCATTACCATAAGGGATGGAGCCACGCTCATGGAGTACTGGATCAAATCCACGCTCACGAATGAAGTGTTCTAAGTCAGCTCGCACACTCTTCAGATCGAAGTACGTGCTACTCACAAACACTCTGGGTCGCGCCATTTATTTCCCCCCAAGCCGGCAAAATATCGCGGGCGACTATGGCCTGATGAAGAACCGTCATGCAAGGGTGATGGAAATGAAGGAAGCTCCGCCTCAATCCCGCTCCCGTCCCCCACTCCCCATATACAGCTCGCTCCCCGTTTCGCGGAACTTCGCGCTCATCTCTTCCATGCCCTTAAGCGCTGCCGCCTTGCTCGCCGCCGCTGTCTCGGCGCCCGTCGGGCCGGTCGCGATGAAGCCTTCCACGCCCTGATTCTGCTTGCCGGCGAAGTCGCGCACTTCCTGCGTGATCTTCATCGAGCAGAATTTCGGGCCGCACATGGAGCAGAAGTGCGCGGTCTTGGCGCCTTCTGCGGGTAAGGTCTGGTCGTGATATTGCTCGGCGGTTTCGGGATCGAGGCTGAGGTTGAACTGGTCGCGCCAGCGGAACTCGAAGCGGGCGCGGCTCAGTGCATCGTCGCGGACCTTGGCGGCGGGGTGGCCCTTGGCAAGATCGGCGGCGTGAGCGGCGAGCTTGTAGGTCACCACGCCAACCTTCACATCGTCGCGGTCGGGCAGGCCGAGATGTTCCTTGGGCGTGACGTAGCAGAGCATCGCCGTGCCATACCAGCCGATCTGCGCGGCGCCGATGCCGCTGGTGATGTGGTCATAGCCCGGCGCGATGTCCGTGGTGAGGGGGCCGAGGGTATAGAAAGGCGCCTCGCCGCAGACCTGCAGCTGCTTGTCCATATTCTCCTTGATCTTGTGCATGGGCACATGGCCCGGCCCTTCAATCATCACCTGCACATCCTGCTTCCAGGCGCGGTGCGTCAGCTCGCCCAGCGTGTACAGCTCGGAGAACTGCGCTTCGTCATTGGCATCGGCAATGGAGCCGGGGCGCAGGCCATCGCCAAGGCTGTAGGCGATGTCATAGGCCTTCATGATCTCCGTGATCTCGTCGAAATGCTCGTAGAGGAAGCTCTCCTTGTGGTGCGCGAGGCACCATTTCGCCATGATCGATCCGCCGCGCGAGACGATGCCGGTGACGCGCTTGGCGGTCATGGGGATGTAGGCCAGGCGCACGCCGGCGTGGATGGTGAAATAATCCACGCCCTGCTCGGCCTGTTCGATGAGCGTATCGCGGAAAATCTCCCAGGTCAGGTCCTCGGCAATGCCGCCGACCTTCTCCAGCGCCTGATAGATGGGCACGGTGCCGATGGGGACGGGGGAATTGCGGATGATCCACTCGCGCGTATCGTGGATGTTGCGGCCGGTGGAGAGGTCCATCACCGTGTCCGCGCCCCAGCGGATCGACCAGACCATCTTGTCCACCTCATTGGCGACATCGGACGCGACGGCGCTGTTGCCGATGTTCGCATTGATCTTCACCAGGAAGTTGCGACCGATCGCCATCGGCTCGCTCTCGGGGTGGTTGATGTTGTTGGGGATGATCGCGCGGCCGCGGGCTACCTCATCGCGCACGAACTCGGGCGTCACATAATCGGGGATGCTGGCGCCGAAGCTCTCGCCATCGCGGATATATTCGGCGAGGCGGGCGCGGCCGAGATTTTCGCGCTCGGCAACATATTCCATCTCGGGCGTGATGATTCCGCGCCGGGCATAATGCATCTGGGAGACATTGGCGCCGGCCTTGGCGCGCAGCGGGCGCTTGACCACATTGGGGAAGGGGCGGACGCCGCCGGAGCGATCCGGGCCGAGCTGGCCGTTGTCCTCCGGCTTCACCGCGCGGCCATCATAGGCCTCGACATCGCCGCGCCCGAGGATCCAGTCGCGGCGCAAGGCGGGCAGGCCGGCCATGATGTCGATCCGCGCGTCCGGATCCGTGTAGGGGCCGGAGGTGTCATACACGCGCACCGGCGGCTCGCCGGAGCTGGGCTCGAGGTGAATCTCGCGCATCGCCACGCGGTGCGGGCCAACATGGATCTTGCGGCTGCCACGAATGGGTCCGGTGGTCACGCCGATCTCGGCCTTTGCGGGGATGTCAGCCATAGGGATGAGCCTTTCTGTGAACGGAGGAATCAGAGGAAACCGGCACGGCCGGTGAGCCCGGCAACGCCGAGCAGAAGACCAAGGACGATCGCGGCGATCGCCCAGATGCGAGTGGCGGTCGCGGAGGAGACCGCGCGGCCGATGCGCAGCACTGGCCCCGGCACGGCGATCAGCAGCGCGCCCTTGATGAGCGCACCCCAGCCAAACAGCGTGACGAGGGTCGCGAGCGGATCGGTCAGACTGCTGTGGGCGAGCACGAGGGCCGCCCCGATGGCGAAGGTCACCGCACCGGCGAGCAGCACCAGCCCGGGCGCGCGGTCGAAATCATCCAGCAGCGCCCGCCAGCGTTGCGGCGCGGAAAGGCCGGCAAGGCCGATGAGAATGAGATAAAGCCCCAGCACCTGCGCCAGTTGCAGGGTAAGCACGCTGCCCGTCATCATCGCCGCCACCCTCCTCTCAAGGGCCGGCGCGCCTGTGGCTAAGGGAATGAGGGTGGCAAGACTGGCCACGCTCCGCTCCCTCCGCCGGTACGAGCCGGTTCAGGTTCAACGGGTCGGATGGCGCTACCCATCCCTCTCAGCCAGTCAGCAGGCTCCCCGGGGAAGGGCTATCCTTACCCTGCTTTGTCGACGGGGCCAAGCTGTAAACCGGGCTCGCCGAAGAGCAGTCGCGTCAGAGACTGCGCGTCCGGGGCCGGTTGGAAGCGGGAAACTGGCAGCAGATGCAAGCCCGGGCGTAGGGCTTTGTTCCCTTTTGCATCTGCCTTGCTGTGCTTGACGATCTTTCCATCCAAGCTAGGCATTTTTTCGCCGGGCATGCCTCCGTAGAAGCCATATCCAGTGATCATCAGCGTTCTGAGATCATGACGCATAAGAACGACGCAACCTGAAGGTTTATCCTCCAGGCGCTTTTGAACAGGAAAATGGCGAGCACGCCCGGCCGCATGGAGCGCCTTGAGCTGAATGTGCCTCACTACCCCGCGCGCTTCGATGATCACGTCATGCCCGGCATTGTCGACCTCGCTATGCGAGACAGCGAGGTCGAATTCGCCTTCCTCCCAAAGCTGACTCCCTATTGCCGCAAGAAAACGGTGTTCGAGAATAGCCTCTCGGGTCGATGAGTGCGTGAAAAGCGCTTGGGTCCAACGTTCCATGGCGCACCGGCGTACCGGCGCGCCGCCATTTCGTCAAAATGTGTAGGCCAGTCCCGCGCCGAACATCCACTGGTTGCGCGATCCGGCGAGGCGGACCACAGGGCTGTCGGCGATGTCGCCGAGCAGGCGGGTATAGGCGACGCCACCGACCAGCGAGAGGCCGCCCGAGAGGTCACCTGTCAGGGCGATGTTGCCGGCGGCGGCGAGCGTCCAGTCCTTCCAGCCGCTGCCGGCGGTATAGACGGGCAGGGTGCTGGCGGCGCTCTGTGCGGGGGTAATCGAGAAATAGGTGCCGGCATAATCGCCATCGACATGATTGGCGCTAAAGGACACGACCGCGAGGCTCTTGGTGCTCAGCGGCGTCATGTAGCTGACCGACGGCGTGATGATCGTGCCGCCATGGGCGCCCGCGACATCCTTACGCGCGGTGACCGTTGCAGAGAGGCGGTCATAGTTGCTGGTGATAAGGCCCCAGCGGGCAATGCCGGCATAGCCGCCCAACTCGACCGAGGTGCCGACCTTGCCGAGCGCGCGGATGCGCTCGTCGTCGATCTTGTCGACATTGGTGCGGTTGAGGCCGATGGTAGCGACCGGACCGAGCTGGAAATCCCAGCGCGAGCCGCCATCGTTGATCAGATCGATGCTGGCGCGGTTTCCGACATACAGGAAGTTGAGGCCGCCCAGCTTGCCGACCGCACCGGGCACTGGCGTGATGCTGGTGCCGTTGGCGCCCTCATATTCCGGGATCACTGCGGCGCCCAGGCCGATGGTCAGCCGGTCCCCCGCGCGGGCGCGTGCGGCTTCACGCTGCTCGGCAGCTTCGCTTGCCGCCGTTGTGGTCTGGCCGAGGGCGGGTGCCGACAAAGCGGGGGCGACGGCCAGAATGGCGAGAAGACAAGGGGATAGGGAGGGGAAAGGGCGCAAGTTGAAACTCCGACAAGAGGCTGATCCGTGCAACGCCGCAGGAGGCAGAAGGCTCCCGCTGCGCCGATCACGCCCGTCTCACCGTCCACAATCCTGTCCGCCTGCGTCCTTCCGGCATCACGCAGCATGCCGCGCGCGGTCAGTTGAGCCGCATCAGTCCCGCCACGGTGAGGGCCAGCCCGCAGACCAGCGTCAGCGCCACCCAGATGCGCTGCATGTTTGCCAGATTGCGCAGCCAGAAGTGGAAGTAGAGGTCCGAGAAGGCGAGCACGACCAGCGCCTCGATCATCATGATGCCGCCAATGGCCTTCATGATGCAGGTGAGGATATCCGCCGGAATCCATGGATTGGCGAGATAGACCGCGGCGCCGAGGATCAGTTCAACCAGCCCGCAGAGCAATTGCAGCGCAGGCGATTGCTCGATCTCCTTGACCATCGTCTGCCACAGGCCAGGCTTGCGCAGCGCGCCGATGGCGGCGGCCAGCGTAAAGGCCCCGAGCAGCATCGCCGCCCAGGCCGTTGCATCAATCATGTCGAACTCTGCCACTGATCTCTCCCGATGATGCCCACCCCCGGGCAGCATGGGGCAGGCGATTGGTCCGGGGCCTTGTGGGCTCCTCGGCTGGCGCGGACTTTAGCGCGGGTGCGCGGGCGGTCCAGATGGAATTTTGCGGGATTATCTAACGGCGGTGAAGGAAGGTTGCCGGTGGGTTTCATGCCCTCTCCCCTTGAGGGAGAGGGATGCGCAGACTTGGCAGCCTGCTGCCTTAGTCGAAGCTGGGAGAGGGGTGAGCGATCCCCAGGATCGCGCGGATCAGAGATCCGCCACCCCTCATCCAACTCCGCCTAGCCGCCAGAAGGCGGCAAGGCTGCGTATCCTTCTCCCTCAAGGGGAGAAGGGTGTTCGTTATATCCTCTTGGCTTGACACACGTCGCCCGCCGGGGGGTGTCAATGCGGCCGTGGCGCGCTATGGCGCGGGCATGAGCGACAGCGCCCCGCATACTCCCCCGCCCTTCCGCGTGCCCGCCGATCCGCAGTCGGCGCGGTTCGCCTTCAGCGTCCAGGCCACGCAGGGCAAGGCCCGCACCGGCGAGATCGTCATGAAGCGCGGCGTGATCCGCACGCCGGCCTTCATGCCGGTCGGCACGGCGGCGACCGTCAAGGCGATGCGTCCGGCGGAAGTGCGCGCGGCGGGCGCGGATATCATCCTGGGCAATACCTATCACCTGATGCTGCGACCCGGTGCGGAGCGGGTGGCGGCGCTGGGCGGGCTGCATGCGCTCTCCGGCTGGGAGCGGCCGATCCTCACCGATAGCGGCGGCTATCAGGTGATGAGCCTGTCTGCGCTCACCAAGGTCACCGAGCAGGGCGTCGCCTTTGCCAGCCATATCGATGGCTCGCGCCATATGCTCAGCCCCGAGCGATCGATGGAAATCCAGCGGCTGCTCGGCAGCGATATCGTGATGTGCTTTGACGAGCTGGTTCCGACCACCACCAGCCGCGATGCGCAGGCGCAGGCCATGGAGCGCTCGATGCGCTGGGCGGCGCGCTCGCGCGCGGGCTTCGATGCGGGCGGAGACCATGCCGCGCGGGCGGCGCTGTTCGGAATCCAGCAGGGCGCGCTCGATGAGGAGCTGCGCAAGCAGTCTGCGCAGGCGCTCGTTGAGATCGGCTTTGATGGCTATGCCGTCGGTGGCCTTGCCGTGGGCGAGGGGCAGGAGGCGATGTTCGCCTGCCTCGACCATTGCGTGGGCCATCTGCCGGTGGAGAAGCCGCGCTATCTGATGGGCGTGGGTAAGCCAGACGACATTGTCGGCGCGGTCGAGCGCGGCATCGATATGTTCGATTGCGTGCTGCCGACCCGCTCCGGGCGGAACGGGCAGGCCTTCACCTGGGCCGGGCCGCTCAACATCCGCAATGCGCGCTTTGCCGAGGATCCGACACCGCTCGATGCGCGCTGCACCTGCCCGGTCTGCGGCAGCGTCAGCCGTGCCTATCTGCATCATCTGGTCAAGGCCGGGGAGATGCTGGGCGCGATGCTGATGACGCAGCACAATCTCCATTTTTATCAGGCGCTGATGGCGGGACTGAGGGATGCGATCGGCGCCGGGCGGCTTACCGAGTTCGCCGGCCGCTTCCGCGCCGATTATGCGAGCAAGGCGTTTTGAGCGCGGCGATGCGTCTCGCCGATTTCGATATCGACCTGTTCCTGCGGGAGTATTGGCAGCGCAAGCCGCTGCTCATCCGCAATCCGTGGGCCGAGTGGGTTAATCCGCTGGAGCCCGATGATCTCGCCGGCCTGGCCTGCGAGGATGAGGTGGAATCGCGGCTGATCACCCAGGCCGGCACGGACTGGGCGGTGGAGCATGGCCCGCTGGACGAGACGCGCTTTGGCGACCTCGGCGAGGCGCCGTGGACCCTGCTGGTGCAGGCGGTCGATCATTATGTCGAAGAGGTGGCCACGCTGATGGCGCCCTTCCGCTTCATCCCCAATTGGCGGATGGACGATGTGATGGTGAGCTATGCCACGGACGGCGGGGGCGTCGGGCCGCATTTCGACCAGTATGACGTGTTCCTCATCCAGGGCGCGGGCAAAAGGCGCTGGCAGATCGGCGGGCTGTGCGACGAGTCGACCCCACTGCGCCCCCACGACGACCTGCGCCTGCTCGCGGACTTTTTGCCGAGCGAGGAATGGCTGCTGGAGCCGGGCGACATCCTGTATCTGCCGCCGGGTGTCTCTCATGATGGCGTGGCGGTCGGGCCGGATTGCATGACCTATTCCATCGGCTTTCGCGCACCCTCCCAGCGCGACCTGATCGAGGACTGGAGCGCGCATGTCGCCGACGGGCTGGCCGAGGATGATCGCTATGCCGACCCCGGCCTGTCGCGCCAGGCCAATCCTGGCGAAATAACGCCCGCGGCGCTGGCCCGGCTGCATGATCTGGCGACGCAGGCACTGGCGGATCGCGCCGGATTCGCGCGCTGGTTCGGGCAAGCGAGCAGCACGCCCAAATATCCGCAGGCAGACTGGCGGCCTGAAGCGCCGGTGCTGGCGGAGGACGTGCAGGAGGCGCTGGACGAGGGCTTGCCGGTGCGCCGCAATCCAGCCAGCCGCTTCGTGTTCGTCCGTGACTGGGCGGACGCGTTGACGCTGTTCGTCGATGGCGAGGCGTTCGCCTGCACGGGGGACGCGGCGCGCTTCGCCGAGCGGCTCTGCGCAGGGGATGACGTGCCGGTGGAGACCCCGGATGCGGCGGTGCTGGCGCTGATCGCGGCACTGGCCAGTCAGGGCAGCGTCACCCTCGATCCAGAGGATTAAGCGGACGATGGCGCGGCTCATCCTCTTCAATAAACCCTATGGCGTGTTGCCGCAGTTCACCGATGCACGCTCTCCGTCGCCGCGCCCAACGCTCTCGGCCTATATCGATGTACCGGGCGTCTATCCCGCCGGGCGGCTGGACCGGGACAGCGAGGGGCTGCTGCTGCTCACCGATGATGGCCGCTTGCAGGCGCGCATCTCCGATCCCCGCTACAAGACGCCCAAGACCTATCTGGTGCAGGTGGAAGGCGAGCCGGACGAGGCAGCGCTGGAGCGCTTGCGGCGTGGCGTGATGCTCAACGATGGCATGACCCGCCCCGCGCAGGCCGACCGCATCGCCCCGCCGGACCTCTGGGAGCGCGATCCCCCAATTCGCGTGCGCAAGAGCGTGCCCGATTGCTGGCTGCGCCTCACCATCAGCGAAGGCCGCAACCGCCAGGTGCGCCGCATGACCGCAGCGGTCGGCCACCCGACCCTGCGGCTGGTGCGCTGGCAAGTGGGGCAGTGGACGTTGGACGGCCTGGCGCCGGGGGCGTGGCGCGAGGTGGCGGTTTAGGCGCCGTCGCCGTCCGCGGGGGCATAAGCCGGGGTGATTTCAAAAGGCGTGCCGGTCTCCACCAGGGTTTTGAGACGCGACAGGGTTTCCGGCCAACCACCCCCGACCTGACGGCTCGTGGCACTATCCCCGCCAAAGTCATCGTGGATCAGGGTGATTTTGCAGGCCCCGCCGGGGATATCCTCAATGGTCCAAGTTACCCGTGATGGCTTGTCGGCAGCCACTTCCGCTGACCAGCGGGCGTGAAAGGTCATGACCAGACGCTTGGGCGGCTCGAGCGCGAGAAGCTCGCCGACGATCACTGGGCGGTCGTCCATCATGAAGGAAATCGCACCGCCGACACGCCATTCCGTCTGTGAGGTCATGTTAAAATGCTGGTAGAGTGGCGTCTTGGCGTCATCGGTCAGAATGTCCCACACCGCCTGTGCTGGCGCGCGCACATAGAGTTCGTAAACATGCCTTGGATCGGCCACGGCTGAGGTCCTTTCTGCCTGTGTCTTGAGATCAGCGAGCGCCCCCACAAAGGGTGCCGCGTAGCGGGATATCCAGCGATCCGCGACGAGGCGGATCGGCACGGGATTGAGATAGTGGCGCTTTTCCCGCCCGCTCTTGTGGCTTGTGACGAGCCCGGCCGCAGCAAGCAGCTTGAGTTGCTTCATCACGGCAAAGCGGGAGACGGGAAATCGGGCCTGCAATTCGCTCACGCTTTGCCCGTCGCGCTCAAACAACAAGTCAAGCAACGCGCGCCGATCAGGATGGGAAAGAGCATCGAAGACTGCGTCCATGGGCCTGATTGATAAGTGACCATATGGTCACATGTCAATCAGTCGGCGGGCAGTTGGATGGAAGCGGGCGTGGCGGCGGAGCCATGACGGACCTTTCCGCCCACCCCTCCTGCCGCTAAGAGGCGGCAATGGAGAGCCTGACCACCACCCCCATTGCCGATGCCGTTGACCGCGCGCGGTCGCATTCGCCGTTTCTGGCGCGGCAGATCGATGTTTATCCCGAACTGGTCGCGCTGCTGCTTGAGGGGCAGGCTGAGGCGGCGTGGGAGGCCGGGCGGGCGCTGGAGCCCGATGCGGCGGCGGATCGGCGTCTGCGGGTGCGGCGCAGTGCGCTGGCGCTGGTGGCGGCGATTGCCGATCTGGCCGGGCTCTGGGATCTGGATATCGTCACGCGGCGGCTCTCCGACTTTGCCGACGAAGCCATCGAAACGGCGCTGAATGCGGCGTTTGCCGAGCGCTATCCGGATGAGGCGCCGCGCGGCATCGCGGTGATTGCGCTGGGCAAGCATGGCAGCCGGGAGCTGAATTACAGTTCGGACATCGACCCGATCCTGATCTTCGATCCCGACACGATCCCGACGCGCGGCAAGGAAGAACCACAGGAGGCAGCGCTGCGGCTGGCGCGGCGGATGGTCGCGCTGCTTACCGAGCGGACCGGGGACGGCTATGTCTTCCGGGTCGACCTGCGGCTGCGCCCGTCGCCCGAGGTTTCGCCGATCATCCTGCCGGTCGAAGCGGCGATCAGCTATTATGAGAGCGCCGCGGTCGGTTGGGAGCAGGCCGCTTTCGTGCGCGCCCGCGCGGCGGCCGGCGACATCGCGCTGGGCGAGGAATTCCTCAGCACGATCCGGCCGTTCGTCTGGCGGCGCAGTCTGGATTTCGGTGCGATCCGGGCGATCAGCGATGTTTCGCGGCGTATCCGCGCGCACTACGCCAGTGGTCAGCGCTTCGGCCCCGGCTTCGACTTGAAGCGCGGGCGCGGCGGCATCCGCGAGGTGGAGTTCTTCGCGCAGGCGCACCAGCTCATTCAGGGCGGGCGCAATCCTGCGCTGCGGGCACCGGCCACGCGCGCGGCGCTGCGCGTGCTGGGCGAGGCGGGGTTGATCCAGCCTGACGAGCGCGCGCGGCTCGATGCGGCCTATGTGATGCTCCGCACGATCGAGCATCGCCTGCAGATGGTCGATGATCGCCAGACGCACATGCTGCCCGAAAGCCCGGCCGCGTTGGACAATGTCGCGCGGCTGGCCGGCTATGACGACGGCGCGGCACTGCTTGCGGCATTGCGGCCGCATGTCGAGGCGACCGGCCTCACTTTCGATGGGCTGGTCGGCGAGGATGAGGAAGGCGATGACCGCCTGCCCGATGAGCCGCGCGCACTGGCGCAGCGTCTGGAGGACATCGGCATCGAGGAGACCGAGCCGTTCGTCGCGCGCATCACCCGCTGGCGCGACGGCAGCCTGCGCCCGCTGCGCAGCGCCCCGGCGCGCGAGGCGCTGGAGGAGCTGCTGCCCGGCCTGATGCGCCAAATCGCCCGTGCGCCGGCGCCGCTGACTGCGCTCAACAAGCTGGATCAGGTGATCGAGGGCCTGCCGACGGCGGTCAATCTGCTGCGCCTGCTGGTCGCGCGTCCGGCACTGGCCGAGACGCTGGTGACGATCCTCTCCCATGCGCCCACGCTGGCCGATGCGCTGGGGCGCCGGGCGGCACTGTTCGATGGGCTGATCGACCAGAGCGCGCTCGATTTGCCGCCCGATGTGCCGACGCTCATCGAGACGATGCGCACGCATGATGCCGGCGACGACTTCCAGCACCGGCTCGATCATGTCCGCCATGTCGTGGGCGAGCGGCGCTTTGCGCTGGGGGTGCAGATCGTCAGTCGCGAGGTCGATCCACTTGAGGTTGGCCGGGGCTATGCGCGGGTGGCGGAGGCGGCGGTGGACGTGCTCGCCGCAGCCGCCGTGGCGGAGTTCGAGCAGACTCATGGCCGGGTGCCGGGCAGCGAGTTGGCCATCCTGGCGCTCGGGCGCTTTGGCGGCGGATTGCTCACCCACGCCTCCGATCTCGATCTGATCTTCCTGTTCAGCGGCGATTTCAACGCGGAATCGGACGGGCGCCGGCCCTTGGGCGCGACGCTCTATTATAACCGCCTCTCCCAGCGGGTGATCAACGCCCTCTCCGTGCCGACGGCCGCCGGAGCGCTCTATGAGGTCGACACGCGGCTGCGCCCCTCGGGCAATCAGGGCCCGCTGGCGGTCAGCTTCGAGAGCTTTGCGCGCTATCAGGCCGAGGCGGCGTGGACCTGGGAGCATCTGGCGCTTACCCGTGCCCGTCCGGTGTTCGGATCGCCCAGCGCCCGCGCCGCGCTGGACCAGATCGTCCGGGAGACGCTGATGGTGGAGCGCGACCCCGCGCAACTGCTCGCGCAGGCGGTGAAGATGCGGCGCGACATCGCCACCCACAAGCCGCCGGCCGGGCCACTCGACGTGAAGCTGATGTCGGGCGGCCTCGTCGATCTGGAATTCCTCATCCATGTAACCCAGCTCACCCATCGCACCGGCTTCTCGCCCAGCCTTAACATCGCGCTGGAGAGGCTGGTCGCCGCCGGGCTGCTGGATGGCGCGTTGCGCGAAGCGGCGGACCTGCTGACTCGCTATCTGGTCGTCGCTCGCCTCGTCGCGCCGCAATCGAGCGAGCCGGTGGAGGAAAGCCGCTGGCTGGTCGCACGGGCCTGCGGGGCCCGCGACTGGGGCGAGCTGCTTGCCCGAATCGATGCCGCGCGGCAGATCATCGCCATGAGCTGGAACGCGCTGGCCGGCCAGGCGGCGCCATCGGAAGGAACGACATGATGCTGAGCCAAGGCGATACCCTGCCCGACGTCACTCTCACCGGTGCGGACGAGGCGCCGATCCGGCTCGCGGATTTTCGTGGCAAGCCGCTGGTCGTCTATTTCTACCCCAAGGCCGATACGCCCGGCTGCACGACCGAGGCGATCGACTTCACCGGGCTGATCGATGCGTTCGGCGCGCTGGGCGTGCCGGTGATTGCGGTCTCCAAGGACGCGCCGGCCAAGCTCAAGCGCTTCGCCGACAAGCACAGCCTCGCCGTCACGCTGGCATCCGATGGCGATGGCAGCGTGTGCGAGGCCTTCGGCACCTGGGTTGAGAAGAGCCTTTATGGCCGCAAATATATGGGCATCGAGCGCGCGACCTTCCTGGCCGATGCGGAAGGCAAGATCGTGCGCGTGTGGCCCAAGGTGAAGGTGAAGGGCCATGCCGCCGAGGTTCTGGAGGCGGTGAAGGGGCTGGGGTGAGGGTTTGTGCCGCGGATTGCGCGGCAGATCGACCACTCTTCTCGCGTCACCCCGGGCTTGACCCGGGGTCCCGCTTCTTCAGACAAGCAGATCGAACCTGTCATTCCAGTCGGGATTATCACGTTCGATCAGCGCGAACTTCCATTCGCGTCGCCAGCGCTTGAGCCGTTTTTCGTGAGCGATGCATTGGGCGATGTCCTCGCCCGGCTCCGCCCACACCATTCGGGCTAATCCATAACGGGCGCAGAAGTCCGATCCTGTTCCGCTGCGATGCTGAAGAACGCGCGCGCCGAGATGAGCGGTCACGCCGACATACATCGTGCCGCGATAGCGATCTGCCATGATGTAGACCCAGCCACCCTGTCGCTCCCGATCCATGGACTTATGCGCTGAGAAGCGAGACCCCGGGTCAAGCCCGGGGTGACGGAGTTGAGGTGGCCACTTCCAAAATCCATCCCCATTGTTATCCCCAGGTTCCACAGGGCGCGTTTCCTCGGCTCTTGCGCCGCACCTCGGAAGAGAGGACAATGCCTCCCCCATGTCAGAAAACACGATCCGTCTTGCCCCGGTGCCCGATGTGCCCGGCTCTGAAGCCCGTATGCCGCGCAATGTGGAGGCGGAGGCTGCGCTGATCGGCGCGTTGATGATCGACAACCGGATCGTCGAGGACGTGCAGATGGAGCTGCGCGCCGAGCATTTCTTCGAGCCGCTGCACGGGCGCATCTATGAGGCGATCCTCAAGCTGGTCGATCGCAACATGGTCGCCAATCCGGTCACGCTGAAGCCGCTGCTGGAAAGCGATCCCGCGCTCAAGGAACTGGGCGGCCCGGCCTATCTTGCGCAGCTCACCGGCAGCGGCGCGGCGGTGATCGGCGCGCGCGATTTTGCCCGGCAGGTCTATGATCTGGCGCTGCTGCGCGAGCTGGTCGGTGTCGGGCGGGAGCTGGTCGACAAGGCGCTCGACACCTCCGATGCCATCGACCCTAAGGGGCAGATCGAGCAGGCGGAGCTGGCCCTCTATGCGGTGGCCGAGCAGGGTGGTGACACCGGCAGCATGAAGACCTTCGCGCAGGCGACGCGGCTTGCGGTCGGCATGGCGGAGAAGGCGCTCAATTCCGGGGGCCATGTCTCGGGCATCACCTCGGGCCTGGATGGCCTGAACAACCGCACCGGTGGCCTGCACCCGTCGGACCTCATCATCGTTGCCGGTCGGCCGGGCATGGGCAAAAGCTCGCTGGCGACCAACATCGCCTATAATGCCGCCAGCCGCTGGATGCGCGACATGGCCGATGGCATCCCGCCGGAAAAGTCGATTGGCGCGCCGGTTGCCATCTTCAACCTGGAAATGTCCGCCGATCAGCTGGCGACGCGTATTCTCGCCGAGCAGTCGGGCATCAGCGGCGAGAAGCTGCGCATGGGGCGGATCAACCATAGCGAGTTCCAGAACCTCGTCCGCGCCTCGCGCGAGTTGCAGGATCTGCCGCTGTTCATCGACGATACCGCTGGCCTCACCATCGCGGCGATGCGCACCCGCGCCCGCCGCCTCAAGCGCCGGCACAATATCGGCATGATCGTGGTCGACTATCTCCAGCTGCTGCAAGGCTCGGGCAAGGCCGGCGATAGCCGCGTCAACGAGATTTCCGAGATCAGCCGTGGTTTGAAGACGCTCGCCAAAGAGCTGATGGTGCCGGTGATCGCGCTCTCCCAGCTCAGCCGCGCGGTGGAAAGCCGCGAGGACAAGCGCCCGCAACTCTCGGACCTGCGCGAATCCGGCTCGATTGAGCAGGACGCCGACATGGTGTGGTTCCTCTATCGCGAGGACTATTACGAGATGAGCAAGGAGCCCAAGATCGAGGACGAGGGCGCTTATGCCGCCTGGCGCGAGAAGATGGACCGGATCACCGGCCATTCCGAGCTGATCGTCGCCAAGCAGCGCCACGGCGCCACCGGCAAGGTGCGGCTCTACTTCGATTCCAAGATCACGCGGTTCACCGATCTGGCGGACGATAGCTATGCCGGGGCGGATGATGGTTATGAGTGAGGTGAGGGGCTAGCCCCGAACCTTCAGGTGCCGCTCGTGTCGAGCGAAGTCGAGACACGGAGAGCGCTGTCCTTGGGTGTCTCGACTCCGCTCGACACGAACGGGGATGAGCGGCGGTTGTAGCTGATCTCGTGTTCCTGCGAAGGCAGGAACCCAGGGCGCAATCGACCGGCTTCTCCGCCCTGGGCTCCTGCCTTCGCAGGAGCACTTGGGGTGCGATGATGGTGCGGCGGACTTAAATAGCCTGGCCCGCCGCATGGGCGCTGGCCCACGCCCACTGGAAATTATAGCCGCCCAGCCACCCGGTGACATCCACCGCCTCCCCGATCACATAAAGCCCCGGCACGGCCTTGGCCTCCATTGTCTGCGAGGAAAGACCGGCCGTATCCACGCCGCCCGCCGTCACCTCCGCCTTGGCATAGCCCTCGCTGCCGTTTGGCATGAACGTCCAGTCCGCCAGACGCGCCTGCGCGGCGGCAAGAGCGCGGTCGGGCAGATTGCCGAGCTCCGCCTCCAGCGCAAGATCGGCTGCCAGCCGGTCCGCGAGGCGCTCCGCCAGCGCGGCGCGGAGCAGGCGGCGCAGGGTCGTGCGCGGGGCCTCCCGCTTGGCGGCAAGCAGCCAGTCGCGCGGATGATCGGGCAGAAAATCGATGCCAACGCCCTCGCCGTGGCGCCAGTAGGAGGAGATTTGCAGGATCGCCGGGCCGGAAAGCCCGCGATGCGTGAACAGTGCCGCCTCGCGAAAGCGCGTCTTGCCGGTGCGGGCAACGACATCGGCCGAGACGCCGGACAGCTCCCGGAACAGCGCATCGTCGCCGCTGAGGGTCAGCGGCACCAGCGCCGGGCGGGGCTGCACGACCTTGAGGCCGAACTGGCGGGCGAGATCATAGGCAAAGCCGGTCGCGCCCATCTTGGGAATGGACGGCCCGCCGGTGGCGATGACCAGCGCCGGCGCGGTCGCGATGCCACGCGGTGTGTTGACGTGGTACTGGCCATCGGCATGGGTGACCTCGCGGATGGGGCAGGCGCAGGCGATGTCGACCGCGCCCTTCGCGCATTCCTCCAGGAGCATGGCGACGATCTGCCGCGCGCTACCGTCGCAAAAGAGTTGCCCCAACGTTTTCTCGTGCCAGGCGATGCCGTAGCGCTCGACCAGCGCGAGGAAATCCTGCGCGGTGTAGCGGCTGAACGCCGACTTGGCGAAATGGCGATTGCTGGAGAGGTAGCGATCCGGCGCGGTGTGGAGATTGGTGAAGTTGCACCGCCCGCCACCGGAAATGAGGATTTTCTTGCCCGGCTCGTTGGCATGATCGAGCAGCAGCACCTTGCGTCCTCGCTGCCCGGCCACCGCCGCACACATCAACCCCGCTGCGCCGGCGCCCAGGATGATGGCGTCATAGGGGGTGGGGGAGGTGGGCATGGGGGCTTTCGGCTGGGGGTGAGGCGCAATGCCTACGCCGTGACGACCAGGTTTGGAAGCTTGACCGGCAAGTTACTCTCTCCCCTTGAGGGGAGAGATACGCAGGCTTGCCGATTTATCGGCTAGCCGGAGTAGAGAGGGGCGAGTTGCTGTGCCGAGTTTCCCCTCTCCCAACCCTCTCCCCTCAAGGGGAGAGGGCTATTTCAGTTAGCTGGACCCCGGGTCAAGCCCGGGGTGACGATAGATCAAGCGGCAATCCCGGACAGGCCCCGAGGCTTTCGACGCCGAGTTTCCCCCTCAAAACGCCGGCTGGTTGGCCGGGTCTTCGGGGTCCGCCAGCGGCGTCGAGCTGGTGTGGATGCCGCATTCCACCTTGTCCCAGCCGCGCCAGCGGCCGGCCCGCGGGTCTTCGCCCGGCATCACCTTGCTGGTGCAGGGTTCGCAGCCGATCGACAGATAGCCCTGTGCTTCCAGCGGATGGCGGGGCAGGTCGTGCGCGGTGAAATAGGCTTCCAGCGCCGCCTTGTCCCAATCGCCCAGCGGATTGATCTTCAGGCGCCCGTCCTCGATCTCGAAGCGCGGCAGGTTCTGGCGCGTCACGGACTGGAAGGCCTTGCGCCCGCTAATCCACGCATCGAGGCCTTGCTTGGCGCGCGCCAGCGGCTCGACCTTGCGGATTTCGCAGCAGCCATCGGGGTCGTAGGACCAGCGCAGGCCCTTGTCGTCCTTCGCCGCCAGCACGTCGGCCTTCGGCTCGACCACGCGGCTATCGGTGAAGCCGAGCGTGCGGATCAGCGTATCGCGATAGTCCAGCGTCTCGGGGAACATCTTGAGCGTATCGACGAAAATCACCGGCACGCTCTTGTCCGCCTGCGCGATGAGGTGAAGCAGCACCGCGCTTTCCGTGCCGAAGGAGGAGACGACGGCGACCGTGCCGAGCGCATCCTCGGCGAACAGCGTCTTGAGCATCGTGCCCGCATCCACGCCCGCGAAGCGCGCGTTGAGCGCGTCCGCATCCGCCTGCGTCCAGCGCGGGGCGGCGTCGATCCGGTCGATCTGGCGAGCGGCTTCAGCCATTGCTTGCTCCGTGGCGCTGCGCCCAGATCGGCGCGCGCGGATCGACGGTCTTCTGATAGACGCCGGGGAAGCGGTTGAGCGCTGCCTCGACCAGCGCAGGGTCGAGCGGCTTGTCCGGCCGGAAGCTGTCAAACCCGCAGCGAACCATATGGCTGATCTGATCGACCGCGACATCACCCACCGCGCGCAACTCGCCGGCATAGCCAGCCTCACGCAGGATGCGCGCCGCCGAATAGCCGCGTCCGTCACCGAATACGGGGAAGTTCACCTCCACCAGCGCCACGCGGTCCAGATGCGGCAGCAATTCGCGGGCGTCCTCGCCCGGCTCGATACGCACCGCGGCCGAATTGCTCTGGCCGGAAAAGGCCTCCAGCGTCACGGCGGGCAGTTCGGCTGCCTCGCCGCCTTCACGCAGGGACAGATATTCAAGCATAAAGTGCCTCCTTGAACGGGGCCATGCCGATCCGGCGGAAGGTGTCGACGAAGCGCTCGCCCTCCTGCCGGTTGGCGAGATAGACGTTGGTGGCCTTCTCGACCGCATCGACAATGCCGTTCTCGTCGAAACCAGGACCAGTAATCTGGCCAAGGCTGACATCGTCCGCGCCGGAACCGCCGAGCAGGAGCTGATAATTCTCCACACCCTTCCGGTCGACGCCGAGAATGCCGATATTGCCGGCATGGTGGTGACCGCAGGCGTTGATGCAGCCGCTGATCTTCAGCTTCAGCTCGCCCAGCTCCTTCTGCCGATCGAGATCGGAGAAACGCTGCGCGATCTTCTGCGCGACCGGGATTGAGCGCGCATTGGCAAGGCTGCAATAATCCAGGCCCGGGCAGGCGATGATGTCGCTGATGAGATCGAGATTGGCGGTGCCGAGATCGGCTTCTTCCAGCGCCTTCCACAGCGCATAGAGATCCGCCTTCTTGACATGCGCCAGCACGATGTTCTGGGCGTGGGTGACGCGCAGCTCATCGAAGCTGTACTTTTCGGCCAGGTCGGCCATCAGGTCGATCTGCGCGGAGGAGGCATCGCCCGGAATGCCGCCAATGGGCTTGAGGCTGATGTTGACGATGGCATAGCCCGGCACCTTGTGCGGCTTCACCTGCGTGCTCACCCAGGCCGCGAAATCCCGGTCGGAGAGGTCGATCTCGTCCGAGAGGCCGTTCTCATAGGCGGGGGGCGCGAAGTGATCGGCAATGCGCGCCAGTTCGGCCAGCGGCGGATCGAGCCCGAGCGTCTTCATGTGCGCGAACTCTTCCTCGACCTGGCGGGTATATTCCTCCCGGCCCATCTCGTGGACGAGGATCTTGATACGCGCCTTGTACTTGTTGTCGCGCCGGCCGTGGCGATTGTAGACCCGCAGGCACGCCTCCAGATAGGAGACGATCTCCGCGAAGGGCACGAAGTCGCGGATTTCCGGCGCAACCATCGGTGTGCGGCCCATGCCGCCGCCGACGAACACGCGGGCGCCGATCTCGTCATCCTTCTTCACCAGCTCGATGCCGATATCGTGCAGGCGCATGGCCGCGCGATCCTCTGCGCTCGCGATCACCGCGATCTTGAACTTGCGCGGCAGATAGGTGAACTCCGGGTGGAAGCTCGACCACTGGCGCAGCAACTCCGCGAGCGGGCGCGGATCGGCGACCTCGTCGGCGGAGACGCCGGCATATTGGTCGGACGAGATATTGCGGATGCAGTTGCCGCTGGTCTGGATGGCGTGCATCTCCACCGATGCGAGATCGGCCAGAATATCCGGCGCGTCCGCGAGCTTGATCCAGTTATACTGGATGTTCTGGCGGGTGGTGAAATGGCCGTAATCGCGGTCATATTTGCGCGCGATGTGGGCGAGCATGTGCATCTGCTTGCCCGACAGCGTGCCATAGGGAATGGCGACGCGCAGCATATAGGCGTGCAGCTGGAGATACAGGCCGTTCATCAGGCGGAGCGGGCGAAACTGCGCCTCGCTCAGCTGCCCGTCGAGGCGACGCTTGGTCTGGTCGCGGAATTCGGCAACGCGGGCATCCACCATCGCCTGGTCGTAAGTGTCATATTGGTACATGTCAGATCACCCAGTTGCCGGCATTGGGGTCGGCGGGTTTGAGGCTCAAGTCGAGGCGCACGGTCGGGCCGAGCGCGCGGATGCGCTCCTTGATGTGGGCGGGGCGGATATTGCCCTCACCATCCTGCTCGCCGTCGATCACATAGGCTTCGTTCACGCGACGCGCGGCGGCTTCGGCCTGGGCGATTTCCGCGCCCTTCTCGCCGACGTCCACGGCGTCGTTCACATGGATGGACCAGCCTTGGCCAGTCCACCAGATGACGTCGCCGGTGGCGAGATCATTGCCGGTCAGGATATTCATGTCGTCAGTGGCTCCCCGCACCTGTGCTGTGCTGAATGTGAAATGATCCAAGCGGCAGGCAATCGAGCGCATCGGCATGCCGCACGACCTCGCCCACCACGATCAGCGCCGGACTCGCGACCGCCTCGCGCGCCACAAGATCGCCGAGATCGGCGAGCAGGCTGCGCAGCACGCGCTGATCGGGGCGCGTCGCTTTCTCAATGACCGCGACCGGCGTCGAGGGCGAGAGCCCGTCGCGCATCAGCTTCTCGGCAATATCCTGGCTGGTCGCGAGGCCCATATAGATGACGAGCGTGCGTCCGGGCCCGGCAAGGCCAACCCAATTCTGCTCGGAAAGACCCTTGCACTGCCCCGCGACGAAGCTGACGATGCTGGCATCCTCGCGATGCGTGAGTGGCAGGCCGGCACTGGCGCCGCCGCCGACCGCCGCGCTGATGCCGGGCACGACCTCGCAGCGCACACCAGCCTCGCGGCAGGCCTCCAGCTCTTCGCCGCCACGGCCGAAAATGAAGGGATCGCCGCCCTTGAGGCGCACGACATCACGGCCCGAAAGCGCCTCGCCGACGAGCAGCGAATTGATCGCCTCCTGCTTCATCGAATGGCGCGAGCGTTGCTTGGCGACTGAGATCAGCTCCGCCTCCGGCGAAGCCAGAGCGAGGATGGCGGCATCGACCAGACCGTCATGCACGATCAGGCTCGCCCGGCCGATCAAACGGGCAGCACGCACCGTCAGCAGATCAGGATCGCCCGGACCTGCGCCAACGAGATAGACCGTGCCGGCCGTAAAGGACTCAGAGTGCGCCATGGGTGGTAGATGCGTTCGAGGACCCAAGCCCGCAACCGACGCTTGCTTTAGCAGGCCGAAGCGAAACTATTGTGGGGGCTTTGGGTGGCTTGGGCGAGGTGGTGGATGCTTCGTTATGACGGAGGGATGGAAATGAATGTGGGGAGGTCTGCTGTCTGCGAGTGGGTGGCGACTGGCTGTCGGGACGGGGCACTCACCTGTCATTCCCGCGAACGCGGGAATCCAGTAGCGAGCTCGCCATGAAGCGGAGCATCGAACCTTATGCCTATCTGCTGGCGTCGCGCCGCAATGGGACGCTCTATCTGGGCGTGACATCCGATTTGATGCAGCGCGTGGCTCAGCACCGTACTGAAACCTTCGGCGGCTTTTCGGCGGAACATGGAGTCAAGCTGTTGGTCTGGTTCGAGCAGCACGCGACGATGAAACATGCGATCCTACGCGAGAAGCAGATCAAGAAGTGTCGCAGAGCTTGGAAACTTGATCTGATCGAGCAAGCCAAATCCCGATTGGCCGGACCTTGCAGTCAGCCTCGGTTTTGCGCCGCTCGATTGACTGGATTCCCGCGTTCGCGGGAATGACGAAGATATCGCGTGAGCCGGCCGCATCCTCCAAATCGACCAACCGCCGCCATTGCCAATTCGCCCCCAAGCCCTAGATCGGCATCATGCCCCTTCATATGACCAAGATCGCCTTTCAGTCGGAGAGCGCCGCCACTTTGCGGGACTGGCTGGAGAGCCATGCACAGGCCGGAGAGGGTGGCGAGGCGCGGTTGACGACGCGCTATTTGCCCAAGCGGCATGAAGAGATGGCGGGCGGATCGCTCTATTGGGTGCTGGCGCATCAGATCGTCGGGCGCAGTCCGCTGCTCGGGTTCGAGGCGCGGTCGGACGGGCGGCAATGGATACGCCTTGCGCCGCGGCTTATCCCGGTGGTGCCGCGACCCAAGCGCGCCCATCAAGGCTGGCGCTATCTGGCTGACGAGGATGCGCCGCCGGACATGGGAGATGGCGAGGGCGGCGACATGCTGCCCGATCAGCTGGCGGCCGATCTCGGCCGGCTCGGGCTGATCTAGGCCCCCGCTGCTGCCCGCCCTCAGGGGAGCAGCAGGCTCGCATCGCCATAGCTGTAGAAGCGATAACCCTGCGCGATCGCGTGAGCATAGGCCGCCTGCATCCGCTCACGCCCCATCAGCGCGCTGACCAGCATGAACAATGTCGAGCGCGGCAGGTGAAAATTGGTCATCAGCCCGTCAATGGCGCGGAAGCGATAGCCGGGCGTGATGAAAATGCGCGTCTCATCCGCAAACGGCCGGATGATGCCATCTTCCCCGGTGGCGCTTTCGAGGAGGCGCAGGCTGGTCGTGCCGACCGCGATCAGCCGCCCGCCGTTAGCGCGGACCGCATTCAGCCGATCCGCCGTGGCCTGGTCGATCCGCCCCCATTCGGCATGCATGCGGTGTTCGTCGGTATCGTCGGCCTTGACCGGCAGGAAGGTGCCGGCGCCGACATGCAAGGTAAGCGTAGCCTGCCCGATACCGGCCTGGGCGAGCGCTGCGACGAGGCCGGGCGTGAAGTGCAGGGCTGCGGTAGGCGCCGCGACGGCACCCGGTTCCTGCGCGAACATCGTCTGATAGTCCTCGCGGTCCTGCTGGTCGGTGGGCCGCTTGCTGGCGATATAAGGGGGCAGGGGCATCTGGCCGGCGCGTTCCAGCAGCAGCTCTACCGGCTCGTCACCCAGGAAGCTGAGTGTCATGCCGCCATCGGCGTCCCGCTCGCCGGCTTGTGCCTCTACGCCTTGCGCGAAGGCGATGATGTCGCCGGGCCGCACTCGCTTGGCGTTGCGCACGAAGACCTGCCAGTCGCGCGGTCCCAGGCGCTTGTGCAACGTCACCCCGACCTTTGCCTCGCCGCGTTGCCCCTCCAGCTGGGCGGGGATGACGCGCGTATCGTTGAAGACAAGGCAGTCGCCGGCACGGAGCACGGTCGGCAGATCGCGCACGCCCATGTCGCGCAGGCCCCCGTCCTGGCCTTCGAGCACCAGCATTCGGGCCGCATCGCGGGGCGAGGCCGGACGCAGGGCAATCCGCTCGGGCGGCAGGTCGAAATCGAAAAGGTCAACGCGCATGGCTGGCGCCCTTAGCGCGTGGGCCGGGCATTGAACAGGTACCGGTCAGCGCGGTGCGGCTGGCCGGTAATCCCTCGCGCGTATCGGCGCGCTCAGCCTGCTGTGTCGCTGCCGGCGGGCGCGGCGGCCTGCTGATCGCTCTGGATATAGGCGCGCACGATGGTCGTCGGCTGGGCCGGCGGCTCGCCCTTGGCGATCTTGTCGACACCGGCCATGCCATCGATCACCCGGCCCACAACCGTATATTTGTGGTCCAGCTGCATGCGCGGCATCAGCATGATGAAGAACTGGCTGTTGGCGCTGTCATCGCTCTGCGCGCGCGCCATGGAGACGGTGCCGCGCATGTGCGGCAGCCAGCTGAACTCCTGCTTGAGGTCTGGCAGGGGCGATCCGCCGGTGCCGTCGCCCTTGGGGTCGCCGCCCTGCGCCATGAAGCCATCGATCACGCGGTGGAACTTGAGGCCGTTGTAGAAGCCCTCCCGCGTCAGCGTCTTGATCCGCTCGACATGGCCGGGGGCCACGTCCGGGCGGAGCAGGATGCGCACGGTGGCGCCGTCCGAGAGGGTCAGCACCCAGGTGTTTTCGGGCGTGACCGGCGTCATCGCGACGAGCGGCTTGTCCGTGGACTTCTCCGCGTCCTCGCGCAGGGCGTCGGCATCCTTTTGCGCGCGGGCCGCCATTTCGGCCTTCGCCAGGGCATCCTGCGCACCGCCGCCCGGCTGGGCCTGCGCGGAATTGGCGCTGGCCAGCATGAGGCCGCAGGCGGCGGCAAGCGCAATGCCGGAGCCAAACAGTCGGGTAACACGCATGTCGTCCATCCTCATTTCACGGCCGAACCGGGCCCGGCCGCCAACTAGCGTCGCATGGCTGAACCAATGATGACCCGTCAAGTCTCGTCTGCTCTGCCGACGTCGACGCTCATGCCGAGCCGGGCCATCACATCGGTGCGAACACCGGGCGAAACGAACTTGCCAATGTCGCCGCCCAGCCCTGCGATTTCCTTAACCAGACGCGAGGCAATGGGCTGCAGCGCTACGTCGGCCATTAGGAACACCGTCTCGATGCTGGCATCGAGATACTGGTTCATGCCTGCCATCTGATACTCATACTCAAAGTCCGCAACCGCGCGCAGGCCGCGCAGGATCAGCGAAGCCCCGACCGAGCGGGCATAATCGATCAGCAGCGAATCGAAGGGCCGCACGTCAATATCCGCATCGATTCCCGCACATTCCCGCCGGATCATCGCCAGCCGCTCGTCCAGCGTGAACAAAGGCGACTTGCTGGGATTGGTCGTCACGCCGATCACCAGCCTGTCGACCAGTTTCGATCCGCGCCGGATGATGTCCATATGGCCGAGCGTGATAGGGTCGAAGGTTCCCGGATAAAGGCCGATGCGGTGAACCATGTGCGCGTCCTTAATAGCTGCGGCTGATCGCGAAATCGGCAATGTCGCGCAGCAGATCGGCTTCCTCGCCAAAATCGCGCAGATGGTCCTTGGCCTGCGCCACCAGCAGGGATGCCTGCTGCCGGGCCTTCTCCACGCCCATCAATGAGGCGAAGGTTGCCTTGCCAGCAGCGGCGTCCTTGCCCACGGCCTTGCCGGTGACGGCGGCATCCCCTTCGATGTCCAGCAGATCGTCGGCGATCTGGAAGGCGAGGCCGACATCATGCGCATAGCCGCGCAGGCTCGTGCGTCGCTCCTCCGGAATCCGTGCGAAAATGGCGCCGGCTTCCAGGCAGAAGACAATGAGCGCGCCGGTCTTGAGCAATTGCAGTCGCGTGATGGCCGGAAGATCGAACGGCGTCGTTTCGGCGACAAGGTCCATCATCTGCCCGCCGGCCATGCCTGCCGGACCGCTGGCCTGGGCCAGGCTGGCGATCAGCTCGCAGCGCACGGCGGCATCAGCGTGCGTGCGCTCGTCCGCCAGCACCGCGAAGGCGAGATCGTGCAGGCAGTCGCCGGCGAGGATCGCCGTCGCCTCATCGAAGGCGCGATGGGCCGTCGGCTTGCCGCGCCGCATATCGTCATTGTCCATCGCGGGCAGATCGTCGTGGATCAGCGAATAGACGTGGATGCACTCGACGGCGAGGCCGGCGCGCACCGCGCTTTCCCAGCCAATGTTGAAGAGGTCGCAGCTTGCCTTCACCAGCAGCGGGCGCAGGCGCTTGCCCCCGCCGATGGCGCTATAGCGCATCGCTTCATAAAGCCGCGCGCGCTGGTCCTCCGGCACCGGCAGCAGCCGGTCGAACTGCACGTCGATCGCCTCGGCAATCTCCGTCAGGGCGGTTTCGAGCCGGGTTCCGGCGTCCTGGCGCATCAGCGGATCATTCACTGGGATAAGGGGCGGTCCGAGCGGCGGACCCATCGGCGCTCGCCGTGATCTGCTCGATCCGGGCCTGCGCGGCATCGAGCCGCTTCTGGCATTGCAGCCGCAGATCCTCGCCCTCGCGATAGAGGGTGATGGACTGGTCCAGCGGCACGTCGCCGCGCTCCAGTTGCTGGACAATCGCCTCCAGGCGCTTGAGCGCGTCCTCGAAGCTGAGGGTGCCGTTCTCGGTCTCGTCTGCCATGCCCATGCATTGACCCGGCTCCCCCACAGGGTCAAGCGTGCTCTCAGCGGTCCCCCGAAAAATGGCGTATTGTCACGCAAATCAAGTTGACCTCGCGGGAGCGAATCGCAATAGCCGCGGGGCTATGAAAACCCTCACATACCCCTCAATCGCGCTTTGCGCGGCCGCGCTCGCCTTGTCTGCGTGCAAGTCCGAGCCTGAAACCTTCAACACTGGCACGAATGACCCAATGGCTGCGGAACTGGCTAATGCCGGCAACGTCGCCCTGCCCCCCATGCTCCGTGCCAGCACCACCTATCGCTGCAAGGACAACAGCCTGATCTTCGTCGACTTCATGACGGACGATGTGACGGCGAACCTGCGCACCGAACGTGGCGGCCCGATCACCGGTCTCAAGGCACCGGAAGCCGGCCAGCCCTTCGTTTCCGCCGATGGCGCGACGAAGCTGGAAGGCGCCGGCGAGACGGTCACGTATAACGGTCAGGCCTGCAAGGCGGGCTGACCGGCTGATCTTGGTTCAACCGCACGGTCCGCCCTGGCGGGCCGATGCTCAAAGAATGGCCGACCCGAGAGGGTCGGCCTTTTTCGTTACGAGGGCCGATCGGGCGGTTGTGCCCGCCCGCTGGCGGCGATAAAGGCCGCTCATGTCGACCAGCACCACCCCAAGCGCCTCAGGCATCACCCCCGAAATCGTCGCCGAACACGGTTTCACTCCCGAGGAATATGAGCGCGTTGTCAACGCCATCGGCCGCGAGCCGAATATCACGGAGCTTGGCATCTTCTCGGTGATGTGGAGCGAGCACTGCTCGTACAAGTCCAGCCGCATCCACCTGAAGAAGTTGCCGACCGAGGCGCCCTGGGTGATCTGCGGCCCTGGCGAGAATGCCGGTGTCATCGACATTGGCGATGGGCAGGCGGCCATCTTCAAGATGGAGAGCCATAACCACCCGAGCTACATCGAGCCCTATCAGGGCGCGGCGACCGGCGTAGGCGGCATCCTGCGCGATGTGTTCACCATGGGCGCGCGCCCGATCGCGAACATGAACGCGCTGCGCTTCGGGCGGCCCGATCATCCGCGCATGAAGCACCTCATCTCCGGCGTGGTGCGTGGCATTGGCGGTTACGGCAATTGCGTGGGCGTGCCGACGGTCGGTGGCGAGACCAATTTCCATGCCGCTTATGATGGCAACATCCTCGTCAACGCGATGACGGTGGGCGTCGCTGAGACGGACAAGATCTTCTATTCCGCAGCCTCCGGCGTCGGCAATCCGATCGTCTATGTCGGCTCCAAGACCGGGCGCGACGGCATCCATGGCGCCACCATGGCCTCGGCCGATTTCGGCGAGGACTCCGAAGAGAAGCGCCCCACCGTTCAGGTCGGCGATCCGTTCACCGAGAAGCTGCTGATCGAGGCGTGCCTCGAACTCATGGCGTCTGACGCCATCGTCGCGATTCAGGACATGGGCGCGGCAGGCCTGACCAGCTCGTCGGTGGAAATGGCGTCCAAGGGCGGCGTCGGCATCCGGCTGGACATGGACAAGGTGCCGCAGCGCGAAACCGGCATGACCGCTTATGAGATGATGCTCTCGGAGAGCCAGGAGCGGATGCTCATGGTGCTCAAGCCCGGCAAGGAGGCCTTTGCCGAGGCGATCTTCCACAAATGGGAGCTGGATTTCGCGGTCATCGGCGAAGTGACCGATACGGGTCGGATGGTGCTGGTCCATCATGGCGAGACGGTGTGCGACATCCCGCTCGGCCCGCTGGCCGACGATGCCCCGCTCTATGATCGCCCGCATGTGCCGACCCCGCCGCTCGCGCCGCTCGCCAGCGCGCCGGATAGTAAGGACCCGGCAGCCGATCTGCTCGCGCTGATGGGCTCGCCTGATCTCGCATCGCGCCGCTGGATCTGGGAGCAATATGACCACATGGTCGGCGCCGACACCGCGCAGGCGCCCGGTGGTGACGCGGCCGTCGTGCGCGTGCACGGCACCAGGAAGGCGCTGGCGATGAGCACCGACTGCACGCCGCGCTATTGCTATGCCGATCCGGTGCAGGGCGGCCGCCAGGCGGTGGTCGAGACGTGGCGGAACATCACGGCAGTGGGCGGCCAGCCGCTCGCCATCACCAACTGCCTCAACTTCGCCAATCCGCAGCGGCCGGAGATCATGGGCCAGATCGTTGGCTGTCTCGAGGGCATGAGCGAGGCCTGCCGGGCGCTCGATTATCCCATCGTGTCGGGCAACGTCTCGCTCTACAATGAGTCGAAGGCGACGGGCGGCGGCAGCGCGATCCTGCCCACGCCGGCGATCGGCGGGGTCGGCCTGCTCCCGGATGTCGAGCGGATGTGCACCATCGCGTTCAAGGATGTCGGCGACATCATCTTTCTGGTCGGAGAGCGCACCGGATCGCTCGGCCAGTCACTCTGGCTGCGGCAGGTCCATGGGCTGGAAGGCCGTGATGCGGGACCGCCGCCGCCGGTCGATCTCGCCACCGAGCGCCGGACCGGCGATTTCGTGCGCGAGGCCATTCGCTGCGGCGCCATCACGGCCTGTCACGATGTGTCGGATGGCGGCGTCGCCGTCGCGGTGACGGAGATGGCGCTTGCCGGCGGCATCGGCGCGATCCTCGATCAGCCGCTGGCCGGCACGACGGCGGAAACCTATTTCGCCGAGGATCAGGGCCTGTATGTCGTGACGGTGCGCGATGCGGCGCTGGTCGAGATGCTCAGCCATGCCGAGGCGCGCGGCGTCACGGTCGCGCGGCTGGGTCGCACCATTGCCAATCGCATCATCTTCGAGCTGCCCGAGAGCGATCACTCGGTCGCGCTGGCCGATCTGCGCACCGCGCATGAAGGCTTCTTCCCGGCCCTGATGGACGCCTGACCGGCGCCCGTCGGTGCCGGCTCAGGGCACCATGCGGCCGGGTCAGGGCACCATGCGGAAAGTGTATTCGTAGCCGCTCTGCGGGGCGCCGGTGATGCCTACAATCTTGACGGTGTAGGTCGTGTTGGCCTGCAGGCCCGTCACGCGCCACTCGATGTTGTTCGGCACCCCATATCCGTCATTGTCATACTTCACGTTGGTGACAGGCAGGCTCGTGCCACCGCTGCTGACCGTGATGATGGCGCCGCTAAAGCCGACGTTTCCGTTGGCGCCATAGGCCCCGGTCTTGTTGGCGAGCACGGTGAATGAGAGAATGTCGCTCGCGCCGAAGTAACGCTGCGGATAATTGCCCTGCGGATAGGCGATGAAATCGGGCAAGCTGCTCGGGGCTGGTGCCGCGACGCTGGTGCTGAAACCAAAGACCTTCATCGTCGCGCCATCTGCGCGTTCGCCCGAAGGCAGCTGATAAACCGACCGCCCGTAGGCGATCTGACCGAGGAACGGGTTCAGGATCCAGCGACGGTGGCCGATCGAGAGGCTATTGCGCTCCGTCATCCACCCCGCCAGCAGATCGTCTTCGGTCCGCCATGGCAATGACCCCCATCCGCCGATGAGATTGCCCGAGCCGGCGGCGTCGCGACCTGCGGTCGTGTAGCATGTCCATGTGGGTGGGGGATTGTGGTCCAGCGTCCTGTTCGCGGCCATCATGAGCGAGGAATCGTCGACGCCCTGATTGGCAGACGCAGCGTAAACGACGGCGGGAAGCCCATGCAGGGCGCGCACCGCGTTCACCTTGGCCAGCATGTCCATCCGCACGCTGGTCTTGAGCACGCCGGTGTTGCACGAGGCGACATTCGGTTGCGTATCGTAGAGCGCGGCCGCCGCCGCCGTCCAACTTGTCGGCGTTGGGGTGGGGGTCGGCGTCGGCGTAGGACTTGGCGTGGGTGTGGGCGCCGGGGTCGGCGCTGGCGTGGGGGTTGGTGTCGGCGCGACCGTGATCGGCGTCGATCCGCTGCCGCCACCGCCACTGTCACTGCCACCGCAGCCGGCCAGCGAAAGGGCCAGCAGGCTTGAGGCGAGGCCCATCCATATCCGCTGTCCGCGCGGCACGTCCGACCTGTTGAGGATTTCTGCAGCCCGCATCTTGTCCGTCCGTTCCCAGCTTTGCCACGGCTTTTGGCACCGTGTCGTTCTGGCGCAGGCTAGGCGCGGAACTATGGCAAAACTCTAAACGGGGCTGCGGTTCGTCGGGCGGCAGAAACGCTGCATCGCTTTCAGTCGCGGCGCAGAATATATTCCTCGTCGCGGTGGTCACCAACGTGGAACAGATAATCGCCGACCTTGTGGAAGCCGGCGGCCGCGTAGACTGCCTGCGCCCGGTCATTGCCGGACCAGACGCCCAGCCAGCTTGGCCCCGGATAGCGCTCTGCAAGCCAATCCAGCGCGCTTTTCAGCAAGGCGCCTCCCAACCCGTACCCTTGATGGCCGCGACGGACGTAGAGTTGATAGAGTTCGCCGGAGTGCGCGCTGACCTCCGGGTGCGGCAGCTTACTCGGCCCGGCATGGGCGTAGGCGACCAGCTCTCCAGACGCGGTGGCGCACACCCAGCTGGCGTGGGTCGGGTCTGCCAGTTCGCGGGCGACGGCCTGCGTGCCATAGGCTTCAATTTCGAACCGGGCGAGGTCATCGGGCGGATAGGGGACCGCGAAGTCCTCCAGAAAGGTCTCGCGAAAGCAGGTAAGCTTCAGCCTCGCCAGGGCTTCGGCATCCTCGGCTACTGCCCTGCGCAGGGTCGGTCGATCAGTCATGCCACAGCCTGCCATAGATGATGTGGTAGTTTGAAGCCCCGCCATCCGCATCGAACCGCGCCATCACGCGGCGGAGCGAAGTGGGCGCAAGGCGGCGATAGCCGGGCTGCGGCACCCGCGCGCCGATGGCGTGGAAATGCCGGGCCAGCGCCAGCCCGCCAGGCGCGTGCAGCGGAACCAGCTCCTCGGCAAGATCGCACTGGCCCAAAGCCTGCGCCATCGCGGCCACCTCATCGCGGCTCGGATAGTCGCGTAAGCCGCAGACCAGCCCTTCGCGCGCATGGGCCGCGCGCCAGTCACTGAAGCTCTCGGCGCCCATCGTGGCGAAGCATAGGCTCCCGCCCGGCGCCAAAAGGCCGTGCAGGCGGGCGAGGGCCGCCGGCAAATCCTCGAACCACTGGAAGGCGAGGCTGGAGAGAATGAGGTCGAAGCGCTCGGTGCCCAGATCCGGGCGTTCTCCATCCATCAGCAGCAGCCGCGCCGGGCTGCCGGCCTCACGCATCGCCGCGATCATGCCGGGCGCGATGTCGGTGGCGGTGATCTTCGCATCCGGCCAGCGCTCCACAATCAGCCGCGTCAGCAGGCCGGTGCCGCAGCCGATCTCCAGCACGGTTGCCGGATCGCGCGCACCGGTATCGGTGCCGCCCGTCGCAAAATCGAGCAGGCGCATGGCGACATGGCGGTGCACGCCGGCATCGCCCTCATAGCGGGGCGCCGCCGCGCCGAATGCGGCGCCGATGCGTGTCTTGCAGTCGCTGACCATCGCTGCGCGAATGCACCAGCTTGGGGTGGACGTCACGCCAAAAGGCGATAGAGCAACGACCAATCGAACAAGGCGCCGGCCCGCTCAAGCGCCCGGCCCGCAACCGGGACAGCATAGCGCATGGCCGATGAGGGCTTTCGGATCGAGGGACTGGATTTTCTGAGGGGGTGCGCCGTGATGGGCATCCTGCTCGGCAATATCGTGACCTTCGGGCTGCCCTCTGTAGCGGGGTTCAACCCGTTCACGGTGGGGACGCAAGGGCCAGCGGATCTGGCGACCTGGTTCGCGACCTTCCTGCTGGTCGATGGCAAGATGCGCGCGATTTTCGCGATGCTGCTGGGCGCGTCCATCCTGCTGGTGATCGAGTCGGCGGAGATGAACGGCCGGGATGGGCTGCAGGCGCATCGTCGGCGGATGTTGTGGCTGCTGCCCATCGGCATAGCGCATTATCTGCTGCTCTGGTCGGGCGATATCCTCGTCCAGCTGGCCCTGTGCGGCCTGATCGCCACCCTGTTCATCCGGTTCGAGACGCTCGGCCTGATCAAGCTCGCGCTGGCCCTGCTGCTGTTCCAGTGGGTGATCAATCTGGTGGCGGTATGGCCCGCCTTCTCGCTCCGCGCAGCGGCGCTGGCACCGGGAGCCGCACCGACCATCGTCGAGCATTGGCAGGCCTATGCGGACTCGGCCGGCATGGGGGCGAGCCGGGCGGTTGCCAATGAGATCGCGCTCTATACCGGCGGCTATGCCGGCATTTTTGCGGAGCGGATCGGCGCCGCGCCGCGGGCGGCGCTGAATCAGATCCTCTATTCCTGGCCCGAATGTCTGGCCTTCATCGCGCTTGGCATGGCGATGCTCAAGGGCGGCTTCATGGCGGGCCAGTGGCCGGTCCCCCAATATCGCGCGACATGGCACCGGGCGATGCTGGTCGGCCTGGTGCCGATGGCGGGCCTTGGCATCTGGGTGCTGCTGTCGGGCGATCCGCTCGCGGCGCAGGCGGCCCTGTTCGGCTGGTCGGTGCCGCTGCGTCTGCCCCTGGCCGTCGCTCTGGCCTCGATGGCGATGGGGTTGGCGGCGCAACATCCGCAGGCGCCGCTGGTTCGGGCCATTGCAACGATTGGCCGGCTGGCGCTCTCCAATTACCTGCTCACCAGCTTGCTGATGACCGGCCTGTTCTACGGCTATGGCGGAGGGCTGTTCGGGGCGCTGACACGGACGCAGCTTTTGCTGGTCGTGCTGGCGATGTGGACCGTCATGCTCGCCTGGTCGGTCCTCTGGCGGCGATCGATGGGGCAGGGGCCTGTCGAACGGCTCTGGCGTCTGGCGTCGCGTCGCGGATAGCGTTGAGATAACAAAGGCTCAAAACGCTCTGGCGTCGGCTGAACGCTTGCGGCATAGTTGTGCAATGCAGCATAAACTTGGGTCCCGTTAACATCGATGCGCAGGCTTCCCCCTCTCACCGCCCTTGAGGCTTTTGTGCAGGTCGCCCGCACCGGCTCGGTAAAGGCCGCGGCCGAGGAACTGGCCCTGTCCGCCCCCGCGCTCAGCCGCCGTATCCAGGCGCTCGAGCGATTTCTCGGCTACAACCTCTTCGAGCGCAAACACCAGCAGCTGGAACTCAATCAGAACGGCCATGCCCTGATCAAGGAAATCGCGCCCGCGCTCGATGCGCTGGGCGCGGCTATCGAGAGTGCTACCGGCGGCGCGCGGACGATGCGGGTTCGACTGGGCATGTTGCCATTGTTCGCCAGCCAACGCCTGTTCCCGCGGCTGGGCGAGCTGCACAAGCAGCATCCCGATCTCCATCTGGACGTGGACACCAGCCCCAATGCCATCGCGCGCCTGGGAGAAGGGCTGGACGCGGCCATCGTGCTGGCGCGGGATGTCGATCCCTCGTTGTACGGGCGCGAGCTGGATCGCGATCTTGTCTATCTCATCGGGTCGAAAACCTTGCTGGAAGGCCCCCGGCCGGTCACGCGCCCTGAGGACATCGCCCGCCAGACCCTGCTGGTTCACCGCGACATGTCGGCGACGTTCGACGTCTGGAAGGAAGCGGTCGGCCTGCCCAATCTGACGCCGGCGTCGATCGACTATTATGATTCGGGTGCGCTGATGCTGGAGGCGGCGGCGCAAGGACTCGGCATCGCCGCGATGCATGGGCGCCACTTCAAGGAAGCGCATGACCCCCGGATCGTGCGGCTGTTCGATTATCATGTCGAAAGCCCCTATCGCTATTTCTTCGTCTGCCGCCCCAAAGCCATGGAAAAGCGCGCTGTGCGCATGTTCCACGACTGGGTGATCAACGCAGAAATCTGACCGGGCCGGGCCGTCGTCGGTCTGCGCTGTCGACGATTTGTAAACGCTGACACCCTTATGGCGTGCCTTCGCTCGAACGGGCAGAAGGTCGCACACGCACATGCCGAAGGTTCTGACAGTCGATGACAGTCGCAGCATGCGGGCGTTGCTGCGCATGACGCTGACCGGCGGCGGCTATGAGGTGGTCGAGGCCGAGGACGGCCAGGCCGCGCTCGACTGGCTGGAGGCCAATGAGGCCGATCTTGTCATCACGGACATCAACATGCCCCGGCTCGATGGCTTCGGCTTCATCGAGACGTTGCGGGCGCAGGGCAGGCGCCATGTCGACCGGCCGGTGCTGGTGCTGACCACTGAGTATAGCGAGGAAAAGCGCGCCCGCGCCCGGGAAGTCGGCGCGACGGGCTGGCTGGTCAAGCCGTTCGATCCGGAGCGTCTCCTCGCGGCCGTGCGGCATGTGACGCACTGACCAGCCGGTCCCTGTGCTTTTCAGGACGAGCGGCGCACAAAGCCGATCGATCACCCACATCTTGCCTCTTCCCAGCGCCCCCACGGCGCACTAGTGAGACGGTTCCGTGACAAGCGAGCGAGGGGCGATGGCGAGCAAGAGTTCCGCACTGACCGATCGTCGGTCAAGCGCCGGGGATTATCTGAAATTCCTACATGCCTGGCTGCGCAAACCGCGCCAGACGGCCTCCATCGTGCCGAGCAGCCCGCACCTTGGCCGGCTGATGGCCTCGCAGATCGACCCGCAAGGCGGCCTCGTCATGGAGTTCGGCGGCGGCACGGGCGCGCTCACCCGGCAGATTCTCGCGACGGGCCTGCCGCGCACCCATCTGGAAGTGGTTGAGATCAACCCCGGTTTTGCGCGCAACCTGCGGCGCGATTTTGCGGGCGTTTCGATCATCGAGGCGCCGGCTCAGGCCGTGCTCGGCCAATGCACGGGCGGCGAGGGTGCCTATCAGTGCGTGATCAGCGGCCTGCCGCTGCTGGCGATGAGCAAGACCCTGCAGAGCGCGATCGTCAGCGAGGCATTCCGGCTGCTGCGGCCCGGCGGCGCGTTCATCCAGTTCACTTATTCGCCACGCCCGCCGCTGGCCGAGTCGGTCGCCGATGCGCTCGATCTGGGCGTGGAGCGGATCGGCACCATCGTGCGCAACGTGCCGCCGGCCACGGTGTTCCGTTACCGCCGCGCCGCGGACATTGCAGCCATGGACAGCGCGCAACTCGCCTTCTGATGTGAGCGGAGACCAGCCCGGTCTTGGTAGGCGCGGGCTTTTCTCCAATGGGCAGTCGCCTTCGCCCTCCGGCCTCGCTAGAATGGACCCATGCAACGCTATGATGTCATCATTCTGGGCGGCGGTCTTGTCGGGCTGACGCTGGCCGTCGCACTCGAACGCCATGGCGTGCGCAGCGCCATTGTCGATCCGGCGGCGCCCGCCCGCCTACCGGCGCAGAGCTTCGATGGACGTACCTCCGCGATTTCCTCGGCAAGCTGGCGCCAGTTCGAGGCCATCGGCATCGCGCCGCGCCTTGCCGGCAAGACCTGCCCGATCGACCGGATCTGGGTGAGCGAAGGGCTGACCGGCGGCGCGCTCGATTTCGCGCCCGATCCCGATGATGGCGCCATGGGCTTCATGGTCGAGAATCGCGAGCTGCGGGCCGCGATCGAGGCCACGGCGGACGCGGCGAATATCGTGCGCTTCCAGCCCGACCGGGCGGTGGAGACGGTGCGGGATGCGCATGGCGTGCGCGTGCGGCTGGAAAGCGGCGCCGAGATCGGCGCGAGCCTGCTTGTGGGCGCGGAGGGCCGGGGCAGCCCGACGCGTGCGGCTGCCGGCATCACAGTGGCGAAATGGGATTATCCCCACACCGCGCTTGTCACGGCCATCGAGCATGACGATCCGCACGGCAACACCGCCTATGAAATCTTCTACCCGGGCGGGCCGTTCGCGCTGCTGCCGATGCTGCCGGGCAATCGCTCGGCCATCGTCTGGACGGTGCCGACAAAGCACGCGGCCGCCTATCTCAAGCTCGGCGAGCACGCCTGGCTGGCGGAGGCGGAAAAGCGGATGGGGAATTTCCTCGGCCGCATCCGCCTTGCCGCGCCCATGCAGAGTTACCCGCTCGGCTATCATCGCGCTGCCCGGATTATTGACGAACGGCTGGCGCTGGTGGGTGACGCTGCCCACGGCATCCATCCGATCGCCGGCCAGGGGGTCAACCTTGGCTATCGTGACGTCGCGGCGCTCACCCAAGTGATCGTGGAAGGCATGCGCACGGGCATGGAGCCGGGCGATGCGCAACTGCTCGCCCGCTACCAGCGCTGGCGGGCGCTGGATGCGCTGAGCGTAACGATCATGATGGATGGCCTCGTCCGCCTGTTCGATGTGCCCGGCCGGCCGGTCTCGGCGATCCGTCGGCTAGGCTTGTCCGCCGTGCAGAAGCTCGGGCCGCTCAAGGATCGGTTCATGGCGGAAGCGCGCGGCGAAAGCGGCAGCCGGCCCAAATTGCTGCTGGGCGATCTGGTCTGACCGCCTGACAGCTTTTTTGCATTTCAGTCGCAATTCAGCCCGTCACCTTCAAAGCTTTGTTTACCACAGCCGGCTAGAAGGGCCGCGTTGGAGGAGATCAGGCATGTCTGCCGCGCAAGTGCCGTCTGAGAGTTTTGGTGGGAAGCTGGCCCGGTTGGGCCGCATTCTGGGCATCACGGAAGGTGCGTCCGAAAACGCGCACGTCGTCGAAGGGGCTCGGCGCGAGGAGGGCAATGCGCATCTTCGTCGCGAGAGCGAGCGGCGCAAGATGATCTATGAAGAAGTCGGCAGCTTTCTCTTCGCCCATGATCTTGATCTAACGCCGCTCAACTTCGGGCTGGCGCTGGATTACATCACCGGCAACGACATCGCCGTGGAAAAGGCGGTCCGCGCGATCCTGATGGAGCGCGGGAAGCTTACCAATGGCGCGGTCGAGCAGATCATCGTCGACCAGCGGGCCGAGGAACTGACCCCTGATACGCTGGCCGACATGCTCAAGAAGGTCGAGGCCAATCTTGATCAGATCACCGGCATTGTCGATCAGTCCAGCACGTCCGCCAAGGATTTCGGCGTCGCCTTGCAGAAGCAGGCCGCCTCGCTGGAGCAGTCGGATGCCGGGGAAGCGCTGGGCAATCTCATTCTGCTCACCCGCAGCATGATCGAGAAGACGCGCGAAGTCGAAAGCAAGATGCGTGAGGGGCAGACGCAGACGCGGCTGCTGCAGAAGAACCTGGAGAGCGCCCGCAAGGCGGCCGAGCAGGATCATCTGACCGGCCTGCCGAACCGCCGCGCATTCGAAAACACGCTGCGTGAGGAAGCCGTCAAGGCGCGCGAAGATGGCGAATCCCTGTGCGTCGCCTTCTGCGATATCGATCATTTCAAGGTTATCAACGATACGCATGGCCATGATGCCGGCGACCGCGTGCTGAAGTTCGTTGCCGGCCTGCTCGCGAAGATTTCCGGCGATAAATGCCATGTCGCGCGCCACGGCGGCGAGGAATTCGTCATGCTCTTCCGCGGGCTGACCGTGGCGGAGGCTGCCAAGGTGGTGGACGATGCACGCATCGACATGGCGCAGCGCAATCTCGTCGACCGCAAGACCGGCGAACGCATGGACCGCGTGACCTTCTCAGGCGGCGTGGCGGATGTCTTTGGCTACACCGAACCGCGCGATGCGCTCAAGGCCGCCGATCGCGCCCTGTATCTGGCCAAGGAGCATGGCCGCAACCGCGTCTATATCGCGGCTGAAACCGAGCACTGAGCGCGCTCAGAAATCCGGCTGATCGTAATATTTAGGCGGCGTCACGATCTCCATCCGCTCCGCCAGCAGCGGGCGGAAGGAAGGGCGTGACTTGATGCCGGCATACCAGCGCTTGGTCTGGCCATGGCCTTCCCAGTCGATGCCGCCGAGATAATCCGCGACGGAGATGTGCGCGGCCGCCGCGATATCCGCCAGACTCATCGTTCCGCCGGCCAGCCAGCTGCGATGGTCGAGCAGATAATCGAGATAATCCATATGCGTGTTGGCCCGCCGCATCGCCTCGCGCAGCGCCCCGGCATCGGGTGAGGTGCGGGAGACGACCCGCTTGATCATCCGCTCATTGAGCAGTGGCGCCACGACATCGCGATAGACGATCTGGTCCAGCCAGGCGACGAGCCGGCGGACTTCCGCGCGATCCAGCGCGGAGCCCGCGATCAGCGGGAACTTGTCCACCGTCTCCTCGAAATATTCGCAGATGGCCTGACTGTCCGCCAGTGTCGCATGGCCGTCATCGGCCACGATCACCGGTGTGGTGCCGGCGGGGTTCAGATCGAGGAATTCATCCCGACCTTCCCAGGGCGATTCGCGCACCGTTTCGTACACGATGCCCTTTTCCGCCATGAGAAAGCGGACCTTGCGCGAGAAGGGACAGAGCGGAAACTGATAGAGATGCCACATGCGCGGCTCTTAAATCGCCAGCGAGGCCGATCATAGCTGAAACTTGCGCTGCTGGAACCAATGGCGGCGAGGGGACTTGTTCCAGAGACAGCATCCCCCACGGCGGAGTGCCCGAGAAGGCGAGATCTGATAGGGACACGACCATGAACACCAGCGCACGCACATGGGGGTTTATCGGCGCCGTCTTGTTGGCGGGCGGAACCGGCGGCGTGGTGCTCGGCAATTTCGTCACGGCAAATGGGGCGGGTCGCCCTACCGGTGCAGACGAACTGGCGGCTTATTGGAGCGAGGCCGGCGCCGAGGAAACGTCCTCGTCCTTCGAGGATCGCGCCTATGCAAGCGCAGCGATGCGTGACGGGCCATCCAGCTACCATTGTGAAGGATGCGATGCGGGCCTGAACCGCCACCGGGATTATCTGGAGCCAATGCCCGCGGACTATGCGCCGCTGCCACCTTATGAGGCGGTCGACTTGCAGGAGCCGACGCGACCAGCCCCGGCGGACCGCGCTTCTGTCTCGCCGCCCTCAGCGCCCTTGCGCGTGCAGAAGCCGGCTCCGGCGAAGGTTGCCGCGCGTTTGGCCGCCGCGCCTGTCATCGCCGCGCCGCTTTTGCAGGAATGATCAGAACCCAACGCTGAGGCGCGTCGCCGCACGTCTCGCCATCCGTCGAGAAAAACCCCCGGCGTCACCACCGGGGGTCTTGTCTTCATTCTGCCGCGACAACCTCTTGCTTGTCGGACAGCGGCTGCTTGAGGCGGCTGAGCATTTCCTTCGGGCAAACCTGCCAGAAGTGATCGCGGTTGCGCTCCCAGCTGTGCAGGATGGACTTGGCCCAGTCGCTGTCGGTGCGCGCGACATGCTCTTCGACCAGATCCTTGAGCACGCCTTCCCAATGGGCGCTGTCCAGCCGCTGCCAGACGATGCTCTCGGCATTGGCATGGGCCGGGAAGGTGCGGCTCTCATCATAGATGAACGCCATGCCGCCGGTCATGCCCGCGCCGAAATTGGCGCCGACCTTGCCGAGGATCACGGCGGTGCCGCCGGTCATATATTCGCAGCCATTGGCGCCGCAGCCTTCGACGACGACCTGCGCGCCGGAGTTGCGGACCGCGAAACGCTCGCCGGCCTGACCGGCTGCGAACAGCTTCCCGGCGGTGGAGCCATAGAGCACCGTGTTGCCGATGATCGTGTTCTCCTGGCTGGCCAGCGGGCTGGAGACCATCGGCCGCACGGCGATGATGCCGCCCGAGAGGCCCTTGCCGACATAGTCATTGGCATCGCCGAATACTTCCAGCGTGATGCCCTTGCACAGGAAGGCGCCCAGCGACTGGCCGGCCGTGCCGCGCAGACGGACATGGACGTGCCCATCCTGCAGGGTCGACATGCCGAACTTCTTGGTGATCAGCGCCGAGAAGCGCGTGCCCACGGCGCGGTGCGTGTTGCGCACCGTGTAGGTGAGCTGCATCTTCTCGCCACGCTCGAACACCGCCTGCGCGTCCGCGATCATCTGCGCATCCAGGCTGTCCGGCACTTCGTTGCGCCAAGTCGGCAGGTTGAAGCGGCGCTTGTCGTCGTCCGCATCCACCTTCGCGAGGATCGGGTTGAGGTCCAGATCGTCCAGATGCTCGGCGCCACGGCTGACCTGCTTGAGCAGTTCGGTACGGCCGATCACCTCGTCCAGGCTGCGATAGCCCAGACGCGCCAGGATCTCACGCACTTCCTCGGCGATGAAGGTCATCAGGTTGATGACCTTCTCCGGCGTGCCGGTGAACTTGGCGCGCAGGCGCTCGTCCTGCACGCACACGCCCACCGGGCAGGTGTTCGAGTGGCATTGGCGGACCATGATGCAGCCCATGGCGACGAGGCTCAGCGTCCCGATGCCGAATTCCTCGGCGCCCAGGATCGCGGCGATCACGATGTCGCGGCCGGTCTTGAGGCCGCCATCCGTGCGCAGCTTCACCTTGTGGCGCAGGCCGTTGAGCGTGAGCACCTGATTGGTCTCGGCCAGGCCCATTTCCCAAGGTAGACCGGCAAACTTGATGCTGGTCTGCGGCGAGGCACCGGTGCCACCGACATTGCCGGAGACGAGGATGACGTCGGCATGCGCCTTGGCGACACCCGCCGCGACCGTGCCGATACCCGCCTGGCTCACCAGCTTCACGCAGACCCGCGCACGCGGGTTGATCTGCTTGAGGTCATAGATGAGCTGCGCCAGATCCTCGATCGAGTAGATGTCGTGATGCGGCGGCGGCGAGATCAGCGTCACGCCGGGCGTCGAGTGCCGCAGCTTGGCGATGAACTCGGTCACCTTGAAGCCGGGCAACTGGCCACCTTCGCCGGGCTTGGCGCCCTGCGCGACCTTGATCTCGATTTCCTCGCAGGCGCCCAGATATTCGGCGTGAACGCCAAAGCGGCCCGAGGCGATCTGCTTGATGCTCGAATTGGCGTTGTCGCCATTCTCATAGGGCTGGAAGCGCGAGCGATCCTCGCCGCCCTCGCCGGAAACGGCCTTGGCGCCGATCCGGTTCATGGCGATGGCCAGCGTCTCATGCGCCTCGGGTGAGAGCGCGCCCAGCGACATGCCGGGCGTGACGAAGCGCTTGCGGATCTCGGTGATCGCCTCGACCTCGTCGATCGGCACGGCCTGATCGGGATAGTTGAACTCCAGAAGATCGCGCAGATAGACCGGCGGTAGCTCCGAGACGCCCCGCGAGAATTGCAGGTAGGTCGAGTAGCTGTCCGTGTTCACCGAGGTTTGCAGCAGGTGCATGAGCTGCGCCGAATAGGCATGGGCATCGCCGCCCGCCCGGTGACGGTAGAAACCGCCGATCGGCAGCGTGGCGACGGCCTTGCTGAACGCCGCCTCATGGCGGACGAGCGCGTTATACTGCAGCGAGGCATAGCCTTCGCCAGAGATCTTCGAGGGCATGTTCGGGAACAGATCGTTCACGATGGCGCGCGAAAGACCCACCGCCTCGAAGTTGTAACCGCCGCGATAGCTGGAGATCACCGCGATGCCCATCTTGCTCATGATCTTGAGCAGGCCCTCGTTGATCGCCGTGCGGAAGTTCTCGAGGCACGCCTCCAGGCTGCGGTCGCCCAGCAGGCCGCGAGCATGGCGGTCGGCGATGCAGGCTTCGGCAAGATAGGCGTTCACCGCCGTGGCGCCCACGCCGATCAGGACCGCGAAATAATGCGTGTCCAGACATTCGGCGGTGCGCACGTTGATCGACGCGTAGGAGCGCAGGCCCTTGCGGACGAGGTGGGTGTGAACCGCCGCCGCCGCGAGGATCATGGCGATGCCGACGCGGTCCGGCCCGATGGCTTCATCGGAGAGGAACAGCTCGGTCTGGCCGGCGCGCACGGCGATTTCCGCCTCGTCGCGAATGCGGTTGATGGCCGCGCGCAGGGCATCCGGCGGGCCATCGGCCGGGAAGGTGCAGTCGATCTCCGCCACCGTCTTGCCGAAATAGCGCTTCAGCCGCGACCAGTCGTCGCACAGCAGCACCGGCGATTCGAGGATCATTACCTCGCTGTTCTGGCGGTCTTCCTCCAGAATATTGGCGAGGTTCGAATAGCGCGTCTTCAGGCTCATCACATGCCGCTCACGCAGCGAGTCGATGGGCGGGTTAGTCACCTGGCTGAAGTTCTGGCGGAAGAAGTGGCTGATCGTGCGCGGCTTCTCGGTGATCACCGCGAGTGGCGCATCATCGCCCATCGAGCCGACCGCTTCCTTGCCATCCTCGGCCATGGGGCTGAGGATCAGCTCCATGTCCTCCATGGTGAGGTTGGCGGCGACCTGACGGCGCGCCAGCTCGGCGCGGTCCCACTGAGGGCGCGCGTCATTGGCAGCGGCGGGGAGGTCGTCCGCCGTGCGGAAGCCCTTCACATAATCCGCATAGGGACGCTCGCCGGCAATCCGGTCCTTGATGGCGCGGTCGTCATAGACCTGGCCGGCATCGAGATCGACGGCGATCATCTGGCCGGGGCCGAGGCGACCCTTCTTGACCACGGTGGTCTCCGGCACCACGACCATGCCCGTCTCCGAGCCGACGATCAGCAGATTGTCGGAGGTGAGTGTGTAGCGCAGCGGACGCAATGCGTTGCGGTCCATGCCGGCCACGGCCCAGCGGCCATCGGTCATGGCGAGCGCGGCCGGGCCATCCCACGGCTCCATCACGGAGGCGAGATAGTTGTACATGTTCTGGTGGGCCTGCGGCACATCGTCATTGTGCTGCCACGCCTCGGGCACGAGCATGATCTTCGCGGTCGGCGCATCGCGGCCGGCGCGGCACAGCGTCTCGAACACGGCGTCGAGCGCGGCGGTGTCGGATGCACCCGCCGGGATCACCGGCTTGATGTCGCCGGACTGCTCGCCAAAGGCGAGCGCCGCCATCTTGATCTCGTGGCTCTTCATCCAGTTCTTGTTGCCGCGGATCGTGTTGATCTCGCCATTATGGGCCAGCGAGCGGAAGGGCTGGGCAAGCCACCACTGCGGGAAGGTGTTGGTGGAGTAACGCTGGTGGAAGATCGCCACGCGGCTCTCGAAGCGCTCGTCGGTCAGGTCCGGATAGAAGACCGAGAGCGATTCCGCGAGGAACAGGCCCTTGTAGATGATCGACTGGCAGGAGAGTGAGCAGACGTAGAAATCGTTGATCTGCGCCTCGATCACCTTCTTCTCGATGCGGCGACGCACGAGATAGAGATCGCGCTCGAACTCGGCGACGTCCTGCTCCTCGGGCATCGGGCCGGAGATGAGGATCTGCTCGATCTCGGGGCGGGTGCGCTGGGCCTTCTCACCGATGACGGAGACATCGACCGGCACCTGCCGCCAGCCATAGATGCGGTAGCCCGCCTGGATGATCTCGGCCTCGACCAGCGTGCGGCAGGTCTCCTGCGCGCCCAAATCCGTGCGCGGCAGGAAGATCATGCCGACGGCAAGGCGGTTGGGCAGCGGCTTGTGGCCGGAGGCGGAAATGGCATCGTCGAAAAAGCGCACCGGCAGATCGACATGGATGCCGGCACCGTCGCCGGTCTTGCCATCGGCATCGACAGCACCGCGGTGCCACACGGCCTTGAGTGCATCGATGGCGCTCTCGACCACGCGGCGCGAGGCCTTGCCATCCGTCGCCGCGACGAGGCCGACACCACAGGCGTCCCCCTCGAATTCGGGGCGATACATGCCCTCACGGGCGATCCGGTCGCGTTCAGTTTCAGGCAGGGTCTGGCTCTGCATGGGCTGGGTCCTGTTCTTCATCAATCTTTACCGGCGTCTTTGAAGTCGAGACCGTTGGCCTCGATGGTTTCCTTGAGACGCACGAAGAGGGTCGGCATTTTCTCAATCATCAGTCGCTGCGACATGGCGATGCACTCGCGCATGAGTTCGGGCTGCTTTGCAAGCAGCTTCTGACCCAGTGGTGAGGCGTAAAAGCCCTGAATTTCCCGCAATTCGCTTTCGGTGAAAGTCCGCGCGTAGATATCGAGCGTCTCGCTATAGACGCTGGGTTCCAACTCAGCGTTTAATCTTCGAACTTCCAGAGCTAGCGCTGATTGCAGGCCGGTCATGATCCGTTCAAATCGCTCCGGGTCCTTCTCGCGCGCTTCCTGTGCCTTCGGGTTGCTTTCAAGCAATTGCCTGAGAATGCTGGATTCCATTTGGCCAGCGGCAATCTCGTTTGCGCTCGCTAACTGTCCCTTTAGATCGACTGATAAGGCGAAGGCTTCTGCTGCCGCTCGGCGCGCCGGATCAATGCTGGTTGCCTGCGCAACCGTCTCATCCGCTGCCCAAGCCGGCGCGAGTGGCAGCAGCGCGCAGGCGCCAGCTAGCAGGAGTGAAGGCAGCCTCATCACGCAGCCACCGCCTGCTTCTTGGGCGTCCGCGCACGCAGATAGCTGTGCATATGGTCGGCCACGTCGCGGCCATCGCGGATGGCCCAGACGACGAGGCTGGCGCCGCGCACGATGTCGCCGGCGGCGAACACGCCATCGACGCTGGTCATCATGTTGCGATGGTCGACACGCAGCGTGCCCCAGCGGGTGACGGCGAGGCCGGGCTCGCCGAACAGCACCGGCAGATCCTCGGGGTCATAGCCCAGCGCCTTGATGACGAGATCGGCGGGGATGCTGGTCTCGCTGCCCGGCTCCGGCTCCGGCGCGCGGCGGCCGGAAGCGTCCGGCTGGCCGAGGCGCATGCGTGTCATCTTGACGCCGGTGACCTTCTCTGTGCCTTCGAAGGCGACGGGGGCGGAGAGCCAGACGAACTCGACGCCTTCCTCCTCGGCATTCTGCACTTCGCGCTGCGAGCCGGGCATGTTCTCCCGGTCGCGGCGGTAGAGGCAGCGCACTGACTTGGCGCCCTGGCGGATCGAGGTGCGCACGCAGTCCATGGCGGTATCGCCGCCGCCGATCACCACGACATCCTTGCCGGTGGCGAGCAACGAGCCATCCTCATGGGCGGGGACATGATCGCCAAAGCCGGCCTTGTTGGAAGCGGTGAGGAAATCGAGCGCCTTGACCACGCCGGCGGTGCCGACGCCGGGCGCCTTGATGTCGCGCGCCTTGTAGACGCCGGTTGCGATCAGGATCGCGTCATGCCGCTCGCGCAGCTCGGCCAGCGAGGCGTCCTTGCCGACCTCGAAGCCCATGTGGAACTGGATGCCGGCATCCTCCAGCCGCTTGACGCGGCGCATGACGACCTCTTTCTCCAGCTTGAAGCCGGGGATGCCATAGGTCAGCAGGCCGCCGGCGCGATCGTGCCGATCATAGACATGCACCTCATGCCCTGCCGCGCGCAGATATTCCGCCGTGGTGAGGCCACCGGGGCCAGCGCCGATGATGCCGACCGAGAAGCCGGTTGCCTTGCCGACCTGCACCGGCTCGACCCAGCCTTCTTCCCAGGCGGTATCGGTGATGAACTTCTCCACCGAGCCGATGGTGACGGCGCCATGGCCGGAAAACTCGATGACGCAGTTGCCCTCGCACAGCCGGTCCTGCGGGCAGATGCGGCCGCAGATCTCGGGCATGGTGGAGGTCATGTTGGAGAGTTCATAGGCCTCGCGCAGCCGACCTTCCGCGGTCAGGCGCAGCCAGTCCGGGATGTGGTTGTGCAGCGGGCAGTGGACCGAGCAATAGGGCACGCCGCACTGCGAGCAGCGCGCGGCCTGATCCTCGGCCTTGGGCGTCTCGAAGCCGTCCGAAATTTCTTGGAAATCATGCGCGCGTTCGTTGGCCGACCGCTTCTCCGGGTAGGATTGCGGGCGAATGACGAATTTGAGCATTGGATTCTCGGCCATAGGCGGTGCTTCCTTTCGGCGCCGCACATAGGGGCGACAATCGCGGAAGTCACGCGTTTCTCCACATTAAGGACAGTGTTATTGACCTATAATGTGGCACACGGCCATTTTTTAGGGTTTGGATAGGTTATCTAAACCCCTTATAGGTCCGATCCGGTCCTACTGCATCAAAAGGGCGATCAGCGCAATCGACCCGGCTATGATTCGGTACCAGGCAAAAGGCTTGAAACCGTAGCGGGTCACGACGGCGACAAAGCCCTTCACGACGAACAGCGCAGTGAGGAATGCCATGCCGAAACCGATGGCGATCATCCCCAGATCGTCGGCGTTGAGCAGCGCGCGATCTTTCCACAGCGCATAGACGGTCGCTGCGAGCATCGTGGGGACGGCGAGGAAGAAGCTGTATTCCGCTGCCGTCTTGCGGTCGACGCCCATGGTCAGCGCCCCCAAAATGGTCGCGCCGGACCGGCTTACGCCCGGAATCATCGCGATGCACTGCACCAGGCCGATGCCAAGCGCGGTGGTAAATGGCATGGTTTCTATGGACTTGACCCGCACGGTCTTCACCATCCGCTCCAGGATCAGCATCAGAATGCCGCCGATGATGAGGGCGACCGCCACGATCATCGGGGTCTGGATGGCGGCGCGCACCGCGTCATAGGCGAGGACGCCGATGACCAGCGCCGGCGCAAAGCCGAGGAACACGTTGCGCGTGAAGGCGATATCGTCCGGCCGGCCCTTCAGCAGGCCCGTGCCCACGCCCCAGAAGCGCTGCCAATAGACAGCCATCACAGCGAGAATGGCACCGAACTGGATGGCGATCTTGAACGTCACGGACGATTCGCCGGTAAAGCCTAGCAACTCGCTCGCCAGAATGAGGTGGCCTGTCGAGGAGACAGGCAGAAACTCGGTCAGCCCTTCCAATATGCCCAGCAGAATGGCGGTGAAAACGTTGCTATCCATGCGGGCGCAATCCTTGAAACGAGGCGGGTGTCTGACGCGGGCGGGCAGGGGCGCGCCGCGAGCGCCAGTGCCCCCAACGGATGGTCGTCAGGCCCGTGCCGTGACGCCGAACCGCCCTTGCTTGCGATATTGCTCCAGCCATGCCGGCGCAATCGCTGCCATCGGGGCAGGGGTGATGCCGAAACGCTCGAAGCCCGCTGCGCCCGGCGCAACGACATTGTCGCTCAGCAGCATCTCGAACTGGTCGCGCGTGATCGGCGCGCCCGGTGCCCAGCCGGTCAGCACGGCCAGCGCCTTGGCGACACCGTCGGGGATGGGCAGGAAGCTGCACGGGCGACCGATCTCGGCCGCGATCCAGCTGTTGATCTGGCGCAGGGAGAGCGTGTCTGGGCCGCCCAGCTCATAGGTCTGACCGGCGTGATCTTCGGGTTGCGTCGCGGCCTGCGCGATGGCGCGGGCGACATCGACCACATGCACCGGCTGAAAGCGCGTTTCGCCGCGGATCACCGGGACGATCTGGCCGGGCAGGGTCGATCCCGAGGCGATCAGGCGGGCAAAGCGGTTGGTGAACTGGTCGTCCTGCCCGAACAGGATCGAGGGCCGCACGATGGTCGCGCGCGGGAAGGCGTTGCGGACTGCCGCCTCACCCTCGGCCTTGGTCCGCCCATAGGCAGATGCACTGGCAGCGTTCGCGCCGATGGCCGAGACGTGAACCAGCGCCTCAAGGCGCGCGGCCGCCGCAGCCTCGGATATGGTCTGTGCGCCCACCACATGCGCGGCGTGCATATCGCCGGTCAGCAGGCCGACGAAGTTGACTGCGGCGGATGCGCCCGTGAGGGCCGCGGCGACCTGATCGGCGCGGGTGATGTCCACGGCCGCGAACTGGATCTGGCCCATGCCGCCCAGCGTGCGCAGCGCAAAGGCCTGACGCGGATCGCGCTGGGCGATGCGCAGGCGATAGCCCTTCGCCAGCAGCTCCTGCGCCACGTGGCGGCCGACGAAACCACCACCCCCAAACAACACAATCGGCTTGTCCGTCGCTATCATGACTCTGTTCCGTCGTCCTTGCCCCAAGGGCCTGTCTGTCCGCGTTTGCGGTTCTCCTCTCCCTTGCATCAGGCCGCCATCCAACACAACCGGGTGGATGCGCGACTCGACAAACGGCGGCGCAAATCGCGAGCGATGAGCGCATGAACCGGCCGCACGACGCCCTGCGGGGTGGAATATGGCGTGGCCCGCAAAAATAATTTCGCCGGCTTATTTCGCCCATGCAGCGTAAGAATAAGTTGCACATAAATGCACAACGCACCGGTGATCTCGGCTGTCCGCTGTCTAGTCCGGGCCGGCATCGTCCAGACTGCCGGTGGGCACAGCTAGGGTCAAGGCGACGCTCCCGACTTTGCAGGGTGATCCAAGTATCGATCACTTACGGGCATAAACTTTTGAACGTAAGCCACAATATGTCGAAATTTGACTTGATGGCGGATGATCGCACCGCGCGTGGTTGGAACGTGGCCGCGATTTTGCGCTATCCATCGAACAACGCCGCTGGCGCGACTTCCGCGAGCGGAGCGCCACGCGAAAACTTGTCTCCTGGCGTACTGCGACATTGCAAGGGGCGCATGGCTTTCCTGCCGTGCAACATCAAAAAATGGCTGATTTCTGCGGCGCAGCGACGATTTTGCCTTGTCCGTGAACGCCCGCAGACCTATCTGGACGGCAAGCGCACTCAAGAACGCTGGACAGGTTCAGGAACGCTCCTTGAGAGCGTCACGGGCCTGACTTCATCAAGAGTTACCGAAAAGAAAAATTGAGTTTGCAGGAGTAACAGACATGAAAATCGTTGCCGCCGCCCTCGTCGCGGCTGGTCTGCTCGTCGGTTCGAGCGCCGGATTCGCCAAGCCCCGTGAAAATGTCGAAGTGCGCGTCTCCACGGACGGTGTGAACTTCGCCGACGCCGAAAGCGTCGATCAGTTCCGGGGTCGCGTCGCTCGTGAAATCGCCGCTGCCTGCAACCCGGGCAACCGCGTGAACGCCGATCTGGCGCCGGACTTCAAGTGCCGCAAGTCGATGAAGCAGGTCAGCGAGACCCGCATCGCGCAGCTGTCCAACAGCAATGCGCGCATGGCGACCATGGACTGATCCATCACGATCTCTTCGTCGTTGAGCGGCGCGCCCTCGGTCATCGAGTGGCGCGCCGTTTGCGTTTGGGGCGTCGCCCAGGTGGCTGGCGTGGCCGGTTAGCGGGGCCGGATCATTCCGCCGGCTGGGCCGTTCCATCGGGCTTCCCGTTCTTGCCCATCAGCGCACGCAGGCGGCGGGTGACGGTCTGGGGCGAGGATGTGCCCCGCGCAAAGCGGCTGTAGAGCAAAGGCACTACGAACAGGGTGATGGCCGTCGCGATGCTGACGCCGAACACGATCACCCAGCCGATGGACGAGCGGGCATGCGCGCCGGCACCGCCGCCGATTGCGAGCGGAATAGCGCCTGCGACGGTGGCGATGGAGGTCATCAGGATCGGCCGGAGGCGGCGGACGGATGCGTCGCTGATCGCCACCAGAAAATCCCGGCCCTCATCGCGCAACTGATTGGCATATTCCACAATCAGAATGCCGTTCTTCACGGCAAGGCCGACGAGCATGATCATGCCGATCTGGCTGAACAGGTTGATGCTCGTTCCCGTCACCGCCAGGCCGATAATGCCGCCCGCAGCGCCGAGCGGCACGGCGGAAATGATCACCAGCGGGTGGACGAAGCTTTCGAACTGGGCGGAGAGCAGCAGGTAGATCACCACCACGGTAAAGCCGAAGGCGATCCAGATCGAGGTGCCGGTCTGCATGAAGCTGCGGCTCTCACCCTTATAGCCCACGGCGGTCACTTCCGGCGACTGGCGCGCCTGCTCATTGAGAAAGTCGAGTGCGCGCCCGAGAGAATAGCCCTCGGCCAGGCCGCCGCTCAGCGTAATGGCGCGCATCTTGTTAAAGCGGCCCAGCTCGCGCGCCGTCGCCGCCTGCTTGACGATCAGCAGGTTGGAGAGCGGCACCAGCGCCCCGCCAGCGGCGCGGACATAGACTTTCGCCAGCGATGCCTCGTCGTCGCGATTGAAGGATTCCGCCTGCAGGACGACATAATATTCCTCGCCGTCGCGCACATAGGTCGACGTGCGCCGCGATCCCATCATCGTCTGCAGCGCCTGGCTGATGTCATTGACGGAAATGCCGAGGTCCCCAGCCCGCTGATGATCGATCTCGATCAGCAGTTGCGGCTTGTTCTCGACATAATCGGCGTCGAGATTGACGATGCCGGGGTTGTCGCGCGCCGCATCCAATATGCGGTCGCGGGCGACGGCCAGATCCTCATAGCTGGTGCCGGCGATCACGAAACTGATCGGCTGGCCGCCGCGCGAAAGGCGGTTGGTGACGGTGGCATTGCCGCGCACGGACGGCAGGCCTGCCAGGCGCTTGTTGACCTCCTGCGCGACGCTCTGCGAGCTTTCCTTGCGCTCGTCCCAATGCTTCATGAACACCGCGAGGCTGCTGCTGTTGAAATCGTCGGTCCCGCCACCGAAACCGCCGATGCGGGCATTCATCCCGCGCACCGGGCCGTCCTCGGCGACCATCGGCAGGACCAGCGTCTCGGCCTGGCGCAGATATTTGTCGGCCTGCGCGAAGCCCGTCCCTTCCGGGCTGTTGAGGCGGACCTGGATGACGCCGGTATCTTCTGCGGGGGCGAGCTCGGAATCCAGGCTGCGGAACAGCACAACGCTGCCGGCAATCAGCAGCACGGACGCGACCATCACCGGCAGCGGGCGGCGGAGCACCGAGCCGAGCGCGTTGCGATAACCGTTTTCCGTCCGCTCCATCAGCCGGTCGATCTTGGCGGTCAGGCGGCCGCGCTGGCTGCCCTTGAGCAGCTTGGAGCACATCATCGGCGTCAGCGTGAGAGCGAGGAAGCCCGAGACGCCGACCGCCGCGATCATCGCCACCGCCAGTTCGCGGAACAGCGAGCCGGCCTGGCCGGAGAGGAACATCACCGGCACGAACACGGCGCACACCACCATGGTGGAGGCCACGACTGCAAAGCCGACCTGCCGCGCGCCGTAAAAGGCAGCAAAGAGCGGGTCTTCGCCTTCCTCAATACGATGATAGACATTCTCGAGGACGACGATGGCATCATCGACCACAAGGCCGATAGCCAACACCAGCGCCAGCAAGGTGAGCAGGTTGATGGAGTATCCCGCCAGCCACAGCACGCCGAAGGTCGTGAGCAGGCAGATCGGCACGGTGATCATCGGCACCAACGTCGCGCGCAGACTGCCGAGGAAGAAGAACACGACGATTGTGACGAGCAGCGCCGCCTCGAAGATGGTGTGCCACACGCCGCGAATGGCCTCGTCGATGAACATGGTGCTGTCGCCGCCCATGCGGATCTCGACGCCCTCGGGCAGGTTCTTGCTCAGCTCCGCAACTGCAGCCTTGGCGGCCTGCGCCACCGCCAGCGTGTTGGCGCCTGACTGGCGAACGATGCCCAGGCCCACCCCGGTTTCGCCATTGTAGCGGAAGATGGAATAGGGATTTTCCGGCCCTTCCTCGATGCGCGCGACATCGCCCAGGCGCACCTGATAGCCATCGCTGCCCCGTCCGATGACAAGCTGGGCAAAGTCCTGCGGGGTCGTGAAGTCGCGCTGGACGCGGAGCGAGAGGTTCTGCGCCTCCGCCTCGATCCGCCCGGCGGGCAATTCCACATTCTGTCGGCGCAGCGCGGCCTCGACATCGCCCGGCGTCAGCCGAAAGGCCGCCAGCCGATCGGCATTGAGCCACACGCGCATGGCGGGCTTGGCCATGCCGAGTTCGACGATCTGCGCCACGCCATCGATGGTCGAGAGCCGGTCGACCACGACACGCGAGACGAAATCGCCGAGCTTGGTGCGGTCCCAGCCCGGCGCCATCACGGCAAAGAAGATGATCGGCTGGGAATCGGAATCGACCTTGCGCACTTCCGGCGGCAGCGCGTCGTCCGGACGGTCTGCCGCGCCGCCGGCGACCCGGTCGCGCACATCGTTTGCGGCCGCATCGACATCCCGCCCGGCGCGGAATTCGATCACGATGTTGGAAGTGCCGTCGCGCGAGGTCGAGCTGATCGTTTCGATCCCCTCGATGCCGGCGAGCCGCTGTTCAAGCGGTTGAGTGATGCGGTTCTCGATCACGCTGGCATTGGCGCCGGTGTAGCGCGTTTCGACCGAGACGATGGGCGGGTCGGTGTCCGGATATTCGCGCACGGACAGGTTCATGAAGCCGACGAAGCCGATGATCGCGAGCAGCAGGGACATCACGGCGGCGACGACCGGCCGTCGGACCGAAATGTCCGAAAGGATCACGGCCGCGCTTCCGGCGTCGCCGCGCCCTTGGGCACGATCTCTTCGGTCTGCGCGCTATTGCTGCTCTCGACCTCGGCCAGACGCACGGGCCGGCCTTCCGCGACCTTCACCACGCCTTCGGAGACGACCAGCGCATCCTGGGGAAGCCCGCTCACTTCCATCAGGCCATTGTCCCGCAGCCCGGTGCGCACGTCCATCCGCTTGGCCTTGCGGTCCTTATCGAGCGTGTAGACATAGCGCCTGTCCCCCTGGCTGAGCACCGCCGCCTCCGGCACGGCAAGGCCGGTGCGCTGCCCGGTCTCGATGCGGACGGTCAGCAACATGCCGGGCTTGATCCGCGCGCCGGGATTGGGGAGCGTCGCGCGGACCATGACGGCGCGGCTTGCCGGATCGATGACCGGATCGATGGTGCTGATCGTGCCCTGCAGCACATCATCGGGATAGGCCGAGGAGGAGGCCCGGATCGGCTGGCCGATGCGCAAGGCACCGAGCTGCGTTTCCGGCACGGTGAAATCCAGCTTGATGCGCGACAGGTCGCTGATCGTCACCAAAGGCGTGCCGCTGTTGACGATGGCGCCCTCGGAGATGGTGCGGAGCGAGAGATAGCCGGAGAAGGGCGCGCGGATCAGCCGGTCGCCAAGCTGGGCCTTGATGCCGTCCTGACTGGCCCGGGCCTCGCTCAGGGCGGCGCGCTGCTGATCGAGCAGGGCGCGCGTGGCGAAGCCCTGCTCATACAGGCTGTTGACGCGGTCGAGCTGCGAGGCGGCCTCGGTGGCGCTGGCGCGGGCGCCGGCCAATGCTGCCTGTTCCTGCGCGTTGGAAAGCACCGCCAGCAACTGGCCGGACCGGACGAACATGCCGTCATCGAACATCAGCCGCTCGATCCGCTCGGTCACATTGGCGGCAAGCGTCACCTGCTCATTGGCGCGCGCGGTGCCGACAGCCTGGATCTCGTCCCGGAAGACGTGGGTGGCAGGTTTTATCGCCGACACCAGGGGCGGCTGCCGCTTCTGCTCGGTCTCGCCCTTGCCGCATGCCGCGAGAAGCGCGAGCCCGATCAGCAGGGTGCCCTGCCGCCACGAGGAGAGAGGATGCCCGGCGGCGCCCGGCAGCCGGTTTAGAAGGTCCACGGCGTCATCCATATCGATAGTAGATTTTGTCTACTTTGCCCCAGTTTCGATCAGCCAGCCACTGCTTTTTTGTGCAGTCGCTCAATGGCGTCCAGCGAGGAGAGCAGAGCGCCCTCCATCCAGCAGCCATAATAAGACGCATGCTCGCCCGCGAGGACGATGCGGCCATCCATGGCGACCAGATTCTGGTAGTGCTGCGCGCGGGCCGCCTCCGACCAGGTGGCGCAGCATCCCATGATCCACGGCGTGCGGCTCCAGGCGAAGGAGACTCCGTTCATAAACTGCTTGCGATAGTCTTCGGGGTGGAACACCGATCCTTGCGCCAGCGCGGTTTCGATGCGCTGCTGCGGCGTCATGCCGGCCAGCGCATAGCCGCCGGCGCCGCCTGCAAAGGCCCCGAGCAGCACTGCCGGCTTGTCCGCGAAGAAGTCGAAGTTCGGGTAGGAGATCAGCGAAATCTGCTGGTCGGTGAAGCTGTGGCCGCCATAGATCGCGTCCTTTTCCTCCCAGAAGCGGCTGCGCATCTCCAGGCCCATTTTCACCGAGTTGGAATAGGGCACGGCGGCGATGGCGGCCTTGAGCGGCGCGCTCGCCTGCAGCTCGAGCTGATTGAGCACACCTAGCGGAATTGTGCAGACGCAATAATCTGCCTTCGCCTCATGCATGGCGCTGGAGGTCAGGTCCTGCCAGGAGACGGTCACACCTTTCTCGCCCTGCGCGATCTTCGTCACCTTCGCATTGTAGGTGATCAGGTCGCCGACCTGCTTGGCAAAGCCCTTGCCGATCATGTCCATGCCGCCCTTGGGCTGGAACATCGTCGTCTGCATCACATTGGTGAAGAAGAAGCTCATCTGCTGCCACACGCCGGAATCCAGCACATCGCCCAGATCGTTGATCTTGGAGGGCGTCGGCGCGCCGTTGACGCCGCCGCCGGGCGCGCGATCATAGCCGCGCTGGCCGGAGGCACGCAGGCCGCTGGTGTAATTCAGGTCGCCATCGAGCAGGCCCCATTCGCGCAAGGCCTCGACCAGCTTCTCCTTGTCCTCCTTGGTAACCTTCTGATCGAGCGCGCCGGCGTTCAGCGCCTTGCCGAGCAGCTCGGAGACATGGCCCTTATAATCAACGGCCAATTCCTTGTAGCGCTGGGGCTTGCCGCCGAACGCCTTGCTGTTGTGGACCCAGGCATTGTGATTGAGCTGGATGAACGGCTCCAACTCGACACCAAAGGCCTTGGTGTAGTGGAGCAGGGTGCGGTGATGGTGCGGGATGCGCCACGGGCCGGGGTTGAGGTAGTTGCCAGGTTGGAATTCGCAGGTCTGCGTCGTGCCGCCGACCTCGACCACCTTGTCGCCACCGCGGATCGAGTAGTTCCGCCCGCCGGGGCGGTTCTGATATTCGAGGATCTGCACGGCATAGCCGGCCTTGCGCAGCTCATAGGCGGCGAGCATGCCGGCCAGGCCCGCGCCGAGTACCAGCACCTTGGCTCCCTTGGGCGCGCCGGAGAGCTTGGGCGGGCCGGTGAACTGGGTTTCGGCGGCATGGCCAAAGGCGGTCATGGCCTGATACATGGCCATGGCGCCGCCCGCCTTGCCAATCATCGCCAGCAGGTCACGCCGTGTCGGAGCCGTAAATTCGGTCATGCTCATGTCCCCCAAAAGTGCCGGGCCGTCCCCACGGCTCAGCAGGTGCTGCAATCGCGCGTCGACGATCCGTTCGCGGCGATGACGCGCTTGACGTCGGCGGCCGTGACGGGATCGGGATAGTTGTTGAAATGGCTGCGCGCGTAGGTCGCGACGGCGGCCATCTGCTCGGGCGTGAGCATGTCCGTGAACCAGGGCATGCCGCCGCGCCCTTTGACCAGGATCGTGGCGATGAAGTCCTTGTCCGCCAGGTTGGCGTTGCCAGCGATGGCCGGGATCGCCGCGCCCGCGCCGGCGCCCCCCTTGCCATCCGCCATGTGGCAGGCCTGGCAGATCATCTCATAGACCTCCTTGCCCTCATTGGAGATGTCCACGCTGGTTGGCCCGCCGCCCGGCGCATCCTGCGCGCGGACAGCCACCGTGGCGGCGAGGAGAGCGCCCGCCAGAGCTAGCGCGGCGGCGGTTTTGAGGGTCATGGCGTCAGGCTCCGGTGGCGCGCTGGTGGATGCGGGTTATGGCGTCGAGCGCGGAGAGCAGCGAACCCTCCATCCAGCCGCCGTAATAAGAGGCATGTTCGCCCGCGAGGACGATGCGGCCCTCCATCGCGACGAGGTTCTGGTAATGCGCGGCGCGGGCGTCGTCCGACCAGCGCGAGGTGCAGCCCAGAATCCAGGGCAGGCGGCTCCAGGCCACGGAGGTGCCGTTCATGAACTCCTTGCGATAGGCGGCCGGGTGGAACACCGAGCCCTGCGCCAGTGCCATCTCGATGCGCTGGGCGGGCGTCATGCCGGCAAGCTGGAACCCGCCGGCATCACGGGCGAAGGCGCCGAGCAGCACGGCCGGGCCGTTGCCGAACATCCTGTCATTGGGATAGGAGATCAGCCCGATCGTCTGATCGGTGAAGCTGTGGCCGCCATAGATGGCGTCGTCTTCTTCCCAGAAGCGGCGGCGCATCTCCAGGCCGATCTTCACCTGCCCGCTATAGGGCACGGCGCGCATCGCGGCCTTGAGTGGCGCACCCACCTGCATGTCGAGCTGGCTGAGCACGGGGAGGGGGATGGTGTTCACGCACCAGTCGGCGCTGCTCTGGCCGGTCTTGCCGCTGGGAATATCCTGCCAATAAGCGGTGACGCCCTTGTCGTCCTGCGTGATGCGGGTGACCTTGGTGTTGAGCTGGACCACCGGGCCGACGGCGCGGGCGAAGGCCTTGCCGATCATGTCCATGCCGCCCTTGGGCTGGAACATGGTGGTCTGCATCACATTGTTGAAGAAGAAGCTCATATGCGCCCAGATGTCGGACGAGAGTACGTCGGACAGGCTGTTGATCTTCGAGGGTGTGGGCGCGCCGTTGACGCCGCCGCCCGGCGCGCGATCATAGCCGCGCTGTCCGGAGACGCGCAGGCTGCTGGTGAAATTGAGGTCGCCATCGAGCAGGCCAAAGTCGCGCAGGGATTCGAGCAGCTTTTCCTGATCTTCCTTGGTCACCGCGTCATTCAGCGCGCCCGCGTTGAGCGCCTTGCCGAGCAGGTCCGACACATGGCCTTTGAAGTCGACCGCCAGCTCCTTGTAGCGCTGGGGCTTGCCACCGAACGCCTTGCTGTTGTGGACGAACGCATTGTGATCGAGCTGGATGAACGGCTCCATCGCCACGCCCAGCGTCTTGCAATAATGCAAGAGCGAGCGGTGATGGTGCGGAATGCGCCACGGGCCGGGATTGAGGTAATTGCCGGGCTGGAAAGCGCAGGTCTGCGAGACGCCGCCGACTTCCACGACCTTGTCGCCACCACGCACCGAGTAGTTCCGGCCGCCGGGGCGATCCTGATATTCGAGTATTTCGACGGCATAGCCCGCCCGCTGCAACTCATAGGCAGCGACGAGACCCGCAAGGCCGGCGCCGAGGATCAGCACCTTCTTGCCCTTGGGCGCGCCGGTGAGCTGGGGCGGGCCGGTGAATTGCGATTCCGCCGCATGGCCCAGCGCTGTCATCGCCTGATAGAGCGCGACCGTGCCGCCGACCTTGCCGATCATCGCCAGCATATCCCGCCGGGTCGGCCGCAGTGATGTCGTCATCCTTGCTTGTCCTTTGATGCCGGTGCCCGGTGGAAAAGGGAGGCGCGATCCCCCGATGCGCCTCCCTCGACCCTCACGGCATTTTCGCCGCGATGGCCTCGATCTCCACGTACATGGTCGGGCGGCCCAGCGCGGCGACCTGGATGGTCGAGCGGGTGGGCTTGTTGGGTTGTTCCGCCGTGCCGAAGAAGGTGCGGAACACCTCATTCATCCCGGCTGAATCCATGCGGCCGCCCGTCTCCGGGGTGCCGACGAGGAACACCGTCATCTTGACGATGTCGCCCATGGAAAAGCCCTTGGCTTCCAGCGACGCCTTCATCTTGGTGAGGATGCTGAGCGTCTGCGCTTTGGTATCGCCCAGTTCTTCCGGCTTGGCCGGATCGACCGGCGATGGCGTGGTGCCGGAAACGAACATGATGTTCGCGCCCGCCGGCACGAAGGCCAGCGAGGCGATGGGGGAGTTCGGCGCGCCATAAGTGCGCTCGACGGTCTGCGCGCCGGCGGCCGAGGGGAGCGCTGCAAGCAGCGCTCCTGACAACATGGCGGCGGTGATGCCGGTCTTCTTCAATGTCATTCTCCTCGTCCAGATACAGTTGATGTAAGGTTGCTCGTCTTGTTCGATCAGAACTTGAGCGTCAGGCGGGCGTAGTAATACCCGCCGTTCGACCCGTAAGGACCGAAGGTGTAGGGCGCGTTGAACGTGCCGCCGTTGTTGATGTAGGGCGAGACACCGGTCGTCGGCCACGTCGCGGGATCGTAGTTTCCAACGAGCGCCGGTACTTCCGGCATCTTGTCGAACAGGTTGTTCGCGCCGATCGCGAGGTTGGCGAACTTGGTGATCTCGTAGCTGAACTCCAGATCGACGATCGCGGCCGGCGCCACCTCGGCATTATAGTAACGCTGGTTGTTCGACAGCAGGATCGGCGCGGGCAGGGCAGCGATGCCACGGCTCGCATTGCCGTTGGCCGATGTGCTGTTGGGCTGCACGAACTGATTGGTCTTGCTGTAGTAATTCACGCGGGCATTGGCGGTGAACTTGCCGCTGGTGAAGAGGGCGCTGAAGTTGCCCTTGAAGGCCGGGCTGGCCTTTTCGATGATCTGCTCGGAGGTCGGGCCGAACAGGGTGCCCAGCTTGTTCTTCGTGACCTTGGTGAGGTTGTAGTTGCCGCCGATCGAGAAATCGATGTTACCGAAGGGCAGATCGACCGGATAACGCGCGGCGAGTTCCAGGCCCATCGTCCTTGTATCGATACCGTTGGTGAAGGTCTGGATCGCGAGGGAACCGTTCGTCCGCACGGTCGGATCGAGCTGCTTGCCGCTGGCATTGATGGCGTTGATCACGAGGTCATAGGGCGTCAGGCCATTGATCAGCGCGGCCGGCGTGTCGATACCGACACGTTGCGGCGGCGACGTCAGGTTGACGAACTGCTGGCCGGTGATGCTGCCCGAGGACACGATGCGGTCCTTGATCTTGATGAGATAGCCATCCAGCGTGATCGTCAAGCGCGAGATCGGGCGGAGCACGATACCGGCAGAGAAGTTGACCGACTTTTCCGGACTGAGCGCGCCGAACCCGGCGCTGGCCGATCCCGGCGAACTGGGCGCAAGTTGCAGCGTGGCAGAGGTCGGCCCGACGTTCGTGGCCGAGTAGCCGGATTCCTGGAGCGAGGGCGCGCGGAAGCCGGTGCTGGCCGTCCCGCGGATCGCGAAGGCCGGCGAGAAGTCGTAGCGCGTCGTGATCTTGCCGATCGTCGTGTCGCCGAAGTCGCTGTAATGCTCATAGCGGCCGGCGACATCCACGGTCCAGTCGGGCACCGGGTTGACGGCGACGTCGATATAGGCCGCCTTGGCGTTGCGCGAGAGTGTGCCGGCATCGCTGAGAGCATAGCCGGGGAAGGACTGGCCACCCTCGACATAGCGCGACAGCGCGTCGCCAGCGCCAATGGCGTAGGTTTCCTTGCGATATTCCGCGCCGATGGCGAAATTCAGCGGATCCTCTAAGCCAACGTCGAACTCCTTGCGAAGATCGAGGGTGCCGACGAACTGGGTGAACTTGAAGCTGCCGTCATAGAAGTCGGACGGCGACTGCCCGGTCGCGACAAACAGCGACGCGTTGGCCGAATTGGTGGTGTAGACCTTCGCGACGTCTTCCGAATAGCTGCCGGCCAGATCCCAGTCCCAGCCGCTGATCTCGCCGCGCAGGCCGGTGGTGAACTGGAATTCGTCCTGCTTCACCTCGATATGCGGCACGAGGCCGGTCTGGGCGCTGGTGCCGAAGCAGTTGGTCGGGTCCGTGGTCGTCGCGGCGCCGGCGGTGGTGCGGCACAGGCGGGTGGGATGGCGATAGCCCTGCAGGGCGTCACCATGACGATAGGAGATGTTGCCGAACGAGTAGAGCTCGACGCCACCGAAATCATAGCCGAAGTTATAGAAGCCAAGGGTCAACTGCGACGCCGGCTGGCCACCGTTGATCCCCGCGGTGCAGTTTTTGGCATTGCAGGCGTCGAGCAGGGGCTTGAAGGCTGCTGACACGTTGGTGACGGTGGTGCCGTCATAGTTCCGCACCGAGAACTGACCGTCGCCGACCGTTGTCCAGTCATTGCGGCGATGGAAGAGCGACAGGTCAAGGAAGCCGCTCTCGCCGATCGGCATGCCGAAATTGCCGCTCGCGCTGTAGGTCGTGCCTTCGCCGTCATAATATTGGCCGGCGTTGAACTTCACCGCGCCGCCATAAGTGTCCGACTTGAGGATGATGTTGATGACGCCGGCAATGGCGTCCGAACCATATTGCGCGGCGGCGCCGTCCTGCAGCACCTCGATGCGCTGAACGATGTCCGGCGGAATCAGGTCGATGCTCGGCGCGGCGGAACCGCCGAATGCGCCGTTGATGACCTGCAGGATGGAGTTGCCGTGGCGGCGCTTGCCGTTGACCAGCACCAGCGTGTGGTTGGGGCTGAGACCGCGCAGGCGGGCCGAGAGCGAGAAGCTCGCCATATCGGTGCCCTGCGTCTGCGCCTGGAAGCTCGGCACGAGCTGGGTGAGGGCCTGGTTGAGGTTGGGCTGACCCACCTTTTCCAGTGCGGAGGAGCTCAGCAACTGGATCGGCGCGGCGCTCTCTGCGGCCATCATGCCAGTGGAACGGGTGCCGGTGACGATGATCTCGCCGCCATCGGCCGGCGGCTCCTGCGGCGTTTCGGCCGTTTGCGCCACGGCTGCGGCGGGAATGGCTGCGCTCGTAAGGAGCAATAGGGCAGCAATATTTCTGCGCGTGATCATGAAGACGTCCCCCTTGTTCTCGTGGTGCGCTCTCCTTTTTGTCTGTCTTTTCGGCGGGTTATGGTTGTTGCGCCGAGCGTCCCGCGTCGCCCTGTGATATGCTGTTTTGCGCCTGGCTAGCTGATCGGACTGGTCGGGATTCGGACATACGCATTTTGTCGTATGGTGGCGGAGGGGGGGTATTCGTAGCTAACATCACTATGATTAGACGCGCTTATTCGGCTCGCCGCGACCTGGGTCGCATGTCTCTCAAGGCCATGTTGGCCAAGACCGTTCTGGCAGGTGCCGCCGCGCTGCTGATGACCGCCGCGCCCGCTCAGGCAGAGGTCACGCGGATCAAGGGCAATCCCAACGCAATCATTCTGGATGGCGTACGCGTCGGCGAGGGGATGGAGACCTTCTACCTCTCCGGCCAACTGCCGTCCCCGGTCGATCCCGCCAAGCCGATGAGCGAGGTCAAGACGCTGGAGGAGATGGGCGACACCAAGGCCCAGACGATCAGCACCCTCAACAAGATCAAGAGCCTGCTCGAGGCGCAGGGCTATAAGATGTCCGATCTGGTGAAGCTGTCGCTGTTCGTCGCGGCGGACCCGCGCACCGGCAAGATGGACTTCGCCGGCGTTAACGAGGGGTTCCGTCAGTTCTTCGGCACGCAGGCTAATCCCAACACCGTTGCGCGCTCCACTTTCCAGGTCGCCGCGCTTGTCGGCCCGCTCTACCTGATCGAGATCGAGGCCATCGCGGTGCGCAAGTCCAGCGGCGCGTCGCCGGAGGCCTCTTACATGCGGCCGCCGCGGCTTCCCCCCGCCCTGCGCAAGAAGTCGCTACTGGCCCAGCATGCGGATCGCGACAGCCGCCGCGGCTGAGCGGGTCTCCACACCCAGCTTGTCGAAAATCCGTTCCAGATGCTTGGTGACGGTGCGCGGGCTGATCTCCAGCACATCGCTGATCACCCGGTTGGGCTTGCCATAGCTCACCCATAGCAGCACCTCGGCCTCGCGCCGGGTGAGCGGCAGGCGCTCCTGCAGACGGTCGAGATCCTGCTCGGGATTGAGCTCATTAAGGCGGATCAGCACTTCATCCTCCCGATAATGGGCAATGACCTGCATCTCCAGCTCGCCCTGGCCCTTGGTCTGTCGCACGCGCACGGCATTGCCGGCGACGCCCTCGTCCTTGGTCAGCAGCTTCTCGATCTGGTTGCGGATTTCTTCCGGCAGCGCGGATTCACTGCGCAGCCAGCCGGGTGAGACGCGCGAGATGGCCTGTTCCGCACGCGGGGTGCACCACAAGAGACTGCCGCGCGCATCGGTGGCCAGGATCAGCCTGTCGGTCGCATCGAGACTGGCGACGCTGGCATGGACGGCACGCCCCTGCGCCATGTGGACGCGCACGCGCGCCAGCAGCTCCTGCAGGTCCACCGGCTTGCGGACATAATCCACCCCGCCGACCTCGAAGGCTTCGACCACATGCTCGCTCTCCGTCAGGCCGGTCATGAAGATGATCGGGATGCTGGCGAGCTGGGGATTGGCCTTGATCTTCTGCGTGGTCTCGAACCCGTCCATGCCGGGCATCACCGCATCCATCAGGATGAGGTCGGGCATGATGTTGCCCAGCTGAGCCAGCGCCACATGGCCTGAGGTTGCGACCAGCACGGAAATCTCGGCTGTCTCCAGCGCGGCGGTGAGCATCCGCAACGTGTCCGGCTCGTCATCGACGATCAGGACGGTGTCCGAATGTCCGGGAATGCCAATCATGTCAGTAATCCTGTAAGAGGCGCGCCATGGCGGTCAGGTCGTATCGGTCGAGGTGCTGGTAAAGCTGGCGAACAAGCGGCTCGGCGGCGGGTGAGGCGCGCTCCAGCTGCTTGATCTCGGTTTCGATCCCGCGAATGTGCCCGATCCGCAGGCATTCCTGCATCCGGGCGATGTGCTTGCGGGCGGTGTCGTCGAGCGCAACCGGCGCTGGTTGCAGGGCGGACGGTGTATCCGGCCCGGCGCTGCCGACATCTGGCGCATCGTCCTGCCAGCGCCACGTCAGTTGCAGCAAATCGCCAATCGCGCCGACGAGCGATTCAAATTCCACCGGCTTGACGAGAAAACGATCGTGCTGCGGACTGTCATGCTCCGGCCGGTGCAGTTCCTCGCTATTGGCCGAGAGCATGAGGATTTGCAGCCGGTCGCCGAACATCGCGCGCAACTCACAGCCGATCTCCCAGCCGGATAGCCCCGGCAGGCTGATGTCCAGAATGGCGAGGTCCGGCGGCGTCTCGCGCGCGGCAAGCAGCGCCTGTTCGCCATCTGGCCGCGCCTCGACCTGAAAGCCGAGCCCGCGCAGCAACTGCTCGAGGAACTGGCGTTGGTCGGCATCGTCCTCCACCAGCAGGACATGGCGTGGCTTGCCCTCATAGCCGGTGAGCTTGCGCATGGGTGCCGAGGAGAGGGCCTTGCCGGCGACCTCGCTCAGCATCATCACGATGCGGAAACAACTGCCGCCTTCCGGCGTGCTGACCAGATCGAGCTGGCCGCCGAGAATCTCGACCAGCGTGCGCGAGATGGCGAGGCCGAGGCCGGCGCCGGACTCCCGCCCCTCGCCGCGCTCGAATGGCTCGAAGATGCGCTGCCGGTCTTCCGGCGCGATGCCCGGGCCGGTGTCCTTCACCTCAAAGGTGGCGATCTGCCCGGCATAACCCACTTTGAGCGTCACGCTGCCTTGCTGGGTGAACTTGATCGCATTGGAGAGCAGGTTGATCAGCACCTGGCGCAGCCGGTTCTGGTCGAAGCGGGCGATCTCCGGCAGGCGGCCGGTCTTTTCCAGCGTGAAGGTGAGGCCCTTGGCGTGAGCGGCGGGGCGCATCATCGAGACGATATGGTCGAGGAAGCTGTTGAGGCGCACCTCTTCGGTGCGCACGCGCAGCATCCCGAATTCGAGCTGCGAGATATCCAGCAAGCCCTCGACCAGATTGGTCAGATGCTCCGAGCAGCGCAGGATGACCCGCGCCGCCTCCTGCGCGTTGACGCCATCGCCCCGCTCGAACAGCTGCGCATAGCCATAGATGGCATTGAGCGGCGAGCGAATCTCGTGACTGACGCTGGCAAGGTAGCGGCTTTTGGCGAGGTTCGCGCTGATCGCACTCTGCCGTGCCGTCTCCAGTTCACTGACCAGATGCTGGGCGCGGATCGTGTAGGCCGCCGCTTCCCGCCAGCGGCGAATGCCGAGCAGCAGCAGGAAGCTCAGCGCCAGAAGATCGAGGATGGTGAGCGTTTCCAGCAGCAGCCGATCTTCGTTGTCCGACACCATGTGCAGGCCGACGAAAATCCCCCCAAAGGCCAGCCCGAGAAGCCCGAGCTTGACGAGGTGGGCGAGCCGGGGCGGCGGCGTCTCCAGAACGCCGGCGGCATCGATCTTCTCGATGGGAGCGGTGTCCCTGCGATGAAGATCCTGCCGCGTCATGGTCAGCCGATCTGCCGGTGACGCGGGCGGTGGCGACGCAGCGTCCTGAAGCCGGGACAGTCCGACTCCATCGGCGATTGACCTTGGTTCACGCGCGCACGGTTCATTTGATGAATGGTGCATTGCAAAAAGGACAAACTCAAAGCCTCGCACGCGTGCAAGGCATTTTTCCGGAATCTGTGGCAAATTTGCTGCAGTGCGTCATAAGGAAAAAGGGCTGTGCCTATTGTGTTCTGGGCACAGCCCTGGCGGTGAGCTTGAGGTCTGCGGGCTGCACGGTGATCCGCGCGAGAGCGCCGGCCTCGCTGGGCAACGCAGCGCTTCCGGCCGGCAGGCCATTGGCCTGCAGCAGAAAGGCGATGATGTTCGTCGTGTCGTCCGGCGTCAGCGAGCCGGGCGCGAATTGCGGCATGGCCCGGCCGACATAATCATGCAGATTGGAGAGCGGGGCATTGCTCCAATGGGCCATGAACCGATCGCCAAGACCTGGAATCTCGAACGTGCCTTCCAGCGCCCGGCCGTGGCACATGGCGCAACGCGTGGCGTAGAGGCGGGCGCCAGCCTTGGCCTGTGCAGCCGTATAGACGCCGTCTCGCGTGCTGGCTGTAGGTGGCGTGGCAGCGATCGCGGCGAGGGCGGTCAGGGCAGCGGCCAGGAGCGGAGCGGTGCGCAGCAGCATCGGTCAGCCCTGTGCCTGGAAGCCGGGCGCGAAGACGGGCGCCATGATCTCCAGACCTTTCTCGATGTCCGCGACATTGGGCAGTTCCATGCTGTCGCCCACGCCCAGCATCTCGCCCACATCTGGGTTATTGTTCATCACGACGATCCCGTCGCGCTTGGAGGTGAGCGAAACATTGCGATAGCGCACGCTGTAAAAGGCGTCCGGTTGCGGCACGAGCCAGCCGGTCTGGCCGCGCACCGGGATGATGGTCTTGTCCTGCCACAGGTCGCGGGCGGCATAGCCGGTGCAGTTGATCACGACCTTCTGGGGCAGTGCTGCATAGTCCGCCGGGCGAGCGAAGTCGCGCATCACGAACTGCCCGCCCCGCTCGAAGAACTCGCCGAGCATGACATGGGCATAGCTGGCGAAGTTGAAGATCATCTGCGAGCTGCGCCGCACATGGGGTTGCGGGAAGGGATTCTCCTCGGCGCTCAGCGGCTGCGCCTGCGGCACGATGTCCCGAATGAGCTCGCTATAATGGCCGAACTCGGAATTCTGCTGTGGCCGCCCACTCGTCGCGAAGTTCTGCGTGATTGCAGGGTCGGCTGGCCACTCCCGCCGAGTGATCGGCGTATCCGAAAGCTGGTAGGAATCGCCGAACTCCACCGGATGGCCCGGCAGACCGAGATAGGTGCGAAAGGCCTTCCACGAGAAGCGGGCCATGCGTTCCCACAGCTCGCCAAAGGCGGGGCCGGCGGGCTCGGCCAAGGCGATGCGGCTATCCGGCGTGAACGATCCGCTGGCGCGGAACGAGCGGGTTTGCTGGATGGATTCGCGCGCATAGAGCGTGACCTTGAGGCCGGCGCGCTGCGCCATCACGGCCGTGGTCAGGCCGATAATCCCGCACCCCACCACCGCAATCTCGCGCGGCAGGACAGAGAGCGCCTTGCCGACCGCGATGTCGGCGGAGCCCCAGGAGAGCGACCAGCCGCTGCCGCCATGGCCATAATTATGGATGACGAGGGCATCGCCGACCGTCTCCACGTTCAGGTTCGGTCCGGCAGCGCGCAGCGGGCGGATGCAGCATTTTACGTCGATCAATTGGTCGCGGCTGATGCGGATGGGAACGAGTGCTGTCCGGCGGCTCGGCGCCCGCAGGGTCGCCGGACGGGAACCGGAGGCCGGGGCGCAGGCCTGCAGCCCCAGCATGGCTGCGGCGCCGATCGTTCCTGTGAGCATGGCCCGGCGTTCGACGCCCAGCTGCCCCTCTTGCCGAAATTCTGCCATGCGACCCCCATTTGAGACGCAGACTGTAGGGCGCGAGGGGAGGGCAGCAATTGCCCAGAATACGTATTGAGTGCTGGAAAGGCTCAGTCCGCGCCGAGGCCGAGCGCGGCCCAGTCGAGCACGGCTGTTTCTTCCCCAGCGCGCGCGGCCGGCGCGCCTTCGGGCCGGACGATCAGCGCATTGGCCTGCGCGGCAGCATGCATCGCGCCGCTATCCTGGAAAGCCAGCGGCGTGGCGATTCCCGCACCGTCGACCATCGCGCGCATGAACAGCCTGCGCTTGCCGCCCGGGGGGAGGTCTGCGCCGAGCCGCACCGTGCGGCTCTTGGGCAGCACATCCGTTCCACCAGCGAGCCGCCGAATGAGCGGCAGCAGGAACAGCGCGCCGGTGACCATCGCCGAGACCGGGTTGCCGGGCAGGCCGAGCATGATCTGCTGCCCGATGCGCGCCACGATCAGCGGCTTGCCGGGCTGCATGGCGATCCGCCAGAAATCGATGCTGCCGCCTGCCGCCTCCAGCGCCGGGCGCACCAGATCGTGATCGCCCACGGACGCTCCGCCGGAGGTGACGATGACATCGGCGGTAGCCGCATCGCGCAGCGCGGCGGTGAGTGCATCCAGATCGTCCCGCACGATCCGCTCGCTGGTCACCACGCAGCCCGCGCCGCCAATCATGGCGCGCAACATCGCGCCGTTGGAGGCCGGGAGCTTGCCGGGCGGGCAGGGCGCGCCGGGCGGGACGAGTTCGTCGCCGGTGGAGAGGATCGCGACCCTCGGCTGGCGATGCACCGTCAGCGTGTCGTGGCCCGCGAGCGCCGCCAGGCCGATTTGCGCCGGGCCGATCCGCAGGCCGGCGGGCAGCAACATATCGCCCTGCGCAAAATCGCTGGCACGCGGGCGGACATGCCGCCCCGCACCGCCCGGTCCGTCGCCGGTCAGGCGGATGGACGGGCCATCGGCGGCGATATCTTCCTGCACCACCACCGTATCCGCGCCGGGCGGCAGCGGCGCGCCGGTGAAAATCCGCATCGCTTCGCCCGCGCCGATGGCCTGAGCCGGAGGAACGCTCCCCGCCGCGCTTTCGCCCACCAGGCGCCAGGGCCCGGGCAGATCGGCGTGACGGATCGCATAGCCGTCCATGGCGGAGAGGGCCGTCCACGGCTGGTCCCGCGCTGCGGTCAGCGGCGCGGCCAGCCATCGGCCATTCGCCTCAGCCAACGCAACCGCCTCGGGCGCCAGCGGGGTGGCGAGGGCGAGCAGCCGCTGCTGTGCGTCATCGACAGAGATCATGGCCGCGCCGCCGCCATGATCTCAAGCGGTCCAGTCGCCGGACTTGCCGCCAGCCTTGGCCGTCACGTGGATGTCGCGCATGACCATGTGCTTATCCACGGCCTTGAGCATGTCGTAGAGCGTCAGCAGGGCGGCGGAGACGGCGGTCAGCGCTTCCATCTCCACGCCGGTCTTGCCGGATGTGCGCACCGTTGCGGTTGCGGTGGCACCGCCCGCATCCAGCGCAAGGTCCAGGGTCAGGCCGGTGAGCGGCAGGGGATGACAGAGCGGAATGATGTCGCTGGTGCGCTTGGCGGCCATGATGCCGGCGATGCGCGCGGCGGCGAACACATCGCCCTTGGCGGCAGTGCCGTCCGCAATCGCGGCGCGAGCTGCTTCATTCATGTCGATCCTACCGGTCGCGCTGGCGGTGCGGCTGGTGTCGGCCTTGGCCGTTACATCCACCATGCGCGCGGCGCCGGCCTCGTCGGTATGGCTGAGGCCGCTCATGCGCCGATCAGCGCGCGGGTCGCCGCCTCGACATCATCCTGCCGCATGAGCGATTCGCCGACCAGGAAGCAGCGCACGGCATGCTCCGCCATCGCATCGAGGTCCGCCTTCGAGCCAAGACCGGACTCGGCGACGAAGGTGCAGCCCTCCGGCGCGCTGCCGACCAGCTCATAGGTGCGGGCGAAATCGACCGAGAAATCCTTGAGGTTGCGGTTGTTCACGCCAATCAGCCGCGAGCGCAGCGTCAGCGCCCGCTCCAGCTCGGCGGCATCATGCACCTCCACCAGCGCATCCATGCCGAGGCCAAGCGCGGCATCCTCGATCTCCTGCATCTGCGCATCGGAGAGGGCCGCGACAATGATGAGCACGGCATCGGCGCCGATCGCCCGGCTCTCCAGCACCTGCCAGGGGTCGACCATGAAGTCCTTGCGGATCACCGGCAGCGAGACGGCGGCGCGCGCCGCGATGAGATAGTCCTCATGGCCCTGAAAATAGGGCGCGTCGGTCAGCACCGAAAGGCAGGCCGCGCCGCCCGCCTGATAGGCGCGGGCATGGGCCGGCGGATCGAAGTCGGCGCGGATCAGCCCCTTGGATGGCGAGGCCTTCTTGACCTCGGCGATGAGGCCATAGCCCCCCGCCGCTACCCTGGCGTCGAGCGCGCGACGGAAGCCGCGCGGCGGGGTTTGGGAGGCGGCCATCGCCTGCAGGTCAGCGAGCGAGGTCGCCTGCTTGCGGGCGGCGACCTCGTCCCGCTTGGTGGCGCAGATTTCATCGAGCTTGTTCATGCGTAGGCGATCCAGCAGTCGAGCAGGGTGTTGGCAAGGCCGCGGTCGAGGGCTTCGGTGGCTTCCTCGACTCCTTCGGCTAGGGTTTCGGCCTTGCCGGCGACGATCAGCGCCGCAGCGGCGTTGAAGAGCACGGCATCGCGATAGGGGCCTGCCTCGCCCAGCAGCAGCGCCCGCAGTTTCGCGGCATTATAGGCCGGGTCGCCGCCCTTGATCGCGTCGATAGGGTGTGTCGGCAGCCCGGCATCGGCGGCGCTGATCCGTCGCATCGCAACGATGCCGTCGCTCGTCACATCGGCCACGTCATTGCCGCCGGCGAGGGAGAGTTCGTCCAGCCCCTCATCGCCGGAAATCACCATCGCCCGTTCGGTGCCCAGCTCCGCCAGCGCCTGCGCATAGATCGGCACATAGGCCGGGCGCGCGATGCCGATGAGCTGGCGGGTGACGCCGGCCGGATTGGCGAGCGGCCCCATCAGGTTGAAGATGGTCCGCCGGCCCAGCGCCTTGCGGATCGGCGCGATCCGCGCGAGCGAGGGATGATGCTTCTGCGCGAACAGGAAGCAGATGCCGAGATCCGCCAGCGTGCGCTCGGCTGTTTCGGCAGCCCGGTCGAGGTCCAGCCCCAGCGCCTCGAGCGTGTCGGCGGCGCCGGCCTTGGAGGACGCAGCGCGATTGCCATGCTTGGCCACCGGCGCGCCGCAGGCGGCAACGACGAGGCTGACGGCGGTCGAGATGTTGAGTGTGTGATGGCCATCGCCACCGGTGCCGCACACGTCGATGGCCCCCGCCGGCGCCTGCACGGGAATGAGGCGCGCACGCATCTCCTGCGCGGCGGCGGCAATCTCGGTGGCCGTCTCGCCGCGCTCGGCCAGTGTGATCAGAAAGGCGGCGATTGCTTCGTCCTCCACCGTGCCATCCAGAATGGCTGCGAAGGCGCGGGCGGCGTCCTCCGGCGAGAGAGGGCTGGCAGGATCGGGCAAGCTGTTCATTGCCGATCCTTTGCAATCTGCGGCGCGCAAAGTCGAGCGTCGATCAATGCTCTGCCGTCAAAGGATCGCGATGCGAAGCTGTTGACGCTGCCGTGCCTGTCGTGGCAATGGCTCCAGCGCATCGCCACTGAGCGGTCGTCCCGGCTGAGTGCCGGTGAGGATCGGCGAACGGTCGATGAGCGGGTATAGCTCAATGGTAGAGCACTAGCCTTCCAAGCTTGTGATGCGGGTTCGATCCCCGCTACCCGCTCCAGCCCTTTTTCATTCGTATCGCGATGTTGCAAGCCGGCTGCGCACGTGCGGTGATCTGGACGATCATTCATAATCGGGCGGCATTTCTTCGCTCTTGATTTCCTTTGTGAGCGGACAGGTGCAGAAGATACCGCGCGCTAAGGTCACGCTGCTGGCACGGACTGCTGGCGTTAGAATGAGCTATATGCAACCGACGGCGCTTCGCCTCGTTCCCTTTCCTGAGCAGAGTTCTCGCTGCATGGGGGGAAGAGGTGAGCGAGCCATCGTTTAATGATGCGCCGGAAGGCACGACAAAGCGCCGGGTTGAGATCAATCCTACCGTGTTCTTCGTCTCGGCCGGCCTCATTCTCGCCTTTGTGTTGTTTGGAGCAATCGCTCCTGATGTTGCCGGTCGGCTATTCGCCGCTGCGCAGGCGCTCATCGTGGCGGACTTCGGCTGGTTCTACATCGCTTCGGTGGCCGGCTTTCTCGTGTTCGCCCTGTTTTTGATGTTCAGCCGCTATGGCGACGTCAAACTTGGCTCCGACGACAGTGAACCGGACTACAGCTATCCTTCATGGTTCGCGATGCTGTTCAGCGCGGGGATGGGGATCGGGCTGATCTTCTTCGGCGTCGCCGAGCCCATCCAGCATTACGCCTTGCCGCCGGTCGGCGAAGGTCGCACGATCGAATCCGCCCGTCAGGCGATGGTCCTTACCTTCTTCCACTGGGGGCTGCACGCATGGGCAATCTATATCGTCGTCGGCCTGGCGCTCGCCTATTTCGCCTTTCGCCGCGGTCTGCCGCTCACCATCCGCTCGGCGCTCTACCCGCTGATCGGGGAGCGGATCTATGGTCCTATCGGCCACGCTGTCGACATCTTCGCCGTGCTGGGCACCATGTTCGGTGTGGCGACTTCGCTCGGTCTGGGCGTGCTGCAGGTGAATGCCGGCTTTAGCTATCTGTTCGGTCTGCCGAGCAATACGGTCATCCAGCTGGTCCTGATTGCCGCCATCACGGGGTTGGCGACGCTGTCGGTTGTCATGGGGCTGGACCGAGGCGTGAAGCGCCTGTCGGAACTGAACATCATTCTGGCCGCCCTATTGCTGGTCTTCGTGCTCGTGACAGGGTCGACGGTGTTTCTGCTTCAGGCCTTCGTCCAGAATGTGGGGACTTATCTCAGCGAGGTCGTGCAGCGCACCTTCCGCCTGTACGCCTACGAGCCTAATCCGTGGTTGGGTAGCTGGACGCTGTTCTACTGGGGCTGGTGGATCGCATGGTCGCCATTTGTCGGCATGTTCATCGCGCGCATCTCGCGCGGGCGCACAATCCGTCAGTTCGTCGGCGGCGTTTTGCTCGTCCCGGCATTGTTCACCTTCCTCTGGATGACCGTATTCGGGAACACAGCGATCGCGCTTGATCTGAGCGGCGCAGCCCACATCGCCGATACGGTCGCTAACAACCTCCCGGTCGCCTTGTTCGAGACGCTTGAGCAGCTCCCGCTTTCCACCATTGTTTCAGGCATTGCGACGCTTCTCATCATCACGTTCTTCGTAACGTCAGCGGATTCCGGTGCGTTGGTCATGGATATGATCACGTCCGGCGCAGCGAAAGACCCGCCGGTCTGGCAGCGCGTCTTCTGGGCGGTCTGCGCCGGCGGTGTCGCGGCGGTGCTGCTGGTCGCCGGTGGGCTTCAGGCGCTTCAAACCGCGGCGATCGCCAGCGCGTTGCCCTTCGCTGTGGTCATGGTGTTCATTTGCTATGGCCTGTTGCGAGCCCTTCAAACCGAGAGCCAGGAAGCGATGGACCTGTCTACTGCAGGTGATGCCACGGGCGCAGAAACCGCCCTCACATGGCAGCAGCGCCTCGCAACCATCACCCGGTTTCACGATCGAGAGGAAGTGCTCACTTTTCTCGCCGACACCGCGCAGCCGGCCCTCGCGGCGGTGGCGGCGCAGATGCGAGACAGCGGCATTTCCGCGCGCCTCATGCAGGATGCCGACCATGTGGGGCTCACCATCCCGCATGGCGATCGCGGCGACTTCGATTATACCGTCCGTGCGCGCGGGTTTCGCGTGGCGAGTTTTGTCTGGGCCGAGCCGCGAAAGACCCAGGAGCGAGAGCGGCTTCATTATCGCGCCGTGGCGCACTTTTCCGACGGCGGGCAGCCTCATGACGTGACCGGCTATACCGACGAGCAACTGATCAACGATCTGCTTAATCGCTATTCCCGCTTCCGTCACAGCCGGCGGATGTCGTGATGCGATCAGCGGCAGTCAGCAGAAGGTAAAGGGTAGAGCTCGTCTGAAATGTAGTCGTAAGACGCAAACGGCATTTGGCCTCAGAGAACATTTCATCCGATTGCAAGCTCGCGTGAGGGAGACTTCAAGGGAGCGTGTTCGTTCGTCCGCACGCTTTCTCCGACGGAAATTTGTCAGCGAGGTTCTGCTGAGACACGGGCTCATTCTGAGCGAAAAAGCCGTCAGCTATCCCTCCATCCGAAATGCGGTGAATGGAGAATCTTTATTAACGTCTTGGTACGACCTGCGGCCCAAAGGTGCTGAAAACAGTCACATCAGCAAAGGCCTATGTCACTCATTCAACGCGTGCCTGCTCGCTATCTCTGGCCTGTGCTATTGCTTCTCGGGTTGTGCTTTGGAAGCATTCTAGGGCTCATTTTAGTCACGACCTCCGCGCAGGATCGGCTTGAGGCAGTACGCGAGACGCGGACGCTGGAAGCTGCCCTCGCGACAAGCGTCTCCATGGTGGAGCATGATCTTCAGGACTACGCGAAATGGGACGACGCAGTGCGCCACATTTCGTACGACTTCAGCGCGGCGTGGATCGACGACAACATCACGGCTTACCTCGGTAAAACCCAGAATTATGACCATGTCTTTGTCATCGGTCCTGACGGGGGGACCCGCTACGCCTTCAGCAACGGGAACCGATCCTCATCTAAACTTGCCGAGATACTGGGTCCGTCAATTCAGACGGCGATGGCAAAAGTGCGTGGTATGGATGATCGTGGCACGCCAATCGTCAGCGGCTTTGCCCGCGAGAAACGTCAGGTTTTCGTCTACTCGGTTGCTGCCGTTGTTCCCTTGACCAACAAAGTGTCGGCGCCTGCGGGTGAGAGGCACCTGCTCGTCATAGCCGAGCGTTTTGATGCGAGCCATCTCGCCAGTATCCGTGCCAAGCACCATCTCCCCGCCCTAGCGCTAAACCTGGCACGGCCAGCCCCGTCGAGCGCCGCGATAGTCCTGCGAGATATGGATGGTAACCAGATCGCATCCGTTGAGGTCGCGTTCGAGACCCCTGGCACACAATTTCGTCGCGAGGTCATCCCCGGGTTTGCCGGCATCATGGTCGTCGCGGTTATCGCTGCGCTTTTTATCCTGCGGCAGGGGGGGCAGTCCATTGCAGCATTGACAGCCAGCCAAGCCAGAACTCAGCATTTGGCGAACCACGATCCTTTAACGGAGCTTCCTAATCGCCGCGTCCTCCTCGGTCGGCTCAACGAGGCGATTGCGACCGGTAATCATTTCGTTCTGCTTTACATGGACCTAGATGGCTTCAAAGGCGTGAACGATCTTTATGGCCATGGCGCAGGGGACGCCCTGCTGCGGGAGGTGGCATCCCGGCTCGCAGCGGCCGCGCCGGCGCATTCGCTGATTGCTCGCACGGGCGGCGACGAGTTTGCAATATTGTGCCAGCTTGATGTCGATGGCCCGGGATGTTCGCTCGCCGAACGCATCATCGCCTCCTTTCAGACGACGGTTCCGGTCGCCGGCGCCAATATTCTCATCGGAATATCCGTTGGCGTCGTGACGTCTTCTTCAGATGCTCTCGTCGATATCGACGAACTGATGCGCCGTGCGGACGTTGCAATGTACAATGCCAAAGCCAGGGGGAAGAACCGCTGGAGCGACTTCACCCTCGAACTGGACAAAGAACATCTCGTGCGGAAGCGTCTTGAACAGGACTTGCGCATTGCAATCGCGGAAAATCGAATTGAACTGGCCTATCAGCCGATTGTTCTAGCGGAATCCGGCGCCATTGTTGGGCTTGAAGCCCTAGCGCGATGGACCCATCCCACCGAAGGTCCAATTCCCCCAGATGTATTCATTCCGCTTGCCGAAATGACTGGCCTAATCGGTTCCTTGGGAGGGCAGGTGCTCCGCAGGGCCTGCATCGACATCAAGCCTCTCGGCATCGACCTCTCGGTCAACCTCTCGCCCGCGCAGTTTTGGGATGCACATCTTGCTGACCAGATCAGCGCAATCCTTGCCGACACAGGCTTTCCAGCTGACCGGCTCGAACTCGAGATCACTGAAAGCTATTTGCTGGGTCGGCCACAGGCCGCTGCGGCAATCATGGCCGATCTGCGGACCTTGGGCATCCGGCTCGCTTTGGACGACTTTGGAACTGGCTTCGCAAGTATTGGTTACCTCCAATCCTTCAAATTTGATCGGCTGAAAATAGATAAGCTCTTCGTGAAAGAAGCCATGGGCTGTGCGTCAGGTCGCGATTTGTTGGTAGCCATTGTAGCGCTGGCCCAAGCGCTGGGTCTTAGGATCACGGCAGAAGGCGTAGAGACAGAAGATCAAGCGGCCCTCGCCCGGGCCGCAGGATGCCACTGGCTGCAAGGCTGGCTGTTCGGCCGCCCGATGCCGCTCTCCCAGCTACTCCAAGAAAGCAGTCTGAGGCGCGGGACTCAAAAAAGATGATTCTCGATTGCAGCCGCTGAACGAGAATGAAGTGGGTGGCGTGGCCCCTCCTGCCAACCGAGTGGTGGTGTAAACCCCAATCTTCTGGCCTTGGGAGCCGTTATTGGTTCGGCTTCAACAACCGACCGGTGCGTTGAGTGGAGCACCCAGCTTAGACAGCAAGGGGGCGCAAGCGAACAACTGGAGCGCTTTGAATCGCGGGCGCCGCCGGGGTGCTCGCTGTCCGCGCCTCACCCTCATGGGGATCGAATTAAGCGTCAGGAACGTTCCGCGATCATCAGCGGAGGCAGTATGCATTGGCCAGAACAGTTGATTATCGTGCGCCACGGGCAGAGCGCGGGGAATGTCGCCCGCGACGCTGCGCACGAGGCAGTGCATGACCGGATCGCTCTGACCTCGCGGGATGCCGACGTGCCGCTGAGCGACCTCGGTACGGCGCAGGCGCGCGCCCTGGGTCTGTGGTTCTGCGAGCAGCCGGCCGAGCATCGGCCACAGATTCTCTTATCTTCTCCCTATCTCCGTGCCTTTCAGACCGCGGAGCTTTTCCGCGAGGCGGGCGGGACCGACCGGCAGGAGCCGATCTGCTTTGACGAGCGCCTGCGCGAGAAGGAGTTCGGCATTCTCGATGGCCTCACCACGCCCGGCGTCGCGAATATCTTCCCTGATCAGGCCGAATTTCGGCGCCTGCTGGGGAAATTCTATCACCGCCCGCCCGGGGGCGAGAGCTGGTGCGATGTCATCCTGCGGTTGCGGTCGGTCCTCGATACCATCTCGCTTCATTATGCCGGGAAGCGGGTGATGATCTTCACGCATCAGGTGGTGGTCCTCTGCATGCGCTACATCATCGAGAGCCTCGATGAACAACGCATCTTGGCGATCGACCGGGAAGGGGACGTGGCCAATTGCGCCATCACCGACTATCTGTTCGATCCGTCGGCGGGCCGGGATGGCGGGCTCAAGCTCCACCGCTACAATGTGACAGCGCCGATGCAGAACCACGCGACCCCGGTCACCAGCGAACCTGACGCGATCACGGGGCGGCGCGGATGATGCCGACCCTCGACCGCGCCTGGCTCGAAGCCCATCCGCTGCCGCCGATCGCGGCGCTGGGCGATAAGGACGCGCGGGGCCGGGTTCTCCTGGTCGGCGGCGCGGAGTTCGTGCCGGGCGCGCTCAGGCTCACGGGCGAGGCGGCGTTGCGCGCGGGAGCCGGCAAGCTCCAGATGGCGACCGTGCGATCCGCCGCGATGGCGCTCGCCGTCCTGGTGCCCGAGGCGGCGATGATCGCCCTGCCTGCGGATGAGGATGGCGAGATCGCGCTCGAGGCGGTCGCGTTGCTGCAGGAACGCCTCGCGCGCTGTGACACGCTCATCCTCGGGCCGGGGATGTCCGCGGGGGATCGCACCGAGCAGTTTGTCGCCGCGCTGCTCGGCACGCCAAAACCGGGCCAGACGATCATCCTCGATGCCGCTGCCCTCACCTGCGCCCGGAAGCTCGAGAAACTGGTGGCGGCGCATGAGGGGCGGGTCATCCTGACGCCACACCATCGGGAAATGAGCTTTTTGACGGGGCAGGACATCGACGTGATCCGCAAAGACCCGCGCGCCGCAGCCCTGCATGTCGCGCGCGCCTTCAATGCCGTGGTCGTCCTCAAAAGCGCCGAAACCCTGATCGCGTCGCCGCGGGAGGATGAGCCCTTGCTGTTCGAGGGCGGCAGCATCGGTCTTGCCACGGGCGGGTCGGGCGATGTGTTGGCTGGTCTGATCGGCGGCCTTGCCGCGCGCGGCGCCGATCCTTTGCGAGCGGCGGCCTGGGGTGTCTTCGTCCATGGCGCGGCGGGCGCCGGCGTTGCCAACCAGATTGCCGAAGTCGGATTTCTCGCGCGCGATCTTCTGCCGGTCATTCCCGGGCTGATCGCTAGCCTGGAACCGGAGCGATGAGCGACGGTAATCGTATTGCCAAAGGTTAATATGGGCGGCGCGGCGGGGTCCGCGGCGTCGTTCGGTGGTTGTTCTGCGAAGGGGCGCGCGCCTGCGCCCCCAGGATGGAGAAACGACATGGCCACGACCAAGACTGCCGCAAAGCCCAAAGCGAAACCCGCATCGAAGAAGCCCGCCTCGAAGACGGCGCGCAAGACCCAGCGGGCGGCGGCAAAGCCCGCCGACGCGATCAAATTGCTCAAGGACGACCACAAGGAGGTGAAGGGCTTTTTCGACCAATATGCTGATCTCGAAGACGATGCCGAGAAGCAGGCGCTGGCTGACAAGATCTGCCTCGCTCTGACGGTTCATGCGCAGATCGAAGAAGAAATCTTCTATCCCGCCGCGCGCGAGGCCATCGACGATGATGACCTGCTCGACGAGGCCGAAGTGGAACATGCCAGCGCCAAGCAACTCATCGCTGAGATCCAGGCCATGAAGGCGGGTGACCGCCTGTTCGACGCCAAAGTGACGGTGCTCGGCGAATATGTTGAGCATCATGTCGAGGAAGAGGAGCAGGAGATGTTTGCTGAAAGCCGCGAGAGCGAACTCGATCTCAAGGCCCTGGGCGCAGAGCTGGCGGCCCGCAAGGCCGAGTTGATGGCGCAGGCCAGCAAATAAGCATGGCCGTCCAGGAGCCGGCCGACCCCTCGGCCGAACGGCTGGACTGCCTGATCGTCGGCGGCGGCCCTGCGGGGCTGACCGCCGCGATCTATCTCGCGCGCTTTCATCTGGCGGTCTGCGTCATAGACGGCGGACATAGCCGGGCCGCCTTGATCCCGCTCACCCGCAATCATGCCGGGTTTCCGGAGGGCGTCTCCGGGGTCGATCTGCTTGCGCGGATGCGTCGACAGGCAGTCCTCTATGGCGCGCGCCTGCAGGACGGGATCGTCGAGAGCCTCGCGCATGATGGCAACCAGTTCATCGCGCAGGCGGGCGGCCGCACCCTCCATGCGCGGACCGTCCTGCTCGCCACCGGCGTGGTCAATCGCCGCCCCACCATGATGGACGATCTATGCCATGATCGCGCGCTTGCGACCGGTCGGCTCCGCTATTGCCCGATCTGCGATGGCTATGAAGTCACGGACAAGGCGGTCGCGGTGCTCGGAACGGGCGAGCGCGGCTATAATGAAGCCACGTTCCTTCGCGGCTATTCCGCCGATATCACGCTGGTCGCGCCTGAAGGGGGACATAGTCTGGAACCGGCGCAATGCGCTGGGCTGAAAGCGGCGGGCATCGATATTGCCGGACAATGTACGTCCATCAGCTTGGTGGAAGACCAGATCGCGCTCGGCATCGAGAGCGAGACGCGCCGCTTCGACACGCTGTATCCGGCGCTGGGTTCTGACATCCGCTCGGAGCTTGCCGGGATGCTCGGCGCAAGTCGCACGTCCGAGGGGTGTCTGATGGTCGACGCCCATCAGCGCACAGACATCCCCGGGCTTTATGCCGCTGGCGATGTCGTCCTCGGCCTCGACCAGATCAGCCACGCGATGGGGGAGGGCGGCGTCGCCGCGACCACGATCCGGAACGATCTGGCCAAGGTGGCGCCCCTCCGTCGCTAGTCAACGCTGCGACGACCGCCCACTCACATCATCCGCATCCGCAGATTGAACAGGATCACCAGCGTGCCGCCGACCATGAGCGTGATGATCAGGGTCGAGAAGAGGATGAGCTGGAGATCGTCTCGGGTCGAGCGCTTGAGGCCGATATGGAGGAAGCAGCGAAACTGCACGACAATCTGGATGAGCGCCAAGGCCAGAACGAGCGCATAGGTGGTGGTGCTGGCAAGCACCGGCCAGCGCACGAGCGCAAAGGCGGCGGCGGTCAGCAGGAGCGCGGCGGCATAACCAAAGACATAGCTGCGCGCCTCCCGGCGAGGATCGTCTCGGCGTTCACTCATGGGATCAGCCCCGGTAGATAGACGGTCGAGAAGATCGCAATCCAGATGATGTCGAGGAAGTGCCAGAACAGGCCGAGCCTCAGGAGGTTGATCTTCACGCGCGCATCAAGGCCGATGATCCGCAACTGCGCCATCATCACGACAATCCACAGGCTACCGGCGAGCACATGCAGGCCGTGCAGGGGCACCAGCGCGAAAAAGGCCGAGAGGAAGCCGCTGCGCATGGGCGTGGCGCCATGGGCAATCATGCCAGCAAAATCGTGCAGTTCCAGCCCGAGGAAGAGCAGCCCCAAGGCAAGTGTCAGCCCCAGCCAGGTCTGGATGCGCGCCTGCCCCGCCCCATGCTTCATCGCGATCGAGGCCAGGCCGTAGGTGAGGCTGCTGGTGAGCAGCACCAGCGTTTCAAGGAAGGTCGGGCCGATCTTATATTCGCTTGTCGGAGTTGGGCCGCCGGCGGTCGCGGGGAGCATGACGCCATAGGTGGCGAAGAGCAGCGCGAAGATCACCGCGTCGCTCATCAGGAACGCCCAGAAGCCGAACAGGGCAGAGCCCGCCGCCTCATGGGTTTGCGCGTCGGTGCTGCCAAGATTGAGGCCGGGATGTTTCGTCTCACCGGCGGTCATGGGTGCACCTCGGCCAGCCCCGCATTCGCCGGGGTCGTCTCCATCTCGCGGGGGATGGGCCGCGCCCGCGCCACCGCGTCGAGCCAGGCCCGCTCCGTCCGTTCGACCGCGCTGGCCGGGATCAGCCGGTGCGTGTCGCGGGCGAAACTGCGTGCAATCACGGTCGCTATGACCGCAAGCAGGCCAAGGATCGCCAGCCACCACATATGCCAGACAAGGGCAAAGCCGGCTGCCGCGCTTGCCATCCCGATGATTGGCGCGACGGCGCTGTTTTTCGGCGTCTCAATGTCTTCGTAATGGGCTGGCCTGACATAAGGCGCACCCTTGCGCTTGGCGTCGAAGAACCAGTGGCGCTGGTCGACCTGCGGCAGCCGGGCAAAATTATACGCGGGCGGCGGCGCCGCGATCGACCATTCGAGCGCCCGCCCATCCCAGGGATCGCCAGCGAAGACGCGGGTGGCCGCGCGGTTGCGCAGGCTCACCCAGAGCTGGACGAGCAGCGCGAGGAACCCGCAGAACAGCACCAGCGCGCCGACTTCCGCCGCATAGAGCCAGGGCCGGTAGGCGGTCTCCATCACCGCCGGGGTGCGGCGCGCCATGCCTGCCGCGCCGAGAACATAGAGCGGCATGAAGGCGAGATAGAAGCCGATCACCCAGCAGGCGCAGGATATCTTGCCCCAACGCTCATCGAGCCGAAAGCCGAACGCCTTGGGGAACCAGAAGGTATAGGCAGCGAGCAGGCCGTAGAGCGTGCCCGGGATCAGCATATTGTGGAAATGCGCCACGAGGAACAGCGTGTTGTGCACGATGTAATCGAGCGGCGGGAAGGCGAGGATGATGCCGGTGAGCCCTCCGAGCACGAAGGTCATCATGAAGGCGAGCGCATAGCACATGGGCGTTGTGAAGCGCACCTCGCCGCGGAACATCGTCCAGATCCAGTTATAGATCTTGACCCCCGTCGGCACGCCGATGGCCATCGTCGCGATGCCGAACACGGCGTTCAGGCTCGGGCTCTGCCCCATGGTGAAGAAATGATGCAACCAGACGGTGAAGGAGAGAACCGCAATCGCCATCGTGGCGATCACCAGCGAGTTGTAGCCGTACAGCTCCTTTGAGGAGAAGGTGGAGACCACTTCGGAATAGATGCCGAAGGCCGGCAGAATGACGATGTAGACCTCTGGATGGCCGAACATCCAGAACAGGTTGGCATAATGCATCATGTTGCCGCCAAGGGCGTTGGTGAAGAAGTGGAAGTCCAGATAGCGGTCGAGCGCCAGCAGCGCCGTCGCGACCGTCAGCGGCGGCATCGCGAAGATCATCAATATGGCGGTGCACAGGCTGGTCCAGGCGAACAGCGGCATCCGCATCAATGTCATTCCCGGACAGCGCATCTTGTAGATGGTGACGGCGATGTTGATGCCGGCCAAGGTGGAGGCAACCGAGCCCAAAGTAACGGCCCAGATCCAGTAATCCGGCCCGACGCCGGGATTGAAGCCGATCTCCGTGAACGGCGGATAGCCGCTCCAGCCGCCGGTGGAGAAGCGGCCGATCACCAGCGAGGCCATCATCAGCCCCGCGCCGGCTGCAGTGAGCCAGAGGCCGATGGCGTTGAGCAGCGGATAAGCGACATCGCGCGCGCCGATCTGCAGCGGCACCAGATAGTTGATCAGCCCGGTGAGGAAGGGCATCGCCATGAAGAAGATCATGATCGAGCCATGGGTGCTGAACAGCTCGGCAAAATGCTCGGGCGCAACCAGGCCGGGATTGCCGATTGCCACCGCCTGCTGCAACCGCATCAGATTGGCCTCGATCAGCGCGCGCGCCAGCATGATCAGGGCGATCACGACGTACATGATCCCGATCTTCTTGTGATCGAGGCTGGTGAGCCATTCCGTCCAGAGCCAGCGCCAGCGGCCGAGGCGGGTGATCAGCACGACCATGAAGAGCGCGCCGGCCACCACCACGGCACCGGCTCCGGCGGCGATCAGTTCATTGGTGTTGGGGTTTTCCCAAGCGCGCACAAAGGGCAGCGCATCCCAGCGGAACCGCCCCAGCAGCGCCGGCATAAGCGGCGCGCTCAATGGGCCTGCCCCTGTGTGCTCGCCATCATCAGATGCTCGAACAGGCCTGGGGGGACGGACGAGAACAAGGCGGGTTGCGGGGCGATGGAGCGGGCGGTGATCGCCGCCAGCGCCTTGTCGTCGAGCGGCCTACGGACGGCGCGCACCTGCTCCAGCCAGCGGCGATAGTCGGCCGGCGGCAGCGCCACGACATCGAACTTCTGGCTCTGAAAGCCCTTCCCATTAAACTGCGTGTTCTGGCCACGGAAGACGCCGGCCCGACTGGCGGCCAGGTGCAGCTGCGTGCGCATGCCGGCCATGGCGTAGATCTGCCCGGCGAGTTGCGGGATGAGTAGCGATTGCATGACCGTCCCGCTGGTCAGGCTGAGATGGATCGGTCGGCCCACAGGGATGGCCAGACGATTGACAGTCGCAATGCCCTCCTTGGGGTAGATGAAGAGCCATTTCCAATCGAGCGCCACCACCTGCACCTCCAGGGGCGGCTGGTTGGAGGCGAGCGGGCGGTAGGGATCGAGCCGGTGCGTCGCGTTCCACAGGAGGACGCCGAGTCCGATCACGATGGCGGTTGGCGGGATCCAGATGAGCAGCTCGAGCGGCCAGGAAAATCCCCAATTGGGCCGATAGGCGTCATCCCGGTTGGACAGGCGATAGTGCCAGGCGAACAGCGGGACGAGGATGAAAACCGGCCCGGCCACGAAGATGAGGACGAGGGCAAGCTGGAGAAAAAGATGCCACTGGTCCGCCGCCACAGGGCCGGCATGGTTGACCACGCCGAGCTTCAGCGCCTCGCATCCGCCGAGCAGCAGCGGCAGGCTAAGCAGCGCGGCGCCCGGGCGAACCGCCCGAGCGCCTTCGCCACTGCGCTTCATCCCGCCTGTCCCCCTCCGGTGGCCGACTGCGCCACGATCCGCACCGGCACGCCCTTGGCGGCCGGTGTCTTGGAGGCTTTGTCATGATACCAGAGCGGGATGAGCGGGTTCATCTCCGGATAATAAGCGCCGACGCAGCCCTCCGGCAGGTCGAAGGGGGTGACGGTGAGCCCGCCCACCTGCCGGTCAATGCCATCGTCCGCATCGCTGGCGAGGCCCACGACCTGCCCGGGCTCAAGCCCGGCTGCCTCAATGTCGCGCGGGCTCATCAGCAGCACGTCACGCGTGCCCTCGATCCCGCGCAGGCGATCCGAAAAGCCATAGATCGTTGTGTTAAACTGATCGTTCGAACGCATGGTGATGAGGCGGTAGCGGCCCGCCTTATCGGGCACGCCCATGGCGGTGAGGCTCGTCGGCGTCGTGAACTCGGCCTTGCCGCTTTCGGTCTGCCAGATGCGCTCGCGGGCCTTATTGCCCTTGAAGAAGCCGCCCGGCGTGAACAGGCGCTGGTTGAAGTCCGCGAACTTGTCCGGATAGGTCGCCTCGATGAGGTCGCGTACCTGGCCGTAATGGCCGACCCAGTCATCCCATTTGACGGCTGGCCGCGCAGGCAGCGTCGCCTTGGCCATGCCGGCCACGATGGCGAGTTCGGAGAGAAGATGCTCGCTCGCCGGCTTGCGCTTGCCGACCGAGCCGTGGATCATCGAGAGGGAATCCTCCATCGTCACGGTCTGCGGTCCGCCCGCCTGCATGTCCTCCTCCGATCGGCCGAGGCAGGGCAGGAGATAGGCGACCTCGCCGTTGATCAGATGACTGCGATTGAGCTTGGTGGCGATCTGGACGGTGAGCCGCATCTTGGTCCACGCGGCCTCCATCTTCTCCCGCTCCGGGATGGCGCGGACGAAATTGCCGCCCAGGCCGATGAAGGCGCGAATGCTGCCATCGATGATGCCCTCGCAGGCCTCGACGGTGTTGACGCCCTTCTCGGTCGGCGGATCGAAGCCGAACAGCTCTTTCAGCCGATCAAGCGGCACGAGTTCGGGCTTCTCCGAAATGCCGACGGTCCGCTGGCCCTGCACGTTCGAATGACCGCGCACTGGAGAGATGCCCGCCCCCTCGACGCCGATATGCCCGCGCAGCAGCAGCAGGTTGACCAGCATGCCGATGGTCTGCGAGCCATGGACATGCTGGGTGACGCCCATGCCATAGATGCCGATGACTTTCTTGGCGTCGCAATAGATCTGCCCGGCCGTTTCGAGATGAGAGCGGCTGAGGCCGGACTCCTGTTCGATCTCAGCCCAGGAGGTCGCGCGGACCTTCTCGACCATGGCTTCGAAGCCATGCGTGTGCTGTGCGATGAAGTCCGTATCCAGCAAATGCTGCTTTTGCTCGGCCCATTGGCGGTCTTCGTCCGCGAGGACATGCTTGATCATCCCCATGATCGCGGCGATGTCTCCGCCCGGCTTCACCTGATAATAGAGGCAGGAAATCTCGGTCCGCTTCTGCGTCACCATCTGAACGGGGTTCTGCGGATCGACGAACTCGATCAACCCCTTCTCGCGGACGGGATTGAAGGTCACGATCTTGCAGCCGCGCTCCACCGCAGACTTGAGCGTATGGAGAAAACGCGGGCTGTTAGTGCCGGTATTTTGGCCAAAGAAGAAGATCGCGTCGCAATGGTCGAAATCCTTGAGCTGACAGGTGCCGACCGGCGATCCGGTCACCTTCTTCAGGCCGACCGAGGTCGTCTCGTGGCACATGTTGGAACTGTCGGGCAGATTGTTGTGGCCATAGAGCCGCGCGAACAGGGCATAGAGATAAGAGGTCTCCAGGCTGGCGCGGCCTGAGGCGTAAAAGACGGTGGACTTGGGATCGAGCGCCTTGAGTTCAGCGCCGATGCCCGCGAAGGCCTCGTCCCAGCTGACCGGCACATAGCGATCGCTGGCCCGATCATAGCGCATAGGGTGCGTGAGCCGGCCGGTCTGCTCGAGGTCATAGTCCTGCCAAGCCTGTAATTCGGTCACCGTGTGCTTGGCGAAGAAGTCCGGTGTGCAGCTGTGCGTGGTCAGCTCCCACAGCGTCGCCTTGGCGCCATTTTCGCAGAATTCGGCGGGGTGGGGATGCTCCGGTTTGGTCCAGGCGCAGGAGACGCACATGAAGCCGCCGGGCTTGTTCTGGCGCCGCAATGTCTCCAGCGCCATGGGCGTCGCCCACTCCTTGCCGAAGATGCGCGCGACGCCGCTCAGCGAACCAAAGCCGCCGGAGGGGCCGCCGTAATGGACCGTGTCCTCGTCCTGCGTCGTGGGGTCATCTTCATGCGCCATCGTGCCCGCTCCCGTGCCATTTGCAGCATAACGCTTCGGACCGGCGAGCGATCCGATCTGTTTGGGGAAAGTCGAGAAGGGCGGCGTATTCAGCGATGGGTGGAGCACAAGCAGGTTTGCTTGCCATTATTTATAGAGTATTATAATATAGACGTCGAGGGAGTGGCGTCTGTGCTGGAGCATCAAGCTCACCTTCCAGATGCCAACTCTTTGGAGAGGTTGATGACTCGCAATCACATGTTTCCCGGTCAGGTCGCGCGGTGCCTCCTCGTCGCGGTACTCGTCATTACGGGACCATCCGCGTCGCTCGCGAGGGACGCGGGGCCGCCGCCGCTGATGATCGAGCGACAAGGCTCCTTCGCAGCCGGAGGAACACGGGTTGGGGACCCAGTCGTCAAGTCCACTGTCTGTGATCACGGCTATGTGGAGTACCAAATCCCGGCGAATGCGGGCCCTACTGGCCTCTTCTTTTGGCATAGCTCCAGCGTCGCCGCCTGGAAAAACCGGTGGGACGGCGGTGAAGGTTTCGACAGCATCTTTCTGCGACGACATTTCCCGGTCTATCTCTGGGATGGCCCCCGCGTCGGCCGCGCGAATCTGCCCTGTGAAACCGTGGAGTCAGCCCCGCGCTTGGGATCTGACCAGGAGACCTTCACGGCCTGGCGGTTTGGCCCAAGCTATATGAAGTGGCACCCCGGGGTGCAGTTTCCGACCGCGGACGCCCGCGCGTGGGAGCAGGCTAGCCGGGCCCGTTATGCCGAATATGACACGATGGAGAACGTCGCCTTGCAGGCGCATGCCGCAGCCGCCGCACTGGAGCGGACCGGTCCGGTCGTCATGGTCACGAATTCGGCGGGCGGCCTCCGGGCTCTCCTCACGGCGATTGAGAGCGACCGCGTGAAGGCGATCGTCGCCTACGAAAATGTCGGCTTCGTTCTACCGGAGAGCGAGAATGACGGTTCGCCCCCAAGCCCCTACGGCCCGGTCTACGTGCCGCTCGAGACATTCAAGAAACTGGCAAAGATCCCCATGCAATTTGTCTGGGGAGACAATCTGTCGCAACCGCGCGGTCCGCAACTCGCGCTGCCGCTGAACCGGCGGTTCGTAAAGCTCATCAATCAATATGGGGGCAAGGCGGAAATTCTCGAGCTTGCCAATGCGGGTCTCAAGGGCAACACGCACCTCCCCTTTGCCGATCTCAATAATGTCGCCGTGGCAGATTTGCTGCAGAATTTCCTGGCGAAGCACAAGCTCGCGGCGCCAGCGGGCGAAGTGTCGCATACCCGACCAAATAATTAAATTTATATAGAATATATTGCCCGTGTCGATTTGTGATGTTAGCTGATTGGCGAGCGCTCTGCGATATGTGGAGCGCCGGAGGGGATCTGCATGGCTGTTCAGTCGATTGATACCATTCTCGAGCGCCCAACGATGGGTCGCTACCGCTGGACCATCTATCTCCTGTGCGGCATCCTCATGGCCCTGGAAGGATATGACGCCTATATCGTTGCGAACCTCGCGGCCGTCATCGCCCGCGACCTCGATATACCCATTCCGTCCATGGCCTATGTGTTCTCGGCGCAGGCAGCCGGTATGGCCTTGGGCTTCTACACCATCCCTGTCCTGGCCGATCGCATCGGCCGCCGGAATATCATCCTGGTCGGTGCCACTTTCTTCGGGCTGCTGACGCTCCTGTCGACCGCTGTCCAGACGCTCGAAATGTTCACCCTTGTGCGCTTTCTCGCCTTCGCAGCCATGGGCGGAACGATGCCGAACATTGTCGCGCTGGCGACCGAGTTCATGCCGGAGAACCGCCGCGGCAAGTTGCTCACCTGGCTTTACATCGGCCACGGCCTGGGCGCGTCTGTGGCCGGGCTTGTTGGCCCGAGTTTCGTTCATTTTCACTCGTGGCAGTCGGCCTTATGGGGCGGAGGCATCGCACTTCTCCTGCTGGTGCCCTACCTTTATGTCCGTTTGCCGGAGAGCTGCCGGTATCTGATGACGCGCAATCCCCGGGATCCGCGCGTCGCCCAGATCCTCGGAAAAATCGCTCCCGACCTGCAACTCGCGCCTGACACGATATTCGTGTCCAACGAGGAGCGTAATGAGGGCTCGCCGGTGATCGGCCTGTTCAGAAGCGGTCGCGCACCCATGACGTTGCTCCTCTGGGTCGCCATGGGGAGCACGCTGTGCGTGGTGGCAACACTGACCTCCTGGCTCCCGAGCTTCCTTCATCTTCTCGGGGGCGTAGAGACCGGGGCCGCCGCGCGGATGTCGTCAGTGTCTGCGTTCGGCGCTATCGCTGGGCCGATTCTGCTGACCCTGCTCATGCAGCGCCTTGGTCTTGCTCCGTCACTGGCGCTCATGTCGCTGCTGGGATTTGTCGCAATGACTTGCTTCTACTTTGTGAGTGGCTTTCATGCGCTGGGCTGGTTCCTGGGTTTCGCTTATGGCTTCTTCGTCATCGCCGTCCAGGCGGGCCTGAATTCCCTTGTTGCCTCAAGCTATCCCACCTCCATGCGGTCAACGGGTATCGGGTGGGCCGGGGGGATCGGGCGGGTAACCTCCATGATCGGTCCCGCCGTTGGCGGCGTGATGCTCGCGGCACAGGTCCCAGGCTTGTGGATCTATATGATCGTTGCTTCGCCGCTTCTGCTCACGGCCATTGCCATGATCCTTTTCCACGTCATCGTGTCGGGGCCGGCGTTGTCGGCTCGTACGGCAAAGGGCGTGCGATGAGCGCCCCCGGCCGCTCCGCCGTCCTCTCGCGCAGGGCGCTGCTGGGAGCTGTTCCGCCGCTCCTCGTCGCAGGGCCGGCGCTGGCACGAACGCGACAGCAGCCGTCGCAGCCCGATGCAACGGCGGGCATGATCGATGCCCATATCCATTTCTTCTCTGCCGATTTTGCGCACTATCCGGTGGACATGCGCAACGCCCGTGAGCCGGAAGCGGTGATGCGCGCACGCGTCCTCAATGCGCCTGTCACGCCCGAGAAGATGCTTCCCCTCTGGGAAAAGATGGGCATCAGGGCCGGGATCGGGGTGCAGTACAGCGGCGCCTACAAGACCGATAACACCTATCTGCTCGACGTCGCGCAGGCCCATTGGGACCGCATCCGCACGGAGATCATCCTCAATCCTGCGCAGGTGCAAAGTCGCAGCGTACTTCAGGCGCTCCTGCCGACGAAGCGCGTTTCGGCTATTCGCCTGACCGGCTTTGTCGATGGGGACGGGGATCTGCCCTGGCTGAAGTCACCGGGCGCGCAGGCATTGTGGCAGATGGCACAGGCTGAAAAGCTCCCGCTCTGCATCACCTACCTGCGGATGGACCCAAGGTCGGCGGCCCTCCGGACGGTGTGCGAACTGGCCGACCGCTACCCGGACTGTCAGGTCGTCCTTGAACATTTGGGTTGGACTGGAGGCACAGGCAGCCAGAACGGTCTGCTTCCTGACCACATGGCCCTGAAGGATCACGAGACGATCGCCTTCAAGTGGACCAGCCTGAATGTCGACGCGCTTGCGGGCGCAGGCATCGACACGGCGAATTTCCTTCGTACCGCAGTAGACGTGTTCGGGGCGTCGCGCCTCATGTGGGGGTCCGATTACGGAAACACCACGAGGCCTTATGCCGGCATTGTTGCCGATGGGATCGATGCGACGCGCCTTCTCAGCGCGGCGGAGCGAGCAGCAGTGCTTGGCGAAACCGCGCGGCGCGTCTTCCGGATTTAGGCCTCACTGCCATTCTTATGCGCGATGCGACCCGGTGCGTGCCAGGTCAACGGGGCCGCACTTCGCCTCTTCGCGGGGAGGGGAAGCGCGCCATTACCATGGCACTGGACCACCCTCACCAAAAAGCCCGCCGGTTGGCCCGTCTGCGGCCAGGAGAGCAAGGGAGATGGCGACTTTCGCCCCCGCCACCGGCGATTGGCCTTTGCCACCAGAAAGCTCTGTGGCGCATAGGCCCGGATTGGCCGCGTTGATCTTGATCGGCGTCCCGGCAAGTTCGTTCGCGAATTGCACGGTCACGGCATTGAGGGCCGTCTTGGAGCTGTTGTAGGCGAGGAGGCGACTGAACGCCATCGGCCCATCCGGCCCGCGGGTCAGCGCAAGGGAGCCAAGGCCCGTCGACATGTTGACGATGCGGCCACGATCCGATTGGCGGAGGAGCGGCAGCATCGCCTGGATGACCGCCACCACGCCGAAGACATTGGTTTCGTACACCCTGCGCATTTCGTCGAGATCGGCGGTGCTTGGCAGGCTGTGCTTGTCCAGGGAAATGCCGGCATTGTTGACCAGGACGTCGAGCCGCTTGAAGCGGTCGACTAGCACCGCGGCCGCAGCCTGAACCGATGCACGATCGGTCACGTCGATGATCACATAATGGGCATCCAGGCCCTGATCGCACAGGGCCTTGGCAGCCTTTTGCCCGCTCGCAGGATCGCGGGCGCCGATCACCACCCGCATGCCGTGCTCTGCCAGGCCTCTGGCAATCTCGAACCCGATGCCCCGGGTTGCCCCGGTCACAAGTGCAACCCGTCCAGCCTCAGTCATTCCTCATCCCTTTTTACGGATCGGTCCTCAGACGTCGAAGGGTGCGGAGCGGGGATATTTCTCGAGATACTGGAGAAACTGGCCGAAATATTTGTCGGCCCTCAGGAGCGCGCTTTTGCCATAGCCCCGGAAACGGAGCTTGAAGAGGATCGGCTCATCCTCCGCATATAGCTTGTGCATATAGGCGATGCGGTTATCCAACTCTTCCTGCGCGGCCTGGTCGCCCATCTTCTCCGCATCGGACCGACGCATGGCGACGACGAAGAAGGCGTCGGACCAGCCGGGCGCAACCTGCGAACTCCCGGCCATGAACAAGCGCTCGCTGCCATTGGGAAACTGCATATGCGCGGTAAGCCAGGTTGCCCCCCATAGCTGCGTGTCGGCGATGCGCGTTACGGATTCCTGCCGGACGGTAATGAGATAGTCCTCGAACACCACGCTCACTGGGTTTGGGTCGGGGATGCCGTGCACGGTGGACAGATGCTGGAAGTCCACCAGATTCGAGGAGCCAATCCACCCTTCGATCTCTCGCTGCCCTCTGTGAAACGCGCGGTAGACCAGTTCGTCTTCCTTAAGGTTCGGCATCTCGGGAAGGGGATAGAGCGGCTCTTCTCCGTTGAATGCCCAGATCATGCCCCAGCGCTCGGCAGCGGGATAATTGTAGATCCTCGCGGCGCCGGGAATAATCGTCTCGCCTGGAATTTCAGCGCAGCGGCCATCGGCAGCGAACTTCCAGTGATGATAGGGGCAGCGCACCTTGCCATCGACAATTTCGCCGCCGGACAGGTCGGCGCCGACATGGGGGCAGTACGCGCTCTGCACCACAGGCTCACCCTGCTCGTTGCGGTAAACGATGATGCGCGTCCCGAGAAAATCCTTCCCGACGATCTTTCCCTGCACCAGCTCCGAGGCCAGCATGATCGGATTCCAGTTCTTGAGATAGGTACCGTCAGGGACCCGGCCATATTCCTGGCCGGCAAAAGGGCGCTGGCGTGAGGCGTTCACTTGCTCATCGACCGTCGTAACAGACATCACAATCCTCCTGGTTTTGGGCTCCCTATCACGCGCAAAATGAGAAGAAAAGTTTTTTATAGGATGCTATAAATATGCACCACCTCCGCCGTCATGCGGATGTTCATGCTCAGGACGAGCGGCATCGCTCGCTCCCACTGGTGGAACGTCGTCGAACACCGATGAGTAATGCTGCCGTGAGGCTCAGCCCGTGCGGGCGGGCTCGAGCGCAATTCCACTCAGCATGAGCTGATAGACGAAGGCCTTATATTCTGCCGCCACATCGGAATGAGGGGCGCCGCCTGCTGCCAAATTGCCTTGCTCGACGAAGCGGGATGCGTGCTGATATTGCTCGCACAGCCCCATGATCGCGAAAAATGTGAAGTAGGGATCGACCTTCCGCAACGACCCTTCCGCCACGCCCTTGTCGATAATGTCGCGATAGATATCGAGCGTCTTCCCCACCCACAAAGCGATCAGCTCAGCCGCGAGCGGATCGGTCTCGTCGGCGATAATCTCGGTCATGAGCCGGTGATAGAAAGGATTGACGAAAAAGAAGTCGACCATCGTGTCGATTCTGATCTTTATCCGCTCCACGGCCGGCAGGGATCCCGCTTCGGTCTGGGCGAGGCAGTCGCCCAAAGAGACGGCCAGGGTTCGCGCGACGTCGACCAGCAACCGGGTTCGGTCGGTGAAATAATATTTGAAAAGGGTGAGGTGTACCCCGGCATTGCGCGCCGCCATGGACAGGGACAGCTTTTCGGGCGGCACATGGCGCAGGAGTTCGACAGTCTTGTCGATCAACAGCTTCTTGCCGATACCACGCTGCCCGGATGGACGGCCGATCGAGCGCTTTTTGGCCGGTCGCGCGCCCTTCGTTTCGGCACCCTCGCTGCTGTTTTGGCTCTCCGCCTTCTTCCGGCCCATCTTAACCACCCTGGAAAGGGCATCGGATTTATCCGACACCTTGAAAACTCTGCCTGCGCATAATCGGCTTGCACGCCAGCCAGTTAGTCCGGCCGACATCCCGCGATACGGGGCGTTCATAGCCATAGCCGGTCCCCTTGTCATTTTCTACGGACGCGCAGTTTACGCGAAAGGCCGGCAGGATGGGAACGGCGGCCTACATCACGCCCGGAATAAATTCTAAGCGTATTGAAATTAATCCCGGCCCCGGTTATGAGGCGCAAGCCAATTGGTCAGTGGAGAGCGAGAGGATGGGCGATTATCGGGAAAGACTGAGGCGGCCGCCCAACACGCCGCAATTTCGTGGAGGGCGCCCCCGCCAGCACGAGCTTTCCTTCCGCGATCGCATCCGCATCGAGCGGGACATTGCGGTGCCGACCCGGGAAGGCAAGCCGCTCTGGATCGACCTCTTTCTGCCAGCGGACCTGACGGGGCCGATCCCTGTTCTGGTCGCCTGGACCCCCTATGGCAAGCATGACCCGGCCCCGCTTGCGACGCTCTATCCGACGTCCGGCGTGAAGGCGGAGTGGCAGTCGGACCTCACCATTTTCGAGGCCCCGGATCCCGTCTACTGGACCGGCCAGGACTATGCGGTGATTACGGCCGATATCCCCGGAACTTGGTATGCGGAAACCACAGCAAGCTATTTCTCGCGCAAGGAAGGCGAGGCTCATTATGATCTCATCGAATGGGCTGGCACGCAGCCATGGAGCAACGGGCGCGTAGGCCTGTCAGGCGTATCTTACCTCTCCTCGTCGCAGTGGAACGTGGCCGCACTTAACCCGCCCCATCTGGCGGCGATCAATCCTTGGGAGGGCTGGTCGGACACCTTCAACGAGATCGTGCGCCACGGAGGCATCCCAGAGACGCATTTCTGGCCGCACATCCAGGTGCGTTGGGGCGCCTCGGATGCCATGGTGGAGGATCTCTGGGCGTTGACCGCCGAGCATCCGTTCTTCGACGAGTACTGGCAATCGAAGGTGCCCGATTTTAGCCGGATCGACGTCCCGGCCTATGTGGTCGCGAGTTGGAGCGACCACGGCGTACACACGCGTGGCACCCTCGAAGGCTTCAAGAAAATCGCATCTCCGCGCAAGTGGCTCGAGGTTCATGGTAGCAAGAAATGGGGCTATTATTACGAACCCACTTCCATCGCGCGCCAGACAGCGTTCTTCGACCATGTCCTGAAGGGCGTATCGAACGACATGGGCACCTGGCCGCCGGTCAGACTGCACGTACGCGACAGGGCTGGCTCGGCAATCATGAAGCAGTCAGAGCAATGGCCCGTGGAGGACACCCAATATCGTCGCTTGTATCTCGACGCAGCGACCGGAGAGATGAGCGACAAGCCAGCGCCGGCCGAAGCGATCCAGAGCTATGATCCGCTCGATGACGGGGCGGAGGCCAGCTTCGACTATCGGTTCGAGGAGGATTGCACGCTCGTCGGGCATATGAAGCTCAAGCTCATGGTCTCCACCGAAGACGCCGATGACATGGACGTATTTGTCGCGGTCGAAAAGGTCGAAGATGGCGAGAAGGTGGGCTTCATCCATTGGGCTGTATTTGAGGACGGCGCTGCCGCCTATGGCTGGTTGCGCCTCTCGCGGCGTGAATTGGACTCCGAACGCTCGACCGAATTTCAGCCCGTGCTCACCAACACCTCTGAGTGGAAGGTCACGCCGGGAGAGATTGTCGAAGCGCAGATTGAGATCCTGCCCTCCGGCACGCTCTTCAGGGCCGGCGACGTGCTGCGGATCAGGATCAAGGGGCGGGACATTTATCAATATCCCAAGCCGATGCTCTACATGCGGCACGAAGACACGGTCAATCGCGGCATGCACCACATCCACACCGGGGGCGAGCATGACTCCCACCTGCTGATCCCGGTCGTGGCCCTGCGCAATGCTTGAGGCAGAATATCCACGTCCGGTCGTGGACGGACCGCTGTCCCCGCTCTCGCCCATCCATGAGTTGGTTGGCGCGCTTCGTGCGGGCAGGCCTATCATCCTCGTGGATTCGGAAGATCGAGAGAATGAAGGTGATCTCGTTATTGCAGCCGAATTTGCAACGGCCGCGGAAATCAACTTCATGGCCCGTTATGGCCGCGGTTTGATTTGCCTCGCCCTCACTGCGGCTCGCGCGGAGGATCTGGCTCTGCAGCCAATGGTCGCAACAAACAACGCGCCGCATGGCACGGCTTTCACGGTGTCGATCGAAGCTGCCGAGGGCGTGACGACCGGCATCTCGGCCCATGACCGCGCGCGGACCATCGCCGTGGCGATCGACGACAAGTGCGGGCCGCCCGACCTCGTCTCGCCAGGCCATATCTTCCCGCTCGTCGCGCAGCCCGGTGGCGTCCTCACGCGACCTGGTCACACAGAGGCAGCGGTCGACATGGCAAGGCTGGCCGGGCTGAAGCCCGCAGGCGTGATCTGCGAGATCCTCAACGATGATGGCACAATGGCGCGTCTGCCCGACCTCATCCGCTTCGCCGATCGGCACGGGCTCTGCATTGGCTCAATCGAAGACCTTATCATCCACCGCCGCCAGACAGAGCGTCAGGCAGCGTGACGGAGCAAATGACATGACCGAACTCTCCCCCGTGGCCATCAGCTTGCGCGAGGGGCTGCGGCGTCTGGCCAAAGCCGTCGTCGTGATCACCTGTCGCCATAACGGCACCCGCTACGCGATGGCCGCGACCGCGGTGAGCGAGCTCAGCATGGATCCACCATCGCTGCTCATCTGCGTCAATCGCTCGGCGAGCTTGTACCTGCCGCTCTCTGAAGGCGCCGACTTCTGCGTGAATATTCTGCACAGCGACCATGCCGACATATCGGCAGCTTGCGCCGGCAAAGCGCGGGGGGAAGAGAGGTTCGCCACGGGCAAGTGGGGCACGGCTGCAGATGGCTGTCCCCGGTTGGAAGATGCGCAGGCGAGCTTTTTCTGTCGCTACGAGCAGGCTCTGGACTATGGGACGCATCACATTGTGATCGGCCGTGTCGAGGAAGTGTTCCTCACTGATGAGGTCAGCCCGCTGGTGTACGCGAACGGTTCCTACGTCAGCCTGGGCGCCCCTATCACTGCCGGATGATCGTTTTTACCGCGTCAGAGCAGGAGGTCTGGAAAGGCGGGTCCATGCACCGCTGAACCGGCCAACGGAACGGGTCGCCATGGCGGTGGCCAGCGGTTTGCCTCGTCAGGGCATTTGAAGCAGCAGAGACTTCCGTGGAACGGGCCAGCGCGCTCGCCGCACTGGCCCGCCCAATCATCAGAAGCGAACCTTCACGCCCACCTCGAACACGCGTCCGATTTTGTCGTAGAGCTGGCCATTCACCGGCTGGCTCTGCGTTGCATAGGGGCTGGATGGAGGATCCTTGTCGAGGAGGTTGGAGACGCTGGCGGACAGCTCGAAATTGCCCGCTACGCGGATCGTCGAGAACAGATTGACGTAAGCGGCGGCCGGGATGTCGTTCTCATTGATGGTCAACGCAGGGATCGTGTCGAACTGGTTATCGTTCTTGCCCTTGCTGATGTACAGGAGCTGCGCTGACAGCGAGACCGCATCGGTGCTGAATGTCTGCGTGAGATTTCCCCGGAAGCGTGGCTGTGAGCCGAGGCTGCCCATCCCGTTTTCGCCCGACCGGTCGATGCCATTGATGTAGGACCGCAAGGCGTAGGTTCCGGTGAACCGCGTGCTCATGGACACGCCGCCGCCAAGACTGGCCTGGTAAGAGAGCGCCATGTCCAGTCCGCTCGTCTTGAACTGCGAAATATTCTGGACAGGCGCGACAAGGCGCGTCGGCGTTGCGCCGCTGAAGGTGATGTAGCTGCACGCCTGGGCATCGCCCGCCGAGCAGGCATTGCCGATATTGGCGGCCGTGATCGAGTCGATCGCATCCTTCAGGTCGATGAGATAATAGTCGAGCGACATGCGCAGCCCGGGCAGGCTCGAGGGCTGTACGACAACGCCCAGCGTGAGCGTGTCGGCCTTCTCAGGCCTCAGATCGGGATTCCCCACCGTGCGGTTCTGCGGAATGACGGCCGTGACCCCGTTCACCGTCAAAGGCACGTTCACGAAAGAACCGGGCGAGAACAGTTCGTAGATCGCCGCTGCACGGATGTCCTTCGAGCGTGTCACGCGAAAACGCAGCCCCTGGATGGGCTCGTATACGCCACCCACCTTCCAGGTCGTCTGGCCCCCGGCCGTGCTGTAATCGGCATAGCGAATGGCGCCATTGAGATCGAGATTGCGCGCGAAAGAAAGGTCCCTGGCGAGCGGCACGATTGCCTCGACATAGCCTTCCTTGACATTGAACTTGCCGGAGAAGGGCGCGACATTGCCGATCGCAAACCGACCGGCTGTCGCGAGCGGACCGGCCGTCAGAACCTGCGACTCCTGGCGATACTCACCACCAAAGGCGACCGCGACGGGCGCAGCCCAGGTGGAAAACGGCTCGCCACGCATGTTGATGCTCGCGGCGTGCTGCTTGTAGATCACCTCGTGATAATCGGAGCGGTTCACATAAGCGAGCGCGGCCGGCGTTTGGGTGCTGACGGCATTCGGCCCGAAGATGTTGACTGGAACACAGCCAGCGGCGAGGGGATTGGCAGGCTGCCCGGCGAGGGTCGACCGGCAGACGATCCCGCCGCCTGGAGCCGTGACAGCATCCACCGCCAGATTCCAGAAGGCGGGTGAGAAATTATTGCTGAAGTCGCTGCGGAACTGGTTTTCGCCATAGGAATAATGGGCATCATAGTGCCACGAATTGCCGAGGTCGCCCTCGACGCCAATCGTGCCGTGCGGCGTCTTGTTCTTTACCCGGAAATTGATGTTCCCGACATCATAGACACCCTTGGCGACGGTGATGCTGGTCAGCCCCTGCGCAGCCATGGCATTCTTGACCGCTTGCGGCAGGAAGGCATTGTCGTTGCGGATCGTAAAGGACGCAAAGTTCGGCAGGCCGCCGGTGAACAGGCCTAGCGTCTCTGAATAGCCCCCGGACAGGGTGATATTAAGAGCAGGCGAGACTTCGAAACTGCTGAGGGCGTGAACGACAAAGCGCTCGATGCCGGGGATCAGGCTCGACCCCTTGGACCGGCTAAGACCCTCGCCGCCAATCTGATTGGTGCCGTCATCGACACTGCCGACCTGATAGGGCCGGATGGTGCCATCATCATTGAAGGTATAGTTGCGCAGGCTGAAGTTGGCAGGGCCGATGATGCGGCCGCCGATGCTGTTGGAATTGCGCACGCCGTCGGCCACGATATTGGCGGGCAAGCCATTGGTCAGATAGGCTCTGTTGGTGACGATCATCTCCTCGCGGCGTCCCCAATCGCGGCGATAAATGTCCTGAATCTCGTCACTGCGCGCTTTCTCGACCGCCACGACGATGTTCCCCCGGCCGTCCCCGAACGACAAGCCTCCCACGGCGCCGAGCTTGTAGCGGAAATTGTCGCCTTGCTGCGAAATGCCGGTCTGGGCAGACAGTTCGATGCCGGTCATCTTCTTCTTGAGAAGAATGTTGACCACGCCTGCAACGGCATCCGATCCATATTGTGCGGACGCGCCGCCCGTGACGACTTCGACTCTTTCAATCATGTTCGTTGGAATGACGTTGAGGTCCGTCGCGACGGGTGATCCTGTCGTGACCGAAGATGCCTGAGGCACAACCCGTGACCCATCGACGAGCACGAGGGTCCGCTGCCCGCCAAGCCCCCGAAGATCTGCCGTCGCCTGCCCCGGGCTCGCGAAGTTGTTCGCGTTTCCGCCGACCGAGCGCGTGGCCTTGAAAGCCGGCTCCTGCTGCAGCACTTCAGCAATGCTGATCGGCGACTGCTGATCGACGATATCGGCGCCGATGACTGACACGGCCGATGGTGCAGAAAAACCGGCCGCGGCGGCGCGAGATCCGGTTACGATGATGTCGGTGCTACTGGCGCTTTCCGGCGCGCTGGCTTGTGTGCTGGCCTGAGGAAGAGCCGCCATGCCATCGGGCTGGCCACCTTCCGACGCATTCGCAGCGCTCGGTAGGCTCAGGACAATGCTGGTCACGAGTGCGGTGGTTGCCTTCCATGTTACGCGCGGCGGCGTGAAAACGGCAACTTTCCTGAGTGTTTTCATAATCCTCCCTCCAGTCAGCTTCGGCAGCATATGGCGCGCCGAGTTTTTTGGTCTCTTGACGTCGTCCAGCCCTGGTTGGGCTTGGCGAGAAACGCCATCCTCCTAACCGATCATTGGGGCCGAAACAACTTATTTATAGATATATATAAAAACCGATGTGAAGCTATGAGGGCTGGAGAAGGGTGCCGTTTTTGCGTCATCTGCCAACTTCCCTTCACTCGGAATATGACACGGAAAAGAGGATATATTAAGGCCTGTATCCCACGTGCGATGAGCCGTTTTTCACGCGCTCGGTTCGTTCGCTGTCCGAGCGGTCAGGCTTCGCGAGTCTCACGAAATAATAATTTCTATTGTGTTTTAATTATTGCGTTGATAGTCGGGCCGTGACGATAAGATTTGCGGGAGAAAACCCATGTATGAGAGGCGCAACGTTCGTGCAGGCGTATTCCTGCCCCCACATCACGGCAACGATGAGGACGTAGCGCTCTGCATGCGTCGGGATTTCGAGCTTGTGGACTGGCTGGAGCATCTCGGTTTTGCGGAATTGTGGATGGGCGAGCATCATTCCGGGGGCATGCAAATATATGGCTCCCCGGAGCTGTTCATCGCGGCTGCGGCGGAACGGACCTCAAGGATCAAGCTCGGCGCCGGGGTGATCTCGGTGCCCTATCATCACCCCTACATGATTGCGGATCGCATCCTGCAGCTCGATCATCAGACACGCGGTCGGGCCATGTTCGGCTTTGGTCCCGGCATGCTGGTCTCCGATGCGCACATGTTGAACATCAAGCCGGAGCAGCAGCGCGAGAGGCTGGTCGAAGGCTTGGATGTGATCGTCCGGTTGCTGGATGGCGAAGTCGTTGATCACGATAGCGACTGGTTCTCGCTGCGGGAGGCGAGCCTCCAAATGGCGCCTTATAGCTTCCGTCGTCCCGAAATGGCGGTCGTGACCTCCAAGACGCCGATCGGATCGCGCCTGGCAGGCAAATACGGTCTAGGCATCCTCACTCATGGCGGCGGCGATGTTGCCGCGGCATGGAAGCTGGCGGAAGAAGCCGGCAGCGCCCACGGCAATCAACTCAATCGCGATAATCTGCGTGTCGTGGTTTCCTTCCACTTGGCCGAGAGCCGCGCGGATGCCGCTGCGGCCATGCGTTTCGGGCTCGAGCCTTGGCTGGCTTATCTCGAAGCGCTCAACCCGAAAAGCTATGCGGATACGCGCGCCAAAGCCGGATCCGATCCGGAGCGCATCGTCGCGGCGCGCGGCGGGTTGATCGGCACACCAGACGATGCCGTCGAATATCTCGAGGCCTTGTGGGAAAAGACGGGTGGCTTCGGTTATATTACGATGACCGGGACCAACTGGATGGATTTCGAAGCGACCAAGCGGTCTTATGAGCTCATGATGCGCTACGTCATGCCGCGGTTTAACCGGGCCAATGCCCAACGGGAACGGTCCTTCAACTGGGTCCACGAGCGACGCGATGAATTCAGCGGTGCCAATCAGGCCGCTATTGCCAAGGCTGTTTCGGAGGGCGGGAAAAGCTGAGCCGGCAATATGGGGCAACTCGCGGGGTGGGCCGGTCGGTGAGAGGTGTGCGTCCCAGGTAAACTGGGACGGCGCCGCCCCAGAGTCGGGCTATCAAGGGTGGCAACTCGGGCCGATTGGCGCAGCAAGACCACCTTTTTTATCCACCGGCCTGCGCTGCAGCACTATTTCTTCCACCCTTTCGCCATGGCCTGCTTTTCGGCCGTCGCATCCAGCGGATCGCCGCTGATCTGGGCGTCCACATAGGCCATGATGGCGGCATCGCCACTGGTCGCCATGCGATAGCTTCCCTCGGTCTGGCGGGGATGGCTGACCAGCGCGCGGACGGCCCAGCCGTCCTGCTCCCGGCAGGCGACGCCGGCGGTACTGGCGGTATCGAAGCTGCGGCAGATGTCGCCTTTGCTATCCTTGAAGGTGAGGCGCACCCTGACCGGCGCGGCGGCGCCATCGGCATCCCCGGCGCTGGCAAGCTGGGTGTCGAGTGCCTCGGTTAGCTCTGCGCTTGCGACCAGCCCGTCCTGAGCGGTGGCGCCGCCCTTTGGCAGCATCTGCGCGCCAACGAACCCAGCGACCAGCGCCGCCGCGACGGCTGCCCATTGCGGCAGGCCAAAGCCCGCACGGCTTGTGCGCCGGGCGCGCGCATCAGCCAAGCTCTGCACGGTTCCTTCGCTCGTTGCGATTGCGGCCATGCCGGCCGGCACCGGGGCAGCGGCAACCGGATCGAAGGCCGCGCGCAGGCCCGCCTGCAATTGACGCTGGGCTTCCAGCTTCTCGCCCAGCGCGGGATTGGCGGCGACGAGCGCGGCGACGCGCTTGGCTTCGTCCTCGGGCAGTTCGCCATCGAGCCAGGCATAGAGCGTTTCGTCATCGATCATGGGGCCGATCCTTGGGTCCGTCATCTGCTCATCCTTCGCCCACAAGCGCCAGCAGCGCATTGCGTCCACGCACCAGCCGGCTCGACAACGTGCCGACGGGTATCTCCAATATCTCAGCGGCCTCCCGATAGCCGCAGCCTTCGATCAGCACGAGCGCGACAGCCTCGCGCTGGTCTTCCGGCAGCCGGGTCATCGCTGCCATCATCCGGTCGAGGTCCAGCCGGGCTTCGAGGCCGGGCCGCGGGTCTTCGCCCACCTGCTCGCCGGCTTCTTCTGGCAGCAGGCGCGCGGTCTCACGGTTTCGTGCGCGCGCCGTATCGATCCAGGCGTTGCGCGTGATCCGGTAGAGCCAGGAATCGAGGCGTGTGCCGGCCTGCCACTGGCTACGGGACCGCAAGGCGCGCTCTACGGCGATCTGCGCCAGATCGTCCGCGTCGGCGGCGCTGTGCGACAGCCCATGTGCGAACCGGCGCAGGCGCGGCAACATGGCAGTGAGGCCTTCCTCGAACCCGTCCAAGCCAATTCCTTTCAGCTCTTGTGGATGAAACGACGCGGCACGAGCGTTTCATCCAAAGCTTGAGAAAAAATGATAAGGACCGACCATGGCGCGACAATCAACCGCAATTCTCCTGATCGCCGCTCTGCTCGGCGCAAGTGCGCAGGCGCAGCTTCTGCCGGGCAATCTCGGTCAGCTTCCGGGCCAGCTTCCCGGCCAGATCGCCGGCGGCGTGGTCGATCCGCTCTTGCGTGATGCGCCCGCGACCATCGGCGGCGCGGTGGACACGCTCAGCGTCCGTGCGGCCGATACGCTGGACCGGGTGTCCCTGCGTGATTTGCGCCGCGCCCGGCTCGATGCACTGATCCGCGCCAACCGCGATGTGCTGGAGGCGGATGCCGACGGCCAGCCGGTGCGGCGGGGAGAGATCATCGCGCTTGATGCGTCCCCGGATCTGCTCGTGCGCCTCAAGGCGGCGGGTTTCGAGACATTGCGGACGGAGGCGATGGAGGAACTGGGTCTGCGGACCCATGTGCTCGGCGTGCCGCGCGGCGAGACGGCGCGCAAGGCACTGGAGCGCGCCCGCAAGCTCGCGCCGGAGGGGGTGTTCGATCTCAACCATGTATTCGAGCCAGCCGGCGGGGCGCTGGGCGGCGCGGACGGCGCAGCGGCGGCCGGCGAGAGCGGGGCCAGCGATGTGCCCATCGGCATGATCGACGGTGGCGTCGCGGCCCATCCGGCGCTGGCTGGAGCATCGATCCGCCAACGCGGCTTTGCGGCGGGCGGGCCGAAGGGCAGCGGCCATGGAACGGCCATTGCCTCGTTGCTGGTCGGCCGGGACGGCGCCTTCAAGGGCGCGGCCACGGGGCGAGTATTGCTGGCGGCGGATGTCTATGGCGGCAATCCCGCTGCCGGATCGGCTGAGCTGATCGCGCAGGCGCTGGGCTGGCTGGTCAAGAGTGGCGCGCCCGTCATCACCGTTTCGCTGGTCGGCCCGCCCAATCAGTTGCTGGCCCGCGCCGTGGCGCTGGCGCAGCAGCGCGGCGTGATCGTCGTTGCGGCGGTGGGCAATGACGGGCCTGCTGCGCCGCCCATGTATCCGGCCTCCTATCCCGGCGTAATCGCCGTCACCGGTGTCGATGGCCGGGACCGGGCGCTGCTCGAGGCGGGGCGCGCCAGACATCTGGATTTCGCCGCGCCCGGCGCCGACATGGTCGCCGCGCTGCCCGGCAAGGGCTATGGCAAGGTGCGCGGCACCTCCTTTGCCGCGCCGCTCGTTGCGGCACGTCTGGCTGCCGCGCAGGGCTCTCCCGCGCGTCGCGTCAGCGCGGTGGCCGGCGAAGCGGTGAAGGGCAAGGGCAATGTCGGGCGCGGCATCGTCTGCAAAGCCTGCCGCACGGTGCCCGCGACCGCGCGGTAAAAATTTTTCCGGCGGGTCGGGATGAAGCCCCATCCGGCCGTCGTTCTCCTTCCGACGGGCCAGAAGAGAGGCCCGCATCTTGAAGGAGATGACATATGAACCGGATTTTGATCACCACGTTCGCCGCTGCCGCTATTTTCGCGATGCCCGCGCAGGCGCAGCTCCTTGGTAATGCCGGCGGGTCGCTGGGCGGCACGCTTGGTGGCACGCTGGGCGGTGCCGGCAATCTTGGCGGTACGCTCGGCTCGGTCGGCTCTGCCTCCCAGAGCGTCACCGGCACCCTGTCCGGCGCGGGCCGGGCCGACACCAGCCGCTCGGTCGATACGCGCTCGGGTTCGGCCAGCGCCAATGCGGGTCTGGCCGGCACGGTTGCCGGCACCGTTGAAGGGGCGACGTCCGCGACTGGCCCGGCTGGCTCCGTGACCGGTGGCGGTGCGCTCGGCACCAGCCAGAGCATCGACAAGAGCGTCGGCGTCTCGGCGCAGGGTGTCGGCACCGATGCGGTTCGCAGCACGGCCCGGGAGGTCGTCGGAACGACCCGCGGCACTGTGCAGGGCACGACCGAGACGGCGCGGGGCACCGCTCGCGGCACAGTGGAGACCGCGCGCGGCACGGCCCGCGGTGCCGCTCAAGCGGCGCGCGGTACGGCGCGTGGCACGGCGAATGCTGCTCGCAACGCTGCCGGACAGGTGCGTGATACCGCCGGCTCGGTGGATGCCAGCGGCACCGTGAGCGGCTCGGTCCAGGGTTCGGGCACGGCCGGCCAGTCTGCCAGCACCGGCGACGAGTAAGCCTCCCTCGCACCGTCGCCGTAGAACGGCGCTGTGTGGGACAGACCGTTCGGAATGCCCCGGCTTCGATGAGAGGCCGGGGCATTTCTCATGCTCGAGAGATGGCGCTCAGCGCGGTGTCCAGGCGGCTGCGGCCTTCAGGAATGCAGCCGTCTCTTCGTCCGCGCTCATATTGGCTGGCGGGAAGTAGCTGAGCTTCACCACCACCGTGCGGCTCTCCGGATCGACGAACACATATTGTCCCTGCAGGCCGATGGCGGAGTAGGAGCCGCCGCCCAGCGTCCACCACTGATAGCCATAACCCATTGGCCCTGCTTCCTTGGGGTCGGTCGGCCGCGTCGATTCCGCGACCCAGGCGGCCGAGACGATCTGCTTGCCATTGGCCTTGCCGCCATCGAGCATCATCTGCCCCACGCGCGCCCAATCGCGCAGCGTGGCATTGTAGCCGGCGCCGTTGAACTCGCGGCCGACGCCCGGCGGGCCATCCATGATGAAGAAGCCGTCACGCTCGGCGCCCAGCGGCTCCCACAGATGCTTGGTCGCATAGCCGGCAATGGTGTCGCCGCCGCTCACCCGCTCGATCAGCCAGCCGAGCACGGCAGTGTCGATGGTCTTGTACTGGAACACAGTGCCCGGCGTGTGCAGCCGCTTCACCTGCCGCGCCATGTCGGCAAAGCGCGAGACATTCTTGACCAGCGCATTGATGTGATTGGTCGCGGCGATGCCGGGATTGGCGAAGTCGTAGCGCTCCTCATAGTCCACGCCCGAGCGCATCTGCAGGATGTGGCGGATCGACACGCCCTCATAGCCCGAGCCCTTCAGCTCAGGCAGATAGGCGGTGATGGGATCGTCGAGCGACTTGATCCGCCCTTCCGCCAGCGCGCTGCCGATGAGGATCGAGGTCAGCGACTTGGTCATCGACCAGCCCATGAAGCGGGTCTGTTCATTGCTATTGTTGCGGTAGATCTCGGTGACGATCTTGCCGTCCTTCATCACTAGCAGCGCATTGGTATAGGTGCGCTCCAGAAAGTCGTCGGCCTTGTAGGTGGTGCCCTTATAGGCATAGCTGAAATCGAGCGGCTTGTCGTTGCGCGGGAGCTGCCAGATCGGCCCGGAGCGCGGCGCCGAGCGCGTGGTGAACAGCGTGTCCATGCTGCGGAAGGTCAGGGACGCGACGTCCGCATCGTTCATGTGCCAACGCAGGATCTGCACGGCGGGCGCGACATCGGACTTCGCGCCGCTGGCGAGTACGGGCGGCAGTTCCTGCTGGGCGAGGGCAGGGGCGGCACAGATGGCAATGGGAGCCAGGGCCAAGCCGACCCGGCGAGCAAGATTTTTCATGATTATGTCTCCTCTCCTGCGCTGTGGGTAATCCGCGCGCGGGCGGACGGCAAGAGATCGCAAAAACGAACAGGCGGCACGCCGTGAAGCCTGCCGCCTGTCTGTCTCTTGTCGCCTCGAAAGGGCGATGTCGGGGGCGCTCAGGCGGCCGGCTGGGCCTCGCCCTTGAGCCGCGCGGTTTCCGCCGAGGTGGACTGCGGGCCGGTGTTGCGGCTGGAGAGGCCGTTCTTGGCATTGCCCTTCACGAACGGTTCGGGATCGCCCTCGCGCAGTTGCAGGCCGAAGATGGGGGAGAGGCCGGGGTGACGGCCAAGGCCGCCATACAGATCGAACCCACGCTCGATCCAATCGCGGAGCGGATCGTCGTCGGTCAGCACGGGCGTATCTGCCACCGAGGCGGTGAACAGGAACACGGCGAGCAGACGGTAATCGGCATAATTGGGCGTGTCGCCACCGAACCACTTATTCTCCGCTAGCACATTGCGCATGATCTGGAGGTTTGGCGGCACCTTGGGCAGGCGCTCTTCACGGCCCACGATGATATCCTCGATCTTGCGGCCGAACATCCGCTCGCGCGATTCGGTGACATATTGGTGATCCTGCGGCAGCGAGCGATCGCGATATTCCTTGAGGAAGCAGGTCATCCACGGGCTGATCGCTTCTTTCCACAGCCAGGCTTCCATGCCCTGGGTGAGGGCGCGCACGCTGGGGTGCGGGATGAGCGTCGGCCGGTCGGGATAGGTCTCGTCCAGATATTCGGCGATCAGCCAGCTATCGAGCACCCATTTGCCATCGTCGACGATCGCGGGCAGGCGCTCGGTCTTGCCGCCGGTGCGCTCGAGAATGCCGGTGAAGCCGCCGGGCACAGTGTCGATCTCAAAGCCCTTGTGGGCGATCGCATATTTCGTCGCCCACACGAAGGGGCTGATCGTCGCGCCGCTCGCCAACGCCAGATCGTAAAATGTGATTTTGTTGTCTTTTGCCATTGCAGAGCCTCTTTCAGTCCTCGCCATTGTGGGGCGTGAATAGGGCTTTGCAATCTCGAATGCCAGTATTTTTGCGGCTAAGCGCAAAGGGAATGAGCAGAGCTGCGCGGGCCCGGCGCGCTCTCTCATTGACTAAGTCTGGCAGGTGTCAGCTTTGCGCGATGAGGCCCCGGGCGGGTTCGGTCACGGTCAGCGTGGCGGAATCCGTCACCAGCCAGCACTCGCCCGCTGCCCAAGCCAGTCCGTCGATCGTGCCGTGGCCGCTCAGCGGCACGAACCAGCACGGGCCATCGGCGCAGTCCAGGTCATGGTTGCCTTCGTGCCAGCGCTCTAGGGCCAGCGTGAAGGGCGCCTCGTCGCGGCGGAGAAGCGTGTCCGCATCCACCTCTGCGATGTTGACCGGCGCCCGCGTATAGGGCTCGGCCCGGCTCACGGCGACGCCATCATCCAGATGCAGTTCGCGCGGCCGGCCATAATCGTAGAGCCGATAGGTCACATCGACATTCTGCTGCACCTCGACCAGCGTGACGCCAGCGCCGATGGCGTGGACAGTCCCGGCGGGAATGTAGAAGAAGTCGCCGGCCTTTACCGGCTTCCAGTCCATCAGATGCTCGATGCTGCCATCGAGCGAGGCGGCGCGCAGGGTCTCATCATCCAGCGGGCGGAGCGTCCCCATGCCAAGCGTCGCGCCGGGCTCGGCATCGAGGATGAGCCAGCACTCGCTCTTTCCGCCCGGCAGACCGCGCGCCTGGCCCTGCGCGTCATTGGGGTGAACCTGGACGGACAGGCGCTCGCTGGTGAAGATATATTTGACGAGCAGCGGCGGATGCTGGCCGTCCGGCCCATCGAACCAGACCTCGCCAATCTGCCGGCCCTGTCCATCGGGATAGGCCGCTGGCAGATCGGTGCGGCCCCAGGGCTTCTCGACATATTTGGTGGCAAGGCGAATGGCGTTCACGATTCAGCGATCCTTCAGAGCGACGCGCTTGCCGTCCATCCACAGTTCGAGGACCTGCGTCGCGGCAAGGTCGGTGGGGCTGGCCAGTTCGATGTCGCGGTCCAGAATGAGGAAATCGGCACGCTGGCCGGGTGCGAGATTGCCGAAGCGCTCCTCGGCAAAAGCGGCGTAAGCCGCGCCGCGGCCATAAGCGCGCAGTGCCTCGGCCAGCGTCAGACGTCGCGTCGGCAACCAGCCGCCAGCCGGCTCGTTGCGGGCATCGAGCCGCGTGGTGGCAGACTTGAGGCCGATAAAGGCATCCGCCGGCTCCACGGGGGCATCCGAGCCGAATGCCAGCGGCACCTTGTTGTCGAGCATCGTGCGCCAGGCATAAGCGCCGCCGAGCCGCTCCGGCCCGAGCCGCCGCGTCGCCATCGCCCAGTCGGAGGTGGCGTGCTGCGGCTGCATGGAAGCGATCGTGCCGCTGCGCGCGAAACGGGCGAGATCGGCCGGGTCGACGATCTGCGCATGTTCGATCCGCCAGCGCCGGTCGCCCTTATAGGTCTCGCTCAGTTCCTCGATGGCATCCAGCGTCTCGGCATTGGCCTGATCGCCAATGGCGTGGACGGCAAGCTGGAAGCCGTCCATCGCTGCCCGGCTCATCTGGTTGCGCAACTGGGCTGATGTCAGCAGCGCTAAGCCGCTCTCCTTGGGCGCATCGGCATAAGGCGCCTTGAGCCAGGCGCCGCGTGAGCCGAGCGCGCCATCCAGCACCAGCTTGACGCCGCCCAGCCGCAGCCGGTCGTTGTAGAGCCACGGCGTCGGCGCAGGCCCGGCGATCAGCGCGGCCTGCTCCATGCCGGCGGCATAGCCCAGAATGCGGATGCGTAGCGCCCCCCGGTCCCCGGCCCGGCGATAGGCCTGCCAATGCTCGATGCTGGTGCCCATGTCGGCCACGGTGGTGACACCGCGCGCCAGCAGCGCATCCTGCGCGGCGGACAGTGCCGCGTCATAATCCTTGGGCTGGGGTCGGGGGAGGGCGGGCGTCATCAGCGCCATCGCCTTGTCGACGAGGATGCCGCTGGGACGCCCTGCGACCATCTCGATCCGCCCGCCGACAGGCGCCTTGCTGGTCGGCGCGATCTTTGCGGCGGCCAGCGCGGCGGCATTGGCCCAGCCGGCATGACCATCGACGCGCTCCAGCCAGATCGGGCGCCCATCGCCCAGCCCATCGAGGTCGGCGGCAGTCGGGAAGCGGCCGAGGTTCCACTTCTCGTGATTCCAGCCAAAGCCGATGATCCACGGACGGCCGGGGTTGGCCGCAGCGAAGGCGGCGATCTTCTGCCGCGCCTCTTCGAGCGAATTGGTATCGCTCAGGTCCAGATTGAGGCGCGAGAAGCCGAGATCAATGACATGAACATGCGCGTCGATGATGCCTGGCATCAGCGTGCGGCCCTTGCCGTCAAAGCGGAAGCTCGGCCGATCGGGGCGTTTCTCGCCGCGCGCCAGCCGCTTTTCCACCCGGCCATCGTCGCTGATGACAAGGCCGGTGAAATGCACGAGATCCCCGGTCGCATCGACCGTGATGCCGTTCACATTATCGATCAGGCCCTGCGCGTCCGCGCGGGTCGCGCCCATGCCCAGTCCAAGCGCGAGCGCCGCCAGAACGGCGCTTGTCCTTCGTGCAAAACTCATGGCTTGCGCAGGCGCCTCACCAACGCGCTGGTATCCTGCCGCCCGCCGCCCATGGCAACGACCTCGCCATAATATTGATCGACCAGCGCCGTGACCGGCAATGTGGCGCCGAGCGTGCGCGCTTCATCAAGGGCGAGGCCCAGATCCTTGCGCATCCACTCCACTGCGAAGCCGAAATCGAAGCTGTCCTCGCTCATCGTCTTCCAGCGATTGTCCATCTGCCAGCTTTGCGCCGCGCCGCCGCCAATCGCTTCCTGAACCTTGCCGAGGTCGAGGCCTGCTGCCTGCGCAAAGCGCAGCGCCTCGGAGAGTCCCTCCAGCACGCCAGCGATGCAGATCTGGTTGACCATCTTGGTGGTCTGGCCCGCGCCGGCCTCGCCACAATGCACGATGCGGGCGGCATAGCTTTGCATGACCAGCCGCGCTGTCTCGACCGCCGCCTGGGTGCCGCCGCACATCACCGACAGCGTGCCGCCCTGCGCGCCGGACTGTCCGCCGGAAACCGGCGCATCGACGAAATGAAGCCCCCGGCTCTCCGCCTCGTCTGCGAGCTGCCGCGCGATTTTGGCGGAGACGGTGGTGTGATCGATGAACAGCACGCCGGGTCGCATCGTGCGGAACGCGCCGTCGCGCCCGATGGTCACCGCTTCGAGGTCGGCATCATTGCCGACGCAGCTGATGACCACCTCGGCCTCCGCCGCGGCTTGCGCGGGGCTGACTGCCGCCTCGCCGCCATGCTGCTCGACCCAGGCCTGGGTCTTGCCCATCGACCGATTGAACACCGAGAGGTCGTGCCCGGCGGCGGCGAGATGCCCCGCCATTGGTCCGCCCATCACTCCCAGCCCGATAAACGCGATTTTTGCCATAAGCAGGGCATAGTGGCAGTTTGCAGGATGCGCCAGATGGGAGTAGGGGGCGGCGCCATGAACAGGATCGAACCGCTTGAGCCCCTGACGGCCAGTGCCGATGCGCTGCCCGTCTCCGTCGCCGATGTCCGCGCGGCGGCGGCGCGAATTTCGGGCTCGATCCTGCGCACGCCAACGGTGGTCAGCAAGACGCTCTCGCAGATGACCGGCGCGACCGTGTATCTCAAGTTCGAGAACCACCAGTTCACCGCCGCCTACAAGGAACGCGGCGCGCTCAATCGCCTGTTGCTGCTGGACGATGCCTCGCGATCCAAGGGTGTTATCGCGGCGTCGGCCGGCAACCACGCGCAGGGCCTTGCCTATCACGGCGCCAAGCTGGGCGTTCCCGTTACCATCGTCATGCCCATGACGACGCCGCTGGTGAAGGTGATGCAGACCGAGGGTCACGGCGCGACCGTGGTGCTGGAAGGCGAGAAATTCGAGGACGCCTATAATCACGCGCGCAAGCTGGAAGCCGAGCGTGGCCTGACCTTCGTCCACCCGTTCGACGAGCCGGACATCATCGCCGGGCAGGGCACGGTGGCGCTGGAGATGTTGGAGGACGCGCCGGAGATCGACACGCTGGTCATTCCCATCGGCGGTGGTGGGCTCTTCTCTGGCATGGGCACCGCTGCGCGCGGCATCCGCCCGGATATCGAGCTGATCGGCGTTCAGGCCGAACTCTACCCTTCCATGTACGATGTGGTGAAGAGCGCCAACCTGCCCTGCGATGGCGATACGCTGGCCGAGGGTATTGCGGTCAAGGAGCCGGGGCAGCTCACGCGCCGCTTCGTCACCGCGCTCGCGAATGATGTGGTGCTCGTGACCGAGCGCGCGCTGGAACAGGCGGTAAGCCTGCTGCTCCAGATCGAGAAGACCGTGGTCGAGGGCGCTGGCGCCGCCGGTCTCGCGGCATTGATCGAGCACAAGCCGCTGTTCGCCGGCAAGACGGTGGGCCTGGTGCTGTGCGGCGGCAACATCGATACGCGCCTGCTCGCCAATGTGCTGCTGCGCGATCTGGCCCGTTCGGGCCGCTTGGCCCGCCTGCGCATCATCATGCAGGATCGCCCCGGCGCGCTGTTCCATGTCGCTCGCATCTTCGATCAGGAGGCGGTGAACATCCTGGAGCTCTCCCACCAGCGGATTTTCACCAATCTGCCCGCCAAGGGGCTGACTCTGGATGTGGAATGCGAGACGCGCGACGAAGCCCATCTCCAGCGGTTGATGCAGGCGCTGGCTGTGGCGGGCTACGACACAACGCCGGTCGAGCTGGCCTGAAAACGCCGCCGCGCCGGTGACGCGGCTCTGACCGGTCAGGTCAGCGGCGTGTCGGGTTCCGGCTGGCTGGCAGAGCTGGATGCCAGCGCCGTCTGGAGCGCGTCATCCAACGCGGCCACGCTATAGGGCTTGGTCAGCGTCATGACGTTCGCGAATGCCTCCGGGTGCAGCGCCCCGCCATAGCCAGTCACAAAGATGCAGGGTGTGCCCTTGTCTCGCAGCATTTGCGCCAGCGGATAGCTTTGCTGGCCATGGATGTTCACATCCAGAATGGCGAGGTCTAGCGCCTGTCGGCCGATCAGCTCTGCCGCACTGTCGAAACTGTGCGCCAGAACGGGGTTCGCGCCGCGATCCAGCAGCTTGTCTTCCAGAACGAGGGCGATAATCGGCTCGTCCTCAACGATCAGGATGGTCAGGTCGTCCAGTCTCATGAAACAATCGATGCGTTGGTGAGCTTTGCCTTGATGGTGCACAGCAGGCCGGTCGGCCGAAAGTCTATCACGACGCCGCTGGCCCGTTCCGTCGAGAAGCCGTGCTCGATGAGGCGCGACCCGAAACCCCGACTTGCGGGTTGCTGGACGGGTGGGCCACCGCGTTCTTCCCAACGCAGGTCGATCAATCGGTAATCCTCTTCTTCGTCCTCGATCGTCCAACTCAGGTCTATGTGACCTTCAGGCACCGACAAAGCCCCATATTTCACAGCATTGGTGCAGAGTTCGTGAATGATCATGGAGAGGGACACCGCCGTCTGCGGCGCGATGGTGAAATCCCGGCCGTCCAGATGCACGCGCGCCAGATCCTCGCCGATGGAGGCTTCGGCCGCACTGCGCACGGTCTCGATGAAGCCGGCGGTTTTCCAGTTGCTGGTCGTCAGCAGATTATGGGCCGCCGCCAGCGCCGCGAGCCGTGCGTTGAAGGTCTGACGCGGAACCTCGGACCCGGGCATCTGGCGGAATGACTGCATCGCGAGGCCCTGGACGATCGCCAGCGTGTTCTTCACGCGGTGATTGAGCTCGTTCATCAGCAGGGCCTGCCGCTCTTCCGATTCCACTTGGTCGGTCACGTCATGGCCTTGGACGAACACCCCGGAAACAGTCCCGCCTTCGCCCACGGTGGGTTGATAGACGAAGTCGAGGTAGCGCTCCTGCACCTCGGTTCCCTCGTCATTCTGCAGCAGCACCTTGAGGCGGCGCCCGATGAAGGGTTTGCCCGAGCGATAGACCTGATCGAGCAGGTTCAGGAAGCGCTGCCCGCTGACCTCCGGCAGGGCGTCCTTCACCCGCTTGCCCAGCAGATCCCGGCCCCCGACCAGCTTGTGATACGCGGCGTTCGCCATGCGGAACTCATGATCCGGCCCGTGCAGAATGGCCACGAAGCCCGGCGCCTGCTCGAACAGGGATTTGAACTGCCCAGCCTCTTCCGCGAGGTCCAGATTGCGCGCCTGCACGGCATTGGCGCGCTGGATCAGGCCCATTTCATCGCGCATGGCCCGCAGCGTCTGCAGTTCGGTGACGTCGACCGTGTGCTGCAGGATGTAGGCGACCTTGCGTGCCTCGTCCGCAAAGGGCGTGTGTGTCGCACTCCAGTAGCGCACGTCCATGCCGCCGTCGGGCGTGGGAATGTCGTAGCGGATGAGCGCGATCTCGTCTTGTTTGCCGGAGGCGAAAACCCGCCGGAACGAGGCTTCCAGCTGCCGATGACTCTCCGAGTCCGGGTCGCTTGGAAAGGCATCGAACATGTTCTGGCCCAGCAGCTTATCGCGGGTGCGCATGGTCACCTGCAGATAGGCGTCGTTCATCCAGACGATCCGCAGATCGCTATCGAGCAACACATAGGGATTGGGAGAACGCGCCAGCAGGGCCTGAAAATCGATCGTCACGGAGCCCTCGGAAAAGACGGACGGCGGTAGAATCCAGCCCGACAATGCACGATCTTGCGCGTCGGTTGCACAGAGTCAATTTCATTCCACCTGCGCCGGCCAAAGCCTGACGATTTGGTCGCATCTGCGCGGGCGGCGAATGCCCGCTGCTCAGAACATCCCGTTCGCGTTCGGCCCGCCGAGCTTCACGTCCTGCGCGACATCCCAGTGCTCCACAATGAGGCCGTTCTCGATCCGGAAGATGTCAACCACCGCCCAGCCGCTATCGTCCGGCCAGCGGCGGACGTGGTAGTGGACGATGACATGATCGCCATCGGCGAACATGCGCTTCACATCATGCACGCCCTGGGGATGCACCGACCTGATATGGTCGAGAAACGCCTTGAATGGCGCGCGCCCCGTTTCGACCGAGGGATTGTGCTGGATATAGTCGGGCGCGATGAACCGGTCCACGGCGCTCGAATCCATGGGGTTGAGCACCTCGTCGAAAAGGCCGCGCACCAAGGCCAGATTGGCTTCCTCATCGGCGGTATATCGCATCTCATCGCTCTCCATCGCGGCAGGCGTGCGTTATCGCACTTGTGCTCGTGCATATGCACCGTAAGACCAGCAGGGCAAAGGCTGCAACGGTCTGGCAGAGACAGTGTGGAGGGGAGGGCGACCGACCGATGGATGAGGCGGACTTCGTCATCGTGGGGGCAGGCAGTGCGGGCTGCGTGCTGGCCAATCGCCTGAGCGCGCAGGCCGGAACCTCCGTCACGCTGCTGGAAGCCGGCGGTGAGTGCCGTCATCCGATCATCGACATGCCGCTCACCTGGATGCAGGCCGCCGCGACCGAGCGCTTCATCTGGGGCAATGAGAGCGAGCCGGACCCGCAAATGGGCAATGGCACCCAGCCTATCCCGCGCGGCAAGGCGCTGGGCGGCAGCTCCTCGATCAACGGCACCATGTATATTCGCGGCCACGCGGCGGACTATGATCGCTGGCGCGAGATGGGCTTGCCCGGCTGGGGCTTCGACGACGTACTGCCCTATTTCCGCCGCTCGGAAACCAATTGGCGCGGCGCCGGCGCCGACCATGGCGGGACGGGCGAACTGCACGTCACGGCGATGAAGCCGGACCCGGTGCTGTTCCCGGCCTTCATGCGCACCGCGCGCAATCTGGGCTATGACGAGGAACCGGATTTCAACGTGCCGCGCCCGGAGGGGTTCGGCATTCCCGATTGCACGATCCGCGCGGGGCGGCGCCACAGCACGGTACGGGCGTTCATCGACCCGGTGCGGGGTCGCCCCAATTTGCGGATCGAGACCCATGCGCTCGCCTCGCGCGTCATCATGGAGCATGGCCGGGCGGTCGGGGTGGAGTATCGCAAGGGCGGGGCCGTGCGCCAGGTGCGGGCGCGCCGCGAGGTGATCCTGTGCGGCGGCGCGATCAACTCGCCGCAACTGCTCATGCTCTCCGGCATCGGCCCGGCGGCGCATCTGGCCGATATGGGCGTGCCGGTGCTGCGCGATTTGCCGGGTGTCGGCTCCAATCTGCAGGATCATCCGATCGCGCTCAGCTTCTGGCAAGCCGCCACGCCGGTGACTTTCGACGACCAGTTGCGGCTCGACCGGATCGCCCTGCACGCGGCGCGCTGGGCCCTGTTCGGCACCGGCAACATGGCACAGAGCCCGATGTCGATACAGGGCTTCCTGCGCTCGGGGCCGTTGCAGGATCGACCCGATCTTCAGTTTCAGATCGTCCACGCAAGTTACGCGGCGCGGCCCTGGTTCCCCGGCTGGCGAAAAGGCGCGGGGCACCAGTTTTCGGCCGGCACGCTGCTGCTCAACCCCGAGAGCCGGGGCAGCATCGCGCTCCGCTCCGCCGATCCCGAGGCGCTGCCGAAAATCCACCTGAATTTCTTGAGCGAACAGGGCGATCTTGATCGGCTCTTATGGTCGATGCACTTCATGCGCCGTTTCTTCGCGACAGCGCCTGCGCGTGATCTGGTCGCCGCAGAAGTCGCGCCCGGCTCGGATGCAGCGGATGATGCCGCGCTTGAAGGCTGGCTGCGCGCAACGGCGCGGAGCGGGGGCCATCCCGCCTGCACCTGCGCCATGGGGACCGACGATGCCGCCGTACTGGATGCGCAGTTGCGGGTGCGCGGGGTCGAGAGCCTGCGGGTGGTCGATGCCTCCTCCATGCCGGCGCTGATCCGGGGCAATACCAACGCCCCCGTGATCATGATCGCGGAAAAGGCGGCTGACCTCATTCTGGGCAAGACGGGGCCGGCCAAGCCAGCGCAACGGTGATGGACGAGCAGGAACGGCCAGACCGGATGAACCGGCGGCGACAGGGTGAGAGGATGGGACCGAGATGAGCCAGAGCGACGCAATTCTGCCGGCGGATGCACAAGCTGACCCGCCGGCGCCTGCCAAGGCGGCCAGCGGATTGCAGATCTACATCGTCGGCCTGCTGAGCTTCATCATCATGGTCATCGATGGCTATGATATCGGGTCAATGCCCGTCATCGTGCCGCATCTGGCGCAGCTTTGGGGGGAGTCACCGGCCCTGTTCGCACCGGCCTTGTCTGCCGTGGTCATTGGCCTTGGTCTCGGCGCCTTCTTTCTCGGCCCGCTGGGCGACAAGGTGGGGCGGCGGACGACGACCGTTGTGGCGCTGGGCGTTATCAGCTTCGCGACGCTCGGCACGTCATGGTCGCAGACGGTCAGTCAGTTGTTCTGGTGGCGCCTTCTCACGGGCACGGCGCTGGGCGCCTGCCTGCCCAACGTGCTGGCGATCCTCGCGGAGGTGATGCCGGCCAAGCGGCGGGCGAGCGCGATGACCATCGTCGGGTGCGGCATTCCTGTAGGTGCGGCGGGCGCCGGTATCGTGGTGCCGTGGCTCACGACCGGGCGCGGGTGGGAAGCGGCGTTCACCGTTCCGGCGACCTTCATGTTTGTGATCACGATTCTTCTCGCGCTGTTTCTCACGCGTCTGCCGGCGGCGCCCGTAGCGGTCAAAGCGGCGCGCGAGCGGGCGTGGCACTGGACGGACATTCCCATCTTGGCGCCGCTGGGGCGCGGCTATCTGCTGCGCACCACGCTGTTTTCCGCGTTGTTCTGCTTCAATGCGCTGTCCATGTACATGCTGGCCAGCTGGCTGCCGACGGTGCTGCGCGGGGTGGGCTTCAGCTTCCAGACCTCGGCCCATATGGCGTCCATCGTGCAGATCGGCGGACTGGTCGGCGGCCTCATTCTGGCTACGCAGATCGACCGTCACCGCACGATCCCGGCGCTGCTGGCAGGCTATGCGCTGGTGTCGCTCGGCTTGGTGGCGCTGGCGGTGCTGGCGCCGGCATTCGCCACCTGGGGCCTGCTGATGCTGATTATCGGCATGGGCGTCGGCGGCGCCCATATCGCCCTGACGGCCGTGGCCGCGAGCATCTACCCGATCACGATGCTGTCGGCCGCCATCGGTCTGGCGGTCGCCGTCGCGCGCGTGGGTGCCATGGCGGGCCCGCTCGTAGGCGGGGCGCTGATCGCTGCCAACATGTCCGCCGGCATGTTCTTTCTGGCGCTGCTGGTGCCGGTCGGCTGCTGCATCCTGTGCGTGCTCGCCTTCTCCAAGGCGCGGATCGCGACCGCGCCCTCCGCTCAGGAGGAGGCTGCAGCCTGAGCGGCCTCTTTCGTATCTGCGCCTTCTGAACTCTCAGAGGCCTCGGCAGCGCTCCCTCGCGGCGGGTGTTCGCTCGTCAGCAGATCGAGGAAGCGCTTGAGCCACCAGCGAATGTCCTGCGTTTCCACGCTGTCCATCATAGCCCGCCAGCGCGTCTTGCGCTCTTCGAGCGGCATGAGCAGCGCCTGGTGCAGCGCGTCGGCCAGTTCTTCCGGGCTGAACGGGTTGACCAGCAGGGCATCCTGCAATTGCTCGGCTGCGCCGGCATAACGCGAGAGAATGAGCACGCCGGGATTTTCCGGGTCTTGCGCCGCGACATATTCCTTCGCGACCAGGTTCATCCCATCCCGCAATGGCGTCACCAGTGCGGCGCGCGCGGAGCGGTACATGCCGGAGAGGGCAAGCCGATCATAGCCACGGTTCACATAGCGCAACGGCACCCAATGGGCGGTGGCGAACTCGCCATTGATATGGCCCGAGAGCGCATCGAGTTCGCGGCGGATGTCCTGATAGCTGGCGACCTGCTCGCGCGATGGCGGCGCGATCTGGAGGAAGGTGACCTTTTCCTGAAACTCGGGATGGTCCTGCAACAGGCGGCTGTACCCGTGAAAACGCTGCTCCATGCCCTTGGAATAGTCCAGCCGGTCGACCCCCATGATGAGGTCGCGGCCTTCGAGACTGCGCAGGATGCTTTCGCGCGCTTCATCGGCTTCCGGGGTGGTCGCGCTTTTGGCGAAGTCCCCCGCATCGATGCCGATCGGGCAGGCGACGACCCGCACGGTCCGGTCGCCGATGCGGATCACACCGTCCGATATTTCCGCCTCGGGGAACTGGTCGTGGACATAATAGAGGAAGGAATCGAGCCAGGCCTGGCACTGGAAGCCCAGGAGATCATAGGCGAACAGCGCATTCACCAGCTTGGCGTGGCTCGGCAGGGAGGTCAGCAGGCGCGCAACGGGCCAGGGCGTGTGGAGGAAGAAGCCGGTGCGGTTCGTAACGTCGCGTTTGCGCAGTTCCGCGCCGAGCGGGATGAGGTGGTAATCATGAACCCAGATCAGGTCTTCGGGCGTGATTAGCGGCAGTAGGGTGTCGGCGAAGCGCTCGTTCACCCTCGCATAACCGCCCGCGAAGTTGCGCTCGAATTCTGCGAGGTCGGTCCGGTCGTGAAAGAGCGGCCAGAGCGTGCGATTGGCAAAGCCGTTATAATATTCGTCGACATCCTGCGGCTCAAGGTCGACGGTGGCAGTGGTGACGCCATCACTCTTGCTGAAATTCACATGACCCGTGAACGTCTCGGTCTCGTTGCCCGACCAGCCGAACCAGATGCCGTTTGTCTCGCGCAGCGCCGAGGACAGCGCGACCGCAAGGCCGCCCTGATTGGCTTGTCCTTCCCCCGTCGGCGGGCTGACGCGGTTCGACACGATGACGAGGCGAGTCATCTGATGGTACTCCACGGTTTGCTGAGCAGAACGGCGCAGTTGATTAATCCAACCAACGAATAGGTTTGGGGATAGTTGCCCCACAGTTCACCCGTGGCTGGGTCGATATCCTCCGAGAGCAGTCCGGCGGCGGTGCGACGGCTGAGCATTTCCTCGAACAGCACCCGCGCCTCATCGACGCGTCCGGTGGCGTGCAACGCCTCGATCAGCCAGAAGGTACAGACGTTGAAGGCGGTCGAGGGCAGGCCGAAATCGTCCTCGGTGGCATAACGGAGCATGTGGCTGCCGCGCCGCAACCCCTGCTCGACGGCCTCCAGCGTGGTCTTGAATCGCGGATCGCCGGGCGAGAGAAAGCGAAGGTCCAGCAACTGGATGATGCTGGCATCCAGATCGTCGCCGCCGAATGTCGCGGACATCCGACCGGTATCCTCCCGCCAGGCCGCATCGATAATGGTCTGGCGCATGCTATCGGCGCGCCCCTGCCAGAAGGCGGCCCGCTCCGGCAGATCGAGCGCGGCGGCGGCATTGGCCAGTCGGTCGCACGCCGCCCAGCACATGGCGGCGGAGTAGGTGTGGACATGGCTGCGGGTGCGCAGCTCCCACAGGCCGGCATCGGGCTTGTCATAGACGTCCCACGCGCGCTCGCCCACGGCCTCAAGCGCATGGAAATCGTCGGTGCCGCCCATGCGCAGCAGCCGCCGATCAAAGAAGCTCTGGGTGCTGGAGAGGACGATCTGGCCATAGGCATCGTGCTGGATCTGCTCGGCCGCCTGGTTGCCGACGCGCACCGGCCCCATGCCGCGATAGCCGGCCAGCCCCGGCGCGATCCTTTCGGTCAGCGTGGCTTCGCCACCCACCCCATAAAGCGGCTGGATATGGCCACCGCGTGCATTGTCGACGAGGTTGCGCAGATATTCGAGATAACTCTCCAGAACATCGAGCGCCCCGAGCCGGTTGAGCGCCTGCACCGTGTAATAAGCGTCGCGAATCCAGCAGTAGCGATAATCCCAGTTGCGCCCGCTATCGGCATGTTCGGGCAGCGATGTGGTCAGGGCCGCGACGATCGCGCCGGTTTCCTCATGCTGGCACAGCTTGAGCGTGATCGCGGCGCGAATGACCGCTTTCTGCCATTCCACGGGCGTGGCGAGACCCCGCACCCAGCCCTGCCATTCACGGATCGTCCGGTCGAGCATGGTGTCCAGCGTAATGCGCAGATCGTCGGCAAAGCTCTCGTCTGGCCCGAGAAAGAAGTGCAGCGGCCGCTCGACACGGAACAGCCGCTCGTCCTCGATCCAGCCGACCGGCGCGGTGGTCGTCAGGCGCAGGGTCATGTCCGAGAGCATGTAGCGGATGTGATTGGTGCCGCGCGTGCGGTGCGGATCGCGCGCCCCCCAGTCGCGCGCCGGGCGCAGGCGGATTCGGATGCGCGGGCTGCCCGCCACCGGCTTGACGATGCGGGCATAAGCGACCGGACGGAACATGCGCCCGCTGCGGTGGAAACGCGGGCAGAAGTCGATGACCTCGATGGCATTGCCATGCTTGTCCTCGTGCCGCGTCACCAGCACCGGTGTGTTGCGGACATAATGCTGCGTCGTCTCCACGCAGTCTTCCAGATCGATTTCCCAGAAGCCGCGTGCGCCCTCGGCGGCGCGCGGGGCCGGGTCGAGCAGGGAGGAGAAGGCCGGGTCGCCATCCACCCGGGGCACGCAGCCCCAGACGAAGCGGCCAGCCCGGTCGATCAGGGCGGAGACCTGGCAATTGCCGATGGGCCAGAGGTCGAGTGTTGCAGTCATCAGAGCAGGTCCTCCAGCCAGGCATGTACGGCGCGCGGATTGGCAAGCTTGTATTGGGCCGCGGTTGGCTGCCGATCGCCCACGATCACCCCGACGCCGCCAAGCGCTTGGGCGGCGAGAAACGCGGCCTCGTCTGTCTCGTCATCGCCAAGGAACCAAGGCGAGGTGCCTGCCATGGGCGCGCGGCTCATCAGGGTGCGCACGGCCTTGCCTTTGTCGCCGCCGGGCATCCGCAGTTCCGTCATCATCTTACCGGGCTGGTAATGGAGGCCGAGGTCGTCAGCGAGGCGGGTGGCGAGGGCGGTGGCTTCCGCCTCGATCTGCGGCGCCATGCGGAAATGCAGCGCGACGCCATAGCTCTTGTCCTCGACGATCACCCCCTCATGCTGACCGGCGAAGGCGCGAAAGTCCGCAGCGGCCTCGTCCAGTCCCTTGGGCCGCACCGGATGCGCCGCGACGCCACGCCAGCGATGTTCGCTGCCATGGCTGCCGGAAACCGCCAGATCCTGCGCGATAGGGCCGAGAATGGCGTCGATCTGCGGGATCGAGCGCCCACTCACGACCGCCAGACGCCCATCGAGCCGCGTCGACAGCCGGGCGAGCAGGCTGCGCAGACGCTCGTCTGCGATCACCTCTTCGGGATGGTCGATCAGCTCGAAGAGCGTGCCGTCCAGATCCAGAAACAGGCTGAGATGGTCGAGGGTGTCGATTGAGGGCGCTGGAAGATCGAATGCGGACGGATGCGAAATGGTGATTCCCCTGTCATGCTTTGCGTCATGGTTTGCGTTATGGTTGGGTCCGCCGTGATTGGGTTCGGCGTGGCTCTCGTTGCGAACGCCCGCACATGGGGGCGGGTTCCTGTCTCGCGGCCTGGCCGAAGCGCGGCCGGGTCGCGTTCGTCGTCCGCGCATGATAGCGAGGCGCATGCTCAAGCCAACCCCATCCGCCATTTTGTTCGTCTGTCTCGGCAATATCTGCCGCTCGCCTTTGGCCGAGGCGGCCTTCCGCCACGAGGCGTCGCTGACCGGCCTCGATGTGACGGCGGACTCGGCGGGCACGGGCGACTGGCATGTCGGGCGGCCGCCCGATCCGCGCGCGCAGGCGACCGCGCTGCGTCATGGCATTGACATCTCGACCTATCGTGCGCGGCAGATCACCCAGGCGGATTTCCAGCGCTTCGACATGATCCTTGCGCTGGATGCGGACAATCTCGCCAGCATCCGGCGCCTCGCGCCCGCAGGGCATCGCGCTCATGTCGGCCTGTTGCTGGACATGGTGCCGGCGCGGGAGGGGCAGGCCGTGGCCGACCCCTATTTTGGCGATGAAGCCGGGTTCGATGTGACCTGGCGGGATGTGCAGGCGGCGGCGCGCGCGCTGGTCAGCCGGTTTTGATCTGCGCGTAGAGGCGGTCGATGTCGGCCGGGCGGGCGAGGTCGGTGCCCGGCGTCAGCACCGCCGCAGTGCCGCCGGCAATGCCATAGCGGAAGGCATCTTCCACCGGCCAGTCGCTGGCCAGCGCATAGACCATCGCGGCGACGAAGCTGTCCCCGGCGCCGACCGCGCTTTTCGCGTCGATGGGGATGGCGGGGTGATAGAGGGTGCTCTCTGCCGTCGCCAGCACCGCGCCTTCATGGCCAAGAGTGACCGCGACATAGCGGGCGCGGCCCGATCGCACGATCTCCTGCGCTGCCGCCGCAATGGCGTCCGGACCTTTCAGGTCGCGCCCGACGAGCTGCTGCAATTCGCCCTGGCTCGGCTTGACCAGCAGCACATGCTCGCCGCTAAGGCCGCCGCGCAGACCGGCGCCTGAACTGTCGAGCACGAAGCCGATGCCGCGCGGCGCCAGCGCGGCGGCAAGCTGCCCGTAGAAATCCTCGGGCACGCCGGGCGGCAGCGATCCGCTGGCGACGATATAATCGCAGTCCACTTGGCTGAGCTGGTCGAGCGCCAGCCGCCATTCGGCTTCATCCACCACCGGCCCCGGCGGCGTGAAGCGATATTCCTTGCCGCTGTCCTTCTCCAGCACCGAGGTCGCGACGCGGGTCTCGCCTTGAATGGGGATTCGCGCGCGCACCAGTTGATGCCGGTCGAGCAAGCCATCGAGCGCCACGCCGGTCGCCCCGCCGGACAGGTAATGCACCCGCGCATTGCCGCCCAGCCGCACGAACACGCGGGCGACATTGATGCCGCCGCCGCCCGGATTATGATATTCGCCAGCCGTCCGCATCTTGTGCGTGGCAAAGACCTTGTCGACCTCATAGGCCACATCGATGGTGGGATTGAGGGTGAGCGTGGCGATGTTCTTCATGCGCATGGGCTAGCAGGATGCGCGCGGCGATCAAAGCCGTGCCGCGCTGTGCGGCAGCCGGTTGCATTGGCAGAGCAGGCGCGGCACGATGACGAGCAGGGCGTTTACGCGCCTGGCAGCGCGAATTATGACAAGATAAGTTCGATTCGAATTGTTAGTTAGGTCAACTAAAGTTAGACATTGAACCAACGGAGCGGGTGAGACGACATTCGGCGCAAGATCGAATGGGCATCACCGGTTTGCTGGACTCCATCTGGGGTTCGGAAGGGAGAGTATGGCTGGAGATGCTGCGGACGGCCCGAATGACCATGGCCTGGATGATGGCGGCCCGCCACCATCTGCCGGGCCGGTGAGGCAGCGCCTCGGGGTGCTTCGGCAACTCCTGCTGGCGCTACTCTGCCTTCCGCTGCTGCTGACGATCAGTTCCGCCAGCGTTCAGGCCGTGCCGGGCGGCAATGAGCTGATCTCCAGCCATGCCTATGCGGTGTTCGGCACCCCCAAATACGGCCCCGGCTTCAAGCATTTCGACTATGCCGATCCCAAGGCGCCCAAGGGCGGCACGCTGCGGGTGGCCTATATTGGCGGCTTCGACAGTCTCAATCTCATGGCCCTGCTCGGCACGCCGCCCATCGGCATGATGCAGGTTTACGAGCCGCTGATGCGGCGCAGTTCGGACGAGCCGGCGATGCGCTACGCGCTGGTCGCTGAGTCGATCACCTATCCCAAAGATATTTCATGGATGGATTTCCATCTCGATCCCCGCGCCCGCTGGCATGATGGCGTGCCGATCACGCCCGAGGACATCATCTTCACCATCGATCAGGCCAAGGGTCTGGTGACGCCCTCGCTCAAACGGCTGGAGCAGGCCGTGACGCGTGCGGAAAAGCGCGGTCCGCACACGGTCCGCGTCTATTTCACCCAGCCCAATAATCCCACGCTGCCGACGGTAGTGATGGATATGTGGCTGCTCCCCCGCCATTATTACGCGAAGCACGCGCTCAATGCCGCCTCGCTCGACCGCCCCTTGGGCAGCGGCCCCTACAAGGTCGGCCGTTTCAGCCAGGGGCGCTGGATCGAATACGAGCGCGTGAAGGATTATTGGGCCAAGGATCTGGCGGTCAACAAGGGCCGATACAACTTCGACATCATCCGGCACGATTATTACCGGGACCAGACCGTGGCCTATGAGGCCTTCCTCGCCGGCAATGTCGACTTCCGACAGGAAACGAGCGCAGTGCGCTGGGCGAGCGAGAAGCAATTGCCGGCCTTCCGCGCGGGCCAGATCAAGCGGCAGGTCATCGATTACCGCAGCCCGTCCTTCTATCTGGGCATCGTCATGAACACGCGGCGGCCCGCGCTGGCGGATCGTCAATTGCGGCGCGCGCTGATGCTGGCCTATGATTTCGAGTGGGTGCGCCGGACCCTGCTCGCCGGGCATCATGGCCGCCTGCACAGCTTCTACACCAACAGCGAGTTTGCGGCCGAGGGACTGCCGCAGGGGCGGGAGCTGGAGCTGCTCCAATCCGTGCGGGACGAGGTGCCGGGCGAGGTGTTCACCAAGGCGCCGGACCTGCCCGTGGGCGGGAACTGGCGCAATCGCCGGGCCAACCTCATCGAGGCGGTGCGGATCCTGCGGGCGGCGGGCTATCGCTATCAGGACGGCCGGCTGATCGACAAGACGACCGGTCGCCCCATCACGCTCGAACTGATCAGCTATTCTCCGCTGATGGACCGGCAGGTTTCGCTCTTTGTCGAGAATGCGCGGCAACTGGGCATCGCCATCAGTTTCCGCTCGTTCGACAGCGCGCAGTTCCGGCATCGGCTGCGGCATTATGATTATGACCTGCTGCTCAACATCCCGATGTTCCCCGGCCATGAAACGCCGAGCATCGGCCAGACACTGATCTGGGGGTCGCACGCTGCGGATCAGCCGCAATCGCTGAACTATCCGGGCGTCAAGAATCCCGCAGTCGACAAGATGCTCGCGCAGATGATCACCGCGACGGACCGCGAGACCGTGGTCGGCGCGATGCGGGCGCTCGATCGCATCCTGCTGTGGAATTTCTACGCCATTCCTTTCCAGCATGATTATCCGGCGCCGGTGGGGCAGATGCCGATCACCTATTGGGACCGGTTCGGCATGCCGAGGAAGCAGCCCGCCTATAATTTCCCGATCATGACGCTGGATACGTGGTGGAGCGACCCCGGCAAGACGGCCGGGCACGCACAAGGACAGTCCTCATGACGGCACTCTGGTCCTATGTCGCCCGGCGGCTCCTGCTGATGGTGCCGACGCTGATCGGCATCGTCACGATCACCTTCATCATCATCCAGTTCGTTCCGGGCGGCCCGATCGACCAGATTCAGGCGCGGTTCGCCGGCACCGCGATGGACGCGACGGCCACCATCGGCGGCAGTGTGGATACCAGCGCGAGCAGCGGCATCATGCCCACCGGCGAGCTGGACCCGGCAATGGTGAAGGAGCTGGAGAAGCTCTACGGTTTCGACAAGCCGGTGCTCTATCGCTACTTCAAGATGCTCGGCGATTTCGCGCGGTTCGAGTTCGGCAATAGCTATTACAAGGACCAGCCGGTGATCGATCTGATCATCGAGAAGCTGCCGGTGTCGATCTCGCTGGGCCTTTGGACCACGCTCATCACCTATCTCGTCGCTATTCCGCTCGGCATCCGCAAGGCGGTGCGCGCGGGCACTGCGTTCGATGCCTGGTCGAGCTTCTTCGTGACCATCGGCTATGCCATTCCGGGCTTCCTGTTCGCGGTGCTGCTGGTCGTGCTGTTCGCTGGCGGCACATTCTGGAGCATCTTCCCGGCGCGGGGCCTGGTCTCGGACAATTGGGAGGAGCTGTCGCTCATCGGCAAGGTGCTCGATTATCTCTGGCACATCACCCTGCCGGTGGCCGCGATGGTCATCGGCGCCTTCGCTAACCTGACCATGCTCACCAAGAATTCGATCCTCGATGAAGTGGGCAAGCAATATGTGACCACGGCGCGGGCCAAGGGCCTCTCCGAGAACGGCGTGCTCTACGGCCATGTCTTCCGCAACGCGATGCTCATCGTCATCGCCGGCTTTCCGGCTGCCTTCGTCAGCGTGCTGTTCACCTCCTCGCTGCTGATCGAGGTGATCTTCTCGCTAGATGGCCTTGGGCTGCTGGGCTTCGAGGCGACGATCAACCGGGATTATCCCGTGATGCTTGGCTCGCTGTTCATCTTCTCGCTGCTCGGCCTGCTGACCAATCTGCTCGGCGACGTCACCTATGTGCTGGTCGACCCCCGCATCGATTTCGAAAGGCGGGACGTCTGATGAACGCCGAAGCGCCCGTCGCAGCCCCGGCCGTTCATTCCCGGCCTGTGCGCCCGATCAGCCGGATGAGCCCGCTCACGCGCCGGCGCTGGGCCAATTTCAAGGCCAATAAGCGCGGTTATTGGAGCCTGTGGATCTTCCTTGCGCTCTATGCGGTGACGCTGTGCGCCGAGCTGATCGCCAATGATAAGCCCATCTTGCTGAGCTATCGTGGCGAGATCTATGCGCCTGTTCTGCGCGCCTATCCGGAGACCACATTCGGCGGCGTGTTCGAGACGGAGGCCAATTATCAGGACCCCGCCGTGCGGGCGATGATCGCTGAGGGCGACGGCTGGGCGATCTGGCCGATCATCCCCTACAGCTACCGGACGATCGATTACGATATCCCCGTCACCGCGCCGTCGCCGCCCTCCGCACGCCATTGGCTGGGCACAGACGACCAAGCGCGCGATGTGCTGGCGCGCATCATCTACGGCTTCCGCCTCTCGGTGACCTTCGGCCTGCTGCTCACCTTTTTCAGCTCCATCATCGGCATCACCGCCGGCGCCATACAGGGCTATTTCGGCGGGTGGACCGACCTCATTTTCCAGCGCTGCATCGAGATCGTGCAGAGCCTGCCGATGCTCTACCTGCTGATCATCATGGCCAGCTTCCTCACGCCCAGCTTCTTCACGCTGCTCGGCGTGCTGCTGCTGGTGAGCTGGATGACGCTGGTGCACGTCGTGCGCGCCGAGTTCCTGCGTGCGCGCAATCTGGATTATGTCCGCGCCGCCCGGGCGCTCGGCCTTGGCAACCGGACGATCATGTTCCGGCACATCCTGCCCAATGCGATGGTCGCGACCATCACGTTCCTGCCGTTCATCGTCTCCTCGTCGATCACGATCCTCACGGCGCTGGATTTTCTCGGCTTCGGCATGCCGCGCGGATCGCCCTCGATCGGCGAACTGCTCAACCAGGCGAAGAACAATCTCTATGCACCGTGGCTCGGCATCGCGGGGTTCGCCGTCATGGCCACCATGCTCTCGCTGCTCATCTTCATCGGCGAAGCGGCGCGGGACGCCTTCGATCCAAGGAAATCGACATGAGCGCCACGGACAGGCCCCTGCTTGCGGTCGACAGGCTGTGCTGCTCGTTCCGCTCGGAAGGCCGCATCGTCGAGGCGGTCAGGGACGTCTCCTTCACGCTGGAGAAGGGCCAGACGCTGGCGCTGGTCGGCGAGTCCGGCTCGGGCAAGTCCACCGCTGCCATGTCGATCCTGCAATTGCTGCCCTATCCCGTGGCGTTCCATCCATCGGGCTCGATCCGGCTGGACGGGCAGGAGATCGTCGGCGCCAGCGAACGCACGATGCAGACGCTGCGTGGCGCACGCATCGCACTGATCCCGCAGGAGCCGCTGACTGCGCTCAACCCGCTGCACACCATTGACCGGCAGATCATCGAGGCGATGAAGCTGCACGATCCCGCGATCAGCCGGGCGGCCGCAATCGCCAAGACCATCGATCTGCTCAAGCTGGTGGGGCTGCGCGATGCCGAGAACCGCCTCAAATCCTATCCGCACCAGCTCTCCGGCGGGCAGCGCCAGCGCATCATGATCGCGATGGCGCTCGCCAACGAGCCGGACCTGCTGATTGCCGACGAGCCGACCACCGCGCTCGACGTGACCGTGCAGGCGCAGGTGCTCGATCTGCTCAAGGATCTGCAGCAGCGGCTAGGCATGGCGATGCTGCTCATCACCCATGATCTGGGCGTCGTGCGGAAGATGGCCGAGCGCGTCTGCGTGATGACGCAGGGCGAGGTGGTGGAGGCCGGCGACACCAGCGAGGTGTTCGACAATCCCCAGCATGCCTACACCCGCAAGCTGCTGGACGCGACGCCGCGCGGCGAACCGCTGAAGATCGAGGGCGATCCCGCGCCGCTGGTACGCACCGAGGATTTGAAGGTCCATTTCCCGATCAAGGGCTGGTTCGGAAAGCCGCGCGCCTTTGTGAAGGCGGTGGATGGCGTGACGCTCTCCATTCCGCGCGGGCATACGCTCGGCGTCGTCGGCGAGTCCGGCTCGGGCAAGAGCACGCTCGGCCTCGCGTTGCTGCGCATCAGCCGCTCGGAAGGGCCGATCTGGTTCGAGAACGAGCCGCTGCACGAGCGCAACTGGAAGCAGATGCGGTCGCTGCGAAAGCGGATGCAGATCGTCTTTCAGGACCCCTTTGCCAGCCTCAGCCCCAAGATGACCATTGGCCAGATCGTCGGCGAGGGGTTGCCGATCCACCGACCCGACCTGACGCCAGCGGAGCGCTACGAGGCCGTCGCGACGATGATCGAGGAGGTCGGCCTTTCGACGGCGGTGCTGGATCGCTACCCGCACGAATTCTCCGGCGGCCAGCGCCAGCGCATCGCCATCGCCCGCGCGATCATCCTGCGGCCCGATCTCGTGATCCTCGACGAGCCCACCTCCGCGCTCGACATGTCCGTGCAGGCCCAGATCGTCGACCTGCTGCGCAACCTGCAGGCGAGCCATGGCCTGACCTATCTGTTCATCAGCCACGACCTCAAGGTCGTCCGCGCCCTCGCGCATGAAGTGGTGGTGATGCGCAATGGCAAGATCGTGGAGCAAGGCTCCTCGCAACAGATCTTCAACGCGCCGCAGACGGATTACACGCGTGATCTAATCGCGGCGGCGTTGGAGTTGCGGGCGCGGGCGGCGGCGTGATTGGGTTAGCAAGCCCGACCAGATGAATGTCCGCTATGCAGTGTTGGCTCGGTAAGTGAACGGCTGCAACGGTGTAGGGAGCTGTCAGGTAGCTATTACGCGGATGTTTTGATAGCTGAAGCGCGGTCATATCTAGTCTGCAAGATCGCGAAGGTTAGGCCGTACGCCGAACCCTTGCCCGCGCAGAAAATCCGCGTCGACCCCGGTTTTGTCAGTCAGGCAATGCCGCTCCACCCGCCGTCCGCCAGTAATCCAACCCGTAAAGCCACCGGGCACGTAAGCGTAATCACGTGCAATGAGGACTTGGGTCTCATCGAGTAAGGTCACGTCTTCTCGCGCATAGAGCGAGCGCCACTTTCGCTGATTGAGCCACTTTCCGGCATATGGATAAGCAGGGTCCTGCTGCTCCATGTCGGCACGGTCACGGACAACCGCCATCGAGCCGTAAATGTCGGCGCACCGTTCCTCAAACTCGTGACGGCTACCTATGGCGTTCAGCACATCCTCACCAGCGTAAGCGACAGCCGGCACAATTATAGTGCTGAGCAGCGAGGCTATGCAGATTTTCGACCAGGCAACCCCGCTTGCTCGACCATAAACCAGCGGATGCATACCGCCGATGCAAGCTCCGAAGACAAGCTCAGCACTACCGAACTCTACTTCGCTAAAATGTTTTACGGCTAAACCGGTGAGTAGACCTGAGAGCGCAAAGACCGGAGCCGCGAGGGCGGTGTAATGCAAGAAGGGCCGGCAGGCCGCGAGCAATGGAATGCCCAAAAGCAGACCGATTGGAATGGCAAAGAAGGCGCCAACGAAGGATACGAACATCACAGAAAGGAGAAAGTTGGCTCCATTCTCCCATCCACTACCGAGAAGGAATTGCGAATAAGTTGTACCGATGAACACCGGCGCTGCTAGCGCCGAGCCCAGCAGACACGCGATGAAAGATAGGAGGCCGAGATAGGCACAGCCGGATGGTTCGTCGGTGCTTTTAGCAGTCCTACGCCAGTGCATCTGCCCCCCCAATACAGCGATCATACTCCATATTCGTCTGCATGAACGTCATGTTTTTTACTACCGCTCGACATCTCTGATAGCTGCAAAGGCGTGGTGTCCGGAATGACCCTGTTGGTCTGTGAACGGCAAACGCCGCACTCGCCACCCCAGGCAAGGATCAATGCCGTTCCGTGCATTGTTGGCGGCGCCGCCGCTCGCTAGCCTTCTGCCGTCAAAAGCGATGTGAGGGAGAAGAGGATGTCGGCATTCAATCGGGCGGGGAGCCACGGCAGCGCGAGTCGGCGTGGGCGCGGCGTCCTGTTGGCCGGTCTCTCGCTTCTGGTCGCCAGCACCTCGGCCTGCACCCAGGCGGATACGCCCGTGGCCTCGGCCTCGGCGGCTTCCGCGACTGTCGCGCAGGCAGGTCCGATCCGCGCGTTCGGCAATCTCACCGTGTTCGAATTCGCGCCGCTCTTTATCGCCGCTGAATCCTATTATCCGGCTCCCGTCACGGTCGGGCGGGGGAGCGTTGCCAATCTTGTCGGCGAGCCCGGTGCGACGCCGGATGACAGCAGTGCGCCGGCCGACATCGCGACCAATGCCGAGACGCAGGCGCTGCGCTACTCGCTGCGCAATCCGGACATGCGGATCGTTATGACCGTCACCGAGGGGCTGTACCGCATCGTCGCGCGCAAATCGGCCGGCATCAACTCGCTGGCGGATCTCAAGGGCAAGCGGATTGCGACGATTTCCGTCACTTCGTCCGGCTTCTTCACCCAGAAGATGCTGAAAACCGTCGGCCTGTCCAGTGACGACGTCACCATGGTCGGCATGAAGCTGCCCGACATGCCGCAGGCGCTGGCCGACCGCAAAGTCGATGCCGTGGCGATCTGGGAGCCGGAAGTCGAGCGCGCCGCGCAGGCGATTGGCGATGATGCCATCGAGTTCAGCGGCAAGGGCGTCTATCGCGAGCTGTTCAATCTCAACACAACCGCGGGCGCGCTGGCCAATCCGCAGATGCGGCGGAACATCGTCGTTATGGTCCGCGCGATCATCGATGCCACGCAGGAGGTCCGCCGCAATCCCGCACGGGCGCAGGAGCTGGTGGCGCAGAACAGCGGCTATCCGCTCGAGCTGGTCAAGCAGAGCTGGTCCCACCACAATTGGCTGGCGGACTGGACGGGCGACCTGCTGGACGTGCTGGAGGAAGAGGAAGCCTGGCTCGCCAAACAGGACAAGCGCACGCCCCGCACCCGCGCACAACTCGCGACGCTGATCGACACGAGCGTGCTGGAGGAAGCCAAGGCTCTGCCACCGCTGCCCAAGCGGAAGTGACGTAACGCGGACCCTGGCCCTCAGCGCGACCGCTTCAGCCGCACGATCGTCTCGTCCAGCGCGGAAAGGAAGCGTGAGCGGTCCGCCTTGCTGAACGGCGCCGGGCCGCCGATGATGTCGCCGCCCGCGCGCAGATCGGCCATGATGGCGCGGGTCGCGATGGCGCTGCCGATGGACGCGGTGGTGAAGGGCTTGCCAGTCGGGGCGATCACGCTCGCGCCGGCTTTCAGGCAGCGATCGGCGAGCAGAATGTCGGCGGTGATGCAGATCGTCGTCGGGCCCGCCTGCTCGGCGATCCAGTCGTCGGCCGCGTCGAAGGCGTCGGACACGACCACCCGCTCGACCAGCGGATGATCGGGAATGCGGATGCGCTGGTTGCTGACGATCCTGACCGGCGTCTCATGCCGAAACGCCACCCGGTAGATTTCTTCCTTCACCGGGCAGGCATCGGCATCGACGAGGATCGCGATCATCTATCCTTGCCGGGCTTCTTGTGCGCGAAGGGCTTGGCGCCGCCCTTCCACTTGTTGGGCCCCTTCTTCTTGCCGGCGCCATGCGGGCCGGGCTGGGCCTGGTCCGGGCGGCCCCCATGCGGCCCGCGCGCCGCGGGTGCGCGATAGGGCTTGGGCGCATGGACGGGGCGGGCATTGTCGCGGCGATTGCGGCGCGCTTCCTCGCGGGGCTTGCCGTCGGTCGGCTGGATGTCGACCTCGTCATCCTCGCTGGCGGTGCGGCGCACGGCGTCGAGGAAGCGCGCAGCGACGCCACCCGCGACCTCGAACAGCGTTTCCTGCGCCGCGATGCGGATCGCGCCGATCTCGGTGCGGCTGATGTGGCCGCGCCGGCAGAGCAGCGGCAGGATCCAGCGCGGATCGGCATTCTGATTGCGGCCGACATTGAGGCGGAACCAGGCGCTCTGCTCGAAACCGGGGCGGGGACCGCGCGGCTCGGCGGGGGCATCGCTGCCCAGCAGGTCTTCGGGCTCGGGCAGGCGCGCGCGATAGGCATGGGCCAGCATCGCGGCGACATCTTCCGGGCTGCGCTCGGCCAGCAACTGGCGGCCCAGCTCATGATCCTGCTCGCTGAGTTCGACAGGGGCGCGCAGCGTTTCAAGCAGGCGCTGGGTATCGGCGCGGCGAATGTCGTCGGCGGAAGGCGGCGAAATCCAGTCCGCCTGGATGCGCGCGCCGCGCAGCATCGATTCCACCCGGCGGCGGCGCGGATAGGGCACGATGAGCACGGCGGTGCCCTTCTTGCCCGCGCGCCCGGTACGGCCGGAGCGGTGCTGCAGCGTCTCGGCATCGCGCGGAATCTCGACATGGACGACGAGACTCAGCGTCGGCAGGTCGATCCCGCGTGCGGCCACGTCGGTCGCCACGCACACGCGTGCCCGCCGGTCGCGCAAGGATTGCAGCGCTTGATTGCGCTCATTCTGGCTATGCTCGCCGGAAAGGGCAACGACCGCGAAGCCGCGCTCGACCAGCCCGGCATGGAGGTGGCGCACATTGTCGCGCGTCGCGCAAAACAGCATCGCCGTTTCCGCTTCGTGGAAGCGCAGCAGGTTCACCACGGCATGTTCGATGTCGGCCGGCGCCACAGCCATCGCCTGATAGCTGATGTCGCCATGGCCGCGCTCCTGCGTCACCGTCGAGATGCGCAGCGCGTCGCGCTGATAACGCCGGGCCAGCGCCACAATGGGGGCCGGCATGGTCGCGGAGAAGAGCAGGGTGCGGCGCTCCTGCGGCGTGCCGTCGAGAATTTCTTCCAGATCCTCGCGGAATCCCATGTCGAGCATCTCGTCGGCTTCGTCGAGCACCACGGCGCGCAGGGTCGAGAGGTTGAGGGCGCCGCGTTCCAGATGGTCGCGCAGGCGGCCGGGCGTGCCGACCACGATCTGCGCGCCATGCGAGAGCGCGCGGCGTTCCTTGCTCGCATCCATGCCGCCGACGCAGGTGGCGATGCGCGCGCCGGCCTTGCCATAGAGCCAGATCAACTCGCGGCTGACCTGCAGCGCCAGTTCACGGGTCGGCGCGATGATCAGCGCCTGGGGCAGGCCGGGCGGCGCCATGCGTTCGCCATCTTCCAGCAGGTCGGTGGCAATGGCGAGGCCGAACGCCACGGTCTTCCCCGATCCGGTCTGCGCCGAGACGATGAGGTCACGGCCATGCGCCTGCGCCTCCAGAACTTCGGCCTGAACGGGCGTGGGGTCGGCATAGCCGCGCTCGGCAAGGGCATTGGCGAGAAGAGGGGGGAGTGTGGAAAAGGGCATGTATCTCGCTAATCAAAAAAGAGTGGAGCGGTGGACCATCCTCGCCGCAAAGCCTGTTTCAAAGGCCTCATCTGCGCGCGTCATCCTGTTTGGTGGTCCGCCTTATGCGCCCCCCATACAGATATGGAGGGCATCTGGCTTGCAAAGTTTTGCGTGGCCGGGCCGATGACCCCTGCGGGGCGGGCTGAGGGCTAGATTTCCTCGCGGTCGAGCTTGCGGATGAAGCCGATGATGCCGGTCTGCCGGTGGCGCTTGAGCCGTTCGGCCTGCAGGATCGTGAGCACCTTGGCGAAACAGGCTTCGGCATCGTCATTGACGAGCACATAATCATAGCCGTCCCAGTGCGCGATTTCGCTGTGCGCGCGCGCCATGCGTCGCTCGATCACGTCGTTGCTGTCCGTGCCGCGTCCGCGCAGCCGCGCTTCCAGCTCGATCATCGAGGGGGGCAGGATGAACACGCGGACGACATCGCCGCCGGCAAGCTGGTGAAGCTGCTGCGCGCCCTGCCAGTCGATATCGAACAGCACGTCGTGCCCGGCTTCCAGCATCCCTTCCACCGGCGCGCGCGGCGTGCCGTAGCGATGATCGAACACATGCGCCCATTCGAGGAACTGGTTGTCCGTCACCATGGCGCGGAACCGCTCGAGATCGACGAAATGATAATCCTTGCCGTCGACTTCGCCGGGCCGCATCGGCCGGGTGGTGGCGGAGACGGACATGGTCAGGCCCGGATCATGCGCCAGCAGCTTGCGCGAGATGGTGGATTTGCCGGCCCCGGAAGGGGAGGACAGCACGAAAAGCATCCCCCGGCGCTTGAAGGACGCGGGCTGGGCAAGTGGATCGGCGGAAACGGGATCGGTCATGTCGGCCATGCTTGCTCCTGCCGTGAGTCTGTCGCCACGTCAATTGGCGGACTGAGACTTGGGCGGAGGAATCGCTTCCGCGCTCCCAGTCTGGAGGGCTTTTTGTGTGGATCGGTCGTCTTCCAGCGGCTTCGTTAAGCGCACGTAAAGCCAGCCGGTGCTATGGGTTATGTCATTGGAGGATGACATGATTATGCGGATTCTCCGCACCGAGCGCGGAGCAAAGGCTTTGGAACTTGGGCTGGTAACCAGCCTCACCGGTATCGCGGCATTGATCGCCGTGGCCTCACTCGGTTTGGGCTGACGAGCCTTCCGCGCTCTTAGTCCAATGTCATCTGGCGCCTTCTCTTTACCACCTCTCCACCATTTGCGGCGACGTTGAACCGACAAATGTGAGGAGTGCCCCATGCCGCGTCAGATATCACCTGCTGTTGACCGTGACCTTAAGCCCTTTGCTCGGCTGCGCGCAAATGAGCGGGGCGCGACGGCAGTGGAATATGGGCTGATCGCGGCGCTGGTGTCGCTGGCCTGCGTCATGGCGTTCCTGTCGCTCGGTATCAATCTCTCCGAGCTTTTCTTCGGCATCAGCAACAGCCTGTCGGGCCGATAAGGCGCGAGAAGCGGCAGCCTGCCGGATATTTTCCACCTTCGCGCGACGAGCAATTGCGTGACGCGAGAATGCGCTTAGGCTGTCTCCAATCATAAGCAGGAGAGCGTGCCCATGTTCGTCAAGTTCACCAGCCCGGACCGCGCCCCCGTCGCCGTCAATGCAACGCAGATTTCGTTCATCTCCAATGTCGGCGAGGGCACGCGTATTCGCTTTGGCGAAGGCCGTAGCGTGACGGTCGTTGAACCGCTCGATGAAGTGATCGACCGGCTGAACCGGACCAACCAGCTACCCGAAAGCTAGGGACTAGCGCGTCGAGACTTCAGCTGCCCGCGTTGAGATTGATCGGAGGAGCAAGCGGATTGGTCTCATCCGGGTTGGCTTGGTTTGCACCCGCACCGCTCGCTTCGCCCGACAAAGCGGCCGCGATCATCGCTTCCCAAATCTCTTCATTGCCTGCGCTGGCCATTGCCGCGTCCGGCTCGCGCATCGTGCGGAGCACTGCGCGTGCGTCCTCAACGCAATCTTCCCATTCCAGGTCCACAGACCGGCTGGCGCTCGGCTCGGTGCCATCAGCATTCTCGCTCAGCCGCAGTCCGGCGAGCACGCGCGCAATGCGCTCTATCAGGGGCGTATGGGAAATGGGCATGGGGACATCCTCCAGCATGGTCTCGCACAGCGGCACGCGGCCGCCGCGGACGCGACATGCCCACAGCAGCTTTGTGCCACTTCCATCTCGCTTGGGAGCTGGCCCTGATGAGACGCTTGTGCGCCCCGAAGGTTGCCGGACGCTCGCTCGGACGGGCGCCATTTGCTGCTGGCAGGATTAGGGGCCGCGCCTTAACGCAGTTTCGCGATCGTAAGCCCGTCCGCTTTGGCGCGGTCCTTCACCGATTCCTCGCTGCGGGTGAGCGCTTTGGCGATGGCTTTCAGCGCCATGCCCTTCTTCGCCAGCGTGTGCAGCTTGTCGATCTCGGCGGCGGTCCAGGGCTGGCGATGCCGCTCGAAGCGTCCGCCGGCGTCAGTCTTGGCCATCAGGCTGCACTCCTTTGCGATGGGCGGCCCGGTACCGCGCTCACCGCTTCTTCACGAACTCAGCGCGCAGCACCAGCCCCTTGATGCCCTCGTAGCGGCAGTCGATTTCCTGCGGGTCACCGGTGAGGCGGATCGACTTGATCAGCGTCCCGCGCTTGAGCGTCTGCCCCGCGCCCTTCACGGTCAGATCCTTGATCAGCGTGACCTGATCGCCATCGGCCAGCAGATTGCCGACTGCGTCGCGCACTTCCACCGCATCGGCCGCGCCCTGCTTGGCGGCCAGTTCGGAAGCCGGCAGCCACTCGCCGCTGGCTTCATCGAACACATAATCCTCGTCGCTAGTCTGCTCGCTCAACTGTCGTCCCCCATTTTGAGCGCGGCGATGAATGCTTCCTGCGGAATCTGCACGGAGCCATATTCGCGCATCCGCGCCTTGCCCTTCTTCTGCTTCTCCAGCAGCTTCTTCTTGCGGGTGATGTCGCCGCCATAGCATTTGGCGGTCACGTCCTTGCGCATCGCGGCGATGGTCTCGCGCGCGATCACCTTGCCGCCGATCGCCGCCTGAATGGGGATCTTGAAGAGGTGGCGGGGGATGAGGTCCTTCAGCCGCTCGCACATGTGGCGGCCGCGCTCCTCGGCGACGCCCCGATGGACGATCATGGAGAGCGCGTCGACCGGCTCGTTGTTGACGAGGATGCTCATCTTCACGAGGTCGCCCTCGCGCAGGCCGATCTGCTCATAGTCGAAGCTGGCATAGCCCCGGCTGATTGACTTCAGCCGATCGTAGAAATCGAACACCACTTCGTTGAGCGGCAGTTCGTAGCTCACCTGCGCGCGGCCGCCCACATAAGTGAGGCCGGTCTGGATGCCGCGCCGGTCCTGGCAGAGCTTGAGAATGCTGCCCAGATATTCGTCGGGCGTGTAGATCGTCGCCTTGATCCACGGCTCGTCGATCTGCTCGATGCGGCTGGGGTCGGGATAATCCGCCGGATTGTGCAGCAGGATCTCGCGCGCGTCCTCGGTCTTCGATTTGCGCAGCTGGATGCGATAGACCACCGACGGCGCGGTGGTGATGAGGTCGAGGTCATATTCGCGGGTCAGCCGCTCCTGGATGATCTCCAGGTGCAGCAGGCCGAGGAACCCGGCGCGAAAGCCGAAGCCCAGCGCCGCGCTGCTCTCCATTTCGAAGGAGAAGCTGGCGTCATTGAGGCGCAGCTTGGCGATGCTTTCGCGCAGCTTCTCGAAGTCCGCCGCGTCGACCGGGAAGAGCCCGCAGAACACCACCGGCTGCACTTCCTTGAAGCCGGGCAGGGGCGTGGTCGCACCGTTCTTCACCGTGGTGATGGTGTCGCCCACGCGGGTCTGCGTGATTTCCTTGATCTGCGCGGTGATGAAGCCGATCTCGCCGGGGCCAAGCTCGGGCAGCGTCTCGATCTTGGGGCGGAAGCAGCCGACGCGGTCGACCAGATGCTCCGTGCCGCCGATCATGAACTTGATGTTCTGGCCCTTCTTGAGCACGCCGTTGATGACGCGCACGAGGATGACGACGCCGAGATAGGGGTCGTACCAGCTGTCGACCAGCATCGCTTCCAGCGGCTTGTCCCGGTCGCCGCTGGGGGCGGGGATTTTCTTCACGATTGCTTCCAGAATCTCGTCAATGCCGATGCCGGCCTTGGCGCTGGCAAGCACCGCCTCGCTGGCGTCGATGCCGATCACATCCTCGATCTCCGCCTTCACCTTCTCGGGCTCGGCGGCGGGCAGATCGATCTTGTTGATGACCGGCACGATCTCATGGTCATGCTCGATCGACTGGTACACATTGGCCAGCGTCTGCGCTTCCACGCCCTGCGCGGCATCCACGACCAGCAGCGCGCCTTCGCACGCGGCGAGGCTGCGCGAGACTTCATAGGCGAAGTCGACATGGCCCGGCGTGTCCATGAGGTTGAGCTCATAGGTCTTGCCGTCGCTCGCGGTGTAATCGAGGCGCACGGTCTGGGCCTTGATGGTGATGCCGCGTTCCTTCTCGATATCCATGTTATCGAGCACCTGCGCGGTCATCTCGCGATCCGAGAGTCCGCCAGTGCGCTGGATCAAGCGGTCGGCGAGGGTCGACTTGCCATGGTCGATATGCGCGATGATGGAAAAGTTACGGATGTGGGCGAGGTCAGTCATTGCGCGCCGATAGCAGGCGGAAGGGTTCCGGCAAAGCCTTCTGAAAGAGGGCCCGCCGCGACCATTTCATACAAGACATGAGGAGCGCCGCCTGTCATGCGCCGCCGCCGTGCAGTCGTTAACCTTGTGCCGCCATTTTGCTGTGATAAACAGCGGGCCTTGTGGTTCGGCAGGGGCGTCGACTGCATAATCCTTGTGGGTGAGGTAACACATGAAACTATCGATCAAACTGGCGCTGGCGCTGTCCGCGATCGGCCTGGTGGTGCAGCCGGCCATGGCGCAATCCTCGGGGCGCAAGGCGCAGGACAAAGGCACGCGCGACATCCCGCGTTGCACCAAGAATCTGGGCACCGTCGCCATCGTCGAGCCGGACACGCAGTGGTGGCGCGAGCTGAGTCTCGGCAGCCCCGAAGCGATCCTGCGCATCTTCATCCAGCAGTCCGGCTGCTTCACGCTCGTTAACCGCGGGCGCTCGATGCAGAACCGCGCGATGGAGCGCGCCCTGGCCGATCAGGGTGAACTGCAAGCCGGCAGCAACATCGGGCGCGGTCAGGTGAAGGCGGCGGACTATTTCCTCCAGCCGGACATCGTGACCTCCAACAAGAATAGCGGCGGCAACGCTCTGGGCGGCATGCTGGGCGGCTTCCTGGGCCGCAGCACGTTCGGCGCGCTGGCCGGCGGCATCAACATCAAGAAGAGCGAAGCCAATGTGACGCTCTCCATCGTCAATGCGCGCACCACGGTCGAGGAAGCGATGACCGAGGGCTATTCGCGCAAGTCGGATCTGAGCTTCGGTGCCGGCGGCGGCGCGGGCTGGTGGGGCGGTTTCGCCGGCGCGGCTGGCGGCGGCTACCAGAACACGGATATCGGCCAGGTCATCGTGCTGGCCTATCTGGATGCCTATACCAAGCTGGTAACGCAACTCGGCGGACTGCCCGCCAACGCCTCGGCAGCGGCGCCCGCTGCACGCTGAGCGGCATCGGTACATCGATCTGAAAGGGCGGGCCGAATGGTCCGCCCTTTTCGTTTGGGCGCGCCTATGTCTCCACGGGCATCGCTCTCATGCGCACGGCCCTTGCCTCGCGCGCAGCCTCGGCTAGGCTGCCCTGCGCAAGACACATTTTCTGGAGAGGCCGTTCCATGCGTCATATCGCCATCATCGGGTCTGGCCCTGCCGGCTATTATACCGCGGAAGCCTGCCAGAAGCAGTTCGGCGAGGATGTGGCGATCGACATCATCGACCGGTTGCCCGTTCCCTTCGGCCTTGTTCGCACGGGTGTCGCGCCGGATCACCAGTCCATCAAGGCCGTATCCCGCCGCTATGAAGCCGTGGCCTTGACCGACACGGTGCGCTTCGTCGGCAATCTCGTCATCGGGCGCGACGTGTCGATCCCGGAACTTCAGGGCCTTTACGATGCCGTGATCCTCGCCACCGGCGCGCCGTCGGATCGCCCGTTGGGCGTGCCCGGCGACGATCTGCCCGGCGTCATCGGCAGCGCCGCTTTCGTCGGCTGGTATAATGGCCATCCCGATCATGCCGATCTCGCACCGCGGATCGACGAGCGGGATGTGGTCATCATCGGCAATGGCAATGTCGCGCTGGATTGCGCCCGCATCCTCGCCAAGACCGCGCGCGAGCTTGAGGAGAGCGATGTCGTCGCTCATGCCTATGACATTCTCAAAAAGGCGCAGCCCCGCTCGATCACCATCTTGGGTCGGCGCGGCCCGGCGCAGATTGCGATGACCCCCAAGGAGCTGGGCGAACTCGGCCGGCTGGAGCGCGCCTCCGTCCATGTCGACCCCGCCGATCTGCCGCCCACGTCGGTGGATGAGGCGCTGGAGCCGGGACAGCGCAAGTCGCTGGCGCTGCTCCGCCAGTTCGCCGAGCCATCGCCCGAGAAGGTGGTTGCGATCCGGTTCGATTTCTTCGTCGTTTCCGAGCGCGTGGAGGGGGAGGGGCGCGTCGAGCGGCTGGTGCTGGAGCGGACCCGGCTCGATGCGCAGCAGCAGAGCATCGGCACCGGCGAGCGTGTGACCATGCCCGCCGATCTCATCATCAGCTGCATCGGCTATCGCACGCCGCCCATTCCCGACGTGCCCTATGACGAGGCGCGCGGCCGCTTCGCCAATGAGGAGGGCCGCATTCGCCCGGGCCTCTATTGCGTCGGCTGGGCGCGGCGGGGGCCGAGCGGCACCATCGGCACCAACAAGCCCGACGGCTTCCTGATCGCCGAAGCCATCGCTGCCGACCAGCCCGCCGCCGCCGGCAAGCAGGGCCGGGCTGGCCTGGACGCGCTCATTGCCGAGCGCGATCTGGAGATCGTCACCTTCCGTGATTGGCAGAAGATCGACGAAGCCGAAATCGCCCAAGCCCGCTTGGGCGCCCCGCGCGAGAAGTTCGTGCGGATCGCGGATATGGTGAAGGCGGGGCGGGGGTAGGGGGCGCTCTCCGGCCGCCGCTTCTTTGATCCCACTAATTATACATGCCCGCACCGGTCTCACCGTTGCGGCGACTCGGCTCGCGCAGACGTCGCGCCGCGGCACTTCGATTTGATCCTGCGGTCGCCGCCTGCTTTGGGTCGTGATCGTTCCCTTCTCGTGAAACCCCAATAAAACCGCCCTTTGAAGGTTGATCCACGCAGGCGCCGCACATTTGAGCCTCTGTCAAAAAATCGTCACGACCCTCTTTACATAAGTAAGCACGCTCTGCATACATACCAACGCCGAACGGGGAGGGCTCAACAGGACAAACATCGCTCACGCTGCGCGTGGGCTCGAGGCGGTAACCGATGTGAGCTCTGGCCTGCGGGCATGACAGGTTTATCTGGAGGAAGCCCACAATGTTGTTTGCACGCAAGCCCGAGGCATCTTTGACGATGTCCCACAAAGCGTTTCTCGCCCTTCTTCTGGCTTCGACGAGCGCGCCGCTGATGGCTGCCGACGCCGCAGACACCGCCGAAGGTGGCGACATCATCGTCACCGCCCAGCATCGCGAGCAGCGCGTCACCGAAGTGCCGATCAGCCTCAGCGTCGTGTCCGGCGCGCAGGCCGCTGAATCCGGCGCGTCGAGCACGCTCGATCTCGCCCGCTTGGTGCCCGGCCTTTCCATCGGCCAGAACTCGGGCGACGGCGACTTCCCGTTCATCTCGTTGCGCGGCGTCGCCATGCGCGACTTTGCCGACACCAATGAGAGCCCGTCCGCCGTTTATGTGAACGAGTTCTACAAGGCGAACCTGATGGGTCTCGATTCCCAGATGTTCGACATCAGCCGCATCGAGGTGCTGCGCGGTCCGCAGGGCACGCTTTATGGCCGCAACGCGACCGGCGGCCTCATCCACTTCATTGCCGCAGCGCCGACCGAGCAGCTGGAAGGCCATGTGTCCGTCACCTTCGCCGAGCGCAATCGCGTTCAGGCCGAAGCGGCGATCAGCGGCCGGCTGTTCGGCAACCTGCTGGGCCGCGTCAGCGTCTTCCGCCACCGTTATGATGGCTACATCAAGAACAATTTCCCGGGCGGGGAAGACGGCAACGCGCTCAACGCCAGCGCCATTCGCGGGCAATTGTCGAACCAGTTCGCGGACAATCTGAGCGCCGAGCTGTTCGTGCAATATTACAAGAACGACAATGAAGCGGGTAACATGTTCACCCACATTGCCGTGACGCAGGACCCGGTGACGGGCCTCTCCACCCGCAATCCGGGCGGCGTCGACTCCTTCGGCTATGGCGACAGCAAGCCGCTGGAGACGAACACCAACTTCGATGCCTATATGCGCTCGGAGCAGTTCACGGCCATCGGCAAGATCAAGGCGGACCTCGGCTTTGCCGAGCTGACCTCCATCACCGGCTTCGAGAAGGGCAAGAAGGACGCGGCGTTCGACAGCGACTCAACGCCCGGTGCACGCTCGACCGAAGTTCACCCGCGCGCCGAGCAGTTCTCGCAGGAGCTGCGTCTGGCGGGCGTGAACGGGCCGCTCACTTGGGTCACCGGCCTTTATTATTTCGACTATAACGTGAACGGCTATCAGCGCCGCACCACCTCGGCCGCCGCCGGGCCGCGCCGTCCGGTCTATTATGATCTGGACAGCGAGAGCTGGGCGATCTTCGGCAATGTCGACTATGCGCTGACCTCGACCCTCACGGCGACCGGCGGCGTGCGCTACACCGAGGAAGACAAGGAATACGACCTCAACAACACGGACACCGGCCCGGTGTTCAACACCACCACGGTGGGCGATCTCGCCAAGCGCAACGATGACAGCACGAGCTTCACGGCGCGGCTGAGCTGGGCGCCGCAGCGCGGGCAGCTCTTCTATGCGGGTGTGGCGCGCTCGTTCAAGGCCGGCACCTTCAACGTCGGTTACACGTCGCTTCCGCTCTCGGCCATCTCGGTCCGCCCCGAACGGCTGACCAGCTACGAAGCCGGCGCCAAGTTCGCCACCTACGACAATCGCTACAGCATCAGCGGCGCGGTGTTCCATTACCAGTATAAGGACAGCCAGGCCTATCAGTTCGATGGCGTGTCGCTCTCCTCGACCACGTTCAACCGCGATGCGGAGATCACCGGTGCCGAAGCCGAGTTCGCGGCAGAGCCGGTGCAGAATCTGCGCCTGCGGGGATCGCTGACCTATCTGGATGCCAAGCTGCTCGACGTGCAACTGCCCGGCCTCGCCAATAACGGCCCTGTGGTCGATCGACGGATGCCGCTGGCCCCCAAATGGTCGTGGAACCTGACGGCCAATTATCGCGTGCCGAACGTGCTTGGCGGCACGCTCGGCCTGCAGGGCGACATCGCCTACAAGGGCGTGCAGTATTTCGACGCCTTCAACAGTCCCAGCCAGCGTGAGGCAGCCTACGCCTTGTCAAACGTCCGCCTCTCCTGGACCGATGCAAGCGACTCGCTCACCCTCGCTGTCTTTGCCGAGAATGTGACGGACAAGCGCTATCGCACCGCCGCGTTCGACCTCGCATTCCTCGGCATGGCGACCGAAGTCTGGGGCCGTCCGCGCTGGATCGGCGGCAGCATTTCCTATCGCTTCGGCAGCTAGAGCCTCGGGTCGCATCCGATCGCTCAATCGCCGTGGTGTCAGTTCAAGCCGACACCACGGCGATTTACTTTTGGGGCAAGACGCCCGCACATGGGGCGGGCCAAAACACCGGGAAGGAAACCGAGGCATGAGGATCATCCGAGCATCGCGCACGCGCCGGGTCTGGATCATGGCCGCCTGCGCGGCCCTGTCCGCAATGCCGTCCCTTGCCGGGCAGGCGGCTCCCGCCAACCCCAGCGTCATCTACACCGGCAAGATGGAAGCGCGCGGCACGACGCGCGCACAATATCAGCGCCTGATCCTCGATCTCGCGCATGTCTGGGCGGATTGCGATGCAGACCTCATGCGCCGCATTCTGACGGAGGACGTGGATTTTTCCTATCCCGGCCGCCGCCTGATCGGCCGCGATGCCGCGCTCGCTGACCTCGATGGCTTTTGCAAGGTCGCGACGGACCGCAGCATCTACTTTCCCGCCGATGCCTTCTATATCGATGTGCGCAACGGTCGCGTGGCGGCCGAAGTCCAGTTCCGCGTGACCCAGAATGGCGAAAAGCAGGTCGTCAACGACGTGTGGATCGCCACGGTGCGCAAGGGGCGCATCGCGATCATCAAGGAGTATCTGGATGGGCGCGTGCGCCTCCTCCAGGCCGAGGGCAAGCTCAATTATGGCGAGGACGCGCCGTTCCTCACGCCCTGGCCGCCCCGCGTGGAGCACCCGGCAAAACCTTGAAGGTTAGCCCTGACGCTCAACCCCTGATGCCCAGGGACTGACCTTCAGGCGTTTTCCGACACCGGCGCGCAATGTGCCACGCTGGAGACGGCCACGCCGGCCGCTTCAAGCCGCGCCGCGATCTGGAAAATCTTGGCCTCGGCCCAGGGCGCGGCGATGATCTGGACGCCCACCGGCATGGGGCCGCTGGTCATCACCGGCGCGGTCAGCACGGGCAGGCCGATATAGCTGATCGGTTGGGTGTAGATGCCGACGTGCGCGCGGGCGAGCATTTCCTTGCCGCCCAGATTGAGGGTCTGCTGGCCGAGCTTGAGCGCGGCGCAGGGCGTGGCAGGCGCGAGCAGGACGTCATAGTGCGCGAAGGCCCGGCGCGCCGCCTCGCGGAATCGGTAGCGGAAGCGCTGGGCCTGCACGACGAGGGTAGAGGGGAGCAGCGCGCCGGCGAACAGGCGATCGCGCGTCGCCGGATCGAACTGGTCCGGGCGCTGGCGCAGGGCATCGATGTGCAGATTGCCGCCCTCGGCCGCCGTGATGACGAAGGCCGCATAGCGAGCGATCTCGGCTTCATCGAGCTCGACATAGCGATCCGCATTCAGGGCGTCGGCAACCTTGTCCACGGCTTCCAGCGCGACATCCTCGGCATTGCCCCGGAACCAGCCGCCCAGAACGCCGACGCGGAACGCATCGGTGTCTTCGCCAAGTCGGTCCAGAACCGGCTCGGGCGCGGCCGTCGAGCAAACGGGATCGCGTGGGTCCGGCCCTTGCAGCACGTCATAGGCCAGCGCGAGGTCGGCCACGCTGCGGGTCATCGGCCCGATATGATCGAGGCTGGACACGAACGGGAAGGTGCCCGCACGCGACAGGCGGCCATAGGTCGGCTTGAGCCCGAACAGGCCGCAGAAGGAGGCGGGCACGCGGATCGACCCGTTGGTGTCCGATCCCATGCCGATATGCGCAAGGCCCGCTGCGACCGCTGCCGCAGCGCCACCCGATGAGCCCCCGGCGAGCCGCCCGAGATCGTGGGGATTGCGGGTCGGGCCGAAGAAATCATTCTCGGTCGTGAAGCCGTAGGCGAATTCATCCATGTTGGTCGATGCGACGATGATCGCGCCGGCCTCGCGCAGCAGCCTTACGGCGGTCGCGTCTTCGCTGGCGGGCGGGGCCTCGCGGCGCATCTTGGCGCCGGCCAGCGTGACCTCGCCGGCAATGTCGAACAGGTTTTTCACCACCACCGGCACGCCCGCCATGGGGCCGCCGGGCTCGCCCCGCGCAATCGCGGCATCGAGCGCCGCTGCCGCAGCCACGGCCGACTCGGAAAAGACGGCCGTGCAGCTGTTGATCAGCGGATCGAGCCGTTCGATCCGCGCCAGCATGTCGCGCACCACATCGGACGCGCTGAACGCCCCGGCATTCACCCCGGCGGCGATCTGCGCCGCGCCCATTGCTGCAAAATCGGTCATGGCCGGAACACCGGCGCGGCTTCCAGCGCGGGATCAAGCTCAAGGGCGAGCAACGGGGCACTCTGGACGAGGATGAGGTGAAGATTGTTAATGACGCCCTCGCGATATTCGGCCGGCACCGGCAAGCCGATGATTTCCGGCGCGGCCGCCACATAAACGGCCACTCCGTCCCGATCGCTGATCTGGTTTTGCTTTTGCGTATTCGTCATTTGATCCTTGTCCGGACGACCGGCGGGCTGAAATCTTTGGAAATCAGATGTTTCCTGGTGCCGGTCGGCGCCGGCAGAATCTTTTATGCATAATTTGCTCACTTAGGCAATTGTGCAGTTGCTGCATCGCGATTAGCCTTTGGGTTAAGACAGGCGCGGCGCTGCCCCGCGCCGGACCGGAATGCTGGATCGAAAATGATGATGGATACGCGCCCCCCTGAACTGCTCTCCATGACGACGCGTGACGGCGTTCGGCTGGATGCGGACGTGTATCGGCCCGCGCCGGCGGGAGACTATCCCGTGCTGCTGATGCGCCAGCCTTATGGGCGGCGGATCGCGACGACGGTCTGCTTCGCGCATCCGGCCTGGTATGCGGCGCAGGGCTATATCGTCGTGATTCAGGATGTGCGGGGCCGAGGGACATCTGAGGGCACCTTCGCACTGTTCGAGCAGGAGGCCGCGGACGGCGAGGATGCGATCAACTGGGCTGCGGGACTGCCTGGATCGACCGGCGCGGTCGGCATGTACGGCTTCTCCTATCAGGGCGTGACCCAGCTCCTCGCTGCGGCGACGCTGCCGCCTGCGCTCCGGGCGATCGCCCCGACGATGGTCGGCTGGGATTTGCGGCAGGACTGGGCGTATGAGAACGATGCCTTCTGCCTCGCCGCCAATATTGGCTGGGCAGTGCAGCTTGCGGCGCAGAACGCCAAGCATGCCGGGGATGCCGACGCCTTTGCCGATCTGGCGCAGGCCGCACGGGCGCTGGCCTTCGGGCACGGCAATCATGCGCGGCCCGACATTCTGCACCGCCATGCGCGCCATGTGCCATTCTATCGTGACTGGCTCGACCGGGATTTTGCGGACCCCTATTGGGCGCGGATTTCCCCGTCCGCCCATGCGGATCGCCTGACCCAGAGCGGGCCGCCGGCGCTGTTCGTGACGGGATGGTACGACACCCATCTTCCCGGCACCGTGGCGGCCTATCGGGCCTATGAGCAAGCGGGACGTGCAGATGCCGCGCTGGTCGTGGGGCCGTGGACGCATTTCCCCTGGGGCCGGCGGCTTGGCGGCGAGGACTTTGGCGAGGCGGCCATCGGAGAGATCGACCAGTTGCAACGGGCGTGGTTCGACCAGCACCTCAAGGGGGAGGGGGAGGCGATTGCGTCCTCCCGCGCCGTGCGACTGTTCGACATGGGGCGCAAAGCCTGGCGGGATTTTCCAGCATGGCCTGGCGGGCAGCAATGCTGGCAGATCGGCAGCGCCGGTCGCGCAGCGCTGGACGAGCGCGATGGCGTTCTGGCGCCGGATTGCGAGACGCAGGCACCGGCGGATTATCTGGTGCACGATCCCTGGCGGGCCGTTCCGACCACCGGCGGGGCCTTCGGTGCCGTGCCGGGACCGGTAGACCGCACGGATGTGGACGCCCGGCCCGACGTGCTCACCTACACCAGTCCGCCAATGACAGTGCCAGTGACGCTAGCGGGCGAGACCGTCGCTGCGCTGGAGGTCACAGCGGATTGCCCGAGTTTCGACCTGAGCTGCATCCTCACTATCGTCGATGAAGCCGGGCGCAGCCATCACCTGACGGAAGGCTATGTGCATTTCGCGGTCGCGCCCGACGGGGTGGCCTGTGTGCGCTTGCGCCCGACCTGCGCGACAATCCCCGCGGGCGCCCGTGTGCGGCTGGCCGTTTCGGCAGCGTCTTTCCCCGCCTATCCCATCAATCCCGGCACCGGCACGCGGCCGGTGGATGCCGGCGTGGAAGAAGCGGGCGTGATTACGCTGCGTCTGAACCTGGCCGAAAGCCGGCTGGTGCTGCCGGTGCTGGAGGAAGTGCCATGACGCCTCAGGATTTGCCTCCGCACGATCTCGCGCCGGGCGAGCCCTTCGTCCTGCGCGGCGTGCATGTACCGGCCACCTTCACGGCCTTCGAGGGTGGCGCCGAGATCGTGACGGCCGACATCGGCATCGAGCAGGGGCGTATCGCCTTTGTAGCGCCGTCGCTCGTTGAAACGCCCAGCGCGTGGCGCGACATCCGCCTGGATCGCATGATGGTCTGGCCCTGTTTCGTGGAAGCGCACACGCATCTCGACAGCACGCAGATCTGGGCGCGCTCCCCAAATCCCGATGGGACGTTCGGCTCTGCGGCCAGCGCGATCATCGCCGACCGCGAAACCCACTGGACGCCCGATGACATGCGCCGGCGCATGGATTTCGGCCTGCGCTGTGCCTATGCCCATGGCGTGCGCGCGATGCGCACCCACCTTGCCTCCCAGAACGAGCAGATCGAGCAGCGCTGGGAGATTTTCTCGGAGGTGCGCGCAGCCTGGGCCGGGCGGATCGACCTGCAGGCCGTGCCGCTGATTTCCACCGATGTGCTGGCGGACGATGTCTGGTTCGCGCGGGTGCTCGATGTCGTGCGCCGTCATGGCGGCGTGCTGGGCGGCTTCGCGCATGTCTCGCCGCTGGTCGATGCCAGCCTTGAGCGGCTCTTCGACGCGGCAGACAAATACGGCCTCGCGTTGGACTTCCACGCCGACGAGACGGACGACGCGACCTCGGACATCGTGCGGCGGGTCGCGACGCTCGCCGACCGGCGGGGCGGGGGGATGCAGGTGATGGTCGGCCATTGCTGCAGTCTCGCCGTGCAGGACGAGACAGAGGTGGACCGCACGCTGGACCTGATGGCACGGGCCGGGCTTTCCGTGGTGAGCCTGCCGGGCTGCAATCTCTATCTGCAGGCGCGCGCGCCGGGCCGCACGCCCCGTTGGCGCGGCGTCACCCTGCTGCACGAGATGGCCGCGCGCGACATTCCCATCTGCATCGGCGGCGACAATTGCCGTGATCCCTACAATCCCTATGGCGACTTCAATCCACTCGAATCCTTTCAGGATGCGGTGCGGATCGCGCATCTCGATCATCCGGTGGGGGACTGGCCGCGCAGCGTCACCACCACGCCCGGCGCGCTGGTCTCGCAGGCGCAGGCGATTGTCGCCGGTGCGCCCGCCGATCTCGTTCTCTACCGGGCGAAGAGCTATAATGAGCTGTTCGTACGCCACGGCGCGGGCCGGCTGGTCATGCGCGACGGCATCTTCATCGATGCCCCCCTCCCTGACTTTAGCGAGCTGGACTGATGCTGGATCACGCTCTCGAAATTCTGGAAACGCTGGTCGCGTTCGACACGACGTCCAGCAAATCCAATCGCGCCCTCATCGATTGGGTCGCCGCGCGGCTCGCCGAGCGAAACATCCCCTATTGGCTGGTAGAGGATGCGGATGGCGGGAAGGCCAATCTGCTCGCGCGGATCGGGCCGGATGTGCCGGGCGGGATCGTCCTGAGCGGACATAGCGATGTCGTGCCGGTCGATGGCCAGCCGTGGAGCAGCGATCCCTGGACGGTGACCCGCAGGGAAGGCCGGCTCTACGGGCGCGGCGTGGCGGACATGAAGGGGTTCATCGCGCTGGCGCTCGCGTTGATCGACACGCCGGCGGTGCAATCCCTGCAGCGCCCGCTGATCCTCGCGATCACCTATGACGAAGAGGTCGGCTGCCTCGGCGCCCCGCATCTGCTCGATCAAATGGCCGGGTTCGTGCCCGCGCCAGCGCTGGCGATCATCGGTGAGCCGACCAGCATGAAGATATTGTCGGTCCACAAGGGCATGCGGGTGTTCGACGTCACGGTGACCGGGCGGGAAGCGCACAGCAGCCAGCGCGATCAGGGCGTCTCCGCGATTGCCGCCGCTGTCGAGCTGATGAGCCTGATCGGCCAGATGAATGCGCAGGCGCAGGACGCCGTCGGGGCCGACGATCCATGCAGCCCGCCGGGTACGACGCTTTCGGTCGGCATCGTCAATGGCGGCACGGCGGCGAACATCCTCGCGCGCCAGTGCACCTTCCGCTGGGATCTGCGCTCGCCCAACGAGGCCGAAGCGGACGGCTATGAAGCGCGCTTTCGGGCCGCAGCGCAGGCGCTGGATGCCCGCATTCGCGCGCGTGCGCCTGAGGGCGGGGTTGTGATCACGCAACTGGCCAGCGCGCCGCCGCTGGAGCTGGATCGGGACAGCGCCGCTGAATCCTTCGTGCGGTCGTTGACCGGCGATAATGGGCTGAGCGGCGCGGCCTTCGTTGCGGAAGCGGGGCTTTATCAGAAGATCGGCATCCCGGCGGTGCTGTGTGGGCCGGGCTCCATCCTCCAGGCCCACCAACCGGACGAGTGGATCGAGATCGACCAGCTGCGCGCCGGTGCGGACTTCCTCATGCGTCTCGCGGATCGTCTGTCGGGCGAGACCAAAGGTTAACGAAACTGCCCCAGCTTATTTGCAAAACATGCTTACTTATGTAAGGGTTCTGGCCGTGCAGAGCCCTCTGCGCGTCCGGCGGTCGGGTCGATCCAGCCGGAAGAAGCCGATGATGTGCAGGTGGATCGTGAGACGCCGAACCCTTAACCGCTCCGGGCCCGCGCCAAGGACCATCGCGCGATGACGCGGATTGTCGATGGCCACGCTGCCGCCCGGCTCCTGCTGGCGCAAACGGCGCAAGCTTCGGCCCTTGCCCGGGCAAGCCTGGGTCGCGCCCCGCGTCTCGCGCTACTCATGATGGGGGAGGCGGCGCCTGCCCGCGCATATGCCGCGCGCATTGAGGAGTTTGCCGGGCTGGCCGAGGTCGACACCATGATCGTCACTGGACCCGCCGATGGCTCATTGGAGCAGATGCAGGCGCTGGTGCGCCAGTTGAACGCCGATGAATCGATCGATGGTATTCTGCCGCTCACACCGTTCCCGTCCGGCATCGCGATGGCGGACATCGCTGCAATTCTCTCGAGCCAGAAGGACGTCGATGGCTTGACTCCGCTTAACGCCGGCCAGCTAGCGGCGGGGCTGGAGGGCCTGTTCCCCTGCACGCCACAAGCCGCGGTGCTGCTCGCGGAGGAGGTGCTGGGCGATCTGCGCGGGCTCAATGCCACCGTCGTCGGCGCCTCGGCCAGCGTCGGGCGCCCGCTCGCGCAATTGCTGCTCCAGCGCGGTGTGACCGTGACGATCGCGCATATCGATACGCGCGATCTGGTGGCAGCCTGCCAGACGGCGGACGTGCTGTTCGCCGCGGCCGGCCGGGCGGGGCTGGTCGGTGCGCGCCATGTGCGGCCGGGCGCCACCGTCATCGATATCGGCATCAATCTCGTGACGCAGGCAGATGGCAGCCGGCGCATTCTGGGCGATGTCGATCTTGCCGCCGTCGACGGGGTTGCAGCCGTGATCTCGGCCGTTCCCGATGGTGTCGGCCCGCTGACGACGGCATTCCTGCTGGCGAATACCGTGCTGGCAGCGCAAAGGCGGCACGCAGGGGCTTGAGGGCCAGGCCGCGATAGGGTCAACAAGGGGCCGGCGTGGGCCGGGTCATATGAAGAGGATGGGACGTGGCGAGACAACCGAGCGTAAGAGGACCGAAAGCAGCGGTGCGGAAGACTGTCGGCGCGCGTGCCGCCAGGACGCAGGTCGCTGAACCGGCCGACGATGCGAAGGGTCTGCGTCGCACGCGGGATGCGGCTGGCACGCGCAAGAAGATTCTGGAAGCCGCCATCGAGGAGTTCGCCGAGCGCGGGCTAAGCGGCGCGCGCATCGATTCGATCGCACAGCGCTCCGGCGCCAACATGCGGATGATCTACCATTATTACGGCAACAAGGAGCAGCTTTACGTCTTCGTGCTCGATCATGTGTATGAGGACATCCGCAAGAAGGAAGCGGCGCTGAATCTCGCCAACCTCGAACCGTATGAGGCGATGATGAAGCTGTTCAACTTCACCTATTCGCACTTTGCGGCCAACCCGCATGTCATCTCATTGTGGACCGGGGAAAATCTGCAGCAGGGCGCCTATCTCTCCACCTCGATGCGCGCGCCGACGCTGAGTTCACCGCTGATGGACGCCATCAAGGAGACGCTCGCGCGGGGCGTGGAGCAGAAGGTGTTTCGCGAGGATATCGATCCGCTGCAACTCTATGTGTCGATGGTTGCGCTGTCCTATTTCCACCTGTCCAACGTCTACACGCTCTCGGCGATCTTCAGTGCCAACCTGCACAGTGAGCGCTGGAAATCGGAACGCCGGCGCCACGCCCAGGAGATGCTGAGCGCCTACCTCCTGTCCAGCGCCAAGCCGGACACATGAGGACGACGCGGGAGACTCATCGGCGCTACCGGTGTATTTCCGTCTCAGTGCCGGCGCATGTCTCAGCGGTATGAACAGATAAGTCATTGAATCATAACACTGAAAAATAGCAGGGCGGCCAAGCGGTGGTCTTGTCTTAGTAAGCATTTTATGTATAACTATCGGCATGAAAGTTCATGTCATATATGCCTATCCGCTGAAGACGGGCCTCGCGGTCGACATTCACAACACGGTTGTCTCCGGCCTCATCGAGGCGGGGCACGAGGTCGATGATCTGGATCTCTATGCGGAGAATTTCGATCCGATCCTCAATGAGGAAGACCGGACGATCTATCATGACGTCACGATCAACCAACGCCGCATCAAGCCCTATGTCGACCGGCTGCAGGCGGCCGATGCCGTGGTGCTCTGCCATCCGGTCTGGAATTTCGGCTGGCCGGCGATGCTCAAGGGCTATTTCGATCGGGTGTTCCTGCCCGATGTCTCATTCAAGATGGTGGACGGCAAGCTGACGCCGGGCCTCGCCAACATCCGCAAGCTGACCAGCGTGACGACCTATGGCGTGGACCGGCTTCGCGCACTCTACCTGTTCGATCCGCCGCGCTCGAATGCCACGCGCTTCCTGCGGGTTGTGTGCAACAAGAAGGTGAAGGTGGATTACCTCGCCCTCTATGGGATCAATAACATGACGGAAGCACGCGCGGCCAAATTCCTGGCGAAGGTCCGCAAAGAAATGCTGGCTTTCTGACCATGGGCGATCGCCGCGTTGACCCGAATCAGGGCGCGGCCGATGCCGCCGCGCCGATCGTTTCCTTCCAGGACGTCTCGCTGACCTTCGGGACAGGCGTCGAGGCCCTGCGGGGCATTAATCTCGATATCCGCCCCGGCGAGTTCATCAGCATTTTGGGGCCCTCGGGCTGCGGCAAGTCCACCTTGCTGCGCATCGCCGCCGGGCTGATCGACTATACTGACGGCGCGCTCCACGCGGATCGCTCCCACATCGCCTTCACCTTTCAGGATGCGACGCTGCTGCCCTGGCGCACGGTGCGCCGCAATGTCGAGCTCCTGCTCGAATTGCGCGGCGTCGGGCGAGAGGAGCGGCGCCGGGTGGCGCAGGAGAAGATCGCGCTGGTCGGCCTGAGCGGCTTTGAGGAGCAATATCCCAAGCACCTTTCGGGGGGCATGAAGATGCGCGTGTCGCTGGCCCGCGCCCTGACCCTCGATCCCACGCTGTTCATGTTCGACGAGCCCTTCGGCGCGCTGGACGAGATCACCCGCGAGCGGCTCAACGATGAAGTGCAGACCCTGCAGTTGCGTCAGCAGTTCGCGGCGATGTTCGTGACGCACTCCGTGTCGGAGGCGGTGTTCATGTCGTCCCGCGTCATCGTGATGTCTGCGCGACCGGGCCGCATTGTCGGCACCTACGACATCCCGTTCCCGTTTCCGCGCGACGATGCGGTGCGCTTCTCGCCGCAATTTGCGGAACTGTGCGGCACGCTCTCGGCGGCGCTGCGGGATGCATCGGGAGGCGTGGAATGACCAAAGCGACCTATTTTCCGCCCCGCGCCGCTCGCACTAAGGCCAGTCCTGCTGCTCGCTGGGTCGCGCGACTGCTGCCCCCGCTGCTGCTCGGCCTCCTGCTCGCGGCCTGCTACGCCTATGCGCGCGCCGGTCTTGAGGAGTATCGCCAATTCCTGATGCCCGGCCCCAGCGAGATCTGGGAAGGCGCCTTTGCTTCGGCCGCCGTGCGGGCGGAACTGCTGCGCGCGGCGGGTGTCACGGCGCAGATTGCGCTCACGGGTCTGGCCGTGTCGATTCCGGGCGGGATGCTGCTCGGCGTCCTTATGTTCCGTTCCTTCTGGATAGAGCGTGCCGTCGCACCCTATCTGGTGGTGCTGCAGTCGATCCCGGTGCTGGCGATCATCCCGCTCATCCAGTCGCTGCTCGGCTTCGGCTTCCTGCCCAAGGTGCTGATCGTCGCCCTGTTTACCTTCTTCGCCATTCCCACGACTTTGCTGCTCGGCCTCAAGAGCCTCGACAAGGGCATTGGGGAGCTGTTCCGGCTGGAAGGAGCAGGCTGGGGCACGACGTTGCTCAAGGCGGGCATCCCCTCCGCGCTGCCGTCGCTCTTTGCCGGCATTCGGATTGCGGCGAGCCTTGCGGTGATCGGCGCCATCGTCTCCGAGCTGTTCTTCGTCTCGGGCGATGGCGGGCTGGGCCAGATGCTGGTCAACTCGAAGATCGATTTCCTCTACGAGCAGATGTACGCAGCGCTCATCGTCTCGGCAGTGATGTCGATCGGCGTCTATCTGTTCTTTGGCTGGCTCGGCGACCGGCTCTTCTCTCACTGGCATGATTCGGCCGGGGCCAAGGGATGATGCGGCGGGCACGTCATGCCGTGCTGGCCGCGCTGGCCTTGCTCGGCGCGGGCGCGCAGGCCGCGCCAGTGGCGCAGGGGGCGTTCGCCCGCGAGCATTACCGCACGCCCTTGTCCAAGGTCTGCCCCAATCCGGTCGTCATGCAGCTCGACTGGTTGCCGCAGGCCGAGCATGGCGGGCTGTTCCAGCTCATCGGTGGCGGCGGGACGATGAGCCAGGGGCGCTATCAGGGCCGGCTCGGCGCGACCGGGATTGACCTGCTGATCCTGGTGGGCGGCAAGGGCATCGGCCTTGGCGATGCCGAGACACCGTTTTCCGCGCTCTACATGGGCAATAGCCGCGCGGGCCTGCGTCCGCATCTGGCGCTGGTCGATCAGGATAATGCCTTCATCTTCTCCCGCCGCTTCCCGGCTACGGGCGTGGTGGCAATGCTCGAGAAATCGCCCATGGGCCTGTTCTGGGATCGCGCGACCTATCCGCGCGGCTTCCGCTCGGTAGCGGACCTGCGGGCGTTCGTGCAGTCGGGTAAGGGCAAGATCTACCTTTCCACCACGCGACGCACATTCGGGCGCTATCTCATCAATAACGGATTGCCCAAGGATGCGGTGCAGGAAGGCTATAATGGCGATGCTGAAACCTTCGTGCTGAATCGGGGGCGTTGGCTCAATCAGGGCAGCATCACCAGCGAGGGCTATCAGTTCGCGCATGGGAAGCGCTGGAACAAGCCGGTCGATTTTCTGCTGCTCTCGGACATGGGCTATCCGCTCTATCCCGGCATGGTCTCGGTCGCGACGAACCGTCTCAATGAGCTGGCACCGTGTCTCAAGGGGCTGGTGCCGCTGCTCCAGCGCGCGCAGGTGGATTACATCCGCGCGCCGGGCGAAGTGAACGACCTGATCTACCGCTTCAACGAGGGCGGCTTCGCGGCGCCCTGGTGGAAGACCTCGCGCGAGTTGCTGGCAGCGGCCTCTGCCGTCTCGCTTTCGCGCGGCATTGTCGGCAACGGGCCGAACAAGACTTTGGGCGATTTCGACATGACCCGCAGCAATGTGCTCCTCTCCCGGCTCAAGCCCTATCTCGACATCCGCGCCAAGCCGAATGTCAAGCCGCAGGACGTCGTGACCAACCGCTTCATCGATCCCTCGGTCGGGCTGCGCTGATGCCTGTGATTCTGGATGGCGATGCCACCGCGGCAGCATGGCGCGCGCGGATCAAGGCGCGGGCGGACGAGAGCGCATTCGTGCGGGCGGGGCATCGGCCCTGCCTCGTCACGGTGCTCGTGGGCGACGATGAGGCAAGCCGGGCCTATGTCTCGCGCAAGCATCAGGATTGCGAGGCGCTTGGCTTTTCCTCCCGCCAGATCGATCTCCCCGCCAGCATTTCGCAGGCCGATCTGCTGGCCCTGATCGACATTCTCAACCGGGACGCCGCCTGTCACGGCTTGATCGTGCAACTGCCGCTCCCTGCGCACATTGATGCCGGCGCGGTGATCGAGGTGATCAGCCCGGACAAGGATGTGGACGGGCTCCACCCCCTCAATCTGGGGCGGATGCTGGCCGGTCAACCTGCGTTGCGGCCCTGCACGCCAAGCGCGATCCTCGCTCTGCTGCGTGAGTATGACGTACCTCTCGCCGGGCGCCGCGTGGCGATCATCGGGCGCGGGCTACTGGTCGGTCGGCCGCTCGCGATGATGCTGGCCGACAGGGATGTCGATGCGGTCGTCACCGTGCTTCATCGCGGCGTAGCGGATCTGACGCCTGTGCTGCGCGACAGCGATGTCATCATCGCCGCAGCCGGTCAGCCCGATCTCGTGCGCGCGGAGGTGGTTCGGCCGGGCGCCTGCGTCGTCGGGGTCGGGATTAGCTATGTGGATGGGCAGATGGTGTCGGACATTGCCGAGGATGTCGCGCAGGTGGCCGGCTGGGTGACGCCGCGCCATGGCTCGGTGGGGCCCATGACCCGTGCCATGCTCATGCGCAATCTGCTGAACGCGGCGCTCAGCCAGACCTGAGCGCCGCCGGTTTTCCGTCGTTCGACTATCCCCGCGCCGGGCCGATGGCCGCGGCGAGCTGGGCCTGATATTCTTCCATCCAGTCGGCATCGGCCGGCGCATTATAGGCGCCACCGCGTGCGCCGTTGACGATCTCGGGATCGTCTACGCCGGGGGGCACCGTGCCGGCATCCTGCAGCGCGCGGGCCGCCTTGATGATGCGCTTGCGGGTCTGCATGATCATCAGATCGCTGGTGACGAGATGCTCGTTGGAGCGGTCCACGATGTCGCCCATGCTCTCGGTGATATACTGGTCCTGCAGGGTGATGCCGGTCACGCCGGTGAAGCTCACCTCATTCTGCGCGGTGCGATCCACCTCATAGTCATTCTCGGCATTCTGGGCGAGCTTCCAGCGGCCGAACCAGTCGCTGCTGTTGGGCAGGAAATTGTGGCGGAATTCCAGGCCCGCGATCGTGTTGCCGTCCACCGTGGTGCGCAGCGGCTGGGTGCGCTTCACCCATGCGAAGTTGATCACCATGGTGTGGCTGTCATCCATCGGCACCCAGGCATTGGCCGTCACATTGTCTGAGAAGGTGCCATCCGGAAACAGCGCCCAGAAGGGGAAGATATACTGGCAGATGCGCCAGTAGAGGCCCTCGCCATCGGCGGAGGGGCGATAGGCGCCAGCCATCGTGCCCCAGTCGGTATCCGTCACCTTGAAGTCGGGCGCGCGCTTGGTCACCGCGACGCTGTGCATGTTGGTCGCATCGACGTCTTCATCGGCCACGCTGCCGACATGCAGGAAGCCGAAGTGGCTGGTGTCGATGTCGCCTTCCAGCGCCTGCAGCCAGTTGCACTCGCGCTGGGTGAGCGTCACGCGCAGCTCGGCATCCGGCAGCATCGTTGCTTCGATGCAGGGGAGGGGCGGCGGCGTCTCGCGCTCGCCCATATACACCCAGACCACACCGGCGCGCTCGGCGGTGCGATACACCTTGGCGTGGACGCGTGGCTGGAACTTGGCAGCGTCGGCTTCCGAGACGTTCGGCATGTCCAGGCACTTGCCGTTCACGTCGAATTTCCAGCCATGGTACACGCAGCGAATGCCGCCCTTTTCGTTCCGCCCGAAGAAGAGCGAAGCGCAGCGATGCGGGCAGCGATGGTCCATCACGCCGACCCGGCCCTCGGTATCGCGGAAAGCGAGCAGCTTCTCTCCGAGCAGCATCAGGCGCAGCGGCGCGCCGTCCGCAGCGATCTCCGATGAGGCGCAGGCCGGAATCCAATATTGGCGCATGACGGTGCCCATCGGTGTGCCGGGGCCAACGCGCGTCATCAGTTCATTATTCGCAACCGAAACCATGCAACCTTCCTTCTTTCAGATGTCCGCGAGCGCGTCTTGATTGTCCCAGGCCAGCATCTTGCCGGGGTTGAGCAGGCCCTTGGGGTCGACTTCCCGCTTGAAGGCCAACTGGACGTGGTTGACCTGCTTCATGCCGCCTTCCTCGATGGTGTAGACATGCGGGTTGAACTGACGGCAGCCGCGCTGCTCATGATAGGCCATGATCTCGTTCAGTCGCTCCTCGGTGGTGAAGCGCACCATCTGGATGGCTGAGCAGCTCACGGTCGGGCCGCTGCGGGTGAACTCGAGGTGGAACATCACCTCGTCGCCGAAATGGCGCTGGAGTTCGTCGGCCAGTTCCACGCAATTTTGGGCCGGCAGCAGCGTTTGCAAATAGGTCAGCGTCGGATCGACCTTGAGCGCCTGCAGCGTCGTATGATTCCAGCACAGCTCGTAGAGCGGCACGCGCTTGCCCGTGGCAGGCGCGGTGCGGCTATCGTGCGCGATGCGTCCGCCATGAGCGGCGACGAGCGTCTCGAACCCCTCCCAGGACTGGCTGGCGACCATCACCAGCGCGCAGGCTTCATCCGCGCGGACATAGTGCGCGATCGGGCGCAGATAAGTGTGAGCAATGGGCGGGGCCATCACCCCGCACTGCTTCTTCACCAGACCCGGACTTTCCGCGAACGCCTTGCCGAAGCGGGCGGCGCTCAACAGATCGTCGAACGTGACGACCGCATCGATCCACAATTGCGCATTGGCGAGCGGCAATTCCAGCTCGGTGATGATGCCGGTCACGCCATAGCTGTGGTTGAACTTGGCAATGTCGGCGCCGCGCAGTTCCAGCACGCGCGGCTCGGCTTCCAGCGTCACGAGCCGGGCGCCGAGAATGTTGCCGGTCTCCCGCAGCATTCCCCAGTTGATCGAGCCAACCCCGCCCGATCCGCCGGCAATGAACCCGCCCACGGTCGCGACAGTGCGGGTGGAGGGGTGCAGCCGCATTTCATAGCCATGCTCGGCAAGTTCCTGATCGAGCGTGATGAGGCGCTTGCCGGCCTGCACGCGGCATACGCCGTCCTTCACCCACAGCAGCTGATCCATCGCGCGCATGTCGAGCAGGGCGCCGCCCCTTATCGGCATGGCCTGGCCGTAATTGCCGGTGCCGCCGCCGCGCACCGTCAATGGCACGTCATGGGCATAGCAGGCGGCGGCGATTTCCAGAATGTCGACTTCGGAATGCGCTTCCAGCAGTACGTCGCCGGTCACATCGGCGAGCTGGCGCTTGAGGATGGGGCTGTACCAGTAATAGTCCCGGCTCATCCGGCGCACCGCTGCGGCATCGGTGATGACCTTCGGCCCCTTCAGTGCGGCGATCAGACCATTCAAGTTCATAAGCTTCGATTCCGTTTCAATCCTGCGCGGCACCGGGCCGGATCGCGATCATCCTTGCGCTCGGTCGAGCAGTAGTTATACATAAACTGCTTACTAAGAGAAGAGGGGAATCTCGGATTTGCGCGTGCGGGTCGTAGATTGGGTGGCCGAAATAGGGCAGAAACGCAGCGGTGGGCGCGATTGCGGCCAGCGCGTTCCTGCGGTTTTGAAGGATAAACGCAATGCTTGAATATTGGCAGGATATGACGACGCGCGACTTCCAGAACGTGGATGCCGCGCGCGATGTGGCGCTCATGCCGGTCGCCGCCATCGAGCAGCACGGGCCGCATCTGCCGGTCTCTGTCGATGCCGATATCAATGCGGGTGTCGTCGCGGCAGCGGCGCGTCACCTGGCGGACGGCGTGCGCGTCGTCGCGCTGCCGATGCTCGCCATCGGCAAGAGCAACGAGCATATGGCCTTCCCCGGCACGCTGACCGTCGGGACCGAGACGCTGCTGCGCTACTGGATCGATATCGCCGAGTCCGTGCTGCGCGCCGGTTTCCGCAAGATCGTCGTGCTGAACTCGCATGGCGGCCAGCCCCAGCTTGTCGAGATTCTGGTGCGGGAACTGCGGGTGCGCCACGGCGCTCTCGCCGTCTCCGCGAGCACCTATGGCTTTGGCGTGCCGGAGGGCCTGTTCAGCGAGGACGAGCTGCATCATGGCATTCATGCCGGCGCGGTAGAAAGCTCGATGATGCTCCACCTGCGTCCCGATCAGGTGAAGCGCGAGCTGATGGCCGATTTCCCCTCTACCGGCCCGGCGATTGCGCGCGATTATGATGAGCTTCGGCTCGAAGGCGCGGTGGGCATGGGCTGGATGACGCAGGACATCAATCCGGACGGGGCGATCGGCAATGCCAGCCTCGCCAATGCCGATCATGGCGCCCAATGCCTCGACCATGCCGGGCGCGGCCTCGCGCGCCTGCTTGCCGATGTCAGCCGCTACCCCTTGCCGGAGTCCCGCGCATGAATCCCGCCGTCTATCTCTCCCGTGCGACCGAACTGCAGGCGTTCCGCATCGCGCCGACCGACACCAACTATTTCGTCATCCTGCATGACAAGGCCGTGCCCGGCTTCGAGCATGTGTGCGTGGTCGAGATTTTCGAGCCCGGCGGCAAGACCCCGCCGAACAGCCACAAGGCCGCCTTCGAGTTCTTCTACGTGCTGGAAGGGGAAGGGCGGGCGACCTGCGATGGAGCCAGCGTGTCGCTCAGCCGGGGCAGCGCCATGCTGCTGCCGCCCGGCGGCCTGCACGTCATCGAGAATAGCGGGCCGGGCAAGCTCTACACGCTGACCGTGATGACGCCGGACGAGGGCTTTTCCGACCTGATCCGCTCTGGCGTGCCAGTGGACCTCGACGCCAGCGATATCGCTCTTCTCTCAGGAAACGCATGATGCCAGACCAGACAGCCCCCTATCATCGCCTCGGCAGCTCGCCGCGCCGCGCGTGGCAGGTGAATGCGCAGGAGGCCATTCTTGCGCAGGGCGACCAGCCGCGCCATGTGATCGCCTGCGAAGCCGCGCCGCAGAATCTGCAGATCGATCTGGCGCGCACGGCGATTGTCGTGGTGGATATGCAGAACGACTTCTGCCACCCCGATGGTTGGCTGGCCTCAATCGGCGTGGATATTTCCGCCGCGCGCACGCCCATCGTGCCGCTGCAGGCGCTGCTGCCGCGTCTGCGCGCAGAGGATGTGCCCGTCATCTGGCTCAACTGGGGCAACCGGCCGGACCGGATGAACCTCAGCCCCTCGATCCTCCATGTCTACAAGCCGGACGGCACCGGCACCGGCCTCGGCGATCCGCTGGCGAATGGCGCGCCAGTGCTGGAGGAAGGAAGCTGGGCGGCCGCCGTGGTCGACGAACTGCCGATCGCGCCGCAGGACGTGTGCGTTTCCAAATATCGCATGTCCGGCTTCTGGGACACGCCGCTGGACAGCATCCTGCGCAATCTGCGGGTGGATACGGTGCTGTTCGCGGGCGTGAACAGCGACCAGTGCGTGCTGGCGACACTGATCGATGCGAATTGCCTGGGCTATGATTGCGTGCTGCTCACCGATTGCGCGGCCACCACTTCGCCCGCCTTCTGCGCCGAGGCGACGCTTTACAATGTGAAGCAGTGCTTTGGCTTTACGACCGATTCGGCGGCGCTTGTCGGGGGCATGGATGCGGCGAGGGGGCAGGAGCGCGCGTGATGGAGATCAACAAGCCCGCCATTCTCGCCGAAGTGACCGCGCTGGTGGATGCATACGAACGCGCGCTGGGAGACAATGACATCGCCATGCTGGATGGCATGTTCTGGCAGTCGGACCGCGCGGTGCGTTATGGGGTTGGCGAATGCCTGTACGGGATCGAGGAGATCCTCGCCTTCCGCAAGGCGCGAGCGGGCGGCTCGCCGCCTCGGACCATCCGGCGCATGGAGATCACCACCTTCGGCGATGATTTCGCGACCGCCAATGTCGAGTTCCAGCGGATCGGCGGCGAGGTCATCGGCCGCCAGAGCCAGAGCTGGGCGCGGCTGTCGGAGGGATGGCGCATCGTCTCCGCCCATGTCTCGCTGCAGGGAAGCGGCCACTGACGGCACGCTCCCGCGCGGACTGACTTCAGAAGCCCGCCGCCTTGCCGTCGCTGCGCGGATCGCTCGCGCCTTCCAGCTGCCCATCGGCATGGCGGACGATGGCGCCGGCATGGCCCATCATCGCCGTCATCGGTGCGACCAGCTCCACCTCATGCCCCGCCGCGCGAAGCTGCGCATAAAGCGCCGGGTCGAAGCGGTCCTCCAGCTTGAGTGATGTGCTCTCTTCCCCCCATGTCCGGCCGAGCAGCCAGCGCGGTGCGGAGATCGCCTGCTGCAACGGCACGCCGAAGCGGGCATAGCGGCTGAACAGAGCGGCCTGCGTCTGTGGCTGGCCTTCGCCACCCATAGTGCCATAGGCCATCACCCGGCCGTCATCGAAATGCGCCAGCGCGGGATTCAAGGTGTGGAACGGCTTGCGGCCGGGCTTGAGGGCATTCCAGCCCTCGTCGGCGAGGCGGAAAGAGCAGCCGCGATTCTGCCATGTGATGCCGCTCTGCGGGAGCACCAGGCCCGAGCCGAACTCGAAATAGGTGCTCTGGATGCAGCTCACCACCTGCCCACGGGCATCGGCGGCGGCGAACCAGCAGGTATCTCCCAGGGCCGAAGGGCGCGGCCAGGGCATGGCCTGCGCTGGGTCAATCGCCTGCGCCATCCGGTCCAGGCCCGCCGCGTCATCGAGCAGCGCCTGCGGATCGATCTCCATGAAAGCCGGGTCGCCGACATGCGCATCGCGGACCAGAAAGGCCTGCTTGGTCGCCTCGACCAGCCCGTGCAGATGCGCGAAGCTTTCGGCCTGTTCCGCCGGCAACCGGTCGAACAGCGCGAGGATCAGCAGCGAGGCAAGGCCCTGCGTCGGTGGTGCGGTGTTGTAGAGCATGGCGTCGCGCAGCCGCACGGAGAGCGCGGCGGGCGAGGTCGCGCGGTGGGCTGCCAGATCCTGCGCCGTCACCGGGCTGCCCAGCCGGGCGAGATCATCGGCGATCCGCTCGGCCAGCGCGCCACGATAAAAACTGTCCAGCCCATCCTCGGCCAGCATTCTCAGCGTTTCGGCCAGTTGCGGCTGGCGCAGCGTTTCGCCCTCGCGGAGCGGGCGGCCCTCCGGCTCGAAGATCGTGCGATAGGCGCCCGGTACGCATGTCAGTTCGTCCGATTTGCTCGCGGCCAGTTCGGCGCCGCCGGCGGTCACCGCCACGCCCTGTTCGGCACGGGCAATGGCGTCCGCGAGCAGGCGATGCAGGGGGAGGGGAGAGGCCAGCGAGGACCGCGCCAGATCCCATCCGGAGACCGTGCCCGCCACGGTATTGGCGGCGAGCGGCCCGCGCCAGGGAATGGCCGACAGGCCGGCATAGGCATCGCCAAGCGCCCGAGGACTGCGCCCGCAGGCGTCGATGGCCCAAACCCGGCCGTCCGGCTCGTGGATCAGCCAAAAACCGTCCCCGCCGATTCCCGTCATGTGCGGATAGACCGCGGCGAGGCACGCGGCGGTGGCAATCGCCGCCTCGATCGCCGTGCCGCCGTCCCGCAGGATGGACAGGCCGGCTTTGCTGGCCAGATGATGGGGCGCGGTGACCATTCCGTGGTTGCCGTGGGCACTCTCTTGCATGGTCATGGTCCTTTCCGCTCAGCGCATCCCGTCCGCTGCGGACGCACTAGTATGCATCTTCTGCATAACTTTCAACTTCACCTCGTCCAGACCCATGTCTATGCTGCGGCCCGGTTCGTGCCACCCAGCCTCCTGCTTTCCGGAGAGATGCCATGCTCAAATCCCCTCTCGCGCTGCTCCTTGCAATGTCGGCGCTGGCCAGTCCGGCCATGGGCGCGACCGTAGATGCGCGGGCGACCGCTGCCATCGAACAGTCCATCAAGCAGAGCACGCCGGACCTGATCGCCCTCTACCGCGATCTGCACGCCAATCCCGAGCTGAGCCTGGCGGAAACCCGCACGGCCGCGCGGCTGGCGCAGGAAATGCGCAAGCTGGGGCTGGAGGTCACCGAGAAGGTTGGCGGGACCGGCGTCGTCGCCGTGCTGCGCAATGGCGAGGGGCCGGTGGTGCTGATCCGTGCGGACATGGATGCCCTGCCGATGAAGGAGCTGAGCCAGTCGCCCTTCGCGAGCACCCGTGAGGCGCAGTATCAAGGCAAGACCACGTTCGTCGCGCATAGCTGCGGCCATGATCTGCACATGGCCTGGTGGGTCGGTACGGCGAAAGCCATGCTCGCCATGCGGGACCAGTGGCGCGGGACGATGCTGTTTGTCGCGCAGCCGGGCGAGGAAAGCGGGCAGGGCGCGCGCAAGATGGTCGAGGACGGCCTGTTCACGCGTTTCCCCAAGCCCGATTACGGCTTTGCGGCCCATGTCGGCAATGATCCCGTCGGGCGGATCGTGGTCAAGCAGGGCGCCTTTACCAGCAATTCGGACACCATCCGGATCACTTTCAAGGGCAAGGGCGGTCACGGCTCGATGCCGAGCCGCACCATCGATCCCATCGTGATGGGCGCGCGCTTCGTCATGGATGTGCAAACCGTGGTCAGCCGGCAGAAGGATCCGTTTGAATTCGGGGTCGTGACCGTCGGCTCGTTCCAGGCGGGCTCGGCGGCCAATATCATCCCGGACACAGCATCGCTGGCCCTGACGCTGCGCTCCTTCTCGCCGGAGGTTCGCGAGCAGCTGGTCGAGGGCGTGAAGCGCACGGCGCTCTCCGTCGCAGCGATGTCGCAGGCGCCCGAACCGGTGATCGATCACAGCCGGGGCGCGGCATCGGTCATCAATGACGATGATCTCGCTGCGAAAACCGCAGCTGCCCTGCGCACGGCGGGGTGGGACGACATTGCGCTGATCCCGGCCAGCGCGCCGGGCGGTTCGGCCAGCGAGGATTATTCGGAACTGGTGTCAGCCAGCGGCATGCGCTCGGTCTATCTGGGTGTCGGCGGCTATCTGCCGTCGGTCATCGCGGATTATGCAAAGCACGGCGAGCCGCTCCCGACAAACCACTCGCCCTACTTCCTGCCGGACGCCGAAAGCGCCATCCCAACGGCCATACGCAGCCTGTCGGTCGCGGCCCTCTCGGTGCTGGCCAATCCCAAATAAGTCTGGTGCGCGGGATCAGACCCGCATCGGCATGAGCACGTAAAGCGCCGGGGCCTTCTCATTCTCGCGGATGAGCGTCGGCGCGGCAGCGTCGGCGAGGTGGACCTCCACCGAGTCGCCTTCGACCTGTCCGAGAATGTCGAGCAGATAGCGGGCGTTGAAGCCGATCTCGATGGGCGCGGCGCTGTAGTCGCCGGGTACTTCCTCGGCAGCAGTGCCGTTTTCCGGGCTGGTGACGGAGAGGGTGATCTTGTCCTTCTCCAGCGCCATCTTCACGGCGCGGGTCTTCTCGGTGGCGATGGTCGCCACGCGGTCCACGCCTTCCTCGAAGCTGCGCGGATCGATCTTGAGCAGCTTGTCGTTGCCGGTCGGGATCACGCGGCTGTAATCCGGGAAGGTGCCGTCGATCAGCTTGCTGGTCAGCACCGCATTGCCAAGGTCGAAGCGGATCTTGGTGGGCGAGAGGTCGATGCGCACGCTGCCGTCCACTTCGTCGAGCAGCTTGCGCAGCTCGGCGATGCATTTGCGCGGAATGATGATGTCCGGCATGTTCTCTGCGCCATCCGGGCGGGCGAGCGTCACGCGGGCGAGGCGGTGGCCATCGGTCGCGGCGGCCTTCAGCACCGGGGCGGGGTCTTCCGCGACGTGCAGGAAGATGCCGTTCAGATAATAGCGCGTCTCCTCGGTGGAGATGGCAAAGCGCGTCTTGTCGATGATCTGGATGAGCGAGGCGGCCGGCAGCTCGAAGCTGGTGGGCAGCGCGCCTTCCGCGATGATCGGAAAGTCGTCGCGCGGCAGGGTCTGCAGGTTGAAGCGCGCACGCCCGGCTTGCACGAGCATCTTGCCCTCGGCCGCTTCCAGGCGGACCTGGCTGCCCTCGGGCAGCTTGCGCGCGATGTCGAACAGGGTGTGGGCCGAGACCGTGGTGGCGCCCGGCGTTTCCACCTGCGCCTGCACATTCTCGACGATCTGCAGATCGAGGTCGGTGGCCATCAGCTTGATGGCGCCGTCGCCGGTCGCGTCGATCAGCACGTTCGAGAGAATCGGGATCGTGTTGCGCCGCTCCACGACCGACTGGACATGGCCGAGGCTCTTCAGGAGCGTCGCACGTTCGATGGTGGCCTTCATCCCTCTGGTGTCCGTTTCTTATCCGGTTGATGGAGTCGGAGCGAAGGAGTCCGCTCTTGGAGCCTCTTTCCTTATCGAAATTGCCGCATGGGGCAAGTCGCCCCGAGAAAAAAGCGCGCGTCCACCCGGCGCTGTCTTGTGTTCGCGGGCGCGTTACGCTTTGTCCGGCGGCATGACGCTCACCCGCCCTGTCCGCGCGCTCGCTCTGCTGCTGATCGGCGCCGCGCTTGCCGCGGCCGGCAACGCGCGGGCGCGGGACGTGCTTGGCGTGTTCGAGGGCTGGGGCGCGTTCCGGGATCCGAACGCCCAGCGCTGCTTTGCCATGGCCCAGCCGATGGCCGGGGGCTGGGAAGCATCGCCCTGGCGTCCGTTCGCCGCCATTGGCTACTGGCCCCGCGCCGGGCTACGCGGGCAGGTGAATATTCGCCTCAGCCATCAACTTGCCAAGGATACGCACGCGGTTCTTTCCCTCGGCGGCAGGCAGTTCGCGCTGGTTGGGTCCGAAGCGGATGTCTGGGCGGCGGACCCAGCAAGCGATGCGGCAATCATCGCCGCGATGCGCACCAACCGGACGATGAGCATATCCGGGCGGGCACGGGCAGGCGGGCGCTTTACCGATCGCTATGCCCTGAGCGGTGCCGCCACCGCCATCGATGCGGCGGCGCTGGGCTGCGCGCGGCAACCTTAAGCGCTGCTTTCCCGGACCGCCCCCGCGTTGACAGCGCTCTTGTTGCATTGCAGCATGTGGCGCATCGTCCGGGGAGACCATGCTTCATGTTCTATCGCCACGCCCTAGGGGCAGTCATTGGCTGCCTGATCGCCGCCCCACTGGCTGCGCAACTGCCCGACCCATCCCCTGAGCGGATCAATGCCTGGTGGGGCCATGTCGAGGAAATTGCCAGCGACGCCAATGAAGGGCGCGGAGCCGGCACGCCGGGCTATGATCGCGCGGCCGATTATGTCGTCGAGTCCTTTCGCAAGCTTGGGGCGCGGGCGGCGGGAACGGACGGCTATTTTCAGCGTGTCGATCTGGTCGAGCAGCGCTTCGATCAGCCGGCGAGCACGGCGGTGCTCAAGCGCGCGTCGGGCGATGTGGTTCTGGCGACCCCGCAGGATCTGTTCTTCCGTGGCAACACGCCCATGCCGGCCAGCATCGACGCGCCGCTCGTCTTTGCCGGCTATGGCCTCTCCATAGCTGAGGCCGGTCACGACGATTTCGCGGGGATCGACGTCAAGGGCAAGGTGGTGGTCGTGCTGTCCGGCGGCCCAGCCGACATTTCGGGCGCGCTGAAGTCCGATGCGCGCTCGGCGCGCGCGAAGCTGCTCGCTGAGCGTGGTGCCCTGGGAATGATTGCGCTCACCACCCCCAAACAGGTCGAGATCCGGTGGGATCGGCAGGTCGGCAATGCGAGCCTTTCCTCCATGTTTCTGGCCGATCCGGCCCTGCGCGATGTCTCGGTGCCCTTCATGATGGCAACCCTCTCGCCGGAAAAGGCCGGCCTGCTGTTCGAGGGCACGGGGCAGAGCTTCGAGGCGCTGTCCGCCCTGTCGGACGCATCGGCGCCGCTGCCCGTCTTCGATCTGCCGGGCCGTTTTGCGGCAACGATCAAGGCGACTCAAAAGCCGCTCACCAGCAACAACATCATCGCGGTCTTGCCCGGATCGGACCCGGCACTGGCCTCGGAATATGTCGTCCTTTCGGCGCATCTGGACGGCTATGGCATCGGAACACCGGTCAATGGCGATGCCATCTATAACGGGGCGTTCGATAATGCCGTCGGCGTCGCCAGCATGATCGAGGCGGCCAGGGCATTGGCGGCGGCGCCCCGGAAGACCCGCCGCTCAATCCTGTTCGCCATCATCACCGCAGAAGAGAAGGGCCTGCTCGGCTCGCGCTATTTCGCCAATCGTCCGACGGTGCCGGCCGGCTCGATCGTGGCGAACATCAATCTGGACATGCCGCTGCCGATCTTTCCGCTGACCAGCATCACGCCCATCGGCTATGAGGAGAGCACGCTTGGCGCTCATGCGCAGGCGGTGAGCGAGGCGATGGGCCTACCCATCGTCCCGGACCCCAAGCCGGATCGCAACGTGTTCATCCGGTCGGATCAATATAGCTTCATAAAGCAGGGCATCCCGGCGCTCTTCCCCAAATATGGTTTCAAGCTCGGGACGCCGGAAGAGGCGGTGGAGGCCGCGTGGCGCGCGAATATCTACCATTCTCCCCAGGATGATCTTCTGCAGCCGGTGATGAAGGCCGAGGGCGTGAAGCTGACCGACTATGTCATCGCGCTCACCCAGCGCGTCGCCGACGCGCCAGAGCGCCCGCGGTGGCTGGAGACGAGCTATTTCAAGCGCTTTGCGAACTAGTCGGCCCGTCGTCAGTCTCGTTCGCGGCGGACGATCGCGTAGGTTTTCGGGGCGAGATGGAGATCCCATTGCTGCCCCTGCGCATCGCGCGCGTCATCGACCTCCCAGCGATTGTCGTCGACGTCGAACTCGATTTCGTCCCAGCTCTTGAATCCCGCCTCGTGTAGCACAGCCGTGATGGCCTTCGCCTCGTCCGGGGTCGGGGCACGGTCCGCGGCGAAAGCGGGCGTCGCGCAGCCGAGCGAGGCCAGGGCAGCGAGGGAGAGCGGGAGCGCGAACTTCATGGATCAATCCTCCGATAGGCGCCGAAGGATTCCACGGCGAATGGCGTACGTGGAATGATCTGCCTCGGGCGCGGTGGGGCGTCCGACATCACGCTTGCCAGCAAGCGCCAGAGGGGCCCGGACGACCAGAGCGTAACGGCTCCTTGCTCGCCGGGTTCCCGCAACGACGGGAAATCCGGTTTCGTATGGGGATGGTCTGCCGGCATCGGGGTTGGTGAACGCCACTGGCGCAAGCTCCAACATGCGATTATATGCGCCCCCATGCCCCACACTGCGACGCCCCTCATGCCGATCCCCGGCCATGTCGATCCTGTGCCGGTCCCCCGCGCCATCACGCCGCGCGAGGACGGGCGGGTCGATCTCGTTGGTCTCTCCCGCGCCCAGATCAAGGCTGAGCTGAGTACGGCCGGTCTCGATGAGAAGCAGGCGAAGCTGCGCGCCAAGCAGCTCTTCCACTGGCTCTATCATCGCGGTGAGACCGACTTCGAGCGCATGACCGATCTGGCCAAGCCGATGCGGGGCTGGATGGCCGAGCGCTTCATCGTCGGGCGGCCCAATGTGGTGGAAGCGCAGATCAGCTCGGACGGCACGCGCAAATGGCTGCTGCGTTCCGACGACGCGCAGGATTATGAAATGGTCTTCATCCCCGATGCGGACCGGGGGACGCTGTGCGTGTCCAGCCAGGTCGGCTGCACGCTCAATTGTCGCTTCTGCCATACCGGCACGATGCGTCTGGTGCGCAATCTGACGCCCGGCGAGATCGTCGGGCAGGTGATGCTCGCGCGCGATGCCCTTGGCGAGTGGCCAAAGGGCAGCATGGCCGGCTTCGGCGAGGTCGAAGAGGAAGAAGACGACGACGCGCCGCAGTACAGCCCGGACGGGCGCCTGCTCACCAACATCGTGATGATGGGCATGGGCGAGCCGCTCTATAATTTCGAGCATGTGCGCGATGCGCTCAAGGTGGTGATGGATGGCGACGGGCTGGCGCTCTCCAAGCGCCGCATCACGCTCTCCACCAGCGGCGTGGTGCCGATGATGGCGCGCGCTGGCGAGGAAATCGGCGTCAATTTGGCCGTGTCGCTTCATGCCGTCACCAAGGAGGTGCGCGACGAGATCGTGCCGCTCAACCGCAAGTTCGGGCTGGAAGAGCTGCTGCAGGCCTGTGCCGACTATCCCGGCGCCAATAATGCCCGTCGCATCACGTTCGAATATGTGATGCTCAAGGACAAGAATGACAGCGATGAGGATGCGCGCGAGCTGGTCCGCCTGCTGCGCCACTATCGTCTGCCGGCGAAGGTGAACCTCATTCCCTTCAACCCGTGGCCCGGCGCGCCCTATGAGTGCTCAACCCCGGAGCGGATCAGGCGCTTCTCAGACATCGTGTTCGAGGCGGGCATTTCCGCGCCGGTGCGCACGCCGCGCGGTCGCGACATCATGGCGGCATGTGGCCAGCTCAAGTCCGCCAGCGAAAAGAAGAGCCGCGCCGAGCTGGATCGGCTCGCGGCCGAGAAGCAGGCCGCGCTCGGCTGAGCCAAGGGTTCAGCCGGGGCGCTTCATCAGGAACTGTGTGTCGGGCCGGATCTCGTAATAGTCAGCCGGACCTCCGCCCCGCGCCACTGGCACCGCATCGGTGGTGCGATAGATGCCGTGATGCAGGCAGGCCGGATCGATGTGGATGTGGACCACTTCGCCAAACACCATGACATTGCCGGTTTGCGCGCCGGAAAGGCCACGCAGCGGCAGTATGTCTGTCACCCGGCATTCGAACTGCACCGGACTGGCCGCGACGCGCGGTGCCGCGATCTCCGCCGAGGCGAGCGGTTCCAGCCCAGCGAGCGTGAATTCGTCGATGTCTGGCGCGACCTCTGCAGATGTGGCGTTCATCGCCTCAGCCAGGGAGCGGCCGACCAGATTCCAGGTGAAGACGCCGGTCGCACGGGCGTTGGTCAGGCTGTCCTTCACGCCGCTGGATGAGAAGCCGATGATCGGCGGGCTGTAGGCGAAGAGATTGAAGAAGCTGTAGGGCGCGAGATTGGGCACACCGGTCGCGCTGACCGTCCCGATCCACCCGATGGGCCTCGGCGCGACGATGGCATTCAGCGGATTGTGCGCCAGCCCATGGCCATCGGCCGGGCGGTAGCTGTGGAAGCTGGGGGTGGTCATGATCGTCTCATCTCCGATGGGCCGAGGCAGCGGAATAGCAGATGGAACGGTCAGGGAAAGCGCCCGCTCTTCGTGAAAGGGGGTGACCGAACGATCCGCCGCGCTATAAACGCGCGCCATGAGAATATTGGGTCGCCTGCTCGGCAAGATCATCAGTCAGGGCACATTGACCATCCGCTATGCGGATGGGTCGCAGGAAGTGTTGGGAACAGCCGTGAGGGGCTGGCCGGACGTCGCCATCCGCTTCACCGATGATGCCGCCGCACGCGCCATCCTCACCAATCCGGCGCTCGGCGCGGCCGAAGGGTTTATGGATGGCAAGCTCATCATCGAGCAGGGCAGCATCTGGAACCTGATCATGCTGGTCGCGGCCAATTCGCCTTTGGAAAGCGGCAAGACGCTCGATGAGCCGAGCTTGCTCGGCTGGCTGGGAGAGCGGATCAAGCACTGGCGCGACAATTACAACAAGCGCAGTCGCTCCAAGGCCAATGTCGCGCATCACTACGACCTGTCGGACAAGCTCTACGCGCTGTTCCTCGACAAGGACCGGCAATATAGCTGCGCCTACTTTACCGACCCCGATGCCGTGAGCCTGGAGCAGGCGCAGATCGACAAGAAGGCGCATATCGCCGCCAAGCTCGATCTGAAGTCCGGTCAGCAGGTGCTGGATATCGGTTGCGGCTGGGGCGGCATGGCCCTTTATCTCAACCGCGTGGCGGATGTGGACGTGCTTGGCGTCACTTTGTCCGAGGAGCAGCTCAAAGTCGCGCGGCGCCGGGCGCAGGAGGCGGGCGTCGCCGATCGCGTCCGGTTCGAGCTGATCGATTATCGCGATGTGAACGGCACGTTCGATCGCATCGTCTCGGTCGGCATGTTCGAGCATGTCGGCGTGCGCCATTATCGCGAGTTCTTCCGCACCTGCCATAACCTGCTGAAGCCGGACGGGGTGATGCTGCTGCACACCATCGGCCGCCTCAATGGCCCGTCATCGACGGATGGCTTCATGCGCAAATATATCTTCCCCGGCGGTTACGCCCCGGCGTTGTCGGAGATCATGGAAGGCAGCGAGCCCAACCGCCTGCTGCTGACCGACATCGAAGTGCTGCGCATGCATTATTACTATACGCTCGAGCATTGGTATCAGCGCACGCTTGCGGCGAAGACGGAGATCGTCGCCCTGTATGACGAGCGCTTCTTCCGCATGTGGACCTTCTATCTGGCGGCGGCAGCGTCCGGCTTCCTCTATGGCAGCCAGACGATCTACCAGCTCCAGTTCGTCCGCAATCGCCACACTCTGCCGATCACGCGAGACTATATGGCGCAGGCCGAGGCACGCTATCGCGCCAAGGGCTGATCCTTGATCGAAAATCTAGCTTTCAATAACGAAGTTTAATCGCTGTTTCAGGCGGCCGCTGTTCGATAATCTCCCCTCAATGAATTTTGATCGGGAAGGATATTGAAATGGACGCGAAAACAAGTGGTTCGCCGTCGGGTTGCCCGATGAAGACGTCCGCAGCCATGCGCTCGCTGCTGGGCCGCACCAATCGGGACTGGTGGCCCAACCAGCTCTCGCTCGAAATTCTCCAGCGAAACGGTCTCTCCACTGACCCGATGGGGGACGATTTCGACTATGCCGCAGCATTCAAGACGCTGGATTATGAGGCCGTCAAACGCGACCTCCATGCGTTGATGACGGACAGCCAGCCCTGGTGGCCGGCGGATTACGGCCATTATGGCCCGTTCTTCATCCGCATGGCGTGGCACTCGGCGGGCACCTATCGCACCGGTGACGGTCGCGGTGGCGCCAATAGCGGGCAGCAGCGCTTCGCCCCGCTCAACAGCTGGCCGGACAACGCCAATCTGGACAAGGCTCGCCGGCTGCTCTGGCCGATCAAGCAGAAATATGGCGCCAAGCTGAGCTGGGCGGACCTGATGATCCTCGCCGGCAATGTCGCGATCGAATCGATGGGCGGGCCGGTCTTCGGCTTCGGCGGCGGCCGGGCCGACGTGTTCGAGCCGGAGAAGGACATCTACTGGGGCACCGAGGAGCAGTGGGTGGGCCAGGAAGGCAATCTCACCCGCATTGACGAGGCTGAGGGCCGCGCGCTGGAAGACCCGCTCGCCGCGATCCAGATGGGCCTCATCTACGTCAACCCGGAAGGGCCGGGCGGCAATCCCGATCCGCTCCAGTCCGCACGGGACATTCGCGAGACGTTCAAGCGCATGGGCATGGACGATGAAGAGACAGCTGCCCTGACGGCCGGTGGCCACACCTTCGGCAAGGCGCATGGCGCGGGCGATGCCTCCAAGATCGGCGCCGAGCCGGAAGGCGCAGACATCGCGCAGCAGGGCCTGGGCTGGCAGTCGAGCCATGAGAGCGGCATCGGCGATCATACGATCACCAGCGGCATCGAAGGCGCGTGGACGCCGACGCCGATCAGCTGGGACATGAGCTATTTCGACATGTTGCTCGACCACGAGTATGAGCTGGTGCGCAGCCCTGCCGGCGCGAAACAGTGGCAACCGGTCGGCAATCCGCCCGAGACGCTGGCGCCGGCCGCGCACAACCCTGCCAAGCATGTGCCGACGATGATGACCACGGCGGACATGGCGTTCAAGATGGACCCGGCCTATCGAGCGATCATGGAGAAATTCCGCGCGAACCCGGACTATTTCGCGGATTGCTTCGCACGGGCCTGGTTCAAGCTGTGCCACCGCGACATGGGGCCGAAGGCGCGCTATCTCGGCCCCGAGGTGCCGGTGGAAGACCTGATCTGGCAGGATCCGATCCCCAAGGCCGACTATGCGCCGATCGACGCCGCCGATGTGGCAGCGCTCAAGGAGAAGATCGCGGCATCGGGCCTGTCCGTGGCCGAGCTGGTCACCACCGCTTGGGCCTCGGCCTCCACCTATCGCGGCTCGGACCATCGCGGCGGCGCCAATGGCGCGCGCATCCGCCTTGCGCCGCAGAAGGACTGGGAAGTCAATCAACCGGCGCAACTGGCCCGCGTCCTGAATGTCTATGAGGGAATCAAGGCAGACTTCGACGCGACGGCATCGGGCGGGAAGAAGGTGAGCATTGCCGATCTGATCGTGCTGGGCGGCAGCGTCGGCATCGAGCAGGCCGCCAAGGCCGCGGGGCGCACGGTGACGGTGCCGTTCATCCCCGGCCGAACGGATGCCGTGCAGGACTGGACCGATGCCGAGAGCTTCGCCGTGCTGGAGCCCAAGGCAGACGGCTTCCGCAATTATCTGCAGGTGCGCTTCAGCGTGCCGACCGAGGAGCTGATGATCGACCGCGCCCAGCTGCTGCGCCTGAGCGCGCCGGAGATGACGGTGCTGGTCGGCGGGCTGCGCGTGCTCGGTGCCAATCACAATGGCCGCAAGGAAGGCGTGCTGACGGATCGTCCCGGCCAGCTGACCAACGACTTCTTCGTCAACCTGCTCAACATGGGCACGGCGTGGAAGGAAGTCGATGATCGCGGGGACGAGGTGTTCGTCGGCACCTGCCGCAAGACGGATACGGAGAAATGGACCGCGACCCGCACCGATCTGGTGTTCGGATCGAACTCCCAGCTGCGGGCGCTGTCAGAGGTCTACGCGTCGTCCGACGCTGCCGACAAGTTCGTCGCCGACTTCATCGCGGCCTGGGTGAAGGTGATGAACGCCGACCGGTTCGATCTCTCGGCATAATCCTCCTTCCATGACGGATGCTTCGCCGCCCGGCTCCAGAGATGGGGCCGGGCGGTTCGTTTGAGGCAGGCGCAAAGCTGCCGTGGTCTGCCGGATGCTGGGGGATGTCGGGAGGCGATAGCTGCCCCGGCAGGAGGGGGGTGCCGGGGCAGCAGGTGCTCGCGCGGCCGTGGGGAACCGGCGAGCAATGGACGCAGGCTGCAGGCTGCGTTCCGATGCTGACAATAATGCCACCCGTTCAAGAACGAAAATCGATTAAAGTCGTCTCAATGATCGATCTTACCGATGATGGGCAGCCCGCGTGCAGCGGATTGGCGCGCCCGGCGTCCCTCACAGGTTGCGCGTTTTGAGCGACGCTGATAGGCGACCGGCCTGATCCTCGACCTCCAGTTCGAAAGACCCCTGTCGCCATGTCCGACACCATCAAGCGCGTTGTTCTCGCCTATTCCGGTGGCCTCGATACCAGCGTCATCCTCAAGTGGCTGCAAATCCATTATGGCTGCGAGGTCGTGACCTTCACGGCCGATCTGGGACAGGGCGAGGAGCTGGAGCCGGCCCGGCAGAAGGCGCTGAATGCCGGCGTGAAGCCCGAGCACATCTTCATCGACGATCTGCGCGAGGAATTCGTGCGGGATTATGTCTTCCCGATGATGCGCGCCAACGCCATGTATGAGGGGCTGTATCTGCTCGGCACCTCCATCGCGCGGCCGCTGATCGCCAAGCGCCAGATCGAGATTGCCAAGATGGTCGGGGCCGATGCCGTGTCTCACGGCGCGACCGGCAAGGGGAATGACCAGGTGCGGTTCGAGCTTGGTTATTATGCGCTCCAGCCGGATATCAAGGTCATCGCGCCGTGGCGCGAATGGGATCTGACCTCGCGCACCAAGCTCATCGAATGGGCCGAGCAGCACCAGATCATGGTGCCCAAGGACAAGCGCGGCGAAGCGCCGTTCTCCACTGACGCCAACATGCTGCACACCTCCTCGGAAGGCAAAGTGCTTGAAGATCCGTGGGAAGAGGTGCCGGATTATGTCTATTCGCGCACCGTCAATCCCGAGGATGCGCCGGACACGCCGGAATATATCACCGTCGATTTCGAGAAGGGCGACGGCACGGCCCTCAATGGCCAGGCGATGAGTCCCGCCACGCTGCTGGAAGCCCTCAACGAACTGGGGCGCAAGCACGGCATCGGCCGGCTCGATCTGGTCGAGAACCGCTTCGTCGGCATGAAGTCGCGCGGCATGTACGAGACGCCGGGCGGCACGATCTATGCGCTCGCGCATCGCGGCATCGAGCAGTTGACGCTGGATCGCGGCGCCGCCCACCTCAAGGACGAACTGGCGCCGCGCTATGCGGAACTGGTCTATAACGGCTTCTGGTTCTCACCCGAGCGCGAGATGCTGCAGGCGGCAATCGACCACAGCCAGCTGAAGGTTGCGGGCACGGTCCGCCTCAAGCTCTATAAGGGCAGCTGCATCGTCGTGGGCCGCAAGTCGCCCAATTCGCTCTACAGCGAGAAGGTCGTGACGTTCGAGGATGATGCGGGCGCCTATGATCAGCGGGATGCGGCTGGCTTCATCAAGCTCAACGCCCTGCGTCTGCGCTTGCTCGGGCGCCGCGATATTTAAGGAATGTGGGCCGGCCGCGTCCGGCCCCACTTTCTGCGCGCAAAAGCGCGTTCAGGCCGGCGTCAGCTCTGGGCCGAGCCCCAGAACAGAACGACCGCCATCACAATCACCGCAAGCACGAGCGAGATGCTCAGCACATAACGGACGATGTGCGGCGTCTGGCCGGCACGGGCGTCTTCGGTGGTCTTGTGAACCTCATCTTCCATCTGAGAACTCCTTTCAATTGAGCCAACGCGCGATGTTGGAGGGTCGTTCCTGAGCATCGGTCGCCTCGGAGTTCCCAAAAGGGAAATGCGCTGGCGCTGAGCCCCTCAAAATGCGTCGCTGCGCACCCACACGCTCACGCTTCCGCCATTCACCCGCGCGGTCAGCCGTCCCTCGTCGTCCGACCAGATTTCTTCCTCGCAATGCCCGAGATAATCGCGGAAGCCCGCGCCGGCATGGTCCGGGCCGAGATCGAAGACCTTGGTGGCATCGCCCGCATTGGTGAGCAGCACGACGCAGCCCGGCGCATCCCCGGTGCCGTGGCGGATGAAGCCGATGGCATGGGGGTCGTCGAACAGGTCGGTCTGCGGGCCATGCGCGAAACGCTGCCGCGCTTCGATCAGCTTCTCGAGGCCGTCAATCGGCGGCATCTCGACCTCATGAGTCTCGCCATCGCCGCCCGTATCCTTGTACCGCGCGCCATAGAGATCGGGATAGAACACGCACGGCACCCCGGCGTCGCGCAGCAGGATCAGCGCATAAGCCAGCGGGCGGAACCAGGTCTCGACGGGTGCTTCCATGGCCTGCAGCGCCTGGGTGTCGTGGTTCGCGACGATCGTCACAGCTCGGTCCGGGGCCACCGCCACCAGCGAACCGTCGAAGATCGTCCGCATGTCAAATGCGTCGCCCGCGCACGAGGCCTCGTGAAAGCGGTGATGCAGGGCGACGTCGAACAGAGCGAGCTGATGATCGACGCGGTCGAGATAGGTCTGCAGGGCGGTCATGTCCGGGTGCCAATATTCGGCGACCACGAACAGGTCGTCCGCCACGCTCTCCCGCATATGTCCCACCCAGTCACGGAAGAACCAGGCCGGGATATGCTTGGCGGCATCGAGCCGGAAGCCATCGACCGGAAGCTGCTCGGCCAGCCAGCGGCCCCAATATTTCAGCTCCTCGTAGACGGCGTTGTTGCGGAACTCGATGTCCGATCCCATCAGATAATCGAAGTTGCCGAGTTCCTCGTCCACCTCCGCGTTCCACTCGCCATCGCCATAGTCGTTGACGAGCTTGAAGACGCCATTTTCATTGGGCTCGTCGAGATGGTCCACGCCGCTGAAGCAGCGGGCATCCCAGATGAACTTGGAATGGGCGCCATTGCGCCCCGGGAAGGTGAAGCGCGTATAGGCGCGCGCCTCGAAAGCCTCGTCCTCGATCTCGGTGCGGTTATCCGCATTGACCCGGCGCACGCGCACCTGCTCCGTCTCGTCCCCGCCCATCTTGTGATTGAAGACAACGTCGTGGATCACCCGCAATCCGGCATCGCGCAGGGCGGCGCAGGCCCGTTCGAGCGCGGCGCGATCGCCATATTTCGTGGCCACCGTGCCCTTCTGGTCGAACTCGCCGAGGTCGAACAGGTCATAGGCATCGTACCCAACCGAATAGCCGCCTGCCGCCCCCTTGCCGGCCGGGGGCAGCCAGACATCGGTGATGCCGATCTCCGCCAGGCTCGCGCTCTTGTCAGCCACCTCGTCCCAATGCAGCCCTCCATCCTGCGTGTACCAATGGAAGAACTGGATCAGGGTGCGTGGCGGCATAAAAGTCCGATCTTTGGCTATCGAGCCGAGGATCGGCTCCACGCCGTAACGAAGGTTGGCGGCGGACGTTCCAGCCACAGTGAAAGCGCCCACGCCGGGCGCTGAGGCACTGGGGTGGCCGAGATTAGCGCTTGGCTGCGAACACACCGCCGAGATCGATCAGCGTACCAGCGCTGTCGGTCTTCGAAAATTCGAACGTTCCGCCGACCTCTTCTGCTGCACCCCCAAAGAATCTTCCCGCGACCATGTCGCCAGTGTTGCCCAACCTGAACCCGGCGCCGGCAATCGATCCATTATTGGCGAAGTTCCCGAAGCCGGTTGCCGCGCCTCCGCCTACGGGCGTGCCCTCAAGGGTCAGGCTGCTCGAAAGCGAGCCTGTACCGAAATTCGCTGTCAGGCTTGCCTGTCCGGTCAGGTCATAATCGGTAACGACTGACGGGTTGACGCCGTTGAACGCGTTCGTCTTCGTTCGCCCGAAGCCGAGTGCGATGCCACCATATTGGGCGCTCCCGCTGCGGGGCATCCGGACGGAATCGGTCTGCTGGCCGAACGCGATGTAATGGCGTTCCTCGAAGCTTGGGGACGACGGGCGGCTATCAACGACTATTGCCAAGCTGGTATAGCTGAGCGCCAGCACTGTATTGCCTGCCACGGGTTTGAGCAGGGTCGCCCTGTAGTCCACGCCATTCATGGCGCCTTGATATACGTCGAACCCATCATCGCTCGCACCCGCGCTCCGGTTGGCGGAAGACAGGGTGGCGACGTAGGTGGTCGAGGGCGTCAGATGCACATCGCGGAAAGACAGGCTATAAGTTGCCGTCGCGGGATCATAGCTGACCTGCACTGTCTCGCCCGTGACCATGGATGATGAACGTGGCTTAACCGCGGAGAACGCGAAATCGGTGGGGCTGGTCAGTTCGCTGATTTTTGGCACGGCGAATATCGCGGCGGAGTCGCTACCGCCTGCGAATGTACCCACCGCTGTCCCACCACTCCCATCCGTGGCGGAGAACGCCGCGCCGATCTCCTCAGCATTGGGGCCGTAGAAGCGCCCCCGATGCGTGCCGGTATAGGCCCCGAGTCCGTCGAAGCTGATCGACCCAGTAAAACTGTTCGTGCTGCTTGATATGATACCGTTCAAGTTAAAGGTACCGGTGCCGTCGTAGGAGAGAAGATTAATCTGCTCCTGGCCGTATATGCGCGTGCTGCCGGATGCCGTCATGCTGCCGGTCGCAAAATCCGCCTGTAAAAGGCCGAAGCCGTTGATATAGGCGAGGTTGGAAAAGTCGGCGTCGGCGACCGTCGCACTCAGACCGATGGCATAGCCGCCCAAGCCGGTCCGGGGGACGCTCGCGTCGGGGGTGTTGATGCCAAAGACGAACTGCTCCATCCGGTAGTCGAGCAGACCGCCGGAACCCACGCTTCGCCTCCACCTGTGCGATGTCACATATCGAAGATTAGTAAAGGTCGCATAGTCATAGCCGTCCAGCGTTTGCCTGGGCGTAGTGTCGCGTAATGCCTCTTGTGTCGAGCCGAACGAGATATCGCTCCTAGCCCGAAAATACTGCGAATGGTCAGTCCCAATCAGCGTGTAGTCGTTGCTGGCGGCCGCGTAATTGACGATCAGTGCGGACGATTCCGAGCTACTTCCGGAGAATCCAGATCCGATAGTCCCATTATAGTTCTGCAAAGTCGTGGTCAGTCTCGCTGAATCGGCAGCGAAGAAATCATTGACCGACAGCGGCTTGGTTGTCGTATTTGCAGTGGTCACCGTCGAGCCGCGTCCGGCGATGGCGCCGATCATGATATCGAGCCCAGTCTTCGCCGAGACGGCTGCGCCGATCTCCTGCGCATTGGGGCCAAAGAAGCGACCATCCAGCGTGCCCTGAAACACTCCGAAGTCGTCGATGCGAAACGTGCCGGAAAAGCTGTTGCTGCTACTCGACAGACGCGCCTCACTGGAGAAGGGTGCGTTGGCGGAAAAGGGAGTGACTGCTGTGCCATGCGTGACGATGGCGCCGGTCGCGAAATCGACCTGAGTCAAGCCTTGCCCGGTTATGCCCGTTGCGGTGCTGCCTATTGTCCGCGCTCCGATCAAATCGACCGCATACTCGCTGCGGCCAGTGCGCGGGACGGCGCCGTTCGGCGTCGCTGCGCCATAGGCAAAGGCGTCTAGAGAACCCGAGACAACCACTGCGCCGGTCGTCGTGCTTTGCCAGAACCCGCTGCCGACATAGCGATAGGTGAAGCGGCCTGATATGCCAGCCTTTGTCAGCGTCAGAGAATCCGTCGTTGGCCCGCTCGTCTTGACATAGACGGACAATGTCGCGGTCGATTGGCTCGTGTCCAGATTTTCGGGCAGGAATGTCTGGCTGCGTCCTCCCACCGCGATCGTATAGCCATTGCTAGCCTTGTCATACCAGACAAGGGCCGAGGCCGACGTTGCTGCCACCGTCGGTGTGGCACCATCAAACGGAACGCTGCTCCTGCCGGTGGCTGCGCTGTTCACGAAGGACTCGGTTTCGAGCGCACTGAGCAGATCGTCATTTGCGCCGGTCGGCGGCGGCGTCGGAGTAGGTGTCGGGGTAGGAGTAGGAGTAGGAGTAGGAGTAGGAGTAGGAGTAGGAGTAGGAGTAGGAGTAGGAGTAGGAGTAGGAGTAGGAGTAGGAGTAGGAGTAGGAGTAGGAGTAGGAGTAGGAGTAGGCACTGGCGTCGAATGAACGCCGTCGCCGCTGCTCCCGCCGCATCCGGATAGCTGTAGCGCCAGTACGGACACCACGGCGATATGCTTAGCCTTCATAGCCCCCCCCATTTCTTTGGAATTATCTGGCAGTACTGCCGAATCCCCGCCGCCGTAAGCATCTCGTTGATCGTCTGCAACCGAAGTTGAAGAGCAGCACTGGAAATGCCAGGCCCACTAAAATAATTCGACCCAAGGTTAGGATACGAATTGAAGGCTTCATGGTCTTAGGAGAAGTGCCCGGGGGTGATCGGCATGGCAGTTGAGCACCTGTCATTGATATGACCGTCATACTAGGGCGAGTTTTGCTTTGAAGGTGCAGATTCCCGGCAAATTAAACCGCCGCACGATATCGAAAACGGCCGGCTGCTCTACAAGCACCACAACCGCAACGAGCGCATGTTCGGTGTTCTCGAGGTCAACCGCGCCACAGCAAACCGCTACGAGCAAATAGCCACCAGCGTCCTTGGCATGTTGCATCTCGCTCCCGACAAATAGTCGCTCAAATTTTCTCGCGGCCTAGGAGGGTCGGCATTCGGCGATGACCGAACTGTGTTTGATGCGATGAAAGAAGCGCTCCATGAGGTTGCGCTGGCGGTGGAGCCATCCGGGGAATGCAAAGCGTCTCCGGCGGTCGATGCCACTATGCTGGACGCTCGAATATGGATTGAACGGCGAGACGAGGCGTCGAGTTAGTTCGCCATTCGTCCATCAAGGATGTTGCGCATCGTCTGTTCCTTCCGCTCAAACTGAACTTGAAAGAATGACTACCTAACCCCGCGCCCGCTCCGCGGCATCACTGGCGAGGCGGTCGGCGCGCTCATTCTCCGGGTGGCCGGAGTGGCCCTTTACCCATTGCCAGTCGATCCGGTGGGGCGCGACGGCGGCGAGCAGTTCCTGCCAGAGGTCGGCATTCTTCACCGGTTTCTTGTCGGCGGTGCGCCAGCCATTGCGCTGCCAGCCGTGAATCCAGCGGGTGATGCCGTCCTTCACATAGTTGCTGTCCGTGGACAGGATCACATGGCACGGCCCCTTGAGGGCGTTGAGGCCGGCGATTGCGGCCATCAGCTCCATCCGGTTGTTGGTGGTGTGCGCTTCCCCGCCGGAAAGCTCCTTCTCATGGCCGTTGAAGCGCAGCACCACGCCCCAGCCGCCCGGTCCGGGATTGCCCTTGCAGGCGCCGTCGGTGAATAGCTGGACGGTTTTCACGAGGCCGAGCCGAACAGCGCCGCTGCGTCCGTTTCGGCATAAAAGTCGAGGCGCCGCAGATAGGCCAGCGGGTCCTTGCGCGTCACCAGCGCATTGGCGGGCGTGTTGATCCAGTCATAGGCGCGGGTCAGCAGGAAGCGCAGCGCGGCGCCGCGTGCGAGGATTGGCAGCGCGGCATATTCCTCCGCGGTCAGCCCATGCGTCGCGCGATATCCCGCGATCAGCGCCAAAGCCACGGCGCTGTCGAAGTCCCGCCCGTCGGGCCCGAAGCACCAGGCGCCATGCATGATGGCGAGATCATAGGCGCGGATGTCCGTGCAGCTGAAGTAGAAGTCGATCAGTCCGCCGACCTCATCGCCGCGCATCAGCACATTGTCCGGAAACAGATCGGCATGGATGACGCCACGCGCCAGCGCATCCGGCCAATGCGCGTCGAGATAGGCGAGTTCGGTCCGTACGCGCTGTTCCAGCCCCGGCTGGATGGTATCCAGCGCGCCGCCGCACTCATTGGCGAGGCGGTGCCATCCTTCCGGGCCGAGCGTGTTGGGGCGCTCGCCGGAAAAGCCCTCGGCGGCGCGGTGAAACTGCCCCAGCGCCGCGCCGGCAGACCGGGCCTGCGGCGGGGTCGGGTGAGTCACCGAGACGCCGTTCAGAAACTCGATGAGGGCGGCGGGCCGCTCGCACAGCGTCTGCAGTGCCTTGCCCTCGCGGTCATGGATGAAGCGCGGCACCGGGCAGCCACGCGCGCCGACATGGTCGAGCAGGTCCATGAAGAAAGGCAGGTCCGCCACATCCACGCGCTTTTCGTAGAGCGTCAGGATGAAGCGGGCGCCTTTGCCGTCCGCGCCGGTCGTGTCGACCAGATAATTGCTGTTCTCGACGCCCTCGGCGATGCCCTTGGCGGCGAGCAGTGTGCCGACATCGTAGCGTTCGAGGAAGAGTGCCAGCGTCTCGGCCGGCACCTGCGTGTAGACAGCCATGGCTCAGGCCGCTTCCAGGCCGCGCGGCAGCTTGAAGGTGATCGATTCGGTGGTGGTGAGCATTTCCTCCTCGGTCACGTCGAACCGGGTGGCGAGCTTGTCGATCACGCTGCGCACCAGCACTTCGGGCGCGCTGGCGCCGGCGGTCACCCCCAGCGTCTCGACGCCGGCCAGCCAGTCAAAGTCGATTTCGTCGGCGGTTTCGATCAGGCGGGCGCGCGCGCCGCTGCGGTCGGCGACCTCGACCAGCCGCATGGAGTTGGAGCTGTTCGGCGCGCCGATCACCATCACCGCCTGCGCACGACGGGCGATTTCCTTCGTTGCGGCCTGGCGGTTGGAGGTCGCATAGCAGATGTCCTCGCCCTTTGGCGCGGCAATGTCCGGGAACCGTCGCTCCAGCGTTGCGACGATCTCTGCGGTATCATCGACGGACAGGGTGGTCTGGGTGAGGAAGGCCAGCGACACGCCGGGGGCGGGCTGGAATGCTTCTGCGTCCGCCTGCGTCTCGATCAGCGTCATCGCGCCGTCCGGCACCTGGCCGAACGTGCCGATCACCTCGGGATGATTGGCGTGGCCGATGAACAGGATGTGGCGCCCGGCCTCCACCTGCCGCTCGGCCTGCCGGTGGACCTTGGAAACCAGCGGGCAGGTCGCATCGAGATAATCGAGGCCGCGCGCCTCGGCATTGGCGGGCACGACCTTGGGCACGCCATGGGCGGAAAAGACCACCGGCCGCCCATCGGGCACCTGATCCAGCTCGTCCACGAAGATGGCGCCCTTGGCGCGCAGCCCATCGACGACGAAGCGGTTGTGGACGATCTCGTGCCGGACATAGACTGGCGCGCCGAACTTCTCGAGCGCCCGCTCCACGATCATGATCGCGCGGTCGACACCGGCGCAGAAGCCGCGCGGTGCGGCGACCAGAACGGTGAGGGCGGGGCGCTGGTGAGAGGCAGGCATGTCGGGCATATGTGTCGATCCATTCATCCAGTCCCATTAGGGGCATGGCCGCTCGAGGGAAAGCCGGAAGAATGGGAGAGGGCGCAACGGCCGTCCGGTTCATCCTGCGGTCATCTGGCGCGGGCGAGGTCTTTGCAGCCCGTCCGGGCGACGTGCCCTTTCGGTTGCGCGCCCGTGGGAGCGCGACTAAGAAGCGCGGACCCGATTGTGCGCGGGATATCCCGCGCGCGCCAGAATGAAGGAATTGGAGCCATCGTGCGGATCGCCGCTCTCTCGAAACCCGCCGTTCTGGCAGCTCTTGTCGCCCTGATGGCCGGCTGCGCGAAGCGCGGCGACATCGACTCCGCCGGACAAGGCATCATCCAGTTCCGCACCGCATGCCCGACCGTGGCCGTGGCCGCGCACACCGGCGACGTCACGCTGTTCGACCCGGCCGACAGCCGCGACGCGCGTGCGATCGACGTGGTCGCGACGCTCACCGATGTGCGGCCTGCCTGCACCACGGGTGAGACGGACATTTATTCGCAGGTCGGCTACAAGGTCGTTGCGGTGCGCCGCGATGCCGGGCCGGCGCGGACGGTCGATCTGCCCGTCTTCGCGGCAGTCGTGCGCGGCGCGACGGCGGTGACCGCCAAGCGCGTCACCATGGTGCGGCTGAATTTCGCCGAGGGCGCGCTGCGTGCCGAGGCGACCGGCAGCACCTCTGCCTATATCGATCGCAATGCGGCAACGCTGCCGCCCGAGATCGAGCGCATGATCACCCGCCCGCGCAAGACGGGCGACCAGGACGCGGCGCTCGATCCGCTGGCCCGCCCGGAAGTGCGCGAGGCGATCCAGCGAAGCAGCTTCGAGCTGCTCCTGGGTTTCAACCTGACCACCGACCAGCTCCGCTATAACGTGACCCGCTGACATTTTCCGGCGGCCGGACGACCGCAGCATCCTGCAGCCGCGCCGCCGATGCTGACAGGACCGCTGACCCGATGAATATCTTCGCTCGTATCGCCGCCGCGCTGGACGGCCTTCTGGACGACATGGTGCAGGCTGGCGAATTGCCCGCCGGCCTCAATCGCGCCGCCGTGACCGTCGAACCGCCGCGCGACCCCTCGCATGGCGACATGGCGACCAATGCGGCGATGGTGCTGGCCAAGCCCGCCGGCACCAATCCCCGTGCCCTTGCCGAGCTGATCGCCGGCCGGCTGCGGGCGCTGGCGGATGTCGACGGCGTGGAGATCGCCGGCCCCGGCTTCATCAATCTGCGTCTTGTCCGCACCGCCTGGGAAGACGAGCTGGCAGCCATCCATGCGGCTGGCGCGGACTATGGCCGCTCGACGATGGGCAAGGGCGTGCGCGTCAACATCGAATATGTCTCGGCTAATCCGACCGGGCCAATGCACATGGGCCATTGCCGGGGCGCGGTCGTCGGCGATGCGCTGGCGGCGCTGCTCGAATATGCCGGGCACAGCGTCATCCGCGAATATTATATCAACGATGCCGGCGCGCAGGTGCAGACGCTCGGTCGCTCGGTGCATCTGCGCTACCGGGAGGCGCTGGGCGAGACCATCGCGATCCCCGACGGCTTCTATCCGGGCGAATATCTGATCCCCATCGGTCAGGCGCTGGCGGCGGAGTTCGGTGACCGCTACGTCGGAGCCCCGGAAGCGGACTGGCTCGACCTGTTCCGCGAGCGTGCCGTCGCCGCGATGATGGACATGATCCGCGCCGATCTGGCGCTGCTCGGCATTCATCATGATGTCTTCGCCTCCGAGGCGGCCGTGCAGCAGGCCGGCCGCGTCGATGCGGCGCTGGCCCGGCTGGAGGCGGAGGGCCTCATCTATCAGGGCGTGCTGGAGCCGCCCAAGGGTGAACTGCCTGACGACTGGGAGCCGACCGAGATGACGCTCTTCCGGGCGACGCAGTTCGGTGACGATAGCGACCGGCCGGTGCGCAAGTCCGATGGCGGGCTGACCTATTTCGGCACCGACCTCGCATATCATGCCCAGAAGGCCGAGAATGCCGACCAGCTGATCGACATCTGGGGCGCCGACCATGCCGGCACCGTCAAGCGCATCAAGGCCGCCGTGGCGGCGCTGACCGGCGGCAAGGTCCAGTTCGACGTCAAGCTGGTGCAGATGGTGCGCCTGATGCGCAATGGCGAGCTGGTCCGCATGGGCAAGCGGCTCGGCAATTTCGTCACGCTGGCCGACGTCGTCGAGGAGGTCGGCAAGGATGTCGTGCGCTTCACCATGCTGACACGCAAGGCCGATGCGCAGATGGACTTCGACTTCGCCAAGGTGGTGGAAGCCAGCAAGGACAATCCGGTCTTCTACGTGCAATATGCCCATGCGCGGATTTCCTCGCTGGCGCGCCGGGTGCAGGAGAGCTTCCCGGACGGCCTGCCGGCGGCGGACAGCGCGCTGTTCGGCCCGGAGGAGCTGGATCTGGTCAAGCAGCTGGCCACCTTCCCCCGCGTAGTCGAGGCTGCCGCCAATGCGCGTGAGCCGCATCGCATCGCCTTCTATCTCTACGATCTTGCCGCCAGCTTCCATGGCTGGTGGAACCTCGGCAATGATCAGCCCGAGCGGCGCGTGATCGTCGCGGGCGATGCGGGCCTCACGGCGGCGCGACTGCACTTGAGCGCCGGAATCGGTCAGGTTATCAAGAACGGCCTGGCCCTGATGGGCGTCAGCGCGCTTGAGGAGATGAACTGATGTCAGCCGGGGAGCCGAACAACGGTCTCAATCTTGATGACGAGGACCGGCTGCCCTGGCTGGAGCCCGCAGGAATCGAGGAAGAGACCGAAAGGGTGTCCCCGATCCGCATTGTCGGTCTGGCGGTGCTGGGCCTCGTTCTGCTCGGTGTGATTGTCGCCGGCGGCTATCTGTTCAGCAACCGCGATCGCAGCGGCAGCGATGGCTCGGCGCCGCTGATTGCGGCGGAGAACAAGGATTACAAGGTTCCGGCCAACGCGTCGGACGCGCGCACCTTCGATGGGGAAGGGGACGAAGCCTTTGCAGCCAGCGAGGGCCGGGAGGCTTCGGGGCGCATCGACGCGAGCCGCGTGCCGGAAGCACCGCGTGACGACTTGAAGCAGACCGGCCCGACCGCGCCGGCTCTGGCTGTCCCGGCGGAGCGTCCGGCGGCCAAGCCCACCGTCATCGCGCCGGTCAAGACGGCCGCCACGCCCAAGCCGGCGGCGCCAGCTCCGGCGAAGGTCGAGGATGTCGACACCTTGACCGGGCCGCGCGTGCAGCTCGGCGCCTTTGCCTCGCGCGCCATCGCCGAGGAGGTCTGGAAGAAGCAGTCCGGCCGATTCGATTATCTCTCGGCCCTCAAGCACAGCGTCGAGCCGGTCGAGACGGGCGGACGCACCCTGTATCGCCTGCGCGCCAGCGTCGCTTCCCCGGCGGATGCCACCGCCACCTGCGGCCGGCTGCGCGTGGCGGGCGAAAATTGCATCGTCGTCCGGTGATCTCGGCGCGATGAAGCCGGTCATCTTCGGCCTTGCCGGCGAGCGCGTCAGCGCGGAAGAGCGGGCGCTGTTCCGTGCCTGCGACCCGGCAGGCTACATCCTGTTCGGCCGCAACATCGCCGACCGCGCCCAGTTGCGCGCGCTGACCGATGAGCTGCGCGACATTGCGCGGCGGGACGATCTGTACATCATGATCGATCAGGAAGGCGGCCGCGTCGCGCGGATGCGCCCGCCGCACTGGCCGGACTGTCCCCCCGCCGCACGCTTCGATGCCCTTTATGATCTGGCGCCTTCGAGCGCGATGGAGGCGGCGCGCTGCAATGCCCGGCTGCTGGGCACGATGCTCTCGGAAGTCGGGATCACCGCCAATGCCGCGCCTGTGCTCGATCTGCGCTATCCCGGCGCGAGCGACATTGTTGGGGATCGGTCCTTCGGCGCTGAGCCGATGCGCGTCGCAGCGCTGGGCCGGGCGACGCTGGAGGGACTGAGGGACGGCGGCGTCGCCGGCATCGTCAAGCATATGCCGGGCCATGGCCGCGCGCTGGTCGACAGCCACCTCGCTTTGCCCACGGTCTCGGCCAGCGCCGACGAGATGGAGCGCGACCTCGCACCATTCCGGGCGCTGCGTCACGCTCCGGCGGGGATGACCGCGCATATCGTTTACACCGCCTGGGATGCGGACCGGCCAGCCAGCCTGTCGCCTTATGTGATTCGCGAGATCATTCGCGGCGCCATTGGCTTTGATGGCCTGCTGATGTCCGACGATCTCGACATGAAGGCGCTGAACGGCCCTGCGGATGAGCTGGCCGAGGCGGTGGTCGCGGCCGGTTGCGATCTGGCGCTCAATTGCTGGGGGCGGATGGACGAGATGACGGCCATCGCCGCGCGCTTGCCGGACATATCCGACGCGGCGCGTGAGCGGCTGGACCGGGCGATGGCGAGCATCGCCGCCGGCGCCGATCCGGCCTGGCCGGGCGAGAAGGCGATGGCGACGCGCGACGCGCTCTTGGCGCTCACGCCGGCATGAGCGCCAGCTCGCCCGTCCAGCCTGCCGATAAGGCGCCGACCGGGCTGTTCGATGGCGAGTGGATGGAGCCTGTCCGCCGCCTGCCGGGCGACGCCATCCTCACCGTCTCCGTGGAAAGCTGGGAGGGGCCGCTCGATCTTCTGCTGGCACTGGCACGGACGCAGAAGGTGGATCTGCGCGAGATTTCCATCCTCGCCCTCGTCGAGCAATATCTGCGCTTCATCGAGGAAGCGGCGGAACTGCGGCTGGAACTGGCCGCCGATTATCTGGTGATGGCGGCGTGGCTCGCCTATCTCAAATCCGGGCTGCTGCTGCCCAAGGAAGCGCAGCCTGAGCCCTCGCCCGAGGAACTGGCGCTGCGCCTCCATCTGCGGCTGCAGCGGCTGGAGGCGATGCGCGAGGCGGGCGCCCGCCTGATGGCGCGGGATCGGCTGGGTCGGGACGTTTTCCCCCGCGCCGCGCCGGAAGGATTGCACCGGCCGCGCGCGATCGTGTGGCAGGCCAGCCTGTTCGACATCATTCAGGCTTATGGGCAGGTGAAGGCGCGGACGGCGCCGCGCATCCACATTGTCCATCGCCGGCCGGTGATGACGCTGGATGAAGCCATTGAGCGGGTGTCGCGCCTGATCGGCATGGAGCTGGACTGGGCCGAGCTGGGCCGGTTCCTGCCCGAAACCGCTGATCCGCAGCTGCGCCGCTCGGCGTTGGCCAGCAGTTTCGTCGCAGCGCTGGAGCTCGCGCGGCTAGGGCGCGTCGAACTGCGGCAGGAAGAGACGTTCGCGCCGCTGTACCTGCGCGCGCCGGCGGTGCCGTCATGAGCGTGCCGGAGTTCCATGCTGCGAGCGAGATGGAGCGTCTCGTGGAAGCCGTGCTGTTCGCGGCCGAGGCGCCGCTGACGGTCGCCGAGATCCAGCGGCATAGCGGGCTGGACGGCGATATCCGGGGCTGCCTGTCGGCTTTGGCCGCGCATTATGCCGGTCGCGGGATTGAACTGGTCGAGCGGGGCGGGCGCTGGCATTTCCAGACGGCAGCCGATCTCAGTCATATCCTGCGCCGGGAACGAGAGGAGCCGCGCAAGCTCAGCCGGGCCGCGGTCGAGACGCTGGCGATCATCGCTTATCACGAACCGGTCAGCCGCGCGGAGGTCGAGGCGATTCGCGGCGTGCAGGTCGGCAAGGGGACGCTGGACGTGCTTATGGAGGCGGGCTGGGTGCGCCCGGCGGGGCGGCGAGAGGTGCCGGGACGGCCGCTCACTTATGCGACGACCCCTGATTTTCTGAGCCACTTCGGCCTCTCCAGTCGGCGCGATCTGCCCGGGATCGACGATCTGCGCGCTGCCGGCCTGCTCGATCCGGTCGATCTGGCGATGGAATCGCTGGATTTGCAGGGGAGTCTTGAAAATGACCCACAAGATGAAGAAGATGAGGACTGATCGCCTTATTCGATGAGGCAAGGGCTGATGCCGGGATGGCCATTGCGCTATGGACCCGCAGGGCTTAGTTAGGGCGCATTCACAGGAGATTTCTGATGGGTTTCGGTTCCCCGATTCACTGGGTCGTACTGGTGCTGGTGATCGTGCTGCTGTTCGGCGGCGGACGCATCTCCAGCCTGATGGGCGATGTCGCCAAGGGTATTAAGAGCTTCAAGAAGGGCCTTGCGGATGATGACGGCGATACGGCGAGCGCGGCGAAGCCTGCGCAGCGCATCGATCGCCAGTCCGCAGCCGGCGAGAGCAGCGCGACGCGCGAAGAGCAGAAGCTCGAAAGCTGATCCGGGCGGTCTGATCAGGCCAACCTGGCATGTTTGACATTGCGTCCACAGAGCTGCTGCTGATCGCGGTGGTGGCGGTCCTCGTGATCGGCCCCAAGGATTTGCCACGCGCGCTCTATAAATTCGGTCAGATCGTTGGGAAGGCGCGCGGCATGGCGCGCCATTTCCGCAGCGGCATCGACGCCATGGTGCGCGAAGCCGAGCTTGAGGAGCTGCAGAAGCAGTGGGCCAAGCAGAACCAGAAGATCATGGACGAAACCCGCAATACGGAGTTCAGCGATCCGGCGACCACACCCGCCCTGCAGGATCATAGCGCGCCGGAACTGCTGGGAGATCGCGACGACAAGGTCGCCGCCGATGACGCGCCGTCCCATCCCGGCGAGACGGTCGAGGATGCCGGCCCGGCGCACAAGCCCGACACGTCCGCGAGCGAGAGCATGGCGCAGTCCAGCCTGCCGCTTGGGACACCCGACGAGCCGACCGGACCGCGCACCGCATGAAGGACATTGACGATACCAAGGCGCCGCTGCTCGATCATCTCATCGAGCTGAGAAAGCGCCTGTTGCGCTGCGTCGCCGCGCTCTTCATCTCCGGCGCGGTCTGCTATTATTTCGCGGGCGACATTCTCGGTTTTCTCGTCGAGCCGCTCAAGCAGGGCTTTGGCAACACGGTCGGAAAGCTCGTCTATACCAAGCTCTATGAAGCGTTCTTCGTGGAGCTGAAGGTCGCCATGTTCGGCGCCTTCTTCATCTCCTTCCCGATCACTGCCAACCAACTCTGGGCGTTCATCGCGCCGGGCCTCTATGCCAAGGAAAAGCGGGCGCTGCTGCCTTTTCTGCTGGCAACGCCCATCCTGTTCGTCGGCGGCGCGGCCTTCGCTTATTATCTGGTGATGCCGACCGCATTTCACTTCTTCCTGCGCTTTCAGGGCGATGCGGGGGGGATGCAGCTGGAAGCGCTGCCCAGCGTGGACAGCTATCTCAGCCTCGTCATGCAGTTCATCCTGGCCTTCGGCATCAGCTTTCTTCTGCCGGTGCTGGTGATGCTGCTCAATCGCGCCGGCATCGTCTCGCGCGCGCAATTGGTGGGTGCGCGGCGCTATTTCATCGTCGGTGCGGTGGCTGTGGCGGCGGTTCTCACGCCGCCCGATGTGGTTTCGCAGCTCATGCTCGCGATACCGCTCATCATCCTCTACGAAATGACGCTGATCTTCATCTGGTTCACGGATCGGCGCGCGGCCCGCGAACAGGGCGAAGACGAGCAGGCGCTCGTCCGGTCCGAATAAGCCCGTTCCGGCAGCGCTGCGGGACAAGCTTGGCTTGCGGCGACCATGCAATCTCCTGCCTTGCCCAGCGCGCTTCGTCGTCCTAGTCAGTCGCTATGACCGTCCATCCCAATACGATCTCCCTCATCGGTAATACGCCGCTCGTCCGGCTGGCCGGGCCGTCCGAGGCCAGCGGCGCCGAAATCTACGGCAAATGCGAGTTCATGAACCCCGGCGCCTCGGTCAAGGACCGCGCCGCCCTGTTCATCGTGGAAGATGCCGAGGAAAAAGGCCTGCTGCAGCCCGGCGGCACCATCGTTGAGGGCACGGCCGGCAACACCGGCATCGGCCTCGCGTTGGTCGCCAATGCCAAGGGCTATCGCACGATCATCGTCATGCCCGAGACGCAGAGCCGCGAGAAGATGGACACGTTGCGCGCGCTTGGTGCCGAACTGGTGCTCGTCCCCGCCGCGCCTTATGCCAATCCCGGGCACTTCGTGCACACCTCGCGCCGTCTCGCCGAGGAAACGCCGAACGCGATCTGGGCCAATCAGTTCGACAATATCGCCAATCGCAAGGCCCATATCGTCGGCACGTCCGAGGAAATCTGGGCGCAGATGGAAGGGCGGATCGACGGCTTCACCTGCGCGGCCGGAACGGGCGGCACGCTTGCGGGCGTCGGCCTCGGCCTCAAGCAGAAGAGCGAGGCGATCACCATCGCGCTGACCGACCCTTATGGCGCGGCGCTGTACAATTATTACGCCCATGGCGAGTTGAAGGCGGAAGGCTCTTCGGTCGCCGAGGGGATCGGGCAGGGGCGCATCACCGCCAATCTCGAAGGTGCGCCGATCGACACGCAGTTCCGCATGTCTGACGAAGAAGGCATGATGTGGGTCGAGAAGCTGATGGGCGAGGGGCTGTGCGTTGGCCTTTCCACCGGTATCAATGTCGCCGGTGCCGTGGCGCTGGGGCGCAAGCTCGGGCCGGGCAGCCGGATCGTCACCATCCTGTGCGACACGGGCCTTCGCTATCTTTCCACGCTTTACAATCGGGACTGGCTGGTTTCCAAGGGATTGACGCCTTTCCCATGGTTGGCGGACTAGGGAGCGCAAAGATGGCGGACAGTCGGCCCGAACGGGAAGCAGTGAGCCGCAAGAGCGACGTTCGCGCCCATCGTGAAGAGTTGCAGCGCGTGCAGATCGGCCTGGTCGGGCTGGCCGCGGTTCTGCTCGTCGTTACGCTGGCGAACCTCATCGTCGATGCCGTCCGTCAGGATGGGACGAGCGATACCGCGACGATGTCGAGCGATGCCTCGTCCGCCGCCGCACAGACCGGTGGCGCCAATACGACCGGCACCCCGGCGCCGACCAACAACGAGCCGCTGGCGGATCTGGGCGTCACCCCGACCACATCGGACAGCGCCGCGCCCATCCTGCCGTCACCCGTACCCGATCTGGAGCCCGATCCGCAATTGCGTCAGCGCATGGATCAGGACCGCGATCAGGCCCAATCGCAGCGCCCCGCCCAGCAGCAGACGCCCTGAGCCGTCGCCCGGTTGCCGCGATGCCCCGCACTGCCTTGCTGCTGGCGGCGACGCTTGCCCCTGCCATCCTGTCGCTTCTGCTCGGGCTGACCGGCACCAGCCTGCGGACCGGACGGCTCGATCCGCTCGATTGGCTGTGGCCGGGAACGGCGGGGATCATTCTGGGCGCAATTCTGCTGACGCGCGCCGCCCGCGCCGGGCAGGGGGACCGCGCCGAGGCTGCTCCTGCGAGGCTGCGCTGGCCGATGGTTGCGGCTCTGTGGGCCGTCGTCTTGCTGTCGCCGCTGTGCCTGATCGGGTTGGCGTCCGTCCGTCTGCCCTGGGCCGGCATGATCGCGCTCGCGGCCGGGCTGGCCATCGTCGGCAGTCTGTGGGCCTTGGTCGCAGGCCGCTCCCGCCGGGTAAGGCTGGGTTGGGGGCTGGCGCTGTGCGTAGGGGCAGTGCTTGTCGCGAATTGGGCCGTGCCGGCCATGCGCAATGCTTCCCAATCGGCCGCCGCCGGGGATCGGCCCAGCGTCGCGTTGTTCTCGGCCTTGCCCTTGCATGATGTCGCCATGGGGGCGGTTCACGGATTGCCGGCTACGCAGTCGATCGGCCTGCGCTCGCCCTTGCTGCGCGCGCTGGACCTCCATGTCGCCCTGCACCCTCTGGACGCGCTCAGTGACCAGAGCCTTGCCGGGCACGAGGCCGTGCTGCTGGCGCAGCCGCGCGCGATGGCGCCGGAAGAACTGGTCGCGTTGGACCGCTGGGTGCGCGCGGGTGGACGCGCGGTGGTGCTGGCCGATCCGCTGTTGCTCTGGCCGGACCCGCGCCCGCTCGTCCATCCCGGGCGGCCGCCGCTCACGAGTCTGCTCGATCCGCTGCTGGCCCATTGGGGCGTGCGGCTCGAGGCTGCGGAGTTCACCGCGCAATCCCATGGCGATGGCCATGGGGGCGAGGCGTCGGATCGGCGCACCTTGGCGTCAGGCGCCTTGCTGCAGGTGGCAGGCGCCTCGCGCTTCGTTGTGCGCGAGCCGACGGCCGGCTGCACGCCCGCCGAGCAGGGGTTCATCGCGACCTGTCGGTTGGGCAGGGGGCAGGCGCTGCTGGTGGCGGATGCGGACTGGATCGATGACCGCCTCTGGACGCTGGCCTCGCAGGATGGGGCCGACCGCGCGCTGCGCACCAGTGACGCGCCGGACGTTCTCGCCGCGTGGCTGCGTGACGAGCCGCTTTCGATCGGCACTTTCACGAGTTGGGTGAAGGACGAGGCCGCTCTGGTGCGGGGTCTCCGCTTCGCGCTGGCCGCTGCGCTGGCCCTTTCCCTCCTGCTGGCGCTGGTGGTGCGCAATCCCCGCTATTCCCAGCCCATGGTTCGGACAAATACGGGTCATAATGAGAACATAAGAAAAACGGAGGGCATTTCTCCCTAATCTGCCCAAGATTTTCCCATCATTTCCCATTTTATCCAAGATTCTCCCTTTTCTCCCCGGGGGCGGACTGCTAATACCGCAGGCCTAGGGGCACTCGTATCTTCGCGAGTCTATCAACCGGTCAGCCTGGTGCTTTCCGGAGCGGGAAGGCCTGTGCCCCGCGCAGGGAGTTCGTTGGGGTGTCATCGGCTTATTTCATGGGGAACGGGGCCAGTGCCCTGGACGGCAAGGGGCGCTTCGCGCTGCCGATGTCGTTCCGCTCCGTCCTGAATGAGCACAGCACCCAGCCCGGCACCATGCTTGTTCGGGCAGACCCTACCCGCAAATATGTGTCGCTTTTCGGCAGCAAACAGCTCGATTTCTTTCAGAACAAGTTCGACGAGGCCGCTCGCATCGCCATGACCCGTGGCGAGGATTTCGACGCGGAAATGGCGGACGCGAACTTCTGGAGCACCATCAAGACCGTTACCATCGACTCCGGCGGCAGGTTCACCCTGCCGCCGGCTTTTCGGCGGTTGTACGGCATCACCGATGCGCTCTTCATTGTCGGGGGCGGTCGCCTCGTCCAGCTTTGGAGCCCCGAGCGCTTCCTCGCCGAGAATTCGGCGAACCTGCTTGCCATCGAGGAATGCGAAACCTTCCTCGATGAGCTCAAGGCCAAACGGGAGGAGCGCTGATGAGCGCGGCTTCCCTTGCGAACCCGCCGGCCGAGCCGCACCGCCCCGTGCTGCTCGACGAGGTGCTGGACGCGCTTGCCATTGCCCCTGGCGAGCGTCATGTCGACGGCACATTCGGTGCCGGCGGGTACAGCCGCGCCATGGCCGCGCGCGGTGCGCAGGTCTTCGCGATCGATCAGGATCCTGACGCCATTGCCGAAGGGCAGGCGGTCGTCGCAGCCAGTGAGGGCGCGATCACGCTGCTCGCCGGCAATTTCGCGCAGATGGAACGGCTGCTGGCTGAGGCCGGTGTCGACAGCGTGGATGGCGTGACGCTGGATATCGGCGTCTCCTCGATGCAGCTCGATCGCGAGCGGCGCGGCTTCTCGTTCCGCTTTCCGGACGCCCCTCTGGATATGCGGATGAGCCAGTCCGGCGAGACGGCGGCCGAGTTCCTCAACCGCGTCGATGAGACCGAGCTGGCGGACATCCTCTATCATTATGGCGAGGAGCGGCAGTCGCGCCGTGTCGCGCGCGCCATCCTGGCAGCGCGCCCGCTGGCGACCATCGGCGATCTCGTCGGCGCAGTCCACAAGGCGCTCGGCAAGCGGCCCGGCGACAAGACCGATCCGGCGACGCGGACTTTCCAGGCGATCCGCATTCACCTCAATGGCGAGCTGGATGCGCTGGAGCGCGGTCTGGATGCCGCCGAGGCCGTGTTGCGCCCGGGCGGTCGGCTGGCGGTGGTGACCTTCCACAGCCTGGAAGACCGCATCGTGAAGAATTTTCTCCGCACGCGCAGCGGGCAGGAGGGTGCCGGCTCGCGTCACCGGCCGGAGGTCAAATCCGCCGTGCGCCCGACCTTCCAGAAGCCCGCCCGCGCTGTTCGCCCCGGCGATGCTGAGCTCAAGTCCAACCCCCGTGCGCGCTCCGCAACGCTGCGTAGCGCCATCCGAACTGAAGCCCCTGCCATGCACCAATCTGTGGGAGCACGATCATGATCGCCATCAAGCGCTTGCAAAGCATCATGTGGATTCTCGTGGTCGCCATGGGGGCGCTCGCCGCCTATCTGATCAGCCTGCAGGTGGCGACGGAGCGGAACGCGGTGCGGCATACGATCGACCAGATCCGCTGGACCCGCGCGGACATCCGCTATCTTGAGGCGGAATTCGGTGCGCGGGCAACCATGCGTCAGCTCCATGCCTGGAACACCAGCGACCTGCGCCTGTATGTGCCGGCGCCTGCGCAATATCTGCCCAATGAGCGCGCGCTGGCCAATCTGGACCGCATGGCACCGGTGACCGGCGGCTACAGCCCGCCGCCCGTCATGACCGCGATGGCCCAGAATACCCCGCCTGCGCCGGTCGCGGCAGCGCCCGAAAAGCCGGCAGCGCGCAGCGGCGCCGATGTGGCCTCCGAGTTCGCCTTCATTCGCACCGCCTCAGCTGCTGAACCCCGGCCGCCCGTGGCGGAAGCTAAGCCGAAGACGGCGCCAGCAACGCGCGCGCCGGCAGAGGCTGGGGCGCGCCGCACTGTCGAGCCCGATCCGGCCTCCCGCAAGGCAGCCCGGCTGGCCCTGCTCGACAAGAAGCTGCTCGGCGGCCCGGCCCTAAGTGAAGCCATGGTGCCCTGATGGCCACCATTTTGGCGCGGCCGGAGCCGCGTTCCGAGACCCGGAAGCCGACAGATCTGGTCACGGTGGCCCACGGCCGGATCATGCTCCTCCTGCTTATTTTCGCCGCGATCACAATGGTGATGGCGGCGAAAATGGTCTGGATGGGCATTGACGCCGGCACCCAGGCCGAGCGCATGGCCAGCCCTATCCCGATTCCGGGGCGCGCCGATATTGTCGATCGCAACGGCGTGCCGTTGGCGCGCGATATCGACGGTTATGCCATTGCCGTGCGCCGCGACCGCCTGCTCGGCGATCCGCGCGATCTGGCCAAAAAGCTCCACGCGATCTTCCCGGACCAGTCCGAAGCGGATTTCTACGCCAAGCTGACCTCGGGCGGGCAGTGGAACTACCTCCGCACCCGTGCCGTGCCGCGCGACGTCGCCGCTGTGAATGCGCTGGGCGAGATCGGCATCGAGTTTCCGCGTGAGGCGGAGCGGCTGTATCCGCAGCGCACGCTGGCCGCGCACCTTATCGGCTTCGTCAATCGGGATGGGTTCGGTGCCATGGGCGTCGAGCGCGCGTTCGATGACCGGCTGACCGATGAAAAGACGCGCGGGCAGCCACTGCAGCTCTCCATCGATAGCCGCGTTCAGGCCGCGCTGGAGGAAGAGCTGTCGCTCGGCATGGCGGAACAGAGCGCCAAGGGCGCCGTCGGCATCGTGCTGGATTCGCGCAATGGCGAAGTGATCGCGATGGCGTCTCTGCCCACATTCAATCCCAACCGCCTGATGCCGGTCGAGGCGCCGATGGTGATGGGCCCGGACGGCCAAATGCGCCGGGGCCAGATCACCTGCGACATGTCGCCGCGCTGCAACCGCGTGGTTCAGGCGCGTTACGAGCTCGGCTCGACGTTCAAGCCGCTGTCTTTTGCCATCGCCATGGATGCGGGCGTCATCGTCAGCATGAGCAAGCGCTATGATGCCACGGCGCCGCTGCCGGTCGGGCGCTTCACCATCAAGGATGACCACCCCCTGGGCCGCTGGCTGACGGTGCCGGAGGCGCTGGTGCACTCCAGCAACATCGTCACGGCCCGCATCGCTGATGAAATGGGGCAAAAGCCGCTTGAGGCTGCCTATCGCTCGCTGGAGTTCGACCGTCCGGCCACGGTGGAGCTGCGCGAACAGGCCGGCACGCTGTTCCCGTCGCGCTGGTATCGCACGACCATCATGACGACGGCCTATGGCCATGGCATCGCCGTGACGCCGATGCATCTGGCGAGCGCATATGCCGCGCTGGTGAATGGTGGCATCTGGCACCCCACCACCGTTCTCAAGCGCAAGCCGAATGAACAAGTGGCCGCCCGCCGGGTGTTCTCCGAGCAGACCAGCGCGAAGATGCGCCAGTTGCTGCGGATGATCGTGCAGACCGGCACCGGGCGCAATGCGGATGCCGAAGGCTATCGCGTCGGCGGCAAGACCGGAACGGCCGAGAAGCCCAAGGATGGCGGCTATGCCCGTCGTTCGCTGGTCTCCACCTTCGCTGCGGCTTTCCCGATGGAAGCGCCGCGCTATGTCGTCATCGTTATGATGGACGAGCCGCAGGGCAGTGCCCGCTACCCGGGCATCCGCACGGCCGCTTATACGGCCGCCCCGGTGGTGAAGTCCTTCGTGTCGCGCGCCGCGCCGCTGCTGGGCGTCTATCCCGAGGCGTTCCGCGACGTCGACATTTCTGAGCTGACCCCGTTGGTCAAAGACGAAGAGGTGGCCGAATGATGCGCCTTTCCACGCTCGTGCCCGATTCGATTGATCCGGCCAAGGATGCCGAGGTGAGCGGCTTCGCGCTGGACCATCGCAAGGTGGCGCCCGGCGCGGTGTTCGGCGCGTTTCGCGGCGCGCGGGTGAACGGCGAGGACTTCATCGACGCCGCCATCGCTGCGGGCGCCGTGGCTGTCGTCGCGGCGCCGGATGCGCGCGTGGCCGGCGTCCCTCACATTGCCGCCGAGGAACCGCGCCGCCTGTTCGCGAGCCTCGCGGCGCGCTATTACGCGCCTTATCCGCAGACGCTGGTCGCGGTCACCGGCACCAACGGCAAGACCTCGACGGTCGAGCTCACCCGGCAGCTTTGGCGCATGATGGGCCATGGCGCCGCGTCCATCGGCACGCTGGGCGTGACGACTGCCGTGGATCAGGTTTCGACCGGCCTCACGACCCCGGACGTGGTGACCTTCCTCTCCAATCTCGCCGGGCTCGCCAAGGAAGGCATCGACCATGTCGCCTATGAGGCGTCGAGCCATGGGCTGGCCCAATATCGTGCCGAGGGGCCGCGCGTTGCGGCGGGCGCCTTCACCAATCTGAGCCGCGATCATCTCGATTATCACGGCACCATGGATATGTATTTCGCCGCCAAGATGCGGCTGTTCGACGAGGTTGTCGCCGACGACGGCGTCGCTGTCATCTGGGCCGATGACGAGCGCTCTGCCGAAGTGATCGAGCATGTTCGTCGCCGGGGCTTGCAGTTGATGACCGTCGGTTCGGCCGGCGAGACGCTGCGGCTGGTGACGCAAACGCCGACCCATCTCGGGCAGACGCTCGTGATTGAGGCCGAGGGCGGCACGCACAAGGTCGATCTGCCGCTCATCGGCGCCTATCAGGCCGCCAATGCGCTGGTTTCCGCTGGACTGGTGCTCGCAACCGGCGGCGCGCTGAAGACGGTGCTGGGATTGCTCTCGCGCGTGCAGCCGGTGCGCGGTCGGCTGGAACGCGCCGTCATCACCACTGCCGGTGCGCCGGTTTATGTCGATTATGCCCATACGCCCGACGGGCTGCGGGCGGCCATCGAGGCGCTGCGCCCGCATGTGCGCGGTCGGCTCATCACCGTGTTCGGCGCCGGCGGGGATCGCGATGCCGGCAAGCGCCCGCTGATGGGTGGCGTTGCCAGCGACCTGAGCGATGTCGTGATCGTCACCGATGACAATCCGCGCGGGGAAGACCCACAGGTGATCCGCGCCGCGATCATGGCCGGCGCGCCGGGCGCGCGGGAGATTGGCGGGCGCCGCGCCGCCATCGCTGCCGCCATTGCCGAGGCAGGGCCGGACGATATTGTGCTGCTGGCCGGCAAGGGGCATGAGCAGGGTCAGATCATCGGTGATCGCGTGCTGCCGTTTGACGATGTCACCGTGGCGCGGGAATGCGCTGCATGAGCTTGTGGACCTCCGACGAGATCGCCGCAGCGACCGGCGGGGCAGCCTCCACGGCCTTCGCGGTGAGCGGCGTCGCGTTCGATAGCCGGGAGGTCGCGGACGGCGATCTCTTCGTCGCGCTGCATGGCGAGAGCGCGGATGGTCACGCCTATATCCCCGGCGCGCTGGCGTCCGGCGCAGCGGGGCTGCTGGTGGATCGGGCGGTCGAAGGCCCCTGCGTCCGCGTCGTCGACACCGCGAAGGGCCTCGATGATCTTGGCCGGGCCTCGCGCGAACGGACGTCGGCAAAGATCATCGGCGTCACCGGCTCCGTTGGCAAGACGGGCGTCAAGGAAGCGCTGTTCGCCGCGTTTGACCGGATGAGCCAGGGCGCCGCCCATCGTTCGCTCAAGAGCTACAATAATCATGTCGGTGTGCCGCTCTCGCTGGCGCGGATGCCGCGTGAGGCGCGTTATGGCGTGTTCGAGATGGGCATGAATCACGAGGGCGAGCTGCGCGCGCTGACCGCGCTCGTCCGCCCGCATGTCGCCATCGTCACGACGATTGCGCCCGCGCACATCGAATATTTCGGCACGGAAGAGAAGATCGCGCTGGCCAAGGCGGAAATCTTTGAAGGCCTGGTCGAGGGCGGCACGGCGGTCATTCCCGCCGACTCGCCCCATGCGCCGCTGCTGACCGACCACGCCCGTCGTCACGCCGGACAAGTCGTCACCTTCGGGCGCGATGCCGGCGCGGATGTCCGACTGATCGACGAAATGTCCGTGGGCGCTGCCGGCACCCGCATCACCGTGCAGACCCGCGCGGCGCGCCTCAGTCTGGTGGTCGGAATGCCGGGCCGTCACTGGGTCAGCAATGCGCTGGGCGTGCTGGCCGTGGTCGAGGCCGCCGGTGGCGATCTGGCGCAGGCTGGGCTTGCGCTGGCGGAAATGACCGGGCTGCCGGGCCGGGGCGCGCGCCGCCCCAGCGCGACCGCGGACGGTGGCGAGGCCTTGATCATCGATGAAGCCTATAATGCCAATCCCGCCTCCATGGCCGCGACCTTGGCGCAGCTTGGCGAGGAGCGCGCGCAGCGGCGGATCGCGATATTGGGCGCGATGAAGGAACTCGGCGACCAGTCCGCGCCGCTTCATGCGGGGCTGGCGCAGGCCATTCGCGATGCGAAGGTGGATGTGGCGCTTCTGGTCGGCGAGGAAATGGCACCGCTCGCCGATGCTCTGGCCGGCGAAATTTCCGTTGAGTACGTCGCAAATGTCGATCAGGCCGTTGAATTCGCACGCTTAATGGTCAAAAGCGGCGATGTGGTGCTGGTCAAGGGGTCCAACAGTGTCGGACTTTCGCGACTTGTCGAACAGCTCGCAGCAAGCGAGGTGGCCTGATGCTTTATTGGCTCGCTGAACAACTGAATTTCCCAGGCATCTTCAACCTGGTCCGCTACCTCACATTCCGGGCCGGCGCCGCGATCATGACGGCGCTGATCATCGGGCTGGTGATCGGCCCCCGCTTCATTGGCTGGCTGCGCGTCCGCCAGGGCAAGGGGCAGCCGATCCGTGAGGATGGGCCGCAGACGCACTTCGTCAAGCGCGGCACGCCGACCATGGGCGGGTTGATGATCCTCACCGCCATGGCGAGCGCGGTGCTGCTGTGGATGAACGTCACCTCGGTCTATATCTGGGCCTGCCTCATCGTGACGCTGGGCTTTGGCGCCATCGGGTTCATGGACGATTATGACAAGGTGACCAAGGCGAGCCACAAGGGCCTCTCCGCCCGGGCGCGCCTGCTGGCGGAATTCGGCATCGCCGGTTTCGCCACCTGGCTGATCGTCAGCCAGAACGGCACCTTGCTGTATCTGCCCTTCTGGAGCGGCGGGGCGCTGGACCTCGGGCCGCTTTATTATCTGTTCGGCGCCTTCGTCATCGTCGCCTTCGGCAATGCCGTGAACCTCACCGACGGGCTGGACGGGCTGGCCTCCATGCCCGTGATCGTGGCCTCGATGGCCTTCATGCTCATCGTCTATCTGGTCGGCCGCGCCGATTATGCGGCCTATCTCGGCATTCCCCATGTGCCGGGCGCGGGCGATCTGGTGATCCTGTGCGGCGCGATTGTCGGGGCATGCCTCGCCTTCCTGTGGTTCAACGCGCCGCCGGCGGCGGTGTTCATGGGTGATACCGGCAGCCTCGCGCTGGGCGGCACCATCGGCGTGATCGCCGTGGCGGCCCATCACGAGATCGTGCTGGCGGTCATCGGCGGCATCTTCGTGGTGGAGGCGATGTCGGTCGTCATCCAGGTGTTCTTCTACAAGCGCACCGGCAAAAGGGTGTTCCGCATGGCGCCCATCCATCATCATTTCGAGCAGCTTGGCTGGCCTGAATCGACGGTGGTGATCCGCTTCTGGATCGTCTCCTTCGTTCTCGCGCTCGCGGGCCTTGCGACGTTGAAGCTGCGATGATCCTCTCCCCCGCCTTTGCCGACAAGCGCTATGCCGTTCTGGGGCTGGCCCGCTCCGGCCTCGCCACGGTCGATGCCCTGGCCGCCAGCGGTGCCCATGTCATCGCCTGGGACCAGCGCGAGGATGCGCGGGCACTGGTGGCCGACAAGGCCGAGCTGGGCGATCCGATGGAGATGGATCTGGCCGGGCTGGACGCGCTGGTCGTCTCGCCGGGCGTGCCGCTCAACCGTCACCCGGTGACATGCCGCGCGCGCGCCGCCGGCGTGCCGATCATCGGCGACATCGAGCTGTTCGCGCTGGCACGGTCGAGCCTGCCGGCGCATCGCGTGGTCGGCATCACCGGCACCAACGGCAAATCGACCACGACGGCGCTGATCGATCACATCGTGCGCACGGCGGGGCTGCCCTCGCGCATGGGCGGGAATATCGGCCTGCCCATTCTCGCGCAGGCACCGCTGCCCGAGGGCGGCGTCTATGTACTGGAGCTTTCCAGCTATCAGATCGACCTGACCTTCAGTCTCGATTGCGACGTGGCGGTGCTGCTCAACATCACGCCCGATCATCTCGACCGCTATGATGGCTTTGAGGGCTATGTCGCGTCCAAGCAGCGCCTCTTTGCCATGCAGTCGCCCGATCATCCGGCGATCATCGCGATGGACGACGCGGTGACGCGGCGCATCGCCGATGCTCTGCCGCAGACCGTCCCCGTGACGGCCCAGTCGATTGCGGCCGAGGATCAATCCCGCTGGCCCGCCTTGCAGGGGCCGCACAATGCGCAGAATGTCGCGGTCGCCAAGGCCGTGGCAGAGGCGCTGGGCATTGCGCCCGAGACGACGGCGCAGGCGCTGGCCAGCTATGTCAGCCTGCCGCACCGCATGCAGCGCGTGGCCGAGATCGACGGCGTGCTGTTCGTCAACGACAGCAAGGCGACCAATGCCGCCTCGACCGCGCCGGCGCTCGCCGCCTGGCCGCCGGTCGACGGACGGCCGCGCATTCACTGGATATTGGGCGGTCTCGCCAAGTCGGATTCGCTCGATGAGTGCGCGGCGGGCTTCCCCAACATCGCGCGCGGCTACACCATCGGCGAGGCCGGGCCGCTGTTCGCCCGTCTGCTGGGCGAGGCTTCCGTGCCCGTCAGCGAATGCGAGCTGATGGTGACGGCCGTGGCCGAGGCTGCCGCGCAGGCGCAGCCGGGCGATATCGTCCTGCTTTCGCCGGCCTGCGCGTCGTTCGATCAGTTCCGGGATTTCGAGGCACGGGGCGATGCGTTTGCGGCCGCCGTGGCCGCGCTTCGCGATAAAGCAGGGGCAGAAACGGGGGCAGGGGCATGAGCGAGCGCGGAGACGAAGGCGTAGTCATGGTCGAAGGCGAAGCGGCGAAGCCGGTTACCGCGCCGCCGCTCGATGTCGCTTTGTCTCCTTTGCGCGCCCGCCCCGGCAAGCCCATGCCGCGCGAGCGGACCGCGCTGGCGATCTGGTTCTGGGAAATCGACCGGGTGCTGCTCGGCCTCATCGTGGTGCTGATCGCGATCGGGCTGGTGGCGGTCGCGGCGGCCTCGCCCGTGGCGGCGGCCAAGCTGTCGACCCATTCGGCCTCGCTCTCGCCCCTCTATTTCTTCTATCGCCAGCTCATGTGGATCGGCCTTGGTCTGCCGCTGATGATCGTGATTTCCATGCTCCCGCGCACCCAGGCGCGCCGCTTGGCGGTCGGTCTGGCGGCGCTGTTCGCGGTGATGCTGGTGCTGGTGCCGATCATCGGGACGAGCGTGAACGGTGCCTCGCGTTGGCTGGGCAGCGGCGCCTTCCGCTTCCAGCCCTCCGAGTTTCTCAAGCCCTTCTTCGTCGTCGCCATTGCCTGGCTGCTGTCGCTGCGTGCGCGTGATCCCTCGCTGCCGGTGATCCCGCTGACGGGCATGTTGACCGGCATCGTCGCGCTCCTGCTCATGCGGCAGCCGGACTTCGGCCAGACGGTCATTTTCGTGGCCTGCTGGGGCGCGCTGCTGCTGGTGGGCGGCGCCTCGATCAAGCTCCTCTCGGGCTTTGCGTGCGGCGGCCTCGGCCTGTTCGTGCTGACTTATCTCTTCTACGACAATGGTCGCGAGCGCATCGATTCCTTCCTCAACCCGGTCGTCGATCCGGCGGCGGGGCCGGATCAGGTGCAGCTGGCTTATGCGACCATCACGCGCGGCGGACTGACCGGCGTTGGCCCTGGCGGCGGCACCGCCAAGTTCAATCTGCCCGAGGCGCATACCGACTATATCTTCTCGGTGATCGGCGAGGAGTTCGGCCTGATCGCCTGCATCGCCATTGCGCTCGTCTATCTCGCCATCATCGTGCGGGTGCTGCTGCGGCTGCTGGATGAGGAAGATCCGTTCATCGTCATGGCAACCTCCGGCCTTGTCTTCGTGATGGGCGTGCAGGCGGTCATCAACATGGGCGTGAACATTCATATCTTCCCCTCCAAGGGCATGACGCTGCCGTTCATCAGCTATGGCGGCTCCTCGATGATCGCCTTGTGCTCGGGCATCGGCCTGCTGCTGGCCTTCACCCGGCGGAACCCGTATATGTCGCGCTCTCCCTACGTCGTCACATGGAGCGGGCGATGAGCCTTTTTCGGCATTATGTTCTGGCCGCCGGCGGCACGGGCGGGCACATGGTCCCCGCCCACGCCATCGCGCAGGAGCTTATGGCGCGGGGCCACCGCGTCGCCCTGATTACCGACGAGCGCGGCGCCAAGATTCCGGGCCTGTTCGAGGATGTGCAAACGCATGTGCTGCCGGCGGGCCGCATGTCCGGCGGCATTTCTGGCTGGATCAGGGGCTTCAAGGCCATTCTCGAAGGGCGCGCCATGGCGCGGCAGCTTTATTCGACCTTCGAGCCGGCCGCCGTGGTGGGCTTCGGCGGCTATCCGGCGCTGCCGGCGATGCTTGGCGCCTTTGCGGAAGGCATACCGGCGATCGTGCATGAGCAGAACGCGGTGCTCGGCCGCGTCAACCGGCTGGTGGCCCGCAAGGTGGCTGCCATCGCGACCGCTTATCCCGATGTGAAGCGCCTCGCCAAACGCCACGCGGACAAGACCTATCTGGTCGGCAATCCGGTGCGGGAGTCTGTCCTGGCCCTGCGCGACGAGCCGTTCCCGGTCTTCTCCGATGAGAGCGTGCTGCGCCTGCTGGTCACCGGCGGCAGTCAGGGCGCGTCGATCCTCTCGCAAGTCGTGCCGGCCGGGCTGGGCATGTTGCCGATCAGCCTGCGGCGCCGGCTGCAGGTCACCCAGCAATGCCGGCCTGAGGACATCGAGCAGGTCCGCGCGCTCTATGCCGAGATGGAAATTCCCGCTGATCTGGCGACCTATATCGAGGACATGCCGACCAAGCTCGCTTGGTCGCACCTCGTGATCGGGCGCGCCGGCGCCTCGACCATTGCCGAACTTACCGCCGCGGGGCGCCCCGCCATCCTCATACCTTTGCCGAGTGCCATGGATAATCACCAAGCCTATAATGTCCTCGAGATGGTGAAGGCGGGCGGCGCCCGCGCGATCGATCAAAGCAAGTTCACCCCCGCCGAGCTGGCACGCCAGATGCAGAAGCTGGCGATGGAGCCGGGTGCGCTCCAGAACGCCGCCAAGCGCGCGCATCGTTGCGGCCGCCCGGATGCGGTGAAGGACATGTGCGATCTCATCGAAAGCTTCGGCCCCGCGCCGCAGACCATCGACACCGTGCGGGCCGCAGAAGCGCCGCGCATGGCCGGCCTCGCGGGAGCGGGCGCATGAAGGGCGTCGGCACGGACATCGGCACGATCCACTTCATCGGCATTGGCGGCATCGGCATGTCCGGCATCGCCGAGGTGATGCACAATATGGGTTACAGCGTGCAGGGCAGCGACATGTCGGAAGGCTATGTCATCCAGCATCTGCGCGATCTCGGCATCAATGTGATGATCGGCCACAAGGCCGAGAATCTGGGTGATGCCGCCGTGGTGGTGACCTCCACCGCGATCAAGCGCGGCAACCCGGAAGTGGAACTGGCGCTGGAGAACCGCGTGCCGGTCATCCGCCGCGCCGAGATGCTGGCCGAACTGATGCGGCTCAAATCCACCGTCGCGGTGGCCGGCACGCACGGCAAGACGACGACGACCTCGATGATCGCGGCGCTGCTCGATGCCGGCGGAATCGACCCCACCGTCATCAACGGCGGCATCATCAACAGCTATGGCTCCAACGCGCGCCTCGGCAACAGCGACTGGATGGTGGTCGAGGCCGATGAGAGCGATGGCAGCTTCCTGCGGCTGGACGGTACCTATGCCGTCGTCACCAACATCGATCCCGAGCATCTCGATCATTATGGCTCGTTCGATGCGGTGAAGGACGCGTTCGTCGAGTTTGTCGAGAATGTGCCCTTCTATGGCGCGGCCATGCTCTGCCTGGATCACCCGGAGGTGCAGGCGATCCTGCCGCGCGTGCAGGACCGGCGCATCGTGACCTATGGCTTTTCCGCCCAGGCCGACCTGCGCGGCGAAAATGTCCGGCCCGTTCCCGGTGGCAATATGTTCGACGTGCAGATTCGCGAGCGTGATGGCTCGACGCGACGCATTGCGGACATCACCATGCCGATGCCGGGCCGGCACAATGTGCTGAATGCCATGGCGGCCATCGGCGTCGCCCTGCAGATGGGCATTGACGATGCAACGATCCAGACTGGCTTCGCCAGCTTCGGCGGCGTCAAGCGGCGTTTCACCAAGGTGGGCGAGATCGAGACGGGCGCCGGCAAGGCGATCGTCATCGATGATTATGGCCATCACCCGGTGGAAATCCGCGCGGTTCTCGCGGCGGCCCGCGAGGGGGCGCAGGGCCGGGTGATCGCCGTTGTGCAGCCGCACCGCTTCACGCGGCTGCGCGATCTGATGGACGAGTTCCAGCAATCCTTCAACGATGCCGACATGGTCTATGTCTCGCCCGTCTATCCGGCCGGCGAGCAACCGATCGAGGGCGTGGATGCCGATGCGCTGGTCGCCGGCCTCAAGCGTCGCGGCCATCGCGCGGCGCAGACCATCGGCGATGCCGATGCGCTCGCCGCGGCCCTCGCCGCGGATCTGAAGGCCGATGACATGATCGTCTGCCTCGGCGCGGGCGACATCACCAAATGGGCGGCTGGTCTGGCGCCGGCCATCGCGGCATCGGGCGAGGGGCGCGGCTGATGTGGGAGCTGATGCGCATTGGCCTGGAGATGCAGGAGCGCATGATCGAGGTGCATGGCAAGAGCCTCGACATGGCGCGCGAGATGATCGACGCCGTCGAGAGCCATGCCGCCATGGGGCCGAAGGGCATGGGGCAGGCCGCGCTCGACATGGGTGAAGCCATGAACCGTGCCGGCAAGGTCCAGGCCGATCTGATCGGGCGTTGGTCCAGCTGGTGGAGCGGTCGCGCCTGATGCATCCCGCCGCTTCCGTGAACGTCGATCGACAGATGAGTCCCGACGGCATTGCCGTGCGGGGCAAGCTGACGCGGGGTGCGCCGCTCGCGCCGTTGGTGTGGTTCAAGGCAGGCGGTGCGGCGGACTGGCTGTTCGAGCCGGCGGATGCGGATGACCTCGCGCAGTTTCTCTCGGCGCTGGATCTCTCGGTGCCGGTGATGGCGCTGGGCCTTGGGTCCAACATGATCGTTCGCGATGGCGGCGTGCCCGGCGTGGTGGTTCGGCTCGGCAAAGCCTTCGCGCGCGTAGACCAGAGCGCGCCGCAGACGCTGCGGTGCGGCGGGGGCGCCTCCGGCATTCTGGTCTCCTCCACGGCACGCGATGCGGGTATTGGCGGACTTGAGTTCCTGCGTTCCATTCCGGGGACGGTCGGCGGCTTCGTGCGCATGAATGGCGGCGCTTATGGACGCGAGGTGAAGGACATTCTGGTCGAGGCCGAGGTCATCCTGCGATCCGGCGAGCAGATTGTTCTGCCGCTGGATGCGCTCGGCTTCACCTATCGGCATTCGACGCTGCCCGAGGGTGCAGTGGTGATCGCGGCGACATTCCGCGGCGTTCCGGCTGAGCCGGCCGCCATTCAGGCGGAAATGGACCGGATCGCGACCGCGCGGGAAGAATCGCAGCCGCTGCGCAGCAAGACGGGCGGATCGACCTTCAAGAATCCGCCGGGCGAAAAGGCCTGGGCGCTGGTCGACCGGGCCGGCTGCCGGGGCCTCAGCCTCGGTGGCGCGCAAGTGAGCGAGAAGCACACCAATTTCCTCATCAACACCGGCGGCGCGACCAGCGCGGACATCGAGTCCCTTGGCGAAGAGGTACGCCGGCGCGTGCAGGCAGAGAGTGGCATAACCCTGGAATGGGAGATTCAGCGCGTGGGCCGTTCGGCGCAGGAGCAGGGACAATGAGTATGAAGCGTCTCAAGGTCGCCGTGCTCATGGGTGGCTGGGCCGCAGAGCGGCATGTCTCGCTGTCGAGCGCGAAAGGCATCATCCAGGCGCTGGAAGAGCGCGGCCATGAGGTCGTGCCTATCGATCTGGGCGCGACCCGGGCGGAGGGCCGCGATTTTCCGGCCAAGCTCATCGCGGCCAATCCCGACATCGTGTTCAATGCCCTGCATGGCGTGCCGGGCGAGGATGGCACCGTGCAGGGGCTAATGGACATCATGGGGTTCGCCTACACGCATAGCGGTCTGGCAACCTCGGTCATCGCCATCGACAAGCAGCTCACCAAGCAGCATCTCGTGCCCCATGGCATCCCGATGCCCGGCGGCCATATCGTCGAATGCGAGAGCCTGTTCGCAGGCGATCCCCTCCCGCGCCCCTATGTGCTCAAGCCGGTCAATGAAGGCTCGTCGGTCGGCGTCGCCATCGTCACGGAAGAGGGCAATTACGGCAACCCGATCGCGCGCGATGCGGTGGGGCCGTGGCAGGATTTCGACCAACTGCTGGCCGAGCCGTTCATTCGCGGCCGTGAACTGACCGTCGCGGTGCTGGGTGACCGGGCGCTGGCGGTGACGGAGCTGCGTCCCAAGAGCGGCTTCTACGATTATGACGCGAAATATACCGACGGCCTGACCGACCATATCTGCCCGGCGCCCGTGCCGCCCGAGATGGCCGCCGCGATGATGGACATCGCGCTGCGGGCGCATCGTCTGCTGGGCTGCAAGGGCACGTCGCGCTCGGACTTCCGCTGGGATGACGAGCGCGGGCTCGATGGCCTGTATCTGCTGGAAGTGAATACGCAGCCCGGCATGACGGCGTTGAGCCTGGTGCCCGAGCAGGCGAAATATTTGGGCATGAGCTATGGCGAGCTGGTAGAGGGCATCATCGCCGAGGCTCTGGCGGACCGTGGGGGGAAGCAATGAACAGCGCGACGATCAAGCGCGGCTCGGCGAGCGGCGCGCGCGGCGGCCGGGCCGGCCGCAAGCCGCGGCGGGCCCGGAGCAATCTGGACAAGCTGCTCGACTATGTTCCGCTCAGTCCGGCGCAGATCAATCGGTTGATGACCTGGGGGATCGGCCTGGTCCTCTTCATCCTCCTGTGGGTCACCGCCAGCTTCATGGGTCTGCCGGCGATGCTGCGCGCCGAGGTGAACGATCTCGCCGGGCGCGCCGGCTTTGCCGTTGCCAAGATCGAGGTGCGCGGGCTCGAGCGCATGGACGAGATGCAGGTCTCCGACATCGCCGTGAAATATGTCGAGCGCTCGATGCTGGCGGTCGATCTCGACAATCTGCGCAACGAGGTCATGCGGCTGGGCTGGGTGAAGGAGGCGCGGATTTCACGTCGGCTGCCTGATGCGCTGATCGTCGATGTGGTCGAGCGGCAACCGGCTGCGGTCTGGCAGAATGGCGGGCAATTGATGCTGGTGGACGCCGCAGGCGTCGCGCTCGGCCCGGTCGAGGCCAATGCCTTGCCCGATCTGCCGCTGGTGGTGGGGCCGGATGCCAACAAGCGGACCAAGGCGCTGGCCGAACTGATGAACGCCGCGCCGGCCCTCAAGCCGATGCTCGCCGGCGCGACCTGGGTTGGCGGCCGCCGCTGGGATCTGCGCTTTCAGTCCGGCGAGCAGCTCATGCTTCCGGAAGGCGATGCCGACGCGGCTGCTGCGCTGGTTAACTTCGCGCGCATGGATGGCGTGGACCGGCTGCTCGGGCGCGGCGTGCTGCGGTTCGACATGCGCGATCCCGCACGCTTCGTGCTGCGCCTGCCGCCGGGCAAGAAAGAGGATGAAGCGCCGGCGGTGACGTCGGCGAAGGATTCGGCGGTCGTGACGTCCGGCGAGAAGGATCGATCGACGACCTCTGCATCGGGTGGGGAGGGCTAAGCATGGCGGCGCGCAATGATGGGCTGATTACCGCGATCGACATCGGCACCTGGAAGGTGTCGGCGCTGATCGCGCGCAAGCAGGAGGATGGCACGCTGGCGGTGCTGGGCACCGGTCAGCGCGAGAGCCGGGGCGTGCGCCGGGGTTTCGTGGTCGACATGGAGCGGACCGAACTGGCCGTGCGCGAGACCGTCGAGCAGGCCGAGAAGGTCGCCGGCACCAACATCGAGAAGGTCATTCTGAGCTTCTCCGGCGGCAGCATCGAGAGCAAGGTCGAGCCGGTCGAGATCAATGTCGGCGGTCGGCGGATCGAGCAGGCCGATATCGAGAGCCTGTACGATCAGGCGCGCGAGCGGATCGACCCGGGTGGCCGGGTCATCCTGCAGGCGCAGCCGACGCTCTACACCATCGATGGCATGCGCGGCGTCGCGCGGCCGATGGGGCTTCATGCCGATCAGCTTGGCGTGGATATCCATGTGGTGCTGGCCGATGGCGCGCCACTGCGCAACCTCGAAACCAGCGTGCGCGGGGCCTATCTTGATGTGCAGAGCATCATCGCTGCGCCGGTCGCCACCGCGGCGGCCTGCCTCTCCGACGAAGAGCGCGATCTTGGCGTGGCGCTGGTTGAGCTCGGGGCGGGCGTCACCAATGTGTCGCTGCACATCGGCGGCATGCTGGTGGGCTTCAAATCCATTCCCATCGGCGCGGCCGACGTCACGGACGACATTGCCTCGGCCTTCGGCATTCGTCGCAGCCAGGCCGAGCGCATGAAGTGCTTCTACGGCTCAGCGATGCAGTCGCGCCGGGACTTTCGCGAGATCATCGAAATCGCGCCGGCGGCCAGCAGCGCCGAGCAGACCGAAGCGCGCCGCGTGACCCGTGCCGAACTGGTCGGCGTCATCTGCGAGCGGCTCAACCGGCTGATGGCGGAGGTCAACAAGGCGCTGGGCGAGATGGGCTTCCACTCGCCGGTCGGGCGCCAGGTCGTGCTGACCGGCGGCGGCGCGGAGCTCAAGGGCATGGCGGACTACGCCCAGACTGCGCTCGGCCGCGCCGTTCGGATCGGTCGCCCCAAGCTGCTCGATGCCATGCCCGAGGCGCATCGTGGCCCGGCTTTCGCGACGCTCGCCGGCCTCGCGCTCTATGCGTCGAAGGAGCGGCAGGATCTGCTGCAGCGGCCTTTGCGCGAGCAGCGCGTCCACACGACGCGCGGCGGAGCGGTCGTCCAGCGGCTGATCGCGGCGTTGCGCGCAGGCTATTAGGGTCAGGCCGCAACATATTGTGGATGAGCGGTTAAAAAGAACGTGAATTGGCGGCTCATCTGGTGCATGAATCCCGACAAGGTGACGGTGCGGTTTGCACCCGGAGGAGATAGTTGATGAGCATTGAAATCGGTCCGCCCCATGTGGACGAGCTGAAGCCGCGGATTACCGTTATCGGCGTCGGCGGGGCGGGCGGAAATGCGATTGCCAACATGATTGGCGCGTCTGTGGATGGGGTCGACTTCATTGTCGCCAACACGGATGCTCAAGCGCTCAATGCCTCTCCCGCGGAACGCCGCATCCAGCTCGGCCCGCGCATTACCGAGGGTCTCGGCGCCGGTTCGCGCCCCGACATCGGCCGCGCCGCTGCAGAAGAAACCATTGCGGAAGTGCAGGAGGCGCTTGAAGGCGTCCACATGTGCTTCATCGCTGCGGGCATGGGCGGCGGCACCGGCACCGGCGCAGCGCCGGTCATCGCCAAGGCCGCGCGTGAAAAGGGCATTCTCACGGTCGGCGTGGTCACCAAGCCGTTCACCTTTGAAGGCTCGCGCCGGATGCGTTCGGCAGACTCGGGCATCGAGGAGTTGCAGAAGCACGTCGATACGCTGATCGTCATTCCGAACCAGAATCTGTTCCTGATCGCCAACCCGAACACGACCTTCAAGGAAGCGTTCGAGATGGCCGACGAAGTGCTGCAGCAGGGCGTGCGCGGCATCACCGATCTCATGGTCATGCCTGGCCTCATCAACCTCGACTTTGCCGACGTCCGCTCCGTGATGGAAGAGATGGGCAAGGCGATGATGGGTACCGGCGAGGCCGAAGGCGACGGGCGTGCGCTCGAAGCTGCCGAGAAGGCGATTGCCAATCCGCTGCTCGATGGCGTCTCGATGCGTGGTGCCAAGGGCGTCATCGTCTCCATCGTGGGTGGCGAGGACATGCGCCTGATGGAAGTCGACGAGGCCGCCAACCACATCCGCGAGCTGGTCGATCCCGATGCGAACATCATCTGGGGTTCGGCGTTCAACGAGCAGTTGAACGGCAAGATCCGCGTCTCCGTCGTCGCGACGGGCATCGATAATGAAGCGAGCGCCGCGGCGCAGGCCCGCAGCCAGCCGTTCAAGCTGGGCGATGTGGGCGTCGCCGCCGCGCCGCGTCAGGCCGCACCTGCTGTGTCGGCGCCGGCCAATCTCGTCCGCCCGGAGGCTGCCCCCGCGCCGCGCTATGACGAAGGGCTGGACCTTGGTGGCGTCGCGCCGGCGCGCAACGAGTCGTTCACACCGGCCCCGACCAGCGAGGCGCCTGCCAGCTTCCAGGCGCCCAAGCCGGAAGAGCCCAAGCCGGCCCCGCGCTTTGCGGCATCGACCTTCGACGACATCACCGGCGAGGATGAGCTGGTGCTCGACAACAGCGTCTCGCCCGAGCCGCCGCTTCGGGTCGAGCCGCCGCAGCCCGCCGAGGAGCCGGCCAGCAAGGGCACGAGTGGCGGCACGCTGTTCGAGCGCATGTCGCAGCTTGCGCGTGGGCAGGCCCGTCAGGGAAATGCCGAGGAGAGCGAGAGCGAGCGGGATCGCACCGAATTCGAGGTGCCACGCTTCCTTAATCGCCAGAACAACCAGTAAAACTGTGCACGGCGGGACGCAGCCCGTCCCGCCGGACAGAAGAGGTGTATCCGTGAAGTCGACCAGCTGCATTCTGGCCCTTTCTCTGGCCATCGCAGCGCCTGTGTTCGCGCAAAGCGGCGGGATGGTTCAGGCCACGCCACCAGCCGAGGCGGTAGCCGCGCTCAACCGCCATCTCGCCTCTCTCTCCCGTAATCCTCAGGATGTGAATGCCCTGTTGGGCGCCGGCCAGGCCGCGCTGGATCTGGGGGACATTCAGGCGGCAAACGGCTTCTTCACGCGGGCCAATATGGTCGACGGGCGCAACGGCCGCGCGCGGCTGGGTCTGGCGGTCGTGCAGATCGCCTTGAAGCAGCCTGCCGATGCCGCCGCGAACTTCGATGCTGCCTCGGCCTTGGGTGTCAGCGCCCAGGCGCATCTGCCCGAGCGCGCGCTGGCTTATGATCTCACGGGGCAGCAGGCCAAAGCGCAGCAGGATTATCGCGCCGTCCTGCAGGCCAATCCCAATGATAACACCGCGCGGCTTAATTATGCGGTGTCGCTGGGCGTCTCCGGCAATCTCGCGGAAGCCGAGCAGCAGCTGAAGCCCGCCCTGACCAGCGGCGACCGTGAGGCGTGGCGTATCCGCGCCTTCGTCCTGGCGATGAACGGCCAGATGGCCGAGGCGCGCTCCATTGCGCAGACGACGCTGCCGAAGGGCCTTGCCGACGCGCTGGAGCCTTATCTGCAACGCCTGCCGTTGCTGACCGCGAGCCAGAAGGTCTCCGCGGTCCATTATGGCGAGTATCCGGCGGATGTTCTCCGTTTGGCTGCACCCGAGCCGGCGCGGAACCGCGATACGCAGGTTGCTGCTACCACCGAGCGCGAGCGGGGCGGCCGGCGTCAGACGGCGGCAGAACGACGGGCCGCGCAGCAGGCCGCGCGCCGCACGTCGCAGGCCCAGCGGCAAGCACCCGCTGAGGCAGCGGCCCAGCCGCTTCCACCGCCGCCACCGCCTGCTGCGGCAGCATCCCCAGCGCCGCAACAGCCGGTGCAGACCGCCGCGCGCGCCCCCGCGTCGCAGCCGGCCCGGCCGGCTCCTTCGCCGGCTCCGGTGACGCCGCCGGCCAGTCGCGTGACCAACCCCGCGCCGACGGCCGCCGCTGCCGTGGCGCCGGCGGCACCCAGTACGCCGGCCCCGGCGGCGTCTGCGCCGGCACCCGCACCTGCGCCCGTGCCGCAACCGGTGCGGTCCCTTGGCGACACGCTGCAGGCGCTCGAAGTGCCGGAAGGCGAGCGCCGGCAGGTCGCCGTCGCTGATCTGAGCGCGGTCGCGCGGATTCAGGAGCAGCGCCGGCTCGCGGCAGCCGCGCAGCAGGCCAAGTTCAAGGCGGATGCCGAGGCCCGCGCCAAGGCGGAGGCTGAACGCAAGGCCGAGGCTGAGCGCAAGGCCAAGCTGGCGGCAAACCCGTCGCGCAACTGGGTGCAATTGGCAGCGGGGCGTGATCCGGCTGCGCTGGCCTTCGATCTGCGCCGTTTGCGCCGGACCTATGGCGATACGATTGCCGGGCAGGATGGCTGGACGGCCACCTGGGGCGAGACGCGCCGCCTGCTGATCGGCCCCTTCCGTCGCCCTGAGGATGCGCGGGCGGTGGTGACCGAATTGCGCAAGGCGGGAGGCGACGCGTTCTTCTGGCAAAGCGAAGCCGGCGAGGAAGTCAGCAAGATCGGCACGCAGTGAGCGTGCTCGCCCCCTATGCCTGTGACCCGGCGCGCAGCCGGGGTCGTCAACATGCCGAGCCGGGTGGCGAGGCGCGCGGACCACGCGACATTTTCCAGCGCGACCGCGACCGGATCATTCACTCCATCAGCTTCCGTCGCCTGCGCCACAAGACGCAGGTGTTCGTCGCACCCGATGGCGACCATTATCGCGTCCGCCTGACGCACAGCCTTGAGGTTGCGCAGATCGGGCGGACGATCGCCCGGGTGCTGGGGCTCAATGAAGATCTGACCGAGGCACTGTGCCTCGCCCATGATATCGGCCATCCCCCGTTCGGCCATGCCGGGGAAGATGCGCTGGAGGAGGCGCTGGCCGGGCAGGGCGGCTTCGATCATAACGCCCATTGCCTGCGCACGCTCGCCTTGCTGGAAAATGCCTATCCCCGCTTCCCCGGCCTCAATCTGAGCTGGGAGATGATGGAGGGGCTGGCCAAGCATAACGGCCCGGTGCTGGCGCCGAACTGGGCGATGCAGCAGATCGATGCCGCCTTTCCGCTGGAGCTGGAAAGCTGGCCGTCGCTGGAAGCGCAGGTCGCGGCGCTTGCCGACGATATCGCCTATGACAATCATGATATCGACGATGGCCTGCGCGCCGGCATTCTGACGCTCGAACAGCTTCTGGAAGTCCCGTTCGTCCGCCGCTGCTGGGAGCAGGTCACCGCGCGCTATCCTGATCTGCCGGCCGAGCAGCTGTTGCGGGAACTGATCCGCGACCAGATTGGCATCATGGTCAACGATCTCATCATGACCACACGCGAAAACTTGCGCCTGCATGGGCTGGAGCAGGCCGATGTCTCCGCCGTGCGGGGCGCGGGACAGGCCATGGTCGCCTTCTCGGATGCGATGCGGGAGGACGAGCGCCAGCTCAAGCGCTTCATGTACGCCAATCTCTATCATCATCCGACCCAGCTGGCGGCGGCCGGGCGGGCGCGGGTGATCGTCACCGATCTGTTTCGCGCCTATCAGGCCGATCCTGCGCTGATGGGGACCGCCTGGGATGCCAGTTGCGGCGCCGCCGAGCCCGAGCGCAGCCGCCATATCGCGGACTATATCGCGGGCATGACCGATCGCTTCGCCGAGCGCGCGCATCAGGAGATTTTCGGAGTTTCCTAGGCGAGGACAGAGTCCGCGAGGGCGTTGTCCACTATCGATTTGGTCAGAGCCCGGGACCAGCGGCTCATGTGGGGGGAAGCCGACTTCGCCACCCTCCACCGTTCGTGCTGAGTAGGGTCTGAGTAGGGCCGCAGGCGCGTAGCGAAGACCCGTATCGAAGCATCTCAGTCATGGGCTGCACCTTCGATACGCTGCTTCGACAGGTTCAGCAGCTACTCAGGACGAACGGAGGGCGGTCAGCAATGATGCCGTGTCTGAAAAGTCCGCTTGCGGGAAAAGGCGTAATAGCCGCGCTTCGCCCACACCGGTTGATCACCCCGTGATCACCTGCCCCGCTTCCACCCGCAAATAGGTCGCCTGATCCAGCCCGTTGAACAGATCGGCCTCAGTCCCGGTCATCCACACCTGCCCGCCGCTGGCGCGCAACCGTTCGAACAGGGCATGGCGGCGCGTCGGATCGAGATGGGCGGCCACCTCGTCCAGCAGGATGATGAGCGGTCGCCCGCTCTGTGTGCCGACCAATTGGGCGTGGGCGAGCATGATGCTGAGCAGCAGCGCCTTTTGCTCCCCTGTCGAGCACAGCGCCGCATCCTGCTGCTTGGCTTCGTGCGTGACCAGAAGGTCGGCGCGATGCGGGCCGACAAGCGTCCGCCCCGCCGCCCGGTCTCCCGTCCGCGCCGAGCGCAGCCGAGCGGCAAGGGTGCCTTCCTCAAATGGCTCGCCGGTCAGCCTCAAGGTCGGCCGGGCGAAGAGATGCTGCGCGCTGCGGGCGATCTCCTCTTCCAGTTCGGCGATCAGCGCCCGCCGTGCGACGTCGATTGCGGCGCCATGTTCCGCCATGCGGGCTTCCAGCGCGGCGAGCCAATCCGGGTCTGCCGGCCCGTCTTCTCCCAGCAGGGCATTGCGCGCGCGCATCGCGGCCTCATAGCGCGCGCTGTGATGGGCGTGCGATGGCGCCTGAGCGAGCACCAGCCGATCCAGGAACCGGCGCCGCCCGCCGGGGCTATCGAGGAACAGGCGGTCCATCGCCGGTGTCAGCCAGCTCAGCGACACACGCGCCGAGAGGGCATTGGCTGGCGAGGCGCGCCCGTCGATCCGCACTTGGCGCTTGTCCGGCGCCTCGGGGTCGGTGCCGGTCCCCAATGCGGCATCGCCCAATCGCGCGGCGACGGCAAAGCCACCCGGCCCGCTCTGCCGCGCCATGTCTCGCAGGGCAGCGCCGCGCAGGCCGCGGCCCGGCGCCAGCAGCGAAATCGCTTCGAGGATGTTCGTCTTCCCCGCGCCATTCTCGCCGGTCAGGACGATCATCGGCGCGTCAGGCACAATCAGGGCGTCGGCATGATTGCGGAAATTGGTGAGGGCAAGGCGGTCGATCGCCATGGCTGCTCGTAACCGGTGAGGGCTGGCACGCCAAGGCCTTCTATGGCAGATTGTGCGGATCGTGAGTCAGCAGACGGGAATGGGCATATGTTCGGCAAAGCATCGAAGACAATCATGATTGCGATGCTGGGCGGCGCCCTGCTCGGCAGCGGCGCGCAGGCAGCGCTGCCGGTCGGCGCCAAGGCGCCGGATTTCGAGACGCGCGGTGCGCTCGCCGGCAAGGTGTTCAGCGTCAAGCTGTCTGATGCGCTGAAGAAAGGCCCGGTCGTGCTCTACTTCTTCCCCGCGGCTTTCACCAAGGGCTGCACGGCGGAAACCAAGGAATTTGCCGATCAGGCCGATGCATTCAAGAAAGCCGGCGCGACGGTGATCGGCATGTCCGCCGACCCGGTCGACGTTCTGCAGCGCTTTTCCACCGAGGCGTGCGGCAGCAAGTTCGCGGTGGCCTCGGCCGGGCCGCGTCTCATCACCAATTACGACGTGGCGCTCAAGGCGGACAATCCGGCCTTTGCGGGCAAGACGGACCGCACCTCCTATGTCATCAGCCCGGCGGGCCGGATCGTCTATGTGCATAGCGCGCTCGACTATCGCGACCATGTGAAGAACACGCTCGCCGCCGTGCAGTCCATGGCCGGCGACCACAAGCACTGATCCTCCGCACCAGACCTGCCGGACGGCGCAGGGGTTTCCAGGGATCAGCCGGCAGGCCGCGCCGACGATGGCTTGCGCGACTGAGTTCGCTGGCTCTTCTGGCGTTTCTGCTGATCGTGCTGGCCCTGCTCCGTGCGCCGCCCGAACGGATCGAGGCCGCCGATGGGGCGCGCGTGCACGTGATGGATGGCGACAGCTTGCGGATCGGCCCGCGGATCGTGCGCATCGCGGACATTGACGCGGTCGAACTGAACCAGCGTTGCCAGGATGCGGCCGGCCAGCCCTGGGACTGCGGCACGCAGGCGCGCGACGCCCTGCTGGCGCTGGTGCGCGGCGGTGGGCTCACCTGCGAGTCCCGGACGACGGACCAATATGGCCGCGCCGTGGCGACCTGCGCCACCCCCCGGATCGCGGATGTCGGCGCGACCATGGTGGCGGAGGGCTGGGCGATCAGCGACCTCGGGCGCGGCTCCGGCGCGTATCGGCAGGAAGAGGAGGCTGCCCGTTCCGCCCGGCGGGGCATCTGGCGTGGCACGTTCGAGACGCCCTCGGTCTGGCGCGCCGCGCATCCGCGATCCTGACGCGCCATGATCACGCGACAGCCGCTGTTGACTCTGTCCGGATTTGCTGGATGAGATTGGAGGAGCGGCCGGGCGCAGCATCGGCCGATGGATCAGTTTGAGCAAGCCGGCGAGGCGCCGGGTTTGGAGAGGAAAGTCATGGAGATTGCGGGCACGACGGCGTTCATCACGGGCGGGGCGAGCGGGATCGGCTTCGGCATTGCCCAGCAGCTGCTCGCCAATGGCGCCAGGCTGGTGCTGGCCGATATCCGCCAGGACCATCTCGATGAAGCCAAGGCATTTTTCGAGGAGCGCCAGCAGGGCCGCAATGTCCACACCATGCGGCTAGACGTGTCCGACCGCGACCAGATGCGCGAGGCCGCCAAGGAATGCGAGGCCGTGATGGGCGGGCCGGAAATCCTGATCAACAATGCCGGCATCGATCCGTCCGGCCCGTTCGATCAGGCCACCTATGCCGATTGGGACTATGGCATCGGCGTCAATCTCATGGGGCCGATCAACGGCATCATGGAATTTACGCCCGGCATGCGCCGGCGGGGCAAGGGTGGCCACATCGTCAACACCGCGTCGCTGGCCGGGCTGACGCCGATGCCGAGCTTCATGGCCATTTATGCGGTCGCGAAGGCGGGGGTCATCACCCTGTCTGAATCGATCCGCGACAGCATGGCGCAGGACAATATCGGCGTGACGGTGCTGATGCCCGGCCCGATCAAGAGCCGCATCCATGAATCCGGCCAGAACCGGCCGGAGCGCTTCCGCTTGGGCAGCGGCCTCGCGCAGACGGAGGATCAGCTCGCCAAGCGCGTCGTGTCAGATACCTGGATGGAACCGACGGAAGTGGGCGACATGATCGTCGACGCGATCCGCAACAACACATTGTATGTGGCGACGCACGGCAACTGGAAAGACAATGTGGAAGAGCGCTTCAAGGCGCTGATGGCCGCAATGCCGGAGGCCAGGCCGTTCGATTTCGGCGCGACCCTGGCCGTGCCGGACGAAGACTGAGGATTGATCCGGACCCGGAGCGCGCCCGCTTCTTACGCTGGGCGCGCGTCCCGGGCGCCGCTTAGCGCTGCGTGGTCGTCTGGCTGGTCGTCGCCTGGACGGTCTGCACCAGACCCGGCGTGCTGTTTGCGGCCGCAGCCCGCGCGAGCGATCCGTCCGGATCGGGCAGGCTGGCGGCCTTGTTCAGCTCCCACAGTAGGAACGTCGCCTTCTCGCTGAACGCGATGGGGGTCTGGTTCGCGACCTCGGCGAGCTGCGCCTTGGCCTTGGCGCAGAACTTGTCGCGCGACTGGGTGTTGGAATAGCGGTTGTAGAGCTTGGTCATATGGTCGTCATGGGCGTCCTGCCACTTGCGACCGCCCTTGGCCTTGAACAGATCGACCTGCATCTGCGCGGCTTCCGAGAGCAGGCCCTTATGCACCGAGAGCATCCGGTTATAATCTGAGACCATCGCGGCATTGTCCGGCCCTTGGCAGAGCAGCACGGCGACGTTCAGGCCCGAGCGCAGGTGCCACATGTCCTGCCCCTTGTTCTCGCCGATCAGGATCGGCGGCGGCGGCGGGACTTCGATCAGCGGGACATTCTGCGGAATGGGAACGGGAATGTTCTGCAGCGGCGCTTCAGCGACCTGCTTGGCGGTGCAGCCTGCCAGGGCCAGCAGCGGCAGAGCGGACAGTGCGACTGCGGCCTTGATCCGCCGGCCCCCGATCATGCTCAATGCCATAACGTTCTTCCTCCCGAGGGGGCGCCATGGGTGGCGGCCCTGTTCCCATCAAGAGGCGCTTATCCTCCTCTGATTCCACCAAGGCAAGACCCTTATGGACTCGATTCGTCGCACCGGCGGGGAACCCGCGACTCGCCGAGATTCAGAGCTTTGCGGTGATGCGGTTCATTGCCGCTTAAAGTGGAATCAGTGTCGGGTGCCGGCGTGGGTGCCGGCCGCCTTTGCGCCGACCATATGCTGCAACACGATCACGCGCTGCCGCTCACGGTGCCAGTCGCGCGAGGGGTTGGCCTGAATCTGCGCAAGCAGGCTCTGCAGCTCTTGGCGGCGATGCTCGATGGTGACCGGATCCATGCGGAAAGCTCCTTCGGTTGTACCGCTAGGAATACGTGCGCGCTGGCGACCGGTTCCCGCTTGCAAGCCCCTTCCGGCAGCAATGCATCGCACATGTGCGCCTTTTCATCCGGCCGGGGATCACCAAGCCGGGATCACCAGCAGGCGGATTGCTCCGGATCGCATTTTTTCGGATAGTCGAGGGCGTTGGAAAACATCCGATAATCGGAAAGGGATCGAGGACATGAAAACAAGACGGTCGGCGTTGCTTCTCGCGGTCGTGAGCGCATCCCTGCTCCTGTCTGCTTGCGCGACGGTGAAGGGCCTTGGCCGGGACATCGAGTCCGTGGGTCAGGCAGGCCAGGACGCGATGAAATAAGCGCTGCTGACAAAAGCCCGGCCCGCTGGGGTCAGCGCGCCGGGCTCATGCTACAGCTCTGCGTCGGTCCGGCTTAGCGGCAGACGACATCGCCCCGGTCGACCGACCGTCCGATCATCGCCCCGGCACCCGCGCCCAGCACGGCACCCAGGATCGAGGAACGGCCGCGATCGAGCTGATCGCCAAGCAAGCCGCCCAGCGCCGCACCGACGATCAGGCCCGTGGTGCCGTCCGACCGGCGGCAATAATAGCGATCATCATAACCCCGATACACGCGGGTATCGCGGTAGACGCGCACCGGCGCATAGCCGCCGCGATAGTAACGGTCCGCATAATAGCCGCGATAGCGCGGGTCCGGCCGGTTATAGTCATAGGCATAGACGACGCGCGGGGCAGGGCGGACGACAGGGCGGCGGTCGATCACCACAACCCGGTCACGGCCCCGGCGGTCGTCCCGGTCCCAACGGCGATTGTCATGACGGTAATCGCGCCGGTCGTCGCGGCGGTAGTCACGTCGATCGTCGCGGTCCCGCTGCCAATCCCGGTCATGCCCGCGACCCGGGTCGGCAAAAGCGGGGGTGGCGGCCAGACCGCCCACGGTCACGGCACCCAGCGCCAGCGCCGCGATGCTGTTCTTCAGAGCCTTGTACATCTGTCTCACTCCGATCCTCATTCTGTCTCTCCCGGCAGCGGGAGATCGGATCGGACTGTATCGCGAGTCGCCTGAACCGGTGGCGACGGGCGGTTCATTCGGGGGAAAGGGGAACTTCCGTTATTTCCGTTTCCCTCGAGCATGTGTGGCAGAATGCTTGGTCATATGCAGTACTGAGCACCCACTCTTGCGCTGCTTGATCCCATTCAGCCCAAGCATCGCGTGTTATGGACGTACTTCTGCAAATGACGCAAATATAGGTAACAGGTTTGTACATGCTATCCACTCGGCTAGGATTACATGCCCGGGGCAAAGGAACAAGCCAAAGTGACAAGAAGTTGGTCGGAAGCGGTTGCTGAAGCTGTGAAGCGGCATGTAGCGGCAACTGGTTCATCGACATTCACCCGGCAAGAATTGATGGATTCGCAGTTGGACGCCATCGTGTCTGATACTGGATCAGCCGGAGCAACGCCCCAGCAGACACTTAGCCGTGAGTTGCAGCACCTACGTGATTTGAGATTGCTCGATTTTTTGGGGTACGGAATTTACCGTTGGCTTGGCTCTGAGCACGGCCCAGAGCGCGGAGGAACACATAAGGGGGTCTTCGTCATAGGCTCGCACTCTATTTATCAAGACGAACCCGACCGTTTCTACCGGTTCCCCACAAGGTGGCTCGCGAACGCCTCAAAAATCGAAGGCAACTGGATCATCTATCAAGAGCCCCGGCGTGCAGGCCCTCGTGGCTATTACGCCGTCGCTAAATTCGAAAAGATTGCTGCCGACCCGGTGAATGAGGGCATGTACCTGGCGCTCATAGAGCCAGGTTCTTATTTGGAGTTCGGCAGGGATGTCCCGTTTCAGCTAGACGGCGCGGCTGTGGAAAGAGGACTTCTCGATCCCGACGGACGCTTGAACAATGGGCGTGCGATACAATCGATCCGATCAATCTCAGATGAGGATTTCAACCGTATCATCGGCCTTGGTCTTATTGAAGAAGATCAGTTTTTGCCGAGGGTCGATGATGTTGGGCTTCCCAATGTCATGAAGGAAGAAATCTTACCGTGGCACGGCCCGATTGATCGAGCCACCATGCTCGTCAATCGAACCGTAAGAGACAGGCAGTTCCGCAAGCGCATACTTGATGTTTATGACTGCCGTTGCGCGCTAACGGGTATGAAACTGATCAATGGGGGAGGCCGTGCTGAAGCGCAGGCTGCTCATATTATGAGCGTCGAAGCGGGTGGCCCCGATGTGGTGAACAACGGAATTGCGCTTTCCGGGACCATTCACTGGATGTTCGATAGAGGATTGATCTCATTGGACGACGATGGCGAAATTCTACTTTCTCGAAAGATCAACGACATCGACGGCGTGAGTAAACTCATTCACGCTGACCGGAAGGCTCGATTTCCAGCCTCTCTGACGCACAGGCCGCACCCGCGATACCTTGATTGGCATCGGCGGGAGCGATTTAGCGCCTGATTGCGAGCCGTCACAGCGAGTAGGGAACCGTTCTGCGGTTACTCCGCCGCCACCCCAGCCCGCGAGAACATGTCCTCGCCGCTATCGCTTTCGGCCTCGCCGTCATTGGCGCGCATTTTCTTGCGGCGGTCGAAGCTGTCCCACACTTCGTTCCAGTTGCCGCGCGTGGCGCCTTTGGAATATTCGGTGGCGCGCGTTTCGAAGAAGTTGGCGTGCTCCACGCCGTTGAGCAGCGGGGTGAGCCAGGGCAGCGGGTGCTCCTCGATCATGTAGATCGGTTGGAAGCCGAGTTGGCCCAGCCGCCAGTCGGCGATGTAGCGGATGTAGCGCTTGATCTCCTTGGCGGTCATGCCGGGCACCGGGCCTTGCTCGAAGGCGAGGTCGATGAAGGCATCCTCCAGCCGCACGGTCTTCTGGCAGCAATCGATAATGTCTTCCTTCACCGCCTTGGTCAGGCAGTCGCGCTCCTTCACGAACTCGTGGAACAGGCGCACGATGCCCTCGCAGTGCAGGCTCTCGTCGCGCACCGACCAGGTGACGATTTGGCCCATGCCCTTCATCTTGTTAAAGCGCGGGAAGTTCATCAGCATCGCGAAGCTGGCGAAGAGCTGCATGCCCTCGGTGAAGCCGCCGAACATGGCAAGGGTGCGGGCGATGTCCTCATCGCTGTCCACGCCGAACTGCTGCATGTAATCATGCTTGGCGCGCATCTCGTCATATTCGAGGAACATCGAATATTCGCTCTCGGGCATGCCGATGGTGTCGAGCAGGTGCGAATAGGCCGCGATGTGGATCGTTTCCATGTTGCTGAACGCGGTCAGCATCATCTTGATCTCGGTCGGCTTGAACACGCGGCCATATTTATCGTGGTAGCAATCCTGCACTTCCACGTCCGCCTGGGTGAAGAAGCGGAAGATCTGCGTCAGCAGGTTGCGCTCATGGTCGGAGAGCTTCTGCGCCCAGTCGCGGCAATCCTCGCCCAGAGGCACTTCCTCGGGCATCCAGTGGACCTGCTGCTGGCGCTTCCAATAGTCATAGGCCCAGGGATATTCGAAGGGCTTGTAGACCTTGGAGGCTTGGAGAAGCGACATTTTTCCGGGCTCCGCAATTGGGATGGCTGTAGGGCACAAATCACTAGATGAAGGGGGATGCTAGTCCAATCCACCACAATGTCTAGCGGTGTTGTGGCGTTCATCCACAGTAAATTTTGTGTCCCCGGCCTTGACTTTCGCCAGCGCCGCAGGCCGCCGTCGGTTCAGCCGGCCATGCGCTCCAGCCCCCAGGCGAACAGGGCGAGGATGAGCGCGAAGGAGAGCGCCATGGTGCCGGCGATGCGCTTGCCATAGACCCCTTGCGGCGTCCGCGCCCTGCGCGCGAGGATGAGGGCACCGCAGAGCGCCGCGGTGCCCGAGACGCCGGCCATGATGAGCGCCGGGAGGGTCATTTCCAGAAGATGTCGCGCCGTCCCCGGCTGAGGCGGTTGCGGAACATCTGCACATACATCCACATGCCGGAAATCGCGAAGAAGACGAGCGCGAAGCCGGAGAGCAGCGAGATGATCACGCCGACGGGGCCGAAAAACTCGCCCGAGTGGAGATGGTGGAACAGGCCGACCAGCTTGCGGGCGGGGTTCGGCGCGGCTTGCTGGGCGGCGGGTGCACCCGCAGTCGGGCCGGCCTTCTGTGCCGCGGCCGGCGCCTGCGCGGGTGGCGCCGCGCCGCGCTCCTCGGTCTCGAATACGCTCCCCCGCGCGACCATCGCGGCGAAATGGCTGCCGAGGCCGGTCAGGGCGATGAACAACATGAACAGGCCGATGAAGACGGTGGTCCAGCGATGCCATTTACGCATGGGTGCATCCTTTCTTGCGGAAGGCAGGTGCAGCAGCGGAAGGATGGGCGCTCGTCATCACCGGCCGCGCCACCGATCGACATAGACGGTCACCGTCTTGGTCTTGCGCGCGCCCACGCCGAAGACGACGATGCCGAGGAAATAGCCGAAATCATACCATCCGCCATTATTGGGCACGGCATAGACGGCGACATCGTCCGCGATCAGCGAGAGCGCCCAGCCGAAGGGAAAGATGAAGCCGTGCCACAGGCCGAGCAGGAAGCCGGGCGTATCCGGCGCGCTGCTCACCGCCGCGGCGCTCTGCCGGGCGCATCCGCCAAGGATCAGCAGCAGGCCCGCCGGCAAGGCGAGCGCGGCGCCGGTGCCGGCGGAGGGGCGGGGCATGGGGTGCGTGGTCATCGCGTCGGTCATCCGCTGCTATGTGACCGCTCCGGCGGCCGGACGCATTGACCCGTATCAAAAGCGGCGCGCGCCGTCTCGCGCCGGATTGCGCTCGGCGACCGTCGTGAACGGCCCAGTCGTGGCTGCGATGCGCTGGATGGGGCGGGGCGTTCGGAACGCTCCGCCGCCTCGGCCGTTCTCTCTTCAGTACCATCTAGTTCATTGTATCTGCAGAGAAAAGGAGCGAGCCATGTTCGAGAAGTGGCGCATCAAGGAGCATATGGAAGTCGCGGATGCGAGCGGCCGCCATGTCGGCACCGTCGACAAGGTGGACGGCGATCTGCTGGTCCTCACCCGCACGGATTCGGCGGACAGCCGCCATCACCAGATCAACCTCGATTATGTTGACAGCATCCATGACGATCGTGTCACGCTCAAGCCCGACACGCCCATGCCCGAGGGCCTGACGATCGGCGGCGGCTATGCCGATGGCACGCGCCCCGGCGTGCAGTCCGGCGGTGTGAAGACGGACAGCTATGCCGGCAGCGCGGCGACCACCAGCACGACCGGCACCAACGAGAATTCGCAGATCTTCGGCACCAGCGGCCTCGGCACCGGCATGGGCGGCTCAGGCACGCCCTCGACCTGAGGCAGGTCCGCCCGAACAACCCCGGTGGCCGGGTCCCTCCCGCCCGGCCACCAACATATCGCTGCGACGAAAGAGCGCCTGCATACGTCCGTCCGATGCAGCGGGACGGCCCAACGTGCGTCAGGCGCGATTGATCGCGCAGCCCTTGTTCCCTGGCCTGTCGACCCTATCTGATAGGGAACAGGTTCAGTGAATGCTGCACCCAAAGGGGTAGAAAGTCGCTTCGGCGGTGATCTCCCACACACAGCCGAGCGGCTGAAAAGGGTCCGGTCTCCCATCCCCCCACCCCCCGGGAGGCCGGACTTCTTTTCCGCTCACATCTTCCGAAAAATTGGCCCCGAGGTCAGTCGCGCAGGAAGGCCTGCAGCGCCGCGAGTGTCGCCTGCGGGTCGCTCTCCTGCAGATTATGCGTGGCGTTGGGCAGCGCATGACCGCGCACGTCCGTCGCCTCGGCCTGCCACACGCCCAATATGTCATCGAACAGGCGCGGATAGAGCCCCTTGCCGGCCCAGATGGCGAGCAGCGGGCAGGTGATCTTCTTCCCCGCCGCCAGATCGGCATGGTCCAGCTCCAGATCGACCGAGGCCGAGGCGCGATAATCCTCGCACATCGCATGCAGCATCGCGGGGTCGAGCCGGTGGCGATCATATTCCCGCTCGATCTCGCTGGTCGCCTCGCCCGCCCGCGCCGTGTAGCGCGCCAGCGTCTCCTCCTCCGGAATGGGCGCGGGGCGCAGGAAGCTGAACCAGTGATAATAGCCGCGCACGAAGCCGAGCGTGACATGGCTGTAGAGATAATGCTCCGGCAAGATGTCCAGCACGGCGAGCTTGCGGACCTTCTCGGGATGATCCAGCGCCATCCGCCGCCCGACCCGCGCACCGCGATCATGCCCGACGAGCAGGAAGCGCTCATGGCCCAGCTGCGCCATCACCTCCACGCCATCCTGCGCCATCGCCCGCTTGGAATAAGCCGAATGATCCGCGCCGCCCTCCGGCTTGCTGCTATCCCCATAACCGCGCAGATCGGCCAGGACGACGGTATAATCCCGCGCCAGCGCCGGGGCGACCAGATGCCAGGTGACAAGCGACTCCGGCGCGCCATGGAGCATGAGCAACGGCGGCCCCGATCCGCCCGTCACGACATTGATCTCCGCGCCACTGGTCTTGATCCGCAGGTTGCGAAAGCCGGGGTAGAGCTTCTGCCAGAGCGGCGGGGTGGTGGACTGTGCTTGCGCGGCGGCGGGCGCGATGTCGGTGGCGAGGCTCGCGGCTCCAACGGCGGCGGTTTGCTTGATGAAATCGCGTCGGCTGTTCATGGGGCGGGCCTCTCCGGTTTTGCTGCGAACTATGCGCGCTCTCAGAGTGAGGGGCCGGCGAGAGGCGGTCAAGCGTGTCGACGGCCTTACCAGTTGCCGCCAACGTCCTTGATGGCCTTGAGCAACGCCTTCTTGCTCTCCGTCCGGCGGGTGCCGCTGTTGCGGGGGATGTCGGCGTCCGTAATGCCGAGTTCCGCGCGGCGGCGGGCAATGCGCGCGCCGAGTTCTTCGAGCGGGATCGGCTCAGTCTTGGAGATCTTCGACGCCATAATCACCTGCCGTTTCATAGCGGATGCGCTTTTTCATATACGGCAGATCAAGCCCTTCTGAAAGGCGATAGAGCGCGCGGGCCTGTGAATTTAGCGGGGTTTGTCGTTCCAAGATAGGGAACGGGCTATTCTTGCATTCGCCGTTTGTTCGCTATATGTTCTTGCGATAGACTCCTTCCGAAGGTGCCTGCAATTCTATAGACGCATTGACCACTACCGGATTGAGCGCATCCTTTAGAAAAAACGGCGGATTTGTTTGTCTAAGAACGTCCATGTTGATGCCAAAGAGTTGGCCAATCTTCTCTTAGATTGGGCAGATGAAATGAATGTGCCGGTTACTCCAATGAAGCTTCAAAAACTTCTTTACTATTGCCATTCTGATTTTCTTCTCCTGACGGGAGGTGAGTTGCTCTCAGAAGAATTCGAAGCTTGGCAATATGGTCCGGTATTGGGTGAGGTATTTCAAGAGTTTAAGATTTTTTCTTCTCATCCTATCACTAAACGTGCCTCACGCTTTGACCCAATTTCCGCCACGAGGGTACAGTCAAAGGCTGCTGACCTCGGGCCAAACCGTGACGTTGTTAAGGCAATATTCCACTCGTATGCTCACCTTTCGGCGTCTGCCTTGTCGAGAATGTCCCACATCGAAAGCGGGCCGTGGCAGGAAGCTCTTAATCTGTTCGAGCGCGGCCGTAATATGGGTAAGCGAATAGGCAACGATTTGATCCGCTCCCATCATCGCCTAGAGAGAATTTCGATCGCACATTGACTTTGTGATCACGTTCTGTTCCATTTTGAGAATGGTTAATCAGATTCGATCCAATGCGCCCCTCGCTCTTTCTGTCGCTTCAATGACAGTACCCGGCAACGTGCTTGCAACGGTTTCAAATATAATGGAATTCGATGGCGCGAGCATCGGGTTCACGCATCATAAGACGTGGGAAGCACTCCCTGTTGCACTCAGAGGGGTTATCAGGCCCGAGTCTTCAAACATTGTCTTCCCCGGGACTCATCCACGGGTGGAAGCTTGCGTGATGGCTTTATTTCGGCTGGGACAGCAGAACCCAGTCGAAACGCGTCGATTTGTTGATTTTCCTGATGCAAAGTTAAAAACAGTCAATGATATTGAATGGGGCCCCAACATATTCATCAAGGTAAAGGGTGTCTGCTGGTACGTGCGGGATGGGAATGCAGTGATTCCACTGTTGCAACCCAGAAAGAAGCCTCTACCGGAAAGTGGAATGGCATTTTATGCCAGTCTTGGTCGCCAAGCTTTCTGTAAAGGTGATTGGCGAGAGGCAGTGATAGATTTGATCGATCTATCAGGTGACGATGATGAAGTCGTAGCGCAACCAATCTATCAATCCGATCTCTCAAAGCTTGATGATCGAATGATTGCGCAATACGTGACTACATTTATGGCAGCCAAGGAACGTGCAGACGCCTTGCGTGCTAGTAAGACTAAAAATCCACCTAAGTCAAAGCAAAGAGGGCTTTTCGATCCTCCTGAGCCTAATAGTCCAGAGTAGTTAAGCGGTGATTGGGCTCTCAGTCCTTCTTACGAGAAACCTGAAACCAGATCCCGCCGGCATGGCAGGGCGTATCGTTCACAACTTATGCGAAGGTTCACTTTACAACCCTGCAGCCTTCCGCAGTGCCTCATTGATCCGCGACTGCCAGCCCGGCCCATCGGCGCGGAAGCGGTCGATGACGGCTTCGTCGAGGCGCAGGGAGACGAGGCGTTTGGTTGAGCCGGCGGGGCGGCCGCGACGGATGAGTTTTTCGCCGATGCGGATTTCGGCGCGGTCCCACTGATCCTGCGTCCATTCGGGCGCGTCGTCAGGGTCTACCCAATTGCTCTGCGAACCTGTTTTGCTCTCGCTCATTGCACCTCCTCATCGATATCACGTGCCGGCCCTCGCCGCGCTGCGTCCAGACCAGCATCACCAGGCGATCATCAAGCAGCCCGTAGGTCTGAAAGCGATCCTCGCCATAGTCCTGGCGCAGATCGGGCAGCGTGAACGTCGGTCCAGCGAAGACTTGGCCGGCATCAGCAAAGTCGAGGCCGCGTTCGGCGAGCGTTTTATCGCGCTTTGCCGGATCGAAGCTGATCTTCACGGATTTATGTAGCTACAGAAAATGCATTGGTCAAGATCCACTGCGCTACATCCCCCATGGGTTGCCCTCAAGCTCATACGCCGCGCGGCGGCCCCGATAGGCGAGGGGGTTACTCCGCCGCCTCACTCACCGCCTTCTTCCCCAGCAATGGCGCCAGATACCGCCCCGTATAACTCCGCTTCTCCTTCACCACCTGCTCGGGCGTGCCGGTCGCGACGATCTCGCCGCCTTTCACGCCGCCTTCCGGCCCCAGGTCGATGATCCAGTCGGCGGTCTTGATGACATCGAGATTGTGCTCGATCACCACCACGCTGTTGCCCTGTTCGACCAGCGCGTGGAGCACTTCGAGCAGTTTGCGCACATCCTCGAAGTGCAGCCCGGTGGTGGGCTCATCGAGGATGTAGAGCGTGTTGCCGGTGGCGCGGCGGCTCAACTCCTTGGCGAGCTTCACGCGCTGGGCCTCGCCGCCTGAGAGCGTCGTCGCCTGCTGGCCGACCTTCACATAGCCCAGGCCCACTTCCGCGAGCATGGCCATGCGGTCCCGGATCGGCGGCACGGCCTTGAAGAACTCGACGGCGTCTTCCACCGTCATGTCCAGCACGTCGGCGATGCTGTGGCCCTTGAACTTCACCTCCAGCGTCTCGCGATTGTAGCGCTTGCCGTGGCATTCCTCGCAGGTGACGTAGACGTCCGGCAGGAAGTGCATCTCGATCTTAATGACGCCATCGCCCTGGCAGGCCTCGCAGCGGCCGCCCTTCACGTTGAAGGAGAAGCGGCCGGGCTTGTAGCCGCGCGCCTGGCTCTCGGGCAGGCCGGCGAACCAGTCGCGGATGTTGGTGAAGGCGCCGGTATAGGTCGCCGGGTTTGAGCGCGGGGTGCGGCCGATGGGCGACTGATCGATGTCGATCACCTTGTCGAGATGCTCCAGCCCCTCGATCTTGTCATGCGCGCCGGCGATGACGCGGGCGCCATTCAGCGCGCGGGCGCTGGCGGCATAGAGCGTGTCGATGGTGAAGCTGGACTTGCCCGAGCCGGAGACGCCGGTGATGCAGGTGAAGGTGCCGAGCGGGATGGACGCGCTGACGCCCTTGAGATTGTTCGCGCGGGCATTCTTCACGGTCAGCTTCTTGCCGCTGCCCTTGCGGCGCTTGGCGGCGACGGGGATTTCCCGCGTGCCGTTGAGATAATCGGCGGTGAGCGAGCCCTGCGTCGCCAGCACATCGGCCAGCGTGCCCTGCGCGACGATCTCGCCGCCATGCACGCCGGCGCCCGGCCCCATGTCCACGATATGGTCGGCCGCGCGGATCGCGTCCTCATCATGCTCCACGACGATGACGGTGTTGCCGAGATCGCGCAGGCGCTTGAGCGTCACGAGCAGCATGTCGTTGTCGCGCTGGTGGAGGCCGATGCTCGGCTCATCCAGCACATAGAGCACGCCGGAGAGGCCCGAGCCGATCTGGCTGGCGAGGCGGATGCGCTGGCTCTCGCCACCCGAGAGCGTGCCGCTGGTGCGATCGAGATTCAGGTAATCGAGGCCGACATTGTTGAGGAAGCCGAGCCGCTCGATGATCTCCTTGAGGATGGCCTTGGCGATCTGGTTCTGCTGGTCGGTCAGATGCTGGGGCAGGGCGGTGAACCAGGCCAGCGCATCCACCACGCTCATGCGGGTCGGGGTGGCGATGTCCTGCATCGCGACCTTCACGGCCAGCGCCTCGGGCTTTAGGCGCGCGCCGCCGCAGGTTTCGCAGGGCTGCGCGGTCTGGAACTTGCCCAGCTCCTCGCGCATCCAGGCGCTGTCCGTCTGCAGCATCCGGCGGTTGAGATTGCCGATCACGCCCTCGAACGGTTTGGAGACGCTGTAGCTCTTGCGCCCATCCTGGAAGGTGAGGGTGACCGGCTTGCCGCCCGTGCCGTGCAGGATGATGAGGCGCACCTCGCCCGGCAGTTCGCTCCACGGCGTCTCCAGGCTGAAGCCGAAGGCCTTGGCGAGGGAGGCGAGCACCTGCATGTAATAAGGGCTCGGCGGATTGGACTTGGCCCAGGGCACGATCGCGCCCTTTTTGAGCGTCAGCGCCTCATTGGGGACGACGAGCTGCTCGTCGAACTCCAGCTTCTCGCCAAGGCCGTCGCAGGCCGGGCAGGCGCCCTGCGGCGCGTTGAACGAGAACAGGCGCGGCTCGATCTCCTGAATGGTGAAGCCGCTGACCGGGCATGCGAATTTTTCGCTGAAGATGATGCGGTTGGCCGGAATGCCGGCGTTTTTCATGCCTTTTTTCAGCCCCTCCCCTTCAGGGGAGGGGTTGGGGTGGGGCTGCTGCGTCGCGCCCGTGACTTCCGATGACGGCATTGAGCCGCCATCACCCACCCCTTGCCCCTCCCTTGAAAGGGAGGGGTTAAGGAGAGACGCCACTGTCCCCTCAGCCAAATCCACATAAGCCAGCCCCTCAGCCAGCTTGAGCGCCGTCTCGAAGCTCTCGGCCAGCCGCTGCGCCATATCCTCGCGGACCACTACGCGGTCCACCACCACCTCGATGTCGTGCTTGTACTTCTTGTCGAGCGCGGGGGCTTCCTCGATGGGGTAGAATTCGCCATCGATGCGCACGCGGGTGAAGCCGGCCCGCTGCCATTCGGCCAGTTCCTTGCGATACTCGCCCTTGCGGCCCCGCACGACCGGGGCGAGCAGATAGACCCGCGTCCCCTCCGGCAGCGCCAGTACGCGGTCGACCATCTGGCTGACCGTCTGCGCGCTGATCGGTAGGCCGGTGGCGGGGGAGTAAGGCACGCCCACGCGCGCCCACAGTAGGCGCATATAGTCGTAGATCTCGGTCACGGTCGCGACCGTGGAGCGCGGGTTGCGGCTCGTGGTCTTCTGCTCGATCGAGATGGCCGGCGAGAGGCCGTCGATATGCTCAACATCCGGCTTCTGCATCATCTCCAGAAACTGGCGCGCATAAGCGGAGAGAGACTCCACATAGCGCCGCTGCCCCTCGGCATAGATGGTGTCGAAGGCGAGGCTCGACTTGCCGCTGCCGGAGAGGCCCGTGATGACGACCAGCGCATCGCGCGGCAGATCCACGTCAATGCCCTTGAGATTATGCTCGCGCGCGCCGCGCACCGAAATATGGGTAAGGCTCATGGGCGGTGTTCTATCTCTGTTCCTGAAGGGAATCCAGCGGCAAGGTTCAGCCAGAGGCACAGATAGGATCGCCCGAGGCCAGATGCGAGATGGCCCGACGGACATTCGCGCGATTGCGCGTGCATCGAGTCTTGATCTTAATCATTGTACCAGCAGGCCGTGGCGTGGAATGCCCGGCCCGACAGACGACGGAGAACGACATGACCCTGGCACGTTACGCACGACTGGCGACCCTTGGAGCCACCATGATGGTCTCGGCCACCGTCGCGCTGGCGCAGGACACGCCGCAGGAGCAGGAAGAGCGGCGTGTGCTCCATGCCGAGCAGGCAAAGCTGGCTGCGCAGCAGATGAGCGATTTCGAGGCGCAGAAGAAGGCCATTGCCGACGAGCAGGCCGCGCGTGAACAGACCTATCGCGACGCGCTGGCGGCGCGGGATGCAGAGATCGCCGCCGAACAGGCGCAGGCCGCTGAGGCGCGGGCGAAGTGGGAAGCGGATGTCGCGGCCTGTCTGGCTGGCGACAAGACCAAATGCGCGCCGCTTCCGCCGAAGACCAGAAAGTAGGAGACCATCTCCCGCGCGTCACCTCCGGGCAAACGCTAGGGGCTGACGTCGTGGACCAGATGCTCAAGCTCGGCGGGGTCTGGATAGACGCCCGCCAGCACGTGATCGAAATGGGTGCGCACCATATCGTTGCATGAACAGGCGCGCTGACGCAGCCGATCCGCATCCAGCACGACGAGCGAGCCGCGCCGGGTCTGGACGAGCCCGTCGGTCTTGAAGCTCTTGATCAGGCGGCTGGCATAGCTGCGCGCAATGCCGAGCAGGGAGCCGAACTCCTCCTGCGTCATCATCACCTGATTGTTGCCGGTGCGATCGACAGCGGCCGTCAGCCATTTGGCCGCCCGCATCTCCAGGCTGTGGACGGCGTTACACGCGACCGACTGAAAAATCTGGGCGAGCAGACAGTCCGCATAGCGGCTGAGCAGATCGCGAATAGCGGGAGAACTCGCTTTCAGCGTCTCCAGCGTCGCAGAATCGAACCGGGCGAAATAGCCGCCATGCATCACGCAGGAGCGGGAATAGGCCGCGAGCCGCCCGCTGCTGACAATGCCGCCAACCGCGCCCTCACGGCCGACCATAGCGATCTCGACCGACGAGCCATCGTCCATCAGGACGTGGAATGTCGCGACCGCATCGCCAAGCGGGAAATAAGCGGCCACCACGGTATCGCCGGGGTCGTACAGGGTCGCGCCCGTGGGCAGGCGCACGACACGCGCCACTTTGGCCATCAGGGCCAGATCGGCAGGGTTCAGCGCTGCCACCAGATTGTTATGATCGATGCCGGGCGAGACGATGTCGTGCATGCGATGCATAACGATCAGCCCCCGCCGCAGTTCCCGTCTATGTTCAAAAGTGAACAGACATCCATCAACTCACCGCGCATAGAGGCACCGCAGAGCCGCGTTCATGATAGTAAACGGGCCGCAAAGGGTCAGTAACAGGGGCAGGCCGGCGCCTCTCGTTGAATGTTCGAGGAACCGGGGATGCTGAATGTTCTTTTGCTTGAAGATGAAATGCTTATCGCGCTCGACCTTGAGTTGACGTTGCGCGAATTGGGGGCGGATGAGGTCTATCCCGTCGCCACAGTAAGCCAGGCGATTACAGCTCTGGAAAGCGGCAATATCACCGGCGCGATCGTCGATTATAATCTGGGCGGCGAAACCTCGGAGCCGGTGCTGATGGAACTGGAGGCCCGCAAAATCCCGTTTGTGGTGATGAGCGGCTATCCGGACAGCAGCTATCTGGGCGATGGCACCAGGGATTGGCCGATGCTTCCCAAGCCGGCGGGGCTGAGCGCCCTGCGCGAGGTTCTTGCCAGCATGAAAGCCTCGAAAAGCTAGGCGGGAGGCGCTATCGCCGTGACGCGAGGCTGGCGAAGCAGGGCGCATTCCAAGCGTGGCGAATACTTGACCATGCTAATGATTGTGCTACTATCGGCCTCCTCAGGAGCAGGATAGACTGATGACGATCACGGCCACACCCATCACCCCCCGTTTCGGCGCCGAGATTTCTGGCGTGGACATCAGCAAGCCGCTGGACGCGGATACGATCGCTGAGCTGATCGCTCAGCAGGATCGCTGGGGCGTGACCGTCTACCGGAACACCGGGCTGGACGATGAGGGGCAGATCGCCTTCGCGCGCAATTTCGGCCATCTGGAGAGCCTGCCGCCCCGCGAGGGCCGCCCGCGCATCTTCCTGTTCAACGCCGGCAATCTCAATGCGCAGGGCGAGATCAACTGGGATCCGGGCGCCACGACCTATCGCAAGGGCGACCAGATCTGGCACACGGACAGCAGCTTCATGGATCTGCGCACGTCCTATTCCATGCTCCGCGCCGTGGAAGTGCCGCCGTCGGGCGGGCCGACCTGGTTTGCCGATGCACGCTCGGCTTATGACGACCTGCCGCAGGACGTGAAGGACAAGATCGAAAATCTGGAATGCGAGCACAGCCTCTGGTGGTCGCGCAAGCAGGGCGGCGCCGAAATCAGCCGCGAGGATATCGAGGCGCGTCACCGCCCGGTCCACAAGCTGGTGCATGTCCACAAGGGCTCGGGTCGCAAGATGATCTACGCAGGCGCGCACTGCTATCGCGTGGTTGGCTGGGGCTGGGAAGAGAGCCGCGAACTCATCGATTATCTCAACAACTTCGCGACGCAGGACCAATATGCCATCAGCGTCGACTATGCCGTCGGCGACATGGTGATCTGGGACAATCTCGCCGTGTTCCATAAGGGCGGCCAGTTCGACTGGAACGAGCGTCGCGACATGCGCCGCGCCACCGTGCGGGAAGCGCCGGCACCGGAGGTCGAGGACGATCCGTTCGGCGAGCTGTTCCGGACTGCGCCCCCGATTTCGCCCAAGGGCGCCGCGGCGGCCTGATCCTCACTTTGCGGGCTTTCCCGCAGCCGCGGGCATTTGTCGCACGCACCGGTCTGCTTGCCTTGTGGCGCCAAGCGGCTACTATCGGGGGAACGAGGGCAAAGAAACATAGGCCGGTGGCTGGCGGGGGCCGCGACCGGACTCCAGCTTCTTCGTTTCATGTTGCGATGCAGCATGATTTTCTTGGCAATACTCCACAAGATAGTCCAAGAATTACAATGGCTTTCCGAATTTTTCGGCAAACTGAATGCCGCTCAGGAAAATTCCTGTTGCGTCGCACAAGATAATCTGATTCCATGTGAACGTTGCACAACGGAGGCTTAAGCTGCCGGTAACCAGGCAGGGCATAGTCTCCGAAACGTAGATGATGGAGGCAGCATTGGGTCAGCATTCCAAGCCGACTGACGGGGCCGTAACCCTCGCGGAACTGCGCGAGTTCGCCTCCTTCCCGGCTGCAACGCAGCGTTACATCCGCCGCTCTCTCGATGTCGCTTTCCATCGTGGCGCGCCCATGGAAACCTGGGGCCGCGACGTTGTCGAGGCAGCGAGTATCAAGGCGCAGAGCCGGCTCTATGGCCGGCTGGACGAGATCAAGGCGCGGGTGCCCGACGATAGCGGGCTGGATCAGGTCGAGCCGTTCATGGCGCCGCTGGTCACCGTCTCCGCCTTCGACCTTGGCCAGAACCGGCTGAACAGCTTCTCGGCCTATCGCTTCCTCTACGAGCGTCTCATCGGCGCAGGGTCGCGCCCCTGGCTGCCCGGCGCCTTCTGCGCCGCGGCCAGCCTGCCGCACCTCCACCCCGAACGTCGGCGGGCGCTGCTCCAGTCGATCAGCGAAGCCGCCGCCACGGCTGCGGGCTGGTCGAGCCGCGAGCCGAGCTTCTACCCGGAATGGGTGGAAAAGGTGGATGTGAGCAAGGAGCCGCACTGAGGGCTGGCGTGCCGCTGGTTCAGGCGACCTGACGGTGCATTCAAAAACCTCGTCACCCCGGACTTGATCCGGGGTCCCGCTACCTTCTGCACTTAAGAGCGCAAGCCCGTTCCGGTAGTCCCCATCCAACGCATCACAAGAAGCTTAACCCCGGATCAAGTCCGGCGTGACGAAGCGGGGTAGGGCGGCCCTACTCTTATGCGGCGCCATCGGCGTCGTTCACTCCGCCGCCAGCAAATCCTCAGCCGCCTGCAAGTCCACCGACACCAGCCGGCTCACACCCTGCTCGATCATCGTAACCCCGAACAGCCGGTGCATCCGGCTCATGGTAACAGCGTTGTGCGTGACGATCAGATAGCGGGTCGCGGTATCCTGCACCATCCGCTCCAACAGTCCGCAGAAGCGCTCGATATTGGCGTCATCCAGCGGCGCATCGACCTCATCGAGCACGCAAATCGGTGCCGGATTGGTTAGAAAGAGTCCGAAAATAAGCGCCACTGCGGTGAGTGCCTGTTCGCCGCCGGAAAGCAGGGTAAGCGTCGTCAGCCGCTTGCCTGGCGGCTGCGCGAGGATTTCAAGCCCGGCCTCCAGCGGATCATCGCTCTCGATCAGTTCCAGATGCGCGCTGCCGCCCTGGAAGAGCGTGCTGAACAGACGCTGGAAATGGCCATTCACAGCCTCGAAGGCCGCGAGCAGCCGTTGCCGCCCTTCGCGATTGAGATGGCCGATGGAGCCGCGCAGCTGGTTGATCGCGGTGGTCAGTTCCTCGCTTTCGGCGCGACTTCTGGTCTGCGTCTCCTCCAGCTCGGCCAGTTCCGAGGCGGCGACGAGATTGACTGGGCCGATCCGCTCGCGGTCCAGCACCAGCTTGTCATAGCGGGCCTGCTCTTCGGATGCGGTGACGACCTCCTCGCTCGCGAAGCCGAGTTTGCTCGGCAGCACGGGCGGCGGGCAGGAGAAGCGCTCGCCGCAGGCCTGGCCGATTTCGCGGCGGCGCGCGACGGCATGTTCGGCGCGCGCCTGCGCTCCGGCCCGCGCCTCACGGGCGGTGGAGAGGGCTTCATTGGCATTGGCGAGGGATTTCTCGGCGGCGGCCAATGTGGCCTCGGCGGCGGCTTCTTCGCTGCGGCTGCGGTCGACGGCGGCCTGATGGTCGCGAGCGGCCTGCGTCAGGGCATCGAGTTCCGTCGCCAGCGCTGCAGGCCGATCGCGCAGTCCGTCCAGTTCGGTCGCCTGCGCTTCGGCGCGGGTCTTCATCTCGGCGACGCGGCGCACGGCATCGCCAGCGCGCGCTTTCCAGCCCGCCACGTCGCTGCGGATCGCCTTCACGCGCTCCTCATCGGCGGCCAGTGCCCGCTCGGCCATGGCCCGCTCGGCCTGCACCTGGCCGATTGCGGCCCGGCACCGTTCCGCGCCGGACTTGAGCAGATCGACACGCGCGGCGGTGTCGTCGCCAGCAGGGAGCGCATCATGGGCGGCCTGCGCGCTCTCCAGCTCGCGCTCGGCGGTGGTGAGATCGGCAGAGGCTTCCTGGTGGCGCCGGTCGAGGTCCGCCCGTTGTCCGGCAAGGCGCTCCAATGCGGTCGCGACTTCGCCGAGCGTGCGCTCCGCCCCGCGCAGGGCCGTGTCGGCAGCGCTCATTGCCTCGCGGCCCGTGCGCTCGTCGGTGCCGGACTCGCGCAGCGATGCTTCGGCTGCGGCCAAGGCCTGCTCGGCGGCGCTCACGGTGGCGGCGATGGCGGGCCGCTCCTCCTCGATGGCGGCGAGGCGGTTAATGCGGATCAGCCGCTCGGCTGCCGCGCCGCCGCCCTCCTGCGCCACGAACCCATCCCAGCGCCGCAATTGCCCGTCGCGCGTGACAAGGCGCTGGCCGACCGCAAGCGGCTGGCCGTCATCCTGCTCGACCACGGCGATCTGGGCGAGACGGCGGGCAAGCGCCTCGGGCGCGCGCACATGGGAGGCGAGGGCATCGCATCCATCCGGCAAAGCGGGATCGCGCGCATCGATAGCGGCGCCGCTCCAGCGGGCCAGCCCTTGCGCCCCGAGCGCGGCCTGCAGATCATCGCCCAGCGCGGCGGCGAGCGCGTGCTCATAGCCGGGGTCGACGCGCAGGGCATCGATGGCGCGATCACCGCTGCCCTGCGTCTCCAGCCCGCGGGCCAGTGCCTTGGCTTCGCTGTCCAGCGCGGCGACGGTGGCGCGGGCGGCGGCAAGCGCGCGCTGTTGCTCGGCGACGGCCTGGGTATGCGTCTCGCGCGCCTGCGCAGCGGCGGCGATGCGCGCCTCGGCATCGGTGCGCCCGGTGAGGGCATCGGCCTTGGCTTGCTCGGCCGCGCGCTGGCGGGTGGCGAGCGGCGCGGCATCGGGCAGGGCGGTGAGGGCCGAGGCGATCCGCTCGGCCTCGCTGCGGGCGCGGGCGAGCTTCTGCCGCGCGGCATTCAGCCCAGCCTCGGCAACCCGGCGCTCGGCCTGCTCACCGGCCAGTCGCGCCATGGCCTGCGCCAGCGCCACCTCGGCATCGCGGCTGGCCGTCTCGGCCTCCGCGAGGCGCGTGACGAAGGCCGGCAGTGTCGTCTTGGCCGCCTTGATCCGCTCGGCAAGCGTCGCATCCTCGGCCTGCAGCGCCTCGATGGCATTGGCGGCATCGGCGGCAAGCGCGCCCTCGCGCTGCTGATCTTCGCTCACGCGGGCGAGCTGGCTTTCCAGCTCGGCGATCCGGCGCAGCAGGGTATCGCGTTCGCCTGTCAGCCGCTCCAGCGCGAAACGGGCCTCGGTCGCGGCCTCCCGGGCCTCGTTGGCGGCCGTGCGCGCGCGTGCCAGTGTCTCGATGGCGGCCTGCTGATGAGCGGCGGCGCCCAGCTGCGCCTCCTGCGCCACCCGCACCAGAGCCTCGGCCTTCTCGGCATCCTGCGCGGCGCGGTCGGCTTCGGTCGCGGCCTCGCGGTGACGGGCGAAGAACACGCGTCCCTCGGCCAGCACGATCTTTTCGCTCAATTCCGTGTAGCGCTCGGCGGCTCGCGCTTGTCGACGGAGCGCATTGGCGCGCACGTCCATCTCGGCGAGAATTTCATCCAGCCGGGCGAGATTGGCCGCGCTCGCGCGCAATTTCTGCTCGGCATCCTTGCGGCGCACATGCAGGCCGGCGATGCCCGCCGCTTCTTCCAGCATCGCGCGGCGCTCGGCGGGCTTGGCGGCGATGACCGCGGCGATCTTGCCCTGGCTGACCAGCGCCGGACTGTGCGGCCCGGTGGCGGCATCGGCGAAGAGCAATGCGACATCCTTGGCGCGCACGTCCCGCCCGTTGGCGCGATAGGCGCTGCCCGCGCCGCGCTCGATGCGCCGCATGACTTCCAGCTCGCCATCGCTGCCCATGTCGATCGCCGGCAGCACGGTGCCCGGCGGCACGCTGGCGAACAGGCCGACTTCCGCAAAGTCGCGGGCCGGGCGAGTGGCGGTGCCGGCGAAGATCACATCGTCCATACCGCCGCCGCGCATGGACTTGGGGCTGGATTCGCCCATCACCCAGCGGATCGCCTCCAGCAGATTGGATTTGCCACAGCCATTCGGCCCGACAATGCCGGTCAGCCCCGGCTCGATCCGCAACTCGGTCGGCTCGACGAAGCTCTTGAAGCCGGTCAGCTTGAGGCGGCGAATCTGCATGGCTTAGCAGGCAGGGCGGCCCAGCCGGACTGACCCAGCCTGCGAGGCGGTGCCCCGTCCGACGCCCCCTCCGATGCTATGGCCCCCCAGCCTCGCCAATCAGGCGCCTGCGTTCTTCAGCTGCTCGACGAGCTGCGGCCAGGTCGACACATTGTCGAGCTTGCTGCCGTTCATGATGAAGCTGGGCGTGCCGGTGATGGAATATTGCGCCGTGTCGCGCTCCACATTCGCGGCGAGCGTTTCGGCGGTCTTCGGGTCGGCCAGGCACTGGCGGGCCTTGGCCTCTGGCACACCGCGCTCCATGGCGAACTCGATCAGCCCGGCAGCCTCGGCCATGCGCTGGAAGCGCTGATCCGGCGCGGCCGACATCGCGTTCTTATACGCATCCTCGCCGGCGGACTGGAGCTTCTCGATGATCGCCTGCTGATTGGTGAAGAACTGGTGGGTCAGCGGGAAGAAGGCTTCCGGCCCGGTGCAGCGGGCCAGCATCGCCATGCTGATGTCCAGCGGGTTCATCACGAAGTTGCGGAACTCGAAGCTCACCTTGCCCGTGTTCACATAATCGCGCTCGAGCACATCCTTGGATTCCTCGGAGAAGTGCGCGCAGTGCGGGCAGGTGTTGGATGCGAACTCGATGATCTTGATCGGCGCATCCGGGTTGCCCATGCGGATGCCGCCCTCGGGCGTCGCGACGACCTGCTGCGCCCATGTTGTTCCCGCCGGGGCGGCCTTACCCTCCACCTTGCCGATGGGCGCGCTCGAGTTGCTGTCCTGAGAGCCGCAGGCGGCGAGAGCCAGCAGAGCGAGGGCGAGCGGGGCGGTAGCAAGGCGTTTCATGGGACGGATGGGCCTCATCGATCGGGGGGACGGAAAGTGGCTGTGCGGGCCGGTCTAGCTCACTTGCCGGACGCGGGCAATGGCGGCAGCAGGGGGCGCAGCGCGTCCCACGTATGCACATTCTCCAGCGGTTTGCCGTTGAGCAGGAAGAAGGGCGTGCCGGTGAATTCCTTGATCGTGCCGGCGCTGGAGGTCAGCCCGAGCACCGTCTTGAGCATCGCCTCGTCGGCCAGGCATTTGCCCTGCGCCGCTGACGTCAGGCCGCGCCTGGCGAGGAGCGGGCCAAGGCCGGTGCCCTCGGCAATGGCGGTCAGCTGCGCGGCGCGATTGGCGGCCGGCGGCTTGCCTTCCTGCGCCTGGGCAAAGCTCTGCGCGCGGGTCATCCAGGCCTGATAATCGGCGAACATCGCTTCATGATTGCCAACGAACCGCGTCGCGCCGCCGCAGCGCGCGAGCAGCGCCGCCGTCAGGTCGAAGGGATCGCGCACGAAATTGCGCAGCTCCAGCGAGACGAGGCCGCGCCGGATCCACTGGGCCTTGAGCGCGGGCGTTCCGGTCGCCTGAAAATCCGCGCAATGCGAGCAGGTGTAGCTCAGATATTCGACCAGCTTGGTGGGCGCAGCCGGATTGCCGACCACGAAGGCGCCGTTCGCACCCAGCGTCACCGTCTGGCTCCAGTCGCGCGCCGCGCTGCGCTGCGCACTGGCCGGGGCCGGCAGCAGCAGGGCGAGGGCAAGCGTCAGCGCCGCAAGGCACAGGGCACCCAGTGCGGCAATCTGTCGGGAGACGGACGAAGCTGGCGAGATGACGGTCATGGGCATGGTCCCGTGATGGAGATTTGGCTTAGCTGATCTTGGGTGGGCGCACAGGGCTGGAGAAGCTGCGCGCCATCGATTCGAGCACGGTGCGCAATTCCGGGTCGCTCACTTCGCGCAGACCCTCGCCCAGCTCCTGGGGGATCGGGCGCAGCATCGTGGGCGGCGGGCGATGCACCGGCTCACGCGGGATGACCTGGCCCTGCTTGATGGCGACGCGGGAGACGGCCTCATAGCCGAAGAAGCGGTTCACCCGCTCGATGATCTCCGGCACGATATGCTGGACCATCGGCGCATGGCCGCTGGCGACCGTCAGCTGCAGCGTCCCCCCCGAGCGCTTGCCGGTGGGGAAGCGGATCGAGTCGGGGCTGGTCAGTTCCGCATAGCGCTTTCCGACAATCTCGGCCCAGCGCGTGACGATGCTCGACTGGATGAAGCCGAACTTGCGGAAGGCGGCTCGGCCAATGTCCGGCATGAGATCGGAAATCGCGCGGGGCGCGTTGATTCGCGGGCGTTCGTGCGGCGGCATCTCGGCCTTGCCGGCCCCATTGGCCTTGCGCGCGGCCGGGCGTTTGGCCCGGCTGGCCTTTGTGGGCGCCTGCGCATCTGGGGTGGCTTCTGTCATGGCTGCGTCCATGCCATAGGCACGCCATGGCCGTCGATGGATTAATCGCAACGCGGGGGATGGAAGAAGCGGTCGCGCCGGCGTTGCTGGCGCATTATCGCCGCCATGCCCGCTCGCTGCCCTGGCGCAGCCCGCCCGGTGCGCCCCCGCCGGCCCCCTACCGCGTCTGGCTCTCGGAAATCATGCTCCAGCAAACGACGGTGGCGGCTGTCGCGCCTTATTATGAGCGCTTTCTGGCGCGTTGGCCCACGGTCGAGGCGCTGGCGGCTGCCGAGGATGGCGATCTGATGGCCGCCTGGGCAGGTCTCGGCTATTATGCCCGCGCCCGCAATCTGCTGGCCTGCGCGAGATATGTCGCAGGGGCGCTGGGCGGGCGTTTCCCCTCGGACGAAGCGGGATTGCGTGCGCTGCCGGGAGTCGGCGCCTATACGGCGGCGGCCGTCGCTGCCATTGCCTTCGAGCAGCGCGCCGTCGTGGTGGATGGCAATGTCGAGCGCGTGGTGAGCCGGCTGTTCGCGGTGGAGACGGCTCTGCCGGCCGCAAAGCCGATCCTGCGCGCGCTGGCCGACCGCATCACGCCACAGGATCATGCCGGCGATTTCGCGCAGGCCATGATGGATCTGGGCGCGACGGTCTGCACCCCGCGCAATCCCGCCTGCCTCGCCTGTCCGCTCTCGGAGCTTTGTGCCGCGCGGGCGACGGGCGATCCGGCCCGCTATCCGCTCAAGGCGGCGAAGAAGGCGCGCCCGACGCGCAGCGGCACCGCTTGGTGGGTGGAGGCCGGCGATGCGGTGTGGCTGGTCCGGCGGCCGGACAAGGGCCTGCTCGGCGGAATGCTGGCGCTGCCGACCAGCGACTGGAGCGAAGCGCCAGAGGCTCTGCCGCATGCGCCTCTGGCGGGCGGGTGGCGCGTGCTCAACCAGCCGGTGCGCCATGTGTTCACCCATTTCGCGCTCGACCTGCGCGTGGCCATGCTGCGGATCGAGCATGAGGCCGACCCCGCCGCGCTTGCCAGCGCCTTGGGGCCGGGCCAATTGTGGCCCCTCGACACGCTGGCCGATGCGGGGCTGCCCACCGTCTTTGCCCGGGCGGCGCAAGCGGCACTGGACGCCAGAGAGCAGGAGAATGCGCATCATGACCCGGCCTGATCTGCCCGCGCGGCAGGCAATCACCTTCACCGGCGGCACGCTCGACCGCGCCGATCAACTGCGCGTGCACCCCGACCGGCTGGCCGGCGCCTGGGCCGATCCGCGCGCGCGCATCGTGCAACTCGATGGGCTGGACCCAATGATCGAGCCGGACGGCACGCTCGCCAGCGAGCCGGTGCCGCCCGGCGCTGTGCTGGCCGACCACGCCCTGCTCGGGCTGCGCGAGGACGGCACGCCGGTCTTTGTGTCGCTGCTCGTCGAGCACAGCGTCGAGCCCCCGAGCTTTCCCGCGAAAGTGTGGGACATCATCCCGCAGCTCACCATGGCCGAAGCCGCGCATTATGCGGCGGCGCGCAGCCTGGTGGACTGGCACGACCGCCACCGTTTCTGCGCACGCTGCGGCGGCGATACCCATCCGATCAAGGCCGGATGGGCGCGCCAGTGCAGCCGGTGCAGCGCGGAGCATTTCCCGCGCACCGATCCGGTGGTCATCATGCTGGCGGAATATCGCGGCAAGGTGCTCATCGGGCGCAATCCGCGCTTTCCTGCCGGCCGCTTTTCCGCACTGGCCGGCTTTGTCGAGCCGGGCGAAACCATCGAGGAAGCGGTGCGGCGGGAGCTGTGGGAAGAATGCGGCGTGCGCACCGGGCAGGTCGACTATCTGTTCAGTCAGCCCTGGCCGTTCCCCTCCCAGCTCATGGTCGCCTGCATCGCGCAGGCCAATGATGACGCGTTGACGCTGGATGAGGAGGAAATCGCCGAGGCCATCTGGGTGAGCGTCGATGAGGTCCGCGCCGCTCTGGCCGGGGAGGAGGGCGCTAGGTTCCTGCCGCCGTCCCCCATCGCGGTCGCCCATCACATGCTGCGCTACTGGTTGGAGAGCAGGCAGACGGAACAGCCGCCCGCTGCCTAATCGCGGTGCCGAAGCATCCAGTCACCCGATTGCTCGCTCTGCGCCTGACGCAAGGCCGCGTCTCGGCCCAATCCGCCAAAGCGCGGCAAAATGATGCCGAGGCGGGTGCGCTCGGCATCATTGCGGTGCGGCGCCGGCGCGGCGGCGTCCTTATCGGAAGGTTCGAACAATGAAAACGCCGCCGACATGCCGTCTTGTCCGGGTCAGACGGCCGAAACGCTGAGCGTGCGCGGCTCTGCCGGGGGCAGGCCTTCGCTCTTCGTCTGCGCCAGCAGCTCTTTCTTGCGGGCGAGCATCCGGTCGCGCAGCTCGACGAGGTCGACGTCGGTCTTGCGGCACTGGGCGAACATGCCCTTGGAGGGCTGTTCCTCCTCTTTGACGTGATGCTCGATCTCTTCCGAGAGCACCTTCACCTTGGCGTCGTAGAAATCTTCCTGCGGAGAGCCGGCCTCGATTTCGTTGATCAGCACCTTGGCGCCGTCATGCTCGACATAGGCCTCATCCATGAGATCATCTTCGATCTTGCCGCGAAAGGCCGGATAGAAGATCTCTTCTTCCAGCATGGTGTGGATCTTGAGCTCAGTGCAGATTTCCCGGGCCAGCGATTCCTTGCGGCCGGCCGCATTCGCCTTCTCGAACTTCTCGAACAGATCCTCGACCGTGCGATGATCCGCTTTGAGCAGGGCAATCGCGTCGGTGAATGTTTCAGTCGCCATGAGATGCTCCTGTGGGTTGATGTTATCAACAAAAGGATCGGCGAGGCCTGGTGGTTCCCTATAAAAAATGTTGCTGTCCTCCGTTCGTCGCAAAGCCGAGCGACTGGTCGGAAGGCACCTGACGCAGCCGCATTGCGTCGCCTCGCCGCGGGAGCTAAAGCGCGGCCTTTCATCAGACATCATTCGGACCGCGTCTTTCATGCTCAGCCTTAACGAAGCTCTCGATCGCGCCCGGTCGCTGGTCACCGCGGCCCGCAAGGCGGGCGCGGATGCGGCCGACGCCGTCTATGGCTGCGATGCCTCGTCCGGCGTAACGGTGCGGCTGGGCGCACTGGAGGATGTCGAGCAATCCGAGTCCGAGCATTTCGGCCTGCGCGTGTTCGTCGGGCAGCGCTCGGCTAGCGTGTCCTCGTCGGACCTGACGCCCCGCACGCTCGAAACGCTGGTCGAGCGCGCCGTGGCCATGGCCCGCGAGGCGCCGGAAGATGCCTATGCGGGTCTCGCGCCCGAGCAGATGCTGATGCGGCGCCGGCTGCCCTCGCTCGATATCGAAGATGATGAGGAGCCGACGCCGGCCCAACTGCGCGAGAGGGCGCTGGCGGCGGAGGATTCGGCGCGCAGCGTGCTTGGCGTCACCAACAGCGAAGGCGCCGGCGCGGGCTTCTCCCGCGCGCAGGCGGCGCTGGCCACCAGCCACGGTTTTTCGGGCGCTTATGCCGGGACCAGCCATTCGCTCTACGCTAGCGTGCTGGCGGGTGAGGGCGCCGCGATGCAGCGGGACTTTGCCAGCCACAGTGCGCGGCATCTCGATGATCTGGAAGGGCCGGACAGCATCGGCCAGCGCGCCGGCGCGCGCGCGGTCTCGCGGCTCAATGCGCGCCGGGTGCCAAGCGGCACGATGCCGGTGATCTTCGATCCGCGCGTAGGCAACAGCCTGATCGGGCATCTGCTCGGTGCCATCGCCGGGCCATCGGTCACCCGCAAGGCGACGTTCCTGCTCGACAGCCTTGGCCAGCGCATTCTGCCCGAGGGGCTCAGCGTCATTGATGATCCGCTGCGCGAGCGGGGCCTGCGCTCGCGTCCGTTCGACGGCGAAGGGCTGCCAACTGGGCGGCGGCGCCTCATTGATGACGGCGTGCTGACCGGCTGGATGCTCGATAGCGCCTCGGCCCGCCAGCTCGGGCTCGATCCCACCGGCCATGCCACGCGGGGCGGCGGCTCGCCGGGCGTGGGTGCGAGCAATGTGCATCTGGAAGGCGGCACGGCCAGCGTGCGCGATCTGTTCGCAGACGTGAAGCGCGGCGTGTTCATCACCGAACTGATTGGCCAAGGCGTCAACGGCGTCACCGGCGATTATAGCCGGGGCGCCTCCGGCTTCCTGATCGAGAACGGCACGGTGAGCCACGCCGTGTCTGAAATCACCATCGCGGGCAATCTCAAGGAGATGTTCGGGCGGATCATCGCTGCGAACGATCTCACCTTCCGCCGCGCCATCAACGTGCCCACCCTGCGCATCGACGGGATGACCGTTGCCGGGGAGTGAGCCCCCCTCTCTGGATCTTCTGGCCGATATTCTGGCCATAGCCGACGCTGCCGGCCTGCTGGCCATGCGTTTCTGGGAAGCCGGCGCACCCATGCACGGCCATTGGGAGAAGCGGCCCGGCGAGCCGGTGAGCGAGGCCGATCTCGCCGCCGATGCGCTGCTGCGCACACAGCTTGGCGCGCTTCTGCCCGACGCCGCCTGGCTCTCCGAGGAAAGCGCGGAGACGCCCGGACGCGCTGAGGCTCGGCGGGCGTGGATCATCGACCCCATCGACGGCACGCGCGATTTCGTGCGGGGCCGGGCGGGCTGGGCGGTCTCGGTCGCATTGGTGGAGGATGGCGTCCCGACCATCGCGGTGCTCACCGCGCCGGCGCGTAACGAGCGCTGGTGGGCGGTGCGCGGCGCTGGTGCGTGGCGGGAGCGCATGGGGGCACAGCCGGAGCGGCTCGCCGTGGGTGATCACGCCACGCTCTCGGGCGCGCGCGTGCCGCTCGATCATCTGGGCGGCATCGATATCGATTACCGCATGGTCGCCAAGCCCAACAGCATCGCGCTGCGCATGGCGATGGTGGCGGCCAATGAAGCGGACCTGGTGGCGGGCCTGCGACGCGGCGCGGAATGGGATCTGGCGGCCGCGACCCTCATCGCGCAGGAAGCCGGCGCCCGCGTTACGGATGCGCTGGGCGAACCCATCATCTTCAACAAGCCCGACCCCTATGTGACGGGGATGCTCTGCGCCGTTCCCGCCCTGCACGATGCCGGCCTGGGCCGGCTGCGCGCGCGGGCGCTCAGGCTGCTCAAGCAGGGATGATCGGCTTGTCTGGGCGCGGCTGCGCTCAGGCCTTGAGCCGGACGACCTGCCGCAGCCGCGATTCGCGCGCGAGGCTGAGATAAGCCTCGACCAGACGATCGTGCATCAGGCGCTGTGCGGGTTCCGCGGCGACTTGCGCCAGACGGCGATGTTCGTTGGCGCGGTTGCGGTAATAAGCGTGACGTGACGGAATCATGCATGTCCTCCCGCCTGCCTCTTCAGCAGATCGCACCCATGCAGAAATTGATCGGGATCAAGCCTCCGAAATGCGCGCGCTCTGGCGTGGCCGGTTCCAGAGCGATGGATCACGCGGCGCGGGCGGGTAGAGGCTGGTGCGCCGACCGGCCTGCGTACCGGCGCGGAGCAGCCAGCCCAGCTTCTCCGCCTTGCTGGTGAACAGACGTCGACGCAGCGCCTCCTGCGGGTCGGCGGCGACCTTCCGGGCAATGCCGCCATAAATGCCCGCGGCTGCCAGCACCGCCCATGCCGAGCGGAACGGCAGCTTTGGGGTGCCATGCCGGGCGCTGTCCTCATAGCGCGCCGCCATCGCCGCCACGCGCCCCGTGACCGCCGCGAGGGCCGGCCGCCGCTCCGCCGGCATCGGGTCGGCTGGGTCGATGCCAGCCTCGATGAGCCAGTCCGCGGGCAGATAGCAGCGCCCGCCTGCCGCATCCTCGGCCACATCGCGGGAGATATTGGCGAGCTGGAAGGCCAGCCCCAGATCGCAGGCGCGGTCCAGCGTGGCCTCGTCATCGGGCGCGACGCCCATTACAATGGCCATCATGCAGCCAACCGCGCCCGCGACATGGTAGCAATAGCGCAGCAGATCATTCTCGGTCTGCGGCCGCCAGCCCTGCGCATCGAGCGCGAAACCCTCGATAAGATCGTCCATATAGCGGCGCGGAATGGCACATTCGGCCGCGACCAGCGCGCCGCCGGCAAAGGCAGGATCGTCCAGCCCGGCCTGCCCCGCCAAAGCGCGCTCGGTCCGCGCGCGGATGTCGGCCAGCCGGGCCATGGGGTCGCCGGTCGCCTGCATCGTCCCGCCATGATCCTGCCCGTCGGCTATGTCGTCGCATGCCCGGCACCAGCCATAGAGCAACCACGCCCGCTCGCGCGTCTCCCGGTCGAACAGCCGCGAGGCCGTGCGAAAACTCTTCGACCCGCGCGCAATGCTCTCCTGCGCGAGCCCGACAAGGGCAGGGCGTTGCTCCAGCATCTAGCCCCTCCCCTTCAGGGGAGGGGCTGGGGTGGGGGACGGCGCTGCCCAACGGGCTGGTGCTGAATTCAAACGCGTCAGTATTGCCTCCAGAACCTCGGTCAGATTGGTGCGCACATCTTCGTTAGTGAACCGCAGAACGTAATGACCTTCCGCGGTTAACGCAGCATCCCTGCGCGCATCTTCTTTCGGATCATGCGTATCGCCATCCACCTCGACGATCAGCTTTTTGGCGGGGCAGAAGAAATCCACAATGAACGGCCCCAGCACATGCTGCCGACGAAATTTGTGCCCGCCAAGCTGGGACCGACTCAGATGTCGCCAGAGAATGATCTCGCATGGCGTCGCCTCGTGCCGCATCGCTTTTGCGTGGATCAGAAGGCGTGCATCTTGCGTCACGGGCGCTCCCCACCCCAACCCCTCCCCTGAAGGGGAGGGGCTCATGTTTCCCCTCAAAGCCGGTCGACCTTCATGGCGAAGATCGTTTCATGGGGCGTGTAGGCGGCCATCGCGTCGAGCAGGTCGTCCAGCGTCTCGCGGGCGATCAGGATGTTGGCGTGGGGTGGGCGGATGAAGCCGGTTTCGATCATCTGGCGATTGAAACCGATCAGCTGATCGTAAAAGCCGCCGGTATTGAGCAGCCCGACCGGCTTGTCATGATAACCAAGCTGCGCCCAGCTCACGGCTTCCCACAGCTCGTCCATCGTGCCGACGCCGCCCGGCAGGGTCACGAACCCATCGGAAAGCGTGGTGAACAGCGCCTTGCGGCTGTGCATATCCGGCACGACATGCAGCTCGGTGAGGCCGCGATGGGCGACCTCGGCATTCACCAGCGCCTCGGGGATCACGCCGATCACTTCGCCGCCGGCCGCCAGCGCGGAGTCCGCAATGGCGCCCATCAGTCCGACCTTGCCGCCGCCATAGACGACGCCGATGCCGCGCCGGGCCAGCCCGGTGCCGACGGCGCGCGCGGTCTCCATGTAGATCGGGTCGGGCGGGGTGGCGGAGCCGCAATAGACGGCCAGCCGGTTGAACGATGTCATGCCAGATCCTCGAGCATCAGGGCCGCCGTCGCGCGGGCCGAGCCGACGACGCCGGGAATGCCGGCGCCCGGATGCGTGCCGGCGCCGACGAAGTAGAGATTGTTGATCACGTCATCGCGATTGTGGGTGCGGAACCAGGCGCTTTGGGTGAGCAGCGGCTCCAGGCTGAAGGCGCTGCCCAGATGCGCGTTGAGATCATGGGTGAAGTCGCTCGGCGCATAGGAGAACTGCACCTTGATGCGCGAGCGGATGTCCGGGATCAGCCGGCGCTCGATCTCGTCGAGAATGCGCCCGGTAAGGATCGGCCCCACCTCGTTCCAGTCCACCGGCAGCTTGCCCTGATGCGGCACCGGGGCGAGCGCATAGAAGGTCGAGTGGCCCGGCGGCGCCAGATCGGGGTCGGTGACGGTCGGGTGATGCAGGTACAGCGAGAAATCCTGCGAGAGCACCCCATGGTCGAAGATGTCGGTCAGCAGTTCCTTATAGCGCGGGCCGAACAGGATCATGTGGTGCGGGATGCCGGGCCAGGTCCCCTCGATGCCGAAGTGGACGACGAACAGGCTCGGGCTCCAGCGCTTGCGGAACAGCTTGGCGCCCTGCCGCTGGCCGCGCGGATGGTCGGCCAGCAGGTCGGCATAGCTGTGCATGATGTCCGCATTGCTCGCCACCGCATCGGCCTCGATATGCAGGCCCGAGCGGGTGACCACGCCGGTCGCGCGGTCGCCCACCGTCTCGATCTTGGCGACCGGATCGCCGAGGATCAGCGTGCCGCCCAGCCGCTCGAAATGCGTCACCATGCCGCGCACCAGCGCATGGGTGCCGCCCTTGGCGAACCACACGCCGCCCTGCTTCTCCAGCTTGTGGATCAGCGCGTAGATGGCGCTGGTCGTCATCGGGTTGCCGCCGACCAGCAGCGTGTGGAAGCTCAGCGCCTGGCGCAGCTTCTCGTTCTTCACGAAGCTGGAGACCATGGAATAGACCGAGCGCCACGCCTGATGCTGGGCGAGGTCCGGCGCGGCCTTGAGCATCGACTTGAAGTCGAGGAAGGCGACATGCCCCAGCTTCTCATAGCCCTCGCGATAGACCTCGGCGCTGTAGGCGAGGAAGCGCTGGTAGCCGGCGATGTCGGCGGGATCGAGCTTGGCGATCTCGCGGTTGAGCGCGGCATCGTCATTGCCATAATCGAAGGTCGTGCCGTCCTGCCAGTGCAGGCGGTAGAAGGGGCTGACCGGCAGCAGTGTGACGTCCTGCGCCATGTCGTGGCCGGTCAGGCGCCAGAGCTGGGCAAGGCAATCCGGGTCAGTGATGACAGTCGGCCCGGCATCGAAGGTGAAGCCCTCCTTCTGCCACATATAGGCGCGGCCGCCGGGCAGCTCGCGCCCTTCGACGATGGTGGTGGCGATGCCCGCCGATTGCAGGCGCAGGCCGAGGGCAAGGCCCGCAAAACCGGCGCCGATGACGATGGCTGTCTTCATCCGCGTGTCGCTCCAAGGGCTGAAATGGCTCGGCTGACGGGAACAGGAGGCTTCCCGGTCAGAACGCGCAGCTTGTCGAAAAGGGTGCTCTGCCCCGCATAAAAGCGGGCGATGAGGGATGGGTCAAGCCGGTAGAAGCGCGCCAGCACCCGCCAGCGCTCCTGCGGCTCGGCGGCGTGGAAGAGCAACCGCGAGAGCATCCGGTAATAAGCCTGCCCGCGCCAGTGCGCGGCGCCGCGCGCACGCATCGCCTGATGCAGGGTCGGGCCGGAGAGATCGTCCATCGCCGCAATGGCGAGCGCGTTGCGCACCGCATCCGGCAGCGAATAGCCGGTGAGCGCGTGGAAAAAGCCCCCGCGCAGTCCGGCCTTGGCGACGCCGGGGGATTCGGCCTCCCAGAGCGGCGCGAAATCGCCGCCCATGCAGACAGGCAGCACGCCGGTCTCGCTATGGCCGCGCGCCGCGCCCTCCCAGCCTTGCGCCTGCGCATAGGCCGCAATTCTTGCCGCGAGCAGGGGCTCATCCAGTGCCGGACGATCGGCATAATAAGTGTCTTCGATGAACAGCTCGGTGGGGGAAAGGGGCAGGGTGTAGACGAAGCGATAGCCGTCCTGCTGATCGACGGTCGCGTCCATGATGATCGGTTCGGCAAGGCCGTGGGGAGTATGACACAGCCAACTCGCCCCGACGAATTTCTGATAGCCCAGCTCCAGTGCGCTCATGTCGCCCGGCCCGCGCGCATCGATGACGCCGCGCGCCTCGATCACGCGTCCGTCTGCCAAAGTGACGCTGGTCGGCGTGAGCGCGGTTGCCGCCCGGTCGAACAGCAGGTCACCCTCCGGCATGGCGCGGTGCAGGCGCATCGCCAGCCGCTCGCTGGTTAGTGTCGCATAGCTGCTCGGCAGGCGCCGCTCCTGACCCGGAAAGCGCACGTCATAGCCACCCCAGCCATGCACGATCAGCGGTTCGATCAGCCAGCGATCGGCGGACGCGACATCCTCGGCAAAGCAGGACCAGAGCTGATTGCCGCCCACGCGGGCGGCTTCCTCGATCACCACGACACGCAGCTCAGGTCGCCGCGCGCGCAAGGCCAGCGCGATCAGGCTGCCGGCAAGGCCGCCGCCGACAATGGCCAGATCGATAGGTCGTGCGCCTGTCATCCGCGCAGCCCTAGCCGAGGGGGAGGCGCTTGGCTATCGGCCAGTGATGGGTGAACGATGCCCGAAGGGGCGGGGGAACTTATCCCTGCGCTTGGCGAGCGACCGGCGCGAACGCTTTACCGATTATCGTTTCCCTCGCAGGCGGGGCTCCCTATAGCATCGCCATGCAGCCCGCGATGCTGATCCTTGCGTCCATTCTGGCGATGTCCGGCATCATCGCGGTGCGTTACCTGCTTTCCAGTGGCGGGTTCGCGCTGGCGACCCGGATGACACGCCCCGGCCATTATGCGGGGCTGCGCCGGCAGATCGGCGTGGAAATCCGCTGGTCGCTCCTTTCGGCGCTGATCTTCGGCCTGCCCGCAGGGATCGTCGCTTGGGGATGGCAGAGCCACGGCTGGACGCTGATCTACACCGATGTCGATGCCTATCCGCTCTGGTATCTGCCGATCTCCGTGCTGCTCTATCTCGCTGCGCACGATACCTGGTTCTACTGGACGCACCGGCTGCTCCACCGTCCGGCCTGGTTTCGCGTCGCCCATGCCGTGCATCACGCCAGCCGGCCGCCCACGGCCTGGGCGGCGATGAGCTTCCATCCGTGGGAAGCGGTGACCGGCGCGGTCGTCATCCCGTTCCTCGTCTTCGTCATCCCCATTCATGTTGCGGCACTGGGGGTGGTGCTAACGGTGATGACTGTCATGGGCGTCACCAATCATATGGGCTGGGAGATGTTCCCGCGCTGGCTGGTCAACGGCCCGGCCGGGCGCTGGCTGATCACCGCGTCTCACCATGAGAAGCATCATGAGCAATATCGCTGCAATTACGGCCTCTATTTCCGCGTGTGGGACCGGCTGTGCGGCACGGATCGCGGCCTGTCTCCCCGGTTCGCGCCGACGCTGGAGGGAAGCTCCGCCGCTATGCCGCACAATGATGACCCCGCACCGGCAAGGGATAATGCTGCATGATGTTCTTTGACGGTGCCGACCATGGTCTGGCGCGTCGTGTCGCACGGCCGCTGATGCTGACCGGCCTGCTGCTCTCGCTCGGCGCGCCGACCCTGGCGCTGGGTGAAGATGGCGCGGCCACCGTGCGCACCGCCGATGCGGTCGTTCCGGCAGCGGCGGGCCTTGCACCGGCCACGGGCCAGATCGACGTGCGGTTCGAGGGCTTGCGGTCCAGTCGCGGCATGTTGCGTGCCTGTCTGACCAAGGACCGCTCCCATTTCCCCAAATGCGAGAAGGACCCACTCGCCCTCACGGCCAGCGTTGCGGCGGGCGACCATGCCGAACTTCTCTTCGCACGCGTGCCGCCCGGCGACTATGCGCTGCTCGTCTTCCACGATGAGAACAGCAACAGCCGGCTGGACACGATGCTGGGCATCCCGCGCGAGGGGGTCGGCTTTTCGCGCAACCCCCGCCTGCGCTTTGGCGCGCCGGGCTTTGAGTCCGTCGTCCTCACCATCACCCCCGGCGCGGCGAAGCAGACGGCGGTGAAGCTGCAATATTTCCTGTAACGCCTTGCGCGGTCAGGGCGTGACGGTCGGACCCTGCTGCTGGGCCTCACGCTGCGCCTTGAGGCGCGCGGCCTCCTCATCGGCCTTGGCCTGCGCTTCGATCTGTGCGGATTCGGCATCGAGATTACCGAGCCGCTCCTCGCGCGCCTTGGCGACGGCATCGGCCCAGGTGCCGGAACCGAGCATCTTCTGGCGCTCCTCGCGCGCCGCACGCGCGATCTGCGTGAAGCAGCCGGTGAAGCCAGCCGAGCCGGTGGGCGAGCAACTGTCCGTGCCGGACGCGCCGACATATTCGATCGAGCGGGCGCGATTGGCCCAGCTTTGCACGGCCGGGCTGTTGGGGTCGGTGCGCAATTCCTTGGGAATGCGGTAGCGATCATTGTCGGGCATCCGCGCACAGACGACGATCTCGTCGCCCTCGCTCGCCGGGCAGGGGTCTTCGCCATAGACGAACACCTGCTTCACCTTCGCGACATCCTCCGGCCCGGCGGCGGCAGCGGGAGCGGCCGGGGCGGCCTGCGCGAAGGCGGGTGCCGCAAGAGCGAGGCTGAGGGGGAGTGCAAGGACGAGGGCACGCATCGACAGGTTCCTTCTTAAATCCGCTTCGAGAGGGCAATGGCAGCGCGGCAGCCAAGCCGGATTGCCCCGAAAAGCAAGGGATAGGCAGGCGCGGATTCTGCGCCATGGGCAATCGCGGCATCGCGATGCTCGACTTCTTCGGCCTGGAAGTCCGTGATCGCTTCGGTCAGCGCCGGGTCGTCCTCGCCGATTTCCTTGAGCTGCTGCCCGTAATGATCGTCAATCTCGGTTTCGATGGCGGCGGTGCAGGCCATCGCCGCGCGCGGGCCGATGAGCGCGGTCGCGGCGCCGAGCGCGAAGCCGGCAACATGCCAGAAGGGCTGCATCAGCGTGGGGCGCACGCCGCGCTCCACCATCATCGCATCGAAATGCGCGCGGTGCCGCTCTTCTTGCGCCGCCATGCCGGCAATCTCGCGGCTGATCGGGTGACGGTCGCCCAGCACGGCGAGCTGGCCGGCATAAATCCGCACCGCGCCATATTCGCCGGCCTGATCGACCCGCAACATCGAGGCGCGATCGGCACGGCGCTGGCCGGGACGGGGCGAGACGCGCGCGCTGTCGGTCATGACCGGCTCCATTTGAGAACCAGAATGAGGATCAGCAGTGCGCCGCCGAGCGAGAGGATCGCATTATAGCCAGCGAGCGAAATGCCGAACATCGACCAGGGCGCGACATCGCAGCGCACCAGCGTGGCCGACATGATCGAATCCAGCATCGACTGGCCGGAAGACGTGTCCATGGTCGCCGTGCAACTGGTCAGGCCCTGCCACCAGCCATATTCGACACCGGCGTGAAATGCGCCGATGGCGCCGCTGGTCGCGATGGCCAGCGCCGCGAGCATGGTGAACATCGCGCTCATCGGCGGGGTACGGCGCAGGACAATCGCGGCAAGGGCGGCGATGATCGCACCCAGATGCGGCCAGCGCTGCCACATGCACATTTCGCACGGGAACAGCCCGCCGACATGCTGCGAGAGCAGCGCGCCGCCCAGCAGCAGGGTCGGCAGCATCACCGCCACGAACCGGGCGAGCGACAGGGAGGTGTCACGCGACATCGGTCTGCTTACCGCCGTGCCTTCGTCGTCGGGGCTGCCGCCATTTGCGGCGTTCCGTTCAGGCGGCCGAGAGTCTGCAGCGCGTAATGGAGCTGGAAGTCCTCAACGCCCTGCTTCTTGAGATCCTCCGCCGTCGCGGTGAAGCGGGGATCGGGGTTGCTGTCCGCCTCCAGCTCCGAGCGATCCAGCTTGGCCTCGTTGATGAGGTGACGGCGCAGGTCGCTTTCGCGATATTTCGGCCGCTTGGCGTAATCCGGGTCTGAGAGCTGCGGCACCAGAATATCCGGCTCGATGCCGCCTTCCTGCACCGAGCGGCCCGATGGCGTGTAATAGCGCGCCGTAGTGAGCCGCAGCGCCGTATCCTGCGAGAGCGGCAGCAGCGTCTGCACGCTGCCCTTGCCGAAGCTGCGCTCACCCATGATGAGCGCGCGCTTCTGGTCCTGCAGGGCGCCGGCCACGATCTCGGAGGCGGAAGCCGACCCCGCATCGATCAGCACGACGACGGGCAGGCCCTGCGCATCATCGCCGGGCCGGGCATAATAAGGCCGGGTGTCGCCGCGCTGGCGGCCGCGCTGCGAGACGATCTCGCCGCGCTCGAGGAAGGCGTCGGAGACGCGCACGGCTTCATCCAGCAGCCCGCCGGGGTTGGAACGCAGATCCAGCACATAGCCGATCGGCTTGTGGCCGAGCGACTTGTCGATGCCGCGAATGGCGCTCTGCACGTCAGCGCCGGTGTCGGCGGAGAAGCTGACGATCTTGATGACGCCGACATCACCCTTCACCTGCCATTTGACCGGCTTGATATCGATGATCGCGCGCGTCAGTTCCACGTCGAACGGCTCGGTGCGGCCTTCGCGGGCGATGGTGAGCTTCACCTTGGTGTTCGGCGCGCCGCGCATCTTCTCGACTGCTTCATCGAGCGTGCCGCCATAAATCAGCTTGCCGTCGATATGCGTGATATAGTCGCCGGCCTTGATGCCCGCGCGCGCGGCGGGGGTGTCGTCGGTCGGCGCGATCACCTTCACCACGCCTTCGTCCATCGTGACGGAGAGGCCGAGGCCGCCATAGCTGCCCTCGGTCTGGGTGCGCAAATTCTCGAAGGAGCGGACGTCCAGATAGGCGCTGTGCGGATCGAGACTGGAGAGCATCCCCTCGATGGCGCCCTTGATCAGCGTCGCATCATCGACCTGCTCGACATAATTGGCGCGGACCCGCTGGAACACGTCCATGAACAGATCGAGCTGCTTATAGGTCTCACCCTCGGTCTCCGTAACGGCAGAGGTCGACGCGGGAATGAGCGCGATGGCGCCCAAGATCGCGGCGGAACGGAGAAACAGGGTGCGGCGGGCATTGGCCATGGAGACGCTTTCGACAAAAATGCTGTCCTGACCTATAGCAGGAACAACGGTTCTGCCTAGGTCGCACGCCAGCGTAGCGAAGATAGCGTTACGCGCTGCTGAACGGCGCTAGCGGACAAGGGAAGCAATATCGACAGCCCGGTCCTGCTGGCGCAGCTCGATGATGAGGCGGGCCGGGTCGCTGCCGGTCGCGCCGACCGGGTCGCCCTGGCGCAATGAGTCTCCCGGCGCCACGCTCAGCCGATCGAGCCCGGCCAGCAGGCTCGTCCAGCCGCCGCGATGCTCCAGAATGACGATCTTGCCATAGCCGCGAAACGGCCCGGCAAAGGCGACTCGCCCTGCCGCCGGCGCGATGACCGCGGCGCTGGCTGCGGTTGCCATGGTGATGCCCCGCGCGCGCACGCCGCCTGCGCTCAATTCCCCGAAGCCGGTGACGATCTCGCCGATGGCAGGCAGGCGATAGGGCGGGGCAGGGGTCTGGCCTGCGGCGACGCTCGGCCGCTCGGGTGCCGGAGCGGCGCTGTTTTGCGGACGGGCCGGCCGGGGCATCGGGCCGGGCAGGCGCAGCAACGCCTCCTGCACCTGCGCCGCATCGCCGATCCGGTCCATCAGATCGCTGATATCGCGGGCCTGCTCGCCCATGGCGAGGGCGCGCTCGGTCTGCAGGCTGGCCTCCGCGCGCAACTGCCGGGAAGCGCCGCGCTGGCGCTGCTCAAGCGCGCTGAGCGCGGCCTGCTGCGTCTTCAGCCCGGCGCGGGTGCGGACGAGGGATTGCGCCGCCGCCTGCGCGCTGCGCTGCAGATCGGCACTGCGCGCAATGGCACCCCGCAGATCCTGCGTGGAGGCAGTGATGGTCGGCAATATCTGCGCGAGCGCGATGCGGCGATGCACCGCCTCGCTGATCGTGCCGGGCGCGACCAGCGCGAGCACAGGCGAGCGCCGGGCCAGTTGCTGCAGGGCGGCGGTCAGTCGCACGATCGGCTGCTGGCGGGTGGCGAGTTGGCGCCGCTGCTCGCGCTGGCGCGTGATGATGATCGCCATGCGCGCCTCGCCCGCGCGCAGATCGGCCTCGCTCTGCTGGATGCGGGCGGCGAGCGCCGCGATCTCGTTGCGGGTCTTGTCCGCTGCGGCGGAGGAAGCGCGGGCACGGGCTTCCAGCGCTTCGCCACGCTTGCGAGCTTCCTCGCCCTGCGCGCGGGCGCGAGCCAGCGCGGCCTGCTGCCGGGCGATCTCCGCCTGCGCGGCCTGCGGCGCCGGATTGCGCTGGGCAGAGAGAGCCAGCGGTGCCGCGATGGCGGTGACGAGCAGGGCAGCGGTGGCCAGCATGACGGGCAGGGACGGCCGCGAGGCCAGTGGCCGGGGCAGTCGTGTCCAGCTCGCCGCCACCACGCCTTATCCCTCCCGGTGATAGGGGTGGTTGGCGAGGATGCTGGTGGCGCGCCAGAGCTGTTCGGCCAGCATCGCCCGCGCCATCATGTGCGGCCAGGTCATCGCGCCGAACGCGATCAGCAGGTCCGCGCTGGCCCGGTCTGCGGTCTCGAACCCGTCCGCCGCGCCGATCATGAAGCGGCACTCGCGCACGCCGTCGTCCCGCCAGCGGCCGATCTGTTCGGCAAAGGCCATGGAGGTCAGCTGCTTGCCGGTTTCATCGAGCATCACCATGACCGACTGGGCGGGCAGGGGCGGCGGCGCCTTGCCGCCACGATCCGGCAGTTCGGTGACCTTGGTGGGCAGCGTCACGCGCTTGAGATAGCGCTCGACGAGATCGGCCTCTGGCGAGCGGCCGATGCGTCCCCGTGCGACGATGTGCAGCAGCATTCGGCCCCCGGGGTACGCTTGAAGGAGATCAGGCCTCGCCGGCGGCCAGCGGTGCGTCCGAGAAGCCCCACATGCGCTCGAGATTGTAGAAGCTGCGGACCTCCGGGCGGAAGACATGGACGACCACGTCACCCGCGTCGATCAGCACCCAGTCGGCGACGGGCAGGCCTTCGATGCGCACATTGCGGCCCATCGTCTGCTTGATCCGCTCGGCCAGCTTCTGGGCAATGGCGGCCACCTGCCGGGACGAACGACCCGACGCGATCACGATGTGATCGGCAATGCTGCTCTTGCCGGCAAGCGGAATGCTCACGACTTCCTGCGCCTGATCATCGTCCAGCGATTCCAGAACGATCGCCAGGAGGCGATCCGAGGATGCATCGATGCCGGGTTGGGACAGTCCTCCAGCGGGGGCAGGACGGGCGGGCATGGGTAACGGGTCGGGCAATGTCACTCCTGTGGGATGCGGCGACCGGTCACGCCGTCGATCGGCGCAACATCAGCAAAGCTACGGTGCCAAAGAGGCGCCTTCTGCCGAAGCAGCGTGGCTGATCTGGGATCGGGGCGAAAGCGCAAAAGCACGAGCGCCGGCAGTCTCCATGTCGTCCAGCTTTTGCTCTGACTGGCGGGTCGGACGAAACGCCGCAACCAGGCCATGGCCGGTGAGCCTACAGCCGCCCGACTATAGCCGGGTCGGGCGATAACAGCAATGGCCGTTGTTCGCGCAATATCGCGCCAGCCTTTCCACTGGTGGAACTGGGCCAGATTGTCCTCGCCCATCAGCCAGATGAACCGGCGGTGCGGGTAGCGGCGCGTCAGCCGGCGCAGCGTGTCGAGCGTGTAGCGGGTGTGCATCTCCCGCTCGATGGCGGTGACGCGGATGGGCGCGCGGCGGGCGGCCGCCTTGCCGCTGGCGACGCGCGCGTTCAGCGGTGCCATGCCGGCGCGCGGCTTGAGCGGATTGCCCGGCGAGACCAGCCACCAGACCTCATCCAGCCCCAGCGCGCCATGCGCGAACAACGAGATCGCGCGGTGGCCCCCATGGGCGGGGTTGAACGATCCACCCAGCAAGCCGACCGGCACGCGCTTGCCCCGCGTCACGCGGGCGCGCTCCCGCAAATGTGCGGCTGGTCGGGGGCGGGCGCGCAACAGCTCATGGCTTGTCGCTAGAGGCCGGGCGGGATCAGGTCAAACCGGGAATGGCCAGGATTAACCGGGGAAACGTTAACGGCGCGAAAAGCATCATTGCTCCAGGTTCCTCATTATGCTCAATAAATCGCTCGGCAGCGCAGGGGGAACGCGGTGTCGACTCGGGGGGGAAGATGGGTGGGACACTCGCTTTGAGCGAGCTGCTGTGCAGCGAGCTTCTCTTGTTTGCAGCTTTGGGGCTTATCATCGGTGGGCTGGACGATCTGGCCATCGACCTCATCTATCTGGCGCGGCGCGGCTGGCGGTCGCTGACCGTGTACAGCCGGGTGGCGCGGATGACATCCCGGGATTTGCCGCCCGCTGGCTCTGCCGGGCCGATCGCGGTGTTCATTCCCGCCTGGGACGAGTCGGACGTGATCCGTCCCATGCTTACCGGCTGCCTCGACAAATGGGCCGGCGAGGATGTGCAGATTTTCGTCGGCGCCTATCCTAATGATCCGGCGACCTTGTGGGCGGTCTGCACGCTGATCACCGAGCGGGGCGGCGGGCGCGTGACCTTGGTGGTCAATGATCGGCCCGGTCCCACCACCAAGGCCGATTGCCTGAACCAGCTGTGGGTCGCCATGCAACGCTGGGAAGCCGAGCAGGGGCGCCGCGTGCTCACGGTGGTGCTGCACGATGCCGAGGATGTCGTACATCCCGATGCGCTGCGGGTGATCGGCTATCTCGCGCCGCGCTTCGCGCTCGTGCAGCTTCCGGTCCTGCCGCTCAAATCGGCGCGCTCGCAATGGGTTGCGGGCCATTATCTCGATGAGTTCGCGGTTGCGCACGGCGCCTCGCTGACCGTGCGAGAAGCGCTGGGTGCAGCCATGCCATCGGCCGGCGTCGGCTGCGGGTTCAGCCGCGATGCGCTCGCCGCCGTGGCGATGGAGCGGGGCGGGCGCCCATTCGACGAAGCCAGTCTCACCGAGGATTATGAGCTGGGCCTGCGCATCGGCGATGCCGGCGGGCGCGGCATATTGGTGCGGATGCGCGACGCCAGGGGCGAGCTCATCGCCACGCGCGAATATTTCCCGGATAGCTGGGGCGCCGCCGTTCGGCAAAAGGCCCGCTGGACGGTGGGTATTGCGCTGGCCGGGTGGGATCGGCTCGGCTGGTCTGGCCCCTGGCGCGAGCGCTGGATGCGTCTGCGCGATCGACGCGCGGCGCTGGCAGCGATCGTCCTGGTCGCGGCTTATGCCGGGCTGGGGCTGGCCCTGTTCATCCACATCACGCGCAGCTTGATGGGCTTGCCGCCGATGATCTGGCCCGAGCCCTTGCCCTGGCTGATGCGCGCGACGGCCGTGCTGCTCGCCTGGCGACTTATCATGCGCATGATATTCGTCTGGCGAGCCTATGGCTGGGCGCAAGCGCTCCTCTCCGTGCCCCGCACGATTACCGGCAATATCGTCGCCATTCTCGCCGCCGGGCGTGCCATTTCGATTTACGTGCGGCATCTGCGCGGACGGGCGCTGGTGTGGGACAAGACGCGGCACCGCTTCCCGGACGCGGCCACGGGAGCCTCGGCATGAGCGCCGGGCGGCCGCTGCGGTTCCTGGGCGCGGTCCTGGGCTGCTGGGTCTGCGTGCGCGGCGTGATGCTCGGCTGGCCCGTGATGGCGGGAGGCGAGCGCGGGGCTACGGACGTTGCGGCCTTGCCTGCGGCGGAGGCGCCGACCGGCGGGGTGCGGGCTGACCATAGCGACGCGCAGCGCAGCGCGGGATTGTCGGGCGATACCCTCGCTGTCGCCGGCCGACCGGCAGGCACGGCGGCACGATCTCACCATGCGATTCTGTCATACCGGACGCCCGTCGCGCTTTGGGCGCAGGCCCCTCAAACGGACATGCCACAGCCAAGGTCGGACGCTCCGCGCAATGCGCCGACTTCGGCAGCGGCGCCGTCGCATGGGGCTGTGCTGGGCGAGCCGTCGATGAGCACGCTGCGGGAAGCGCGCAAGAGCGGCCGCTTGTCCGGCCAGGCATGGCTGTTCTGGCGCCCCGATGCCGGCGGGTCGCGCGCCTTTGCGCCGCTGCTCGGCGGATCGCAAATGGGCGTCCGGCTCGATTATCGCATCAGCAGCAGCGAGATGGGCGTGTTCAGCCTCTATGGACGGGCCAGCCGCGCGATCGAACGGCCGTTCGCGGAGGAGGGAGCATTCGGCCTCGCCTGGCGCCCGGCCGGGCTGCCCGCCGCCTTGCCAGTCTCGCTGATGGTGGAGCGACGCCAGCGTCTCGGGACAGGCGGTCGCAACGGGTTCGCCCTGTTGGCGGCCGGCGGCCTGAATCCCACCGAGATCCTGCCGCGCATTGAGGCGGACGGCTATGCACAGGCCGGATTTGTCGGCTTGCCCGGCAGCGATGGCTTTGCGGACGGCAAGGCTGCCCTCTCTTACCGGCTGTTTCCGCCCGGACGGGGGCTCGCGCTGGCGGTCGGCGGCGCGCTCTCCGGCAGCGTCCAGCCCGGTGCGCGGCGGCTGGATATCGGACCGCAACTCCGTGCCCGGCTGCCATGGGCCCGGCCGGGGCTGAGCCTCTCTGCGGAATGGCGCTTCCGCATCGCCGGCAATGCACGCCCAGCAAGCGGCCCTGCGATCACCCTCGCGACCGATTTTTGAGTATCGGGCGGCAAGCCCCTTTTTGATCGGGCGCTTTGCGACTACCGAGGGCGACATGGACATCTATCTGCCGATCGCCAACCTGTCGGTGAACGCCCTGGTCATCATCGGCCTGGGCGGCCTTGTCGGCCTGCTCTCGGGCATGTTCGGCGTGGGCGGCGGATTTCTCACCACGCCCTTGCTGATCTTCTACGGCATCCCGCCGACCGTCTCCGCCGCATCCTCCGCCACGCAGGTGATGGGCGCCAGCGTCTCCAGCGTGTTCAGCCATCTCGGCCGCAAGACGGTCGATCTCAAGATGAGCGCCGTGCTCGTCGTTGGCGGTGCCATCGGCGCGGCGCTGGGCGCGGTGATCTATCGCGTGCTGGAGCGCATGGGCCAGATCGATACGACCATCGCCGTGCTCTATGTGCTGATGCTCGGCTCGATCGGCATGTTGATGGCGCGGGAATCGATCCATGCGCTGGTGATGGCGCGGCGCGGGCAGCGGCAGGCTGCGCGCAAGCGGCGGCATCATCCGCTGGTGGCGGCGCTGCCGCTGCGCTGGCGCTTCTATGCCTCTGGCCTCTACATCTCGCCGCTGGCGCCGCTGTTGCTTGGCATCTTCTCCGGCATCATGACCATGTTGATGGGCGTGGGCGGCGGCTTCATCCTCGTGCCCGCGATGCTCTACATTCTCGGCATGTCGACGCAGATCGTCATCGGCACGTCGCTGTTCCAGATCCTGTTCGTGACGATGTTCACGACGATGGTCCACGCCACCACCACCCACGCCGTCGACCTCGTCCTCGCCTTCCTGCTGCTCATCGGCAGCGTGACCGGCGCGCAGATCGGCAGCCGCATCTCGATGCGGGCCCGGCCGGAATATCTGCGCGTCGCGCTGGCCTTCATCGCTTTGGTCATCGCCATCCGCATGGCGCTGGGCCTTGGCTGGCGGCCGGACGAGATTTACTCGGTGGTCGTCCAGTGATCGCCCGCATCGCCCCGTGGCTGGCAGCGGTGGCGCTCCTGGGCGCCGGCCCGGCGAGCGCGCAGCGGGCCGCGCCGCAACTGGTGCCTGATGTCTCGCAACGCACGGTCGAGATCCAGTTCAGCTTCACGGGCGCGGAACTGCTGCTGTTCGGCGCGATCCTCTATCCCGGCGGGCGCGTGCCGGAGGAGCCGGTCGACATCATCGTCGTGCTCAAGGGCCCGAGCCAGGCGATCACCGTGCGCGAGAAGCGCAAGCTCGCCGGCATGTGGGTGAATGCTGACAGCATCGCGTTCCGCTCCGCGCCCAGCTTCTACGCCGTGGCGTCCTCGCGCCCCATCGACCAGATCGTCGATGAACGCACCGCCGCGATCTACGAGCTGGGGCTGAGCAAGCTGCAGCTTTCGCCCGCGTCATTCAGCGATACCGAGGAGATCGGACGGTTCGCCAGCGGCCTCAATGATCTGCGCGCGCGCAGCGGGCTGTATCTGGAGGCGCCTAAGGCCGTCGAGATCACCGATGGCGTGCTGTACCGCGCGCGCCTGCCGCTCTCCGCACGGGTGGTCACCGGCACCTACACCGCCGAGACCTTTCTTGTGCAGAACGGCCGCGTGCTCGCCGCCGCGGTGCGCGAGATCGAGGTGCACAAGACCGGCTTCGAGCGCGACATCGGCGTCTTCGCGCAGGAACATGGCGTGGCTTATGGCCTTGTCGCCGTTTTCTCGGCGCTCGCCATGGGCATGTTCGCCGGCTTCGTCGCAGGTCGCGTGAAAATGCGCTGAGCCCAAGCCGCGCCCACGGCGCAGGCATTTGTTTACGCATATTCGATACGCCCTGCATCCTGGCCACAGGTGGGAGCGACGCGGTGAACTATTTTTCTGGCAGGGATCTGGATGGCCAGCCGGTGCCGGTCGATGCCGTGGCGCAGCCCGGCGTGCGGCCGCATTTCTCGGATATTGAGATCGGCGTCATCTCCGCGATATCCGGCGGCTCGGCCAAGATCCTGCTCGACATTGCCGCCATGGAACAGCTGGCGGGGGAGAGCGACCCCAGCATCGCCATGGGCGGGCAGGTCGGCAGCCAGCTCAAGATGCGGGTCGGCGCCTGCTGGATCGTCGCAACCGTGCGCACGCTGGCGCTCGATTCCCGCTCCGCGACGCACATCCTCGCCGATATCGACTTTGTGGGGGAGGGCGATCAGGAGCAGCTGACCGGCCGCATCTTCCGCTTCCGCCGTGGCGTCACGCGCTTCCCGGTGCCCGGCACGCCCATCTATCCCGTCTCCAGCCCGGATATGCTGGAGATCTATTCTGCGCACGACCAGGCGCGGATCGAGATCGGCACGGTCTACCCCACCGCCAACACCCGCGCCTCGCTGCTGGTCGATGCGCTGCTCGGCAAGCATTTCGCGCTGCTCGGCTCCACCGGCACCGGCAAGTCCACATCCGCTGCGCTCATCCTGCACCGCATCTGCGACATGGCGCCGCAGGGGCACATCGTGATGATCGATCCGCATGGCGAATATGGCGCCGCCTTTGCCGGCAATGGTGCGGTGTACGATACCAGCAATCTCGAGCTGCCCTATTGGCTGATGAACTTCGAGGAGCATTGCGAAGTGCTCGTCACTTCCAAGGGCCCCGAGCGCGCGCAGGATTGTGACATTCTCGCCAAGTGCCTGCTCGCCGCGCGCGGCCGCAGCCGGCTGGCGGAGGGCATCGGGCGGCTGACGGTCGATTCGCCCGTTCCCTATCTGCTCTCCGATCTTGCGGCGATCCTCGCCAATGAGATGGGCAAGCTGGACAAGAGCACCAATTCGCTGCCCTATCTGCGCCTGCGCACCCGGCTAGACGAGATCAAGGCGGACCCGCGCTTCAGCTTCATGTTCTCAGGCATGCTGGTGGCGGATTCCATGCAGAATTTCCTCGCCAAGGTCTTCCGTCTGCCGGCGATGGGCAAGCCGATCTCCATCGTCGATACCTCGGCCATGCCGTCCGAGATCACCCATGTCGTGGTCTCGGTCCTGGCGCGGCTGATCTTCGATTTCGCCATCTGGGCGCGGGACGAGGAGCAGAAGCCCATCCTGCTCGTCTGCGAGGAAGCGCATCGCTACATCCCCTCCAGCAACATCGAGGCCGGGCAGAGCGTCCGCAAAATCCTCGAGCGGATCGCCAAGGAAGGGCGCAAATATGGCGTGTCGCTGGGGCTGATCACGCAGCGCCCGTCCGACCTTGCCGAGGGCGTGCTCTCGCAATGCGGCACGCTGATCGCCATGCGCCTCAACAACGAGCGCGATCAGCAATTCGTAAAGGCAGCGATGCCGGAAGGCTCGCGCGGCTTCCTCGATTCGATCCCGGCCCTGCGCAACCGCGAGTGCATCGTCTGCGGCGAGGGCGTCACCGTGCCGATCCGCGTCGCCTTCGACGACCTCGAAGCCGCCCGCCGTCCCGCTTCGGCGGACCCGGTCTTCTCCGACCTGTGGCGCCAGACTGGCGGCGAGGAAGAAATCCTTGAGCGCACCATCAACCGCTGGCGTAATCAGGGCCGCTGAGCGGGCGGCTGCTAACCCCAAAGCAAACCAGTGCTCCTGCGAAGGCAGGAGCCCAGGGCGTCAATACCCTTCGGCAGATCGATTGGGCAAAACCCCGTTCATCCTGAGTAGCCGCTGAGCCAGTCGAAGCGGCGTATCGAAGGACGCCACCGCTGCGCTGCTTCGATACGGCTCTTCGCTACACGCCTGCGGCGTTACTCAGAGCCTACTCAGCACGAACGGATGAGGGATAGGAGGACGACGCCCACCTAGCTCCCCAACCCGTCCTCGATCGCTTGCATATCATCGTCAGAAAAGCCGAAATGGTGGCCCACCTCGTGAACGATCACATGGGCGATCAGCGCATCCAGCGCGACGCCGCTATCCACCCATTCTTCCAGAAGCGGGCGGCGGTAGAGGCGGATGATCGGCGGCAGATCGCCGGATGACCAGATGCTCTGCTCGGTCAGGGCATGGCCCTGATAAAGCCCGGTCAGCTCCCAAGGGTCTTCGATGCCCAGCTCATCGAGCACATCCGGCTCGGCGAATTCCTCGATCTGGATCGCAATGCCATCGAGATGCTGGCGGAACAGCTCGGGCATCGCCGCAATGGCCTGACGCGCCAGGCGCTCCAGCACGGCGGCGTCCGGCGCGTGGCGCAGGGGTTCAGTCACGCGCGAGCGGATCCAGCGCCGAGCGCCCGCGACGGACGGCCGCCGGGCGCGCGCTGCTGTCCGGCCCCATGGCCTGCAGCGCGGCGATGCGCTTCTCGGTCTTGGGGTGGGTCGAAAACAGCTCCGAGACGCTGGTCGGCACAATGTAAAGCTGCGCTGCCGCCGGATTCTGCGCCACCGCCTGTGTCGGCCGGCGCTGCGCCGCGCCGGCGATCTTGGCGAGGGCAGACGCCAGCGCATGGGGATTGCCACTGATTTCCGCACCGGCCTTGTCCGCGCCATATTCGCGCGTGCGGCTGATCGCCATCTGCACGATCATCGCCGCAAAGGGCGCGACCAGCACGGCGAGGATCGCCGCGAGCGGATTGCCGCCATTGCCATTGCCGCCCCGGAAGAACAGCGCGAAATTGGCGATCATCGAAATGGCGCCGGCAATGGTCGCGACCATGGTCATCACCAGCGTGTCGCGGTTGCGGACATGGCCGAGCTCATGGGCCATCACCGCCGCGACTTCATCGCGGTCCAGCATGTGCAGCAGGCCGGTGGTGGCAGCAACGGCGGCATTCTGCGGATTGCGGCCCGTCGCGAAGGCATTGGGGCTGGGATCCTCCACAATGTAGACGCGCGGCATCGGCAGGCCGGCATTGCGGGCGAGATCGCGCACCATACCGTAGAAATCCGGCGCGGAAGCCATGTCGACCTCACGCGCATTGTGCATGCGCAGGACGATCTTGTCGGCATTCCAGTATGTGAACAGGTTCATGCCTGCCGCGACCAGCAGCGCGATCATCGCGCCGCCCGCGCCGCCGAACATATACCCCAAAGCCATGAACAGCGCGGTGAGCGCTGCCAGCAGCATGGCCGTCTTCATCATATTCAACGTCTTCAACTCCCTGAGGAAAAACCCGGAAAAGACCTTGCCAATATGTAGGTGGACCGGTGTTTGCCCGCAATGGGAGCCGAGGTGGATTTGGCGCTCAGCCGTGCTGGAGATCGCAGTCGATCGGCAGCGCCGCGCCGGAGATGGAGCGCCCCGCCGGTGTCGTGAGGAACAGCGCCAGATCGGCGACATGTTCGGGCGGCACGATGCGCTTGAGCGATTGCGAGGCCAGGCCGAGCGCAGTTTCCTCCGCCACGCTGCGCCCGCTCACGGTCGCACGACCCGCGATCACCCGGTCGAACCGCTCGCCGCCGACTGCGCCGGGCAGGATGGCGTTGGCGGTCACGTCGAACGGGCCGAGTTCCATCGCGAGTGTCTTGGTGAAGCCGATGAGGCCCCATTTGCTCGTCGCATAGGCAATGCGGTTGGGATAGCCATAGCGCCCGGCGGCGGACGACAGGGTGATGATCGTCCCGGCGCTGGCCTTGAGCAATGGAATCGCCCGCTGGGTGACCTCGAACGTGCCGGTGAGGTTGATGTCCATCACCGCGCGCCAGTCAGCGCTGGGCAGCTCTTCCGCTGGTGCGGTCGGTCCGCCGATGCCGACATTGTTCACCAGCACGTCCAGCCCGCCCAGATGCGCGGAAACAGCTTCAAACAGGCTGTCGATCTCGGCGACCTGTGACACATCGCACCGCGCGCTGGCCATGCCGGGGTGCGCGGCAAGGGCCTTGTCGATGGCGTCCCGGTCCACATCGCCGATCAGCACGCGATGCCCCTCGGCATGGAAGCGCCGGGCGATGGCGAGGCCGATGCCGCCTGCGCCGCCGGTGACCAGAACGCGCATCATATCCTTGCCCTCACCCTGCGCTGTGAACCGGCGCGCTGCCCTGCATCCCCAGGCTCGCCTCCCGCCAGCGCGCCCAGCGATAATAGGACCAGCCGAGCAGCAAGGAGACGGCTGCGGAGGCGTTGAAGCTCCACCACAGCCCATCCGCGCCCAGATAGGGATAGCTGGCAAAGTAGAAGCCGATCCGCACCAGAAACAGCGAGAAGGTGAGGATGAACAGCGGCGCCAGCACCACGCCATTGGCGCGCATCGTGCCGAACATGACCGTGGTCACGCTGAACAGCAGGAAGCTCCAGTTGACGATGTTCATCATGTGGCGGCCGATCTCGATGGCATCGCCGCCGCCTTCGAGGAACAGGGCGAGGATGGGCCGCGTGAACAGCATGACGAGCATGATGAGGCTGCCGGTCATCGCCAGATTGACGCCCACGGCAACCAGCGTGGTGCGCTCCACCCGGTCCCACTTGCCCGCGCCGATATTCTGGGCGGCAATGGCGGAAACCGCACCGCCGACCGCCATGGCCGGCATCTGGATGTAGTTCCACAATTGCTGGGCGGCGGCGAAGGCGGCCACGGTGGTCGTGCCCTCACGGTTGACAAAGCCGATGACGACCAGCGTGGAGAGCGAGAAGATCACCATCTGCAGCCCCATCGGCACGCCGCGCCCTGCGACGATCCGCAGCAGCGCCCAATCGGGCTTGAGATAACCCCACTCAGCCCCGCGCAACCGCAGCGGCAGGTCGCGCCAGTAGATATAGGCGATCATCGCCGAGAGCCCGCCGTAATTGGCGACGGCAGTGGCGAAGGCCGAGCCGGCGATCCCCATTTCCGGCGCCGGGCCAAGGCCGAGGATGAACACCGGGTTGAGCAGGATATCCAGCAAGACGGTGAGGATCATGAACCACAACGGCGTCATGGAATCGCCGCTGCCGCGCAGGCCCATCATCAGCATCACGAACATCATCGCGCCGGGCAGGCCGAGGAAAACGAAGTGGAGATAGGCGCGGGCGAGGCGGAAGACCTCCGGCGGCGTGGAGAGCAAGGCGAGGATGCGGTCCGACCACAGGAAACCGCCAATGGCGATGACGAACGCCATGCCGAGGCAGAAGCCGATCGCCGAGCCGAAAGCGTGGCGTGCGGCCCGCAGGTCGCCGCGCCCGAAGGCCTGCCCGACGACCACATTGGCCGCCATGCCGAAGCCGAAAATCAGCGAGAACATCAGGAACATGATGATGTTCGCATTGGCGGTGGCGGCGAGCGCCGCTTCGCCCAGGAAATGCGCAACCCAGATCGAGTTGATCGAGCCGTTGAGCGTGTGGAGGATGTTGGAAGCGAGCGTCGGCAGGGTGAAGAGCACCAGCGTGCCGAAGATCGGCCCGCTCGTCAGATCCCGCCCGCCACGGATGTGCCGCGGGCCGGGCACGAGGCCACTATCCTCGACCAGCGCCTCCGCATCGGGGTCTGCGGCTGGGCGCCGCTCCCCCGAATCGTCCCATGATGGAGTCTCGCTCATCGCTTCGTGCCCACGTCCTTATCCAAGACGCGTCAGAGCAGCCTCCAGACGCTGGAATTCCGCGACTTTCTCGGCATGGTCGGCACGCGCCTTCTCGACCGCTTCGGGCTTGGCCTTCTCGACAAATGCCGGGTTGGCGAGGCGCCCCTCGAGCGACTTGGCCTCCTTCTGCGCGGCATGAAGGGACTTTGTCAACCGAGCGCGTTCGGCCTCGATGTCGATGACGCCTTCGAGCGGGAGGACGACGGTCGCTTCGTCCACAACCACCTGTGCCGCGCCGCCGCTCGCCTCGCCATCGAACTGCCAGGTCTCGATGCGCGCGAGGCGGGAGAGGGCAGGGGTGAGCCGCTCGATACGGCCGCGCGTCTGCGGATTGGCCTCATTCACGATGGCGGTAAGCTTGGCGCCCGGCGGCACGCCCAGTTCGGCGCGGGCGGTGCGGATTTCGCTCACCATGCGGATCAGCCAGTCGATCTCCGCGCTGGCCTGCGCATCCACCTGCGCGGCAGGTGCCGGCCATTGCGCCACGATCAGGTCATAGGGCCGCGCGCCCTGCGCGTGCCACAGCTCCTCGGTGATGAACGGCATGAACGGGTGGAGCATGACGAGAATCTGGTCGATCACCCATCCGGCGACGGCCTTGGTCTCCGCGTCGATATTGCCCTTGATCAGCTCCAGATACCAATCGCAGAACTGATCCCACACGAAATGGTAGATGGCATTGGCGGCGGCATCGAAACGCAGGTCGGCCAGCGCCTTGTCCAGTTCAGCGACGGTGCTGACGACTTCGCCGATGATCCACTTGTTGACCGCCAGCGTGGCGGCGGGCGCGGCAACGCTCTCGCTCGCGCCGATGCCGTTCGACTGGGCGAAGCGCACCGCGTTCCACAGCTTGGTGGCGAAGTTGCGATAGCCCTCGACGCGCTTCTCATCCATCTTCACGTCGCGGCCCTGGCTCTCCATGGCGGCCATGAAGAAGCGCAGCGCATCGGCGCCATATTGGTCGATGAGCCCGAGCGGATCGACGACATTGCCCTTGGACTTGGACATTTTCTGCCCATCCGCCGCGCGCACCAGGCCATGGAGGTACAGCCGCTTCCACGGCACCTCCTTCATGAAATGAATGCCCTGCATCGCCATGCGCGCATCCCAGAAGAACAGGATGTCGAAGCCGGAGATGAGGAGGTCGTTGGGGTAATGGCGCTCTACCAGTGACCGCGCACTGCCCGCACCAAGTCCTCCGTTCGTGTCGAGCGAAGTCGAGACACCGCCAGCGCTGTCCTTCGGGTTCTCGCCTTCGCTCGAACCGAACGGAGAGGGGGATGCGTCGTCCGGCCAACCCAGCGTCGCGAACGGCCACAGCGCGGAGGAGAACCACGTGTCGAGCACGTCGGGGTCGCGTGTCAGCGTCGCGGAAATCAGCCTCCCATTGTCGACGAAACGCTCGAACATGCCGTCATCGGAAATGGTCAATGCAACGTCGGGCCCATAGTATTCCCTGGCAAGTTGCAGAGCCTCTTCTTCGGTGGTTGCCACGAATGGTACCATCTCGGGGTTCGGTTCCCGATTGAAAGCCGGCGAGTGGAGAGCGTCGCCTGTCTTAGAAGGCCCAAACCAAGCCGGAATCCGGTGCCCCCACCACAGCTGCCGGCTCACGCACCACGGCTGGATGTTCTCCATCCAGTTAAAGTACGTCTTCTCCCAACTCTTCGGCACGATCTCGATGGCGCCCGAGCGCACCGCCTCGATGGCGGGCTTGGCCAGCGTCGCGGCGTCGACATACCATTGGTCGGTCAGCCAGGGCTCGATGACCACGCCGGAGCGGTCGCCATAGGGCGTCTGGATCGTGCGCGGTTCGGCGTCGTGCTCGGCCTCATTGCCCTCCTTGTCGCGTGTGACATGGGGGATGAGGAGCCCCAGCGCCTTCAGCTGCTCCACCACCAGCTTGCGCGCCTCGAAGCGCTCCAGCCCGATGAAGTCGGCGGGAACGAGACCATCAGCGGTCTGGACAATATTCGCGTGCGCATCGAGCATGTTGAGCATCTGCGCGGGCGCGATGCCGGCGCGCTTGCCAACCTCGAAGTCGTTGAAATCATGGCCCGGCGTGATCTTCACCGCGCCCGAGCCCAGTTCCGGATCGGCATGCTCGTCAGCCACGATGGGGATGCGACGCCCGGTGATCGGCAGGATGACATGCTTGCCGATGACAGAGGCATAGCGCGCGTCCTGCGGGTTCACCGCCACGGCCATATCCGCCAGCATCGTCTCGGGGCGGGTGGTCGCCACCTCAATAAAGTCCTGGCCCTCAACGCCCGGCCCATCGAGGCGCACGCCATCGGCCAGCGGATATTTGAAGTGCCAGAAGCCGCCTTTCACCTCGCGCGTCTCGACCTCAAGGTCGCTGATCGCGGTCTTGAGGCCCGGGTCCCAGTTCACCAGCCTTTTGTCGCGATACAGAAGCCCCTGATTGTAGAGATCGACGAACACTTTCACCACGGCGCGGGTGAAATGCGGGTCCATGGTGAACTGCTCGCGGCTCCAGTCCATCGAGCAGCCCAGCCGCCGGAGCTGGCCGGTGATCGTCCCGCCGCTCTCATGCTTCCATTCCCACACCTTCTCGACAAAGCCCTCGCGGGTGTAATCGGTGCGCTTCTCGCCCTTCGCGTTCATCTGCCGCTCGACGACCATCTGCGTGGCGATGCCGGCATGGTCCGTGCCGACCACCCACAGCGCATCCTTACCGCGCAGCCGCTCGTAGCGGATCACGATGTCCTGCAGCGTGTTGTCGAGCGCGTGGCCGATGTGCAGGCTGCCGGTGACGTTCGGCGGCGGATTGACGATGGTGAAGGGCTGCGCATCCGGGCGGGCCGGGCGGAACTGGCCGGTCTGCTCCCAATGCGGATACCATTTCGCCTCGATCGCGGCGGGATCGAAGGTCTTTGCAAGCTCGGTGATGGGCGTGTTCGTCATGGCTGGGGCCTTAATCAGTCTTGCCGCGCCGCGCCAGTGGGTGCGCGGGGGGAGGGGAAGGCGGCGTTGCGCCACCTCGCATACGTTGTTGTCCCGCGAAAGCGGGAGTCCAGGGCGGGGAAGGGCGGCGCCATGCGCCCTGGACTCCTGCCTGCGCAGGAGCACTGCTTGTTCCATCCGAAAGGGAATGCAGTCGTCCCGTGACGCTCAGACGCTTATCCGATGCCGTGAGCCGGGATTGCCGCGCTCAAATCTGCCGAACCGCTGCGATGGAGGGCCGCGGCCCGGCCATCATACTCGGCCGGTGATCCGGTCGATCTCGCGCTTCACCATGGTCTCGACCATGCCGGGCAGGTTCTCGTCCAGCCATTCCTTGAGCATGGGGCGCAGCATCTCGCGCACCAAGCCTTCGACCGTATTGGGCTGGCTGTCTTCCGGGCTGATCAGCAGGCGGGACAGATTGACCAGCGAATCGCGGGCAGCGCGGGCCTTCTCGTCCGAGACGAGCGTGGAGGCCGGCGCGGAAACAGCGGGTGCACCATCGGCGGACGCCACAGCGGCGCGCGGCTTGGCGGCGGCTTTGCTTTTAGACTCGGCGCTCTTCGGCTCGGCTTTCTGCTCCACAGGGGCTGGGGCGGGCTTGGCGGGGGCGCTCATCATCGGCTCCTCATGCGAGTCGTCGCTCTCGGCCCCGTCGGCATTGTCGCCGGGCAGCGCGTCCGTCAGCTCCAGAATCTGGTCATCCAGGCTGGCGCTCACGCTCGCCATGGCGGCCCGGCGCGGGACGCGCGGTGTCGCGGAAAGGCCGTCCTCCTCGGCGATGATCCGTTTGATGGAAGAGAGAATTTCCTCCATCGACGGCTCGTTCTGCATCGCCCCCATCATGGTTCCTGCGCTCAGTTGGTGTCTGAAGCGTTTACTGTCGCGTTTTGGGCGGCAGAGTCAACCGTGCGGGACGAAATGGGCGCCGGCTTGGCGTCATCGTCCCAGTCGAACCACTTGCCCTTCACGCGCTGGAAGTTGTCGGCCGGGTTAATGACCTGCTCGGGCGCGATGCCGAAGTCAGTCGGGTTGATCCGGCCCATCGCGGCCAGCAGCGAGAAGGCCGCGACATAGGCATTGCGCTCTGCCGTCACGAGCTGGACGCTGGCGATGAAGCTCTCCTGCTCCGCATTCAGGATATCGAGGATGGTGCGGGTGCCCACGCTGTTTTCGGCGCGCACGCCGCGCAGAGAGAGGCCGCTCGCATCCACCGCCACGCGGTTGGAGGCGATCACTTCGTTGCTCGCCTGCCAGCTCGAATAGAGCGAGCGGGTCTGCGCGATCACGCTGCGCTCGACGGCGGTCTCGGTTTCCATCGCCTGCTGCTGATAGGCCTGGCTCTGGCGGACCTGCGCGCCGGGCCGGCCGCCCTGATAGAGCGGCAGGGAAAGGCGCGCGCCGACGATCACCTGGCCGCTGTCCTGCGCCTCGTTGGCGCCGCCGCGGGAGGCGAGATCGGTATAATGCTGGCCGCTGGCGAAGGCGGAGACCGTCGGCAGCCGCTGGCCTTTCGCAACGCGCACGTCATAGGCTGCGGCTTCGCGGATGTTGCGGGCCGCCAGCAGATCGGGATTCTGGGCCATGGCGACATCGACGGCTTCGTCGGGCGTCGCGGGCAGGCCGGGCAATTGCGGCGGGGTCTGCAGGTCGACCGGCTCGTGGCCGACCAGCTGGATATAGCGCTCGCGCGCCTCGATCAGCGAGGCTTCGGCCGTCTGCATGTCCGCGCGGGCCAGCGAAAGGCGCGACTCGGACTGGGCGACGTCCGTGCGGGTGAGATCGCCCACCTGGAAGCGATTGTTGGTCGCCCGCAGATTGACCTCGAGCACCTGCACATTGTTGCGGCTGAGGCCGACGACGGACTCCGCGCGGATCACGTCCATATAGGCCGCCACCACCTGCGAGAAGATGGAGAGCTCCGTGGCGCGCAGATCATATTGCCCGGCCTCGATCCGCTCGCGCGCGCCGGCCAGCGCATTGCGCACCCGGCCACCGGAATAGACCGGCACGCTCACGCTCAGCAGCGTGGTGAGCGAGCGGGAGGGCGCCAGCGGATTGAGCGGGCGCTCATGGGCGAACTCATTGTAGGTGGAGGAGACGCCCACGTCCGGCAGGCCATTGGCCTTCTGGATGTTGAAATTCTCGTCCGTCGCCCGCTGGCCGGCCCGCGCCGCGGTCAGCGTCGGATTGTCCCGATAGGCTGCGGCCAGCGCTTCCTGCAGTGTCTCGGCCTGGGCTGGGAGGGTGCTGGTGCTCAGCAGAGCGGCGAGCATCGCGAGGGGCTTGGTCCGGCGGATGAGCATAAGCGGTCGAGGCTTCCGGGTCAGAATGTGAAGGTCTTGGGCCGGGCAAAGCCGGGCAGGGGCACGGCCTCCCAATCCACGAAGGCGCGGGCGCCAAAGCCGCCGGTGGTGCGCGTACCGATGCACAGGCGCGTCACGCCGCGCTCCAGCCGGGCGAACACCGCGCGGCCACCGATGCGCAATTGCGCGACGATCGTCTCGTCCAGCTCCTCGATGGCGCCATCAACGAACAGCAGGTCATAAGGCGCGCCCTGCGCGAAGCCGGCGGCGAGCGGTCCCTGCTGCAGCGTGACGCCGGCGTGACCGGCCAGCGCGGCCTTGGTGTGAGCGAACAGCGCGTCATCGTCCTCGATCGCGATCACAGTGCAGCCAAGCCGCGCCAGCAGCGCCGCCGCATAGCCTGTCGCCGCGCCGACCAGCAGCACCTTCTCGCCCGCGCGCGGGGCGGCTTCGACCAGCAGCCGGGCGGTGGCAAGCGGCGGGTTGAGCGCCCGGCCATTGGCCAGCGGCACGGCCCGATCGATATAGGCCGCGCTGCGCCGCTCCTGCGGCACGTAAAGTTCGCGCGGTTCGGCGAGGATCGCTTCGAGGATCACAGGATCGTTGACGTCGCTGGTGCGCAACTGGCTTTCCACCATCGCACGGCGCATCGCCTTGAAAGTCTGCTCGGTCATAAGCTCCCTGATGACATGGCTGTATTGTATGAGCAATACAGTAATTGGCTTTGCCAGCCTCTCTAGCTTTTTTGCACCGCACAGTGAAAAGTTTTTTAATGCCCCTACGCAGTCTGCGCACCTGTCCCGTCCGTCATGGCGCAAAGCAAGTTGCGTTGCCGAATGAATTGAGCTAGCCGCGCTCCCTCGACCACCCCCGAGGCCCGATGGCGGAGTGGTGACGCAGCGGACTGCAAATCCGTATACGCCGGTTCGATTCCGGCTCGGGCCTCCAGCACTTCACACGCACACGCCCCAGACGGGCCTCAGTGGAAGTCGCGTGATTTCGGCAGAATCCTGACATTGCGGGGATGGTCATTGAGGCGGGGGCGCTGGGGGTTGCGGACTTCGTCGCCGCGCGCGGTTTGCGGAGCCATGGGGGGATGATCGGCGAGGTCATCGAGCATGGCCGTGCGATCGATCACCCGCCGGACCATCAGGTGGACCACGCCTTCCTTGCTCTTCTGGATTTCACCCTCGATCAGCATCAGGCGCGCGGCCATCACGGCGCGGCGCTGCTTGTCGAGATCGCGCGCCCAGAGCAGCGCGTTGACGATCCCCGTTTCATCCTCGATCGTGATGAACACGGCATTGCCCTTGCCGGGCCGCTGCCGGGTCAGGACCACGCCGGCGACGCGCGCCCTGCGGCCATCGGGCAGCGCATTGGCGGCCGCGCAGGATCGCACGCCTTCGCGGGTCAGCGCAGCGCGCAGAAACTGCATCGGATGCCCCTTCAGCGAGAGCCGCGCGGTCTGGTAATCGGCCACCACTTCCTCGGAGAGCGGCATGGCGGGCAGGCGCGGATCGGCTTCCCGGCCCAGTTCCGGTGCATCGGCAAAAGCGAACAGCGGTAGCTGAGTGGGCGGCGTGCGACGCACCTCCCACAAGGCATCGCGACGCGACTCCGCCAGCGCGCCAAAAGCATCGGCATCGGCCAGCTTGCGCAAGGCCTGGGGAGGCAGGCTGGCCCGCCGGGCGAGATCTTCGATAGAAACGAACGCGCCGGCCTGCCTGGCCTGTGCGATCGTGTCGGCCCATCCCTGCCGGAAGCCGTCGATGCGTGAAAATCCCAGCCGCAGCGCCAGCGCACTGCCAGCGGGCCCTTCCAGCGTGCTATCCCACTCGCTGGCATTCACGTCGACCGCACGGACCTCCACGCCATGCTCCTGCGCATCGCGCACCAGTTGCGCGGGCGCGTAGAAGCCCATTGGCTGGCTGTTGAGCAGGGCGCAGGTGAACGCGGCGGGGTGGCGGCATTTCAGCCATGATGAGACATAAGCGAGCCATCCAAAGGCCTGGGCATGGCTTTCGGGAAAGCCATATTCGCCAAAGCCTTCGATCTGTTGATAGCAGCGTTCGGCAAAGTCCCGTTCATAGCCGCGCGCCACCATGCCTTCGACCAGCAGGCTCTGGTAATTATGCACCGTCCCGTGATGGCGGAAGGTGGCCATGGCGCGCCGCAACCCATCGGCCTGGGGCGGCGTGAACTTGGCCGCCACGATGGCCAGCTTCATGGCCTGTTCCTGGAATAGCGGCACGCCCAATGTCTTGCCCAGTACCTCGCGCAACTCGTTAGGATCGTTTGGCGGGGCAGGGCTGGGGAAGACCACGGCCTCCTCCTTGTTGCGGCGGCGCAAATAGGGATGGACCATGCCGCCCTGGATCGGCCCGGGACGGACGATCGCCACCTGAATGACCAGATCGTACAGCTCCTTGGGCCTCATCCGCGGCAGCATGGCGATCTGCGCACGACTTTCGACCTGAAATGTGCCGATGCTGTCGCCGCGCTGGAGCATGGCGTAGGTTGCCTTGTCCTCGCGCGGCACCGTGGCCAGGGTCAGGTCCGCGAGGCCATGCGTGCGCAGCAGGTCGAAGCTCTTGCGGATGCAGGTCAGCATCCCGAGTGCCAGCACATCCACCTTCATCAGGCCCAGCGCGTCGATATCGTCCTTGTCCCATTCGATGAAGGTGCGATCGGGCATGGCGCCATTGTGAATGGGCACCAGTTCGTCGAGCCGGCTCTCGGTCAGCACGAATCCGCCGACATGCTGCGAGAGATGGCGGGGATATTCGAGCAGGCGCTCAACCAGCGTGCGCAGCCGGCCCACTTCGGGATTGTCAGGATCAAATCCGGCCTCCTCGATCCGCGGGGAGGGCACCCGGCTGCCGCCGGGGGAGCCCCAGATGGTCGAGGCGATCCGCGCGGTCACGTCTTCGGTGAGGCCCAGCGCCTTGCCCACTTCGCGGATCGCGCTGCGCGGACGGTAATGGATCACCGTGGCGGCAATGCCCGCCCGCTCGCGGCCATAGCGGGCATAGATATACTGCATGATTTCCTCGCGGCGCTCATGCTCGAAATCCACGTCGATATCGGGCGGTTCATGGCGCTCTTCCGAGAGGAAGCGCGAGAACAGCAGCTTCTCCCGCACCGGATCAATCGGGGTGATGCCGAGGAAATAGCAGACCAGAGAATTGGCCGCGCTGCCCCGGCCCTGGCACAGGATCGGCTGCTCGAGGCTGCGGGCGTGGCGCACGATATCGTGCACGGTGAGGAAGTAATAAGCGTAGTTCCGCTTGCGGATCAGCGCATATTCCTCATCCAGCACCGCTTGGTATTTTTCGGGCAGGCCATCGGGGAAATATTCGCGGCCACCCTCCTGCACCAGATGTTCCAGCCAGGCCTGCGGCTGCCAGCCTTCGGGCACGGGTTCGTGCGGATATTCATAGCGCAGGTCATCGAGCGTGAAGGCGATGCGCGAGAGGATGTCCGTGCTGGCCGTCACCGCTTCGGGGCACGTGCGGAACAGGCGGGCCATTTCGGCAGGCGGCTTGAGATGCCGTTCGGCATTGGCGAGCAGGCGTCGGCCCGCCGCAGCGATGGTCGTGCCTTCGCGAATGCAGGTCAGGATATCGTGCAGCGGTCGCGCATCGGGATGATCGTAGAGCGCATCGCAGGTGGCGAGCAGAGGCACGCCGCAAGCCGCGCCCAGCGCCTGGGCTTGCGCCAGCCGCCGCGCATCCGCGCCGCTGCGCTGCATGGTGACGGCCAGCCATACAGCGCCCGGGCGCGCCTCCGTCAGTCGCTCCAACAGGCGCCGGTCGCGTCCGGTGGCGATCAGCAGCAGGTCGTCGGCATGATCGAGCAGATCCGACAGATTGAGCGTGCAATCACCCTTTTCCGCGCGGCGGTTACCCAGCGTCAACAGCCGCGTCAGCCGACCCCAGCCATGGCGGGTGGCGGGATAGGCGATGATATCCGGCGTCCCGTCCGCAAAGACCAGCCGCGCACCGACGGCGAGGCGAAAACCGGTGGCAGGCCCGCCGATCTCCCGCCAGGCCACATGCGCGCGCACGACGCCGGCCACCGTGTTGCGATCCGCAATGCCCAGCCCGGCCATACCCAGATGATGGGCCTGCGCCACCATATGCGCGGGATGCGAAGCGCCGCGCAGGAAGCTGTAATTGGTGGCCGCGACCAGCTCTGCGAAAGGGGGCGGGTCGCTCATGCGAACAGCCCGTGGAGATACCAGTTCGGATCGGGCTTTTCATCATAAAGCCCGTGGCGGAAGATCCAGTAGCGTCGCCCGCGCACGTCCTCGATCCGGTAATAGTCCCGCGTCAGCCCGGCCTTGCCAGGGGCTTCACCGCCCTTGCGCCGCCACCATTCGGAGGCGATCCGCTCGGGGCCTTCATAGAGCCGCACCTCGTGCAGCCTGCGTTTCCAGCGGAAGCGGTGCGGCGGGCCGTCCGGCACTTGCGCGATCACCTCCACCGGCTGCGGCGGATCGAACAGGAACAGCGGCCGCAAGGGCGGCTCGCCCACCGGCGGCGTGGGCCATGGAAGGGGCGCACGGGCGTGGATCGCCGGCAAGGCAAGCTGCGCCTGTTCGGGAATATGGCTGTCCTGCGGCTCAAGACGACACAGGCTGGCTGGCCCCAGGCGGGTGCTCAACCGGTCGATCAGATCGGCCAGCGCGCCGGCATCCTGCTCGCTGCCATCCAGAGCCGGCTGGCTGGTGCCGAGCGGCTCGGTAACGGGCAGGAACAAGGTGATGCGGTCATAGCCAAAGCCGGGGTCGAGCGGATCGGCCAGCGTCCCGATGCGCTCGTCGAACAGGCGCAACACCGGCGCCGGATCGCGCGTGGGCAGACCGGTCTCGATCGCCAGCCGATGGCGCGCCCCATCGCTGCGGAACAATGTCAGGACAAAGCGCCGGCCACCCAGTCCGCGCTCATCGAGTGTCCGGGCCGCCTCGCGCAGCAGGTCGAGAAAACAGCCGGCGATGCTGGCCTGCAAGGCAACCGGCTCGGCAAAACGGCGCTCGAAATGGAGTGGCTCGGGCTGTGCGAGCGGATCGATCGGCGCCTGTTCCTCGCCCAGCAGGCGGCGCAAGGCAGTCACCGCGTCCGCCCCGAATCGCGCGGCGATGCTGGCGGCGGCCCGCGACGCCAGATCGCCGATGGTCTTTAGCCCGGCGCGGCGCAAGGCGAGCGTCGCCTCTTCGTCCAGCCCCAGCGCCAGCACGGGCAGCGCCCGCAGCGCCTCCCGCTCGCTGGTGACGGGCAGGCGGGCATGACGGGCCAGCGCCTGCGCGCCCTGCGCGGTGGAGGCTGTGGCCATGCGCACGCTCATGCCAATCGCGGCGAAGGCATCCTCGGCCTGCGCGGCCAGGCCTGCCTCGCCGCCGAACAGATGGTCGCTTCCCGCAATATCCAGCGTTATCCCATCGGGCGGGGCGAGGGTGACATGCGGTGACCAGGCGATGCAATGCCGGGCCAGCCGCTGCAGCCAGTGACGGTCGGCCTCTTCGTCCATGTCGGCCACGATGAGGTCGGGCTGCAGCGCGCGGGCATCGGCCAGCGTCTGGCCCGGCAAGATGCCGAGCGCGTGGGCCTGCGCATCGACGGCGCACAGCCGCAATGCGCCCTTGATCTTGGCGACGAGAACCAGCGGCCCGTTAGGCTGCCCGCCGGTCCCCGCGCTGTCGATCCCCTGCTGAATCCGCAGCCTTTCTGTGGGCAGGAGCGGAAACCACAGCGCCAGATAGCGCCGCTTCACGGAACAAGCGTCGGTCACGGTCCCACTCCAGCCGCCAGGAAAGGCCGCAAGGGCCGGAACGTTGGCGCAGCAAGGTCACATCGAAGGTCGGCAGTCCGGGCGCATTGCCCGGCAGCGCGAGCGAAGGTGCGGCGGCCACCTGCCAGCGGGTCTGTGCCGCGCTGGGCACGGGCGGCGCGTCCGGGCGCAGCAGCAGCAATGTCACGCCGGATTTCTCTGCCGCCAGAGTCAGGCGGCGGCTGGCGGTCAGGTCCAGCGCGGGCATCGAGCCCCAGCCTTCCAACACGACTGCGCTTAGACCGGAGCAGCGCAAGGCATCCACGGCCGCACGCAGCAGGTCCATGCCGTCCCTGACGGTGCCGATCAGCCCCAGACCGGGGGCGCCGCCCAGTTCGGCCCAGCCATGGCCCTGCGCCACGCCGCCTTTTCGGCTCGCCTGTCGCTCGCGGAGCCATAGCACCTTGCCCTCGGCCTCGCTCAAACCTGTCGCCAGCGAGACGACGAAACCCGCCGCTGCCGCGACATCGTCCACCTCTGCCGCATAGACTTCATGCACCCGCCCGCGCGCCAGCCCGCCGCCCAGCAGCGTATCGATCGCGGCGATGCCGAACGCCTTTCGGGAGGGGGCATCCGGCATCGCGTGATCGCACAAAAGGGCAGGGGCGAGTCTCATATGTTCCTATTATGTTCCTATTCTGAGCAGGGTCAAGGGATCGTTCCGGCAGCTTGTCCGATCGCGGCCCAAGCCACTGGAGTCGAACGATCATTGCTCCGTCACGCCTGCGACAGAGTATCGCAAAGGCGGTTCCTCGCCGGGCATTTCGCTTGACAAGGCAGACCTGCAGGACGGAATAAACTACAACGACGTATCACGATTTATCCGCTGCATGCGGATGTGCGTCATGAGGGGGAGGTCACAGGGGATGCGGTTCAGGTCAGCCGTCGGCAAAGCGCTTATGCTTGCTCTGTTCGGATCGCTCGCCCAAACGGCTGTGGCGGCCGAGAATTGCCCGTCGCCGGGCATGACCAAGGCCGATTTCGAGCGCTATTTCCTTTGTTTCAATGCGCGCGATTATGCCTGCTTCACCAGCTATTACGACCCCGATGTCGTGTTGGTGAAAGGCGGCAAATGGCCCGATCTCAAGGGGCGCGAGGCGATCATCGCCTTCTATCGCGACGTCGATGCCCGTGGGCTGCAGGAGCATGTGACCCCGCACGCCATTGAGGTGCAACCGCAGGGCGCGACGGTCGATCTGGAAGCACATTTCCAGGCCACCAGCGACTGGCCGGACTTTGGCTCACGGCCCTTGAAGGCGGGTGATGACTGGCGGCTGCGCGGCGTGCTGCTCTACGAGATTCCATGCGGCAAGATCACCCGCATCCGGCCCCGCCCGCGTCCCGTGCAGCCATGATCGCGCGTCCCATCCGGGGGCTGGCCATGATGGCCGCGCTCCTGCCCGCCGCCCCGGCAATGGCTGCCGGGCCTGCGGCACCGGCGGCCTGTGATCGCACCTGCCTCACCGAGATCATGGACCAATATCTGGCCGCGATGGTCGCGCGCGCGCCCGCTCGGGCGCCGATGGCAGCGCAATATCGCGCGACGGAGGATGCGCAGGAGGTCCGTCTCGGCGCGGGCCTGTGGCAGACGGCGACCGGCCTCGGCACCTATCGCATCGACCTCGCCGATCCGGTGAGCGGCACCGTCGGCTATATCGGCGAGGTGCTGGAAGGGGAGGGCAAGGTCACCATCGCGCTGCGCCTCAAGGTGGCGGATCGCCAGATCACCGAGGTGGAGACGATTCTCGGGCGCGGGCGGGTGCCCGGCACATCCATCGTGCCGGCGCCGCGCGCGTCGTTCCGCAAGATCGTTCCGCCCGCCGAGCGGCTGACCCGCCAGCAGATGATCCAAACGGCCAATGCCAATTTCGACGCGCTGCTCGCGGCCGACGGCTCCCCCTATGCGGAGGATTGCCAGCGCATCGAGAACCGCATGGCGATGAGCGGCAATGCGGAGCTCAACTATCCCATCGGCACGATCCCCGGCGTGCCCAAGCCGCATTTCGGCAGCATGGGCTGCGGCCAGCAGATCAGCCTGCACCTGTTCGACCAGCTCGACGCGGTCGAGCCGCGCCGCTTCCTCCTGCTCGATGAAGAGAAGCAGCTCGTCTTCGGCGTCTATGTTATGCGCTGGTACAAGAACGGCCGGTGCAACGAGATCCCCGGCTATGGCACCATCTGCCATGACAAGCCGCGCCAGCCGGTCTCGCTGCTCAATGCGGAAATCCTCGGCGTGCGCAGCGGCAAGATTCACGAGGTCGAGGCGATCTTCAAATTCGCGCCTTATGAGGCAGACAGCGGCTGGCAGGGCGATCTGCGCGATGCCCGGTCCGGCGGGGAGAACTGAGCGATGATCCGCTTTGCATGGCGTGCCACCGCCCTCGCGCTGCTGCTCTCCACTGGCTTGCCGACGCTGGCACGGGAGGCCGCGCCTGCGTGCGACCGCGCCTGCCTCTATGCGCATGTGGACCGCTATCTTGCCGCCGTCGAGCAGGGCACACCGGCCGGTCTCGATCTCGCACCGGACTTCCGCGCCACCGAGAATGGCGTGCCGGTGGCGCCGGGCGAGGGGCTCTGGCAGACGACGGATGGCTATAGCAGCTACCAGGCGCGGGCAGCCGATGTGCACGCCGGGCAAGTCGCGGTGCTGGGAGAAGTGAAAGAGGCCGGCAAGACCGTCGGCTATGCCACCCGCCTCAAGATCGTCGCCGGGCGGATCGCGGAAGCCGAGACGGTGATCGGCCGGTCATTCGCGCCGCAGCATCCCTCCATGCCGACCGAGGTCAGAGCGGGTCTGCGCACCATCGTGCCCAAGCGCGAGCGCCTGTCCCGCGCCGAGATGATCGCACTGGCCGACCGGAATTTCGATAATATGCTGCGCAACAAGGGCGATCATTTCGCGCCGGATTGCCAGCGGATCGAAAACCGGATGCCGATGAGCGGCAATCCGCAACTGGCCTATCCCATCACGCCCATACCCGGCAAACCGCTGCCGCATTTCGGCAGCATGAGCTGTCAGGCGCAGGTGGAGGCGCATCTGTTCGATACGCTCGATAAGGTCGAGCCGCGCCGCACTCTGGTGGTGGATGAGGAACAGCAGGTGCTGTTCGGCGTGTTTTCCCTGCGCTTCTACGGGCGGACCGAATGCAACGACATTCCGGGCTATGGTCGCACCTGCCCCGCCAAGCTGAGGGGGCCGATGTCGCTGCTCAGCGGCGAGATGCTGGGCATGCGGGGCGGCAAGGTGCGCGAGGTCGAGCTGATCTTCACGCGCCTGCCTTATGAGGCCGGGCAGGGCTGGGCACCCTGAGCGGACGGGGCCGCAGGACACCCGAGCCTGCCCACCCCGCCACGCTCGTCAGCGCGGCTTGACGCTGTTCTCCATCTTGGCGCCGAAGTGATCCGCCAGGTCCTTGCCGGTGAAGCCATGGGTCGATGAATCCGGGTCGAGCGGCAGCATCTGGCTGTCCCAGGCGTCATAGGCTGCCTTCACCTGCGCCATTTTCTCCGGCATCCGGTCCTTCAGGTTCGCGCGCTCCATCGGATCGTCGACCACGTTGAAGAGGAAGCTGTTCTGGAGGATTTTCAGATACTTCCAGTCGCCCATGCGGCAGGCCTGCTGGTCCAGATTCTTGTAGCGCCAGCACAAGGTCCGCTCGCTCTTGCTGGAGGGGTCGGCGAGATAAGGCAGCAGATTGATGCCGTCGCTGGGATAGGCCGGGTCCGGCGCACCGCCGGCCGCCGCGAGCAGGGTCGGCAGCCAGTCCATGGACATCATCACCTGATCGCTGGTCACCCCGGCAGGCACATAGGCCGGCCAGCGCACGATCGCGGGGATGCGAAGGCCACCTTCCAGCAACTCGGTCTTGCGGCCCGTGAACGGCCAGGTGTCGGCGAAGCGCTCGCCGCCATTATCGCTGGTGAAGATGACGATGGTATCGTCCGCGATGCCAAGGTCGTCCAGCCGCTGTAGAATGCGCCCGACCTGCATATCCAGCCGCGTCACCATCTGCGCATAGATGCGCTGCGAGCCGCCGTCATAATGCATCAGCGCCGTCGGCTTGCCATCGGCATCCAGCCTGATGGCCTCGGCCTCGTCGCCCGGCCCCTCCCAGGGCCAGTGCGGCGCGTTGACGTGCAGCGAGATGAAGAAGGGCTTGTCGCCCTGGGCGGCGGTGCTGATCGTCTCCAGCGCGCGCTCGGCCAGAAGATCTGTGAGATAGCCTTTCTCGAAGACCTCGCGGTCATCGTCCCACAGGTCGTGGCGCCCGGCATATTTGTGCGTGAAATAGTCCACGCCGCCGCCCCGGAATCCCCAGAAATGGTCATAGCCGCTCTTGAGCGGGCCATATTTGGGCAGCGCGCCCAGATGCCATTTGCCGATCAGCGTCGTCCCATAACCCACCGCCCGCAGCAGCGACGGGAGAGTGGGATGCTCGGGCGGCAGGCCGACAGGGCGCTGGGCGAGCGGCTCCTCCAGGCCGATGGGCAGGCGGTTCTGATAGCGGCCGGTGATGAGGCCCGTGCGCGTCGCCGAGCACACAGCGGAATTGGCATAGCCTTGCAGGAAGCGCATCCCGTCGGCCGCGAGGCTGTCGATCGCCGGGGTTTCATAGTCACGCCGGCCGTAGCAGGAGAGGTCGGCATAGCCCATGTCGTCGGCCATGATGAACAATATGTTCGGCTGCTTGCGTCGATTGCCCGATGCCTTCTTAGGCTGCGCGGCCCGTGCCGTCGAACCGGCCCCCACCATGCCGGCGCCGATCACGCCCAAAGATTGGCCGAGCACGCTGCGGCGAGTCACGTCAAGGTCGGTCAACTTGGGTCTCCGTCTGATTTTCGCTCATGTGGCAGCGATTGAACGGGCGAGGCAACAGATGTACGGGCAATGGCATTTATAACGCACAGGTTATGGCTGAATGATGAGCGCCCTGCAAAGCCTGCCATTTACCCTGCGCCAGCTGGTGATCTTCGAGACGCTTGCCGAGACACGCAGTTTTGCCGGCAGCGCCGAATTGCTGGGCATTTCACAGGCGTCGGTGAGCAGCCAGTTCAAGGCGCTGGAAGCGCAGCTCGGGGTCGCGCTGATGGCCCGCAGCGCGGGGCGGCGTCCAGAACTCACGCCCGAGGGCGAGCGCTTCCTCGCCGACCTGAGGATTTTTTCCAGCGCGGCCGATCAACTGGCGGCACACCGCCTGCGCAGGCCCGGCCCGCGCGAGATCGTGCGCTTTCGCATCCTGCTGGGGCAGGGCCTCGCCGATCATTATGTGCGGCCAAGGCTGGACAGGTTTCTGGCGGCCCATCCTCACATCGTTCTGGAGTTCGATACTCGCATTCCGAGCCATGAATCGACGCTCGCGGCGAGCAGTGGCACCTATGACTTCGTGCTGATCCACCAGCCTGCCGATGAGCCCGTGGCGGAAGCGATGCGGTCGCTGGGGCGGGTGTCGGGCGGCATCTTCGGCAACCGCAAACTGGCCGCAGGCCGCGAGGTGCCGCTCTCTCCCGCAGAGGTGGCGCGCTTGCCGTTCGCCTTGCCGTCCGGGCGGGACGATGGGGCGGAACAGCGCCTGCGCCGCAAGCTGGCATCCTTTGGCGTGCAGCCCACCAACATCGTGGCGCGGGTGCAGTTTTTCGATGTGATCATCGCCATGGTGGCGCGCGGTCAGGCGGTCGCCAACCTCCCTGCCGCGATGATCCCGCCGGATATGCGGGGCAGGATCGTGCGGCTCTTTCCCCTGCATGACTGGCGGCTCGTCTTCCATCGGCGGGATGCCGAGGCGCAGGCGGACCGGGATGCGGTCGAGCGGCTGTTGCTGGAGAGCGTCGTCAAGAATCGCGCTTATGGCCTGATGCCGGATTGAGGCGCGGCGTCGCGGACGAGCGAACGCCGCGCTGCCGGTGGGTTCGGCAGCGCGGCGTTCCTGCGGTCAGATCACGTCGACGAGGACGATTTCGCTGTCCTCGATGGCCGTGATGCGCAGCACCTCCACATCGCTGATCGCGGCGCCGTCACGGGCATTCACCCGCACGTCCTCGATCTGCACGGCGCCGGTGGCGGGCACCAGATAGGCCTTGCGGTCCTTGCCGAGCGGATAGTCCGCCGTCTCACCGGCACGCAGGGTCGCGCCCAGCACCCGGCCATCGGTGCGGATCGGCAGGGCGTCCTCATCCTCGGCATGGCCCGAGGCCAGGGTGACGAACTTGCCCGAGCGCTCGCCCTTGGGGAAAGGCTTGGCGCCCCATTGCGGCGGCTCGCCCTCGCGGGTGGGGATGATCCAGATCTGGAAGATCCGCGTGGTCACATCCTCGAGATTATATTCCGAGTGGCGGATGCCAGTGCCGGCGCTCATCACCTGAACGTCGCCCGCTTCCGTGCGGCCGACATTGCCGAGGCTGTCCTGATGGGTGATCGCGCCCTCGCGAACATAGGTGATGATCTCCATGTCGCGGTGCGGATGGGGCGGGAAGCCTGTCTGCGGCGCGATGGCATCGTCGTTCCACACCCGCAGGCTGCCGAAGTGGACCCGGGCAGGATCATGGTAGCCGGCAAAGGAGAAGTGGTGATGGGCATCCAGCCAGCCATGGTTGGCGGCGCCGAGGCTGTCGAAGGGGCGAAGGTCGATCATCATGTGTCTCCTTGTCAGAGGGAAGGTCGCGGACGTTCTGTCCGGCGTTGGAGACCGATTTAGGGCTTGTGAGCTTTGCTGTTCAGTGGGATAAAATAGACCATTATGTTCGAGAAAGTTGAATAGTGAGCGCACCCGGCACGCCAACGCTCGATCAGTTGCGCATCTTCCTCGCGGTGGTGGACAGCGGCAGCTTCGCGGCGGCGGGGCGGCGGCTCAACCGCGCTGTGTCCGTCATCAGCTATGGCATCGCCAATCTGGAGGCGCAGCTTGGCCTGACGCTGTTCGAGCGGGAGGGGACGCGCAAGCCGGAGCTGACCGTTGCCGGCCGGGCGCTGCTCGCCGATGCCCGTGCCGTCGCGCATGGCGTGGACGGGCTGCGTGCCCGCGTCAAAGGCCTGCTCGATGGGCTGGAGGCGGAAGTGGATCTGGCCGTCGACGTCATGCTGCCGGCCGAGCGGCTGGGCGCGGTGCTGCGGGCCTTCGCGCGCGAATATCCCACCGTCCAGCTCCGCCTGCATGTCGAAGCGCTTGGCGCGGTCCTCGCCATGGTGCGGGAGGGGCGGGCGATGATCGGCATTTCCGGCCCGCTCGCCATTGGCGCCGATGGGGTGGAATGTGTCGCGGCGGGCTCGGTGCCGCTGGTGCCGGTCGCCGCGCCCGATCATCCGCTAGGCCAGATGGCGCAGATCCCGCCGGGCGCCGGGCGCGATTACACCCAGCTCGTGCTCACCGACCGCTCCCGCGCCACCGACGGGCAGGATTATTCGGTGCTGAGCCCCAAGACCTGGCGGCTGGCCGATCTCGGCGCCAAGCACGCCCTGCTGTGCGAGGGCGTCGGCTGGGGGAATATGCCGCTGCCGATGGTGGAGAGCGATCTCGTCGCCGGCACGCTGGTGCGCCTCGCCATGCCCGATCATCCGGGCGGAACCTACCGCTTTGCTGGCATCTGGCGCCGGGATACGCCGCCCGGCCCGGCGGCTGAATGGCTGATCGCGCAGTTTGTCGAACAGGGCCGGGCCGATGCGGCGCTTGCCGGGATGATCGATCTCTGAGCCCTGCCGCATCGGGATGCGCGCACCGGCAAGTTCCTGCGCAAACAATCGGCTAGGGGCAGCGAGCGTCACCGGACGAGCGGGATGGAAGCCCGACCGGCATTACAGGAAAGGATGTCTGCGCATGGACAGAGCCGCTTTGCTGGCATTGCTGGATGAGACCGTCGCGTCTCTGGGCGCCAATGATCCCCAGCGCTTGGCCCTCGCGCCCCGTTTGCGCTATACCGAGAACAGCGTCGAATTTCCCTTTGGCGATGGCGCCTGGAAGACCGTGACCGGCATCGGCGACTATCGCTGGGATGTGGTGGACGTGCGCACCAGCAATGCCGCGCGCTTCGGCGTGCTGGAGGAAAGCGGCGACAAGGCGCTGTTCGTGCTGCGGATCGCGGCGCTGGAAACCGGCGCGCTCGCCGAGATCGAGCTGCTGGTGGCGCGCGCGACGGACAGCGGCGTCCCCTTCCTCAACACTAATCCCGCGCCGCGTCCGGAACTGACCGAGCCGGTCCCGCCAGCCTCCCGCACCGAACGGGCACGGATGCTCTCGCTGGCCGATGGCTATTTCTCCACGCTGGAGCAGAATGACGGCACGCTGCACACCCGCTTCACCGCGGATTGCGAGCGGCGCGAAAATGGCGTGCAGACCACGCACAATCCCCAGCCCGATCTGGCGCCGGTCGCCAAGATGGGCTGCGAGGAGCAGTTCCTGCTCGGCTATTACCGGTTCGACAACTGGATTCGCGCGCGGCGCTATCCGCTGGTGGATGAGGAGCAGGGCGTGGTCCTCTGCGGCGGCTTCATCGATCATGACGGGCAGACGCGCGACTATCAGCTCACCAATGGCGAGACGCGCACGGGCTTTTTCCTTCGCCCGCACAGCTTCGCCTATCTGGAAGCCTTCAAGATCCGCGACGATGCCATTTCCGCCGTCGAAGCGGTGTTCCACTTCGTGCCCTACCGGATGCGCTCGCCCTGGGCCCAGGATGAGCGCGATCCGCGGCTGGCAAAAGTTTGAGCGGATGCCGCCCCATCACACCCACCGCCGTCACCCCGGACTTGATCCGGGGTCCCGCTGCCTTCGGGCTTGCGTCAGCAGTAAAGCGGGGCCCCGGGTCAAGCCCGGGGTGACGACGTTGAATATCTGAGTCCAGCAACCTCCAAGGAGCACCCCCATGTCCGATGATGTCTCAGCCCTGCGCGAGGAACTGGCGCGTTTGCGGTCCGATCTGACGGCGCTCGCCGCCCGTGCCGACAAGGCCGATCATTATGTCGAAATCTGCAATCTCCAGTGCGCTTATGGCTATTATGTCGACAAGGGCCGCTGGGACGATGCAGCCAAGCTGTTCGCCGAGGATGGCACGCTCGAGCTGGCCGGGCGCGGCGTCTATGTCGGGCGGGAGCGAGTGCGGGAATATCTCCACCATCTGCCGCCTTATGGTCCGGGCGTACTGTACAATCACATGCAGCTCCAGCCGGTCGTCCACATCGATTGTGCTGCCGGCACCGCCAAGGCGCGCTGGCGCACGTTCATGATGGTCGGCGGCGTCGGGCGCGAGGCGCGCTGGGGCGAGGCAACCTATGAGAACAGCTACAAGATCGAGAACGGCAAGTGGCGGATCGCGCAGCTGCACGGCTATATGAACATCTATACCGAATATGATGAGGGTTGGCATCGCGGCGGCGTGCAACTGCTGCGCTCGATCGACGGGCTGCAGCCCGATCTGCCGCCGACGATGCAGTATGAATCCTACCCCGAGCCGGTGATCGCGCCTTACCACTATAATGAGGTGTAGGGCGACCCAGGCCACCCGCGCGCTGCCGCTCGCCGCTCAGTCGGTGGGCGGCGTGCGCTTGCTATTGGGGTCGAATTTGAGCATCTCCACGCTCTTGAGCGCCGGGTCCCAATGCTCGGCAATCATGCCATTTTCGATGCGGAACAGATCGAACCAGCTCGTCACATAAGGCTGCCCCTCGGCATCCTTCTCCGGCCGCTCGAACACGCACATCACCATGTCCCGCTCGGCGATCATGTTGACCAGCGGCAGCATGATCCGCTCCTCGATCTCGCGGACCGGGCGCGACCCCTTGATGAAGTCGACCAGCGGCTGGCGGCCGGAAGCGACATTGGGATTATGCTGGATATAGCCCTCGGCAATGAATTCGGCGGCCCGGTCGGCGTGGCCTGCCTGCAGCACGGTGCGGTACATGTCCCAGACGAGGCGCTTGTTGGCCGCGAGTTGGGGATCGGCGCTCTCCAGCAAGGCATGCTGGGCGTCGCGATCGGTAATGGCCTGGCTCATGCGGGTCTCCGTTGCAAAATGAGGGCGCGGTCAATGCGCCGTGGCGGTCGCCTGCGCCGCGCGGTGGTTGGTCCGCGCCGCGAGATACAGCATCAGCCCGCCGAGCAGGAAGAAGATGGCGAACAGACCGATGGCATAGCGCAGGCCCAGGGCTGAGGCCGCCGCGCAGGCAGAACCCTGAACCTGTCCGGCAGCCCCGGCGCACTGGGTGGCGAACTGGCTCCCGCCATAGATGAAGCTGGAGGCCATGTCGCTGACCACGCCGACCGAGGGCGGTCCCAGTCCCTGACCGAACAGATGGACCATCAGCAGGAAGACCGCCGATCCGGTTGCCCGGCTGAAGCTGTCCAGCGAGCCGTGCAACGTCGCGATCGCGGGCCCCATCGCGGTGTAGAAGGAGAAGGAGCCGACCAGCATCAGCGGAATGGCGACGAACAGCATGTTGCTGCTCAGCCCCGCCAGGAAGATCGGTACGCCGATCACGGTGCCGAGCGCCGGGAAGCCGAGCAGCCAGCGTGCATCGCGCCGGGCCATATGCTCGCTGCCATAGCCGCCGAGCAGCGTGCCGAAAAAGGCGGCAATGCCGGAGACGACGCCGAAGACGAGACCCGCCTGCGCCGCATCCAGCCCGAAATTGCGGGAGAAGAAAGCGGGAAGGAAGGTGTTCACGCCGAAGGCGCCAAGGCTGATGAAGGCGAGGCCTGCGAGCACATAACGGATGCTCTTGTTGCCCAGCAGAAGCCGTACCACCTGCCAGGTGCCGAGCTTGCCCGATCCGGCAGCGGCAGGGGGCACGCTGCGCTCTGGCTCATGCAGGCAGAAGAAGCAGAGCAGGGCGATCAGCCCGCCCATCACGCCGAAGAACATGAACGTGTCGCGCCAGCCGAAATGCTCGGCAATGGCGCCGCCGGCGAACGATCCGACCAGAGCCGCCACCGGCACGCCGAGCATGTAGAGCGACAGGGCCGAGGCGCGCTTTTCCGGCGGCACCATGTCGGAGATCATCGAGTGCGGCGGCGCCTCCGTCGCCGCATTGCCCGCCGCCATGCCGCAGCGGCACAGGAAGAGCTGGAAGAAGCTGACCGTCGCGCCCGCCAGTGCCGTGAACACCGAGGCGAGCATCAGGAAGCTCGCGGTCACCCGCGCGCGGTTGTAGCGTTCCGCCAGGCGCGCAATGGGCACGCTCGCAAAGGCGTTCACCACCGCGAAGGCCGTGCCGCCGAGCAGGCCGATCTGCAGATCGCTGAGCAGGAACTCGGCTTTGATCTTCTCGGCGATCAGCGCGATCATCACGCGGTCGAGGAAGCCGAAGGCGTTGATCGAGGCGAGCAGGATCAGGGCGACGGTGAGCTGTCTTCTGGTCACGTATATCTGTTCCCGGGTGGCAGGCCTGCGGTCGGCAGGCATCGAGCGGCAGGTCTATCTGGATAGACGCTCAGCGCGACATGCCGATTGGATGGGAGCGCATCGACCTGACTGGTCGTGCTCGCGATCGCGATCCCCCTTCCGGGCCGTTCAGTGCAGCGAGAAGAGATTGCGATAATCGCGCGGCGTAAGGCCGAAGCGCTGCTTGAAAGCCCGGCTGAAATGCTGGGAATCGCTAAAGCCCCAAAGGTGGGCGATCTCGGTGATCGAGCGGCGGGCGAGGGCCGGGTCGACCATCTCCTCGCGGCAGCGCTCCAGCCGCCGGTCCCAGATGGCGCGGGCAATGGTATAGGCTTCACCCTCGAACAGCTTGTGGATCGAGCGGCTGGACATGCTGAAATCCCGCGCGATGCGCGCGATGCTGAGGTCCGCATCGGCCAGATGCCGGTCGACATATTCCAGGATCGCCCGTCGCCGGCTTTCGCGCGGGTCGGGCATGGTCAGCACGTCATCGGCATGGATGGTCATGTTGACCAGATGGGCGATCTGGTCGCCGAGCAGCTCGCGGTCCTGCATCCGCAGCGTGTTGCCGGTCATCACCGAGGCGCTGACGCTGGCATGAAGGATCTGAGCCGGCCCCCGCAGGAAGCTACGCGGCTTGCGCCAGCGGTCCAGGCTCCAGCGGGGCGCGGTGAGCAGGCTGCACGGTACCGTCACCGCCAGCTGGCGGCATTGGTCCGGCGCTTCGATGGTGTAGGGCACGTCCTTGCGCAGCGCGCACCACTGGCCGGCCTGCACATCATTGTAGAGCCCGCCCTGGCTGATCCGGGCGGCGCCTTCTTCCTGGAACAGCAGCTTCATGGTCGGTGGCGATCGCCGGTCGGCCATGTCGGGCAGGACAAGCCTGTGACTGCCCAGCGAAACGATGCAGAAGCGGAGCGCGCCGAAATCGCCGCCGCGCAGCGACGCCTCGCGGTCGTCCGCAAATTCGATGTGGGGCGCCTGCGTGACGGCGCACCATTGCCGGCTGCGCTCGACGCGGCTCGATGCCTTAGTGGTGAAGATGTGCATCCCCGTGGCTCCTCTCGCATCCTGGCCGGGGTCTTGCGCCCTCGGTCCGGCTTTTGCGCACGCTAGACCCCATATCGGGGCCTGTCCAGCAGACCGCCACACTGTTGATTTTGTCTCCAGTGCGGCGCTGGTCAGAAAGATGCGTCGCGAGACAAGTTTGCCCGCAGGCGCGCTGATAGCAGGGGCCTCAGCCGCATCATGGACATGTATTTGAGATGACGTTGAAAGTGCCATTACCCCTTGCCGCCGAGGCGCGTCATTTCATTGGCGGCGCGTGGACGCCCCCTGCGGCGGGCGACCGGCTGCCGGTGGAAAACCCCGCGACCGGCGCGGTCTTTACCGAGGTCGGTGCGGGCACTGCCGCGGATATCGACCAGGCCGTGCAGGCGGCCGAATCGGCGATGGTCGCGGCCCGGCGCACGCGCTGGACGCCAGCCCAGCGGCAGGATGCCCTGCTGGCCTTGGCGCAGGCGGTGGAACGCCATGCCGAGGATTTCGCGGTGCTCGAAACGCTCGATACCGGCAAGCCGATCAGCAACAGCCGGCGGGTCGATGTGCCCGGCACCGCAGCGACCTTGCGCTATTTCGCCGGCTGGGCGACCAAGCTCACCGGGGAGAGCATGGAGCTTTCCCAGCCCGGCGAGACGACGGCGTATACGCTGCGCGAACCGGTTGGCCTGGTCGGCCACATCATTCCCTGGAATTATCCGCTGATGGGCGCGGCGTTCAAGCTCGGCCCCGCGATTGCGGCGGGCTGCGCGGTTGTGCTCAAGCCGGCGGAGCAATCCTCGCTCTCCGCGCTCAAGCTGGCGGAACTGGCCGTGGCCTGCGGCGTGCCCCCAGGCTTCTTCAATGTCGTGACCGGCCTTGGTCCGGTCGTGGGCGCGGCGCTGGTCGATCATCCCGGCGTCGCGAAGATCAGCTTCACCGGATCGACGGCGACCGGCACGCAGATCGCGGCCGACTGCGCACGGCAGATGAAGCGGGTGACGGTGGAGCTGGGCGGCAAATCGCCGGTCATCGTCTTTGCCGATGCCGATCTCGATGCCGCCGCGCGCGCCATTGCCATGAACATCTTCTTTAACAGCGGGCAGACCTGCTCGGCCGGCTCGCGCCTGTTCGTGCATCGATCCGTCGCCGATGCGCTGGTGGAGAAGATCGCCCGCATCGGCGCGGCGATGACGATCGGCGATCCGCTCGATCCCGCAACCCAGCTCGGGCCGGTGATCACGCAGGCCCAGCGGGCGCGGATTATGGGCTTTGTCGAGGGCGCTCTCACACAGGGCGCCAGCCGCGCGGGCGGCGACATCGCCTTGCCGGCGCAGGGTTACTATGTCGCGCCGACGGTGCTCGGCTCCGTTCAGGCCGGCATGGCGGCGGTGGACGAGGAGATTTTCGGCCCCGTCCTGTGCGCGATCCCCTTCGACACCGACGATCTCGACGAGATCGCTGCGCTGGCCAATGCGAGCCGCTATGGCCTCTCCGCCTATGTCTGGACGGGCAGCCTCTCGCGGGCGCATGGCATGGTCAGTCGCCTCCGGGCCGGGACCGTGCGAGTGAACAGCAGCGCCGGCGACATCGCGATGCCTGCGGGCGGCGTCAGGCAATCCGGCTTCGGCCGCGAAAATGGGAGAGCCGGGGTGGAAGCCTATACCGAACTCAAATCCGTGACGATCGCGCACGATCATCAGGCCGACGGTCATGGCTGAGGCAAGCAGCGCGCCCGTGCCCGGCTTCGCGCCAGCCTTCCGCATGACGCCCATGCGCGCCTTTCCGGTCACGGTCGGCGAGATCGCGACCGGTGGCCAGCGCAGCTATGTGTCCATCGGCGGCGGCACCTTCGTAGGCGAGGGGCTTGAGGGCCGGCTGGTGGGGGGCAGCGAGATGCATCTGCTGCGCGCCGATGGCGTCACGGTGGTCGAAGCCTCTTATTATGTCGCCTTCAGCGATGGCAGTTTCGCCCGCTGCTTCGGCAATGGCTATCGCACCCGCGCGCCGGATTTCGAGGGGCTGCGGCTCGCCTTGCTGTTCGAGGCCGCCGAGGATGGCGGCGTCGCCCATCTGGCACGGCTGGCGTTCGTTGCCGAGCAGGCCGAGGGCAGCCCTGTCCTCAATATCGAGAGGATCGTCTGACCATGCGGCTGGAATTCGCTCTGGAAATGCGCATCGGCCTTGGTCCGCGCATGCATATCGAGGTGGCGCAGGGCTACACGCGGGGTGCGGTGCTGATCGGAGAGGGCAGCTTCTCCGGCCCAGCACTCTCGGGCCGGATCGTCAAGGGCAGCGGCGGCGATTTCCCGCTCGTGCGCCCCGATGGTGGCGGGCGGTTCGAATCGCAATATCTGCTGGAGACGGACGACGGCGCCCATATCCTCAAGCGCAGCACCGGCGTGCGCAGCGCTCCGCCGGAGGTGGTCAAGGCCCTGCTGGCGGGCGAGCAGGTCGATCCGCAAAGCTATTATATGCGCATGACCCCGCGCTTCGAGGCGCCGGCCGGCCCCTATGACTGGCTGAACCGCACGATCTTCGTCGGCGTCGGCCAGCGCAATCCGGAAGGCTCCATTTTCCGGTTCTGGAAAGTCATCTGAGCGTGGACCGGTTCGATTACATCGTCGTCGGCGCCGGCTCGGCAGGCTGCGTGCTTGCCGCCCGCCTGTCCGAAGATCCGCGCAACCGCGTGCTGCTGCTGGAAGCCGGCGGCAGCGACCGGCGGCTGGATGTGCGCCTGCCGCTGGCGGTCTCCAAGCTGTGGCCCAATCCGGCGCTCACCTGGGGCTTCATGTCGGAGCCGGAGGCGGAGCTGGACGGCCGCCGCCTGCCGGTCGCGCGTGGGCGGATGCTCGGCGGCACCTCCTCGCTCAACGGCATGATGGCGATCCGGGGACACAAGGCCGATTATGATGGCTGGCGCGATACCGGCCTCACCGACTGGGGCTGGGATGATGTGCTGCCTTGGTTCCGCAAGCTGGAGCGGCACTGGCGCGGCGATACGCCCGAACATGGCGGCAGCGGGCCGCTGAGTGTCGAGCCGCATCCGGCGCCCAGCCCGCTGATGGCCAATGTGCTGGAGGCGGCTCGGTCGCTCGGCTACCCGATCACGGAGGATTTCAACGGCCCGCGAACCTACGGCTTCGGCATGCCGGATTTCACGACGCGCAACGGTCGCCGCGCCAATACGTCGGAGGCCTATCTGCGTCCGGCGCTGGGCCGGCCCAATCTGGAGGTGCGCACCGGTGCCGTGGCGACGCGTGTGCTGCTGCGTGATGGCCGGGCAATCGGCATCGAGGTCTCGCGCGACGAGCGGCTGGAAGAAATCCTCGCCGAGCGCGAAGTGCTGCTGGCCGGCGGCGCGATCAATTCGCCGCAACTGCTGCTGCTCTCGGGCATTGGGCCGGGCGCCCATCTGCAGGAGATGGGCCTGGATGTCGCCGTGGAAAGCGGCGAGGTCGGCGCCAACCTGCAGGATCATCCCGGCGCCGGCATGGAGTTCGATCTCGATCCTGCGCTCGCGTTCGACCGGGAATTGCGCTTCGACCGGCTGACCGGCTCGTTCCTGCGCTGGGTGGCGGGGCGCAAGAGCATCATGGGCGCGCCGCCGCTCGCCGCCTCCGCCAATGTCGCCACCGACGCGGACCCGGATGTGATCGACATGCACTTCCTGCTGATCCCGCTCTCCATGTTCTCGCGGGTCTGGTTCCCCGGCGTGGCAAAACCGTTCGGGCCGCGCATGGGGGCGATGTGGTCGCTCAATTATCCCAAGAGCCGTGGCTGGCTGAAGCTCGGCTCGCCCGATCCGCTGGCCCATCCGCGCATCGCCTTCAACCTGATGAGCGACCCGGAGGATCAGCGCGCCATGCTCGGCGGCTATCGCGGCCTCGAGGCGCTCATCCGCCAGCCGGCGCTCGCCAAGGTGGTGGGGCAGATGCGGCGGCCGGAGCGACCCTTGCTGTCGGATGAGGAAGTCATGGCCTATATCCGCGAGACAGCGGCGACGGCCTATCACCCGAGCGGCACCTGCCGCATGGGCAGCGATGCCCAGGCTGTGGTCGATGGGCGCCTGCGGGTGAATGGCGTGGACGGGCTGCGGGTGGTCGACGCCTCCATCTTCCCGCGCCTGCCCGGCGGCAACACCAACCTCCCGGTCATCATGGTCGCCGAGCGCGCTGCGGACTTTATCAGACGCGGAGAGTAGCCGCATCCTGCCGGATCACTCCGCCGGTTCCATCTCCAGCGGCTGCTCGTCGCCAATGTAAAGCAACGCGCCCTGATCGAGCAGGCGCTGCTGCACGGCGCGCACATCCACCTCTCGCGGCGTAACGCCCGCGCGCACCGCAAGGCTGGCCGCCGCGCCCGCCGCCTCGCCCATGGACATGCAGGTCGCCTGATCGCGCACCGCGCCGAGCGCCGCGAAGGTGGCAGACACGCAGCGCCCCGCCACCAGCAGGCCCTCAACGCCCTTGGGCAGCAGGATGCGATAGGGAATGTCGTACGGCGCCTTGAACGGCGAGGCCACGCCGTCGCCCCACAGGCCGGTCACCGAATGCAGGTCCGGCCCGCGCGGCCCGCCCTTGGCGATCACGTCCGGAAAGCGCCGCCCTGCCAGCACATCATCCTCGGTGAGGATATAGTCGCCGACGATCCGCCGCCCCTCGCGCGCGCCGCCGGTGGGGGATTCCATGACGATATAGGCCTCCTCGAAGCCGGGGATGCGCTCGCGCAGGAAGTTGAGGTACACCCGGTTGAGCTTGCGCCGATAAATCAGCGACTTGCTCACCTCTTCCTCATTGGTGTGGTCGTACCAGACCTCGTACACGCCGGACATCATCTGCCCGTCGCGCATTTTGCCGTGGCGGAAGATGCCGATGCTGCCAAAGCGCGGCGGCGGATAGACCGGCTCGGTCGCGCCATAGAGCAACGGCACTTTTCCGGCCTTGATATACTCCACCCATTCGCGGTCCAGCCCGGCGGGGAGGGGGACATATTTGCCATCCACCTTGGGTGCCGTCGCCTTGCCAGGGATCGGGCCGCCCGCTGCCGGAGAAAGGCGCAACTTGGGGATGCCGCCGGCCGCGCGGATGCGGTCCACCTCGTCCCAATCGGTCGGCTGGGCCATGGGCTCGGCGTAGAGCGTCTCGCCCTTGAGCGACTTGTAGGTATTCACCGGCCGCCCGCCACCCATCAGCGCGGAGCGCTCGCGGTCCAGCTCGGCGCGCTCTTCTTCGCTCAGCAGCGGCTGGTTGCGCAGATAGTCGATCAGCGGGTCGACATCGATGCCGCCGATCTGCATGTCCATCGATCCGCCATGATGGCGCCCGTCTTCCTCGCGGCCATGGTGGAAGGGCGCGCCGGCCCAGGCGGCCACGTCTGCATCGGCCGAGGCGTCGATCACCACATCGGCCAGCACCACCTGCCCGCCGGACTTGTTGCCGATGGCGACGCCCGTCACGCGCCCGTCCTCCACCAGCGTGTCGAACACCACGGTGTTGAAGAGAAGCTCGACGCCGGCCTCCTCCATCATCTCGTCGAGCAGGCTGGTCATCATCACGGAGTCGGTGGGGTGCCGCGCAATCGGGCTACCCTCCGGCGCGCCGCCCATGGCCTGGATGCGGTGCAGGATCTCCAGCGAAATGCCCTTGACCACCGGCGTGCCGATGCCTTTCTCGATGATATAGCCATTGATGCCGATGCCACCGATGCCGCCCCCGGTCATCATCCCGCCCAGATAGCCGACCCGCTCGATGAGCATCACCCGCGCACCATTGCGCGCCGCGCTCAGTGCCGCGACGCATCCGGCAGGCCCGCCGCCCACGACAACGACATCCATCGCTTTCGCCGGTACCAGTGCGGCCACAAACCGCTCGTTGTTCCTCTGGACGGCCATGTCCTCTCCTCCGCTCCTATTATGAAGCGCGAGCATATCCTGAGAAAGATCATATAGAAAGACAGTATTATTAATTGTGGAGGGCAGGGGCGTCAGTAGCGTGCGCTCAGGCTGAGGAACAGCGAGCGGCCCGGTTCGGGGAAGCCATCGGTCAGCACATAATCCCGATCGAAGAGATTGCGACCGCCCACGCTGAGCGTGGCCTGTGGCGTCAACGCATAATCGATGGTCAGTCCGGCCAGCGCATAGCCGCCCGTCTTGTAATAGATGGGCGCGAGGCCATTGGCGGAGGCCGGCGTGACGGTCGTGCGGCGTGAGGCAAAATCCAGATTGGGCGTAACGCGCAAGGCCGACACAGGCCGCCAAGTGATATAGGCAAAGCCCTTATGGCCCGGCACATCGGTGAGCTGGAACGGGCGGATCAGGCTGCCCGCCGGCGCCGTGCCGACCCTGAAGTCCCGCTGGATATAGGAATAATTGCCGCCCAGCTCGATCTGGTCGCTCAGCTTCACATCCACTGCGATCTCGCCGCCATAATAATGCGCCGATCCATAATTCTCCCGGCGATTGAGATTGGCCGGGGTGCGGACCGAAACCAGCGCGTCGCTCACCCAGCTGTGGAAGAGTGCTGCGCTGACATGGAGCGGCCCCAGCTGACGCGCCCCGCCGACCTCCAGCGTGGTCGCCCGTTCCGGGTTCAGGCCGGGATTGGGCTCGGCGGTGCCGAACTGGCTGCTGAACCGCTCGAACAGGGTCGGAAAGCGGGCGCGAGACGAGAGCGAGAGATGCGCCGCGCTGCCATGCTCGCCGCGCCAGTCCAGCCGCCCTTGCGCGTTCAGCGCATCGACGTTGCGCAGCGGAAAGCTGTAGAGCCGGTTGGCGCCGGTCTGCCCCTGCGGCACGCCATAGTCCTCCGCGCGGTCGAGATCGCGCCAGTCATAGGAGGCGCCCAGCGTCAGCGTCAGGGCGGGCAGCAGGGCGAGGCGGTTCTCCACCGCGATGCTCCAGTTGCGCTCGGCACTGATCTGCACCGGCTCGGCGATGCTGCCGGGCAGGCCCGGCCGGCTGGTCTGGGATTCGCGGTGCTCGTCATGCCGATAATGGAAGGCGAGGGTCAGGCGGTTGACGGGCAGCAGGTCCACGCCGAGTTCCGCCGATCCGCCATAGGCCGTGTCCGCATAAGGGCTGTCGAAGGACCGACCCAGCGTCTGGCTGGTCTGGCTGCGGTTGTCCCAGGAGCGCAGCAGATTGTCGAAGCGGCTGTAATATGCCCGCGTCTTGAGCGTCGCCTGATTGCTGAGCGCGGTGGTGGAGAGGAAGGCCAGCGTGTCGATGGTCCAATAGGGCCAGCTCCAGTTGCGCAGCGAGACATTGCTCGTGTCGCTCACGTGCAGCGGCGCGTTCTTGCTGCCCTCTTGCCGTGTGTAGCTCAGCACATATTCGTCGGTAGCATTGGGGGTGACGCCCAGCTTGGCATTCACGCGCCAATCCGCCGTGCGGGAGAAGTCGCGCGCGCCGCCGTCCTCGTTCGCGCTGACCGGGCGGAAGCTACCGGCGAGCGTCCAGTGATCGGTGAAATTGCGCGCATAGCTCGCCTGCGCGTACCAATGGTCCTGCCGCGTGCCGAGCAGGGCGAAGACGCTGTAGCCACCATAGTCCGCATCGCGGTCGAGGTTGAGCGTGGCGCGCGCCTCGGCCTCCAAAGCCTTGGTGGGCTTGCGCGTGACGAGATTGATCGCACCGCCCATAGCACCGGGGCCGTCCAGCACGGATGCATAGGCCTTCGCCACCTGCACCTCGGCAATGTCCGGCGTGAGGAAGCGGCCGAAGTCCAGCCGGTTGTCGGCCGGCAGATAGACGCGGATGCCGTCAATCGAGAGCGGCACCTGAAAGCGGTCGAACCCGCGCACGAACACCAGCCGCTCGTTGCGCGAGCCACCGCTATTGCCCGCGGAGACGCCCGGCAGGAGGTTGATCGCATCGTCGAGCTGCACGCGGTTGAAGCGGACCATGGCCTGCTGGCCGAGCGTCTCCGTGCCGAGCAGCCGGTCAGGACCGGCGGGCGCCGTCACGATGATCTGGCCGAGGCCGAAACTGCCGGCCTCGCTCTCCGCCACCTGCGCGCGGCCCGTGCCGGACGTCACGAGAATTGCCGCGCCTAGCACCAGTGTCGCTCTCATCAATGGGTCCCCTTTTCTTGTTCGTGATTCGATGTATATGCGCAAATACATCGAAAGAACCGACCGTCCAGAGGAGAAGCAGACAATGCGTATGATGATGGCTCTCGCAATGGCGCTGGCACCGGTGGCTGTTGCCGCGCAGATGCCCGCTGCAGATGCGCCCGCGTGCGCGGACGATGCGGCTCTGCCGCCTGAATTTGCTGCCTGGCGCAACGCCGAGCGGGTTGTCAGCGCGACGGAAGCAGCCGTTCAACTCAAGCCCGGCCAGGCCGTCGACCTTACCTTGTCGCCTGCCTCATCCGTCGCGTTCGCTGCCGCGCCCGAGCGCGCGGCCAAGCCCGGCACCTACGCCGGGAGGCTGGCGTTCGACGCCCCGCGCGACGGCGTCTATCGCGTCGCCTTGGGCGCAGCGGCGTGGGTGGACATGGTGACCGACGGCGCGCGCGTGCCCTCGCTCACGCATGGGCACGGGCCGGCTTGCTCGGGCATCCGCAAGATCGTCGATTTCCGCCTGAAGGCCGGGCGCCACATCCTGCAGATCAGCGGCAGCGAGGCCCCTGTCATCAGAGCGATGATCGTGCCGGCCACCGAATAAGATCGCGCCAGCCCTCCGCCCAAGAGCAGATTTCCCCAATCGCCGCGCAGGCCCGGTTCTGATAAAGTCGCGCCGAACTGTGAGGGGGATCATCCGTGAGGCCGCATCGGGAACATCATCTGGTCTCGCGCATCGGCTGGCTCCGCGCGGCGGTGCTGGGCGCCAATGACGGCATCGTGTCCACGGCCAGCCTCATCCTCGGCGTGGCGGCTTCGGGTGCGGATCGGTCGGCGCTGATCGTTGCGGGTGCTGCCGGTCTGGTGGCCGGGGCGATGTCGATGGCGGCCGGCGAATATGTCTCGGTCAGCTCGCAGTCCGACACCGAGCGCTCCGACCTCGCGCGCGAAACGCAAGAGCTGGCCACCGCGCCCGAGGCCGAGCTGCAGGAACTCACCGACATTTACGTCGCGCGCGGCGTCGATCCAGCGACGGCGCGGCGCGCGGCCGAGCAGATGATGGCGCATGATGCGCTCGGCGCCCATGCGCGTGACGAGCTGCATATCACCGAGACGACGGCGGCGCGCCCGGTGGTCGCCGCCTTTACCTCCGCCGCCACCTTCACGGCCGGCGCGGCGCTGCCGCTGGTGCTGGCAGCCGTGCTGCCGATGGACCGGATGGTGGTGGGCGAGGCGGCAGGATCGATCCTGTTCCTCGGCCTGCTCGGCGCCATCGGCGCGCGTGCTGGCGGGGCCAAACCATGGCGGCCGGTGGCGCGGGTGGTCTTCTGGGGCGCGCTTGCCATGGCCCTGACAGCCGGGATCGGGCGGCTGGTCGGGATGAGCGTCTGAGCCGACGGCGTGGACCGCCTAGCTGGCGGGCGTCGCAATCCCCGCCTGATCGCTCAGCTCCTTGAGCCGGTAGAGCATCGACTTGCGCCGATCGAGCAGATGGAGGCGCATCGCCGTGAAGGCGCCCTCACTATCGCGCGCGGCGATCCGGTCGAATATGCCCTGCAGCGACTTGTAGCCGATGCGGCTGTTGCGCGGCGAGGCTTCCAGCGCCGTGAACAGGTTGAGCAACGCATGTTCCAGCGCATGCATGAGCGTCACGAGCGTGCGCGCGCCCGAAGCCTCCACGATGAAGCGGTGGAAGGCGAGGATGCGATCGACGGACTCCCGCCGCGGCAGGTCCGGCTCCATGATCCGCTCCAGCAGCAGCCGCAGCGCCTCGATCTGTTCGTCGGTGATCTTCTCGGCAGCCAGCTCTGCGGCGCGGCATTCGATGCCGATGCGGGCATCGAAAATCTCCTCGGCTGTCACCTGCACGAGCATGAACTGCACGGCCAGCGCCGTCGCGAACTGGTCGGGCTTGCCCTCGGCAATCGTCGCCCCGCCGCCCGCGCCTGTCTTGATCGTCACGACGCCCAGCGCCTCCAGCCGGCCCAGCGCCTCGCGGATCGGCACGCGGCTGGTCTGGAAGGTCTCGGTCAGCTGCGCCTCAGTCCCCAGGAACTGGCCGGGCTTGAACTGGCCGGCGAACAGCGCGTCGATCACCTGCGAGACGATGCGCGAGGCGAGCGACTGGCTGCGCACGGAACTGAAAACGGTGTCGGATTCGGCCAAGGGAACAGGCTTTCTCATGTTGGCATCGTCCGCGCGGGGCGGGCGATCGGTCATTCTATATGATGATTTCAATCCTGCCCCGCCCGGCATTGCTTGACAAGCCACGCCGCATCGGATGAAAAAGAATAACTATATTATAGTTTGATTCATTCGGATGTGGGGGAGGGCGGAATGTCGCCGGAAGACAATGCCTTGCTGACCCAGACTGGCCCCGGCACCCCCATGGGCGCGTTGATGCGGGAATATTGGATCCCCGCGTTCATGCCGGACGAAGTCAAGGCTGGCGGCGCGCCGCTGCGGCTTCGCCTGCTCGGGGAGAACTTCCTCGCCTTCCGTTCGCCCGATGGCTCGCTTGCCGTGGTCGATCATCGCTGCGCCCATCGCTGCGCATCGCTGTTCTACGGGCGCAATGAGGAGGGCGGCATCCGCTGCGTCTATCATGGCTGGAAGTTCGATCGGAATGGCCAGTGCATCGAGATGCCCAGCGAGCCGCCGGAGACCGACTATAAGGACAAGGTGAAGATCCGCGCGCTGCCGGTGGTCGAGCGCTACGGCGTCGCCTGGGTCTATATGGGCACCCGCGCCCAGCCGCCGGCGCTGCCGCATTTCGACTGGGACGAGGTGGAGGCGGGCCAGCCGCTCACCGTTACCTTCATGATGCGCGAGTGCAACTGGCTGCAGGCGCTGGAGGGGGATATCGACACCTGCCATGTCGGCTTCCTGCATCTGGGTGCGGCGACGCCGGACCAGTTCGAGGAAGGCTCGATCAATTATTACAGGCAGATGCGCGAGAACCTTGCGCCGAAATATGAGGCGCTGGAGACCGATTACGGCACGATGTATTGCGCCTACCGCCCCGCCGGGGACAATCTCTATCACCGCATCGGCCAGTTCGCTTTGCCCTTCTGGACCATGGCGCCGTCCGAGCCGCTCGACCATATCCGGGCCCGCGCCTGGGTGCCGCTGGATGACCATCATGCCATGCTCGTCACCATCGGCGGTCCGCGCACCGGCGCGACGACGCTCACCAAGGCGGGTAAGCCGATCCCCGGCACCACCTCGCCGATCAATTTCCTGCCCAACACCACCGACTGGCTCGGCCGCTTCCGCATCGATGCCAATCCGCGCAACGATCATCTGATCTCGCGCGAGGCGCAGTCGACGCAGAGCTATAGCGGCATCGAGGCGATCCCGGTGCAGGATCAGGCCGTCACCGAGAGCATGGGGCCTGTGGTGGACCGTACCATGGAGCATCTGGGCACCAGCGACCGGATGATCGTGCTCACCCGCCGGCGGCTCAAATGGGTCGCGACGGCGTTGCGGGACGACGGGGTGCCGCCCCAGGGCGTCGACAATCCGGCCTGCTACCACAATGTCCGTGCCGGCTACGCGCTGCTGCCACCCGAGCAGGACTGGCTCGATTTCTACAATGCGCGCCGCGCGGTCTGGAGCAGGGGGACTGCCGAGCCGGTGGACCGCAAGCGCCGCCTCGCGCCCGCGCCAGCCTGAGGACCGTTCATGTCTGCCACGTCTTCCCATCGCCCCGGCGCGCACTTCCTGCAACTGCCCGGTCCCACGACCACGCCGCAACGGGTGATGGAGGCGATTGCGCGCCCGACCATCAACCATCGCGGGCCTGACTTCCGTGATCTCACGGTCGAGGTGCTGGACGGGATAAAGGGCATCTTCAAGACCGCCGGCCCGGTCATCATCTACCCCTCGTCGGGCACCGGCGCGTGGGAGGCGGCGCTCGTCAACGCGCTCTCGCCGGGCGACGCGGTGCTGATGTACGAGACTGGCTGGTTCGCGACCCTTTGGTGCCGGCTCGCCCGCAAGATCGGCCTGGAGCCCGAGCTGATCCCCGGCGACTGGCGCACCCCGGTCGATGCCGCAGCCATTGGCGAGCGGCTGCGCGCTGACAAGGCCCATCGCATCAAGGCGGTCTGCGTGGTCCATAATGAGACCTCCACCGGCGTGACCTCAGACATCGCCGCCGTGCGCCGCGCCATCGATGAAGCGGGGCACCCCGCGCTGCTGATGGGCGATCTGGTCTCGTCGCTGGCGTCGGTGGATTATCAGCATGATGCCTGGGGCGTGGATGTAGCAGTCGGTGGCTCGCAAAAGGGGCTGATGCTGCCGCCGGGCCTCTCCTTCAATGCCCTGTCGCAAAAGGCCATCGCGGCGTCGAAATCGGCAGGGATGAGGCGCTCCTATTGGGATTGGGGCGAGATGCTGGAGGCCAATGCCCGGGGCTTTTTCCCCTACACCCCAGCCATCAATCTGCTGCAGGGTCTGCGCGAGGCTATTGCCATGATGCAGGAGGAAGGGCTGGACGCCGTCTTCGCGCGGCATCAGCGGGCGGCGCAGGCGACGCGCGCGGCGGTCGCCCAATGGGGCTTCGAGACGCAATGCCGCGATGCCGCCGCCCATTCGCCGGTGCTCACCGCCGTGCGGATGCCGGACGGCATCTCCGCCGATGCCGTGCGCGAGGCGGCGCTGGAGCGCTGCAACATGAGCCTCGGCAATGGCCTCGGCCAACTCGATGACCGGGTGTTCCGGATCGGCCATCTCGGTGACTTCAGCGACGCGCTGGTGCTCGGCACCATCGCCGCGACCGAAGCTGCGCTGGCCTTCGCCGGCGTGCCTTATCGGGCCGGCGGCACGGAGGCGGCCATCGCCGTGCTGACCGGGCAGGCGCAGCGCGGCGCGCCCGGCCTGGCCGCCTGATCGGGCGAGGACGGCAAGAGGCAGGACGGGAGCGAGAGCATGGCAGGTCGAGCGAGCCTCACAGACAAGATCGCCATCATCCGCGCGACCTGGCGCTATCCGGGCTGGGGGGTGGTCGCCAAGGCGTTCTTCATCTTCCTCATCGCCTTCGGCGCGCCGCTGACCATGCCGTTCGTCTATCCCGAGGTCATGAAGGAGTTCGGCTGGACGCTCACCCAGGCGACGCTCATCTACACCTATAAGAGCCTCACCGGCGCGATCATGGCGATCTTCATCATCGGCCCGCTGGTCGAGCGGATCGGCCTCAAGCTGGTGCTGGTCGGCGCCATGGCGGCCGAAGCCATCGGGCTGGCGGGCTTCCTGTTCGTCCACTCGCTGTGGAGCTATTATGTCGTCGGCTTCATGATCGGCATCGGCCAGGGCGCCGTGATCATTTCGCTGCGGCTGCTGGTCTCGCGCTGGTTTATGCGCAATGTCGGGCTGGCGACGGGCGTGGCGGTCATCGGCACCAGCTTCGGCGGCGTGCTGTTCCCGCTGATGACCAGCCAGCTCATTCCGCTTTATGGTTGGCGCGTCGCCTTTGCCTGTCTGAGCATCGGCATCTTCTGCATTTCGATTCCGCTCGCGCTGTCGGTGCGGTTCAACCCCAGCGAAGCGGATGTGCTGCCCGAGGCAGTGCGGACGAGCGAGCAGGTCAGCAGCGCCCGGCTGCGCGCGGCCGATCTCGGCATCAGCTTCCGCACCATGCTGCGCCAGCACGCCTTCTGGCTGATCGCGCTGGCGACGTTCCTCTCGGCGCTGATCGATCAGGCGCTCTTCCAGCACAGCATCTATTATCTCACCAACGAGATCGGCCTCTCGCGCACCGTCGCGGCCTCGGCCTGGTCGCTCACCTTCCTCATCGGCATCGGCGCCAAGTTCGTCGCGGGCATGACGTTCGATCGCTTTTCGGTGAAGGGCGTGGCGGGCTGGAACCTGCTGCTCGGCCTCGCCATCCTGCTGGCGTTGCCGGTGCAGGGGCTGTTCACCGCGCTTGTCTTCACCACCGTTCTGGGCGTGGCGCATGGCGGGCTGACCGTGGACGGCCCGGTCGTTGCCAAGCATGTCTATGGCCCCGGCCTCATGAACCGGCTGCTGCCAGTGCTCGCCGGCTTCAACACCATGGGCTCGGCCTTCGGGCCGGTCGTGCTGGCGAACCTGTACGATCGCACCGGCACCTATCTGGTCGGCTTTGGCGTGTTCATCGCCCTGACGATCGTCGCCGCACTGCTGATGGCGCGCGTCACCCCGGCCTATCTGCTGCGGATCAGGGCACTGCAGGATAGCGGGTCAGAACGCGCAACCGATGGCTAGTGGCCGCCTGAACACATTCCAGCCGCTGACTATGCGCTGTTACCCTATGTTGAGCGGCGCGTTGCTCCCTATCCTGCGTCATTCCCGCGAAGGCGGGAATCCAGTCAAGCTCGCGAGTTCAATCCCAGGGTGACGGCAAGATCCTGCCAATCGCGGTTGGCCTGCTCGATCAAATCGAGCTTCCAGGCTCTGCGCCATTTCTTGATCTGCTTTTCGATGAGGTTGGAGGTGACGCCCAGAGAGAGCGTACTGTTGCGATGCGACGCCAGCAGATACACATAGGGATCGATTTCGCGCGTCCTTTCAACGTTGTTACTGGATTCCCACGTTCGCGGGAATGACGAGGTTAGGCAATAATCATGTCCGCACGATCACATGATGAGACAAGGCCGATCCCGGACAAGTACCGGACCATCCCCCTGCGCCCGTCATTGATCCGCTTGGCTGAGCGGGAGCGGATCACCTCCGTCCCGGCGGGCTTCTTCACCCAAGCGGAATCGTGACAGCCTGCATTTCCATATAGGATTGCATGCCCGCGACGCCCTGTTCCCGCCCATAGCCTGAATGCTTGGCGCCACCGAACGGCACATCCCGGCCAGTGCCGCCGTGCCGGTTGACCCAGACCATCCCGGCCTCAAGCTGCCGGGCAATCGCGCCGCCGCCGTCCGTGTCCGCTGTCCAGACCGATGCGCCGAGGCCGAATTCGGTGGCGTTGGCGCGGCGGATGACATCCTCGATCTCGTCGAAAGCCAGCACCGGCAGCACCGGGCCGAACTGCTCTTCGCGCACCAGCGGCGCCGCGTCATCCAGCCCTGCGACCACTGTCGGCATGACGAAATAGCCCGGGCCGGGCAGCCGCTCGCCGCCGGTGAGAATCTGTGCGCCCGGAGTCGCCCGCACGCCGTCGAGCAGCGCCAGCACCTTCTCGAACTGCATCCGGTTCTGGATCGGCCCCATCTGGCTCTGCGGATCGGTGCCCGGCCCCACGCGGATGGCGGCGGCGCGGCGGGCCAGCGCCTCGACCATCGCCGGGTAGAGCGCGCGATGCACGAACACCCGCTTGATCGCCATGCAGACCTGCCCGCAATTGGCAAAGGCGCTGCGGGCAATGCCCTCGGCGGTGGCTTCCACATCCGCATCGGGCAGGACAATGGCGGGGTCGTTGCCGCCCAACTCCAGCGTGATGCGCTTGAAGGTGCCTGCCGCGCTGGCCATCACATGGCGGCCAGTCGCCACCGATCCGGTGAAGCTGATCTTGTCCACATCCGCATGCGTTGTCAGCCAAACGCCCAGATCATTGCCGCCGCTCAGGATGTTCACCGTGCCCGGGGGCACGATGTCCGCAATGGCCTGCCCGATGGCGAGCGTGGAGAGCGGCGTGAGCGGGGAGGGCTTCAGCACGATGCAATTGCCGGTGTAGAGCGCCTGCGCGATCTTCACGGTGGCCAGCGTCACCGGCACGTTCCACGGCGTGATGCCGCCCACCACGCCGAGCGGCCGGTAGCGGATTTCCACCCGCTCGCGCGCATCTTCGCGCAGCACGCCGCCGGCGACATCGAAGGCGCTCAACGCCTCGATATGATCGGCCGCGCGGCGCACCTCGCCAATGGCGTCGCGCAACGGCTTGCCCTGTTCTGCGGTGAGCAGCGCGCCCAGCGGATCGGCGACCTCGCGCAGGCGCGCGGCGATCCGGTGGATGACGGCGCGCCGCTCGGTCACATCGCGGGCGGACCAACCGGGGAAGGCCCGGCGCGCGGCGGCGACGGCCCGGTCGAGATCGTCCCGCTGCGCGTCCGGTGCCTGCGCAAAGGCAGTGCCCGTCGCGGGATCGATCACCGGCATGAACGCCTCTCTCGCCACGATCTCCCCGTCGATCAGCATGCCGGCGGCAAGCGCGGTTGGGGCAAGCGTTGGGGCGGCAAGCATGGGCTTTTGCGCGGTCAGACGATCGTTCATGTTGCTTTTGGTCTCCGCTTGGCTCACATCCGGCGATACGCCATAAAGATAATATAGTAGTATAGTTTGAGCAATCGGGAAGGGGTGGAATGTTTGACGATTTCGTGACCTTGGGACGGTCCGGCCTGCGGGTGAGCCGTTACGCGCTCGGCACCTTCAACTTCGGCGGCGCCCAGCCCTGGAGTCTGGACGCCACCGCCGCCGGGCGCCTCATTGCGCAGTATTGCGACCTTGGCGGCAACTTCCTCGATTGCGCGAACAGCTATGGCGGCGGCGAGGCCGAGACGATCCTCGGTGATTATCTCGCCGGCGAGCCCGGCCTGCGCGACCGGCTGGTGATCGCCACCAAATTCGGCTCGAATGTCCGCGATGGCGATCCCAATGCCGGCGGGGGCGGGCGCAAGTCCATCCTGCAAAGCGTCGAAGCCTCGCTGCGCAAGCTCAAGACCGACCGGGTCGACCTGCTCTGGATGCACATTGTCGATCCGCTGACGCCGATGGACGAGACGATGCGTGCGCTCGATGATCTGGTCCGGGCGGGCAAGGTGCTGCATGTCGGCCTCTCCAACATCCCGGCGTGGAAAGTGGCCGAGGCGCACTGGCTGGCGCAGTGGCGCAATCTGGTGCCGGTGATTGGCCTGCAGCTGCAATATTCGCTGATGGAGCGGAATATCGAGATCGAGCATGTGCCGTTGGCGCAGGCCTATGGCATGGGCATCGCGGCCTGGTCGCCGCTCAAGAGCGGGGCGCTGAGCGGCCGCTATCGGCGCGGCGATGCCAGCAATCATGATGCCGAAGGGCGTGGCTCGTTCCTTGCCCGCATTCTGGACGAGAAGGCCGAGCGCGTGCTGGACGTCGTGCTGCAGGTCGCGGAGCGCCACGGCGCCAGTCCCGCGCAGATCGCGCTGGCCTGGCTTCAGGCGCAACCCTGGGTCGCGACGATCCTGCTGGGCGCCAACGATGCCGACCAGCTTGTCGAGAATGCCGCGGCGAGCCGCATCACCCTGTCGGCCGAGGATCTGGCGGCGCTCGATGCCGCCGGGCCTCCCGCGCTGACCTATCCCGCCGACTTTGCCCGGCGTGCCACGGGCTCGATCAGTGGCGGCACCCGCATCAACGGTATCGCGCGCCCCACCGGCGGCGGCTCGCCAAGCCAGAGCCGGCGCTAACGGGTTTAAGCTGAGCGCTTAAAGGGCCAGCGCCGCGTAGCGCTCGAGATGAGCGTCGCGGTCGCCATGGGAGAGCTCGAACAGGCCCAGCCGGGCGAACAGATGCGCGGCCGGATATTCCTGCACCAGCCCCATGCCGCCATGGAGTTGCACGCACTGCTCGCCGATGAAGCGGGCCGACTCGCCGACCTTCACTTTCGCCGCCGAGACCGCGCGGGCGCGTGGCGTCGGGTCGTCTGCCTCGCAGGCGGCGATGGCCGCGGCCGCAATCGGCGCGGCAAGCTCCTGCGCGATGGCCATGTCGACCAGCCGATGCTGGAGCACCTGAAAGGCATCCAGCGGGCGACCGAATTGCCGGCGGGTGTGGGTATGCTCGCGAGCGAGGGCATTCGCCGCCCGCAAGGCGCCAACGGCATCCGCGCAGGCGAGGGCGGTGGCTTCGTCGAGCGCGTGGGCCAGCGCCACCTCGCCGCCGCTCAGCCGTGCCGCGGTGGGCACGATGACGTCGTCCAGCAAGAGGTCGGCGGCACCGGTCCAGTCAAAGCAGCGGGTCGGGCGAACGGTCAGATCCGCCGCCGGGGCGAGAAACAGCGCCACACCCCCGGCCGTGTTCGCCGAAACGATGAACAGGTCTGCGCTATCCCCGCCCGCCACGGCAACCTTGCGCCCCGAAAGGCGCCAGCCATGCGGATCGGGCGTGGCGTGGGCGGTGATCGGCCGGCCATAGCCGCCATCGGCTTCCTCATGCGCCAGCACGATGCGCACCGCGCCGGTGCAGATGGCGGCCAGCCAGGCCGCCTGCTGGTCCTCGCTGCCGACCGCCGCCAGCAGCCGCGCGCCGATCATCACCGCCGCATAGGGCTCCAGCACCATCGCGCCGCCCATCGTCTCGACGACCATGGCGAGATCGCCCAGCGAACCGGGGAAGCCGCCATGCCCCTCCGGCAGGGTGAGGGCGAGCAGGCCAAGCTCGGCATAAGCCGCCCAGGCCGCCCGCGATTCCCGCGCGGCGCTCTCATGCGCATCGCGGCGTTGCTCGAAGCTGTAGTGGCGAGCGAGCACGGTTTCGAGCGAGTTGCGCAACAGGTCGCGAATGTTCGTCTCTTCGGCACCGCCTGCCGGCGCGGCGTCCATCACGGTCGTGTTCATCGGGCTGTCCCCAGGCCAAGCGTTTTGGCGATGATGTTGCGCTGGATTTCGTTCGACCCGCCGTAGATGCTGACGACGCGCGTATCGAAATGGCTCTTGAACAGGCGCCCGAGCCATGGCTTGCCCGCATCGCCAGCATCCATGGCGGCGTCGGGGGCGAACGGCGCGGCGCTGCGGCCCGCCACCTCGACCAGCAGGCGCGTCAGTCGCTGCTGAAGCTCCGATCCCTTGATCTTGAGCATATTGGCCTCGATCCCCGGGGCGACCCCGGCCCGGGCGCGGTCCAGCATGGCGGTGGCCATGGCCTCCAGCGCATCCAGCTCGATCGCCGCCTCGGCGATGCGCGCGCGGACATGCGGCGCGCCGGCCAGTCCCTGCTCGGCCGCGATCTGCCTCAGCCGCGCCAACTGGCGGCGGTTGAGGCCGATGCGCGCGATCGATAGCCGCTCATTGCCGAGCACCACGCGCGAATAGGTCCAGCCTTTATGCGGCCCGCCCACCAGATTTTCGGCGGGCACCCGCACAGTGTCGAAGAATACCTCATTGGTGGTGTGGGCGCCGTTGAGCAGGATGATCGGGCGGATGTCGATGCCCGGCGTCTTGAGGTCGATGAGCAGCATGGAGATGCCCATTTGCGGCTTGTGCGCATCGGGATCGGTGCGGACCAGCGCGAACATCATGGTCGATTCATGCGCCATGGTCGTCCACATCTTCTGCCCGTTGACCACCCAATGGTCGCCGTCTCGCACGGCGCGAGTCTTGAGCGAGGCGAGGTCTGAGCCCGCACCCGGTTCGGAGAAGCCCTGGCACCAGATGTCTTCGCCGGAGAGGATGCGCGGCAGATAATGGGCCTTCTGCTCCGGCGTGCCGTAATGCATCAGCGTCGGGCCGAGCATCTTGAGGCCGAAGGAGCCGAGGTCCGGCGCGCCTTCCTCGGCCAGCGTCTCCGAGAAAATATAGGTCTGGACCGGGCTCCAGCCGGTGCCGCCATGCTCCACCGGCCAGTGCGGCGCCGCCCAGCCGCGCGCGTGCAGCGCCTTGTGCCAGGCGAGCCGCTCCGCCGCGGTGATGCCGACCGCGTTAGTCACTTTCTCGCGTACATTCGCCGGGCATTGCGCGCGCACGAATGCGCGGACCTCTTCGGCAAAAGCCTGCTCGCTTTGCGTGTACATGCCTGTCCTCTCCTTCTCCGTCCCATCATCGCGCGCTCGCATATAATATCAAGTAGCTTTATATAAAGCGGCTGGAGAATGTTGTTGTCATTAGCATCGATTTGCGCAACAATTGAGTCGTCACCGGATCGGGGCAGAGGGCTGCGCGGTTTGCATCGAGGGCGCCGCCGGCAAGCCTTGGTTTCCGGGGCATTGGGCCGTCATCCACGCACCTGTTAAAACCCGGCGACCCCAAAAGATAATATAGTATCATTGTTGTTGACACAGCCTTTATGACGCTTAGTCTCGGGCACAATGAAAGGCCGGCAGGCGCAAACCTGCGGCAACAAATAGGAGGGGATATGTCTCGTCGAACATGGTTGCTCGCGTCTGCTGCCGCTTGCACAGCTGTCGCCCTGGGGTCTGCCCCGGCGCTCGCGCAGGATGGGCCGGCGCCCCAGGCGCAGGATAACGATGCGCAGGTGCGCGATATCATCATCACCGGCTCGCGCGTGAAGCGCGATGGCTTCCAGGCGCCCACGCCGCTGGTCGTCGTGACCTCCGAGGCGATTGCAGAGCGCGGCGCGGCCAATGTGGGCGACTATCTCAATGAGGTGCCGTCCTTCCGCCCGAGCGTCAGCAACCAGACCAACACCCAGTCGTCCAACCTTTCCGGCGCGACCTTCGCGGACCTTCGCGCGCTGGGGAACATCCGTACCCTGGTGCTGGTCGATGGCCGCCGCCATGTGCCCACCGCGCCCACCGGGCAGGTGGATCTCAACCTCATGCCCACCGTCATGATCGACCGGGTCGATGTGGTGACCGGCGGCGCCTCGGCGGCCTACGGGTCGGACGCGATTTCCGGCGTCGTCAATGTCATCATGAACAACCGCCTGACCGGCTTGAAGGGCGATCTTTCCCTCGGCCTTTCCGAGGAGGGCGATAATTTCGAGCGCCGCATCGGTCTGGCTTTCGGCAGCCCATTTGCCGAGGGTCGCGGCCACTTCGTAATCGGCGGCGAATATGTGAAGTCCGATGGCATCGGCGGCTTCGATGATCGGGCCTGGGGGCGCCGCTACGAGGAGTCCGTTTCCTTCGCTGCCACGCGTCCGGCTGGCACCCCGTCGCGGTCGTTCGAGAGCGGCGTGCGGTTCGTCAATTCGCTCATCGGCGGCGTGATCCTCGGCAACAATGCCGATACCAACCCGGCCAATGGCGTCGATGCGCTGCGCGGCATCTGGTTCCCTGCGCCAAACCAGGTTGGCAATTTCACCTACGGGCAGGAGTCGGGCGGTTCCTCCTACAATATGTCGAGCTCGCAGGGCACGCCGCCCCGCCTTGGCCATACGCTGGTGCTGCCGGTGGATCGCTATGTGGTCCGCGCGCACCTGAATTATGAGCTCAGCGATGCAATCGGCATGTTCGTGGAAGGCAGCTATGGCCGGTCGGGCTCGGATTATTCCGGCCCCATTCCGCGCGATACGGCCGTGAGCGGCGCCAATGCCGTTATCATTCGGCGCGACAACGCCTTTCTCCCGGCCGCCGTGGCATCCATCATGGACGCAAACGGCATCACGTCGTTCGTCATGGGACGGTCGAACCCGGATTTCTCCTCGACACAGATCGTGAACTTCAATTCCACCTATCGCGTGGCTGCCGGACTGAACGGTGACCTTGGTGGGGGCTGGGCGTGGGACGGTTATGTCCAGTATGGCGAGAACAAGCTCGACTCCCAGATCCGCAACATGCGCATCCAGCAGAATTTCCTCTGGGCCTATGATGCGATCAATGTGGGCGGCCAGATCGTCTGCCGCGATACGACCGCACGTGCGCAGGGCTGCGTCCCGTTGAACCTGTTCGGGGTGGGCGCCATGTCGCCGCAGGCGATTGCTTATGTGAATGGCACCCAGTTCCAGAGCATCACCACGACCCAGTTTGTCGGCGCGCTCAACCTTCGCGGTGAGCCCTTCTCCACCTGGGCAGGGCCGGTTTCTCTGGCGGCGGGCGCCGAGTATCGCCGCGATACGGCGCTGAGCGTCGTTGACTCACTGGCGGCGCAACGGCGCTACAATTTCTCCAATCCGCAGCCTTATCAGGGCGCGTTCGCCACCAAGGAAGCTTATGCCGAAGTCGTGGTGCCGCTGGCCCGCGACACGGCATTCTTCAAGGCGCTCGATCTCAACGGTGCGGTGCGTTACACGGATTATGACGTGTCGGGTGGCGTGACCACCTGGAAGATCGGCGCGACATGGGACGTGCTGGACGGGCTGCGGTTCCGCGGAACGCGCTCGCGGGACATTCGGGCGCCCAATGCGGCCGAGCTGTTCTCGGTGACCTCCACCCAGTCAACGCTGCGCAATCCGTTCAACGGCGTGTCGCGGTCCTACACGGTGGTCTTCGCGCCCAGCCAGACGCTGGCGCCGGAAAAGGCGGACACCTTCACCGTCGGCGCGGTGGTGTCGCCATCGTTCCTGCCGGGCTTCTCCGCCTCGGTCGATTATTACAATATCAAGATCAATGGCGCGATTGCCAGCTTCCCCGCCCAGCAGATTGTCGACAACTGCTATGCGGAAATCCAGGGCGGCTCGCGGGGCGCCTTCTGCGCCGTGACGGCCCTTTCCGGCACCGGTACCTCTACCGAAATCAATTCGGTGACCGTGCAGTTGCTCAACCTCGCCTCGCTGGAGACGCGCGGCGTGGACTTCGAGATGCAGTACCGCTTCAATGCTGGTCCCGGCCGGGTCACCACGCGCCTGTTCGGCACTTATGTGAAGGATCTGATCTCGGACGATGGGCTGGGCGTCGCGCCCACCCGCAATGCGGCCGGAATCATCCAGACGCGGGGCAGCCGGATCAACCGGGCCGGCCAGCTCGGTGGGTTCACCTCCGGCCTCAATACCGGGGCCACGAGCGTGCCGCACTGGCAGATCAACGCCAGCCTCGGCTACGAGACAGATGATTGGGGCACGACGCTCAACGCGCGCTGGATCGACGGCGGTATCGTGGACGCAACCCTCGTTCAGCCGGGCGACCCGGATTATAATTCCGCTTCGCCGATTTCGGTCGGCAACATGAACGTTGCCTCGCGGCTGTATCTGAACTGGTCCGGCAACATCAATCTGATGGAGAGCAACGGAAAGAAGGTGCAGCTCTATGCTGTCATCAACAACCTGCTCGACAAGGAGCCGCCCTTTCCGAACACGCAATTGGCCGGCTTCTATGATCGTATCGGCCGGTCCTACAAGGTCGGCGTGCGCTTCAATTTCTGATCGCTTCGGCAGCGGCCGGCCATGCGTCGGCCGCTGCCTTGATTTACATATTGGGGGCCGCGCTCGCGCGCCCTTTTTCATGGCCCCCTCAGCATGAATGGTGATCCTATGTCTGCGACCGATCTTTCCCCCCGGATCAAACCTGTGCGGGGAGCCGATGCGGTCGCCTTGTTCATGCGCCCCCGCTCGATTGCGGTCATCGGCGTGTCGGCCAAGCCGAAGACGGCGGGGCGGACGGTGCTGGCCAATCTCCAGCTCAACGCCTTTGATGGCGATGTCCATGTCGTCGGCCGGGCGGAGGGGGAGATTGACGGCTATCCCGTGACGCAGAGCATCGACGATCTGCCCGAGGGCATCGATCTGGCGGTGTTCACGCTCCCGGCGGCGGGTGTGAAGGATGCGCTGGAGGCCTGCGTGCGGCGCGGGGTCAAAGCCGTGACGGTCTTTTCCTCGGGCTTTGCCGAGGCCGGTAATCGGGCAGGGCAGGATGAACTGGTCCGCATCGCCTATGAAGGCAATGTCGCGCTGCTCGGGCCGAACTGCCTTGGTTACACCAATCTCGTCAAGGGCTTGCCCATCGGCTTTGCCAACGCTCGCAAGGTGGCGAAGCTGGCGCCGGATGATCCCAATCCCGCCATTGCCATGGTCTCGCAGAGCGGCGGGCTGATGGCCTATGCCAGCACCAATCTCGCCGCGCGGCATCTGCCGATGGCCTATACCGTCTCCACCGGGAACGAGGCCGGCATCGGCATTCCCGATTTCATCGATTTCTTCGCGCAGGATGAGGCGACCAAGGTCATCGCCCTTTATCTGGAGGAAGTGCGCGATCCGCAGGCCTTCCTCGCCGCGGCCCGGCGCGCGCAGGCCGCCGGCAAGGCGCTGGTCGCCATTCATCCCGGCCGGGGCGAGAAGGGCAAGGCCGCGATCCAGTCGCACACCGGCGCGCTGGCGGGCGACTATGCCACCATGCAGCTCCATCTCGATCGCGCGGGCGTGGTGCTGGTCGAGACGCTGGAGGAGTGGGTCGATGTGATCGAGCTGCTGGCACGCTATCCGGCCGCGCCCACCAAAGGCCCGGGCGTGCTCACCTTCTCCGGCGGCTTCTGCGCCATCGCGCATGATTATTTCGAGGCGCTGGACATGGAGATGCCCGCCCTCACCGAGCAGACTCGCAGCGAACTGGCGCCGCAACTCCCCGTCTTCATCCCGCCGCGCAACCCGCTCGATCTCGGCACGCAGGCGATTTTCCAGCCGGAGCTGATCCCACTCGGCACCAATGCGCTGATGGCGGATGGCAATGTCGGCAGCGTGCTGATCGCCATCAACAGCGGCACGGCGGCTTCGCAGCGCGGCTATGGGCCGATGTTCATCGACAGCCTCAAGGGCAAGGATCGCCCGGCGATCATGGCCTTCCCGGCGCCGGAGATGGACCCCGACTTCGAAGCCTCGGTGCGCGCCAACCGCCTCATCCTCAGCCGCTCCATCGAGCGGTCGATGACGGCGCTGTCCCGCGTCACCCGCCATGGCCGCTCGCTGGAGCGCTCGGCGCGCTCGGTCACCCACACGCCCTTTGCCGATTTGCCGACGCTGGGCAGCGGCCCGCAGCCCGAATGGCTCGGCAAGCAGCTGCTGTTCGCCATGGGCATCCGCGTGCCCGCCGGCGGCCTCGCCACCTCGCTGGAGGAGGCCGAAGCGACCGCCGCCAAGGTCGGCTACCCGCTCGCCATCAAGGCGCAGGCCGGCGCGCTGGCGCACAAGACCGAGGCGGGGGGCGTCATCCTCGGCATAAGCGACGCTGACGAATTGCGCCGCGCCTGGGACGATCTTCACGCCAATGTCGCCCGCGCCCAGCCCGGTCTGGTGCTCGATGGCGTGCTGGTCGAGAAAATGGCGCCCAAGGGCCTGGAACTGATGATCGGCGCCAAGCGCGATGCCAAATGGGGGCCGGTCGTGCTGGTCGGCCTGGGCGGCATCTGGGTCGAGGCGCTGGGCGATGTGCGCCTGCTCCCGGTCGACATGGCGCAGGAGGATATCGTCGCCGAGCTGATGAAGCTGCGCAGCGCCAAGCTGCTCAAGGGCTTCCGGGGTTCGCCCCCGGTCGATGTGCAGGCGGTCGCCCACACCGCCGGGCTGATCGGCCGCCTGATGGAAACCATGCCGCAGATCGAGGAGATCGACCTCAACCCCGTCTTCGTGCATCCCCAAGGGGAAGGGCTGACCGCCGTCGATGCCCTCATCATCACCGCTGCGGAGGGGAACTGAACCATGAGCGAGACGCTGGCGACCTATGAGCTGGATGGCGAGATCGCCATCGTCGGCATCAACCGCGCGGCTAAGCGCAACGCGGTCAATACGGAAGTGATGGCAAGCCTGCACGCGGCGTTCGAGCGCGCCGCGTCGGAAGCGCGCGTCGGCATCCTTTTCGGCCATGGCGGCAATTTCTCGGCCGGGCTGGATCTGGCGGAAGCTGCCTCGCGCATGAGCGGCGCCAATCCGCCCAAGCCTTGGGAGCGCGGCCGCTGGACGGTCCCGCTCGATCTCGTCGCGCGCGGGCCGATCCCGTGGATCGCCGCGCTGGAGGGCGCCTGCATCGGCGGCGGGCTGGAGATCGCCTCGGCCTGCCAGGTCCGCGTCGCCGACGAGAGCACCTTCTTCGCCCTGCCGGAGGGCAAGCGCGGCATCTTCGTGGGCGGGGGCGGCGCCGTGCGCATTCAGGGCCTGATGGGCTATGCCCGCATGGCCGACATGATGCTCACCGGCCGCGTGCTGAGCGCCGCCGAGGGCGAGCGCGCCAATCTCTGCCAATATGTCGTGCCCAAGGGCGAGGCGATGGCCAAGGCGAAGGCGCTTGCCGCCAGCATCGCCAGCAATGCCCCCAACACCAATTGGGCCGTGTGCGCCGCGCTCCCCCGCATCGGCGACATGAGCCACAGCGACGGGCTGTTCTTCGAAGGGCTGATCGGCGGATCGGCCCGCAGCAGCGAGGGCACCGACCGCATCCGCGCCTTTGTCGAGCGCGGCGAGAACAAGGTCGCCGCGCCGCCTTCCGACCCGACGAAAGGCTGAACCATGGCGCTGCGGGACAATGCCATCGTCGGCTATGCGGAGACCAAGATCGTCCTGCGCAGCGAGGTCGACGTCTGGGAGCTGGGCGCCGAGATCCTCGACGGCATCCTGGACCAGACCGGCTTCGAGAAGGGCGAGATTGACGGGCTGATCCTGTCCTCCTCGTCCACCGGCGCCGGCAATATCTTCTGGTCGCAGACCACGGCCGATCAACTCGCGCTGGAGCTGGATTTCTGCCAGACGGTGGACATTGGCGGCTCCTCGCCGGTCGGCGCGGTGGCGCGCGCCGCCGCCGCCATCGATGCCGGGCTCTGCACCACCGTCCTCTGCCTCTTCGCCGATACCGCCGTGGCCGAGAATAACGGCCGCCCGCGCTCCTATGGCGCGGAGTGGACCACGCCTTATGGCTATCTCGGCGCACCCGCCGCCTTCGGCATGTTGAGCCTTTATTATCATGACAGGTTCGGCCTGGACGAGCGGGCGCTGGGCAAGCTGGCGGTGGCCCAGCGGGAACATGCCCTGCGCAATGACAAGGCCTGCGAGAAGCTGCGCAAGCCGATCACGGTCGATGATTATGTGCAGTCGCGCATGATCAACGACCCGATCCGCCTGCTCGATTGCGTCATGCCCTGCGATGGCGCCAGCGGGGTGCTGGTCACCAGCCGCAAGCGCGCCGAGCAGCGCGGCCTCACGCGCTGTGCGGTGCTGCGCGGCTATGGCGAGCGCACCAATCTCGGCGCCGCCTCGGCGATTGTCGATCCCACCGTCACCGGCCATCGGCAGGCCGGGGAGCGGGCCTTTGCGCAGGCCGGGCTCACCCCGCGCGATATGGGCTCCTTCCATCCTTATGATGACTTCATCATTGCGATCATGATGCAGTTGGAAATGCTCGGCTTTTGCGCGCACGGGCAGGGCGCGGCGTTCATCCACGAGACCGATTTCCTCTTCTCCGGCGATCTGCCGCTCAACACCGGCGGCGGGCAAATCTCCGCGGGGCAATGCGGTCTGGCCGGTGGCGGCACCAATCTTGTCGAGGCCGTGCGGCAGCTGTTTGGCGATGGCGGCGCGCGGCAGGTGAAGGATCGCCGCCATGCGCTCGTCACCGGCATCGGCGGCATTCCCTATGGGCGGAACTGGAACACCAGCACCGCCCTCATCCTCACGTCGGAGGGCTGAGGCGCATGGCCGATCTCAACGATCTCCTCGATATCGATCGCCCGCTGCCGCCGGAGCGCAGCTTTTCGCGCCCCTATTGGGAAGCGACGCGCGAGAAGAAGCTGCTCATCCAATATGATCGCGTGGCCGGCGCCTATCAGTTCTACCCGCGCCCCACGAGCATCTACACCGGCCGCCGCGACAATCTGGAATGGCGCGAGGTTTCCGGGCGCGGCACGATCTTCAGCTACACGATTGTCCGCCGTGCCCGCCCGCCGTTCCGCGACAAGGAGCCCTATGTCGTCGCCATGGTCACGCTGGAGGAAGGCGTGAATGTGATGAGCAACGTCATCCATTGCAGCGAAGCCGAGCTGAAGACTGGGCTGGCGGTGAAGCCCTATTGGCACCCGCTGCCCGATGGGCGCCACCTGCTGCTGTTCGAACCGGCCTGAGATCTCGCCGCGCGATCCTCTTTTGAATGGCCAGAGCGATGACGCCTGCTTAGGCTAGGCGGCGTAGGCAGAACGTGACGGCAATTGGCAGCCCCCCCGTCATTCCCGCGAACGCGGGAATCCAGCTTGGACCTTGCGTCTCGGCGCAGGCGTGGACCTGGATTCCCGCCTTCGCGGGAATGACGAAGGGAGATGCGGGGCAAGCCGGTGCATCCGCGGCGCGCAAGGGAGAAGGACGCATAATGAGTTACATCAAGGGCAAAGTCGCGCTGGTCACCGGCGCCAGCTCGGGTCTCGGCGCGGCCATCGCGGCCGAATTTGCCGCAGCCGGGGCCTCGCTGATCGTCGCCGCGCGCCGCAAGGCACCGCTGGATGCCTTCGTGGCCGAGGTTGAAGCGCAGGGCGGGCAGGCGCTCGCCGTGCAGTGCGACGTCTCGCAGGAGGCCGATGTGCAGGCGATGTTCGCCGCCGGCCTCGCGCGCTTCGGGCGCATCGATATCCTCATCAACAATGCCGGCATCGCCGATCACACCCCGACCGATGAACTCTCCTTCGCGCGCTGGTCGGAAGTGATCGACACCAATCTCAACGGCGCTTTCCTGTGCGCGCGGGAGGCGCTGCGGATCATGAAAGGGCAGGGGGCGGGGCGAATGATCCACATCGGCAGCCTCTCCGCGCAGGTGCCTCGCCCGAACACCATTGCTTATGCCGCGAGCAAGTTCGCGCTGGCGGGCATGAACCATTCCCTCGCCATCGATGGGCGCGATCATGGCGTTGCCTCGTCCATCTTCCACCCCGGCATTGTCGGCACCAATCTGGTGCAGAACATGCAGGAGGGCGATCCGCGCGACCGGATCAGCGCCGATGTCGCGGCGCGCGCGGTGCTGGCCATGGCCGATCTGCCCGATCATGTGAACTTCGTCGATGGCACCATATTGCCGCTCAATATGCCCTTTCTGGGTCGCGGCTGACCGCGCCCGATATTGTTGTTTCAAGCAACGGAGTTGTTGACAGGTCGATAGGATGCATGGGAAGCTGAGCCGATAAAAAAAGCATGAATCGGCAAGGCTGGCTACGGAGAGGACAGGCGATGGCCACGACACCCGCGACAGGCAAATACTATCCCGGCTGGTGGGTGGTGGCTGCCGGATTCATCATCTTCTTCTTTTCCTTCGGCGGCCCGACCTACTCCATGTCGCTCCTCTATAATGAGGTGATCGCGGAGTTCGGCTGGACCCGTGCCGAGGCCACCGGCATCTATGCGTGGAAAGGCCTCACCGGCGCACTGGTCGCCATTCTCGTCATCGGGCCGGCCGTGCAGCGCTTCGGGTTGAAACCGGTCTTCCTTACCGTGCTCATCATCCAGGCGCTGGGCTTCTTCACCTTCCTCAACGTCAGCTCCATCGCCACTTACTTTCTCGCCGGCTTCCTCATTGGCCTGGGTCAGGGCGCTGTGCTGCTCTGCATCAAGCTGATGGTAGCGCGCTGGTTCATGCGCAATGTCGGCTTTGCCGGCGCGCTGGCGCTGGTCGGGTCGAGTGCCGGCGGCGTGGTCTTTCCCATCGTTATCGCCGCGCTCATTCCCGAGATCGGCTGGCGCATGACCTATGCGCTGATTGGCGTGTCGATCCTCGCCGTCTCGGTGCCGCTCGTCCTGTTCGTCAAGCAGAACCCGTCGGAAGAAGATCTGCTGCCGGAGACCGCCAATGCCAAGGGTGTGCTGCCCAGTGCCGAGGTGGCGGCGGCGACGCGCGCGGCGGACATCCCGATGACTTATGCCGAACTGGTGCGCAAGCCGATGTTCTGGGGCATCATGATCGGCGTGCTGATCATCGCCGGCGTGGATCAGGGCCTGTTCCAGAACATGCAGCTCTATTTCGTGCAGGAAGTCGGCCTGACCCGCGAGACGGCGGCGTGGCTGCTCTCGCTCACCTCGGCCATCGGCCTTGCCTCCAAATTCATCGCCGGCAAGTTCTTCGATGTCTATTCGGTGAAAGGCATCGCCGCCTGGTATCTGCTCATCGCCGCGATGGTGCTGCTGGCCTTCCAGGTTTCCAGCCTCTCCACCGCGATCATCTTCATCTGCGCGCTGGGTCTCGCTCATGGCGGGCTGGTGTGCGAGGGGCCGGTGCTGGCCAAGCATGTCTTCGGGCCGCGCAACATGGACAAGGTTCTGCCCATCGTCACCGGCTGCTTCGCGCTCGGCTCGTCCATCGGCCCGGTGACACTGGCCTATATCTACGATGTGAACGGCCATTATGTCTGGGGCTTCGCGCTGTTCGCCGCCATGGCGTTCTTCGCGGCGTTCCTGCTCACCTTCGTGCGGCCGCTCTATCGGGACCGGCTGCGGGCCGCGACGCAGACCGGCGTGGGTGACGGGGCGGGGATGGCAACGCCGCCGGCCACCGCCAAGCCCTCCGCCGCGCTATGACCGCGCCGGATCTGCACAGCCTCCATGCGCAGGCCGATGCGCTGGAGGAGGAGATGAGCGAGGCGCTGGACGCGATCATCATCAAGTCCACCCTCTACCAGTCCGGCGATGTCGATCCGCGCCTGCCGCGCCCACCCATCGACAATCCGCGCCGGCTGCCATTCCTGATGGGGCCGGACCCGCGCCTGCCGCCGATGCCGGAGAAGCCGACTTTGGTCGATTTCTTCCGTCATCGCTTCGGCCCGTCCGCGCATGTCCTGCAAAGCGCCAGGCTGGCGCGCAATGCCGGGCATGACGAGAAGATCGTGCTCGCCTGCCTGTTGCACGACATCGCCGTCACCGGCTTCATCCGCGCCGATCATGGCTATTGGGCGGCGCAGTTGATCGAGCCTTATGTCGATCCCGAAGTCAGCTGGGCCGTGCGGGAGCATCAGGTGGTGCGCTTCTACCCCGATGAATCGGTCGGCTATGACTATCCCGAGGCCTATATCCGCTTCTTCGGCGCCGATTACCGGCCCGATCCGCATATCGACCGCGCCTATCAGCGCGCCCGCAACCACAAATGGTATATGAGCGCGCGGCTCGTCACGCTCAATGATTTCTACGCCCTCGACCCCAATGTCGTCGTGGATATCGAAGAGTTTACGGACATCATCGGCCGCCATTTCCGCCAGCCGGAGGAAGGGCTTGGCTTCGATGACAGCCCCTCCGCCCACATGTGGCGCACCATCATGATGCCGACGCGCTTTCTCTGAACAGCCTTGTCGAAAGCGCCCGCCATCGGTTGCTAACCGCATCGATATTGTTTACTGAGTCTACAATTATATGCCCGAGCGGCAACAATCTGGGAGCGGAGCGGAATCATGGCGGAGATCGTGCTGGGAATGTGGACATCGCACGGGCCGACCCTCTCGACCACGCCCGAGCAATGGACCCTGCGCGTCGCGGCCGATCTCAAGCGCCAGCATCCCTTCCGCGGCGCCGAATACAGCTTCGATGAGCTGGTCACGTTGCGCGCGGGCGAAAACCTCGCCGAGGCCTGCACCCTGCCGGAGCGCGAGCGCCGCTCGGCCGCCTGCCAGAGCGCGATCAGCGACATGGCCGACCGCTTCGCCGCCGCCAAGATCGATGTCGCCGTCATCATGGGCAACGACCAGCGCGAGCTGTTCCTGGAGGATGTGACGCCTGCCATCACCGTCTATCTCGGCGAGACGATCTGGGACCAGCCCGCCACCCCCGAGCAGGCCGCGCGGATGCCGCCCGGCATTCACGAGGCCGAGTGGGGCCACAGCCCGCCCGAGCGCCGGGACTATCCCTGCCAGCCCGAGCTCGGCATGCACGTCTGCAAATCGCTGGTGCCGCAGGGCTTCGATCTCGCCGTCTCCAAGAAGCTGCCCGAGCCCGCCGGCCACTGGTCGAGCGGCGCGCCGCACTCGCTCGGCTTCATCTATCGCCAGATCATGCGCGACGCGGTCGTGCCTAACCTGCCGATCCTCATCAACACCTTCTTTCCGCCCAACCAGCCCACCGCCCGCCGCTGTTTCGAGCTGGGGCGCGAGGTCGGCAAGGCGATCCGCAGCTGGAAGCAGGATCTGCGCGTCGCGGTGTTCGGCTCGGGCGGGATGAGCCACTTCGTCATCGACGAGGATTTCGACCGCATGTTCTTCGAGGCGCTCCGCACCCGCGATGCCGAGACGCTCTGCGCCATCGAGGACAAGCACCTCCAGTCCGGCACCTCCGAGCTCAAGACCTGGATCGCCGCCGCCGGTGCGCTGTTCGACACCGATTTGGCCGGCGACGTGGTCGGCTATGAGCCCTGCTACCGCTCGGAGGCCGGCACCGGCACCGCCAATGGCTTCGTCGCCTGGCAATAAGCCCATGCGTTTCAAAGGACGGATGATGACAGCAACAGACCCCCATGTCGCGCGGCTGCGCCAGCTGGATGCCTGCGCGGTGTCGGACACGCTGGATAAGCTGGGCCTGGCCGGCTGCGTAACCGGGCTGCGCTCGGCCTCGCCGGGCCGCCGCATCGCCGGGCGCGTCCACACCGTGAAGCTCAAGGCCGGCAATGCGCCCGCCGATCGCCCGCCGGTGCATCTGGGCGCTGCGGCCATCGATGCCAGCGGGCCGGATGATGTGATCGTGGTCGAGCAGCGCACGGGCATCGATGCCGGCTGCTGGGGCGGCATCCTGTCGCGCGGCGCGCAGCATAAGGGCGTGGCCGGGGTGATCTGCGAGGGGCTGGCCCGCGATGTCGATGAAGCCCGCGAGATCGGCTTTCCGGTCTTCTGTCGCGGTTATACCGCCCGCACCGCGCGCAACCGCGTCTATGAGGATGCCACCGACGTGCCGGTCACCGTGGGCGACTTCACCGTCGAGCCCGGCTTCTACGTCACCTGCGATTCCAGCGCTGCCGTGTTCATCGCGCCGGCCGACATCGCCCGCGTGCTCGATGCCGCCGAAGACATCGTCCGCCGCGAGGGCGAGATGACCCGCCGCCTCGCCACCGGCGAGAGTGCCAGCGCCGTGCTTGGCGCCAATTACGAATATATGCTCAAGGGCGATCATCAATGACCGACGACCGCAACGTCACCCGCGCCGCCGCGCTCGACACCGCCACGCTGAGCGATGCGCTCGACCGGCTCGGCATCGTCGGCCAGTGCTACCAGATCGCCGGCCGCGACCCCGATTTCCGCATGGCCGGCCGCGCCTACACCATGCTCTGCGGCCCCGCCTCGACCCCGCCCGGCACCGTCGGCGATTATATCGATGATGTGCCGCCGGGCCATGTCGTCGTCATCGACAATGGCGGGCGCGAGGATGCGACCATCTGGGGCGATATTCTCACCGAGATCGCGCATCGCCGGGGCCTCGCCGGCACGGTGATCGATGGCATCAGCCGCGATGTCTCGCTCTGCCGCGCGCTCGGCTATCCGGTCTTCAGCAAGGGCCACTGGATGCGCACCGGCAAGGATCGGGTGCAGGTGGAAGTCACCAACTGCCCCGTCAACATCGGCGGCGCCCGCGTCGCCCCCGGCGATATCCTGCGCGGCGATCCCGATGGCGTGATCGTCATCCCGCAAGCCCATGAGGAGGCCGTCCTCGCCGCCGCCGAGGAGATCCACGCCGCCGAGGAGAGCATCCGCGCCGCCTGCCGCACCGGCATGCGCCTCGATGAGGCCCGCGCGCAGTTCAAATATCACAGCCTTCAGACACGTCAGAAATAAGGGGATCACCCGATGATCATCGACTGCCATGGTCACGTCAGCGCTCCGGTGGAGCTTTGGGCCTATAAGGCGAGCCTGCTCGCGCATCGCGGCTCGCACGGGCGCGGCAGCGTCAAGGTGACGGACGAGCAGATCATTGCCGCCGCGCACCACAAGGAGACCTGGCCGGACGGGCACATCGAGCTGCTGCACAATCACGGCACGGACATGCAGCTCATCTCGCCGCGCCCGTTCCAGATGATGAACTCGGCCAAGCCCGCGCGCGTCGTCCACTGGTTCTGCGAGGAGGTGAACACCCTCATCCACCGCCAGTGCACGCTCATCCCGGAGATGTTCATCCCGGTCGCCGGCCTGCCGCAGGTGGCGGGCGAGCCCATCGAGAATGTCTTTGCGGAGATGGACCGCTGCGTCGCCATGGGCTTCAAGGGCTTCCTGCTCAACCCGGACCCCTATGAGAATGGCGCCGAGGAAGCCCCGCCGCTGGGCGACCGCTACTGGTATCCGCTCTACGAGAAGCTGTGCGAGCTGGATCTGCCCGCGCACATCCACGCCACCGGCTCCCAGTCCGAGCGCTCGCCTTATTCGCTGCACTTCATCAATGAAGAGACGATCGCCACCTATAACCTCTGCACCTCATCGGTGTTCGATGATTTTCCGCAGCTCAAGGTGGTGGTGAGCCACGGCGGCGGCGCCATCCCCTATCAGCTCGGCCGCTTCGAATCCCAGTCGCGCCGCACCAAGCACCTCTTCTCCGAGCGCATGGCCAAGCTCTATTTCGATACCGTGCTCTACACCGAGGGCGCCCTGCGCCTGCTCATCGAAACCGTCGGCCCCGAGCGCTGCCTGTTCGGCTCCGAATGCCCGGGCGTCGGTTCCACCATCGATCCCGCCACCGGCAAGCAAATGGACCACATCGCGCCCTTCATCCAGAAATTCGACTTCCTGAGCGACGCCGACAAGAAGCTGATTTTTGAGGATAACGCGCGGAAGGTGTTTAACTTGGAGGTTTGAGGGGGCAGCACCGCGTTGCGCCTTGGTTGCCGCCGTTCGGATCAGCTCGCATTCCCAAATGCGGACCTCTGCCACGCCACCTCGACCGCCTCAAAATGAGGAACCTTGTCCATAAACAGTTAACACGGCGTCGCGTGTGGGAGCGTCGTGGATGAACTGTCGTCAGGAATGGAGTGTGAATCCGCTAGGCTCAAGCAATATCCAACGCCGGGAGCGACGTTCTAGAGTTCCGCTCACCTCGACTGGTTTGCCAGCCGCGTGAGCCTCAACTGCTTTTAGGTAGTCGGTGGGGCTCAGCGAGCATCTCACAGTGATGTCACCTAGTTCTTCGCTTGACCAGAGAATTGCGACCTCTCGATCACCCATCAAATCGGTGAGATCGGACGGATCTGCTGCGGTAGCCAATCGAGTCACCCGCCCATAAACGGTTTCGGTCCAAGACTGAATTTGCGACCGCAGTTCTTTCGCTGCCGCCTTGATCACCTCAACCTGCGGACGTCCTACAAAGAAGCTTTCGCGAGGTTCTGACGGCAAGTCTTGGGACGACCATTCAGGGCTAAAAGAGAAGTCGAAGGCGATGCCGCCTTGAGAAGTTTGTTCAACAAGACTGGCTAGCTGTTCACATACGTTGGCGCTGAAACCTACACTAGGTGAACTCGTTATTGGTGCAGTGCTATCGGCCGCTACAGCCTCCGCGACCAACTTTAATCCTCTGGTGAGCCGTTGGATCACCCGCCGCTCAAAGGGCGGAGAAGTGGCTATGCCGAAAAGTGCGATTTGGTCGTTTTGTTGAAGAGGAGATTCGACCGTAAAACCAAAGCTCCCTCGGAAAGTATGGCCAAATCGGCATCGGTCTGCATATTCCGCAGCCTCCTTCTTTAAGCGTAAGAAATATGCTGTCGGCTGAAGTTCAGTGGTCGCCGTAGTCGCCAAAACACTTCTAATGCCAACCACAAAACTGCGAGCAATATCTAACTTTATTGCGTCGTTTACAACTTGCGCATCCGGAATTCGAGATCGAACAACATCAAAAGCGACTTCACGAATAGAGCGCACGACTTCGCTCTCTTCGCGCTCTTCAACAGCAGCAAGGGCATTGATCACGCGTGCCATAAGTGATGAATATTCAGGAGTCTCGACGTTGTTTGGAACAACTAACTCGATCCCTTCAAAATCCTTCTGAGAGGACATATACACGTCAAAGTTTCGCTTCCCTCCTGTTCGACCCTCCATAAGTACGCGAACAACTTCACTCTCGGCTCTCGCTAGATATGGTCTAGGCACCCGCACATGCCAGCCGGTTGCGAGAAGATACCGCTTGGCCATATCGAGAGGTACGGCGCCGGGACTGAAGTCGCTTAGATCAATCATGAAACTTGCGCTTCCCGCCGCGCTTTCTCAGTCGCAAGCAGCTCGTTCAGGCTCTGCGGTGTAAGAAGCTGGCCCATCGGTATTTTAATCCGTTTCTTGGATTTCTCGTTGGGCACAGGATCGCCACGGAAATGGTGCCAGTAGCAACACGTGCGCATGGTCGTAGCATAAGCCGTTATCCCATGCCACGTCGCGGCTTCTTTGGGGAGGCATAGCAGGACAAGCAGTAAAGTTGCTTCGGCGTCGGTTCGGGAGACGATGTCGTTGTACGTTTTCGACTCCAAGTCATAGATGACATGTCCATCCTTGACCTCCCAATTGATTGTAGACTTAGCTTGGAAGGGAAGCGGTATTCCTGAAATGATCCGGCGAGATCCCCTAGTGATTACTGGATCAAACTGCCCATCAACGCCGTAGTCGTTGACATTTCGTAAGCCAAGACAGACTCCAGCCATTCCAGCCACTGCATAAATATGCGCCGCGCAAAGATTCTCCTTTATATGTTCTACGGTAATCGACACAGCTTCCCCCCGCCGCCCGTCGACGCGGCCCCACAGTGACCTGTATCTGTGAGCTCTCGAGCTTGCAATCGTATCCAGCTTAGAATCGGATGCTTGCTAAGCTGTAATCACCGACAAAAAGCCCGGCCAGATCACACCAGCCGGGCCAGTTGGTTGCCGAGAGAGGTCGGCTGACCGCGCGGGCGTCGTCGGCCGCCCTCAGGCGTCGACATAGCCCTTATTGTCCTGGCTGATGCGCATCGCCTCCTGCTGCAGCTTCAGCACATGCGCGGGCTGGCCATATTGGAAGATGAAGCGCTTGAGGTGCAGCGCCGCCGGCTTCGATTTCCTCGGCGGTCATGCCTTCCATCACGGCGTCGCGGTGGATGGCATCACCGAATGATGGGTCGCGTGGCGGCAGCGGGTGCCGTGCTATCAGCCACCCGCTGCACATCACGCCGCCAATCCTGCGACGCGATCCCGCCCCTCTGCCTTGGCGTGATACAGCGCCTTGTCGGCCCGGACGACGGCAGGCTCGAAGCCTGTTTCCGCCGCCGTCACTTGCGAGAAGCCGATGCTGACACTCCATGATCCCGGTGCGGCGCCAGCGGCGCGGCATCGGCTCATCAGCGCCTCGACGATCAGGCGTTGACCTTCGCAACTCGCCGGCAGCAGCAGGATGAATTCGTCGCCACCAATGCGTGCGAGCGCGCCGTCTTGTGCCTGTGCGATCCGGCCAGCCTCCTGCGCAATACCGCGCAAGACGGCGTCGCCTGCCTCATGTCCGTGCAGATCGTTGACGGCCTTGAAATGATCGACATCGATCGCGACGACGGCCGCGCCAGGCGCGAGCAGGCGCCGCTTCTGCACCTCCAGGCCCGCCCTGTTCCACACGCCGGTCAGCGGATCACGAAGCGCTGCGGCGCGCAGCGCGTCCTGCGCCTGATCGACTGGCAGAACCAGCAAACCAAGATTGATGATGCCGAGCAACGCCTGATCTGCGAGCAGCGGCAGGCTGCCCAGCGAGTGGTCGCCCGAGAGCACGCCCAGATCGTCCACCAGCGAAATCAGGAATATGGGGATGTAGGCGAGCAGGCCTGCGCCTGCGATCCGCTGCCCGCGCAATGGCCCCGAGATCATGGCTGTCCCATTGATCGCCATGGCTGCGGTCAGGCCAAGGACATCGGCGATCCGGGGGATCTGGGAGTCTGCCGGGAGCCAGCCTTGGGCCATCAGCAACAGCGGCCCAAGATGGGCAAAGCCGATGACCAGCGCCGGCAGCGCCATCCACGGCGCGAGCACGGGCCGGCCCTCGAACCGGCGAACGCCCATGACGGAGACCGTGTTGCTGAACGCGAGCATCATCAACAGCGCCGTCGCAGCGCCCATGCCGCGCTCACCCCACAGGGCAAAGCCGATCATCACACCGCCGTAGAGAAGCGCGCTTGCCGACCAGAACAGCAGATAATCATCCGCTTTTCGACCACGCCAAAGCAGCAGAAATACGATGCCGAAGGCGCTCGTATTCACGAGGCTGCAGAGCTGCAGCGTGTCGATGTCCAGCAAGTTCATGATTCATCCGATCTTAAAGCTCTCCTGTCCGAGATCGGGTTAACAATGCGTGATGCCTGCGCATTTCATCGCAGCGGACCACCGCGTTTTGAGATCAGCCGTTCAACGGGCACCAAGGTCGCGGACGTGGCCCGACGGGGAGGCGCGGTTCGGAGATCGCGCGGACGGAGCGCTCCGCTTGCTCCGCTTATCGCCGCCCTGGGCTCCTGCCTGCGCAAGAGCACGGAGGATGATGTCCCAGCAATCTCTCTATGTGCTCCTGCGCAGGCAGGAGCCCAGGGCGCAGCGGGCGGACCTCGCAGCCATGCGGCATCCCCCCAAAACAAAAAGCCCGGCCAGATCACGCCAGCCGGGCCAGTCTGATGCCGAGAGAGGTCGGCTGATCGCGCGCGTCGTCCGCCGCCCTCAGGCGTCGACATAGCCCTTATTGTCCTGGCTGATGCGCATCGCCTCCTGCTGCAGCTTCAGCACATGCGCGGGCTGGCCATATTGGAAGATGAAGCGCTTGAGGTGCAGCGCGCCGCCGGCTTCGATGTCCTCGGCGGTCATGCCTTCCATCACGGCGTCGCGGTGGATGGTCGGCAGGGGGATCGCCTTGTTGATCGCGGGGTCGCGGATGATCGCCTTGGGGTCTTCGCCGCGGCCGATCTTCTCCATGTCGCGCAGGAACTGGCGGCGCATCATGCCGATGCCCTTGTCGCTGAGGCCGAGATTTTCCTGCGTCCGGTCCGAGATGGTGCCTTGGCCGATCCAGGCGACGAAATCCTGGTTCATCACATGGCTGGTGATCCACTCGCCGCGCTCGTCCTTGATCGGGCCGAACCAGACCGGGATGGATTGCTGCACATAGGGCTCGGCATCGCGCGGCACGCGGGTGAAGAACCAGCCGACGCTCATCATCGTCTCATCGTCGATGGGCACGCGGAACTCGAAATGGTCGCCCGTGAACATCGCATTGGGCCACAGGCACGCGCGGCCGATGGTCCACAGCGGGTTGGTCTCGTCCGTATCCTCGCGGATGCGGTTGTAGGTGAAGCCATACTCATATTCACGGAAGTCGATTTTTAGGTGCTTGGGGCCATAGGGGCCGGTCTCGCCGCGCAGGCGCTTGCTCCAGTTGGCGTGCATCCACTCGAAATGGATCGGGTCCATCGAGTTTTCCTGCCCCTGCAGCCAGTTGCACGGCAGCTCGGAGATGACGATCTGGCGGAAGCCGTTCTTCCACGAGAAGGGCTCCCAGTCCGGCAGCTCGGGTGCGGGGAGGGGGCCCATATAGGCCCAGAGCAGCCCGGCATGGGCGCGGACCGGATAGGCCTTGATCCGCACCTTGTCCTTGTAGCGCCCCTGCGGATTGGCGGTATCCTCGAAGGGCTGCTCGGTGCAGGCGCCCTGCGCGTCGAACATCCAGCCATGATAGCTGCAGCGCAGCCCGTCGGGCTCGACCATGCCGCAGGCCATGTCGGCGCGGCGGTGGGGGCAGTGGCGGTCCATCAGGCCGAACTGGCCGGAGAGATCCTTGTAGAGCACCAGGTTCTCGCCCATGATCCGCACCGGCTTGGTCGCGCGCGTCTCGAACTCGCTTTCCCCCGCGATGGGGTGCCAATAGCGGCGCAGCAGCTCGCCCATCGGCGTGCCGGGGCCGACGCGGGCCAGCTTTTCATTCTGTTCTGCAGACAGCATGGCGCATCCCTCCTTGATCATCTGCCGGGAATCCGTGGGGCGCGCCCGCGGACTCATGTCGTCTTTGCCAAATCGTTGTCATAGACAACAAAGTGCGTCAAGCCCGTGTTTGCCGCCCGGGCCTTTTTGTTGTGCGCGGGCGGCGGCATCCCTTATACCGGTCCGTTCGAAACCAAGGGGGACCTGTTCTGTGGCCAGAAAGAAGGCCGGCGCATCGGTGGATCGGCCGAGCTTCCGCAACCTGATGACCTTCCGCCTCCATATGGTGGCGCGCTTTTCCGAAGGGATTTCCGAGGAATATTATCGCCGCCACCTGGGGCTCTCGCTGCCGGAATGCCGCGTGATCGGCATCACCGCCAGCTATGGGTCGGTCTCGTTCAAGCAGGTCGCGGCGGATGCGCATCTGGAGAAGAGCTATGCCAGCCGCGTCGTCTCCTCGCTGGTCGAGCGCGGGATCATCGAGAAGCAGGCCAATCCATCGGACAGCCGCTCGGTGCTGCTCCAGCTCACCGATCATGGCAAGACCGTGCACGAGCAGACCTATGCCCTCGCGCTGCGCCTCAACGAGGTGCTGCAGATGCCCTTCACCCGCAAGCAAAGCGATGATTTTCTGGCGTTTCTCGGCCAGCTGGATCAGCAGCTCAAGCGCGTGAGCGGGGTGGTGGAGGATGTCGATGCGCTGGGCAAGGTGCCCCGCATCGAGAGCGCCCCCGCGCCGGAGACCCGCAGCGATGGCGCCATGATGCTGGACCGCGCCTTCGCCCAGAAGCTGCACGACATGCTCGGCCGCTATCTCGCCGAAAACCCCTGAGCGTTTCGCGCCCGATTTCGGCCAGCACGATTTCGGGGTTGTAGATTCAAACAACAATATCCATGCTCCTGCGCAAACGAGTCAGGAGATGATGGATGGGCGAGGGAACAGTGCTGGAGCGGCCGGCGAGCGTGGCGGGTGCGGATGCGCATCTCATCGGCGGCAAGCTCGTTCGGGGCGCTTTCGAGGACGGGGGGCGCAGCTTCGCGGTGATCGATCCCGCCACCGGCCGCCCCTTCGCGCTCTGCCCGGAGGCGTCGCAGGCCGATCTCGATGCCGCCGTCGCCGCCGCCCGCGCCGCCTTCCCGGCCTGGGCCGCGCGTACCCCGGAGGATCGCCGCGCGCGCATCCATGCTCTCGCCGACAGCATCGCCGCCGCTGCCGATCGCCTCGCCCCCTTGCTCACCCGCGAACATGGCAAGCCCATCGAGCAGGCGCGCATGGAGCTGACCGTCGCCGCGCATCACATGAAGCAGCTCGCCGCGCTGGAGATCGGCGATGAGGTACTGCGCGATGATGCGCGCGGCAAGGTGGAGCTGCGCTACCATCCCCTGGGCGTCGTCGGCGCCATCGCGCCGTGGAACTTCCCCATCGCGCTCGCCATGCACAAGGTCGCGCAGGCGCTCTACACCGGCAACACGCTGATCCTGAAGCCCTCGCCCTACACGCCGCTCACGACGCTGGCGGTGGGCGCGCTCGCGGCCGATGTGCTGCCCGCCGGCGTGATGAACGTCCTCGCCGGCGGCAATGATCTGGGCGCCTGGATGACCGCGCATGAGGGGATCGACAAGATCAGCTTCACCGGCTCGGTCGCCACCGGCAAGAAAGTGATGGCCAGCGCCGCCGCCACGCTCAAGCGCATCACGCTGGAGCTGGGCGGCAATGATGCGACGCTGGTGCTGGCCGATGCGGATCTGGACAAGGCCGCCGCCGGCATCGCCCGCAGCGGCTTCTACAATTGTGGGCAGATCTGCATGGCCATCAAGCGCGTCTATGTGGCCGAGCCCGTGCGCGATGCCTTCCTCGAAAAGCTGGTCGAGAAGGTGCGCGCGCTCAAGGTCGGCCCCGGCAGCGAGCCCGGCATGGACATGGGGCCCATCCAGAACCTGCCGCAATATGAGAAGGTGAAGGCCTATCTGGAAGACGCCGTCGCCCGCCCCGGCGCGCAGCTGTTGACGGGCGGGAGCGCTAGCGGGGGGACGCAGGGCGGCGCGCACGGCGAGGGGGGATACTTCATCGAGCCGACCATCATCACCGGGCTGGATGAGAGCGTGCCCTTGGTCTGCGAGGAGCAGTTCGGCCCGGTCATGCCCGTCCTCACCTTCGCCAGCGAAGATGAAGCCGTGCAGCGCGCCAACGCCACCCGCTTCGGCCTCGGCGCCTCCGTCTGGAGCACAGACGAAACCCGCGCCCGCGCCGTCGCCGGTCAACTGATGGCCGGCACCGTCTGGATCAACCGCCACGGCCTCAACGAGTCAGACGTGCCCTTCGGCGGCATGAAGGACTCCGGCTACGGCCGCGAGCATGGCGTGCTGGGAATACGGGCCTATCAGGAACTGCAGGTGGTGAGCCGGCCGGTGGGGTGAGGGGGTTAAAGCCCTCGCGCCTGAACCTCGCCCCGTTCGTGTCGAGCGAAGTCGAGACGCCTCCGACAAGGCGCCGTTCTGTCTCGACTTCGCCTAAAAGCTACGTCAGTTTGCGAGTGGCGAGGGGGTCATCTTCCTGCCAAGTTGAGCTCCCCCAATATTGTGGGGGGGAGGGAGGGCATGAGCAAGGCATCCTCCCGCTCAGGTTACCAACCTCGCTTAACGCGCGCGGCGGCGGCCTTAAGCGGCTAGATACCACCTAGCGCAAGCTCCCTCTCCCTTGCGCGGGAGCGGCGGTTGTGTTCGGGTGATGCGACATCATCACTTGCGATTTTGATGGGTTAGAAAATTCCCCCCCATCAAAACGGAATTTCATCATCATTAATATCGTCGACTTGGCTCCGGCCGCCTCCAAAGTCGGGAGGAGGAGATTCCTCCTCCTCGATCACTTCAAAATGCCCAAGTTCGATGAGGCCAAACGTGCTTGGCGCTGGTCGGCTAAAAATCTCTTCTCGCCGGACGTAGGCCGCAAGCGAGCCAGCTAGCGAGGCCTTGCTATCGCGGGTGACTTCCTTGCCCATCGCCTCCAGCAATTCGTCAAGGTAGACCGGCTCTCCTCTCTCAAGAATAATCTCGCGCGCCTGTGCCACAGCGCTACCGGCTCGCAATTTGGTCTCTGTATCTTCAACGTCTGCAACCGGCTTGCTGGCCTTATCCATGAGCTTCAGCACATCGCGCAGCGCTGCGACATAGACCTTCGCAGCCTTTATCTTGTCCTCCAAACCGTCAATCTCGGCCTGCTTCTTTGAGATCTGCGTCTCGATGACTTGGCGCTCGTTCACCCGTCGACTCCGCGTTCCTGGTCGTGTATGTGATGGGATAAAGGAGTGCATGTGATATGGCAACCGACATCGCCAAGACGCCGCAGTATAAGCACACGATTAGGCGCCTCGAAGAGATCAGAAGACGCAGTCCAAGCGGGCAGGATTTTTGGCTGGCCCGCGAAATTGCGCCGATTTTGGGCTATATGGTATGGGATAAGTTTGTCCCAGTGGTGGAGAGAGCGAGGGATGCCATAGCTAACAACGGAGAGAATCCATCCCATCATATTGCTCCAACGAGCAAATTGATGGGAGTGGGCAAGGGAGCGAGGCGTCGGGGTGATGAATTTTTCCTGAGCCGTGCCGCGTGCTATCTCATCGCTATGAATGGTGACCCTGCCAAGCCAGCTGTTGCTGGCGCACAGGCCTACTTTTTAATCCAGACCAGAGCCTCTGAACTGCGCGCACAGGCTTTCAAGGACGAAAAACGGATCAATCTTCGCGGCAAGGTCACTTTGGCTAACAAGCGGATTGGAGACATCGCGAAAGATGTAGGCGTTACGCGATACGGCCTGTTCCACGACGCAAAATATCGTGGCATTTACAATATGAGTGCGAAGGAACTGGCTCGGCACAAGGGTCTCCTTGATGGCGAAACCATCCTCGACCGCGCCGCCGCTCTTGAGCTATCCGCTCACGAGTTTCAGGCCAATTTGGCGGCCGAGAAAATTCTGAACGAGGGTATCTCCGGCGAGGCCAACGCGATCAGAGCCAATCGCACGGTCGCGGAACATGTCCGGAGCGTAGTGATTCAGCAGGCAGGCCGTGCCCCCGAAGATTTGGCCATCGAGCCGGACCACATCAAAGATGCGCAGCGGCGCGTGAACCAACTCAAGATGCTTCCAAAGGACTAGTGCGGTCCCATCACATCACTTCGGACCTAACGTGGGTTCAGGGGATAAAGGGGGTTTTAAATGAGGCGAGAAAAGTTAAATGGCTCGTCAGGTTCTAGTGCTCACTGGTCTGCTTGAGCTCCTGTACTAGGGCGCGTGGACAAATTGCGATGGCCGCTTTTAGCGGTGATTATCCTGAAACCGGCCTGCCCGGACACGACCACTTGCTGCCGTTCCCGAACTAGCTAGACGGTATCCGAAACTGGGGGAAGGCAACCAAATGGAACTGGTGCTCTTGCATGCACTGCCATTTAACGGGTCGATGTGGACTCATCAACGGAACCTCATTCCAGGTCGAACACATACGCCGGACCTTTATGCCTTTGGCGACACGCTCCACGATTGGGCCGCCGCCATTCTTGAGAGGGTGAGCGGCCATCGGCTGCTTGTCGTAGGCAATTCGATCGGTGGCTCCTGTGCTTTGGAAGTAGCGGCACTCGCACCCGAGCGCGTGGCTGGAGTAGTTCTGATCGGCGCAAAAGCGGCGCATCGTCCAGAGCCCTCCCTTCGTAGCGAAGCATGCCAACTGCTAATGGAGCAGGGTATGAAGCCGGCTTGGGAGCGCTACTGGGGGCCGTTGATTTTCCCAAAGGCTTCTCAGCAGATACACCTGAAAGCCAAGCGATGTGCCATGAGCATGGATCGCGCGGACATCGCGAAGGGAGTGAATGCCTTTCACACCCGACCAACGCGTGACGATTTACTCCCTCAGCTCAGTTGTCCGTTGATTTGCATTTCTGGCGAGTATGACATCGCGCCCGGCCCGATCGTTATGGCTAGCCAAGCGAAGGCTGCAGCGGAAGGGCACCTCAAGATCATACCCAACTGCGGACACTACGTGCCCTTCGAAAAGCCCGCTGAACTAAATGCGCTCTTACGCACGCTGATCGAAAATTTGGACGACTAAAGCCAGACCGGCTAGTCCGCTCCCCACGCCATTCGAGCCATTCCCCGCCGAGGAATGGCTCGTCTAAAGCGGGCAAGTGGTCGCTCGGAATTTGTCCACGCGGCCTAAGCCCCCTATCGCCCCACCTTCACCTCCACCAACACCTGCCGCTTCTCCTCCCGGATCACCCGCGCCGCCTCGCGCAGCGTGTCGGCCAGCGCGGCCGGGTCGGCCACGCGCGCGGTCCACGCGCGTGAGGCCTGCGCGATCTTGCAGAAGTCGGGCAGCGGCTCGAGCGATGTGATCGGCATCACATTGGCGCGCGCCGCGTGGCCCTGGGGGTAGATGCCCAGGGTCGATCCGCGCACCGCGCCCCAGATGCCGTTATTATAGACGATGGTGAGCAGCGGCAGGCCGTGCGCCTCGGCGATCTGGTGGCAGGCGACCGGATTGGCAAACATATAGCTGCCATCGCCCACCGTCGCGACGACGAGCCGATCGCGGTCCGCCAGCTGCACACCCAGCGCGGCGGGGAGCCCCCAGCCGAGTCCGCCGGAAATCGGGTTCTGGAAGAACTGGTCGCCGCGCAGGCCGGTCACGAATTCCGGCTTGGCGCCCAGCTCGCTGACGATGCAGCCCTCCGCGCCGATCAACTCCACGATGGTGCGGGTGACGAAGGCGGCCGACATCGGCGGCCCGGCGCGCACGGCGCTGTCCAGCTGCGCGCGCCGCGCGGCGTGGCGCTCGGCCAGCCGGGCGAAGCGGGCGGAGCGGTCCCGCGCCAATGTCGGAGGGGGCGTCATGGCCTGCATCGCCTCGTCCAGCGCGGCGATGATGTGGGCGGATTCGCCGGTCAGTGCCAGATCGGTGGCAAAGCCGCGCAGGGGCACTTCCAGCTGGTGCGGATCGGCCCCGGCCTGGATCACCGTCGCCTGCTCGGCAAAGCCGTGGCGGTGCGGCAGCCAAGGCACGATGGCATCGAGCACCAGCACCACGTCCGCCGCCGCCAGGTCCTCGCCGGGGTCGAACCCGCCATGCATGGGCGAGGCGCCGTCGATGGAGAGCTGCGAGGGCCAGAACTCGACCACGGGGATCGCGTGGCGCTCCGCAAAGGCGGTGAGCGCGGCGAACCCGCCACCCCGCGCACCCGTCCGGAAGGCGACGATCAGCGGGCGCTCCGCGGCATCGAGCAGCCGCGCGGCTTCCGCCAGATCCTCCGGATGCGGGGCGGCGCGGGCGGCGGCATTGCGCGGCTTGCTGTCGCGATAGGTCGTCACTTCGCACAGCGCCTCGCGCGGCAGGCCCAGATACACCGGTCCGCGCGGGCTGGAGGTGGCGATGGCCACCGCACGGTCGACCAGCGGGGCGCTCTGCTCGGGGCGGGAGAGGGTGGCGTCCCACTTCACCGGCTCGCGCACCATCGCGGTCTGGTCGCGCATGTTCTGGCCCCAGTTGATCGGCGAGTTGCGGTGGCCGAGCGGCCCGTGCTCGGTATGCGGGGTGATGCCGCTGGCGAGGATCATCGGCACCTGGTCGGAGGCCGCGTTGAGCACGCCCATCACGCAATTGGCCAGGCCCACATTGGTGTGGACCATCACCGCCTGCGGGCGTCCGGTCGCCAGATAATAGCCATGCGCCATGCCGAGCGCGGCCGTCTCGTGCGGGATGAGGATGGGCGTGGGCACCTTGAAGTCCGCCACCTGCGCATGGGCAAAGCCCTCGATCACCGGCGCAAAGTCCGTGCCGCCATTAGCAAACAGATAATCGATGCCGTTAGCCGCCAGCCGCCGCAGGAAGATCTCGCCCGCCGAAGCCTCGATGATGGGGGCGTCGATATCCGCCGTCTCCGCAGGGGCAGAAACAGGTTGCGCCGGACTGACCATGAAATCTCCTATCTGTGGCAGCTTATTTTGTTGTCATTGATAACGAAAATTGTGGCTGCTGCAAGGAATCGTGCTATTGGCGAGGGGCAGGGATTGTCTCAAATGACGATCATCAAAACCGCATTCTGTTGTTGCCCAAAGGAGAGTTTTGCATGAAGCCAGCGCCGTTCCGAGCCGACCATGTGGGCAGCCTCATCCGCCCGGAGTATCTCATCGAAGCCCGGAACAAGAAGGCCGCCGGCGAGCTCAGTGCGGAGGAGCTGCTGACCATCCAGCAGGACGCGATCCGCGAGGTCGTGGCGCTGCAGGAAGGTGTCGGCCTCAAGTCGATCACCGACGGCGAATATAATCGCGGCAGCTGGCACACCGATTTCCTGCTCCGCTTCGCCAATGTCGAACCCTGGCAGTCCAGCCACCGCACCACCTTCCGCAACGAGCAGGGCACGGTCGAGAGCAAGCCGCATACGGTGCGCATCACCGGCAAGCTCAGCCGCCCCAAGCCGATCTTCGTCGAGGACTTCAAGTTCCTCAAGACGGTGACGAAGGAAACGCCCAAGATCACCATTCCCTCGCCCTCGATCATGCACTTCCGCGGCGGGCGCGATGCCATCGATGCTGAGGCTTATCCCACGATGGAGGAGTTCTACGCGGACCTGGCGGCAGTCTATGCCGAGGAGATTGGCGACCTCATCGATGCCGGCTGCCGCTATCTGCAGATCGACGAGACCAACTTCGCCTATCTCTGCGACCCCACCCTGCGCGCGCAGGTGCCGACCAGTATCGGCGAAGATCCGGACGAACTGCCGCACGTCTACGCCAAACTCATCAACGCGGCGATTGCGGCCAAGCCCGATGATATGGCGGTGTGCATGCATGTCTGCCGGGGCAATTTCGCCGGCCGCTGGGTCGCCGAGGGTGGCTATGATCCGGTCGCTGAAGTCATGTTCAACGAGATGAACATCGACGGCTATTTCCTGGAATATGATTCCGACCGCGCCGGCGGCTTCGAGCCGTTGCGCTTCCTGCCCAAGGGCAAGACCGTGGTGCTCGGCCTCGTCACCACCAAGCGGGGCACCATGGAAAGCCCCGACGAACTCAAGCGGCGGATCGAGGATGCGGCGAAATATGCAGATATCAGTCAGCTCGCTTTGTCCCCGCAATGCGGCTTCTCCAGCGGCATCGGCGGCAACATGATGGACATCGAGCACGAAAAGGCCAAGCTGGAGCTGGTCGTGCGCGTAGCGGAGGAGGTCTGGGGCTGACGCCGCCACGCGCGATACAGCAATGATTTCTGAGGGGCGGCATCGGCAGGTGTCGCCCTTTCGCATGCGGTGCAGCGAAGGCGAAGCCGGTTGACAGTCAGCGGGATAATTATCAAGAAGCTTTATATAAAGTAGATTGTTAATTTGAACGGCCGGAGGTCGGCGGGAGAGGGGGAGCATGAGCGGGCAGTCGCGATCCGATGATGTCAGGCCGCAACGGCTGCTCTATCTGCTCAAGCGCGGCTACACCGCCGGCAAGCTGGAGCTGGACGAGGTGGTGCGGGCGCACGGGCTGACGACCAGCGATTTCACGATCCTCTCTTTCCTCAAACGCCTCGCTCCCTGTTCCGCGGCGGAGCTGGCGCGGGTGCAGCGGGTCACGCCGCAGGCCGCCACCCAGCAACTCGCCCAATTGCGCGAGAAGAGCCTCATCACCAGCGAGACCAGCGAACTCAACCGCCGGATCTCGCTCATCAGCTTGACGCCCGAGGGACAGGCGCGGTTCGAAGCGGTCAATGCCGATGCGCGGCGGCTGGAAGAGCAACTCACGGCCGGGCTGGCGGAGCAAGAGCGCAAGACATTGCTCGATCTGCTCACCCGCCTGGTCGTGTCCATGGAAGCGAAAGGACAATCCATCGATGACAAGTGAACACACCTATCAGGCCGTGAAGGTCACGCTGGATGACGGCATCGCATGGGTGTCCCTCAACCGCCCTGCCAAGCGCAATGCGATGAATCCCACGATCAATCGTGAGATGTGGCAGGTGCTCGATGAGCTGGAGGTGCGGGACGATGTCGGCGTCGTCGTGCTGACCGGTGAGGGGGAGGCCTTCTCGGCCGGCATGGACCTCAAGGAATATTTCCGGGAGACTGAGGGCGAATCCGCCATTGTACAGGCCCGCTTTCGCCGCGCCGCGACGGATTGGATGTGGCGGCGCCTGACGCACTATCCCAAGGCCACCATTGCGATGGTCAACGGCTGGTGCTTCGGCGGGGCATTCACGCCGCTGGTCGCCTGCGATCTGGCGATTGCAGCTGATGAGGCGACCTTCGGTTTGTCCGAGATCAACTGGGGGATCATCCCGGCGGGCAACGTCACGCGCGCCGTGGCGCAGGTGATGAACCACCGCGACAGCCTCTATTACATCATGACCGGCGATCCGTTCGATGGGCGCAAGGCAGCGGAGATGGGGCTGGTCAACCGCTCGGTGCCGTTGGCCGATCTGCGTGCCGAAACCGAGGCGTTGGCGCGCAAGCTACTCTCCAAGAACCCGACCATCCTGCGCCACGCCAAGTCCGCGTTCAAATATGTCGAGCGGCTGGATTGGGACACGTCCGAGGCGATGCTCGGCGCGATGGCGGCGACGGCGGCGGGCCAGGATACCGAGCGCGGGCGCCGCAAGGGGATGACGCAGTTTCTGGACGAAAAGTCCTTCAAGCCCGGCTTGGGCGGGTATCGCCGCGAGGAGTGAGCGGTCCTCGGGTTGAGTGACCGAAGCTTGTCCACCCGCGTCCCCTGTCTTGGGCAGTGGACGCGGGGCACACAATTCAATCCATCAGCACGTTGAGGCCGCGACTGGCGAGGGTTTCCCGTACCTGCTGCACCCGGACCTTGCTCCGGTCCAGATTCATGCCGCCTTCGCTCAGCAGGGCGCGCACAGCATCCGTATCGACCTGACGCGGCGAAACGCCGTCCCGCACTGCCACGGCGGCGGCGACGCCAGCAGCCTCGCCCATGGCGATGCATTCGGGCATCAACCGCACGCGTTGATGGGCCTCATTGTCGAATGAAACGGTCTTGCCCGCGACCAGCAGATTCTCGATGCCTTGCGGGAGCAGGCAGCGATAAGGCAGGCCCAGCACGACGACCGAGATCGGCATTTCGGTGAGGTCATGGCCCTTGCCGCCCTCGCTGCCATCGGGCTTGTGGCGCACCCAGCCTTTCACATTCGGGCCGCGATAGACCTTGAGGGCGATCTCGTCCGCAAAGGTGGCGCCATCGAAGATGTCGTCGCGGGTGAGCGTGTAGTCGCCGACAATCCGGCGGCTGTCCCGCACACCGATCTGCGGCGCCATATCGATCAGGAAGGCGTCCTCCATGCCGGGAATGCGCTTGACGAACGGCAGGAAATCGCGCGCCCGGCGGCGACCTTCCACCTCCGCGCCGGTGAGGTCGGCGGCGTCGGTGGGATCGCGATTGAGCACCTGCACGGCGTAGAGATAGCCGATGCCATGGCGCAGATTGGCCGGTGTAGCACCAAAGATCGAGATGTGATGGCCGAATGTGCCGGGCAGGGCACCTTCTTCCTTGCCCTGGGCCACCAGCGACTTCCAGCCGGTCAGGTGGACATATTGGGCACCATCGAGTGGATTGGCGGGCGTACCCCACAGCTTGGAGAAATCGTCCGGGTTCGCGCGGGCGTGAGCCTGCATCCGCTCCCAGTCGACGCCGCCCATGCGGCACAGCATCATCATGGGCTGTGGGTCTTCGCGCGGATGCATGGCGACGCCGGCGCGCGCGGCGACATCGGCATCGCCGCTGGCATCAATGATGACATCGGCGAGAATGGCCTGCCGGCCGGATTTGTTCTCGATGATGACGCCCTTGAGTGCATCCCCCTCACGGATCACGTCGACGACATTGGTGTTGAGCAGGAGATCGACGCCGGCTTCCACCAGCATGTCGAGCACCACCAGCTTGAGCATCTCGGGATCGTAAGCGAGGTTGAAATATTCCGGCAGGAAGGTCTCTGCCGCAGCATCATGCGCGGCGAGGCGCTGCTGCATCTCGCGCAAAATGCCGCTGATATTCTCGCAACTGAGGAATTCAGTGACGAACGACATCGGCCCGGTGCCGCCGACAACGGCGTTGCGCTCGATCAGCAGCACTTCCGCGCCATTGCGTGCGGCGCGGATCGCCGCTGGGTATCCCCCCGCGCCGGCACCGACCACCAGAACCTGCGTGCGCCGTGCCACCGGGATCTCCCGTGCAGCCTCGGTGATGGTTTCCCGTGCGGTGGGAGCCCCGAATCTTTTCTCCATCTAAAAATAATATAGTTATATGGTTTGCGTCGCAAGCCGCTATCTGGTCTTGCAAAGAATATTATAGTTAGATAGTTCGCCTCAGCCGAGAACGAGGGGTATTACATGACAGCCGTGGACGAGCAGGACTGGATCGAGGAGCAGCCGCAAGGGCTGCCGGTGGTTGACCGGGCCGCAGTGCTGGTCTGCGGCGGAGGCGCTGGCGGCGTCGCTGCAGCGGTCGCCGCAGCCCGCAATGGCGCCGACGTTCTGATGATCGAGCGGGATACAACCTTGGGCGGCACCGGGCCGCGCTCGTTCGTCACGGAATATCATCAAGCCTTCTTCACCGGCGGGATCATGAAAGAGGTGATCGAGCGGCTACGCGCCAATGGCGGCGCCGATCCGGACCTGGAGGACGGGCATTTCGCCGTGCCGTTCGACCCCGAAATCCTCAAATTTGTCCTCGCCGAACTGGTGGAGGAAGCCGGCGTGCGTGTGCTGCCGCAGACCTGGGTCACCGATGCGATCGTCGAGGATAGCGCTGTGCGCGGCGTGGTCATCGAGAACAAGGCCGGGCGGCAGGCCGTGCTGGCCGACGTGGTGATTGACGCGACCGGCGATGCCGACGTTGCGGCCCGGGCCGGAGCGCCGATGCAAGAGTATAATCACCCGCAGCCGATGGTGATGCTCTTCCAGATCGGCGGGGTGGATTATCGCCACAGTCAGGATCGCAAGGGTCGCACCGAGATGGTGAAGGCAGCCAAGGCCGCGGGCGTGCTGCTGGATGACGTCTATCTCGACAACTTCTCCAATTTCGGCATCGCGCCTTCCACCCGGGCCGGGCAGATGGGTTACATCTACGGCGTCCGTGTGCTGCACCGCGACCCTTATGATGCCGACGAGCTGACGGATGCCGAGGTCCGTGCCCGGCAGGGCGTGCGCGCCTTCATGCCGTTCCTGCGCACTGTGCCGGGGTTTGAGGAGGCCTATCTCATCAAGGCAGCGCCGATGATCGGCGTGCGCGATTCCCGGCGGATTTTGGGCGACTACACACTCACGCGCGACGACATATTGGAAGGCCTCTTCCACGCGGACGACATCTTCAAGCGCTATCACCGCCTGCCGGACACGCTCGGCTTCGTGCGCCATCCCTCGGACGGCAGCGAAACGACGGCAGCCTTCCGCGAGCGGCTGGCTAACGCCAAGATGGTCACGTCCGTGTTCGGCGTGCCCTTCGGTTGCCTGATGCCGCAGGGCATCGAGAATCTTTTGGTTGCCGGCAAGACCGTGTCGATGAGCTATGAGGCCCATTCACGCTGCCGGCAGATTCCCGATTGCATGGCCTTCGGTCAGGCGGCGGGCACGGCGGCGGCGCTGGCTTGCCGGGGCGGGGTCACGCTGCGCGAGGTCGCCATCGATGAATTGCAGGCCCTGCTGATCGCGCAGGGCCAGAACTTGGCCGATGGCGCGATCGACATCAGCAAGGCCAAGATTCACAATATGGTGCGGGATTAAGCGGATGAGCACGACGATCATGGAACGCACAGCTGGCGCGACGCGCGGTGAGATCATGCTGCCGGGCCGCCGAACCCCGGTCTATCGCGCGGTCGACGTGCTGGTGTGCGGCGGCGGATTGTCCGGCGTAGCGGCGGCTGTGGCGGCGGCGAGGGGCGGGGCGCGCACGCTGTTGGTGGAGCGCAACGTCGTGCTGGGCGGCAATGGTCCCTTGTCCTTCGATATCGCCCTCACGCCCGCAGCACAGGGCATCGCGGCCGAGCTGGTCAGCCGGCTGGAGCGAAGCGGCGAAGCCGGGCCGGACCTGTTGGGTGATGGTCTGGTTCATGATGCCGAGGCGCTCAAATATGCGCTGCTCGATCTCGCGCAGGAGGCGGGGGTGCAGCTACTGCTCTCCAGCTGGGCGGCCGATCCCATCGTGGAAAAGGGCGTCGTGCGGGGCGCGATGGTCGAGAATAAGTCCGGGCGCTTCGCTGTCCCGGCCGGCGTGGTCATCGACGCCACCGGCGATGGCGAACTGGCGATGCGGGCGGGCGCCGCCATGCGCGGGCTGGACGAGCCCGCCAGTATCGCCATGAATTACCGGATCGGCGGCGTCGCGTTCGATGCGGTGCTGGCCGGACAAGCGACATGGCCTGCCCGCCTCGCCGAGGCGAAGGCGCGGGGCGTGCTGTCGCCCGATCAGCCGGACCGACTCGTGCTCTATGGGATAACGTCAGCGGGTCGGGACAGGGGCGTGGCCTATGTGCGCGGGCCTTCCATGCAGGTTGATGGGGCGACCAGCGTCGCGCAATTGGGCGCGCAGGAGGCGCGGGCGCGGACATTGATCCGCGAGATCCTGCCGCTCCTGCGGACCCTGCCTGGACTCGAAGCGAGCTTTCTGATCGACGTCGCGGGTGCCATGCAGGCCGCGCGCCTTCGCCATGTCGTGGGCGCACATGTGCTCGGCGTTGAGGACGCGCCCCTGAAGAGCGATAGTGCGCTCATCGATGCGGCACTGCGCCCCCGCGAGTTGAGCGGGCTGTTCGTCACCGGGCGGGCTGTCTCTGCCGATCCGCGCGCCTGGGCCGCGCTGGGCACGGGCGGATCGTTACAGCTCGGCGAGCGAGCAGGCGCGCTTGCGCTCGCGCACCTGGCGGCCCGGTCCGCTGCCTGATCGCGACCGAACTCGGCAATGGCGTCAGCGGTGAAGATTTCGTAGAAGACGCTCCCCCGGCAGCGCGGGGTGTGGGGCGGAGCGTCTTCTTTTTCATGGATTCATCGACCAACACCGATCGCGGCTCCGGCGCCCGCATGATTGCGCTGCTCAAACTGATCGGCGAAAGTGACGGCGATTGCGCGCTCAAGGATCTTGCCGCGGGCACGGGGATGCCGGCGAGCAGCGTGCATCGGCTGTTGCAGATGCTGATTCGTGGCGGGTTGGTGGAGCGGGGTGACGGCACATCCTATCGGGCCGGGCGTGAACTGTTCAGGCTGTCAGCCAATATTCTGAGCCGCAGCCATTATGTCGCGGCGGTGCGCCCGTTCCTCCGCACTCTGTGGGCGGGTTGGCAGGAGACGGCGGTATTCTGCACCTATGATGCCCCCCATCACCGCGCCATCGTCTCCGAACGAATCCTCACGCCACACACGCTGCGGCATGTGCTGGAGCCCTATACCGATCTGTCGCTGACCTGGGGGTCGCTGGGCCGTGCCATTCTCGCCCATCTGGAGGCGGAGGATCTGGCGGCGGCGCTCGCGCAGAGCCCGGTGGGACCATTGACTGGCGCCCCGACGCCGCCGCCCGAGGTGCTGGTGGAGGAACTGGCCGCCATTCGGGACCGGGGCTGCGCGATCTTCTACAGTCAGGAAGCCGATGTGGCGGGCATCGCGGCGGCTGTCTTCCGCAGCGGGAATGCGGTGATTGGGTCGATCGGCCTCACGATGCCGGCCAAGCGCTTCGGCACGATGGACCGCGAGCGCATGGCGAGCGACGTCATGGCGGCAGCGCGCACGCTCAGCGCTACCTTCGGCCACGCCTCCGCCGAGGCCTGACGCCCGCCCTGGCGGGCCAGGGCGGATCGTCAGGGTTAGGCGGGATCAGGCTGGCGGGAGGTGGAAGACCTGCGCGGCATTGCGATGGCAGACCGCCTCGCGTTCTTCTCCGTCCAGCGGCGCGTGGTTGATGAAGGTGACGGAGGGCTCCATCTCCTCATAGGGATAGTCGATCGCCCAAAGCACGCGGTCTACGCCCAGTACGTCGATCGCGTAGCGCAAGGCCGGGCCATGCTCCACGCCGCTGGTGGTGATGTACACGTTGCGCTTCATCACCTCGGAGGGCTTGAGCTTGCTGCCATAGGCATCGCGCCGGCGCTCGAACCAATGATCTGTGCGCCACAGGTGGAACGGGATGTTTTCACCCATATGGCCAATCACGATCTTGAGGTTGGGCAGCTTGTCGAACACACCGCTGAGGATCAGCCGCATGGCATGGGTGCCGGTTTCGGCAGCATAGCCCCAGATCGCCGATTGCAGGCGATGATCGCGGAAAGGCTCCGCCATGCCGTCTGACGGGCAGCGGGGATGGATGTAGATCGGCCGGTCGAGCGCGGCGGCGGCCTCCAGGATCGGCATGAACTTGGGATCGTCCAGATACTCGTTATTGGTGTGCGAGTTCACGATGAAGCCGCTGAAACCCAGCTTATTGACGGCGCGCTCCATTTCCTTGGCAGCCCGGCCCGGGTCTTGCGGCGCGAAGGACGCAAGGCCGGCGAAGCGCTTCGGGTGAGCGCGGACCACTTCGGCTAGGCGATCATTGGCAAGCTCGGCCATGGCGACGGCCTGATCGGCGCGGAACATCTGCACGCCCGGCGAGGTGAGCGAAAGAATCTGCATGTCGACACCGAGGCGGTCCATTTCCGCGAGCCGCTCCGTCACGTCGCGCAAGCGGCGGGTGAGGCGGTCCGGCCCACGCGAACCAAGTGGGTTAATCAGCTGCGCGTCCAGATTGGGCCATGTTCCGGTGGCGAGGGCGGCCAGCGCGTCCTGATGCTCAGCAATCGTCCAGGCTTCCTCGACGGCGATCCGTCGCGCGGGTGCGGCGGCTGGGGGCGGCCGCATCGTGCGCGCCGCTGCGGTGCCGGTCATCGCGCTCATGGCGCCGCCAGCGGCAAGTCCGCCCGCCAGAAGCTGCCGTCGATCGAACTCTGCCATTCATCCCTCCTCATTTTTCTGGGGCGGAAGCTACGGCGGTGCGGCAACAAGTCAAGCCGTCAATTCCAATATACGGAACCAGACTTCTGCAATATGGAATAAATTTGACATGCGCGCCGAGCGTCGCCATGGTCCCGCCCGATAACAGCCCGAGGCACGGGCGTTCTGACATTGGAGGAGAGCGATGATGAAGAAGGCTGATCTTTTGTTGCAGGCCGCGAGCGCACTGGCGCTGGGCGCCGCAACCCTGGCGACACCCGCCATGGCGCAGGATGCCCCCTCTCCCCAGCAAAGCGCTGCACAGCAGACCGATGCGGATGACATCGTGGTGACCGCGCAGTTCCGCTCGCAGCGTCTGCAGGATGCGCCGCTCGCCATCACCGCCGTCTCCGGCGACATGCTGGAAGCGCGCAGCCAGACGAGCATCGCTCAGGTTGCCGCACAGGCACCCAACGTCAATCTCGCCGAAGCGCCGGCCACCTACGGCCCATCGATCCAGGCGTTCATTCGCGGCGTCGGCCAGTCGGATTCGACCTTCGCGCTGGAGCCGGGCGTCGGCCTCTATGTCGATGACGTCTATTACTCGACGCTGCAGGGCTCGATGCTCGATCTGCTGGACCTCGACCGGGTGGAAATCCTGCGCGGGCCGCAGGGCACGCTTGCCGGGCAGAACTCGATCGGCGGCGCGATCAAGCTCTATTCCAAGAAGCCGGATGGCTCGGGCGGCGGCTATGTCCAGGCAACCTACGGTAGCTTCAACCGCACCGAGGTGCGCGGCGGCCTGAACCTGACGGTCGTGCCCGATCAGCTTTTCCTGCGCGTCTCCGGCGCTGGCGTGAAGAAGGACGGCTACGTTACCCGCTATGATTATCGCTGCACCCACCCGACCTCGCCGGTGCGGACCTTCGCGATTTCCGACAATTGCAAGCTCGGTACGGAGGGCGGCAAGTCCTACGTCGCCGGCCGCGGCACGCTGCGCTGGACGCCCAATGACGCGGTCGACATTTCGATCATCGGCGACATCACCCGTGATGACAGCGAGTCTGCGCCCTCCACACTGCTCTATGTCGGCACGCTGACGGGGCCGGGGTCGAGCGCGACCGCCCCTTATGTCATCGATGGCGTCCGCTATGGTACGGCCACCGGCTCGCCGTTCATCAGCTATTCGCCCTATGGCAATTTCGCGCAGGATACGTTCACGACCAGCCCGTTCGTGAGCTATGAGAATTATCTCAACTATGCCCCGCGCGATGGCACGGCGCCTTATGCGGCGCCTGCGCGTAACTCGCTCGATACCTGGGGCCTCTCCGGCAACATCACCATCGATGTCGGCGATCTGAGCATCACCTCGATCACGGCCTATCGCAGCTACAATTCGGTGTTCACATCGGCCGAGTCCTCGCCGATCAACATCGCGCTGACGGCCAATGACGTGAACCACAATCAGTTCAGCCAGGAACTGCGCGCCAGCGGTGCGATCGGTACGCTGCTGAACTATACGGTGGGCGGCTATTATTTCGAGGGCACCAGCGACGGCGGCTCGCGCGTTCAGCTTCCCACGCTGGAATTCCGGCAGAACGACCATGTCGAATCCCAGACCATCGCCGCCTTCGCCAATGCCGAACTGCATCTGACCGAGAAGCTGACGCTGATCGGCGGCCTGCGCTACACGGACATTACCAAGAGCTTCCAATATGCGCGCAAGGGCAATCCGGGGAACATCTACGGCGGTAATGCGCCGCCGTCGCTCGCCCCGCTCGATGGGCTGGTGCGGACGTTCAAGGGCGATCGTCTCGATTATCGCGGTGTCATCCAGTATCGCTGGACGCCCGACTTCATGACCTATGCGCAGATCGCGACGGGCTTCAAGAGTGGCGGCGCCAACCCGCGGCCGTTCTTCCCGGCGCAGGCGCTGACGCATGATCCCGAGACGCTGACCGCCTATGAAGTCGGTTTCAAGAGCGACCTGTTCGACCGGCTGCTGCGCCTGAACGTCTCCGGCTTCCTCAACAAGTATAACGACATTCTGGTCAGCGTCTCGACCTGTCCGACGGTGCCGGCCGCGCCCTGCGCATTGCCGCTCAACGCCGGCAAGGCGGATGTGAAGGGCTTCGAGGTCGAGGCGACGCTGCGCCCGGTTCGCGGCCTGCTGATCGATGCCTCGCTCGGCTATCTGGACTTCGACTACAAGTCGATTTCCGCCATCGGCCAGAGCGCTGGCATCACCCTCGATATGGACGCGCCCTTCGTGCAGGAATGGCGCTGGAGCGTCGGCGGGCAGTACAAGATCGAACTGGGTGATGCCGGCTCGCTGACCCCGCGCATCGACGTCAATTCGCAGAGCCCCTATTTCTCGACGGCGATCAACCGCGCGCCGTTCAACCAGGTGGAAGGGCGCACGATCGTGAATGCGCGCCTCACGTATCGCGATGTGGCCGAGGATTGGCAGCTCTCGCTTGAGGTCACCAACCTCACCGACCGGCTCTATTATGACGGCCTGTTCGACAATCGCGGATCGACCCAGTCCATCCAGGGGCGCCCCGCGCGTCCGCGGGAATGGGCTGTCACCATCAAGCGCAATTTCTGATAGATGATGACCCCGACCGGTCTTTCGCCGGGGTCTTGGAAGAGGAGCTTCGAGATGAACATCCAAGTGTCTCACAAGGGGCAGGCCGCCGATCAGGCGACCGGCACGATCGTGGCGGGTTTGCCCATGCCCGAGTTCAAGCGGATCACTGTCGAGCCGATCTCCGGCGCGTGCGGCTGCGAGATCAGCGGTGTGGACCTGCGGGAGCCACTGGATGACGAGACGCTCGCAGAAGTGATGAAGGCGTTCGAGCATTTTCTGGTCATTGTCTTCCGCGACCAGGATCTGACGCCGGAGCAGCACAAGGCGTTCACGCGCTACTTCGGGCCGATCACCGAGCTGCCGCAGGCGCCGACCTACGGCGAGCATCAGGATATGCAGGAAGTGCGCCGCGAAGCGCATGAGCCGGAGAACGTCGTTCCCTCTTTCGAGCACTTCCACACGGACAGCCCGTTCCTGCTGCAGCCGCCGCTCTGCGTGGTGATGCGCGCGCTGGAAGTGCCCAAATTCGGTGGCGATACCGCCTTCTCGAACGGCTACCTCGTCTATGAGCATCTTTCCGATGCCATGAAGGAACTGCTCGACGGGCTCGAGGTCGTTTACTCAGGCAAGGAAATCTGGGCGCGCAATGAGAAGCTGCCGCCCGAGAAGCGCCTGCGCCTGCGTGAGTCGCACGGGTTCAGCGAAGATGAGCTGGAGAATATCCACCCCGCGGTGCGCGTTCACCCGGTCACCGGCCGCAAGGCCCTGTTCGCGACCACGGCCTATTTCAAGCGCTTCGTCGGCTGGACGGAGGCGGAGAGCCAGGCGCTGCTCGGCTATCTCCAGAGCCTTGCCCAGCACCTGCATTATCATTGCCGCGTGAAATGGAAGAAGGACACATTGATTGTCTGGGACAATCGTTTCTTGCTTCATCGTGGCGTCCATGATTTCAAGTACGAACGTCGGCATCTCATCCGCACGACGGTCATGGGCGAGAGGCCGATCGGCCCGAAAGGCCCCAGGAAGGATTGAAATTACCCCATGAAAGTCAGTGCTGCCATCGCCAACATCCTCAAGCGTGAGGGTGTAGACGTCATTTTCGGTTATCCGCGCAACGCCGTGCTGGAGGATGCCGCCGCAATCGGCATCCGCCCGGTCATAGTCCGCCAGGAGCGGACGGGCGTTCACATGGCCGATGCGCTGTCCCGCCTGACGCGGGGCAAGCGCATGGGCGTGTTCGCCATGCAACATGGGCCGGGGACGGAAAATGCCTATGGCGGGGTGGCACAGGCTTACTCCGAATCCGTGCCCGTGTTGGTGCTGCCGCAGGGCTATGCCCGCCGCATCGCCTTCGTGCCGGACAATTTCAATGCCAGCGTCTCGATGCGGGATGTGACCAAGCATGCCGAGCCGATCACGGTTGCGGCAGAAACGCAGAACATCATGCGCCGCGCCTTCACGCAGCTGCGCAATGGCCGTCTGCGCCCTGTGCTGGTCGAGATGCCCTGGGACGTGCTGGGCGAAGAAATCGACGCGCCCGAGAGCTATCAGCCGGTTGTCACCACCCGCTATGCGCCCGAGCCAGACGCGGTGAAGCGAGCAGCCGAGGCGCTGGTCGCCGCCAAGCGCCCGGTGATCTACGCCGGGCAGGGCGTGCACTGGGCCGAGGCCTATGAGGAACTGAAGGCGCTGGCCGAGTTGTTGGCCATCCCGGTTTCCACAAGCCTTGAGGGCAAGAGCGCGTTCGACGAGACGCACCCGCTGGCGCTCGGTTCGGGCGGCGCGGCTATTTCGGGCCAATTGCGGCATTTCCTCGATGAGGCGGACCTCATCTTCGGCATCGGCTGCAGCTTCAGCGAGACGGCGTTCGGCGTGAAGATGCCGCAGGGCAAGCGGGTCATCCATTCGACGCTCGATCCGGCTGACTTCAACAAGAATGTGCCCTGCGAGATGGCGCTGGCCGGTGATGCCAAGCTGACGCTCGGGATGCTGCTGGAAGCCTGTCGCGCGCTGGTGTCAGCGCCGCGCGATGCCGGGCCGGTGGCCGCGGAAATCGCCAAGGTCGAGAAGGAGTGGCTGGCGAACTGGCTGCCGCTGCTGGAGAGCGACGATGCGCCGATCAGCCCCTATCGCGTGCTCTGGGATCTCCAGAAGACCGTGGACGTTGCCAACACCATCATCACCCATGATGCCGGCAGCCCGCGCGATCAGCTCACGCCTTACTGGAAGTCGATCACGCCGCTCAGTTATATCGGCTGGGGCAAGTCCACGCAGCTTGGCTATGGCCTTGGCCTCGCCATGGGCGCCAAGCTCGCTTGTCCGGACAAGCTGTGCATCAACGTGTGGGGTGATGCGGCCATCGGCTTTACCGGCATGGACTTCGAGACGGCGGTGCGCGAGCGCCTGCCCATCCTGTCGATCCTGCTCAACAATGAGGCGATGGCCATCGAACTGCCGGTGATGCCGGTGGCGACCGAGCGCTTCCGCGCGACCGATATTTCCGGCCATTATGCTGATTTCGCCAAGGCGCTTGGCGGCCATGGCGAGCGCGTCACGCGTCCGGAAGAGATCGTGCCGGCCATTCACCGCGCGCTGGCCGCGATCGAGGCGGGGCAGCCCGCGCTGATCGAATTCATAACCGCGAAGGAAACGCGCGCTTCGCGACTATAAACGCGGGCGACCATAACCGGGTGACTATAAACTGGGAGAGATGCGATGGCCGAAACGACGGCGCCCCCGACTGGCTCTGGCCCTGAGGGGGGCGTGAAGGATTGGAACTTCAGCGCCGTCTACGGCCTCGGGTTCCTCACACTGGTTTCGGCCTTCAATTATCTCGATCGCTCCCTCCTGGGGCTGGCGTTGCCCTCCATCAAGTCGGAGATGCACGTCTCGGACACCGCTCTGGGACTGGTGTCCGGCCTGGCCTTCCTCCTGTTTTACTCCATCCTCGGCGTACCCATTGCTTGGGCGGCGGATCGCTATAACCGGCGCAATATCATCGCTGTCGGCTTCGCCTTCTGGAGCCTGATGACGATGGTCACCGGCTGGGTGGCCAACATCTGGCAGCTCGCCATCGCGCGCTTCCTCATGGGCGCGGGCGAGGCGTGCGGCATTGCGCCGTCGAATTCGATCATCTCCGACCTGTTCCGGGCAGAGCGGCGCCCGCTCGCTTTCTCGATCTTCGGCACGGCGGTCTCGATCTCATCGATTCTCTTCTTCCCCATCGTCGGCTGGGTCGGCCATGAATATGGCTGGCGGTCGATGTTCGTCGTGGCCGGTATGCCGGGCGTGTTCCTGGCGGTGCTGTTCTTCCTGACGGTCAAGGAACCGGAGCGCGGGGCGTCCGAAGCCAAGCGCATCGAGCGTGCGGCGAGGGAAAGCTTCAAGGCAAGCATGGCCTTTCTCGCCAAGCAGCGCGCTTATGTCTTTCTGGTCATCGGCGCCACGCTGATGGGGCTGAACGTCTTTGCCGCCAGCGTCTGGACTCCGACCTTCCTGACGCGCGTCCACGGCCTCACGCTGGTGGAGGTGGCTGCGACCATCGGCCCGATCCGGGGCGTGTTCGGCGTGGCTGGCGTGGTTCTGGGCGGTCTGCTGATCGACCGGTTGAGCCGCAAGGCCAGCCACTGGCGCATGACCTTGCCGGCGATCACCTGTCTGCTTGCCGCGCCTGCTGAGCTGATCTTCCTGCTAGCCGAGGATACGGCGGTTTGGCTGGCAGCTTATGCGGCCTCGGCTTTCCTCCTGCTGATTCATCAGGGCCCGGTATTCGCGGCGGTCATGAGCGTGGCGAAGCTGAGGATGCGCGCTGTCGCAACGTCCATCCTGCTGTTCAGCGCGGCACTGATTGGGCAGGCGCTCGGCCCGCTGGTCGTGGGCTATCTGAATGACGTGCTGCACCCCACGCTGGGTGATGTGGCCGTGCGCTATTCGATGCTGGTCATCGTCGTGACGGCGCTGTTGGCGGGGGTGATGTTCCTGCTCGCTGGGCGGTCGCTGGAGGCAGACGCGAAGCGGGCCTTGGCGGACGCCTAAGAGGCGAGAAGGGCAGACGCTCGCTCCTCGGTAGATTAGACTGCAGATCACAGACGGGAGTTGGTGGCCGGGTCAGACCCAAGGCTGCCAACTCCCGCGTCGTTTCTGATCACAGACCAGTCGCCGCTCGGCCCAACTGCGGCACCAAGCGCGCGTAAGGACTGCCGATTCAGCACACGCAAGGGAAGTCGCCGGTCACCCACGTTGCAGAACGGAAAAGTTGTAAATCGCAACGCTGACCGCAAATCATGTGTTGCAAATCACTCGCAATATCCTAATTGGTGCGACCGACTCGCAATAGCGGTCGATGACATCAACTGGGGAACGCCGCATGAGTAAATCCGCCAATCTCACTTCCTTTCTCGCGCTTGGCTGCGTCAGCGCCGTCGCGTTTGCAGCGCCGGCTGTCGCGCAGGATGGCGAGCAGGGGCGCCGTCTGGGCGGGATGACCGTGACCGACACGGCCATCGATGAGTCCGAGATCAAGGTCGAGCGGGCAGAGTCGCCCAAATATACGCGCCCGCTGCTGGACACGCCGCAGACGGTGACGGTGATCGGCGCCAAGACGCTGCAGCAACAGAACCTGCTCACGCTGCGCGAAGTGCTGAGCACCGTGCCCGGCATCACCTTTGGCGCCGGCGAGGGCGGCTTCGGCTATGGCGACCGTATCAATCTGCGCGGCTATTCGGCCAACAACGACATCTCGGTCGATGGCGTACGCAGCGGCGCGATCATGAACCGCAACGAGACCTATAATATCGAGCAGGTCGAGGTCGCCAATGGCGCGAACTCCGTGTTCAGCGGCGCGGGCTCGGTCGGCGGGTCGATCAATCTGGTGACCAAGAAGCCGCTGGCGGACGACAAGATGTCGGTTCAGGCCGGCGTCGGCACGGACAATTATTATCGCGGCACCGTCGATCTCAACAAGCGCGTGAGCGACATGATCGCGGTGCGGCTGAACGCGGTCTACCACAAGAACGACGTGCCCGGGCGGGACGTGGAGTTCTACGAGCGCTGGGGTGTGGCGCCGGCTGTCACCATCGGTATCGATGGTCCGACCAGCCTGACGCTGCAATATGAGCATCTCGACGACAAGGGCATGCCGCAATACGGCCTGCGCTATTATGCGGCGCAGGGCGGCTATCTGCCCGACTTCAACCAAAGCGCTTATTACGGCTTTGCCAATGTCGACACGCAGCAGTCAGTCACGGATTCGGTACAGGCGATTTTCTCGCACGAACTGAGCGACACGGTGAAGGTGCGCAATCTCACCCGCTATGAGAATGTGAGCCAGTACACCGTTACCAGCCAGCCCACGGGCACCTTCTGCCTGGCGAGCGGTCTACAGCCGGATGGCAGCGCCTGCACCGTCGCGATCGGCAGCAGCACGCTGGTCGTCCCTGCAGGCTATTATCTGCCGACTGGGGGCCGCGGCACGGCGCGCCACATCCGCAACGAAACCGCCTATAACCAGCTCGACCTGAGCGCTGAGTTCGCGACGGGCGGCATCGAGCACACGCTCGTTCTCGGCGGATCGCTGCTGTGGGAGCGTTATACGCTGAACAATGGCAGCATCCTGCGCGCTGCCGATGGTAGCAATCCCTATGCCGCGCCGAATTATTATCCCCTCACCAACATCGCCAACCCAGGCAGCGTGGTCACGGGACCAGCGGCCCCGGCCGGAACGCTGGCGCGCGTCTATGGCAGCAACATCTACACCGGCCCCCAGAACTACATTCAGACCGGCTACAATGTCGGCGAGCAGACCAGCTATGCGGCCTATCTGTTCGATACGATGAAGCTTTCGGACATGTTCGAGATCAACGGCGGCGTGCGCTATGAGCGCTTCGAGGGTTCGACCCGGACGCGCAACGTGACCACTGGCGTGGTGACCGGCCCGTTCGAGGCGAAGGACAATCTCTTCTCCTGGCGTGTCGGCGCGGTGTTCAAGCCGATGCCAAACGTCAGCGCCTATGTGGCGGTCGGTAATTCGCGCACACCGTCCAAGGGTTCGGTTGATGGCAGCTGCGCTGTCAACACCTGCAACGTCGAACCGGAATCGGCGAAGAATTACGAAATTGGCGTGAAGGCCGATCTGTTCGACGCCAAGCTGCAACTCGCAGCGGCGGTGTTCCGCAATGAGCGCGACAAGTATCGCGTGGCCTCGGGCGATCCCACGATCCCCGATCAGGTGCTCGATGGCCGCTCGCGGGTGAACGGCGTGTCGCTGAGCGCCACGGGCAACATTACCGAAGCTTGGTCGATCTTCGCCAACTACATGTATCTGGATAGCAAGCTGATCCAGGGCGTGTCCGACTTCTGTCTGGCCAATCCGGTAAGCTGCGGCAACACGGTGACCAATCCCGATCCGACGGCCGGCACGGCGCTCTCGGCAACGCCTAAGCATTCGGGCAGCCTGTTCACCACCTACAAGTTCCCGTTCGGTCTCGAAGTGGGCTATGGCCTGACCTATCAGGGTCGCCACTCGATGAACCCGACGGCGACGCCGGTCTATTATGTGCCGGCCTATACGCTGCATCGGATCATGCTGGCCTATCCGGTGACCGAGCGCCTTCTGGCGCAGGTGAACGTGCAGAACGTGACGGATGAGGACTATGTCACCACCGTGCGGACCAATGTGAACAACAGCTGGGCGCAGCCGGGGGTGGGGCGGTCCGCCGTGTTCAGCCTGACCTACAGCTACTGAGTGTGGGGGGCAGGGGCGAACCGACCCAAAGCGGTTCGCCCCTGATCCACATCAATGATCCGACGAACGTCTGGTAATATTGATTCGCATTATTGACGGAATGGGCCTGTTCGTCGATAGCGGCAGGCGAAAAGGGGTGTCCGCGGTGAACATTTCACACTCGGCAAGTCAGGGGCGCTATGGGCAGGGCAGGCGGTTCAATCCGCTGGTCGTGCTGCTCGTCATCCTGATCCATGCGGGGTTGTTCGCACTTGTCACCCGCCTCGGGCCCAGTTTCAAGGTGGGTGAGGCGCCCAAGGTCTTCACGGTCAATCTGATCTCTTCGCCGCCGCCTCCGCCGCCCGTCGACGCGCCGCCACCGCCGCCCCGCGCGCCCGAGTTGGTTATGCCGCGGCCACAGATCGATATTCCCCGGATTGATCCGCCGATGGTGGCCGCAAGGCCGGATATTCCGGTCGTCCCGGTCATGGCACCGGGGCCGCCGGCGCCGCCCAGTCCGGCCGCCGCGCCGATCTCAGTGCCCTCGGTCACCGACGGCGGCGATCTGGGCACGCAAATGGTGGCCGGCAAGGCGCCGCGTTACCCCATTGAGAGCCGCCGCAAGCGGGAGCAGGGCGTGGTCCTGCTGGCCTTGACCGTGGGCCTCGATGGGTGCGTGGAAGATATCAGGATCGCCCGCAGCAGTGGTTTCACTCGGCTCGACAAGGCGGCGCTCGATGCCGTCAAGCGCTGGCGCTGGCGGCCCACCTTGCGTGATGGCCAGCCGGTTTTCGTGAAAGGCGTGGTGGAAATCCCCTTCGTCATTCAACCCCAAGACAACGCATAAGGCGCTTCATGCTGATCCCCATTCCAGAGGTGCTCGACGGGCCGACGCTCGCCAAGGTGCGTGATCTCATCGATTCCGCGGCGTGGGTGGATGGCAACGTCACCTCGGGCCATCAGTCGGCGCTCGCCAAGAACAACCTTCAGTTGCCAGAGGAGGCGCCGCAGGCCCAACAGGCCGGCGAGATCATCCGCGACGCGCTGGGCCGCAATCCTTTGTTCATTGCCGCAGCGCTGCCGCTCAAGATCTTTCCGCCCTTGTTCAACAGCTATGCGGGTGGCCAGTCCTTTGGCGTGCATGTCGATAATGCCGTGCGGATACAGGCCGGCACCGGCTTTCGCGTCCGTTCGGACCTGTCCATGACGATCTTCCTCGAGCCGCCCGAGGCTTATGATGGCGGTGAGTTGACAGTCGAGACCCAGTTCGGCGTGCAGCAGGTCAAGCTGCCGGTCGGCCATGCCGTGCTTTACCCCTCATCCTCCCTGCATCGGGTGGAGCCGGTGACGCGCGGCCGCCGGGTGGCGAGCTTCTTCTGGCTGCAATCGATGATCCGCGACGACGGTGAGCGGCAGATCCTGTTCGATCTCGACAGCAGCATCCAGCAACTGGCCGCCACGCTGGGGCAGAGCCATGCCGAAGTGATCCGCATGACCGGCGTCTATCATAATCTGCTGCGCCGCTGGGCGGACGCCTAGAGCCAGCGACCGCCCTCAGGCTCGCTCAGCCTTTCGGCGTCAGCTTGAGCATCCGGCCCTTGGGGCTGTCCTCGAGCAACCAAAGCGCGCCGTCCGGCCCGACCCTCACATTGCGCAGCCGCATTCCCATGCGCCAATGGTCAGCCTTGGTCGCCGTTTCGCCATCGAGCGAAATCCGCACCAGCGCCTGACCGGACAGGCCGGTGATGAACAGCGAGTTCTTCCAGCCCGCGAACAGGTCGGCATTGTAGTAAGCCAACGAGGACGGCGCGAGCGAGGGGTTCCAGTAGAGCTTGGGCTTCTCGAACCCGTCATCGGCACTGTGGTCCGGGATGGGGCGCTTGTCATAATGGTCGCCATAGGAGCGGATCGGCCAACCATAATTGGCGCCGGCCTTGACGAGGTTCAGCTCGTCGCCGCCCAGCGGGCCCATTTCGACCTGCCATAAACGATCATTCGCATCGAAGGCGAGGCCGGTCAGATTGCGCTGGCCATAGGTCCAGATGGCGGGATGGAAGCCCTTGGCCGCCAGCGGATTGCCGGCGGCGGGTGTCCCGTCGAGATTGAGATGCAGCACCTTGCCGAGGGTGGACTTGGGGTCCTGCGCCGGGTCGAACTTGGCGCGCTCGCCATTGGTGAAGAACAGGCTGCGCTGGTCCGGCGCGATGGCGATGCGGCCGGAATAATGGGCACCGCTCGCCATATTGGGCGTGGCGCGGAAGATGACCTTGAGGTCCTTGAGCGCGCCGCCGGCTTCATCGAGCGTGGCGGTCGCCAGCGCGGTGCCGGTTTCCTTGCCTTCGCCAGGCTCGGAAAAGCTGAAATAGATCTGGCGACTGGCGGCGAAGTCCGGCGCGAGCACCACGTCCATCAATGCCGCCTGGCCCTCACTGACGACAGTCGGCGTGCCCAGCAGCACCGTCTTGACGCCCGTGCGCGGATCGAAAAGGACCATCGCGCCGCGCTTCTGGGTCACCAGCTGCTTCCCATCCGGCAGGAAGGCCATCGACCAGGGATAATCGAAGGTTTCGACCTCCGTGATCGTGAAGGGCAGTTGGGAGAGATCGACCTTGGCCGGGCCGGGGGCCGCCGGCGTCGCCGCAGGGGCGGTCTGGGCGAGCGTGGGCGACGCGACGCCCAGGGTCAAAACCGCGCTCAGGGCGATGCGGTGCGGACGGAATGACATAGGCGCTCTTCTCCAGTCGGTCTTTTGTTCCGCCGGCCCATAAGCGGTGGGCCGGCCGGGAGCAATGACCGAGGCCGCGCGCGCCTTGACCGAGCGCGAAGCGGCGCGCGGCTGGATCAGGCTGCGGGCGTCAGCTTGAGGAGGCGGCCATTTTCTCCGTCCTCCAGCAGCCAGATCGCGCCGTCCGGCCCGGCGCGTACGGCACGGATGCGTGCGCCCATGTCCCAGTGATCGGCCTTGGTCGCGGTTTCGCCATCGAGCGCGATGCGGTCGAGCGACTTGCCGGAGAGGCCGGTGATGAACAGCGAGTTCTTCCACTGCGGGAAGAGGTCGGCATTGTAGTAATCCAGTCCCCCGGGCGAGATGGCCGGCACCCAAAAGACCTTCGGCGCTTCATAGCCGTCGCCCGGCTCATGGTCCGGGATGGCCTTGCCGTCATAATGATTGCCCATGGAGGCGTTGGGCCAGCCATAATTGAGGCCGGCTTTGATCAGGTTGATCTCATCGCCGTGGCGCGGCCCCATTTCCATTTCCCACAGGCGCCCATCGGCATCGAAGGCAATGCCGAGCAGATTGCGGTGGCCGTAGGACCAAACAGCCGGGTGGAAGCCCTTGGCCGCGAGTGGATTGCCGGCTGCCGGGCTGCCATCAAGGCTGAGGCGCAAGACCTTGCCGAGCGTCGTGCCCGGCTCCTGCGCTGGCGCCATCAACTGGCGATCGCCAGCGGTGAAAAAGAGATGGGTCTTGTCCGGCGAGAAGGCGATTCGGCCGGAATAATGGCCACCCTTCTCCGAGCGATCATCGCCCCGGAAGATCACCCGCACGTCGCTCAGCGCAGCCGCTGTCGGGTCCAGCTTCGCAGTCGCCAGCGCAACGCGGCTTTTCTTACCCTCGGCGGCTTCTGAAAAGCTGAAATAGATCGTCTTGCTGGTCGCATAATCCGGGGCGAGCCGCACATCCATGAGCGCCCCCTGATCGTCGCTCTTCACGCTGGGCGTGCCGCTCACCGTTTGCTTGCGGCCGCTTTGCGGATCGATCAGGATCAGCGCGCCTTCCTTCTGCGTGACCAGCATGTGCCCGTCCGGCAGGAATTCCATGGCCCATGGCGAGGCGAACTGCGCGACTTCCGTGGTCTGGAATGGTGCGCCGCTTGCCGCCTTGACCTCATCGGGCGCGGACGCGCTGCCGCAGGCGACAATGGCGAGGCTGACGGCACAGGTCAGGCCGAGCTTACGGACATTCATGGGGCGGATCTCCGGCGAGGGGTGGGACGTCCGACCATAGCGACAAGAGCGGCCTGGCGGTAGACCGTTCTATAACAAGAGCTTGGCGCGCACCGCTGACCAAGACGAAGCGTAGAGGCAGGACCGCCAGCGCGGAGATGCTGACAAAAAAGGGGAGCCGAAGCTCCCCTTTCTCATATCGACTTTTCCTGAACGATCAGGCGAAGCTGATGGTCGCGTTGGTTTTGCGACGACGCATGGCGTAGCCGGTCACGGCCAGACCGCAGATCATCATGCCCCAGGTGGCCGGCTCAGGAACCGGTGCGGACGTCTGCGTGACGGCGTAGGTCAGGCCATTGACCTTGAAGCTGTCGTTGCTGCCCGAGTTGGAGAAGGCCGCAGCCACATAGAACAGGTTGCCCGACAGATTGTTCGGGTTGATGTCACGGTTCTGGTCCTGACCGTTGCCGTTCGACAGGATCGTGGGGCCGAACAGCGAATTGAAGGTCGAATAGTTCGGGATCGTGAAGGTGCTGTTGAAGGCCACATTGGTGCTGCCGACGGCATAATTGATGTCCGTGTCGCCGAAGCTCACGAGGCCGATCTTGTCGATGGTGACGATCTTGTCGAACTGGAAGACCAGAATGTCGACATAGCCATTATTGTCCACAGTGTGCGAGTCATCGCCACCCTGGCCCCACCAGTTGGGGAAGCTGTTCATGACGCCGAGGCCAGGCGAATAGGCGCCCACCGCACCGGCGGCGAGGGTCGTACCGTTGAGGCTGTACGCCGTAACTTCCAGCTTGGTGCCGTCCGAGCCCGTGTAGGTGCGCACGTTACCGATGGAGCCATCGCTATTGTTGCCGCCGCTGAGCACGAAAGTAGAGGCCGAGGCGGAAGCCGGCAGCATCGCCGTCGCGGCAATGGTGGCAGCCGACAGCAGTACGGCTTTCCTGAAAGACTTGTGAAACATGATCTATAACTCCCACAGATATTTACTTTCAGGTTTTGCCCCGGAAATGCGTGTGCCCACGACGGGAGGCCGGTAATCCGGCTCCATCTGGCGCTTTGCATCTGTCAAAGGGTCACCCCACCTGAGGTCTTGGAGATATCTTTTCCGTTTCAGTCCTGTCAAAGATGTTGATGATCGGTTAACCATCCAATGTGACCCGAAATTGAACAGTTCACTGGCGCGAGGGCGGCGTTCGACTACGAAGATCGCGTCTAAACCTTTCAATCTTAGGGTTTCTCTGCAAATGGGCTCGTGGCGCCATGCGCGATCAAAAAGTTCCCTCAAATACCGTCGGACGGCATCTTCGCCGCCCGAAGTAGCGTTGCCGGGGGCAATCGGCCCGGACGGGGCCGGCACCTGAGGCAGCGACAGAGTCAGGCGCTTTCCACCGGGTGCAAGTTCCGGTGAGGTTCGCCTGCCTCTTCCCTTGAAGCTTCAAGGTGCGGCTCGCTGCAATCCCGCTCGCGGCGTTTGCCATGCAGCTTGCCTTCAACTGCGACTCCGCTTATATAGCTCTTGCTTTCCTGACATCGTTGCGAAGTTGGGGTCGGCGCCGAGAGGGGCCGGCGGCGAAACCCTGTCGCGTGTCCATGTCCGGGCGAGGCGCAGGCATAGGGAGTGCGAATGAGCGATATTGCGCGGATCGAGACGGTTGTTGCGTCGGAGGCAAAGGCTCTGGGGCTCGATCTCGTGCGCGTGCTGCTCTTCGGCCAAGGCGATGACCGGACGCTGCAGATCATGGCCGAGCGGCCCGATACGCGCCAGCTCAACATCGATGATTGCGCCAGCCTCTCGCGCCGCATCTCGGACAAGTTCGATGCGCTGGAAGAAGCGGGCGACGTGCTCATCGAGGACGCCTATCGTCTGGAGGTCAGCTCGCCGGGCATCGACCGGCCGCTCACCCGCCTCAAGGACTACAACGACTGGGCCGGGCATGAGGCACGCGTTCATTTCGTGACGCCCATGGAGGATGGCCGCAAGCAGGTGCGCGGCATTCTTGCGGGCATCGAGGGCGAGCAGGTGCTGGTCGATGATCCCAAGGCTGGCCGCATCGTCGTGGACTTTGCCAATATCGACAGCGCCAAGCTGATGCTGACCGATGCGCTGATTTCTGCTACTGTCCCGCTCTCCACCGAGGGCGCGGACGAAATCGTCACCCAGGAACAGGAAGACTGACTCTCATGGCCAACGCCATTTCCGCCAACAAGGCCGAGCTGATTGCCATTGCCAATTCGGTGGCAAGCGAGAAGATGATCGACAAGGCCATCGTCATCGAGGCGATGGAAGACGCGATCCAGCGGTCCGCCCGGGCGCGCTACGGTGCCGAGAACGACATTCGCGCCAAGCTCGATCCCGAGACCGGCGACCTGCGCCTGTGGCGTGTCGTCGAAGTGGTCGAGGTGGTCGAGGACTATTTTAAGCAGGTCGACCTCAAGGCTGCGCAGAAGCTCCAGAAGGATGCCGTGATCGGCGATTTCATCGTCGATCCGCTGCCGCCCGTCGACCTTGGCCGCATCGACGCACAGAGCGCCAAGCAGGTGATCTTCCAGAAGGTGCGCGATGCCGAGCGTGAGCGCCAGTTCGAGGAATTCAAGGATCGCGTGGGTGAGATCATCACCGGCGTCGTCAAGTCGGTCGAGTTCGGCCATGTGGTAGTGAACCTTGGCCGTGCCGAGGGTGTGATCCGCCGCGACCAGCAGATCCCGCGCGAAGTCGTGCGCGTCGGCGATCGCGTCCGTGCGCTGATCCTCAATGTGCGCCGCGAGAACCGTGGCCCGCAGATTTTCCTTTCCCGTGCGCACCCCGACTTCATGAAGAAGCTGTTCGCGCAGGAAGTGCCGGAAATCTACGATGGCATCATCACCATCATGGCCGCCGCCCGCGATCCGGGTTCGCGCGCCAAGATCGGCGTGATCAGTCGCGATAGCAGCATCGATCCGGTCGGCGCCTGCGTCGGCATGAAGGGCAGCCGCGTGCAGGCCGTCGTGCAGGAAATGCAGGGCGAGAAGATCGACATCATTCCCTGGAGCGAGGACACGGCAACCTTCGTCGTCAACGCCCTCCAGCCCGCTCAGGTCGCCCGCGTGGTGATCGATGAGGAGGAAGAGCGCATCGAGGTCGTCGTGCCTGACGATCAGCTCAGCCTCGCCATCGGTCGTCGCGGTCAGAACGTCCGGCTTGCCAGCCAACTCACCGGCAAGGCCATCGACATCATGACCGAGGCGGACGCGAGCGAGAAGCGTCAGCGCGAGTTCGTGCAGCGCTCCGAGATGTTCCAGAACGAGCTGGATGTGGACGAGACGCTCTCGCAGCTGCTGGTGGCCGAAGGCTTCACCGAGCTGGAGGAAGTCGCTTATGTCGGCATCGACGAGCTGGCTTCCATCGAGGGCTTCGACGACGAGCTGGCGCAGGAGCTGCAGAGCCGCGCGCAGGAAGCGCTGGACCGCCGCGAGGCCGCTGCGCGCGAAGAGCGCCGTGGGCTTGGCGTTGACGATGCGTTGGCCGAGATGCCCCACCTCACCGAGGCCATGCTGGTCACGCTGGGCAAGGCCGGCATCAAGACGCTGGACGATCTCGCCGATCTCGCCACCGACGAGCTGGTGGCCAAGAAGCGCAACGACCCGCGTCGCCGCCGCGAAGTCTCCGAGGACAAGGGCGGCATTCTCGCCGAATATGGCCTGAGCGAAGAGCAGGGCAACGAGATCATCATGGCGGCCCGCGCGCACTGGTTCGAAGACGAGCCCGCTGCAGAGGGCGCCGCTGAGGATGAAGTGGAAGGCAACGCCTGATGCCCTATGTGAAGATCGAGGTGATTGAAGGCGTGACGCGCGAACAGAAGGCGGCTCTGGTCGCCGATGTTACGCGTTCGCTGGTCGATCGTCTCGGCAAGCGGCCCGAGCAGGTGTTCGTCGTCATCGATGAGGTGTCGGCGGACAACTGGGGCGCTGCGGGCATCCTCGTTTCCGAGCGGGAAGCCGCGCAAAGGGAGGTCGCCGATGCTGCGAATTCCTCCCAATGAGGGGCTGAGGCTTCCAATCATCGCTGCGCGCCCGGCTGCTCCTGCGGAAGCGGGGGGCTGGACTGTGCTAAACGAGAAAATGCTCATCCATCCCGTTCGTGTCGAGCGAAGTCGAGACACGCGAGCGCAGTCCTATCGTGGCTCGACTTCGCTCGACACGAACGGAAGTTTGGAGGGGATGGTCTTAGACGGGCACCTCACAGGAGGTGCCCATGTCTGAGCGTCGTTGCATTCTCTCCAGCGAGCATGGCGATCCCGTCGCGCTGGTCCGTTTGGCCATTTCGCCCGATGGCGATGTGTTACCGGATGTCCGCGCGCGGGCGCCGGGGCGCGGCGCCTGGCTGGGTGTCGATCGCGCGACGCTGGAGGAGGCCATGGGCAAGGGCCGGCTGCGCGGCGCATTGGCGCGGGCGTTTAAGGGTGAGCCGCTTACCGTGCCGGACGATTTGGCCGAGCGGATCGCGGTTGCGTTGCGCGATGATTTCATGGCGCGGCTGGGGCTGGAGGCCAAGGCTTCCAATCTCGCCACCGGTTTCGACAAGATCGATGTCGCGGCCCGGCGCGGACAGGTCCGTATGCTGCTCCACGCGGCGGATGCCGGCGATGACGGGGTGCGCAAGCTGGATCAGGCGTGGCGGGTTGGCGAGGAACGGGAAGGCGAGGAATTTGCCGGCACACGCTTGCCGGTGGACCGCGACGCCCTATCTATGGCATTGGGCAGGAACAATGTCGTCCATATCGCGGTGACAAACGCTGCTGCGGCAGGCCGCCTCTCCGGTCTGCTCGGTCGCTGGCAAAACTATCTGGGATGCGCTAACGCGGCGCCGAGCTCCGGTTCGGCAGTCGTCAGGCATATGGACGATGATCCCGCGCCTCTGGCGTGAGGACGAACGACTCGGGTCACCTCTGCGGGGGTGCGCCGGATGGAAGATGAAGGGTTAGATTGCGTCGATGAGTGACAATAGGGAAGACAAGCCGACTTTGGGCCGTAAACCGCTTGGTCTCAAGCGGACGGTCGAGGCCGGCCAGGTGCAGCAGAGCTTCAGCCACGGCCGGAAGAATACGGTCGTCGTTGAGGTGAAGCGCCGTCGCGTCATCGGCAAACCCGGTGAGGCAGAGACGGCGCGCGCCGTGCCCGAGCAGGCTGCGCCCGTCGCGCCGCCGGCACCGCCGCCGCCCGCCGCCCGTCCCGCGCCGACCCCGGCGCCGGCACCGCGCGCCTCCTCGACGGATAGCCTGATGAGCCGGCAGGAACTGCAGGCCAAGCTGCTGCGTGAGGCCGAGGAAGCCCGCATGGCCGCGCTGGAAGATGCGCGTCGTCGTGAAGAGGCCGCCCGTCTTGCCGCGACCGAGGAAGAGAAGCGCCGCGCTGAAGACAACCGCCGCGCGGAGGAAGAAGCGGAGCGCCAGCGCCAGGAAGCCGAGACGAAAGCTGCCCAGGCGCCGGCGCAAGAGGCTGCTCCGGCGGCACCTGCGGCCGCAGAGGCCGCGGCTCCTGCCGAAGAGGCTCCCAAGGCCGCGACTGGCGCGACGCCCGAGCGTCCCGCGCCCCGTCGTTTCACGCCTGTGGCCGCGCCGGTCATCAAGCGCCCGGAACCGGCCAAGGTCGAGCGCAAGAAGGGTGGCGACGATCGTCGTCAGGCCGGCAAGCTCACCGTCAATCGCGCACTGGCCGATGATGACAGCGCCCGCGCGCGCAGCCTCGCCGCGCTGCGCCGTGCCCGCGAGAAGGAGCGTCGTTCGCACTTCTCCGGCTCGTCACAGCCGCGCGAGAAGCAGTCGCGCGATGTCATCGTGCCAGAGGCGATCACCGTTCAGGAACTCGCGAACCGTATGGCCGAAAAGGGCGCGGACCTCGTCAAGTCGCTCTTCAAGCTGGGCATGGCGGTCACCGTCAACCAGACGATCGACCAGGATACGGCTGAGCTGCTGGTCGAGGAATTCGGCCACCGCATCCAGCGCGTCTCCGATTCCGATATCGAGATCGATACCGCGAGCGATGTCGATGCTGCGGAATCGCTGGTCACGCGTCCTCCGGTCGTCACGATCATGGGCCATGTCGATCACGGCAAGACCTCGCTGCTCGATGCCCTGCGCGGCACCGATGTGGTGGCGGGCGAAGCGGGCGGCATCACCCAGCATATCGGCGCCTATCAGGTGAAGACCAAGGGCGGTGAGATCATCACCTTCCTCGATACGCCGGGCCATGAAGCGTTCACCGAGATGCGTGCACGCGGTGCCAACGTCACCGACATCGTGATCCTGGTGGTCGCGGCGGACGACGGGCTGATGCCGCAGACCATCGAGGCGATCAACCACACCAAGGCCGCCGGCGTGCCGATGATCGTGGCGATCAACAAGGTCGACAAGCCGGACGCCAATCCGCAGCGCGTGCGCGAGCGTCTGCTCGAGCATGAAGTCATCGTCGAGGATATGGGCGGCGACACGCAGGACGTGGAAGTCTCCGCGCTCAAGCGTACCGGCCTCGATGACCTGATCGACAAGATCCTGCTGCAGGCCGAATTGCTGGAGTTGAAGGCCAATCCCGAGCGCGCCGCTGAAGGCACGGTCGTGGAAGCGCAGCTCGACAAGGGCCGTGGTCCGGTCGCGACGATCCTCGTGGGTCGTGGCACGCTCAAGGTTGGCGATATCTTCGTCGTCGGCGAGCATTCGGGCAAGGTCCGCGCCATGGTCAACGACAAGGGTCAGCAGGTGAAGGAAGCTGGGCCTTCGGTTCCGGTCGAGGTGCTTGGCCTTGCCGGCGTGCCGATGGCGGGCGACCAGCTCAGCGTGGTCGAGAGCGAGGCGCGGGCCCGCGAGGTCGCGGCCTATCGTCAGGAGCTGGCGACGCGCAAGCGCACCACGGCGGCCCCGACGAGCTTCGAGCATATGTTCTCGGCGCTCAACACGCAGGTCATCGAATATCCGGTCGTCATCAAGGGCGACGTGCAGGGCACGGTGGAAGCGATCATTGGATCGCTCACCCGCGCCTCCACGGATGAGATCAAGGTGCGCGTGCTCCACTCCGGTGTGGGCGCGATCACCGAGAGCGACGTGACGCTGGCCGCCGCCAGCCGTGCGCCGCTGATCGGCTTCAACGTGCGTCCCAATGCCAAGGCGCGTCAGCTTGCCGAGCGCGATAAGGTCTCGCTGCGTTATTATGACGTGATTTACGACCTCATCGAGGAAGTGAAGCGCGAAATGGCCGGCCAGCTTGCGCCGGAACGTATCGAAACGGTCATCGGTGCCGCGCAGGTTCTGCAGGTCTTCCCGGCCGGCAAGAAGGACAAGGCGGCCGGTCTGCTGGTGCAGGATGGTGTCATTCGCAAGGGCGTCAACGCACGCCTCACGCGGGACAACGTCATCGTCTCGGCAACCACCATCGCCTCGCTGCGGCGCTTCAAGGACGACGTGTCCGAAGTGCGGGCCGGCATGGAGTGCGGTGCGGTGCTCGAGAACACCAACGACATCAAGGTCGGCGATACGCTCGAGCTCTTCGAAGTCGAGGAACGCGCACGGACGCTCTGACGTCCGGCGTGCCGCGAAGGAGGTAAGTCATGAGCGGTTCGGGGGAACCTTCCGTCCGGTTGCTGCGGGTGGGGGAGCAGGTGCGCCATGTGCTGGCGGACGTGCTCCAGCGCGGCGACGTGCATGACGATGTGCTTGCCAGTCACGTCGTCACGGTAACGGAAGTGCGCATGTCGCCCGATCTGCGCCATGCGACAGTCTTCGTGAAGCCGTTGCTGGGGCGGGATGAAGAGGTGGTGCTCAAGGCACTGCGCACCAACACCGCCTATCTGCAGCGCGAGGTCGCCAAGCGCGTGAAGATGAAGTTCGCCGCCAAGCTCAAATTCCTCAGCGATGAGAGCTTCGAGGAAGGCAGCCACATCGATGCGATCCTGCGCTCACCCAAGGTCGCGCAGGACATCGTCGACGAAGAGGAGTGAGAGCCCGGCGTGATGATCCGTTGATCGTTCGCGCGCCGGGCTGATCCGGTTGATATTGTCGAGCGCCGCTTGCACGGGCATCATGCGTCCGTCCGGGGGCATTGCCATGACCATTACGATTACTGCGTTTGAGAGTTCGCCGGATCGCGGCCGTGGCCTAGCGCGCGACATGCCGGTCCGCTGGGCGCTGGAGGAAGTGGGGCAGCCCTACGCTGTGAGCCTCGTCTCCTTCGCGGCGATGAAGCAGCCGCCGCACCGCATGCGCCAGCCGTTCGGGCAAATCCCGACTTATGAGGAGGATGGGCTGGTTCTGTTCGAATCCGGCGCCATCGTCTTCCACATTGCCGAGCGGCATGTCGGTCTGTTGCCGACCGATATGGACGGACGGGCGCGCGCGATTGCGTGGATGTTTGCCGCGCTCAGCACGGTGGAGCCGCCGATCCTCGAGCGCGAGACGGCCGGGCATGTCGATCGCGACAAGGATTGGTATGACGCGCGCCTGCCGATGCTGGAAGGCTGTATCCGGGCGCGGCTGGATGACCTCTCCGCGCGGCTCGGCGAGGCCGCGTGGCTGGACGGTGCATTCAGCGCGGGCGATCTGATGATGATAACGGTGCTGCGGCGGCTCGGCAGCTCGGATCTGCTGAAGGGCTATCCGGCTCTCTCAGCCTATGTCGCACGCGGCGAGGCGCGGCCCGCCTTCCAGCGTGCCTTCGCGTCGCAGCGGGCGGTGTTCGAGAGGCAATCCACGGCTCGCTGAGCCGGGCGACGCCGTCACTTGGTGGCGTATTGCCCCGGCTCTGCCTTGAACGTGTCACGTGCGAAGGCGCGGGCTTGCGTGGCCGTCGTGAAGGTCTCGTCCTGCAGCGTGGAGGTGACCAGCGGATAGCCCTGCGAATTATAGCGCGTCTCGCGCACCGTCAGGCGGAAATTGCCGCCATCGTCCTTGGTGATGAGGAAGGGTTTGATCGTCTCGCGGCTCATTATCGGCTCCCGGCGGGAAGGGGGGTGAGTAAAGTCTGCGCGGAGCGGAACCGCGCAGGCCCACATCTTATCGGTTCTTGCGCGCGAGGTAGCGCGCGTCGCGGGCGGCCTTGCGTTCGGCTTCGGTGAGTTCGGGCTTTTTCTTTGCCTCTTTGGCTGCCTTTGCAGCGGCGGCTTCCTCAGCCTTGGCCTGCTTGGCGGCCTTGCGCTCTTGCGCGGCCAGCCGGGCGAGGCGATGCTTTTCCTGCTGGGCAGCTTCCTGTGCCTGTGCGGCGGCAGCGCGGGCAGCAGCGACTTCCGGATCGACGGGCGCGCGCGTGCGCAATTTTGCCATCACTTCGTTGCGGGCATCGGCTGCGGCAGCAATGCGTGATTGAAAGTCCGGCTCTTTGTATTTTTTCATGCGTAGAATTCAGCTCCGTTTCGCCACTTCGGGCGAGGAGGCCGGGCGACGATGCCGCCCGGCCCTGTATCTTCAAACTGCCCGGTCGTCGGGCAGCCCTTTTCTTCAGACAGCCTGAAGGTTCACGGCCGAAGCCTTGCCGCGCTTGTCATTTTCCAGCTCGTAGGAAATGCGCTGATCCTTCTGCAGGGTGTGCATGCCGGCGCGCTCGACGGCCGAGATGTGCACGAAGGCGTCATTGCCGCCGTCTTCCGGCGCGATGAAACCATAGCCCTTGTCGGCATTGAAAAACTTGACTGTTCCGATGGTCATATTGGGTATCCTTGTTCCCAAATGGTAATCGGGCACGCGCGATGCATTCGCGCGTCCCGGCTTCGTGAGGCTAGATGGGGACAAAGGGGGACGCTGAAGCGGTCCGATATCCGTCAAAGGCGACGTTAAGCCCGCATGGTGTAGCACGATGGCGTTGGAATAGAAAGCGAAAGGGCCGGTCATGGCCGGGCGTGGCCGGCGCGGCGTCTCCCCGCTTGTCGAAAAGGCAACGCGGAGGCAAAGCTGCGGCATGGCCAAGCTCTATTTCTACTACGCCTCGATGAATGCGGGGAAGTCCACCAATCTGCTGCAGGCGGACTTCAATTATCGCGAGCGGGGCATGGCGACGATGCTCTGGACGGCGCAGGGGACGGCGCGGGAGGGTGATCGTGAAGCAGTGGACAGCATCGGCAGCCGGATCGGCCTGCGGGCTGCCGCCAACAGCTTCGATACCGCGACCGATCTGCACGGGCGCATCCAGGCGGCGCATCTCGAAGGGCCGATTGCCTGCGTGCTGGTGGACGAGGCGCAGTTCCTCTCGCCAGAGCAGGTCTGGCAGCTCGCCCGCGTGGCCGACGAACTCGGCATTCCCGTCCTGTGCTACGGGCTACGGACCGATTTTCAGGGCAAGCTCTTCCCTGGCTCGGCGGTGCTGCTCGGCATCGCCGATACGTTGGTCGAGCTCAAGGCGGTCTGCCATTGCGGACGCAAGGCAACGATGAACCTGCGGGTAGACGAGAGGGGCGAGGCGGTGCGGGAAGGCGCGCAGACGGAGATTGGCGGCAATGATCGCTATGTCGCGCTGTGCCGGCGGCATTTCAGCGATGCGATGCGGCGATTCTAGAGCCGGGATGAAGCGACATTATCCAGCGCCGAACGGTTCATCGCCGCTTCACGCGCGTCATGCTATCGTAACGCCATGATCCGGACTCACACATTATCGGAAGGATGCACGCCATGACCCATTTCAGAAAAGCGATGCTGGCAAGCGCGCTGCTGCTGGCTGGCGCGCCCGTCATTGCCCAGCCGGCCGCGCAGGGCGGCGGCGGCAAGGAAGCGTCGATCCCCTTTGTCGACCAGCGCGGCATTCGCGATTGGCAGGCGGTCAGTGACGATCAGATTTATGTGCAGGCCAGTGGCGGGCAATGGTATCTGGCGACGCTGATGACCGGCGCACCGGACCTGCCCTTTGCCCAATCCATCGGCTTCGAGACCAAGGGCCTCGATCGGCTCGACCGGTTCGGCGCGATTGTCGTGGCCGGCACGCGCTACCCGCTCAAATCGCTTGTCGAGAGCGGGCCGCCCCCGAAGAAGAAGTAAGCCCGCTCGTTCACCGGCGCGGGATGCGGGAGCGGAGAGGGGCTGCCCCTCCGCTCCGCGCCAATGTTCAGGTCGCGTTTTCAGGCGGCCGTCTGGTGGATGTACACCGCGCGCTCGTGGCTAAAGGCCTTGAAGCCGAAATAACCGTGATAGCTGCCCATGCCGCTGCCATTGACGCCGCCGAAGGGCAGGCGGTTCTCCAGATAATGCGAAAAGACGCCGTTCACGGTCACGCCGCCTGACGAGGTGCGGTTGAGGATCTTCTGCACATTGGCTTCGTCATTGCTGTAGACATACAGCGCGAGTGGCTTGTCGCGCTCCTCAATGTAGCTGATCGCCTGATCGAGATTGTCGTAGGTCATCACCGGCAAGATGGGCGCGAAAATCTCTTCCTGCAGGATTTTCATCTGCGGATTGACGTCGGTCAGCATGGTCGGGTGGATGGTGCGGTCTTCCGCCTCCAGCACGCCGCCAGCTGCAACGGTAGCGCCCTGCGCCACGGCATCGTCGAACAGGCCCTTCACGCGATTGAAGTTGGCCTGATTGACGACCTGGGCGATGCCTTCCTTCTTGATCTGGCCGTTCTCATAGAGATTCTTCTCGACGTTCGCCTTGAAGCCCTCGACAAGCTTTGCCTTCTGGTCTTCCTTTACGAACACATAGTCCGGGCAGATGCAGGCCTGGCCGCCGTTGAACTGCTTGGCGCCGGCGAGATCGGCCGCGATCTTCTCGACGTCCGCGCCTTCATCGATGATGACCGGCGACTTGCCGCCCAGCTCCAGCGTGACGCTGGCGAGATGCTTGGCGGCGGCGGTCATCACGATCTTGCCGACCCGCGTGCTGCCGGTGAAGAAGATGTGATTGAACGGCAGGTCGAGCAGTGCGGTGGCGACGCTGACATCGCCCTCGAACACGGCAACCTCATTCTCCTCGAAGACCGACTTCACGATCTTCGCAGCAACCTTCTCGGTGGCGGGGCACAGATCGGTGAGCTTGAGGATACAGCAATTGCCGGCCGCGACGGCAGCGGCAAGCGGGCCGAAGACGAGGCCGAGCGGGAAGTTCCACGGGCCGAGGATCAGGCAGACGCCGCGCGCTTCATAGATGATCTGGGCGCGGTCGGTCTCCACCTTGGAAGGCGTGACTTCGGTCGGCTTCATCCAGTCATCGAGATTGTCGAGAATGAGCTGGATGTTGCCGAGGATGTTCAGCACTTCCGTCACGCGGATTTCCGGCTCCGGCTTGCGGGTATCTTCCAGCACCGCCGCGACGATCTCGTCGGCATGGGACGCGACGGCATCCTTGAGCTTGGTCAGCTTGAGGCGACGCTCGGCAGCGGTGGTGGCTTTGACATTCCACTGGTTCGCCTTTTGCAGGGCAAAAACGCGGGCAATGTCATCGGAGATCTGGGAAGCAGTCTGCTGGGTGCCGGTCATGGATCACTCGCCTATATTGGATTGTGGAAGGAATGGCGCCTTGTAGAGGCTTCACGCGCTGCAAGACAAGGCGCTGGTGGCGTCCGCAAGATTTTTTGACAGAGTCATTTCCGGTCGATCACGGCCTGCCCGCAGCACCGGCAGGACGCTGCTCGTATGAGATTCGGATGCGCACCCATTGGCCGACCAGCACCTTGCCGCCGACACGGGGCGGGCGCACGCGGAACTGCCATGCGGCGGCCAGAATCGCGCGGTTGATGTCCGATCCATTGGGATATTCTGCCACGGGTACGCAATCGGCAACGCGATAATCGGCGACCGTGCGGCAGGCAATCATGCCCCAGCCCTGGCTGCGCGCGGTGGAGAGATAGCCGCGCAATTCCTCGGGATAGGGCTCGCGATACCAACTGGCCGCGTAGAGCGGCTCGCCATTGGGACCGGTGCCGTCGACCAGCGGCGTGTCGGCTGGTTGTCCGGTGTTCGGCGGACCCATGGGGGCTGCCGGGCGGGCGGGGGCCGGCGGGGCGGGGGCGGCCGGGCGGATCGCGCGCAGATCGATGGCCGCCATCTGGTCCGGCTTCATCTCGATGAAGGCGGGCTTGCGCGGCGCTGGCGGTGTGACGATCGGCTTTGGCTCGGGCTGCTTGGGCGGCTGCGGTGGCTCGGGGACCGGCTCGGGTTGTTGCTCCGGTTCGGGCTTGCCCTCCTCGGGGACCGGCTCGGGTTCAGCCTGCTCTGGTTCGGCCTGTTCAGGTTCGGGCGCCGGGTCGGGCGGGATGGCAACATCGAATGTCAGGACATTTTTGTCGGGCGCTTCGCGGGCTTCGAAAGGGGAGGGAGCAAAGGCGATGAGAGCCAGCACGATCAGCCCCTCCACCGCCAATGCGAGGAGAAACGCCGTCGCGCGCTCGCCAAATCGGGTCCGGGCCCGTCCGGTCAGACGCTGGAAGCCGGAGCGGATGCTGTAAATCAACGGACCTCAACTGCATTGGCACCGGACTGGGCGTGGCGGGCGGGGGCGCAACCCACCCTTGCGCCTATAAGCATGCCTATGGCTACAATATGAACAGATCAAGGCACGCGCGGCGGCCCTTGCGGCCAGCGGGGCCTGACAGGCGCTATATGCCTCGCTATGGGCAGCCGATGAACGATCCCGACACCATGCCTGACACCGGGCCCAAGCCGCTGCATGGCTGGCTGATCCTCGACAAGCCGCTGGGCCTTGGCTCCACCCAGGCGGTGAGCGCCGTCAAGCGCGCGCTGCGCGAGGCCGGCCTGCCCAAGGCGAAGGTCGGCCATGGCGGTACGCTCGATCCGCTGGCGACAGGCGTGCTGCCGGTGGCGGTGGGAGAGGCGACCAAGCTGGCCGGGCGAATGCTGGACAGCGACAAGATCTACGACTTCACGATTTGCTTCGGCGCGCAGACCGACACGCTCGATCTGGAGGGTGCGGTAATCGCGACCTCCGACGTGCGGCCCACCCTCGCGCAGGTGGAAGCGGTGCTGGCCCAGTTTACCGGCCCGATCGAGCAGGCTCCGCCCGTCTACAGCGCGATCAAGGTGGACGGCCAGCGCGCTTATGATCGCGCGCGGGCGGGCGAAGAGGTGCAGATGAAACTGCGGGCGGTGATTGTTCACGCTCTCTCGGTCAACGCCGCCCCCTCCGTTCGTGTCGAGCGAAGTCGAGACACCGCGGAGCTGGGCGAAGGCATCTCGACTTCGCTCGATGCGAACGGGACGGGGGGAGGCCTCAAGGATGAGCAGGCCGCCAGCGAAACCCTTGAAGCCGTCACCCTCACTGCCCATGTTTCGAAAGGCACCTATATCCGCAGCCTCGCGCGGGACATCGCTTTGGCGCTGGGCACGGTCGGGCATGTGACGATGCTGCGCCGGGTGAAGGCCGGTCCGTTCACCCTGGATCGGGCTATTTCACTGGACATTCTGAGCGATGCTGGTAAAGGGCGCGCCATTGCGCAGCATATGCTGCCATTGACGGCAGGGCTGGACGACATCCCGGCTCTGCCCGTCACCTCGCAGCAGGCGATGGCCTTGAGACAAGGCCGGACACTGCCCGGGGACCCTCGCAAGCAAGGGCTCATGCTGGCAGCCGAGGGCGATACGCCTGTGGCGCTGGTGGAGGCTTTGGGCCCGGAAATCCGGGTCGTGCGGGGCTTCAATCTCTGATTTTGGAAAGGAATGACGATGTCGATTACGGCTGAACGCAAGGCGGAACTGATCAAGGACAATGCCCAGCAAGAGGGCGATACTGGTTCGCCGGAAGTGCAGGTTGCGATCCTCACGGAGCGCATTTCCAACCTCACCGAGCACTTCAAGGGCCACCACAAGGATAATCACAGCCGCCGCGGCCTGCTGATGATGGTCAACAAGCGTCGTTCGCTGCTCGACTATCTCAAGAAGAAGGATGCGGGGCGCTATACCGCTCTCATTGCGAAGCTCGGCCTTCGCAAGTGACCCAACCGTTCGGCCCGCTTCGGCGGGCCGTTTACGTATTGCGTCACCCCCGCGCATGCGGGGATCCAGCACGAGACAGGCGCGGGAGCGCCGTCCAAGGCTGAGATGACAGAACTGGACTCCCGCTTTCGCGGGAGTGACGAGGAGGGGATGGCACTTCGGCCAACCTCTTTGTGGGACGCAAGACTAGTCCCGAACCGCCGCGGGCCGGCTTAGCCCGCACTGCAGCCCCGCCGCGCAATAGGGCCGGTGGGTGGAAGGAAAACCAATGTTTGATGTAAAGACAGTAGAAATCGAGCTGGGCGGAAAGACCCTCAAGCTCGAAACGGGCCGTATTGCCCGTCAGGCCGACGGCGCGGTGCTCGCGACCTATGGCGAAACGGTTGTGCTGTGCGCTGTCACCGCCGCCAAGTCGGTGAAGGAAGGGCAGGATTTCTTCCCGCTCACCGTTCACTATCAGGAGAAATTCTCGGCTGCCGGTCGTATTCCGGGCGGCTTCTTCAAGCGCGAGCGCGGCGCGACGGAAAAGGAGACCTTGGTCTCCCGCCTGATCGATCGCCCGGTGCGTCCGCTGTTCCCGGAAGGGTTCTACAACGAGATCAACGTGATCGCGCAGGTTCTCTCCTTCGATGGCGAGACCGAGCCCGATATCGTGGCGATGATCGCGGCTTCTGCTGCGCTCACCATTTCCGGCGTGCCGTTCATGGGCCCGATCGGCGCCGCGCGCGTCGGCTACAAGGATGGCGAGTATCAGCTCAACCCGAGCCTCGATGAGGTGAAGACCGGCGAGCTGGATCTCGTCGTCGCCGCGACCGACACGGCCGTGATGATGGTGGAATCGGAAGCCAAGGAGCTCTCCGAAGACGTCATGCTCGGCGCCGTCATGTTCGCGCATGATGCCTCGCGCAAGGTCGTCGATGCGATCATCCAGCTGGCCGAGAAGGCTGCCAAGTCGCCGTGGGAGATCGACCTTTCCGACAATACGGCGGACATGAAGGCCAAGCTCAAGAAGCTGATCGGCAAGGACATTGCCGCCGCCTACAAGCTGACCGACAAGTCGGCACGCTCCGGTGCCCTGAACGAAGCCCGCGCCAAGGCGAAGGAAGCGTTCGCGGCTGAGGGCGCGCAGACCCAGATGGTCGCCAACAAGCTCATGAAGAAGCTGGAAGCGGAAATCGTGCGCGGCGCCATCCTCAAGGACGGTCAGCGTATCGACGGTCGCACGACCACGCAGATCCGCCCGATCGAGGCGATGGTGGGCTTCCTGCCCCGCACGCACGGCTCGGCGCTGTTCACGCGCGGCGAGACGCAGGCCATCTGCACGACCACGCTCGGCACCAAGGATTCCGAGCAGATGATCGACGGTCTGACCGGTCTCTCCTACGAGAACTTCATGCTGCACTATAACTTCCCGCCCTATTCGGTCGGTGAAGTGGGCCGCTTCGGCGCGCCAGGTCGTCGTGAAGTCGGCCATGGCAAGCTCGCCTGGCGCGCGCTGCACCCGGTGCTGCCGAGCAAGGACGAGTTCCCGTACACGATCCGCGTGCTCTCGGACATCACCGAGTCCAACGGTTCCTCCTCGATGGCGACCGTCTGCGGCGGTTCGCTCTCGATGATGGATGCCGGCGTGCCCCTGAAGCGTCCGGTCTCCGGCATCGCCATGGGCCTCATCCTGGAAGGCAAGGACTTTGCGGTCCTCAGCGACATTCTGGGTGACGAGGATCACCTCGGCGACATGGACTTCAAGGTCGCCGGCACCTCCGAAGGCATCACCACGATGCAGATGGACATCAAGGTCGCCGGCATCACGCAGGAGATCTTCGAGGTCGCGCTGCGTCAGGCCAAGGACGGTCGCGCCCACATTCTGGGCGAGATGAGCAAGGCGCTGGGCGAAGTCCGCACCGAACTCTCCGCTCATGCCCCGCGCATCGAGACGCTGCAGATCGACAAGAGCAAGATCCGTGAAGTCATCGGCACCGGCGGCAAGGTCATTCGCGAGATCGTCGCGGAGACCGGCGCCAAGGTCGACATCGACGATGAGGGTCTGATCAAGATCAGCTCGTCCGACGTGAACCAGATCGAGGCGGCCAAGGCCTGGATCCTCGGCATCGTCGAGGAAGCGGAAGTCGGCAAGGTCTACAACGGCAAGGTCGTCAATCTGGTCGACTTCGGCGCGTTCGTGAACTTCATGGGCGGCAAGGACGGCCTCGTCCACGTCTCGGAAATCCGCAACGAGCGGGTCGAGAAGGTGGCGGACGTCCTCAAGGAAGGCCAGGAAGTCAAGGTCAAGGTCCTCGAGATCGATCCGCGTGGCAAGGTGCGCCTCTCCATGCGCGTCGTCGATCAGGAAACCGGCGAGGAGCTGGAGGACACCCGTCCTGCCCGCGAACCGCGCGGTGACCGTGGCGACCGGGGTGATCGCGGCGACCGTGGTCCGCGTCGTGACGGCGGTGGCCGTGGCGACCGTGGTCCCCGTCGGGATCGCGGTGGTGACCGTGGCGGCGAGCGTGGCGAACGCGGCCCCCGCCGCGAGCGCAGCGACGATGACGGCCCGGCGCCCGAGTTCGCCCCTGCGTTCCTGAAGCGCGACGACGACTGATCGCCGTCAAAGCGAGATTTGAGAGAAGCCCCGCAGCGATGCGGGGCTTTTTCATGTTCACGGTCCGAGCGGGCGTTGCAGCTCTGCAAAGACTCCGAGCCGTTCGAGACAAGCGGGCGCCGTCGGCCTGCGCACAGTGGCTTTTTGCGCACCGGTGCAGCGGATCGAACAGGGCGGTTAGTGGACAATTTCGTAGACTATGCGCTGGAGCGGGCCGCGCAGGGCCGGGGCCTGTTGGGAACATGGGTCAAGCTGCCGTCTCTGGAGACGCTAGAGCTGATCGGCCATGCCGGCTTCGATGTCGCGGTGATCGACATGGAGCATGCCGCGCACACTCTGGAGCGCGCCTACACGCTAATCGCAGCCGCGCAGGCGATGGGCATGGCCGCGCTGGTGCGGCTGCCCGATCATGGCGGATCGCCGATCCAGCCTCTGCTGGATGCTGGCGCGGATGGCCTACTGGTGCCGCGCATCACCGACCCTGCCCATGCCCATGCGGTGTGCCGCAAGATGGTGTTCAGCCCGGCCGGGGAGCGCGGTCTCGGCCTCACTTCGCGCGCCGGTCGCTGGGGTCTGGCGCCGATCCCGGACTATGTCGCGCGGGGCGACGGGCAGTGCCTGCGCATGATCCAGCTTGAGGACTGGGCCAGTCTGGAGCGGACGGCTGAGTTCGCGGCGGTCGAGCATGTGGGCGGCATTTTCATCGGCCATGGCGACCTGTTTCTCTCCAGCGGCAAATCGGCCGCGCATCCCGATGTAGAGGCGCTCACCGCCGCCATGCTCGCCGCGACCAAGAAGGCGGGCCTGCTGTCTGGCGTCGCCGTCGGCACCGCGCAGGAAGCCGCGCCCTATCTGGCGATGGGCTTCTCGCTGGTGATGGTGAGCAATGATGCGATGATGTTCGCCCACGCGACAGCGCAAACGGTGCAGGCGGTGCGGGGAGGGCTGGATTGAGGGCAGCGTGGCGCACCCCAGCCTGCGCTATTTGTCCTCGACGGAAGCCAGTTTTTCCTCGCGCGGCATCAACGCGCATTTGAATTGCGGCCCGCCAGCGTGGGCGCCTAGCGTGAATGAATAGGGCCGGGCCAACAGGTTGCGGTGTTGAGGAGGGATGACGGTGCGCACAATCAGGAACACTCTCGCAATGGCGGCCATGCTCGCGGCCGGCGCGCTCCTTCCCGCGAGTGCCACAGCCAGGGATGAGGGGAAGCCGGGCCCCATTGCCGTGTACGGCAATATCCAGACCTTCGAGATCGCGCCCGTGCTCCTGGCGGCCAAGACTTTCTATCCCGATGCTGCCACGGTGAAGATGGGCGGCATTCCCAATCTGGTTGGAGAGCCGATCATTGCCGGCTTCGGCGAGGAAGGCGTGGCGGATGTCGCCACGCATGCCGAGACGCAGGCGCTGCGCTACTCGGTCAAGCATCCCAATCTGCGCATCATCCTGCAGGTGACCGAGGGGCAGTATCGCATTGTTGCGCGGAAATCGGCCGGGATCGCGACCGTGGCCGATCTCAAGGGCAAGCGCGTCGCGTCGATCCCGCAGACGTCCTCGGGCTATTTCTTCCACAAGATGCTGGCCCGGGCTGGCCTGTCCTATGACGATATCGAGGTCGTCCGCACGCCCGGCCCGCTCAGCGAAATGACCAAGGCGCTCGCCGAGCGGCGGGTCGATGCCGTGATTATCTGGGAGCCGGAGAGCGAGAACAGCGCGCGCGCTTTGGGCGACGACCTGATCGAGTTCAGTGGCGATGGCGTTTATGCCGAGCAGTTCAACCTCAACAGCACGGCGGAAAATCTCGCCGATCCGGTCAAGCGCAAGCAGATCGTCCGCTTCGTCCGTGCCGTGATCGATGCGGCGGCGGCGCTCCGCAAGGACCCTGCAGCGGCGCAGGCCCTCGTGGTGGAGCGGGGCGGCCATTCGGTGGAGGAAGTGCAGACGGCGTGGAAGCACCACGCCTTCAACGCTGATTATCCTGCCGACCTGCTCGATATCATGACTGAGGAAGAACAGTGGCTGGCAGAGCGTGACAAGCGGCCGGCAAGGTCGCGCGCGCAGCTTGCGACGCTGATCGACCGCAGCGTGTACGAAGAGGCGCTGGCGCTGGAGCCGACGACGTGAGCGAGCCGGGGCGCATGATCCTCTCACGACGCGCGATCCTGCTCGGGAGTGCGGCGACGCTGCTAGCGGGCTGCGCAACCTCACGGATGGCCTCAGCGGGCGCGGGCGGCGACGCTGCGGACCTGACTGCGCGGCTCGCGGATGTCCGTGCGATCCGGGAGATCAAACGCCTCCAACATGTCTGGGCGCATTATGCGCAAGCCGGCCAGTGGGCCGACATGGCGCGTCTGTTCGCCGCTGACGGCCTATGGACCGACGGCACGCAATCCGTGACAGGCCGCACACCCATCGAGGCGCATCTGCGCAGCACGATGGGCGGCGACAGTCGCGGACTGCTGGCAGGGCATCTCAATCTGCGCCTGTTCCTCAGCCCGGTGATTACCCTCGCGCCCGACGGCCAGTCCGCGCGCGGACGCTGGCATGAGGTGGCGATGACGGGCGTGGACGGCCAGTCGGCTGGCTGGGCCGGCGGCATTCACGTGATCGATTATGTCCGCGTCTCCGGCGACGCTGGCGGCATGGGTGGCTGGGCGATTGCGCGGATGCACTATCACCCGCAATTTGCCGGCCCTTATGACAAGGGCTGGACGCATGTTGCGCCCAGCGTGCAGATGGTGCCGTTCCGCTATACGCCAGATCAGGCCGGTAATCCGTGGGGCGCTAAGCGTGCCGCACCGAGCCCGCTGCCGGTCCGCGAGATCGCAGGGCAGGCCGATCTGCTGGTCTCGCAGGGGTTGGTGCAGAATCTTCAGGCCGCGTTCGGCTTCTACCTCGACCGCAAGATGGACGACGATATCGTTGATCTGTTCACCGCGTCCGCGGTGATCGACATTGCCGGCACCGGGCAGTTTGTGGGCCATGCCGGCGTACGCCGTGCGCTCGCGCTGTTCGGCGAGGCCGGTCTGAAGACCGGCGAATTGAACGACCGTCCCCAGCTCATGCCGGTCGTGACGATGGATGCGGGCGGACGTAGCGCCACGGTGCGCAATATCGAGATCGGGATGACCGGTCAGCATGGCGGTGAGACCTATTGGTCGGCGACGATTCAGGATTTCACCTGCGCGCGCGGTGACGATGGCCGCTGGCGTATCACGGCGCTGCGCCGCGTGCCGGTGATGCGCGCGGCTTATGCAAAAGGCTGGCAGGCGCCGCTTGCGGCCGGTTTGCCCGGCGTGGCTGCGGCGCGACCGGACCGGCCCTCGCAACTGGCCGACGCCTCCTATCCCGGCCATCGACCCGCAATGGCGCGCTTCGCCGATGCGCTCGCGCCTGCGCCATCCTTTGCCAGCACCGGAGACGCAGCGACGCTGCTCGCCCGCGCGGCTGCCTTCGATGGCGCGGAAAACATCGCCGATGCCTATGGCTATTATATCGACGAGTTCCGCTGGGACGACACGGCCGATCTCTTCGCCACCGATGGCTGGAAGGAACTGTCCTATATCGGCACCTATGTCGGGCGGGAGCGTGTGCGGGGGTCGCTGTTCGGGCGCTATGGCAATGCCGGGCGCTCGGCCGCGTTCATGGCCATTCACCAGAAGACGCAGCCCTATGTGACCGTTTCGGAAGACGGTATGCGCGCCAATATCCGCCTGCGCTTGTTCCAGTTCAACAGCGCCGCCAAGGGGCAGGGGTCGTGGATTTCGGGCATCTACGAGAATCAGGCGGTGCTCGAAAACGGCGTCTGGCGCATTCACGGCATGGATCTCGATTATGTCTGGCTCGCCGATTACGCCGGCGGTTGGGCCGCGATCGTGCCGGGCGCCAGCGAGCGCTATCGCCCCAAGCCCGAGGATGTTGCCAAGAACCCGCCGGATGGCCCGCTGCGCGGCGTCACCTTCGCGCCTTATCCCGCCATCGCCCCGATGGGCTTCCATTTCGCCAATCCGGTGAGCGGCCGCGCTCCCGAGACCTTCCTGCACTGGTCGGACGGCCGCCGCGCCGCCGCCACGGAGTAATTCATGTACGAATCCGACGATCCCCGTTCCCGCCTCTCGACTGCCGCAGCCGGGGGAGCCGCGCCTGCCAGCGCCTTCGGGGCCTCCACTTACGCCCGCTTCTATGAAGAGGCCCCACAGGAGACGGCGCCCGGCCTCAAGACTTGGCTCACGCGTGGGCAGAATTTCGTCGTCGCTTACTCGCAGGCGGAAGAAGGTGCGGTGTTCGAACGAGCCGGCCAGATCGACGAATATGTCCTGCTGCTGCCGGATGCCCAGAGCGCGCTGACCATCGAGATCGACGGCGTGGCGCACGAGATTGCCGGCAACAGCATCAACTTCGTGCCGCCGGGCGATAGCCGCATCACGGTCCGCTCGGCTGGCCAGATCGTCCGGCTGTTTTCGCTGGAGGCGCAAGATCTGCTTGCGCGGGTCGTCAATCCGCAGGCCTATGCCGGGCCGCATTCGCAGATTCCGCCGTTCCAGCCGTGGCCTGATCCGGTCGATGGGTTCAAGCTGCGCAGTTACAGCCTGGATGTGCCGGACGAGCCGGGGCGCTTTGGCAAGATCTGGCGATGCACCACCTTCATGGTCAACGTCTTCCCGCCGCAGGGGCCGCGCGATGTGACCAAGCTCTCGCCGCATCATCACGATGATTTCGAGCAGTGCTCCCTGGCGCTGGAGGGCGACTATATGCACCATCTGCGCTGGCCATGGACGGCCAACCAGCATGACTGGCGCGACGACGAGCATGAGCGCTGCGGCGCGCCGTCGGTGTGCGTCATTCCGCCCCGCGTCATCCACACCTCCGCGCCGTCCGCGCCCGGTCGTAACGTGCTGGTCGATATCTTCTCGCCCCCGCGTGCCGATTTCTCGGACATGCCCGGCTGGGTGCTGAACGCGGATGAGTATCCGCGCGCGCAATGATGCAGTCGAGGAGGGGGACGAGATGACATCCTTGACCGATGACGCGGTGCGCAATCCTATCATCGATTGCCATGCCCACATCTTTTCGGCGGACATGCCCGTCACCAGCGGCGCGTGGATCACGCCGGACTATGCCTTTACTGCCGACGATTTGCTGGCGCGGATGGATGCGCATGGCATCCACTTCGCCGTCATTTCGGCGCTGAGCATTTCGGGCAGCTACAATGATTATCTGATCTCCGAACTGCGCCGCCACAAGCGGCTGCGCGGCACCGCCATCGTCCCGCCGGGCACGGATTTCTACGTGCTGGAGCGGATGCGCGACGATGGCATCATCGGCATCCGGTTGCAGCTCGCCCGCGCCGAATATCATGCCGATTATCGCAGCGACGAATATCGGCTGCTGTTCCGCCGCGCCCGCGATCTTGGCTGGCATGTCCATGTCGCCATCGAGGGGCAGAACCTGCCGCCGGTGCTGGATGCGCTGGTGGAGAGCGGCGTCGATATCGTGATCGACCATTTCGGCCATCCCGATCCGCAGGCGCCGCTCGATTGCGTCGGCTTTCGCGCGATGCTCGATGCGGTCGACAAGGGACATACCTGGGTCAAGCTCTCTGGCGGCTTCCGCCTTCCGGGGCCGGAGGCCTGGCGGGACGACCCCGATGGCGATCTGGAAAGCCTCGCCCAGCACGTCGCGGAACATCTGGTGTCGCGCGTCGGCACCGATCGCCTGCTGTGGGGCAGTGACGCGCCATTCGTCGGCTACGAACGCCGCATCGGCTATGAGCAGGTGCTGGCCAGCTACCGCCGCTGGGTGCCCGATCCCGCTCAGCGCGCCCAGATTTGCCGGACTGCACTCAAGCTCTATTTTTCCTGAGGTGTATCCGGCAGGCGCGCTGTGCCGAATTGAGCATACAGCGCTGCCTCTGGGGAGAAGATTACACGTCTGCCGGCTGGCAAACGCCTGACAACATGGCGGGATTTAAGCGTCGCGTGATGCCCGCGACGCTGCGGCCGGACATGCCATCATAGGGAGGGTGCAATGAATAACTTCAGATCTGGCGCACATGATCGCGCAAACTTTAATCGCATGTCTCGTCGCCCTTTGACGGGTGTTGGCCTGTCAGCGCTTGTGATAGCGCTCTTGGTTGCGCCTCATGCTGCCATTGCTCAGGAAGGCGAAGCTGCGAGCGGAGAAGCGTCCATCATCGTGACTGGTTCGCGCATTCGCAACCAGGCATTCAACGAGCCGACGCCCGCGACAGTGTTCGGCATCGAGCAGACTGAGAAGCTGGGCATCGTGAATGCCGGTGATATCGTCGAGCTGATCCCGCAGAATACGGCGTTCCAGTCGGACGCGACCGCCGGCATCACCGCGGGCGCGAATGTCGGCGCTTCCTATGCGAACCTGCGCGGGCTCAACCCGGATTCCGGCACGCGCACGCTCACGCTGGTCAATTCCCGCCGCTTCGTTCCGACATCGGACGGCGGTGCGGTTGACCTCAACCTCATTCCCACCGCGATGATCAAGCGCGTGGAGACGGTGACGGGCGGCGCATCGGCGGCCTACGGGTCGGATGCCATTGCAGGTGTCGTCAACCTCATCCTCGATACCGAGCTCGAGGGGCTGCGCGGGCAGGTCGATTATGGCCAGACCTTTCGAGGCGATGGCAAGGGGCATCATGGCTCGCTCGTCTATGGCACACGCGTCGGCAGCCGCGGCCATATCGTCATCGGCGGCGAATATGAGAAGAAGGACGGCATCGGCGATTGCTCGCTTTCGCGCGACTGGTGTGCGGAAAGCTACGACGTCTTCGTGAATGCCAATAATGTGCTGGCCAACGGCTCGCTCTCGGGCTTCGATCGTCCCGGCACGCCGGGCTATAGTCTGCCCAACTTCATCATCGGCCCCAATTCCAAGCAGGCGTTTAACGATGCGCGCGGCGTGGTTCGCAACCGTGCGCCCGCCGCGCCGGCGGCGCGCAACATCCGCTTCAATGACGACGGCACCGGCATCGTGCAGTTCGATCCGGGCACATACGTCCAATCGTCGCAGACCGGTCCGCGCCAGGGCGGTGACGGCGAATCGACCTATGCAGATTCCGACATCCAGACGCCAGTCGAGCGCTTCGTCGGCTATCTCTCCGGCAAATACGACCTGTCGGACACGGTCGAAGCCTATACCGAAGTCACCTACGCGCATCGCTCTGCCTCCAACAGCGGCGTGACGGCAGGCCCGCGCTCGACCTATTTCGTGCAGCCGGACAATGCCTTCCTCCCGGCCTCGCTCAAGACGCTGCTAGCCGGCACCCAGTTCAGCCTCGGCAAGGATGTTGATGCGCAGATCCCGGCGCTCAACTCCGTCACCGCAGATGTCTGGCGCGCGGTGTTTGGCGTCACCGGCGAGATCGGTGGCGGTTGGAACTGGGACGTCTATTATCAGTACGGCCGCAACAAGCGGCACCAGTCGGCCCGCTATTCGCGCGTGAACACCGAGTTCCAATATGGGCTGGACGCCGTGGTCAATCCGGCGACCAACCAGATCGTCTGCCGGGAACTGCTCAAGGCCAATCCCAATCCGCGCGCGCAGGGCTGCGTACCGATGAACCTGTTTGGTCTCGATAATCTCAGCCAGGCGGCCATCGACTATGCCTATCGCCCGGTGGTGGAGGACTTCCTCTATACCCAGCATGTCGCTGCCGCCTCGATCAGCGGCTCACTGTTCGACGGCTTTGGCGCCGGGCCGGTCGGCGCTGCCACGGGTGTGGAATATCGCAAGGAAAAGGGCGATGTGACCCATGGCGACATCCCCAATTACACCGACTATGCCTTCACCTTCGGCCTGGATTATGGCGGCACCATCGAGGTGCTCGAAACCTTCGGCGAAGTGAGCGTGCCGCTGCTGGCAAACCGGCCGTTCTTCGAGACGCTGGAGCTCAACGGCGCCGTCCGCTGGACGCGTAACAAGGCATCGGACGCGTTCACCAGCGAGGAGAAGACGACCGAGGCGGTGAGCTACAAGCTCAGCGGCATCTGGGAAATCGGCGGCGGTGTACGCCTGCGCGGCTCGCGCTCGCGCGATATCCGCGCTGGCGGCTTCCGCGAGCTTTTCCAGCGGCAGGTTGCGACCGAGGAAGGCTCCTCGCAGGGCATCGTCGACAACCCCAACATCGCCGGCGTGGGCAATGACGATCCGACCCCGATCCTGAATGGCGGCAGCTTCGCGCTGACGCCGGAGAAGGCGGATACGACGACGGCAGGTATCGTGTTTCGGCCGAGCTTCATCCCCGGCCTGCGCATGTCGGTCGACTGGTATCAGATCGCCATCGAGGATGCCGTCAGCCGGCTCGGCGGCCAGCAGATCGTCGATTTCTGCGATCAGTTCGACATCTTCTGCGATCGCATCACCTTCGTCTCGCCGACCAACATCTCGTACATCGATGCCCGCCAGGTGAACCTCGGCAGCATGACCGTGCGCGGCCTCGATTTCGAGTTCGACTACACGCTGCGCCTGTCCGACCTTTCGGCCGATTGGGGCGGGGCGCTCAACCTGCGCGTGCTGGCCAACCACCAATATGACTTCAAGGTGCAGGCCGATCCGACGACGCCGGTGATCGATTATGCCGGGCAGACCGGGCCGGTGAGCAGCGGCGGCAACTTCAACCCCGCGCCCTCGTGGATCGTCAATGCTTTCCTGAGCTATGATAGCGGGCCGTTCAACGCCACGGTGAGCATGCGCCGGATCAGCTCGGGCATCTACAATGTCGAGCGGGTGGGGCCGGAAGATGAAGGCTACGACCCGACGCTGCGCAACAGCATCAACACCAACCGCGTGAAGGGAGCGAGCTATTTCGGCCTCGCCATGTCCTATGCGATCCCGGTCGGAAATGGTGGGAACAGCATCGAGGTCTTCGGCGCGATCGACAATATCTTCGACAAGAAGCCGCCGATTGCGCCGGGTGGCGGTGGCCTGGGTGGCTCCAACTATCCGACCAACCCGGTCTATTTCGACACCTTCGGTGCGCGGTTCCGGACGGGCGTACGGGTCAAATTCTGATCTAACGCCAGCGCTGCAGATGCCAGCCGGGCTTCCGAAAGGAGGCCCGGCTTTCCTTTGTCGAAATGCCCACCCGGCCATTCAGGCCGGGTAGGCACGCGAAAGCAATGGACGTTAAAAAGGGGAGGCCGAAGCCTCGGCTCAGAAGCCGACGGCGTCGCTACCCTTGAGGCCGAGCAACGCACGGGCTTCGGCAGGCGTCGCAATCTCGCGGCCCAGGGCTTCGATCACGAGGCGGATACGCTCCACCTGCTGCGCGTTGGAGGTGGCGAGTTCGCCCTTGCCGATGAACAGGCTGTCCTCCAGCCCGACGCGGACATTGCCGCCGAGCAGCGCGCTCTGGGTGCAGAAGCCGAGCTGATGCCGGCCTGCCGCGAAGGCGGAGAACACATAATCCTCGCCGAACAGGCTGTCGGCCATGGTCACCATATGAGCGAGATTGCGTGGATCGGCGCCGATGCCGCCCAGGATGCCGAACACGCCCTGGATAAGGAAGGGCGGGTCGATGAGGCCGCGGTCGGCAAAGTGGGCGAGCGTGTAGAGATGGCCGATGTCGTAGCATTCGAACTCGAAGCGCGTGCCGAACTCCCGACCGACTTCCAGCATGATGCGCTCGATATAGGCATTGTCATTGTACATGATCCGCCCGCGCGCGCCTTCGACATAGGGCTGCTCCCAGTCGTGCTGCCACTGGGTGACCCGCTTGGCCGCGCCGGAAAAGTCGAAGATCAGCGGCCCCATGTTGAGCGAGCACAGCTCAGGCCGGGCCTGCTTGGCGCCTTCCAGCCGGTCATCAAGCGACATGGTGGCGCTGCCGCCAGTGGAGATGTTGACCACCGCGTCCGTCGCCTGCCGGATGCGCGGCAGAAAGGCCATGAAATCGGCCGCGCGGGGGCTTGGGCTGCCGTCTGCCGGGTTACGCGCATGCAGGTGCAGGATCGCCGCGCCGGCCTCGGCCGCGCCAATGGCGGCCTCCGCAATCTCGTCCGCGCTCACCGGTAGATGCGGCGACATGGAGGGCGTGTGGATCGAGCCGGTCGGCGCGCATGTGATGATGACCTTGGCGTGTTTGCGCATAAGCGGGTCTAAAGTCCTGCGTGACAGAGATATTTGAGGTTTTGATATTCGGCGAGGCCGTGGTGCGAGCCCTCGCGCCCGAGGCCCGACTGCTTGACGCCGCCAAAGGGCGCAAAAGGCGTCGAGATGAGGCCGGTGTTGATGCCGACGATGCCGCTCTCCAGATCCCGCCCTACGCGGGCAATCGTCGCCGGATCGCTTGAGCAGAGATAAGCAGCGAGGCCAAAGGGCGTGTCGTTCGCCAGCCGCACGCCGTCCTCCACGCTGGCAAAGCCGATGACACCGGCCAGCGGTCCAAAGGTCTCCTCCCGGGTCAGCAGCGCATCCGAGGCGACGTCGCCAATCAGCGTCGGCACCGCGATGCGCCCGCCCGGCGATGCGCCCCCGGCAATCAGACGTCCGCCACGGCGCAGCGCATCCTCGCGATGCTCGTCAATCTTGGCGATGGCGCGATCGTCGATCATCGGGCCGACATCAATGCCATCTTCAAAGCCGTCGCCAGCCTTCATCGTCGCGACCTTGCTACCAAACGCGTCGAGAAAGCGGTCGCGGATGCCATTCTGCACATAGATGCGGTTCGCCGCGACGCAGCTCTGGCCGCCATTACGGAACTTGGCGACCATTGCCGTTTCGACGGCGGTGTCGAGGTCGGCATCGTCGAAGATCAGCAGCGGCGCATTGCCGCCCAGTTCGAGGCCGAGCCGCTTGATCGTCGGGGCGCAGGCTTCCGCCAGCATCGCGCCCACCGGGGTCGAGCCGGTGAAGGAGAGTTTGCGGACGATCGGCGATCCGGTCATCACCGGGCCGATAGTCTTGGAATTGCCGGTGACGACGCTGAAAACGCCCGCCGGCACGCCTGCTTCTTCACCCAGCTTGGCAAAGGCCAGTGCCGTGAGCGGCGTCAGCTCGGCCGGCTTGGCGACCATGGTGCAGCCGGCGGCCAGCGCCGGCCCGACCTTGCGCGTGAGCATGGCGAGCGGGAAGTTCCATGGCGTGATCGCCACGCACACGCCGATCGGCTCGCGCTCGACCATGAGGCGGCGGCCGGTCACCGGGGCGGGGATGATCTCGCCCAACGAGCGGGTCGCCTCATCGGCGTAGAACTCCAGGAAGCCCGCGCCATAGTCGACCTCGGCGCGCGATTCCTTGAGCGCCTTGCCGTTCTCCAACGTGATGAGCCGGGCGAAGTCCTCCTTGTGCTGGATGACCAGCTCATACCAGCGCCGCAGGATCGCGCCGCGCTCCTTGGCGGGCCGTCGTGCCCATAGCGGAAAGGCGCGGTTCGCGGCGTCGATGGCCTCAGACACTTGCGCTTCGCTGACGCGCGGCACCTGTCCGACGGTTTCGAGCGTGTAGGGATCGTCGACGGCGATGGGGTCGCCACTGCCATCCACCCATTTGCCGGCCACATAGGCCTTGGAAAGCAGAAGATCCTTCTCGTCGAGTTCGCCGCGCTGTCTGCTCATGGGCCTGCTCACTTTGCTTCTTGATCGTCCAGGTTCGGATTTGTGATCGGGGTATCACTCTCGAACAAATGCTCGAACCGGCGATAGGTGCACAGCCAGCGCCCGCCGGCGCCGCGAACATAGCGGTCGGTCGCGAGCGAGATCGTCACTGGCGGATGGGTGGGGAGGGGGCGCACGCCATCGGCGGCGTAGAGGAACAGGTAGTTCGTCGCTTCCGCGCTGTCCGGCCCGGTGAACCAGGCCCGGAAGTTGGTGAAAGCGTGGACCGCGAGCCGCTCGCCGCGTTCGGCGCGCCAGTCATAGAATTGCTGGATCTTCACGCGGCCGTTATAGGAGGCGAACTGGCCGTGGAAGACGGCATCCTCGGTATAATAATCCGAGGCCTTGCGCCCCTTGTTGGTATCGATCTCGTGCCAATATTCGGTCAGCTGCAGCGACAATATTTGGTTCAGATCAAGCACTTCCCTGGCAACCATTGTGTCTTCCGTCCTCCATGTCCCGCCTGTCTGCGTGGAGACCGGGCTGACATAGAGGTTGCGTCGCCGCTTGCCCGGGCGGGCAGGATGACTTGCTCAGGAAGGCGCCCGCGCGGCTGGTCAGTTCGAGCCAGCGCGCCGGTAATCGCGCGGCGCCATGCCGAAATGCTCGTGGAAGGTGCGGGTGAAATGCGCCGCGCTGTTAAACCCCCAGGCGAAGGCGATCTCGGTCAGCGTATGGCCGGCCCAGGCGGGGTTGCGCAGTTGCTTGCCGCACTCTTCCAGACGCCGCCGGACGATGTAGCTCGACGCCTTCTCCCCGCGCGAGGCGAAGAGCGTGCGCAGGTAGCGCGGCGAGATGCGCAGCCCCTCGGCGACGCGTGCGGGCGTCAGTTCCGGGTCGCGCAGATTGTCCTCGATGTAGCGAATGACTTCGCTCTGTCGGCCGAGCATCACCGCCGAGCCTTCCGGCTGCTCGTCAAAGCCCATCGCATAGGCCGTGGAGAGCATTTCCAGCACGTGGCGAGCAAAGCGGCCATCATGATCGGAATGGAAGCCGCTCTGCACCTGCGTGTTCAGATTTTCGAGCATGGCGGACATGACCGCGGTCAGCCCCACCTCGTGATCGAGCTTGAGGCCGCAGAAGCGCTCGGGCGTCGGCAGGTGCTTCTTGATGAGGCCGGCATCCACGCGCAGCATGATGATCATCGAATTGTCGCCGAGCGTGAAGCTGTGCGGCGCCGCGCTGTCGCACAGCACGAAATCGCCCTGATCGAGCTGGGCCTGATGCCCGCAATGGTCGAGCACGCTGTTGCCGCGCGCCTGCATTAGGAAAGAATAAAGACGCGGCGCGCCGGGGCGGATATGATTGCGCGTCCGCTCGATATGGCTGCGGTTGGCCGCGATGCTGGCGAGCTGGATCGGCCCGAAATGGCTGAGGCTGAGCCGCGCGGCAAACTCGTGCCGGTCTGCGGGCGTGAAGTTCACGCGATTGAGCTGCTGTGAATAGAGCTTTGTCCATGCCGCCGCGCGCGTCGATATGGGGAAGGCTTCAGTGCTGTAGGATTCCATGCTTATCCTCTCCGCGTGCCCTCTGTCCTTCTATCGAGGCGTCCCGGCCGCTTTCCTTCAGGGTCAACCATTTCAAGGCGCTTTGCAAGTTTCCCATCGTCACACGCCGCCGGAAACGGCGAGGTTCGCGCCATTCACAAAAGAGGCGTCGGGCGAGAGCAGGTAACGGACCGCCTGCGCGATCTCGTCCGCCTGGGCCGCGCGCTGCATCGGCACGCGGGCGGCGCCGGCGGCCAGCCGCTCGGCGCTCAGCATGTCCGTGGCGACCGGGCCGGGGGAGACGCAGTTGACGCGAATGCCATCGCCGCCGACTTCCCGCGCCAGTCCGGTCATCAGGCTGTCGAGCCCGCCCTTGGATGCCGCATACCAGACATATTCCCCGGCCGAGCCATAAGCGGTCGCCCGCGACGAAATGAAGACGATGCCGCCGCCCGCGCCGCCGCGCGAGAGGGCCATGCGCCGCACGGCTTCACGCGCGGCCAACATCGCGCCGGTGAGATTGACCGCCGTTACGCGCTCGAGGGTTTCCGCCGAGACCTCCGCCAGGGGAGAGGCCTGGCCGGTGATCCCGGCGGAATAGACGAGCGCGCCGATCGGCCCCAGCGCCTGCGCTTCGTCGAACAGGGCAATCAGATCGGCCTCCCGCGCGCTGTCCGCCTGCACCGCGTGGGCCTGACCGCCGGCACTGGCGACGCTCGCTGCGACGGCCTGCGCCGCCGCTGCGTCACGCGCATAGCTGAACACGACATGGTAGCCGGACGCCGCGAGCAGCTGGACGATGGCGGCGCCGATGCCGCGGCTGCCGCCGATGACGATCGCGATGGGCTGCTGGCTCATGGAGCGGTTGCCTTTGCCTCAATGGGTTGGGGGGCTTCGTCCCGACCGAAATCATCCAGCGACTGTAGCGCGCGGCCGGCGGTCTCGGGCAGCATCAGCGTCGCAATGAGGGCGCACAGGATGCCGCCCATGCCGACGATGGCCATCGCCGCGCCCAGCGGGATGATGGCGGCCACCAAGGGCACGGTCATGATGAACAGAGCGCTCGCTGCCCGGCCGAAATTATAGGCAAAGGCCTGCCCGGTGCCGCGCAGCTCGGTCGGGAACAATTCGGTGAAATAGGGGCCGAAGCTTGCATAGATGCCGAACTGGAAGAAGCCGTAGACGATGCCGAACGGCACGAGGAACCATACATTCCCGCCCCATGGCCCGAACAGATAGATGGCGGCGGAGATCACGAAGCCGAGGCCGAACAGCCGGAAGGCATTGCGGCGCCCGACAAAGTCGCTGATCGCGGCGTTGAACAGAAAGCCGAAGAAGCCGCCGACGCTGTTGAACATCACACACAGCCCGGCCATCGCGATGCCGATGCCGCGCTCATTGGCAAGGAACACCGTCAGGTAGCTGCTCACCGCATAGCCCGCGCCCTGCGCGCCGACGGCCAGCAGCGATGCCAAGATGGTGATGCGGACGACCTTGGGCCGGAAGATGCTGGTGAGGCTGGTGCGCTTCCCGGTTTCCTGGGCGCGCTGCTGGGCCTGTTTGAACAGGTCGGAATCGTCCGATCCGCGCCGGATGAAGAAGATCAAGGCGGCCGGAATGATGCCGACAAAGAAGGCGAGGCGCCAGCCGATCTCGGGATCGAAGGCGGAGGCGAACGGACCAGCGATCAGGGCTGCGAGACCGGAGCCGACTGCCGCGCCGCTGTGCAGCGTGCCCAGCGCCTTGCCGCGATGCTTGGGTGAGACGATCTCGCCGAGCAGCACCGCGCCCACCGCCCATTCCGCGCCGAAGCCGATACCCTGCAACACGCGCAGCACGAGCAGTTGCTCGAAATTCTGGGCAAAGCCGGAGGCGAAGGAGAAGAAGGAGAACCACAGGATAGTGAGCTGCAGGATGCGGGCGCGGCCATAGCGGTCGCACAACCAGCCGCCGATCCAGCCACCGATCGCCGCCGCGAAATAATTGGCGCTGGCGATGGTCCCGGCCTCGGTCAGCGAGATGCCAAGGCCGACGATGAGCAGCGGGATGAGATACTGATAGACCAGCCCATCCGCGCTATCCATCGCCCAGCCGGCGCTGCACGTCCAGAACACGCGGCGGGTTTTGCGGTCCGCGCCGCGATACCAGGAGAAGAGGTCGGCTTTCATGGGGTGTCGGTCCTATAGCGCAGCTTCGTAGATGGCACGCGCATCGGATTCGGTGACCTCGCGCGGATTTCTGATGAGCAGTCGTTGCACGGTCATGGCGGCGGCGGCCATCTTGGGCACCGCGTTGGCGCCGATACCGAAGGCGGACAAGTGCCGCTCGATGCCGATGGCAGCGGAAAGGCGCTCGATCTGCGCGATGCCGGCCAGCGCATCCGCCTCGTCATTGCCGGTCCGCGCCACGCCAAGGGCAGCAGCGACCTGAGCGTAGCGAGCGGGGGCCGCAGGCAGGGTGAAGCGCAGCACATGCGGCAGCAGCAGCGAGTTGGCGACGCCATGCGGGATGTGGAACTCGCCGCCGAGTGGATAGGCCAAGGCGTGGACTGCCGCGGTATTGACCGGGCCAAGGCACATCCCGCCAAGATGCGCGGCGCGGAGCATAGCATCGCGCGCCTCCAGATCGGTGCCGTCCATGCAGGCCCGTTCGAGATGGCCGGCGATCAGGCGGATGCCTTCGAGCGCCCAGGCATCGACGACGGGATGGGCAAAGCGGTTGGCATAGGCCTCGATGCAATGCGTCAGCGCGTCCAGCCCGGTCGCGGCGGTGACGGCGCGGGGCATGGAGACGGTGAGTTCTGCATCCAGATAGGCGAAATCCGGCACCAGATGATCGCTGACCACGCCCTTCTTCAGTTCCGCCGCCACGTCTTCCAGAATGGCGATAGGGGTGACTTCGCTGCCTGTGCCGGCGGTGGTCGGGATGCAGGCGAGCGGAATGGCGCGACCTTGGAGAAGGCCTGTGCCGATGACGTCATCGATGCTCTGCGCGCCATCCATCAGCGCGGCGACGAGTTTGGCGACGTCCATCGCACTCCCGCCGCCCAGTCCGATGATGAAGCCGGCTTGGCTCTCGCGCGCCGTCGCCATGGCGGCCTCGAAATCGGCGAAGGTCGGCTCGCCGGCAATGGCGTCGAAAATCGTCGCGGCGCAGCCGGCTTTGGTGAGTTGGGAGGCGAGGGCTTCGCTGAGCGCACGCAGAGGGCTGCCGGAGACGATCAGCGCGCTTGCGGCCCCGGACGCGACGACATCGGCGGCACAGGCCGGCAGAAGACCGGCACCGATGCGCACCGTGCGGACATTGCGCAGGCTCAGAAGCTGTTTCGATTGCAAGGCTCACCTCTCCATCCCATCCCGTCTCTCTCTCGGTAGCGCGCGGCGTGCTGTCTTGATCTAGGCGGCAATATGCTTTGCCGCGCTCGTATCGGCACTTGGTGGCGGAGCCAAAGGGCGAAAGGGGCGGGGCTCCGCGCGAGCCGCAGGCTGACGAAGCGCGCCCGGCAGCGGTGCTAGCCTCGCCGCGCCTTTTCGACTCCGAAATGGAGGCAATTGATGGAATGCCGGGGGCGGACTGGGTTAGCGTCTCCTGCTCGATCGACAGGAAGGAACCCATGCCACGCTCCGGCACCTTGCAGGGCATAAGACCGGTGCCGCACCGCGCCATTGCAAGCCGCCCAATGACGTGTCCCCGTTGACCGTGGAGGGGCGGGGTGACGGAGCCAGATCGATCCGGCCAAGCGCGTCGTCATCGTGCGGCCCGGCTGATTCAGGAAGCTGCAGACCGCATCGAGGCCGCGCGCCATCTGCTTGAGATAGAGCACAACGATGCGGAAGGGGCCGGTGTGAGGCCCTTTGCCAACGGCGCGTTGCCGGTTGGGCTGCTCAGCCACGCGAACGAGCCGATTGCAGTTGCCCATCTGAATGCGGCCCTGGCACTGCGGGGCCATATCTGTGCGCGCCTGCTCCTGCGCCTGATTGCCGAGCCTGACCGGCTGATCCCGCTCGATGAACTTGCGTTGCTCCTGGACCGCGGCGCGATGTCGCGTGCGGCGATCAAGGTTCACATCTCCACGCTGCGGGCTGCGCTCAGCGAAAAAGGCCTCGCCGGATCGGCGATCGAGACAGGCCGCCGCAGCTATGCCTTTCGCGCGGCAATGCTGCCGGCGCTGTCCAACATCCTCGAAGCGTGCCGTTTTGGTGCTGATTCCGGCAGGAACGAATCAAAACGGGACAGATGAGGTGGGCCCCCATCGCATCGCTCCATCCACCCGTCCTTTAGCGGTTGACTTCCCGTGATCACGGCGCACAAAGTGAAGCTCGCATAACATAATGTTGCCTTAGAAAGCCAAAAAGGCTTCTAAAATTGCAGGGTCGCACCAGATGACAATCGACTTCAAGACATGACGGACCGCCGCTGACTGCCACGCGTTTGAGAATGATGTTGAGGCAGGGATAGGCGAGGAGACACGGGTTCAGTGTGAACCCCGCGAATATCCCAGGGACGGATCGTGATGTTCGATACAGCCAATAAGCCGCGCCCACCGGGCGTGGACGACGATGCGCGCGCTTGTCTGCCGGATGACCCGGTGATCGAGCGGGCGCGGCGTTTGCAGGCCCTTATGGGCCAGCGCAGTGCCCTCTTTCCAGAGCCGGTGATGGCCGATGACGCCATGGCGGCCATGCTGACGCTGTTCCTTGCCCAGAGCGAGGGGCGGACGGTCTCCCGGGCATCGTTGAACGGCGCGCAGGATCTGCGCAGCGATCCGCAAGACGAGGTGGTTGCAGCGCTAATCAAGGCAGGTCTGGTCCGCGCCGGGTCGGCGGGAGCGGGCGGGCCTGCTGTCGGCGAAGGCGATGCGATCACCCTGACCCCGATGGGATCGGCGCGAATGCGCAATTATCTCGGCGACCATCGCGGTATTGGACAATGAGTGGTCAACCCGACCACCTCACGGGTCTTATTCCCGCCGCTCGGCCCGGTCTTCCCGGTCAGTGAGCGCGGCTGGTGACGATAGGCTCCTCCTGTCTGGTGGTTACGGGACATGCGCCGGCAGAGACGGTGGTCTATCCGCCGCCTCTTCTCACAGCGGCGGCGCATCTTTCGCGCGCGGGGTGTTTCCCGCGCGGCGAGGGTAGTCCGATGCCGAATCGAAAGTTTTTTGACGTGCCCAATATCGTGCAACGCGACGCCGCAGCCCGGTCGGACGCGCCGGCTGATCCTCGCTCCGCGGAAGCTTCGAGCGTTCTGCGGGCCAAGGCCGGCCGCATGCACATGCTCGGCCGTCTGCGCAGCAAGCATTTCTACACGCCCGTCATGGCCGATCGCGCCATGGACGTGATGCTCTCTCTTTTCGTCGGTGAACTGCAGTCCAGTCCGGTGAGCGACACGGCCTTGGCCGTGGGCAACATGCTCAGCCCGGCTGAGGCCGCTGCAGTGATCGATAAACTGGTCCAAGCGGGGCTGGCCGTCGTTGCGGGTGAAGAACCCGAGCGGCGGACGGTCGGGCTAACGCCCCTCGGGTCCGCGAGGATGCGGAGTTATGTCAGCGACCACCCGGACGTCTGACAGCTTCGCAGGTCGACGACCGGCCTGAACCGTGTGCCGCCATCCCCCACGCTGGCGTGCGCATTCCCCGGTTCGGGTCGGGCGTCGACCGTTTTCTGCTCCGCAAGGTGCAGGCCGCGTCGCCGCTTCCCACCTCCCACACAGAGAGCGACGGCGCGGTTTGCGGGCGGTGCGCCCGCATGGGGAAAGAGGGTCAGGCGCCCATTCAGCCGCTCTCGTTCAGCGCCGGTTCAACGGGCCGGTCCTTGTTTCGCGCGCCATGCATCATCTGTCTTCTGCCCGTGGCGCAAAGCGCGCATCATTCGCTTGGCGCGGTCCGGTTGCTCGGTTAAGAGGCTGCGCATGACCGTTACACCGCTGCGTCGTGGCCGGCTGATTGCCGCCAGCCTGATCTCACTCGCCTTGCTGGCCGGCTGCGCGCGCAGTTCGAACCGCGTTGATACGCGCTATGTCGCGCGCGACGTCAGCACGCTGTATCTGGCGGGCCAGCAGCGGCTCGACAATGGTCGCTTTGCCGAGGCTGCCGTGCTGTTCGACGAGGTGGAGCGCCAGCATCCCTATTCGCCCTGGGCCCGTCGCGCGCAGCTGATGAGCTCGTTCAGCTATTATGCCGCGCGCAATTATCGCCAGTCGATCCAGTCGGCCCAGCGCTTTCTCTCCATCCATCCCGGCAACCGCGACGCGGCCTATGCCTATTATCTGATCGCTCTGTGCTATTATGAGCAGATCAGCGACGTGACGCGCGACCAGAAGCTGACGTTGCAAGCTCGTGACGCGCTGAACGAGCTGGTCCGCCGCTACCCCGATTCGCGCTACGCATCCGATGCACGGCTCAAGCTCGATCTGGTGAACGACCATCTCGCCGGCAAGGAAATGGAAGTCGGCCGCTTCTACCAGCGCCGCCGCGAGTGGATCGCCGCCGCGATGCGCTTCCGTCAGGTCGTCGATAATTACCAGCAAACCAGCCACACCGCAGAGGCGCTGCACCGTCTGGTCGAGAGCTATCTGGCGCTCGGCATGACGGAAGAAGCCAAGCGGGCCGCTGCCGTGCTGCAGACCAACTATCCTGATTCGGACTGGTATCAGCGCTCCTATCGCCTGATGACGCAGCACGCTCCGAGCGCCTGATCTCTTTCCGGCGCGTTGCGCTGGCGAAGGCGGGTGACAGCATGAGGGCAATGGATTAGCTCTGCACCGCATATGCTGACCGGCCTCTCGATCCGTAACATCGTGCTCATCGAGGCGCTCGATCTCGTGTTCGAGCGGGGGCTGACCGTGCTCACCGGCGAAACCGGCGCGGGCAAGTCCATCCTGCTCGATGCGCTGGGCCTTGCGCTGGGGATGCGGGCCGATAGCGGCCTTGTGCGTGCCGGTGCCGATCAGGCCAGCGTGACCGCGACATTCGATCCGCCGGCGCCCGGTTCTGCCCTGGCCATCCTGCTGGCCGAAAGCGACGTCGCGCAGGAGCCGGGCGAGCCGCTGCTGATCCGCCGCACGCTCAAGGCCGATGGCGGCAGCCGCGCCTTCATCAACGATCAGCCTTGTTCGGCGGCGCTGCTGCGCGATGTCGGCGCCTATCTTGTCGAGATTCACGGCCAGCATGACGAGCGCGGCCTCATCAATCCGCGCGGGCATATGGACCTGCTCGATGCCTTTGGCGGACTGGATGCCGGAGCGGTACGCACCGCACACGGCGTCTGGCAGGCTGCGCAGGCGCGGCTCACCGAGGCCCGCGAGACGCTGGAGAGCGCCGCTCGTGAACGCGATTATCTCGCCCATGCCGTGGCGGAGCTGACGGCCTTCGCGCCCGAACCGGGTGAAGAGGAGACGCTCGCCGCCGAGCGTGCTGACATGCAGAAAGGCGCGCGCCTCACCGAGGACATGGCTGCGCTCGATGATCTGCTCGGCGGATCGGACGGTGCGCTGGCCAAGCTGCGGCAGGCAGCGCGACGGCTGGACCGGATCGGCGAGGAGCATGAGTTGCTGACGCAGGCGCTGGGTGCCTTCGATCGCGCCGTGATCGAGGCCAGCGAAGCGGAGGAGCATCTCGCGCGGGCCGGCGAAGCGCTGTCCGTCGATCCCGCGCGGCTCGACGCGATCGAGACCCGGCTGTTCGATCTGCGGGCCTTGGCGCGCAAGCATCAGGTCGCGGCCGACGATCTGGCCGATCTTGCGGCGCGCATGAGCGATCAGCTCGCGCGGATCGATGCGGGTGAGGCAGGGCTGGCCGATCTTGAACGGGACGTCGCGGCCGCACGGCAGGCATATGAAGCCGCAGCCCAGGCGCTCAGCGATGGCCGCCGGGAGGCCGCTGCCCGACTGGACGCGGCGGTCGCCGGCGAACTGGCTCCGCTCAAGCTGGATGCGGCGCGCTTCCGCACCGATGTCGAGCCGCTGCCGGAAGGGCAGTGGCGCGCGTCCGGCAAGGATCGGGTCGAGTTCATGATCTCTACCAATCCCGGCGCGCCTTTCGCACCGCTCACCAAGATCGCGTCGGGCGGCGAATTGTCGCGCTTCATCCTGTCCCTCAAGGTCGCGCTCGCCGCGCAGGGCAGCGCGGGCACGATGATCTTCGACGAGATCGACCGGGGCGTCGGCGGGGCCGTGGCCGGCGCGATCGGCGAGCGGCTGGCACGGCTCTCCGGTGACGGGCAGGTGATCGTCGTCACTCACTCCCCGCAGGTGGCCGCACGCGGCGCAGCGCATCTGCTGATCGCCAAATCCTCGCACGGCACCATCACCCGCACCGGGGTCCATCCGCTCGACGACGCCGAACGCCGCGAGGAAATCGCGCGCATGCTCTCCGGCGCCGAGATCACCAACGAAGCGCGTGCCCAGGCCGAGCGGCTGCTGGAGGGGGTGTGAGGATGGTGTCGCCGTCCAGCACCACTCCCGACCCCTCCTCTGAAGAGGAGGGGAGATTGCGTCGCGCTGACAATCTGCACCTGGTCAGCGTACAGGCTGGCGTCACGCCGCAGCTTGCCCCCCTCCTCTTTAGAGGAGGGGCCGGGGGTGGTGAACGCCCATGAACCCCGATCGCCCCACCATGCTCGCGCGGGCTTCCCGGATGCGCCGCGAGCCAACCGAGCCGGAGCGCCGCCTCTGGCAGCATCTGCGCGCCTCACAACTCGGCCACAAGTTCCGCAGGCAAGCGACGATTGACGGCCGGATTGTCGATTTCTTCTGTCCGCAAAAAGGCTTGGTGGTGGAGGTCGACGGCCAGACCCATCTGCCTGAGCTAGACGCGGTCAGAGACCAACAATTGAGAGTGAACCAGGGTTTCTCCACCCTGCGCTTCAACAACAGCGATGTGATGACAAATATGGAGGGCGTTCTGACCCACCTGCGCGCGAAGCTCGATATGCTCCCGGATCGATGGCAGGCAGGCACCACCCCCGGCCCCTCATCTGAAGAGGAGGGGAGGAAGAGCGCATGACCGATCCCCACACACTCACCGAAGCTGAGGCCGCGAACCGCCTCATGCGGCTCGCGAAGGAAATCGCGAAGCACAACGCGCTCTATCACGCCAATGACGCGCCCGAGATCAGCGATGCCGCTTTCGACGCGCTGGTGCGCGAGAATAATGCGCTGGAGGCAGCTTTCCCGCATCTGATCCGTGCGGACAGCCCCAATCGGCAGGTGGGCGCTTCGGTGGCGACGTCTGCGCTTGCCAAGGTTCCGCACGCCAAGCGTATGTTTAGTCTCGATAATGCGTTTTCCGCCGATGACGTCGAAGAGTTCGTGGCTAGGGTTAGGCGCTTCCTTAATTTAGCCTCAGACGCTCCCATCACTCTAACTGCCGAGCCAAAAATTGACGGCCTATCGTGCTCATTGCGGTTTGAGAAAGGACTGCTGGTACGGGCATTGACGCGCGGAGACGGAGTCGTTGGCGAAGATGTTACGTCGAACGTTCAGACGATCGAGGACATCGTTCAACAATTGAAAGTCGGCGGAAACCTTTTCCCGACTTCGCCAGAAGTGTTCGAAGTCCGCGGCGAAGTGTATATGGAGAAGCGTGCTTTCGCAGCCCTCAACGAGAGATTGATGGACGCTGCCCTGGTCGCAGCGGAAGCTGTGGGCGAAACGTTAGACACCGAAGGGGTCAGGCAATTTGCCAATCCACGAAACGCTGCTGCTGGGTCTTTACGCCAAAAAGATAGCAGGGTTACGGCGTCCCGAACCCTGAAGTTTCTCGCTCACGGCTGGGGGGAAGTTACCGATTTTCCAGTAGAGACCCAGAAGGACGCTATGGACGCCATCGCATCGTTGGGGTTTCAGGTTTCCGATTTGGTGCGTCGCATCCAAAGTGTAAGCGAAGCGTTGGACCACTTCCAAACTATCCAGCAGCAGCGCGCCGATCTGCCTTACGATATCGACGGCGTGGTCTACAAGGTGGACCGGCTGGACTGGCAGGCGCGGCTCGGCTTCGTTGCCAAGGCGCCGCGCTGGGCGATTGCGCATAAATTCCCCGCCGAACAGGCCGAGACGACGCTGGAAGCCATCGACATTCAGGTCGGCCGCACCGGTAAGCTGACGCCTGTGGGGCGGCTCAAGCCAGTCACAGTCGGCGGGGTGGTGGTCCAGAACGTCACCCTGCACAATCGCGACGAGATCGCGCGGCTGGGCGTGCGGCCCGGTGACCGGATTCTGGTCCAGCGTGCCGGCGACGTGATCCCGCAGGTCGTGGACAATCTGACGCGGGATGCGGAGCGGGCGCCCTATGTCTTCCCCAATCATTGCCCGGAATGCGGCAGCGAGGCGGTCGCGGAGGAAGGTGAGGTCGATGTGCGCTGCACGGCGGGCCTCATCTGCCCGGCCCAGCGCATCGAGCGGCTCAACCATTTCGTCAGTCGCGGCGCGATGGATATCGATGGCTTGGGCGACAAGACCATTCGCGAGTTTTTCGCGCTCGGCTGGCTGGAGCATGGCCCGGCGGACATCTTCCGGCTCAGGCAGCATCGCGCCGATCTGCTGGGCCGCGAGGGCTGGAAGGAGAAGTCGGTCGACAATCTCCTCAAGGCCATCGAGGACCGGCGCGCGCCTGATGCCGCGCGGCTGCTGTTCGGCCTCGGCATCCGCCATGTCGGCGCGGTAACAGCGCGCGATCTGATGAAGGCATTCGCGACCTTGCCGGCACTGCAAGCGTGGTCGATGCTTGCCAATGCCGACCGGCTTCCGTTCGCATCGAGCGAAGTCGAGATGCTGATGCGCGAACGGGTCTCGACTTCGCTCGACCCGAACGGGGACGTTGTCCAACAGGCCAAGGCCACGCTCACCGCCATCGAAGGCATCGGCGGCGCCGTTGTCGAGGCGCTGGGCGACTTCTTCCATGAGGAACATAATGTCGCGGCGTGGGACGACCTGCTCTCGCAGGTGTCGCCACCGCCTTATGTTGTGGATGTGAAGGCCAGCGCCGTTTCGGGCAAGACCATCGTCTTCACCGGCAAGCTGGAGACGATGAGCCGCGATGAAGCCAAGGCGCAGGCCGAGGCGCTGGGCGCCCGATCGGCCGGATCGGTCAGCGCGTCGACCGATCTGGTGGTGGCCGGGCCGGGCGCCGGCTCAAAGCTCAAGAAAGCCGCCGACCTCGGGATCGAGGTGATCGACGAGGCCGCCTGGGCCGAGATCGTGCGGAGCGCCGGCTAAAGCGCCTCCGCGTCAGGCCAGCGCTGTGCGATACATGGCGAGCAACGCGGCCCAGGCCTTTTCCGCCGCGTCGTGGTTGTAGGCCTGGCTACCGGGCACGCACCAACCATGGTCGGCGGGATAGACCTCCACCGTTGCGGTCTTGCCCGCTGCATCGAATGCCTTGCGCAGGATCGTCTTGGACTCCGGCTCCTTGGCATCGTCATTCTGCGCCACCGCGACGAGATAGGCGGCATCGGTCTTGGGGATGAGCAGATGCGGACTGCTCGGCTGGTCGGTGGTCAGGCCTCCGCCATGGAAGCTGCCCACCGCGCCGATCCGTGCCGAAGCCACAGCGGCGGTGCGGAAGGAGAGCGGCCCGCCCATGCAATAGCCCTGCACGCCCGCCTTGCGGCCCTTGTCGACCTGCGGCTGCGCGTCGAGGAAGCTGAGATAGGCCGCCGCGTCATGATCGACCGCGGCATCGCTCATCGCGGCGCGATAGCCGAACAGGATCTTGCGCGACTCAGGGTTGCTGAAGTCGAACGTCCCGTCGATCACCGGCGCGACGGCATTGCGGTAGAAGGGGTTGGGCACGAGCACGACATAACCCTCGGCCGCCAGGCGCCGTCCCATCTCGCGGAACACCGGGCGCAGGCCCATGATGTCCGGCCACATCAGCACGGCGGGCCAGGGGCCTGTGCCGGCGGGGTGGAAGAGGGCGGCATCGGCAGAACCGTCGGGCGTTTTGATGGTCACATTCTTCTCAGTGACGTTGGCGACGGCCTGCGCGGTCGCCGCCCCGGCCAGACCGACGGCCGCACCGGTGGCCATGAACATGCGCCGGGTGACGCTCCAATCCTCGACCAGGCCCTGATGGATGTCATTGTCGCACATGCCGAATCTCTCCCTCGCAGCGTCAGGCGGGGATGGTCGGTCGGCGCGGGCGCCCTGTCAATGCGCAGCCGGTGTTACCAGCTGCCGAAGCCGGGCGCGGCGCCATGATCGCCCGTGCGCCAGCGCGTCGGGCGGCGCCAGCCGAAGCGATGGCGCTTGCGCAGCACGAGCGTCGGCCAGTCGCCATGGTCGAACCGCCAGATCAGCACCATGCCCTGCGCGCGATAGGCCGCCTGCACGCGGCCGGCCTGGCTGCCCAGCAGGCCTGCCAGCATCAGCGTGCCGCCCTCGGCGACCTGTGCGGAGAGGCTTGGCGCCAACTCGATCAGCGGCCCGGCGAGAATATTGGCGATGAGCAGGTCATAAGGCGCAAGGCCCTGAATGAGCGGATGCTCGACCCCCGGCGCGGCGACCAGCCGCAACGCCCCCGCGCCGGCCCCGAGCGGAACGCCGTTCAGATCGGCATTTTCGGCCGAAACGTCTACCGCGACAGGGTCGATGTCCGAGGCGAGCACATGAGCGCGGGGCCACAAGCGGTTGGCAGCGAATGCAAGCAGGCCGGTGCCGGTGCCGATGTCCGCAATATTGCCATAGCGCATACCCCGCGCCTTGAGGTCGGCCAGCGCCAGCAGGCAGCCGCGTGTCGTCTCATGCTGGCCGGTGCCGAAGGCGCGGCTGGCGGGGATGAGAAAATCGATGCGGTCGGTGCGCGGACTGTCCGCCCTGTCATGGCGGACATGGAACGGCCCGGCGGTCATCGGCTCCAGACCGGCCTGACTCTGCGTCACCCAGTCGGTGTCCGGTAATTGCGCGAGCGTGTAGGGGGTGGCGGCGCCATCGGGCATCAGCGCCGCGATGGCGTCGATGGTCGCGCGCGTCGGCTTGGTTTCGAAGATGATGTCGAGCTGCCAGGCATCGGGCTGGCTTTCGTCCGGCTCGCTCGCCAGAATCGCGGGCGGCGAGGGCCAGTCGATGAACAGCGGCTCGGCCTCAAGCTCGAACCGCTCGGCGACGGCGCGCGTGCAGGAAAAGGTCATCTGCCAGGGCGTCGCGGGCGCGACGCTGGCGGTGGAGGAACGCTTTGTCATGCCCTCTCTCTAGCCGATTTGGACGGCAAAGGGAGAGAGAATGGACCGTGTCACCCCCCGCGGAGCGGATTTGTCAGACGGCGCGTCGGATTGGCGGATAAGCCGGCTGCGGCTCTGCCTGGGCGTCGGTCGCCGGTGCCATGGAGACCACGAAATTGGCCGAGCGCGTGCGCAGGGCGCCGAGCAGGTTGCGGACTTCGGTGAAGCCGCTTTCCAGCTCGTCGATCTCCGAGGCGACGATCTCCGTATCCTGCCGGATCGCCGAAATGTTCGATGACATGGAGTCGGCGGCAAGCGCCGTCTCGTCCACTGCAGCGGTAATCATCGTTACGGTTTGCGATTGCGCGTCCATCGCGGTGCGGATGCGCATGCCCATGGTCTGCACGTTGAGCACGGTTTCGCGGATGCGTTCGTTGGTCTCGACCGTATGCCGCGTGGCGTTCTGGATGGCGGCGATCTTCTGCGCGATGTCGTCGGTGGCGTGGGCGGTCTGGCTTGCGAGGGACTTCACTTCCTGCGCGACGACGGCAAAGCCGCGTCCCGCATCGCCAGCGCGCGCAGCCTCGATGGTCGCGTTGAGGGCGAGGAGATTGGTCTGCCCGGCAATATCACGGATCAGGCCAAGGATCGATTCGATGGACTGGGCGTGATCGCTCAGCGCCGTCGAGACGTTCACGGCCTCGCCGGCCTGCTCGGAGGCCAGGGCGGCGACTTCCGCCGCCTGGTCCACTTCGGTGCGGGCTTCCTCGATGGCGCGGATCAGGCCGGAGCTGGTGTGCGCGGCTTCGCGCATGGCGATCGCCGATTGTTCGGCGGCGGCGGCGACTTCGGAAGCCTTGTCGAGCATCCCGCGCGTGGCGTTCGAGGATTCGCGGGCCTGCTCGCGCAGGCGCTCGCCCAGTTGCGCGGCCAGATCGATTTGGGTGTTGAGCAATTCGGAGAATTTGTCGCGCTGGCGCTGGCGCTCGATCCGGTCCTGCTCGCGGATCGTGTCGGCGTAAAAGGCGCAGCACACTTCCGCTTGCACCAGCGAGATGAACCGCATGGCGGCCAGCAGTTCCGAGCGCTCGTCGCGATCGGCAACAAGCTCCGTCAGGATATCACGGACCTTGTCGACCACGCGGTTGATGATGACGATCTGGGTGCGGATGGAGACATCGCGCGCCAGCATCTTCATCACGCCGGTCCGCGCCATCTCCGTCCACTCTTCCCCGGCGAAATCGCTGAGCAGTGTTCGATGGAAGGTTCTTGCGCCCTGCCGTGTGGCTTCCAGCTCCGCCGGGCCGACCGCCGCAAGGTCGATGCAGTGGAGGTACACCGTCATGGCGGTGTCGCCCAATTCGTCGATGCGGTCTCCGAGATAAGCCAGGATTTGACGCGCCCGCCCCGGCAATGTCGCTTGGGGGTCGAACTCCTGCAGCCGTTCAGCCATTGAAATCGTGTCGCTTTTTCCTGCGATCATGGCCTCGGTGCCCCTTTTGTCCTGCCATTTGCCGGGTCGTATGGGGTGGCGTGATATCGGCCTTTCGTTAATCGAGGGCTAACATCCTCTGTTTTCCATGTTCATCGGGACCTCAGTCTGCACATTGGTGACATGGCGCCAGCGAGCGTTTGCAGTGCAGCAGCTTTGCGCTAAAGGGGCGCATTCTTTCACGAACAGGACTGCTCGATCATGGCGCAATCCGGGCGAAGGCCGCTTTCCCCGCACCTCACCATCTGGAAGTGGGGCCCGCATATGCTTCTTTCCATCCTCCACCGCGTGACGGGGGATGGCATGGCGATTCTGGGGGGCCTCGGCCTGACCTGGTGGCTGTATGCAGCGGCGAGCGGACCGGCGGCCTATGCGAACTTCCAATATTATGTCTGGCAAGCGGATGCTGGCGATCTGGCTGGCCTGATCGCCAATGTGATCGCGCGCATCGTACTGATCGGCCTGACCTGGGCGTTCTTCCAGCACATGCTCTCGGGCCTGCGCCATCTGGTGATGGACATGGGCGCGGGCTTTGAGCTGACGGCGAACAAGCGGTGGTCGAAGGTCATTCTCGCCGCCTCGGCGCTGGCGACTGTGGCCTTCTGGGCTTGGATCTTCGTGGGGAGGGCATTCTGATGGGCAGCGGAACCAGACTGGGCCGCGTGCGTGGCCTCGGCTCGGCACGGAGCGGTACGCATCACTGGATCGCCCAGCGTTTCACAGCAATCGGCAATCTGCTGCTGGTCAGCTGGCTGTTAGCCAGCCTGGCGCTGCTGCCGGCGCATGATCATGCGGCCATCACCGGCTGGCTGACCCAGCCCATCGTCGCGGTGCCGATGATGCTGATGATTGTCAGCGTTTTCTATCACATCCGCCTCGGTCTTCAGGTGCTCATCGAGGATTATGTGCATGATGAGGGGCTGAAGTTCGCCACGCTCATCCTGCTGCACTTCTTCGTCATCGGCTGCGCCGCGGTCAGCCTGTTCTCTGTCGCGAAAATCGCCTTGGCCGGAGGGGCGCTCTAATCATGACGCAAGCCTATAAGATCATCGATCACACCTATGACGCCGTCGTCGTCGGCGCCGGCGGCTCGGGCCTGCGCGCCACCATGGGCATTGCCGAAAGCGGCCTCAAGACCGCCTGCATCACCAAGGTGTTCCCGACCCGCAGCCACACCGTCGCGGCCCAGGGCGGCATCGCGGCGAGCCTCGGCAATATGGGGCCGGATCACTGGACCTGGCACATGTACGATACGGTCAAGGGCTCGGACTGGCTCGGCGACCAGGACGCGATCGAATATATGGTGCGTGAGGCGCCGGCGGCGGTGTACGAGCTGGAACATGCCGGCGTGCCGTTCAGCCGCACGCAGGAAGGCAAGATCTACCAGCGCCCGTTCGGGGGCATGATGCAGAATATGGGCGAAGGCCCGCCGGCCCAGCGCACCTGCGCGGCGGCGGATCGTACCGGCCATGCCATGCTGCACGCGCTCTACCAGCAGAGCCTGAAGTATGACGCGGACTTCTTCATCGAATATTTCGCGCTCGACCTGATCATGGAAGACACGCCGGACGGCCCCGTCTGCCGTGGCGTCATCGCACTCTGCATGGACGATGGCACGATCCATCGCTTCCGCGCCCATTGCGTCGTGCTCGCCACCGGCGGCTACGGCCGGGCCTATTTCTCGGCCACCAGCGCCCATACCTGCACGGGTGATGGCGGCGCCATGGTGCTGCGCGCCGGCCTGCCGCTGCAGGATCTGGAATTCGTCCAGTTCCACCCGACCGGCATCTATGGCGCGGGCGTGCTCATCACCGAGGGCGCGCGCGGCGAAGGCGGCTACCTCACCAACTCGGAAGGCGAGCGCTTCATGGAGCGCTATGCCCCGTCCGCCAAGGATCTCGCCTCGCGCGACGTCGTCTCGCGGTCCATGGCGATGGAAATCCGTGAGGGTCGGGGCGTCGGCGCGAACAAGGATCACATCCACCTGCACCTTGATCATATCGATCCCAAGGTGCTGGCCGAGCGCCTGCCCGGCATTACCGAGAGCGGCAAGATCTTCGCGGGCGTGGACCTGACCCGTCAGCCGCTGCCGGTGGTGCCGACCGTCCATTATAATATGGGCGGCATTCCGACCAATTATCATGGCGAGGTTGTCACCCGGAAGGGCGATAATCCCGATCATGTCGTGCCGGGCCTGTTCGCGGTCGGTGAGGCTGCATGCGTGTCGGTACACGGCGCCAATCGCCTCGGCTCAAATAGTCTGATCGATCTCGTGGTGTTCGGCCGCGCGACCGGCAAGCGCATCGCCGAGATCGTGAAGCCTGATACGCCGCACAAGCCGCTGCCCAAGAGCGGCGACGAGCTGGCGCTGGGTCGCCTCGATCATTTCCGCAATGCCAAGGGCGGCACGCCCACGGCACAGATCCGCCTCGACATGCAGCGCACGATGCAGGCCCACGCCGCCGTGTTCCGCACCGAAGAGCTGATGGCGGAAGGTGTCGAAAAGCTCGGCAAGATCTACGAGGGCATGACCGACATCGCGGTCTCCGACCGGTCGCTCATCTGGAACAGCGATCTCGTTGAGACGCTGGAGCTGGACAACCTTATCTCGCAGGCCAGCGTCACCATCCACGGCGCGATTGCCCGCAAGGAAAGCCGCGGCGCCCATGCGCGCGAGGATTATGCCGATCGAGACGATGCCAACTGGATGAAGCACACCCTCGGCTGGTTCGAGGGCTGGGGTGGCAAGGGCGGCAGCGTGAAGCTCGATAGCCGTCCGGTGCATGACTACACGCTGACCGACGACATCGACTATATCGCGCCGAAGAAGCGCGTTTACTGATCGGGTCCATCGCCATGGGGCGCCAACAGAGCGTCCCACGCGATGTGGCTCCGGCAGGCGTTTTCAGCTTGGTCGTCGGGGGATCGTCAGTCGTCTGACGATAGCCGGGCTGGCCAGAGCAGGGGCGGCCAGCGCCCCTACCTGGCTGTCATAGCCTGGCGCTCAGGTCGCTGCGGAAGCGAGTGCCTGTTTGATGCGCAACTTCTCTTTCTTGAGGGTGGCGAGCCGGTAACTGTCCGGCGCAGGACGGGTAATCTCGTCCTTGATCCGGGCCTCCAGCCCGGCATGCTTGGCGTGCAGTGCGGAAACGTGGCTTGTGTCCATCATGTCCTCCTTGGCCATTGCTTCAATGGAGGTTCAGTAGATCACCAATCGCCTCCGCTGTCTCTGGCAATTGCGCGAAGCTGCGATAAATCGAGACCCGTCATGCGGTGTCACGTTCTTTCGTTAAACATTCTTTCTGTGGGCGGACAGAAGCTTGCGGGCACGCGAAAGAAAAGTCGCTAACCACCTTCTTTTGTTGCGCAGTTGCGCATTGCCGCGCCAAGGGTGCCCTGCCATGTAGGCGTGCCGTTCAGAACTGGGGGCGAATCGGTGTTATCGATCGAGGAAATCGAGCAGCGGCTGGAAGCCTTGCGTGTCGAGCATCGCGATCTCGACTGCGCGATTGCGGCTTTGGGTCAGCTTTCCTTGCCCGACCAACTTCAGCTTGCCCGCCTCAAGAAGCGCAAGCTTCGCCTGCGCGACGAGATCACCATGCTGGAAAATAGCCTGATTCCCGACATTATCGCCTGACCGCCCACGGGTATAAGCGGCCGCCGGATCGACGGGAACACCCATCCAGATGGTATATTGAAGGTTAATCGACCTGACGTTCCGCCCGGCTTGTGGCAGCACAGGCTCATGAACGACTCGATGCCCCCGCACGTGCTTGACCGTCAGCTTGTCGACGCCCTGTATGTCGATGCCATGGTGCTGGCTGATGAGGCGCGCTCCTATTTCGATGATCGCGCCGAGGAGCATCGTCAGTCGCTGGGTCGCATCGGCTGGGTCGATTTCTCCTGCGAATCGATCAAGGTGACGACGCGGCTGATGCACGTGATCGCGTGGCTGCTCACGCAGCGCGCGATCTTCAACGGCGAGATGCGCGAATCCGTGCGGGAGGAGGAGCGCTATCGGCTTGGCCCAGCCGCCCTCACGCCGCTCGACGTCTCGTGCCAGTTCAACGAAGAGATGCGCGCGCTCATCGCCAGCTCCGAGGAGCTCTATGCGCGAGTGGCCCGCCTCGAGCGCCAGTTCCTGGCCCGCAGGTCCCGCTTGTCGGCGATGCCGATCAATCCGGCGCATGTTCTGCTGACGCGGCTTGAACGGGCCTTCTGAGCCGTCCGGCCGGACAGCCCGCCGCAAAACGGTACGTCACGCGCGAATGCTGCTTGCAGTCCTGCGACAAGCTCATAGACAGGCCTGATGCTGCGGCGATCGCGTTTGGGCAGGTGTTCCCGTGCAGGTGGGACTTTCATGGCGATCCTGCTGGCGGCGCAGGGCGCGCTGACGTGCGACCGCGCGCTGGCGCAAACGTCGCCCGGTCAAGCCACCCCAGCGCCCGACTCCGCGCAGGACGCGCTCGATCTCGATGACATGCCTGACATCGGCCTCGACTGGCCGGACCTCGATCAGTCGGGGGAAACTCTGGCAGTGGAGGACAGTGACGCTAGAGGAGAGGCCGAGCCCGCGCTAGCGGGTGGGCAGGGGACAGCAACGCCTGCAACGCAAGCTCCTGCCGGTACTGAGCCGGACCCCCTAGGCGGCACGGCGGGCGAAGCGGCAGCCCTCGCTGCGCTCGATCCCACGCAGCCGCTGCGTTATCAGCTCAATCTTGAGGGGCTGGACGATGCCGCCGATCCCATGTTCTACAGCCGGTTCGATGCGCTGTCGGCGCTGCGGACGGGGGAAGGCCACCGTGCCAGCATCGCGCAGATCCGGCGCCGGGCGCAGACCGATGAAGAACTGCTCGAAGATTTGCTGCGCACCCGGGGCTATTATGAGGGCCGGAGCCGCGCGCGCTTTGGCGTCAGCGGAGCAAGCGACCCCTATGTCCGCGTCGCGCTGCGCGCCGTCCCCGGCCAGCGCTTCGCCCTGAGCGCGGTGGAGGTGTTCGGGCTGGAAGGAACGATGGCGGACGGCAAGCCGTTGCGCTCGCTTTTCCCGGTGAAGGTCGGCGACCCGGCCGACACCGACACAATATTGGCCGCGACGAGCGCTTTGCGCGTCAGCCTCGAGGAGGGCGGCTATCCATTTGCGCAGGTGCGCGAACCGGTGCTCACTGTCGACCATCAGCAGCGTCAGGCCCTACTCAGCCTCAACGCCGATACCGGTGACTTTCTTCGCTTCGGCTCGATCCGTGTAAACGACGGCGCGCCGTTCGATGCGCGGCACGTGGCCGTCATCAGCCGCTTTTCTCCGGGCGACCCGTTCAAGCAAAGTGAACTCACCGATCTCAACCGGGCCATCGTCGCGACCGGGCTGGTCTCCCAGCTCACCATCACGCCCGAAGCGCGGCCTGACCGCGAGGCGGTGGACATCGTCGTGAACATGACCCGCGCGCCGCCACGGACGATCGCCGGGGAAATCGGTTATGGCACCGGCGAGGGCGCGCGCGTGGAAATGCGCTGGCAGCACCGCAATCTGGTGCCGCCGGAAGGAGCGGTGACGTTGCGCGGCGTGATCGGTACGCAGGAACAGAGCGCGTCCGCGATCTTCCGGCGCAACAATCTGTGGCAGCGCGATCAGGCTCTCAATGGCGAGCTCAGCATCGCCAATGTCGATCAGCCGGCTTATGATGCGCTGACCGCAGGCATCGCCGCGAGCCTGGAAAAGCACACTAACCTGATCTTCCAGAAGGAATGGACGTGGTCCGCCGGCCTTGAGCTGCGTGTCAGCGACGAGCGGCGCCTATATGAGGGGTCGCCCGATCCGGTGCGGCGCCGCTATCTCATTCTCGCCCTGCCCACCAGCCTGACCCATGATGGCAGCGAGGATCTGCTCGATCCGCGCAAGGGCTTCCGCCTCGGCGGGCGCCTGTCTCCCGAGCTCTCTTTGCAGGATGGCGCCTTCGGCTATGTCCGCGCGCAGATCGATGGCAGCACCTATATTCCGGTCGGCGAGCGACTGACCATCGCCGGGCGCGCGCGTCTCGGCACCATCGTCGGCGCGTCGGCCGACCGCATTGCGCCGACGCGGCGCTTCTACGCCGGCGGCGGCGCCTCGGTGCGCGGCTATGCCTATCAGGCCATCGGCCCGCGCGACCTCAATAACGATCCGGTGGGCGGGCGCAGCCTTGGCGAAATCTCGCTGGAAGCGCGCTATCGCTTCGGCAGTCTCAACCAGTTCGGCATCGTGCCGTTCATAGATGCCGGGACGATCTCGCCCGATCCCCTGCCCACGATCCGCGAGATGCGTGTCGGCGCGGGCCTTGGCTTTCGCTATTACAGCAACTTCGGGCCGATCCGGATCGATGTCGGCACCCCGCTCAATCCGCAACCGGGTGACTCGCGCATCGGCGTCTATGTGTCGCTGGGGCAGGCATTCTGATGGCCGCGCAAGACGAGCCCCTGCCGGAGGGTGCGTCGGAGCAGGCGCCGCCGCCGCCCCGCCGCAAGCGTTCGCTGCTGCGCTCGGGGTTCAGCCTTTCGGTCATCCTGCTCATCGTGGCGCTGGTGGTGGCGCTCTGGGGTGGGGTACGCTGGCTGGATAGCGAAGGCGGCCATCGCTTCATCATCCGCAAGATCGCGCAGTGGGAGGCGACCTCCGGCCTGCGTATCACCGTGGGCGCCATTGAGGGGCGCGTCTTCAACGACATGGTGCTGCGCGATGTGCGCTTTTTCGATACGCAAGGGCAGTTCGCCAGGGTCGATCGCGCCGATGTGAGCTGGTATCCGCTCGGCTGGCTCTCCAACCGGCTCGATCTTGATCGGCTGCATATCCATTCGGCCGACCTTTCCCGCCGGCCCGCGCTCAAGCCCTCGACCTCGCCCAAGCAGCCGCTGCTCCCGGGGTTCGACATTCGGCTGGCGGACCTGCGGGTGGACAGGCTGGGCATCGGCCCGGCGGTGCTGGGCGAGGCGCACGTCGTCCGCGCAATCGGCAATGCCGATGTGCGCTCCGGTCGCGCGGTCATCGATCTTCTGGCGAGCGCGCCGCGCACGGGCGATGTGCTGCGTCTCGCGCTGGACAGCCGGCCCGATGATGGCCGGTTCGATCTCGATGCGATTGTCGTCGGGCCACAGGGCGGCGTGATCGCGGGCACCCTGGATGCGCAGCAACCGGTGTCGCTTCGCATCCATGGCGATGGCGATTGGCGCCGCTGGAAGGGCCGGCTGACGGCACTGACGGCCAATCGCCTCACCGCGAACGTCGCACTGACCGCAGTGGAGGGGCGCTATCAGGCGAAGGGGCCGCTGGCGTTGCTCGGCCCACTCGAACCGCTGACCGTGCTGGGCAGCCAGCAGGCGCAGATCGAGACGGACGTGCGGTTCGACAATCGGCTGCTCTCGGGCACCGCCTCATTGGCGATGCCGGCCGCCAAGCTGACCGCCAATGGCGGCGTGGATTTCGGCCGCAATCGATTTGATGAGCTGCGCGTTTCGGCGGTGGTCGCACGGCCCGGCCAATTGGCGAAGGGCGTCGCGGGCCAGTCCGTCAATCTGCGCGCCCGGCTGTCCGGCGCATTCGATGCCATGGAGGTGGGGTATCTGCTGACCTCTGCCGAGCTGCGGCAGGGCGGGTTGGCGTTTCGCAACATCCGTCTGGAAGGCGAGGGCCGGCTGAACGGCCCGCGCGGACGCTTCCCCATCCGGCTGACGGCGCAGGCACTGACTGTCGGCCAGCGCGCTGTGGACGAGCGGCTGCGCAATCTCGTCGTTCAAAGCGTGCTGCTGAAGAATGGCGATGATCTGCGCATGGATCGCTCGGACGTGCGGGCCAGCGGTTTTCGCGGGCAGATCGAGGGGCAAGGCAATCTCGGCTCTGGGAGCTATCTCGCGAGTTTTCGCGGCGGCCTGAATGGACTGGAGATTGCCGGCCTGGGTCGGCTCGATCTCGATGCCGTGCTGCGGCTGGCCCGACCGCCGCAAGGGCAGAGCAGCTTTTCCGGCACCGCCCGCGCGACGATGCGGCGGCTCGACAATGGCTTCCTGCGTGGCCTTGGGGACGGGTTGCCGGTCATCACCAGCCAAGTCGGGCTGGCGCCGGGCGGCGGCATCGCGTTGCGCGATCTGCGGCTGGTGGCGCCCGCGCTCACCCTTGTCGGCCAAGGGCGGATCGACGGCGCTGGCCAGCTCGATCTGCGCGGGCAGGGCGAGCATCGCGATTACGGTCCCCTGCAACTGGCGCTCGCCGGCAAGCCGGATCGCCCCCGGGTCGACATCACCCTCGCGCGCCCGCTGCCGGCCGTGGGCCTTGCCAATGTCCACGCGCTGCTGACCCCGGACGATCAGGGCTATGCCGTGACGGTCGAGGGCGGCTCGATGTTCGGCACCTTCGCCGCGACCGGCGCCATCCTGCTGCCGCGCGGTGGCGCCGCGACCATCTCGGTGGCGGATCTGGGGGTTAGCGGCGTCACGGTGCGGGGCGATCTCGTGCCCGTCGATGGCGGCTTGCAGGGCGCTCTGTCGCTTTCCGGTCCCGCCGAGGGCGCGGTGACGCTGGGTATGGTCGATGGCGTGCAGCGCATCGGCTTCGATGTCGATCTGAGCGGGGCCAACTTCACAGGCTCGCCGGGCATCGTCATCAATCGTGGCTCGCTGGAGGGCGAGGCCTTGCTCCGTCCTGGCGCGGTGACGATCAACGCCAATGCGCAGGGTCGCGGCGTACGCGTCGGCGGCGTGCGGATCGGGCGGTTCGCCGGCGCGCTGAAGCTGGTCAATGGCGAAGGAACGGCCACCGTCTCCATGAATGCGCGGACCGGGCGCAGCTTCGATCTGCAGGCCCGTGCGGGCATCGCGCCCAACCGGATCAGCATCGATCTGGATGGCTCGCTGGATGAATCGGCGATCCGGCTCGACCGGACGGCGGTGTTCAGCCGGGAAGGGGATGGCTGGCGCCTCGCGCCCGCAACGCTGCGGATGCAGCGCGGCGCCCTGCGTTTCTCCGGCTTCCTTGGCGCGACGCGCACGGAGTTGGACGCCAAAATGCAGGCCGTGCCGCTGCTGCTGCTCGATCTGGCTAATGACAATCTGGGATTGGGCGGCACCATGGATGGTACGGCCCAATATGTCGCGCCGGTCGACGGGCCGCCGACCGGCAAGCTCAATTTGCGCGTGAAAGGCCTCACTCGCTCGGGCCTGGCGCTCAGCTCAGCGCCCATCGATATGGGGCTTAATGCCGAGCTGGATACGCGCCGACTGGCAGCCCGTGCCGTGGTGGCGCGTGGCGGCAAAGTGGTCGGCCGCGCGCAGGCGCTGGTGACGCCGCTCGGCAGTGGGTCGCTGAGCCAGCGGCTGTTCCGCTCGCCCCTGCAGGCCCAGTTCCGCTATGCCGGCGATGCCGACACGCTCTGGCGGCTCACCAATGTCGAGATCGTTTCGCTGGGCGGCGATCTGCGCCTCTCCGCCAGTGCTGGCGGCACCTTGTCCGATCCTCGGATCGAGGGGACGCTCTCCACGCGCAATGGCCGCATCACCAGCCCGGTGACCGGCATGGTGATCCGCGATGTGCAGGCGAGCGGTCGGTTCAACGGATCGCAACTGTCGATTCCAGACCTTCAGGGCCGGGCCGGCAGCGGCAAGGTTACCGGTACGGCGGTGTTCGATCTCTCTGCCGAGCGCGGCATCGGCATGGATATCGCGCTGCAGGCAGATCGCGCAGTGCTGATGGACCGCGACGATGTCGGCGCGACAGTGACCGGCCCCGTACGCATCGTCTCCTCCGGCAGCGGGGGCACGATCTCGGGCAATCTGGAGGCCGTCTCCAGCCGGTTTACGCTCGGGCGCGCCAGTTCGTCGACGGAAATTCCGCGTCTGCGTCTGGTGGAGATCAACCGCTCGGGCGATCAGGTGGAGCGGGCGCGGGCGGACGCGCCCTGGCGGCTCGACATCACCGCCAAGGCGCCGCGCGGGCTCATCGTTGAGGGGCTGGGGATGCAGAGCGAATGGTCGGCCGATCTCAAGATCGGCGGGCTGGCGACCGCGCCGGCCTTTTCCGGCGTGGCGACGCTGACGCGCGGCACCTATGATTTCGCGGGGCGCCGGTTCGACCTGCAGGAGGGCCGCCTGACCTTTACCGGCAGCACGCCGGTCAATCCGCGCCTCGATATCCGCGCGGTTGCGGACGTGCAGGATCTGAGCGCGACGATCAACGTCACTGGCACCAGCATGCGGCCGATCATCGCCTTCTCCAGCATTCCGGCGATGGCGCAGGATGAACTGCTCTCCCGCCTGCTGTTCGGCACCTCCATCGCCAATCTCTCGGCGCCTGAGGCGTTGCAACTCGCCTCGGCCGTGGCGGCATTCCAGGGCGGGGGTGGCGGTCTCGACCCGATCAACGCCGTCCGCCGCGCGACCGGTCTCTCGCGGCTGCGTGTGCTGGCGGCCGACACCACGACGGGGCGGCAAACGTCCATCGCCGCCGGCAAGAACATCGGCGATCATCTCTATGTCGAGCTGATTACGGACGGGCAGGGCTATAGCGCCACCAGCATCGAATATCAGATCACCCGCTGGCTGGCCTTGATCTCGACGGTCTCCACCATCGGCCGCCAGAGCGCCGCGGCGCGAATTTCCAAGGATTATTGAGCCGGGGTCGGCGGCGTCAGTCGGCGGCGCCAGCTTCCGTGGCGGAACCAGTAGAGGCAGAGCAAGGCAGCCGCGACGTTGGCGATGGGATAGCTCCACCACACGCCTGCGATGCCCCAGGGGGTGGCATAGGCGATCAGATAGGCTGCGGGCATCTGAAACCCCCATTGCATAATGATCGAGATGATCATGGAGTGGCTCGGGCTGCCCGCGCCCCGGAACGCGCCGAGCAAGGCCTGCGGCACGGTCAGTACGCCCAGAAAGGGGAAGTAGACATAGGCGAAGGTCGAGGCGAGGGCGATCACTTCCGGTTCGCCCGGCGCCAGCGCGGCCATGATCGCGGGCACGAACGGCAGATTAAACAAGCCGATGAGCGTCATCCCGCCAAAGCCGAGCCAGGCAGAAAGGCGCGCAGCCTGTTCCGCGCGCTCGGTGAGGCCGGCGCCGACATTCTGGCCGACCACGGCTGCGGTGGCGATGGAGAGGCCGAGCATGGGCGTAAACCAGAAGAATAGCGGCCGCGTCCCCACGCCATAAGCAGCAAGGCCGAGCGTGCCGAAGCTGGCGGCCAGCGCCATGAGCAGCACCGAGCTGAAGGTGCGGATCGCCTGCTCGATGGAAGCAGGCAGGCCAAGCCCCAGCGCCAGGCGGATATGCGACCAGTCCGGCCGAAAATGCCGGGCCCGCACATGCAGGACGGATCGCCCTGAGAGCATGTGATGGAGCAGCACCAGCAGCGCGCCGATCTGTACGATCACCGTCGCCAGCGCAGCCCCGGCAATGCCCAGGGCGGGAAACGGCCCGATGCCGAAGATCAGCAGCGGATCGATCAGTGCATTGGCGATGACGCTGCCGATCTGCACGCGCATGGCAAAGCGCACCTCGCCGGTGGCCTGCAACATCGCCTGCATGGCCATGAAGCCAAACATCGGCACCATGCCGATGAAGCGGACGTGCAGATAATCGGTTGCCCGCGCATGGATCGCCGGTTCCACACCGATCAGGGTGAGCACGGCCGACGCCGACAAGGCGCCCGCGAGGGTGAAGGCCAGCGCGACGATGCCGACCATCAGCAGGGTCTGCGCCGCGACATGATCGAGCGCCTCTATGCGCCGCGCCCCCATATTCTGCGCGATCAGCACGGCGCCGGCGGTCGATAGGCCTGAGCCCAGGCCGATCAGCACGAAGAACAGCGGGCCGCTGGCGGTCACCGATGCAATTGCGGCCTCGCCGAGCCGACCAACCCAGAAGGCATTGACAATATCGAAGCTGGCCTGCGCGAGATTGGTGACGGTGATCGGCCAGGCTACGCGCAGCAGCACCGTGAGCAGCCGCCCTTCCGTCATCGAGACGCTTCTGCCGCTCATTGTCGCGCGATCCTCCCCCAGCTTCGCTCAGGGGTAGAGAGCGGCCCTGCGGATGACAAGCGACGATGATTCGCGCGCCCTATGCGTGAAGTCGGCGTGGGTCATCGGCATTCACCCACAACAAAAGGCCCGGGATCTTTCGATCCCGGGCCTTCCGTTCCGCTTAATCCTGGGGATCAGGAGCTGTAGTACATGTCGAACTCGACCGGGCTGGGCGCCATTTCCCAGCGGTACACTTCCGGCCACTTCAGCTCGATATAGGCGTCGATCTGGTCCTTGGAGAACACGTCGCCCTTGAGCAGGAAGTCGTGGTCGGCTTCCAGGCTGTTCAGCGCTTCACGCAGCGAGGCGCAAACCGTCGGAACCTGGCTCAGCTCTTCGGGCGGCAGGTCGTAGAGGTTCTTGTCCATCGCCTCGCCGGGGTGGATCTTGTTCTCGATGCCGTCGAGGCCGGCCATCAGCAGCGCGGCGTAGCACAGATAGGGGTTGGCCATCGCATCGGGGAAGCGGAACTCGACGCGCTTCGCCTTGGCACCCGAACCGTAAGGAATACGGCAGGAAGCCGAGCGGTTGCGGGCCGAATAGGCCAGCAGCACGGGCGCCTCGAAACCGGGGACCAGACGCTTGTAGCTGTTGGTCGTCGGGTTGGTGAAGGCGTTGAGGGCCTTGGCGTGCTTGATGACGCCACCGATGAAGTAGAGGCACATGTCGGACAGGCCGGCATAGCCGTTACCAGCGAACAGCGGATTGCCCTTGTCCCAGATCGAGATGTGGGTGTGCATGCCGGAGCCGTTGTCCTGCGCGATCGGCTTGGGCATGAACGTGGCGCTCTTGCCATAGGCCTGGGCGACCATCATCACGACATACTTGTAGATCTGCATGCGGTCAGCGGTGGTGACCAGCGTGCCGAAGGTGAGGCCCAGCTCGTGCTGCGCGGCCGCCACCTCATGGTGGTGCTTGTCGCAGGGCAGGCCCATTTCGAGCATGGTCGTGACCATCTCGGCGCGGATGTCCGTGCAGGGATCGACCGGCGCGACGGGGAAGTAGCCGCCCTTGGCGCGCGGACGGTGGCCGAGGTTGCCGGCTTCATATTCGCGGCCGGTGTTGGTCGGCAGCTCGATGTCGTCGATCTTGTAGAAGGACTCGTTGTAGTCCGTGTTGAAGCGGACGTCGTCGAACATGAAGAACTCGGCTTCTGGCCCCACATACACGGTGTCGCCGAAACCGGCGGCCTTCACATAGGCCTCGGCGCGCACGGCGGTCGAGCGCGGATCGCGGCCGTAGAGTTCGCCGCTCGAGGGCTCAACGATGTTGCAGAACAGGATCATCATCGGTGTCGCGCTGAACGGATCGACATAGACCGCGTCCAGATCGGGCTTCAGGATCATGTCGGACTCGTTGATCGCCTTCCAGCCCTCGATGGAGCTGCCGTCGAACATGAGGCCTTCCTCAAGCTCGTCCTCGCCCAGCACGCCGGCGCACATGGTCAGGTGCTGCCACTTGCCCTTGGGATCGGTAAAGCGCAGATCGACCCATTCGATCTCCTTTTCCTCGATCATCTTGAGGATGTCTTTGGGCGTATTGGCCATGAGGATGTTACCTTCTCTTTGGTCTGAGTTGTTGCGGGTTTTCGGTCAGCGAACGGAAACGGTCAGATGGCAGCTTCGTCGAGCTCGCCGGTGCGGATGCGCACGGCCTTTTCAACGGGTATGACGAAGATCTTGCCGTCGCCGATGCGGCCCGTCTGTGCGGCGCTGGAGATGGCATCGACCACGCGATCGACGATCTCGTCCGCGACCACCACTTCGAGCTTCACCTTCGGCAGGAAGTCCACGACATATTCGGCGCCGCGATAAAGCTCGGTGTGACCCTTCTGTCGCCCGAAGCCCTTCGCCTCCGTGACGGTGATTCCGGATACGCCGACTTCGTGCAGCGCTTCCTTCACATCATCCAGCTTGAACGGCTTGATGATTGCTTCCACCTTCTTCATGTCACACGCACCCCTTTGTTTCGCGGTTTGAATGCGGACCGCGACATGATGCCTGGACGATTTCGACCCAGGCGACACGCGCGACCGCGCAGGAAATCGGACGCTACAGCGCCCGTTCGCGAATCACCAGCCAAGCATTGGACACTTTGCGGCGACTTGTCGACATTGCCCGGATTTCGGGCATTTTGGGCAGCGGTTGCCCAAATAATAGGCACCCATATGCGCCTATCGAAACAAGAGCTCCGGATAGCGACCAGCTTCAATAAGGCGGGCGGTGCAAACCCTTGGGGCTGAGCGTGAAAATCTCGCAGCCATCCTCGGTAATGCCGATCGAATGCTCGAACTGCGCCGAGAGCGAACGGTCGCGCGTGACCGCCGTCCAGCCATCCTCGAGCATCTTCACCGTCGGCTTGCCGGCATTGATCATCGGCTCGATGGTGAAGATCATGCCCGGCCGCAATTCGGGGCCGGTGCCGGGTCGCCCGACATGGATGACTTCGGGCGCGTCATGGAACACCCGGCCGAGGCCGTGGCCGCAGAAATCCCGCACCACGCCATAGCGATGCCGCTCGGCATAGCTCTGGATCGCATGGCCAATGTCGCCGAGATGATTGCCCGGCTTTGCCTGCTCGATGCCCAGCATCAGGCAGTCATAAGTCACGTCGACCAAGCGCCGCGCCTTCACCGGCACATCGCCGACCAGGTACATGCGGCTGGTATCGCCATGCCAGCCCTCGACCAGCGGGGTGACGTCGATGTTGACGATGTCGCCGTCCTTGAGCGGCTTGTCGCCCGGCATCCCGTGGCAGATCACATTGTTGAGGCTGATGCAGCAGCTATAGGCATAGCCGTGATAGCCCAGTGTCGCGGGGACGGCGCCGGCATCCAGCATCATCTGGCGGATTAAATCATCGATGTCGGAGGTCTTCGCGCCCGGCACGACCAGTGGTACGATCGCATCGAGAATCTCGGCGGCCAGCCGCCCCGCCTTGCGCATTCCGGCAAAGCCCTCCGGACCATGCAGCTTGATGGCGGAGGTGCGGACGTTCTGGGTTTCGGCGGTCGGCGTGAGATAGGTCGTCATCCGCTCCATATAGGGGGAGGCGTGCGGAAAGGCGATAGGCTTGCCAGGGGAAGGGGGGACGCAATGCAGGACGCTGCCGAAATAGCCGGAGGGGACCTCAGCGGAGGCTGCGCGTGCGGCGCGGCGCGCTATCGCGTTTCGCGCGCGCCGATCTTCGTGAACAATTGCCACTGCCGGCGCTGCCAGGTGCAGACGGGGTCGACATCGGTCGTCAACATGTTCGTGGAGGCCGAAAGCGTGGCCCTCTTGAGCGGAACGCTCAGCGAGCATGTCGTAAAGGCAGGCAGTGGCGGCGACCATATCATCTGCCGCTGCACCGCATGCGGGACGGCGCTCTGGAGCTATTATCCCCGGCTGGGCCGGCTCGGCGCGGGGGTGCGGGTCGGTACGCTGGACGACCCCGCGCGGGTGAAGCTGGACGCGGTGATCTTCACCGCCAGCAAAATGCCATGGACGGCGCTGCCCGAGGATATCCCGAGCTTTGAGGCCACTTACAACCCGGCCGAGCTCCTACCGCCCGAACGTTTCTCGCGCCTTGAGGTGCTCATCGCCCAGCGCGCGGCTGGCGGCGGATGACAGCGCCGGGCAGAAATTTTCCGGTCTCGCTTGGCGCGATGCGGCGCCGGGTCTAAAGCCGGGCCATGAGCGAACGCATCTGGACTGCCGCCCTTCTCGTGATTGGCGACGAGATTCTTTCTGGTCGCACGCAGGACCGCAATGTGGCGCAGATCGGCACCTGGCTGAACGTGCAGGGCATCCGCCTGCGGGAAGTGCGCGTGGTGGGTGATGATGCGGCGGCAATCGGCGAGGCGGTGAATATCCTGCGCGCCCGCAACGATTATCTTTTTACCACGGGCGGCATCGGCCCGACGCATGACGATATCACGGTCGATTCCATCGCGGCTGCCTTGGGCGTTCCCGTGGTCGTCCATCCCGAAGCGCGTGCAATCCTGGAAGCCTATTACGCCTCGCGCGGAGGCATCAACGAGGCGCGGCTACGCATGGCGCGCGTGCCGGAGGGCGCCGCGCTGATCCCGAATCATTATTCCGGCGCCCCGGGTATCCAGGTCGGCAACATCTTCATCATGGCCGGTGTGCCGCACATCACAGCAGGCATGCTCGCGGAACTGACCGGCAAGCTGGAGGGCGGCGCGCCGCTGCTCTCGCGGACGATCGGCTGCAATGTCGCCGAAAGCGAAATTGCCGATCAGCTCGCCCAGATCGAGCGGCGGCACGAGGGGTGCCAGATCGGCAGCTATCCCTTCTTCCGCGAAGGCAAGGTCGGGGCCAATTTCGTAGTCCGCGCCACCGATCAGGCGCGGCTCGACGCCTGCGTGCACGATCTCAACGCGGCGCTGGTCGCGGCGGGTTTTCAGCCGGTCGACGGCGGTATCTGACACACAGAGGGCGGCCCGCGCCTGGCGGTGATGCGGGGGCGTGCTCTATCCCGCATATTCCGTCGCGCGAACGAACATCCGCACGAGACGCTGGCGAAGGGCCTGACGCTGGTCGAAATTGTCGATGGTAGCGGCGCGCGCGAGATCCCCGCAACGCCCCGAGAACTGCACTGCCCCGGCGTCCTCGGCGCAGCGCTTGAGCCAGCCGGCCGATGTGGCGACGGCGCGGTCATGGATTGTCAGCGCGCGGGTGCAGAGCGCCGGCATGTCGTCGGTGCAGCCCATCGCGAAGGCCAGATAAGCGATATAGTCGGGCGCCCACACATCGTCGGAGACGCCCATCGCATCAGCGTCTGGAATGTCGTCCGCAAGGATTTCGCAGCCATTTCCGTCGATGAACGGGCTATCATTGTGGAGGAAGCAGGCGCGGGACAGGATGTTGAAGGCCCTTTCCAACTGCGGTTCGCCGGCCAAACCCCTGCGGTAGATGATGCCCAGATATTTGCAGGCATAGGGGCCAATCCCGATGTCGGATGAATCGCAGACGCGCGCCATTTTCTCCTTCGCGGCACCGTAGCTGCGCAGCGTGGTATTCAGAAAATAGATCTTGCCGGCTTCGTAGCAGCCGCCCATCTGAAAGCCCGCGTCGCAGGATGCCTCGTAGGCGGCGAGGGCGGCGCGTGCATCGCCCCGCCGTTCCGCCGCGACGCCGGCCTGCCAGCAACTGTCGACGTTCGAGTCTTTCACGCAGGCAGCGGAAGACTGCTCGCCCCCGGACGAGGCCTGCGCCGGCTGGGCCGTCGCTGCGCTCGAGAGAACCATCGCGCCGATCATCATGACGAGGGCTGCCAGCACTGATCGCATTCTTTGTCTCCCGAGCCGACGAATGGGCCGCATCAGTCAGGAAGCGGCCATCACACGCTGCATCTGCCGACCTCCGCAGCGTGGATCAAGCGCAGTGGAGCGGCTACCCCCAAATGCATCGGGCGAGCGGGAAAATCCAACCGGTTCGGTGGCTTAATGCTGGCAGGAATGTCTGAAGGCTGGAGCGGGTGAGGGGAATCGAACCCCCGTCGTCAGCTTGGGAAGCTGCTGCTCTACCATTGAGCTACACCCGCTAATCAGGCGTTTCGCGCTGATCAGGCCGTCCCTGTTGCATCGTTTTGGCAACCGCGGCGGCGGCGACGCCTATGGCATAGGCTCATCACAGCGTCAATTTGCGAACGACGCGGCTCGGCGCCTGACACTGCGGCTGGGGAAACGCATGAGCAGCCAAGTTGCGGTCGCGAAAGGTCGGGCTTTAACGGTATCAACTTCGCTCAGAATCGACCGGCTGCTTGCCGGCTGCTCTGTTAGCAATACCGAAACACCCGAAGTCGACCTCAGCCAGGTTACTTTCACGTTTGATCAAGACGAGCGCTCTGTGCACCGCGACCATGTTGCGACGTCCCTCGACGAGATTTGATAGAGCGGCAGACATATCATCCAACAGAGTTTGGAAGCGCGCCGGCTCAATCACCGTGGTGCGTTTGGTTTCGAGGATGCTTGTCGTCAGCCGCGCCAGATCGAGCAGGGCCAGGTCCGTACTGTTGGAGGCGGTTTCGATGTCGGCCGCAATGGTGCGACCGCCGGCTTCAGAAATGTCCATAAATCCTCCGAGATGCAGATGTACCGGGTGACGCCGCCAGTGTTAGCCTGGGGACCTTTTCTCGCAAGTGTGCTGCCAGTTCCAGCGGGCGGGAACCCTCATGGATTGGCGGCGTTGGTTCAATTGGTCTGGCATGTGGCGGCGGGGATGCTGCTCATCTCCTCCTGGGACCTTTTCGGGGAAGTATAATCGTCACGAATATCCCTTATTGTGGCGCACCACCGGATCCGAGCCGGCTTCTACTCAGCTGGAACTTCGACCCCTGGTTGTTGGGCGCCATGCTGGGCGGGACGATCCTGCTGCTCGCGACCGTCGGGCGACAGCGGCCCGGTCTCGTCGCCGCCGGTTGCGGCATTCTGCTGGTCGCGTTTGTATCGCCGCTCTGTGCCCTCGCTAGCGCATTGTTCTCCGCGAGAACCGTGCACCACATTCTGCTGGTCGCCTGCGCGGCGCCGGTCTTCGCGCTTCTTTTGCCACGCGGGCGCTCCGGCAGCGCGGCGCTGCCCTTCGCCGTATCCACGGGCACGCTCTGGCTTTGGCACATCCCCGCTTTCTACACGGCGGCGCTCAATCATCATGGTCTGTACTGGCTGATGCAGCTTTCCCTGCTCGGCACCGCCATCTGGTTCTGGCACGCGATACTCTCGGCACGCGCGGCGTGGCCTGCCGCGATGGTCACGCTTGCCGCCGGGGTCGGGCAGATGGGCCTGCTGGGCGCGCTGATCACCTTCGCGCCCCGCGTGCTCTATCCCCATCATCGCATCGCGCCCCTGGCCTATGGAATCGATCCCTTGCACGATCAGCAGCTTGCCGGTCTGATCGTGTGGGTGCCGGCGATGCTGCCTTATGTCGTGATCGCCGGACTGATCGCGCGCCGCGCCTGGAGCGACGGCTGGCGGTGGACGCCGGCGTGACAGCGTGGATTCCGCTCATCAAGGGATTGCACATCGCCGCGATCCTGTTGTGGGCCGCCGGCCTGATCGCCTTGCCGCTGCTGTTGGCGCAGCATGAGCGCGGGCAGGGTCAGCAGGCGTATCAGCGCATCCGCCGCTTCACCCATTATGGCTATACTCATTTGCTGACGCCGGCTGCGGTGGTCGCGGTTGCGGCCGGCACGGCGCTGCTGTTTCTGCGCGAAGTGTTCGTGCCCTGGATGTTCGGCAAGCTGCTGTTCGTGGGGCTGCTGGTCGGGCTGCACGCTTGGATCGGCAATCTCGTCGTGCGGATGGGCGAGCATGGCAATCAGCGCCAGCCCTCGCCGATCCTGCCGCTCGTGCTGCTCGCCCTCCTTCTGTGCGCGGCGATCTTTGCGATCGTACTAAGCAAGCCCTCCATCGACTTGACCATGCCGGACTGGCTGACGACGCCGCGCGGCCGTCAATTGCCGGTCGACGAGGTGCCGATTTGATAGTCAAACACCAGCTTGCCGCCATGCCACCCGGCAAAGGCCACGAAAATGGCCGACAGCACGGAGAGCAGCAGGCCATAAGGGAGCACGGCGGATTCATAGCCGGACAGCCGATAGCCCCAATTGGCGCCGAGGACGGACAGCAAGGTGATCGCGACGATGAAGTGCGTCCAGCTTGCCGCACGAGCGCGAATACCCGGCACGCTCAGCAGCTCGACCGTTCCGGAAAGGCCGGCGAGCAGGCCCATCAGAAAGGCCATGCCGGTGCTCCACAGCGCCGCGCGCGCCCAGAAGCCGTCTCCGGTCCACCAGTAGAAGAGATCGGCGCCGAGCGCGCAGGCCGCAAGGCCGATCGGGAACGAGACCAGCATGGCGTGAACGGGGTGACCGGACACCGCGATTTTCGATTCCGCGTCATCGAACGAGGGGTTCGCGCTGATCGGGTCGGTCAGCGCATCCTCGCGCTGTTCGGTGCTGGGCATGGCCGTCCTTTACGCTGTCTGCGCTCTCGGGTCATAATGCCCGGCGCGGCCTTTTTCTCCAGCGGCTGTGCCGGCCGCTACTCGACGCTAGAGCCCGCAGGGCCGGCGGCGGATGCTATCGCGTCCTTGTGGTGGGTCATGCTGGCCGGGGCGGTGGCGATCCTTGTGCTGGTCTGCGCGCTGCTCGCGCTCGCTTTTCGACGCGGCTCACTGGAGCGCCCGACCTCGGCCAAGCGGTGGATCATCGGCGGCGGGCTCATCTTCCCGTCCGTCGTTCTCGTCGCGCTGCTGGCTTATGGTCTGGTCATTGGCGAGCGGCTGCTGCCGCGCAACGATGCGCAGACCCTGCGCGTCATCGCCGAAGCGAGCCGGTGGCAGTGGACCTTCACGCAGCCCGGCGGCACCGGCGGTGTCGTCACGCAGGATGTGCTCAACATTCCCGCCGGCCAGCCGGTTGATGTCGAACTGCGGACGCTCGACGTCATTCACGCTTTCTGGGTGCCGCGTCTCGCGGGCAAGATGGATGCCATTCCCGGCCATCGCAATGTCCTGCGCATCGAGGCCAGCGTGCCGGGCGTCTATCATGGCCTGTGCGCCGAGTTTTGCGGCCCGGGGCACACGGGTCACGCTTTCCGCGTCGTCGCGCATGATGGGGCGGGCTGGGCGCGCTTTGTGGCGGGGGACGAGCAGTGAAGGCGCTCCAGCTTCATCGTGCCCTAGAGCGCATCTGGGGAACGCCGCGCGGCTGGCGGGGCACCATCTCGACGGTCAATCACAGCGTGATCGGCGTGCGGTTGATGGTAACCGCCTTCATCTTCTTCCTGATCGGCGGCCTTCTGGCCATGCTGATCCGCGCCCAGCTGGCGACGCCGGGCAGCGTCTTTGTGGGGCCGGATATCTACAACCAGCTGTTCACGATGCATGGCAGCATCATGATGTTTCTGTTCGCGATCCCCATGTTCGAAGGGTTCGCGATGTACATGCTCCCCAAGATGCTGGGTGCGCGCGACCTCGCCTTCCCGCGTATCACGGCCTATGGCTGGTGGTGCTATCTGTTCGGCGGCACGATGCTGATCGTGGCCATGCTGCTGGGCGTCGCGCCCGATGCGGGCTGGTTCATGTACACGCCGCTGTCGTCCAAACCCTATTCGCCGGGGATCAATTCCGATTTCTGGCTGCTCGGCATCACCTTTGTGGAGATTTCCGCGATGGTGACGGCGGTCGACATCGTCGTCTCGATCCTCAAATTGCGGGCGCCGGGCATGTCGTTGGATCGGATGCCGCTGTTCGCCTGGTACATGCTGGTGACAGCGCTGATGATGCTGATCGGCTTCCCGCCGCTCATCCTTGGCTCCATCCTGCTTGAACTGGAACGCGCGTTCGGCTGGCCGTTCTTCGATGCGGCGCGGGGCGGGGACTCCCTGCTGTGGCAGCACCTCTTCTGGCTGTTCGGCCACCCGGAGGTCTACATCATCTTCCTGCCGGCCGCCGGCGCGATCTCGACGATCCTGCCGGTCATGGCGCGGACCCGCATCCTTGGATATGGCTGGATCGTGGCGGCAATCCTCGCGCTCGGCTTCCTGAGTTTCGGGCTGTGGGTCCACCACATGTTCACCGTCGGCATCCCCCATATGGCGCTGGCGTTCTTCTCCGCCGCCTCGACGCTGGTGGCGGTGCCGACCGGGGTGCAGATCTTTGCCTGGCTGGGCACGCTATGGGCCGGCCGGCCGCAGATGAAGCTACCGATGCTCTACCTGATCGGCTTCTTTGTCACCTTCGTGATGGGCGGGTTGACCGGCGTGATGGTCGCCATGGTCCCATTCAACTGGCAGGCGCATGACAGCGCCTTCGTCACCGCGCATCTCCATTATGTGCTGTTCGGCGGCTTCGTCTTCCCGATGCTGGCGGCGGCCTATTACTGGCTCGGGCATTTTACGGGGCGGCAGTATAGCTACACGCTCGGCAAGGCAGCCTTCTGGCTGATCTTCACCGGCTTTCACCTGACCTTTTTCCTGATGCATCTGGTCGGCCTGCTCGGCCAGCCCCGCCGCATCGACAGCTATCCCGAGGGGCTCGGCTGGACAGGCTATAATCTGCTCTCGTCGGTCGGCGGCTTTGTGATGGCGAGCGGCGTGGCCCTGTTCGTCATCGATATCGCGCTGCAGATCTTCCACGCGCCGCGCACCCGCCGCAATCCGTGGAATGCGGGCACGCTGGAATGGGCGATGATGCTGCCGCCGCCGTCCTACAACATCGCGAGCCTGCCCCATGTCGATGACCGCGAGCCGCTCGAAAAGGCGCCCGACCTTGCGCTTTCGCTGGCGCGCGGGGAGGGCTATCTTGCCGAGCCCCGCCATGGCTGGCGCGAGACGCTGGCCGTCGACACGGCAAGCGGGCGGGTGGAGCACATCGTCGTCCTGCCGGGCAACACGACGCTGCCTTTGTGGACGGCGATGGTCACCGGCAGCTTCTTCCTGCTGATGCTGTTCAAGCTCTACATCTTGGCGCCGGTGCCGCTCATCCTGCTGGCGGCGCTTGGCTGGCGCTGGGCGTGGCTCCTTGGCGACAAGCAGGTTCGCGGCGCGCTGCCCATCGGACATGGGGTCGAGGCGCCGCCCCATGCCGAGATAGGCGGATCGCCCGGCTGGTGGGGCAGCGTGTTCCTGCTGTTCGCCAACGGCACCTTCTTCGGCGCGCTTCTGTTCGGCCATGCCTTTCTCTGGATCATCGCCCCGAACTGGCCCCCGCCGGCGCTCGTCCTGCCTTCCCTCCCGATTTTGCTGGCGGGGATCGTGGGGGCGGGGGTGGCCGCGCTGTTCGGCCGCCGCCTGCGCCATGTTGCTATTGCCGGGGGTGGGCTGGCGACGTTGCTGGCCGCGTTGATCGTGACCGCATGGCTGCTGGCTCCCGCACCCACGCTGCATGCTTATGGGGCGGTGGTGGCCGTGCTGCTCGGCTACGCCATACTCCATGCGGCACTCGCTCTGCTGATCGGCCTGTTCGTCTGGCAACGGCGTCGGGCAGGATTTGTGGCCGCCACCCATGGCGCTGAGCCGAGGATCGCACGGCTCTGGGCGGATTATGCCATTGCCGTCTGCGCTATCACCCTCGCATGCACCCATCTTCCCGGACTGATGGCATGACCGCGTTGCTCCGAGCGATGGCAGGTTTGATTGCCTGGGCGGCGGCATTTGCGCTGTTATATGCCGTGCAGGGCCTCTCCTGCGCCTGGGGCTGGGACGATGCCCGACTCGCTAGCGTGAGCGCCGCGCGGGTGGTGCTGGTCGTCATCTACCTGGTTTCGGTTGGTGCGGCGGCATGGCTATGCTGGGTCTTTCGGCCCCGCTCCAATCGTATGGACCTGCTGGCCTGGCTGGCCTTTGCCAGCGCCGTCACCGGTCTGGTCAGCATCTTGTATACCGGCATACCGGTCCTCACCGCGACCATCTGCACCTGAGGGCTCGCCCTCACGGGAGAAGGCCGTCGCCGGACGCCCTCTCGACGCTGGCGCCTCAGAGCGACCTTGATCGAGCCGGACATTCGCCGGGCTGATCTGGAAATCCGTGACTTTTCCGACCTTCAGCGCGTGACAAGCGCGCGAAACGCCCCTTATGGTGGCCCCGCTCCGTAACAAGCGATCAGTGCAGGCATCGCTGGGCGGAAGGCGACAGGAGGGGAAATTTGTGAGCAACAGGGTTCACCGCTGGCACACGCGGCTGATGGTCGCGGCAGGCGCCGCGCTTCTGGCAACGACGGCGACACCAGCCATGGCGCAAGCCTTTGGCGAGCGCAGCGCGGTCAATATTCCGACCTGCAATCGCGACTGTCTGATCGGCTATGCGCGCGATTACATGGCGGCGCTGGCAAAGAAGGACCCCTCGTCCCTCAAGCTCGCGGCGGACGTGCAGTTTACCGAGAACAATGTCGTCATCCCGATCGGCAAGGGCCTGTGGCGCTCGATCAGCAAAGTCGCGCCGACGGGCCTCGAAGCCGCCGATCCGCTCACCGGGCAGGTCGCCTGGTTCGGCGTCGTGTGGGAGCATGGCGAGCCCGCATATTATGCGATGCGGATGCGCGTGCAAGACGACAAGATCGACCAGATCGAGACGGTCGTGCATCGCCGCACGGGTCTGCCGGCGCCCTTTGGCGATCCGGACAAGGTCGCGCATCACCCTGCCTTCAACGAGGTTCTGCCGCCCGATCAGCGGGTCTCACGGGCGCGGCTGATTGCGGTGGCGCAGAGCTACTTCAACACGGTCGAGCGAAATGACGGAACGGTGTTCGCGCCGTTCACGGACGATTGCGGGCGGCTGGAGAACGGCATCAGCACGACCGCGCCGGGCAAGGGCGTTTCCGCCGAGCCGGGCGCGAATGGCAATGCGGCCTCGCTGGCCTCGGGCTGCCTCGAACAGTTCAAGCTCGGCATCTACTACATCAACAAGCGCATCCGCGAGAGGCGCTTCCCTCTCGTCGACGAGGAGCGCGGCGTCGTCATTGCCTCCGGCTTCTTCGATCATGACAATGAGGTGGACCGCTACAAGCTGACCGACGGGCGCGAGATGAAGACCGCGCTCAAATGGCCGAACTCGATCACGCTGCTGGAAGCCTTCCGCGTGAGAGACGGCGCGATTCAGGAGATCGAGGCCGTGTTCACCTATGTGCCCTATTTTATGCACAATCCCTGGGCGACCGGCCGCGAGCATGGGGAGCAGGGCGAATGAGGCGCGCGCTTTTCACCGCAGCTGCGCTCTGCGCGCTCGTCACCGCGCCGGCCATGGCGCAGACATCCACGCCTTGTGACTCCGCCTGCCTCGGCCAGCTCGCCGCCAGCTTCATGACCGCGATGGCCAAGGCCGATCCGGTCGGCGTCGCCTGGTCCGACCCGGTGGTCTACGCCGAGAACAGCGTGCCGGTGCGCATCGGCGAAAGCTCGTGGGTCACCATCAAGGCGGTCGATGATGCGCCGCTGGTGGTGACGGACAGCCAGACTGGCCGCGTCGTCTGGTTCGGTTCTGTCGAGGATCATGGCCAGCCCGGCTTTTACGCGATGGATATGGCGACGCGGGACGGCCGGATCGCCGCCGTGCAATCCGTCATTCGTCGCAAGCAGGGGCGCCAGCCCTTCGGTGATCCGGTTACATACGCGCCGGCCAAGAGCCTGACGAGCAGCCTCAGCCCGAAGGCACGCCTGCCCCGCGGTCAGATGACGGCGCTGGTCGATGCTTATTTATCCTCTGTCGCCGCGAATGGGGAAGGACCGGCGGTCAGCTTCGACAACGGCTGCACGACCATCGAGAATGGCGTGCCGGTGACCGGGCTGCTGGTCGCCAAAAGTGCAAGGGATGCCGGCTGTGCGGCGCCTTTGACGCGCGGCCTGTTCGGCGAGGTCGAGGCGCTGCGCCATGAGGTCGTGGCCATCGACGAGGCACGCGGGCTGGTCGCCGCGATCGGCTATCGCGACCTCTCCGGGGCGCAGATGCAGTTCACCGGGCGGGACGGCCAGAGCTACCCGGCTGAGGCCCATTATGCGCGCACCGTCGGTTTCGTGAGCATCTTCAAGATCGCCAATGGCCGCATCACGCGGATCGAGACGATCTCCAACGAAGTCCCCTATCTCATGCCCGCGCCGTTCGCCAAGCCGCTGCCGAAGGACATCATCGTCGCGGACAAGGGCGTGTTTCCCGAGAATGCCGGCGTCGATTCCAAGGGCAATTTCTACATCAGCAGCTTCAAGGGCAATATCTACCGCGCTGTGCCGGGCAGCACGCAGGCCATCGCCTGGATCCGCCCGGACAAGAAGAACAAGCTCGCAGCGGTGCTGGGCGTGCTCGTCGACGAGCGGACCAATACGCTGTGGGCCTGCTCGGTGCCGATGGGGCAGGCGGGTGCGGTGTCCGCCCTCGTCGCCTTCGACCTCGCATCCGGCGATCTCAAGAAGCGCTACGAGATGCCCGCGCCGGCCAGCGCCTGCAACGACATCGCGCTCGCCAAGGATGGCACGGCCTATATCGCCGAGACCACCAATGGGCGCATCTTCACGCTTGCGCCGGGTGCAGAGGCGGTGTCGCTGCTGGTCGAGGATAAGGCCCTGCTCGGCGGTGTGGATGGCATCGCCTTCAGCGAGGATGGCACGCTCTACGTCAACAATGTCCGGCAGAACATAATGCTGCGGGTCAATCGGCGCGCGGATGGCAGCTTTGCCAGCCTGACCAAGCTCAATGTCTCGCAGCCGCTCAACGGGCCGGACGGCCTGCGGCCCATCGGGGGCAACCGCTTCCTGCAGGCCGAAGGGCCGGCAGGGCGGATCAGCCTGCTCACCATCGAAGGAGATGATGTGACCGTGAAACTGCTCAAGGATGGCATGGACGGCGTGCCCGGCGTCACCCACTTCGATGGCTTTGCCTATGCAGTGGAGAGCAAGGGCCGCTTCCTCTTCGACCCCTCTCTCAAGGGGCAGGATCCTGGCGCCTTCGCCTTGCGGGCCGTGCCGACGGGAGAACTGCGATGAGGCGTGCGGCATCGCTGGGACTGGGGCTGGCGCTGGGGGCGCTGCTCGTCGCGGCCGGGCCGGTGCAGGCGCAGATGCACGCGGGCATCGATCGCGAGATCGACACGCTCACCACGCGCGTCGAGAAACTGGAGGGCGCCCGCGCGGTGATGAAGCTGCAGCGCGCCTTTGGCTATTATCTCGACCGGGGCTTTTGGCAGGACGCCGCCGACCTGTTCGCGGACAAGGGCAGCATCGAGATCGGCGCCGATGGTGTCTATATCGGCAAGGACCGCATCCGCGATTATCTGAAGGCCCTGCATGGCGGGCAGGATGGGCTGATCTATGGCCAGCTCAATGAGTGGGTGACGCTCCAGCCGGTCGTCGATGTCGCGCCCGATGGCCGCAGCGCCAAGGCACGGTGGCGGGACCTCGGAATGCTCGGCCAGCACAAGCAGCACGCCGAGTGGCGCGACGGCATTTACGAGAATGATTATGTGAAGGAAGACGGCGTGTGGAAGATCGCGCGGTTGCACCTCTACATCAATTTCGTGGCGCCTTATGAAAAGGGCTGGGCACGGCTCAAGCCCGGCGAGGGGCTGACACGTAGCGCGGCCAGCAAGGCCATGCCGCCGGATCGCCCGTCGACGAGTACGCGGGCCTTCCCGGATCGCACGCTTCCGCCGTTCCACGCGCCCAATCCCGTGACTGGCCAGCCCGTGTCGGAGACCGTGCAATGAGCGCCCGCACCAGCATCATGGCCGCATTGATTGGCGGCCTTGTCATCACGGCGCCTGCGCCCGCCGCGGCCCAGAGTGACGCGTCCTTGCGCGGCAAGGTCGCCGCCTATCAGAAGCGGGTGCAAGCGCTGGAGGACCAGCTCGCCATCGAGAACCTCACCGCGACCTTTGGCTATTATTTCGACAAGGGCCTGTGGAACCAGGCGGCGGACCTGTTCACAGCGCGCGGGCAGTTCGAATATGGGCAGCGCGGGGTCTATATTGGCCCGGCGCGCATCCGGCAGGCGATGCTGCTCTTTGGGCCGCAGGGCCTGAGCGCAGGCAGCCTCAACAATCACATGATGCTGCAGCCCATTGTGGTGGTCGCGCCGGATGGCCGCACGGCGACTGGGCGCTGGCAGGGCATGGTGATGCTCGCCCGGCCCGGTGAGAACGGCCGTTGGGGCGTTGGCATCTACGAGAATAAATATGTGAAGGAAGGCGGGGTGTGGAAGTTCGACACGCTGCACTTCTACGTCACTGCCATGACCGATTATGATCTCGGCTTCGCCAAATATGCAATCCAGATGGACGGGCCGAGCGCCTTGTTCCCACCGGACAAGCCGCCGACGGAGGTCTACCGCTCCTTCCCGAACGCTTATCTCCCGGCGTTCAGCTACGATCATCCCGTCACAGGCCAGTCGCTCAAGGCGCTGCCGATGGAGGGCGATGACATCGTAGGCCGCCCGGATCGCGGCATGGAGAGCGGCAAGCGCGAAGAGAGCAGCGCAGCAAAGGGAATGAGGCAACCATGATGAACCGGACCCGCATCGTCGCGGCCCTGATCGCCGCATCCGCCCTGCTTCCTGTGGCGCAGGCCTCGGCGCAACCCGCAGCCGAACGCCTCGCTGCGCTGGATGAGCGCATCACCCGACTGGAAGACCTCAACGCCATCGAGAAGCTGCAGCGGAGCTACGGCTATTTCGTCGACAAGAGCCAGTGGCATCCGCTGTCCGAATTGTTCACCGAGGATGCCACGCTGGAGATCGGCGGCAAGGGCATCTTCCTCGGCAAGGCCCGCGTGCTCGAATATATGCAAAAGGCCTTCGGGCCGGACGGCACCAAGAAGGGCGCGCTCGCCAACCACATGCAGTTCCAGCCGATCCCGGACATTTCCGCAGACGGCAAGACCGGCTGGGTGCGGGCGCGCGCCTTCGTGATGAGCAATGGCGGCTGGGGCCTGCCGCTCTACGAGAATGAGTATCGCAAGGAGAATGGCGTCTGGAAGATCAGCCGCCTGACCGGTCCCTTCACCATGTACACAAGCTGGGAAGGCTGGGGCAAATGGGCGATGAACAATACCTGGCCGGACAAGTTCGATCCGCCGCCAGATCTGCCGCCCTCGGTCGTCTACCTGACCTATCCCGCTTATTATATCGTGCCGTTCCATTATCCCAATCCGGTCTCCGGCAAGGTGTTCACGCCGGATCGGGATGAAGTCGGCGCCTATCACCGCCCGCCGGGCACGAAGGCGCAGATGGACTCGCTCAAGGTCGGTCGCTGGGTTGATGGATCGCAGCCGATTGGCCAGCCGCCGAAGGACTGAACGCAATGATGGCGATGTGGAGACGGCCCGCCGGTGCGGTGGGAATTGCCGTGCTGGTTCTGGGCGCGCTGATGGTTGCGTTCATGGCGCAATTGCAGGCGAGCGGCCGGGCCGAGGTCGACAGCGCGCGGATGGCGGCGCAGGCGACCGACGGCACGGACTGGCTGCATGACGGGCGCACTTACAGCGCCCAGCGCTACAGTCCGCTCGACCAGATCAATGCGCAGAATGTAAGCCAGCTCGGCATCGCCTGGTATGACGATCTCGATACCTTCCGGGGTGTCGAGGCCACGCCACTTTATGCTGATGGCGTGCTTTACAACACGCTCCCGTGGAACATCACGATTGCCTATGATGCCCGCACCGGCAAGCGCCTGTGGACCTATGATCCGCAGGTGCAGCGCGAGTTCGGGCGCTATGCGTGCTGCGAGCCGGTGGCGCGGGGCCTCGCGCTGTGGAAGGGCAAGGTCATCATCGCCACGCTGGACGGGCGGGTGATCGCGCTCAATGCGGCGGACGGCAAACCGGTATGGTCGGTGCAGAGCACGCCCAAGGACATGCCCTATACCATCACCGGCGCGCCGCGCGTGTTCGATGGCAAGGTCGTTGTCGGCAACAGCGGCGGCGACATGGGTATTCGCGGCTTCGTCGCGGCCTATGATGCCGACACGGGCAGGGAAGCCTGGAAATTCTACCTGACCCCCGGCGATCCCGCCAAGGGTCCGGACGGCGCGGCCTCCGACAATGTCATGGAGATGATCCGCAAGACCTGGTCCGGCGACTATTGGAAGCTGGGCGGCGGTGCCAATGCGTGGGACAGCATCGGCTATGATCCTTCGCTCAAGCTCGTCTATATCGGCACGGGCAACGGGTCGCCGCTCTCCTGGCATTATCGCAGCAACGGCAAGGGCGACAATCTGTTCATCTGCTCCATCGTCGCGGTGAATGTCGAGACCGGCAAATATGCCTGGCACTACCAGATGGTGCCCGAGGAGGACTGGGACTACACCTGCACGCAATCCATCGTCACGGCGGACCTGAAGATCGGCGGACGGGACCGCAAGGTGCTGATGCAGGCGCCGAAGAACGGCTATTTCTATGTGCTGGATCGCGCGACGGGAGAATTCATCTCGGCCGGTCAGATTGCGCCTGCGAACTGGACCCTCGGCATCGATCCCAAGACCGGCCGCCCGAAGATGAACCCGGATGCGCATTATGGCCAGGATCCGTTTCTGGTGAAGCCGGGGCCGGGCGGCGCGCATAACTGGTTCCCCATGGCCTATAGCCCGCGCACAAAGCTGGCTTATTTCCCCCTCTACGAATCCGGCATGGTACTGGCGCTCGATCCCGATTTCCAGCCCAAGCCGTTCCGCTCCAATGCGGGCTGGGGTGGATATACCGGCGAGGCGGCGAAGAAGCGTGGCGAGCTGATGAAAGAGGCCGTGGCCATGGACAAGGCCTATCTCCTGGCCTGGGATCCGGTGAAGCAGAAGGCGGCCTGGAAAATCCCGTTGCCGCGCCACGGCAACGGCGGCGTGATGGTCACGGGCAGCGACCTTGTTTTCGAGGGCACGACACGCCAGACCTTCGCGGCCTTCGATGCCCGCAATGGCAAGCTGCTCTGGGAAATGCCGGTGCAGAGCGCGCCGGTCGCCGGGCCGATCACCTACACGCTGGATGGCGTGCAATATGTCGCCGTCAACGCTGGTTGGGGCGGGGGCGCCGCCATGGTCGAGCGCGGGCAGGGCATCGAGATGCCACGTGCGCCGGCTCGCTTGATCGTGTTCAAGCTGGGCGGCACGGCGCAGTTGCCGGCGCTCCAGCCGGCCGCGAAGGCGCCGGAGCCGCCACCGCTCCGCGCCAGCGAGGCGCAGGTCGCGCGCGGGGCGCAGCTCTTCGCAGAGACCTGCGCAGTGTGCCACGGTCAGCAGGCCATCGGCGGCGTCAAGGATCTGCGGATGATGACGCGCGAGACGCACGCGAAGTTCAACGACATCGTCCTCAAGGGCATTTATGCCGACAAGGGAATGGCGAGCTTTGCCGACCTCATCTCGGCCGAGGATGCCGAGGCGATCCATGGCTATCTGATCGCGCGGGCCAATGAGGATTGGGGCGGCGTGTCGGACGGGAAGGGGCCGCACTAAGCGCCCCGAACGCCCCCAGCCATAAACAGCGACGCCGGGGTTTTGCACCGGCGTTTGCATTTGTGCCGCTGTCGGAGAAGAGCTCAGCTCTCCTCTTGGGCCCCATCATCCTGCGAGCCGATGATGGTCGCAGCCACCAATATCCCAGCGACAGTCAGCACCGGATTGCGGACCGCAAAGCGAAGGCCGTAGTTGATGAGGCGCGGCGTCACCGCTGCGACCACCATCTTGGCGAGCGTGCGGTTATCCTCATGCTTGATCGATTTGACGATCGGTTGCGCCAGGCGCACGCTGGTCTTGCCAAGGGCGCGGCCGGTTTTGACCGCCTTGTCGGCAATCACCTGCGTCGTGCTCTTCTCATGCTCCACCACCACGGGCAGCTGACGCGGGTTCACGGCCTTGGTCCTCGCGCGACGTGGGGTTGCCGATTTCGGCTTATCGGTTTTCGCTTGTCTCGTCATGATCTCGTCCCACGCCTGTTGTCTCTCATGGTCTAACGTCGGCGCGGGGTGCCCGTTCCCGTGCCCTTACCAGTCTTCCTGAGCACGGGTGATGAGATAGCCGTGGATGTCTTCGGCCTGCGCCTTGGTCAGCACCCCGCTGAAATTGGGCATGCCCTTGTGGAGCAGGGTTCCGTTCAGCACAATGTCGAGAAAGCCATCATGCGCATCTTTGCTCATCCGCCGCAGATCCTTGATGCCGCCGACGGCATTGTCGCCATGGCAGCGATTGCAGGTCTCGCCATAGAGAGCCGCGCCGCGCGCGGCGACCTCGGTAGGGATGCGCTGGCGGGGCAGATAGGCGGTCTCTTCCTGCGTCTTCATCCGCGGCAGCGTCACGCCCTTGGCGTCCAGCTTGAACACCAGCAGCTTCGCGGTGGCGAAGCGGAAGGGGCCATCCTTGGCAAGATTATAGACCGGCGAGCCGCCCCAGCCGACATTGAGCGCGATATATTGCTCGCCATCGATCATATAGGTCATCGCGCCCGCGACGCCGGCCTGATCGACGTTCATTTCCCAGAGCTTCCGGCCATTGTCCGCCCGGTAGATGGCGACGGTCTTGTTGATGGTCGGCTGCACGAGGATGTTGCCGGCTGTGGTCAGCACGCCGCCTGAGCCGGGATGCGGATAGGGCACGCGCCAGGCCTCGCTCTGCGTCGCCGGGTTCCAGGCGAGCAGATAGCCTTTCTCGCTCGCCATGATCTCGTTCATCAGCTGCTTGCGTAGCTCCGGCTGGTTGGCATGATCGAAGCCGGTGTTGTTGCGCCCGCGCACATATTGGTACGCACCGTCCGGCTGGTTGGCGTAGATCGACCCCTGCTCCTGCGCCGAGAGATAGACCAGCCCGGTCTTGGGGCTGTAGCTCATCGGGTGCCAGGTGTGCGCGGCCATCCAGCTCGGGCTCATGATGTGCGGCGTGGTCGTGTTATGCGCGGTGGGCAGCACCACCGGGCGCCCCGTCTTCATGTCGACATGGCTGGCCCATGTGTTGACCGAGACATAGCTCTTCGCCGAGATCAGCGCGCCGGTCGCGCGGTCCAGCACGTAGAAAAAGCCGTTCTTCGGCGCCTGCATGGCGACCTTGCGCAGCTTGCCGTCGATCTTGAGGTCGGCGAGCACGATGGGCTGGGTGCAGGTATAATCCCAGTCCTCCTCGGGTACCATTTGGTAGTGCCATTTATAGGCGCCCGTGGTCGCATCCACCGCCACCATGGAGCAGAGGAACAGATTGTCGCCCTTGCTGTCGCTGCGGTGATGCCAGCTTTGCGGGCTGCCATTGCCGGTGCCGATGTAGACGAGGTTCAGTTCGGGATCGTAGGCGAAGCTGTCCCACGCATTGCCGCCGCCGCCGGTCTCCCAGAATTTGCCGTGCCAGGTCGGCGCGGCGATCTTCATCGCGCTGTCGGAGGCTTCGCCGTCCGGCCCGTTCGCGGGGTTGCCGGGGACGATGTAGAATTTCCACAGTCGCTTCCCGGTCTCGGCATCATAAGCAACCACGAAGCCGCGCGAGCCATAGTCCGCGCCGCCATTGCCGATGATCACCTTGCCGTCATAGACGCGCGGCGCGCCGGTGATCGAATATTGCTCCTTGCGATCGAAGGTCTGCGCGGACCAGAGCTCGGCCCCGGTCTTGCGATCGATGGCGATCAGCCGCCCATCCAGCGCGCCGATGATGATCTTGTTGCCCCAGGCGGCAAGGCCGCGCGAGGAGGGGCCGCAGCAGGCGAGGCCGGCCCATTCCTTGCCGACCTTGGGGTCGTAAACCCACAATTTCTCGCCGGTCTTGGCATTATAGGCCGTGACGACGTTGAAGATATTCTCATTGTAGAGCACGCCGTCGATCACCAGCGGCGTCGCCTGCACGCCGCGATAGGTGTCGAGATCGTCGAACCAGGCGAGGCCGAGGCGATGGGCGTTGCTGTCATTGATCTGGTCGAGCGGGCTGTAGCGCTGTTCGTCCCAGGTCCGGCTGTAGGATGCCCATTGGCCGGGCTGATCGTCGGCCTTCACCATGTGCGTGTGGCCGATGCCGGCTTCCGTCGCCACCGAGGTGGTGGAGGTCGTCATCTGGCAAGCGCTGGCGCCCAGCAGCGCCGTTGCGGCCAGAATAGCAAGCCCGTGCGTCTTCATATCCTCTCCCGACGTTCGGCCCCCTGCGCGCGATGAGCAGGTGGGGCCGCGCCTTCAGGCTATGCCGCACAAGGCGCGTGAATCCAACGCCGCTGGCTTGACCCGCGCGTCACACTTGTTGACCCATGTGGCTACCGGGCGGGGGTGGAGATGGACGTGCTGATCAGGCGACGCGGCGGGTGATTGTCTCGACGGCCTCATATTGGGAAATTTCGCCGCCCTGTTTGCTGGTGTAGAGCGCCTTGTCGGCAAGGGCGAGCAGGTCTTCGAGCGCTTCGTCCCGGCCGCGCGACACCACGAAGCCGTGGCCGGTCGAGATCTTGAGGGTCAGCGCGCCGATGCTGAACGGCTGGGTGATCGCCTCCCGGATGCGGGCGGCGAGCTGGGCGGCATCGTCGGCGTTCACGATGTCATATTGGATGACCGCAAATTCGTCCCCCCCGAGCCGCGCGACGATGTCGCTGTCCCTTATCGTCCGGGCGATGCGCTTGCCGGCGGCGGCGAGCAGGGCGTCGCCGACCGGGTGGCCATGGCGATCGTTGACGGGCTTGAAGTCGTTGAGGTCGAGATAATGGACCGCGACCAGCTTGTTCTCCGCCCCGGAAGCAACGACCTGCTCCCACCATTCGCGCAGCGCGATGCGGTTGGGGAGGGCGGTCAGCGCATCCTTGCGGGCGAGGTGCGAGAAGGCGATGCGCAGAGCGATGTCGTCCGCCGAGCGGTTCTGCTTGCCACGCAGGCTCTGGATACCGCTGAGCAGGATCGCCGCCATCACGGCGCCGCTGAGCTTATAGAGAAAGTCGGGTTGCAGCAGCATCGCGGCGATCACCGGCCCGAGCGCCAGCATCATGCTCGGCACCGCGATCCACATCCGCGATCCCATACCGACAGCGACGCCGGCGCAATAGCTCAGAGACAGGGCCGCAGCCACCATATGGGTGTCCGCCGAGGGAAGCTGGAGCAGGCGAAAGCCGAACAGGCCAAGCACAAGGGAAAAGCAGAGATAGGGAATCGCGAAGAGCCGCTCGAGATATCTCGCCTGCTCGATCGTCACCCCTTCGGCATGGATGATCGGTGCGATCAGATGCGCCGACACGAGGCGGGCGACGGACGCAACCGCGCCCAGGATCAGCAGGACGAGCAGGATGCTGTCCCCGGTGCGGTTCAGGATCACCAGCCCCGCAGACAGAAAGCTGATCGTCATGACCAGCGCCGGCGCGAAGGCGTGAAAGAGACCGCGAATCAGATCGATTTCAACCGCTTCGGGGTGATGACGCAGGGGGCTGCCTCGGCCTTTGATGTTACCCACCGTCACATCTCACATCTTATTTCGGTCAATCACGGAAGGCTCGTCTCATCAAGCCGCGCCGCTCGCCGTGAGCACTTCATCTAGAGGGTGAAATGTCTCCAAATCTTTAAAGTTGTTATTATTTCCGGCGACCCGTTGTGCCGCGCCTCATCGGCACAGAGCACTGTAGCAGTGCTTAACGCCCGGTCCATTCCGGCCGGCGCTTTTCCACAAAGGCTGCCATGCCCTCCGCCTTGTCTTCGGTGGATGCGAGAAGCTGGAAGATGCGCCGCTCGCTGACCAGACCCTGGGTGAGTGTGGTTTCGAACGCGAGGTTGACCAGCTCCTTGTTGGCCATGACGGCCAACGGCGGCATGGCGGCGACCGCCTCGGCCGCCTTCAGCGCTTCGTCGAGCAGATCGTCGGCCGGCACGATGCGCGCGACGAGGCCAGCCCGCTCGGCTTCCTCTGCATCCATGCGGCGGCCGGTCAGACACAGGTCCATCGCCTTGGCCTTGCCGACCGCGCGGGTGAGCCGCTGCGATCCGCCCATGCCCGGCGCCACACCCAATGTGATTTCAGGCTGACCGAACTTGGCCGTGTCTGCCGCAATGATGAAGTCCGCCATCATCGCCAGTTCGCACCCGCCGCCGAGTGCAAAGCCGGCAACCGCCGCGATCCACGGCTTGCGCGTCGCGGCGATGCGGCTTGTCCACTGCGCGAACATCTCCGCGCGGTACATGTCGGCGCCGGTCTTATCGGCCATCTCCTTGATGTCCGCGCCGGCGGCGAAGGCTTTCTCGCTGCCAGTGAGGACGAGGCAGCGCTGCGCGTCGTCCGCATCGTAGCCCTCGAATACCGCGATCAGATCGGCCAGCACCTGGCTGTTGAGGGCGTTGAGCGCCTGGGGACGATTGAGCATGACCAGCGTGACGGCGCCGCGCTGCTCGACCAGCACTGTCTCATAGCTCATGCGCAATCGCTCCCTTAACGCCTCCGGTTCAGAGGATATATTTGCTCAGGTCCGTGTTCTTGGCGATACCCGAAAGCTGGCGTTCGACATAGCCGGCATCGATGGTGATTGTCTCGCCCGCGCGGGTGTCAGCCTCGAAGCTCACATCCTCCAGCAATTTCTCCATCACGGTCTGCAGTCGGCGGGCGCCGATATTCTCGACCTGCTCGTTCACGTCGGCGGCGATCTTTGCGATCGCGCGGATACCGTCCGGCGCGAGCTGGATGGTGACGCCTTCGGTCGCCAGAAGCGCGGCATATTGCTCGGGCAGCGAGGCCTTGGTGTCGGAGAGGATCGCGACGAAATCCTCCTCGGTCAGGCCCTTCAATTCCACGCGGATCGGCAGGCGGCCCTGCAGTTCCGGCAGCAAGTCGCTCGGCTTGGCGACATGGAAGGCGCCCGAGGCGATGAACAGGATATGGTCGGTCTTGAGCGGGCCGTATTTTGTGGCGACCGTCGTGCCCTCGATCAGCGGCAGCAGATCGCGCTGGACGCCCTCGCGGCTCACCGAACCGCCGCGCACGTCGCTCACCGCGATTTTGTCGATCTCGTCGAGGAACACGATGCCGTTCTGCTCGGCCGAGGCAATGGCGACGCGGGCGACATCGTCCTGATCGAGCCGCTTGTCCTGCTCGTCCTCGACCAGCTTGTCCCAGGCATCGGCAACCCGCATCTTGCGACGCTTCTTCTGCTGCTGGCCGAGCGCCTTGGACATCATGTCCGACAGGTTGATCATGCCGATATTGCCACCCATGCCGGGGATTTCCATCGGCGCGGCCGGGGCATCGGTCACCTCGACCTCCACCTCGACATCGTTCATCTGGTCGCTCTCGATCCGCTGGCGGAAGGAGAGGCGCGTGGCCTCGCTGGCTTCCTTGCCGGTGAGGGCATCGAGCAGCCGGCCCATGGCCGCCTCGCTGGCCGCGTCGCGCACAGCCTCGCGCCGACGCTCGCGTTCGAGGCGCACGGCTTCCTCAACCAGATCGCGCACGATCTGCTCCACGTCGCGGCCGACATAGCCGACTTCGGTGAACTTGGTCGCTTCCACCTTGATGAACGGCGCATCGGCCAGCTTGGCGAGGCGCCGGCTGATCTCGGTCTTGCCGCAGCCCGTGGGGCCGATCATCAGGATGTTCTTGGGCGTCACCTCGTCGCGCAGCTCGGGCGAGAGCTTCTGGCGCCGCCAGCGATTGCGCAGGGCAACGGCGACAGCGCGCTTGGCCTCGGCTTGACCGATGATGTGCGCATCCAGCGCGGTGACGATGGCTTTGGGGGTGAGATTGTCGTTCATAAGGGTGCTTTGAAATCCGTTCGTGTCGAGCGAAGTCGAGACACGTTGAGGCCGGTCTGTCCGTCTCTCGACTTCGCTCGAGACGAACGGGGTGAGGCGGGATGATGTGTCAGGTGGCGCTGTCCAGCGTCTCGATGGTCAGGCTGTCATTGGTGTAGACGCAGATTTCCGCCGCGATCTTCATGGCCTTGCGGGCGAGCGTCTCGGCGTCCTTCTCATAATCCTGCAGCGCCCGCGCGGCGGAGAGCGCGTAATTGCCGCCCGATCCGATCGCGGCGATGCCTTCCAGCGGCTCCAGCACATCGCCATTGCCGGTGAGGATCAGCGTCGTATCCTTGTCCGCCACGATCATCATGGCCTCAAGATTGCGCAGATATTTGTCCGTCCGCCAGTCCTTCGCCAGTTCCACGGCGGCGCGCATGAGCTGCCCGTTGTGGCGCTCCAGCTTGCTCTCCAACCGCTCGAAGAGCGTGAAGGCATCCGCCGTGGCGCCGGCAAATCCGCCGATCACGCTGCCATCATGCAGGCGGCGCACCTTGCGGGCATTGGGTTTCATGACTGTCTGCCCCATCGAGACCTGGCCATCGCCGATGACGACGACCTTTCCTGATGCGCGGACGGAGAGGATGGTGGTGCCGTGCCAGACCGGCATGGCGCTGTGCTGGGTGTCTGCCATGCGCCGCGATATGGGTGAGGGGAACCGGCCATGCAAGCGGCAGCAGGTCGGTCGAGCGCGCGCAGCGTGCGATGATCACCGGGCGGCCACCAGAATCGGGGATGACAGGGCTTGGGCGGCCCATTATCTGGCGCCGCCATGACACCTGCCGATCCCAACGCTCCGCTCCGTCCGCTGCCGCTGCTGATCTTCGGGTCGCGCTGGCTGCAGCTCCCGCTGTATCTGGGCCTCATCGTCGCGCAATGCGTCTATGTGTTCCTGTTCATCAAGGAGCTGATCCACCTCGTCCTCCACGCCTACGAGTTTACCGAGCAGCAGATCATGCTGATGGTGCTCGGGCTAATCGATGTGGTGATGATCTCCAACCTGCTGATCATGGTCATCGTTGGCGGCTATGAGACCTTCGTGTCCCGGCTCGGCCTGCAGGGCCATCGCGACCAGCCGGAGTGGCTCAGCCATGTGAATGCCGGCGTGCTCAAGGTGAAGCTGGCAATGGCGATCATCGGCATTTCCTCGATCCACCTGCTGCGCACCTTCATTGAGGCCGGCGCCATGGGCACGCCTGCGGCTCGCGTGACGAGCGAGGGGGTGATGTGGCAGTCGATCATCCACGGCCTCTTCATCATATCCGCCATCGGCATCGCCTATGTCGACCGGATGACGCAGACCAAGCACTGAGGCGAACCGCAGCGTCGCGCTGGTGCCCGAAGGAATCGCGCGGAAGGCCGATACAGCGGCTTGACATGCCGCCCCTCAATCGCCAAAGCGCTCGCCTCCGCGATTGGATCGCCGGGCGCGTAGCTCAGTGGTAGAGCACACCCTTCACACGGGTGGGGTCGCAAGTTCAATCCTTGCCGCGCCCACCATTAAATGCCCTGATTTCAAGGGTTTTTAATGCACCATTCCCTCCGAATAGTATAGCCGCATTTGCGGAACATAGTAAAAACAAAGCCCGTTTTGAGCATGTCGCTCGTACAAATCCCGTACACGGATTTTTTCAGAAACAGCGACCCGCGCGCACGATGTTCGGAGCAGCGGCATGACCGCGCGCGCGATCGGTGGCGTCCTGGCGGGAAGGGTCAGCGGCGAGCGTGCACGGACATTTCAGAAGGTCTGGCGCGATAGCCGTCACCCTGGCGACTATGAATCGCGGCGCTGGGCGCGAGAGAACACGTTTCCGAGTTCGGAAAACAATGCCCGCATGACGCAGCTCGAACATCTGATGCTCTCGACGAAGCTGCCAGGGCGCAGGCGGGGGATCGTTGGAGATGTCGAGCTGGCGGTCTACCGGTTCCTCCTGCGTCGGCGCTGCCGGAAAACCGGTCGGCTGGACTATGCGATCAATTATATTTCGCAGGCGGTGCGGCGTTCGCGATCTGCCGTGGTCACGGCATTGAAGAACTTGAAGGCCCACGGCTTCCTCGACTGGCAACGCCGTACCGAACCGGTCGATGATTATCAGCCAGGCGGGCAATATGTTCGCCAGATCAGCAACGCCTATTTCCTGACGCTGCCCGGCAAGGTCGCCAATATCATCCGTCGCATTCTCCGTCGCCCGCCGGCCGGCCAGGCTGAGGCGATCCAGACGCGCAAGATCCGCGAGGCGTGGGACGCATTGCCGCCCGAGGAGCAGCTTGCCCAGGTCACCGATCCATACCTGCGAAAAACGCTCGAACGCATGTCGCGTCTTTTTTCAAATAGGGCGAGTCCACCCGGCGGCATGATTGAGGCCGTTTCCGAATAAAGAGAGAACGACTCGCTGCGCGAGGCGCAAATTATCGGAGCCACGACCCCAGATCAGCCCATGGAGGCACCCTCACTCTACGGACGCACCGTAGGGGGCGGACCGGCTTGGGCCGGTCCTGGGGTATCCAGGGGGATACCGCGCAAAGGCCGTGCCATAATCAGGCGTCCAAAACGGGGGCTGGGTGCGTCAAAATGCGTCGCCGCCGATGCGTCGCTCAGCGGTCTCAAAGCCCGGAGGACCGCCGATGCGGCGTATAATGCCTGTTGCGTCATTTCCTTCACAAGAAGCGTGCAGGCGAGGGGGGGAGCTAAGCGCGGCGCGCGCGGGTCAGGTGGCAAGGATTTCAGGCGCCGGCCGCGCTCGGGCTGACGTGGCCGCCCAGCTGGCCGCCCAACGCGTCGAGGCGCCGCCGGCTTGGCCGGGGCGCCTCGGGCTTGTGATGTCGCTGTGGGGGCGTCAGGCGGACATTCAGCCCGTGATGATCAACTCGCGCACGGCCTTGGCTTTGGCCTGGCCGCCGACGCTGTAGCTCGTGGCCGCCTCGTCGATCGTGAAGCGGGCGAACAACTCGCGGATCTCGGGATGGTCGTTGATGCTCATAATGAAGCGGCCTTTGATGCCGCCCAGCACGTCCGCCATCTCAGCGAACTCAGCGCGGCCGAACATGCCGGCGCCATAGTCGCCTTCGCTGCCGTGATAGGGCGGGTCGAGGTAGAACAATGTCGCCGGCCGATCCCAGCGCTCGATGAGCTGGCGCCAGGGCAGGCGCTCGATCGTCACGGCCGCCAGCCTTTCATGCACGGCCTCGATCATCGGCACGATCTTTGTCACGTCGAACCGCGCGCCGAGGCCGGGTGACGTGCCGAAGTTACGGCCATCGACCTTCCCGCCGAACGCCAGGCGCTGCAGGTAAAGGAACCGCGCCGACCGCTCCAGATCGGTCAGCGTGCGCGGATCCTGCGCCGCCAGCTTCTCAAAATTCGCGCGCGAGCTGATCTGAAAGCGGATCATGTCGACGAATGGCACGAAGTGCCGCTGCACGACCCGAAAGAAGGTCGACACATCCTCGCTCCAGTCGTTGATGACCTCGCACGGCGGCCGCCGGTCACGGCGCAGAAACACGCCGCCCATGCCCACGAACGGCTCCACATAGCTGTCATGATCGATCTCGTTGATACGGGCGATCAGACGCTTGGCCAGCTTGCGCTTGCCCCCGATCCATGCCGCCAGCGGACGCGCGGGCTGCACAGGTTCCATTTTCATCGCACTCGACTCCTTAACCTTCATTCCACATACGGCCCGCCGCCGTGCATGGCAGGCGGGACGAGTCGGGGGCGTGCACCCCCACGGCTTGAGGCAAGTCAGTTTGCCTGGACGGGGCGTTACCGCGCCCCGTTCCCCGCCTTTAGGCGGGAGACCTAGCGGGCACGGCGTTGCCCATGGGCTGATAGGGTTCGAAGGCGATGGCTTCCTCGCCGACCCGGTCGTTGACTTCGAGGAAGCGCATCTGCAGCGGCTCGATCTCGTTGGCGAAGAAGATGTCGTTCGCCTTGCCGACATCACCGAAGCCGCCATTATTCTGCGGCACCACGCCGAGGATCTGCGGCGGCACGCGGTGCGCGGCGAGGATGTCATCGCGCGTGGTGCCCTTGATGCCCAGAAACTCATCCTTGGCCGCGACCTCGCTGATCGGGATGATCTGGACGCCGTCCTTCTTCCCGCCCGGCGCGTTGATGAACAGGTTCTTGAAGTTGCCGACGCCCTTGGCTTCGCGCAGGGCCTCGCGCACCATGTCGACATCCTTCTGATCCATGCTGGCCTCGCTCAGATAGAAGACGAAGCCGGCGTGGGCGCCGTTGATGTAATAGCGGCGGCGGAACAGCGTGGCGGCCTCATTGAGGAAGGCCGATTGCATGGCCGAGAGATATTCCGGCAGGCCGTAGATCTCCTGCGCAACATCCGGTTCGGCGAGATGGATCAGCCGGCCCGCCTCATATTCATGGGGCTGACCGAAGCCGCCCCAGGCATGATCTGGCAGGAAGAAGGCGCGCCCGGCCTTGCCGACCCGGGTGCGCACGGCAAGGCTGTGGTCGAGGCGCATCGTGCGGCCGGCGATATTGGGCACCTCCTCGAGGAAAGCATTGCCCATCACCAGATAATCGAGGGCGAACTTGCCGAAGGCGGTGCGGCTGAGCAGGCGGGAGGGCTTGAAGTGCTTCACCAGCAGGTTGCGCTTCACGCGGATGGCGCTCTCATGGTGCGGTTGCACATAGAGGGCGCGGCCGAGCAGCTTGAACGGCACCGGCGGCTCGAACCATCGGCCCTCGAACCGGCATTCGACATAATTGAGCAGGTCGCGGCGGTTGAGCACGCTCTCGGCATCGCCGAAGGAAAACATGCGCACGCCGCTGCTCGTTTCGACATCGATATCGGTGCCGCTCATCACATTATCTCCATGCTGGATTTTCCGCCGACACCGCCGTCCATCGGCTCGCAGTAGAGGACGTGCAGAAGTGCCCAGGCGAGATCGCCGTGCCCGGTGGCCTCGCTGCGCCGCGCCACATAGGTCATTTGCTTGCCGCCAGCGGTGAGCTGGGGATGGATCGACATCAGCGCGGCGGCGAGATCGCGCCAGCTCGCGTCAAACTCGATGCGGCGCTTGGTGAAGACGTTCTTGGCCTTGAGCACCATCATCGTCTTGGTCAGCGCCGAATAATCGATGCGCCTGGCCATCGGGAAGAACTTGACCACCTGCTGATGCACCGCCGCGCCCATGCCGGTCGTGTCGATCGCGATCTCGGTGACGCGATATTTCGAGCACAGCTTTTTGATCTCGCCGGCCTGCGCCTCGAAGTCCTTGCCGCGCCATTGCAGCTTTTCGAGCACGCGGAACTTGCCCTTGGGGCCGGTGGGCGGCGCCACCACCACGCACGCCGCGCTGTCGCCGTCCTCGCTCTCCTGCGGATCATAGCCGATCCACACTTCGCCCTGGCCGAACGGCTGCAGGGCATAGGGGTCGAAGTCTTTCCAGACATCCCAGCTATCGACCATGCATGGACGCAGCATCGAGAGCGGGAAGCTGGACTTACTGTCGTCGACAAAGTCGCACAGGAACAGATTGGCGAATTCGTCGACCGAATATTCCAGCTCCAGCTCGGCGCGGTCGATGAGGTTGAAGCCGCCGGCGATGGCATCGTCCAGATTGACGATGTGCCGCCAGATCTGGTCGGCGCCCATGGCGCCATGCACGGCAAGCGCGCTGTGGCTGACGTCGATCTTGATCTGATCTTTGCGCTCGCGCCGGCGGTTGAACCGCTCGCCCGTCCACATCGGATAGGCCTCGTGCGCGATCGTGGACGGCGTCGAGAAATAGGTCTTGTGGTAGCGCTTTTGCGTCGCGATGGCCGACGCGACCTTGTTGATCTGCTCGAAGCCGAAGATTCAGAAGCACTCGTCGATATAGACATCGCCGTGATAGCCCTGGGCGGTGCGATAATTGGTGCCGAGGAAGTAGAGGGTGACGGGGTCGAGTTGCTTGCCGTCCTCATCCTCGCCGCGATCGATGACCAGCGGATCGCCCTTGAGCATCTTGCCCGTCTGCGCGAACACGAATTCGACGATGTACTGCCGGAAGATATTGGCCTGCGCCCGGCTCGCCGAAATGAAGATCTGGTTGTTGCCGGTCTCCAGCGCGCGGATCAGCGCCTCTCGGGCGAAGTAGAAGGTCGCGCCGATCTGGCGGCTCTTGAGCAGGAAGCGCGTGCGGCGGCTGATGTTCTGCCACCATGTTTCCTGATGACCGAATAGCCCGTCGAGGAAGGCGGTCTTGAGTCGGCCGGCCTCGTCGCGCGTTATGAGGTTCTTCGGCGCCTTCTTCTTCGGCTTGGCGTTTCGTGCGGCAACCTTGGGATTGAGGTCGCCCTCATGGCCGCCGGGTTCGCCATAGCGGCGCACACGGGCCGTGCGCTCGATCACGCGGGCCAGCGCGTCGATTTCCTTATAGTCGTTGTTGTTCTTGTCTTCCTTGAAGATCAGGGCGTTGAGCCGCATTTCGCAGCTGTCTTCGAGGCGCCGGATGACCGGATCGTCCTCCCAGCGGTCGCGGTCCTTCCACGCCTGCACCGTCGTCCGCTTGAGGCCAAGCACGGCAGCGATTTCCGTCACGCCATAGGCGCGCCAGTACAGGCTGCGCGCGACGCGGCGCACGTCATAAGGGACGGCCTGCCCATCGCTGCCGGTCAACATGCTCATAGCGGCGCGAGAATGGAGCAGGCGCCAGCGCGGCGCCCGGTGCGCCACTTGTGAGAACGGTCCTCACAATCGGCATTGGTTGTCTCTCACCCCTCGGAAATGGCCAATGGCGGGACTGATTTTGAACCCGCAGTTCGAGCCGCAGGGAGCCGAGAATGGCCAAGACCAAGTTTTTCCGTGTCGCCGTCGAAGGGCAGACCGTCGATAACCGGGCGATCTCCCGCCAGATGATCCAGGAGATGGCCGACAGCTACAATCCGGCCACCTATGCCGCCCGCATCAACTGCGAGCACCTGCGCGGCTATTCTCCCGATGGCCCGTTCAATGCCTGGGGCACCGTCGACGGCGTGAAGGCGGAGCAGATCGACCTGCAGATTGGCGGCAAGACCGAAAAGCGCTTGGCTCTCTTCGCCTCGTTCGATGTCACGGACGAAGCGCAGCGGTACAATCAGGCGGGCCAGAAGCTCTTTTCGAGCGTGGAGATCCAGCCCGACTTCGCCGGCACCGGCAAAGCCTATCTGGTCGGCCTCGCGTTCACCGATTCCCCGGCGTCGCTGGGCACCGAGGTGCTGAAATTCAGCACCCGCGATGACAAGCGGAAGGACAATCTATGCCAGATCGAGGAATTCGAGATGGCCTATGCCGAGGAAGCACCCACTCCCGGCGGGCTGGCTGACTTGTTCAGCAGCGCCAAGGCGTTTTTCGAGAGCTTCAAGGCCGCGCCGGCGACCGCGGAAGTCGTCCCGCCCGTAAGTCCTGCGCCTGCCGGCGCTGCCCTGACCGATCTGGACAAGTTCGCCGCGACCATGGCTGGCATGTTTGAGAAGATGGGCGAGGGCGTCACGCAGGGCTTCACGGCGATCAACGCCCGTGTCGCCAAGCTGGCCGAGGACCAGGCCGCCCTGGCAAGCACCATCGAGAAGACCCCCAGCCAATCCTACCGCTCGCGCGAACCCGCCAGCGGCGGCACCGGCGAGCTGCTCGCCGACTTTTGACACCCCTACCGATCCGCGCCTGAAAATTGATCATCGGAGCCAAAAATGCGTAACGAAACCCGCCTCAAATTCGACGCCTATCTTGGCCGGATCGGCGAAATCCACGGCGTGAACGACACCAGCAAGAACTTCTCGGTCGACCCGAGCGTCCAGCAGCGCCTGATCGACAAGCGCCAGGAATCAATCGGCTTCCTCGGCAAAATCAACATCGTGCCGGTGCCCGAGCTGAAGGGCGAGATCATCGGCCTCTCGGTTGGCAATCCGATCGCCGGGCGCACCGACACGAGCGGCAATGGCGAGCGCACCACGACCGATCCGTCCGGCCTCGACAATCGCGGGTTCGAGTGCTTCCAGACGAACTTCGACACCCATCTGACCTACGCCAAACTCGACATGTGGGCGAAGTTCGACGACTTCCAGCAGCGCATCGCCAACCAGATCGCCATCGCCATCGGTCTCGACAACATCCGCATCGGTTGGAACGGCGAAAGCGTCGCGGCGACGACGAACAAGGCCAACTTCCCGATGCTGCAGGACGTCAATAAGGGCTGGCTCAAGAAGCTGGACGAGGAGGCGCCGGCGCAGTTCATGAAGCAGGGCGCCGAAGCCAACAAGATCACTTATGGCGATGGGGGCGACTATGCCACGCTCGACGCGCTGGTCTACGACATGGTCAATTCGCTGCTGCCGCCCTGGGCGTCCGAGGATCCCGAGCTTGTCGTCATGGTCTCGCGCGACCTGCTGCACGACAAATACTTCCCGATGATCAACGCGGCGATCGACCCGACCGAGCAGCTCGCCCGCGATGTCATCATGTCCACCAAGCGCCTGGGCGGTCTGCCGGCGACGCGCATTCCGTTCATGCCCGCCGGCACGATCGCGATCACGCGCTTCGACAACCTCTCGATCTACGAGCAGGAAGGCAAGCAGCGCCGGCACATCATCGAAAACCCGAAGAAAAACCGGGTCGAGGACTTCCGCTCGTCAAACGACGCTTACGTGATCGAGGATCTCGATTTCATGTGCGCTGCCAAGAACATCCAGGCGGTCGCCGAAGACTGAGAATAACCCCCGCGAGCAGGGGAGGGACAGCAAAGGTTCGGCCTCTCCGCCGGGCCGATGTTGACCGGGCGACCGGTCTCACCTCCCGCTCTCGTGGCCAGTAAGGAGCATCCGCACATGGCCAAGCCCAGCTTTGCCGCACTTCATCGTCAACGCATCGCCGCCGAACTGGCGGCCGAGGCGAGCCAAGCGGGCGCCAACGCGTCGGCCGAGCCGGTCGGTGCCAGTCCGCCCCCGAATTTTACGGCGGGCCTGAATGCCGCGACGCCGGCCGCGAAGGGCAAGCCCAGCCTGGCCGCAGTCCATCGCCAGACGGTCCTCGCGGCCCAGGCCGCGAACAAGGCACCGGTGGGCCTCGCCGCCGCGCGCCCGGCTGATGGCCCCGCCGCCACCGAATATGAGCTGCTGCTCGCCGCCCTCGGCACGGACATCGCGAGCCTTCGCGCGATCCAGTCGGTCGAGGCCAAGATCGCCAAAAAGGCCGAGCTGATCGACGCTTATGACGCGCATGTCGATGCAACGCTGCTCGCCGCCACGGAAACCGGCCAGGCCCTGCAGGATGAGATCGTCGCGACCATGATGATCTGGCGCCTCGACATCGGCGATTTTGCGCGCGGCCTCGATCTCGCTGAGCATGTCCTGCACTTCGATCTGGCTCTGCCGCAGAACATCGTGCGCCAGGCGCCGACGCTTATCGCCGAGGAAGTGGCCGAGGCGGCGCTCAAGGCCTGTCAAATCGACCAGTCCTTTGACCTCGCTGTCGTGAATCGCACCATCGATCTCACGTCCGAGAAGGACATGCCCGATCAGGTACGCGCCAAGCTCTACAAGGCGCGGGGCAAGCTCCTGCTGCGCGAGGCCGAGGCGGCAAAGGACAACGCGACCGCGCCGGCCGGCGCCGAGCAGCACGCCATGGCGAGCGCGCTGGCGGCCTTCCAGCGGGCGCTCGTGCTGCATGAGAATTGCGGCGTGAAAAAGGATATCGAGCGGCTGACCGCAAAGGTCCAGACCGCCAGGGATTGAGCTTGCGCCCCGGCGCCGGGGGGCGGTGAAGAACCAGGCGAGGCCACGCGCCTCCGGTTGGTTCTGATCCCCACCCCCCGCTTGATTATGGACCGGATCGAGCCATGAGCTTCGTGACTTCACCGCAGCCGCCAGCAACCCCCGATGATCATGTCATCGCATTCGGCGAGTTCTGGCCTGCCATCGACATCAACGCCTTTCGCGATGCCATGCGCATCGGGGGCAATCTGATCCCGGACGCGCGCGTCGTCGAAGCGCTGGTCGGCGGCCTGATCATCGTCGACGACAATCTCTCCGTCTGGCGCGATTCCCAGATCGCGGCGGGGCATGAAGCGCTGGCTCATATCCCCTCGACTGAGATCACGGTTGGGGCAGGGCAGGCGGCCGTCATCGAGCCGAGACTTGTCCGCCTCTTCCGGCGCGCGGTCTATGCCTGGGCGACCGCCGATCTCATCGAAACGCACCGCGATGTCTCTGCCACTGCGAGCGGGGTGAAGGATGCCAACCAGGTTGAGCTGACGCCCGACGATCATCGCCGCAACGGCACCCACGCCATTCGCGCGATCCTCGGCACCTCGCGCACCGCCGTGGAACTGATCTGATGAGCGTGATGACAGCCCGCGCGTTGCAGGCCGAGACGCTGGACGCGCTGGTCTGGCGCGTTCTCGGCAAGGGGTCTGGCACCGTCGAGCAGGTGCTGGAGGCCAATCGCGATATTGCCGGCGCCGGCGCCTTGCTGGCCGAGGGGCGGGAAATCATCCTCCCGCTAGTCATGCGCGAGTCCACACCGGATCGCGATATCATCCAGTTGTGGGACTGAACCATGTCGAAAGCCGATGCCCTGCGCGCCTTCATGGTCGAGCAACTGCCCGAGCTGAAGCGCAATCCCGACGCCCTGTTGATCTACCTCACCGGCGGGCGCCTGGTCGCGCGCTATCATCCCGAAAATCTTGGCTTCGAGTATCGCGCGCGCCTGTCGATCGACGTGCTGGGCTTCCCCGGCGAGCCGGCGCAATTCTTCCTGCCGTTGATCCTCTGGCTTCGCCGGCATGAACCTGCCGCCCTGCAGAATCACGAGGTCGCGGACCAGCAGATCGCCTTCGAGGTCGATATTCTCGACAATGGCCGCGTCGATATTTCTGTCTCGCTGCCGAGCGTCCAGGCGGTCGATGTGCTGCCGCAGCCCGGCGGGGGGTACAGGATGACGCTGCGCGACGAGCCGCCGACCGACGACATGCCGCTCTCCGACCCGGCCGCGCTGCTCAAACGCATCTTCGATCAGAGCGGGGCGCTCATCGTCGGCACCCCGGCGCCCTGATGTCGGACATCGGCGCCCATGACCTGGGCGAGCTGGAGCGCCTCGCCGGCTCCATCCTGCAGTCATTGCGCCCCGCCGAGCGCCGCTCCCTATTCCGCAAGGTCGCCCGCACGCTGCGAACCAGCCAGCAGCGCCGCATCAGCGCGCAGCGCAACCCCGATGGATCGCGCTTTGAACGCCGCAAGCGGCCGAAAGACCCGGTGCCCGGCGCCTATGCCGTCAAGTTCCTGTATCCGGAGGGCGGGGGCGGGAAGCCGCGTGTCGTGCTGATGCATAGCTGGGCGCGGCAAGGGCCGCTCATGACCGGCTTCGACGTGCGCGCCGGCGGGATCCGCAGCTTCGAGTATCGCAAGGTCATCCGCTGGCTGCCTGTGCCGGACGGGGAGCAGAACGCGGGGGCCGGCAAGATGCGGCGTCCCTCGATCCGGCAGCGCGCCATGTTCCGCAAGATCCGGCGCAGCGGCCTCATGAACGCTAGTGCCAGCGCACAGGAAGCATGGGTGAGCTTCGCCGGCCGCGTCGCGGCGGTCGCGCGCATTCACCAGCTCGGCCTGTTCGATAAGCCCTCGGCCCAGGGACCGGAGGTCAAATATGCCATGCGGCAGTTGTTCGGTTTCACTGCCGCCGATCGTTCCGAGATCCTTGACGCGGTCATGGAGCATGTCGGGGCGGCGTCGGATCAGGTCTAACAGGGCCAGTGCTGGAACTGAAAAATTAAGGAACTGTCCCGTCATTCTCATGCCGCAGGGTGAGCGTCAGCTCTTGTCAGATGGCAACCTTCAGCGCTTGTTCGTAGGTAGTGGCGGTGCGACTGAGCTGGGCCTTTGCGCCCCAGCGGCGTTCCGGCGAGCGCACTACAAAAGTCGACATTCAGTTCGCCCACCCACCTCTATTGAGATCGAGCGCTCAACGTCTGCTATCCGAGCCGGCGATGTGTTGAACCGTTGAAGAATGTGTGCGGCTCGGCGGCTTAGTCATTTCGCTGTGCAAGCCGCAGTGCCCCGACCCGCGATCGGGGTAAGGAAAGCCTGCCCCGGGGCCGATCAGGCCATCTTGCGGCTGGCATGCCGCATGCGATGCGCGCGAACTGCGGTCCAGGCGCGGCGGATAGCGCCAAGGTCCAGACCCGCAGCCTGCGGTTGTCGGGCGAGCCAAGCGTCGCCAAAGTTCAGGATAGGCGCAGGATCGCCGCCAGCCGCCCTGTGGACCGCAAGAAACGCATCGAACTCAGCATCGTCCGGCTCATGGTAGACCATCGGCAACGACTTTAGCTCGCTAGGCGCGAGCTCGAGCACCCCGCCGCCATAGAAGCGGCCATTGGTCTCGGCGAACAGCATCGTCAGCGAATTGTAGAAGGAGAAGCAAAGGCCGCGAATGGTAAAGCCCGCGCGCGGGCGGATGCCATAAGCAGTGTCCGTTATATGGACGTTCGCGGCATTGAGGCACATGCGCGGATACCCGTGCGAGCGCTTGAAAAAAAAGCCGGGCGCGGGCGGCACGAGTCGAACCTCATACCAGTTCCTGCGGTTACGGCATTTATACCGCTCATGCAGCCGTGCCTCGACTCCCGTTGCGAGATAGTCTCGGACCGGTGCCGCAAATTCGGCAAGTTCCCCCTTAAGGTGGAGCAGCCGACACGGCTCCCCCGCCGCGAGCTGCGCAAAATCCTCTTCGGAGAAAACCGGCGACCGGTCGAGCACATGCTGCTTCTTAAGAATCGGCAGGACGTGCGCGCCAAGCCCGCGCGCGGCGACCTCGCTGTCCTTTAGGATAAAGAAGTCATTGGCCGCAGTCACCACGCCGGGCGCGCTCGTTGCAAGCGTCGCAAACGCGGGAAGCTCTGCCTGGAGCGCGCGCAGGACCGGCATCAGCTCGGGCTCGATCAGAAAGGCGTTCAGGTCCAGCGCGAGCGCGCGGTCTGGTGCCAGCTCGACTTGGAACTCGACTGGCGCCGAGAGGTCCGACATTTGCCTGACGCGCTCGATGAACACGCCGTTGGGCGCGGCAGGTGCACGATATCCGACGAAGATGACCGCATCCTGCTCGATCTCGGGGAAAGCCTTTTCGTCCGAGACGAAAAGCTCGATGCGAGCGAACATCTCGCGCATTGTGCTAAGCGCCGCCTGCCCATAAGCGACGGTGATGAGCTCATATGGCAATATGAACGCTACCATCCCGTCGTCGCTGACCAGCTGCGCTGAGGCAAGCAGGAATGCGGCCCAGCTGTTCTTGAGATCGGCAAGCCGATAGCCGGTTAGCTGCGTCAGTCGCTCGAGGCTCGCCTTGAACGCCGGAGGAAAATTGTGCTTGCGGATGAAGGGGGGATTGCCGACGACGAGGTCAAAGGTGCGGTTGCCGGCCTCGATTGCATCGCAGGCGAACGCAACAAAATCTCGGGCGTGAAAGGTGGTCGCCGGCGGCCAGGCCGGTGGGTTGGAGCGCAGCTGAGCGATCACGGCGGCATCAATATCGACCGCGACATGGCTGTGCTCGCCCAGCTGATGTGCAAGCTGGCCAAGGAAAGCGCCATCGCCGACACTAGGCTCCAAGATGTCGAGCGGGCGCTCGGGCAGCTGGCCGCGCACATGCGCGACGAGCGCGGCGGCGACAGCGCTGGGAGTATAGACAGCGCCAGTCAGGCGGACCGAGGCACGCCGGTCAAGCGATAGCGCGAAGTTCATAATCCTCAATCGCACGTGTGATATCGAAGAAGCGCCTGAGCAAGCTGGCATAGTCGGGTGGTGCCTCGCCACGTGCTTCATATTGATTGATCAAATCCTCGATCTCGGCCCGCAGCGCCCGCGCGCGCCTCGCGCGCCAAAGAAGCTCGTGGCGGATGAGGCGCAGGTTGAGACGGTCGATGATATAGTCGCCAAGCGCGCTCTTCGCGACAATGCGGCCCTGCCGATCCCGCCCAAGATGCGCGGCATAATCCAGCGAGCAGGGGTCGACAAAGCCTTGCGAGCCATTGTTGTGTACGGTCGGATCAGTCCCGACCCAATGGTTGGATTTGCTCACATTGCAAAAGCGGCAAGCATAGACGAGATTCGTATAGTCGAGCGCGAGATGCGGGAACCTCTTCTTGGGGGCAAAATGATCGATGTGGAAGGTCGAGGGATCGGCCCGTTCATCTTCATCGCCGCAATAGCCGCAGGCGCCGGTGAAATCCTGTTTGAGGTCATCGCGATATAGCTGATAACGCGCTTGGGCGGCAACTGCGCGGCGGGTCGGTACCTCGTTGTGGACCGGGAGCAAGTCAGTCATTGAGCGCGCGCCGCATCTCGTCAATTAGCCTTTCGGTTTCATCGAGCAGGCTCAACTGCCGGCTGGCGAGATTCTCGTCCTTGAGCAGATCGCGCTTGGCCTGTTTCGAAAGCGAATGGTCAAGACCCATATTGCTCTCAATGCGCTCATCGAGTTCGACGATTCGCTCGATCTGCGCGGCATTGAGACCTGACCTGTCGAGTGCGAGCAGCTCGGCGAGCTCGGCCTGCCATGCAGCCAACCGCATGCGGTGACGGTCGATCTGGAGGATGATGCGCTGGAGAAACTGTTCGCGCCCGCCGGCCGATGCCTTGGGATTCTTGGAATAGACGCGGTTTACGTCGTCGGCCGCCTTGAGCGCGGCTTCGTCAAACGAGGTTTGAATGAAGCAGGGAAAGCCTGCGCGTCGCGCGAGCATCGCCTCGACTAGGATCTCGCCATCATAGTCGACTGGCGTGGCCTCAGAGAGCTGGAAGTCGGAGATCAGCGCATCGATCTCAAGCTCGAACAGCTTGTCGACCATTTCTGGGAGAGTCGACTCTGGAGCCAGGACATGGACCTCGCCGAATAGGCCGCTTTGATAGGCATCGGTATAGAAGTCGGCGCGCGCGTCGGCATGTTCGTCGACATAGGCAATGCTCGGCGATACCGCCGCGCTGTCATCAGCCATCGGTTACCTCCGTTTTGGCGCGATGCCGCGGCAAGCGCAGGGCAAGGCAGAACCCGGGTTCGCCGAGCTTCGAACGTAGGTCGAGCTCGCCATTATAATCATCGACGACGTTACGCAGCAGCCACATGCCGATGCCCGTGCCGCCTGCCTCGCCAAGCACTTCTTCCTTTTTCGAGGTTGAACCGAATAGGAAAATGTCGTCGGGCACGTTGAACTCGCTGTCAAGGCCCGGGCCATTGTCGCGATAGGTGAGGTCGATCCATTTCCCACTGGCGGTCACGGCGATCGCGATCTCGCGCGACTGATGCGGCGATGGCCGCACGAAGGCTTCAACCGAATTGTTGATGAGATTATAGAAGATGCTGTCGAGATCGATCTCGTGGGCCAGCACGGTAAGCAGCTCCGGCGGCGCATCGCCGAGATCGAGCGTCACATTGCGCGCGCTCAGGAAATCGATCCAGTAGGTCTTCACGCCCTCAAGATAGTCGCGGATGTCGATGACGCGGCGACGGCGTTTCGCGGAGGAGACTGCCGAGAGCGCAAAATCGACCCAACGACTGACCTTCTCGTCTTGGCGTCGCATGCGCTCCAGCACGCTGGCCGGCCTGGCGAGCTCGGGGGTCGCGGCAAGCCGGGCGGGATCGATGACGCCCTCGACCGCCTTAGTCAGGCGGTCGCCGCGCGCCTCCATGTCGGCCTTGATCTGCTTGAGTTCATGGGTGAACGAGACAAGGATAGTGCCGAGTGTTGCCATGCCGCGCAGCACCTGGATGTCGCCGCGCAGTTCGGCATTTTCCTGTACCTTCGACTCAAGTGCCTCGCCGATTTGGACTAGGTCGGAGCGAGTCCGAGCAGGGTCTGCGTCAGGAGTTGCCGAGGGATTGCCTTCACCGGACGGCGCCGTGCCGGCCTCGCCGGCGCCTGTGTGACCGGCATTCGCCTCACCGGTGGACGGGTCGTCAGTGGCCGCTCCGCTGGTGACTGCCTCGCGCTTATAATCGCGCACGATCCGCAGTGCCGCCTCGACATCGGCTGGCTTAGGATTATCGCGGTCATAAGCTTGGCCGAACTGGTTCAGGATATAGGCACGATCGTGTTCGAACTCGCCAATCAGCGCACGCACAATGTCGCGGAAGGCCGCAAAGGCGCGCTCGTTGCGTAGGCCTTCACGGTTGGACTGATCGTCGAGCGCGGGGTTGCCGGCCTTGGTAATGTACAGCGTGCCGGCGACCTGCTGGGGGGGCACGTTCCACCCCAGCCGCGAGGCCGCGGCGGGATTGCGCGCGACGCGCTCGCCGAGCAGCAGCCAATCGTAGGCTTGCGAGCCGGGCTCGCCGTAAGGCCGCACGCGGAAATTGTCGCGATAAAGCCGGATGCCGCCCGAATTTTTGAGCCAAGCGCGCCGGCGCGAGACGTCGAAATTGCGCTGAGGATAGCGTTTGAGATTGTCGCTGGTAGGGTTTTGTAGCTTGAAAAAATAGAAGGTGAAGTCGAAGGGGCCGACGGCCCTGTACGGTGCGACTTCCTCATCGGTCTTGAGCCGCAGCAGGTGCTTGAGATCGGTCTTGTACTCGCGAAAGCCGCGATCGAAATCCGCTTGACCGAACCCTGGCTGCTGCATCGCCTGGGCCTCAAACACGCTCGGCCGAATGCGCGCACTATCAATTTCCTGGCGCTCCAGCCGTACATTCACGCTACCGTCTAAATGGACATTGGCGACCATGCGATAGTCGAACTGGTCGGGCGGCAGGTTGTCGATGAAGCCGCTCTTGTCGGGTGCTCGATGATCATAGACGAAGATATCGAAATCGGCCCGGTCGTGCGGCGGGAGAAGGGAGGCGAGCGTTTCCTTCAGCCGCAGGCTGTCGGTCGCATCCCAGCTGTCGTCGAGCAGACCAATGCGGATCGCCGTGCCGCGCCCATAGCCAAGCGGCTCGGCTCGGCCGTTACGCTCTGGTCTTGCCTTCGGCAGCAGCTCGGCAAGACCAATAGCAGCATAGATGTCGGCGAGGGGCTGAGCCTCGGTTTCGAGGAGTGCCTCGACGTCCGAAACGATCTTGCCGGCGCCTTCGAAATCGGCCCAATCGACATACCAATGGACGATCTTGTCCTGCGACTGGCCTGAGAACAACTCGCTTTCGCGGCCCAAACGGTCGAGGGCGAATCGGCCGATACCCTTGGCGCCGGTCACGACGCGCCCGCCCGCGGAATGCGCGTTTAGCTCCTTGGCGTCCGTGCCGATCACCATCCAACGTGTGTCGATGATCTCAGCGGACATGCCATGGCCATTGTCGACGATCCACAGGTCGAGGATTTGGTCGAGCGCTTGGATGATGGTCTCGCGCTGGCTGTCGATTATCTCTCCCTTCAGATGCCAATGATTGTCGCGCAGCTCGAACCAGGTCTCGGCGTCGGGCAGGATCGCGCGTAGGACAGCAAATTCCTGGAGCATGAGCACGTCGGGTAGTTCACGCCAGCGTGGAAGGAAGAGCACCGCGCAGACGCCAGCATCGGCGTCATAAGCGTTCTTCACAAGCTCAGTGACCGCGCCGTGTGAGGTCGCTACATTCTCGCGTCCGATCAGCCGTGCGGCGCGCGCAGAGACCCTGAACGGAACTCTCGCCATGTCTTACCTGTTATCCTCGCGCATGCGTCCTTCTTAGGCGCGTACTAGCCGCGAGGGAAGCGCCCCTTGCGTGAAACGCGGCGACGGCATGCACCTATCTGTCCTCTGTCCTCGGATGGCGGCCAGTCAGCCCCGTCTGCAATCGGACGCTGAAAGGCTGCCTAGCGGTGTCGCGAGGGGATGTGGATATCCTACTGCCACGTACCGCGATTACCTCGGCCGCACCGCATTCACCATCGCTTCACAGTTCCGTACGATGGCGATCGTGGTCGCCAGGCGCTCCTGCACAATCTCCTGCTTCCCATCCGCCGCCACATAGGCCGACGCCCAAGGCGCGACCAAAGCAACGCCCATGCTGTCCGCGAAGGGTTTGCCCAGCCAGGCGCTGTAATCCGGCGTCACTGGCACCGGAGCGGCCGCCACAGGGGCATCATAGGCTTTAGGGATGAGGTCGCCACAGCGCGCAGGCGGCGTCTCCACGATGGGATGGCTTCGCACACAGCCGATCAAACACATGATCGCGAATATCATTGATGGTCTGCGCATTGGAAATCTCTCCTTGCGTCTGCGCGATAGCGGTTTCGATGGCGCGCTCTGTCGCCGCCTGGTTGCCGATCTGATCGATGGCGGCCTGCGCCGCGTTGGCAATGGCCTCGCTGGATCGCGTCGTTTGCTGCGCTTGCGCCGCCGTCCGGTCTTTCCCGCCCGTGCATTTGGCGAAGGTGAGCGTCGCCAGAACCGCCACCATCACGATGAGGGCGAGCTGCGCCGCGCGCGCGCCGACGAGGATGTCCCACGCCTTCACCAGCAGCGCGCTCAAGACCGGCATTCCCTGAAATCGACATTGCCGATCCGGTTGATCGTCCAGCCCGGCATGAAGTCCTCATAGGCATTGTCGTTGGATGCCAGGCGCAGATAGTGGGCGGCCTGCTGGGCATCGAGCAGCTTCACAACCATTTCGCATGCTGCTGCCGCACCGCGCCGCCGCTGGAGGTTGCGATAGGCGGCGATCGTGCCCGGCCCGACTAGCCCGTCGACCGCGATGTTCGGATAATCAGCCCCGCGCCGGTTCAATGAGTTTAGCGCCGTTTGCAGCCATCGCGAGGGCTGCGCGGGCCCCGCGTTCACGCCACTGTCGATGATCTCTTCGGCGACCGGCCGGGACAGCTCCACCAACGGCGCGAAGCCCGGCTTCACGATGTAATCGACATGGTAGATGCGGGCCGCCTCGTCCTGTGGCAGCGCCTGCATGTCACCCTGATAGCCATGTTTGCGGGCGACCCGTTCCGTCACGCCATGGTTGGTCGCGCCGCCCGGATCGGACGGATGGTCGATAAATCCGCCCTCGATTGCGAAAATGCCGGAGATGATCGCCACAACGGCCGGCGTGCCCCAGCGCAGGGCCTGTTGCTGCCAGCTCATTTCGCCAAGCCCTTATAGGCGGCGAAGATCGCTCCCAGAGATGCGACCAGCCCGACGATCCACTTGAACCAGCGCAGCCAGGTTTTCGCGGCGCTCCACGCTTCCACGATCTCCTTGGTGCTCTTCGTTTCCTGCTCGACGACGACCATCCGATTGGAAAGGCCTCCCATCGTTTCGCGCATTCCACGCACTTCTCCGATCAGTTGATCGAGTTTTTCAGACAGCATCGGCCCGCTCATAAACTGCTCCACCTGTGCCATTTCGGGATTTGGTGCGACTCGGTCGCGCGTGCTGTTAGCTCACCCACCATTGTGGGAGGTGATTGATGTTGAAGCTTTTTCTGGCGGTCGCTCTGGCCGTAGTTGCCATGCCTGCGCAGGCGGTCACGTTCATCAAATACACGGCGACGGGAACGGGCATTCTTTACGAGAACGCGCCCGACTGGACGCCGGCATATGTGACTGCGACCGCCTATTTTCCGACTGGCGAGATGGGATGTTGGTTGCGATTCCAGTGCACCGTCACCGACACGCAGATGACCTTTCTCGCCAACCCGCAAGAATTCGGCGGGCCGTCGATGTCGCTGACATTCTCTGACGGCGTCGCCGCGCCTCGCACCACCTCGGACGACTTTGTCAGGGGTAGCGTGACCTGGATCTACGGCCAGGCGCAACTGACGGGGCTGACAGTCGAAACTGTCGACATCGCCGATCCGTATCTCGCCTCGGGCTGGGTCTCGGTCGAGGCGCAGCGGCAAGCTGTGCCTGAGCCTTCCACATGGGCCATGATGATTGCCGGCTTTGGCTTGCTCGGTGCCTCGCTTCGTCGTCATACGGCACCGAAGTGGTTGAGCAACGCTAGGTAACGCTGTTCGTCGGCGTCATTGTTATTGAGAGGGCCGGGCAGACTGTACTGGCGCATCCCGAACCACTGCATCTGCTCGATCCAGCTATTGTAAGTGACCTTCTCGACGTCGGCGAAGTAGCACATGACGCCGCCCACTTCGTTGCGGAGCCGTCCGTTGAAGATGGCGGCTTCCGCCTTGTCCTCGGGGCTTGCAAGGCAGGCGGAGACCGCCGCCTTCAAGCCTGCCTGTTGGGCACTCGGCACCTTGATAAAGGTGTTGTGGTCAAAGCCCTCGTACAGGAAGCCCATCTTGGGGCAGAGTTCGGCCGGCACGCCGTTGGCGAGCACGATGCGGCGCGTGCCGTGCTTCAGGAGCTTCAGCTTGTCGACCGTTGTAGCCGCCGTGGTGCGGAAGCGGTTGTGGAAGTTGGCCTTGAAGTTGGCGAAGTTCGATGTGTGCTGCTGTGCCCAAGCAGTCGACGTGTAATCCTGAGCTTCACCCGCATAAAATGAGGGCGAGAAGTAATCGATGCCCTGCCAACTGTCGTTCCAGAGAAGATAGCTCGCCACCTGATTAGGCTGGTCGCCGAGGAAGGTGCCAAGGACGCTGGTGAAGCGGTTCCCGAGGATTTCACGGCCGAGATTCCCGAGCCGCATCTGCTGATAACTCTGCTCGCGGCGGGCCGACGTATTGATCGCGTCAAACAGCCCCAGCGTCTGGAAGTTGGCATCGCTGGCCTCCCATACGTCGGTCCCGACGGGTACGGGCGAGGAGGCAACGACCTTTTTGACGACGGCCTGATAATTGCTCGAGCCGCACAGGATGACCTCGCCGGGGTTGAACACCCGTCGCGTCTTGCCCGGCGTTACGTTGCCATTCTCGTCCTTGCCGCCGGAGATGACGCCCCCGGTGGGATTCCAGTCTGTGTAAACCTCAAGCGTGATTGAGCCACCGGACGGCACCGCGACGCCCGGAAGGAAGCCGCGGTTGGCGCCGGCGACCGCCATCGTCCACCATTGCTTGTTGTAGGTGCTGTAATTCCAGACCTCGTTGGCGACCTCGCCGGCTGAGCGAGAATAAATGGGAGCGTGGGCGAGGAAGTATGTGAGGTCGTTGGCGACCTTGGTCTCAAGGTGGTTGGCGACCTCGTCATAGGGGAACGTCCAGAAGAGACTGCCCTTCGTCTGCTTACAAACGGAGACGCCGAATTCTTTGGAGCCCGCGAAATACGGTAGCTTGGGGTCGACAGCCTCGGCCATCGTGACCTTCATGTTACGCCACCACATGTTACCCGCGACGCCGCCGAAGTTGTCGCTATGCCAAATGGCAGCGACCTGCGGCGTCATGAGTTCAGATGGGTCGTGCTCCTCTCCCTGAGGAAGAACAGGCAGCACCGACAGTTGAAAGCCTTCTGGCGGAACCGTCACATTCGCAAAGCGCAAAGTTATGTTGGAGGCCGCTGTTGCGCTGGTCTGCGTGAGACGAGCACCTCTAACGGTAACATTGGATACCGTTACGTTCTCAGGTGTCCATGTAGTCGAGATGGTTGAATCTGCATTGGTCGTAAGGTTCCAGGCACCAAAGCGCCCACCCGGGCCGGCACCCTCCCAGATAATGGCACAGATTGAATACCCTGCAGGCGGCTGAACAGCCGGCCAACCATCGGAATTACGGTCCTCATCGGGAATGTAAGAATGCGTGCCATTTGACGTATGGATATAGCGCCAGGAGACGACCCGCCCACGATCTTTGACGATGTCGACAGGGTTACTTGCACTTGTCGGGGAAGAATTGACGCCGAAGACATGAGGCTCGATTGCCTCAAATACCGGCATGACCGGAGCCTCGGCAAAGATGCCATCATTCGGCGCATCTACAGGGGCGATATAGGCGCCGTATGGCGGGAGCAGGTCGAACGGCATCGTGACCGAATATGCGCCGGCGGACGGAATGAAGGGGAAGGGGCCGCTCACGACACGCCCATATTCATCCACACCCCATGCGTTGTGCTGCCCGGTGTTTGTCGTCGTGCCGGTGACCACGACGGCCGGCGGGGCGGAGGCCGAAGGCTCCGGGACATTCATCGAGCCGACATTGACGGCGCGATTATCCCAAGCTGAAACTTGCAGTTCGTGGATCAGGCGTTGCGGCCACGAGGGATTGGACACCCCCAATTCTGTCGTCATGGCGATGCCGACGTTTGTCCCCGGAAGCAGCGTACCTCCAGTTGCGTTCAGGTTGATGCCATTGCCGCCTGGATCGACACGAACGCCCCCCCGCGAGATTTTCAGGTAAGGGGTGTCGCTGATCCAGTTCAGCTCGATCTCGAACCATGTGGCTTCCAGATTGCTTCCGCCGATGGTCGGGATGTAGCTCCACTCCATCTGATTATTGGCGCGCTTGTTGATGCCAATATTGCCCGTCGAGATGGAAACGTTCACCCAGTTGCGGTCGTCGGGAGTAGCGGCCAGCAGGAACCCGCGCTGGGATGAACTGCCGTCGTTGCCGTTAGCGGGATCAGACTTGAACTGCGGGCGGAACCGGATCTTCTGATTGACCTTACCCACATTGCGAAGAGGGAAGGTGCCTGCGGAGGATGTTCGCGTAAGCGCGATCCCGTCCGTGACGAATTGCGCAGGCGACGTCCAGCCTAGGGCACTAAGGGGCGTGCCGCTGGGCGCGTCGGCAAAGTCCAGATATTGGTTGAGGTCGGAGACGATCTTGAAAACGACCGCTGACTTCGTGGCGGGTTGGCCCTCCACTTCTGCGGTGACGCCTTCAGAAGTTGAGGCGGCGGCCAGCGTAGCGGCAGAGGTTGTCGAGAGGGTGGTGCCGCCACGGGTCTTGTAGACGTAGGTAGCGCCGGGAAACGCGCTGGCATTAGCGACTTCCCATCGGGTGTCGGCAGTGTTGTAGCGCAGGTCCACCCGGTCGATCTGGACCGCTTCCTGGACCGCCATCGTGAACGCATCAGTTCGAGATGTCGGGTTTGTGCCCGCGTTGGCGGTTGCGATCTGGAATGAAAGCGACGCGGTGTCGGCATGAGCGATAGGCGTCAATCCGGCGACGATCTTGCTGCCGCTCGCGATAGCAAGGCGCCCGCCGGCGTCGTCGGCCAGACTGTAACTGTTCCCTGACTGCCCGGTGATGGTCGCGATCTCGGCGCCTGGCGCCAAAGCTTCGACAACGGTGAGGGGGGACACGGTCGGGGCATCCAGCGCGGGGGTGGGCGTTGGCGTCGGCGTGGGGATGACAGCAGTCAACGAGGCGGACCACGGCTTGCGGCACCCATCTGCCCCGAAGGCATAGCCGCCAATTTCCTGTGTTTCGTCCACCGCGATCGGGAGCGATGCGACGATCGCGCCGGTCGAGGCGCCGCCGGAAAGAACGGTGAGATTGGCCGGCCCGGTCGTCTTCGTGAAGGTGACGGGCGACAGCAGCCCCATCATCGGCAGGGTGAACACGACGCCTGCCTTGGACGGCACTTTCGCCGTGAAGGGCTTGGGTGCGCGTGTCAGGTTCGCGCGCGAGCCGCCACCAAAGCCGCCCAGCATCACGCGGCCCTCTTGATCGCGATGCGCTCGCCCTTTCGGACGTAGCGCTGATCGGTCGTGCCATCGAGCCATAGCTCGCCGGTGTCGGCATCGGCATCCTTTGCGATGCGCACCTGCGCGTCGCCGCCCACGATAACGATGCGGCAGAGGCACGGGCCGTCAAACGCCTCGGTCTCGGCCTGCTCGCCGTCTGCAAGGTCAAGGGCTATTCCGTCGCCGTCCTGATGGCCAAGCACCGACAGCGCCTGGCCGGAAGAAAGCCGCTGCCAGTTCAGCGAATTGGTGCTGTAACGGGTGATATAGGCCTTCGCCATTGATGCACGCCCCTATGAGATCGGTCTGCAGCAACCTTCGGTCGGGCAGGGCGCGGGCGCCATTTGGGCCGATTGTGAGAACGGTCCTCACAAGAGCGCGCGGGTGCAAAGATGTGAGCGCTGGGCATTGCTCCGACCATGACGGACGCGACCTTCTCAGCCATCGACCTATCGCGCCTGCCGGCGCCCGCCGTGGTCGAGCAGCTCAGCTATGAGGCGATCTTTGGCGCGATGACGGCCTCGCTACTGGCCGTGATGCCGGACTTCGACGCCAGCCTTGAGAGCGACCCGGCGGTGAAGATCCTGCAGATCGCCGCCTATCGCGAATTGCTGATCCGCCAGCATGTCAACGACGCGGCCCGCGCGGTCATGGTAGCCTATGCCAAGGGATCGGACCTCGATCATCTCGGCGCCCTGTTCGGGGTTCCGCGACTGGAGTTGGTGCCGGCGGATCCCGAGGCGGACACGCCGGCCGTGATGGAAGACGATGAGGATTTCCGCCGGCGCATCATCCTCGCGCCTGAGGCGATGTCGGTGGCCGGGCCGAGCGGTGCGTACATCGCCCATGCGCTGAGTGCCGATGGCGATGTACTGGACGCCTCGGCCGCGTCGCCTGCCCCCGCCGAAGTGACCGTCTATGTGCTCTCGCGCGTCGGCGATGGCACGGCGGCGCCCGAGCTGCTTGCGGCCGTCACGGCGGCGCTCTCCGATGAGACGGTGCGGCCGGTGGCCGACCGCCTGACCGTGCAATCGGCAAGCATCGTCCAATATGCGGTGCAGGCGACAATCAAGACTTATGCGGGGCCGGACCCTGTTGTCGTGCTGGCCCAAGCGCAGGCCCGGGCCGAGGCCTATGTGCAAGCCCACAAGCGCCTCGGCTTCGATGTGACGCGCTCGGGCCTGTTCGCGGCCCTCCATGTGGCGGGCGTCCAGAATGTCGTTCTGGTCGAGCCGGCGGCCGATATCGTCATCGATCCGAGCGAGGCCGCGCACTGCACTGGCATCGCCCTCACCAATGGCGGCACCGACGAATGAGCTTGCTGCCACCCAATGCCTCTGCGCTGGAGCTGGGCCTCGAAGCGGCGGTGACAGGCCAGGCCTTGCCAGTGCCGCTGCGCGCGCTCTGGTCGCCGCAGAGCTGCCCGGAGGCGCTGCTGCCGTGGCTCGCCTGGGCGCTCTCGGTCGATGAGTGGGATGCGAGCTGGCCGGTCTCCGTGCGGCGGCAGGTGGTCGCCAGCGCGATTGCCGTGCATCGCCGCAAAGGCACGCTCGCGGCCGTGCGCGCCGCCGTCGCGGCGCTGGGTGGTTCCATTTCCATCCGCGAATGGTGGGAAACCGAGCCGATGGGTGAGCCGGGCACATTCTCGCTCATCCTCGCCCTGTCCGAGGTCAACGGTGCGGCGCCAGGCGCGGCCTATGTCGATGCCACGATCAGGCAGGTCGAGCGCGCCAAGCCGCTGAGCCGACCTTTCGATTTCACGCTCGCCATCGCCGCCGCCGGCGCGATCGGCATCGCCCCCTATGCCCGCGCCGTGGTGTCCGCCCGGCTCGACATGGCGGCCTAAGGAGACCTGCAGCATGGCGCTTACGCTCACCGTCACCAACGCCGGCCGCGACGCTGTCGTCAATGCAGAAGGCACCGGCACGGTGCCCCTCACAATCACGCAAGTTGGCCTGTCGGCGACGGCGGTCGCGGCGGTGCCTACAGCGACGGCGCTGGCCGGCGAGTTCAAGCGGGTCGCGGCGGCGGGCGGCGGGACTGTGGCGCCCGATACGATCCACCTGATCGCGCGCGACGATAGCGCCGACGCCTTCACCATGCGCAGCTTTGCGCTCTATCTCGCCGATGGCACGCTCTTCGCGCTCTACGGCCAGGCAGGCGCGATCGTGGAGAAAACGGCCAGCTCCATCGCCTTGCTCCAGTGCGATATCAAGTTCGCCGACATTGCGGCAGCAAGCCTGACCTTCGGCGATCTGGAGTTCGTCAACCCGCCCGCATCCGAGACGGTGAAAGGCGTGGCTGAGATCGCCACGCAAGCCGAGACGGATGCCGGCGCGGACGATCAGCGCTTCGTCACGCCCAAAAAGCTCATGGTGGGCCTAGCGACATGGGCAGCAGTCACCTTCGGCGATGTCTGGCGGGCCAGCAATGACGGGTCCGGCTCGGGCCTCGATGCCGATCTGCTCGATGGTCAGCACGGGAGCTATTACGGCAATATTCCGGCGCGCCTAGGCTACACGCCCGCGAACAAGGCCGGCGATACCTTCACGGGCGCCGTGGCTGCGCCGTCGATCGAGATCAGCAGTGGCGATCTGCTTCTCAGCCGCACCAATGGGGGCACTGCCCAGATCCTGCGCCCCAACCTTGCCGGCTACAAGGGCCTGAAAATCGGCGTCTCGGGCGGCGGCAATCTCGACACGCTCGAACTGGCGAGCCTGTCCGTCACGATCCGGGGCAATATGGTCTGGCATGCGGGCAATGATGGCGCCGGCTCGGGCCTCGATGCGGATCTGCTCGATGGTCAGGACAGCAACTATTTCACCAACATCGTTGCGCGCCTGGGCTACACGCCGCTCAATGCCACGCTCTACACGGCGGCGGATATTCTAGCCAAGCTGGCGACCGTGGACGGCTCGGGATCCGGTCTCGATGCCGACCTGCTGGACGGGATAAATTCGAGCGGCTTCCTGCGCGCCAATGCGGGCGCGTGGGTCTATTCGACCGATGGCATTGCGCGCTTCTACTTCGCGGATGTCACATTCATCGGCGGTGGTCCGCAGGGCTGGTCGTTTCAGTATGGCGGCGTTAATCGAGTCACGGTCTCAACCGGTGGCAATATTTGGACAGCGGGGTCGATTCAGTCGACCGGCAATGTTGAGGCGAGCGACGGGAATGCCATCAGCCGTATTTCAGCCAATGGCGATATTACGACCTCCCGAGCCGGCGGCGTCGAAGGCGTGGTCTGGTTCGGGAACGGCGGCAACCGATATCTGCATTACAGCGGGTCGACCTACAATCTCGTGAACGCACCGCTTTATGTGAATGGCGGCTATGTCTGGACCTCGACCAACGATGGCGCGGGGTCCGGCCTCGATGCTGATACGCTCGACGGGAAACATGCGAACGCCTTCCTTGAAGTGACCGCGAGCTACATCGTCGAGAATGGCGGCTATCGCGTGACAGCGGACGGCCTCAAGGAGACGTGGGGTTTCATCACGATCGGGCCGGACAGCATCGGCACCTACAACTTGCCGGTCGGCCATTCGAGCTGGGTGAACCCCGTCATTTCGGCATACTGGCCTGCCAACCAAACGGTCAGCCAGCACGCCACCGACTGGTATCAGACCCTCTACAATGGCGCCGGCCAACCCTACGCGATCCAGTTCTGGAACGCGGACGATCGCTACGTGCGCGTCCACGTCCAGACCAAGGGCGTCTGACCCCGCAATCTCGAAAGGAAAACATCATGAAGATCAGCATTGGCGCGTTCAACGCCGACACCAACGAAGTGCCCGTGACCCTGACGATCGACGGCGCAAAATATCAGCGTAATGTGCGCGCAGTGCTGAAGGATGACGGCAGCTATGACCGCGCTGCGACGAAGACGCGCGTTGAAGAAGTCGCTCGCGGCTATCCGGCCAAGATTGCCGCCAGGGTGGTTTCGCCGACTTAGGTCAGCGAGCATTCGGACGACAACGTCTGGGACACACTCGCTATTCCAATGATTAGCCGCGAACAGCGGGTTCGTCGGAATGCTCCCACTGCTAGTCAAAAATACAGTGGCAGAAGCGCCTTTTTCTGGTGCTGGTTGTGGACCCGTCTGCAAGGCTGACTTGCCGGTCCGAACATGGCCGATTTATAGTGGCTTGAGCTGTGTAGAAAAGTTCCCTGCCCGGAGAGACTTCGTCAACGGCCCGCTTGGGTTGTTAAATCGTTCGCCAAAGAACGAGCGGTTAATATACTTTGGCAACCATGGTAATATGCTTAGAATATGGCCGCTAATAGTTTCCTGGGTAAGCTGCAAAGTGATTTGACGCAGACGATATCCGGGGCCAAAAGCCTCTTCGAGATTGGCAGGATCAACCACTTTCACGCTTGTGGGGTCGGCAAGATTGCGGAACCGCACAAGCGCTGGGTAGCCCGTCGGCTTGGCGAAGTCACCTTGCCGTTCATGGGGGTCCATAGCAATTGGACCTGCAGGTGTAGCGCCACCGCTGATGCGTTTCGCGCTGTCAATCCAGTTGTTCTTCCACTCCGGATCAAGCACGGCCTGCGTCAGTTCCGGACGACATAGTAATGCAAAAAGTACGTTTCCATTGCCCAAATCCACTGCGACCGCTTCACCTCGTGTATGCATCCCCCGCTTGACTGAAATATCGCCAAGATTGACATTGCTCTGACTAACAATAGTCTCTTGCACGGAATAACCGGTACGAATGCCATCTGGTGTGTCGACGGCGACGGTCATGCGGTATCTGTATTTAAAAGTGCTATTAAGCAGGTTGCACCCGGAAAGAACTAGCGCACTGCTGCAAATCAGCCACTCCATCAAGTTACGTCTCGTCGTCATACCACCTCATTTCGCACGCTCGATGACATGCGGTCGTCAGCGTTCGATTAATTGTCTTTAAAACGGTGCTGATCGAGACAAAGCAGCCGATCAGCGCGAAAAAACGGTCTCACCGGGTCTGGCATCCGAGAACTCAATCTCGGAAACTATGTCGCGAAAAACGGTGTGACTATCAAGTCGCCCTTGCCGCAAACGAGCTACCGTTTTTGGATCGACTACAACCGCTTTGGTCCGGGACGGTGGTCCGCGGTCCGTATGACTAACGGGTTCGCCTGGTTGGCTGCTACCGACGCTGCGGCTCCCAACTAGACCTCAGTTTCGAATATCTGGTCGGCCATTACCGGACGCCCGCCAGCCTAGCGTTTGACGCCGCCGCTTTCGGCTCTCTTGTGAGAACCGATGCCACAAGCCCTTGCGGTGGCTCAGCATCCGCCGGCGGTTGATGCAGTCTGCCATGGCGCAGACCGAAGACATGCCCGGCCTCCTCGGCGACTTGATCCGCATTGGCGTGGTCGAGACTGTCGATCTTGCCGGCGCCACGCTCACGGCGAAGCTCGGCGATATCGTCTCGCCGGCCGTGCCCTGGCTTGAGCTGGCCGGCGGCTTCCGCACATGGTGCCCGCCCACGGTCGGCGAGCAGATCCTTCTCCTGTGCACCGAGGGCGACATCGCCCATGGCGTTGCCCTGCGCGGCGTCTACTCCAATGCCTTTCCGGCGCCTGCCAGCGACGGCCGCGCGCGGATCCTGATGCCGGACGGCTCGACGATCGACTATGATCCCGAGGGGCATGTTCTGGCCATCACGCTCGCCAGCGGCAAGCTCGTCATCAATGCGCCCGAGGGCGTCGAGATTGCGGGTGACGTGACCATCACCGGCAAGGTCGACGTGAGCGAGACGGTCACGGCGACCGACAATGTGATCGGCGGAGGCAAAAGCCTCAAGGGCCACAAGCATAGCGGCGTGCAGGCCGGCGGCGCGCTGACCGGAGCGCCCGCATGAGCGGCATGGACCGGGCCACCGGCAAGCCACTCGATGGCGCCGAGCATATCGCGCAGTCGATCCGCGACATCCTGACCACGCCCATCTCCACGCGCGTCATGCGCCGCGACTATGGCTCACGCCTGTTCGAGCTGATCGATGCGCCGCTGAATGCCGTCACGCGCCAGCTCATCGCAGCGGCAAGTGCGGGCGCCATCGCCCGCTGGGAACCGCGCGTGAAGCTCTCCCGCATCGTCGTCGGTGGCGGTGACGCTGCCGGCAAGCTGACCCTCCTGATCGAAGGCACCCGGCTCGATCTCCCCGGCGGCCCGCCGCTCAATCTCTCCATCGCGTTCTAGGAAAGGACGAACCATGGCCATCATTCACGGCATCAAGGTCAACGAGATCAATACCGGCGCGCGCGCTGTCGCTGCCGCCTCGACGGCAATTATCGGCCTGGTGGCCACGGCAAGTGACGCGGACGTGACGACTTTCCCGGTCAACACCCCCATTGTCGTGCCCAATGTGACGGCGGCGATCGCCAAGGCTGGGGCGGCCGGCACGCTTGCCAAGGCGCTCGATGCCATCGCCGATCAGTGCAGCCCGATCGTGGTGGTGGTGCGGGTTGAAACGGGCGTCGATGCCGAGGCGACCGAGACCAGTACCAAGGCCGGGGTCGCGAAGCTGCTGCAGGCCGAAAGCACGCTTGGCATCCGCCCGCGCATCCTGGGGGCACCCGGCCTCGATACTGCTGAGGTCATCAACGATCTGGTGACAGTGGCGCAGAAGCTGCGCGGCTTCGCCTATGCGGCGGCCAGTGGCGACGATTTGACCGAGGTGACCGATTTCGCTGGGGATTTCGGCCAGCGCGAGCTGATGCTCATCTGGCCCGAGTTCACGGACTGGACCGGCAGCGCCGTTGCCCGCGCCCTTGGCCTGCGCGCCAAGATCGATAGCGAGACAGGCTGGCACAAGACGCTGTCCAACATGCCCATCAACGGCGTGACCGGAATCGCAACGCCGGTCGATTTCGATCTGCTCGGCGGTGCGTCCTCGGCCGGCCTGCTCAATGACAAGAACGTCACGACCTTGATCCGGGCGAACGGCTTTCGCTTCTGGGGCAACCGCACCATGGCGAGCGAACCGCTCTTTGCCTTCGAGAGCGTCGTGCGCACCGCGCAGGTGCTCATGGACGAGATCGCCAATGGTCTGCTCTGGGCCATCGACAAGCCGATCACGGCCGGCCTGGTCAAGGATATCGTCGAGACGGTGAACGGGCGGTTCCGTGCGCTCGTGACGCAGGGCAGGATCGTGGGCGCGCGCTGCTGGTTCGATGCCGATGCCAATCCGGCCGCCTCACTCGCCGCTGGCAGCATCACCATCGACTATGAATACACGGCCTGCGCGCCGGCCGAGGCGATCCTTCTGAACCAGCGCATCACCGATAAATTCTACGCCAGCATCGCCGACCAGCTCGGCTGACGCGCCCGATTTTCCGACCAGAAAGGACTGAGCCATGGGCCTTCCCGCCACCCTCAAGAACATGAACCAGTTCCACAACGGCACCAGCTATGTGGGGCAGATCTCCGAAGTCACCTTGCCCAGCCTTGCCCGCAAGTTCGAGGGCTATCGGGGCGGCGGTATGGACGGCGAAATCCAGATCGACCTGGGGCAGGAGCCTATCGAGTTCGAGTGGAAGGCCGGCGGCCATATCTCCTCGATCTACACGGGCTTTGCCGCCGCCACCCATGATGCCGAGCTGATCCGCTGGGTCGGCGCCTATCAGGATGATGGCACGGCCCAGATGAAGGCCGTCGAGATCGTCGTGCGCGGCCGGCATCAGTCGATCGAGCCGGGCAACGCCAAGCCCGGCACCCAGACCGAAGAGACGGTGAAGACGGCCGCCAGTTATTACAAGCTGACCGTCGATGGCACCGTGCTCGTCGAGATCGACATTCCGAACCTGATCTGCCGCGTCGGCGGCATCGACCGCCACGCCGAGCTGCGCGCCATCCTCGGGATCTGACCAGCTTCGTCCCGCCGTGAGTAATGCGGATGGCACGGCGGGGCGAAGACACTGACCATCCGCATTCAGGAGCATCCGCAATGTCCGATCAAGCCACTGCCGGCGAGGGCGCTACGTCCGCCGTGCCGCACGTCATTCTCGAAAACCCCATCATGCGCGGTGAAATGGAAATCCGGCGCGTGGATCTGCGCAAGCCCAAGGCGGGCGAGCTGCGCGGGATCTCGCTGCAGGCGCTCGGGCAGAGCGACGTGCAGTCCCTCATCACCGTCATTCCGCGCATCACGATGCCGCCGCTCACCGAGCCGGAAGTGTCCAATCTTGAGGTCGAGGATCTGGCCGCATTCGGGAATGTCATCTTCGGTTTTTTTCTGACACCGGCGCAGCGCCAGCGGATCGAGGAATCGTTGGGGATCTGATGGCCGACATTGCCGCCATCTTCCACTGGACGCCCGAGCAGATGGACCCGCTCAGCCTCGAAGAGCTGGTCTATTGGCGCAACGCCGCCGTGCGGACGTGGAACCAGATGAACGCGCCGGGAAAGGGGTAATCCCATGAGCAACCTTCTGCGCCTGGTCGTCAGCTTCGCCACGGTGGACCGCCTCTCCGGTTCGCTCAAAGGCATCGTCGGCCTGGCGCAGACCGGCGGCGAGAAGCTGGCCGGCATGAAGCGGCACGCCCGCGATCTTGAGCGCGAGCTGACCGGTGTTCGCGCCCAGATCGCGGGCACCAGCGGCAATGTGACCGGGCTGTTCGCGCAGGAAGCCGATCTGCAAGCCCAGATCGCGCGGACAAACCGCGAGATGCAGGAGCAGGTGCGCCTCCTGCGCATCAGCAATCAGGTCGAGCGCATGCAGGCGCGCGGCGCCGCCCTGCGATCCTCCGGCCAGCAGCAGATGATTGGCGGCGCCATGATGCTTGCCCCGGCTATACTCGCGGTCAAAGGGATCGGCGATTTCCAGTCCGGCATGACCGATATCGCCCTCAAGGCAGAGCTTTCGCAGAAAGAGACGGCAGAGCTTCAGCGGAACATCCTGGCTGCAGCGCGCGCTGCGCGGCAGTTGCCGGAGAATATGCGCGCCGGCGTCGACACGCTCGCGGGCTTTGGCATGACGCCTCAGCAGGCCGTTCAGATGATCGGCCCGATCGGTCGGGTCGCGACGGCCTACAAGGCGTCGGTCGATGATCTGGCGGCGGCATCCTTCGCCAATTTCTCGAACCTAAAGGTTCCGATCAACGAGAATGCCAAGGCGCTGGAGGCAATGACGGCTGCAGGCAATGCCGGCGCGTTCGAGATCAAGGACATGGCGCAGTATTTCCCGATGCTGACCGCGCAGGCGCAGGCCTTTGGGCAGCAGGGCGTCGGGGCCGTAGCGGATCTGGCTGCAGCCGCGCAGATCGCGCGCAAAGGCACCGGCGACGCCGCGTCGGCCGCGACCAATCTCCAGAACCTGATGGCCAAAATCAACACCAAGGAGACCATCGACAAGTTCCAGAAGATGGGCGTCGATCTGCCGGCCGCGCTGAAAAAGGCCTATGCGGACGGCAAGACGCCGCTCGAAGCCATCGCGGAAATCACGAACACGACGCTTGGCGGCAAGCTCGACCGGATCAGCTTCCTGTTCGGCGACATGCAAGCGCAGCAGGCCCTGCGGCCGCTCATCCAGGACATGGAGGAATATCGCCGCATCCGAGCAGAGGCGATGGCCAGCTCGGGCGCGATCGATGCGAGCTTCAACCGCCGTAGGGGGGACATGAATGCACAGATCCCCGCGATCATCGGCAATCTGCAGACCATGGCGCTCACCCTCGGCCCGGTGCTGTTGCCGTCGATCGTACGCATCACCGAAGCGGCGGCCCGGCTGACCGACCGGATCGCCGCCTGGGCAGAGGCCAATCCCGGCATGGCCGCCTCGCTTGTGGGCATCGTCGTGGGCATTGGCGCCCTGCGCATCGGCGTCGGCGCGCTCATGTGGTTGTTCGGCGCGTTCCTTGGCCCTGCAGCCGGCGTGTACGCGTTCTTTGCCCGCAACGGCCCGGCGATCGTCACCATGTTGGGCCTGCTGCGCACGGGCTTCCTGCTGCTCGGGCGCGGCATCGTCTCGGCCGGCGCCATGATGCTCGCCAATCCGGTCGTGCTGATCATTGTGGCAATCGTCGCAGCGGTCGGCGGCGCGGCCTATCTCATCTACCGCTATTGGGATCAGATCAAGGCGGCCTTCTGGGCCGGGGTCGCGGCGGTCAAGGGTGCCGTCTCTGCCGGGTGGACATGGATCAAGGCCAATTTCTCGCCGGCCATGCTGCTCGGCATCTTCAATCCGATTGGCGGCATGATCGTCGCCGGCCTCATCGCCGGGTTTAAGACCATGTTCCCGCGCGCTTATGCGGAGGTGACCGGCTTCCTCGGCAGGCTGGTGACGGGCGCCAAGAAGTTGCTGGGGATCCACAGCCCGAGCCGCGTGTTCATGGGCCTTGGCTCGAACATCGCCGCCGGCCTCGCCCTCGGCATCTCGCAAGGGCAGGGTGCAGCCGCCATGGCAGCGCAGGAGATGACGCACCGCGTCGCGCTGCCGGCGCTTGAGCCGTTTGCGCCCCGGCGCGGCGGCGCAGGGGCGGGCGGCGCCGCTCCAGCAGCCGGCGGCTTTGGGGACGTGCATATCACCATCCAGGCGGCCCCCGGCCAATCCGCCCAGGACATCGCGCAGGAGGTGCGTAGGATCCTTGCGCAGATCCAGAGCGAGCGGGACGCCGCCCGGCGCAGCGCTTTTCAGGACAAGGACTGAGCCATGATGATGTCGCTCGACACCTTTCTTTTCGAGATCGGGACGCTGCCATACGAACAACTCGCCCAGACGTGGAATTGGCGGCACGCCAAGTCCGAGCGCTTTGGCGCCCGGGCGGCTTCTCAGTTCCTCGGGCCGGGCGATGAAACCATGCGCCTGACCGGGCGCCTCTTTCCCGGCGTGGCGGGCGACTATTCGAGCCTCGAACGCATCCGGGAGATGGCCGATACCGGCGAGAGCTACACGCTGCTCAGCGGCCGACAGGAGGTGCTCGGGCAGTTTACGATTCGCAGCCTCGAACAGTCGTCGGACACCTTTCTTGTCGACGGCTTCCCTCGCCGGGCAAATTTCACGCTTGAGCTGGAGCGCGTCGATTGAGCGGCTATGTGCACCCAAAGGCGGGCTGGAAGGTGACGCTGGACGGCAAGGATTTGACCAGCATCATCGATCCGCTGCTGATCACGCTCACCATCGCCGAGAAACGCGGCGATGCGGCCGATCAGCTCGATATCGTCATGAGCGACGCCGGCGGGAAGCTGGAAATTCCTAAGGAAGGCGCCCGGCTGCGCGTCAGCCTCGGTTGGGAGCGGGGCAGCGGCCTGCCGCTGGGCCTCATCGACAAGGGCGAATTCAAGGTCGACGAAGCCAGCTTCTCCGGGCCGCCGGATATCATCACCATTCGCGCCCGCTCGGCCGACTTCACCGATGCGTTCCGCGTCCGCCGCGAACGCAGCTTCGTGGGCAAGAGCGTGCGCGAGGTTATCGATGCCATCGCTGCCGCCAACGGCCTGGCCGCCAAGGTGGATAGCGCGCTGGGCGGCAAGACGATTCCTGCGCTCGGCCATGGTGCAAAGAGCGATGCCGCCCTGCTGCAGGCGCTGGGCAAGCGGTTCGACGCTGTCGCGACGGTCAAGGCCGGCGCGCTGATCTTCTCGCCAATTGGCAGCGGCAGGACATCGAGCGGCAAGGCCCTTCCCACCGTGGAGATCAGCCGTAACGAGACGGTACGCTTCGACTATCAGCGGGTGACGCGCGGTCAGTATGATGGCGTCGAGGCGAGCTGGCACGACAAGGCCGGCGCCGCACGCCACAAGGTGCAGCACGGCCATAGCGGAAAGGGAAAGGCCAAGCGGCTGCGCAAGCTCTACGCGAGCGAGGCGGACGCCAAGCAGGCCGCAGAGGCTGAAAGTGCGCGTCTCGCCCGTCGCGTCGCCACCGCTCGGCTGAAGCTCGCTTATGGTCGGCCCGATCTGTTCCCCGAGATCCCGGCGACACTGGACGGTTTCAAGGCCGAGATCGACGGGCGGAAATGGCTAGTCGAGGGCGCCAAGCACACAATGGATGGTTCTGGCGGATTGACCACTGATCTAGAGTTGGAGGCGCAGCGGTAATGCGTGGTGCCTGCGTGCGCAGATCATTGTGCCTTCATTTACAAATAATTCGGCCCGCAGCGCCCTTATCTGTGCGTGAGATAGTGAAGATAATCTGCATCTCAACGCCCTGCGGCCCGAAAAGACTACCGTGAAATTCACCGCTGAAGCTATCAGAAGACGTGACTCCGCCGGATAAGCTGTTGTTTGATTGATGGAATGTTCCCGATAGCTTTATAGTGGTAGACACGGGAGACGTTCCCGCCAGCCACGCCATCTGTTGAGCGTAAATGCTGCCGGTGATCGTTCTTTGACCAAAATCGAGCGTTAAATAGCCCTCGCCGGCAATTCCGCCAGAGCCATCATAGGTGACCGTTGTAGTGTCCAACCGGCAATCGTAAGTCTTTTTTCCAGAATTTGGAACGTCTCCAGACGATGTATTATAACCAGTCAAAAGAAACTTGTCGCTATCGACGCGCCTTTGGCCACCAGAATAGCCGCCTTGGTCGTAATAATAAGTTGAATAACTCGTTATCCAAGTATATTTAGTTAAAAGATCTCTGCGAGTTCCAATTATTAACTGATGGCCAATGTAGTTAGAGTCGCGATTGTTAAAAAATATTGTTCCGTATTGATTATAAGTGACATCTTCAGAATTGAAATCAGGAAAATTTGAGTTAAATGAATCCATAACGTGGGCAGAATGTGTTGGGGTGCCTGTATATGCTACGCTAATAGCGTTTGACCGGTTGTTTAAATTAGTACGCGCCTCCGTGTAGATAAATTTACCTGTAGAGGTGTCAATATAAGTAAGAACCTCGACAAACGGAGTGGTCATTTCCCAGTTCTGACTCAGATCGGTGAATGTTGGATAGGAGACTGAAGGCGTTGGCGACGGCGTTGGAGATGGCGTCGGCGAAGGGGTGGGTGCTGCGGGAGGGACGGTGACTGGCGGTGTCTGCTGTTGACCACCTTCACCACCGCAAGCCGACAGGAGAATGCAGGCCGCCGCCGATAACGAAATGTGATGACGCATTGGGGAAGGTTACCTCGTCGGGCCGTTTTCTGTGCGACGGCGCGTTAACATTAGGACTGAGTTCTAACAACTCCATCAACCACTTAGCAGGGGATAAAATCGCCAGCACCAACTAGCCTTTTTCTAGCCGAGATTAAGAGGCGCTTGAGGGTCTCGAAATGGCGAGCAGTCGAACACGCCCTTTGCCGCGAACTCGCTGCAGGCGGCAGGCTGGATTTGAAACCGCCAAAGGAAGGCTTGATATGAACCACTATTTTGCCCTCGTGCAGAAGGACGCCGATAGCGCCTTTGGCGTCATTTTTCCGGATCTTCCGGGCTGCTTTTCTGCGGTCGATGATGCGGGCGATGTTGTGCCCCAAGCTGTCGATGCCCTTGCGCTTTGGTTTGAGGATCAAGACATCGTCGCGCCCAGCTCTCTGGATGATATCCGTGCCCGATATGCCGACGAACTGGCCGAAGGCGCCTATCTCGTTTCGGTGCCGCACATTCGCAATGGCGGGAAGACGAAGCGCGTCAACCTAACGATGGAGCAGTCCATGCTCGACGCGATCGACACCGCAGCCCGCCAACAGGGGATCACGCGCAGTGCATTTGTGGCGCAGGCTGCGCGATTGGTGATCGAGCAGAGGGTTTGATCAGTTCAGGCGAGCGCGCTACCTGAAATACTGCGCTGTCCGCTTCCGAGAACTGGTGAAAGAGCCAAGGACGGCGAGTTTGGCGTGGTTAGCAGACTGTTGGCTTTCATAAAAATCTACTGAAGAAGCCATCCGCTGTATCAGTTCTTGGCAGTGCAAACCGGATGTCTTACTTACTTCGCCTCAGTGAACCTGAGGGGGGGCGATATGCGGTTTAACAACAAGGTGCTTCTTGCGGGAGCCGCCATATGGGCAACCTTTGCAACAGACTCCGCATTTGCTGAAAATATGAACGTTGCACCGAGGATCAACGTCCAGATTAAGGCGCGTAACGATGGAACACTGCTTGGCGTGTCTAAGGTGAACCGCAACCAATTTCCTGAAGATGCCTATGCATACGCGATCTATGCTATCGCCAGCAAAGCAAAGAATCTCGGATATGCGCGCTTCGCCATTATGAGGGCATCCGTTGGAACTCAACTGATGAGCGGCATAGCGATAGGGCATTTGGCGCGGATTGTGGCGAAGCCACTTACCACAGAAGATCAACTTCCAACGACGGCAAAAGGGCCGGTTTTAACTGTTGATCAGGTGCTACGCACTCCTCTGCCAGAGCAAAGGTTCTAGACCTGAGCTAACTCGCCAAAGCAAGTCAACTATCCGTTCGGTCCGCTTTTAGGGGCGAGTTTTGACGGTCAGGTTGTCCGCAATGGGTCGTGTCCGGAAAGTCCGCTTTGGAGGTGGCGCCCCTTATTTTCTGTCATTGGGCTCTGAGTCGTTAACCACCTTTCGTAGACTACTGCGGAGCAAGTGGTTACGGTTGTAACGCCGCCTTTTTCGCAGAAAACTGCGAATGGCGGCTTTCGGGGCGCATCGTTTGCGGGCTGTATGGCTTAAATGGCGTGGGAAGCGGACATCATGGAATAGAGTAGCTCGCACGAGCTTGGCTCCAAGCCGTGGTAGCGAATTCGACAGTTCTTCCTTCGATACCCCTCAGCTTCATATAACCGCGGATTTTGGAGATCGTTTTAACCGTAGAATTTCTTGGATCAAGTTGAGCCAGAGCTTATCCCGATTTTGAAGAACGTGATTTTCTGCATTTAGATGAGTATTTTGTCCTCGAATGCCAGCGGAGATGGATCGAATTTGCAGCCCTCCACGAGCCACCCATCAATGCTCAAGGTGCACGCTTCTGGACCGCCTTGGCCGACTTCTATGCAGTCGAAGAAATCCAAGTCGTGCCCGCCCACTTCAATTCGCATTGCTGTCCTCACAAGCCTCGGATTTGGCGCGAGCAATGCGCCAAAAGAATAGCATGACCAAACACCCTGCTAAAGCATTGTGCAGGGCAACAGGTTCGCCCAAAAGCGTGAAACCATTTATTTTCGCCGCTGGGATATGCCATCCTCCCACCAAGCCGATTAGCGCATAGGCATATCCTGACTCTGCCTTCAAGGACCGCAAAAGAAGCCAACTTGGGAAACCTACAATAGCAAATCCTATAAATGCTAACACTGGTCCCATGACGATGGCGACCATTGAGTAGAACATCGCACCAGCCAATGCTGACGCCGATTGGGCGAGCACTGATTTCATAGACGCAACGAGTAAATAAATGACGAGGTACGCTGCGAGTCCCGCCGGCGGAGCGATAACAAATGCCATAAAGCTACGCCGGAGTGATGTGCAACCATGGCCCATTCAGGCAGTTAGGCAGCCATAAGTTAAATACTCATTTAGCGTCCAATGGGCTTTTTTAGAATGAAGGGTGCGCGTAGACCGTTAGCTTGCTGCACCTAACTTCCACTTTGTAGTCGTGTCCGGATAGTCCGCTTTCTTGGAGAATGCTGCTGTTTCCTGCCATTCGGCTCTGCACCGTTAACCATCATTCATGGACGACTGCGGGCAAGTGGTTCCGGTTGTAACACCGAAGAAGTCGTAGAAAACTGCGAATGTCCGCTTTCGAGGCACTCGGCTTGCAGCGGCTATGGCTTAAATGGCGTGGCTAGCTGACATTACGAGAGTTAGGCTGTGATCCTACAAAGGCTCTTCGGAGAGGGATGGACTTGAGAACTTTTCGAAAATGGATTGCTTTGGTTGCATTAACAGGTGGCTTAGCTTCGCCCTCCGCCTCACAAAGCGTGGCCCCACTATCGGAACGGGTAGCGCATTTTCCGGACAGTGCCTTCCAAGCTTGGTTCGGAACTATGCTTGCGTCTGAGTATAGACAAGGGCCGGACTGGGAAGCATTCTTCGGCGATGTTGGCCCTACCAAAGGCTGCGCGATCCACAAGGAAATCAGATCCCAAATTGTTCAGCGCGATTTGCCCCTATTCAGAGCGGCATATGTAGCCGCCGTAGCGGAAGGTATGAAACCGGAGATTTTTTCGGAAGTTCCAGACAGTTTCCTGACCGTACAGTTCAATAGCCACATAGGCCGTTTCCAACGCGATCTTCGAAATTTCCTTCGCCCGCGCGTTGAGGAATTGGGTGTAACCTTGCGGAATTGGTCGACCAGTCATGGCTATCTAGGCCGCAGGCTCGGATATAATCGCAATGGCATTCCCTACTGGGGTAAACAGCCCGCTATGACATCAATGGTTTGCTTGTTCCCGAATGACGCGGGCCTTCTAAAAGGCTGGAAATAAGGCCCGCCTTGTTGTCGTGTCCGGAAAGGCAACTTTTAGGTGAAAGGTGGCCGGTATATCTGCCGGGCAGCTTCCAGCTGCTCTGCAGCGGCACACCTATGGCAGGAATGTCGTGGATTAAAGATGGGCCGCTTTTCGGATTCGAGCATTCAAGCCATGTCGATTTCAACCGAATAAATTAGCCCCTTAACGTATCTCCGTTATCAATCCCCCTGAGTTCGATGATGCTTGTAGGCAATGCTTGAAAAAACGATCGATACTGTGGCGGGGGTTTCTTGCTTCACTTCTTGCAGGCGTATCCTCTGCGCTTATCGTCGTTTTGACGACAAGCTTGCCATTCAACCTCAAGGGAGGCTATGGGTTCCTGCTTGAAGTCGTCACTATTTTGTGGTTCCTCGGCAGCGTCGTTGCGACAATAGCCGCATTTCTGCTCGGAATTCTTGTCGAACTTCCCAAAGCCTACTGGCTCTCACACAAGCACAGCGGCGGCATTTTCGCACATATTTCGCTGAGTACTGCTGGAGCGCTGGTAATTATTCTCCTTTGGATTTTGATTGCGGATGGGGCGGCTCCGGCCAAAGTTCAACAGGACAAAGACTACTTATTCCCCATAGGAGCGTTTTTCGTCGGAGGAATATGCTCCGCTCTATTCTGGTGGAGTTTGGTCGTCCTGCCTTGGAGAAGGCAGCGGCAAACCAGCTAACTTCCGCGGCATTCCAGTCACAACCGTGAACGTCCGAGAAGTCGTCGTGTCCGGACAGTCAGCTTTTATAGCCAAAGACTGAATTACTGCCGTGACGATTTCGAGCACATTCGAATTTTATGAGGCTTCACCAGTGCCCGTTAGCTGTGGCTCGGATCGTCTTTGGTTGCGGTGACCGTCTAGCCGCCGTCAAGAGAGCGTGCGATCTGCAACAGTGCGCGCCGGTCCCGCCCGCCGAGACGCTTAAAGCGTTCCGCCATTTCCCGAGTCTCGGCATCTGCCAGCACATTGTCCGGAGCGCTACCTTGCGGATCGTCCGTTTCGCCCAGCAAATATTCGGGCGTAGTCTGCAATTCGCGGGCGATCTTCAGAAGGTGCTTTGAACCCTGCGGACCCCGCGAAATCAAATAGTTGATGCTGGGTTGCTTGATGCCAATGCGCCGCGCTAACTCGGCCTGAGATAGACCGACATCATTTATCCGATCGCTAAGTCGCCGGCCTAGATCCATGGACTGACACCATATAGAACTGGCTATAAGCGCACAGTTAGATTTGTCTATTGACCGTTCTATAGATTGATCTATATCCAGCGGAATGATCACGACAACGACCCCCTTCGAAGCGCTGATGACTGCGATCGAAATGTTGGGCGGCCAGTCCGCAATGGCTCGGCTTTGCGAACTAAAACAACCGAGCGTGTGGAAGTGGACGCGGTCGTCGAAGCGGCTCCCCGCCGAATATGTGCTCCGTGTAGAAGCGGCCACCGGCGTTTCCCGTCACGATCTTCGCCCCGATATTTATCCTCGCGATCATTCAGCGTCCCCCACGGATGCAGAGCCATCCGACGACTGCGAGCCGATTCTTACCGGGCTCGACCTCGTCCGCCAGTCCAATCGAATGCCGGTTTTTGACCGCAGACCGGAGGCGGCATGAGCGTGACCGCCATCATTGCCCTGAGCCTGGGCCTCACCATCCTGTCCATCGTTGCAGGGCTGCACAGCCTGATCCCCGCGGTCAAAGACATGATCGCGGATCTGCGCGCCAATGTTGCTTATCGCGATCTCACGATCGCCGCCAAGAACCTCCGCATCGCAAATCTGGAACGTGCCCTTGAGGAAAGCCAGCGGGGCAGGGGGACAAACTGTCCTGGCTGTGGCCCCTCTCAAGCCGTGCCCGGCGGTCATCCCACGCTGCCGGGCACGATCCTTCTCGTGACGGAGGACGGCCAGTGACCAAGGAGCGCCGGCCGCTTACCTTCGAGCGCGCGCTGTGCCGGGTCGCGGAGCTGATCGGCTATGATGGCTGCGCGCAGCTTCTCGGCTGCTCCGAGAATTGGGTGCGCAAGCTGTCTGACCCGGATGCCGAGCGCGAGATCAGCCTGCAAAAGGCCCGTCGCCTCGATCTCGCCTATCTGCGCGCGGGTGGCTACGGGCGGCCCTTTCTCGAATGCTATGAGCTGCAGCTTGAGATGGGCGACGAAACCGGCGGCTCGTCCACCGGCGAGATGATCGCGGCCGCCGGCAAAGCCGCGAAGGAGACGGGCGAGGCGGTGGGTGCCGCGCTGGCCGCCATCGAGAGGGGACGGGATGCGGGTTCCGTCGAAAATGCACTCCGTGAGATTGAGGAGGGCATCGAAGCCCTCACCGGCGTGGCCAATCGGCTGCGCGTCTCCGGCAATGGGGGGACAGGGCGTGAATCAGGCCATCCAAATTGATCTTGGCCAAATTGATCCCGGCTCTCAGGCTGCGGTCAGCCGGGGTGAGAAGCGGCGGCTCCCCATCGTGCGCTGCCCGGTCTGCAACGAGCGGGCCATGGTGCGCACGTCCGAGGAGATTACCCCAACGCTGCGCCAGCTCTACTATCTGTGCTCGAACTTCAAATGCTCGATGCGCTGGCGCGCCGCGCTGCAGGTGGAAGAGATCATCTCGCCTTCGGGCGTGTCGCCGGAATTCCGGCCGCCACACTACCGCGAGGTCAAGCCGCCGGGCCACGCTTTCGGGCAGGCCTCCCTGTTCGACGGCATCGATGTCGTGAGCAGCGCGCCGGCCAATGATCCCATCGGCAGGAGGCCCTCGGGCTAAGCCGGTCGGGATCGGCATCCACGATGCTCTAAAATCCGCAAAAATATCAGATGTTTAAAGACTGAATTTCAAATTCGGAACGGTCCTCTTTGTCTGAAAGGAATGCCCCGATGCCTGCCAAGACGACGCCCCAGCCAACGGCCCTGCCAACGCGCGGCCCCTTCATCTCATTCTGCCTCGCCTGCGCCCGGCAAGAGAACCGCCCCAATGAAGTGCTGCCGGATGGGTGGACCTTCGGCGATGTCGGCGGCGTCCTCTGCCCCGATTGTGCCCCGCGCACCATCGCCGTTATCCCCGCCGCCGGTGAGGATGACGATCTGCTGGCGCCCTCCATCGAGGCGCGGGAGATGGCGCTGACCATGGGCTGCGATGTCGCGGTGCCGGGGCCGGCCATCGAGCCGAACATTCATCTGCAGCGGCAGGCGGACGGCACCTATCGTGTCGCCATCCTGATCGGCGGCACCTTCACCCCGGCCGAGGCCGTGCGCCTCGCGCGCCAAGTGGAAATCTACGCGGCGCTCGCGGAGCGGCCCGGCACGCTGGGGCTGGCGGCGTGAGCTGCCCCGAAAAGGGAGACCTCAAACATGGCTGACAATATCGCCGCTGAGCAATTGCGGCTTCTCATCGAGCGCGTCGAGCGCCTTGAGGAAGAGAAGAAGGGCATCGCGGACGACATCAGGGACGTGTTCGGCGAGGCCAAGGCCACCGGCTACGACGTGAAGATCATGCGCCAGGTCATCCGGTTGCGGAAGCTTCCGGCGCAGGATCGGCAGGAGATGGAGGCGGTCCTCCAGGCCTATCTCGCAGCGCTCGGCATGGACGACATGTTCGCCGGCTTTGATGGGCGCCGGTGATGGAAACGGGTTCCGTCATTCTGGACCGCGCCCGCTCGCCTGCCGCGTGGATCGAGGAGCTGGCTGCGCGGGGGTTCGAGGTCTCGGAGCGCGCCTTGCGGGATCGGGCCAACCGGCTTGGCGCCTGCCACCGCATCGGCCGCGCCGTGTTCATCACCCCCGCACATATTGATCTCATTCTCGGAGAAGCACGTTGCCGATCGAGCCGTATCGCCGAGGCCCGACCTGGTGGGCCAAGGGTCGTGTCGAATATCTCGGCAAGCCCATCACCGAATATTACCGATGCAGCACTGGAGCTTCTGAAGAAGCGGGCGCGTGGGCATGGTGCCGGGACGAGGAAGAGCGGCGGATAGCCGAGCACCTCGTCGGGGCGAGCCGGCTGCTGACCTTCGCCGAAGCCGTGATGATGTATCCGGCCAATGCGAATACAGCGCGCTACCTCATACCCATTACGGAACTATGGGGCGCCCGCCTGGTATGCGACATCTCGCCCAAAGACGTGCGAGATCTGGCGCCCAGGCTGTACCCCAATGCCTCGACGGACACTTGGACGCGGCAGGTCATCACGCCGGTGCGCGCGGTCATCAACAATTTTCGGGATGCCGACAGCGGCGACCTGTTTCACGTCAAGGGCTACAGCAAGCAGGACCGCATCCGGCAGGACCGCAGGCGCGGCAAGCTCAGCCGCGTCAAGAAGGAACCGGGGAGCTGGGAATGGCTGCTCAAATTCCGTGAATATGCCGGCGAGCGTCATGCAGCGTTGGCCCTCACCATGTTCGTGACCGGCGCGCGCATCAGTCAGGCGATTGCCATGCATCCTGACAAGCATTGCCGCTTCGATGAGAACCAGATCTGTATTCCCGGCGCCAAGGGCCATGATGATCGCTGGCTGGAAGTGCCCGCCGAGCTGGTGGCGGAATTGGCCTCGTTGCCGCGCCGCTATCCCCGTGGCGCCGCTCGCAAGCCAGAGAACCTGCGGCTCTTCGGTTTTGCAGACCGATCCAGTCCGCGCAAGGGCTGGGTGAAAGCCTGCGAAGCTGCCGGCATCCCCGTCATTCCGTTCCACGCAGCGGGCCGTCACGGCTTCGGGCAGGAGATGAACGTCCGCCAGCAGATCGATGAGAAGGCAGCGGGCGCCTACGGGGGCTGGTCAGACACAGCGCTGATGAAACGCACCTACACCCACGCAGAAGAGACCGTGAGCAAGATCCACGGCGCCTTCTATCGCGGCCTCGCGCAAGCCGAAGCCGCCACCGGCCTGTCCCTGGCCCAAAGGGACTTTTCGTACAAAGCGCGTACAAAAAAGAAGAAGGGGGCAAAATAATGCCAAATAAACCAGAGACTTACAAAAACAGCCTCGTCACCTTCACACGGGTGGGGTCGCAAGTTCAATCCTTGCCGCGCCCACCATTAAATGCCCTGATTTCAAGGGTTTTTAATGCACATTTCCGAGCGAATGAAAAACTGTTTTTCCGGGGCAGACCCAAAACAAAGGTCTCTTCCGTGGGCTGATCGGTACAGCATTTCACGCCGGTTTGCGGGCTCTAAGCCAAATACACGCGGCGCCAATCTTCGCGCCTACATCGACGACGATCAGAACCTTGCCCCTGGCCAAGGATAGCTTGGGAGTGATTTTCGATGGCACTTGTCACATGCTCGGGGGCAGGCCGTCGGTCGCCTCTATCCGGCCAGACTAAGCGCAGGGTTTGAAATCGCTGTCACGACGCGCGCCTTCAAGGCCCGTCCCGCTGATAGGAGCTTCGACGCCCCGAGGTTCGGCTCGACAATATAGCTTCATCAGCGATGCCCGATGAGCGAACACGGCTTCGTCGTTCATGTGCGCACCATCCTGAGCCGCCCGGCCGATCAACTCCGCGAGGGCAGCCCGATCACGCCCCAGCCGGACCAGTTCAGCCGCTAAAGCCTGAGGATCCATGGGGGTGAGCACGCCGCCACCGTGGCCGGAAATCAAATCCTGAGGATACGCGGACTCATAACCGACTATGGGTGTTCCGGACGCCAGCGCCTCGATCAGGTTTCGCGGAGATTCAGGCGTCAGGTGACAAAACGGCATCAGATGCGCCGCGCGCAACTTATCCAGCAGCTCCGATCGATCGACAAGGAGGCCGGGGAATTCGATCTGTTCTTCAAGCCCTTGCGCCAGCACTTTTGCGCGTGCCTCTTCCCGTTGCGGGCCATCGCCAAACCACTGGGCACGAAACACAACCCCGGCCTCTTTGACGAGACGGAGCGTTTCTATCCAGTCCATGACACCTTTATCGGGGTGAAACCGCCCAATGTAGATCAGACGCAGAGGGCCGTGCTCGATGTCGCGTATTTTGCGGATCAGGCTCTCGTCCGAGATTTTGTCGTGCGGCTTCAAATGGATGTCGTGCACAAGAAACGAATTGGCATTGAACCCACGATAAGTCTGGTAGCAATCATTGCCGTGAAACAGGCCAAGCGCTGCCGAACCAATCGCGCGACGCTCCAGGCGTCGCGCGAGGCCCGCATTCACAAGCCTGACAAAGCGCCGGACGCCCGACGCTCTGAGGGCGTCGATGCGCATGACTTCCGACTCGACCCTGTCCGTCCACACGGCGACCTTCCGTCCTCGGCGAGCGGCCATCAGCGCCGCAACGGCGGCCCAGTCTCCCCATGCCCCGCCAAGGGCACAATGGAGGAACGCGTGGCTGTCGATCAGGCGCGACAATTTGGCACGCATCTCTGGATAGGCCTTGGCAAAGGAAAGCGGCGTCCACGCTCGCGGCGTCAGCTCAACGGCAAGATTTGGTCCCAAGCCAAGCCCTGCGATCGAGACGCTGTCCGCAGGAGGGGGAGCGTTCACGACCTTCACGCACAATGTCATCTGGCCGAAATGGCGAATCCACTGGTGCAGGCCATTCGCCGCCTGTTGCTCAATGAAGACATCGCCTTCGTACTGATGAACGAGAAGGGGCAAGATAAGGAGCAAGCCGCCCAATGGTTTGCTTGCCACGTCTTCCATCAACCGACCCCACCACATTTCTCCGCCCAGCCGCCCCATAAAGCGGGCGCGCGCGGCAGCAAGTCTCTAACCCGGCAAGTATTAAATCCGTTCTAATATCGGAGATCGTTTCGCTATCACACGGGGCGCACGTTCAGTCCGTGCCTGCGCCCACTATCGCAGGGCCGTCATGCCCATCTCCCCATCATATGCCTGGACAGGCTAAGCCCGGCTCAGTGGCCGCTATGGTCTTCCATGCCGGTCATCGCGCCCTCCGTGTCCGGCTGTTGCACGATGGCGTCGGCGAGAATGCGCTGGCCGTTGGAGAAGATGAAGGTGAACGTCATCTTCTTGTCCGCAAGCGCCTGCGGGTTGATGGACCACAGCATGAGGTGCTTGCCGCCCGGCTCAAACTTCACTGTCGCACCGGCGGGCACGTCCACGGTCTTCACTGGGCGCATGGAGGCGACGCCGTCCTTGGTGCTGCTCTCGTGAATTTCCACACGCACGGCTTCGTCGGTCAGCACGTCGCGCAGCACGACATCGTCGGCGCCGCCGTGGATCGTGAAATAGGCCGCAGAGGGGGCATTGGGATTGGGGTTGAGGCGCAGGAAGCCGCCATCGACATCCAGCGGCGGCGGGTCGCTGCACGCACCGAGCGTCGCCAGCATCGCGGCTGCGACGAGGAGCGAGGAGGGCTTGTGCATGTGCGGTCTCCAGGAGGTTTGTTATCTCGCCGGGCTTTAGACCCGGTGATCTACGCCGCCAAGCAAAACAGGGCCGGCTTGCTCGGGCGAGCATCTCCTGACCTGCCCCGGCCGGGCCTGCCGTGCGCGCTTGGGTCAGCTAAATCATCTCGGGACTTGTTGCGCGAAAACACCCTCCTATATCGGCGCGGTCAACGGGGTGGTTTCGGCCTGAGTGCGGAGCCGCCCCGGCAGCGGCCCAATTCCGGGCGCTCAACTACACATGGGGTACAAGAGGGCAAATATGGCTAAGGTTATCGGTATTGATCTCGGCACCACGAACAGCTGCGTCGCCGTGATGGACGGCGGCAAGCCGAAAGTGATCGAGAATGCGGAAGGCGCGCGCACCACGCCCTCCATCGTGGCATTCGCCAAGGATGGCGAGCGGCTCATTGGCCAGCCGGCCAAGCGTCAGGCCGTGACCAATCCGGACAACACCGTGTATGCCGTCAAGCGCCTGATCGGTCGCCGGTTCGACGATCCGCTGACCAAGAAGGACATGGAGCTGGTCCCCTACAACATTGCCAAGGGTCCCAATGGCGACGCTTGGGTGAATGCTGGCGGGCAGGACTACAGCCCCTCGCAGATTTCCGCCTTCATCCTGCAGAAGATGAAGGAAACCGCCGAGAGCTATCTCGGTGAGACCGTGACGCAGGCGGTCATCACCGTGCCGGCCTACTTCAACGACGCGCAGCGCCAGGCGACCAAGGACGCCGGCCAGATTGCGGGCCTTGAAGTGCTGCGCATCATCAACGAGCCGACCGCGGCCGCGCTCGCTTACGGGCTTGAGAAGAGCGAAGGCAAGACCATCGCGGTCTACGACCTTGGCGGCGGTACCTTCGACATCTCGATCCTCGAGATCGGCGATGGCGTGTTCGAGGTGAAGTCGACCAACGGCGATACCTTCCTCGGCGGTGAGGACTTCGACTCCAAGATCGTCGAATATCTCGCTGACGGCTTCAAGAAGGACGAAGGCATCGACCTGCGCGGCGACAAGCTGGCCCTGCAGCGCCTGAAGGAAGCCGCCGAGAAGGCCAAGATCGAGCTCTCCAGCGCGCAGACGACGGAAGTGAACCTGCCGTTCATCACCGCCGATGCGACTGGTCCCAAGCACCTGGTCAAGACCATCACCCGTGCCGACCTTGAGCGGCTGGTCGAGGCGCTCATCAAGCGCACGCTCGAGCCCTGCAAGAAGGCGATCGCGGACGCAGGCGTCTCCTCCAGCGAGATCAGCGACGTCGTGCTCGTCGGCGGCATGACCCGCATGCCCCGCGTGCGCGAAGTGGTGAAGGAGTTCTTCGGCAAGGAGCCGCACACCGGCGTCAACCCGGATGAAGTGGTCGCCATGGGCGCCGCTATTCAGGCCGGCGTGCTGCAGGGTGACGTCAAGGACGTGCTGCTGCTCGACGTGACGCCGCTGTCGCTGGGCATCGAGACGCTGGGTGGCGTGTTCACCCGCATGATCGACCGTAACACCACGATCCCGGCCAAGAAGAGCCAGGTCTACTCGACGGCTGATGACAATCAGCAGGCAGTGACCATCCGCGTCTTCCAGGGCGAGCGTGAAATGGCGGCGGACAACAAGCTGCTCGGCCAGTTCGATCTGGTCGGCATTCCGCCGGCACCGCGCGGCGTGCCGCAGATCGAGGTCACGTTCGACATCGACGCCAACGGCATCGTGAACGTCTCGGCCAAGGACAAGGGCACCGGCAAGGAGCAGCAGATCAAGATCCAGGCGTCTGGCGGTCTGAGCGATTCCGACATCGACCAGATGGTCAAGGATGCCGAGCGCTTTGCCGAGGAAGACAAGAAGCGTCGTGAGGGCGCCGAGGCGAAGAACAACGCCGAGAGCCTGATCCACACCACGGAGCGCCAACTCGCCGAGCATGGTGACAAGGTGGACGAGGCGCTCAAGGGTGAGATCGAGGCGGCTGTCACCGCGGCCAAGAGCGCGGTCGAGGGCGGCGATGTCGAGGCGATGAAGACCAAGACCCAGGAACTGGCACAGGTCTCCATGAAACTCGGCCAGGCGATCTACGAAAAGGAGCAGGCTGCGGCCGCGTCTCCGGGCGCCGAAGGCACGGCCCAGAAGGCTGATGATGACGTCGTCGACGCCGAGTTCTCGGAAGTCGACGAAGACAACAAAGCCTGATTGAACGGAAATGACGCCCGGCCGGCCCATGAACTGGCCGGCCGGGCGATTGCTTGGGACTGCTGCGGGGCATGAGTAGCAAAATCGATTATTACGAGCTGCTCGAAGTCGAGCGGACAGCGGATGGCGCGACGATCAAGTCGGCCTATCGCAAGCTGGCCATGCAGTGTCATCCGGATCGCAATCCGGGCTGCAAGGAGAGCGAAGCCAAGTTCAAGGCGATCAACGAAGCCTATGACTGCCTGAAGGACGAGCAAAAGCGCGCGGCTTATGATCGCTTCGGCCACGCCGCCTTCGAGCAGGGCGGCATGGGCGGCGGACGCGGCGGACAGGCCGGCTTCTCCGATTTCTCCGATATTTTCGAGACGATCTTCGGCGATGGTTTTGGCGGCGGTGGCCGTCAACAGACGCGGCGCGGCGCGGACCTGCGCTACGACATGGAAATCTCGCTGGAAGACGCCTTCCATGGCCGCGACACGACCATCGAGATCGATGTTTCCACCCAGTGCGACGCCTGCGAGGGTAGCGGCGCTGAGCCTGGCACCAGCGTGGAAAGCTGTCCGACCTGCGGTGGCCACGGCAAGGTGCGGGCGCAGCAGGGCTTCTTCGTCATCGAGCGGACCTGCCCGAGCTGCCATGGCGCGGGCCAGCGGATCAAATCACCCTGTCGCGCCTGCCGCGGCGAGGGGCGCGTGGACAAGCGCCGTTCGCTGGACGTGAAGGTGCCGGCCGGCGTCGATGAAGGCACGCGCATTCGCCTCACCGGGCAAGGCGAGGCCGGACCGCGCGGCGCGCCGGCGGGCGATCTCTACATCTTCCTGCATGTGAAGCGGCACCAGATTTTCGAGCGGGACGGCACCAACCTGTTCTGCCGCGTGCCGATCAGCTTCACGCTCGCGGCCTTGGGCGGCACCATCGAGGTGCCCGGCCTGGACGGCGAGGATCATGAAATCCGCATTCCCGCCGGCATCCAGTCCGGCAAGCAACTGCGCCAGCGCGGCGCCGGAATGCCGGTACTGAACGCACGCGGCCGGGGCGATCTCGTCATCCAGATCGAAGTGGAAACGCCCACCAAGCTCTCGGCCCGGCAGAAGGAACTGCTGGAGGAATTTCGCGCCACCGAGACCGGCGAGGAATGTCCGCAGTCGAGCGGGTTTTTCAGCAAGATCAAGAACGTGTGGAGCGATCTGACGGAGTGATCTGAGCGGGTGGCGGGATTGTCGGAGCGCTTGTCAAAGCGCTGGTCAATCCGCCGTCGTGGAGCTCTGCTGCCCTAGGCTCCTGCCTGCGCAGGAGCACAGCTTGGGCTTAACGGCTCACTTGTACGCCCGATCAAACGTCCACGCGGTGATGCTCCACACCACCTTGTGCTCCTGCGCAGGCAGGAGCCCAGGGCGCAAAAGCACTGCCCCAAATCGTTGATCGAGTAAGCCCGGCCCTAAACGCCGGCCGCCACTCTTACCGCGGCAGATCGACCCGCGTGCCGTCGGCCGCATCGCTGACCACCAGATCGGCAATCGCACGACCGACCACGTCCCGTGTCTTGAGCGTTGCCGGGTCTTCGCCCGGATAGGCGCGTGCGCGCATGGTGGTGCGGGTGGGGCCGGGGTTGACGATGTGAGTGCGGACCTTGGAGATCTTGGTGACTTCCTGCCCATAGGCGCTCACCAGCACGTCTTGCGCCGCCTTGGATGCGCCATAGGCGCCCCAATAAGCGCGTGGCGCCGTCGCGACGCCGGTGGAGAGGGCCACCACGCGCGCGTCCGCGCTCTTCCGCAGCATGGGATCGAAGGCCGCGATCAACGCCTGAGTCGAGGCGATGTTGAGCGTGAGCTGCCGGGCAAATTCCTTGGTGTCGATGGCGGTCACGGCGGCAAGCGTGCCCAGCGTGGCAGCATTGAGCACCAGCACGTCGAGCGCTTCCCAGCGCCCGCTGATCGCCGTGGCCAGGCGCCCGATGCTCTCCCCGTCGGTCAGGTCGAGCGGGGCGATGGTGGCGCTGCCACCGGCGGTGTGGATCTGTTCTTCCACCGCTTCAAGATCCGGCACGGACCGCGCGACCAGAACCACATGCGCGCCATCGCGCGCGAGTTCGATGGCGGTGGCCGCGCCGATGCCCCGGCTGGCGCCGGTGACGAGGGCAAGGCGCCCGGCCAGGGGCCGGTTGTCGGTCGTATCGGTCATGCTGTCTCCGCTCCGGCTCAGACCACGCGTTCGCGCAGCAGTTCGAGCTGGTTCACTTCGGCCTGATCGTCGAAGTCGGTGAGGGTGGTGGGATAATCGCCGGTGAAGCAGGCATCGCAATATTGCGGCAGCTCATCGTTGCGGCGGGCCTCGCCGATCGCCCGGTAGAGGCCTTCGATCGACACGAAGGCGAGGCTGTCGGCATGAATGAACGAACACATCTGCGAGACATCCATGCGATGCGCGAGCAGCTTGGCGCGCTCGGGCGTATCGACGCCGTAGAAGCAGCTATGCCGGGTCGGCGGGCTGGCGATGCGCATGTGCACATCCTTGGCGCCGGCCTCGCGCATCATCTGCACGATCTTGAGGCTGGTGGTGCCGCGCACGATCGAATCGTCGATCAGCACGATGCGCTTGCCGGCGATCAGCGCCCGATTGGCGTTGTGCTTGAGCTTCACGCCCAGATGGCGAACCTTGTCGCCCGGCTGAATGAAGGTGCGGCCGACATAATGCGAGCGGATAATGCCCAGCTCGAACGGAATGCCCGATTGCTGCGCATAGCCGATGGCGGCAGGCACGCCGCTATCCGGCACGGGAATCACGAGATCGGCATCGACCGGACTCTCGATGGCCAGCTGCGCGCCAATGCCCTTGCGGACCGAATAGACGCTGCTGCCATCCACAATGGAATCCGGCCGCGAGAAATAGACATGCTCGAAGATGCAGGGGCGGGCCTGCGCCGTCTCGCCAAAGGGGCGGTGCGAGCGGATTTCGCCGCCCTGCGTCACCACGATCAGCTCGCCGGGCTCGACCTGCCGGATATATTCCGCGCCGACCACATCGAACGCCACAGTCTCGGAGGCGAAGATGATCGCATCGCCCAGCCGGCCCATCACCAGCGGACGGATGCCGAGCGGATCGCGGCAGGCGATCAGGCCCTCGCGCGTCAGGCAGATGAGCGAATAGGCGCCTTCCACCTGCTTGAGCGCATCGATGAAGCGATCCAGCAGGGTCCGGTAACGCGATTTGGCGACGAGGTGGATGATCACCTCGGTATCGCTGGTCGATTGGAAGATCGCGCCATCGCGCACCAGCCGCTTGCGCAGGTTCATCGCGTTGGAGATGTTGCCATTGTGAGCGATGGCGAAGCCGCCCGAGGACAGCTCGGCATAGAGCGGCTGGACGTTGCGCAGCGCGGTCTCACCGGTGGTCGAATAGCGCACATGGCCGCAGGCAACATGGCCTGCGAGCTGGCGGATCACATCGTCCTTGTCGAAGTTGCCCGCGACATGGCCCATGGCCCGGTGGGTGTGGAACTCCTCACCGTCCCAGCTGGTGATGCCGGCGGCTTCCTGCCCGCGATGCTGCAGGGCGTGAAGGCCCAGCGCCACCATGGCGGAGGCTGTGTCGGCGCCATATACGCCAAAAACGCCGCACTCTTCGCGCAGCTTGTCGTCATCAAATGGGTGCGTGGTCAGCATGGCTCTACTCATAGCCGACGGGGTGCGATTCCCGCCGCGTCGCGATCCTCGTTGCCGGCCATATAGGAGCGTCAAACTGCTTTGTCGCCCCATTGTCGCAAGAAAGGTGGTGAATGCGTCGGGTTGGGCGAAGGCAGACCCTCCATAAGCGCGTGCAGCTGCCAAAATCGGCGAGCGGCATAAAGTTCGGAACCATGCCGCCCGGGGGCTGTTTCCCTCGCAAAAGGAGATCGCCATGCCGGTTGATTGGACGTCCCGCGCGCGTGCTCGCTCCCTCTTCGCAACCATCGTCGGCGCGATTATCGCGCTGGTCGGCCTTGTGCTGGCTATCGGCGGCGCATGGCTCGCGGTGCTGGGTGGCAGCCTCTATTACCTCATTGCCGGGGTGCTCCTCGGTCTGGCGGGCTTTCTCCTCATCCGACAGCGGGTGCTGGGCGTCTGGGTCTATCTCGCCGCCTATGGACTTTCGATCATCTGGGGGCTGGCTGAGGCCGGGCTCGATGGGTGGGCACTGATTCCCTTCACCGTCGGCCCGACGGTGCTCCTGATCCTTGTGCTGCTGACCTTGCCGGCGCTTCAGCCCGAGCGCTGGCAATGGCGCTTGCCGGTCATCGCGAGCGTGGCAGCCGTGCTGGTGCTGGCCTTGGGTGGCGTGGTGATCTCCCGCCTCAACCTGCCGGAGGTGGGCGCGATGCCGGCGCGGCTAGCCTCGACGGTGGCCGATCCCTCGCTGTTGCGGCCCGGGACGGACTGGCCGGCTTATGGCGGCAGCTACGCGGCGCAGCGTTATTCGCCGCTCGGACAGATCACGCCCGCCAATGTCGGAAAATTGCAGCGCGCCTGGGTGTTCCACACCGGCGATCTGCCCAAGGACATGGCCGACAACAAATATGGCGCCGAAACGACGCCGCTGAAGGTCGGCAATACGCTCTACCTGTGCTCGGCCACTAACATTCTCATCGCGCTCGATCCGGCGACCGGTCAGCAGCGCTGGCGCTACGATCCCAAGGTCGATCATGCGTGGATTCCCTATACGGCCGCGTGCCGCGGCGTCGCTTATTATGCCGTGCCGCAAGCCACGGAAGGGCAGGCCTGCGCGACGCGGATCATCGAGGGCACGCTGGATGGCCGTCTGATTGCCGTGGATGCACAGACCGGGCGGCCATGCGCCGACTTCGGGGAGAACGGCGCGGTCGATATCAAGCGCGGCATGGGCAAGGTGGTGCCGGGCATGGTCTCGATCACATCGCCGCCCACCATCGTGCAAGGCGTCATCGTGACCGGGCACCAAGTGCTGGATGGGCAAAAGCGCGATGCGCCGTCCGGCGTCATCCAGGGCTATGATGCGGTCACCGGCGAGAAGCGCTGGGCGTGGGACATGCTCAACCCGGATTGGGCTGGCGATCCGCCGGCCGGGCAGGAATATGCGCGCGGCACACCCAATATGTGGACCATTGCCAGCGGCGATGAATCGCTGGGCCTCGTATATCTGCCGATGGGCAATTCCGCGGTGGATTACTGGAGCGGGAGCCGCAGCCCGCAGGAAGACAGTTTTTCTTCCTCGCTGGTTGCGCTGGACGTGACGACCGGCAAGCCGCGCTGGCGTTTCCAGACCGTGCATCGCGACGTGTGGGACTATGATCTCGGCGCGCAGGCCTCGCTGGCCGATTTCCCCAATGGCTCCGGCACGGTGCCGGCGCTGATCCTGCCGAGCAAGCAGGGCGAAATCTACGTACTGGATCGTCGCACCGGCCAGCCGATCTTCCCGGTGCAGGAGCGGGCGGTGCCGCGCACCGGTGTGGAGCCGCAGCGGCGCAGCCCTACCCAGCCTTATTCGACCTACCACACGCTCGCCTTCCCCGACCTCAAGGAAAGCGACATGTGGGGCATGTCGCCCATCGACCAGATGGTCTGTCGCATCCAATATCGGCAGGCGGAATATCGCGGGCGGTACACGCCTCCCACGGCGGACAAGCACTTCGTCGAATATCCGGGCTATAATGGCGGTACGGACTGGGGCGGCCTCGCCATCGATCCGGTACGCGGCGTGATCCTCGCCAACTACAATAATATGCCCAACTATAATCGCCTGGTGCCGCGCGCCGAGGCGGACCGTCGCGGCTTCCCGGCGCCGCGTGGCGATGAGAAGGCGCGGGGCGGCAGCATGAGCGAGGGTGGCGGGCATGGCTCGCAAGACCCGCAGGCCGGCTCGCCTTATGCCATTTCGGTAAACGCAGGGTGGCGGCTTTCGCTGACTGGCCTGCTGTGCAAGCGCCCGCCTTATGGCGGTATCCGTGCGATCGACATGCGGACGGGCCAGACCATCTGGGATCGCCCCTTCGGCACCGCGCGGCGCAATGGCCCCTGGGGAATTCCGTCAATGCTTCCCATCAACATCGGCACGCCGAACAATGGTGGCGCAGTGGTCACGGCTGGCGGTGTGGCCTTCATCGCCGCAGCGACGGACAATCTGATCCGCGCCATCGACATCGAGACGGGCAAGACGCTCTGGCAGGATACACTGCCGGCGGGCGGTCAGGCGACGCCAAGCGTGTATGAGGTGAACGGAAAGCAGTATCTCGTCATCATGGCGGGCGGGCACCATTTCATGGAGACGCCGATTGGCGATGAAGTGATCGCCTACGCCCTGCCGGGATGAGAATGGGAGGAAACATGGCTTTGGCAGGTCGGGCGTGGCAAGCTCGCTCGATCCGCCGAGCGCTTGCCTGAGGCGAAGGGGTTAAGCGCGTGCTTTCACTGGAGGCGGAAAGGCATTAGGCGGGTAGGGCAACGTCGCCTTCCCAAACTCCGGTTCAAGATCCGTCCAATGATGCTCGTGCATGTCCCGCCTGCGATCGCCAACCAGTCCTGGCGTGCCATCGGCATCGTGACGGCGCTGGCGGTGGTCGGCGCGCTCGCACTCTATTCCATGGCTGGTGGTTCGATGGTGCCGTGGGCCGGTGCGCATCTGCTGCGCTTTGCGCTGTTTCTGATCCTGGCACTGGTGATTTCCTACATCCCCTCCGAGCAGTTCAAGCCGCTGCTCTTCCCGGCCTATCTGGCGAGTCTCGCGCTGCTCATCATTGTGCTGATGATGGGCATCGTGGGGGGCGGGGCGCGGAGCTGGCTCAATCTCGGCTTCATGCAGTTGCAGCCCTCCGAGTTCGTGCGGCTGGCCGTGATCGGCATGGTCGCGCGATTCTACGAGATGTTGCCGCCCGCCGCGACGCGCTCCTTCACGGCGCTATGGCCACCGGTCGCGCTCACGGTGGTGCCCTTCGCGCTCATCCTGCTCCAGCCGGATCTCGGCACCGGCATGATGCTGGTGCTGTCTGTGGCGGTCGTGACCTTTCTCGCGGGATTGCCGCTGCGGCTCTATGCGGCGGCGGGCGCGGCCGCGATCGTGCTGATCCCGGTGATCTACAGCTTCCTGCTGCCGCACCAGCAGCGGCGCGTGACGATTTTCATGAACCCGGAGGCCGATCCGCTGGGCGCGGGCTATCACATCACCCAGTCGGTCATCGCCATTGGCTCGGGCGGCTTCTTCGGCAAGGGCTACCTGCAAGGCAGTCAGAGCCATCTTCATTATCTTCCTGAGTCGCATACCGATTTCATTTTTCCGGCTATTACCGAGGAGTGGGGGCTGCTCGGCGCGACGGTCATCATCGCCTTGTTCTGGCTGCTGCTGCGCTGGGGCATGAACGTCGCGCGGGATGCGGCCAGCCGCTTCGACCAACTGCTGGCGGCGGGGTTGACCTGCAGCCTGTTCCTCTACATCTCCATCAACATGATGATGGTCGTCGGCTTCGCGCCGGTGGTCGGCCTGCCTCTGCCGCTCGTCTCCTACGGCGGCTCCGCGATGCTCTCGATCATGATCTCACTGGGGCTGTTGATGGGCATCGACCGCAAGACCCGCAAGCGCGCCAACCCCTATCTGCGCTGATCGCGGCCGGGGTCATATTCGGGGTCACATTCTCTGGCCAAAGCCACTGGCGCGCCTGCCCCGCTGTCTCTAAAGGGGCGGGATGCACGTCCTTGCGAACCCGCGACGTTTCCTGGCGATTGCCGTGCCTGCGACGCCCTGGTGCTTCTGGGGCGGCATCTTTCTGATTCTCGCCGGTTGCTGGGCAGGGCTGTTTATGGCGCCCGCCGATTATCTGCAGGGGCACAGCTTCCGTATCCTCTACATCCACGTGCCGGCTGCCTGGCTGGGCATGGGCGGGTGGAGTGGCCTCACCATTGCGGCAATCATGCAGCTTGTCTGGCGCCACCCACTGGCGAGTGTGGCGGGCCGGGCCATTGCGGTGCCCGGCGCGGTCTTCACCGCCCTGTGCCTCGCGACCGGATCGATCTGGGGCCGACCCACCTGGGGGACATGGTGGGAATGGGACGGGCGGCTGACCTCCATGCTGCTGCTGCTGTTTCTCTACATCGGCTATATCGCGCTGGCGCGCGCCAGCGTGGAGCGGGGCGATGCCGGCGGCGTCAGCCGCGTGACGGCGATCTATGCGCTCATCGGCGCGCTCAATCTGCCGATCATCCATTATTCGGTCGTGTGGTGGAACAGTCTCCACCAGGCCAAGAGCATCAGCGTGGTCGGCATGAGCAGCAGCATCGCGCCCTCCATGCTCTGGCCTTTGGGCTTGACCGTGCTCGGCTTTACCCTCTGGTTCACGGCGATCGTGCTGCTGCGGATGCGGGCGATGCTGGCGGAAAATCGGATCGAGGCGCGGTTGCGCCGGATGTCGCGGGGCTGAGGATAACCGATGAATCCCTGGCCTTTCGTGATTGCGGCTTATGGCCTCACCTTCGTTGCGACGGTTGCGACCAGCCTGTGGGCTTGGGCGCGCGCGCGGCAGGCGGAGCGCCGGGCGCGGGATTTGCTGGAGCGGGATTGAAATGGTTGCGGTGACGTCGAACAGAGCTGGCCCCAAGCGCAAGCATCAGCGCCTCATTCTCGTCGTGCTGGCGCTGGCGGCGATGATCGGTGGCGTGCTGCTGGCCATGTCCGCGCTGCGCTCGCAGGCTGCCTATTTCTACACCCCCGCCGAAGCGCTGGCCGCCAAGGTCGAGCCGGGCCGCGCGATTCGTCTGGGTGGCATGGTCGAAGCAGGAAGCATCAAGCGCCACGCCAACGGGACGACGGTGGATTTCCGCCTGACTGACGGCAAGGCCACCGTGCCGGCTTCCTTCACCGGCATCACGCCCGACCTCTTTGCCGAGAACAGCGGCGCGGTGGCGGAAGGCGCCTTTGGGGAAGACGGCGTGTTCCGCGCGACCAACATCCTCGCCAAGCATGACGAACGCTACATGCCGCGCGAGATGGAGGGCATCAAATATGATCCGCAGACCCATCAGGTGGATGCAAGCGGCCAATGATCGCTGAAGCCGGCCTTGCCGCCCTGTGGCTCGCGGCCACGCTCGCCGGCCTGCAATTGCTGCTCGCCTGGTCGGCCGTCGCGCGCGGCAATGCCGATGCGGCCCGCTTCATCCGGCCCCTGGCGGTCGCGCAGGGCGTGCTGGCGGGTCTCGCTATGGCGCTGCTCATCGTGCTGTTCCTGATCTCCGACATGTCGGTCTATCTGGTCGCGGCGAACAGCCATTCGCTCAAGCCGTTCATCTACAAATTCGCTGGCGCCTGGGGCAATCACGAGGGCTCGATGCTGCTCTGGGTGGCGGTGATGAGCCTTGCCGGCGGCGCGGTGGCGCTGTTCGAGCGCAGTCTCGACCGCGCGACCCATTTCGCGACGCTCGGCGCGCAGGCGGCGATCAGCCTTGGTTTTTACGCCTTCCTGCTGTTTGCCTCCAATCCCTTCCAGCGCCTCAATCCTCCGGCGGTAGAGGGGCAGGGGCTCAATCCACTGCTCCAGGACCCCGGTCTCGCCTTCCACCCGCCGACGCTTTATTTCGGCTATGTTGGCCTGTCCGTGGCCTTCTCCTTCGCAGTGGGCGCGCTGCTCACCCGGCAGGTGGATGCCCGCTTCGCCCGTGCGATCCGGCCGTGGGTGCTGGGCGCCTGGGTGCTGCTGACCATCGGCATCGCGGCCGGCTCCTACTGGGCTTATTACGAGTTGGGCTGGGGTGGCTGGTGGTTCTGGGACCCGGTCGAGAATGCCTCGCTCATGCCGTGGCTGGCGGCGACGGCGCTGCTCCATAGCGCTTCGGTCCTGGCTGCCCGCGATGCGTTGCGCGCCTGGACGGTGATGCTGGCAGTGGTCGCTTTCGCCATGTCGATGATAGGCACCTTCCTCGTGCGCTCGGGTATCCTGACCAGCGTCCACGCCTTCGCGGTCGATCCCACGCGCGGCAGCTTCATCCTCATTCTGCTCGGCCTCTATATCGGCGGCGCGCTCGCGTTGTTCGCCATGCGGGTTCACACGGTCAACGAGGGCGCCCGGTTTGATCCGCTCAGCCGCGAGGCGCTGCTCGTCGTCAACAATCTGCTGCTGTGCGTGATCCTGGGGCTGGTGCTCATTGGCACGCTCTATCCGCTGCTGACCGAAATGCTGGGCCAGAGCGTCTCTGTGGGTCCGCCTTATTTCAACGCGGTGATCGGGCCGATCACGCTGGTGCTGATGACCGCGCTGGTCGTCGGGCCGCTGCTGCGCTGGCGGCGGGACGAGTCGGGCGCGGCACTGCGGCGTTCGGCTCCCGCCATCGGCGCTGCCGTGGTCACGCTGATCGCCGTGCTGCTGTTTGCGGATCGCCCGATCGGCTGGTTGCCGCTGCTGGGCCTGGTCATGGCAGCCGCCGTTGCCGTGGCCAGCGTTGCGCCGCTCTGGAAGCGCAATCTGCGGCGCACGCCGATGTTCACTTATGGCATGGTGATCGCGCATCTGGGCTGCGCAGTCAGCCTGGCCGGCATGGCGAGCGAATCGGCCTTCTCATCCGAGCGGCTGGCGGCGGCTGCGCCGGGGGACTCTTTCGAGATCGCCGGCTACACCGTGACCATGGAAGGGGTGCGGCCCTATGCCGGGCCGAACTGGACCGCCATGGAAGCGCAGCTTGTCGTGCGGCGTGGCGCCAAGGTGATCGGCACCGCGCGGCCTCAGGCCCGCTATTTCACCGATCCGCCGACGCCGACCAACGAGTCCATCCAACTCACCCGCTGGAACGGCCAGCTCTATCTGGTGCTCGGTGAAGCGCTTGAAAACGGCCGCTGGCAGTTGCGCATCTGGTGGAAGCCGTTCGTCACGCTGATCTGGGGCGGCGCGGGACTGATCGCGCTGGGCGGCGCGCTGGCGCTGGTCGGCCGCGTCCGGCGCGAGCGCAAGCAGGCGCGGCTCGCGCGCGCATCTGGCGCCGCTGCGGAGCATCCGCAGGAGGCGTTGGCATGAAATTCGGCAAGCGCTCGCTCATCCTGTGGATTCCGCTGATTGCCTATGTGATCTTCCTCGGCGTGGCCTCGCTCGGCCTTAACCGTGAGCAGCAGACGGTGGTGCAATCGCGGATGATCGGCAAGCCGGTCCCGCCGATGGACCTGCCGGCGGGCGCCTCCAGCCGCCCGACGCTCTCGACCAAGGCGATGGCGGACGGGCAGCCGCGCCTGCTCAACATCTTCGCCAGCTGGTGCGTGCCCTGCATCGCCGAGGCGCCGGTGCTGCTGCAACTCGCCCAGCGCGGCGTCCCCATCGATGGCGTCGCGATCCGCGATGCTCGCGCCGATGTGGACGACTTCCTCACGCGTCACGGTAACCCTTATCAGCGCATCGGGCTGGATGAGCGCAGTGCCCTGCAGTTCTATATGGGCTCTTCCGGGGTGCCGGAGACGTTCGTGGTCGATGGCAAGGGCATCATCCGCTACCAGCATATCGGCGTGATCGGCCCGCAGGATGTGGACATGATCCTCGCCAAGCTGCGCGAGGCGCGGTCATGAGAGGCGCGCTGATCCTGCCGGCGTTGCTCGCCATCCTGCCGGCGCCTGTGTTCGCGCAGACCGCACTGCCGCCCGCACCCTATGCCAATCGCCAGCTCGACGATCCGGCGCTGGAGGCGAAGGCAACCGAGCTGATGCACACGATTCGCTGCCTGACATGCCAGAGCCAGTCCATTGCGGACAGCGACGCGAGCATGGCGGCGGACCTGCGCTCGATCATCCGCGAGCGCATCGCCGCGGGCGAAGACCCCGAGGCCATTCGCGCATGGCTCATCGAGCGCTACGGTGACTGGATCAGCTACAAACCGACCGCCGATCCCATTCTCTGGCCGCTCTGGGCCGCGCCGCTCATGCTGCTCGGCGCTGGCGGAGCGCTGGCTTATGGGCGGATGCGCCGTCGCAAGGGAGCAAAGGCATGACCGGCCTGTTGATCGCAGCGGGCCTCGCGCTCATCGTCGGCATCGGCATCATGCTTGGTGCACGCCTCCCGCTCCGCCATGCCGCGCCGGTTGCCACTGCGCTGCTGCTCGGCCTCGCCGGCTATGCCTGGCAGGGCAGTCCGGGTCTGGCCGACAAGCCGGTCGCGGCGAACGACTCGCGCGTGAAGTTCGATGAGGCGCTGGCCAAGAAGCGCTCGGAAATCGGCGAGCGGCTGACGGGAGCGACGAAGTGGCTCGTCGTGTCCGACGCGCTCGCCCGCAAGGGCAACACTGCCGGCGCCGCCAATGTGCTGCTCTCAGGCCTGAAGGAATATCCCGATGACGCGAACATCTGGGTGGGGCTGGGCAATGCGCTGGTCGCGCATGGCAATGGCACGCTGACCCCGGCGGCGGATTACGCCTTTGCGCAGGCCCTGCATTTCCAGCCGGACGGCGTTTCTCCCAATTATTTCTATGGGCTTGCCCTGGCGGAATCGGGTCAGTTCGACCGCGCGCGTGATGTCTGGCTGAAGCTGGCAGCGCGCCTGCCGGAGGATTTCGAGCTGCGTGAGGAGCTGATCCGCAACGTGGCGTTGCTCAATGCGCTCATCGAGCGGCGCGATGCCATCGCGCAGGGCGGCCCGTCTCAGGGCGATGCCCCGCAGGCTGGAGCGCCTCAAAGCGGAAATGCCGGGCCCTGATGGTGCGTTGCGTGCCTCTCGACGAAGTGCTAGGGCGCCGCCCGTTCAGGGCAGGGCCTGGGCAAGGGAAGCGCGATTGATGATTGCGAGTCAGGCGGGCAAGTGAGCCCTACCGATCAGCCACGAGACTTTGCGGCGGGGAATCCTGCGGCCGCTGGTCATGGGCATGGCCCGGACAGCCTGCGCAAGATGGCGCTGGCGGCGATGGGTATTGTCTTCGGCGATATCGGCACCAGCCCGATCTACGCCTTCCGCGAGACGTTCGCGGGGCATCACCCGCTCGCGCCTGATGCGCTGCATATCTACGGCGTGCTCAGCCTGATCTTCTGGTCGATGATGATCGTCGTGACGATCAAATATGTCTCGATCATCATGCGGGCCGACAACAAGGGGCAAGGCGGCAGCCTGGCGCTGCTCGCGCTGGTGAACCGCCGCAGCGGGCGCAAGCGCTGGACCGGGCCGATCGTCATCCTCGGGGTCTTCGCCACCGCGCTCTTCTACGGCGATTCGATGATCACCCCGGCCATGTCCGTGCTGTCCGCGTCGGAAGGTCTCATCACCGTCAACGCGCATTTCGCGCCACTGGTTTTGCCGATCTCCGTGGCGATCCTTATCGGCCTGTTCGCTATCCAGTCGCGCGGAACGGCGCGGGTCGGCCAGCTTTTCGGGCCGATCATGCTGGTCTATTTTGCGACGCTTGCGGGCCTCGGCATCATGCATATCGCGACCGATCCGGCGATCCTGCTGGCGCTCAATCCCTGGTATGCCTTCCAGTTCTTCCTGACCGACAAGTTGCTGGCCTTCCTTGCGCTCGGCTCCGTCGTGCTCGCCGTCACCGGCGCGGAAGCGCTGTACGCGGATATGGGGCATTTCGGGCGCAACCCGATCCGGGTTTCCTGGCTGTTCTTCGTGTTGCCCGGCCTCATGCTCAATTATCTGGGGCAGGGGGCGTTCATCCTCTCTCTGCCGGCGGATCAGGTGGATCACGCGATCCGCAATCCCTTCTTCCTGCTCGCGCCGGAAAACTTCCGCCTGCCGCTCGTCATCCTCGCTATTGTCGCGACGATCATTGCCAGCCAGGCCGTCATTACCGGCGCCTTTTCGCTCACCCAGCAGGCGATCCAGCTCGGCTTCATTCCGCGCCTCAAGATCAAGCACACCAGCGCCAGCGCGCAGGGGCAGATCTACATCCCGGTCATCAACTGGGGCCTGATGGTGATGGTCATCCTGCTGGTGCTCTCGTTCCGCTCCTCCAGCAATCTCGCCGCGGCCTATGGCATCGCGGTGACGGGCGCGATGTTCATCGACACCTGCCTGCTCGCGGTGCTGCTGCTCTCGCTGTGGAAGTGGAACCGCCTGCTGGCCTATGGCGCGCTGGCGATCTTCTTCATCGTGGACATCGCCTATTTCGGCGCCAATCTGACCAAAGTGCCGGATGGCGGCTGGTTCCCGCTGCTGGTCGGCCTGGTGATCTTCACCATGCTCACCACCTGGGCCAAGGGCCGCGGGTTGATGGTCGATCGCCTGAGCGAAGCGGCCATGCCGATCCCGGTCTTCGTCGCCTCGGCCGCCAACAGCGCCGTGCGGGTGCAGGGCACGGCGGTGTTCATGACCTCCACCTCGGACGGTGTGCCGCATGCGCTGCTGCATAATCTCAAGCACAACAAGGTGCTGCACGAGCGGGTGGTGCTGCTGACGGTCAAGGTGCTCGACGTGCCGACCGTCGATGCCTCCTATCGCTATCAGGTCGAGGATCTCGGGCGCGGCTTCTATCGCGTGCTGATTCATTACGGCTTCATGGAAGAGGCCGATGTGCCTGCCGCGCTGGCGATGGTGGAAGGTTGCGGCCAGCCTTTCCGCATGATCGAGACGAGCTTCTTCCTCACGCGCCAGACCTTGCTGCCGGCCGCCCGGCCCGGAATGCCGATCTGGCGCGAAAAGCTCTTCGCCTGGATGCTGCGCAACGCGGAAAGCCCGATGGAGTTCTTCCGCCTGCCGACCAATCGCGTGATCGAACTGGGTAGCCAGCTGGAGATTTAGGGGCGCATCGAGAGGGCATCGCTCCGCAACTCGAGATTTCTCTCGTGCTCCTGCGAAGGCAGGAGCTCAGGGCGGTAAAGCGCTTCAATCAATCAGCCGACTTGAACCCGATACGCTCGGCATGTGCGCGAACTTTCTCTATACGGCGCCGTGGTTCTCGAACGCCCTGGGCTCCTGCCTCCGCAGGAGCACGGGGAGGGTGATGCTGCCGGGATTTTGAGAGTGCGCTCAGTCCGGAGCTTTGCTCTCCGTGTTCGCAACCATCACCCGCGCCCGCGCGAGATCTTCCGGCGTGTCGATATCCAGCAGCAGCCGTGCGTCGGCGCTCACCAGCGCAGACCCTGTGGCGAGGCCCCGCGCACCCCGATCTCCTTCGAGCGCTTGGAGATCAGCGAAAGCCCGCGCCGGAAACAGCGCGGGCGGTTGAGCAACGCCTTCGGGCGAACAGGAGAAGACAGCGGACGCTCGATCCGTCGCAAACTGCCCAAGCACCGCGTCCAGATGCTCGGCCGTGACAAACGGCATATCCGCGAGCAGCACCATCAACGTCGAGGCTCCGGCTTCCTGCGCCGCCGTCGCCGCCAGACCCAAAGAGTGCGCCATCCCCGCTTCTGGCCGAGAATTGACGACCAGCCGATATCCCGGTGCATGGCTTCCCCAGTCCACGCCCGCCGGCGCCACCAGCAGATGATGGGCCGCCTCCACCATTCGCCCGGCCTCAGCCCCCCAGCCGATCAGCCCGCGTCCGCCAAGGTCCGCCGCCAGCTTGTCCGCTGTGCCGAAGCGCGTCGAGCGCCCTGCCGCGAGCAGCGCCACAGCAAGGCCGGGCAGCGTCATCAGCGCGTGCCGCGAAAGGCCGCGACCATGCCGGCGGCGATGGAGAGGGCAATCTCCTGCGGACCAAGGCCGCCGATCGGCAGGCCGGCCGGCCCGTCCACCCGGCGCAGCTCGTCCGCGCTCACCCCCGCCGCCGCGAGCCGCTCCAGCCGCCGCGCATGATTGGCACGCGATCCGAGCGCACCGATATAGCCCGTCGACTGCGCCAGCGCCGCGATCAGCGCAGGGTCATCGATCTTGATGTCGTGGCTCAGCGTCACTACCGCGCAGGCGGCATTCGGCGCGAAGCTGGCGACGGCCTCGTCCGGCCAGGCATCGGTCAAGGTCACGCTGGGGAAGCGCTCGGCGCTCAGGAAGCGCTCGCGCGGGTCGTTGACCGTCACTGCCATGCCGAGCGTCTGCGCGATGGCCGCGAGCGCCTGGCCGATCTGCACCGCGCCGATGATCAGCAGCTTGCGCGCCGGCTCATAGAGATTGACGAACTGCCCCGCCTGCGTCCCCAGCCGGGCCTTGCCAGTCGCAAGGTCAGTGGAGATCGCGACCGCCTTGCCCGCCGCGCGCGCCTGCGCGATCGCCTCGAACAGGGCTGGCGCAAAGCCCGCCTCGCTCACCGGCTGGACGAGCACACCGATCTGCCCGCCGCAGGGCAGGCCTGGCTCCCATATGCTGGGGTCTGTGCTGCCGAAATAGCGCAGGCCGGTCTCGCCCTTCGTGAGCGCCCGCTCGGCCATGGCGAACACGTCATATTCCACGCAGCCGCCCGAGATCGATCCGGCAAAGCGTCCATCTGCCGCAATGAGCATATGCCCGCCGCGCGGCCTTGGCGCGGAGCCGGAGGCTTCCACGACGGTGGCGAGCGCCATGGGCTGGCCGGCCCAGTCCCGCGCGGCGGCGATGATGGCATCGATATCGTTCAAGCGCTGGTCCTGTATCGGGGTGGGGGCAGGGGAGCCGCTGCCATCTCTCGCCAGCCTCATTATTGCAAGCCTACGGACATTGACAACCGGGCGAGAGCAACGGCAATGTCGCTGTTCATCGAGACATTGCGGAGGGAGAAGCGGCATGGCCACCGAACTGATGGTCAACGGGCAAAAAAGGCAGGTCGAATCCGACCCCAAGAAGCCGCTGCTCTGGGTGCTTCGTGAAGATCTGGATATGGTCGGCACCAAGTTCGGCTGCGGCATGGCGCTGTGCGGCGCCTGCACGGTGATGATCGACGGGCAGGCCGTGCGCTCCTGCACCACGCCGGTCGGTACGGCGGCGGGCAAGCAGATCACCACTATCGAGCATGTCGCGACCACGCCGGTCGGCAAGGCCGTGAGCGAGGCGTGGACCCAGCTCGACGTGCCGCAATGCGGTTACTGCCAGGCCGGGCAGATCGTCTCCGCGACGGCCTTGCTCGCCAAGACGCCCAAGCCCACCGATCAGCAGATCGATGCGGCGATGAGCGGCAATATCTGCCGCTGCGCGACCTATTTGCGCATCCGCAAGGCCATCAAGCAGGCGGCCGGCCTCGAAGAGGGAGCCGCGGCATGAACGCGCCCCTCAACATGAACCGCCGCAGGCTGCTCAAGGCGACGCTGGTCGGCGGCGCGGTGCTGGCCTTCGATGCGCGCTTCGCCTTCGCGCAGGCGCCGGGCGAGAAGGCTGTCATCATCAACGCCTATATCCGCGTTCTGCCGGATAACCGCTTCGTCATCGGCTCCAAGAACCCTGAGATCGGCCAGGGCGTCAAGACGATGCTGCCGATGCTCATCGCCGAGGAACTGGATGTCGACTGGGCGCAGGTTACGGCCGAGACGACCATCGCCGACGAGAAGACCTACGGCATGCAGGTGGCGGGCGGCAGCTTCACCACGCCGATGAACTACATGCCCATGCGCCAGATCGGCGCGGCGGCGCGGCAGATGTTCATCAAGGCAGCGGCAGCGCGCTGGGGCGTGCCGGAAGACACGCTCACCACCGGCGGCGGCCGCGTCTCGCAGACGTCCGGCTCGCCCACAGCCAAGCACAGCGTGACCTATGCCGAGCTGGCGGCGGAAGCAGCGAAGATCGCGGCGCCGGACCTCAAGACCGTGCCGCTCAAGGACCCGGCGAGCTTCAAAATCATCGGCAAGTCCAAGATCGGCGTCGATACGCCGGCCATCGTGGCGGGCAAGCCTTTGTTCGGCATCGATGTGAAGAAGCCCGGCCTGCTTCATGCCGCGATCGAGGCGTGCCCGGCTTATGGCGGCACGCTCACCAGCTTCGATGAGGCGGCGGTGAAGGCGCTTCCCGGCATTATCGCCGTGGTGCCGCTCAACAGCGGCTACAATCCCAAGGGGCCGCATGATGCGGTGGCGATCGTGGCCGAAAGCTGGTGGGTCGCCAATCAGGCGCGCTCGTCGCTGAAGCCGGTGTGGAATATGGAGGCGCAGAAGCGCTTCTCCAGCGCGGCCTTCAAGGCTTCGGCCGAGGCCAAGATGGCGGCTGCGCCGGAGGATTCGATCCACAAGGCCGGCGATGCCGCCAAGGCCATGGCCAGCGCGGCAAAGACCGTCACGGCGCGCTATGAATATCCCTACATCGCCCACGCCACGCTTGAGCCGCAGAACTGCACCGCGCTGTTCAAGGACGGCAAGATCGAGTTCTGGGCACCCACCCAGCTCCCGGCGGATGGGCGCAAGGTGGTGTCCGAGGCGCTCGGCATCGGGCCGGAGGCGATCACCATTCACATGACGCGCATTGGTGGCGGCTTCGGCCGGCGGCTGATGAACGATTACATGGCGCAGGTCGCGCAGATCGCCAAGGCGCTGCCCGGTCGGCCGATCAAGATGATCTGGACCCGCACCGACGATCTGCGTCACGATTTCTTCCGGCCCGGCGGCTGGCATGATTTCAAGGCGGGCATCGATGGCTCGGGCAAGCTCGTGGCCTTTACTGACCATTTCATCACCTATGGCAAGGAGGGCAAGCCGGACACCGGCGCCGCCATGACCGCGACGGAATTTCCGGCGCCTCTGCTGGCAGATGTCGATCTCTCGGTCTCCTATGTCGAGAGCAACGTGCCGACGGGCTATCTGCGCGCGCCGAGTTCCAATGCGCTGGCCTTTGCGTTCCAGAGCTTCCTCGATGAGGTGGCGCTGGCCGGCGGGATCGACCTGCCCGAGCTGATGCGCCGCACGCTGGGCGAGGCGCGGCTGATGAAGCATGGCAACCGCCCCGGCATGGATGGCAGCGTGCCCGAGTTCAACACGGGCCGTGCCCGCGCGGTGATCGACAAGGTCTGCCAGATGGCGGGCTGGAAGGGTCGCACCGGCGGGGATGCTGGGGACGGCGTGCGCAAGGGCCGGGGCTTCGGCTTCTATTACAGCCATCGCGGCTATTTCGCCGAAGTGGTGGATGTGACCGTCGCCAAGACGGGCAAGGTCAGCGTCGACAAGGTCTGGGTCGCCGGCGATGTCGGCCGGCAGATCATCAACCCCATCAACGCGCTGCATCAGGCGCAGGGCGCGGTGATCGACGGGCTGGGCCAGGCGCTGTCCGGCCAGAAGATCGAGATCAAGGATGGCGCGGCCAACCGCACCAACTTCCACGATTACCCATTGCCGCGCATCGTGGATGCACCGGCGGACGTGGTGGTCGAATGGGTGATCTCGGACAATGATACGACCGGCCTCGGTGAACCGGCTCTGCCGCCGGTGATCCCGGCGATCATCAACGCCATCTTCGCCGCCACCGGCAAGCGCATCCGCTCGCTTCCCGTGGTGCCGGCGGATCTGGCGGTCTGAGGAGAGGACGGGGGGAGGAGGTTTCTTCCCCCACCGTCACCCCGGACTTGATCCGGGGTCCAGCTTTCTCGCGACCGGCCGGTCAGAGCAGAGGCGCACAAAGCAGCGGGACCCCGGATCAAGTCCGGGGTGACGTGCGTTGGGAGGACGGGGCGGGTCGCTTATCACCCGCCGGACCTTAAGGAGAATGCGCATGGTCGAAGCCCGCTGGAACGGCGCCGTCATTGCCCGCAGCGACGACACTGTCGTCGTGGAAGGCAATCACTATTTCCCCGCCGATGCCGTCGATCCCGCCGTCCTCCGCCCGAGTGACACCACGACAGTCTGCTCGTGGAAGGGTACAGCGCATTATTATAGCTTGCACGTGGCCGGCGCCGACAATCCGGATGCCGCCTGGTACTATCCCGATCCCAAGCCCGAGGCGGAAGCAATCCGCGACCGCATCGCCTTCTGGAAAGGCGTAGAGGTCGGCTGAGCGGTCGCCTTACAGGATATCCCGCACCGCCTCCGGCGGACGGCCCAGTCGCACGCCTTTTTCGGTCGCCACCAGCGGGCGTTCGATCAGGATGGGGTCGGCAGCCATGGCGTGGAGGATGGCGGCGTCGTCCGCGTCCTTGAGTGCCTTGGCGCTGTCCTCGGCCTTGCGCAGGCCTTCGCGCGGGGTGAGACCCGCGCGTTGATAGAGGGCAGCGAGCGTGTCGCGGCTCGGCGGGGTCTTGAGATATTCGACGATCTCCACCTCGACGCCCGGCGTTTCCTGCAGGATCGCCAGTGCCTCGCGGGATTTCGAGCAGCGAGGGTTGTGGTAGATGGTCGCCTTCATCGCCTGATCCTTTTCGTTCGCCCGTCCGTCAGGCAGTTAGGCCGTCTGGTCGCCGCTGGGCAAGGCCCGCTGCATGTAGATGGTGTCCAGCCAGCGCCCGAATTTATAGCCGACCTTCTCCATGCGCCCGGCGTGGCGGAAGCCCTGGCCTGCATGGAGCGCGACCGAGGCGTCCTCGCCGCCCGCGATCACGCCAAGCATCTGGGTGAAGCCCGCCGCGCCAGCCGCCGGAATCAGCGCCGCAAGCAGTGCCATACCGATGCCGCGCCCGGTCTTTTCTGGATGGAGATAGACGCTGTCCTCGCAGGCGTGAGCGTAGGCAGGGCGATCGCGGAATTGCGCGGCATAGGCATAGCCGATCACCGCGCCGTCCTCATCTTCCGCGACGATGAAGGGCCAGCCCCTCTCAGAAAGATACGCGATCTTCTCGCGCCATTGCTCGGCCGTGGGCGCCTGCGTATCGAAGGTCGCTGTGCCATGCTGCACATGATGGGCGTAGATCGCCGCGATGGCCTCCGCATCCGCCAGGGCGACCGGACGGATGCGCAGTGGCGGTTGCCCGCTCAATCGACCTTCTGCCGCTCCAGCCATTCTTCCAGCCACTTGATGCTGTAATCGCCATTCTGCACGTCCGGGTCGGCGATGAGCTTCTGGTGCAGGGGGATGGTCGTCTTCATGCCCTCGATGACATATTCCTCAAGCGCGCGCTTGAGGCGCATCAGGCAGCCCTCTCGCGTGCGGCCGTAGACGATCAGCTTGCCGATCATGCTGTCATAATAAGGCGGCACACTATAGCCCTGATAGAGCGCGCTTTCGACGCGCACATGCATGCCGCCGGGGACGTGGAGCATCTGCACCTTGCCGGGGGAGGGCATGAACGTCACCGGGTCTTCCGCATTGATGCGGCACTCGATGGCGTGGCCGTGGAATTCCAGCTCGTCCTGCGTCACCGACAGCGGCTTGCCCTCGGCAATGCGGATTTGCTCGCGCACCAGATCGAAGCCGGTGATCATCTCCGTCACCGGATGTTCGACCTGAATGCGGGTGTTCATCTCAATGAAGTAGAATTCGCCGTTCTCGTACAGGAATTCGATGGTCCCCGCGCCGCGATAGCCCATGTCGGCCATCGCCTTGGCCACGAGCGTGCCCATGCGATTGCGCTCGGCCGATGAAATGACCGGGGAGGGCGCTTCTTCCAGCACCTTCTGGTGCCGGCGCTGCAGCGAACAGTCGCGCTCGCCCAGATGGATGGCATTGCCCTTGCCGTCACCGAAAATCTGGAACTCGATATGGCGCGGATTGCCGAGATATTTTTCCATGTAGACGGTGTCGTCGCCGAACGCGGCCTTGGCCTCGCTCTTGGCCTGGGACATCAGGCTCTCGAACTCGTCCTCGGTGGGGACAACCTTCATGCCGCGCCCGCCGCCGCCGGAGGCGGCCTTCACGAGCACTGGATAGCCGATCTCTCTCGCGCGTTGCTTGGCGTCTGCGATGCCCTCGATCGCGCCGTCGGTGCCCGGCACCAACGGCAGGCCGAGCGCGCCGGCGGTGCGCTTGGCTTCCACCTTGTCGCCCATCACGCGGATATGTTCGGGCTTGGGGCCGACGAAGATGATGTCATGCGCTTCCACGATTTCCGCGAAGCGCTCATTTTCGGAGAGGAAGCCATAGCCCGGATGGATCGCGTCCGCGCCGGAGATTTCCGCGGCGGAAATGATCGCGGGAATGTTGAGATAGCTGTCCTTCGCAGCCGGCGGGCCGATGCAGATGGCTTCGTCCGCCAGGCGCACATGCATGGCGTCCGCGTCGGCGGTCGAATGCACGGCCACCGTCTTGATGCCCATCTCGTGGCAGGCTCGGTGGATGCGCAGGGCGATCTCGCCGCGATTGGCGATCAGCAGCTTCTCGATGCTCATGGCTGGCGTGTCCTCACGCGACCACGATCAGCGGCTGGTCATATTCGACCGGCTGGCCGTTTTCGACCAGCACAGCCTGGACCGTGCCGGCAGAGGGTGCGGTGATCGGGTTCATGACCTTCATGGCCTCGACGATCAGCAGGGTCTGGCCCGCCTTCACCGCGTCGCCCACCTTGACGAAGGCGGGGGCGTCGGGCTCGGGCGTCAGGTAGCAAGTGCCGACCATCGGCGATTTGATTGTGCCGGCGGCGGGGCCGGCCGCGGGGGCCGGGGCGGCGCTTTCCACCGGCGCAGCAGCAGCCACCGGGGCTGCCGGTGCGGGCGCAGCGGCCATCGGCGCATAGGTCGCGCTCTGGGCGGCGGGGGTGCGGGCGACGCGGATCTTGCGGTCGCCGTCTTCCACCTCGATCTCGGTGAGGTTCGTCGCGTCCAGCATTTTCGCCAGTTCGCGCACCAGCTTAACGTCCACCTGCATCGAGCCTTCGTTGGTCTTGTCGGCCATTGGTCTTCCCTTTGAGAAAGCTTTATTCTGTTCTGGAGTGGGGCTGGGGCCTATTGCCCTTCGCCCGATAAGGCAACCGTTTGCACGCCCTGTCTGGTTCAATCCATCTCAAGCGCCGCTTCCAGCGCCAGCATATAGGAGAGCGCGCCGAAGCCCGCGATCGATCCGCGCGCGGCCATGCCGACATAGCTATGATGGCGGAAGCTCTCCCGCGCGGCGGGGTTGGAGAGGTGAACCTCGATCACCGGCACGGTGATGGATTTGATCGCATCGTGCAGCGCCACAGAGGTGTGCGTGAGGCCGCCGGCGTTCAGGATGACGGCCATTGCTGCTTCCGCATGGGCCTGATGCAGCCAATCGATCAGATGGCCCTCATGATTGGACTGGCGGAAATCCAGCTCCACGCTGGCGCGCCGGGCCTCGTCTTCCATGCGGTCGGCAATGTCGTCGAGCGTATCATAGCCATAGATTTCCGGCTCGCGTGTGCCGAGCAGGTTGAGATTGGGGCCATTGAGGACATAGATTTTTCGCGCGGCAGTCATGGGGCCATCCGGTCCTTGTTGGTTGCGAGCCTTGGGCTCCACCCTATATGGCGTGGCGAACGGCTCTCAAAGCGAAAGGTGAACACACGGCATGAGCGCGGACGGAACGATCGGCATCCGGGTCAATGGCGAGCATCGCCGCGTGCGTGCCGGGCACAGCATCGCGCATCTGGCCAATGAGCTGGGGCTGGCGCCCGAGAAGGTGGCCGTCGAGCGCAATCTGGAGGTCGTGCCCCGCGCACAGCTGGCCGATGTGATCGTCGAGGATGGCGATGAGCTGGAGATCGTGCATTTCGTCGGCGGTGGCGATGGATCGCCGGTGCTGGCCGATGACAGCTGGAGCGTGGCCGGGCGCACCTTCCGTTCCCGGCTGATCGTTGGGACAGGCAAATATCGCGATTTTGCCGAGAATGCCGCTGCCGTTGAGGCATCGGGCGCGGAGATTGTCACGGTGGCGGTGCGGCGGGTGAATGTGTCCGACCCCAAGGCGCCGATGCTTACCGACTTCATCGACCCTAAGAAGATCACTTATCTGCCGAACACCGCTGGCTGCTTTACCGCTGAAGACGCGATCCGCACGCTGCGGCTGGCGCGCGAGGCGGGCGGCTGGGATCTGGTGAAGCTGGAAGTGCTGGGCGAGGCCCGCACGCTTTACCCGAACATGATCGAGACTCTCCGCGCGACCGAAATCCTCGCCAAGGAGGGCTTCAAGCCGATGGTCTATTGCACCGACGACCCCATCGCCGCGCAGCAGCTGGAGAGTGCGGGCGCGGTGGCGATCATGCCGCTTGGCGCGCCCATCGGCTCGGGCCTGGGCCTCCAGAACCGGGTGACCATCCGCCTGATTGTGGAAGGAACGAAGCTTCCTGTGCTGGTCGATGCCGGCGTCGGCACGGCTTCCGATGCGGCAGTGGCGATGGAACTGGGCTGCACCGGCGTGCTGATGAACACCGCCATTGCAGAAGCCAAGAAGCCGGTGCTGATGGCGGCGGCGATGAGGGCATCGGTCGAAGCCGGGCGGATGGCCTATCTCGCCGGGCGCATGGGGCGACGCATGTATGCCGACCCCTCAAGTCCGCTCGCTGGCTTGATCTGAGCCAAGCGCGGCCAACCGCTGGTCGTATTTGTCGGAACCAGCCGCGTCCCAACTCGTTTAATTTTCAGACGGTCGGATCGTCCGGCCGTAGCAGAATTCAGCGATTGGAGACCTATCATGGGTGAATTGATCGACAAGGCCAAGGGTGCCGTCAACGAAGCAGTCGGCAAGGCCAAGCAGGAGATCGGCAAGCAGCGCAACGATCCCGATCAGCAGGCGGAAGGTCTCGGCCAGGAGCTCAAGGGCAAGGGCCAAGGCCTTAAGGGCTCCGTGAAGGGAGCCCTCGGCGACCGGGTCTGACCCCGAGCCGCAACGCTCAAGCGTTTTGATGAAAGGTCGTGCTCGCACAAGCGAGTGCGGCCTTCATTGTTTATGTCCGAACAGGCACCGCTCGCCCGGTGCGGTTCGGTTTCCCTGCCGCCTCATGCAATCCGGGCATTTGACCGTCCGGTCCCGCGCTCTTATGGGCGGATCAGCTTTCGCTCCATCCGTGCCAAGGAGACACGCGTGAAGAAACTCTATCCCGATGCCGCAGCCGCTCTCGATGGCCTGCTCCACGACGGAATGCTCATTTGCGCCGGCGGGTTCGGCCTGTGCGGTATTCCCGAGCGCCTGATCGACGCGATCCGCGATTCTGGCGTGAAGGATCTCACCTTCGCCTCCAACAATGCCGGCATCGACGGCGAAGGGCTGGGCAAGCTGCTGCGCACCCGACAGGTGAAGAAGATGATTTCGTCCTATGTCGGCGAGAACAAGGAGTTCGAGCGGCAATATCTCGCAGGCGAGCTGGAGGTGGAGTTCTGTCCGCAGGGCACGCTGGCCGAGCGCTGCCGGGCCGGCGGTGCGGGCATTCCGGGCTTCTACACCAAGACCGGCGTGGGCACGCAGGTCGCCGAGGGCAAGGAAACCAAGATATTCGACGGACAGGAATATGTGCTCGAGCGCGGCATCTATGCCGATCTGTGCATCATCAAGGGCTGGAAGGCCGATGAAGCGGGCAATCTGATTTTCCGCAAGACCGCGCGGAATTTTAACCAGCCGATGGCCACCGCCGGCAAGATCTGCGTCGCGGAAGTCGAGGAAGTGGTGCCCGTCGGTAGCCTCGATCCGGACAGCATCCATCTGCCCGGCATCTATGTGAAGCGCATGATCGTCGGTGCGCCCTATGACAAGAAGATCGAATTCCGCACTGTCCGCGAAAGGGAGGCCGCATAATGGGCTGGTCACGCGATGAAATGGCCGCGCGCGCCGCGAAGGAGCTTCAGGACGGCTTCTATGTGAATCTCGGCATCGGCATCCCGACCTTGGTCGCCAATCACATCCCGCCGGGCGTGGAAGTCACGCTGCAGAGCGAGAACGGCATGCTCGGCATCGGCCCGTTCCCTTATGATGACGAGGTCGATCCCGATCTCATCAATGCCGGCAAGCAGACGATCAGCGAACTGCCGAGCAGCGTCTATTTCTCCAGCGCCGACAGCTTCGCGATGATCCGCGGCGGCCACATCGATCTCACCGTGCTGGGTGCGATGGAAGTCTCCGAAAAGGGCGACATCGCCAACTGGATGATCCCCGGCAAGATGATCAAGGGCATGGGCGGCGCGATGGACCTCGTCGCCGGCGTCAAGAAGATCATCGTGGTGATGGAGCACACTGCCAAGGACGGCAGCCCCAAGTTCATCCCGGAATGCACCCTGCCGCTCACCGGCCGGGATGTGGTGGATATGATCGTCACCGATCTGTGCGTCTTCCAGCGCGTTTCGCACGATCAGCCCTTCCGCCTCGTGGAACTGGCGCCGGGTGTTACCGCCGAGGAAGTCGCGGCCAAGACGACGGCGCATTACGTCTCGTAAGGCAGAGGGTTAGCGCGCGGTAGTTACCCCTTCTCTTCGGAGGAGGGGCAGTTCCGCAGCGCTCCGCTGCCCCGCCAATACTCCGTTATCCCAGACTTGATCCGGGATGACGCTTCTTATTCAGCGATCGCGCACCAAGGCAGCGGGACCCCGGTTCAAGGCCGGGGCGACGAGGGGAAGAGCGCCGCGCGCGCCATTGAAACGGACTTCGAGCGCCCGATATAGGGGCTTCCCCCCCGACCGCGACAGATGTAGGGCAGCCCCATTATGACCCAGGCCCGCACCCTTTATGAGAAGATCTGGGACGCGCACGTCGTCGAGAAGCGCGACGATGGCACGTGCCTGATCTATATCGACCGCCACCTCGTCCATGAAGTGACCAGCCCGCAGGCGTTCGAGGGGCTCCGCCTTGCCGGGCGCAAGGTGCGCCGGCCCGATCTCACGCTGGCCGTGCCGGATCACAATGTGCCGACCACGGCGCGGGTCGATGCACAGGGCAATCGCATTCCCATCGTCAACAAGGAGAGCGCGCAGCAACTCGCCGCTCTGGAGCGCAACGCGCCCGAGTTCGGCATCCGCTATTTCGGCGCGACCGATATCAATCAGGGCATCGTCCATGTCGTCGGCCCCGAGCAGGGCTTCACGCTGCCCGGCATGACCCTGGTCTGCGGGGATAGCCACACGGCCGCGCACGGCGCGCTGGGCGCGCTGGCGTTCGGCATCGGCACCAGCGAGGTCGAGCATGTGCTCGCCACGCAGACGTTGCTGCTCAAGCCGAGCAAGACGCTCGCCATCGAGGTCGAGGGCGAGCTGGGCTATGGCGTCACCGCCAAGGATGTGATCCTCGCCGTCATCGGCCGCATCGGCACCGCCGGCGGCACCGGCCATGTCATGGAATTCCGCGGCTCGACTTTCCGCGCCATGAGCATCGAGAGCCGGCTGACTGTCGCCAACATGGCGATCGAGGGTGGCGCGCGGTCCGGGCTCTTTGCGCCGGACGAGAAAACGTTCGACTATATCAAGGGCCGCCCGATGGCGCCGCAGGGTGCCGATTGGGAGCGCGCGGTCGCCTATTGGCGCACGCTGGTGACCGACGAAGGCGCCGTGTTCGACAAGCATGTGCGGCTGGAGGCGAGCGAGATCGCGCCGACCGTCACCTGGGGCACCAGTCCCGAGGACGTAGTGCCGATCACCGGCGTCGTGCCCGATCCGGAGAGCTTTGAGGACCCCTCTAAGCGGGAAGCTGCGGCCAAGTCGCTCGCCTATATGGGCCTCACCGCCGGCCAGCGCATGGAAGACGTGCCGGTCGAGCATATCTTCATCGGCAGCTGCACCAACAGCCGCATCGAGGATCTGCGCGCGGCCGCGTCGGTGCTCAAGGGCCGCAAGGTTGCCGATGGCATCAAGCAGGCGCTGGTCGTGCCGGGCTCCGGTCTGGTCAAGCATCAGGCCGAGGTTGAAGGGCTGGATCGCATCTTCATCGAGGCCGGGTTCGAGTGGCGCGAGCCGGGCTGCTCCATGTGCCTGGGCATGAATCCGGATCGTGTTCCCAGTGGTGAGCGTTGCGCCTCCACCAGCAATCGCAACTTCATGGGCCGGCAGGGGCCGGGTGCGCGCACCCATCTCGTCTCGCCGGTGATGGCGGCCGCCGCCGCGATCAGGGGTCGACTTGCGGACGTTCGCGAACTAATGGTGCCCGAGCAAGCGTAAGGGGACGCAATGAAAGTCATTTTCTGGATTTTGGTCGCCGGTGCTCTCGGCAGCGCCGCCATGGCCATGGGCCTCGGCCAGTCCGCCGCTGTGCCCGCAAAGGCGGAAAAGCCAGCCGCACGCTGAATGCGCGTGTGACGTCAGACGGGCGCGGGCTTCTGCATCCGCGCGGTCACGCCGTTGGGACACGCAGCTTCATGCGGCGACAACTCTCGTCATAACCAGCAGGGTCGGGCGCTTCGATCACCTCGAAGCCTTGCGCGGCCCAATAGCTGTCTGCGCCATTGACGGCCGTCAGCCAGATTTCACCAAGACCCTCACGGCCTGCCTGTGCGACGATCAGCGCCAGCGCCGTCCGCCCGGCGCCACTGCCGCGCGCGTCGGGCAGCAGGGCAAGATCATGCAGATAATAGCTGCCGGGGTTCTCGGGAATGGCGCCCAATGGGGCATTGAAGGCGGGCACGCTGTCCGCTCCCAAGGGTGGGCGACGAGATAGCCGAGCACGCGCCCGGCATCCTCGAAGAGGAAACAGCCCGCCGGATGCAGGCTTAGGCGCTCGGCGTAGATCGCTTCATCCTCTGTATAGCGACCATGGACCGCATCGGAGATTGCCTTGACCGTTCCCACGTCGCTAAAGCGCATCGGCCGCCATGTGCCGCTTGTTGCCATTGCCTCACCTCCTCCGCACATCGCTGTCGGCCGCCTGCATATCGGGTCGGCATCTTGACGCAAGCGCGCACATCCGCCACTTGACCGGTCAAACAGCCCGTCATCAGCAGGACCAGCATGGAACCCGTCACCACCGTTGAAGGTCGCGCCTATCCCTTCGGCCTGAAGAATGTCGATACCGACATCATCATTCCGGCCGAATGGCTCAAGACCATCAGCCGCACGGGCCTCGGCAAAGGCGCGTTCGAGGCGCTGCGCAAGGAGCCCGGCAATGTGTTCGACGACCCGCGCTATGCCGGCGCGCCGATCATCGTGGCGGGCGACAATTTCGGCTGTGGGTCGAGCCGCGAACATGCCGCCTGGGCGCTGATCGACATGGGCGTGCGGGCCGTCATCGCGCCGAGCTTCTCGGATATTTTCTCGGGCAATGCCTTCAAGAACGGCATCCTGACCGTCGTGTTGCCGCAGGACGCGGTCGACCGGTTGCTGGAGGTCGCCAAGACCGATCCGATCAGCATCGACCTTGAGAACCAGTCGGTGACGACGCCTTTTCAGGACCGCTTCACCTTCGAAATCGACCCGTTCCGCAAGAGCTGCCTGCTGGGCGGGCTCGACGAGATCGGCCTGACGATGGCGCAGGGCGATACCATCGGTACGTTCGAAGCGCGCGATGCGCAGACCCGGCCCTGGCTGGTGCCGGCCGCCGCCTGAATTCGACGCGGCGGGGTATCCCGCGCGTTGCCAAGGGAGCGCCTGCTTCCTAAGTAGAACCTCTATTCAGTTACCTCCAGATGAAGGTGCGTCTTTCATGAGTTCATTCGACGATCGCGAGAAGGCGTTCGAGACCAAGTTCGCCATGGATCAGGAACTCGCGTTCCGGGTCGCTGCCCGGCGCAACCGCCTGCTGGGCGAGTGGGCGGCCGGCCTGATGGGGCTAACCAAGGAAGAGACCGATGCCTATGCCAAGGCGGTCGTGCAGGCGGACTTCGAGGAAGCCGGCGATGAGGACGTGATCCGCAAGGTGATGGGCGATCTCGTATCGGCCGGCGTCGACATGGACGAGCAGCGCGTGCGCACGGCGCTGAGCGACAAGGCCGCCGAGGCGCGTCGCCAGTTCATGCAGGAAGAGAATTGAGGGGCTTTTGACATGCCCATGGCGGCTGGCGATATCGAGGCGATGATCCTCGCGGCTTTCCCGGATGCGACGGTGGAGATCACCGATCTGGCCGGCGATGGCGACCATTATGCGGCGCGGGTCACCTCCGAGAGCTTTCGGGGGATGAATCGCATTGCCCAGCAGCGTGCGGTCTATGCCGCGCTGGGCGGGCGCATGGGCGGAGAGCTTCACGCCTTGCAACTGACCACAGCCGTTCCCAACTGATAGCGCAGCGCCGGCATCGCGCCGCACTGCTGCCCGGAGACTAGACATGACCGACCCCGTCCACGCCCGCATCGCCGATATCGTCGGCAAGAACGATGTCGTGCTCTTCATGAAAGGCACGCCCTTGTTCCCGCAGTGCGGGTTCTCGAGCCGCGCCATCGCCATTCTGGAACGGCTCGGCGCACCCTTCGAGAGCGTGGATGTGCTGCAGGATCAGGAGATCCGCCAGGGCATCAAGAGCTTTTCCGACTGGCCGACCATCCCCCAGCTTTACGTAAAGGGCGAGTTCCTTGGCGGGTCGGACATCATGATGGAAATGTACGAGGCGGGCGAGCTCAAGCAGCTTCTCACAGAGCAGGGCGTCATCGCCGCCTGACCGAGCTTCCATTTGGTTCTTCAAGCGGGCGCGGGGCAAAAAGCCCGGGGCCCGTTTTGCGTTCGGGCGCCGGAGTTCGGAGGGATTGGGAGACAAAAGGATTGGGGGACAGGCAAGAAGACCGGGTGCCCGTCCCCCAAAGCGGGTGTGTCGACAAGAAGAGCAAGCGCCGTGCCAGTTCCTCCGGGTGGGGGAAGCGGGCGGCGACGCTGGTTAAGGGCGGGGCAAGAGGTTGCGACCTGTAAAGCGCTCCGACAGTTTCGCCCGCATTTCCGCTTGCGCCTTGCAATCGGCGGCGGCCGTGACACATGGAAGAGATGATGCCTGCTGCCCCCAGTCTCGCCGCCGACACCGGCCGGGTCATGCGCCTGTCGCTGCTGGTGCAGCGCGTGCTGGCACCCAATCCTTCGCCCTTCACTTTTGAGGGGACGCAGACCTATCTGGTGGGCAACAGCGACCTTGCCGTAATCGATCCTGGCCCGGATGATCCCGCCCATTTGGATGCACTGGAAGCGGCGATTGCCGGTCGCCCCGTCATTGCTATCGCCTGCACCCACACCCATCGCGATCACAGCCCGGCGGCGCGGCCGCTGGCACAGCGCATTGGCGCGCCGATCATCGGCTGCGCGCCGCTGACGCTGGAGGATGACGGGCCGCGCGCCGATGCGGCATTCGACCCCGATTACAGTCCCGACCGGGTGCTCGCGGAGGGCGAGCAAATCGTGGGCACGGGCTGGACTCTTACGGCGCTGGCGACGCCCGGCCACACCTCCAATCATCTGTGCTACGCGCTCGAGGAAGAAGCGGCGCTGTTCACCGGCGACCATGTGATGAACTGGTCCACGAGCGTCGTCTCGCCGCCCGATGGCGACATGAGCGATTATCTCGCCTCGCTGGAGCGTTTGGTTGCCCGCTCGGACAGCATCTATTATCCCGCCCATGGCGAACCGGTGACGCAGCCCCAGCGCTTCGCCCGCGGGATGCTGGGGCATCGACGGATGCGGGAAGGGCAGATCCTGCGCATTCTGGAGCGGCAGGGCGCTGTCACCATCCCGGATTTCGTCGCAAGCATGTATGTCGGCCTCAATCCGCGCCTGCATGGCGCCGCAGGCCGATCCGTGCTGGCCCATCTCATCGATCTGCAACGGCGGGGGCTGGTCAAGGATAGAGCGAACGGGGTCTGGGCGAGGGTGCTGATTTAGGCGCTTGACGGAAGGCGCGAACAGGATCAGCTTCCCCGCCGTCCAGGCAACGGTGGGGGGACCGTCATGGCAACACTTGCTTCAGGCATCAGATCCGAGATCGAGCGCGAGCGCAGCTTCTTCCTCAAATTGGCGCTGGCGATGGCCTTTGTCATTGTGGCGGGCTTCTCATTCAATGTCGCCGCCGGCCGCTCGACCTTCGCCGCGCCGCTCCTGCTTCATGTCCATGCGCTGGTTTTCTTCGGCTGGCTGGTTCTTTTCATCACCCAATCCTTTCTGGCGGCGGGCGGCTCGGTGCGCCTGCATAGGCGACTTGGTGTGCTCGCGCTGCTCTGGGTGCCGGTCATGGTCGTGCTGGGTCTGGCGGTGACGCGTCATTCGGTGCGCGCAATCGGTGGTCCTCCATTCTTCGATACCAACGAATTTCTCTTCGGCAACAGCATCGGCCTGCTGGCTTTCGCGCTCACCGTCGGGGCGGCGCTCGTCCTGCGCGCCCGTCCCGACTGGCACCGGCGGCTGATGTGCGGCGCCATGGCCGGGCTGACCGGCCCCGGCTTCGGGCGACTGCTGCCGATGCCGTTCCTCATCCCCTGGGGCTGGTGGGTCGCGGCTGTCGTGGCGCCCATGGTGTTTATCCTGGTCGGCATGGTCTGGGACTGGCGGCGCAAAGGGCGGGTCCACGCTGCATGGCTGTGGGGAGCGGGTATCCTGATCGGCAGCCAGCTCATGGCCGATGCCATCGCCTACAGCCCGATGGGCCTTGCCATCACGCGCGATATGGTCGCCGGGACACCCGGCGCGATGCGCGATATGCGGGCCTTCTTCCCCTGAGCGCGGTTAGAGGTTGATCGACGGGCGCTTCGTGGCCATCTCCCCCGCATGACAAAGGAGATTCGGTGATGGATGCACGCGGCGGGATCGGCGGAAGTCTTGCGGGGCTGGACCTGCTGGAGGAGATCAATCGCCTGCGCAAGGAGCGCAACGCGGTCATCCTCGCGCACTATTACCAGAAGCCGCAGATCCAAGACCTGGCCGACTTTGTGGGCGACAGCCTGGAGCTGTCCCGCAAGGCGGCGGAGACGGATGCGGACGTGATCGCATTTTGCGGTGTGCGCTTCATGGCCGAGACGGCGAAGATCCTCAGCCCCGAGAAGATCGTGATCCTGCCGGACATGGACGCCGGCTGCAGCCTGGAAGACAGCTGCCCGCCCGCGCAGTTCAAGGCCTTCCGCGAGGCCCATCCCGATCATATCGCGCTCAGCTACATCAATTGCTCGGCGGAGGTAAAGGCGCTGAGCGATATCATCGTCACCAGCTCGTCTGCCGAGAAAATCCTGAGCAAGCTGCCCAAGGACCAGAAGATCATCTTCGGGCCGGATAAGCATCTGGGCGGCTATCTCGCGCGCAAGCTGGGGCGTGAGATGCTGCTCTGGCCGGGCGTGTGCATCGTACATGAGAGCTTCAGCGAGACCGAGCTGCTCAAGCTCAAGGCTATGCACCCCGGCGCGCCGGTTGCGGCCCACCCCGAATGCCCGCCGGCTATCATCGATCATGCCGATTATGTCGGCTCGACCAGCGGCATCCTGCAATATGCCAAGGACATGCCGGGCGACACGCTGATCGTGGCGACCGAGCCGCACATCATCCACCAGATGGAAAAGGCGATCCCCCAAAAGCGCTTCGTCGGCGCGCCGGGTGCGGACGGCAACTGCAACTGCAACGTCTGCCCCTATATGGCGCTCAACACGCTGGAAAAGCTCTACATCGCGCTCCGCGATCTCCAGCCGCGCATCGAGATGGACGAGAGCCTGCGGGTGGCCGCGAAGAAGAGCCTCGATCGCATGCTGGATCTTGCCAGCGATACGGTCGGGCAGGGCGACGTGGGAGCACGGTGAGCGGGGAGCCGCCCCGGTGATCGTCCGCCTGCGCTCGCTCTGGCTGAACGTTAACGCGAGCTACTGGTTCTATCCGGCGCTGTTCACGATGCTCGCCCTCGTGCTGGCGATCGTCACTATCGCCATCGATCGCTCGGGGCAGGCCGCCCATCTCGTCAAGTTCGTGGATGCCGCGCGGCCGGAGGGGGCGCGCAATGTCCTCAACGTGATTGCCGGATCGATGATCGGCGTGGCGTCGACCGTTTTCTCGATCACCATTGCCGCCGTGGTCTATGCCTCGGGTAATTACGGCCCGCGCCTGCTCATCAATTTCATGGAAGATCGCGGCAACCAGCTCTCGCTGGCGACGTTCATCGGCACGTTCGTCTATGCCGTCATGGTGCTGCGGGTCGTCCGGGAGGCGGCGGAATCCAGTGTCGATGTGGGGTTCGTGCCGCAACTCTCGCTGGTCATCGCCACCGGCCTGATGCTGATTTCCATCGGCGTGCTGGTCTTCTTCCTCAATCATGTGCCCGCCAGCATCCGCATCAATTCCGTACTTGAGGAGATCGGAAGGCGCCTCACCAAGGAAGTGCGCCAGCGCTTTCCGAAAGAGGGCGACGATGTGGAGATGATGGCGTTGTCCGACGGGCAGATCGTGCCGGCGACGGGCAGCGGCTATATCCAGATCGTCGATTTCTCGGGCCTGGCTGACGTTGCCCGCGAGCACAAATGCCGCGTGGTCATGCGCCTGCGTCCCGGCGATTTTGTGCATCCCGAGATTGGCTTGATGTCCGTCCACGGCTGTCATGTGGATGATGAGATGGCCGAGCAACTGCGGGACTGTTTTTCCCTCGCTGGATTTCGGTCTCCGGCGCAGGACATCGAATTTCTGATCGACGAGCTGGTCGAGATCGGCTTGCGGGCCTTGTCGCCTGGCATCAACGATCCCTTCACGGCGGTGACGGCGATGCACTGGCTCGGCGCTTCGATGAGCGAACTTGCCCGGCGCGATCTGCGCAGCAGACCGGGAGAGGAAGAAGAAGACTGGCAGCGTGTCATTCCGCTCAATGACGATTTCGACCATTTCCTGCGGCGCGGTTTCGGCTCCCTGCGCTCGGCCGCAGCGACCAGCCCTATTGCTGCGGCGCAGTTTCTCGATTGTCTGCTGGGCATTTCCGCGGGCCTCGCCTCGCAGCCCCGGCGGGAGGCGCTGCGGCTGGAAGGTGAGCGGTTGATGGCGCAGGCGCGGATCGCGCTGGCCGGTCCCTCCCTCGCCGAGCTTGAGGAACGCTCTTGCGCTTTCGAGGCGGCGATGAAAAAGCGAGCGCATCATGCCCTTCACACTTGACCGCTTCGACCTCGACGCCTTCGTCGCAGCCACCCTCGCCGAGGACCTTGATGGTCCGGTCAATGGGGGCGGGCGGGATGTGACGTCGCAGAGCGTCATCCCCGCAGACGCGGTGTTCAGCGGTGTGATGGACAGCCGCGACGCTGTGACGGTTGCGGGCCTGCCTTTGGCCGAAGCCTTCTTCCGTGCGCTCGATCCCGATGTCGAGATCACGCTGCTCGTCGCGGATGGTGATCAGGTGCCGGCCGGCACCGACCTCATGCGCCTGAAGGGCCGCGCACGCGCGATGCTCACGGCGGAGCGGTCGGCGCTCAACACGGTGCAGCACTTGACCGGCATCGCCACGATGACGCGGGCTTATGTGGACCGCATCGCCGGCACCGGAGCGACGCTGCTCGATACCCGCAAGACGATCCCCGGCCTCCGCGTGCTGGAGAAATATGCCACGCGCATGGGTGGCGCGAAAAATCATCGCATGGGCCTGTGGGACGCGGCGATGATCAAGGACAATCACGTCGCTGTCGCCGGATCGGTGGACGAGGCGGTGCGCCGGGCAGTGGCTGCCGGGATTGCCGAGGTCATTGTGGAGGTCGACCGGATCGACCAGATCGAGCCGGCCATCGCGGCCGGGGCGACGCATCTGCTGCTCGACAACATGTCGCCGGGCGTTCTGCGCGGCGCCGTCACGCTGGTTGGAAAGCGCGTGCCCACGGAGGCCTCTGGCGGGGTTACGCTGGAGACCATCCGCGCCATCGCCAGCACCGGCGTCGATTATGTTAGTGTCGGGCGATTGACGCAGTCGGCGCCAGCGGCGGATATCGGTCTCGATTTCAGCAAGATTTAGGCTCAAGGCGCCGAGGAACGGAGCCCGCTTGCTTAGCCTTCGATAATCGCTGTCTGGGGATGGTGCTTGTCGAGATGCTTGCGGATGATCCGCAGGTTGCGCGTGTTCGAGCGGAACATGACGTCGAAGGCATCGCCGACCAGCGGAACCGCGCCGATTGCGGTGTCGAAGGCGACATTGCCGCTCATCCGCAGCAACTGCCAGCGCGGCATCCCGAGATTGCGAGCCTCCCAAACGATCCATGCGCCCATGGCCGCTGCGAGCAGATCGCCGACGATGGGAACGATGCCCAGCATGGCGTCCAGCCCAACGCGGATGCGCGTTCCGGGGATCACCATCGCATTTTCGAGCACTTGCTCCATCATCTCGATGCGGCGGCGCACCGCATGGGGATCGCGCCCGAGCCGCGAACTGGCGAGGCTCTCAAACTGTCTCGCCATCTCTTCAGCGGCGTTATGCGGTCTCGCCCGGGCCATTCACGTTCCCTTACAGGCTGCCTTGCTGGCAGCGCGATGGATTAGTTGGGGACGGTGATCAGCGCATTCAATGGATGAACTCCGCGCAAGGACGGTTTGAAGTTGGTGAGCCGCTGCCCGACGAGCGACCAGCGGATGGGGCGACCGAGCGGAATGAACCCGCTGAACGCCACCGTCGCTTCCTCCGCTTCCGCCAGCAATTGAGCGCGTTCCTCATCATTCTGGCTCTTGCGGGCCTCGGCGAGGCGGCTGGCCACGCGCGGATCGCACAGGAGCCCGGCCGAACAATCGAGGCGGGCGAGATACCAGAACGCACTATCAAAGGGCGCGACCTCGTCAATCAGCCGCAGATCGGCGGGTTGGTCGATAGCCACCCGATCGAGTTGCAATCCGGCCTGTCCGAAATCCTGAACCAGGCGCAGGAACAGCAGGGAAGCTCCCGACCCGTCCGGCAGGGCGACCCGCAGAACTGGCGGGTCACCCTTGTCCGCCCGCCAGCGGTCTATGATCCGCCGGGCCGATTCGATGCGCTCCTCGCGTGAGCGGCCGGACCAGGCCGGTGCGCTCGGCAGGCGGTTCAGCTCATAGGAGGCAGGCAGCGGGTAGGTGGCGGTGCGCCAGCCCGGCAAGCCCAGAACCTCGGCGAGCTTGTCCCGGTCCACAAGGCGGGCGAGCGCGTCGCGCACCGGTACGTCCGCGAGGAAGGACGACGTGCTCGTAAAGGCGAGGCCGAACAGGCCCTCGACTGGGTCGACCTGCGCGTCGGCCATGTTGAGGCCGGCCGCGGCGATCAAGGGGAGGTGCTGGAAGCGCCCGCCCAGCACGAGATCGGTATGGCGGGCGCGGAAGCGCACCAAGGCCAGCGACGCGCGCTCGGCGCGCACTTCCCGTCGCTCGACTGGGGGCGCGGCTTCGCTCTCCGGTTCGCCCTCGGGCGGCTCCTCAATGGCGGCTGACGCGGGTGCCAGCACGACCGGTCCGCCCTTGGCAACCGGCTCGCGGCGATAGGGGCCGGTGCCGTCGCCCGAGCGAGTCATTACCGCAAGGTCCGGTTGAGCGAGCAATTGCAGGAAGGCGGGGAGGCTCATGTCGAGCCTTATTTCGATGACCCGGTCGGTCATGGCGCGGACATCGGGGGCAAGGCCCGCCAGCAGCAGCGGATTGGCGCGCATCCGCTCGCGCAGAAGCCGGGCGACCTCATCGGCATGGACCGGCTTGCCGTCGGCCCAGTGCAGCCGCTTCAGGCGGAAGATGTAGCTCTGGCCGCCATCCTCGACGATCCAGCTTTCCGCCAGCGCGCCCACGATGTCGCCGCGCGCGTCGAAGCTCAGCAGCCCTTGCGCGGTCGAGGCGAGGATCAGCCGGGCAGCCGGTGCATTGCCGTGGCGCAGCGGCTGGGCGAGCGCCTCGCTCTGGCCGATCACGTCCACCCGAACGGTGCGGTTATCGCGCGGGCTGTTGCATCCCGCCGTGGCGAGTACGGCCAATGCCAGCAGGGGGCGGACCCAGGTTCGCGCGGGGCGGGTGCCCATCGCCTTTCACTCCCTGTTCGGACAAGAATCCATCGACGTTACAGGGAAGCCGTAGCCTGCCGACGCGATTCGTCCAACCATGGCTGCGCTTGAAAGGGGCGACATCGCATTCGCTATGGTGCGGACGGCGGGACTTGAACCCGCACTCTCAGATGAGAAGCAGATTTTAAGTCTGCTGCGTCTACCGATTTCGCCACGTCCGCAAGCACATGGGATGCGCGAACGCCCATGCCATGCACGGCAGGACGGTTCCAGCCCTTATCAAGCCGGGTGAAGGACATGCTGTGCGCGCAATGACCGCAACCCGGCAGATGCGCTGCCGCATGGCCGGGCTGCCGGATCGTCAAAGGCTCAGGTGACGGTGCTCAGTCGCCGGCATTCAGGCGAATGCGCATTTCCTTGCCGGGCTTGAAGTGCGGCACGCGCTTGGGCGGCACCACCACCGAATCGCCTGTGCGGGGATTGCGCCCCGTGCGGCCGTCTCGGGCGCGTGTGGTGAAAGCACCGAATCCGCGCAGTTCTACCCGGCCCCCTTCGGCCAGGCGCGCAGTGATCGAGTCGAAAACGATATCCACGATGCGATCGACTTCCTGCCCGCTGAGGTCAGGGTGAAGAAGCGCAAGCTTTTGAACGAGCTGAGAACGAATCATCTCTGCTACTTTCCGAAAAGGCCGAAGCCGTCCCCCATAATCCGGAAGTGCCCCGAGTCCCCCTTCGTTGCGTTTTCCGTGACTCGCGCGATGCGCCAACATCGGCGAGCAATCAAGAAAAATCCCCGCAGAACCCCGCAAACGGAGTGGGCCGGCCGATTGCTCGACCGGCCCACTGCCGCAATTATTAGAGGGTGGGAAAAGCCCCGGCGATCAGTTCTTCGCCTTGAGCGCCTCGCCCAGAATGTCGCCCAGCGACGCGCCGCTGTCGGACGAACCGTACTGCGCGACAGCCTGCTTCTCTTCGGCGATCTGGAGCGCCTTGACCGAGAAGTTCGGCTTCTTGGAGCGATCGAAACCGATCACCAGCGCGTCGAACTTCTGGCCGACCTGGAAGCGCTCGGGGCGCTGCTCGTCGCGGTCGCGGCCAAGGTCGCTGCGCTTGATGAAGCCGGTCACGCCGTCGTCGCCAGCCTGAACTTCCAGGCCGCCGTCGCGGACTTCAAGAACGGTCACGGTCACGGTCTCGTTCTTGTTGAGGCCGGTGCCACGCACCGCGCCAGCTGCCGGCGCGCCCTTTTCGAGCTGCTTCATGCCGAGGCTGATGCGCTCCTTCTCGACGTCCACGTCAAGCACGATGGCCTGAACGGTCTCGCCCTTGCGGTGCAGGTTGAGCGCGTCCTCGCCCGAGATGCCCCACGCGATGTCGGACATGTGGACCATGCCGTCGACGTCGCCGTCCAGGCCGATGAACAGGCCGAACTCGGTGGCGTTCTTGACTTCGCCCTCGACCTGGCTGCCGACCGGGTGACGCTCGGCAAAGCTCTCCCAGGGGTTGGACTGGGCCTGCTTGAGGCCAAGGCTGATGCGACGCTTCTCGGCATCGACCTCGAGCACCAGAACTTCCACTTCCTGGCTCGTCGAAACGATCTTGCCGGGGTGGACGTTCTTCTTGGTCCAGGACATTTCCGAAACGTGGACCAGACCCTCGATGCCGGGCTCCAGCTCGACGAACGCACCATATTCGGTGATGTTCGTGACGCGGCCGGAGAGCTTGGCGCCGATCGGGTACTTGGCCGATGCGCCTTCCCAGGGATCGCTCTCGAGCTGCTTCATGCCCAGGCTGATGCGCTGTGTGTCGCGGTTGATGCGGATGATCTGCACCTTCACCGTGTCGCCGATGTTGATCATCTCGCTCGGGTGGTTGATCCGCTTGTAGCTGAGATCCGTGACGTGCAGCAGGCCGTCAATGCCGCCCAGATCAACGAACGCACCGTAATCGGTGATGTTCTTGACCACGCCCTCGATGATCTGGCCTTCGCTCAGCGTCTGGATGAGGCCGCTGCGCTGCTCGGCGCGGGTCTCTTCCAGGATCGCGCGACGCGACACGACGATGTTGCCACGACGACGATCCATCTTGAGGATCTGGAAGGGCTGCGGAATGTCCATGAGCGGGGTGACGTCGCGCACGGGGCGGATGTCGACCTGGCTGCCGGGAAGGAAGGCCACGGCGCCGTCGAGATCGACGGTGAAGCCGCCCTTGACGCGGCCGAAGATGACACCCTCAACGCGGGCGCTCTCGGCGAATTCGGATTCCAGCTTGTCCCACGCGGCTTCGCGGCGGGCGCGGTCGCGCGAGAGCATGGCCTCGCCATTGCTGTTCTCGACACGGTCGACATAGACTTCGACTTCGTCGCCAACCTTCAGATCGGCCTTCTGGCCGGGCATGGCGAACTCGCGCAGCGGCACGCGGCCTTCGCTCTTGAGGCCCACGTCGATGACGGCGAGGTCGTTTTCGATGCCGGTGACGGTGCCCTTGACCACGCGGCCTTCAAAGCCGCCGTCTGCACCACCAAGAGATTCATTGAGAAGCGCGGCAAAATCATCGCGCGTCGGGTTTGCCTGAGAGGCCATGTAAGAGTTCCTTCAAGTCGTTGCTGGCCAACCGGTTGTCTCCGGTGGTCTTTGGCCAAACTGCCCGAACGACCTCATGCCGGCCGGGCATTCACCAGGCGGCGCGAAGGCGATCACTCGTGCTTTGGGAAAAGCAAAAGGGCGCCTCGCAACGCGAAGCGCCTCATCCAAGCCGTCTAATGGCGACTCTTCAGGCGAGCGTCCACCAGCGCGATCGCATGCTGAACGGCGGCGTCTATACTCAAATTGCTGGTATCCAGCAAGTCCGCATCTTGGGCCTGCTTCAGGGGCGCATCGGCGCGCTGCATGTCGCGCGCGTCGCGCTCGGCGAGATCGGCGGAGAGGGCCTCCAGCGCGACGGGATGGCCATGGGCGGAGAGCTCCGCATGGCGGCGCTGCGCGCGCACCGCAAGGCTGGCGGTGACGAACAATTTGGCGTCGGCATCCGGCGCGATCACCGTGCCGATATCCCGCCCGTCGAGCACCGCGCCGCCCGGCTGTGCGGCGAAGGCACGCTGCCGCTCCAGCAGCGCCGCGCGCACCTGCGGGTGGCGCGAGACGCGGCTGGCAAGAGGGCCGGCTTCCTCCGACCGCAGCGCCGGATCGGCGAGCAGGCTATCCGGAAAAGCGCAGGCCGCTGCGGCGTCGGCCGGATTGTCGGCATCGCCGCCCTGCCGCGCGACTGTCACGCCGACGGCGCGATACAGCAGGCCCGTGTCGAGATGGGGCAGGCCGTAATGCCGCGCCAGTGCCCGCGCGATTGTGCCCTTGCCGGAGGCGGCGGGCCCATCGACGGCAATGATCATGCCGCGCCCTTGAGCGTGGCCAGCATGTCGGTGAAGCCGGGAAAGCTCGTCGCGACCGGGCTCATATCGTCGATGATGAGGCCGCCGCGTGTGTGATGACCGGCGACCGCGAAGCTCATCGCGATGCGGTGATCGAGATCGGCACCGATCGTCGGCGATTCGTTGCCCCCGTCCAGCGGCTCACCACCGCGCCCGTGGATGATGAGGCCGTCGGGTGTCTCCTCTACCGACACGCCGAGGCGGGCGAGGCCCTGCGCCATCAGGGCGAGCCGGTCCGATTCCTTTACGCGTAACTCGTCCAGCCCGGTGGTGCGGGTGGTGCCCTGTGCGCAGGCCGCCGCGACGAAGAAGATCGGGAATTCATCGATCATGCTCGGCGCGACCTCGGGCGGCACGTCGATGCCTGTGAGCGTGCTGTGACGCGCGACGATATCCGCGACCGGCTCGCCACCGACTTCGCGCTGGTTGGTCAGTGTCAGGTCGGCGCCCATCGCCTGCAGCATGGCAAACAGCCCGGTGCGGGTCGGGTTCATCCCGACATTGGTGACGGTGATGTCCGACCCCGGCGTGATCAGCGCCGCGACCACGGGGAAGGCGGCAGAGGAGGGGTCGCCAGGCACCACCAGCGTCTGTGGCTTGAGCTCGGCCTCACCGGTCAGCGAGATGATCCGCGTGCCGTCCGCCTCGGTCTCCACGGTCAGGTCCACCCCGAAGCCGCGCAGCATCCGCTCACTGTGGTCGCGCGTCGGCACCGGCTCGATGACGCGGGTGATGCCCGGCGTATTGAGTCCGGCCAGCAGCACCGCCGATTTGACCTGCGCCGAGGCGACCGGCAGCCGGTACTCGATCGGCACCGCCGGGGCGATGCCGCGCATGGTCAGCGGCAGGCGGCCGCCCGGTGAGGTCATGAACTCGGCGCCCATCAGCCCGAGCGGTGTGGTCACGCGGCCCATTGGGCGCTTGCTGAGCGAGGCATCGCCAATGAACGTCGCGGTGAGGTCATGGCTTGCCAGCAGGCCCATCAGCAGGCGCGTCGAGGTGCCGCTATTGCCCATGTCGAGCGCGGTTGCTGGCTGCGTCAGGCTGCCCACGCCGACGCCATGAATGCGCCACACGCCATCCTCGCCGCGCGTGATCTGCGCGCCGAGCGCGCGCATCGCCGCCGCCGTCGCCAGCACGTCCTCGCCCTCCAGCAGGCCGGAGACGCGGCTTTCGCCCACCGCCAGCGCGGCCAGCATCAGGGATCGGTGGGAAATGCTCTTGTCGCCGGGCACGGTCACCGTGCCGCGCAGCGGAGCGCCAGGCTCGAAGAGCATGTTGCGCGCAATGTCAGTCATGAAAATCAGGTCCGAAAAATGGCCGTCGCTGCGCGGAGCAGGAGGGCGGGCAATAAAAATGGCGAACTGCTTTTGACAGTGCCCGCCCGCTATGGCAAGGCGCCCCACACTTCGCGGCAGGCCTGCCTGTCCGCGCACTTGGCTATTACTCTCTGGAAGGATGAGGCGGCACATGGTGAAGCCTGAATGGGGATCGAAGCGGACCTGCCCCAAATGCGCAACGCGCTTCTATGATCTGGGCAAGGACGAGCCCGTGACATGCATCGAATGCGGCAATGTCTGGACGCCCGAGCCCGTGCTCAAGTCCAAGCAGCCGCTGCCCTTCGAGGAAGCGCCGCAGAAGGTCGCGGCCGGTGCGGATACGGAAAGCACGGCGGACGATGATCTGGACATCGACATCGACGTCGATGAGGCCGAAGGCTCGCCCGACAACGACGTCGATCTCGGCGGCGATGACGATCTCGGCGTCGATGCCGGCGACGATAACGACGAAGAAAACTGAGCGCGCAGGAAAGATTGCGCGCCATAAAAAATGGACTTGCAGCGAGGCAGAGCCTGACCTAAAGGCAGCGCCTCGCCGCGACGGACCCACCCGTCGCCGCTGCAATGATCGGGGCCGTAGCTCAGCTGGGAGAGCGCTACACTGGCAGTGTAGAGGTCAGGGGTTCGATCCCCCTCGGCTCCACCATTTCCCCTTATCGCAGACAGGTTAAGCGCTATAGAGCGTGCCCCGTCGTGAATGCGCGGCGTCGGGCCAGCGCCGCGTCCGGAATGCACCCCAACCTCTCTTATTGACGGCGCCGGCCAACCCGCGCAGCTTCGCGCCACCCGGTCCACCCTGCCTCTCTCGACAAAAAGTTGGTCGCCCGGCGCAAAGCCAGTCGGGGCGGCGGTTGGTACACATCTTCTCAGCCTGGGGTGCTTCGCGCTGCATGGCGGTTCTGGCCGAGGGTCGGGACTGAACGCGCGGCGCGGCGTGGTCGCCAATTGCGAGGATGTGACATGACTCTTCTGACCGACAAGTTCTTCGACAGCTTTGCCTCCTCGGTGAAGCCCACGGACGAGGCGGAGACGCTGCCGCCGGAGATCTACACGAGTCAGGAGTTCTACGACTTCGAGAAGGACGCGCTGTTCTATCGCGAGTGGCTCTGCGTCGGGCGGGACGAGTGGATCGCGGAGGTCGGGGATTTCTTCACGACCAGCCACGCCAATGAGCCGATCATCATCTCGCGCGGGCGGGACGGGGAGATCAAGGCGATGTCCGCCGTGTGCCAGCACCGCGCCATGCTGGTGGCGGAAGGCAAGGGCAATACGCGCGGTTTCACCTGCCCCTATCACCACTGGTCCTATGATCTGGACGGCAAGCTGGTCGGCGCGCCGGCGATGGGCCGCACCTGCAATTTCGACAAGGCGCAGTATAATCTGCCCAAGCTCAAGGTGGAGCTGTGGCACGGCTTCATCTTCGTCAATTTCGATTCCGAAGCGGAATCGCTGGCATCGCGCATGGGGCCGATCGAGCCGGTGGTGGCGAATTACGAGTTTGCCAGCCTGCGCGGCCCCGAGCCGCTGTCCCACGAATATCCGTGGAACTGGAAGGTCCAGTTCGAGAATAACAATGATGGTTATCATGCCAGCCGGCTTCACCAGGGGCTGCACGATTTCGTCCCGAGTTCGCTGGCGAGCTTCCCCGAAGTGCCGCGCGAGACGGCGGGCTATTATCGCCTCAACGGGTCCACGCACCCCAATGCGAGCTTCAACCCCACCGAGAAGGCGCTGCTGCCGGTCTTCCCCAAGCTGACGGAGGAGGAGCAGAGCCGGCTGCTGTTCGTGAACCTGCCGCCGACGCTGTCGCTGGTCGTGCTCAACGATGTGGTGATCTACCTCATCATGGATGCGCGTTCGCCGACCACGCACGGCCTGACCTTCGGCAGCCTCTATCATCCCAGCGCCTTCGAGGACCCGGAGTTCGAGGAAAAGCGCCGGATCAATGACGAGCACACGGCGGATATCGTCGCGCAGGATCTGCACGTCGATCTGCTGGTGCAGCAGGGGCTCTCGTCCCGCTTCGCCCCGCGCGGGCGCTATAGCTGGCAGGAAGATGCGCAGCGCCAGCTCAATGTGTGGCTGGTGGACCGCTACCAGCAGGAGTGGGACCGTCGTCGCGGCCCCTCGGCGCCGGTCACGCGGTTGCACGCAACCTCCTGATCTCGCCGGCGGCGGGGCAGGGCCTCGCCGCGACGGGCTGAGGCCCGAAATCAAAACATTGTTCGCAGGAGACACAGCTTCGCGTCCGCCGCGCTGCCTAACTGGCGCGGCGGCCGAAAGGCTTGTGTCCAGTCAGAGGTGATGATGACCAATTCGCTTATTTTCTTCGATATTCCCGCCGACGATCCCAATGCTGCCGGCGAATTCTACGCGCAGGTCTTCGGCTGGGAGAATGATCCCCGCCCGATGGGCGTCTATCACCGCATGGTGCCGGGCGGCTTCTTCAAGAAGAAGGACGGGACGGACAGCGAGATCGGCAATCTCCATATGGGCATCGCCAAGGTCGACAATATGCGCCCGCATCCCGACCCGGCAGGCGTCGCGCCGCGCCATATCGCCAGCGATGGCCGCAAGCCGCGCATCTGGGTGTTGATCAGCGACGATGATTCGGCGGATCGAATCCTGGCGACGGCGCAGGAGCTGGGCGCGACCCTGCTGTGGCGCGACCATTATTGGGCCGAGTTCAACGGCTATAACCACTGCTTCGTCGACCCGTGGGGCAATGAGATCCTGCTGTGGGGCAAGGCGGGCGAGAATCCGCAGATTCCCGAGACGTTCACCAAGGAATGAGGGGTGCGTGCGGCCCGCTTGGCGGGTTGGCGGAACAACATGTTGTGCGCCAATCTGCAAGACCGGGCCGCGACCCTTCCCATAGCCTCCAGTCATCCAATGCAACGGCCCGAGCGGCAAGCATGAGGCAAAAGCGACCATGAGCCTACAAGTTCAACCCTGTCTGTCCGCAAGGTGCGCCTGCGCAGCGGGAGCCGGACAATGAGCCGCCTGCCGCTGATCTTCTTCGGCCATGGCAGCCCCATGGTGGCGCTCGAGCAGAGCAGCACCACGCAGGCCTGGCAGGGCATCGCACAGAGCATCGGCAAGCCCAAGGCGATCCTGTGCATCTCGGCGCACTGGCTGACACGCGGCACGGCCGTGACGGCGATGGCGCAGCCCCGCACGATCCACGATTTCGGTGCCTTCCCTCAGGCCTTGTTCGACACGCAATATCCCGCGCCCGGCGATCCCGCCCTGGCGCGGCGTGTGGCCGAACTGCTCGATCCCGTGCCGGTCCATATGGATGCCAATTGGGGCCTGGATCATGGCACCTGGACGGTGCTCGTCCACGCTTATCCCGAGGCCGATATTCCTGTCGTGCAGCTGGGCATGGACGTGAATGCCACGCCCGAGCAGCACTGGAAGATCGGCCAGATGCTCCGCCCGCTGCGCGACGAGGGCGTGCTCATCATGGGCACCGGCAACATCGTCCACAATCTGCCGGCGATGGACTGGAACAACCCGGATGCCGAGCCCTATCCGTGGGCCGACCGGTTCAACCGCACGATGCTGGACGCCGTGGTCGCGGATCGCCCGCAGACGGTCATCGATTTCGCGGCGCTGGGCGACGATGCCCGCCTGTCGGTGCCGACGCCCGACCATTTCTGGCCGCTGCTCTATGTGCTGGGTGCGCGTCATCCGGGTGAGGAAGCGCAGCTGCACCCCAATTTCATCCATCACAAGTCGCTCGGCATGACGAGCATCCTCATCGGGGCTTCCTGAGCCTCCACAAACCCAACACTGACTGACGAGCAGGGGAATTATGGCGCTGATCTGCAATCATGGAATGCGACGGAGCGAAACGCAGCCCGGAGCGCTGCACTATTTGCGGGCGACGCCTGAGACCGTGCACTGGGGCTTCTTCTCACCGGAACTGAAACCAGCGCTGACCGTCAAGAGCGGCGATCTCATCCAGGCGCAGGCGGTGACGCACCACGCCGGCGATGATCCCGAGCTGATGTTCGACGAGCACATCCAGCGCATCTTTACCGAGGTCGATCCCAGCACGCGCGCACCGGGCTGTCACATCATGACCGGACCGATCTACGTCGAGGGCGCAGAGCCCGGCGACATGCTGGAAGTACGCTATTTCCAGATGACGCCGCGCTTCAATTACGGCTCCAACCTGCAGGCGAACTGGGGGCATCTCTACAAGGAGTTCGGCGAGACCGAGCGCGTGACGATCTACGAGCTGGATCCGAACGCCAACACCGCCACCGCGCTTTACGCCTATGATGTCGAGGGCGTTTACACGACGCCTGGCCGCATCACCAACTGCCCGCATTGCGACCGGCAACCGGCGCTGCCCGGCGTGACCATCCCCGCCCGCCCGCATCTCGGCACCGCTGGCGTTGCGCCTGCGGTCGATGCGCCGGTCAGCACCATTCCGCCGGGCCTGCATGGCGGCAATATCGATAACTGGCGGATCGGCGCCAATGCCCGCATGTATTATCCGGTGCAGGTCAAGGGCGGGCTGTTCTCTATCGGCGATCCGCATGTCAGCCAGGGCGATGGCGAGATCAGCGGCACGGCCATTGAGGCCTCGCTCGACGTGCTGTTCCAGATCATCCTGCGCAAGGACTTCAAGTTCCCATCGCCGCTGCTGGAGACGCCCAATCACTGGATCGTCCATGGCTTTGGCGACGATCTCGATGCAGCGATGAAGAATGCCGCCATGGACATGATCGAGCTGCTCTCCGAACATCAGGGCCTGTCGCGGACGGACGCCTATTCGCTGATGAGCGTCGGCGCCGACTTCGGCGTGACGCAGGTTGTCGATGGCACGCAGGGCATCCATGTGCGGATCGACCGTGGCATGTTCCCGAACAAGGGCAGTGTCCGCGATCCCCGCTGATCCGGCCCGGCCGGGGGAGGCAGTCTCCAGTCCGGACGCCTGGTCCTTCGACGTCGCGTCGCTGCCGGCGGCGGAGCGCGCACCGGCATGGGCCGCCGCCATGCAGCGCCTGCAAATGCCGTTTCCCAATACGGCGGAGGCAGGCGGGTCGGTGCTCGCCATTACCTCGCCGATGGGCTTTGAATTCGCGGTGGTGACGGGCGGCGCCCTCACCATCGCGGGCCGCACGCCGGGGGCCGCGCCCGGCCTGTGGCTGGGTCTGCTCATCGATGGCGAGGCGTCGCTGGAGACGCATGAAGGCGTGATGCCGCTCACCGGCGACTGCCTCATCTACGGCGCGACGGGCGTCGACGCCGCGCTTCGGTTCAAGACGCAGTTCCGCCAGTTCTTCGTGCGCATCCCCAGCGTCGCGATCGACGCCCGGATGCTGGCGCCGCTCGCCCGCCGCATCGGCGTTATTCAGCCGGACAGCATGGTGGCTCACGCGCTGCTGGCGCTGTTGCGCAGCGCCGCTGACTCGCTCTCGCAAGGCCGGGCGCGCGAATTCGCGCCGCTTGAGACGGCGCTGATCGAATTGCTCGTCCCGGTGATCGCGCATGCCGGCGGCGTGGAGGCCAAGGGTGGTGCCGCCGCGCACCGCGCTCGGCAGTTCGAGCGGATCTGCCGCACGATCGAAACCAATCTGACCGACGCGGACCTCTCGGTGCAGTCCGTTGCGCGCAGCGAGGGCGTGTCGGTGCGCTATATCCAGCAGCTCTTTGCGCGCTCAGGGCAGACGGTGACCGGCTATGTGAAGGGGCGCCGCCTTGAGCGCGCGCGGGCCGATCTCGTCAATCCGCTTCATGCGCAATTGAGCATTTCCGAGATCGCGTTTCGCTGGGGTTTCAACCAGTCGGCGCATTTCAGCCGGGCCTATCGCGAGCGCTTCGAGGAGGCGCCGCGCCAGACCCGCGCCAATGCGCGGCAGGCGCTGCCGGACAATCGAGCTTTCGCGGGCTGACAAGACGTGTGTGCGCCGCTGGCGCATGATCGCGCAGCCCACATGCCAAGGGTTACGTTCCAGTCGAGGTTGTTCGCCATGTCCTATGATGTTCTTGATATCCGCCCCGTCACCCGGCGGATCGGTGCCGAAGTGTTCGGGGTCGATCTGAACGCCCCGCTCGGCAACAAGGTCGTCAGCGAGCTGCATGATGCGCTGATGGAACATCAGGTGCTGTTCTTCCGCGACCAGAATCTGGAGCATGACAATCACAAGCGCCTGGGCCGCTATTTCGGCGAGCTGGCGCTGCACAGCGGTGTGTCCGGCCTTGCAGAGCATCCCGAGATCGTGTCGATCCACGCGGACGCCAACAGCAAGTTCATCGCCGGCGAGGACTGGCATTCGGACCTGAGTGAAGATGCCGAACCGCCCATGGGCAGCATCCTCTATATGCACACCGTGCCCCCCACGGGCGGCGATACGCTGTGGTCGAGCATGTATGCCGCCTATGATGCGCTGTCGCCGGCCATGCAGGCTTTTCTGGAACCGCTGACGGCGGTCCACGATTCCAACCACATCTATCGCGAATTGTTCCCGGATGTGGACAAGGTCTACCCACGCAACACGCACCCTGTCGTCCGCACCCATCCGGTGACCAAGCGCAAATGCCTGTTCATCAGCAAGTCGAAGACGATCAAGATCAACGGTCTCTCCGCGGAGGAAGGGGACGCGGTGCTGCGCTTCCTCACCGAGCATGTGAAGAACCCGAATTTCCAGGTCCGCTTCCGCTGGCAGCCGCATTCGGTCGCCTTCTGGGACAATCGCTGCACGCAGCATTTCGCGACCTGGGACTATTTCCCGGAGACGCGCTCGGGCTATCGGGTGACGATCGCAGGCGACCGGCCGTACTGATGCGGGCCGCCGCCCGACTGGCGGCTGGTGCGCTGGCCTGTCTCTGGCTGACGGCCACGCCGCTCGCGGCCAAGGCCGGTGCTGCGGCAGAGGCCGTCGCGCCGACCGATGCACTGGCCGCCCTGCGTGCGGGGCTGCAGGCCATGGTCGAGGCGCGAGAGCTGCCCAATGCGCAAGCCGTGATCGTCAAGGACGGGCGGGAGCGGCTTCGCGTTTCGATCGGTAAGCTGGACCTCGAAGCCGACCGTGCACTGCCCGCCGATGCGATCTTCCGGCTCTATTCGATGACCAAGCCGATCACGAGCCTCGCGGTGATGATGTTGGTGGAAGAAGGCAAGATCGCCATCGATGCGCCGCTCAGCCGCTACATGCCGGAATTCGCCGATCTGCGGGTCTACAAGAGCGGCAGCCTCGATGCGATGGTGACCGAGCCGCTGAACCGCCCGGTGACCATTGGCGATCTGCTCACCCATAGCAGCGGGGTAACTTACAATTTCACCGGCAATGGCCCGGTGCAGCAATATTATCGCCGCCATGGGGTGATGCGCGCTGGCGGGGTCGGGCAGAATGCTGATGATGCGCCGCCAGCGAGAACGATGGACGAGCTGATCGCGCGCCTCGCCAAGGCCCCGCTGCTGCATCAGCCCGGCGCGCGCTTCTCTTATGGCAATTCCACCGGCATTCTGGGCGCGCTGATCGAGCGGGTCACGGGGCAGGGCCTCGATGCGTTCTTGCAAGCCCGCATTTTCGATCCGCTCGAGATGACGGACACGCGCTTCGTGGTGGACGATGCGCGCGCCACACGGCTCGTCACCAATTATGCGGCGGTGGACGGCGGCCTGCAGGCTATCGAGCCGGCGGCGACGTCCGAATATCGCGACCCCGCCCGGCCGTTCGACGGCGGCGGGGCGCTGGCCGGCACGCTGCATGATTATCTGAACTTCGCGCAGATGCTGGCCAATCGGGGGACGTGGCACGGCAAGCGCCTCCTCCGGCCGGAGAAAGTGGACCAGATGTTCCAGCCCCGGCTGGAGACTGGCGGGCAGCCGCACGAGAATGTCCTGTTCGGCTATGGCCTCGGCATTGGCGATGCGGTCAGCGAGCAGCGCGGCGGGATGCCGGCCGGCGCCGGCGGCTGGTCGGGGTCCGCCAACAGCTATTTCTTCGTCCATCCCGGCCGAAATCTGGTCGCCATCGTCATGACCAATGTGCTGGTCGGCCCGGCCTTCGTGGATAGGACGATCAGATTGCGGCGCCTCGTTGATCAGGCAGCGCAGGCCGTGCTTGCCGAGCGGGAGCCAGCGATCAGGCGGTAAACAGTTCCTTGCGAATGATCGCGTGGACGCCCCAATTGCCGTTGGCGACCTGCGAGATGCCGAAATCCACCCCGACCGAGAGAAGCGAGATGGTTTCGTCTTCCGAGAGATCCTTGGTGGTCATCAGGAACCGCCGCGCCTTGCGGAATGCGTCGCGCATGGCGGCATCGATGGATGCGCGCTTGTAGACTTCGCTCTGCGCATCCTCGCCCAGTTCCTTCAGATAATCGGGATGGCTGAAGCCCATGATGACCCATTCGGTCTCGGTTTCGATCATGGGGTAATCGAGGTCGCGCAGCTTGCCGGTCAGCTCGCCGGCGGGGTGGCGGATCACCTGAATGAGCGCGGTCATCGAGCATTCGATGGCGGTGCCGCATAGTTCGGAATCGCCCTGCGAGGCATGCGGGTCGCCGAGCGAGAGCAGTCCGCCGGAGACCTGCACGGGCAGAAACACGCTCGATCCCGGGCCGGTCCGCCAATTGTCCATATTGCCGCCAAAGGCGCTGGGCGGAATGGTGTCGACCGGCTCGGCCTGGGCCGGCGCCAGCGCGATCACGCCGAAATGCGGGCGGATCGGGATTTCGACATTCTGCAGGATGTCGTAATTGCGCTCGATCGTTTCGGGATCGACGGGGACGCCCGGATAATCATAGCGCTCGTGGACGGTGCCTGAGGGGTCGGTCTGCGGTGTCCAGTGATAGGAATAGACCGCGTGGGCCGTCGGCCGCCGTTCGCCGCCGGATTCAACCTCATAGATGGTAATCACCTCGCGGTTCTTCGGCTCGGTGAGCAGGTCGTTATAGTGGAAGCCCCAGAAGGTTGCGGCATTGCTGCCGAAGGACTTGCCCTGAAAGCGGGGATTGCCGCTGCGGCGGGGTTCCAGGCTGAGGATGCGTACTTCGATGATGTCGCCCGGCTCCGCGCCCTGAATGGCGATCGGCCCGGTGCAGATATGCACGCCAAAGCCCTCGCCGGGGCCGCGTCCGAACTCGCTGGCACTCATCGGGCCAGCGCCGCGCCGCTCGATAGCCCGGCCTGTCTCGTCCCAGCGATAGACGCTCTCCGCGCCATGATCGCCCTCGACCATGCGCTCGGGATCGTCATTGGCGTGGTGGGTCAGTGTCTCCACCGTCACGAAGTCGCCTGAGCGCACCATCAGCGCCGGTTTGATCGCCGAGCTGAAATAGCCCCAATGGACCGTGCGCGGGCTGACCGGCAGATGATGATGCCGCACCGTGCCTTCATCGCCAATCGCCGGGATGACATTGGCCTCGACGCCGTCTGCGTCCGCCTCGCCGATCTCCAACTCCTCGACCGGCGCGACGGCGGCTTCGTCGCTGACCGCCCGCTTGGCGGTCGAACGGCCGCGCCGCAGCGTGTCGGGGCCATGATCGGCCTCGTCCACGGCCGGCATCTTGCGATAGTCGCGCGGGGAAATGCCATATTGCTCGCGGAAGGCGCGGCTGAACGAGGCGGAATCGTTGAAGCCCCATTGGAACAGAATGTCCGAGATCGATTTCTGGACGTGGAGCGGGCTGCGCAGGTCGAGCCGGCAGCGCTCCAGCCGCCGCACCTTCACATAATGGCCAAAGCTGTCGTCTATGGATTCGAACAGCTTCTGCAGATAGCGCGGCGAGATACCATGTTCGGCGGCAACCTGCTGGTAATTCAGATTGGGGTCCGAGAGGCGCATCTCGATGGTTTGGAAGATCCGCTCCAGCAGCGCGGCGCGCATCCCCGCGGCGCCCCCGAGCGCGCGGGCCGGCGCATCGTTGAGCAGGCTGGCCAGCAGAAACTCGGGCAGGGCCAGTTCGACGGGACGTAGTTCCTCGTCCGTCACATCATTGCCCATGTCCGCCAGCGAGCGCAGCACGGTGGAGAGCAGGCGGGCAGGGCCGCTGTCGGCGGAAAGGTGCCGGGGCTTTTCGGGTAGCAGGGCCTTGAGGCGCTGATCGAGCGCGCGCGGTGGAATCTTCAGCAGCAGCACGCGGTGATCGCCGGTGAACTGCAGCGACATCGGCATTTCGCTGCGCGCGCAGACCATGTGGCCATCATCGAGGGTGAAGCTGGTGGTGGCATTGCGCGCCACGCTTGGCGCATCCAGCGTCACGGCCAGCCAGAAGCAGCCCGGCTCGTCGCGAAAATCAACGGTATATTCCTGAGCGGTCGCCAGCAGGCGGACGAACACGATGCCATTGCTGCTGGTGAACTGGATCAGCTCGCCATAGAGCGTGGCTTCGTCGGCGGCCTCCAGCGTGATCGAAAGGCGCTTGAGCGCAAAGCTCCATGCGCTGAGTCGCTGCTCCTTGGGGTAGGCATTTGTAGTCGAGCGCAACGGCGGTTCTCTATGTTTTGGTGCGCCTCTCCCGGGTCTTTATGCCCGCCAAGATGCGCGCCTGAGAGAGCCCGGTCAATCCATCACGCGGCGGCTGTTTCAGAATGGGTCATCCCTGCCCCCATAAACAGATGAAATCGCAGCAGAATTTGGTGCTTGCTCGGAGCGTCCGCATACGGCCAGCATGGTCAGTGCATAGATGAGAGCGCTGGAGTGCAGATCCTCGGGTGCCGGGCGCCAGCGTGGCATGCCGGTCGTGATGGCGGGAATGCCCTGCATGTTGAACACATTATGGTCGCGCCACATGCTGGAATAGACCGGATGCGCGCGCTCCACTGGCGCCTGCCGAGCGAGGCGCGTAGCGGCATCCACCGCGCCGGCGAGCGGGGCGACTTCGTCCGCATCGGCGACAAATCCATGGCGTACCACCATCGGCTCGACATCGAAGCTGTCCAGATCGAGCGTGCGCATGGCCGCGACGATCTGGTGATAGGCCTGCGCCGACTTTTGCCCGGGTGCGAGGCACACTTCCACATAGACGGCGCACACTTCGGTGCCCGCGCCATAATCGGTCGGCGCACCGGCGCGCACGGAAGCGATCTGCGTCTTGGGGAGGGAGAGGCCGCCGGCTGTCTCGAACACGCCCTGCGCTTCCCACTGCCGGCCCCATTGGTGGAGCGCGTCGATCACTGGGCCGAGCTTGTAGATGGGGTTGAGGTGCTGGGCGACGGTCTCCGGCGTTTCCAGGATCGGCGTGAACATGCCCGTGCCGAAGATGCGTACGCGGAAGAGGGCATAGCCGCAGCCCTGCCAGGTCAGGCCGAAATCCGTGCCCTCGGCGGCAATGGCGTAGTCGGGCGCGACGCCGCCATGGTGGAACAGATAATGCGCACCGATATCCTTGCCGAGATAGTCGATGCCGGAGAATTCCTCGATTGGCTCGGGGCCGATCTCGCCGGGGCAGGCGGTGAGCCAGGTCTTGCCGGCAAGGCCGATGCCCGCCTTCTTGAGCGCCTTGGCCGCCATCAGGAAACAGGCCATCGGCCCGCGATCGTTGGAGATGGGGAAGCCGCGCAAGCGCCCATCCTCATCGAGCCAGCACTGCGTCCATTCCGGATCGCGCATGGTGCTCTCGCGATAGCGGAACTTGTCCTGCGAGAGGTCGCCGCTCGGGCTTTCCGTATCGAGATGGGCGGTGAAGAGCAGGTTGGCGCCCGTGCCCAAGCCGCCATACTCGCCGATGATGTTGGGTCGCTCGGGCGTGGCGCCGGCGCGGCGGGGCTGGAAGCCTTCGCGATCCATCCAGTCATAGACATATTGCGCGGCGGCGGCTTCCTCACGTGAGCGGCTCGGAATGTTGCCGAGTTCAAGGGCGAGGGTGACCAACTCATCGGAATCGATGGCGGCGGCGAGCGCGTCCTTCTCGGCTTCGGTCACCTGATAGGGAGCCGTGGCGGGATTGGCGAACATCGGAGCGGGTTTGGGCTGGGCTTGGGTCATGTCATGCTGCCAAGGCGGGCTCGGCATCCTCCGCTGTGTCTTGTTGGGGGAGCTCCGGCGTGCGGAGCAAGAGCAAGGCTCCGACGAAGATGAAGCCGAGCAGGGCGCATCCGAGGAAGACAAGCGAGAACCCGCCCGTCTCGTCGCGAATGACGCCGCCCAGCGCCGGGCCGATGGCGGCAGCGGTCGAGATCAGGCTCATCGTCGAATAGAGCTCGAGATTGGCGCGCTTGCCGAACAGGTTGAGCATTAACATGGCCGTGCTGACGTAGCTGAAGCCGAAGCCGACACCCAGCCCGATCACCGCCAGCGAGACGACGAACAGATTGCCGCCGATCATCAGCGCCAGCACACCAAGCGAGGTGGAGGTGATGGAGAGCAAGGTGAGTTCGCGCGCGCCGATCTTTTCGCCCGCCATGCCGGCGATCATCGATCCGGCGGCGCTGACGAGGGCAATGCCGCTCATCACGGTGGCGGCCGCACCCATGGTCAGGCCGGTCTCGGTCAGATGCTTCACCGCAAAGCCGTGGACGGTGGTGTTGATCAGCAGGAATGACGTGTAGACGCCGACCACGATGTAATATTGCGCGGTGCGCATCGCGGCCCGTGCCGTCCAGCCGTCAGTCGCCATGGCTTTCCGGGGCTTGGGCGCGACGTCGGCATCACCGGGCCGGTCGCTGGTGACGAGGGCAGCGAACATCGAAAGCAGCACGGCAGCAATGGCGGCCGTCCACCAGTAATGGCGCCACTCGCCGGTGATCGCCTGCGTTGAAAACGCGATCAGCGGCCCCACAACCGCGCCCATGCCGCCAGCGGTGAAGTACACGCCCATGGCGGTCGAGCGCTTCTCGAAGGAGTGGGAAATGACGTTCACGCCGCCCGTGGTCCCGCACATGGAGAAGCCGACGCCAGCGAACGCCGTGCCGATGAAATAGACCATCGCCGTTTTGGTGACGGCCAGGCAGGTGAAGCCGATGAGGAGAAGCGCGCCGCCGATCATCATCGTGCGGGAAACGCCCAGACGCCGGATTGAGATAGCGGGTGCCAGGCTGGACAAGCCGCACGCCACGCCCAGGAAGGTGAAGCCAAGGCCAGCGACGGCCCAGGGCCAGCCCATCTCCTCGACCATATAGGGAAGCACGACGCCAAGCCCGTTGAAGGTGAAGGCGTTCAGCATGAAAAACAGCAGGCAGAACGCCGTCAGCGCCAGGTATTTTTTCCGTCCTTCATAGGTCATGCAGCGACTCGCCTATCTGGAGTAAGTGCCTGGAAGATGCCGGTTTGGGTGTGCCGGTGTCTTGACGTGGGGCGTCCTCTCGCTTGGCGAGCCGCCGTCCGTCTCATTCGGCGGGAGCAGACGACCTGGTGCTGGCGGCGTAGGGCGGAAGCAGAAAAAGCAGCAGGCTGCCGACGGCCATGACGCCGACCGCGACGACCACTGCCGCGCGATAATGGCCGATCATGTCGTAGCTCAGGTCCATCAGCACCGGGGTGATGCCCTGCGCGCCGATGACGGCGGAATACATGACGCCAATGATGACGCCAAAGCTGCGCAACCCGAAATATTGGGCGATGAAGTAAGGCAGCGCGCCGAACTGGGCGCCGAGCGCAATGCCAAGACACAGGCCGGCAACGGGCAGAAGGGCGCCGAAGGGTGAGAATTCGAGAAGCAGCAGGCCAACGATGGCGAGCGCATACATCGGCACGACCACGCGCGGGCCACGGCTCTTGTCGAGCACGCGCCCGGTGAAAATCTGCCAGAGCGAGCCGGTCAGCGCGAAGATGCTGACGATGGCGGTGCCAGTGCCCAGGCCATAGCCACGATCCGCCAGAATGGGCACGACATGGCTCAGCACGGCGATCATGGTCCCGCCACCGGCTGCGATGGCGATGAGCATCAGCCAGAACGGCGCGGTGCCGATCGCCTGACGCAAGGTCATGCCGTCCACGATGGGGGCCGCTGGTTCTGATGGGTTGCTCGGCGCTGCCGGGCGCGGTGCATCGCGCAGCAGGAAGAAAAAGATCGGAAAGCCGACGCACAGGATCAGCGCGCCGATCCCCAGATAGCCCGCGCGCCAGCCGGCTGTGGAGACGATCAGCGCGGTCATGATCGGCACGCAGACCGAGCCGATGCCGTTGCCGAGCCCCGCGCTGACGCCAAGCGCAGTGCCGCGGTTGGTGTCGAACCATTCCGCGACCAGGCGCGAGAAGACCGAGGTCGCGGGCAGCGAGCCGAACAGGCTGATGGCCAGAAAGTTGAGGTAGAACAGCATCAGATTGCCGTTGGTGAGCGCGAGGCAGGCGACGGCGAGGGCGAACAGCACATTGCCCAGCAGCACCATGTTGCGGGTGCCGTGCCGATCGGCATAGCGGCCGGCAAGCGGATAGATGCAGGCGCTCACGACGGCGAGGATCGCCAGCACCATAGAGATGCTCGATCGCGCCCAGCCGAATTCCTGAGAGAGGGGCACGAGGAAGGTGCCGAAAACTGCATGAACCGTGGCGGTCTTGCCAAGCGCATTGCCCGCCGTGGCGGCGATCAGCACGCCGGTCCTGCTTTTGTTCAGTGCGGGAGCTTCGCTGAGAGGGCCGTTCGCGGCGTCGAGGGCGATCGCCGGCGGCGGGGTCATAGCGTCCAGGCCGTTTTGGCGGCTTGCGTGGTGACCATCAGGGCGCAGTTCTTGCTGAGCACCTTGAGCGTCGCTTCATGCAGTCCGGGCTCATAGGCGGCAGTGGCGTCCGATACGACAAACACATTGAAATTGCGGTGGAAGGCCGAGCGGGCTGCGGCGTCAACGCAGCAGTCAGTGCTCAGGCCCGTAATCAGCAACGTGTCGATACCGCGCTCGGTGAGCTGGGCCTCAAAGTCGGTGCCGTGGAAGCAATCGTAGAGAACCTTCTCGACCTCGATATCGCCCGGCTCGGGCAAGAGCCGATAATAGTCAGCACCATAGCCCTTGCGACAGATGACCTGTCCGCCGGGTTCGCCGCGACGCGTGTAGAAGGTCTTGAGCGCCTCGGAATCGGTTTCGGGCGTCGTCACCACCCGCACGAAGGCGAGCGTGACGCCAGCGGCACGCGCCGCGGCGACCAGCTCCTCGGCCTTGTCGATGGCAGCATGGGGTGCGGAGAGATCCACCCCATGCTGCCCGAGCAGGCCCTGGGGGGCGGCCCAGTCGTTCTGGATATCCACCAGCACGAGCGCGGTGCGCTCGGGCGCGATCATCCCCGCCAGATCGCTGGCGGCGACGTGGGGAATGTCCACGAGCGCCGCGTCAGGCATGGACCGGAACCTTGCCGGGGAAGCGCTCGCGCAGCACCGGGAGGACACGCTCGCCGAAGATCGGGATGTCCTTCATGTAATCCGGGAAGATCAGCATCAGCCCGTCCGTGCCGGAAACTTCGAACAGTTCGGTGAGCTTCTCGACGACCGTCTCGGGCGTGCCGATGACATGGGGGGTCATGAAGCCGGCCCGGCTCTTGCGGGTGAAGTCGTTTTCCTTGCCGATCTCGCTGTCGAGGAAGCCATAAGCGCGCATCATGCCGTGCAGCGCGCCTTCGTCGAAGCCGTCGCGGATGGACTGCGCAAAGGCTTCCGCTTCCGCATCGGTCTCGCCAAACACGGGCGTCATCATCGAATAGGTGCGGATCGGCTTGCCGATGTCGGCAGCCACGGCCTTGGCCTTTTCGCTGGCGGTCTTGAGTTCTTCCGGTGTGCCGCCGGAGAGGAAGATCGCATCCACCTCGTCAGCCGAAAAGCGCATGCCCTTGCCGGAGGTGCCGGCGCAGACGAGGAAGGGGCGGGTGGAGGGCGTCGGCAGCGAGCGGCAATCCTCCAGCGAGAAATATTTGCCCTCCTTCGTGACCGTTTCGCCGGTCCACAGCGCCTTGATCGCCTGGATCCACTCATAAGCGAGGTCGTAGCGCTCATCATGGTTCACATCGTCGCGCCACGCGCCCATCTGCGCGAATTCATCCTTATAGGAGCCGGTGACGATGTTGAGGCCGGCGCGGCCCCCGCTGATCTGGTCCAGCGTGGCGACCATCTTGGCGACAACGCCTGGATTCTGCAGGAGCGTGTGAACCGTGCCCCACACCTTCACCCGGCTGGTCGCTTCCGCCACGCCGGCAATGGTGAGGTAGGAATCGAGCTGATAGTCCCAATGCTCGGTCTCGCCGCCGAAGCCGCGATACTTGGCCATCGCCATCGCGAAATCCAGCCCGTGCTTTTCCGTCAGCACCGCCGCATCGCGGCAGTAGCTGTAGGACGCATCGATGTGCGGCTTGTTTTTCGAGAGGATCCATCCGCCGTTGGCGATGGGAAGGAACACGCCCAAATCCTTTCCTCCTGTGTCGGAGGGCAACCCGAAGGGCGTCGGCGTAATCTCGCTCATAATCTCAATCCCGTGACCTTATTGGCACGCCCACCTTATCGCGCCGACCGATCCGTTCTTGATCATTCGCGCATATTATATTGGTCGGCCCTCGTTCGGATGGGCGGCGATGAAGGCTTCCACGTCGCTACGCAGTGGCATGGCGGGCACGGCGCCGGGCTTTTGCGTGCATAGGGCGGCCGCGGCATTGGCGAAGATCAGCAGGGCCTCGTCCGTTGGCCGAGCGTCGCCGGCGCGATGGAGCATGGCGCACAGCGCGCCGACAAAGCAGTCACCCGCGCCCACGGCGTCGCGCGGCACGACCGGAAAGGCCGGAACATGCACAGCGCTGCCCGCCCGCACCGCTACCGAACCGGATGCGCCGAGCGTGACGATGACGAGCTGATCGTCCCGGCTGATCAACGCTCGGGCCGCCAGCGCGGCCTGCGGCGTCGCTCGCTCCTCATGTCGGCCGAGATAGACGGCCAGCTCATGCTGGTTGACGATCAGCACGTCCGTCGAGGCGAACAGGCGTTTGGCTTCCAGAACCGCAGGGGCCGCATTGAGGACTCGCACCGCCTGCTTTCCCGGTGAGGCTGCGAAGAACGCCGCGACGGTTTCGACTGGTACTTCCAGCTGAGCCACGCGGATATCGGCGTCTGCCACGGTATCGACCATGGCGGGCGCCAAGGCGGCGTTGGCGCCGGACGCCACGATGATCTGGTTCTCGCCGGAGCTGTCGACGGTGATGTAGGCGGTGCCGGTCGCCGCTCCTTCGATTCCGGTAACCGCGCGTGTGTCGACACCGGCGGCGGCGAGCTGCTCAGTCATCCAGACGCCGGATTCGTCTGCGCCCACCGCCCCGATCATCCGCGTCTGCGCACCCGCGCGCGCCGCGGCGACGGCCTGATTCGCGCCCTTGCCGCCGGGCAGGCGCTCGGACTGCAAGGCAAGCACCGTTTCGCCGGGCCGAGGGAGGGCATCCACGGACTGGATCAGGTCCACATTGATCGATCCTGCTACCACCACCGCCATGCCGGCCTCCTTCTGAACTGCCTCGCTCCCAACCATGATCGGCGCCCCGTCACAATGCGCCGCGCGCCGGCGTGCGCTCCCTGACAACAATTGCGGTCTGCCTTGCAAAGCGCTGCGCTGCCACGGGCGTACACAGGGCGCAGCAACTCTCAACAAGGTAGATGACGCATGGTGAACTGGCTGATCACAGGTATTGGCGGCGGTCTCGGCGAAGCGCTGGCTCAGGCCGCGCTCGACCGGGGCGACCAGGTTTTCGGCACCTCCCGCAGTGTCGAGGCGTGTGCCCGGTTCGCGGCGATGGCACCGGGCCGCTCCTTTGCGCACGGCCTCGATTTCGGCGACCCGGCCGCGCCGGCCGCGCTCGTGGCGCTCGCAGAGGAGACCATGGGCAGTGTCGACCGGCTGGTGAACAATGCCGGATACGGGCTGATCGGTGCCGTCGAGGAAATCACGCTGGATGACGCGCGCGCGCTGTTCGACATCAACCTCTTCGGTGCGATTGCGATGATCCAGTCGGTGCTGCCGGCGATGCGCGCACGGAAGGCGGGGCATATCGTCAACATCACCTCCGTCAGTGGCCTGGCGCCCTGGGCGGGTACGTCCATCTACGGGGCGAGCAAATATGCGCTGGAGTGCATCGGGCAGACGCTGGCGCAGGAGGTCGCGCCGCTCGGCATCAAGGTGACCAATGTCGCGCCGGGCGGCCTGCGCACCAATTTCGCGGGCGGATCGCTGCGTCTCGCTGACCGGATGATCGCCGACTATGAAGGCTCGGCCCATTTCGCCCGCCAGTCGCTCAAGGAAGGCGTCGGCAAGGAGAAGGGCGATCCGGTCCGCGCTGCTGCCGCCATCCTCGCCGCGCTGGACGCGCCGCAGCCGCCCATGCACCTGTTGCTGGGTGAGGATGCGCTGCATTATGCCGAAGGGCAGACCGATCTGCTGCGCGCAGAGATGGAGCGTTGGAAGGACTATTCCCTCTCCATCGCCTACCCGGCCGAGGAGATGGCAAGCGCCGATGCATGACAGCCGCCTGCCGGCATGGGCCATCGAGCGCGGGCGCTATCTGAACAGCTTTTCGGCGATCGTTCCGGAGCGGACTGCGCTGGTTGTGATCGACATGCAGACGGCCTTTCTGGCTCCCGGCGCGGTGTTCGGCAATCCGCACGGGATGGACATCATCCCGGCAGTCAACCGACTCGTCACGGCGATGCGAGCCGCCGGCTGCCCGATCATCTGGACCCGGCAGAGCGTCTCGGAGGAGCCGCCGCTCGCCATGGCACCTTGGCAATATGACCGGGCCGATCCCCATGTGCCGGCCGCCATGGAGGCCCTGACGCCCGGGCATCCGGCGCATGGCTTGCATCCGGACATGGCGGTGGAGACGGGCGATATGGTGCTCGACAAATATCGCTATAGCGCTTTCGCCTGTCCCGCCGGCCGGCTCGAGGCGCAATTGCGCGAGCGGGGGATCGAGATGCTGGTCATCGCCGGAACGCTGACCAATGTCTGCTGTGAAAGTACCGCGCGCGATGCCTATATGCGCGGCTACAAGGTCATTGCCGCGCTGGACGCGATGGCCGCCGTGACGGATGAGGAGCATGAGGCGGCGCTCCTCAACCTGCGCCTCAATTTCGCGGACGTGCGCGAGAGCACGTCCATCATCAACATGCTGTAAAGCAAGGAAGACGCTTACATATGACTGACCCTGGCTCGAGGACGACCCACCACGAGATCGATGACATCTTTACCCGCCGCTGGTCTCCGCGCGCCTTTGATGGCAGCGCGGTGGCGGAAAGCGAGTTGCTGCGGTTGTTCGAAGCCGCGCGCTGGGCGCCGTCGGCGTTCAACGCGCAACCCTGGCGGTTCCTGTACGCCGTGCGCGACGGGGCGGACTGGACGCGGTTCCTCGATCTGCTGATTCCGTTCAACCGGAGCTGGGCGGAAAGCGCCGGCGCGCTGATCATCATCCTTTCCGACACGCAGATGCGAAATCCGGACGGCACGCCGAAATCCGCATCGCACAGCCATTCCTTCGATGCTGGCGCGGCATGGGGCATGCTCGCTGTGCAGGCTACGCTCAGCGGGCTTTACACGCACGGCATGACCGGAGTCGACTTCGACAAGGTCCGCAGTGAGCTGAGCGTGCCGGAAGACTTTCGCATCGAGGCGGCCGTTGCGGTAGGGCGCATTGGCGATGCATCGACCTTGCCCGAAGGTCTGCGCGAGCGCGAGCAGCCCTCTGACCGCAAGCCCGTGGCCGACTTCGCCTTTGCAGGGGGCTTTCCCGCGGTCTGATCGTCCCGTCTTTCGGCAATAAAAGACCCCGGAAAGCAGTGCTTTCCGGGGTTTCTTCATGTTTGCGGGAGAAGCAGGCAGGTCAGGACAGCAGCCGGGGGACGGAAATCGCGCCGACGGTGAATCGTGCGTCCGGATGCTCCTCACCGCCGTCGCGCGGCTTCTCGCGGTGCTGCACGACGCCGTTCTTGCCGAAATTCTCGACCACGGGCCGTCCGGAATCCCGGTGCAGCCACAGGCGAAGCAGGTGGCGGCGGCGCTGCGGTTCAGGGAAATCGTTGAACGATGTGCGCGCGTGCAGCGCGGCATAGTTGGAAAGCCACTGGATGTCGCCGGGGCGGAAATCCATCTCGATGGCCATGCCCGGCTCATAGGTGATGTCGTCGAACAGCTTGAGCACTTCGATCTGCTCGGGCGTCAGGCGCGGCGCTTCGGGATAGTCCTGCGCGGTGAGGATATAGAGCGACCCGGCGTACATGCTGAACACGCCCTCTTCCATGCTGATAATGGGCGAGGTGTAGGTGTTCGCCGGGGCATTATGGTCCTGCCGCCGCCAGTCCCAATGGAACGGCTCGAGCAGCAGGGGCGCCAGGTCGGGCCGGCGGGCGAGGATCTCATTGTAGATCTGCGCGCCCGAGACGAGGCAGGATGCGCCGCCTTCCTTGGCCGGACGCAGGCACATCAGCGCCACGATATCCGAGCTGTCCGAGTGGTAGACGAGCTTGTCCCGCACCTTGGAGGAGAGGGCGGTGGGATCGTCCATGGTCTTGTCGGAGGTCGCGTAGACATGGTCGATCAGGTCGCCCATTTCGTTCTGGCGGATGGGATCGCCCATGTGCAGGCCCAGAATATAGTAGATCGCCGCCGAGAGCGCGTCCGAGTAGAGATGGGTGCGCAGGCCGCGCACCAGCACGAAGCCTCGGCCGTAATCGACATCGCGGCCCCATTCGGCGGCAGCGTCGGCGCAGGCAACCAGCGGATAATCCTGCTTGGAGACGAAGCGCAGGTCAGGATTGGCCTCTACGAACCGGGTGCCCAGCGTTTCCAGTTCGGCAACCTGATCCTCCGAGAGCCGGTAGATCCAATCCTGAGACTGGGACAGCGTATCGCCGCGCCAGGCAGCGTCGGTCCGTACCGGTTCCAGGGCTATGGTCGTCGTTGTGGACATGGTCAGCGCGGCTCCTCTTGCAAGGCCATTATCGTCGTCTGGGTCTGATCCTGCCTGACTAAAGCGTCCCTTTCTTCCCGTCTTGGCAGCACATGCAAAATTAGTGTCCGGTGCGCGAATCAAACGTGCGCCTGGGCGCATCGCGGTCATTCGCGCCGACCAGCCGGTGGCGATGCTTCTTATATAGAGCGCGCAGCCCAAGCACCCGCCCGGACTGTGTTGCAATGCAGCATGGCGCATTTGCATCAACAAGTTCTGCGCCCCGCCTCAAGATTAAGTTCCCCAAAACTGGCTCAATGCAGGCTCAGCGGCACTCAGGGAAAACCGGGGCCGGAGCAATCGCCGGAGAGGAGCCGCGAGGTCAGGCCGAGAAGGGGACCGCGACAATGAGCGACAGACTAGGAAAGACATACGGATATTTCATGGCGGGTGCGGCGATGGCCGCGCTGATGACCAGCGCAGGTTTCGCGCAGGAAGCGCCTGCGGATAGCGCGAGCGCACATGATGGCGACGAGATCGTCATCACCGCCTCCAAGGTGGATGTGAGCCTGCAGCGCGCCAACCTCTCGGTGTCCGCCGTGACCGCAGAGACGCTGAGCATGGCCAACGTCACGGATGTGACCGGCCTCAACGGCTCGGTGCCCGGCCTCGTGGTCGCCAAGAGCGGCGGCGCCGAGCGCATCATCACCATCCGCGGCATCGGATCGGAAACGCCGGAGAACACCAACACGCAGCCTGGCGTCTCTTACCATGTCGATGGCGTCTACATCTTCAACTCCATCGCCGCCAATGCGGCGTTTATCGACGTGGCCCAGGTCGAGGTGCTGCGCGGCCCGCAGGGCACGACCTTCGGTCAGGGCTCGACGGGCGGCACGATCAACGTCGTGTCCCGCCAGCCTGTGTTGGGCGAATCCAGCGCGAACGGCGAGATCGGCATCGGCAACTACAACATGCTGAAGATGAATGCCGGCGTGAACGTGCCGCTGGGCGATACGCTCGCCCTGCGCGTCGCCGGGCAGCACCAGAAGCACGATGGCTACGCCGTGGCGACCGATGTCGTCGGCTTCGGCCAATATGAACTGGATGACGCCAACGAGACTGGCTGGAAGGCGGCCCTGCTGTGGGAGCCGACTGACAGCATCTCCGTCAGCCTGAACACCATTCAGTACCGCAGCAATACCCATGGCACGGCGCAGAAGAACGTGTTCGATCCTGAGCCCGATCCACGGCGCCTCACGCAGGATTATCCCGGTCGGTCGGTGGTGAACACAGAGCTTTATTACGGCGTGGTCGCCTTTGATGCCGGCTTCGCGACGGTGAAGTCGATCACCAGCTACCAGAAGGTCCACAGCGAGCAGAGCTGGGATGCGGACGGCCTCACGGCCGACCTCTTCGAGGCACTGACCTACAGCCCGCTCACCTTCGGCGGCACCCGCTACGACCACGTGGCCATGTGGGAGAGCAACACCAAGAGCTGGACGCAGGAGTTCAATATCTCCTCCACGCACGAGGGGCCGTTCCAGTGGATCGCCGGTGCGGTGTATCTGCAGTCGACCAACGACCAGTATATTCTTGAATATCGCGGCAGTGACGACAACCTCGTCCCGCCGGTCCTGCCGGTCACCACGCCCTATAACGACCCGCTGGTCGACAATCTCACTTATGCGGAACTGTCGTCGATCAAGCGTGAAGCCTGGGCGGCCTATGTGCAGGGCACATACGACTTCTCATCGCAGTTCAGCCTCACGGCAGGCATCCGTTACAACAGCGACAAATATAGCGGTCAGGGAGCCAGCAACAGCGACACCGCAAGCTACACGTCCGGCGCCTTTCTCCAGCCGACCCCCACGGACGGCCTGAGCACGACGGAATGGACAGGCAAGGTGGCGCTGGACTTCAAGATCACGCCGGAAAATCTGCTCTATGCCAGCTTCACCCGTGGCTTCAAACCGGGCGGCATCAACAGTTCGGCTGCAGGCGGCAACAGCTCCTCGTCGCTGGGCTTTGCGACCGGTATTCAACCGACCTACAAGCCCGAGACGGTGAATTCGTTCGAGATCGGTTCCAAGAACCGCTTCTTCAACAATGCGCTGACCTTCAACGCCTCGGCTTTCTATTATGACTACAGCAACATGCAGTTCCTCGACGAGGATGCGATCCTGTATGGCGAAGGCACGGCCAACGCCCCCGGCGCGCATATCTACGGCCTGGAGCTGGAAGGGGCCTGGGCGGTCACCAGCAAGCTGAAGATCGATGGCTCCGCCTCGTTCCTGCGCGGCAAGTTCGACGAGGATTATCTCGCGCTCGACCCGGTGAAGGCCGACGAAGCGCAGACGGCGGCGGGCTATCCCGACTGGCTGTTCTGGAGCAACTTCTACCCCGCCGTGCTGGCGCGTGAAGCGGCTCGCGAGAATATCAACGGCAACCGGGTTCCCAAGCTGCCCAAGTTCCAGGGCTCGATTGCGGTCACCTACACCGATCAGCTCGGGGCCGGCGAACTCACGGCGCGGGCGCAATATCTCTATCGCGGCCAGTTCTTCTATCGTGTGTTCAACGACGATTTCTACGACAAGACGCCGTCCTACGACACGGTCAACCTGTTCGTGAAATATGCGCTGGACGATGCGCCGGTGTACTTCAGCGCTTCGGTTACCAATGTGTTCGATACGACCGGCGTGAACTCGCGCTTCTCCGACCCTTATGGCAGCTCGCAAGGATTCGAGACGTACATCGCGCCCCGGCAGGCGATCTTCTCGGTCGGCTTCAACTTCTGATCACCACTGGCACTGCCTTATAAGGGCAGGCTGACACAGCGGCGCTCTTCTTCTCGGGGAAGGGCGCCGCTCCTGTTTGGCGGTGTGCGCTGTGGCTAGGTGGGATTAGGCGGGCGTCATTCCGGACCTTCACTTTCTCCCCTTGAGGGAGAAGGATACGGAGCCTTGCCGCCGATAGGCGGCTAGGCGCAGTTGGATGAGGGGTGGCGGATCGTTGATCCGCGCGATCCAGCGGATCGCTGACCCCTCTCCCAGCTTCGACTAAGGCAGCACGCTGCCAAGTCTGCGCATCCCTCTCCCTCAAGGGGAGAGGGTTTAACAATGTCGGCTTTCCCCTCCCATGCCACCTAGCCGCTCTGCGCACCGATCATAGGAAGTTGTTCGGCCAGATCATCGTGCGCCACATGTGCGCGGTGGGTGAGCGATCGAAGCCCAGGCCTTCTTCTGGCTCCCGGAAGTGCCGCCCGATGATGTCGGTAAACTCTTCGGGATCGACCGGCGGAGACTGGTCGAAGAAGTAATAATCGTAGATCGTGACTAGCCGCGAGCTCATGTACCATTTGTGGTTGCGGGCATATTCGGCATCGCGCTGGATATATTCGGGCGGAACATAGTCCGGCCCGAAGAAGCGATCATAGCTTTCCGGATATTCATATCCCACCGACTCATCCGCGAAATAGCGGAGCGGCTGGTGATATTGCACGGCCCAGGCGATCTCCTCGGAGACATAAGGCGCAATCATCTGCGCGCCCCAATAGCCATGGTCGGCGCGCACGAAGCAGCCATTGGAGATGTCATGCAGCAGGCAGGCAAGGACGATCTTCTCTTCCTGCCCATCGTCCAGCGCGCGCTTGGCGCTGGTCAGCAGATGGCGGATGGCAATATCGTTGAAGCGATATTTGAAGAAATCCATCAGCTTGGGCTGTTTCGGCATGCGCGGCAGCGCGGGGTTGTCGCCCATCATGAAGACGTGATTCTCGTCCATCTGCCGGATGAGGTCCGGCTCCGGGTCAGGCATGCCGGTGCCGATCCTGCCCACCGGGGCGGGCACGATCATGCGGGTGCGGCCTTCCTGGGGCCAGGGATGGTCATCGCACATCAGGTCTCTCCATATTCAATCGCGGTAGCGCTCATAAGGAACGATTATCACCTTCATGCGGGCATGAATGATCTTAATGCACCGAAATTTTCAGATTATGGGGTGAATATGGTCGGTAGTGCAGTCAAGCGCGGTCGATTACGCCGCGTTGAGTGGCAGCCCCGGGCTGTCCTTCACGACGTCCAGTGCAAAGGTGGTGCGCATGTCGCGGACGCCCGGCAGTTTGAGGAGCACGCGCTGGGCCAGTTCGGCATAGGCATCCATATCCGGCGCCAGTACTTTCAACAGGAAATCGAACTGCCCGGCCGTGATAACGCAACTCACGATTGCCGGCTCGTTCAGCACGGCCTCCTTGAACTGTTCGATGATGGAGGAGCCAGAGGAGCCCTTGGCAGCGCCGCTGGGCGTCTGGGGCACCTTCACCTCTACGTAGGCAAGGATGCCAAGGCCCACCCGCTTGCGATCGACGATCGCTGTATAGCCGGTGATGACGCCCTCTTCCTCCAACCGCCGGACATGGCGCAGGCACGGGCTGGGCGACATGCCGACGCGCTCCGCGAGGGCCAGATTGGTGATGCGGCCGTCCTGCTGCAGTTCGTGGAGAAGCTTCAGGTCGGTGCGGGAAAGATCCGTCATGCGCTGGTGCCGTTCGCTCGCGATGATGAGTGGTCGCCCGACCTATCATCGCTTCGCTGGCGTGAACATGGCTGGCATGAGGTGGCCGCGCTCGATTGGCCAAGTCGAGTTGACGCTCCGCGCGGTTTGAGCGGAAATATGACGATAAAATAGCCAAAGTTACCAAGCAAAAATGCCAAAATATTGACTTTTCGGGCAATCGGCACCATCTAATATCCGCTAACGTCGCACCTCGACGGATTTTGATGCCATTGCAGCGGATTCTTCCTTTGATACTTCGGCCAGCGCCACCGGAGCACGCGTTTCGGTGGGTTTCTTATGTAAAAGGAATGATCTCATGCCCATTGGCACAGTCAAATTCTTCAACGCCGACAAAGGCTATGGCTTTATCGCACCCGACGATGGCGGTGAAGACAGCTTCGTCCATATCAGCGCGGTCGAGCAGGCCGGCATGCACACGCTGGACAAGAATCAGCGCGTGAAGTTCGAGATCACGACCGACCAGCGCGGTCGGGCCTCGGCAACGCAGCTCGAAGAAGCCTGAGCAGCACGTTCGCCCCTGGCTGGCTCGTCCGGTCGGGGGTGTGCCTCGCAAGGATTTCTCGCAAGGATTTCTGGGCGGGGCAGGGGAGACGGTAAAACGCCAATCTTCCCATCAGAGTTCACGCTGGGGCCGCCGCGGCCCCCGCGCATAGCCGGCAAGGAGCGTGCAATGTCAGCGACCAGTGATTTTTATCTCGCCCGCGCGGCGGAAAGTGCCGATGCCGCCAGCAAGGCCGATCTGGCCAATGTCCGCGAGCGCTGCCTGCGCGCAGAGGCCGCCTGGCAGCAGATGGCGGACCGTCTTATCGAGATCGAGCGCAAGAAGCGTCAGGCCGCCGCTTAAGCGGTTTGGACTTGTCTGTCAAAACGGCGTGGCTTGCGGGTCACGCCGTTTTTGTGCTGATTTTCGCGATGTGATTGTGTCCGCCGCCCGATTAATCTCAGGCCGACGGCGAAATTAAATGGTCGGGGAGAGAGGATTCGAACCTCCGGCCCCTGCCTCCCGAAGACAGTGCTCTACCAGGCTGAGCTACTCCCCGACCGGGCCGACGCTTGAAGCGCCGGCAAGACAGGCGCTGCCCTATAGTCAGGGGTTTGCGTGCTGGCAAGCGCTGCATCGAGAAATCGTCAAACAGTGCGGTAACCCTTGGCTGCGGGATCGTTTGGTCGCGCTTATCAGGGCGGCACATGGCATGTGCTGGCGCTCGCGCGGCGGCGCGGTTAAGCTCGATCCATGCTTTCATCTGCCTCCCTCGCCGAGTCTGCGCCGCCAACGAGCGCTTCGCCGCATTATGAGCAGCAATATCTCGATCTGATGCGGCATATTTGGAATGCGGGCGATGAACGGGTGGACCGCACCGGCGTGGGCACGCGGTCGATTTTCGGGGCGACCATGCGATTCTCGCTCGCCGGTGACGCCGTGCCTCTGCTGACGACCAAGCGCGTCTACTGGAAGGTCGCCGCGCGGGAGATGCTGTGGTTTCTCTCGGGGGACACCAGCATCCGCCCTCTGGTGGCACAGGGCGTCCATATCTGGACCGATTGGCCGCTGGATCGCTACCGTCGCGAAACCGGCGACATGATCTCCATGGAGGAGTTCGAGGCGCGCATTCTGGCCGATGATGCCTTCGCGCAGGCGTGGGGCGATCTTGGCCCCGTCTACGGCCGGCAGTGGGTCAACTGGCCGCATTATGAGCTGGCGCCGGAGGCCGGGGAGGGGCTTTATCGCCGCGCGGCGACCGGGCATAACCAGATCGCGACGCTTGTCGATGCCATTCGCAACAATCCCGGCTCGCGCAGGCTGCTCTTCACTGGCTGGAATGTCGACGAGCTGGAGGGGATGGCCCTGCCCCCCTGCCATATGACCTATCAGTTCCATGTCTCGAACGGGCGGCTCAACGGCCTTTTGTTCCAGCGCAGTTGCGACCTGGGGCTCGGCTTTTCCTTCAACATCTTCGGGCTGGCGCTGCTGACGCGGATGTTGGCGCTGCAGTGCGATCTGGAGGCCGGCGAGATCGTCTGGCAGGGCGGGGACGTCCATCTCTATCTCAATCACGCCGATCTGGTCGAAGAGCAGCTTTCCCGGACGCCGTCCGGCTCGCCCAAGCTGAAAATCCTGCGCAGACCGGACACCATCTTCGCGCATCGCATCGAGGACTTCGTGGTTGAGGACTATGCGCCGCAACGTGGCATCGCTGCCCCGGTCGCGGTTTAAGGGGCTTGTCGGTGCCGTTGGACGAGCAAAATCTGCCTGCAGAGCATAGTGCCGGCGATCAGCCGTCCGCGGAGCGCTTTGACCGCAGTACCTGGGAGCGCAACCGGCTCGTTGCCTCGATCGCGTTGTTCGCGGGGCTGGGCGTATTGCTGGCTTTGCCGTTCGTGCTTCGCGCCGGCGGTGCTTTCTTTCTTCCCCTCACGGTCGCGCTGGTGATCGCGATCTGCCTCGTGCCCTTCCTCGAGTGGCTCGAGCGGCGGCGCATCCCGTCGCCGCTGGCCGCGCTGATCGCGCTCGTGTCCTTCCTGTTCGCTGTGAATGCCGCGCTGGTGCTCATCGTGGTGCCGGCGGTCGACTGGATCGCGCAGCTTCCCGAGCGGATCGGCCAGATCAAGACGACGCTGGAGCCGGTCATCCGCCTCTATACCGAGGCGCAGGGTTTCATTGACGGCCTGCTCAAGCTGGTCACGGAAACCCGCAGGGCGCCGACGGTGCCCGGCGAGGTGCCGCGCCCCGGCTCGCTACTGGACATGCTGACCACCGCCGCGCCGAGCGTTGTCATCAATGTCGTGTTCGGGCTGCTGGTGATCTTCTTCTTCCTCTCGGGCTGGACGCGCATGCGCCGGCGGACGATTCAGGGGCGGGGCAGCTTCTCGGGCGCGCTGACCATCGCACGGGTGATCCAGAACGTCGTCGATGCCACCTCGCGCTACGTGCTCACCATCGCGCTCATCAACGTGCTGCTCGGATTCACCGTCGCCATCGCGCTCAGCCTGTTCGGGATGCCCACGCCGTTCATGTGGGGCGGATTCGTCGCGCTGCTCAACTTCATTCCCTATTTCGGCCCCTTCGTGGCGGCGATCCTGCTGGCGATGGGCGGGCTGATGACCTTTTCCACGGTCGGCTGGGCGCTGATGCCAGCGATCATCATGACCGGGCTGCATCTTATCGAGGCGAATGTCGTGACGCCGCTGGTGCTCGGCGAGCGCCTGAAGCTCAGTCCGCTGATGATTCTCGTCTCGCTGAGCTTCTGGACGTGGGTGTGGGGCACGGCAGGCGCGCTGCTGGCGGTGCCGCTGTTGATCATCATCCAGACGGTGCTGGCGGCAGCCGGTAAGCCGGATATCGCCGGTTTCCTGTTCGAGTCCGGAACGCTCACCAGCGTGCCATCGGACCCGCAGGAAGAATATCGCAATTGATCGCGCGAAGCGTGTTGACAGGGCCGGCGCCCTCTTATACCTGCGCCCTCCTCAGCCAAGCGCGGGTGTAGCTCAGTTGGTTAGAGTGCCGGCCTGTCACGCCGGAGGTCGCGGGTTCGAGCCCCGTCACTCGCGCCATTTTCTTCAATGAAGAGAATGGCATCGCGCTGGCTTCCCCCTCCTGAACGGAGCGGGACAAGCCTCTATAAAATGGATTTGGAACTGGCGCTCAGGCGCGCCAGCGGCCTGTCTCCATCCACACCAGGATGGGCCGGGTCGGGAAGATCCAGATGATCCCCACGATCACATAGAAGACGAGTTGAAGGGCGCCGGGCCAGCGCGCGATCTGCTCCGAGAAGGAGCCGATGATGGCGGCCCAGACGGCGATGATGCCGAGGATGGCAAACATGCCCGCCGGCTTGCGCCAGCTCGGTTGCGGCGCCTCGTTCACGCGGCCTCTCCCTTGATGACGCTCTGCTCGGTGAACAGCATGTGCAGGGGCACGTCCCACGGCTGGATGGGCAGCGCATCGACCATCTGGCAGCTCCACGCCATGCCGATTCGCAGCGCGTTGGGCAGCTTGGCGAAAGCGCGGTCATAATAGCCCGCACCATGGCCGATGCGATTGAGCGCGGGATCGAACCCGACGAGCGGCGTCAGCACCACGTCCGGCGTGACCGTGGCGGCTTGCGGGGCCGGCTGGGGGATGCGGAGCTGGCCCGGCACCAATATGTCGTCCGGCGACCAGTCGGCAAATTCCATGTCCTCGGCGGTGGTCTTGCCGAGCCGGGGCAGGCACAGCTTGAAGCCGCGCTCGTGGAGGAAGTCTATCAGCGCTTCGGTGGGCGCTTCCGAGCCCATGGCCCGATAGATGGCGACCCGCGAGCCCGGCGGCATGCGGGCAAGCACGGGGGAAGGGAGAACCCGGAAGGCCAGCGTGCGCACCGAAGGCGGCAGGCCAGCGACAAAGGCGGAGCGCCGGGCGAGCAAAGAGGAGCGCAGCTTGGCGCGATCAGTATCGGTCATTCTTTGGGTCCTGTCCGAGATGCCGGCGGGGTGACGGGACCGCCATGGCCGTTTGCCGGAAAATCCTCTGACGCCTCAACGTCAGGTGGGGACCATGTAGTTCGGACCTGGGTCCGGCCAGGGACAGCCCCCTTGGATGTGATTATCGCCTCAGGGATGTTCGCTAATGCGCGCACCGGGCAGTACCCGTCCCGCCTTACTTAGGCGTTGGACAGCTGGGCTGCAAGGCTGTCGCCCAAGGCTTCGATCCGCTGGGCCAACGCATCGAGCGCGTCCAGCGTTGCGGATTCGTCCTCCGGTTCGGCGGGCGGTGGTGGCGCGGCTGCCGGGGCAGGCGCCTTGTCGGTGAGGGAATCGGCCAGCAGCAGTCCTGCGAACAGCAGTTGTCGCACCTCGGTCAGCCCGGGACTGCCGCTGCTGACCTGCTGGACCCGCTCGGACATCAATGCGGCCAGCTCGTGCAGACGCGCTTCCTCGCCATCCCGGCAATGCACCGCATACTGCCGACCGCCGACCATGATTCGTACTTCTGCCATAGATCAGGCTTCGCTCCTGGCCTTTTGAAGATCGCCAATGAGCGCATCGAGCGATTTCAGCGCTGCAATCGCCTTGTCGCGCGAGAAGGGGTCGATGTCCACCGGCGGGCCATCGTCCTCGATGCTGCCGGCCGCGAGCTGCGCCTCGATTTCCTGCGCACGCGCCTCGGTCAATTCCCGCGCCAGTCCCTCGGCGCGCGTCACGGCGCGTTCCAGCCGCTCGATCGCCTGCATCATCGCCTTGCTTGCCATGAGCGAACCCTTATCACGCTCCCGAGCGAATGCAAAAACTCGTTGCGCAGCTGCGGATTGAGCGTGACGGCGCCAGAATCACCCTGCCTTTGAGGCTGTGGGGCGCCCCGCAGGTTGACGCTCGGGCCGCTAGACGACATGGAGACCGCGCGGCGACTCATGGCCCGTTCTCTCGGCGCCGGCGCGGCCGTTCATCGACCATCTTCGGTCCTTGATCGCTCTGGAGCAACACGCCTGCGGGCCAGATAAAGAAGAAGGGGCGCTCGCCCATGTCAGTCACCGAAAAGCGGCTCGCCGACGCCATTCGCGTCCTTTCCATGGACGGCGTGCAGGCCGCCAATAGCGGCCACCCAGGCATGCCGATGGGCATGGCCGATGTCGCGACGGTGCTCTTCAAGGATTATCTGAAGTTCGATCCGGCAGCGCCGGGCTGGCACGACCGCGACCGCTTCGTGCTCTCGGCTGGCCATGGCTCCATGCTGATCTATGCGCTGCTGCACCTGTCCGGCTATGCCAGGCCGACGATGGCGGACATTCGCAACTTCCGTCAGATGGGCAGCCCTTGCGCCGGCCACCCCGAGAATTTCGAGCTGGCGGGCGTTGAAGCCACCACCGGTCCGCTGGGTCAGGGCCTGGCCATGGCCGTCGGCATGGCAATGGCCGAGCGGCATCTCAATGCGACCTTCGGCGATCCGCTGGTCGATCACCGCACCTGGGTGATCGCGGGCGACGGCTGCCTGATGGAAGGCATCAATCACGAAGCAATTGGTCTTGCCGGTCATCTGGGCCTCGGGCGCCTGAATGTGCTGTGGGACGATAACAAGATCACTATCGACGGCGCTGTCAGCCTCTCCTCCAGCGAGGATGTCCTGGCCCGTTACGCCGCGACAGGCTGGCATGTCACGGCCTGCGATGGCCATGACTTCGGCGACATTCGCCGCGCGATGGATGAAGCGATGGCGGATCCGCGCCCCTCGCTCATCGCCTGCCGCACCCGCATCGGCCAGGGCGCGCCCAACAAGGCCGGCTCGCACAAGGTGCACGGATCGCCGCTGGGCGAGGACGAAATCACCGCGACCCGCGAGGCGCTGGGCTGGGATCTGCCGCCGTTCGAGCTGCCCGATGATGTGAAGGCTGCATGGGCAGAAACCGGCACGCGCGGCAAGAAGGCTCATGCCGATTGGCAGGGGCGCCTTGCAAGCCATTCTGACAAGGATGAATTCGAGCGGCGCATGGCGGGCAAGCTGCCGGCCGGCTTCTCCATCCAGTCCTATCTGGACGGCCTGATCGCTGAGCCCAAGAAGGTCGCGACGCGCAAGGCGAGCGAGATGGCGCTCGACGCGATCAACGTGCAGCTGCCCGAGATGTTCGGCGGCTCGGCGGACCTGACCGGATCCAACCTGACCCAGTCCAAGGATCAGAAGGTCGCGTTCAGCCGCGACGATTACAGCGGTCGCTATGTCTATTACGGCATCCGCGAGTTCGGCATGTCGGCCGCGATGAACGGCATCGCGCTGCATGGCGGCATGATTCCCTATGGCGGCACCTTCCTCGTCTTCTCCGATTATGCGCGCAATGCCATCCGCATGTCCGCGCTGCAGCAGTTGCGCGTCGTCTATGTGATGACGCATGACAGCATTGGCCTGGGCGAAGATGGCCCCACCCACCAGCCTATTGAGCATGTGATGTCGCTGCGGATGATCCCCAATCTGGAGGTCTTCCGTCCCGCCGACACCATCGAGACAGCCGAGTGCTGGGCGCTTGCGTTGCAGCAGGATTCCACGCCGTCCTTGCTGGCGCTCAGCCGCCAGAATCTGCCGCAATTGCGCACCGACGCTTCGGAAAATCTCTGTGCCAAGGGGGCCTACACCCTCGTGACCAGCGGGACCGCGCCCAAGGTGGTGCTGATCGCCACGGGATCGGAAGTGGAGATCGCCGTGAACGCCGCCAAGCTGCTGGAAGCGCAGGGGGTCGCCACCAATGTCGTCTCCATGCCCAGCATGTCGCGCTTCCTGGCGCAGGAAGAGGGCTACCGGGCTTCGGTGCTGCCGCAGGGCGCGCTGCGTGTCTCGATCGAGGCCGGCACCACCTTCGGCTGGGCGACGATTACGGGAACCGATGGCATCAATATCGGTATCGACAGCTTCGGCCTCTCGGCGCCGGCGCAGGAAATTTACGATCATTTCGGGCTGAACGCCCAGAGTGTCGCGGCACGGGTTTCCGCCGCGCTGGTTTGACTTTGAGCTAAGGAGTGCAGGACATGGCGATCAAGGTAGCAATCAACGGGTTCGGACGGATCGGGCGCCTCGTCGCGCGCGCGCTGCTGGAGCGCACCGATCATGATTTCGAGCTGGTCGCGATCAACGACCTGGGCGATGCCAAGTCGAACGCGCTGCTGTTCAAGCGGGACAGCGTGCATGGCAACTGGAAGGGCGAGGTCTCGGTCGATGGCGACAGCCTCGTCGTGGACGGCAAGCGCATCAAGGTGACGGCGGAGCGTGACCCCGCCAATCTGCCGCACGCCGAGCTCGGCGTGGTGATCGCGCTCGAATGCACCGGCATCTTCGCGGAAAAGGCCAAGGCCAGCGCGCACCTGACCGCCGGCGCCAAGCGCGTCGTCATTTCCGCACCGGCCACGGGCGTCGACAAGACCATCGTGTTCGGCGTGAACCACGATGCGCTGACCGCCGACGACATCGTCATCTCCAACGCGAGCTGCACCACCAACTGCCTCGCGCCGCTCGCCAAGGTGCTGAACGACGCGGTCGGCATCGAGAGCGGCTTCATGACGACGATCCACAGCTACACCAACGATCAGAACACGCTGGACCAGATCCACAAGGACATGCGCCGCGCCCGTGCCGCTGCGCTCTCCATGATCCCGACCACGACGGGCGCCGCCCGCGCCGTGGGCGAGGTCCTGCCTGAGCTGAAGGGCAAGCTGGACGGCTCTTCGGTGCGCGTGCCGACGCCGAACGTGTCGGTCGTCGACCTCAAGTTCATCGCCAAGCGCGACACGACCAAGGAAGAGGTCAACAGCCTGCTCAAGGCTGCTGCCGACAACGGCCCGCTCAAGGGCGTGCTGGGCTATTCGGATGAGCCGCTGGTCTCCATCGACTATAATGGCGATCCGCGCAGCTCGACGGTCGACAGCCTCGAGACGGCGGTCATCGACGGCAAGCTCGTGCGCGTGCTGAGCTGGTACGACAATGAGTGGGGCTTCTCGAACCGCATGATCGACACCAGCAAGGTTGTTGCTGGCCTGATCTGAGGATTGCGGAACACCGCTGACATTTCTTCGGGCCGGGCATGTTCACACACGCTCGGCCCGATTCACGCATGGGAGAGTGACGACGTGGCCAAACCCTTCAAGACGCTGGACGACATGGGCGATATCGCCGGCAAGGCCGTGCTGGTCCGCGAGGATCTGAACGTGCCGATGTTGGAAGGGTCGGTGAGCGACGACACACGCCTGCGGGCTGCGGTGCCGACGCTGCTGGAACTGGCGGACCGGGGCGCGAAAGTGCTGATCCTCGCGCATTTCGGTCGCCCCAAGGGCCAGAAGTCGCCCGATCTCTCGCTCAGCCTCGTCACGCGCGGGCTGAGCCAGGTGCTGGGCCGCGACGTGCAGTTCATTCCTGACTGCCAGGGCGAAGCGGCGGCTGCCGGCATCGCGGTGATGCGCGGTGGCGACATCGCCATATTGGAAAACACCCGCTTCCATGCGGGCGAGGAGAAGAATGATCCGGCGCTCGCCGATGCTATGGCCGCGCTGGGTGACATGTACGTCAACGACGCCTTTTCAGCTGCTCATCGCGCGCACTGCTCGACCGAGGGCCTTGCGCATCGCCTGCCGTCCTTTGCCGGCCGCTCGATGGAGAAGGAGCTGGACGCGCTTGAGGCTGCGCTGGGCCAGCCGGAAAAGCCGGTTGCGGCGGTCGTGGGCGGCGCCAAGGTTTCGACCAAGCTCGCCGTGCTGGAGAACCTTGTCGCCAAGGTCGATCATCTGATCATCGGCGGTGGCATGGCCAACACCTTCCTCGCGGCGCGCGGCGTCGACGTGAAGAAGTCGCTCTGCGAGCATGATCTAGTCGATACGGCCAATGAGATTTTCGAGAAGGCCGAAGCAGCGGGCTGCACCCTACACCTGCCCTATGACGTCGCCGTCGCGACCGAATTTGCGGCCAATCCGGCCAGCTACCGCGTGTGCAACGTGAACGAGCTGGCCGATGGCGAAATGATCCTCGACGTGGGACCGGCGGCCGTCGAGGCGCTGGCGGACGTTCTCAAGACCTGCAAGACCCTGGTGTGGAACGGCCCGCTCGGCGCGTTCGAGCTGACGCCCTTCGACACGGCCACCGTTGCGCTGGCCCGCACCGCCGCGGCGCTGACGGCGGAAGGCTCGCTGGTGTCGGTTGCCGGTGGCGGCGATACGGTCGCTGCCCTCAATCACGCTGGCGTGGCTGCGGATTTCTCGTTCGTTTCGACCGCAGGCGGCGCCTTCCTGGAGTGGATGGAAGGCAAAGAACTGCCGGGCGTCGCGGCGCTTTATCGCCACTGATCGCATTTGCCCGGTCAACCATGCCAAAGACATGGTTGACCGGCTTGCAATTTCTCCCGGATGCCCGGAAGAGCCGGGGGACGGGGACGAACCGCCGATTTTGGCACTAACTTCAAGAACAGGACAGGATGATGCAGGACTCCGACATGACCGAGAAGATTGCCAAGGGGCAGGGCTTCATTGCCGCGCTCGACCAGAGCGGCGGTTCCACGCCCAAGGCGCTGAAGGGCTACGGCATCGAAGAAAACGCCTATTCGGGCGATGAAGAGATGTTCGGCCTGATCCACCAGATGCGTAGCCGCATCATCACCTCGCCCGCCTTCACCGGCGAGAAGGTGCTGGGCGCCATCCTGTTCGAGAAGACCATGGACGGCACCGTGGACGGCAAGCCGACGCCGGCCGCGCTCATCGAACGCGGCGTCGTGCCGTTCATCAAGATCGACAAGGGCCTGGAAGACGAGGCCAATGGCGTGCAGATGATGAAGCCGATGCCGGAACTGGACGCGCTGCTCAAGCGTGCCAAGAGCCTCGGCGTGTTCGGCACCAAGGAGCGCTCGGTCGTCAATCTCGCCAACCGCGAGGGGATTGCCGCCATCGTCGAGCAGCAGTTCGAGATTGGCCAGCAGGTGCTCGCAGCGGGCCTGATGCCAATCATCGAGCCGGAAGTGAACATCAAGAGCGCCGAGCGGGCGCAGGCCGACCAGATCCTGCTGGAGGAAATCCTCAAGGCGCTGGATGCACTGCCCGAGGGTCAGCAGGTGATGCTCAAGCTCTCGATTCCCGAGAAGGCCGGCCTGTTCGGTCCGCTGGTCGATCATCCCAAGGTGCTGCGCGTCGTGGCGCTCTCGGGCGGCTACAAGCGTCCCGAGGCGTGCGCCGAACTCGCGAAGAATCGCGGCATGATCGCCAGCTTCAGCCGGGCTCTGCTGGAAGATCTGCGTCACCAGATGAGCGATGAGGAGTTCAACGCCTCGCTCGCCAGCGCGATCGACGAGATCTACGAAGCCTCGACGGACAAGGTCGCGGCCTGACGCGCACGACGGGGCGGCGCCCAATTGCGCCGCCTGCGGTCTCCACCCGATGACAGAGGAAGGGCGGCTCCCTATCTTGGGCGAGCTGCCCTTTTTCATCTGGAGGATGACCATGACCGCGACGACGACTGCATTGGACGAAATTCCGCTCAAGACCATCAAGGGCGATGATGCGTCGCTGGGCGATTACGCCGGCAAGGTGCTGCTGATCGTCAACGTGGCGTCCAAATGCGGCCTCACCCCGCAATATGAGGGGCTGGAAGCGCTCTATCGCAAATATAAGGACGATGGCCTGGTCGTGCTGGGCTTTCCCGCCAATGACTTTGCGGGGCAGGAGCCGGGCTCTAACGAGGAGATCGAGAGCTTCTGCACGACTAATTTCGGCGTGGACTTCCCCATGTTCGAGAAGGTGGTCGCCACCGGGCCGGACAAGCACCCGCTGTTCGCGGCCCTGACGCAGGCGCAGCCGGAGGCGCGCAACGATGGCGCGTTTCGCGAGCGTCTCAAGAACGGCAACCGCACGCCGAATGATCCGCCGGAACTGCTCTGGAATTTCGAGAAATTCCTCGTCGGGCGCGATGGCACGGTGCTCGCGCGCTTCTCGCCGGATACCAAGCCGGACGATGGCGACCTCGTCGCTGCGATCGAGGCGGCCTTGTCGGGTTCCGCTGCCGCCGGTTGACCGCGCGGCCACCGGGCTTATGGGGGCGGAATGACCGAGACCACACAGGCGCTCAGCCTTCCGCCCTGCCAGCTCTACCTGATCTCCCCGCCGGTGATCGGCGAGGATTTCGCCGCTCGCCTTGCCGAGGCGCTGGACTGCGGCAATGTCGCCGCGTTTCAGCTTCGCCTCAAGGGCGTGAGCGAGGAAGAAGTCGCGCGGCTGGCCGAGCCGCTCCAGCGCCTCTGCGCAGAGCGGGATGTCGCCTTCATCGTCAATGACAGCGTCGCGCTGGCCCAGCGCCTTGGCGCCGATGGCGTTCATCTGGGCCAGGGGGACGGGGATCCTCGCGAGGCCCGGCGCGTGCTCGGCCCGTCCGCTCAGATCGGCGTGACCTGTCATGACAGCCGCCACATGGCGATGGAAGCCGGCGAGGCCGGGGCTGATTATGTCGCGTTCGGGGCCTTTTATCCGACCACCACCAAGGAAGTCAGCCACCATGCGGAACCGGACCTGCTGCGCTGGTGGTCGTCGATCTTTGAAATTCCCTGTGTCGCTATCGGCGGCATCACTGCCGACAATGCAGAGCCGTTGGTCGAGGCTGGCGCCGATTTTCTCGCGGTGAGTGGCGCGGTGTGGAACCACCCTGATGGGCCGCGCGCCGGTGTTGCCGCCTTCGCGAAAGTGCTTGGGTGATCCTGACACGCGGGCTTTCCGCCCTTGGCATCGCGGCCCTGTGTGTGGCGGCGGGGCTAATGGGTGCGCCCGCTGCGGCCGGTGAACCGACCGAGACCGCTCAGGTCGTTCTCCCATCAAGCCTGCCGATTGCGCGCGATGGCTGGGTGACTGACGCCGCGGCGCTGTTCACGCCCGATCAGCGGCACCAGATCGAGCGCCGGCTGGTAGGGCTGCAGGCCGCGACCGGGCGGGAGGCCATCGTCGTCACGGTGCCGTCCCTCGATGGGCAGGACATTGCCGGCTATGCAAGCGAGCTTGGCGATCGCTGGGCCGTGGGTGCGCCGGGGGCGGAGGGGATCGTGATCCTGCTCGCGCCGAGGGAACAGCTGGTCCGCATCGCGGTCGGGCAGGGCCTTGCCGCCGCCATTCCGGACGATGACTGCCAGGCGATCATCGACACGGCCATGCTGCCACAGTTTCGCAACGGGCTTTTCGCGGCCGGGCTGGTCGCCGGAATCGCCGAGCTGGAAGGCCGGCTCTAACGACGTCGGGATCAGGCGTCGCCGACGACCATGTCCCGGGTCGGTTCGCCCGAATGCTTGAGCATGTCTGCGATGAAGCTCTGCATGTTGTGCAGGGACTCATCGTAATTCTTGTCGATCACCGACATGCGGACAAGCAACCCGTCGGCAAGATAGCCGGCGATATTGGCCTTGGTCATCGCGATGCGCTGCATCAGCCAGCTTTGCGGGAAGTCGGAACCGATGCGCGTCCAGTACAGGATGTTCTCGTTGCGCGAGCCGAGCACTGCTGTCACCGACCGAGCCGGAATGACTGTCTGATGGCCGGCGACATCGACCGGAAGACTGATGGGTTCGCTATGCTCGATCGCGAAGCCCCCAGCATAATAGCAGATTTCGGGGCGGTGGAGCTGGACGTTGTTCAACTGCTTGCTGTTGTAAGCCGCCAGGAACATCACGCCCACGCCCTTGGAATTGACGTAGGTACGCGTGAGAATGTGTTGATAGAGCTTGTTGGCAAGGTCGCTCTCGGGCGGCAACACGAGCTCGCTGACCGGGAGCGTCTTCCAATCGCCGAACGCCTTGGGGAACAGGGCCTCGAACTGCTTGTCGGACAGATCACGATAGCGCTGTTGCGGCTCGCGCGCGACGGCAAGGCCGCTGACGGCCAGCATGGCGCCGCCCATGAGGAGATGGCGACGGCTAAGTGTGCCCGGGGTAGGCTCGCTCTCTACCGCAACTGAATTTACGTCGTCCGCTGCCACTGCACTCTCATTCCTTGGCTCTGTCGCGCAGAATAGCAGCTAAGAGCGGATTTCCAAACTGCAAGCGCCATAGCGGCAAATTCCTGCCAAAGCCTTTCTGCACCGGCCTCTCCAAGCGTCCATCGCAGGTCCGGATGCCTGCCTTCTTGTCTTAACCGGCGGATTTCGTTAAGGAGCCGCTGTTCCGGCGCGGTTGTCCAACTGCCCGGGCGCCCTGACAGTCCTGGATTTTCACTGTCCAAGGATAGACGCTGGTCGGCGAGGTTTCGCCCACCGGCGCTTTGCGCGTTGCGGCGTTTTGGTTGGTTTTTCAGCGGCTTTGGCCGCAATGAGGTGGTGATGTTCGACAGTCTGAGCGATCGGCTCGGTGGGGTGTTCGAGAAGCTTCGGGGACGCGGTGCGCTGACCGAGGCGGACGTGCGCGCTGCCATGCGCGAGGTCCGAATCGCCCTGCTGGAAGCCGACGTCGCCTTGCCGGTCGTGCGCGCGTTCGTCGACAAAGCAACCGAGCGCGCGGTGGGGTCGGACGTTCTGCGTTCGGTTACGCCGGGGCAGATGGTCGTCAAGATCGTCTCCGACACGCTGACCGAGACATTGGGCGCCGAGACCAGCGAGCTGCTGATCGACGTGACGCCGCCGGCCGTCATCATGATGGTCGGCCTGCAGGGCTCGGGCAAGACGACGAGCACGGCCAAGCTCGCCAAGCGCCTCAAGGAAAAAGAGCGCAAGAAGGTGCTGATGGCGTCGCTCGACGTCAATCGCCCGGCGGCGCAGGAGCAGCTCGCCGTCCTCGGCACGCAGACCGATGTCGCGACGCTGCCGATCGTGCCCGGTCAGCAGCCGGTGGATATTGCCCGCCGCGCGCTCCAGTCCGCGAAGCTGCAGGGCTTCGACGTGCTGATGCTGGACACGGCCGGCCGACTGCATGTCGATCAGGCGTTGATGGACGAGATGAAGGCGGTCGCGGACGTGGCCACGCCGGCAGAAATCCTGCTGGTCGTCGACAGCCTGACCGGTCAGGATGCCGTCAACGTCGCCAAGAGCTTTACCGAGCAGGTGCCGCTCACCGGCGTGGTGCTGACCCGCATGGATGGCGATGCGCGCGGTGGTGCGGCGCTCTCGATGCGTGCCGTCACGGGCCAGCCGATCAAGTTCGCGGGCACTGGCGAGAAGCTGGATGCCATCGAGCCGTTCCACCCCGCGCGGGTGGCGCAGCGCATCCTTGGTATGGGCGACGTCGTCAGCCTGGTCGAGCGCGCGGCGGAATCGATCCAGCAGGAAGATGCCGACAAGCTGGCCAAGCGCATGGCCGCCGGCAAGTTCGATCTCAACGATCTGCGCGCCCAGCTCAGCCAGATGCAGCGCATGGGCGGTCTCGGCATGCTGGCCGGCATGATCCCCGGCCTCAAAAAGGCGCAGGCACAAATGACCAATGCCGGCGTCAACGACAAGACGCTGGTTCACCTCGATGCACTCATCGGCTCGATGACGCTCAAGGAGCGCGAGCGCCCGGAACTGCTCAACGCCAAGCGCAAGATTCGCGTGGCCAAGGGCGCTGGGCTTCAGGTGCAGGACGTCAACCGTCTCCTCAAGATGCACAAGGAGATGGAAACCGCCATGAAGAAGATCAAGAAAATGGGCGGTCTCAAGGGACTGGCCAAGATGTTCGCGGGCGGCGGTGGCGGCGGCGGGCTGGGCGGTTTGCTCGGCGGTGGTGGCGGTACGTCGGGAGCCGGGCAAGGCGATCTCAGCGCCCTCAAGGGCCTTCCGGGGATGCCGGACATGCCTAAGCTTCCGCCGGGTTTTCAGAATTTTCTCAAGAAGTAACGTAACGAATTTCAGGTTCAGAGTTCAGTAGAAAGGTAAGGTAAGTTACAGATGGCAACCAGCATTCGCCTGTCGCGCGGTGGCTCCAAGAAGCGCCCCTATTACAAGATCGTGGTGACGGACAGCCGCTCGCCGCGCGATGGACGCTTCATCGAGCGCATCGGCAGCTACAACCCGCTGCTCGCCAAGGATGACGAGAAGCGCGTCGTGCTCGACACCGAGCGCGCCAAGCACTGGGTGAGCGTCGGCGCCCAGCCGACCGACCGTGTCGCCCGCTTCCTCGATGCCGCAGGCGTCAAGGAGCGCGCCGCGCGCAACAACCCCAACAAGGCAGAGCCGGGCCAGAAGGCTAAGGACCGCGCCGAGGACAAGGCCACCAAGCTGGCCGAGGCCGAGGAAGCCCGCAAGGCTGCGGAAGAAGCCGCCAATGCTCCGGCTGAAGAGCCGGCTGCTGAAGCACCCGCCGAGGAAGCACCCGCTGCCGAGGCTGCCGCTGAAGAGCAGGCCGAGGGCTGATTTTGCCCGTGGATCGTCCCGTCACGCTCGCGGCTGTCATCGGCGCGCATGGCGTGACGGGGGAAGTGCGTCTCAAGCTCTTCGGCGATGGGCCGGAGAGCTTGAAGCGCTACAAGAGCTTCGAGGCGGGCGGTCGCACCCTCACGCTCAAGACGGTGCGCGATGGCTCAAATGGCGCCGTCGCGCGCTTTGCGGAAATTACCGATCGCAATGCCGCCGAAGCCTTGCGCGGCGCGGAACTCACCGTTCCGCGCTCGGCGCTGCCCCCACTCGAACCCGGCGAATATTATCATGTCGATTTGATCGGCCTGCCATGCGTTGCCGAATCGGCTGAAGCGGTGGGCACGGTCGTGGCTGTCGAGAATTTCGGGGCCGGTGACGTCATCGAAATCGAGAAGCCCGGCGGAAAACGGTTCATGGTGCCCATGCAGCCGGAAGCGGTGCTCGACTGGAACGAGGAAAGACTTGTCCTGAGCAGCCTTTTCCTTGCAGACTGACAGGACATTCCGCTTCGGCGAATGAGGACGGGCCTCTTGCTTGCCCACATGGATCGGTCTCCATCGATCACCTCCAAGAGCGCAGGGCCGCATGAACGCGATTGTTTTGGACAATGAGGGTATTGGCTGCTTGCCCGCGCCGGATTGTCCGTTGTGCGGCGAATCGGGCACTCAGCACTATCGCGATCTGCGCGATCCGATGTTCGGCGCGCCGGGACGCTGGGGGCTGAGGATCTGTCGCAACTCGCACTGCGGCTCGGGGTGGATCGACCCCATGCCCACGCCGCAGAGCCTGGCGACGCTCTATCAATCCTACCATACCCATGACCAGGCACCGGTGATCGTGGCGCCGGAGGGGGCCGCCTCGCATGCGCCGGCTTTGCGCTATCGGCTTCTGGGCCTGCTGCCCTGGTGGAAGCATCATTATCAGTCGGGCCTTAATTACTTCGGGCACCGCACGCCCGGCGTCATGCTGGATGTCGGCTGCGGGTCCGGTGGTTTCCTGCGGTCCATTGTCGAGGCGGGCTGGAGCGCCGTCGGCATCGACTTCGATGAGCAGGCGGTCGCCGTGGCGTCGCAGGTGCGCGGCGCACAGGTCTTCGCGACCGATATTTTCGATCCGCGATTCGATGGGAAAAGGTTCGACGGCATCCTGCTCGACAATGTCATCGAGCATGTGCCCGAGCCGGGTCGCACGATCGCGCGGTGCAGTGAATTGCTCGCACCCGGCGGGCGGCTGGTGATGATCACGCCGAATGTCGACGCGCTCGGGCACCGCCATTTTGGCGAACATTGGCGGGGGCTGGAAACGCCCCGGCATCTGCATCTGTTCACCAGGCGCGCTCTGAAAAAGCTGGCGGTCAGCAATGGCCTGCGGTCCGCCAAGGTTTTTGCCAAGCCCAGCTCGCGGCAGTTCAATTTCATGGTGGGCGCGTCGGAAGAGATCATGCGGACGCGGGGGCTGCGCACAAGGCGCTGGCCGATTGCGAAGCGTCTCCTGCGAGTCAAGTCGCTCCTCTCGGCGCTTCTGGGCGGCGGGGAGGCCGAATTTCTGGTGTGCATCGCCGATCGTCCCGCACGTCCCAAATCCCGCTGATCGCCTTTAAATCATGACCTTCACCGCACAGATCCTCACTTTGTATCCGGAGATGTTTCCCGGGCCGCTCGGCATTTCGCTTGCCGGTCGGGCGCTGGGGGAGGGGGCGTGGTCCTGCGCACCCATTCAGATCCGCGACTTCGCGACGGACAAGCACAAGAGCGTGGACGATACGCCGGCAGGCGGCGGGGCAGGCATGGTGCTGCGCGCCGATGTGCTGGCACGCGCTGTCGATCATGCGCTGGATGCGCGCCCGGACCTGCCGGTGCTTGCGATGACGCCGCGCGGCAAGCCGATCACGCAGGCGCGGGTTCGTACGCTGGCCGAGGGGCCGGGCGCCACGATTCTGTGCGGGCGCTTCGAGGGCTTTGACGAACGCCTGTTCGAAGGGCGGCCGATCGAACAGGTGTCGATGGGCGACATCATCCTCTCGGGCGGAGAAATCGGCGCTTTCATGCTGCTGGATGCTTGCATTCGGCTGCTTCCCGGCGTAATGGGCGCGGCTTCTAGCGGTGTCGAGGAGTCGTTCGAGAACGGCCTCCTTGAATATCCGCAATATACCCGACCCCAAGAGTGGGAAGGGCGTATGATCCCTGAAGTGTTGCGATCGGGGGATCATGCGAAGATCGCCGCCTGGCGGAAACAACGGGCGGAGGATGACACACGGTTACGCAGGCCGGACCTCTGGGAGCGTTACAGGAACGCTCGGGACTGACCTGCCTCTGGCGCGCGACGCAGACGAAGGAAGACAGGACAGATGAACCTGCTGCAGACCATCGAGGCGGAAAACATTGCCGCCATCTCCAAGGATATTCCGGATTTCCGTCCGGGCGACACGCTGCGCGTGGGCGTGAAGGTCGTCGAAGGCGACCGCACCCGCGTTCAGAACTTCGAGGGCGTGTGCATCGCGCGCTCGAACAAGGGCATGGGCTCCAACTTCACCGTGCGCAAGATCAGCTTCGGTGAGGGCGTTGAGCGCGTGTTCCCGCTTTACTCGCCGAACGTGGACAGCGTCACGGTCGTCCGCAAGGGCGTCGTGCGTCGCGCCAAGCTCTATTATCTGCGTGGCCGCACCGGCAAGCGTGCGCGTATCGCCGAGCGTCGCGACACCCGCGAAGAGGCATAAGCCTTATGGGCGCGGTGACGCGCCCAAAGCCATCAGGCGATGGCGAGCGATCATCCCGCGGGATGGTGTGAGCGGAGGCCCCAGGGCCTCCGTTTTCGTTTGTGGGATGATGGCATGGCGCTGCATTTGCGGCGGGCCGGGGAAAGTTCGCTTTCTATTCTCGCCAGGCGCCGCCATCATGCCCCGATGAGCCAAGCCGATGCAATCGCGCTGGAGAGCGTTGCCAAGAGTTTCGATGGCGGTCGGACCTTCGCCACGCACGATGTCGATCTGCACATTGGAGCGGGCAGCTTCGTGGCGCTCGTGGGCGCCTCCGGCTCTGGCAAGACGACGCTGCTCAAATGCATCAACCGGCTGATCGAGCCGGACCGCGGTATCGTCCGCATCCACGGCGAGCCGGTGAATGACCGGCCCGCTTATGAACTGCGGCGGGAGATCGGCTATGTGTTTCAGGGCATCGGCCTGTTTCCGCATCTGAGCGTCGCCGAGAATATCGGCCTGACGCCGCGCCTGCTCGGCTGGCCGGCGCAGGATATCGCCCGCCGCGTAGGGGAACTGCTGGCGCTGGTCGAGCTGCCCGAGGATTATGGCGTGCGCATGCCTGATGCGCTCTCGGGCGGTCAGCGGCAGCGGGTCGGGATCGCGCGAGCGCTGGCGGCAAGGCCCGGCATCTTGCTGATGGACGAGCCGTTCGGGGCGCTCGACCCCATCACCCGCGACACGCTCGGCCGCGCCTGCCGTCGCCTGCACGAGACGCTGGGCCTCACCACCGTGCTGGTGACCCATGACGTCTTCGAGGCCGTGCTGCTCGCCGACCGGATCGTCATGCTGGAGGGCGGCCGGATCATTGCCGACGATACCCCGCACCGGCTGCTGACCGATCCGCCCAATGGGGCCGTGCGCGCGCTGATGGCGATGCCGATGCGGCAGGCCGAACAGGTCCGGCGCCTGATCGCCGCCGGGCCGGACGGGACCGGCTGAGCGATGGACAGCTCCCTCTCCAGCGCGCTGCGCGTGCTCCCGGAATATCTGGGCTTTCATGTGCTGCTGAGCGCGGCCGCGCTGGGGCTGGGCATCCTGCTCGGCCTGCCGCTGGCCATCGCCGCAAGCCGCAGCGTGCGACTGCGCTGGCCGGTGCTCTCCTTCGTCAGCCTCGTGCAGACCATTCCGGGGCTGGCGCTGATGGCGCTGTTCTACCCCCTATTGCTGGCGCTCTCGCTGCTCTCTTTGCGGCTGACCGGGCAGGGCTTCTCGGCGCTCGGCTTCCTGCCGGCGCTGCTGGCGCTGACCCTTTACTCCATGCTGCCGATCGTGCGGAACATCGTCACCGGCATCACCACGCTCGATCCGGCGCTGATCGAGGCGGCGCATGGCGTCGGCATGACCGACCGGCAGCGCCTCTGGCAGGTGGAGATGCCGCTGGTCGCCCCGGTCGCCATGGCGGGGGTGCGGACCGCAGCCGTCTGGGTGATCGGCACCGCCACGCTGGCGACGCCGGTCGGGCAGACGAGCCTCGGCAATTATATCTTCTCCGGCCTCCAGACCGAGAATTGGGTGTGGGTGCTGTTCGGCTGCGGCGTCTCTGCGGCACTGGCGCTGGCCGTGGATCAACTGCTGGGCCTTATCGAGACGGGGATCGCCCGCCGCGCGCGCCGGCGCATCTGGGCGGGCGCGCTGATCCTGTGCCTCGGCATCGCCACGGCGGCGGCCAGCGTGTTCGCCCCGGCAACGAAGGGCGGTTACGTCATCGGCGCCAAGAATTTCACCGAGCAATATATCCTGGCCGATCTTATCGGCCAGCGGCTGGCGGATGAGGGCGGTACGGCCACCGTGCGCAGCGGGCTGGGATCGGCGGTGGTCTTCCGGGCACTCGCGCAGGGCGATGTGGACGTCTATGTCGATTATTCCGGCACGGTCTGGGCCAATGTGATGGGGCGTACCGATCAGCCGGGGCGCGCCGCGATGCTGGCGCAGATGGCGGAGTGGTTAAAGCGCGAACATGGCGTGACGCTGGTCGGTCCACTCGGCTTCGAGAATGCCTATGCGCTGGCGATGCGCGCCGACAAGGCGCAGCAGCTCGGCATCCGCTCGATTGCGGACCTCGCGCCCTACGCCCCGCGCTTTGTCATGGGCGGCGATTTCGAGTTCTTCACGCGGCCGGACTGGACGGCGCTGACCGAAGGCTATGGCCTGCGCTTCGCACGGACGCGTGAGTATCAATCCACCTTCATGTATCGCGCAGTGAAGGATGGGGATGTCGATGTGATCTCCGCCTTTTCAAGCGACGGGCGCATCGCGGCGGACAATCTGCGGGTGCTCGCTGACCCGCTGGAGCGCATCCCGCCCTATGACGCGATCGTGATGGTGGCGCCCGGCCGCGAGACGGATGCGCGGCTGATGGCGGCGCTCAAACCGCTGATCGGCGCCATTCCGGTCGAGCAGATGCGCGCGGCCAATCTGATGGTCGACCGCCCGGATCGTCCGGTTGCCCCGGCCGTCGCCGCCCGGTGGCTGATGGAGAGGAACGCAGGGCAGGGCGACCAATAATCGCGGCCCAATCATCGCCCGCCAATAATCGGAGGGCGGCCTACCTTTGCTCTTGGCCGGCTGCATCAAAACTGATAGCGGACCTTTCCACGCACCCGTAGCTCAGCTGGATAGAGCGTTGCCCTCCGAAGGCAAAGGCCACTGGTTCGAATCCAGTCGGGTGCACCAAAATCTCACAATTTTGATCGCTGCTTGTGGTGCAGCCTTTCGATCACCTTCTCACTTGAGAGTTCGCGTCGCGCGTCGCTGCCGATCCAGCGTGCGGTCTTGTCGTCCGATGCGGCGAGCTGCTCCGCGAGCGCCAGGGCCGGGTGGTGACAGGCGAGGTTGCGTTTGCCGATGTTGCGCAGCGCCCAGTTCACCGCCTTGCGCACATAGTTTCGCGCATCCTGTGCGTGGTGCGCGATCAGGGGCAGCGCGTCCATGAAGGTTGCATTCGGCTCGGCCTTGCGATGGACCGCCATGCCGGCGATCATGGCAAAGGCAGCGCGGCGGACGAACTCGCGCTCGTCGGCGGCGAACACGGGAATGAGCGCGTCAAGCCCGGCCTCCACGAACAGGTCGGCGGCAATGTCCACGATCTCCCAGGACTCGAAATCGTCCGCCCATGCGCGGGCTTGCCCCGCCGTCAGCCGCGCCGGCTCGGCGGTATAGATCGCCAGCACCCGCACATCGCGAATGCCAGTCTGCCACAAGGCCATCGCGCGTTCATGGTTAGGGCCGATCTGTTTGGCGATGCCCCGCAAAACCGGGTTGCTCAGCCCCAACGCATTATCGGTACGAATGCCGACCCGCTCCATGCCGGCAAGCACTGGCCCGGAGGCCATGCTTTGCATGGCGGTCACGATCTCCGGCACCGATGATGCTTGGGTGAGGCGGTCGGGCATAAGGTCAGATCCTGTATTGGGAACGTTGCGAGGTCGCATCTAGGCCGCCTGCTGCATTCGCTCTTTGATGTGGCGCAGGCGCATGTCCCGATCTGGTGCGGTCCTTTCCGCAGACGGCGTCATGGTTAACCAAATGTAATCATCCTGTCATTCGCACCTCCGATAGGCGGGCGACCTCCATGGGGGAGGGCATGATTCGGAGGTTGCCATGAAGATGATTTTCCTGCGCGCGGGCATTGCGATGTTCGCCTTTTCTGCTGCGTCTTCCCACGCGGCTGGCCTGCTCGACAACTATGTCGTCGGCTTCAGCAAAGCGATCGACACCAAGGAAGCCAGCGCCGTCGCTTATAATTGGGACACGCGCACGCTGATGGTCACCAATGACGAGGAAGAGGATGACGGTACGAACATCTGGGGCGAATATGATCTGAATGGCAACAAGACCGCCACCATCATCCTCTCCGGCTGCCTCTCGCTCGGCAGTTCGCAATGCGATGCCGAGGGCCTCGCTTATGTGGGCAACGGCCAATATGTCGTCGCCGAAGAGCGCTATCAGGATATCGCGCTGCTCAGCCAGACTGGCGTGGACGGCACAACCCGCACCTACACCGCCTATCCGGATGCGCCGACGATCAGCGTCGGCCCCGATGCCGGCAATAGCGGCCTGGAGGGCATTGCCTACAACAAGGTGACCGGCGACTTTTTCGGCGTGAAGGAACGCAGCCCCGAGACGATCTGGAAGATCTCCGGCGCCAATTTCGGTACGGAGACGGCGACGGTCACCGAGCTGTTCGATATTGCGGCGCTGCCGGGCCTCGATCGGCTTTCCGACATCGCGGTGCTCTCCAACGGCATCTTCTCCGCGACGCCGTTCGGCGATAATCTGCTCATCCTCAGCGGCCGCTCATTCAACCTGCTCGAGGTGACGCAGGCCGGCCAGGTCGTGAGCAGCTATGATCTCTCCGGCTTCAAGTCGCTGGTCGACCCGGCCAACCAAGGCGGCAAGTTCGAGGGCCTGACCCTCGATGACGCCGGCAACATCTACCTTGTGAGCGACGATGGTGACGGGCCCAACCAGTCCTATCTGGTGAAGCTCAGCTATGCCGGATCGGTGCCGGAGCCGGCGACCTGGGCGATGATGCTGGGCGGCTTCGCGCTGATCGGCAGCACCATGCGGCGGCGCAAGGTGGCGCTCGCTTTCAGCTGACGGCGTAGGAACGGGCGTCGCGGGCAGACCGCGGCGCCCACTCAGATCAGAGGGGGACTTCCCCCTCGTCGCTGCCGTTCCAATAATGGATGCGACGGGCGCGGACTTGGATCATGACGAGATCCGGCGTGTCGATGCCCTGCTCGAACCAGCGTTCGAGATCCTTGTTCCAATGTTCGGCAAAGCGCGCCTTGTCGCGGATCAGCTCCGCGCGACCCTCGACGGCGATGAACAGCGGGGGGCCGCCCAGCAGCCCGACCGCGCCGGTGAAGGTGAGGCCGACCTCGGGATCGCGCTCGATATCGGCGATGGTGCGCGCCGCCTCATAGGTGAAGAAGAAGCTGTCGCCGCGCCAGGCGACTTCGCCATTGTTGCTCATCGGCCGGCTGGCCAGCGCGCCGCCCTCCGTGCGCGTGGAGAGCATCCCGAAATCGATCTTGCCCATCTTCTCGGACAGGTCATCGAGCGTCATGTCAGCCATTAAGGGCCTCCTGAAGAAGCCGGACGAGAGCGTCCGGTCTCCTCCAACGGATCATGATGGCTTAAGGTTGCGTCGGGTCGCCTGACGCCGATCTTCAGGGCTTCTTGAACGTCCAGCGGCCGGCCGGACTCTCGGGATCGAACTTGACCAGCGCCGGCGTAGTACCGCCGATGGCAACGAGCGCGCGCGCTTCGCCCGTGCCTGGCGTGGCCTTCGGCATGATCCGGTAAGTGCCGTCGGTGAGCTGGTCGATCTGCCAGAGCTGCTCGGGCGCGCCGGTGAAGGTCGGCACCGCTTCCACCTCACCTGTGGCCGTCGCCGCAAGCGCCCGTTGCGTGCCGGAAATGACGATCTTGTAATAAGGCGCACCCATTACGCCGCCGGCGCCCGGCACGGGGGCGACCGTCCAAAGCTGCTGGGGGCGGACCATATAGTCGCCCAGATCGACGGGCACGGCTCCGGCCGGCCAGCCGGGTTCGACCTGCCCCAAGGTCTGGTCGGGTACGTTGACAGGCGGTGTGCCGGGCGGGGCGAAGAAGCTGCGGCGGGCGTCAAAATCGATCCGCACGAAGTCGGCGGCAAGCTGGAGGGCATAGCCGCTACGCTCGGCCTCGATCTCATAGGTGCCCTCGGCGATATTGTCGCCCGCGACGGGCCAGCCATCCTTCCACAGCAGGGGGCGGATGCCGAGCACGCTGCGGCCCCGGTTCATATCGATCTCATAGTGCATCGAGAACTTCTCGACCCCTTCGCCCAGGTCGATCAGCCCGAAGTGACCGGGGCCGATGTCCCGTCCGCGCGCGTTGACGACCATCTTGCCGCCCCCCTTGAGCAGCGGAATGCCCATATGATCCACATAAGGCCCGAGCGGATCGCGCGAGCGGCCGACGCGGATGTGGTAGGTGGAATTGGGGCCGTCACAGCAGGTCCCGTGCGTGCCAAGAAGATAATACCAGCCATCGCGGTGGAGCAGGGCGGTCGCTTCCATGTCGATGGCGATATCGACAGCCTTGTTGCCGGCCTTGCGCGCGCCGGTGGCGGGGTCCAGCTCGATCATCTGGATCGCGCCGAAATAGGTGCCGTAGCTCAGCCATAGGCGGCCATCGACATAGAGGAAGGCTGGATCGATGGCGTCGAGATTCTCCTTGCCGTCGCTGGAGGCGACTATGCCCACCTCATGATAGCCAAAGTCCGGCGAGGCGGGATCGAGGGATTTGGTCCACATCATCTTCACGTCGCTGGCATGGCCGCCGGACATGCCGCCGCCGCCCACGGCATAGGACACATAATAGCGATCGCCGATCTTGATGACATCCGGCGCCACGCCGCCGCCCGGCCGATTGCCCCCGCTGCGCCACGTCCAGCCATCTTCGGACACGAGGCCGCCCTGACCGGTGCCGAAGGTGTAATATTTGCCGTCCGAATAAGTGATGGTGGACGGATCGTGGATATAGGGCTCGCCTGCAAGCTGCGCGCTGGCGGGACTCTGGAGCAGGAGAGCAAGGGCGAGGCCAGTGGCTGCGATGGTGCGGTTCATGCGATCACCTCGGTCAGGCGAAGGGAAGGAGGAAGGGGCTGCTGGGCTGGAGCGCTTGGCTCGTTCAAAGCGTGGTCACCGCGAGATCGGTGATGCCGCGTCCGGCTTCATCGATGAAGCGGACGCAATAGTCGCTCAGGCCCGGCCCGTTGATGACCGCGCCGCGAATGATGTTGCGCCCCTTTTTCAGGGTGATGCGGCGCGAGACCACATCGTCCATCACCATGCGGCGATCGTTGAACAGGACGGCCGTCTCCACCCCATTCACCCACCACATGGAGGCCGAGTTTGAGCCCACGGCCATGCGCACCTCCATGTCGCGCGGGCTGTCCACGACCGTCGCGACATGGAAGATCACGCCATATTTGGTTTTGCCCAGCGACTGGGCGAAATTGAACAGCTTCACGTCGAACGCGCTTGAATCGAGTGCATGCCAGGCGAGCGTCTGCCCTTCCACGGTCACTGTTTCACCCGCGCGTGGCAGGCCGCTGGTCTGAGTGGGGAAGGGATAGGCGGTCAGCGTCTTGCGCACATAGCTGCCGGTAAACACCGTGTTGGTGCGGTTGGGCTTGGTCATCGGCTCCAGGATGAGCCAGCGGCGGATGAACCCGTCCGCATCCGGCCTGGCCGGGGCGCGTCCGGCAGGCGTGAAATAGGGCGCGAGCGTGCCGGCGCTCTCCGCCGCACTTGCGACACCCTGCAGGGTGCCCAGCAGGACCAGCGGGGCGAGGCAGCAACGCACATGGGATATGGCCTTGGACGCGATCATGGTCATTCCTTCAAGGGCGGGCTGCGGCGTGCGCAGCCCGCAAGAGACCTGCGGGGCAGGTCAGGACGGTTTCAGCAGCCCGTGCATGTCCAGCCATGCCATGAAGGCATCCAGCCAACCGGTGCTGGTCGTGCCCTCCTTGCCAAGGCCAAAGCCATGGCCGCCGCGCTCGTAAAGATGGAATTCGACCGGTTTGCCGGCCTCCTGCCAGGCATCGAGCAGGCCGAAGCCCTTTTTGGCAAACAGGGGATCATCCGAGGCGATGACGCCGAACAGCGGCGGCGCGTTGGCGGGTACGGTCACCCGCTCCATCGAGCCGTAGATTGGCGCGATGAACGCCAGGTCGAGATCGGGACGGGCGAGGGTCGTGACCATCGTCGTCATGGCCCCGGCGGAAAAGCCCATCATGCCGACGCGCTTGGGATCGATGCCCCACTCTGCGGACCTCGCGCGCACCAGCGTGATCGCGGCGACGGCATCGGCGATCTGCTCCGGCAGGCCGGCCACGGCTTCGTCGGGGCTGGACCGCGTCTCCGCCCGGCCGACATTGGCGAAGGCAGCGCGCAACTGGCGGTCGAAATCGGCGAGCGCGGGCGGCGTGGGCCGCAGGCGATATTTGAGCACGAAAGCCGTGATGCCCCGGTCTGCCAGCGCCCGGGCGACCCGCCAGCCTTCATTCTCCATGGAGAGTAGCAGGAAGGCGCCCCCCGGCGCGACGATGACCGCGGTGCCATTGGCCTTGCCCGGTGCCGGCAGCACCGGTGTAAGCGTCGCGGTGGAGACATTGCGGGCCATCGGCACGCCATATTGCCGGAACCAGCTTTCGGGCGCCGTGGCGCCCTTGACCGGGCCGGTGCCGAGCGGAATGGCGCCCGGCTCGGCCGGCGCGGGAATGGCGGTAACGGTCGCATCCTGCGCGGCGGCAGGTGACAGGGCGGCCAGAGCCAAAGCAGACAGCACGGCGTGAACGGACGCATGACGAATCGAGATGTTCAAGACTTTCCTCCCCGGTTCAGTGCGGTCGATAGGCCGACTGCCTGCCTACTCCTCGATACGACATTGCGGCGAACCTGCGAGTCCCCCGATGCGATGGCTGCAGAATAATCGTTGATTTCTTCAAACGTCAACTTGTCCGACAAAAATAGCGAGCAGTTTCAATCGTTGAGCGTTGCGGGGCCGCATGTAAGCCAACGTTATTACACAATTTTGTTGCCAATCTAAAAATCACACGGCTATGTTAGCGTTAACAAAATGAGGAGGGGCGGATGCGGCGCGCGGCTATTTTTGGATCTTTTGTCGTAGTTTTTATGGCCTCGGCCGTGCCTGCTGCCTATGGCGACGAGCCCGCCCTGCTGCTAGGAGACTCCGGCTATTTCGAGGCGCCGGCCGCCAACGTGCTGGTGTTCAGCAACTGGTATGACGGGCTGTTCGCCGACTCGAAGATCAGCGGCGTGGAGATCATCCAGCAGGATCGGCGGATCGCCACCAATGGCGATGTCCGCCTCTCCGCCACACCGGGCCAGTGGGATGCCATCGGGCGGATGGTCGAGCGCAAGGTCGATGCGCGCACCGGCACCATCGAGGCAGTGCTGGAATATCCAGAGCATGACTTCCGCTACATCATCCGCGCCGTTCCGCGCGGCGCCGACCTTGTCCTGACCGTCGAATTGCCGCGCGCCTTGCCGGCGGCGCTGGTGGGCAAGGCGGGGCTGAACCTGGAGTTCCTGCCTTCGGCTTATTACCGCAATGCCTTCATGGTGGACGGCAAGCCCGGTGCCTTCCCGCGTTATCCGGCCAGCGCGATGGTGCGGACGCCGGAGCGTAATCCCGCCAGCGGACGCAGCGACGGCCCCGGTGCCGAGCCGCTCCCTCTGGCGCAAGGCAGCGACATCGTGCTCGCTCCGTCCGATGCCGCGCGCCGGGTCCGCTTGCGCTCGCAAACGCCGATTGCGCTCTATGACGGGCGCAATCAGGCGCAGAATGGCTGGTTCGTCCTGCGGTCGCTGCTGCCGGCGGGCAAGACGGGCGTGGTGGTGGAGTGGACCCTCTCGCCGACCAGCGCGCCCGGCTGGCTGCGGCCGCCGTCCATCGGCCATTCGCAGCTTGGCTACACGCCGGGGCAAGCAAAGGTCGCGACGATCGAGATCGACCGCGCCGACACCCGGCGCGCGCAAGCGCAGCTTCTGCGCGTCGAGCCTTCGGGGCAGGAAGTGCCCGTTCTCAGCGGCGCGCCGGCCGAAGCGGGGGATTATCTGCGCTATCGATACCTGCGCTTCGACTTCAGCACCGTGCGCGCGCCGGGGCTCTATCGGCTGGCCTATGGCGACAGTAGGACCGCGCCGTTTCGCATCGCGCAGGATCTGTTTGCAGATGCCTGGCATCCGACACTGGACGTCTACTTCCCGGTGGCGATGGACCATGTGACCGTCAACGAGGCCTATCGGATCTGGCACGGCGAGTCCCACCAGGACGATGCCCGGCAGGCGCCGCTCAATCATGAGCATATCGACCTGTATGCGCAGGGTCCGACCACCGATACGCGGTTCAAGCCCGGCGAGCATATTCCCGGCCTCAACATCGGCGGATGGTACGATGCCGGCGACTATGACATCCGCACGCAGACGCAATATGCCGTGATACGCTCCATGGTGCGGAGCTGGGAGGGCTTCGGGCTGGATCGCGACACGACCAGCGTGGATGGTGCCACACGGCGCGTGGAAATCCATGTGCCGGATGGTCAGCCCGACCTGCTCCAGCAAATCCGCCACGGCACGCTCCAGCTCGCCGCGCAATTCGATGCGGTCGGCCATGCGATCCACGGCATCGTGGAGCCCGATGTGGGGCAGTACACGCATCTTGGCGACGCCGTGACCAAGACCGACGGCAAGATCTACGATCCGGCGCTCAAGCCTTATCAGGTCAAGGGGGATTACAGTGGCACGCCCGATGATCGCTGGGCGTTCACCAGCCGGTCCTCGGCGCTCAATTACGGTTCGATTGCGGCGCTGGCTGCGGCCAGTCGCGCCCTCAAGACGCTGGACCCGGCGCTCTCCGCCAAGGCATTGGCCATTGCGACACGGGTGTGGGCCGAGGAGCAGAGCCATCCGCCTTATGTCTTCCAGCATGGCAATACGACCGGCGGGCCGCTCGAAGCCGAGCAGTTCGCGGCCGCCGTGCAATTGCTCAAGACTACGCGCGACAAGCGCTACGCGGCACAGATCGAGGCGCTGTGGCCATCCGTCTCAAAATTCTTCGGCTTTCAGGCTGCGCTGGCGACCGAAGCCCTGCCGTTCATGCCACCTTCCTATCGCGCGGCGATGGAGCGGCTCGTGCGGCAATGGGCCGCGCAGAGCGACAAGATCGCCGCCGCCAATCCCTATGGCGTGCCGATCTCGGAAGGCGGCTGGGCGGGGAATGAAGGCGTGATCGACTATGGTCTCGCCGCTTATGCACTGCACAAGGCTTTCCCGGAGATTGTGAAGAGCGATGCGGTGTTTCGCAGTATCGACTATCTGCTCGGCAACCATCCCGGCTCGGACATCTCCTTCGTCTCGGCGGTTGGCGCGCGATCCAAGGAAGTGGCCTATGGCACCAATCGCGCGGACTTCAGCTTCATCGCCGGCGGCGTGGTGCCGGGTGCGCTGATCATCAAACCGGATTTTCCGGAGAACCATGAGGATTGGCCGTTCTTCTGGGGGCAGAATGAATATGTGATCTCCGCCGGTGCGGGCTTTATCGAACTGGCGAACGCTGCGCATGAGTTGGCGAACGCGGAGCGGTAAGCAGGGGTGAGACTAACCACCCCTCCAAGCGTCACCCCGGGCTTGACCCGGGGTCCAGCTAACCTGTTTCGGCGCATTTCGTCTGGCAAGATCCTGGCGAGAAGTCGGTCCGGAAGGAAGCTGGACCCCGGGTCAAGCCCGGGGTGACGGCGGGGGTGGGGCAGGGTTTTGCCGAACACGCCTCCACAAGCGCTCAGTGCTCAAGCGCGCGCCACGCCGCTACCATGGCATCTGCCCGCTGGCGGACCTGTGCTGCATCCAGCCCCGGCTGATAAATCGATGATCCAATGCCGAACCCGGCAGCGCCGGCGCAGCGCCATGCGGCCATATTGTCCGGCCCGATGCCGCCCACCACCAGCACAGGAATGTCGGCGGGCAGCACCGCCTTCATCGCCTTGAGCACCGCCGGGCTGTGCATCTCCGCGGGGAAGAGCTTGAGCGCATCGGCCCCGGCATCGATGGCGGCGAAGGCCTCGCTGGGCGTGGCGATGCCGGGCATGGAAAGCAGGCCGAGCGCCTTGGTGCGGCGGATCACCTGCGGGTTCATGTTGGGCGAGACGATGACGCGCCCGCCCGCCTGCGCGACCTGATCCACCGCGTCCACGCTCAGCACGGTACCGGCCCCGATCAGCGCGCCGCCGGGCAGGCGGGCGAGGGCGGCGATGCTCTCCAGCGGGCGGGGCGAATTGAGCGGCACCTCGATGCAGCGCAGGCCCGCCTCGATGAGCGCAGCCCCGATCGCGGGCGCCTCCTCGGGGGTGAGGCCGCGCAGGATCGCCACCAGCGGCATGTCGGCGATCTGATCGAACCACTGTGTCACAGGGATGCTCGCTTTCTCATCGGCGGACGTCGCCGGTTTGGCCGGGGCGGAATGCGGCGAGTTCCTCCGCGCTGATCGGGCTGAAATCGCCATGAACGAAATGATTGAGCACACAGAGCGCCAGACCGCGCTCGGCTGCGGTGGCGATGCCGGCATCGAGATGCGCGATCACCCCGGCGGCGAATGCGTCCCCGGTGCCGATTCGGTCGACGATCCCAGCAACTTCAATAACTTGCGTCTCGAAGCTGTCATCCGGTGTATCGAGGCGGGCGCAAAGGTGATGGAGCCCGGCATGGGTGACCACGCGATGGGTGGAGGCGATGTGGCGTAGATTGGGGAAGCGCGCGAAGGCTGCCTCGGCTGCGGCGCGGCGTCCGTCCGCGTCCTGCGCATCGAAGGACTGGCCGAGCAGCATCGCAATGTCTCGCGCACTGCCGAAGAACAGATCAGCCATCTCGACATGGCGGGCGAGGATCGGCGCGGGATTGTCGCACCAGCTTTCCCAGAGCGTCGCGCGGAAATTCCCGTCGAAGGAGATCGGAATGCCGGCGGCCTTCGCGGCCTCCATCGCCGCGAGGGACAATTTGGGGGCGTCAGGCGAGAGGGCGGGGATGATGCCGGAAAGATGCAGCATGGCCGCCCCCACCAGCGCCGCAGCCCAATCATAGCGCTCGGCCGGGGTAATCGCGAAACTGCTGCCAGCGCGATCATAGCTGATCGCGGGCGCGCGCAGGCCGCTCCCCGGCATGAGATAGAACAGCCCCATCCGTCCCGGCTGGCGCTGCACATGGCGCACGTCCACGCCGGGCCGGCGCAATGCGTCCAGCGCCGCGTCGCCGACCGGCCCCGGCGGGAGCGCGGTGAGCAACGCGCTCGGAATGCCCAGTCGCGCCAGCGCCACCGCGACATTGGCTTCCGCGCCGACGAATCGCGCATCCAGCCGCTCGCTCTGGAACAGGCTCTCGCCGGGTACGGCGGAGAGGCGGAGCAGCAGTTCGCCGAAACAGAGGGTGGGGCCGGGTGTCATCGTCTCTCTTGTCAACGCGTTAGAGGCGCAGGAGTAGCCCCTCTTGACAAACAAGCGCAATAGCTCTTGATAGCGCTAACACACAGGGGCGCCCTCGGGGGCGAGGGAGAGGAAGTGATACATCCAGAAGAGTCCGGCCCGATGCTGCCCGTCGATTGGGAAGAGGGCATGTTTCTGGGGCGAGCCGATTTTGGCGATGGCCCGAGCCCCGTGCTCGTCCGGCAGGGTGAGCTGCTCGATATGGCGCACGTCTGGCCGACCGTCTCGGCCCTTGTGGAAAGCGGCGATTTGTCAGGCGCTGGCGGCACCTCGCTGGGCCATTTTGATCCTGCATCCGCGCGCTTGCTCAGCCCCGTCGATCTACAATGCGTCAAGGCTTGCGGCGTCACCTTCGCTTTGTCCGCCATTGAGCGGGTGATCGAGGAGCGGGCGCGGGGCGACTGGAGCCGGGCTGCCTCGATCCGCGAGCGGCTGGAGTCGCGCATTGGCGGGCAAATCCGCTCCGTCCAGCCTGGTACGCCGGAAGCCGCCTCGCTCAAGGAGGCGCTGATCGAGGACGGGCTGTGGTCGCAATATCTGGAGGTCGCCATCGGCCCGGATGCGGAGGTGTTCACCAAGTCCCCGGTGCTCTCCACCGTGGGGCCGGGCGCCGCGATCGGCATCCGCTCGGATTCTGCTTGGAACAACCCCGAGCCGGAGATCGTGCTGCTGGCGGACAGCCTCGGCGCCGTCGTCGGCGCGACGCTCGGCAATGACGTCAATCTGCGCGATTTCGAGGGCCGCTCGGCGCTGCTGCTCGGTAAGGCCAAGGACAATAACGCCTCCTGTTCCATCGGCCCGCTGGTGCGATTGTTCGATGACAGCTTCAGCATCGATGATGTGCGCCGTGCCGCAGTGCGGCTGACCATCGCCGGAGAGGATGGGTTCGTGCTCGAAGGCGTGAGCAACATGGCGGAGATCAGCCGCGATCCGCTCGATCTGGTGCGCCAGACGTTGAGCGAGCATCAATATCCCGATGGCTTTGCGCTGTTCCTCGGCACGCTGTTCGCGCCCGTGCAGGACCGCGACGAGCCGGGGCGTGGCTTCACCCACAAGGTGGGCGATGTTGTCACCATCGCGTCCGATAAGCTCGGGCGCCTGGTCAATCGGGTCGTCACCTCGCGCGATGCACCACCCTGGCAGCTGGGTATTGGCGCCTTCTACGCAAATCTGCAGCGGCGCGGTCTTCTGGAATCGGCATGAACAAGTCTGAGCAAACACAATACGCCGTCTATCCCAGCCTGGCGGGCAAGAACGTGCTGGTCACCGGTGGGGCGACCGGGATCGGGGCGGCTATCGTCGCGGCGTTTGCGGGCCAGGGCGCGCATGTCGCCTTCCTCGACTTCAACGACATTGCCGGCGCCGATCTGGCGCGTGCGCTGAGCGGCGCGCGCTTTCGCCATTGCGACCTTCGCAACGTCGCCGAGCTGGAGCGGACCGTCCGCGCGCTGGAGAGCGAGATGGGCGGGTTCGACGTGCTGGTCAACAATGCCGCCAATGACGACCGCCATCGCTATGACGAGGTGACCGCCGATTATTGGGACGAGCGCATGGCGACCAACCTGCGCCACCAGTTCTTCGCCGCGCAAGCCGTGGTTCCGGCGATGCGGGCGCGGGGCGGCGGTGCCGTCATCAATCTGGGCTCGGTGAGCTGGCATCTCGGCATGTCCGAGTTGGTGCTCTACCAGACCGCGAAGGCCGGCGTGGAGGGCATGACCCGCGCGCTGGCGCGTGATCTGGGCGGCGACAATATCCGCGTGACCGCCATCGTGCCGGGCAATGTCGATACCCCCCGCCAGAAGCAGTGGTATACGCCGGAAGGTGAGGCGGAGATCCTGCAGGCGCAATGCCTCCCGCGCCGCATCCAGCCGCGCGATGTCGCCGCGCTGGCGCTGTTCCTCGCTTCCGATGACGGCGCGCTGTGCAGCGGGCACGAATATTTCGTCGACGCAGGCTGGCGCTGAGATGCAGCCGGAGCCGATCCTTCCCCTGGGCATGACGCTCGGCGAAGGGCCGGTCTGGTGGGACGATGCCCTGTGGTTCGTCGATATCAAGGGGCACAAGCTCTACCGTCATGTGCCTGCGAGCGGCGCGCTGGCGGTGTGGGATGCGCCGGACCAGATTGGCTGGGCGCTGCCCACGCGCAGCGGCGGCATGATGACCGGCGTGCGCACCGGCCTGCATCGGTTCGATCCGCAAAGCGGGGCATTTTCGCTGTTCCACGATCCCGAGCCGCATCTGCCCGGCAATCGGCTGAACGACGCCGCCACCGATACTCAAGGGCGGCTGTGGTTCGGCAGCATGGACGACAGCGAAGCCGCCCATACCGGGCGCCTCTATTGCCTCGCCGGCGGGCAGTGCGACGCCACGGCCGTGCCTGCTGTCGAGATCGCCAACGGCCCTGCCATCAGCGCCGGCGGGCGCACACTTTATCACACCGACACGCTTGGCCGGAAAATCTGGAAAGTCCCGGTCGATGAGAACGGCACGGTCGGCGCGGGCGAGCTGTTCATCACCATCGAGGATGGCGCCGGCTGGCCGGACGGCTCCGTGCTGGATAGTGAGGGCTGCCTGTGGGTCGCTTTGTTCGGCGGCTGGGGCGTGCGGCGCTATGATCCGCAGGGCTCGCTGATGCAGACCATCTCCTTCCCGGTCGCCAATGTGACCAAGATCACCTTTGGTGGGCCAGATCTGCGCACCGCCTATGCCACCACCGCGCACAAGGGGCTGGATGCTGCCGCGCGTGAGGCACAGCCGTTGGCCGGCCACGTTTTCGCATTCGATCCCAAGGTTGCAGGATTGCCGGTTACCCCGGCAGATATTTGACAGAAGAAACGCCGTCCCGGCCTCGGCTGAAGTCGGCAGAATTTTTGAGAGAGAGGAGGGGCTCGGCATGAGCGCTGAAACGCACGCCATCGGGCGAACCAACATCGGGTTCATATTCGCCATCGTGGCCATCGCCACCATTGGTGGCTTCATGTTCGGCTATGATTCCGGCGTGATCAACGGCACCCAGAAGGGGCTGGAATCCGCGTTTGACCTGGGCGCGCTGGGCATCGGCATCAATGTCGGCGCCATTCTGGTCGGCTCCGCGCTGGGCGCGTTTCTCGCCGGGCGCATGTCCGACCTCATTGGCCGTCGCGGCGTGATGATGCTGGCCGGCCTGCTCTTCCTCATCAGCGCGCTTCTGGCCGGTGCGGCCGGGTCTTCGGCGATGTTCATCATGGCGCGGATCATCGGCGGTCTCGGCGTCGGCGCGGCCAGCGTGATTTCGCCGGTCTATATTTCCGAGGTGACGCCCGCCTCGATCCGGGGGCGCCTCTCCAGCATCCAGCAGGTGATGATCATCACCGGCCTTACCGGAGCGTTCGTCGCCAACTTCGTGCTGGCGCGCTATGCCGGCGGCTCGACGGCGACCTTGTGGTTCGACCTGCCGGCCTGGCGCTGGATGTTCCTGCTGCAGGCGATCCCGGCGGCCATCTACATCCTGGCGCTGCTGATCATTCCCGAAAGCCCACGCTATCTGGTGGTCAAGGGCAAGGAAGAGCGCGCCCACGCCGTTCTCTCGCGGCTGTTCGGGCCGGAGGAAGCGACGCGCAAGGTTGGTGAGATCCGCGACAGCCTCGCCGCCGATCACCATCGCCCGCGTCTCTCCGATCTCATCGACAAGACGACCGGGCGCATCCGGCCGATCGTGTGGACCGGCATCGGCCTTGCGATCTTCCAGCAGTTCGTCGGCATCAATGTGGTCTTCTATTATGGCGCCACCTTGTGGGAGGCCGTCGGCTTCTCGGAGGATTATGCGCTGCAGACCAACATCCTCTCGGGCGTGCTCTCCATCGGGGCCTGCATCGCCACCATGTTCCTGGTGGACAAGATCGGCCGTAAGCCGCTGCTGCTTTTCGGATCGGCGGGCATGGCCGTCACGCTGGCGATCGTGGCCTATGCCTTCTCCACGGCGGTCACGGGCGCCGATGGCGGCGTGGTGCTGCCGGGCAGCAATGGCATCATCGCACTGATTTCGGCCAATCTCTACGTGATCTTCTTCAATCTGAGCTGGGGGCCGATCATGTGGGTGATGCTGGGCGAGATGTTCCCTAACCAGATCCGCGGCTCGGGCCTGGCGGTGGCGGGGCTGGCGCAGTGGCTGGCGAACGCCCTCGTTTCGGTGAGCTTCCCCTCGCTGGTGGTCAGCCCTGGCCTTGCGGTGGCCTATTTCGGCTATGCCTTCTTTGCCGCCGTCTCCTTCTTCTTCGTCCGCGCCATGGTGCGCGAGACCAAGGGACGGGAACTGGAGCAGATGGAAGGCTGATCGCTCACCCGACAACACGCTCGGCCCGGTCACGCTTAGGCGTCGCCGGGCCGTTCGCTTTTTCAGGGCTGGGGCGGGGGTCCGTCACTCTCACGCGCAATCAGCGTGTAGGGCGTCACGACATGCGGGTGGTCCACGCCCTTCGATGAGGCGTTGCGCATCCGGATTTCCCGCGTCAACAGCGCCACCGCCTGCTGCGCCATATCAGTGATCGGCTGGCGGATGGTCGTCAGCTCCGGCCAACTGGTGAGCGCCAAAGCGGTATCGTCGAAGCCGCAGATCGTCAGCCTCTGCGGCACATCGATACCCCGCCGGTGCGCGACGGTCAGCGCAGCTGCGGCCATATCGTCGTTGGAGGCGAAGATCGCCGTTGGCGGCTCGGGCAGGTCGAGCAGGCGCGTGGCTGCCTCCAGGCCGGAGCGGAAGGTGAAGAAGCCCTGCTCGATCAGCTCGGGCTGCGGCGCAATGCCGTGCTTTTCCAGCGCGGAGCGATAGCCCTCCAGCCGTTCGGCGCTGGCCGTCTGGTTGGGGTGGCCGGTGATGAAGCCGATGCGCTGATGCCCGAGCAGGATCAGGTGATCGGTCATGGCGTGGGCCGCCGCCTTGTCATCGATGCTCACCGAGAGCGCCCAGTCGGGCGCGCGCCCGGTGGCGACCGCGACGACCGGCACGCCGGCGCCTTCCAGCACGGCGAGCACGGAGGGGGAATCGCTCAGCGGCGGGGGCAGGACGATCCCGTCCACCCGGCCCTTGAGCAGCGCCTCGATGGCCTTGTCCTCTGCGCCTTCCTCATTGCACTCCTTGACGATCAATTGCGCGCCGGTGCGGCTGGTCTCCGCCAATATGCCGACCAGAAACTCGCTGAGATAGGCAAAGCTCGGGTTGGAGTGGAGCAGCCCGATGCGCGTGTCCTCGCCACCCGCGAGGGTGCGGGCGGCGATGTTGGGCGCATAGTTCAGCTCGGCAATCGCGGCCTCGACCGCCAGGCGCTTGTCCTCACGGACATTGGTGCCCTTGTTGATCACGCGGCTCACGGTCATCGGCGAAACGCCGGCCAGGCGGGCGACATCCTCGATCTTGGGGCCAGAGCTCTGCCGACGGGACGAGCGGGAACTGCGGTTGGTGACCATCGCCTGACTTGTTCGCCTTCCTATCCGGAGCTGGGCGAGACCTCTCCCAATATCGTGCGTTCATCGCAACAGATAAGATGAGGGGGCGATCTTGCTTTGGCTCCGCGCCGTTGTCGTCTCTTTGTGCCGATCTATGGGCACGGCAATTTCGGTTTCGTTAGCGCCTGGGCGAGAAGATAGCAAAAAAAGAGGTGGCCGCCGTAGCGACCACCTCATCAGTGACCTGACCCGGCGAAGAGGAAGCGCCCGGGTCCGGCATGGCTCAGATGAAGCGATTGACGAGATTTTCGATCCGCTCCTGCCTTCCGGAGGCAGGCTTGGGGTCGAGCGCGCGGGTTACGGCGAGGTCGGCGATCCCGGCGAGGTCGAGCGCAGCGATCTCCTTGCCCAGCGGACCATCCCAGCCCGCATAGCGCTGATTGCGCAGCGCATCGATGCGGCCATCCTCGATGATCGCGGCGGCATTCAGCAGGCCACGCGCCACCGTGTCGATGCCGCCGATATGCCCGTAGAACAGGTCCACCGGGTCCATCGACTGGCGCCGGACCTTGGAATCGAAGTTGAACCCGCCCGTGGTGAACCCGCCGGCGCGGATCACCTCGATCATCGCCACGGTCAGTTCTTCCACCGAGTTGGGAAACTGGTCGGTATCCCAGCCATTCTGATGGTCGCCGCGATTGGCGTCGATCGACCCGAAGACACCCAGTGCCGCTGCCGTGGCCAGCTCATGCTCGAAGGTATGGCCGGCGAGCGTCGCATGGTTCGCCTCGATATTCACCTTCACCTCATTCTCGAGGCCATAGCGCTTGAGGAAGCCGTAAACGGTGGCCGTATCGAAATCATATTGATGCTTGGTGGGCTCGTGGGGCTTGGGCTCGATGAGGATCGTGCCGGAAAAGCCGATCTTGTGCTTGTGCTCGACCACCAGCGTCAGGAAGCGCCCGAAATTATCGAGCTCGCGCTTCAAGTTGGTGTTGTGCAGCGTCTCATAGCCCTCACGGCCGCCCCACAACACATAGTTGACGCCGCCCAGGCGATGCGTGGCCTCCAGCGCATCGCGCACCTGCATGGCGGCGAAGGCATAGACTTCCGGGTCCGGATTTGTCGCGGCGCCGGCAGCAAAGCGGGGATGGCCGAACAGGTTGGCGGTGCCCCACAGCAGCTTGCGCCCGCTCGAAGCCTGCAGCTCTTCCAGATGATCGACGGCCTCGGCGAGGTAGCGGCGATGCTCGGCCACGCCTTCGGCCTGCGCCATCACGTCGACATCGTGGAAGCAGTAGAAGGGGACATCGAGCTTCTTGAAGAAATCGAAGGCGATGGCGCGCTTCTGATGGGCGGCGGCGCTGTCATCGGCGCCAGCATGCCAGGGGCGGTTGAAGGTGCCGGCGCCGAACACGTCCGAGCCCGGCCAGCAGAATGTGTGCCAGAAGCATACGGCAAAGCGGAGATGATCCTCCATCCGCTTGCCGAGCACGACGCGATCCTTGTCATACCAGCGATAGGCCAGCTCGTCGTCGGTATCCGGGCCTTTATAGGCGATGGGGGCAATGTCTGCGAAGTAGTCGGTGGCCATCAGGCGCTCCCTGTCGGTTTCAAGAATGTCAGCTCTGTGCGGCGCGAATGGCGGGGTAGGCGCGGCGGAAGGCCTCGCGCTTGGGGGCCAGTCGTTCGGCGGTCAGCGGGTCGGGCTCGATCACATGGGCGATCGGCGGCGTCGTGCAGATGTCGGCGGGTGCGCCGCCGGTTACGCCGATCTGGGCCAAGCGGGCCGCGCCCATCGCCGGACCGACCTCTCCGCCCTTGAGGTAGTTGAGGCGCGTGCCGAGCGCAGCGGCGATGATCTGGCCCCAATAGCGCGACCGCGCGCCACCGCCGATCACGGCCAGTTCCTCCACATCGCTGCCGGCGTCGCGCAGCGCATCCAGCCCATCGGCAAAGGCAAAGGCAACGCCCTCCAGCACCGCCTGCGCCAGCCGCTCCGGCCCGCTATCATGATCGAGATTGAGGAAGGCGCCGCGCACCTGCGGGTCGTTATGCGGCGTACGCTCGCCCGAGAGATAGGGGAGGAAGAGTTCCGGTCCGCACGCGGCGCCAACGGACTCCGCGCGGGAAAAGAGGTCGGCGGCGCCGGCTGCACCGGAGAGGCGTGCAGCAAAGTCTATGCACGACGCCGCCGACAGGTGCACGGCCATCTGATGCCAGTGTGCAGGCAGGCAGTGACAGAAGGCGTGCACGGTTCGGTCTGGATTGGGTTTGAACTGGTCGTTGGCGATGAAGATCACGCCCGATGTGCCGAGGGACAGCAGCCCGTCGCCATCGCTGACGATGCCGATGCCAGCCGCGCCGGCGGCATTGTCGCTGCCCCCCGCTGCGACCGGAACGGGGGACATGCCCCAGAGTTGCGCCACGTCCGGCCGCAACGTGCCGGTCAACGCGGTGCCCTCGTACAGTGCCGGCATGTGCGCAAGGCTGAGGCCGGTCGCGTCCAGCAGTGCTTCCGCCCAGCGCCGCGCGGCAACATCCAGCCACAGGGTGCCGGCGGCGTCGGACATGTCCGTGGCTTTGTCGCCGGTCATTTGCAGGCGGATATAGTCCTTGGGCAGCAACACGGTGCGTATGGCGGCGAAGATCTCCGGCTCGTGCCGGGCGACCCAGGCGAGCTTTGGTGCGGTGAAGCCGGGCATGACGATGTTGCCGCCGATTGTGCGGAAGGCGTCGGTCTTGTCTTCCAGCGCGATGCATTCCGCATGGCTGCGCCCGTCATTCCACAGGATCGCGGGACGCAGCGGCTGACCGTCCGCACCGAGCAGCGTGGCGCCATGCATCTGGCCGGCGAGCCCGACGCCCAGCACGGCGCGCCGCACGGCGGGGTCGATGGCCTGCACGGCTGCGGTGGTGGCGGCCCACCACGCCGCCGGGTCCTGTTCGGACCAGAGCGGTTGCGGCCGTTGCACGGTGAGCGCTGCCGTTCCCTGGCCGACAACGGCGCCATGCTGGTCGATGACGACCGCTTTCACGCCGGAGGTGCCGATGTCGATGCCGAGGAACATGCCGGTCAGTCGCGGAACGGATTGATCGTCTGGATCGTGCCGTCGGCGTTGAAGGTCAGCTCGGTGACCTTCACGTTGCGCAGGTGGTTTTTGCCGCTCAGCTGCGTGTCGTGGTAGAAGAGCCAGGTCTTGCCGCCCCAGTCCACAATCGAGTGGTGGGTAGTCCAGCCCTGCACCGGTTCCATGATCTTGCCGCGATAGGTGAACGGACCATAAGGCGTCTTGCCCGTGGCGTAGACGAGGAAGTGCGTGTCGCCGGTCGAGTAGGTCAGGTAGTAAGTGTCGCCGCGCTTGTACATCCAGGTGCCCTCGAAGAAGCGGCGATCATGGTCGCCACCGAGGAGCGGCTTGCCTTTCTCATCGAGGATCACCGCGTCGCGAGGCGCTTCGGCATAGCTCTTCATGTCCGGAGCCATTTTGGCGACCTTGGGCATGAGCGCCGGCTGATCGTCCGCCTTCAGGTCGGTCACGCCGATCGCGGCGTCATACTTGCCCTTGGCCCAGTTCTGGAGTTGGCCGCCCCAGATGCCGCCGAAATACATGTAGCTGGTTCCATCCGTGTCCGTGAACACATTGGGGTCCATGGAGAAGCTGCCGGCGATCGGCTTGGGCTCGGCCTTGAACGGACCCATGGGCGTGCTGCTGGTCGCCACGCCGATGTGGAAGATGCCGTCCTTGTCCTTGGCCGGGAAGTACAGATAGTAGGTGCCATTCTTGAACGCGGCGTCGGGTGCCCACATCTGCTTGGCTGCCCAGGGCACATCCTTCACGTCCAGCGCCACCGGGCCGATCTTTACCGGGCCGCCGATCTTGTCCATTTCCAGCACGCGATAGTCGTGCATGGCATATTGGTTGCCGAGGTCATCGTCCGGGATGCCTGCGTCGACATCATGGCTGGGATAGACGTAAATCTTGCCGTTGAAGACATGGGCCGAAGGATCGGCGGTGAAAATCTCTGTGACGAGCGGCTGGGAGAGGAAGCGCTTGCCGTCGGCCGAGATGCCATCCGATTCATGCGCCGCGCCAGTCGCGCCATTGTTTGCAGCGCCGGGTTCATCCGAGGAGCAGGCGGAAAGGGCGGTGGCGAGACCAAGCACGACAAGGCTGGTTCGGAGCATCGGGACTTTCGACAAGGGGGCTCTCCTTTGTTTATCTTGAGCGCCGCTTATGGTTGTGCGGCGTTGTTAAGGTAGCGCTACCATTACGGATGTGGCGCGGTCAAATGGATTCCGCTCGCGCATGAATTTGTCCTGTTTGGAGGAGGATAGGCGCACCTGCAGATAAACAGGGCTGGGCAAGGAGAAATGGGAGCGCTACCAACATGACTCAGGGCAGCGAATCCGCACAGGATCAGCGTGCCGCCAGAAGGAGAGGGACAATGAAGATCGCGGCGGGACTGTGGGCGCGTGGGTGGATGGCCGCAGCGCTGGCCTTGATGCCTGCAGCGGCATGGGCAGGGCCGGAGGCCCGCTTTGCCAGCTTCGATTATGACGGGCAGTCCATCGAGCAGGTGACGGTCAAGCCGGGCGCGTACCGCAACCCCATCCTCTCGGGCTATTATCCCGATCCCTCGATCACGCGGGTGGGGGAGGATTATTATCTCGTCACCTCATCCTTCGCGCATTTTCCGGGGCTTCCGGTCTGGCATTCGAAGGATCTGGTGAACTGGACGCAGATCGGCAATGCGATCGACCGGCCCGATCAGCTCAACCTCGCCGGCCGGGGCGTGTCCGAAGCCGTGTTCGCGCCGGACACCAGCTTTCACGATGGCACCTTCTACATCGTCAACACATGCGTGGGATGCCGGGACAATTTCGTCATCACCGCCAAGAACCCTGCCGGCCCCTGGTCCGACCCCATCTGGCTACCGTTCGAGGGGATCGACCCGTCGATCTATTGGGAAGGCGACAAGGCCTATATCGTCAACAATCGCGGGCCGGATGAGACGCCGCGCTATGAGGGGCACCGCGCGATCTGGATTCAGGAATATGACTGGAGGGCCGGCAAGATGGTCGGACCGAGCACCCAGCTCATCAATGGCGGGGTGGACCTGAGCAAGAAGCCGATCTGGATCGAGGGGCCGCACATTCTGCGCAAGGATGGCTGGTATTATCTGACCGCGGCGGAAGGTGGCACGAGCGTCGATCACTCCCAGGTGGTGTTCCGCTCGCGCAAGCTGCGCGGACCTTATGTGCCGTACAAGGATAACCCGATCCTCACCCAGCGCGACCTCGATGCCGCCCGGCCCGATCCGATCACCTCGGCCGGCCACGCCAAGCTCGTCCAGACCCCGGCGGGCGACTGGTGGGCAACATTTCTGGCGGTGCGGCCTTATGCCGACAACTATTACAATATCGGTCGCGAGACCTTCCTGCTGCCGGTCCAGTGGAAAGACGGCTGGCCGGTCATCCTGCCGCATGGCGAGACGATTCCGTTCGCGCCCAAGGCGCCCGCGCTGCCTCCACAGGTCCGGCCGCCGCTGCCGACCAGCGGCGATTTCGCGTATGCCGACAGCTTCGAGGGCGACCGGCTGGCGATGCAATGGGTCGGCGTCCGCACGCCGGATCACCCGTTCTATCGGCTTGAGCGTGGCGATCTGGTGCTGGCCAGTGCCGCGCCGCTCGGCGACAAGGCCGGCACGCCTGCCTTTCTGGGGCGGCGCCAGCAGCATCATGTCGCGACCATGCGCACGGTCGTGACCTTCTCGCCGCAGGAGGAGGGCGACCGCGCCGGCCTCGCCGCGTTGCAGAGCGACGATGCCTGGCTGTTCTTCGGCCTCACACGGCTGAACGGGCAGGATGCGATTGCGCTGTATACCCGCGCCAAAGGGAAGGAGCAGCTGGTCGCCTCAGCGCCCATCGCCAACCGGGGCCCGATGACTTTGACGATCCGCGCGAACGGGGGGACCATGTCCTTCGATTATGCCGGGGCAGGGGGCATGGGCCGGCTCGCGGCGGATGTGGATGCCCGCTTCCTCAGCACACAAGATGCAGGCGGATTCACCGGCACCATCGTGGGGCCTTATGTCTGGACCCGCTAGCCGAAAGGACCGTTGAGCCATGGTCACGCGCCGCGATGTGCTGGAAGGCTCGCTGCTGCTCGCCGCCAATGCCTGTTTGCCGGGCGCCGCCGGGGCCGCGTCCGAAAAGGACAGGCCCTCGCGCGACCGGCTCTGGTATCGGCGCCCGGCGACAGAATGGACGCAGGCCCTACCGGTCGGCAATGGCCGGATCGGCGCGATGGTGTTCGGCGGCGTCGGCACCGAGCGGCTGCAACTCAATGAGGATACATTATGGTCCGGCGGGCCTTATGATCCGGTCAATCCCGCTGCCCGTGCCGCCTTGCCGGAGGTGCGCAGGCTGATTGCGCAGGGGGATTACGCGCAGGCGCATGACCTCGCGAACCGCACGCTGATTGGCCAGCCGGTCCAGCAGATGGCTTATCAGAGCTTCGGCGATCTGTTGCTCAGCTTGCCGGGCGCCGCGTCCGCTGCTGTCCCGGCGGACTATGCGCGCATGCTGGACCTCGACCGCGCCACGGCAACGACGAGGTTCACGCTGGCGAACACCCGGCATGAGCGCACGGTCTTTGCCTCGCCCGTGCGACAGGTGATCGTGCTGCGCTACGAGGTGGATGGCCCGGCGTCGCTCGATCTCGATATCGGCTTCACGCCGGCGCAGGAGGCGCAGGTGGAGGCTCGCGACGGGCTCCTGCTCATCCGGGGGCGCAATCGTGGCGCGCATGGCGTCGACGGTGCGCTGAAGCTGGCGGGGCTGGTGCGCGTGATCCCGGAAGGCGGTTCGCTCACCGCGCAGGGCGATCATCTGGCGCTGCGCGGCGCGCGGGCGGTGACGGTGCTGGTCGCGATGGCGACGAGCTTCCGCCGTTTCGACGACGTCTCCGGTGACCCGGATGCGCTTGTGCGCGGCTGGATGGTCGATGCGATGGCGCGCAGTTCCGAGCAACTGCATGGCGAAGCGGTCGCTGCCCATCGCGCCCTGTACCGCCGTGTCGAGATCGACCTTGGTGACGACAGCGCCGCCGCGCTGCCCACCGATGAGCGCGTGATCGCCGCGCAGAGTCGCGACGACCCCGGCCTTGCTGCGCTCTACTTCAATTATGGGCGCTATCTGTTGATTGCCTCGTCGCGCCCCGGATCCCAGGCCGCGAACCTGCAGGGCATTTGGAATGAGAGCATCGACCCGCCCTGGGGATCGAAATACACGATCAACATCAACACGCAGATGAATTACTGGCCGGCCGAGATCACCGCCTTGCCCGAATGCACCGAGCCGCTGGTGCGGATGGTGCGGGAGCTGGCCGAAAGCGGCGCCCGCACCGCCCGGGAGATGTATGGCGCGCGCGGCTGGGTGGCGCATCATAACAGCGATATCTGGCGCGCCACCGCGCCGGTGGATGGCGCGCGGTGGGGGACATGGCCGACCGGTGGCGCCTGGCTGTGCACACATTTGTGGGATCGCTGGGATTATGGGCGGGACAAGACCTTCCTGCGCGATGTCTATCCGCTCATGCGCGGGGCGGCTCTGTTCTTCGTCGATACGCTGCAGGTCGATCCGGCGACCGGCGCGCTTGTCACCAGCCCGTCGCTCTCTCCGGAGAACGCCCATCATGGCGACATCGCGATCTGCGCCGGGCCGGCAATGGACCAGCAGATTTTGCGCGACCTGTTCGACCAGACGGCGCAGGCCGCCGATCTGCTCGGCATCGACAGCGCGTTCGCGGCGGAGCTTCGTGCCTTGCGCGGTCGCCTCGCGCCGGATCGCATCGGCGCGCAAGGGCAGTTGCAGGAGTGGCAGCAGGATTGGGATGCGCAGGCGCCTGAGCCGGACCATCGCCACGTCTCGCATCTCTACGGGTTGTTCCCGAGCCAGCAGATCGACCCTGACGACACGCCAGCGCTTGCGGCGGCGGCGCGCCGCTCGCTGGACTTGCGCGGCGATCTCGGCACCGGCTGGGCGACGGCCTGGCGGATCAACCTGTGGGCGCGGCTTGGCGAGGGCGATCGCGCCCACCGCATCCTGCGCTTTTTGCTCGGGCCGGAGCGGACCTATCCCAATTTATTCGATGCCCATCCGCCTTTCCAGATCGACGGGAATTTCGGCGGCACCGCTGGCATCGCGCATATGCTCATGCGCAGCCGGGGCGATGAGATCCATCTCCTGCCGGCTCTGCCCTCGGCCTGGCCGACCGGCGCGGTGCGCCGGCTGCGGGCGCGGGGGGCCTGTAGTGTCGATCTCAGCTGGACGCAGTCCCGGCCGCGCACGCTGACGCTCACCAGCGCGATCGATGCTGAGCGGACCGTCCGCTTCGCCAGCCAACGCCTGATCGTGCGGTTGAAGGCTGGCCGGCCACAGCAGGTCGACGTGAGCGGCTGGCTGGGCCTCCCGCCTATTTCGGCAGGGTGACGCCGGTGGCGATGGCGAAGTCCGCGCTCTGCACCGGCAGGCCGCTATCGGGCTGAGCCGAGCCGATCGACACGCGATACGCACCAGGGAAGACCTGCCGCACGCCCTCCAGCGACACCGCGCTCAGATCGCGCGGCGAGAGATCGAAGCTGATCTGGCGGGATTCACCGGGCTTTAGCTCCACGCGCTGGAAGCCACGCAAGGCGATACGCGGGGTGCCGGGCACATCCGGGAAATCGAGATAGAGCTGCGCCACCTCTTCGCCGGTCCGCTGGCCGCTATTGCGCACGGTGGTCGAGACCCGCACGCCTTGCGCAGCATCGCCGGAGGCCTGCACCCGCAGCGGCTCATAGCCGAATTGCGTGTAGCTCAGCCCATAGCCAAAGCCATAGACCGGCGTGCCGGTGAAGTAGCGATAGGTGCGCCCAGCCATGCTGTAATCACCGAAGGGCGGCAGCTCATCCACGCTGCGATAGAAGGTGAGGGGCAGGCGCCCGGAGGGATTGGTCTTGCCGGAGAGGACATTGGCCACCGCGAGGCCGCCATTCTGCCCCGGATACCAGGCCTCCACGATGCCCGCTGCATGGTCCTTCGCCCAGGCGAGATTGATCGGGCTGCCGTTCATTGCCACGATGACCAGCGGTTTCCCTAGCGCGCGGGCTCTTTCCAGCATGGCAAGCTGCTCGGCCGGCAGATCGAGCGTGGTCTTGTCGCCACCCTCAAAGCCCGGCACCTTCACCGGCGTTTCCTCGGCTTCGAGATCCGAGGTGAGGCCGACGACCGCGACGATCACGTCCGATTGCGCCGCCGCAGCAGCAAGCGCCGCATCGGCATCGGGGGAGACGCGCTTCCACATCAGGTCGATGCCCGTGTTGATGTGCGAGGTCATGGTGATCTCGATCGGGTAGCGCTTGCCCTTCTCCAGCGTCAGCGTCTTCATCGTCGGCAGGCTGTTCCAGCGCGAGTTTTTGAGGTCCACGAACGGCTTGTCGTCGAGCAGCATCTCGCCGTTGGAGCCGGACAGGCCAAGCCGGTAGGTGCCGCTCTCGGGCGGGACGAAGAAGCCGGTCCATACCACGCGATGATGGTCGGAGACGTTCGCCAGATCGAGGCTGCGTCCTGACACATCGGCTTCCCTGCGGGTCACAACCGGCTTGGCCTGGAAGGTCATCGCCTTGGTTGCGCTGTCGAACGTGCCCGGGGCGAAGCGGGCCGGCGGCGTCTGCGTGGGATTATAATAGCGCGCCAGCAGCCCGGGCTTGCCATCCGGCGCGACGAGCGCCGTCGTCGGCACGCGGTCGCCATCGGTAAAGGTCTCGGCGAAGGGGGCATGGTGGATCGTCGCGCCGGGCATCGCCTGGCGCAGCCCCTCCAGCACGGATATCGGCGGGCCGGAGAGGGTGGAGGAATAATTGCCGCGCAGCACGCGGGTGGCGTCCGCCAGCGGGCCGATGACGGCGATGCGGGCATCGGGCTTGAGCGGCAGCGCGCCATCATTTTTAAGCAGTACCAGGCTCTTTTCGGCGGCCTTCAACGCCAGCGCGTTGTGGTCCGGCGCGCCGATGACGGATGGTGCTATGGCCGGGCGCGGCGCAAGACCGGGCAGGTCGCCATTGCGCAGGCGCGCGGAGAACAGCCGCACGAGCGCGGTGTCGACATCGCTCTGGGTGATGAGATTGCGGTTCAAGGCGTCGAGATAGGGCTGTCCCAGCCCGGCGGTGTCGCTTAGCGTCGCGCCATTGCACTCGCTGTCGACCCCGGCGCGCATCGCGGCGGCGACGGCCGTGGCGGCATCCGGCGCATAATGATGATTGCGGTTGATATCCGTCACCGCATCGCAATCGGAGACGACATAGCCCTTGAAGCCCCAGGCGTCGCGCAGGTGTGTCTTGAGCAACTCGTCACTGGCGCACGCCGGCTGCCCGTTCACACGGTTATAGGCGCACATGATCGATCCCGCCTTGGCGTCCACGATGGCAGCGCGGAAAGCGGGCAGATAGGTGTCCTCCATGTCGTGGCGGGAGACATAGACATTGGCATGATGGCGCGTCGATTCCGGGCCGCTGTGCACGGCATAATGTTTGGGCGTCGCGATGATGTTCGGCCGTGCCGGGTCAGGCCCCTGCATGCCGGTGATGAACGCCTTGCCGATCTCGGCCGTGAGGAAGGGGTCTTCCCCATAGGTTTCCTGCCCGCGCCCCCAGCGCGGATCGCGGAAGATGTTGATATTGGGCGACCATGTGTCCAGCCCCGTGCCGATGCGCCCCAGGCGTCCGGTCTGCCGCGCCAGCGTATGCAGGCCCCGCATCTCGACGCTGATGATGTTGGCGACATCATGAATCAGTGGCGCATCGAAGGTGGCGGCGAGGCCGATCGGTTCGGGGAAGTTGGTGGTCGGCAGCGTGCCCATCGCGCCGTGCAGCGATTCCGTCCACCAGTTGTAGCCGGGAATACCAAGGCGCGGGATGGCAGGCGCGACATTGAGAAGCTGGTCCGCTTTCTCCTGCGGCGTGAGCTTCGCCACGATCTTCGCTGCCTGCCGCTCGGACTGCGCCATGACCGTGTCGGCATCGTCCGTCTGAGCGGCCAGCGGCACGGCGAACACCGCAGCACCCGCGAGAATGAGGGCGCGTAGGGAGGGGGCGGGGGTCATGGTCTGTCTCCAGCGTCTGAATCGGCGAAAGGATGGGGAAGGGCGGTCATGGCGCGGTGCCGCCCATCTGGACCCCGGCACGGGCGATGACGGCGCGCGCCTCGGGCGGCCAGGCCTGCCCGTTGACGGCAATATTATTGGCGAGGTGGTTGTTCAGATAGGCTGACCAATTGCCATTGGCCTTGCCGCTGTTGAACCAGTTACCGGTCGCGACATTATCCAGATTGGTTCGGCGCGGCCGGGCGTCGTCCTGCGCATTGAGGTTCACCCACAGGCCGACGCCGTCGATGACGTTATTGCGGACACTGACGTAGCGCGAGCCTTCGTCCAGATAGACCCCGATGCCGCCGGGCACGTCATAGATGTGGTTTTCGGCAATCAGCGCGCCCGGATCGGCGGAGAGATGGTAGATCGCGCCGCCGTCCGGAAACCAGCGTTTCACGCCATGAACGCGGTTACCTAAGATCACCGTGTCGCGGAGGATCGTCGGCGTCTCGTAGATGCGATTGCCGGGCTGATCATAATAGCCGCGCGCCCGCGTCATATAGGCGGTGTTGCCGCCGGGATCATTGGTCCCCCAGCCCCAACCGACATCGATGCCATCATAAGGCGCGTCGGAAACATCATTATGCAGAATGAGCGTGGCGGAGGCGTAGGTAACCAGAATGGCTGCCTGCTCGCGATAATCCTGCGACACTGTCTCGATGTGATTGTTGCGGATCAGTATGTCGCGGATGGCCAGCTCCGGTCTGGAGGGATGGTGGGCATCGACGGTGGTTCCCCCGACCATGATCGCGCCGCCGGCCAGCGGGCCGAAGCGCGAGCCACTGACCTCGATCGACTGCGCGCCAAGCCCGGGGCCGCGCATATTGGCTTCCGGGTTGTTGCCGATGCCGAGCGCGATCTGCCCCAGTTGCGCGAAGGTGACATTGCGGAACGTGATGCGGCGCGCGGCGGAAATCTGCACGGCGGCGGGCTGCTGGCGCCAGTGGTTGCGTTGCGCCTCGAACGCGGCACAGCCCCAGCTGCAATCGCGAATTGGATCGGCGGGATAATTGAAGATTTCGCCTGCGAGATAGCTCCCGCTCTGCTGGCTGGCATAGCCCTCGGCGCTGCTCGGCCCGCGCCAGCTTGTGTGGCGGAAGGCCAGCCCCTCGAAGAGAATGTCCGACACCGGCGCCTCCGCGCTCCCGGCGATCGTGATGAGCGCCTCCCGTCGCGGCACGACGATCTCATGGGCCTCGGGCGACTGGCCATCCTGCGGCTTGTAGTAGAGCACGCCTTTCGCCGGATCGGCGTACCAGTCCCCGAATGCGCGCATGAAGGCGAGGGCATTGGCGACGAAGAAGCGGGCCTTGGTCCCGGAGACCGGCTTGGCAAAGGTGTCGTAGCCGATCAGATTGTTCCGCCAGCCGGGCTGCTTGAGAAGAATGCGGTCGCCCTTGATCCGGTCGATGACGGCCCGTCTGTCGGTGAAGAAGCCGGTGTTCTCCACCTCCATGCGGCTCTGGTCGGGCAGGGTCGCAAGGAAGCGCCACGCCGAATCGACGATCTGGATGCCCCAATCGAAAAAGGCGAAGGCGCTACGGGGCGCCTCGACAGCGGCGCGACGGGCGAGGTGGCCATCGACCCATAATTGGCGCGGATCGCTGCCTTTTCCGATCGACGCCGTCCAGATGTTGCGGTCGCGGTCGGCGAGCGTCCAACCCTGCACGATCGACCCGCCGGAAAGAGTCGGCTTCGCGCCGGGCTCGGCTTCCCAGCGGACGATATGGCCGGCATGGCCGCCATCCTCCGCGCCAAAGTGCAAAGGCGCGTCGAGGGTATAAACGCCGTCGGCGAGCTGGACGGTGACCGGCCTGTCGCGGTTCAGCCGCCGCACCGCCGCCTGCGCCTGCCCCAGCGTGCCGAACGGACGCGCGGCGCTACCATCGCCCGTCTCTGCGCCAATCGGCGCGACGTGCAGCGCTACCGGCTCGGCCTCCGGTCGCGGGGATATCTGCACATTGGCGAAAGCATCTTCCGAGTTGGGTGCGCCTCGCGCAGGCATTGCGGGGATGACGGGCGCAGGCGGCAATTGCGCGGCGACCATACACGGCCATGCGCTGGTCAATGCGATCAGGATGCGAAGTGGTGGAAGAAAGGTAGCGCTACCCAAAAAGCGCGGGACTAGGGGCTGAATGCCGGAAGCCTGTCTCATGCCCCTAAATGCTCAGACGGGCTGGAGGCCGTAGTCGCGGATCTTGCGCAGCAGGTCGCGATGGCGCGGGAGGCTGGTGCGCAGCCGGTCAGTCTGGCGGCTGTTCTCGCGGATCGCCTGCATGGCGACGGCAGCCTCGGGCGTCAGCGTTTCGGGTGCGACTTCTGTGCGGAAGCCCATGCCGTACAGCACATATTGGTAGCTCGCGGCGGGGAAGACCTCTTCGATGCGATCGAACTCGTCATGGAACCAGGGCGATTGGTAAAGCCAGAGGTGCAGCAGGTCCTGCAATCGGTCCGGAATGGTCTCCGGCAGCAGATTGTCCCGCCAGAAGGCGCTGTCGGTGCGCTTGGTCAGCACATAATGCAGCTTGAGGAAATCGATGATCCGGCCCCAGCGATAGCTGGTGGTCTCGTTGAAGCGTCGGGCGATGATGTCCATCACCTCGCGGCAGGCCGGCATCTGCTCGGCGATCATCTTGGCGGAGAGTTCCACCAGCACGATGGCGGAGGCCTCCAGCGGCTCTAGGAAACCGGCGGCGAGGCCCACCGCCACGCAATTGCGCTTCCAGAAGATTTCCCTGTGACCTGAGCGGATGTCGATCTTCCTCAACGGAAGGTCCGCGCCCGCCGGGCCGAGATAGGCGCGCAGCTCGCGCTCGGCCTCGTCCTGCGTGATGTGGCGGCTGGAATAGACATGGCCGATCCCCCGGCGGGAGGGCAGGCCGATGTCCCAGATCCAGCCGGCACTTTGCGCGGTGGAGATGGTGTGCGTCGCGACCGGGCTGCTCTCGCTCTCATAGGGCAGTTGCACGGCCAGCGCGGTGTCGCAGAACAGGACGTCGCCGCAATCCTTGAACGGCACGCCCAGCGCATCGCCGAGCAGCAGGCTGCGAAAGCCCGTGCAGTCGATGAACACGTCGCCTTCGATCTCGCCGGCCTGCTCCGTGTCGATGGCGCGGATGTCGCCATCCTCCGCCAGCAGCACTTGCCGGACATCGGCCAGCACATGGCGCACGCCCAGGGTCTCGCAGCAATGGCGCTGCAGGAAGGGCGCGAACTTTCCGGCATCGAGATGATAAGCGTAGTTGGCGGCGCCTTCATATTCCGCCGTGGTGATGGATTTGGGCCCTAGATTCTCGTCGCAGATCGCGCCCTGCGGGCACACCGTGTCGCAAAAGCTCTGGCCCTTGCCGTTGGCGAGCCAGTGGGGGACGAGATTGACCCGGGCAAAACCCTCCGGGAGAACGAGCGGGTGATAATAGCCGTCATCGGCCGCGCCGGTGGTCCAGCGATTGAAGCGCGCGCCCTGTTTGAACGCCGCATCGCATTCGCGGAAGAAGTCGGTTTCGGAGACGCCCATGGTCTTGAGCGTCGAGCGCAAGGTGGGCCAGGTACCTTCGCCAACCCCGATGATCGGCGTGTTCGGCGATTCCACCAGCGTAACCGTGAAACTGTGCGGGATGCGGCCACGATGTCTCGCCGCGATGATCCCAGCCGTCAGCCACCCGGCGGTGCCGCCGCCGACGATCACGATATTCTTGACCGGATGAACCATGACCACTCACATGAACGATGCGGGGGAGCGCAGGAGTGCGCTCCCCCGGCAAGAAGTCAACCCGATCAGTACTTCACACGGACACCGGCCGAGAAGCGGCGCCCGTAAGAGAAGACATCCAGCGTCTGATTGCTGAACCGCCCGTGCGTGCTGTAGGTCGAATTGTTGAGGTTGTTGGCCTCGACAAAGACCGTCGCGAAAGGCGTGACGTCATAGCTGGCCGAGGCATCGATCTGCAGTTGTTGATCGACATAGACCGGCTCCGCACCGAAGGTACCGCCCTGATCCTGACCGAGCCGGACCAGATATTCGTCACGCCAGTTGAGGGCACCACGGATCTGGAAGCCGTCCTTGTCGTAGAAGGCGATCAGGTTGGCCGACTTGGCAAGGCCGGTGATCGAGAAGGCCGAGCCATCCGTGCTGGTAGGATCGTAGTTGCGGTTGCTCCACGGGAAGGTAGCATTGGCCTGGAAGCCGAAGCCGCTCTCGCCAAAGACGTGCTGCACGGCGATTTCCACGCCCTTCACGGTGGCTTCCGGTCCGTTGACCTGGCTGTTCACGTTGAAGCGCGCAATCCGGCCGGTGCTGGGATCGATCGCATCGTCAATCGACTGCACCGACACGCCACCAACCACGAAGTTGGTGATGTGCTTGAGGTAGAAGTTGGCCGAAACATAGGAGTTGCGCTGATAGTACCACTCTGCCGCCGCATCGAAGTTATCGGAGAGATACGGCTTGAGGTCGGGGTTGCCGCCACTGGCCGAGAGGCTGCCCACGCGCAACGTTCCTAGCGTCACGGTGGGACGCAGCGCGGCGAGGCCCGGACGGGTCAATGTCCGCGAGGCGCTCATGCGCAGCAGCAGGTTGGGCATCACCTCCAGCTTCGCATCGAGGCTGGGCAGGAGGAAGGTGTAGTTGGAACTGCGCGAGATGGTCGTCGGATCGGAGAAGCCGTTGGTCCCCAGCGCAGGGTTCGGCTGGATGAGGGTCGGATCGCCCGACGGGATGGACAGGCCCAGCAGACGGCGCCCGATCGCGTTCGAGGTCAGATGCGTGCCTTCATGCCGCAGACCGGCCGTCAGGCTGAACGGCATCCCGCCCAGATCGGTGTCGAAGGTCGCCCGGAAGAAGATGGCATAGGTCTTCTCGCGGATTTCATACACGCTGGCCGGATCGAGCGTCGGTGCCACCGATCCACCCGAGGCTTCGAGCAGCTTGTAGACCTGATAGGGGTCATAGACGATGACCGAAGGTCCGAGATTACCCTGATAGCCCGGGATCCAGTTTGCGGTGCTGATGATGCCCTGATAGACGCTGGCCGGCAGTGGCGCGATGCCGCCGCTTGATCCGCCGGGGCGTCCGGAAGGCGTGCCATAGCCCGAGCGGCTGGCGAACACGCCATTGCTGAACGTGCTGGTGTTCTCGCCGTACAGCTTGTCTTCCATATACTGGCCACCGAAGGCCAGCTTGACGTTGTCCTGATCCCAGCGAAGAACGGCCCGCAATTGCTTGACGGTGTCGGCATTGTAGGGCGCGCCACGGACAATCACGTGCGAACCGATCACGCTCGTGTCGGTAAAGCGCGAGACATTGCCTGCCGGACCAATGTCGTGGATCTGCGGCAGATAGTCCTTGCTGGGCCCGAGGATCGTGACGCCGGTATTGGCTCCCAGGATGGTGGTGCCGCCAGCATTGGTGCCACCGTAACCGATGTCCATGCTGTCATTATAGCCGTTCCGGCCCGGATTGCGGGTGCTGCGGGAAATGAAGCCGTCAACATCCAGCTTGAGGTTCTCGCTGACATCCCATTTGACGTTCGCGCCGATGGTGTTCGTCTCAAGAATGGTGCGGGTGTAGTTGGCGTTGAAGTCCATCGGCGTGCCGAATTGCGAGAAATCGACGACCGTGCCGTTCTCGTCATACTTCACGTTGCGCAGGTCACTGCCGTTGAACCAGGCGGCATAGCCGAACGCATTGCTGTGCACGGTCTGACGGCTGAAATTGTCGTCGACCGTGATGAGCAGATTGTCCGAGGGCTGCCACTGCAGGGCGATACGCGCATCGAGGCGCTCGTCCTTGGTATGGATCTGCTCGATGCCGGTTTGCTGCGGGAACCAGTTCAGCACCGAATTGCGATTTGAGGGCGTCGCCCAGGCGGCGCTGGTGGCATCGCTGGTCGGTGTGCAGGTCGGCACATTCGGGCCGGCCTGGCAGGGCGCGAAATTGGCGCCGATCCAGCCCGGTACGAACACGCGGTTGGAGGTGGTGTCCGTGCGCTTGTAGTTGACGTTGCCGAGGATGCCGATGGTGTCATCCGCGAATGTGTTGGAGATCAGCAGGCCGGCAGACGGCGTCACATCCTTGCTGCGCGACTGGTACGAGCCGGAGGCGCGGCCGATGACCTGGAAGCCCGGACGGTCGAACGGCTTGGGCATCTCCACATTGATGAAGCCGCCGATGGCGCTGGTGGAGAGTTCCACATTGGGCGTCTTGTAGACGTTCAGCCGGCCGACGAAGTCCGAGCCGATGGTCGTGAAGTCGACGCCGCGGTTGCCAATGGCGGTGGAAATGTGGCGGCCATCGACCAGCGTGTCGATGAAGTCACCGCCAAAGCCACGGATGGTGACGCCGTCCGCCTCGCCACGGCGACCGTTGCGCTGCACGGAGACGCCAGGCAGGCGCTGCAGGGCGGCCGCGACGTTAGGATCGGGGAACTTGCCGATGTCCTCGGCCGAGATCGCTTCCACGACGCCGGCGGACTCGCGCTTGATGTCGAGATTCTGCTGAAGCGAGGCGCGGTAGCCGGTGACGATGATGTCTTCAGTCGATGCGCTCTGGGGCGCTGCGCTGCTTTGGGCCATCGCCGGTGCCGAGACGATCAGCGCCAAGGCACTGGGGGCGCCGAGCAGGACCGCCTTGAGAATTGCAGGACGATTGAGATAATCGAAGTTAGGCTGATTGCCTTTCATAACCCCCTCCACTTGTAATCATCGAACGGCTCCGCTGGCCGGTTTCCCGGGCAGAAGACGCCATGAAACGGCATTGCTGCCGCCGGTTTTCACATGATGCGGATAAAGTGGTCCCTTGTCGGCGTGACACGTCACGCTTACACCCTCTCCAGACATCGTGTTTTTCTATGCTTGAACGTTAGTGCGAAAAGGTAGCGCTATCAAGCTCAAATTTTCGGTGTATATATGGCCCACCAAAGGGCTGGATTATCGACCGCAAACGTCCGATTCCTGCGGTGGATTGCAGCGACTGGACTCGCGGTGCGGAGAATAGCGTCAAGAAGCGCGCTCCCGCCATCGCAAGAAAAATGAGGAGAGAGATGGCATGGAAGCAGCACTCGAAATTCTGGATTCGCAGGCCCATCGGCACCTGCGTTTAGGCGCGATTTCGCCGGAAACGCGCAACTTCGTGCCGGTCCTGCCGTCGGAATTTGCGGCGGCTGCGGCGGTCTGCCCGATTCTCTTTGCGAAGAACCCGGAAACCGGCGCTTTCTATGTCGGTGCCCTGTTCGGCTTCAAGGAAGGCGAAAATCTGCTGGTCGACTCGCATTCCGGCAAGGCGCTTTTCCGCTCGCTCGATGAGCAGCGTGAGGCCTTTTTCGTCTCCGGCGAGAATATCGCGATCGACCGGGCCAGCCCCCGCCTGAGCGAAGTGTCCGGCGAGCCTTTGTTCGATGAGGATGGCGGGGCGACATCGACCACGCGGCATATGCAGCGGTTACTTGGGCAGATTGTCGCCGGCCAGCAGGAGGCCGAGCGCTTCATCGCCACGCTCAATCGCCTGGGCATCATTCAACCGATCGATATCTCGCTGCGGTTCGACGATGGCGAAACCATCGAGCTGGCGGGCTTGTACACGGTCAGCCTCGATCGGTTGCACGATCTTGACGATGCCAGCGTGCTGGCGCTGTTCCGCAATGGCGATCTTCAGCTTGCCTATTGCGTCGCCGCATCGCTCAAGCAGGTTCCGGTGCTGGCCGAGCGTCGCAACCAGATGCTGACCCGGGCCGGTTGATCGGAGAAGCTCGATGGCGGCCGTCATTGCCGAACTGGACCGGGAGGCACTTACCGGCGCGGAGGCGTTTCGGCGCCTGCTGGTCGAACCCTGCCGGCCTGCGGTCATTCGCGGCCTGTGTGCCGATTGGCCCGTCGTCCGTGCGGCGGCGCGGGCGGACGGTGCGCTCGCGGACTATCTGGACCGTTTCGCCACCGACCGGTCGGGAGAAATCTTCGTCGGCGCGCCCGACATTGCCGGGCGCTATTTTTACGACGATGGCCTGAAGGGCTTCAATTTCGAGCGGCGCGAGGTGCCTCTGCGCGAGGGCTTGCGGCAGATCCTGGCGCGCGCCGAAGCCCCCGGCGATGGCACGGTATATATGGGCTCGCTGCCGACCAGCAGCTATGTGCCGGGCTTTGAGGCGGACAATGCCCTGCCATTCATGCCGCAGGGCGTGGTGCCGCGCATCTGGCTGGGCAACGCATCTCATGTGAGCTGCCATTACGACGCGTTCGAGAATCTCGCTTGCGTGATGGCGGGCCGGCGGTGCTTCACGCTGTTTCCGCCCGATGCGATTGGCGACTTGTATGTGGGGCCGATCGACCACACCTTGTCCGGTCCGCCCGTTAGTCTCGCGGCCTCGGCGCCGGACGGCGATCCCCGCTACCCCCGCATGGCGCAGGCCCGCGCGCGGGCCGTGACGGTCGAGCTTCTGCCGGGCGACGCGCTCTACCTCCCCAAATTATGGTGGCATCAGGTGGAGGCGACCGCACCCTTCAACATGCTGGTCAATTACTGGTGGGATGCCTTCTCCGCCGGCCCGGATGCGCCGATGACGGCGATGATGCTGGCGATGATCGCCATCGCCGAGCGTCCGGCGGCTGAGCGGGAAGCATGGCGCGCTTATTTCGATCATTATGTTTTTCAGCGCGACGGGCATCCACTTGCCCATCTGCCGGAGGCGCAGCGCGGTCTGTTGGGGCCGCTGCGGCAGGGCAATTACGCCCGCATCCGAGCGCTCGTCATGCAGCAACTGCGCGGTGGCTGACTGGCTGCCGCTGATAATCACCAAAACAGGAGGATGGGATGACTAGGAAGAAAAGCGCAATTCACGCGGCCCTGCTGGCAGGTCTGTGCCTGGCGATGCCTCCCGCGCCGGCTCTGGCGCAGGTTGCCACCAACGCGCCGGCGCCGGTGCCGGGTGCGCCGAAGGTGACGCTGGAGCGTATCAAGGTCCATTCCCCGGCCATCGCAGGGAATCTGGAAGGCGAGTCTGCCGATCGCGATGTCATCGTCGTCCTGCCGCCCAGTTATGCCGCCAACCGGGCCAAGCGATATCCGGTCGTCTACGCTCTGCACGGCTATTCCATCGGTGCTGAGCAATGGATCGGCGAAATCCATGTGCCGCAAGTGATCGAGGGTGCGCTGGCCAAGGGCGCGCAGGAGATGATTCTGGTCTTCCCGGACAGCAAGACCATCCACAATGGCTCGATGTACTCAAGCTCGGCGACAACCGGCGACTTTGAGCGGTTCATCTCGCACGATCTCATCGCCTATATCGACAGTCACTATCGCACGCTGGCGAGCCCGCAGAGCCGGGGCCTCGTCGGCCATTCCATGGGCGGTTATGGCGCGGCGCGGATCGGCATGAAGCACGCCGATCAGTTTGGGGCGCTCTATCTGATGAGCCCGTGCTGCCTGTCCGCTCGCGATGCCTTTGCGCTGGATGAAGCCGGATTGGCGCAGATCGCGGCAGTCAAATCTCCGGCTGACTCGGCGAACCTGCCATTCCCGCTGCGGGCGCAGCTCGCGGTCGGCGCGGCCTGGTCGCCCAATCCAAAGAAGCCGCCGCTCTATCTCGATCTGCCAGGCGGCGATGAGGCGCAGCGCAATGCCATTCTCGCGAAATGGGCGGCCAATGCGCCATTGGCCTTTGTCGACCAATATATCGGCGCGCTGAAAGGCTATGCCGCGATCGCGATGGACGTCGGCGATCAGGATAGTCTCAAGACCGATACCGAGACGCTGCACAAGATCCTCGACTCCTACGGCATCGCCAACAGCTTCACCCTCTATGAGGGCACGCATACCAGCCATGTCGCGTTCCGCTTCCAGGACCATGTGCTGCCGTTCTTCAGCGCGCATCTGGTTTCCAAGGCCGGCGCGGCCCGATGACCATCAGGCATGCGTCCCGTCTGCGGCTGGCGGTAGGTGTGGCAGCGGCGGCGTTGGCAGCGATGCAAGCTGGCGCCCAGACAACCCGCGCCGCACCGCCGGATGCCGCCCGCAGCGCTATGGTTGATCCGCTGGCGCCCACGGGGCGCTGGAGCATCTATAGCGGCGGGCACGCCCCGCTGCCGCCGATGGGATGGAACAGCTGGAACGCCTTCACCAGCGATATCGACGAAGCGAAGCTGATGGCCTCGGCACGGGTGATCGTGGAGAGCGGCCTCGCCGCAAAAGGCTATCGCTACATCAACATCGATGATGGCTGGTGGCTCAAGCGCCGCCAGCCGGACGGGCGGATGCTGATCCGGACCGAGACTTTTCCCTCGGCGGCGATCGCAGGCGGCGGCAACAGCTTTCGGCCGCTCACTGACAAGCTGCACGCCATGGGCCTCAAGGCCGGCATTTATTCCGATATCGGCCGTAATTCCTGCGGGCAGGTGTTCACATCGACCTTCCCGAACCAGCCTGAAGGCACGGTGCTGGAGCGGGAAGTGGGCCTCTACGGTCATGTCGATCAGGACATTGCGCTCTACTTCAAGGAATGGGGCTTCGATCTCATCAAGGTCGACGCCTGCGGTATTCGCGGGCTGCCACCCAGCGACCCGCGCGTGAAGGCAGGGCAATATCGCGGCCTCGATCCGCTGATCGACGTGGAGTCGCTCGGGCGTACCGACATTCCGGCCGTCAAGGCGCTGTATGACGACGTGCGGCAGGCGCTGGAGCGACATAATCCCGACCAGGATTATGTTTATTCGCTGTGCCTGTGGGGATCGGCGGACTCGCGGGCATGGTCCCGAACGGTCGGCAACATGTCCCGCACCAGCGAGGATATCTTCCCCACCTGGAGCCGGATGCTGCACAATCTCGACAGTGTCGCGCATCGCCCGCTTTATGCTCACCCCGGCTCCTGGAACGACCCCGACATGCTGTTCGTCGGCACTGGGGATTTCGACATGACCAACCCCGTCCGTGCGCGCTCGCACATGGCGCTGTGGGCCATGGTCAATGCCCCGCTGATCATCGGCTATGATCTGCGCAAGGCCTCGCCGCGGATGCTGGCGATTCTCGGCAATGAGCGGATCGTCGGGCTCAATCAGGACCCCGCAGGCAATCAGGCGGTCCTCGCCTTCGATTCGCAGGATGTGCAGATTTTCGTGAAGACGCTTGCCGATGGCGACAAGGCGGTTGCGGTCTTCAACCGCACGGCCGCGCCCGCCAAGGCGGTGCTGACGGCCGATCATCTGAAGTTCGCGACCAGTGCGCCGGTCAGGCTGACCGATCTCTGGCAGGGCGCAGACCGCCAGTTCACCGGCGAGCAAGCCCTCGACCTCGCGCCCTATGAGACGCTGATCTTTCGCGCAAAGGGCGCGCGGCGGCTCGTTGGAGGGCTCTATCTTTCCGAGCAGCCGTCACGGGTCAATCCTGCGGAGGATGGCGTGGTCGTGCCGGAGGCGGACCCGCAGGTGTATCGCGGACTGCTCCCCTGGCGCGGGACCAAGGGTGGCGGCGAGCGCACGCAATATGGCGGCTGGGGCGGGGCACGGCTGGACCAGACGCCGTTCGGGCAGGCGCTATCCGTTGCCGGCACGCATTTCGAGACCGGCCTTGGCATTCTCGCCAATTCGCGGGTGGAGGTGCGCAATGAAGGGTTCCGGCGCTTCGTCGCCTCCGTGGGAGTGGATGACTCCGCGCGCTCCCGCCAGCAGCCGGTGACATTCTTGGTCTACGGCGATGGCAAGCTGCTCGCGCGCTCCAGGCCGGCCCAAGCGGGAGAAGCGGCGCAGTCGTTCGATGTCCCCGTTGACGGGGTCCGCATCATTGAGCTGGTCGCCCGGACGGCGCAGGCTGAGCGCTTTCCCGACCCGGTGACCTGGGGTGATGCGGCGCTGATGGAATAGGCGCCGACACGCTACCACGAGGCATGCCTTCGCTCTCCTCGCCGAGCGATAAGGACCATCCCGCCCGTTCGTCGGTCATCGCATTTCTGTGCGCCTGCATCGCTGAGTTGAGTCGGCGCAAAGTCGTCCTGCCGCATGATCCACTCTGGTTACCGGTGGTTAACGTGGGGGGAGGGGAACCGTTCATCTATGCGCAAGGTTCCCCTGAACACGCAGGAACTCGTGGTGCTTCCTGCGCCGCATTGAAAGGTTCGGAGAGTTCATGACGGAGGGGTTTCTGACAGTCGAATACGCACCTCGCGAGCGGCGGTCGGATGATGCTGCGATCCTGCAGACCCCAGCCGATCGACGAGTAGGAGAAACGCAATGAATACCCTTTCCACCAGTTCCAAGCTTCTTATGACGCTGGCCTTGATGACCGGCGTGGCGTCGGGCAGCGTGCTCGCGCAGACCGAAACCGCCCCTGAGGCGGATGTCTCGACGACGGTTTACACCGATTCCGCCCAGATGACGGCCGGCCCGGAGATCGAGGGGATCATCTCTGCGCGAAATGGCGACCAGCTGCAGATCACCTCGACCGATGGCACGCGCAATACGGTTACCGTTAACAGCTCGACCCGCATTACCGCCAGCGGCGGCTTCCTTGGCCTCAATCGCGATCAGCTGGGTGCCGATCAGCTCCTGAACGGCCTGCCGGTCAAGGTCGACACGCTGCAGGGCGGCGGCGGTCTGGTCGCCAGCAAGATCGACCTCAAGAACCGCGATCTGCGCACGGCCGAAATGATCCGCAATGGCACCTCGCAGCGCTTTGAGGAGCAGACGGCCGCCACGGACGCCCTGCGCGCTCGCATGGGCGACATCGACAAGTACAACATCAAGAGCACGACCAACGTGAACTTCGACACCGGCAAGGCGGTTCTCTCGCCGATGGCCAAGCAGAACCTCTGCGCCACTGCAGCGCAGGCTGAGGCCACCGAGAATGCCCTGCTGCTCGTGGTTGGCTACACGGACTCGACCGGCGACCCGGACTTCAACCAGACGCTGAGCGAAAAGCGCGCGGCGAGCGTGCTCAATTATCTGCAGCAGACCTGCAAGTGGAAGCCATACCGCATGCTCGCCCCGGCCGGCATGTCGCTTTCCGATCCGGTCGCTGATAACTCCACGCCGGAAGGCAAGGCCCAGAACCGTCGCGTGGAAGTCCATGTGCTGGTCAGCAAGGCGGTCGACGGCGCCTAAGTCAGGATCGCGGCGGCCCCGTCCATCTCTGGCTCAGTCGAGCCGGCGGTTGGCGGGGCCGATCTGCGTTCGGAAGCGTCACGGGAGGTCGCCTGTCTCGCCGTCCGCAGGACGCTGCATCGCCGCCCGTGTGTCATCGAGGGCGAGCTGCACGAGAACCTGCATGGCCTCCGCCGCCGCATCTGCGTCCCCGGCGGCAATCGCATCGTACACGCGCATATGATCGGGCACCGGGTCGCGCGGAAGGCCGACGGACCGCTGCTTGAACTGCGTCGTCCAGTTGACCGCCGCACCGATACTGGCGCTGAGCGTCATCAACACGGCGTTGCCGGTGCAGGCAAGCAAGGCGCTGTGGAAATCCCGGTCCGCTTCCCGCCCTTGCTCGGTCGCCAGCGTGAAGCGGCGCATCCGGGTCAGGGCATCCTTCATCGCGGCAACATCATTGCGATCCCGCCGCTTTGCGGCGAGGCGCGCCGCCTCTGGCTCGACGATTGCCCGCAGCTCGAACAGGTCGCGCACATAATTCACATCCGGCTCGCCGCCGAACGCCCAGGCCAGCACCATCGGATCGAGCAGGTTCCAGTGACTGCGCGGCAGTACGCGCGTGCCAGCCTTGGGGCGGCTTTCCACCAGCCCTTTGGCGGTCAGCACCTGAATGGCCTCGCGATAGGCACTGCGGGAAACGTCCAGCGCCTCGGCATTCTCAATCTCGCCCGTCAGCCGCTCGCCCGGCGCGATCCGTCCGGAGACGATGGCCGAGCCGAGATAATGAGCCACAGCCCCGCGGAGCCGCCGGCCCGATCCCTTGGCCGAGCGGGGGAGCCCGGTCGGGGTGTCGCCTAAACCTCCGTTCCCGGCCGTGCTGTTGTCCTGCGTGCTGATAGTCATGCCCCTGTTGCCGCCAGATCGTCTGGACGTTGCTGGAGGCTCAATTAGCGGGACTTGGGGCCTTGTGGCAACAGGAGGGCTGGCGCGGGCGCGATCATGCGCGCCCGCGCGGCTTCTTCATCAGGGTTCCAGCGCGATCACCGCGACGGACTTAGCTGGCATGTCGATCGTCAGCTTGCCACCGCGCACGCTGCCCGCAATCGGCTTGGGGCTGACGGTATTGGGGGCGGCGAAGCTGTTGATGCTGTCCACCTTTGGCGCGGTCAGCACCTCGCCGCGGGCCGAGCGCACGTTGAGCCCCGCGACATTGACCGTCACCGGCGTGGCGCGCTGGGTGTCGACATTGGTCAGCGCCAGCCACAATTTGCCCTGCTTGTCCTTCGCTGCCACGGCATCGATGCGCGGCATGGTGATGTCTCCATGCTGGTACGTTCCGGCCTGGAAATTGACCGGAATGAAGGTCGCATCCTGGAAAGGCACATACATTTTGAAGACGTGATAGGTGGGCGTGAGCACCATCTTTTCTTCATCGGTGAGGATCATGGCCTGTAGCACGTTGATCATCTGCGCGATGTTGGTCAGCTTCACCCGGTCCGCATGGCGCGCGAAGATGTTGATGTTGAGCGCCGCGATGATGGCGTCGCGCAGCGAGTTCTGCTGCTGGAGGAAGCCGGGATTGGTGCCGGGCAGAGGCTTGAGCCACACGCCCCATTCATCGACGGCGAGCGAGACCTTCTTCTCGGGATCATATTTGTCCATCACCGCCGCATTGGCCTTGATGAAGCCGTCCATCCCAAGCGTTTCCTTGACCAGCCGGGCATAGGCGCCCTCATCGAAGGCGTCGCTGGGGTAGGAGGGCGGCCAGCCACCGGTCGTGTAGCGATGGAGCGAGAGGCTCTCGACCGACCAGGCCCAGTCGTGCTGCTTCCAGGTCTTCATCACCTCCTCGGTGTAGGCGGTTTTGTCATCGCCCGGTCCGACGGCGACGCGCAGCATGGCATCGGGTTTTCCCTCGCCCTGCTCGGGGTGATAGTTGCGCACGAAGCGCGCATAGAGCTTCATCTGGTCGGCATAGAATTCCGGCCGCATCGCCCCGCCGCAACTCCAGCTCTCATTGCCGAGGCCGAGATATTTGATCTTGTAAGGCTCGCGATGGCCATTGTCGGCACGCTCCTTGCCGGCCGATGTGGTGGGATCGGCGGTCATATAGGCGACCCAATCTGCCGCTTCCTTCACCGTTCCGGAGCCGACATTGACGTTGAGATAGACCTCAGCGCCCACCTGGCCGACGAAATCCATGAACTCGTCGGTGCCGAATGCGCTGGTCTCGACCGAGCCGCCCCAGTTGGAATTGATCGAGCTGCGGCGGTTCTTGGCCGGGCCTACGCCGTCGCGCCAATGATATTCGTCCGCAAAGCAGCCGCCCGGCCAGCGCACCAGCGGGGTACGAATGGCGCGCAGGGCGTTGACGACATCGGTGCGGATGCCGCGGACATTGGGAATCTTGCTGTCCTTGCCGACCCACACGCCGCCATAGATGCCGGTGCCAAGATGCTCGGCGAACTGGCCGAAGATGTCGCGGCTGATCGTCGCGCCCGGCTTGGTGGCGTCGATCCGCACCTCGACCGGATCGCCGGCGCGAGCCTGCGCGGCGGCGGGCGTGGTCGCGGCGGTGAAAGCCGGGATGCTCATGGCTGTGGCAAGCAGGGCCAATGTTGCAAATCTCAAAGTCTCTCTCCCCTATTTGAATGTCTTCAGTGCGAATGATCTTTTGTCAGGGCTGCGCCTCGCTGCGGATCGGCAGTTCAAAGCCGGGAACAGGCAGCGCGCGGGCATCGAACAGATTGACGATGGGGCTGTCGCCCCACGCATAGCGCACCCGGCTGGCGGCGTGGCCATCGTCCTCGAGCCATACGTCGGCTCCCGAGATGCGAGCCTGCGCATAGCGGCAGCTCTCCTGCGCATCGCCGCATAGCTCGAAGCCGATGGGCGCAGAGGTGCTCCACGCGGCGAGGCTGCCCTCGATCCCTGAGAAGCTGATCCTGATCCGCCCCTGCGTGCGCAAGGCTTGCATGGGCATCGGCAAAGGCGTTCCCTGCGCAGCCATGGCCAAGCGAGCGCCGAGCAGCGCCTTGTTGGCAGGGTGGATATCGGTGCGCTCGCCGATGTCGATGGCGGTCACCAACGCGGCATTGGCGTCACCGCTGACGAAGGCGCGCTGGTCCTCGCGAATGGTCGCCCAGCCGGACGCCGCCGGAGCGAGCTGCGCGGGTCCATAATTGGCAAGCTGGACCACCAGAATGCGCAGGTCCTTGCCGAACTGGTGACGCCATCCTGCCGCAAGCGCGGTGAGGCGGCGGGCATAGCCGGGGACGTCTACGTCGCTCTCGCCCTGATACCAGGCAGCGCCGCGCAGGGCGATCTGCCCGAGGGGCGCGACCATGGCATTGTGCATGACGCCCAGGCCGCCATTGCCGTCCCATGGCGGGCGCGGCGGGAAGCTGGGGACGGGGGCGATGCTGTAGCGCCAGCCTTGCGCTAGCGGGATTTCAGCGCCGCCGGCGATCGTCAGCTTCAGCCGTTCCGGGCCGGTGGTGAAACCGCCCTTGTCCCAGCTGTTGCTGATCGCGACCATGATCTCATTATCGCCCGCATGGAGAAACACAGGCGGGACGGTATAGCGGCGCGCCTCGTCCCAGCTGAACGTATTGCCCACCGCGCGGCCGTTGACGAAGGTCATGTCCATATCGTCGATGATGCCCAGTTCCAGCGTCGCGCCGGCCTTGGCCTGTGCGCCGGTCAGCCGCACGGTGCGGCGCAGCCAGACGGTGCCGGTGGCATCCTTCGCGAGCCGCGTGCCTGTCCAGTCGTTCCACACGCCGATGGCGGGCACATCCTGCCACCTGAGGATATCCGGCTTGCGCCAGGGCTCGCTCTTCTCGGCTTCGTCCCGATACCAGCGCTCCCATTGCGGGGCGAAGGCGGTGACGGCGCCGAGCGGATCGGTGGCATGTTGGCGCAGCATTGCCAGATCGTCCTTGCCGTCCAGCGCTTCGGCGGCATCCGGTGTGAGCCAGGGTCGCAGCCGCGAGCCGCCCCAGCTCGCATGGATGAGGCCGATGGGGATATGCTGCTGCGCCCGCAATGCCTTGCCCATGAAATAGCAGGCAGCGGAGAATTCCGGCGTCGATTGCGGCGTCGCGGCTGTCCATGCCGTCGGGCTGCCGAAGCGCGTTGCGGGCAGGCTGGCGGTCGCCTTGGGAATTTGCAGCAGGCGCAGGCCGGGGTCGCCCGACTGCATGACGACCATCGGGCCATTCAATGCCCGTGCGACCGGGAACTCCATGTTGGACTGGCCTGAGCACAGCCACACATCGCCGACCAGCAGATCGCGCACCGTCACGGCGCTGCCATCTGCGCCCGAGAGCTGAAGCGTCAGCGGCGTTGCGCTGGCCGGGCGGGGAGGGAAGCGCAGGGTGAATGCGCCATTGGCATCCGCCGTGGCGCTGGCCTGTTCAGTGCCGAGGGTCGCGCGGATTGTCTCGCCTCGGGCGGCGGTTCCGGCGATGACGATAGGCGCGTCGCGCTGGATGATGGCCTGATCCGTCCAGACCGGGGAAAGCTGAGGGGCGGCCAATGCGCCGCTGGCCGTAAGCATACAGCCAAGCGCCAGGACAGGTCGGGCATATTTCAAGCCTTGCTGCGTGCCAGACACGCTCATCACCCTCTCCCCACTCTTTGTTGGTAGCGTTATCATGATTGGCCGATCAGGATTCGGCAACCCCTTACGGTCAGATTTTCCGGCTCAATCCTCGAAGGCTTCCACCTGCACGCGCTGGCCGCGCAGGAAACTGTCGGCGACAATGCAGAGCGGCGCGGTGTCGACATCGCTGCGCCCATCTCGCACCAGTTTGGCGAAGCGAGCATAGAGGCCGGGATATTCGACATCCGGGCTCTCGACCGTGCCCTTGGGCAGGGAGAGCACGGCGCCGCCCTTGGCCAGATGCACGGTGCCGGCGTCGGTCTCCACGATGATGTCCCAGCTCTGCGGTCCGGTCTGGCGCCAGTCGAGATCCATGTGGATCGGCGTGCCGAGCGTGTCGGACAAGCGCAGATCGGCGGCGATCGGCGCAGCCCGGTTCTCGGGGAATTGCAGCGTGGCATCCTTTAGGAACACCGGGTTGGGCAGGATCTGCGTGAGGATCGAGAGGGCATTGATGCCGGGATCGAACACGCCAAGGCCGCCGGGTTGCCAGATCCAGTCCTGCCCCGGATGCCACACGCGCACATCCTCGCGCCAGATGATCGACACATGCTCGATCCGCCGCTCGGCCAGCCATTGGCGCGCTGGCTCGACGCCGGCGGCATAGCGCGAATGCCAGGAGGCGAAGAGGGTGACGCCTGCCGCGTCCGCCAGACCTTGCAGCGCAATGACTTCCGACAGGGTGGCGCCGGGCGGCTTTTCGAGGAACACATGCAAGCCCGCCTCGATTGCGCGGGCGGCGAGCGCATAGCGCACCTGCGGGGGTGTGCAGAGCGCGACTGCATCCACCGCCGGGCCATGGGCGATCAGCGCGTCGAGATCGCTGAAATGGGGGATATCGTCCAAGCCGGCGGGATGGCGGCTGACGGTCGCGGTCAGGGCGAAATCGGGATTGGCGGCAATGGCGGGAAAATGCTGGTCGCGCGCGATCTTGCCCACGCCCTGCAGCGCGATGCGAATGGGGCTGGCGCTCATTACAGCACGCCCGGGCTGACGCTGGTCTCTGCCATGCGCGTGAGCGGGTTGGAGACAGGCAGCGTGAAGGGCGCCGCGCTGATCTCGAACACGTCACCTTCCTGCGCGCTCACGCCATCGCTGAAGGACAAAGTGGCTGTGCCGAAGAAATGCACGTGCAGGTCACCCGGCCGGCGGAACAGCGCATATTTGAAGTGATGGTGCTCGAGATTGGCGATGCTGTGGGACATGTTTGCCTCGCCCGAGAGGAAGGGCTTCTCCCAGATCACCTCACCCCCCCGGCGGATGCGGCTGGTCCCCTCGATATGGGCGGGTGCCGGACCGAGCAGCAATTCCGGCCCGAGCGCGGCCTTGCGGAGCTTGGAGTGGGCCAGCCAGAGATAATTGTGCCGCTCTGTCACATGATCGCTGAACTCGTTGGCAAGCGCGAAGCCGAGCCGCCACGGCTTTCCGTCTGCATCGATGATGTAAATCCCGGCCAGTTCCGGCTCCTCGCCGCCATCCTGCGCGAAGGCTGGCATGTCGAGCGGCTGGTGCGGGCCGAGCAGTTGCGAGCCATCGCCTTTGTAGAACCATTCCGGCTGCTGGCCGACCTCACCGGGCGCGGGCTTGCCGCCTTCCAGCCCTTCCAGGAAGATGCGCATCGAGTCTGTCAGCGTTTCGGCTTGCAGCGCCTGCTTGTGCATCTTGTCCCGCCCTTCCGCGGAGCCGAGATGGGTAAGACCGGTGCCGGTCATCAGCAGATGGGCCGGGTCTTCATGATCGATCGGCGCGAGCAATTCGCCGGCTAAGAAGGCTGCGGCGAGATCCACAGAGGCACCTTTGGCATAATGCTGCACGGTCTCCAGCAGGGACTGACGCCGCGCGAGAGCGTCCTGCGCAAGTGCCCGGATGCTGCTGCTGCCCTGCAGCAGCCAGGCCTCGTCATCCACGGCGAGAATCACGGATCGCGCGCCAGAAGGTGCCTGATGTTGCAGCAAACGCGTGGCCATTGGACGTCCTCTTCCATTCCTCATGCGCCGCGCGGGCGCCGGTTCGTGCTGTCTCGTCGGGGATTGCCGGCCTCAGCGACCGGCGAGCAAAGTGCCATTATACAGGCGCGGGATGCCATCCCCCAGTGCGGTATCGCGCAGCGGCTCTGGCAGCACCGACTGGGCGAGGTTCTGGTAGCTCACCGGCCGCAGGAAGCGATCGATGGCGAGGCTGCCGACCGATGTGGTGCGGCCGTCCGACGTGGCCGGGAAGGGGCCGCCATGGACCATGGCGTGGCAGACCTCGACGCCCGTGGGCCAGCCATTGGCGAGGATACGCCCCACCTTGCGTTCCAGCACCGGCAGCAGCCGCGCAGCAAGCGGCTCATCCTCGGCGTCCATATGGAGCGTCGCGGTGAGCTGACCTTCGAGCGCCTTGAGGATCGCCATGACCTCGGCCTCATCGGCGCAGCGCACGAGGATGCCGCTCGCGCCGAACACCTCGTCGGCGAGATCGGGATTGGCGAGGAAAGCCTGCGCGCTGGTCTGGAACAAGATGGCGCCGCCGCTCGTGCCCTCACCGGGATCGCCACTGGCCAATGTCTCGACGGCCTCATGATCGGTTAGCGCCGCAACGCCTTTCCCATAGGCATCGCGAATGCCGGTGGTGAGCATGGTCTGTGGCGCGGCCGCTGCCACGCCCTCGGTCGCGCTGGCAATGAAGGCATCGAGCCCGTCGCCCTCCATGGCGATCAGCAGGCCCGGATTGGTGCAGAACTGGCCGGCGCCCATCGTCAGCGAGCCGACGAAGGCGGTGCCCAGCGCCGCGCCGCGCGCCTTGAGGGACTGCGGGAGAAGCAGAACCGGATTGATGCTCGACATCTCCGCATAGACCGGAATCGGAACCGGGCGGGCCTGCGCCAACTTGACCAGCGCGAGGCCGCCGGCGCGTGAACCGGTGAAGCCGACCGCCGTGATGCGCGGGTCTTGGACGAGCGCGGCGCCGAGTTCGTGCGACGGCCCCATGATCTGGCTGAACACGCCCGCCGGGAGATCGCAGGCCTTCACCGCCGCCGTCAGCGCCTGCGCCATCAGCGAGGCCGTGATCGGGTGGGCCGGGTGGCCCTTGACGACGACCGGGCAACCCGCCGCGAGCGCAGAGGCCGTGTCGCCACCGGCAGTCGAGAAGGCGAGGGGGAAGTTGGAGGCACCGAACACCGCCACCGGGCCGAGCGGGATCATCCGCATCCGCAGATCGGGGCGGGGCAGGGGCTGCCGCTCGGGCATGGCGGGGTCGACGCGCAACTGCTGCCACCAGCCTTTGCGCACGACATCGGCGAACATGCGCAGCTGGCCCACGGTGCGTCCACGCTCGCCTTCGAGCCGGGCGCGCGGCAGGCCGCTCTCGCGCATGGCGGTTTCGATCAGGCCATCGCCCAGCGCCATGATCTCCTCGCCGCAACGCTCAAGAAAACGCGCACGATCTTCGCGGCTCGTCGCGCGATAGACCCCGAAGGCCTCCTCGGCGGCCGCGCAGGCGGCGGCGACATCCTGCGGGCCGTGAACGGGCAGCGGGTCACCATGAGGCGCACCGGTTTCGGCAGTGATCGAGCGGAATTCGGTCATGAGAGACTCCCTTTATTACTCCGACATATGAGGCCGGGGGCGCAAAGGCAACGGGGTGCGGCTGCGCTCGGGAAGTTTTTGTATCGCCGGATTTCCGATGCCTCCCCAGCTCGCCGGACAATCTATAGGCAGCGCGTAGCCGCGTTTTGTTGGGCCAGACGCGTCCGCTGGCCATTTACAGGTGCTGCAGTGCCCGCTTCCAATGATAACGCTACCATGGTAGCTTCTGGTCAGGCGCGGGACAAGCGGGCCATCGGGGAGGACACATGGAGCAGGGCGCGATGCAGCAATCGCTTTGGGGTGAACTGGGCCGCGTCTTGACGCCCCACGGTCCCGCCGTTCAGTCCGCTGTGAGCTTCACGCCATCCGACTACAGCGTGCATTTCTTCCTGCAGATCGCCGTCATCCTTGTGACCTGCCGGGTGGTTGGATGGCTCGGCCGCACCTTGTTCCGGCAACCCCAGGTGGTCGGGGAAATGATCGCCGGCGTCGTGCTGGGTCCGTCGCTCTTCGGCCTGTTCGCGCCCGATCTGCAAGCCGCGATTTTCCCCAAGGAAACCAGCAACGTCCTTTATGTCGGCGCGCAGCTTGGCGTGGGCCTCTATATGTTTCTGGTTGGATTGACGCTCCGGCTCGATCACGTCCGCTCGAAGGCGCGGGCAGCCGGTGCGGTGTCGGCGGCGGGCATCGCCGTGCCGTTCATGCTGGCGGCGGTGATTACCCCCTGGCTGTTGACGATCGACGGGCTGTTCACGGCCGGGGTGGGGCGGGGGAGCGCCACCTTGTTCCTCGGCGCGTGCATCGCGCTCACAGCCTTTCCCATGCTGGCGCGGATCATCAACGAGCGCGGCCTCGCCAACACGTCGCTGGGCACGCTCTCGCTGACGGCGGGCGCCTTTGACGATGCCGCCTCCTGGTGCGTGCTCGCGGTCGTGCTGGCGACCTTCGGCGCCGGGCCGGGGGTCGCGGTGATCGCCATTGTCGGCGCGCTGCTCTATGCGGGGTTCATGCTGATGTGGGGCCGTCGGCTACTCGTCCCGCTCGGGCGTTTCGTTGAGGCGGAGGGCGCCATAAGCATGACGGTGCTCGCCATCGTCCTTGCGCTGTTCAGCCTCTCGGCGTTTCTCATGGATGCAATCGGCATACACGCGATCTTCGGCGGCTTCCTGCTCGGCGCCTGTATGCCGCGCGGGCTGATCGCGCTGGAAATCAAGCGCAAGGTCGAGCCGCTGGTGGTGGTGCTGCTCTTGCCAATGTTTTTCACTTATTCCGGCCTCAATACGCGGATGGACATGGTGAACTCTGTGCCGCTCCTCCTGACGGCGCTGGCCATTCTGCTCGTCTCGGTGATCGCCAAATTCGGGGCCTGCTGGGCCGCCGCTCGCCTGGCGGGCGAGGATCATCGCACGGCGCTGGGCATCGGCGCGCTGATGAACGCCCGGGGGCTGATGGAACTCATCATCATCAACATCGGCCTGCAAAAGGGTATTATCGGTCCGACGCTGTTCGCGATGCTGGTGCTGATGGCCATCGTCACGACGGTGATGGCGGGTCCGCTGTTTGAACTGGTCTACGGTCGGCAGGCACGAGCACGCGGCGATCTGGCGGCGCTGGACGAGGCAAATGGTCCATCGACCGCCATGGCCCCGGCGGAGTGACGCTGGCGCGCCCAGGGGGGCTGCGCTTGATAATGTGGGAAAGTCTGAGTGGTGACCCCTACGGGAATCGAACCCGTGTTTCAGCCGTGAAAGGGCCGCGTCCTAACCGCTAGACGAAGGGGCCATCCATGTCGGTCCGTTGCGGAGCCGTCATCAGGTCCGGCGCCTATGCCGTGGGATGGCCGGAGTGGCAACCCCAAAAAGGTGGACCGGTTCACAGAAAATGCGTCTTCCCCCGCGCGGCTTAAGCCGGGGAGGGAGCGATAGCGTGGCTGGAAGAAAAATCCCTGGTGGAGCTGAGCGGGATCGAACCGCTGACCTCGTCATTGCGAACGACGCGCTCTCCCAACTGAGCTACAGCCCCCAGGGAGGGCTGCCTATAGGCAAGGCCCGCGCCGATTGCAATCGGGTTTTGCGTGTTGGTGGCGCGTCGCGTTTCGATAGCGACCTGAGTGTCGGGTGGCACAGAAATCGCCGGTTCGCGCACCGCCAGTTGGCAGGCATGGAGGCGCGCTGCCGCGTCCCCGAGCCTTCCCGTCTGTATCGTCGGCAGGTTTAGTTGTCGAAACCTACGGAGAGGAAATCCGGCATGGGGCCGTTCCATCCGTCATCCGGCTCCTGATCCGCGCGATTGCGTTGCTGCGGGGCCTTGGGACGCTCAGCGTCAGACCGTGCATCCTGACGCCGTGGCTGGGGCTGACGATCCTCACGGGTCTCACGCGGCGGGCGCGCATCCTCACGCGCGGGGCGTGCCTCGCGAGCGGGCGATTCGGTTTCACGATCATCCTTGGCGTCGGCGCCACGCTCACGCCGAGCCGGTGCCTTCGCCGGACGCTTGGATGCGCCTTTCGCGCCACCGCGACGATCGCGTCCGCGCCCTTCGTCCTCACCATCGTCGACGGCTTGCGTGCCCATGTCGAGGCGCGGGATTTTCGTGCCGATCAGCTTTTCGATATTCTCGACAGCTTCGGCATCGCTGTTGGTGATGAAGGTGAACGCCTTGCCGGTCGCGCCGGCACGGCCCGTGCGGCCGATGCGGTGCACATAATCGTCCGGGTGCCAGGGTGCATCGAAGTTGAAGACGTGACTGACGCCCTTGATATCGAGCCCGCGCGCGGCAACGTCGGAGGCAACCAGCAGGTTAATCTCGCCGGACTTGAAGCGATCCAGCTCCGCAATCCGCGCGGCCTGATCGATATCGCCGTGGATTTCACCGGAGCGGAAGCCGTGGCGCTTGAGGCTCTTGTTCAGCTCCCGCACCATCGTCTTGCGATTGCAGAAGATGATCGCGCTCTCGGCGCTCTCGCTCCGGAGCAGCGAGCGCAGCGTCTCGCGCTTGGCCCGCTCGGCGACAGGCACGAGCATCTGGGTGATGTTGGCGCTGGCGGTTGCCGGGCGCGCTACCTCGATGGACTTGGGATTGCTCAGGAAGCGATCCGAAAGCTTCTTGATCGGCGGCGGCATCGTCGCCGAGAACAGCAGCGTCTGCCGGTTCGCGGGCAGCTTGGTGCAGATGTTCTCGATATCGGGGATGAAGCCCATGTCGAGCATCCGGTCCGCCTCGTCGATGACCAGCAGCGAACAGCCGGTCAGCAGGATGTTGCCCCGCTCGAACAGGTCCATCAGGCGACCAGGCGTCGCGATCAGCACGTCGACACCCTTTTCGAGCGCCTTGATCTGGTCGCCCATCGAGACGCCACCGATGAGCAACGCCATCGAGAGCTTGTGGTATTTGCCGTATTTCTCGAAATTCTCGGCGACCTGCGCCGCGAGTTCGCGCGTCGGCTCGAGAATGAGGCTGCGCGGCATCCGGGCGCGGCTGCGGCCCTGAGCCAGAATGTCGATCATCGGGAGGACGAAGCTGGCCGTCTTGCCGGTGCCGGTCTGCGCGATACCAATGATGTCCCGCATCATCAGGACGGAGGGAATTGCCTGCGCTTGAATCGGAGTCGGCTCTGAATACCCCGCCTCGCCGACGGCTTGCAGCAATTCGTTCGAAAGGCCGAGATCGGCAAAGGGCATCAGAATTCCGTGAATAGAGGGCGCGTGACTCTTGTGGATCACACGGGCAACCGCTTGCGCCATGATGAAGGCGGGCGCGGATGTCAAGATTTTCTAGGGATGCGGGCGCTCTTCGAGGCTGTGTCACGGCCCGCGTCTGCGCGACCCTGGCCTGTCCGAGGCGAAGGAGGGGATCTGGCACCACCGGGCTAGCAGCATCTAAAATAGCCTGATGGTGCCAGATCTGCCCGTTAAACGAGCTATAGACGGGTTCGTTCCGGCCTTCGAAAACTTTCTCGCTTAATTTGGCAGAGAATGGTCTTCGCTTATTAATCCTCTGAAGAATCGTCTGATTCGTCAGTGTCTTGCTGCGCGCGCCATGCGAGATATCCCACCGTCGCAGCGGTCAGTCCGACGGCAACGAGCAGGGCGGGGTGGCGGCGGACGAACCGGGCGGCCGGCGAAGCCGCGAGCCCTGAGGGTTTCATGCCGGGCACATGATCGCGCACATTCTCAACGAGGGATTTCGAGCCCTTCGAAACCTTGCGCGCTGTGTCCTTCCCCAACCGGGATGCCCGGCGGCCGGCCTCGTCCGCCAGCGTTGTTGCCCTGGCAAGACCACGCTCGGCAATATCCTCCGCGCGGGAGCGAAGCGTTATGATCACGTCGCGGCCGTCTTCCAGAGGCGTGGAACGGTTTGTGCGAATGTGCATGGCTTAACTCCTCGTGATAACCTTCCTGAACCCAACGGTGGTTCGGGCGGATGGTTCCTCTGTTCGCCGCGCGCGTACGGGCTCAGCAGAGGAAGGACGGGAGATAATGTGGGGTGGTTGACCGGTTCCCGCACTTTGGGGGGTGAGGAGGAGCGGAAACCGGTCAAGTGACGCTGACATTATCGGGGGCAGACTAATGTCAATGCTGATCCTCAAATGCACCTGAATCGCGTTGGTTCCCGAGGTTTGCAAAAATAAATTTCTTGTGGGGAACCCTGTCGAAACCGTACATTCCGCGCACTTTTGGTGCTCCACCGCGTCATGCGGTGTTCTTGGTTGTGGGCGCTGGCTGAAATGCAGGAGACACGTTCATATGGCTCTATCCGACCTTATCGCGCGGCAACTTCCTTATCTGCGGCGATATGCTCGAATTCTGACGGGGTCTCAGTCGCTGGGTGACAGTTTCGTGCGGGAGCTTCTGGAGGCGGCTTTGGCCGATTCCAGCCTGCGCGAGCAAATCTCCACATCGCGGACCGGCCTGTTCAGTGCCTTCTCGCGCATCTACGCTTCCGCCGGCGCTGAGCTGTCGATGAGCGGCGGCCTCGGCTCGGATGAGGGCACGGCTGCCAGCAATCGCCTCGAACTGGTGACGCCGCTGGCACGTCAGGCACTGCTGCTGAACGCCGTGGAAGATTTCTCCGAAAGCGAGATCGCCGAGATTCTCGACTGCCCCGAGGACGACGTTCGCGAGATGATCGACAGCGCGCTGGCGGATATCGATTCCAGCAGCCGCCTCAACGTGCTGATTATCGAGGATGAGCCGCTCATCGCCTTCCAGATCGAGGAGATCGTGACCTCCATCGGCCATGTTGCGGTGGGCACCGCTGCGACGCACGCGCAGGCGGTAGCGCTGTTCGATCAGCACCGGCCGGATCTCGTGCTGGCCGATATTCAGCTGGCGGATGGCAGTTCGGGGATCGATGCGGTCAACGAGATTCTGGGCAAGTTCTCGGTCCCGGTGATCTTCATCACCGCCTTCCCGGAACGCCTGCTCACCGGCGAACGCCCCGAGCCGACCTATCTGATCACCAAGCCGTTTAGCGACGACTTCGTTCGCGCGACGATCGGGCAGGTTGCGTTCTTCGGATCAACGGCGCCGCTGCGTTAAGCGGCGCCATCCTTCCTGCGCAACTGGAACGATTTCGGTTTGCGCAGGGGGATATCGAACGTGCACATGAGGCCGCTCGACAAAAAGTCGATGCGGATCGGCGTTCCCAGCTCGTGGGCCAAAGCCCGCTCGATCAGGTTCAGGCCAAAGCCGCGCTTGACCGGCTCCACAACCGGCGGGCCGCCGCGCTCTTCCCATGATACCGAGATCTTCTCGTCTCCCACCGACCAGTGCAGATGCACTTCGCCCTGATCGGCGGACAAGGCGCCATATCGTGTCGCGTTGGTGAGCAGCTCGTGCAGTGCCAAGCCGATGGACAGCGCATCGTTGGGCGAGATCAGCACATTGGGGCCATCGGACACAATGCGCCCGCGGGCGTGGCCATGCGATCCCAATTGCGTCTCGATCAACGCCTTGAGGTCCGTCGGTCCCCACTGCGCGCCATCCAGCAATGAGTGGCTGGCGGCCAGAGCGCGCACCCGCTCCATCAGATTGTCGGCAAAGCTGTTGATGTCGGTCGCGTTTCGACGGGTGAGGGCGATGATTGACGTGACGTTGGAGAGCGAGTTCTTCACCCGGTGGTTAAGTTCGCGCACGAAGGCGGCGCGTTCCGCCTCGCGCTCGGCCTGCGCATTGACGAGCGCGACGAGATCCTCGTTGCGGCGCTGCACGAGCAGGATGTAGGCGAGCAGCAGCATCGAAAAGGAGACGCCGCCGACCAGCACGACCAGCGTGAGGGGGTAGAGCCAGTGCTCGCCGGCCGGATAGAAGCGCACGGACCATTGCTGGTCGAACAGGGAAAAACGCTGCTCAAGCGGCCTTTCCACTCGTTCGCTGTCGCCGGCTGCAAAGATGCGCTCCTGCCCATCCGGCGTGGTATCGAAAATCTCGATCCTGCCGGTTTCCAGCAAGGATGGTTTCACAGCAGCGCGAATGAATTCCTCGACCCGGATGGCGCCATAGATGAAGCCATTGACTGGGCCCTCATCATTTTGCGCGACCGGTAGCAGCACGACGATGCCGGTGTTGTGGTCGGCATTCTCGTCGATCTTCAGCTTGACCGGGTCTGTCGCTGCCATGGAGCGGGTTCGCAGCGCGCGGTCGATCGCGGCGGCGCGCCGTGCGTCGCTGTGAATATCGAAGCCAAGAACGCGGCGATTGGCCAGGGAATTGGGCTCGACGATGGTGATGATATACATCGGCTGCTTGGATTGCGCGGGGGCCGGGTTGACGGCAAAGTTCTCATATCCCGCTTCCCGCATTCTTGAGGTCAGTTCCGGCAGTTCCGCGGCTGTGGTGTGGCGCGCCCAACCAATGGCCACGACACCCGTAAAATCATAATCCTGGCGCAGCCGGGTGATGAAGTCGCGAAAGAACTCGGGGCTGACCCCGTCTGCGCTGAGAAAGAGCGCGCTGGTGGCTTGGAAATAGGCGGAACTGGCGGCTGCCTGCCGCTGCAGAGCGGCCACGATCTCCCCAGCCTGCATAACGGCCGCCGCTCGCCGCGTCCGCTCGGACGCGACTTCGACGGACCAGGCGCTGGCCCCGACAAGCGTAAGCGAAAACAGGAAGACCCCGATCGGCGTTGCCCGAGGATACTCTCTTAACCAGCTATCGAAGCGTCGCTTGGCACGTTTGCCAATATCCCAATTCACCATGAACCCAAATTACCAAAGAGGTGCCAAAGCGCCGTGATCCGTTAGATCGGAACTCTTTCCCCTTGGGATCGTTCCCCCACTCGTACGCCCCCAGCGGAGATCAGTGATGGCGAATAGCGCCCTGAATGCAAAGCCGAAAGATGCGGCTTTCAACACCGGGATCGATCGGCAGAATGTCGATGCGATTGCCGACAAGCTTGCCGATGCTCTGGCTGACAGTTTCTCGCTGTATCTCAAGACGCTGGGTGTACATTGGAACATCGTCGGGCCGAGCTTCTTTGGTCTGCACAAGCTGACCGAAGCCCAATATGAGGATCTGGCGCTGGCCATCGACGCGCTGGCGGAGCGCATTCGGGCACTTGGCCACATCGCCCCTGCAGCCTTTGGCGACTATGCTGAGCGCAGCGTGGTGGAGAGCAGCAAGACGGTCCAGTCCTCTGCCGAAATGATCGATGCGCTGATCAAGGATAATGAAGCGGTCGCCCGGCGTCTTCGTGAGGCTGTCGCGGTCGCCGAAGAAGGCGACGATGTCTTTAGTGCAGACATGTTGACAGCTCGCATCGGAAAGCATGAGGAAAACGTCTGGATGTTGCGCGCTGTCGCGGCGTGAGCTGCGCTTCGGAACGCACATCAGTCACTTTACGAGGGGGCGGGAATTGGATTTCAGAGGTTTTGGGAACGGTTGTGCAGTCACATCTCAACAATTCTATATTCTGCGAGGCAAGTAGGGGCATGTCCAGCACGCCTGAAAAGCCCGGAAAGAACTCCGTGCAGCGCAGCGGTCGCGCAAAACCCGTTTGGGCCGAAGGCTTGAGGCGGATGTACGATGAAGTCGTCGACGAGCAATTGCCGGACGATTTCGTGGCGCTCCTCAAGAAGCTGGATAAAAGCGGTGACAGCCAGTAACATCCCGAAAAATTATGATTTTCGTACGGAGATGACCGGCGTTCTTCCGCACCTTCGCGCTTTCGCGAGAGGTTTGTGCGGTCGCCCGGACTATGCCGACGACCTCGTTCAGGAGACGATGCTCAAGGCTTGGGCCGCGCGGGATTCCTTCCAGCCCGGCACCAGCATGCGCAGTTGGACATTCGTCATTCTGCGCAACGTCTATCTGAGCGAAGCGCGACGCAACCGGTTCCGCGGCGATTATGATCCTGATCTTGCCGAAAAGCTGCTGAGCCAGCCCGCGGGGCAGGAAGATGGCCTGCACATGGGCGATCTTCGGGCCGCAATGATGCGCCTGTCGCCCGAACGTCGCGAGGCTTTGCTGCTCGTCGGGGCCGGTGGCTTCAGCTATGAGGAAGCCGCGGACATCGCCCAATGTGCGGTCGGTACGATGAAAAGCCGCGTCGCCCGCGCTCGCCGAAGCTTGGAAGATATGCTGGGCGACGAGGGTGAGAAGGGCGGGCGCTCGAAGAGCCGCGCCGTCTCCCACACGGAAATGCTGGCGGATCTCGACAAGGTCGCCAGCCTTTAATCTCGAAACGAGCGTAAAGACCCGCACTTGGTTCGGTCCATCGCAACGCTGTGGATCGCCTCGGGCGGGTGCGCATAATTATCCCGTCAATCCTTGCTAACAGGCTCGCCCTTGTCGCCACGCCCCCACGCCGTTCTTCTGGTCGAAGATAATCCGATCATCGCGATGAATACCGAAGCCCTGCTCGAAGACCTGGGCATCACGGATGTGCGGGTGGCCGCCAACCTCGCCGAGGCGCTGGCATTCGTGAACGAGGTCGCGTTCGATTTTGGGCTGCTCGATCTCAAGCTAGGGGATGAGGAAGACAGTCTTCCCGTCGCGGCCCGTCTCGCGGACAAAGGTGTCCCGTTCGCCTTCGCAACCGGCGCGGGAGACGCGATGGACGGCGCGGAGCATCAGAATGCGGTCGCCATTCTCAAAAAGCCCTATCGCCTCGAAGACTTGCGGCGCGTGATCGAGGCGCAATTGGGCCTGTAACTTGTGTAAAGTTACGGTCGCAAGATGGGCCCATGTCGCACACTGCACTCGATTCAAGATGACGGCCTTTGTCAACTATCCGTTCAGCAAGAACGGAACGAATTCCTCAGACAATTGTTTTGCCTTCAACATCACTGAGGGAGACGGAATATGGGCCTTATCATTCTTCTTATTGTCGGTGGCATTGTTGGTTGGCTTGCAAGCCTCATCATGCGCACCGATGCCCAGCAGGGCATTTTGCTGAATATCGTGGTGGGTATTGTCGGTGCGGTTCTCGCCGGCTTCCTGCTTTCCCCGATCCTCGGCGCAGCTCCGATCACGTCGGGTGCGATCAATCTGACCTCGATCATCGTTTCGCTGCTTGGCGCCATTGTGCTGCTCGCGATCGTCAATCTGGTGCGTCGCGGTTCAGTGCGGTAAGTAGACCGACATAAACGCCAAAAAGGCGCCGGGTCTTTGATGATCCGGCGCCTTTTTGTTGGCTGTTATGCTGCGGAAAGGGCGCTCTTGCGAGCTCGGCTCGCAGCCTTGCGGTTCGCCGCCTGCAGATTGGCGAGAAAGTCGGGAAGCGCCACCGGGCGACCGATATGATAGCCTTGGATGATGTCGCATTCCATGGCGGCCAGAGCCTGCAGGACATTCTCGTCCTCCACGCCCTCGGCAACCACCTGCATGTCGAGCTCATGGGCCAGCTTGATGGTGGAATTGATCAGCACCGCATCGCTGCGGCTGGTGAGGATTTGCCGCACGAAGCTCTGGTCGATCTTGAGTTCGGACGCCGGCAAGCGCTTGAGATAGGATAGCGTTGATTGGCCGGTGCCATAGTCATCGATGGAGATATGCACGCCCATCGCCCGGAGCGACTCCAGTTCGGCGATGCCCTGTTCGTCCGCCATGCTGGCCGATTCTGTAATCTCCAGCGTAAGATTTTCGGCAGGCATTCCGTAGGTATCCAGCAGCAGGCGAAGTGGCGCCTCTAGCTTGTTCTTGCCGACCATGCGCATGGAGAGATTGACTGCGACCGAGAGATTGAGCGGCGCGAAGTCGGCAATGGCGCGTTCGAGCACATAGAGCGTCAGCCGCTCGATCCGCCCCGCGTCCTCGATGGCGCGGACGAACCGGTCCGGCCGGATGAAGCCGCGCTCGGGGTGGATCCAGCGGATCAGCGCTTCGGCGCTGGTGATGCGATTGCCGTGCAGGTCCAGCTTGGGCTGGTAGGCCACCCACACATCGCCGCGGCGCAGCGCCTGCTCGAACTCGTTGAGGATGGAGAGCTTCCAGAACAGCTCGTCCTCCTCGGTCTCGTAGCGCTCCCACAGTATGCCGCGATTGGTAGCGTTGGTCGCCGCGAGGACTGCCTTGGGAATGGCTTCGGACACACTCATGTCCGGCTTGTCGCAAAAGCCTGCATGCAAAGTGATGTCGACGGTGAGCTGTTCGACCTGAACCCCCGGCGCGAACAGCGCTTCCAGACCCTCGAGACTGTCGACCACCTGAGGCACGTCCTCCCGGCTCCGCCAGGCAAAGCTGTGATTGTCGATCTGGTAAATCCGCTCGTGGCCTGCGGCGAGAATGAGGCGGTCGCGGATTTTGGCGAGCAGCGTGCCCTGCGCCGCCAGGCCGAGTAGCGCCGTCGTTTCCACATAATTGCGCAGGCTGACAACGATCGTCACGCCTTCTTCGCCCTCGTTGAGCACCATCGCCGCGAGATTGGGGAGCCCCGCTTCAGCCGACTTGGTGCTACGATCCAGCAAGGCCTGCGCGACGCTGAGGAGCGATTGGGCGACCAGCGCGGCCACCAGCGTGAGGATCGCCGGGCCGACATCCGGGCGCCAGAGCGTCAGATGTTCCGTGTAAATCTGCGCGGGCACAAGCCCTATGGTTCCGGCCAGATAGAGCGGATAGCGAAAGCGCGGCTTGAGCAGAAAGGAGAGGCCGATCAGCGCCAGCGCGAGCACCATAGCTGGCCACGGCCCCACCTCAATCGGCAGTCCGGCGATCAGCGTCTCTGCTGCGGCGGCAAAGACATAAAGGCTAGAGAGCTTCTCATGATAAGGGACGTTGAACTGGTCGCCGAAGCCGAAGGCATCGATGCCGACCAGGACCTTCTTGCCCTTGAAAAAGTCCTTGGGGAATTTGCCGGCCAGCACGTCCGAATAGGAGATATGGTCGATCTGGTTCCACCAATAGGACCAGTCGATGGGGAAGGAGCCTTCACCCGGATAGTTGGTGCCGGCAAGCGCCTGGGAAATATCGCGCAATTCCGTACCCAGGACCGGGGCATTGAGCACCAATCGCCGATAATATTGGTCGGGATCGCTATGAAGCCACACGTTGACCGGGGTGACATAGGGCAGCAAGGCCGCGGTCGGCAGCGCCTCGTAGGTTGCCCGCCCATTGGAGCGATTTTCCAGCAGTGCGGCCAGATAGACATCGGCCTTAGAGGCTGCGAGTGCCTTGATGAGCCGGTCGTCCTGCGCCGGGTCCGCAGCGGGTTGGTCGAAAATGATATTGGAGACGATGCGCTCGGCGCCTGCGCGATTCAGGGCATCGATCAGCTCGCCATGGCGCCCGCGGGGCCAGGGCCACGTACCCAGCGCCTTGATGCTGGGCGTGTCGATCTTAACGATAACTAGCTCGCCGCTCGGCTTCTTGGGGAAGTGCTGGTAGCGCTCGGTGCGGGTCAAATTGTCCAGCGACGTGCCGGCGCCACTCGTCATCACGATCATGCCGATGAGGCATGCCGCGGCGAGGATGAGGCTGCGAGCCGACCGGGTCAGTCTCGCAAGGAGGCGCAATCGCAACATTGGTCCACACTCGGGCGGTTCAGTCGCCAGTGGACGTCAATGTCAGGAAACTATGAACAAGTTGTTCACAAGAGATGGAAAGGCTTGTGCGAGGGGACAGGCAGGGAGGCGCGGCGGCAGTCTTCGACAGCTTGAGCCGACTGTTCGTCGCGACGCGCTGGCGCACCGTCTGCGATATGAAACCAGCGTTCTGCTTGCTCTAGCTTGTCGTCGACCGCGGCTGGCTATCGCTCGTGACCACTCCGTTCTCCACCCTGATCACCCTGTCGGCGGCGGCAATCGTCTCCGGCCGATGCGCGATAATGAGCCGGGTGATGCCCAATGCAGCGACGGCGCGATTAACCATGGCCTCATGCTCCAGGTCGAGATGGGCGGTGCCTTCATCCAGTAGCAGCACCGCCGGCTCACGATAGAGCGCGCGGGCGAGCAGGATGCGCTGCTTCTGACCGCCGGACAGGGTGGAGCCCATATCCCCGACCAGCGTCTCGGTCCGCATCGGCATCGCCTCAATGTCCTCCAGAATGGCGGCGGCTTTGAGGCAGTCCCGCAGGCGATCCGGGTCGATCTCCCCAAATGCCGCGACATTATCGGCGATGGACCCGGCATAGAGCACGTCGTCCTGCAGCACAGCAGCGACATGCTCGCGAAAGGCGCGGCGGCCGAACTGCGGCAGTGGCTGGCCGTCGATGAGCACCTCCCCCTTGGTCGGGTCGATCAGGCCAAGGATGATCTTGGCGAGCGTGGTCTTGCCGCTGCCGGAAGCGCCGGTGATCGCGACATGATCGCCCGGCTCGATGACCAGATCGACGCCCCGCAGCACCGGCGGATCGTGCGGGCCATAGGCGAAATGCACATCGCGCAGCTCTACCCGACCGGAGAAGTCGGCATGACTCAGCGGTTCGGCAAAGCCTGCATCCTCATCGCTCTGCACAATGTCCGCGAGCTGATCGAGATGGAGTTCGAGCAGGCGGAGCTTGACGCCTTCATCCAGCAGAGATTGGCCCGCTTGCACAAATTGCGTGCGAAAGGCGAGATAGGCGAACAGGGTGCCGAGGGTGATGGCACCATTCATATTGGCGCGTACGGCGACGAAAATCACGATCACCAGTTCCAGCGCAGGGATCATCGTCTTGGCGGTCTCGTGCCAGGCCTTGACGCGCTCGTGCTGGTAGCGCGCGCCGAGCGCCTCAGTCAGGCGGTTCTGCCAGTAGCTGTGGCGCATCGCTTCGCGGCCGGCGAGGCGCAGCGTGACCATGCCGCGCAAGGTCTCGATGAGCGTGCCCTGTTCGCGGCCGAGGGCCTTCACATATTCCGCCTCACGCTCTTTCTCGCGCGCGAGCAAGGCCAGCCGAACGCCGGAATAAAGGACGAGCCCGACCAGCGTGATCGGTGCTAGTTCGGGCGCGATCAGGAACATCATCACCAGGGTGAGGACCGAGAGCGTGCCATCGATCAGCGCGAGCGGCGCGCTTTCGATGAGGAAGCGCTGGATCGGCAGCACGGATTGCACGCGGGTGAGAATGTCTCCCACCTTGCGTTTCTCGAACCAGGCGATGGGCAGGCGGAAGAGGTGGCGGACGATGTTGGAGGTGATGCCGAAGGACAGCAGGGCGCCTGACGACAGCAGCACATATTTCCGCAGCAGCGCCGCGCCGGCGCCGATGAGCGCGAGCGCGCCAAATCCCAGCGCCAGCGTGAGCAGCAGGCCGCCGTCCTGCGCCGGCAGAACCTCGTCGACGGCGGTGCGCAGATAGAAAGGGCTGGCGAGAATAAAGACTTGCATGACGATGGAGAGGATGACCGTCTGCGCAAAGGTGCGGCGTGCGCCCGTCATGCCGCTCCACAGATCGCGGAAGCGCAGGCGCCGCCTGGCCCGGACGGACTGGAAGTCCTGCGAGGGGCGCAGTTCCAGCGCGACGCCGCTGAAATGGCGTCCCAGTTCGTCGAACTTGTACCAACGCGCGATGCCCACCGGGTCGACGACATAGGCACGGCCCGGCTCGACGCGTTCGAGCACGACAAAGTGGTTCAGATCCCAGTGCAGGATGGCGGGCAGATGCAGAAGATGCAGGCCGGCCAGATCGAGTTTTAGCGGGCGCGGCAGCAGCTGCATGTTATCCGCAGTCTGCATCAATTGGCGCAGGGTCATGCCCCGCGCGCTCACGCCAAAGCGCTGGCGCAGGGCATTGAGATCAAGCTCATGCCCGTGCCAGTTGGCGACCATTGCCAGCGAAGCGAGGCCGCATTCTGCCGCCTCGGTCTGCAGGATTGGGCGAATGCGCCGCCGGCCCGTGAGTTTGGCAATCAGCGCGTTCATCTAGGACTCGCTGCGGGGAAGGACCGGCGCGAACAGCCAGCGCCACAGGCGGACCCGCTCGATGAGGATGGTCGCGGTGACAGGCTGTCCGTCAATGGCCCTGACCCTGAGGTTGCCCGGCTCTGCGCCTGGCGCTGTCAGATGGATCTCGACCGGCACCGTTGTTTCGCCGGGGTCCATGCGCGTCGCGATCGCCGCAATCGTGCCGCTCAGCGTCGTTGCGTCGGCAGCGCTGCCGCCAGCGAGCGAGACCCGGGCTTGTTGGCCTTGATGAACATCCTTGATCTGGGCGAGCGGCACGGTGACGCGGGCCGTCCACTCCGGCGAGGGGCGCGCTGTGGGTTGGGAAGGGGAGGGCGACGGCATGTCTGACATGTGCAGGCTCCCCTCGGCCTTGATGGTCCGGCTGAAGCTGCCGAACGCGAGACAGGCTACACCGGCACAGACCAGGCCAAGCAACAGCCAGCCGATGGCCTGCCAGCGCAGTGGAGGGACGAGGAAAATGTCCCCGTGCAGCCGGTTGTGATGATCGAGTGCTTGTCGCCTGAAGAGTGGCATCCGGTCCCCCTGAGCGGCTTTCTAGGATGCTCTGCTGTCCCGAGGCGATGAAAAAATGCCGTGTCAGGTCATGGCAAATAAAAACCGGGCGGACGATCGCTTATTCGCGCGCGCCCCCCCGGCCATAGGATCAATCTGATCGTGGTGACCAGAAGCGACTGACAAATCAGCCGCGAATGCCACCGCTCGATTCGTGGCTCGGACCACCGCCCGCAACCAGATCGACTTCCTGCTCGCTGAGTTCTTCAACGATCACTTCGTTTACCATCGACGACTCCTGTATTTGGTCGGATCACCCGACCTCGACGACAATAAACTATGGTTAACAAGACGTAAACCAAGTTTACCTTTTTGCACTTAAGGAGCCGCTTGCGTGGCAATTCCACTAAAACTCACAGAAATTTAGATACTTAACAGAATTTTGACTGGCTTCGCTAATCGACGGCCGTCTCAGGGTGAAACAGAGGCGACCCTGGCGGCCGATTTCATGATTCGTTCTATCGCCTTGGCCTATGCAGGGCGCCACCGGGCGTTATGCTGTGGCTGCAAGAGGAGAGAGGCGGGATGACCCAAGCAACGCTGGACGAGCGCGGACAAGGCTTCGCAGACGAAGCCCAACGCGGTGCCCATATCATCGCGCGCCTCCGCCAAGCCTTGGGCGCTGATATTGTGAAGGATGGGACGGATGGCGATTTCGCGCGCCATGTCTCTGATTTCACGAATGTCATGCCGGCGGACATCCCGCTCCCCGGCATCGCCTATCCGCGCACGACGGAGCAGGTCTCGCAGATCATGGCTATATGCAACGAGGAGCACTGGCCGGTCGTGCCACAGGGCGGCTTGACCAGCCTGTGCGCGGGCGGCCTCGCGGATCGACCCTGCTTGTTGCTGTCCCTGGAACGGATGCGGGGCATTGAGGAACTGGACGAGGCTGGCCGCACGATGACCGTGCAGGCGGGGACCGTGCTGGAGACCGTTCAACGCGCCGCCGACGGGGCCGGCTTTCTGTTCCCTCTCGATCTTGGCGGACGCGGAACGGCGCAGGTCGGCGGCAATGCGGCCACCAATGCCGGCGGCAACCGCGTGCTGCGCTATGGCATGATGCGCGATCTCATTCTGGGTGTGGAAGCGGTGCTGCCGGATGGCACGATCGTCTCGTCGCTCAATGTGATGATCAAGAACAACGCCGGCTACGATCTCAAGCATCTCTTCATCGGCAGCGAGGGTACGCTCGGTGTCATCACCCGGCTGGTGCTGAGGATGTTCCCCAAGCCGCGCAGCGCCTGCACCGCCGTGGTGGCGGTCGACGATTATGCGGCCACGCTGGAGTTGCTCAAACAATGCAATTCGGCGTTCGCGAGCACCTTGTCCGCCTTTGAGGTGATGTGGCCGGATTTCTACCAGATCGGTACGACGGCGCTGGGTCGCCAGCCGCCCTTGCCGCACGGTTACAACGTCTATGCGCTGGTCGAAGTGCTTGGGACCGACCCGGAACGCGATCCCGAGCGGTTTGAGGAAGTGCTGGGCGGCATGATCGAAGCCGGCCTCGTCAAGGATGCCGTCATCACCCAGTCGGACAAGCAGCGGCAGGAGATCTGGGCGGTGCGCGATTGCCCCGGCGAGTGGCACAAGGGCGTGCACTGGCCGCAAGTGGCCTTCGATGTGAGCCTGCCGACGCGCAAGATCGGCGATTTCATCCCTTACGTACGCAATCTGCTGCTGAAGCGGTGGCCGGACTGCGTGACCGTTTTCTTCGGCCACCTTGCCGATTCCAACCTCCACCTCTCCGCACGCGTCCCCCGCGACCCGATGCCCGAGCATGAGATGGAGGCGCTGGTTTACAAGGCGGTCGGCGAATGGGGCGGCTCGATCACCGCCGAGCATGGCATCGGCAGCATCAAGCGCGAATTTCTCCACCACTGCCGCACGCCAGAAGAGCTGGCGCTGATGCGCACGCTTAAGCGCGCGATGGACCCGAACAATATCCTCAACCCCGGCAAGGTGATCTGAAGCGCTGGCCCGGCTGGGGGCGGCTTTGCGATTCCTTAAAAGGAGAAGCCCAGTCTATAGGCCCGTTGAGGGCCGGCGCGAATCGCGGCTGATCATCCATTATCCAGTCGAGAAGGACCGCAGCCGATGGTAAGCCCAACCCCCGCCGGTCGCGCTCTGGTTGACGCGTTCGATGCCATCCGGATCATCAATCTTCCTCACCGGGCCGACCGGCGCCGCGAGATGGCCGCGCAGTTCAGGCGTCTGGGGCTGGACCTCGATCATCCGAAAATCGCGTTCTTCACGGCGAAGCGCTTTTCGGATGCCGCAGGGTTTCCGACGCCGGGCACGCGGGGATGTTTCGATAGCCATATGAGCGTGCTGCGTGAGGCGGCGGAGGCGGGGCATCGATCCGTTCTGGTGCTGGAGGATGACTTCGATTTCCATGACCGGATCGAGACGGTTCTGCCTGCCGCTCTGACCAAGCTGGGCGGGGTGGAATGGGACATCTTTTTCGGCAGCCTTCTGCCGGGGCAATATGAAGCGACCGAGCGCCCGCTTGAGCTGATCCCACCCGGCAGCGGGCTTGCCGGATGCCATTTCTACGCGGTGCGTGGAGACACGATCGGTTTTGCCGCTCACTATTTGGCAGCGATGCTGGAGCGCCCCGCAGGCGGGCGGCATCCGGATGGCGAGCCGATGCATTATGATGGGGCGCTGTCTGTCCTGCGCAACCGCCATCCCGACCTGCTTACCTATGTCGCCAACCCTGACCTTGGGCACCAGCGCCTCTCGCGCACGGACATCCACGATGTTCGCTTTTATGACCGCTTGCCGGTCTTGCGCACCTTCGCATCCTTGCTGCGCCGGGCGATCCGCCTGAGCGGGCGGACCCGGCAAATGGGGCGCAAGTCCGTTTAGACGGCCGGGGTGCGGCGATCCTTCCTGCAGCAGGCCTGGTAAATGGCCTTGGCGAGCTGGTGTTCGCCAAACGGTTTGCTCAGGCGATGGATCTGCCCTTCGGGCAACACCAGCCCTTCGCCATATCCGCTCGCGATAATGATGGGCATGTCGCTCTGCACGGCGGTGATGGTCGCGGCGAGGTCCGTCCCCGTCATGCCGGGCATGGCCTGATCGGTGATGACCAAGTCGAAGCCGCCATCCTTGAATTTTGAAAGGGCATGAGCGCCGTTGACTGCGCTGACGACCTCGTGCCCCAGATCCTCCAGCAGCGCGACCGTGTTCATCAACACCAGTGCATCGTCATCCACGGCCAGAACCCGGCATTTGGCTTGCGGCGGCAGCGGCGGTTCCTTCGCAGCGGGCGTGGTTGCCTGTGACTGCTCGGCGGCCTGCGGCAGCCACAATTGCGCAGATGTTCCCTTGGCCGGCGCGCTGGTGAGCGTGAACGCACCGCCGATCTGGCGTGCAAAGCCATGGATCATGGGCAGGCCAAGGCCCGTGCCCTTACCGACGCCCTTCGTCGTGAAAAAGGGTTCGGTCGCGCGCCTGAGCGTCTCGGCATCCATGCCGATGCCGCTGTCCACCACGGTCAGGACCACATAATGCCCCGCTTCCAGATCGGCGATCTCGTTGCTCCGCACGGTCTGGCGGTTCGCCTTTATGATGATCGCGCCGCCGTCCGGCATCGCATCGCGGGCGTTCACGGCCAGGTTGAGGATGGCCATTTCGAGCTGATTGGCGTCGGCTTTCACCGCCTGCAGTCCGAGCGGAATGATCATGCTGACGGGCCATTCCGGCCCGATGGTGCGCTGGACCAGTTCGGTCATGCCGCGCAGCAATTCGGGAATATGCACGCGGCCGATGGACAGCTCCTGCCGCCGCGCGAAGGCGAGCATGCGCTGTGTGAGCGTCGCACCCCGATCGACTGCCTGCATGGCATTGTCGAGCAGGCGTTGCGTCTCGGCCTGTTCCGGAATCCGTCGGCGCAGCAGGATGAGGCTGCTGTTGATCGCCATCAGCAGATTGTTGAAGTCATGCGCCACGCCGCCGGTGAGCTGGCCGAGCGCTTCCATCTTCTGAGCCTGGCCCAGCGCCTCGCGCGCTTCGTCCAGCGCGCGCTGGGCCGCCTCCCGCTCCGTGACGTCGCGGGTGATCTTGGCGAAGCCCACCAGCGCGCCGGTCTCATCGCGCAGCGCCTCGATGACGACGCTCGCGCGGAAGCGTTCGCCGCCCTTGCGGACGCGCCAGCCCTCCGCCGTGAAACGACCTTCCGACCGCGCGGTCTCTAGGGCACGTTGCGGCTCGCCGGCTGTGCGATCTTCTTCTTGATAGAAGCGCGAGAAATGCTGCCCGAGCACTTCGTGCTTGCGATAGCCCTTGATCCGCTCCGCGCCGGCATTCCAGCTGGAAACCATGCCCTCTGGGTCCAGCATGTAGATGGCGTAATCGGTGACGGACTGGACGAGCAGGGCGAACTGTTCCTCGCTTTTGCGCAGCGCCTGCTCTGCGAGTTTGCGCTCGGTAAGATCGCGGGTGATCCCGGCATAACCGATCAGCGCGCCGTTTGCGTCCCGAACCGGATCGATGACGACGTGCGCCCAGAAGCGCGAGCCATCCTTGCGCAGTCGCCAGCCCTCGGATTCGTGCTTGCCCTGTGTCGCGGCGATCTCCAGCGCGCGCTCGGGCATGCCCTTTTCCACGTCTTCGGCTGTGTAGAAGCGCGAAAAATGCACGCCGATAATGTCTTCCGGCCGGAAGCCCTTGAGCTTTTGCGCGCCTGCGTTCCAGTTCGTGATATGGCCCGTGCGATCCAGCATGCACATGGCATAATCGGTGATGCTTTCGACCAGCTGCCGATAGCTCTCCAACGATGCTGCCCTGAGGTCTTCGGATGCCTGCACGTCTCGAACCCGCCGTCTATTCCCAGTTATGCGCCACAACGCGCGAGGATCGACCCCTGTTCCTTCATTTCTTGGCGCAAGTCGAGCTTGGGGCGCGCAAGACAATTGCATCCGGCGGTTCCGCAAGGCAGAGGGGAGCCGCGCCGCCGCAAGCATTTGGGTTGTTCATTGCCATCCGGCCTCATGCGAGCGCGCGACACTGGTCTTGAGAGAGAGAACTGGAGGAACGCCATGGAGTTTAGCCGCAATAATCCGATGACGGGCGAGGTCGCATCTTCGGCGACGGCGATGAAGGCCGCAGATATCGCGCCGATCGCCGCCAAGGCCGCAGAGGGCTTCCAGAACTGGTCGGTCATGGGGCCGAATGCGCGCCGTGCCGTACTGATGAAAGCCGCTTCTGCCCTGGAATCCAAGAAGGATGCCTTCGTCGAAGCGATGATGGGCGAAATCGGCGCGACGGCCGGCTGGGCGATGTTCAACCTCGGACTGGCTGCCAGCATGATCCGTGAAGCGGCCGCGCTCACCACCCAGATCAATGGTGAGGTCATTCCCTCGGACAAGCCCGGCTGCCTCTCCATGGCGCTGCGGGAGCCTGTCGGCGTCATTCTCGGTATCGCGCCGTGGAACGCGCCGATCATCCTGGGCGTGCGCGCCATCGCCGTGCCGCTCGCCTGCGGCAACAGCGTCATCCTCAAGGCGTCCGAATCCTGCCCCCGCACTCATGCGCTGATCATCGAGGCGTTTGCCGAGGCCGGCTTCCCCGAGGGCGTGGTGAACGTCGTCACCAATGCGCCGGAAGACGCGGCCGATGTCGTGGGTGCGCTTATCGATGCGCCGCAGGTCCGCCGCATCAACTTCACCGGCTCCACCGCCGTCGGCAAGATCATTGCCAAACGCGCTGCGGAGCATTTGAAGCCCGTTCTGCTCGAACTGGGCGGCAAGGCGCCGCTGGTCATTCTGGAGGATGCCGATCTTGACGAGGCCGTGAAGGCCGCGGCCTTCGGCGCGTTCATGAACCAGGGCCAGATCTGCATGTCGACCGAGCGGATCATCGTGGTCGATGCTGTTGCCGACGCCTTCACCGCCAAGTTCAAGGAGAAGGTCGCCTCCATGCCCGTGGGCGATCCCCGTCAGGGGAACACCCCGCTCGGCGCGGTGGTGGACGCCAAGACCGTGTCGCACTGCCAGAGCCTGATCGAGGACGCGCTGGCCAAGGGCGCGACCCAGCTCACCGGCGGCGAGACGACGCACAATGTGCTGATGCCTGCCCATGTCATCGACAAAGTGACGCAGGACATGAAGCTGTTCCGCGATGAGAGCTTCGGGCCGGTCGTCGGCATCATTCGCGCCCGCGACACCGAGCATGCGGTCGAACTCGCCAATGACACCGAATATGGCCTTTCGGCGTCGGTGTTCACCAAGGATATCGCCAAGGGCCTCGGCATCGCGCGGCGCATTCAGTCCGGCATCTGCCATGTCAACGGCCCGACCGTGCATGACGAAGCGCAAATGCCCTTCGGCGGCGTCAAGGGTTCGGGCTATGGCCGCTTCGGCGGAAAGGCCGGCATCGACAGCTTTACCGAGCTGCGCTGGGTGACGGTGGAAACCCAGCCGGGCCATTTCCCGATCTGATCGGGGTGCGATCATAGCGCCAAGGAGCCCGCGCCTTCCGAAGGGGAGGGGCGGGCTTCTTTGGTTTTGGGCGTACTGTTTGTCCATTGTTGCATTCCCGTTCGTATCGAGCGAAGCCGAGACACGGCAAGCTCAGGTCCTGAGTGTCTCGACTTTGCTCGACACGAAAGGCGCGCTTGGTGCTGCGGAACGTCGCGCCGGTCCTGCTTCCTTCAGTGCTCCTGCGCAGGCAGGAGCCTAGGGCTCAGCCGCAGTGCCCCGCGCCCTGGGTTCCTGCCTCCGCAGGAACACGGCAGGGGTGCGCGACAAGGCAAAGCCAGTGCTCGTGAGAAGGCAGGAGCGCCGGGGCCCAGCCGCTCGACCATCGCGTCCTACTTCCTATCGCGCCCGCCCCGCAGCAGCCGGCATAAGATTGATCCCACCACATTGCCACTGCGCCCCCACGACGGTACAGCGCTCCCCTCGGGCAGATGAGGCGTCGGCGCGGGACGCCTGGGTTAGGCCCGCACGGAAAGGGCAATATTCTCGATGACGCACGACCATGTTTTGATCGCCGGTGGCGGCATTGGTGGCCTCGTCCTGGCGCTCACGCTTCATCAAATCGGTGTGCCTTGCACAGTGTTCGAGAGCGTGCGCGAGTTGAAGCCGCTCGGCGTGGGCATCAACATCCAGCCCAATGCCATTCGCGAGCTGGAAGACCTCGGCATAAGCGAGGCGGATCTGGACCAGGTCGGCATTCCGGCGCGGGAATGGGCGCTGGTCGGGCTGAATGGCCGCGAGATTTATTCCGAGCCGCGCGGCAAGGTCGCCGGCTATGACTGGCATCAATATGCTGTCCACCGGGGCGCCTTCCACCTGATGCTCTGCCGCAAGGTGGTCGAGCGGCTCGGTCCGGAGGCTCTGAAGCTTGGCCATAAGGTGACCGGCTATCGCAAGCGGGCGGAGGGTGGCGTCACCGCGCTGGTCGATCTCGCCGGCGGCGGCAAGGTCGAGGTCGATGGCACCCTGCTGTTCGGAGCCGATGGCATCCATTCCAGCGTCCGCGCCCAGATGCACCCGGATCAACCGCCGATCCACTGGGGCGGCACGATCATGTGGCGCGGCACCGCGCGCGGCGTGCCGATCCGCACTGGCTCGTCCTTCGTGGGCCTAGGCACCAGCCGGCACCGGGTGGTGATCTACCCCATCTCGCATCCCGACGAGGAGGGGCTGGCGGATATCAACTGGATCGCCGAGAAGACCTACGATACCGATCATGACTGGCGCAAATCCGGCTGGTTCCGCCCGGTCGAACTCGCCGAGTTCGCGCATGAGTTCGACGGGTTCGTCTATGACTGGCTGAACCTGCCGGAGCTGCTGGCCAAGTCGGATGTCGCCTATGAGAACCCGATGATCGACCGCGATCCGCTGCCGACCTGGGTCGATGGTCCCGTCGCGCTGATGGGCGATGCCGCGCATCCCATGTATCCGACCGGTTCGAACGGCGCATCGCAGGCTATCGTCGATGCGCGGGTGATCGGCCGTGAATTGCTGGCGCATGGCGTGACACCGGCCGCGCTGCGCGCCTTTGACGAGAAGCTCTGCGGTCCCATCGGCCAGGTCGCCATGCGCAATCGCGGCTCCGGTCCCTTCGGGCTGCTGGAACTGGTCGAGGAGCGCTGCGGCGGTGCGTTTGAGGACATCGAGGACGTGCTGCCCGCCGCCGAGCGCTCTGCCTTCATGCTCGCCTATCAGCAGGCGGCTGGCTTCGCGCGCGATACGCTCAACGCCGCGCCGCCCACCATTGAGCCGGGCGCGCTGGTCGCGAAGGTCGCGGCATGACGCTGCCCGCGCCGGGCCTCTCGCACGTCTGCGATTTCGAGATCCGGCTCGATCCTCCGCATGAGATGGGCATTACACCGGCTGGCACACGGCGGATCATCCCGGTGGTCGGCGGCACGGTGACAGGGCCGTTGCTCAATGGCACGCTGCTGAACGTCGGCGCAGACTGGCAAACCGTGCAACCCGGCGGCGTGGCGCAGCTCGATGCCCGCTATGCGATGGAAACGCACGACGGCGCGGTCATCGAGATCGTGGGCCTCGGCATCCGCCATGCCTCGCCCGAGGTCGCGGCGCGCATCGCGTCCGGCGAACAGGTGCCGCCGTCCGACTATTACATGCGCTCTTTCATTCGACTGGAAACCGGCCATGCGGGGTACGACTGGGTAAACCGCGCCTTGTTTGTCGCGACAGGCGGCAAGGTCGGCCCGACGGTTCGGCTTTCGGTTTATCGGATCGATTGAGCGCCGTCGGGATCGACGCCGTTCATAAGAGCGATCAGGTGACTGGCATGGGCCGTTCCGGCCGCCTGCACTGCGGTTTCGAGCTGCCGATAGGCTTCCAAGACCGCCCGGCCGTGATCGGTGAGGCGCGATCCGCCCCCGCTGGCGCCGCCCTTGGCGGTTTCGATTAGCGGGGCGCCCCATCCCGTGTTGAGAATATCGACCATGTCGCGGGTGCGACGATAGCTGGTTCCGATCGCCCGGCCTGCCGCCGCGATCGACCCTGTTCGCGCGATCTCCGCGAGCAACTGCGCCTTGCCCGGCCCGATGGCGATCACGCCATCGGCGATCACCTGCGCCTTGATCTTAAGCGTCGTTCCGCCGTCCTCACTCACTCCTTGCCGACCTCCTCCGCGCGCCCCGTGCGCATGCAGGACACTTGACACAGCGCCCCGCAGACGTCGATGTGCGCAATGTCATACATCGATCGAAGGGCGGACCTCATGACTCATCTGCTGCGCCGTTGCGCTGTGCTGCTTGGCCTGCTGGCGCTGGTCGCGTGCGGCAAGCCCGAGCCGGCGCCGCAGATCGCGGCTGCTGCCGACCTGCGCCTCGCGCTGACTGATGCCGCGGCGACATTCGAGAAAGAGACCGGTGAGAAGGTGGTGCTCAACTTCGGTGCGTCGGGTAATCTCACACGACAATTGCAGCAGGGCGCGCCGTTCGAGCTATTCCTCTCCGCCGATGAAAGCTATGTGACGCGGCTCGCCAAGGCCGGCAAAACCCGCGACGAAGGCCGGCTCTATGCCATCGGGCGGCTGGCGCTGATCGCGCCCAGGGGCTCGCCGCTCAGGCTCGATTCCCAGCTTGCGGGTCTGCGTGAGGCGCTGGCGCGCGGGGACATCAGCCGCTTTGCCATCGCCAATCCCGAACATGCGCCTTATGGTCGCCGCGCGCAGGAGGCGCTGGATCATGCCGGCCTGTGGAAGCCGCTTCAGGATAAGCTCGTGCTGGGGGAAAATGTGTCGCAGGCGCTGCAGTTCGCCACGGAAGGTGGGGCGCAGGGCGGCATCGTCGCGCATTCGCTGGTGCTCGATCCTGCCGTGAAGGGAAAGGCGGCCTATGTGCTGATCCCCGCCGACTGGCACACGCCGCTGCGCCAGCGCATGGTGCTGATGAAGACGGCGGGGCCGGTGGCCGAGCGTTTCTATGCCTATCTGGCCGAGCCCGCGGCCAAGGCGATCTTCGCCAAATATGGCTTCTCCCTGCCGGCCGGAGAACTCTGACCGGCGATGGACTGGCAAGCGCTCAATCTTTCGCTCCTGCTCGGGGCACTCACCGTCGCGATCCTGCTGCCGCTGGCGCTGGTGCTCGGGCGCTGGCTGGCGCTGGCGCGCTTTCGTGGGCGGGCCGTGATCGAGGCGCTGGTGACGCTGCCGCTGGTGCTGCCACCGACGGTCATCGGCTTCTACCTGCTCTCCGCCATGGGGCCGCAAAGCTGGGCGGGGCGAGCATGGGCGGCGCTGTTCGGCAGTGGGCTGGCCTTCAGCTTCGAGGCGATCCTGCTTGCATCGGTGCTGGTCAATCTCCCCTTTGCGGTTCAGCCGGTGCAGCGGGCCTTCGAGAGCATCGACGGCGATCTGCGCGATGCCGCGGCGACCTGCGGCCATTCGCTCTGGCGCAGCACTTGGCGGATCGAACTGCCGCTCGCCTGGCCGGGCATCCTCACCGGGGCCGTACTGACCTTCGCTCATACGCTGGGGGAGTTCGGCGTGGTGCTGATGGTCGGCGGATCGATCCCCGGCAAGACACGTACGCTGGCGCTCTCGCTCTATGATCGCGTGCAGGCGTTCGACATGGCGTCTGCCAATCAGATGGCGCTGCTGCTGATGGCCGTCTCGCTGGTGGCGGTCAGCCTTGTTTTCCTGCTGGGGCAGAGGGGGCGCCGACATGGCTGAGGCGAGCGGCGAGGGCGTGACCCTGCATCTGCGCCATCATGCGCCCATCGCGCTGGACGTGGCATTCACTCTGGCGCGTGGACGGACCTTGGCGCTCGTCGGTCCTTCGGGCGCGGGGAAAACCTCTATCCTGCGCGCGATTGCGGGGTTGCTGACGCCTTCTACCGGGCGGATCAGCGTCAACGGCCAGTGCTGGCTGGACACGCAGGCCGGCGTGCAGATGGGCGCGCGGGACCGACATGTCGGCTTCGTGTTCCAATCCTACGCGCTGTTCCCGCACATGAGCGCGCGGCAGAATGTGATGGAAGCGTTGCTGGATATCCCGGCGACGCAGCGACAGGGGCGGGCGGATGCGCTGCTGGCGCAGGTCCATCTCGAAGGGCTTGAGGACCGGCGGCCTCGTGAACTCTCCGGCGGACAGCAGCAGCGCGTCGCGCTGGCCCGGGCGCTCGCGCGCGATCCACAGGTACTGCTGCTCGATGAGCCATTCTCCGCCGTGGATCACCCGACCCGCCGGGCGCTGCATCGCCTGCTGGTCGAATTGCGCGCCCGCTCGGACATTCCCATCATTCTCGTGTCCCATGATGTGCGCGATGCCGCCGACGCCGCCGACGAGGTCGCACTGGTGCTGGACGGCCGGATCGTTGAGCAGGGCGATCCGCATAGCCTCATGAGCGATCCGCAGAGCCGCTTGTCGCGCTGGCTTGCCGGCTAAGCTTGGCTGGCTACCTCCGGAAAGCCCGCCACCAGCGCATCCAGCCCCGGCTCAAAGCTCCCTTCAAAGTCCAATATGCGATCGAGGAAACTGTGCATCGGCCCGTTCGCCTCGAAGGCCGACCATCCCAGCACGAAGGAAATGACTGCGGCCTGCCGGGCAAGGGCATGCTGCTGTGGCAGGCCCAGCGCCAATAGCGGCGCGGCGATGCGGTGCGCGTGGACCGCTGGATCGGCCTCCGCCGGCGGGCGAGACACTGCACAGAGCAGCGCGCCATCGCGATGGGCAAGGAAGCTGCGCCGCAGAGCCCGCCCGAACTGCCGCAGCCAGTCGCGCCAATCCTCGGCGTGGGTAACGTCGGCATAAGCCCGGCCATGAATGCGGCGGGCCATCAGACCCAGCAACTCTGCCTTGTCCTTGACGTGCCAATAGATCGCCGGGGCTTGCACATTGAGGCGCGCGGCCAGCTTGCGCATGCTCAGCGCATCCAGCCCGTCCGCCTCCAATTGCGCGAATGCCGCCTGCAGCAAGCGCTCGATATCCAACGGGATGGAGATGGTGGAAGCCATAGAGGATCATTGACTCCTTAACACCGTTAAGTCAATTTGCGTGCAGTGGTTGAAACTGGAGAGGCGCCTGTCATGGCCTATGTTCGCAATGCGTGGTATGTCGCGGGATGGTCGCATGAACTGGAGGCGGAGAAGCCCTTCGCCAGCTCGATCCTCGGCGAGCGGATCGTCCTCTGGCGCACGGCGTCCGGCGCGCTCCACGCATTGGAAGATCGCTGCGTCCACCGCCTCGCGCCGCTTTCGCTGGGCCGCTGCGAAGGCGAGCGGCTGCGCTGCATGTATCATGGCCTGCTGTTCGATGCAGACGGGCAGGTCGTCGAGATCCCCGGCCAGGCGCAGATCCCGCCGCAGGCCCGCGTGCGCCGCTATGCCGTGGTGGATCGCCATAGCTGGCTGTGGGTCTGGATGGGCGATGTCGACGCGGCCGATGAGCGGCTGATCCCGCCGGCCGTGGGGCTGGACCATCCCGATTACATCCTCGGCCAAGGCCATCTCGATTATGCGGCGGAAGCGCGCCTCATCAATGACAATCTGCTCGATTTCAGCCATCTGACGTTCGTCCATGCAGAGAGCTTTGGCTCCGGGCCGCAATTTGCCGCGACGCCGGCCCGGATTACGCCGCTGGAGCGGGGCATCCGCTATGAGCGCTGGACGGAGAACGCCATCGGATCGGCCTCGCGCCGCAGTCCCGAACCGATGGACAGTTTCATGAGCTATGATTTCCTCATTCCCGGGGTCCTGCTGATGACCGGCGGCGTCTTCCCGCTCGGCACCGCCAAGGGTTGCGACTATGGCCAGCCGGACCTGTCGCGGGCGGTGAGCGGCGTCACCTTCACCAGCCAGGCCGTGACGCCGATGCGCGACAAGAGCGCACGCTATTTCTTCTCCTGGGGGCCGCATCGCAGCCATGGTGACGAGGCGCTGCGCGACGTTTTGATGCGCATGGCCGATCAGGCCTTCGCCGAGGACAAGGTGATGATTGAGGCCCAGCAGCGCGTGATCGATGACACGGAAGAGGTGCAAGTGATGCCCACCGTGCACGATCGCGGCGTGACCCTGTTTAATCGTCTGGTCGAGAAGCTGGCGCGGCAGGAGAGCGGTTCGGAGTTGGCAGCTGCCTGACGCGGTACGTCTCACACGTTCTTGCGCCGTTTTTCCAAGCCTGGTGCCCGTCCGGTCATCCGCTTGTAGAAGCGCGAGAAGTAGGATGGGTCGTCAAAACCCAGTTCCGCCGCAACCTCGCTGCAGCCGGCATTGGTGAAGCGTAGCAACCGCCGCGCCTCGAACAGCAGCCGGCGGTTGATGATCTGCAGCGGCGTCATGCCCAAGCTGGCCTGCGTCTGGCGCGAGAGCGTGCGGACCGTGCAATGCAGCCGCTGCGCATAATGCTCGATCGGTCGATGCTCGCGATAAGTTGCCTCGACCATAACGCGAAACCGCTCGGCCAGGGTGGACCGCGCGGCATCTAGCGGCGCACCGGCAGCAAGGGTCGTGCGTAGCCAGGCTTCGGCAAGCGCATGATGCAGACGCTGGCCATTGGGTGCGAACCGGTCCTGCTCGGCCTCGACCAGCGCGGTGCCCAAAGCATCCAGACGCGCGGTCAGCGCTGCGTCCGGTCGCAGGATCGCCGGCGTCCGGAGATGTTGCCCCAGCGCATCCTGCCGGGTGAGACTGTCCACAAAATCCTGTGAGGCCGTCACGACAATACCTTCGACATCGGGCGAGAAGCCGAAGCCATGCACAATTCCGTTCGGCGCGCAGACCAGCAAAGGACCTGCCTCCCGCCGATCCTCCCCCGCAAGATGCAGCCGCACCTCACCCCGCGCCACACACAGCATCTGGGTGAGCGCTGCATGGGTGTGGGGTGCGATTTCCCAGTCATAGCGCCGGCTGCGCACGGCAATCGTCTCGGCGTGGAAAAAGTCCTCGCGCCGTGGCGCCTTGTCCTCGCCATAGAGATCGTAAGCTGGGACGATCCCTGCGCGGGAGTGGCGTTGGGGATGGGGGAGGGCAGTCATGTCCGGAAAATACCAGAGCTTGTCGCAACTGTCCCTTCCCAAATGCGCGTCGCCAGGCAGATATGCGGTCAAGAGTCTGCGAGGAGGATGGAATGACACAGGTGTGCATCATTGGCGCTGGGCCGGCGGGTCTGCTGCTGGGGCATCTGCTGCGGGCTGAGGGCATCGACTGTATCGTGCTGGAGCGCCAGACGCCGGACTATGTGCTCGGCCGCATCCGCGCCGGCGTGCTGGAGCGCGTCACCGTCGAGCTGATGGAACGACTTGGCCTCAATGCGCGGCTGAAGGCCGAGGGCCTTGTGCACGATGGCTTCAACCTGGCCGATGGCGAGCGGCTGATCCGCATCGATATCGCCAAGCTCACCGGCGGCCATGTCGTCGTCTACGGCCAGACCGAACTGACCAAGGACCTCATGGATGCCTGTGATGAGCGGGGGCTGGAGGTCGTCTATGGCGCTGCCGATGTCGCCCTGCACGAGATCGAGAGCGACACGCCTTATGTTACCTATAGCAAGGACGGTCGCGAACACCGCGTGGATGCGCGCATCATCGTCGGTTGCGATGGCTATCATGGCCCCAGCCGTCAGGCGATCCCGGCCAGCGCCGGCCAGTCCTATGAGCGGGAATATCCCTTCGGCTGGCTCGGCATCCTCGCAGATGTGCCGCCCTGCAATCACGAGCTGATCTACGCCAATCACGAACGCGGTTTCGCGCTGGCCTCCATGCGCAGCGAGACGCGCAGCCGCTATTATGTCGACGTGCCGCTGACCGAGAAGATCGAGGACTGGCCGGATGAGCGCGTGTGGGACGAGTTGGCGATCCGCCTCGGGCCGGATGCCGCGGCGCACATCACCCGGGGCTCGGCGTTGGAGAAGTCCATCGCGCCACTGCGCTCCTTCGTCTTCGCGCCGATGCGCCATGGCAGCCTGCTGCTCTGCGGCGACAGCGCCCATATTGTGCCGCCCACCGGCGCCAAGGGCCTTAACCTTGCCGCCAGCGACGTGCATTATGCCGCCTCAGCGCTCAGCGCCTTCTTCAAGCGCAACGATGCCGATGCCGTCGCTGGCTATTCGGACAAGGCTCTGGCCCGCGTCTGGAAAGCCGAGCGGTTCAGCTGGTCGCTGACGCGCCTCATGCACCGCTTCCCCGAAGACGGCCCCTTCGAGCGCGCCATGCAGGTTGCCGAACTGGACTATATCGCCGGCAGCGTCGCCGCGCAGACCAGCATCGCCGAGAATTATGTGGGACTGCCGGTGTAATCAGTAACGGCATCATTCATGGGGGAACCACGTGGCCGCATCAGCGCACGCTCCACCGCAATCATATTGTCAACTTAAACGTTAGACATTATACCGTGAGACGATCGGGACGTAGACCGAGCCGACTGATCTGCCCTGAGAACAGGAGTTTTGATCATGGATCATGTCACATCCACATTGTCGACCCCGCTGGTCCTCACCGTACCGGGATTGGACGGCAGCGGCCCCGCGCATTGGCAGAGCATTTGGGAGCGTGAGAGCGAGGAGTGCGGCCGTGCCGACCTCGGCAATTGGGCGCGGCCCAACCGCACGCATTGGGTGAGCAAGCTCAATCTGGCGATCCGCAGCGCGGGCCGGCCGGTCATTCTGGCGGCGCACAGTTTGGGGTGCCACGCCGTCGCTGCCTGGGCTGCGATGGAGCGGCCGGACTTCGGCTATCCGGTTGTCGGCGCGCTGCTCGTTGCGCCGCCCGAACTGGATCTGGCACCGCTGGATGAGCGGCTGGAGCCATTCGCTCCGGCCTCACGCGCGCCATTGCCTTTCCCCTCGATTTTGGTGGCGAGCCGCGACGATCCATACATCCAATACCACCGGGCAAGGCGTCTCGCCCAGTTCTGGGGCAGCCGTTTTGCCGATGCCGGCGCAGTCGGCCATATCAACGCGGCGTCTGGCCTCGGCAGCTGGGGATTTGGGCGCTTCCTCCTGGCCCGGCTCCACGGGGCTGGGCGCAAAGATAGGCACGGAACAGCCGCTTCAGTCTGGCCGATGGAAAGCGCAAGCGTCGATCTCTCGGCCTGATCCTGCTCGAAGGCCTCGCTCGGGGCTAAAGCTCCACGCAGCCGCCGTCCACATACAGGTCGATGCCGGTGATGAAGCTGGCTTCGTCCGAGGCGAGGAACAGCACCGGGCGCGCAATCTCCTCCGGCGTGCCCATGCGCTTCATTGGGATGGCGTCGGTCATCAGCGCGCGCATGCCCGCCACGGCCTCGGGGGGGAGACCAGAGCGGTTGATGATGGGCGTCTCGGTCGGACCGGGGCTGACCATGTTGACGCGGATGCCCCGTCCGATCAGCTCAGCAGCGAGCGTACGCGCCACCGCGCGCAGCCCCGCCTTCGCCGCCGCATACATGGCATTGCCCGGCACCGCGGCGACCGACCCTATCGAGCCGGTGATGACGATGGCGCCGCCCGGTGTCTGCCCCATCAGTGGCAGGGCCTTCTGAACGGCAAAGAAGCAACCGCGCAGATTGACGTTGTGCACCTCGTCCCACTGCGCCGGGGTCACCTCTTCCACGGGAGCGAAGGCACCGATTCCGGCATTCACGAACAATATGTCGATCCGCCCATGCGCCGCGCGGATGGCATCCAGCACGGCATCGTTGCTGTCGATCTGCGCGATATCCGCCTGGAAGCCCTGCGCGCCGGGAATCGCCGCCACGGTCTCATCGATGGTCGCCTGCGACCGCCCAGTGAGGAACACATGCGCGCCCTCGGCAGCAAATCCTTGCGCGGCGGCACGCCCGATCCCGCTGTTGCCGCCAATGACGAGCACAACCTTGTTCTGAAACCGCATCGCTCTCTCCCGTTGATTTTGTCCGGAGCCTAAACGGATGAGGGCGAAAGGCAAATGAGGGATTTGAGGCTATTCCTCAGCGAGCACTGACCGCCTTCATTCAACGACTTTCAGCACTCGCATCCCCTTCGTCCGGCTGGTGAGGTGATATTGGCGGCAGAGGGCGCAGCGATAGGGGCGGAGCGTAATCGTTGCGCGGAGCGCCACCGCGCGGGCGTCCGCTTCGGTGGCATAGCGCTTCTTTTTGGCGCAAATCCCAGCTCTTGTTCGCATTCGTCCCTCGTTCCGGGTGGCTTGCAGGCTGACGGCTATCCGACGCAATTGCCAGCGCACGACTTCCCATGCAGTTTGGCGCGGATGAGCGAGAATCACCAGCCTGCCGCCACCAGCCTTCCCGTCAGCCAGCGCGCGCCCGACACGCTGCCCTGGTGGCAGGGCGCGACGATCTACCAGATCTATCCGCGCAGCTTTGCCGATTCCAACAACGACGGCATCGGTGATCTACCGGGGATCACCGCGCATCTGGATCATGTCGCCAGCCTGGGCGTGGGCGCGATCTGGCTCTCGCCCTTCTTCACCTCGCCGATGCGGGATTTCGGGTACGACGTTGCCGATTATTGCGACGTCGACCCGATCTTCGGCACGCTCGCCGATTTTGACGCGCTGCTGGCCCGCGCGCATGAGCTGGGACTGCGGGTGATCATCGATCAGGTCTTTGCCCATACCTCCGATCGGCACCCCTGGTTCCAGGCCAGCCGATCCGATCGGCAGGGCGACCATGCCGGGTGGTACGTCTGGGCGGACCCTAAGGCGGACGGCTCGCCGCCTTCCAACTGGCAGAGCGTGTTTGGCGGGCCAGCCTGGACCTGGGATGCCCGGCGGCGGCAATATTATTTCCACAATTTCCTGCGCGAGCAGCCGCAGCTCAACGGGCATCATCCGCAGGTCCAGCAGGCCTTGCTGGATGTTTCGCGCTTCTGGCTGGACCGCGGCGTCGATGGCTTTCGGCTGGATGCGCTCAACTTCCTGATGCACGATCCGCGCCTGCGCCCCAATCCGCCGCACCCGAACCAGGCCGGGCAGCGCACGCGGCCGTTCGACTATCAGCAGCGGCGCTACAATCAAGGGCACCGCCATATTCCGCGCTTCATCGAGCGGGTGCGCGCGCTGATGGACAGCTATGATGACCGGTTCACGGTTGCCGAGATCGGCGGGGACGAGGCCCTGCGCGAGATGAAGCTCTACACCAGCGGCGAGAACCGGCTGAACACCAGCTACGGCTTCGATTTTCTCTACGCCGACGCGCTGACCCCGCGCGTGGTGGCGGATGCGATCGGCCAGTGGCCGGACCGCGCCGGCATGGGCTGGCCGAGCTGGGCATTCGAGAACCATGATGCGCCCCGCGCCGTCACCCGCTGGCTGCCGGACGAGGCGGACGCCGAGACGCGGGCGCGGTTCGCGGCGATGAAGATGCTGCTGCTCAGCTGCCTGCGCGGCAACATCTTCCTCTATCAGGGTGAGGAACTGGGACTGACGCAGGTGGATGTGCCGTTCGAGGATTTGCAGGATCCCGAGGCCATCGCCAACTGGCCGCTGACCCTCAGCCGCGACGGCGCCCGCACGCCGATGCCTTGGAAGGGTGACGCGCCTCATGCCGGCTTTTCGAGCGGGAAACCGTGGCTGCCGGTGGGGGCTGACCATCCGGCCCTGGCTGTCGACAAGCAGGAGGCAGAGCAGGGATCGTTGCTCCATCTCACCCGCGCGCTGCTCGCCTTCCGCAAGGATCAACCCGCTTTGCGCTGGGGCGCCATCCGCTTTCTGCAGGTCGATGAGCAGGTGCTGCTGTTCGAGCGGCGCTTTGGCGAGCAGCGCCGGCTTTGCCTGTTCAATCTGGGGACTGAGCCTGCGCCTTGGCCCAAGCGGCTCGGTCTGGCGGCGCCATTGATGCAGGTCGGCGGCGCAGGACAGGGCGATCTGCCGGGCTATTCAGGCTGCGTTCTGGAGCCCTGATCGCCTGCGCTTCGGTTGGTCAGGGGGAGATCGCTTGTCCGTCAGCCGGGGCAATCCGGTATCGCTGCAGCACGAAAACGGCCGGGAAGGCCGGGCTGACGGACAAGGCCATCGCTCTCATGCATGAATTAGCTTAACCGGAGCCTAACGGGAACTTTCGCGATAGAAAAATGTGCGAAAAGGCACAGTGACCCGCAGCAGAAGAGGCGGCGGCGTGCCTTCAATCCTTGCGGGAGACCATGCCGGTGTGGTCCGGCATCGCCAGCGCTGCCGCCACGCCCGGGCGAGCCTTCATCCGCGCCATCCACGCCATGGCCTGCGGCGTGCGGGTTTCGTTCCACAGATCGGGGTAGCTGCGCGGCATGGAGACGGCCATGGCGAAGACGGCAATGTCCGCCAGCGTGAACATGCCGCCGACCAGCCAGTCATGGCCTGCGAGCGCGCTTTCCACCCGGTCGGTCACGTCCTCCAGATTGGCGCGCCAGCCCTCCAGCTCCCGTTCGGAAAAGCCGCCCTTGGCCGCCAGCTCCCATTTATCCCGCTTTTCCTTGAGGGGGATGCGCTTGAGCCGCGCCTCGAACTCGCCCTCGGGCAGCGCTTTGGCCATGCCGGGGATCACCCGATGCCAGGCGAGGAAGGAGAGGGACGGGCGGAACACCTCATCGACATATTTGGTCCAGATGCGCATCTGCCCCTGCAGATAGGGATCGGCCGGCTTGAGCGGCGGGCCATCGAAGGCGTCGTCGATATATTCGTTGATGACCGTCGATTCCGTCAGCACCCGGCCGTCGTGCACAAGCGTCGGCACCTGTCCGGCCGGGTTGATTGCGACATAGGCCGGCGCATGCTGCTCGAACTTCATCAGGTTGATGTAATGGCTGGTGAAGGGCACGCCTTTCTCATGAATGGCCTGCAAGACCTTCAGGCTGTTGGAAGCCGGCTCGCCATGATAGAGGTCCACGGTCATTGGTTGTAAATCCCCATAATAAGAGTGGTAGCCATGAGGCGAGGAGAGGCATGAAGACAGTAGCAGGCACGATGGCCTTCATCACCGGCGGCGCGAGCGGCATCGGCCTTGGCATGGCGCGCGCGCTGGCGGCGCAGGGCGCCAAGATCGCGGTGTGCGATGTGCGCGCCGATCATCTGGCGCAGGCGGCGCAGGTCGCGGCGGACGAGGGCTGGGCGGATCGCTTCCGCGCGCTCCAACTCGATGTGCGAGACCGCGACGCCTTCGCCGCTGCGCTGGACGAGGCCGAGGCCGCGCTGGGTCCGCTGCAGATCCTCATCAACAATGCCGGCATCGGCATCCAGGGCCCGGTCGATGAAGCGACCTATGCGGATTGGGATTGGGCAATCGGCGTCAATCTGATGGGCGTGGTCAACGGCCTCGTCTCGGGCCTGCCACGCATAAAGGCGCACGGGCTGGGCGGGCATGTCGTCAACACCGCCTCGCAGGGCGCGATCATGCAGGCGCGCGCTACGCGTGGCGTCTATGCGCCAACCAAGGCGGCGGTCATTTCCATGACCGAGCATCTCAAGCTGGAGCTGGATGCCAAGGGCAGCAGCATGGGGGGCAGCAGCATGGGAGGCGGCGCGATCGGCGCCACGGTGGTGTGCCCGGGCCCGGTGCGCACCAATATCGAGGAGACCGAGCAGCATCGCCCGGCGGAGTTTCAGGTGGATACGCCCTTCCGCCACCGGGACGAAACGCCGCCCCCCGGCGCCCTGCCGCCAACGGCGCCGGGTTTCTGGCTCGACCCGTTGACCGTCGGTGAGATGACCGTGGACGCGATCCTCACCGGCAAGCTCTATGTCATCACCCACCCGGCCTTCATCGGCTCGGTGAAGGCCCGTCATGCCGGCATCGAGGCGGCGATGGCGGAGGATTATCTGCCGCGCTGAGGCCATGGCGCGCGGCGGGGCGCCAAGCCGGGCGTTGCCGGGCATGGCGCCACTCAACACGCAGTTGAGAACCGCACAGGCGCTCAGTGCGCCGCCTCGGCCTGACGCCGGCGGAACTCATAGGTGTCGCCTTCCTCGCCGCTCTCGTTGAGCGTCGCGCGGCGCATGTCGCGGCGATATTGGTCCGTCTCCAGCGGTGTCGCGGCGTGCAGGGCATAGCGATTGTCCCAGATCACGATGTCGCCGACCGTCCACTGGTGGCGATGGATATATTTGGGCTGGGTCACATGGGCGTACAGCTCTTCCACAAAGGCATGGCCCTCATCGTCGCTCATGCCGACCACGCCCACGCAATGCCCGCCCACGAACAGTGCCTTGCGCCCTAGCGGCGCCTCACGCACCAGCGGATGGTGCACCGGCGGCATCGGCATCGCCGCCTTCATTTCCTCGGTGACCTCAAGCCCGGCATATTGGCGGCCGCGCCAGAAATCGTGGATGCCGGTCATGCCATCCACCTTGTCCTTCATTGCCTGCGGCAGATCGTCATAAGCCGCGCGCAGATCGAGGAACAGCGTGTCGCCGCCAACCTCCGAGGGCGGGCACTCCACGCCGCGCAGCATCGACCATTTGGAGGGCAGAGGGTTGAACGAGCTGTCCGCATGAAAGCGCTCGGCACCCTTGGCGATGTTCGCATTGGCCGGGGTCAGCGGCTTGATATTGCCATCAGGATCGAGATTGCCGGCAGAAAACAGCTCCGGCGCGATCCGGCCCGCCGGGCGCTTGCCATAATTGGGCGGATATTCCAGCGGCCCGAACAGCCGGGCGAAGCGGATATGCTCCTCATCCGTGATCGGCGCGTGCCGCACGACGCAGACGATGTGCTTGTCCATCGCATCCTGCACCGCCTGGCGCAAATCCTCGGTCGGCTCGGCCTTGAGGTCCGCCCCGACGATCTCGCCGAAGAACAGGGGATGAAGCTGATTGACGGTGATCATGGGCGTCCTCTCTCGTCTCTCCCGCCTGTGCTTGCTTGAGTCTGCGGCGGTTATCGGCAGGGAGTGTGAGCCGGTTACAGGATCGAGTCAATATGGTTGGATTTTTCAATCATTGGGATGCTTGGTGTTGGCGAGCGATGCGCAAAAAGACTGCCCACGATAGTCGCGAGCGGCCGTCGGAAATTCGTCCACACTAAGTTTGACGGCCCGGCACCGAAAGCGCCGGCGCCGAGTTGCCATCGGGCGAAGTTTTCTGTCAGACAAAGTCAACATTATCACAACGGCGCCACCGCTTTCCCCTTGCACCGACGCCCGCAATCCTTAGCATTCGCGCCATCGAATCCGGCGGCGTGCAGGTCGCCAGCGTCCGGGCCGTCCGCTCCCCAGAAGGCGGCGGCGCCGGGCATAAATTGAAGGAGAGAGAGCGTGGCAGGACATAATCCCGAAGGCGTGTTCGTGAAGGAGCCGGGCAAGGTCTGGATCAACGGGCAATGGCGTGCGCCCAGTAGCGGGCGGTTCATCGAGCTGGTTTCGCCCAATACCGAGCAGGTCGTCGGTGCCGTGGCGGAAGCCGATGAGGCGGACATGGACGCCGCCGTCGCCGCCGCTCGCGCTGCCTTCGACCACGGTCTGTGGCCGCGCATGAGCGTTGCCGAGCGCAACGAGATCATGAAGAAGATCACCGCGCATCTGCAGAGCCGCGCGAGCGAGCTGGCCAAGGCCTGGACCGCGCAGATGGGCGGCTTGGCAAGCTTTGCGCCCGGCATGGTCGCCGGCGCCACCATGCAGTTCGACCAGACTCGCGAGGTGGGTGCCAATTTCCAATATGTCCAGCAGCGCGAGACGCAGGCCGCAGCCGCCGCCTATCTCGTCTATGAGCCGGTCGGCGTGGTCGCTTCCATCGCGCCGTGGAACGGGCCTTATGGCATCATGGCCTCCAAGGTCGCCAATGCGCTCATCACGGGCTGCACGGTGATCATGAAGCCCTCGCCGGAGACGCCGCTGGAGGCCTATATCATCGCCGAGGCGTGCGAGGCCGCGGGCGTGCCGGCGGGCGTTGTCAATCTCGTCTGCGGCCATCGCGAGGCGAGCGATCATCTCGTCTGCAATCCCGGCGTGGACAAGGTGAGCTTCACCGGCTCCACCGTGGCCGGCAAGCGCATTGCCAGCGTGTGCGGCGAGCGGATCGCGCGCTGCACGCTGGAGCTGGGCGGCAAGTCCGCCGCCATCGTGCGCGACGATTTCTCGGCCGAGGAGACCGCCAAGCTGATGACGCAGACGATCAGCCTGCTCTCGGGTCAGGTCTGCGCGATGCTCAGCCGTCTGATTGTGCCTCGCGGCCGGCAGGACGAGATTGCCGATGCCATCGCGGCGGAAATGCAGAAGGTGAAGATCGGCTATTCGGACGATCCGACGACGCAGCTTGGCCCTCTCGCCATGAAGCGGCAGCTCGAGCGGGTGGAAAGCTATATCGAGGAAGGCAAGAAGACCGCCGACCTGGTGACCGGCGGCAACCGGCCCAAGCATCTCAACCAAGGCTATTTCATCGAGCCGACCTTGTTCAAGAATGTCGATAACAAGTCGCGCATCGCCCAGGAGGAAATCTTCGGTCCCGTCCTCAGCATCATCCCGGTGGATAGTGAAGACGAGGCGATCGCGGTTGCCAATGACAGCAATTTCGGCCTCTCGGGCTCGGTGCTGACCAAGGATGCGCAGGCCGCCTTCGACGTCGCCCGGCGCATCCGCACCGGCGGCATCGGCCAGAACGGGCTGAAGGTCGATTGGGGGCTGCCCTTTGGCGGCTACAAGCAGTCCGGCATCGGCCGCGAGGGCGGCGTGGACGGGCTGATGGCCTATCTGGAGGTCAAGGCCATGTATATGGACGCGCCGGTCAACGCTGCGTGAGCCAAAAGGGGATGAGCCGCGCGTCGCTCTACGATGCGCTGGAAGCCTATCTCGCGTCGCTGGGGCACAAAGACCCCGGCGCCGTGAACTGGGCGCCCGATCCGTTCATCACCGAGAATAATGTCCGCCTGAAGCCGGACGATGGCTTGTGGGGCACCATCGAGCGGCTGGGCGACTATCGCCTGATGTTCGCCGACGAACAGACGCGACAGGTCGGCTTTTTCGGCACGGCGGTCGAGCCGCTGGACGAGAGCGCATACACCGTGCGCCTCGGGCTGGACGAGGCGGGCCGGGTAGCGGAGACCGAGACCATCGTGGTGCGGCAGGTCGATAGCTCCCCGGTGTTCGAGAACCAGCGCTTCTATGACAAGCCGATCCTCAACGCCGCCGTCGAGGCGCCCGTCTCCCGCGCAGAAATGATCGCCTTGTCAGACGGTTATTTCGAGACCTTGCAACTGAATGACGGCACGATCCGCACGAAATTCCATCCCGACTGCAACCGCGTCGAAAATGGCGTGCAGACCACCAACAACCCCGAGTTCGCCAAGCTAGTGCCGGTCGCCGGCCTGCCGTGCGAGGCGCAGTTCCGCACCGGCAATTACCGCTATGACGATCGCCTGCGCGGCCGCCGCTTTCCGCTGGTAGACGAGGAGCGGGGGCTGGTGCTGGCTTATGGTTTCATCGATCATTGCGGGCGGCTGGATCATTACACGCTGACCGACGGCACGCAGGTCCGCTCGCACATTCGCCGGCCGCATAGCTATTATCTCGCTGAGCTGTTCAAGATCGATCACGGCATGATCTGCCAGATCGAGGCCAATTTCATCACCGTGCCCTATCATATGCCCAGCCCGTGGGATGCCTGCCCGGAGGCGGGTGCCCGCGCCGCCTGATCACCCGCCGCCTGATCGTCCAAGGAGCCGCCATGTCGTTCTCGACCCTCGACCAGCCCGTGCTTGAGTTCGCCTTCGAGTGCCGTCTCATGTTCACGCGGGTCTTTGGCGTCCCCAATGTCCACAATGGCGGCTTCCGCTCGGCGGTGCTGGTGGATGAAGGGCATTTCGAGGGACCGCGGCTGCGGGGGCGGGCGGTGCCCAATTCCGGCGGCGATTACGCCCATTTCCGCGATGACGATACCGCCGTGTTCGATGCCCGCTATCTGCTGGAAACCGACGATGGCGAGATCATCTACATGCAGAACAAAGGTTATCTCTGGGGTCGCAGGCCGGACTCCATGGCAAGGCTGCGCGCCTGGGCCTTCGAGGGCGGCGAGCCGGTCGCGCATGAGGATTATTATCTGCGCGCGCAGCCGACCTTCGAGACGAGCAAGGGCAAATATGACTGGATGACCCGCCATGTCTTCGTGGGCGTGGGCGAGCGCAAGCCGGATGGCAATCTGGTGCGCTATTATGCGCTGACCTGATCCGCGTGCGGTGCGCTGGGCTGTTGCCGAGGCGATTGCGTGCGACAGATGACACATTAGCTGCTAGGGCGGCGCCATTAGCGCGAACCCTGCTCGCAAGCTGTCGCGATAACTGAGAGACCGTCGTGCTCCCGCTTGCCGTGTCGGGAGACGCTCATGGAAGATTTCAATCGCCTTTTGCACGATCAGCAGCGCGCGCTGATCGATGCCCAGTTCGCCGGGTGCAGCCAGCGCCATTATGCCGCGCGGGAAGCTGCCTGCTCTGTATCCGCCCGCATCAAGGCGCATCCCTATCCTTACCGTCTGCGCTCGGCCACGGCCATGCGCGCGGTGTTCGCGCAGCAGGGGAGTCTCGCCGCATGAGCCGCGTCGTCATCCTCGCCGCCCCGGAGGCGGATGTGCTGGCTTATTGTGCTAAGGCTGGCATCGGCCTTTCGGTAGTCGAGCCACTGCCCAGCGGCCAGACCCGCGCCGTTCTCAACAATGTCATCGATGCCGACAAGGTGCGCAAGGGCATGAAGGCGATGGTCGTCAGCGGCCCGGTCGCACGCTCGCCGCTCTATGTGAGCCGCACCCAGTCGCCCTATCGCTAAAGCCGGTCGCCGCGCCGGTCAGCCGGGCGGCGGCGCCAGCGCGCAGGCCACATCCGCGATCAGACCGTCGCGCAGGGTGTAGAAGATGAACTGTCGCATCTCCTGCACCTCGCCGGCCTTGATCGGGAACAGCCCGCCCGCGCCATTTGCATCGAGCGTCGCCCGATCGAGGTCGCGATAGGCCGCGATGCGCACGATGGCGTCGACGGCCGTTAGGGTCTCGCTCGACGCGAAGTTGAGCACCCGCACGCTCTCATGAACATGGGCGTGGAGGAAGCTGTAGAAGCGCTTCATGTCCTCGCGCGATTGCAGCGCGACGCCGAAGAAGCGCATGTCCATCGGCTCTGCGTAAAAGTCGCAGACCGCGTCATAGTCCTTGGCGTTGAACGCCGCGAGATAGCGCTCGTAATCGGCGCGGTTCATGCCGGTTGCGCCGCCGTCGCGCCACGGCCGGCCTCGACCAGCATCGCGCGATTTTCCTCGATCATCTGGCGGACGGAGCGGGCTGGGCGGCCGGTCAGGGCCTGCACGTCATCGGTGCGCAATTCCAGATAGCCTTCGCGGATCGCGCGGCCGAAGGTCACCATATCGTCGCTGTTCCAGGGAATGCCGCTCACATATTGGTCATCGACCGGGCGCCGCGGAATGCCCATGCTGTCGAAGATCGCATATTGCTGCGCGTCGTCGACGGGAATGTGCTCCACCGGGCAGCCCGTGATCTGCGTGATGAGCGCGGCAACCTCGCCAAAGGTCTGCAACTCCGGCCCGGTGATGTTGTAGACCTTGTTCTCATGGCCCGGCGTGGTCATCGCGGCGACGGCACAATCCACGCAATCGTCGCGCCACACCATCGCTTCGCGGCCCTCGCCGGCATTGCTGAACCATTTGCCGGTGGCCAGTACGTTCGGGCCGGCCATCAGGATCATGGCATCGGCATAATGTGCGTCGCGCAGCGCAGTCCACGCCATGCCGGAGGCGCGCATCGCCTGTTCCGTCTCGATATGGTCGTGGCGCACTTCTGCCGGGTTGTTCGGGTCATCGATGCCGATGAAGCTGGTGTAGAGAATATGGCGCACGCCGACGGCCGCGGCCGCATCGATCGCCGCCTTGTGCTGGACAACGCGAGCGCCGACCCGCGTGCCGGAAATGAGCAGCATCTTCTCCGCGCCCTGCACAGCGGCGGCCAGCGTTTCGGGCTTGTCATAATCGCCATAACGCACGTCGCAGCCCTGCGCGGTGCGGTCTGCCAGTCTGTCCGGCGATCGGCTGATGAGGATGAGCTGGTCTGCCAGTCCTTTCTCGATCAGCCGATCCGTGGCGGCCCGGCCATATTGGCCCGAGGCACCGGTAATGACGATCTTGCCTGACATGCGTTTAGCCTCTCCTTTTCCGGTCTTGCTTGTTGCGACCGATTCAGAGCCAGTCTAGCGATCCTGCGGGGCAGGGCAACGGGTCGCCGGGCCGGGATCGAGATCGAGGCAGCGGCCATCGATCCGGTCGGCCGGCACGGTGACGCCGATCTGCGCGGCCAGCGTGGGCAGGATATCCACCGTCTCCACCGCTTGCGGCTGCTCCATGTGCATCAGGCCCTTGCGCCAGAACAGCATCGGCACCCGGCGATCATAGCCCCACGGGCTGCCGTGGGTCGAAACATAGCCGGGCGCGGGCGTGGCAATGGGCATGATGCGCGGCTTGAGCAGAAGGACGAGATCGCCCGAGCGCTCCGGATCGTAGCTGGCCTTGGCGATCGTCGCGAGTGACCAGCTTTCCGGCGATCCGGTGGGGGCCGGCGCGGCCTCGATATCCTTGCGGGTGAAGACGGCCTCGACTTGCCGGTGAGCGGCGTAGAAGGCCTTGGCCTCGGCAATGACGCGCGTACGCTGGGCGGCGGTCAGGGCGGCATTCACATAGATGTCGCCAAAGGGATTGGTGCCGAGCAGCAAGTTACCCTGCGGCACGGTGATGCCGGTGCGCGCGCTGATCGCGGCACTCAACGCGCTCGGGTACAGGGCGGGGTCCGCGCGCTCTGCGTCGGTAACGGCCTGTTCGCGCAGCCGCTCGGGGATATCCGGCCCGCCATGGTCGGCGGTGAGCATCACCATATAATCGAGGCCGGTCGCATCCAGCCGGTCCAGGAAGCTGGCGAGGGCATCGTCCAGCGCGAACATCTGGATGCACATTTCCGCGCCGCGATTGCCGTAGCTATGGCCGATATAGTCGGTGGCCGAGAGGCCGACGATCAGCAGGTCGGTGGTGTCGCCGCGCCCGAGCTGCTGCGCCTCCAGCTGCTTGACGGCGAGCGCCAGAACGGCGGCATCGGCTTCCGGCGAGGTGCGGAAGGCGCGGACGTCGCCACCGGCGCGAGCGAAATGCCCGTCACCGACGCTGAGCGTGTCGGTCAGGCGGACGGCGCGATCATTGGCCTTGCAGAAGGCGGGCACGTCCATCGCCGGGCGGGGCTGGTCGAAGGTCTTGCGCACGCCGGCGTTCACCTGCTCGATCAAAGGGGTGAGCGGCGTCCCCCGATAGCTGGTGAAGCCATTGCCGCCCCACCACCAGATCTGATCGACCACCGGCCCGCCCATCATGATCGCCGAGCGATCCTTGCCGGAGACGGACACCACCTTGGCCGCCGGATTCTGCGCCTTCATATAGCCCCCGAGTGTCGGCACGCGGAGCATCTTCACGGACGGGGCATAATCCCGCGAGCTCGTGCCGGGCACGTCTGGGTCTTCGGCGCAGTAGACCGTCTTGTCGGCACGGGCGATCTTCTGGTCGATCCAGTCATTGCCGATGATGCCGGTGCGGGCGGGGCGGCTACCGGTCAGGATCGTCGAGTGACCGGGGCAGGTTTCCGTGGCGGCGTGGCCCTGATAGCCATTGGGAAAGACGACGCCCTGCTGCAGGCGGGCCAAGCCGCCGGTGAAGGCGCTGCGATAGGCGCCGAACAGGTCGGTCGAGAACTGGTCGACGGAGATGACGACGAGCAGCTTGGGCGGGCTCTGCGGCGCCTCGGATGCGGGAGCAGCGGGCGCGGCTGGAGTCTGCGCGGGCTGGGCCAGCGCCGGGCCACTCAGGGCCAGCGTTGCGGCAAGGCGCAGGCAAGCAGGGAAACGCATAGATTCTCCTTGGGGTCGGGGCGGCGCGCGCTTACAGAACGGCCAATGATCCGTTTCATGGCTTTTCCTGTGCGCCGGCTCAATGGCGTTTTGATGACGCTATGGGTTCTTCTGGCAGCATTGCTGGTCGGCCCAGCCGCTTTTGCGCAATCGGCGGCCCCATCCGATGGCGGCGCATTTGCGCAGCGCGGGGCACCGAATATCGCCGCCAGCCTGATCCCCGAGACGGACCGCCCGGCGGCCGCGAGCACCGTCACGCTCGCTATCGTGATGAAACCCAGAGCTGGCTGGCATGGCTATTGGGGCAATCCAGGCGATGCCGGGCAGGGGATGCAGGTCGCCTGGGATTTGCCGACAGGCAGCGGCCTGAAGATCGGCGATTTCCGCTATCCCGTGCCGGATCGGCTGCTGATCGCCGGGCTGATGAACCATGTCTACGAGCATGACTATGCCGTGCTGGTCGATCTTGCCGTGCCCGCGGGCCTGTCGGCTGGCACCGTCTTGCCGGTGCGCGGCAAGGCGCGCTGGCTCGCCTGCACGGACGCGATCTGCGTGCCGGAGCAGGGCGAAATCGCGACCACGCTGACCATTGGTGACGGCGCTACGACGGCAGCCTCCCGCAAGGTCTTCGACGGATTTCGCGCGGCTCTCCCGCGTCCGCTCGATCAGCCCGCGCGCTATGCGGTGGCCGGCGGGACGCTGAGCATTGCCGTCCCCTATCCGCAAGCGGCGCCGATGGGCGCGCCCTGGTTCTTCGCCACGACGCAGGATGTGGTGCGCTATGCCCAACCGCAGACCGTCCGCCGCGCGGGCGACTGGCTGGTGGTCGCGGTGGCGCTGGCCGACGGCGCATCGGTGCCCGCTACGGTCGAGGGCGTGCTTGCGGTTTCACCTGGCGTCGCGCTCGCGATCAGGGCCACGCCCGGTGCTGTGCCCGAGGGTGGCGAGCGACTGACGGTGGCCCCGGACGGCGCCACGACGGCTGAGCCGGCTGCGAAGGCCGGGCTTGGGGCGGTCCTGCTGATCCTCGGTGGCGCCTTTCTGGGCGGACTGATCCTCAATGTCATGCCGTGCGTCTTCCCGATTCTCAGCCTCAAGGCGATCAGCCTCGCCAAGGCAGGCGGAGATGAGCGGCAGGCCAGGCGCGATGCGCTGGCTTACACCGCCGGCATTCTCGTCACCTGCCTCGCGCTCGGGGCGCTGATGCTGGCGATCCGGGCCGGCGGCACGCAGGTCGGCTGGGCCTTCCAGTTGCAGGACCCGCGCGTGATTGCGGTGCTGCTGATGCTGATGGTGGCGATCACGCTCAATCTTCTCGGCGGGTTTGAGATCGCCTCGCTTTCGGTCGGGCAGGGGCGGGCCGGGCAAGGCGGGCAGGCGGGCGCTTTCTGGACTGGCGCGCTGGCCGCCTTCGTCGCGACGCCCTGCACCGGGCCGTTCATGGGCGCCGCCATGGGCGCGGCGCTGGTGCTGCCCTGGCCGCTGGCGCTGGCCGTGTTTGCAGGACTTGGCCTCGGGCTGGCCTCGCCATTTATCGCCATTGCCTGGGTTCCGGCGCTGCGCCGGCTGATGCCGCGTCCGGGCGCGTGGATGACGCGCTTCCGGCGCATCATGGCAGTGCCGATGGGGCTGACGGCGCTGGCACTGCTCTGGCTGCTCTCGCGGCAGCTTGGTGCCGGCGGTGTGCTGTTGGGCGTACTGCTGGCGGGCGGCGTGATCCTGGCCCTGCTGCCGCTGGGGCGTCGCCAGCGCGCCGGCGGTGGCGTCAACTGGGCCTTGGGTGGGCTGGTCGCCATACTGCTGAGCGGCGCTGCAATCGCCGCGCCTGCGCTGGTGCGCGGGGATCGTCCCGTAGCGGGCGAGGGGCTGGTGGGCGAGCCGTTCAGCGAGGCCCGGCTGGCCGCGCTGCGGGCGCAGAACAAGCCGGTTTTCCTCTATTTCACAGCCGACTGGTGCCTGACCTGCAAGGTCAATGAGGCCAATGCCATCGATACGCAGGCGGTGCGCGATGCCTTCGAGGCGGGCGGGGTCGCCGCGATGGTCGGCGACTGGACCAATGCCGATCCGGCGATCAGTCGCTTCCTCGAGGCACATGGCCGCTCGGGCGTACCTCTGTACCTCTTCTATGCACCCGGCGCTGCGACGCCGCAGGTCCTCCCGCAAGTGCTGACATCCGGCACGCTCACCGCTTTGGCGAAACGCTGAGCGCATGGCCAAGAAGCGCCTCGATCAATTGCTCGTCGAGCGCGGCCTTGCCGAGAGCCGCACCCGCGCGCAGGCCCTCATAATGAGCGGCAACGTACTGGTCGGCGACAAACCAGTGGACAAGGCGGGGCAGGCGGTGCCGGAGGAGGCGGAGATCGTCCTCAAGGGGCGGGATCACCCCTGGGTCTCGCGTGGCGGCCTCAAGCTGGCGCACGCGCTGGAGGCGTTCGACATCGATGTGGCCGGACTGGTGGCGATGGACGTCGGCAGCTCCACGGGCGGCTTTACGGACGTGCTGCTGACCAACGGCGCGGCGCGGGTCTATGCGATCGACAGCGGTACCAACCAGCTTGCCTGGAAGCTGCGGCAAGACCCCCGCGTCATCGTCCACGAGCAGACCAGCGCACGCATTCTGACGGCCGCCCAAGTGCCCGAGCCGGTCGACATCATCGTCTGCGATGCAAGCTTCATCAGCCTCGCCAAGGTGCTGGAGCGCCCGTTGACGTTCGCGGCACCCGCCGCCCGGCTCGTCGCGCTCATCAAGCCGCAGTTCGAGGCGGGGCGCGAAGAGGTCGGCAAGGGCGGCGTGGTGCGCGATCCTGCCGTTCACGCCCGCGTCTGTGCGGAAGTGGAGGCCTGGCTGGCGGCGCAACCGGGCTGGCAGGTTACAGGCCTCACCACCAGCCCGATCACCGGGCCGGAAGGCAATGTGGAGTTCCTGATTGCCGGTGCACGCGTGCCAGGATGAAGCAGGCGCGATCCTCTCCCGTGCAATCGGCATGCGGGAAGGGCTGGCGCGGCGCAACGCCATCGTTAAAGTCATGTCAACGCTGTGGGGATTCGGCATGAAGTGGGAGTGCGCGTGAACCAGATTGCATCGCGAAGTCAGTTGCGGATGTCTTTCCTCCGCTGGGCGCTTGTCACCATCCCCGCCATCGAGTTTCTCGGCTTTGTGTCGGGCTATCTGTCCAACAGCGGTTATGATAATCGCTGGTTCGATGCGCTGAGCAAGCCGGCATTGGTGCCGCCCGGTTGGGTGTTCGGCACGGTGTGGCCAACCCTCTATCTGCTCATGGCCCTGGCGCTGGCGATGATCTTGCACGCGCGCGGCGCGAGGGGGCGGGGGCTCGCCATCACGCTCTTCATCGTCCAGCTCTGCATCAACCTCGTCTGGTCGCCCTTGTTCTTCGGCGCACATCAGGCGACTTTGGCCTTCTATCTGATCCTCGTCATTCTCGCGCTGGCGACGATCACCACCATCCTCTTCGGGCGGATTCGGTCTGTCGCGGCGTGGCTGATGGTGCCCTATCTTTGCTGGTTGGGCTTTGCGAGCGGGCTCGCCTTCGATATCGACCGGATGAACCCGGATGCCGAAACCCTTGTTCCGGCCGCCGTGCGTACCCAAATCTAGGCGATGGCCGCCATCAGCGGCGGCGAAGGATCAGACCCATGCAAAGTGAAAACCGCTTTTTCGACGACCTGTCCAAGATCATCAACGGCGCCGCCGGCACCGTGGCCGGGGTGGGGCGCGAGTTTGAAAGCAACGCCCGGGAGCGCGCGCGCGAGTGGATCGGCGGGCTCGATTTCGTAAGCCGCGAAGAGTTCGAGGCGGTCAAGGCCATGGCGGCGCAGGCGCGCGAGCAGGTCGAAGCGCTCGAGGCGCGGCTGGCTGCGCTGGAGGGTGGTGCGCCGAAGACCGGCAAGCCGTCGGACAAGGCCGCAAGCTGAGTTTTCGACCGGCTATCCCGCATTTATCCACAACTTATTCACAGCAACATGGCGCATTCCGGACAGGTTGGGCGCGGCTTCGCCGCCGCCTGCCTTTCCGGTTGCGCCGTGTCGTGCTACGAAGGGCTGTCCAGCAGGGGCAGGGCGGCGCTGGCCGTTACAGGAAGTGGACTGACGGTTTTTGAGTATGATCGACCGGGATGAATTTACAGGCGGCGAGCAGGAAGCCGAGCCGATCGACATGCTGGCGGCCTATTTTGAGGCGCATGACTGGCCCTTCGAGCATGTCGGCGAGGACGAACTGGTCGCGCGCCATCGTGGCAGCTGGACCGAATATGAGGTCCGGGCGATCTGGCGTGACGATGACATGGTGCTGCAGCTTCTCGTGCTGCCGGACATTCGCGTCGCCGATGATAAGCGTCTGGCGATCTGCGAAACAATCGCGCTCATCAACGAGCAGCTCTGGCTCGGCCATTTCGAGCTGTGGTCGGCGAGTAGCACGCTGCTGTTCCGTCATGGCGCCTTGCTCGGCCCCAGCGGATCGCTGACGCTCGATCAGGCGCAGTTGCTGGTGGAAAGCGCGATCGACGAATGCGAGCGCTTCTACCCCGTCTTCCAGTTCGTGCTGTGGGGCGGAAAAAATCCCGCTGAGGCCATGGCCGCCAGCTTGATCGAGACGCATGGCGAAGCCTGAGGCTGGCCCGATGTGGCCTTCGCACCTTCTTCTGCTGGGTTGCGGTAACATGGCCGGGGCCATGTTGCTGCGCTGGCTCGACGAGGGCCTGCCTGCCGAGCGGGTGACGGTCGTACGTCCCAGCGGCAAGGCGGTCGCGCCGGGCGTTCGGGTGCTGACCGCCCTCGAGGGGCCCGTGGACCGGGACTCGCTGGTGATGCTCGGCTGCAAGCCGCAGCAACTGGCGGACGTCGCCGGGGCAACGGCGCCGCTTCTTGGTCCCGGGGCGACCCTGCTTTCGATCCTCGCGGGCGTGCCGATCGCGCGCATTCGGGATGCGCTCCCGGCCGTCCAGTCGATTGTCCGCTGCATGCCCAATCTGCCCGTTCGGGTCGGCAAGGGTGTCAGCATTCTCAAGGTGGAAGACGCGGCTGACGAACGCGCGCGCGATCTGGTCGACGCCATGTGCAGCCGCCTTGGTCTGGTCGAATGGCTGGGCGATGAGCAACTGTTCGATGCCGCGACGGCGCTCGCAGGATGCGGCCCGGCCTTCGTCTATCGCTTCATCGATGCCTTGGCTGCCGCCGGCGCCGAACTCGGCCTTGCGCCGGATGCCGCCGCGCGCATGGCCCTCAAGACCGTGGAAGGCGCCGCATTGAGCGCAGCGGCGGCGGATCGCCCGCCCGCCGATCTGGCGGATGCGGTGGCCAGCAAGGGCGGCATGACCCGCGAAGGGCTGGACGTGCTGGATCGGTCTGACGGCCTCGCCCCGCTCGTCATGGAGACGCTGAAGGCTGCGCGGGACCGGGGTGCAGTTCTCGCTGCCTTGTCCACCAAGGCCAGCTGAACCGTCAGCGCGCGATTTGCAGGGCGGCGACCAGTCGCTGCGTTTCCGGATCGAGCAGGCTCTCCAGCACCCGCCAGAAGCCCGTGACGGAGGATTGCCCCGCTGCCGAATAGGCCGCCGCGAACCGCTCACGCACGGCATCGAACAACGCCTGCTCGATGGCCTGCCCGGCAGGCGTCAGCCTCAGCAGCTTCTGCCGACGGTCGCGGTCGCCTTTGTTGACGACGAGCAACTCGCGCTCGATCAACTCATCGAGCACGCGCCCCAGCGACTGCTTGGTCACGCCGAGCAGCGCGATGAGCGCCGACACGCTGAGATTGGGCCGCCGCGCGATGAAGTAGAGCGCCCGTTGATGCGCGCGGCCGAGCCGATGCTCATCCAAAATCGGGTCCATGGCCTGCGCGAACGCCATATGACCAAATTGCAACAGCTCGATCCCGCGACGGATTTCCTCCTCGCGCAGGAACAAGGGGGAGGCTGCGGGACTGGATGGGGCGTTGCTCATGCGCCGCTTCATAAGGCCTGTGGGCAGGCGATGGAACTTCGTTCCGTACCCCGCTCGCCCCTTTCGCAGGCGGGGCGCGCAAGGGGAGGATGTTCACCGAAAGAGATCGCCAAACCACCGTTTCTCCCGCTTGGCATTTGCGCCCGGCCCTGTATATGGGCCGCTCGCAGCGCGCGATGCTGGGGCGTAGCCAAGCGGTAAGGCAGCGGTTTTTGGTACCGCCATGCGGAGGTTCGAATCCTCCCGCCCCAGCCAAGTTCCAATTCAGTGAGTATGAAGTGCCGATGTGGCAAGCGAACGCCGCGGCGGCGTCGTCACGCCGCGCAAACGCTCTGTCAAAAGCTCAGCCCTGCAGCGCGGCCATGGCGAGCGCGATGGCGCCCATTGGGCCGGCTTCGTCGCCGAGGCCTGCGAGGCACAGACGTTGCTCGACCGTCTCCTGCGTGAGGAAGGGCAGGTAGCCCGCCAGATCCCGCAGCAATGTGGCGTGCACGGCTGGCAGGAGCGCAGCGCGGCTGGTAGCGACGGTGCCGCCAAGCAGGATGCGCTCGGCGGCCGTGGTGAGGAACAGCGTAGCGGCGAGTTGCGCGAGGTCTGACGCCACGAAACTCCAGCGCGGATCGTCATCGGCGACGTCCTGCGGGCTGGTGCCGAAGCGGGAGGCGAGGGCGGGGCCGCTCACCAGTCCTTCGATGCAGTCGCCATGGAAGGGGCAGACACCGGCAAAGCTGTCGCCTGCCGCACGTCGCACATGGATGTGGCCGATTTCCGGGTGCATGGCGCCGTGCACCGGCTTGCCGTCAACGAGCAGACCGCCGCCGAGTCCGGTGCCGATGGTGATATACCAGAAGCAATCGAGATCGCGACCGGCACCCCAGCGATGCTCGGCCAGGGCCGCGCCATTGACGTCCGTGTCGATGGCCATCGGGCAATCGAGGCCGCTTGTCAGCCCGCCGGCAATGTCGGCGCCCGCCCAGCCGGGCTTGGGGGTGGGCAGCATATGGCCGAAATTATCGGATTTGCGGGACAGAGCGATGGGGCCGAAAGATGCGATACCAATCGCGGCAATCGGCGCATCCGCGTGCCAGGCGCGCAATTGTGCGTTGGCGGCGGCCAGCGTCTCGTCCGGCTGGGTGGTCGGAATGCGAACCCGCTCGACGATGCGATCACCTTGAGCGAGCAGGACGAAGGTCTTCGTCCCACCCAGCTCGACCCCGGCAAGGCGCGTGCTCGACATGGCTCAGTCGATAATCTGCGTCGTCTCGCCATCCAAGGCGAGACGAAGGAACGGCGCGAAGGTGCCGGCAAAGCGCTTAGCACCCTCGGCAGCCTCGCCACGGCCCCAATCGTCCGCGAAGGCGGTGACGGAGAGATCGGGTAGCACCAGCCAGCTATAAGCCTGACGCGGTGCTTCCGGCGGGTTGGCGATGACGAGGCCGGAACCGTTCAAGGGTTTCCACCCGTGCGTGATCTGCTCGGACACCATGCCGTAGAGACCGGTCGGGGCGCGGGGGGCATCCGGGTTGAACACATGGGTCTGTGTGGACCAGAACAGATAATAGAGTCCATTGGCCAGCACGATGTGCGGGCGCTCCAGCTCATTGTTGAGGCCGTCGGCGCTGATGATCGGCGCGGTCACCTCCCACTGGCCGAGGGCATCGGGCTCGGCCCGCGCCGCGCCGATCACGCCATTATAGGCGGATTGCGAGGTGGCCAGCGATCCGGTGAACAGCAGCCAATGCTCGCCGGTCGCCGGATCGAGCAGATAGCCGGGATCGCGAAAGGCCTTGATGGTGCCGAGGCCGCCACCGGCCGACAGCGGATCGGCATAAAAGCGCGGGTCGCGCGGGAAGGATTCGCGCAGATTGCGGCAATTCTCGACGGACCAGCCGCCATCCTGGCTAACCAGATCGGCCTCGACCTCGAACAGGCGTTGCTCGAAGCTGAGTTCGCTCTCGCCGCGAAAGCCGGCGGCAGTGAAATAGAGCGCCAACCGGCGGCCGTCACTCTCCACATAGGCCGAGCCGGACCATTCCCGGCTGCCGGGCGAGAAGCTGTCCGGCATCACCGGGCCATAATGCCGCCAATCATCCCCCCGCCGCTCGAACAAATGAATGCGGGCATGACCGTGACGGTCATCCGGGTCGGCAAACCAGGGGGAGGCGAGCGCCATCCACAAATCGGCCGGCGCCGGCGAACCGTCGCGCTGCAGGATGGGCCAGGCATCCCACACGCACACATCCTCACTGATCCGTTCCACATCGGCCTCGCCGATGAGCGGCGCCACGCAGGATGGGGTCAGTTTGAGGTGATTAAGCTGTTCGATCGCCCAGCGGGTCGTGCTGATATCGTTCATGGAGAGCCAGTTAGGTCAGAGAAAGGAGAGGGCGCGAGTGCGCAGGAGGCCGGGGCAGGCGATGTCCGGAAAGGAGGCGTTCGCAACTGTGTTGCAAGGCCATGGGCTCCTCGCGCCATGCTGCAAATATGCGCGCGATTGCGCCTGAATTTCGATCATTGTCCCCGTTCCTCAAGTCCTCGCAACCAATACGCCATTGGCAATCGATTACAACCATTTTGGAATAGGGCTGTCGCAGCGGAAAATCGGTCCGTCAGGTGGAGCCGCGCACCACCAGAGCGGGGTTGAGAATGATCGAACCGGTCTGTCGGCCCTCGATGCGTTTAAGCAGGCAATCGACCATCTGCGTGGCGCCGCTGGCGATATCCTGATGGATCGTGGTCAGCGGCGGCACGATGCTCTGCGCAATCGGGAGGTCATCGAAGCCGACGATTCGCACATCGTCGGGGATCGACATGCCCCGGCTGATGACGGTCTGGACGGCGGCGAGGGCGATCATGTCCGAGGCCGCGAAAATGCCGTCAGGCAGTTGATCGACCTGATCGAGATAGGCGTTGATGTCCGGCGCACTGAGCTCCGGCGCGAGGTGGGTCGGCACTTCGGTCAGCATCACGTCCGCAGCGTGATCCTGCTGCACCGCGCGTGCGCCCTGCAAGCGCTGGGCGATCTCGATGGCGCGGGGATTGCCGAGGAACGCCACGCGCTTGCACCCGCGTTCGATCAAATGGCGCATCGCCATCTGGCCGCCGAGGAAATTGTCGGTGCCGACCGAGCAATGGCTTTGGCCCTGGGTGAATGCGCCCCAGGCGACCATCGGCAGATAATGGCCGGCGGCGGCGTTGAGCACGGCGGACTGGTCGGACTGGCCAATGATGATGAGGCCATCCACTCGCGCGGTCTTGATGATGCCCTCCAGCCAGTCGTCCCGGTCCGGGATGACACGCGAGAGCATCAGGTCGAAACCGCGCTCGGTGAGTTCATCGGCCAGGAAGCCGATGATCGTCATGAAGAAGGGGTCGGAGATATGCTGGGCGCGCTCATGGCCGAGCGGGATGACCACGCCGATGGCCCCGGTCTTGCGCGTGCGCAGGTTGCGGGCCAGTGGGCTCGGCTGAAAACCATGCTGTTGCGCCAGCTTGCGGATGCGCTCGGCAGTCTCGGAATTGACCACGGCCTTGCCGGCCAGCGCGCGGGAGACGGTCGCGGCGGAGACACCGGCGAGCTCTGCCAGATCGTAGATTGTCCGAACCTGCTTGGGTTTCAACGCTCCTGTGTCCTCTCGCATCCAAAGGCCAAACAAATGGCATCTCTAGGGCGCAGGCGGGTTTTGCCAAAGCATTTTTCCGGCGCGGGCCGCAGCGTCCGCGCCGGGAGGGCCCGTCAGGCGGTCGGGCCGGTGTCGCCGATGATGACTTCCTTGCGGTAATCGGCGCTGTTGCGCTCGGCCAGACGGCTCGCAAACGGCTGCTTGCGCCAGTTCCAGATGCACTGGATGGCAAGGCCCGTCGCCATCAGCGCACCGAGCGCGATGCTGTAGCGCGCGTCACCCAGCCCGTCGCCGATCAGCGCCATCGCAAGCGGGGCGATGACAGCGCTGAGGCAGGTGAAGAACAGCAGCAGCCCTGCAACCGAGCCGTGCCGCGCTTTCTCGAAGCAGCTGATGCCGGTCGAGTTGATCGTGGGGTAAAGCACGGACATGAACAGGCCGGTGGCGGGCAGGGCGTAGATGGCGACGCCCCGATCCCCCAGCACGGCGATCCAGAACAGGATCGTCATTGCGACGGTGCACACGGCGAGCACGGCGGTCCAATCGTAACGCGCCAGCAGCCACACGCCGAGGAAGCGACCGGCCGCGCGCAGCACGAAGAAGATCGAGACGGCATAGACCGCGAGCCACGCGTTCGAGCCCTCGTAACTGGCGAGGAATGTCGGCGTCCACACGTAGATCGCGGCTTCCGCGCCGACATACAGCATCAGAGCGGTGGCGAAGAACATGGCGGTGGGATCGGTCATCATCCGGGCAGCATCGCGCGGATCGGCAGGCTTTTCATCGGCCCGCACCGGGGTCGGGAAGCGCGCGCCGAATGCGCCCAGCACGAGCAGGGCGCAGATGCCGGCGGCGAGGAAGTAGACCCACTTCCAGCTGAGCCCTTCCTGCAGCGACCAAGCGACGACGGCCGGGCCGACAATCGCGCCAGCGCCGAAGAAGCCCTCGACCAAGTTCATGATCGTCGAATGCTCGCGCGTCGAGCGGGAGATGTCGCCGATCAGCGCGAGCGCGCCGGCCTTGAAGATGCCGATGCCGATGCCGGAGATGAACAGCAAGGCGACGAAGAACAGAAAGTCATGCCCGGCTGCGAAGGCGACAGAACTGAGGCCAAAGAGCGTCAGGCCGATCAGGATCGTCGCCTTACGGCCGATGCGGTCTGCCAGAAAGCCGAGCGAAATGGCCGAAATAGCGATGCCGGACATCGTCGCATATTGGAACGATCCGGCCGCCGTCATGCCCAGATTGAACTCGCGGATGATCTGCGGAATCACCGTGCCAACCGAATCGGTGGTCATCGCGAACATCGCGAACATGAGGAAGACCAGCCATTTCAGCAGGGCCGATGCGTTGCTCGGCTGGATGTGGGGGCGTTCCGTCACTTCGCGATCCTCTCGGCCTTATCGTTCCATCGCAGCGTCGGTCGAACCGGGCTGCATGCAGATTATCATTCCGCAGCAACGCGCGGCGAATGAAGGCATGGCTGTAATCGATTGCTTTCGCAATGTCGATTGGCTCAACGTCGGCGGATTTGGCGGGCAGCTCCCAACCGCCGGACGGCTTGCAATGCAATCGATTACCGCTAGTGTCTGCGGCGTTGTGAACATAAGCCGGCTCAGCCGGCGACGATGATGGGACAGGACTGATGGCGAAGGAAGACGGCGCACTGGATCGCAGGGGCTTTCTGGCGGCAGCGGGGATCGCGGCAGCCGTGGCCGGTGCAGCAAGCGTGCCGATCGCCGCTGCCCAGCCGCCAGCCGGGATGCCGCCTCGCGTCATTCCGCCTTCCTGGACCGCCGCGCCGACCATCGACCTGTGGACGGGCGCGCCGCCCGAAAGCGGCTTTTCGGCACGTTCTCTCCCGATGGACAAGGCGCCGCCGGTCTTCATGCACAATGTCGACAAGCCCTATCTGCGCGTCTTCCGCCCGGCCAAGTCCAATGGCCGCGCGGTGCTGGTCATTCCCGGCGGTGCCTACATCTTCATTTCCATCGATAATGAAGGGGCGGAGGTCGGGCAGGCGCTTGCAGCGCAGGGCTATACGGTCTTCGTCCTCGTCCACCGGCTGCCGGGGGAGGGCTGGACCAACCGGTCCGACGTGCCGCTGCAGGATGCGCAACGCGCCATGCGCCTCATCAAGTCGATGGTCGGAACCTACGGCATCGATCCCGATCAGGTGTCGGTGCTGGGCTTCTCGGCCGGCGGGCATCTGGCGGCGACGCTCATCACCGATTTCGCGCAGCCGGTTTACGCCCCGCGCGATGCCATCGACCGGCTCGATGCGAGGCCGCGCACTGCCGGGCTGATCTATCCGGTCATCAGCATGCGCATGCCGGATACCCACGCGGATTCGCGCAAATATCTGCTGGGCGAGAAGCCCGATCCCGCATTGGTCGCCCGGCGCTCGCCGGCCGCCCATGTCGGGTCGCAGACGCCGCCCACGTTCTTGATGCACGCGCTCGACGATCCGGCGGTGCCGCCGTCGAACAGTCTGGAGATGCTGCAGGCGCTGCGTGTCGCAGGGCGGCCGGTGGAGGCGCATTTCTTCGAGGAAGGCGGCCACGGCTTCGGGCTGGGCTGGCCGCAACTGCCGGTCCGCCAGTGGCTGGGGCTTTTCGTAGCCTTTCTGGATCGGCACGCCCGGCCGGAGGGCTGAGGAAGGCTCACAGCTTACTCCCTCTTCTTCAGAGGAGGGGCCGGGGCGAGGGGGCTGGAGGGCTAAGGCTGCCATGCAGCCGCGCAAGAAAACTCGCTCGGACACTGCCATTCTCCCGCCAGACCTTGGCGGTGCGTACGGCTTTTGATATCGCTGCCGGCATGGCGATAAGCGACATCATCGATGCCAGTTCGACCGCAGCGGTGATCAGCAATCCCCGGCTGCCCGATAATCCCATCATCGCCTGCAATGAGGCGTTTCTGCGTCTTACCGGCTATAGCCGCGCGGAAATTCTCGGACGCAATTGCCGCTTCCTGCACGGGGCCGAAACGGAAGCCGCATCAAGCGAATTGCTGCGCTCGGCTATCCGGCAGAAGAAGCCGGCTATTGTGGAGATCACCAATTATCGCAAGGATGGCTCGCCGTTCCGCAATGCGGTGATGATCGCGCCGATGTTCGACACCGATGGCGGGCTGGAATATTTTCTGGGGTCTCAGGTCGAGGTTGCGGCCGTGGCATCCGCCGGGCCGGACAGCCGCAACGGCATGGCCACCGCACGCGTCTCGGCACTCACCGAACGGCAAAGGCGAATCCTGGTGCTGATGTCTGCCGGAAAGCTCAACAAGCAGATCGCATTCGACCTTGGTCTCAGTGAGCGGACCGTGAAAATGCACCGCGCCGCGCTGTTTCAGGCGCTGGGCGTCCGAACCGGAGCGGATGCCATCCGACTGGCTGTCGAAGCCGGTTACTGATCTCGCGATCAGCCCCGGCTTCGAGAAAATCACCTAAACGCGCGGTCAGGCGCCCGCTTGGAAGACGCCGCACGCAATGCGCCCGCCGCTATCGCCAGACGGATCGGTGCGCTGGTCGTCCGTGCCTTCATGCACGACGATCGCCGAGCCATCGGTGTCCATCAAGCCGGCCATCGTGGCGCCCTTGAGCGTGTATTCGAGCGTACCCCGGCCATCCTCGCCAATGTCGATGTTCGGCATGTCGCCGGCATGCTGACCCTGCGGGTTCTCCAGACCATGTTTGGTGCTGGCAGGATTCCAGTGACCGCCCGCCGTGGTGAAGTCGGGCGCATCGCACTTGCCGGTCATATGCACATGGACACCCTTGCTCCCTGAAGGCAGGCCCTGCAGGGCGAGCATGATCTGCAAGCCGCCATCCATGGCGCGGATGGTCGCGGTGCCGGCCGGCGCGCCCTGCGCCGTCTGCAGGGTCGCGGTGGCGCTTTCGCCGCTCGCCATATTGCCCGTGGCATTGCCCATCATGGCATTGTCGGCAACATTATTGGCCGGCACGGCGTTGTTCTGCGTGTGATCGGGGCTGCTACAGGCTGCCAAACCCAGCGTGGCGATTGCGGCCACGGCGTAAATCCTTGCAGTCACGGCATTACTCCCATTGCTTACGGATATAGAGCGAACACGAGAGGGAAGCGGATCGTTCCCGAAAAGATTGGCAGCGTCCTCGGCAACCTCGCTCAATGCGCCTTGTTGGCTGCCCGATCGGCGTCGCGCCGGCGCTTCTTTTCGAGCAATATGCGGCTGGCATCATTCACCGCCAGATTGTCTGCCATCACCGCGCCGCGATGGCCGATCGGGCGATCCGGCCCGATGGTGGAATCGACCATCGTCTGCCGCTCCATCTCGCTGTTGACCTCTGCGCCGATCAACACTGCATAAGCCGAGAGGAACAGCCACATGAGGAAGATGACGACGGCGGCAAGCGAGCCATAGGTGGCGTTATAATTGGTCAGATTGGCAACGTAGAAGCCGAAGCCCAGCGTGATCCCCACCCACAGCAGGGTGGAGAGCACCGACCCCACCGAGAGCCAGCGCCATTTCGCGGCTCTGCGGTCCGGCGCATAGCGGTAGAACACGGCGAAGGTGAGGCTGATGAGCACACCCGCGAAAATCCAGGTCGCCAACTGGATGATCAGCGCCGAACCGCTGCCGATATAATCGGAGAGCACGCGCCCGGCATAAGTGAACAGCGAGATCGCCAAGGTGCCGATAACACCCACCGCGACCATGCCGACGGTGATGCCGGCGGCCACGCCGGTAGTTCGGAAGAAATTGCGCGTCTCATGCTCTTCATAGATGATGTTGAGGGCGGCGATCATCGCCGTCGCCGAGCGCATGGCGCCATAGATCGAAAAGGCGAGGGCCAGCACCAGACCGAAGCCCTGCGCTGCCTTGCTGGTCGTCACGATAGCGAGAAGCTGCTCTTCCAGGATGGTGAGCACCTCCGGTGGCACGAAGCCGCGCAGCAGATTGACATTGCTCGCGACGATCTGCGGATCGCCAATGAGGCCGTACAGCAGAACGATCGAGGCGATCAGCGGCACGAAAGCAAGGAAGGAGAAGAAAGCGACCCCGGCGGCGAGCAGGCTGAGATTATGGAAGCCAATCATCACGTAGATGCGCTTGAGGATCGCCCACCACGCTTTGGGCGGCAGAGAGAACGGCGAATCGCCCTTTGCGCCAGGGATTTCTTCGGCAAGCACTTCGAGTTCCTGGGCAGAGATCGGGCGGTCCTCCTTGTCTTGGTCGGTGTCGGTCTGGCTGGTCATGGTTGGGCCGTGGCGTTGTCGGCCACATCATTTTCATCGATGGGGAGGGCGAGGCGGCCGGCCGCGGCAGAGGCATTGAGTTGCTCGTCGAGCTGCGCCTGCATATTGGCCGCCATGCCCTCGATCCGGTTGGATTCGGTAGCGTAGCGCTCATCGAAGCTCGGCTCCTTGCTGCACCCCGCCAGCCCGAGCACTGCCAGCATCGACAGGATCGTCACCGCGCGCATCAATAATCCTTCCGGTAGCGCAGGTTCACGCCGGACCCGCCGAAGTTGCTGACCGAACTCAGCACCGAGAGCGCTTTCGAGAGGCTGATTTCCAGCTGCGTTGCGGTATGGCCGCGCGCATCGGTGATGATCTCCACATAGACATCATTGCTGATGTACTGCCCCACGGCGAGCGAAGTGCCCCGGCCGGTCTCCTCATCGGCACCCAGCAGACGCAGCCGGTCAATGCCGCCGGCCGATTGCAGCACGCCGAGCGGATTGAGGCCGCCCGAGCCGCCACGCAGCGAGTTGAGCGAGGCGGCCAGCTGCACGGCCTGGATGGCGCTCAGCTCGCCCACCGAATTGCCGAACAGGATGCGCGCCATCAGTTCGTCCTGCGGCAGGCTGGGCGTGGAGGTGAACGCGATCTGCGGATCCTGAGCATTGCCGGTGATCGTGATGGTGATCGTCACGTCCTCGACTTCGCCGCTCGCGACGATGCGCAGCTGCGGGTTGGTCATCTCCGGCCCGCTGAAGGTGATCCGGCCTTGCTGAAGCTCGAAGGAGCGTCCGGCGAAGCCCAGCGTGCCGCGCACGAGGTTGACGCCGCCGGTGATCTGCGGCGCTGCGCTGGTGCCGGCGACGCGCAAATCTGCCGCCCATTCGGACTCGAGGCCCATGCCGCTCACATAGATCTGGTTATCCGCCTGCACGCGCAGGTCCAGCCGCCAGTCAGAGGGGATGGTCTTCATTGGCTCGGGCGCGCCGGAGATGCGCTCGCGCTTGAGTGTCGGCTTGCGCCGCACGCCGGTCAGCGTCGGGACTTCCGCGCTGCCCTGGAAGACGATGCGATAGCGCGTCTCGGGCAGGGTGAGGCGGCCGGTGATCGTCGGCGGCTGGTTGGGCCCGTTGACGACCTGGATCTGGCCGGTGGCCCGCGCCTGCAGGCCATCGCTGCGCGCCAGCTGCGCATTGTTCATGTCGATGCCGAGCTGGATCGGGAAGCCCTGATCGGAATTGAGCGAGACCGATCCGCTGGCGCTGACCGTGCCATTGCCCGCATTGGCGGTGAGGCTCTCGACCTCCAGCCGGTCGTTGGTGAAGCGCCCGCGCACGGCCATGTTGGTGAGGCGGGTGCCGTAGCTGGTGTTCTCATAGGTGAGGTTGCTGGCCCGCACGACACCCGTGAGTTGCGGCGACCGGACCCGTCCGCTGAAATCGGCGGCGACCCCGACTGGACCCTTGAGGCTCTGGTCCGGCAGCGCGGCCAGCGAGAAGAGCACGTCGGCCGGGCCGTTGTAGCGCAAGCCGCCGGACAGAGGCGCGGCGAGCAGGCGGGTCGACCAGCTACCCGCGCCCGGCCCGAGCGGCTGGAGGCTGACCTTCATGCGGCCGATCGCGGCGCCGCGCCGGCGGATGAGCGCATTCGCCTCCCCACCCTGCGGGATCAGCCGGCCGGCGAACTGGATATCGACCGGCTCGGAGACGGCCGCGAGGCTGGTGCGGGTGAAATCGTCGATCGTCAGGCGGGCGTCGGCGGCGGGGAAGGCCGTCTCGCTGGCCTGGGTGAAATCGAGGCTGCCGGTGGCCTTTCCGCCCAGGCCAAGGCCGGGCATGAAGGGGTTGGCGATGGCGAGGTTGAGATCCTGCATCCGCGCCTGCACGGCCATGCCGTCGCCATAATGGCCGGCGAGGTGCAAGGTGCCTCCGCCGACCGTGAGCCGCGTCGGGGCGAGTGTATAGCGTCCGTTCGATGGCACGATCCGCATCGGCGAGCTTGTCTTGACGTCGACGCCGTTGAAGCGACCGTCCAGCGCGAGCTGCCACAGATCCCGCGCCATGCGGGCGTTGGCAGCCAGGCGGAACGGATAGCGCGTGCGTCCCTCGACCAGCAGTTTCGCCTGACCGCCGCCCTCGCGATAGTTCAGCGTGCCGCGCGCGACCGCGATGGTGAGATCGCCCATGCGCGTGCCGGCAAGCTGCGCATCGGCAACGATCTGCGGCTGCTCCGTCAGCAGAATGTCTGCCTTGATGAGCGCCTGCTCCACGGTAAGGCCGGCCTTGCCGGGCAGGCTGGCATTGCGCGCGGTGGCATCTACCAGCGCGCGCTGCACGGCACCCTGCGCGGAAAGCGCAACCCGCCCATTGATGCCGGACCCATCGGCCAGCAATGTGCCCTCGAACGGGCCGGCGCGGCTTTGCGAGACGCGCCCGGAGAGGCCGACGCCGCCGAAGCTCGTGCCCTGGCGCACATCAACGGTCAAAGGCCCGCGCGCAGTCATTACAGCCAGATTGAGGTCCAGTGGGCCGTAGTCGGAGGCGCCTTCGCTCTGCACCAGATAGGTGCCGTTGTCGCCCCGCACGGTCGCCGTCACATTGGCGAGGCCGATGCCAAGGCCCGGCCGCTCGGCTGCCAGCCGGACCAGCGGCCGATTGACCGTGCCTGTGACCTCGACGCCCAGCGTGCCATATTGATCCGAGCTTCCGCGCCCGGAGAAGCGCACGCTGCCATCAGCGCCGTAGCGCCCGCGCGCGCCGGTCATACGAAACTGCGGTGCCGAGACGTTCAGCCGCTCGACGCTGGCCACGCCATTGCTGTCATAGCCGACATCCGCGACGATCAGTGCATTGCCGCCAAGAAAGCTTTGCAGCCCGTCGTTCAGCAGGCGTGTCGAGCGCGCGGTGACGCGGCCGCCGAGGCGGAAAGAGCCGTTCTGGCCGGTCTTGAGATCCATGTCGGTCTGCAGGTTGAAGATGCCGACGCTCTCGACCTGATAGCCATTCACCCGGCCATTGAGGGCGCCCGTGTAGAGCGCGGTGTTGAGGTCCGCGACGATCACGGCGGTGGCGTCGATGCGGTCAGACCGCAGCCGCATATTGTCCGAGAGAATGCGGCCATTGGCATAAGCCAGGTCGCCGTCCAGGCGCACATTGGTCAGCAGTGGCTCGATGCTGGCATTGACGCCGCTGATCCGCCGCGCGCGTCCCTCGACGGGGATCATCCAGCGATCCTTGTCCAGAGTCGCGCTGCCGGAGACGGCGAGGCCTTCGATCAGCGTGGCGCCAAAGCCAATCTGGCGGGCGTTCACGCCATAGCGGATAGAGGGGGCAACGAAGGCGCCGTTGAGCGTGGCGTTCATCGCGATGTCCGCGCCGCGCAGGTTTTCGGCGATCACGCTGGGCTTGGTGAGCCGGAAGGCGAGATCGAGATTCTCCATGCGGCTGGCGCCCAGATCGATGAGGCCTTGGGCGCCGAAGGTGAAGTTGTCGCTGGCCAGGCCGCCGCGAATCTGGGCGCGGCGGTCTGCGAGGGCAGCGGTCATGTCGATTTGCGTCACCGGCTCGAGCATGGCGCGAGCCGGGCCGGTGAGGAAAAGCCCGGGCCGCAATGGTCCGCGCACCGTGAAGGTGCCGTCGCGGCCCGTGATCGCGACGTTGGCAAGGCTTTCGTCGCCCATCTGGCCCGTCAGCTTGCCGGTCCAGCTCTGCCAGTCACCCTTGCCAGCCAGCGCGATGGCTGTCGGCTCGGCGATGCCGGTATAGCTCGCCAGCAAGCCCTGTGCGGGCGCGGTCACGCGCAGATCGACCGCCAAGCGGTTGGATTCCGGTACGGCGTCGAGGAGCAGCGCCAGCCGGTCGCCACCCGCAACGCCCGGCGCCACAATGGCGCGCCCGTCCGCCTTGATCCGCGCGCGTCGGTCCGCGATGTGGACCGTCCCGGCGAGGCCGAGCAGGTGCTTGCGACCGGTCACCGGCGCGTCGATCTGCAGGCGGCCGATGTCGAGCCGGTTCACGTCAATGTCGAGATCGGGCAGGAGCGGCCCGTCGCTGGATGGCGTCGGCTTGAATTCCGGCGCGCGATGCAGCCGGGCAGCCGGGATCAGCAGGGAACGGATGTCGACATGGCTGCGCGCATAGGCCAGCGGCCGCCAGTCCATCTCGATGAGCGGCGCGCTCAGGAATACGCCCTTTGTATCCCGCACCTCCACATTGCGCAGGCGCATGGCGCCGAAGATCGAGCCATCGATCCGCCCGATGCCGATCGACATGCCGTTCTCGAACTTGAGGCCGGTGATCTGACGGGTCACAAAGCCCCGCCCGCTATCGCTGTTCAGCCAGGCATAGCCGCCAATGATCACGACCAGCAGCAAGGCGAGCAGGGTGCCGATGCCGATCAGGACGCGGCGCGGCCAGCTCCGGCGGCGGACGATCACGGTGTTGGCGGCCGTCTGCTCCGGCATATCCGGCGCGATCGGCACGGAGGGCGGGGTCGGATCGGCCATCAGAAAGCCTGCCCGATGGAGACGTAGACGGAGATACGGGATTCTCCCGGCTGGCGGTTGATCGGTGTGGCGACATCGAGCCGCATCGGGCCGAAATTGGTGTAGAAGCGCCCGCCTATGCCAACGCCGAAGCGCCAATCGTCAAAGCGTGGCACCTGGCTGGTGTAGACCTGCCCGCCATCGATGAATCCCACGATGCCATAATCACCGAAGCGATAGCGCACTTCCGCCGCGGCCTCGACGAGGCTGCGGCCGCCGATGGGGCGGGCATCGGGATCCTTGGGGCCGAGTTCCTGATAGCCAAAGCCGCGCACCGATCCGCCGCCACCGCCGTAGAAGCGCCGCGAGGGTGCGATCTGCTCGCGCGCCGCGCCGCCGATCATACCGACGCGCGCGCGGCCCGCCAGCACGAAGCCGTCCGAGATGGGGTAGTAGCCCGTGCCTTCCAGCAGTGCCCGGGCGTATGTCTGCGCGCCGCTGCCCAGCGATGCCTCCGGCGAGAGCCAGGCGGAGATCCGGAAGCCACGGGTGGGGTCGAGCAGCGAGTTGGACGTGTCGAACGTCACCTGACCCGGCAGCGCCGCGACATAATAGGTCCGCCGCCTCAGTTCACCGGCGTCGAAATTATAGTCCTGCTCGTTGGAGCCGAGCAGCTCGAAGCCGAAGTTATAGGTCAGCCGCTTCTGCCAGATGGGCGTGCTTTCGTAGGCGATGCGGCCGTAAAGACGGCCCGTGAACGCCTCGAACGCGTCGAAATTGCTGTGGCGCGCATCGATGCCCAGTTCCACGCTGCGGTCCCGCTTGCCGGCATTCGAGCGACGGAAGGAGACGCCGAGGCCTTGCTCCAATGTGCCGGCCGTGCCCTGAACAATGAGCGCGCCCTCGGGTGGGAACATGTTGCGGTGCGTCCAGCTCCCCTCGACCTTGACGCCCTGGCCCGTGCCATAGCCGGCTTGGGCGGCGAGGGTGCGGGCGGGGCCGGCCTCCTGATTGACGACGAGGGTCGCATAGTCCGTGCCGTCGCCCGCGGGCTCGCCGCTCGGGCGGGGCGTCACGGATCCCACGGAGAGCAGGCCGGTGGCGATCAGCGCCTGGCGAAGATCATCGATCTTGCGGCTGTCATACAGCTCCCCTTTGCGGAAGCGGGCGATCTTCTGGATATGGTCCGGCTCGAACACCGGCTTCTCGCCCTCGACCACGATGTCGCCGAAGCTGCTGCGGGGGCCGGGGGTGATCGGCAGCGTGTAGTCGCCAGCCTCCGTCTCCGGATCGAGCACGATATCGCGCTGGCCGACAGTCACGAACGGATAGCCGTTCTCCGGCAGGGTAACCGCGATATTGGCCTCTGCACCCAATATCCGTTCGGCCACGATGGGGTCGCCGCTGCGGGGCCGGAAGGCGCGGGTAATGAGATCCTCGGGCTGTACCGGCGGCGCATCGAAACGGATCTCGCCGAGATGATAGCGCGGTCCGGGCGTGGCCTGCAAGATGACCGTAATCGGCCCCTTGCTGTCCTGCTCGGGAAGCTCCAGCGAACCCCGCACCGTGGCATCGAAAAAACCCTGCGAGGAGAGGATATCGACCAGCAATTTCTGGTCTTCCTCCAGCCGGGCATTGATCATGGCGCCATTGTCGGCCTTGCCATCGCCATCCTCGAGCGCGGAGAGCGACTTGAACTGGCTGACAATGTCCCCGCCATCGACGGGCAGCACCGGGCCGGCACCGTCCAGCGCGGAGAGACCCTCGATCTTGTAGCTGTAGCGCAGCGAAGGGGCGGGGCCCTCGTCAGCCTCGGTATACTGGCTCTCGTCGAAGGTTTCGACATCGAAGGCGTTGAGCGGGGTGAGAGGCCGGTCGAGCTCTTCATCCAGTTCCGGCGGAGCAGGCAGGCCCTCATCCGCCGTCGATTGTTCGGTGGGGGTCGGCTCGGCGCTCACGCTGGCATCTCGGCCGGTGCTGGCCGCGCGCCGGTCTGCCTCGGCTTCCCATGCCTGGACGCTGCCAAGGGGCGCGCTTTCATCGATCGGTGGAATGCTGGCGTCGAACTCTTCGTCTGAAATGATCGGTTCAGTAAGGGCCGCGTCTGAATTCCGCGTCGGCTGCGCCTGATCGGTCCCGGGGGGCTGGGCCTGTGCGGCATGGGCGAGCAGGCACAGCATCCCGGCACTCGCCAGCAAGCTTCCACGCCAGGCTTTTCTAAAGTTCTGCGTGCTTGGCTCCAAGCCTGCCTTCAGTAATCTTAGTCGCAACGACGGCTCCCCTGTCGCGATTGACGCGACGTCCGCGAGCCTTGAGGCTCCCCGTCATGATAATGCTGCGGCGGCGATATGGTTTCTGGCCTCGAACGCGGGAAGCGAAATTCCGCCCCGCTTATCGGCAGTTATCGATCAGATCGCGCGCGCCTTGGCTCGTCGTCAGGCTCGGCGTGCACAACCTGGGGCGTGAGGCGCGAGAAGCGCTCGATCTCGCAGGCAGAGCCATTGCGAGCATGCAGCATGTCCCGCCCGGCGCACAGCACCCCATCCTTGTCGGGCGAGATGTAGAAGCCGGAATAGAAGTCCGCCGCCCGGCAGGCCCGCCCCAGATGCGCGCGGTAGCGCTCGGTGTTGCTCACCACCATCGTCACGCCATCGGCATGGGTCACCACCGCCGCGCGGATCAGGTTGAGCGGCAGGCAACGCGGGCCGCGGCCTTCCTTCCACTGGATCACCGGCGGCGCCGGTGCGGCTGTTCGGGGTTGCGCCGGCATGGTCGGGATGCGGATGATCACTCGCTGTTCGATGGAGAGCTGGGCGAGCTGGACCTGATCCATGCGCGCCATCGGGCTCATCTTCGGGGCCGCCACGCGCTGCTCGGCCTCTACGGCCTGCGATGCTCCCAAAAGCAGGAGCGGCAGCAAAATGGTTGGCGACGATGCTGGCAATGAACTGACCCCAGGGGAGGAAAATGCCCTAACCCTTACCGCTTGAACAGCCGATTAATTGTATGATCAACAACGAAGGCGCGCGCTTCGCAAGCATTTTTGCGCGCAGATGGTGGTCATGCGCCAGCGTAGAGGGCATATAGGCGGGCATGATCTCCGAGACAGTTCTGGACGCCTTTCGTGCGATTGCCGGCTCCCGTGGCCTGATAGAGGATCGCGATCTGATCGTGCCTTGGCTGGGTGACTGGCGTGGCAAATATCATGGCGAGGCGGTCGCCATTTTGACGCCGCGCTCCACGCAGGAGGTGGCCGCGATGGTCCGCTGCGCGCACGATCATGGCGTCGCTTTGGTGCCGCAGGGCGGGAATACCTCCATGGTCGGCGGCGCCACACCCCCGGCCGATGGCAGCGCCCTCATCCTCTCGCTCCGCGCGATGAACCGGATTCGCGCGATCGATCCCGCCGCCAATCTTGCCGTGTGCGAGGCAGGTGTCATTCTCTCGACCCTGCATGAGGCGGCAGCGGCGGTCGGTCGGCGGTTTCCGCTGAGCCTGGGTGCCAAGGGATCGGCAACGGTCGGCGGGCTCGTCTCCACCAATGCCGGCGGCACGCAGGTGCTGCGGCACGGGACGATGCGCGCGCTGGTGGAGGGCATCGAGGCGGTGCTGCCGGATGGCTCGATCCACGATGGGATTGCCGCGCTCAAGAAGGACAATCGGGGTTACGATCTCAAGCAGCTGCTTATCGGGGCGGAAGGAACGCTGGGGATCGTGACGGCCGCGAGCCTTCGTCTGGTGCCCGCGATTGCCGATCGGGCCGTGGCGTGGGCCGGCGTGGAAGACCCCGCGCAGGCGCTGGCGCTGTTGAGGTTTCTCGAGCGGCGCCTCGGGTCCGTCGTGGAGGGATTCGAGGTGATGGCGCGCGATACGCTCGGCCATGTGCTCGATGTGATCCCCGACACTCGCGCGCCGATCGAGACCAGGACGCCGTGGAATGCGCTGATCGAGGTGGATCTGGACGCGGCCGACGAGCAAGAGAGCGCGGCTGCCCGGCTGGAGGCCGCTCTGGCCGAGGCCTTCGAACAAGGTCTGGTCGTCGATGCGGCCATCGCCGCCAGCGAGGCGCAGGCTGAGGCATTCTGGAAGCTGCGGGAAAGCGGATCGGAGGCGGAGCGGGCGCAAGGCCCCGCGCTGCAGTTCGATGTGAGCGTGCCGATTGCGGACATGCCCCGCTTCATGATCGAGGCGGCAGCGGCGTGCGAGGCGCGGTTCCCGGGGGCGACGGCTTCGTCCTTCGGACATCTTGGCGATGGCAATGTGCACTTCCATGTTCGCGCGCCGGCCGGCACCGGCCCAGGGCAGGGGGCGGACTGGCTCGCCTCGCACGGAGAAGAGGCAACGCGCTTCGTCAACGACATCGTCGTGGCGATGCACGGATCGATCTCGGCCGAGCACGGGATCGGCCAGATGAAGATCGCGGAGTTTGCACGTCTTACGCCACCCGCCCAGCTGAATGCGGTGCGGGCGATCAAGCGGGCGTTCGATCCACAGGGCCTATTCAATCCCGGCAAGCTTGTGCCCCTTGCCTAGGCCCGAGCGGCCCTTTATGGCCGGGCGTCATTCAGCCGGCCCATCGGGAACGGGCTGATCCATGTCCGTTTCAGGAGACCGATGTCATGGCCAGCGCGCCACAAGCCCAGAATTTGCCTCTGCTTTACAACGACCTGGTGCCGCTCAATGTGGAGCAGCACGGCAAGTACACGCTGCGCAACTATGACACCGCGCCGCATATCGTGGGCGTCCACGCCGTCCCGCTGACGCTCGACGAGTTCGCGCAGGCCCAGCGTTTCCTGCCGATCGTCTTCTCCAGCGGCCCCAATCCCGTGCCGCTGGCGCTGATGGGCCTCAACGAGGGCGTCAACACGCTGGTCGACAGCGAGGGCAAGCTGCGCCGCGAGGACGGCTATGTTCCCGCCTATATCCGTCGCTACCCCTGGATGCTGGTGCGCCTGCGTCCGGATTCCGACGAGCTGTCGCTGTGCTTCGATCCGACCAGCGAAATCGTCGGGGAGTATGAGGACGGTCGTCCGCTCATCGAAAATGGCGAGGCCAGCGAGCTGACCAAGGAACTGCTCGCTTTCTGCCAGCAGTTTGAGGAAGCTGCGATGCGCACCGGCCAGTTCGTCAAGGAACTGCAGGAGCAGGAGCTTTTGATGGACGGCGAGCTGAGCATCCAGATTCCCGATCAGGAGCAGCCCTTCGTTTATCGCGGCTTCCAGATGGTCAATGAGGAAAAGCTGCGCGAGCTGCGCGGCGATCAGCTGCGCAAGTTCAACCAGAGCGGTGCGCTTCCGCTCATTCATGCGCATCTGTTCTCGCTGCAGGGCATGCGCGAGCTGTTCTTCGCTCAGCGCGCTCTCGGCCTCGGCCCGGTGCCGGCCTACCAGATCAGCTAAATCGCGCCGCTCGCCCAGCCGATCCATTTTTTCGGCGGGGCGAGGCGATAAGTTGAAAAAATCATCTACCTCTTGCGGCCCGGGCTTGAAAAGGCTCGGGCCGTGCCTTAACTTCAAAATACGTAATGGCTTGTTCCCCCTTTCGAGCCGTTGCGTGGGCGTCCCGCCCTTTCGGGACGTCTCCTCCCTGAACCTGGGCCACCCTGTGCATCGCACGGGGTGGTTTTTTATGGTTAAACGGAGATGGCTCAGTCTGCGCTATTCGGCCGCCAGCGGCCGGGCAAAGTCAATCAGCTCGCGCGAGAGATGCTCGGCCAATGTCACGAGAAGGGCCTGCACATCGGCAAGGCCAGGGCCGGGTTCGGCCATTGTCGCATCCAGATAGAGCGACCGATCGAATTCGATCTGAATGGCGTGAACGTCCCGCTCGGGCCGGCCATGTCGCTCGAGAATGTGGTTACCAGCATAGGGCGCGTTGATCGCCACCGGCAGCCGGTGCCGGCGAATGACGTCCGCACACAGGTCGGTCAGCCGATCCGTTGCGCTCCGCCCGAATCGGTCGCCGATCACCACGCGCGGAGTCGGTATGTCGGCCGTGGTGGCCTTGAGCGGTGGCATGGAATGAATGTCGAGCAGCAGCGCGATGCCATAGCGCCGGCGCGTCACTTCAAGAGCGGCCCCCAGCGCGGCGTGATAGGGGCGATGGACCTGCTCGATATGCTGGCACAGGGCGGCATAGGGCAGGGGGTCGCGCCAGAGACCGCCCGTCGTCGCCAGCCGCTCCGGGATCAGCCCCAGGCCACCGCGCAATTTTGCGCTGCTCTGGCCACGAAAGCTCCATGGCGCCCCCTGGATGCCACGCAGATCGACCTCCCGCTCGTCGCGATTGAGATCGATCAGGGCGCGGGGCTGGCGCGCGATCAGCACATGATGGCCTTGCTCGATGAGCCTTTCCACCAGCAGATCGGCATAGCGGTCCTCCAGCCCTTGCAACGCCTTTTGCGAAACGCGGGCCCGCGCAAGCAGGGCGGGGGAATAATCCCGCCCCGCGTGAGGGACGGCGAACACCAGAGGGCCGCGATCACCGGCCACGCCGTAGTGATGAAACGCGTCATGACTCCGGGCAGGCTTGGGTCGCAATGGTCCTCCACAGGGCCGCTTGCGGCTGCGAAATTTTCCGCAATTGGCCGCAACTGATGGAAATTCTTAATCGCTTTTCGCATAAAGCAAGGGGTGACGCCAAGGCCTATCAGGCTTTATGGCGGTGTGATCGACGAGTATCCCGGAGGCTTCGGCACGCGCATGTTTCGCATTTTGTTGGCGGAAGACGATGACTCGATGCGGCAGTATCTCGTTCGTGCGCTCGAACGCTCCGGCTATGAGGTCGTGGCGGTGGACCGGGGCACGGCGGCGGTGCCGATCATCGAGGCCGAGCATTTCGATCTGCTGCTGACCGATATCGTGATGCCGGAAATGGACGGCATTGAGTTGGCCCAGCATGTCGCGTCCGTCTCGCCGCATACGCGCGTGATGTTCATCACAGGCTTTGCAGCGGTGACCCTGCGCGCGGGGCGCGTCGCGCCGGAAGCCAAGGTTCTCTCCAAGCCGTTTCACTTGCGCGATCTGGTGATGGAGGTCGACCGAATGTTCAATCGCACCAGCGCGGAGAACCTTCTCTGATATTTGCGCTTGCGCCGCCCTCGCGCGTTGCGTAAGGGCCTCTCCTCTCAAGTGGGCGTGTAGCTCAGTGGTAGAGCACTGTGTTGACATCGCAGGGGTCGCAAGTTCAATCCTTGCCACGCCCACCATGGAAAACCCCGCCAGGTTCAACGACTTGGCGGGGTTTTTCTATGTCTGTCGCGCCGCTCCGAGAGGCGCTGCGGCGAGGGGATGCTGCCTCGCTAGATGGTGACTCCGGCGACGGGCGCGGAATTGATCTCACCGACGTCATTCGGCTCTGCGCCCTCGGTCGGCAGACGGTCTCCCAGGATCGCCTGCGGGGTGCCGATCCACAGCGCGTCCTCCAGATGATCGCGCCGCTGGTTCAGCGTATTGGGATGAATGAGGATGCTCAGTCCGCCGTGGTTGAGCATCAGCCAGGGCACCAGCGTGTCGAACAGATCGCAGGCAAAGGCGATCTGGAACATGGATTGCGTGTGCGGCCCGACCAGCCGATCGTGCCAGCGCCCCAGCCGGACAGAAAATCGATCGGACACGCCCGCGCGCAGGCGCTCCGCCACCGGGCGCGTCGCGGCATCATAATAAATATGCGCATGATAGCTGCCGATCTCGGCGATCTGGCGGGGGCGGGGCGTGGGATCCTGGATGTGCATGGCGTGTCCTGTCTGTGGTGCCTAGTTGGCGATCGGGAGCGATCTCTGCAAGCAGGTGGAGGATCATCGGTCTGCGGGCACGCGCTGGCGGTAGGCTTTGCGCCGGTGAGGCGCTAAGGAGCGTTCTGTATGGCGGTCCATGCCGCTGTCGGTCACGCTTCGCGCAATACAAAGGAGAGCAATCCCGTGAGCCAGAAGATCGATACCCTCGCTGTCCACGCCGGAACCGAGCCCGACCCGACGACCAAGGCGCGGATCACGCCGATCTACCAGACGGCATCCTATGTGTTCGACGATGCCGACCATGCCGCGCGTCTCTTTGCGCTGGAGGAATTCGGCAACATCTACACGCGAATCATGAACCCCACCAACGGCGCGCTGGAAGGCAAGATTGCCGCGCTTGAGGGCGGTGCCGCCGCGCTGGCCGTGGCCTCGGGTCATGCCGCGCAGTTCCTGGCGTTCCACACGCTGCTCGAAGCCGGCGATCACATCGTCGCGGCCAAGAAGCTGTACGGTGGCTCGCTCAACCAGATCGGCCACAGCTTCAAGAAGATGAGCTGGGGCTCGACCTTCGTGGATGCGGATGATCCGGCTAATATCGCTGCGGCGATCACGGACCGCACGCGCGCCGTGTTCATCGAGAGCCTCGCCAATCCCGGCGGCGTGGTGCAGGATATCGAGGCGATCGCGAAGATCGCGCATGATGCCGGCATTCCGCTGATCGTGGACAACACGCTGGCCACGCCGGTGCTTTGCCGTCCGATCGAGCATGGCGCGGACATTGTGGTGCATTCGGTCACCAAGTTCCTCAACGGCCATGGCAATTCCATCGGCGGCGTGATCGTGGACGCGGGCAAGTTCGATTGGGTGAAGTCCGGCAAGTTCCCTGCGCTGACCCAGCCCAACGACTCCTATCACGGCGCGGTGCTCAGCGACGCGGTGGGACCGATTGCCTTCATCATCGCCTGCCGGGTGCTGGGCCTGCGCGATCTGGGGCCGGCGCTGGCGCCGATGAACGCGTTTCTCGCGCTCACGGGCATGGAGACACTCTCGCTGCGCATGGAGCGGCATTGCGATAACGCGCTGGCGCTGGCGCAGTGGCTCCAGAAGCATCCCAAGGTGGAGTGGGTGCGCTATGCCGGTCTGCCGGACGATCCCTATCATGCGCTCGCGCAGCGTTATCTGGGCGGCAAGGGCGGCGCCGTGTTCACCTTCGGCGTGAAGGGTGGGCGCGAGGCTGGCATCAAGCTCGTCTCCGGCGTCAAGCTGTTCAGCCACCTGGCCAACATCGGCGATACCCGTTCGCTGATCATCCACCCTGCTTCGACCACCCATAGCCAGCTGTCAGAGGCGGAACTGGTCGCCGCTGGCGCCGGGCCGGACGTGGTGCGCGTGTCGGTCGGCATCGAGCATATCGACGACATCATCGCCGACATGGCGCAGGCGCTGGACGCGCTCTGACGATGACAGGAGGGCACGGAGGCGGGGCGGCATGACGCTTGGCTTCTCCGTGCCCGATCTGCTGGGGGCCGCGCGGATGGGCCGGGCGATGACCATGGGCCTGCGCCGCGTGCCGGAGGAGGAGTGGCTCTGGCCGGACTTCGACCGCGCCGCCCGCGCCGCCGTGTTCGATGCGCACCCAGAGGCGGTGCAACTTCTGCCCGGCGCCGAGGGCGCCGTCCGCGAGGTCGGCGCGATGATCGGCATTTCAGGAGATCTGGGCGATATCGCGCGCGGCTGCTGGGAAGATCTGTGCATCATGCAGCAGGCGGAGCCGGGTGACCCGTGGCACCTTACGGCCGCTGCGGTGGGCTTCCCAACCGACTGGCGCCTTGCGGACAAGATCGGCAGACCGATGGCGCAGATCCATGCGCCCATCCAGGGCTATGCCGAGCAATTGGCCGCCGGTGTCGATCATTTCCTGAATGGGCTGAAAACGGGGCCAATTTTCGCGCGGGCCAACTGGTTCATCGTGCCGTCCATGGAGTGGCGCTATCTTCCGACCGTCGATGAGGCCGCCGCGTTTGCGCATGTCACGCCGGACAATGCCGGGCAGACGCTGATCGTCCGCTGCGAGCGGCAAACGCTGAGGCGCCTGCCGGAGAGCGGCGCCATCCTCTTTACCATCGGCATCGCCCGCGAGCGTCTCTGCGATCTGCCGGGAGAATGGCCTGCGCGGCTCAGCGCGGCGCTTGCTGCGATGCCCGCCGACGAACAGGCGCGGCGGCTGGTTGGGCGTTATGCGGATGACCTCAGGCGCTATGCGGATGCCGTCAATGGCAAGAGTGGCTTTTCAAGCGCCTCGGCCTGAGGCAGAGGGGCAGACTATGACACAGCTTTCATCCCCAGCTGCGCCGGTGACAACCGCCCCCCGCACCGACTGGACGCGCGAGGAAATCGCCGCGCTGTTCGATCTGCCGTTCATGGATCTCCTCTATGAGGCGCAGGGCGTGCATCGGGCCAATCATCCGCGCAATGAGGTGCAGCTCTCGACGCTGCTCTCGATCAAGACCGGCGGCTGCCCGGAGGATTGCGGCTATTGCAACCAGTCCGTCCATGCCGAGACCGGCCTCAAGGCCACCAAACTGATGGACGTGCGCGCCGTGCTGCAATCCGCCGCGCAGGCCAAGGATGCCGGCTCGGGCCGCTTCTGCATGGGGGCAGCCTGGCGCAACCCCAAGGACCGCGACATGCCCGCCCTCATCGAGATGGTAAAGGGCGTGCGCGAGATGGGCATGGAAACCTGCATGACGCTGGGGATGCTGACGCCCGGTCAGGCCCAGATGCTCGCCGAAGCCGGACTGGATTATTATAATCACAACATCGACACCGCGCCGGAGAAATATGGCGAGGTGATCACGACGCGCAGCTTTGCCGACCGGATCGAGACGCTGGAAGCCGTGCGCTCCGCGGGGATCAACGTCTGTTGCGGTGGCATTGTGGGTATGGGCGAGACGCGCGAGGATCGCATCGGATTTATCCACGCGCTGGCGACGATGCCGCATCCGGAGAGCGTGCCGATCAACGCGCTGGTCCCCGTGAAGGGCACCGTGCTCGGCGACATGCTCGCCGATACGCCGCTCGCCAAGATCGACGAGATCGAGTTCGTCCGCACGGTGGCGGTGGCGCGGCTCGCCATGCCGCAGGCGATGGTCCGCCTTTCAGCGGGGCGGGAGAGCATGAGCGAGGCCTGTCAGGCGCTCTGCTTCATGGCCGGGGCCAACAGCATCTTCACCGGCGACAAGCTGCTCACCACACCCAATGCCGGCGACGACAAGGATGGCGCGCTGCTCGCAAAGCTCGGCATCGCGGCGATGCAGGCTGCGTCGCATGGTCATCTGGAAGAGGCCGCCGAATAAGGCAGGCTGCGTCGGGCGCCGCGCCGTTTAGCCGCGCCGGGCGTTGTCCGACCGGGACAGTTGACGGCCCGCAACGAGCGTCTGGCTGACGAACAGCACCACGAAGATCACGCCCACGCCGCCAACGATCATGTCGAATGGCGAGATGGCCGGCGCTTTGGTGGGGTCGGTGAGCATCATGCCGATGGTCATGCCGATCAGCACGAAGCGCAGCTCCGTCGGCCCGGCTATGCCATAGGAGAGCTTGAATTCGCCCATCACCCGAGCCGCGAGATAGGCGTGGATGGAGAGCAGCAGATAGCCGACGACCGCGAACATCGCGACGTCCACCCGGACATAGGGGCTGAACCCCATGCCGCCCAGAATGAGCAAGGTAACGATGCCGTCGCAGCTATGGTCGATGAAGTAACCGTAGGATGGCCGCTCAATGTGGCGATAGCGGGCGAGGCTGCCATCCAGTGAGTCGCCGAACCACTGCATCACATAGCCGGCCATCGCCAGCCACAGCCATTGGTCGCCGAAGCTGCTGCCGGCATAACCGACGAAGGTGGCAAGCCCGCCCACCACGCCCAACGTCGTGAGCATATCGGGCGTGACCCAGCGGGGCATGATGCTGCACAGCCAGTTCAGCAGACGTCTCTCCGGCGCCGCAAGCAGGTTGTTTTGGATCCTGTTCACGGCTGGCGCTGGTCTGTTGGGGCTATGCTGCATCATCTCTCCGCGGCGTTCTGGGGCGGCCGTCATAAAAGGGTCATACACGATATTCCAGCGATGATCCCGAATTCCTGCCCCGGCGCGGGACATATGTTGCTGGAACTGCGACGGATGCCACCGCGCCGCCCACGCACAATCTCGTTGACGGCCCCCGCGCAGGGGCATAGCGCGCGGCCATGGCAGCCAAACCAGCGCAGTCGAAGGAAGCAGCACGCCTGCGCCTCTATCTGCTGAGCATCATGCTCGACATGCTGGTGCTCGGGCTGGCCTTTGCCTTGGCCAATCTTCTGGTACTGGGGTCCCTCATCGGCGAGCCAGGCAAGCCGCATGGCTTGGTGATGGCGGCGATGATCGTGCCCGTCTACGTGCTCATTGCCGTGCATGGCGGCGTCTACGGGATAAGGATGATCGGCAATCGCCGGGCGAGCGCCGCCAAGGCGGTATGGTCGCTTGCGCAAGCGGTGATGCTGACCCTGTTCATCATCTACCTCGGCAAGATCGCCGAGCAGTTGTCGCGCCTGACCTTCATGGTCGGCCTGGCCTTGTCTGCCGGCGGGCTGATCGCGGTGCGTCCGCTGATCGACAGGCTGGCAATCTGGCTGGTCGGCGCGGTGCCGCACATCACGGTGCTGCTGGTGGATGGCGTCGAGATCGAAACGCCGCGCGATGCCTGGCGGGTGGATGCGCAGGCGATCGGCTTCGATCCCACCGCGCGGGATGCCAAGATGGCCGAGCGCCTCGCCGATGGTGTCGGCGGCGCCGAGCGGGTGGTCGTCGCGTGCCCGGCCGAGCGGATCGCGGACTGGCGCATCGCGCTCACCTCCCTGTCCGCCAAGGGAGAAATCCTGGTGCCGGAAATGCGCCAGTTCGTGCCCGCGAAAGTGAGCGCCTTTGCCGATCATCCGACGCTGGTGGTGGCCGGTGGACCGCTGCTGTTCCGGGACCGGTTGTTGAAGCGGCTGTTCGATCTGGCGATCTGCGTGCCGGCGATCCTGGCGCTCTCGCCGATCCTCATTTTCGGCGCGCTGGCGGTGAAGCTCTCGGGGCCGGGGCCGGTGTTCTTCCGCCAGCAGCGGCTGGGGCGCGATGCGCGGCCGTTCATGATCCTCAAATTCCGCACTATGCATATGGCGCTGAGCGACCTCAAGGCGGACAAGCTCACCGAAAAGGACGATCCGCGCGTGACCCGCATCGGCGCCTTTCTGCGGCGCACGAGTATCGATGAACTGCCGCAGCTTTTCAATGTGTTGAAAGGCGATATGAGCATCGTCGGTCCACGCCCGCACGCCCCCGCGGCGAAGGCGGCGCAGAGCCTCTACTGGGAGGTCGATGAGCGCTATTGGGCGCGGCATTGCATCAAGCCGGGCATGACCGGGCTGGCCCAGGTGCGTGGGCATCGCGGCCCGACCGACCGGCACGAGGATCTCATCAATCGGCTCCAGTCCGATCTTGAATATGTGACCAACTGGTCGATCTGGCGAGACCTGCGGATCATCGTCGCGACGCTGCGAGTGCTGGCGCATGACAATGCATTTTGAGGGCGGGCGCGGTGCTCCTGCGAAAGCAGGAGCCCAAGACGCAACCGACAGGCTTTGCAGCCCTGGACTCCTGCTTTCGCAGGAGAACAGTCGGGTGCCGAGCGGAGATGTCCGGTGACGCCCGTCGATGTGATCCTCGCCCTCATCATCGTGCTATGTGCGGTGTTGCTGGTCTGGCCGTTCCTGATCTATCCGCTCATTCTGCGAATGCTGCCGACCAAGCCGGTCCAGCAAGCGGGTGTAGCGGCCCCGCCCACCGTCTCGCTGCTCTTCTGCGCTTATAACGAGGCCGCATCGCTGCCCACGAAGATCGAGAATCTGCGTGCGCTCAAAGCGCGGCATCCGGCATCACAGATACTCGCCTTCGACGATGGGTCCAGCGATGGCACAGGCGATCTGCTGGCGCAGGCACAGGGCGTCCTCACCCTGTTGCGCGGTCCGGGCCGCAGCGGCAAGGCGCACGGGATGAAGCAGCTGGCGGCCATGGCCACGGGCGACATCCTCGTCTTCACCGACGCCAATGTGCTGCTCGATGCGGACGCCATCGATGCGCTGCTGCCATATTATGCCGATCCGCAGGTCGGCGGCGTGCTCGGCTCGCTGCATTATGACGGCGCGGATCGCAGTGCCTCGGCGTCTGTGGGCGCGCTCTACTGGCGGCTTGAGGAGCATCTCAAGGATATCGAGTCGCGCACCGGCAATGTGATGGGGGCGGACGGGTCGATATTCTCGATGCGGCGCGCGCTCTATCCTGATTTCCCGGATAGCGTGCTGGACGATCTCACCGTCTCCATGGCCGTGGTCTTTGCCGGCCGCCGACTCATCAAGGCCAAGGACGTGATCGCCCGTGAGGCGATGGTAGCCCAGCGCGCGGATGAATATCGCCGCAAGGTGCGCATCGCCGCCCGCAGCTGGCACACGCACCGGCATTTGCGGGCGCGATTGCGGCGGATGAGCCGGCTCGACCGGTTCAAATATGGCTCGCGCAAGATCGTGCGCTGGTTCGGTGGCCTGTGGATCGGGCTGGCGGTTCTCGCGGCGCTGGCGCTGGCCTGGCGGATCACGCCTGTTGCCGCCGTCGCGCTGGTGGCGGCCGGGCTGGTGCTGGCGATGCTGGGCGCGATGGCACGGCGCGGGCCGCTCGCGGCGATCTTCGACCTGCTGCTGGCTTATATGGCGACCTTGAAGGGCGTGATGCTCGCCATGCGCGGGCAGACCTTCACGCTGTGGACGCCCGCCAAGTCCCGCGACTGAGGCCGTGCACGCAAAGATGTGCGGTTCCTCTCGCTTTCGGGGTGCAGCATTGTATAGGCTCGCGCCATGATCACCATGCAACGCGTGCGCAAGGCCGCAGGTAAGCATTTCTCGAGAGCCGAACTGGCCGTGCGGTCAGCCTTCGGTGCTGCGCGTGACCGGCACTGCCCGGCGTGCCGGCGCGATGTGGTGGGCTTCTTTCGCTATGGCGACGAAGCCGAATGGGGGTGCCTCGATTGCGGCGCATCGCCACGCGAACGGCTGATGCATCATCTCCTTGATGAAGGTGTCATCACCCTGCCGGCATGGAGCGCGGTGCTGCATTGCGCGCCGGGCGAGGCGAGCCTGATCGAGCGGTTCCGCGCCCATGCCGGCGATTATGTGCCCGCTGATATCGACCCCTCCCGCTATGCCGTCCCCGGTGTCCAGCACCTGGACCTGATGGCGATGACCGACGAGTCGCGCTACGACCGCATTTATGCCAGCCATGTGATGGAGCATGTGCCTGACGACGCGGTGGTGCTGCGCAACCTGCTGCGGGCGCTCAAGCCCGGGGGCGAGGCCTGGCTGCTTGTGCCGCTGTGGGATCGCCCCAGCGAGGATGGCCCGCCGGATCTCTCCGGCCGCGAGCGGGAGCGGCGCTTCGGCCAGTGGGACCATGTCCGCCAATATGGCCGCGACTTTGCCGAGCGCATCCGCGCGGCCGGGTTCGAGGTGGACCTGATCGATGCCGCGTCCCGGCCGCCCGAAGCGGTCAGGCGGGAGGCCCTGGCCGACACGCTGTTCCGCGCCCGTCGACCGGCATGATGAGCCTGCGGGGGTGATGGCCGGCCTGATCGCGCTGGCGGGGCGTCTTGAGCGTCATTCCGGGCTGCTCGGGCTGGTGAAGCTGGGCAATGTGGCCCTCGCCATGCTGTGGGGCTTCGTCGTCACCTTCGTGTTCGTGCGCATTCTCCCCCTTGAGGAATTTCGTGGCTTTCTGCTGCTGGTCGCGTTCGCCAACTTCACGGTGTCCGCCGAGCTTGGCCTCAGCGCCATCGCCTACGCGCGATTGAGGCGCTTACGGGTGAGCGGGGAGGGCGCTTTCGATCCCGCCGAACTGGTCGCCCTGCTGTGGATTCTGGCCGGCCTCGTGGTCGTCGGCGCGATGCTGATCGGTGGCGCCATCGCGACGGGCTGGCTGAAGACCGACTATCCGGCGCTGTTCATCACCTTCTATCTCGTCGCCGCCTTCAATCTGCTCACCCTGCTGGCGCGGCGGGCGCTGGCCGCGGTCGATCACAATCTCTGGTGGGAAGCGCTCGACAGCATCCGCCGTATCTCCGGCCTCGCGCTACTATTGGCCGCGCTAGGGCCGCTGCCGATCCTCGCCTCGGTGCTCATTCAGCTGGTCGTCGCGCTCGGGGTGCTCTGCGCCGGGCTTGCGACCTTCCACGCGACATTGGCGATGCGGCGGCGCGACTGGATTGTGCTGGGGCCAGGGCTGGCGGCGGTGCGCGCACATTATCTCTCCGATTTCGGCCGGACCGGCATTCTCACCCTGTGTGATGTCGGCGCCTATAACGCACCCTATTTCACCATCGTCGCGGTGACGCCGGACCCACGGCCGCTGCTGCTCTTCGATCTGGTGTTCAAGCTGTCCCGCGCGCTGTCCGCCGTCATTCGCGCTCTTGCGGAGACGGTTCTGCCCGGCCTGACCCGCGCGGCCTATCAGGGCGATGGGGCCGGCGTGCGGCGCGCTGTCCTGCGCTGCCTTGGCTGGTCGCTGGGTGCCACGATGGCAGGCAGCATAGGACTGCTGATCGCGGGAAAGCTGGTCGCCCACATCATATTCGATGGCAATCTCGACCTGCAATATTCTGAAATTGCGATGATGATTGCGCTGCTTTTTGGCCTCAGCCTCATTTGCGTCTCGGTCTATCTGCAGTGGGGACTTGGGCGGTTCGCGGCCTTGCTGCGGCCTTCGATGCTGCTTTTGCTCGGCAGTGTGCTGGCGGTTCCGCTCGCCTTGCCCATGCATGAGAGCCTCGGCTGGACTCTCTCCGCCGGGTTTCTGGCTCTCTACGCCGCTGTTCATGTTTCGCTGGGGCTGGTTCATGGGCGTATGCTGATGCATCTGACAGGAGCGCGGGGCACAAAGGCGCAGGCAAGGGGCAGCGTGTGAAGATTTCGATGATCGACCCCTCGCTGTTCACGCCGCGCTATGATGATGGGCTGTGCGAGGCGCTGGCCGCGCGCGGCAATGACGTAACGCTGATCGGGCGGCCGATGCGCGAGACCGATGCCATCGTGCCCAAGCGCTACCGCTATGAGCCCCGCTTCTTCCGCATCGGCGAGCGGCTGCGGCCGGTGCTGGGCGATGGCCGCGTCGGGCAGATCGCCAAGGCCGCCGATTATGCGCTGGATGCCCGGCTCGGCCGCCTCGGCTCCCTTGCAGGCGATGTGGCGCATTTCCAGTGGCTACCATTGGCCATGGTGGACAAGATCCTGCTCGATCGGCTGGCCGGCCGGACGGCGCTGGTCCACACCGTCCACAATGCGCGCCCGTTCCATGGCGAGGATCGCTCGGGCGTGCAGGGGCGCGGCTATGAGGCGCTGCTGCGGCAGTTCGATCTTCTGATCGTCCATAGCGAGCAGACGCGCGAGACGCTGCTCAAGCAGGGGATCGACCCTGCCGACATCGCGCTGGTGCCGCATCCGCCGATGACCTTGCGGGAAGCAACAGCGGAGGATTTGGCCGCCGTCCCGCGCGGAACCGTGCCGCGCATTCTCTTCTTCGGCACGATTCGGCCCTACAAGGGGCTGGATTTGCTGGTGCAGGCCTGTCTCGGTCTCTGGCGGGACGGGCTCGTCTTCGAGCTGGCGATTGCCGGCAAGCCGTTCATGCCGGTCGAAGCCTTCCTGCAAGCCATTCATGGCGGCGGCTTCAGTGAACGGCTGGTGACCGATCTCGGCTTCCTCACCGAGCATCGCCTCGATGCGCATCTGCGCGCCGCGGACATTCTGGCGTTTCCCTATCGCGAGATCGATTCGAGCGGTGCCTTCCTCTCCGCGCTGCGCTATGGCGCCGCCATGGTAACCAGCGATGCCGGCATGTTCGGCGACCTTCCCGATGCCGTGGCCACGCGCTTTCCGGCGGGCAATGCCCCGGCGCTGGCGGTGGCCCTGCGCCAGCTCATCGTCGATGCGCGCCGTCGGCAGGAGGCGGGTGAGGCCGCGCGCGCCCATGGTCAGGTGATGACCGGATGGGATGTCGCCGCCGCGCAGACGCAAGAGGCCTACCAGACCGCCCGTGAGCGTTTCGCGGCCAGAACGGGGCACACAGTCGGGGAGAGCGCGGCATGATTGACCTGCGCCGCTACCGCCGTGAACTGCGCGACCGCTGGCTGGCCGTGCGGCTGGGCCTTGTCGGCCGCCAGCATCAATATGGCGAGATCGTCTCGCTGCGCCGGCTGATCGCGCATTTCGGCATCGATTGCGTGATCGATGTCGGTGCCAATGCCGGGCAATATGCCACCATGTTGCGCAACGATGTCGGCTTTCGCGGCACGATCCTCTCGTTCGAGCCGCATCCCGAGGTTTGCGCGAAGCTGGTGGAGATCGCCGGCAAGGATGCGCGGTGGCACGTCCACAATATCGCGCTGTCGGATCGGGATGGCGAAGCGACCTTCCACCTGATGGCGGCCGACCAGTTCAGCTCGCTCAATGCCCCGCAGGACGGCCTCGAGCAGATTTTTGCCGAGCGCAACAAGGTCACGCGCACCGTGCATGTGCCCTGCGCCCGGCTCGATACGCTGCTGCCCGATCTGCAGCCGGCGCGCGATGCCAAGGCGATTCTTCTCAAGATGGATACGCAGGGGCATGACGCGCAGGTCTGGTCTGGGGCCAGCGCGGTCGCCGGGCGGATCACCGCCGCGCAGACCGAACTGTCGGTGCGGCCGCTCTACGATGGCGCGACCGACTATCGCACGATGATCGCGCTTCTGGAGCGCGGGGGCTTCGTGCCCAATGCGGTGTTCGCCAACAACAAGGGCCATTTCCCGCTGCTGGTGGAAATGGACGGCCTGTTCATTCGCGCAGACCTTGCGCGTGAGGGCAATGTCCCGATCGTCTGATCCGGCGCACGGGCGCCCGCTGGCTCTCGCAACGGCGCTGGTGGCGGGCGGTCTGCTGTCCCTCGCGCTCAGCTGGGGCGCCTGGATGTGGCATTTGCGCAGCCAGTCCGGCCGGAGCATTTCCGAATATCTGTTCGCCCGGCAGGATATGTGGATGCTGGACGCGCAGGCGTTTGGCCTTTTGGTCGCGGGTTTTATCGTCGGCCTCCGGGCGCGCGGCAGCCGGCTGGCTGACCAGCGCGCAAGTGGTGCATCCTTTGCCGGGAGGGCGCTGGTTCCCGTCGGCATCCCCATCGTTGTTCTGCTCGCCTGGCTAGGGCGGACCTGGGTCTTCCACGGCTACAGCGTCTCGCGCGACGAGGTGATGGTCGAGCTGACTGCGGGTGCGCTCGCCCATGGCATGATCGGCTGGCCGATTCCCGAAGCCTGGAACGCCGTCCGCCATGCGATGCAGCCGGAATTCTACAGCCCCTACGGCTCGGATACGCATTGGACGTCGATCTATCTGCCGGTCCACGCCACAATCCGCAGCCTGTTTCAGCGCGTCGGGCTGGCTGATCTCGCCGCCCCGGTTACGCTCGGCGCGGGCCTCGTCGCGCTCTGGCATATCGCGCGGCGCCTCAACCCGGATCGGCGCGATGCGGCGCTGGTGACGATGGTTATGGCGCTCACCTCAGCGCAATTGCTCGTCACCGCCATGACGCCTTATGCGATGACGAGCCATTTCGCGTTCAACATGATCTGGCTGGCGCTGGTGTTGCGCGGCGGTGCATTGGGGCATGGACTGGCCGCGTTGGTCGCGATTCTGGCCGCCGGGCTGCATCAATGGCACTTCCCGCTGCTGTTCATCGCGCCGTTCATCCTGTGGATGGCGGCCAATCGCCGCTGGCGTCCGGCGCTGTTCCATATCTGTGTCGCGCTCGCTCTGATGGTGATCTGGGCCCGGCTCTGGCCGATGGCGCTGGCCGAGCTGGTCGGCCCGGCACCGCCAAGCGATGTCCACCGCACCAACAGCATCGTCGACAAGCTGATCAGCCTGTTCGGCCGGCTCGATAATCTCCAGCCGCTGCTGAACATATCCCGGCTGGTCGCCTGGAACAATCTGCTGCTCCTGCCGCTCGCCGGGCTGGCAGTGCTGGGCGTGCGCTGGCGAGGTGTGTGGCGTGACATGCCGGTGACTGTACCGCTGCTGCTGGGCGTGATCGCCGGTCTCTGCCTTGCGCTGTATCAGGGCTATGGCTGGGGCTTCCGCTACATGCACGGCCAGATCGGTGCGCTCTGCCTACTCGCCGGGCCGGGCTGGCGCGCCGTCGTACCGCGCGATGCGCGCTATGGCCGGGTGCTGCTGGTGGCCGGCGCCCTCTTCGCGCTGCTGGGCACGCTGTGGCAAGCGCGCGATACGGAGCGCTATGTGCGGAGCTATGCCAAGACCATGGAGGCCATTCGCGCGTCCGATGCCGATGTGGTGCTGGTCGATATTCGCGGTGGCTATTTCATGACCGACCTCGTGCGCTTCGGCGCCGATGGCGCGCCCGGCAAGCCGGCGGTGATGGCCCTGCAAATGCTCAAGGCCGCCGATCTGGCAGCCCTGTGCGCACGCTATGATGTGGCGGTGATGGATTTTCGGCAGTTCCAGCCGCTCGGCGTCTATCCGCTCTCGCCAATCTTCAAGGGGGATGACGGGATCGTCGCGCGGCGCGCCCATCTTGCGCGCATGGGCTGTGACCGACCGGTGATCGACTCACCGGCCGGATAGTCTCAGCGCTTACTTGGTGAAGCCGGCGACGATCTCGAGCTTAACCTCGTCACCCACCATCGGCAGGCCGTAAGCAACGCCAAAGTCGCTGCGCTTGATCGAGCCCGTGGCGGTGAAGCCGACATTTTCCTTGTTACCCATGCCCATGCCGGCGCCGTAGAAGCGCGCGTCCAGCGTCACCGGCTTGGTCACGCCGTTCAGCGTGAAGTTGCCGGTGATCTTGGCGGCCTGGCCGTCCACGACGACGCTGGTCGAGACGAAGCGGGCGTCGGCGGGCGTCGGGCCGAAGAAGTCGGCGGCCTTGCCGTCCTTGCCGGCGCGCAGCAGGTGAGCCGTCAGGCCCGCGCTGGCAGTGGTGACCTTGGAGACGGGAATGGTCACATCGACCTTGGCCGCCGAAGGGTTTTTGGGGTCGAGCTGGAGCGTGCCGGTGATGTCACCGAAAATGCCGAAATAGGGCGTGAAGCCCAGATGATCGACTTCCCACTTCACCAGCGTGTGGCCGGGATCGGCGGTGTAGGTGCCGCCGGAAATCGCGGCGGGGTCGGGCTTGCCGGGCTGTGCGACCAGCCCGCCGGTGATGCCGGCAAGAAGAAGAGCGGGAAGGGCAGCGTGAATGAGGCGCATATCTGTGTCTCCTGATCGTCTGCGAGGGGATTGAGAACGATACGCCTTAGCATAGCGTACCGCTCGCCGCTGTCATCAGGGGATTATCGGGTGCATCCCGGAGCGCGTCGGATTTAAATCAGAGCATCGGCGAGCAGTTTCATGCCGAGCAGGATCATCAGGACGTAGATCAGCACATAGAAACGCTCCGGATCGACCTTGCGCACCAGCTTCACGCCCAGCATCGTGGAGATGAGGGCGAGGGGGATCAGCACCCCGGTCGCCAGCAGATTGGCGCGGGTGAACTGGCCGAGGGCGGTATAGGCCGGCACCTTGATCCAGTTCATGACCGCAAAGGCGATGGCGGTTGTGCCGACGAGCGTATCGCGGGGCAGCTTGCGCGGTAGCACCCACATCTGGAAGGGCGGCGAACCGGCATGGGCGATGTGGCTGGTAAAGCCCGACGCCACGCCGAACAGCGCGCCCAGCCACGCCGGTGAATTGGAGGGCAGGGTGATCGCATGGCCCCGCTCGACCCACAGGCGCTGCAAGCCGAACAGGATCGAGATCGCGCCGAGCACGCCCAGCACGACATCCGCCGAGACCTGCGCAGAGAAGAAATAGCCCAGCGCCACGCCAATGGTCATGCCGGGGATCATCACCGCGAGCACATGCCCATCCCAGGTGCGGCGGAACGCCCAGACGCCCACCACATCCTGCACGATCAGGATCGGTAGCAGGATAGCCGCGGCCCGCACCGGGTCGATCGCAAGGGCGAGGATAGGCATGGCCAGCGAGCCCGCGGCGGAAAAGCCACCCTTGGCGAGGCCGGAAATCACCACGGCGACCACCGCGCACAGAATGTAGAAGGGATCGAGTGGCATGGGGATCGAGACCTCGGGCTTCGCGGCCCGGCAGGCGCGATGTCATCTGGCATAGCGCCTCGGTCACGGCCCGACGCAAGTTTTTTCGCATCGCCCTCTTGAAACCTGCCGCGCTATCTCCAAAATGCCGCCTGCGGACCGGGCCCCTCTGGCGCAGCGCTCAAACATGAGCGCGTCGCGATGTCGGACCGCATCGGGTGATACCGGTGCAGGTTCGGTTTTTCAGGCTCAGGCATCCAGTCATCCGATCACGTGCAACGCACTTTGGAGGATGACGTTCATGAATATCTTCACGTTCAATCTGATGGTCCTGCTGCAACGCGTCGACGATGCGCTGTCCAGCGAACGGGGCAAGGCGCGGCCCGATGGTCATCTCGTCGCGCGCTTGCGTCTGCGCCGCGATGTGCTGATGAGCCGCCTGCGCCGGTCGCTGTCCGGTCCCCGGGCACTGGGGGCCTGACGCATGGAATTTCTCGATATTCTCTGGCTCGGCAAGCCGGCCTGGATGTGGCTCATGTTCATGGGCCTCGTGCTGGCGCTGCTGGTCTTCGATCTGGGCGTGCTGCACAAGGAGGAAAAGGAGATCGGCGTGCGCGAGAGCCTCGCCATGTCCGCCTTCTACATCACGCTCGGTCTCGCCTTTGGCGGCTGGATCTGGTGGCAGCTTGGGCCGACGGCGGGGCTGAATTACGTCACGGGCTTCGTGGTCGAGAAGAGCCTGGCGATGGACAATGTCTTCGTCATCGCGATGATCTTCACCTATTTCGGCATTCCGCGCCTGTACCAGCACCGCGTGCTGTTCTGGGGTATTCTCGGCGTCATCGTGCTCCGCGCGCTCATGATCGGCTTCGGTGCCGCTGCCGTGCAACGCTGGGATTGGGTGCTGTATGTCTTCGCCGCCTTTCTCATCTTCACCGGCATCAAGATGTGGCGCAATGCAGAAGCCGAATATGAGGTCGGCAAATCGCCCGTGCTGCGGTGGATCAAGCGCCGCTTCCGGGTGACGGAGGAGCTGCACGGCAATCACTTCTGGGTGAAGCTGCCTGATGGTGCGACAGGGCGGACGGTCCGTTACATGACGCCGCTGTTCCTGGCGCTGCTGATGGTCGAGTTCGTCGACGTGGTGTTCGCGGTGGATTCGGTGCCGGCGATCTTCGCCATCACCACCGATCCATTCATCGTCTACACCTCGAACATCTTCGCCATTCTGGGCCTGCGCGCGCTCTATTTCGCCCTGGCGGCGATGGTGCATCGCTTCCATTACCTCAAATATGCGCTCAGCCTGTTGCTGGTGTTCATCGGCTCCAAGATCGTCTTGGCCGATGCGCTCGGCATCGCCAAGATCCCGCCGGTGGTGTCGCTCAGCGTCACCTTCGTCATTCTGGCGGGCGGCGTATTCTACTCACTGTGGAAGACGCGCGGCGAGCCGGTGGTGCTGCCGCCTGCCGAGGCCAACAACGTCTGACGCGATCCCGAAACGCCTCTCTGCACGACGGGGAGGCGTTTTCATCTCATCCCCTTACCGGGCGGTCCTCTGCGGCCTACATGAGGGGCATGATGGTTTTGCCCAGATCAGGTCCGTTGCCGGATGACTTCACCGTGCCGGACCTGTTGGCGCCGGGCTTGCGGCTGGTCTTCTGCGGAACGGCGCTCGGGCGCCAGTCGGCGCAGGCGCGCGCTTATTATGCCAATCCGACCAATTTGTTCTGGCGCACGCTGCACGAGGTCGGGCTGACGCCGGAGCGGTTCTCGCCGGGCGATTATCCGCGATTGCTGGATCTGGGCATCGGCCTTACCGATCTCGCCAAGGGCCATTTTGGCAATGATGCCGAGCTTCCGGCCGACGCGCTGGATGGGGCGGTGCTGCGCCAAAAAATGCTGCGCTATCAGCCCGCAGTCCTCGCCTTCACCAGCAAGACCGGCGCCAGCCGTCTGCTCGATCGCCCGACGGGCCGGATCGCGCTGGGCGAACAGAGCGAGCGCATTGGGACGACGCGGCTGTTCGTGCTGCCTTCGCCGTCCGGCTCGGCGCGGCGCTATTGGAATATCGCGCCATGGCAGGCGCTGGCCGATCTGGTGAAGGACAGCGCGTAACAGAAAGGGCGGCGAACCAACGGTCCGCCGCCCCATATCTGGACTATGCCGGAAAAGCTCAGTTCTTGGCCTGATCCACCAGCTTGTTGGCGCCGATCCAGGGCATCATGGCGCGCAACTGGGCACCGGTCTGCTCGATCGGGTGAGCGGCAGCCGCCTTGCGGCTGGCCTTCAGCTCCGGCTGGCCGGCGCGGTTGTCGAGCACGAAGTTCTTGACGAAGCGGCCGGACTGGATGTCCTCCAGTACCTTCTTCATCTCCCACTTGGTCTCTTCGGTGATGATGCGCGGACCGGTGGTGATGTCGCCATATTCGGCCGTGTTGGAGATCGAGTAGCGCATGTTGGCGATGCCGCCCTCATACATCAGGTCGACGATCAGCTTCACCTCGTGGAGGCATTCGAAATAGGCCATTTCCGGCGCGTAACCGGCTTCCACCAGCGTCTCGAACCCGGCCTGGATGAGGTGGGTCAAGCCACCGCACAGCACAGCCTGCTCGCCGAAAAGGTCGGTCTCGCACTCTTCCTTGAAGTTGGTCTCGATAATGCCCGAGCGACCGCCACCGACGCCCGAGGCGTAGGAGAGGGCGATGTCATGGGCATTGCCGGTCGCGTCCTGATGAACGGCGATGAGGCACGGCACACCGCCGCCCTTCACATATTCGCCGCGCACGGTGTGACCCGGACCCTTGGGCGCGATCATGATCACGTCGACATCTGCCGGCGGCTCGATGAGGCCGAAGTGGACGTTGAGGCCGTGCGCGAATGCCAGCGCGGCGCCGGGGCGCAGATTGCCCTTGATGTCGTTCTCGTAGATGGCGGCCTGATGTTCGTCGGGTGCGAGGATCATCAGCACGTCGGCCCACTTGGCAGCATCCGCATTCGCGAGCACCTTGAAGCCGGCGCCTTCCGCCTTGGTAGCCGAGGGCGAGCCGGGACGCAGCGCGATCGCGACTTCAGCAACGCCCGAATCGCGCAGGTTCTGCGCATGGGCATGGCCCTGGCTGCCATAGCCGAGGATGGCGACCTTCTTGCCCTTGATGAGGCCGATATCGGCATCGCGATCGTAATAAACACGCATTTCCCAGAACCCTTCTCTTTCAGTTCGTCGGGCCGACCTGTGTCGGCATCCATGTAAAAAATCTCGTGTCGGCCCCCGCCGGCGGACCGCTCCTGCACCTTTCAGCCGGCAAAGCCAAGCCGGTGTCGCGGTTTTCTGCGGGGTGGACTGGCTAAATTCAGGCGGCGGCGCCCCGCAGCATCCCGACAACGCCGGTGCGGCCCACTTCAACGAGCCCCAGCTCGCGCATCAGGCCGACGAACGTATCGACCTTGCTGCTCGGCCCGGTGATCTCGAAAACGAAGCTCTCCAGCGTGGTGTCCACCACCTTGGCGCGGAACACGTCCGCCAGCCGCAGCGCCTCGATGCGCGCCTCGCCAGTGCCGGCGACCTTCACCAGCGCCAGTTCGCGCTCCACGAAGGGGCCGATTTCGGTGAGGTCGGTCACCTTGTGCACCGGCACAAGTCGCTCCAGCTGGGCAATGATCTGGTCGATCACGCGCGGGGGGCCATTGGTCACGATGGTGATGCGGCTGACCTTATGGTCCGCGCTCACGTCCGCGACGGTCAGGCTCTCGATATTATAGCCGCGTGCCGAAAACAGACCCGCGATCCGCGCGAGAATGCCTGCCTCGTTGGTGACCGTGACGGACAGCACATGGCGTTCGCTGTCCTCCTGGCGGATGTGCATCACTCTTCGTCCTCGTCAAGAAATCGCAATGAGTTCAAAATCAGGTCGGTCAGAGACCGGTTGGATCGTCTGGCGTCCCGGCCGGGCCGTCACTGGCTGGCGGCGCGACCGAGAGCATGCCCGTCATCGCATAATGCCAGCCCTCGGGCGTGCGGTGGGCGATGCGCACCGGTTCGCCCAGCATCGCATCGAACACCCGGCGCAGCGGCTCTCCAACATAGCGGGGCGACACCAGAACGCTGTCATAATCCCGCTCGTTGAATTGAAACCGGCTTTCCAGTTCGATCACCCACTCGCCCGCATCCTCGTCGCCATGGTCGCGCGTCGTCCCGAACAGGTCGGCACTCTCATTGTGCCGCTCGAAATCGAACGGCTCGCTGACATGGAGGCGAAGGCGGACGGGCTGGGTCATCAGACCAGTGCCCTGGCCTCGTCGTCCATCGTCCCGGAGACCTGGCTGGGGTCGAGCAGCATATCGGTATGCGCCGCACCAGACGGGATCATCGGGAAGCAGTTGGAGAGCTTGGCCACCCGGCAATCGACAATGACCGGGCCCGGCGTGTCGATCATCCGGCGGATGCCGGGGATCAGCTCGTCCATAGTCTCGATGCGAATGCCGGTCGCGCCATAGGCTTCGGCCAGCTTCACGAAATCGGGCAGGCTGTCCGAATAGCTGTGCGAATAGCGGCTCTCATAGGTGAGTTCCTGCCACTGACGAACCATGCCCATATATTCGTTGTTCAGGATGAAGATCTTGACCGGCAGGCGATACTGGATCGCCGTACCAAGCTCCTGGATGTTCATCTGGATCGAAGCATCACCGGCCACGTCGATCACCAGCGCATCGGGGTTGCCGAGCTGGGCGCCGATCGCGGCGGGGAAGCCATAACCCATGGTGCCGAGCCCACCTGAGGTGAGCCACTTGTTCGGCTCCTCGAAATGATAGTGCTGCGCCGCCCACATCTGGTGCTGGCCGACTTCGGTCGTGATGATCGTGTCGCGGTCGCGCGTCGCGTTGTAAAGCTCGGCAATGGCCCGCTGCGGCATGATCTCCTCGCCGGTCTCGACATAATCGAGGCTCTTGCGTGCGCGCCACTCGTCGATCTGCGACCACCAGCCGCTGTAATCGGGCTTCTTGAACCCGCGCGCCTTGAGGCCAGCGATGATCGCCTCGATCGCGCGGCCGACATCGGCGACAACGGGCACGTCCACCGGCACGATCTTGTTGATCGAGCCGCGGTCGATATCGACATGGATCTTCTTGCTGAGCGGGGCGAACGCATCCAGCCGGCCGGTCACGCGGTCATCGAACCGCGAACCCAGCGCCAGAATGAGATCAGCCTTGTTCATCGCGAAATTGGCTTCGTATGTGCCATGCATCCCCAGCATGCCCAGCCATTGCGACGATGAGGCGGGGTAGGCGCCCAGCCCCATCAGCGTCGAGGTGGCCGGTGCGCCGAGCATGTCGGCCAGCGCCCGCAGCGCTTCGCTGGCGGCAGGGCCGGAGTTGATGACGCCACCACCCGTATAGAGGACAGGCTGCTTGGCATCGAGAATGAGCGCGACGGCCTTGTCGATCATCTCCGCGTCCGGCTCGGTCTGCGGCCGGTAGCTGGGATGGGCGTTGAGCGACGGCTTCTCATAGGCGGCGGTGGCAACCTGCACGTCCTTGGGAATATCGATCACGACCGGGCCGGGGCGGCCGGAGGTGGCGATATAGAAGGCTTCGTGCACCGTACCGGCCAGATCGGCCGGGCTCTTCACCAGGTAATTATGCTTGGTGCAGTGGCGCGTGAGGCCGACCGTATCGGCTTCCTGAAATGCGTCCGTGCCGATCAGCGACGTGGGCACCTGCCCCGTGATGACGACCATCGGAATGGAGTCCATCAGCGCATCGGTTATGCCGGTGATCGCGTTGGTCGCGCCGGGGCCGGATGTGACGAGCACGACGCCGGGCTTGCCGGTCGAACGGGCATAGCCCTCGGCGGCGTGCGCCGCAGCCTGCTCGTGGCGGACGAGAATGTGCTGGATCTTCGGGTGATCGTAGATCGTATCATAGATCGGCAGCACCGCGCCGCCGGGATAGCCGAACACGGTGTCGACCCCCAGATCGAGCAGGCATTGAACCAGAATGTCGGCGCCGCTTCTCTCGGCCACGGGAAACTCCTTGAAAACCATTAGCAGCGCCCTTTGTCGAAAGGAGCTGCCCTGACAAGGTTGGTGCCTCTATGGATTATAAAATGCCGTGTCAAATCAATATTGAGTAATAAAATTACAATAACGGAAAAATTTGCAACATTTTATTGGACGGGCATGCTCTCGCCAGCGGCCCAAATGGAAACGGCGCCGACAGAAGTCAGCGCCGTTCCAGCTTTTCAAGGATGATGAAGATCGTGGCCGTCAGGCGAAGGCGACGGTCTTCGCGCGGCGACGCATCGCCAGACCGGTCAGGCCCAGGCCCATGATCATCATCGCCCAGGTGGAAGGCTCGGGCACGGGCACCAGATTGAGGTTGCCGTTGAAGGTGCCGAGGTGGATCTCGCCGCCATTGCCATCAGTATAGCGCCCGACCACGACCGAACCTTCGATCGGGGTGTGGATCAGCAGGCTGGCGCTGGGCGCCAGGACCGAGCCATAAAAAATGTTGCCGGAGAAGTTGAGCGTCTCTGCGTTCACGAAGTTCCAGATGACCTGCTGGTTGTTCGCCTGATTTGCGCCGTTGGAGTTGAAGCCTAGGTTCACATCGGTGCCGAACACATTGATGATGACCGGCGTCGTGCCCGAGAAGTTGTACTTCAGGCTGTTGATCGAGGCGAAGTCGGCCGCATTGAAGGAGAACAGCGCATAGCCGGCGCCATTGTCCACGGCGTTCAGCGTCATGGCCGTGCCGGTGATGTCGAAGCCGCTCGGATTGCTCGCCATGTTGAGCGAGGCGAGCGCGGTCGAGAGCGCGCGCACATCGTCGGAGACCTTGGTCACCGTCGCCGTGATGGGTGCCGAGACCGAGGCCGCATAGCCGGAATTGCCGGAGGCGAGATTGAAGTTGCGCGTGCCGCCGTTGAAATTGCCCGATGCCGTGCCGCCGACATTCAGCGTGCCGCCACTCTGGTTGATCGTCCCGCCGGAGAAGCTGCCGCCAATCGTATAGACGTCGCCATTGCCGATGTTGGGATTGCTGCCGGTGAAGTTGCCGCCAACCGTCACGGTGCGGGGCGTCGAGTTCATCGTCAGCCAGCTGTTGCTGACATTGCCGGCGACCGAGGCGCTGCCGCCGCTGGCGATGGTGCCGACGCCGCCATTGGACCCGTTATGCACCTTGATGTCGGCATTGGAGATATTGCCGCCTACAGTCAGAACGGGAATGCCCGCATTCTTTGTCTGGCCCTGGCTCGAATTGCCGATGCCGACCTGACTCGCGCCGGTCAGGTTGCCGCCGACCAGCATCTTGCCCTCGACATCATGCTTCAGGTTTACGTCACCCAGCACGATGAGATTATAGTTCTTGAGCGCTTCAAGGCCCGCAGCGGCATCGCCGGATGCGAGGGCGGGGGCGCTCGCGAACGCGGCGAGGCCGAGCGCGATGGCAAGGGACGAACGCTTGAGCATGAAACAGGTCTCCGTCGGTGCGGGATGGCGAAAGATGAACGGCCTTTATACCATTTATCAGAGCGTTGAAGCGTTCATCTTGCACGTCGAAAGCCGTGTCCGGTTTTGGCACAGACGGGTAGGTGGCCGTTAATGGGCTTCCGGCGCGATGCTGTTGAGGTCTTCGATGGTCACCGCAGCCTGCGGATGGATGGTCGTCCAGCCGGCTTGCCGGCCCCGAGCCCAGGTCCGCTGCCGCTTTTGATAGGCGATGGTCTGCTGGAGGATGGCCGCCCGTGCTGTCGCCCGGTCGATTTGGCCCGTCAGCATCGCGGCGAGTTCGCGGACCCCAAGTGCGCGCAGCACCGGTCGATCAGATGGAATGTCCCGGCGAACGAGCGCTTCGACCTCCTCGATGGCGCCATGCGCCAGCATGAGATCCAGCCGTTGCTCGGCGCGTTCGGCGAGCACCTCGCGCGGGAGCATCACCACCGCACCGTGAATGCGCATGTGTCCCGCAAGGCCGCCTTCGCGCCGGGCCTGCCATTGGGGGAGCGGCGTCCCGGTCGACCGGACGACCTCCAGAGCTCGCGCGACGCGCGAGGTATCTGCCGAATTGAGCCGCGCCGCGCTGACCGGGTCTTCCAGTTCCAGCGCGGCATAGCTTTGTGCCACCGGCAGCGCTCGCACGGCCTCGCGGATCGCCGGATCGATGGCCGGGACCGGCGCGATGCCGTGCAGCAGCGTGTGCAGATAAAGCCCGGTGCCGCCCACCAGAATAGCCGGAACGCCCTGTGCATGGGCGGCATGGATTTCTGCCTTGGCCTCCTGCGCCCAGCGCGCGGCCGAGCAATCTTCCATGCCGTCGATATGGCCGAAGAGGCGGTGCGGGGCCTGCGCCAGATCCTCCTCGGGCGGGCGCGCGGTCAGCACATTGAGGTCCGCATAGACCTGGCTGGCATCGGCATTGATGATGATGCCGCCCGTGGCCCGCGCAAGCCGTATCGCCACTGCGCTCTTGCCGCTGGCTGTCGGCCCGGCAATAAGCGCCACCGGCGGCCGCTCCGGGTCGCGCATTTCGGGCAGGGAATCAGGATCAGGCATGGCTGGCGGCATTTCGGACGGACGGGACATGGTTGCGACCTTAGTCGCGCATGACGGACTTGGGCAGGGGGACGTGACCGCCGCGCGCGATGCGCTGGCGCAGGCGGGTCTCGATGTCGCCGCGCCGGTCTGGATCGAGGCCGGTGAGGCTGCGGACCTGCCGTTCGCCGGCGACCGGGCCGTTGCCCGCGCGGCGCTGGAAGCGCTGGCGCCGCCCGCCGACCTGTTCGTGCTCGCGGCGGCCAATCGCGACTGCCGTCTGTTCGTGGCGGATATGGATTCGACGATGATCACCGTCGAGTGCATCGACGAGCTGGCCGATTATGCAGGGCTCAAGGACGAGATCGCGGCGGTCACAGAGCGAGCAATGCGTGGGGAACTGGATTTCGCGCAGGCGCTGACCGGCCGTGTCGCGCTGCTCAAGGGTCTGGACGCGACCATGATCGATCGCTGCCGTGCCGAGCGGGTGCGGCTGATGCCTGGCGCACGGGCACTGGTGCAGACCCTGCAGTCGCGCGGCGCGCGCACGATCCTGGTGTCCGGCGGCTTCGTGCCGTTCGCCAAGCCGGTCGCGCAGGAGATCGGGTTCGATGTCGCCATTGCCAACACCCTGCACATCGCCGACGGCAAGCTCGCTGGCACGGTCGGCGAACCGATTGTCGATGCCGCACGCAAGCGTGCCGAACTGCTCGGGGCGGCGGAGCAGGGCGGATTGTCGCCCGCGCAATCCATCGCCATCGGTGACGGGGCGAACGATATTCCGATGATTGAGTCGGCCGGGCTAGGCGTTGCCTATCATGCCAAGCCCAAGACACGGGCGGCTGCCGATGCCGCTATCGAGCGGGGTGACCTCAGCGTCCTGCTGCATGCTTTGGGCATTGCTCGGGCGCAGTGGGTGATGGGTTAGCCCTCTATCTCCCGCGCGGCGGGCAGCGCACTTAACCGAATCTTAGAGGGAAGCGTGAGATTTCCTTGCCCGATCCATGATCGAGCGGGGGAATGTCGTGCGGATATTGGCGCTAGCATCTCAGAAGGGCGGTTCGGGAAAGACCACGCTGTCTGGCCATCTTGCGGTTCAGGCGCAGCGCGCTGGCGCGGGGCCGGTCGTCCTTATCGATATCGATCCGCAGGGTTCGCTCTCCGATTGGTGGAACGAGCGCAGCGACGATTATCCCGCCTTTGCCCAGACAAGCGTCGCGCGTCTCGCCGGCGATCTTGAGGCGCTGCGTCAGCAGGGGTTCAAGCTGGCGGTCATCGATACGCCGCCGGCGATCACCATGGCCATTCAGAGCGTCATCGGCGTCGCCGAGCTGATCGTGGTGCCGACCCGGCCCAGCCCGCACGATCTGCGTGCCGTGGGCGCGACGGTTGACCTGTGCGAGCGCGCCGGCAAGCCGCTCATCTTCGTTGTCAATGCCGCAACGCCGCGGGCGCGCATCACCTCGGAAGCCGCGATTGCGCTTTCGCAGCACGGCACGGTGGCACCCGTCACCATTCACCAGCGCACCGATTTTGCGTCCTCGATGATCGATGGGCGCACGGTGATGGACTTCGATCCCAAGGGACGCTCGGCGCAGGAAGTCGAGCAGCTGTGGAGCTATGTGGCCGATCGGCTCGAGCGGAATTTCCGGCGGACAGTGTTTTCGCCCAGCCATGTCGCAGCGGCCATGTCGCGCCAGACGGGCTTCGGGCGTCGGGTGGTGCAGGGATGAATCGCGATAATTCGATGACCGAGCCGCGCCCTGCGGCATCGCTGACGGCGAGCCTGCTCGCGCGGCGGGGCACTGCGCGCCCGGCCATGCGTCGCCCGGCGCTGCCGGGTCTTTCGACCGCCCCGACCGTCCATGATGACCTTGGCTGGAATGACATGGGGGAGGGCGCTGCCCCCCACATGCCAGCGCTGGCCACCGGGACGGACGCTGCGGTGCCGATCAACGCCAATGTGTCCGTGGCTGAGAGCGACCCGGCGCCGGTCTCGCCGGCCAAGCAGCAGATGCTGGCCCTCGCCGAGCAAATCAGCCTGCGCGTCACGCCGCCGAAAGTCCCGTCCAAGCGCCCGGCCAGTCTGGCGGGCGTCGGGCGCAAGGCGGCGTTCACGCTGCGGATCGATAGCGAGAGGCACCTGCGCCTGCGCCTGCTGAGCGCGGTCTCGAAGCGCTCCGCCCAGCAGCTTCTCATCGAGGCGCTGGATCAGATGATTGCCGCCGACGCGCATGTGCAGGCGCTCGCCGAAGAGATTGAATCCAGCTCGGGACTGGAGGCGTGAGGCATATGGCGCGCTCCGTAAAAATGCCTTTGCTGCTGGTGACGGTGACGCTCTCCAGCGTGGCGCTGGGCGGCTGCGCACAGCTGGGTCTCCAGTCCCATAGCGCGCGCGCGACGCCCTCGGTTGCGCAACTTTCGCCCAAGATCGAGTCAGCGCTCGCGGATCGCAAGTTCGCCCACGCGCTCGACCTGGCCGAGGCGCTGGTCGCCGCCGAGCCGGCTGCTGCAGACCATCGCGTCTTGCTGGGCCGTGCCTATCTTGCCAATGGCCGCTATCGCTCGGCGCAGGCGGCGTTTACGGACGCCATGGCGCTGGGCAACAGCGATGTCCGCACGATCATCAGCTTGGCCCTGTGCGAGACTGCGCTGGGCAATGACAGCACGGCCCAGGCTTTGCTCGCCGACAACGCTGCCACGCTGCCCGCCTCGGACTATGGTCTCGCCATGGCCATTGCTGGCGACGTGCAGGAGGGCGTGCGCGCGCTCGTTTACGCCGCGCGCCAACCTGACGCCTCGGCACAGACACGGCAGAACCTCGCCTTTGCCTTGGCGCTGGGTGGCGCCTGGGGGCAGGCACGGCTGATCGCCGGGCAGGATCTGTCCGCCAAAGAGGCCGAGCAGCGCATCGGGCGCTGGTCTCGGGCTGTGGCGCAGGCTGAATCCGGCGCGCGGGTGGCTGCCCTGACTGGGGTTGCGCCCCGTGCCGACGATGCCGGGATGCCGTCTCGCCTCGCACTGCGCAGCTTCGAGCTTCCCGCCGTTGCGGAACTGACGCCCCCAAAGGATGTCGCCCCGTCGCCGGCGAAGACGGCTGAAGCGGCTGCACCTGCGGCAGCGGCCGATGCTGCGCGCGCAGCACCCGCCGTTCAATCGGTCGCGATCCCGCCCTCGAGCCGGTCCTCAGACCCGGCTGGCCCGGCAAAAGCCAATCCTCCCATCGCGTCCTCGGCGAACACCCCCTTGGGCGCGCCGTCCGCCGAGATTCTTTCAGCGGCGCCTCTACTGGTCTTGCAGCCGGCGCCGAGAGCGCCGAGCATCGCTCAGATGGCCTTTGCGCCTGCTGCATCCAGCCCGTCGATGGGGGTGAAGATTGCCACCGCGTCTCGCGCGGTGCCGGTCCTGCCGACCAGGCCGGGTCGTGCTTCGGGCGACTGGGTGATCCAGCTCGGCGCCTTCGACAGCGCCACGATGGCGCGGGTGAAATGGCAGGCCATGCGCCGCAACCCGCGCCTGGCTGGCTATCGCGAGATCGTTACCGCCGCGAGTGTCAATGGGCGCACCTTCCATCGCGTGGCGGTGGGTGGCTTTGCCAGCCGGTTCGCTGCCGGTTCGCTGTGCCAGACTCTGCGCGGCGAAGGGCAGGCTTGTTATGTGCGCCGCGATGACAGCAATGCATCGCGCATGGCGCGCGCTGGCGCCTCGGCCGGCGGGTCGCAATTCGCGTCGCGGTGATGGGGCAGTTGGGCGATCCGCTCAGCGGATCACGCCGCCTTTCATGATCATCCGCGCCCGGCCCTGAGCCGGCAGCTTGTCGAACGGCGTGTTGCCGGCCGCCGCTGCCATTTTGGCCGGATCGACGATCCAGGGCGTATCAGGCGCGATGAGGATGAGGTCCGCCGGCGCGCCCGGCGCCAGCCGTCCCGCGTCGAGGCCGAGGATCGCGGCGGGATTGGCCGCGAGCAGGGCCATCATCCGGGTTTCGGTCATCTTGCCTTCACGCACCAGATTGAGCGCGAGCGGGAGCAGCGTCTCGGCGCCGGCGATGCCAGGCAGGGCGTCCGCGAAGGGCAGGCGCTTGTCTTCCGGGCCGCGCGGATCGTGGCCCGAGCACAGCACGTCGACGGTGCCATCCGCGACCGCCTCGATCGTGGCAAGCCGATCCCGCTCATCGCGCAGTGGCGGGGAGAGGCGTGCGAAGGTGCGGAAATCGCTCACCGCCGCATCGTTGAGGAAGAGGTAGGAGGGGCTGGTGCCGCAGGTCACCTTCAACCCTTCGGCCTTCGCCGCGCGAATGAGCGCGAAGCCCGCCGCGGTGGTGACGAGGCGGACATGCAGGCGTGCGCCTGCCTCCCGCGCCAGCGCGATATCCCGCGCGATGGCCATCGCTTCGGCACTGGCCGGGGCGCTGGGCAGGCCGAGGCGCGAGGCCGTCTCGCCATGCGTCGCCACGGCATTGGCCGTCAGCCCGCCATCCTCGGCATGGGTAATGACCACCAGGTCGAGCGCAGCGGCATAATGCAGCACGCGCAGCATCACGCCCGAGTCGGCGATCCAGCGCCGGCCGGTCGCGATGGCGCGGGCGCCAGCAGACTTCATCAGCGCCATTTCCGCCAGTTCGCGCCCCTCGAGGCCGCGCGTTGCGGCGCCGAGCGGATGTACCCAGAAGTCCGGCTTGCCGGCCCGGGCGGCGTGCTGGATCAGCCCCGGCTCATCGAGAACGGGCGACTGGTCCGGCATCAGCGCGGCGCGGGTGATGCCGGCGAAGTGGAAGGCGGGCTTGTCGGTGCGGAACACGCCCAGATCGATGATGCCCGGCGCGAGGATCATGCCCTTGGCATCGACGATCTCGGCACCGTCGGGCACCTTTACCGCGCCGACGGCTGCGATCGTCGCGTCTTCAACGAGCAGCGTGCCTTCGGAGAGGGCGCTGGCGGTCGGATCGCACAGGCGTGCGTTGATGATCGCGGTCAGGCCCATCCTTCGACTCCCCGGGCTGTGCGGGTGAGGACATCGAGGCAGGCCATGCGCATAGCGACCCCCATCTCGACCTGCTCGGTGATCGCCGAGCGATCCGGATCGTCCGCCACGCTGCTCACGATTTCCACGCCCCGGTTCATCGGGCCGGGGTGCATGATGATCGCGTCCGGCTTGGCGCGCTTCAGCCGCTCGGGCGTGAGGCCATAGAGCGCGTGAAATTCGCGGGCCGAGGGGATGAAGGCCCCGTCCATCCGCTCATTCTGAATGCGCAGCATCATCACCACATCCGCGCCATCCAGCGCGGCGTTGAAATCATGGAACGGCGTGACCCGATAGCGCTCCACCGCCGGGGGCATCAGCGTCGGCGGCGCGCAGACACGCACTTGCGCGCCCAAGGCCGTGAGGCAGAGCATGTTGGAGCGGGCGACGCGGCTGTGGAGAATGTCGCCGCATATCGTGACGATCAGCCCCTCGAAGCTGCCTTTGCGCCGCCTTATGGTCAGCGCGTCGAGCAGCGCCTGCGTCGGGTGCTCGTGGCGGCCATCGCCGGCATTGAGCACGGGGCAATCCACCATGTCGGCGATCAACTGCACGGCGCCCGAACTCATGTGGCGGATCACCATCACGTCGGCGCGCATCGAGTTGAGCGTCACGGCGGTATCGATGAGCGTCTCGCCCTTCTTCACGCTCGATTGGGCGGCGTGCATGTTCACCACGTCCGCGCCCAGCCGCTTGCCCGCCACCTCGAAGGAGAGCAGCGTGCGCGTGCTGTTCTCGAAGAAGGCGTTCATCTGCGTGAGGCCGGCGAGGCGCCCGTCATGCTTGCGGCTACCGGCGCGGTTGAGCGATGCCCATTGCTCGGCTTCATCCAGCAGAAAGCGGATTTCATGCGGCGCCAGATTGGCGATTCCCACCAGATGCCGGTGCGGAAAATTGTCCCGGCCGATGAGGCCGGTGGCGGGAGAGGGCGATATTGTCATTAAAGCGCCTCGTTAGTGGAGCGGCGGGGCGGACTCAAGCGCTGATGTATCAGCTCGGGGTTGTCCAGGCATTGAGATCGAGCAGGATGATGAGCGCGCACTGGGCGGCGGCGATGAGGAACAGTGCGCGGGAGAAGTCCCGCTTGCGCGTCTTGTGACGGAAGAGCCGCATGGCGAGCCAGGCGCCGATCGTCCCGCCGATCGCCGCCAGGGTCAGCAGATCGCGCTCGCGCATGCGCGGTCCCCCGGCCATGGCGCGCTGCTTGTCATGGCGAAAGGCGGCGAGGGTGATGAGGTTGATCAGCACCAGCCAGCCCCAGACGATGTGCGTTTCCGTCATGCGCCGGTCAGCCCATTGTCAGGCCGTCAATGGCCCCCTGCAGGATGAGGGCGGCGGCGTGGGCGTCGATCTTTTCAGCGCGCTTGGCCCGGCTCATGTCCTGCGCGATCATCGCCCGCTCGGCAGCGACGGTCGACCAGCGCTCGTCCCACAGCAGCACGGGCAGGCCGAGTACGGCGATGTTGCGGGCAAAGGCGCGGGCGGCCTGACTGCGCGGGCTCTCGCTGCCATCCATGTTGAGCGGCAGGCCGATAACGAGGCCCTTGACCGACTGCTGGGCGATGAACTGGGCGAGCACGTCCCGGTCCATGCTGAACTTGCCGCGCTTGTGCGTATGGGCCGGGCTGGCGATGCTCCAGCCGGCATCGCACAGGGCAAGGCCGATGGTCTGGGTGCCAAGGTCCATGCCGAGCAGGCGTCCGCCAGCCGGCAGCGCCTGCGCGAAGGACGCCTTGTCGAGCGTGATCAGCGTTTCCCCGACCATCAGCGCTGCCATGCCGCCAGTCGGCCGAGCGCATCGGCGCGGATGTTCGCCCAGAACAGGGGATAGTCGTAGACGTGGTAATTGTTGCCCGGCAGCACGAAGGTGCCGAGCTTGGGCGCGCTGTCCAGCATCAGGAAGCCACGACCAGCGCAGCGCGCGCCGATCTCGCCGGGCGTGAGCAGCACGGTCGACGCCGCCTCGCCATCGCCGCGCAACACGCCCAGATTGGTATCACCAGGCGCATCGGGCGCCGCGCCGCCATTGAGCGGATTGGTGCACAGCATGGCCGACCCGGCGCGCGATTGGCCGTCCAGTCCGCGCTCGCGGTCGAACGACGCTTCCACGGCTGACGTGTCTGCCGGCGCGGCAAAGCTTTGCCAACTCAGCACGCAGCCGGTCGTCCCGGGGCCGGTGCAGGCGGGCAGGCCCAGCGCTGGCAGATCATGTTCCACGGAAACCGGCCAGCCGACGACATAGGCCGCGACCAGCCGCGCCTTGAGCGCAGTGTTGCCAGCCTCGTCATGGAGCAGCCGCAGCAGGTGGCGACTGCCCTGACTGTGCGCCGCAAGAATGATCGGCCCTTGCGGGTTGGCGGCGAGGAACTGCGCCAAGGCGGCCTTCACGTCCGCATAGGCTCGCTCCAGCGCCAGCGCGGCGTCTGCCTTTTCGGTGAGGAAGGCACCGAACACAGCCTGCCGGTAGCGCGGCGCCCAGACATCGCCCGCCGCGGCGAAAGCGCTGGCCTGAATGCGCACGAACCGCCCGGCCTGCGCCTTTGCGATGCGGTCGTTGATCGGGGCGTTCCAGTGGAGGGTCTCGAATGAGCTGGTGGGATGGACGAAGAAGATCGCCGCCTTCTGGGCAGGCGCTGCCTCGGCAAGCTTCGCGGCCGGTTGCCAGCTAGCGGGATCGTCGCGGCGCCCGTCCGGCCGGCTGATCCATCCATCGCCGCCCGCATAGAAATTGGCGGGCAGGGCAGGCGGTTCGCTGAACCCGACATGCGGCACCAGTGCGCTCTGCATCAGCCGGGGGCCGAAGAAGGAGAAGGCGATCATTCCCGCGATCGCCAGGGCTGTGAAAAACGCGACGACATACAGGAACTTCCGGGCCAAAGGGGCACGACTCCATCTCTGTGGCAAGCTGGGCAGTGGCATGGCTCATGCCCGCTTGGGTTCCGCGAGGCAAGCAAAGGCAGCAGGCGAAGGTCCGACAGGCTAAGGTCCAATTTGCCTTGCGGGCGGATCGTGATAGGTCGGACCGGTTCAGGAACGGACGCGGCGGGGAGCAGGATGATGGCCAGCAACGCATCGACGGCGCAGACGGTATGGCCGCTGCGCACTTGGGTGCTGTGTGTGCTCGGCGCGCTTGTCGGTCTGGCGATCGACCGGTTTTCCGATCCCGCGCCCATCGAGCCCGAGTTTCTGCGGCGGGTGATCGCCGCGCTGCCCATGTTCCTTTCGACCGCCGCTCTCGCCTTTGGCCTCGGTTGGCGCCGGCGGCGACCGGTCGCGGCTCTTGTCGTGGCGCTGATCTGCGGCCTCCTCGGCGGCGGCGTCTTTCTGTGGAACGGGGTGCCCGGCCATGGATCGAGCGTCGATCTCTGGCATCTCGTCTGCGGCGCCATCGCCGCGGCTGCGCTGCTGGTGCTGTTTCAGGCAGCGCAGGATCGCAGTCTGGCCGGCGGCGCGCCCTCCGCGCCGGCCGGTGTGTTGCCGCGCGCCGTACGGGCCTGGTCGCGCCAGGCCATCCATTATGAGGATGTTCACGGCCATTTGTGGACGAATGCGCTGCTGATCGGCGCAAGCGCGCTGTTCATGCTGCTCAGCTTCGGCATCGCCCATTTGCTGGCGCAGATGTTCATGCTGGTGAAGCTCCCGTTCCTCCGCGATGCCTTGCGCGAGTCTGCTGTGGTCGCCATGCTGTGCGGCGCCGCGTTCGGCGCGGCGCTTGGGCTGTTGCAGGATCGCGGGGCGATCATCGCCGCCCTGCAGCGCGTCGCCATGCTGGTGCTGCGCGTGCTGGCGCCGGTGGTGGCGCTGGCGATCGGCATCTTCCTGGCGGCCTTGCCTGTCACCGGCCTGGCGCCGCTCTGGGCGACGGGCGGCACGACGCCGATCATGCTGGCCGGAGCGGTGCTGGCGCTGTTTCTCGCCAATGCGGTGGTGGGCGATACGGCGCTCGAGGAAACCCGCTCGGTGTTGCTGGGTGCCAGCGCGGCGGCGCTCGGCCTGTTCCTGCTGCCGATGGTGGGTATTGCGGTCTTCTCCTCGGGCCTGCGCGTCCATCAACATGGCCTGACGCCAGAGCGGCTGTGGGCGCTGGCCTTTCTGATCGTGGCGAGCATCACCGCCATTGCCTATGCCGTCGCCATCCTCGGCGCACGCGGCTGGTTCGCCCGGCTGCGGCGGACCAATCGCATGCTCGTATTCGTGATCGCCGGCATCGCGCTGCTGCTCTCCACGCCGATCTTCGGCTTCGAGCGGATCGCGACCGCGCACCAGCTCCAGCGCCTCGCGGGCGGGCAGGTGGCGCCAGACAAGTTCGACTACCGTGCCTTGTGGTTCGATTTCGGGCCGGAGGGGCGGGCTGCGATTCGACGGCTGGCGAGCGGCTCGGCGGACGCGACGATCCGCCGTCATGCCGCCGAGACGATGAAGCTGACCGACCGCTGGGCCGTGCCGCCTATGGTCGTCGCCGCGCGCAGTGGCGAATTGCTGGACGAGCGGCTGACGATCCTGCCCATCCCGGTCGAAATGCCGCCAGCGCTGCGCAAGCGGCTGGTGCAATATGATGCCTGCGAGGAGACCGGCCCGTGCCTGCTGCACTATGTGCCCGGCGAGGATCTGGCGATTGTTGTGAAGCTGCCCGCTCCGGAATGCGGCGATTGTGCCCCAACCGTGCGCCTCATCCGGCAGGAGAATGGCGAATGGAGCAATGACAGCCGCTATCTCGCCCAGGGTGACGCGGCCCGCCGGCTGGTCGCGCAGATCCGCGCCGGCGCCGTGGACCTCCGCCCCGTGATGGCGCGACAACTCTACATCGGTGGCGAACCGGTCGGCGAACCGCTGTCGACGGCCGCCAATGGGGCCGAAACGGCGGAAGCGCCTTGATGACCGCCGGAGCCAGTGCTAGCGCGCGCTCCCATGAGCGTAGACCTGACAACCGTAAAAAAGATCGCCAGCCTCGCGCGCCTCGCTGTCAGCGAGGATGAAGCGCAGGCGTTGGTGCCCGAACTCAACGGCATTCTCCACTGGGTGGAGCAGCTGGGCGAAGTGGACGTGACCGGCGTCGAGCCGATGACCGCCGTCATCCCCAACACGTTGCGCCTGCGAGAGGACGCCGTGACCGACGGCAATGTCCGCGACAAGGTGCTGGCCAATGCGCCTCAGGCCGAACATGGCTTTTTCGCCGTGCCGAAGGTGATCGAATGATGACCGATCTGACCAACCTCACTGTCTCGCAGATCCGCGATGGCTTCCGTGCTGGTGACTTCTCCGCGCGAGAAGTCGCCGAGGCCTTCAACGCCAATGTCGCCGCCGCCAAGGCGCTCAACGCCTTCATCGTCGAGACGCCCGAGCATGCGCTGTCTGCCGCCGATCAGGCGGACAAGGATCGCGCCGCCGGCACGCTCAAGCCGCTTTCCGGCGTGCCCATCGGCATGAAGGACCTGTTCTGCACGCAGGGCGTGCAGACGACCGCCGCCAGCCACATGCTGGAAGGCTTCACGCCCACCTACGAGTCCACCGTCTCGCAGAAGCTGTGGGATGCCGGCGCGGGGATGCTCGGCAAGCTCAATCTCGATCAGTTCGCCATGGGGTCGTCCAACGAGACGAGCTATTTCGGCAATGTGATTTCGCCCTGGCGGCGCAATGACGGCAGCAATGCTGCGCTGGCGCCGGGCGGTTCCTCGGGCGGCAGCTCGGCGGCGATTGCCGCGCGGCTCTGCCCGGCGGCAACGGGCACGGACACCGGCGGGTCGATCCGCCAGCCGGCGGCCTTCACGGGCATTTCCGGCATCAAGCCGACCTACGGCCGCTGCTCGCGCTGGGGCATCATTGCCTTTGCCAGCTCGCTCGATCAGGCCGGGCCGATGGCGCAGGACGTGCGCGACTGCGCGATCCTGCTGGAGAATATGGCCGGCTTTGACGCGAGGGACTCGACCTCGCTCAACTTGGCGGTGCCGCAGTGGGAAGCTGGATTGTCCAGCGATCTCAAGGGTAAGCGCATCGGCATTCCCAAGGAATATCGCGTCGAGGGTCTCGATGCCGATGTCGCGCGGGTGTGGGACGATGGCATTGCCTGGCTGAAGGATGCCGGCGCCGAGATCGTCGAGGTCTCGCTGCCGCACAGCAAATATGCCCTGCCGGCTTATTACATCATCGCCCCGGCGGAAGCCTCGTCTAATCTCGCGCGCTATGATGGCGTGCGCTATGGCTTGCGCGATCTGCCCGAGGGCGCGAACCTGCAGGATATGTACGCCGCGACGCGGGCTGCCGGCTTCGGCCCGGAGGTCAAGCGCCGCATCATCATCGGCACCTATGTGCTCTCGGCGGGCTTCTACGATGCCTATTACACGCAGGCGCAGAAGGTGCGGGCGCTGATCGCGCAGGATTTCGCCAAGGCTTTCGAGGCGTGCGACGTCATCCTCGCGCCCACCGCGCCCAGCGCCGCCTTCGGCCTCGGCGAGAATGTCGACGATCCGCTGAAAATGTATCTGAACGACGTGTTCGCGGTGCCGGCCTCGCTGGCAGGCTTGCCCGCCATGTCCGTGCCCGGCGGCCTCAGCAAGGACGGGCTGCCGCTCGGCCTGCAGATCATCGGCCCGGCTTTCGATGAGCAAGCGGTGCTGAACGCGGGTTTCGCCATCGAGCAACGGGCGGGCTTCACCAGCCGGCCTGAGGCGTGGTGGTAGATGTTTCGTGCTCCTGCGCAGGCAGGAGCCCAGGGCAGCCAAGGGCTGCACTCCCCTGGATTCCTGCGTTCGCGGGAATACTGTAAGGACTGAAGAATGACTGAGACGAGCTATCGCATTCGTGGCGCTACCGGGGACTGGGAGGTCGTCATCGGCCTTGAGGTTCACGCGCAGGTGGTGAGCCAGGCCAAGCTGTTCTCCGGTGCGGCGACGGCCTTTGGCGCGGAGCCGAACACGCAGGTGAGCCTTGTCGATGCCGCGATGCCCGGCATGCTGCCGGTGCCCAATCGCGAGTGCATCCGCCAGGCGGTGCGCACCGGCCTTGCGATCAATGCGCAGATCAACAAGTGGAGCCGGTTCGACCGCAAGAATTATTTCTATGCGGATTTGCCGCAGGGCTATCAAATTTCCCAGCTTTATCATCCACTTGTCGGCGAAGGTTCGCTGACGATCGAAGCCGATGAGAAGGCCGGCATTCCCGCCGACAAGGCCATTGGCATCGAACGCATCCATGTCGAGCAGGATGCCGGCAAGCTCATGCACGATCAGCATCCGACGCGCTCCTATGTCGATCTCAATCGCTCGGGCGTGGCGCTTATGGAAATCGTCAGCCGCCCGGACATGCGCTCGCCTGCCGAGGCCGGGGCCTATCTGCGCAAGCTGCGCGCGATCCTGCGCTATGTCGGCTCGTGCGATGGCAATATGGAGGAAGGGTCCATGCGCGCGGACGTGAACGTCTCCGTGCGCAAGCCCGGCGAGGAATTCGGCACGCGGACCGAGACGAAGAACGTCAATTCCGTGCGCTTCGTCATGCAGACCATCGAATATGAAGCCCAGCGCCAGGTCGATGTGATCGAGGGCGGCGGGCGGATCGTGCAGGAAACCCGCCTGTTCAACCCGGATACCGGCACGACGCGCTCGATGCGGTCCAAGGAAGACGCGCATGATTATCGCTACTTCCCGGACCCGGACCTGCTGCCGCTGGTGCTGGAGGACAGCTTCATCGAGGATTGCCTGCACTCGCTGCCCGAACTGCCGGATGCCAAGCGCACCCGTTATGTCGAGGTGCTGGGGCTCTCCGATTACAACGCCCGCGTGCTGACCGCCGAGGCGGAAACGGCCCGCTGGTTCGAGGCTCTGCTCGCGGAAAGCGCGCGCATCCAGAAGAAGAGCGAAGGCGAGGTGGCCAAGGCCAGCGCCAACTGGCTGCTGTCCGAGCTTTACGGTGCGCTCAATCGCCTCGGCAAGACTCTCGAGGACAGCCCGGTCAACCCGGAGCGCGGCGCGGAATTGCTCGCCCTGGTGGCCGATGGCACGATCTCGGGCAGCATCGCCAAGCAGGTGTTCGAGATCATGCTGGAGACCGGCGAAGCGCCTGCCGAGATTGTCGAGAAGCGCGGCCTCAAGCAGACCACGGATACTGGTGCGATCGAGGCGGTCGTCGCGAAGATTCTCGCGGACAATGCCGATAAGGTCGAACAGTATAAGGCTGGAAAGGAAGCCCTCTTCGGCTTCTTCGTCGGTCAGACGATGAAGGCCATGCAGGGCAAGGCCAATCCGCAGATGGTCAACGAGCTTCTCAAGAAGGCGCTGGGCTAAGCGAATCCCGGCCGCGCACGCAAAGGGCGGGGCCGGGAGCAGGGATCAGTCTGGCGGCGGCGCGATGGACGGCAGTTCGTCAGGGCTGCGGCCGGGTTCATCGATATTGGGCGTTTCCGGCGCGATTTCCGGCGGTTCACGAAACGGCGTCTCGTCCGGCGATTCCATGGGCGGAAGCTCGTCAGGTGACTGCGGGGTGATGGTATCGGGGGGCGGAATTTCCGGCTGGCTGGCCATGGCTTTGCGTCCTTTCGTTGCTCTTTTCAACGGGCGGCGTGAGGGATCGTTCCGGATCGACACGGCAAGGCGCGCACAGCCTTGCCCTTTCCCAGGCTTTGCACTATGGCCCGCCGACCGGCGACCGATGCGGGCGTGGCGAAACTGGTAGACGCGCCAGATTTAGGTTCTGGTATCGCAAGATGTGGGGGTTCGAGTCCCTTCGCCCGCACCAGTTGCGCAGCCTGGCCCCGGTCGTTCCAAGAGATTTCATCCTAGCCTGGAAAGCGTCGAGTTAGAGATATGCAGATTGTCGAGACATTGAATGAGGGCCTCAAGCGCGCCTATACGCTGACCGTCACGGCCAAGGACATCGACGCCCGCGTCGAAGAGGAAGTGAAGTCGATTGCGCCGCAGGTGCGGATGCCCGGTTTCCGGCCCGGCAAGGTGCCTGCCAACCTCGTCCGCAAGATGCACGGCCCGGCCCTGCAGCGCGAGGCGCTGGACAAGTCCATCCGTGAGGGCGTCGAGAAGGTCATCGCCGAGAACAAGCTGCGTCCCGCGATGCAGCCGAGCGTCGAGCTGACCGCCGATTATGAGGACGGCAAGGACGCCGAGGTCAAGGTCGCGCTGGAAATCCTGCCGGAGGTTCCCGCGCCCAAGATCGAGGGCATCAAGCTGGAGCGTCTCGTCGTCGATGTGACCGACGAGCAGATCGACGAGGCGGTTGGCCGTCTCGCCGCGCAGAGCCAGCGTTATGAGGACGCGCCCACGACCGCCAAGGCGAAGGAAGGCGACCAGGTCGTCATGGATTTCGTCGGCAAGGTCGACGGCGTGGCGTTCGAGGGCGGCACCGGTTCGGACATGGCGATCGCCATCGGCTCGGGCAATCTGATCCCCGGCTTCGAGGATCAGCTGGTCGGCGTGAAGACCGGCGACGAGAAGACCATCAACGTGACCTTCCCCGCCGAATATGGCTCTAAGGAGCTGGCCGGCAAGGATGCGACGTTCGATCTCGTCATCAAGGCGGTCAAGAACCCCGTCGAGAAGCCCGCTGACGACGAATTTGCCAAGCAGCTCGGTCTCGAGAGCCTCGAGAAGCTGCGCGAGCTGTTCAAGGCGCAGATCGAGCAGGAGCACGGCAATCTGACGCGCACCTACATGAAGCGCCAGTTGCTCGATCAGCTGGCTGCGGGCCATGATTTCGAGGTGCCCCCGGGCATGGTCGAGGCCGAGTTCGGCCAGATCTGGCAGCAGCTTGAGCATGAAGCCGGTCACGAGGAAGATCCCGAGGCGGCGCTCAAGGAAATGGAAGCCGACCGCGACGATTATCGCAAGATTGCCGAGCGTCGCGTCCGTCTGGGCCTGCTCCTCTCGGAAATCGGCCAGGCCAATGGCGTCGAGATCACGCAGGCGGAAATGAACCGCCTCGTGGCCCAGGCCGCGCAGCAATATGCCCCGCAGGACCGCGAGCGGTTCGTCGAATATGTCCGCAACGAGCCGATGGCCGCCGCGCAGCTGCGAGCCCCGCTCTATGAGGACAAGGTCGTCGATTATCTCTTCGAGAAGGCCGATGTGAGTGAGCGCACCGTTGCGCGCGCCGATCTGGAAGCGGCGATCGAGAGCGAAGAGGGCGGTCACGTCCACGGACCGGATTGCGGCCACGATCACAGCCATGACGCCAAGCCGGCCAAGAAGGCTGCCGCCAAGAAGCCGGCTGCCAAGAAGGCTGATGCCGAGGCAGAGGCCGCTCCGGCAGAAGAGGCCAAGGCGCCAGCCAAGAAGGCTCCGGCCAAGAAGGCCGCTGCTGCCAAGGCCGACGAGGGCGAGGCGGCCGAGAAGCCGGCCAAGAAGCCCGCTGCCAAGAAGGCCAAGACTGCCGAGGCCTGAGGCCTCACTGCAGATCGCATGAACTGATCAGAAGCGAGCCGGAGCGGGATGCCGTTCCGGCTCGCTTTTTCTTTGGATGCATGGCGGCGGGCTCGTGCAGAAGGTGCCGCCGGGCGCTGGGGTCGCAAAAGACCATTGCAACCATGCGATCTGTTGCCATAAGCCCGCAGTCCCATGCATCCAGACCCGTCCAGCCCGATGAAAGGCGTGCGCATCGCCGTCCTGCTGCCTTGTTATAACGAGGCGGTCGCCATCGGGCAGACCGTTACCGCGTTCGCGCAGGCCTTGCCGCAGGCAGCCATCTACGTGTTCGACAATAACAGTTCCGATGACAGCGTCGCCGTGGCGCGCGCCGCCGGGGCGATCGTCTACAGCGTGCGGCAGCAAGGGAAGGGCCATGTCGTGCGGCGGATGTTCGCGGACGTGGATGCGGACATCTACGTGCTCGCCGATGGCGATGCGACCTATGATGCGAGCGCGGCGCCGGCGCTGGTCACCGCGATGCTGGACGGGCCGCTCGACATGGTCGTCGGCGCCCGCAAGTCTGCGGTAGAGGCGGCTTACCGTCCGGGGCACCGGCTCGGCAATCTGCTGCTCACCGGGCTGCTGCGGCAGCTTTTCGGCCGCAGTTTCACCGATATCCTCTCAGGCTATCGGGTGTTCTCCCGGCGGTTCGTCAAGAGCTTCCCGATCCTCTCGGAAGGCTTCGAGATCGAGACGGAGATGTCCGTTCATGCGCTCGAACTACGCATGCCGGTGGGCGAGGTGATGACGGCCTATGCGGCGCGGGCGGAAGGTTCGCTCTCCAAGCTCAACACCTTCCGCGACGGCTGGCGCATCCTGCGCACGATGATCCAGCTCTATCGCGTGGAGCGGCCCTTGTGGTTCTTCGGTTTCATTGCGCTGGTGATCGCGCTGGTTGCCGGGCTGATGGGCGTGCCGGTCATCCTGACCTATCTGGAGACGGGGCTTGTGCCCCGCTTCCCGACCCTCATCACCATCGTGGGGATGGGCGTCCTATCAGCCTTGTGCCTGCTTACCGGCCTCATCCTCGACACAGTGACGCGCGGCCGGCAAGAAATGAAGCGTCTTGCCTATCTGGCGCATACCGCGCCGGGGGTGGCGCGTTAAATTTCATTAACCCAGTTGATCATGAATAATTGATTCCATAAACTTTCCCGACAGGCTCGGGGGGGCAGGTATGGAGGGGGTTGGTTCATCGCGGCACCATTATAAGGTGCTTGATAGCTTGCGCGGCATTTGCGCGTGCATGGTGGTCCTGCTGCATGTGAAGACGCAGGGAAGAATATCGAACGCAGCGCTGGTTGAGCATGCGTCCCTTTTCGTCGATTTCTTTTTCGTGCTGTCCGGCTTTGTCATCGGCGCGAGCTACGGGAAGAGACTCGTGGACGGCTATTCCGTCGGCCATTTCATGCGCAAGCGGATCGCCCGCGTCTATCCACTGCATTTTGCCATGCTGATCTGCTTCGTCCTGTTCGAGCTGTGTCTCCTCATTTTCGGTGGGGATAGGTTAGGCAGGCCGGCCTTTGAGGGCCTGCAATCGCCCAAGAATCTGATCGACGCCCTGCTGTTAATCCAGATTTTCCCGGGCGGCGATCCGACAGCGTGGAATTTCCCCAGCTGGTCGATCGCAGCGGAAGTCTGGATTTATCTGGCCTTTGCATTGGTGCTGCGAACCGCTGGGCGTCACTTGGTGCCAATTTGTCTCGGCGTTGCGGTCGCCGTTCCGTTGCTGCTCCTTAGCCAGCCGGATTTCAGTCCGATCATGTACCAGAACGCGCTGCTGCGCTGCGCGATGGGCTTCGCGCTCGGCCTGGTCGGTTGGCGCTGCATGGATCAGATCAAGGCGATGCAGCTTCCTGGTTGGGCTGATCAGGGGCTGGAACTGGTGACGGTGATTGCGCTGCTTGCCTTCATATCCTGCCTAGGAGGGGGAAGGCTGTCCGTTCTGTCACCCTTTCTCTTTTTGATCGCGGTACTCGTGTTCGCGCGTGAGAAAGGGGTGGTGAGCGACTGTTTGAAAAGGCCCAAGGTCTTGAAAATCAGAGCGCTCTCCTATTCGATCTACCTTATCCACATCTTTCTATATTACCGCGTGCTCAACTTGTTATCGGTCATCGAGCGTCATGTCGCGGTCGATCTGGTGGTCGATACGCACGCCGGGAAAGCCATCGGCGGCGGGGTCTGGATCGGCGATGCCATCAGTATCCTCTTTCTGATCTTCGTCATGGGCTGTGCCTATCTGAGCCATCGGTTGATTGAAGGGCCTGGGCGCGCGCTTTTAGAAACGCACCTGTCTGCACCCGTTGCCCAGCCTGCGCATCTTGAAGTCAGTGCCCAAACGTCCGATGTAGTGGCCGCAGACGGCCAGTAAGAAAGAGAATCATGACCGATAATTTTGATCCGCTCGGGGCACTTGTTCCTATCGTTATCGAACAGTCCAATCGCGGCGAGCGCAGCTTCGATATCTACTCGCGCCTGTTGCGGGAGCGGATCATTTTCGTGACCGGCCAGGTCGAGGATCACATGGCCTCGCTGATCGTTGCCCAGCTGCTGTTTCTGGAATCGGAGAACCCGAAGAAGGACATCTGGATGTACATCAACTCGCCGGGCGGCGTGGTGACCAGCGGCATGGCGATCCATGACACCATGCAGTATATCCGCCCCAAGGTCGGCACGGTGTGCATCGGCCAGGCCGCGTCGATGGGCAGCTTCCTGCTCGCGGCCGGCGAGCCGGGCATGCGCTTTGCGCTCAGCAACGCGCGGATCATGATCCACCAGCCGTCTGGCGGCGCGCAGGGCATGGCGTCGGATATCGAGATCCAGGCCAAGGAAATCCTTCGTATCCGCCGTCGCCTGAACGATCTGTACGTGAAGTATACCGGCCAGCCGCTGGAGAAGATCGAGGCCGCCATGGATCGCGACACCTTCCTGGAAGCGGAAGAAGCGCTCGCGTTCGGCCTTGTGGACAAGGTGTACGACAAGCGTCCCGGCACCAGCGAAGAAACGCCGGCTTGATAGGGTCGGGCCGGCCGCTCACGCGGTCGGCCTTTGCATCCCGGCGGCGGCGTGCATCGTCGCCGGACTTTGGGCTGTGCCGTGGTTGAGTGAGCGGCCAGCTTGTTTCCGCCGCTAAAATCTCTCTGTTCGCAGCCTGGCCGGGGCCGGCCAGCATCTCCCATTGCAAAGCCGGGCCAGCCCTCCCATCTTCTTTCCATTATGGCTTTTGAGCCGGCAATGTCTGGTTTACGCTATTTGGCGACATTTTCGGCACTTGTGATGCTGCAAGAAGGCGGTCTAGGATGACCGACGGAAAGAGCATCTGGGCAATTGGCGCGAGACGGCGCCAGACCAAGGAAGAGATTGAATGACAAAGCTCACAGGATCGGATTCGAAGAGCACGCTCTACTGCTCGTTCTGCGGAAAGTCGCAGCACGAAGTGCGTAAGCTCATCGCCGGCCCAACCGTGTTCATCTGCGATGAATGCGTCGAATTGTGCAACGATATCATTCGTGAAGAGACCAAGGGTGGTCTGGTCGGCCGCAAGGAAGGCGGCGTGCCGACGCCCCAGCAGATTTGCGATGTGCTGAGCGATTATGTGATCGGCCAGCAGCGCGCCAAGCGCGTGCTCTCGGTGGCTGTGCACAATCACTACAAGCGGCTCGAGCATGGCGGCAAGGCTGGCGATGTCGAGCTGGCCAAGTCCAACATCCTGCTGATCGGCCCGACGGGTTGCGGTAAGACGCTGCTCGCGCAGACGCTGGCCAAGACGTTCGACGTGCCGTTCACCATGGCGGATGCGACGACGCTGACCGAAGCCGGCTATGTCGGTGAGGATGTCGAGAACATCATCCTCAAGCTGCTCCAGGCGTCCGACTATAATGTCGAGAAGGCCCAGCGCGGCATCGTGTATATCGACGAGATCGACAAGATCAGCCGCAAGGCGGAGAATCCCTCCATCACCCGCGACGTGTCGGGCGAGGGCGTGCAGCAGGCGCTGCTCAAGTTGATGGAAGGCACCACCGCCTCGGTGCCGCCGCAGGGCGGCCGCAAGCATCCGCAGCAGGAATTCCTGCAGGTCGATACGACGAACATCCTGTTCATCGCCGGTGGTGCCTTTGCGGGGCTGGAAAAGATCATCGGCGACCGGCTTGAGGGCAAGTCGATCGGTTTCGGCGCGCATGTCGCAGCGCCGGACGAACGGCGTACGGGTCAGCTGCTCAAGCAGACCGAGCCGGAAGATCTGCTCAAATTCGGCCTCATCCCCGAGTTTGTCGGTCGTCTGCCGGTCATCGCGACGCTGGAAGATCTGGACATCGCCGCGCTGGTGCAGATCCTCACCGAGCCCAAGAACGCGCTGGTGAAGCAGTATCGCAAGCTGTTCGAGCTGGAAGACGTCGAATTGACGTTCACGGACGAAGCGCTGACGGCGATTGCTCAGCGCGCCATCGAGCGCAAGACCGGCGCGCGTGGTCTGCGGTCGATCATCGAGGCGATCCTGCTCGACACCATGTTCGATCTGCCGACGATGGAAGGCGTGACCGAAGTCGTGGTGGACAAGGATGTGGTGGAGGGCCGTAAGGACCCCGTCCGCGTCTTCGGTGCGGAAAAGCGCCAGGCGGGTGACGCGGCCTGATCGGATAATCTGACCGGCATGAAAAACGCCGCCGCCGGGGCCTGAGGGCTCCAGCGGCGGCGTTTTCGTTTGATCAGTCAAATGCTCAGTCGAGCGTCTGCTTCACCGCATAATAAGTGAAGATGGAGTGATCGGGGTTGGATCGGCGGCTGCCGGTGCCGATGATCAGCGTCTTGCCCATCCAGTCATGCGGGCCCTCGGGCACCACGAATGTGGGCGAGAAGCAGAAATAGGCCGGTTGCGGGGTGCCGTCATCCAGTCGCGCCTCGCCCGGCTTGGCCGGGATGAGATAGCCATTGTTGTTGATGTAGATCTTGGTGCCGTCATCGGCTTGCAGCATATAGTGCGACTTGATGACGATGGTGCCGTCGCCCCGCACGGTGGCATAATCGGCGCCGCTGTCCGGAATGATGATGCCGGACAGGCGCGGGCCGTAGATCGTGCCGCTGGCGCACGGCGTGTAGCCCTGATAGCCGCCACCGGGCAGCGGGCCGACAGTGCAGCGTTCGGGGCGGAAATTCACCCGCATCTCGAACACATATTCGAGATGGGCGGGGACTTGCGGATCGTTCATCGCATGCTCTCCTCTTGGCTGGATAAGGCACTGCCGCCGCCCTGCGGAAAGTGCAAGGCGGCGGCAGCTGGATTTCTTTGGAAGGCGTCAGCCGTCAGAGCAGCATGAAATAGTGGATGCGGTTGGCCTTCGGGATCTTCTCGGCAACGCCGACGAAGATGTGCTTGCCCAGCCATTCGTGCGGGCCTTCCGGCACGTCGAACTTGGGGCTCACCCGCATATAATATTCGTCCGGCCCCACATCTTCGTTGCGGGCCATGCGCTCCATGGCGTCACCTTCGGCCCAGCGATAGCCGCGGCTCTGCAGATAGATCGGCGTGCCGTCATCGGCTTCCAGCATGTAGCGCGCGTCGAAATCGATCACGCCATTGGGGCGGGACAGCGGATAGTCGCCGCCGCTCATCGGGATGACCCGGCCGCGAATGCGGGGGCCCTCGAAGGTGCCTTGGGCCGCCCACACGGCAGCGCGGGTCGCGCCCATGCTGGTGGGGGAAATCCACACCGCCGGTGTCAGGTCGATCGACACCGTAAAGGCGAATTCGAACTTCGGCGCGAAGGGATGGGGGGCAATCTCGGGCGTTACCATGAAGTGCAATCTCCTTTTTCGATGACTATCAAACAGCAGCTGTGGCGGGCAGCGTCTTGTACCGCGCGCCGAGAATCTGTGCGAACTTGCCGTCGCGCAGATAATAGAAGCCAAGGCTCTCGATGTTGAGGGTTTGCCCCTTCATCAAGGGGCCGGCGATGAAATCGGGCCAGTCTTCCAGGCCGTAGAATTCGGTGCGAACATGGCAGGCGAGGGTGCCCGGACCGGCCGCGACGGCGAGAATGTCGAGCGTTTCGCGGACCTTGGACTTCACGTCGCGGTAGAAATCCAGAATGGCGGAACGTCCTATGATCTGGCGCTTTTCGCCTAGGTTGAACACCACGTCATCGCAATAATAGCGGCCGAAACCTTCGAAATCGTTCGCATTGAAGCGGGCGATGTAGTCGGCATAATCGTCCTCGGTCATCCTGCGCTCCAAGAAAATTCTTGTTGTTGATTCTTCAACAGCTAAGCGGGTGGCCGCTTGGGTTCAACTGAAAAACGTCGACCCGCTCGACCGATATGCTTGCCAAGCCCCGGAATCTGGCCGATTGTTGCGCATGATAACATTGCCCATCACGGGGTCCGCCTGTTTGTGACGATGCCTGCAAAACAAGTTGCCGTTGCTGCGCCTGAGATTGATTGGGCCGTAGAAAGACCGCGTGTTCCGCTCGATCAGGTCATGCGGGTGTTCCTGCGCAAGCCGGGGTTTCTGCTCAACCGCATCGATCAGATCGCCAATGCCCTGTATGGATCGGTGGCCTGCGGGGGCGAGACCTTGTCGCAAGCGGAAATGATGCTGGCGATTGCCGAGCGTCCGGGGAGCGATCAGGTCCGCCTCGCGCGGGCCTGCGGCAGCGACACCTCGACCACGGCGATCGTGCTACAAAATCTCGAACTGACGGGCCTCATTGCCCGCCAACAGGATGAGCGAGATCGGCGGCGCAGCCTGCCGGTGCTGACGGCGGCCGGGGAAGCCCGCATGGACGAAATCCGATCGTCCTTCGCCCAGCTTCAGGCGTTGCTGCTCGATCCGCTGAGCGATGACGAACGCGCGGTGGCCATGGTGCAGCTCTCCAGCCTGGTGGAGGCCGGCAATGATGGCGCGCCGCGATGGGACAGGCAGGACTCCTATCTGGCCAATGTGCCCAGCATGTTGTTCCGCCGCGCGCTGCAGATTCTCCATGCGCATTTCAGTGAGCAGGTCGCGCCGATGGCGGTGACCTTGCGCCAGTTCTCCGCGATGGTGATTCTGGATCTGCATGGCGGCCTGAGCCAGGTCGAGTTCGCGCGGGTCTATGGCCTGGACCCCTCCACATGCGCGATCGTCCTCAAGAAGCTCGCCCAGCGGGGGTGGTTGCAGGCCGTTGCCTCGCCGCAGGATCGTCGCAAGACGCTCTATTTTGTCACCGATGATGGCCGGCGCCAGATTGAGTGTCTCCAAGCCAGCGCCGATGCGACGGAAGATGCGGTGCGATCCAACATATCCGCGCGCGCCTTCGAAGCGCTGCTCCCGCCCTTGCAATCAGTGGTGCGCGCGCACTCGGCGATCCTGCGCTATCCGGGCTTTTTCCCTTGGGATCATGAACCGCCGCAATCCTGTTGATTGCGCGTTCAACATCGATATACAACGACGTCTGACTAATTGAGGCGAGTCTCTCGCCTTTGGGGAGGACGTTCATGGCGGATATCGAACGGCGCAGCGTGCCCGTGCACAACCCACGCAGCGGCGCGATCGACTTTATGATGGAAATTGCGACGGCGGAGGACGTCGCGGCGAAGGCTGACCGTCTCCGGCGCAACCAGCAGGCTTGGGGTGCCAAGCCGCTCGCAGAGCGCATCGGCGTCATGCAGCGCTGGCTGGGCGAGGTTGCCAAGCGCGCCAGCGCCATCGCCGAGGCCGACGCAATCGATACAGGCGGGTGCCACACCTCCTATCTCCAGGGTTTCATCACCATGGGCAATATCGGCGGCTGGATCGAGGACGCGCAGTCCGCGCTCGATGCGGCAAGCTATGCCGGTCCCTCCAAGGCCATGCCGCAGGTGGAGGTGCGCACGCAGTTCGTGCCCTATCCGCTGGTCGGCGTGATCGGCCCCTGGAACGCGCCGATGATGCTGGTTCTGCTCGATGCCATTCCCGCCCTGTTCGCGGGTTGCGCCGTGCTCATCAAGCCCTCGGAAGTGACGCCGCGCTGGATACAGCCGCTGTTCGAGGCCGTGGCCCAGGTGCCGGAACTGGCCGGCGTGTTCGATTATGTTCAGGGCGATGGCGAGACGGGCCGGGCGATCATCGACACGGTCGATCTCGTATGCTTCACCGGCAGCGTGCCGACCGGCCGCAAGATCGCCGTGCAGTGCGCCGAGCGCCTTATCCCCTGCTATCTGGAACTGGGCGGCAAAGACCCTGTGATCGTCACGGAGACCGCAGATCTGGAGCGGGCGACCACCGCAGTCCTGCGCGGCGCGGTTCACGCCAATGGCATGGTCTGCTTCTCGGTCGAGCGCATCTACGTCGCCGAGGCCATCCATGATGCCTTCGTCGCGCTTCTCGTTGAGAAGGCGCAGAAGGTTCGCCTCAACAGCGACGATCCGCGCGCCGGGCATCTCCATCCCTTCACCTTCGCGTCACAGGCGCAGATCGTCGAGCGGCATATCGCCGACGCGGTCGAGAAAGGGGCGAAGGTCCTCACCGGTGGGGCCGTCGAGCAGATCGACGGCGGCCTTTACATGCGCCCGACCGTGCTGACCGGCGTGACCCACGACATGCTGGTCATGCGGGACGAAACCTTCGGGCCGATCCTGCCGGTCATGCCGTTCAAGACGGTTGAGGAGGCGATTGCCCTCGCCAACGATACCATTTTCGGCCTTACGGCGAACGTCGTTGCGGGCAGCGCGGAAGAAGCGATGGCGATCGGCCTGCAGATCAATGCCGGCTCCGTGTTCATGCAGGATACCTTCCTGACCTTCGCCAAGAACCGCACGGTTGGCAGCAATGCCTTTGGCGCGTCCGGCGTGGGTGGGGGCTCGCGCACCGGCCCGGAGGCGATCCTGCGCTATGTGCGCCGCAAGGCTCTACTCACCAATCATGGCGAGCCGGCCGATATCCAGAACGATCACCATCTTGGAAAACCGGGAGGACACTGACATGGCATGGGAACTGAGCGCACTCGACCGGCTCGAAATTCAGGAGCTTTATTCGCGCTACGCCTGGGGCATCGACCTCGCCGATGAAGAGACGGCGATGTCGACCTTCGCGCAGGATGCATGGTTCGATCATCTCTGGCAGGGCCGCGTGCAGGGCCATGAGGCGATCCTGGAGAATCTGCGCTCGCTTTGGAACGACCGGCAGAGCTGGTGGTACGGGCGCCAGCACATCATGAACACGCTGATCATGGATCCACGCCCGGAGCAGGGCGAGGTGGACGTGCGCTGTTTCTTCCAGATCCTCCAGTTCCAGACCGATTACCACACCAACTTCGTGTTCGGCATCGGCACACGGCAGGACCATGTGACCAAGAAGGAAGGCGTGTGGCGCTTCCAGTCACTGCACGTCAACGCCTGGACGGCGGCCGATCAGGTGCCGTGGAAAGGCGAGATCCTGCTCAAGAAAAAGCCGAGCCATCAGGCTCCGCCGGTCGCGGGGAAGAAGTGATGCAGATCACCGCTGCCGTCAGTCGCGGCAATCAGCCGGCGCCCGTGCTTGAAACGCTGGAGCTGGAAGCGCCGCGCGCGGGCGAGATGCTCGTGCGTATGGTCGCGGTCGGCATCTGCCACACCGATTTGCATGAGCATCCGGGGCGTCACGCGCCGCATCCTATCGTGCTGGGTCATGAGGGCGCGGGCGTGGTCGAGGCTCTGGGTGAGGGCGTGCGCGGGTTCGCGGTGGGCGACCATGTGCTCCTCTCGGGCAGCAGCTGCGGCGTGTGCCCCAGTTGCGTGGCCGGACGTCCGACCTATTGCGATCTGGCCATGCCGATGAACTTCGGCGGCAAGCGCCTGGATGGCTCGACGGCGCTGGCGTCCGGGGATGAGCGCATCCACTCGCATTTCTTTGGCCAATCCTCTTTCGCGACCCACAGCATCGTGCCGGAGCGCACGGCGGTGAAGGTGGACAAGGATATTCCGCTGGAACTGCTGGCCCCGCTCGGCTGCGGAGTCATCACTGGCGCCGGATCGGTGATCGAGGCGCTGAAGGTGGGGGCAGGGGATACCATCGCCATCTTCGGGGTCGGTGGCGTCGGCCTCTCTGCGGTGATGGCCGCCAAGCTGGTGGGCGCGAAGCGGATCGTCGCGGTGGACATCAACCCGGGCCGGCTGGAGCTTGCGCGCGAACTGGGCGCGACCGATGCGATCCGCTCCGACGGCGAGGACGTCGCCAAGCAGATTCGCGCGGTTACCGGTCGCGGCGTGGACTTCACCTTCAACACCACCACCGTGCCAGCCGTCCACACCATGGCGCTGGAATGCCTCGCAATGAACGGCACTGCCGGCTTCGTCGCGGCGCCTCGTGGGGAGTGGGCGCCGGCCATGTTCCCCATGCTGGCCGGTGGCAAGCAGTTGCGCGGTATCCTGGGCGGTGACGCCAATCCGCGCACCTTCCTGCCGATGCTGATCGATTACTGGCGGCAAGGGCGCTTCCCGTTCGATCGGCTGATCGAGACCTACGCCTTTGATGAGATCGGCAAGGCGTTTCATGATTGTGAGGCGGGCACGGTGATCAAGCCGGTGCTCAAGGTTGGAGATGCTGCATGACCCCCGAAATCCGCAAACAGCTTAAAGCGTTCGGCACGGAACTGACCCCGGACATGATGGGCGGCACGCAGGGAATCTACCGCGCCCTGCAGCCCGGCATTCCGGCGGGCGCCAGGGTGACGCGCGACCATCAATATGGTCCCGATGCACGCAATCGGCTGGATATCTTCACACGCGACGGGCTTTCCGGCGCGCCGGTGCTGGTCTTCGTCCATGGCGGCGGCTTCGTGATGGGCGACAAGACCACCGAAGGCTCGCCCTTTTACGACAATATCGGCAGCTTCGCCGTGGATGAGGGCTATGTCGGCGTCACCATGACCTACCGGCTCGCCCCTGCCGCCACCTGGCCGGCCGGCGGCGAGGACGTGGCCAATGCCGTCATCTGGCTACGCGAGAATGTGGCGCAATTTGGCGGCGATCCGGACCGCATCTTCGTGATGGGGCAGTCGGCGGGCGCGGTGCACGTGGCCGATTGCGTCGCGCGCTTCTCGCCGCAGATTGCCGGCGCGCTGATGTGCTCGGGGATTTACGACGTGGCCGCGGCCGAGCCGAACCAGTTCCAGAAATCCTATTATGGCGAGGACCCGGCCGGCTGGGCGCAGGCGTCCACCGTGGCCGGGCTGCTCACCAGCAAGATCCCGCTGTTCTTCTCGGTCTGCGAGTTCGATCCGGTGCCGTTCCAGCAGCAGGCCGCGAGCCTGGCTGCCCGCTACGCCATAACCAACAAGGCCTTTCCAAGGCTGCATTGGCTGGGAGGCCACAACCACCTGTCACCTGTGCTCGAGATCGGGACGCCAGACAGCGACCTTGAGCATCACATCATGAACTTCATCGCCACCGTCTGAGGCAGATTCTTCAGGAGGACCCCATGGTCGAACCCATTCAATTTCCGGACGTCGAGCTCTATCGCGGCTGGGGCGAGCCGATGCGCGCCAATATCGAGCTGCGTGGGCTGGAGCTGATTTCCGGCGCCATCCCCGATGGGCTGGAAGGCGGCCTGTATCGCGTCGGCGCCGACCGGCAATATCCCTCCGGCCGCACCGATGACATCTTCATCGATGGCGAAGGCCAGATGCACATGATCCGCTTCAAGGACAATCAGGCGGATTATGTCGTCAAATGGGTCGAGACGGATCGCTACAAGGCGCAGAAAGCCGCCCGTCGCGGGCTCTTCGGCAGCTATCGCAACCGCTATACGGCCGATGAAAGCGCGAAGGACATCCATCTCGGCACGGCCAACACCACAGCGATGTTCCATGCCGGCCATCTCTATGCGTTGAAGGAAGACGACCTCCCTTACGAGATCGACCCTGACACGCTGGAAACCAAGGGCCGCGTGGATTTCGACGGACAGATATTGTCCGAGACGTTTACGGCGCATCCCAAGGTAGACCCGATCACCAACGAGCTGCTGGCGTTCGGCTATCAGGCCAAGGGCGATGCGACCAAGGACTTCGTGTTCTACGTCTTCGGGCCGGATCGCAAGATTAAGACAGAGATCTGGTTCGAGATGCCCTATGCGGCCTGCGTTCATGATTTCGCGATCACTGATGAATGGGTGGTCGTGCCGTTCTTCCCGCTCATTACCGATCTCGATGTGGTGAAGCAGGGCGGGCCTTATTATCAGTGGCATCCCGACCAGCCGGTGCATGTCGCGCTGGTGCCGCGTTATGGCAAGGCGGAGGATATTCGCTGGTTCAAGGGGCCGACCGGCAGCGCCGGCCACATGATGAACGCCTATCGCGAGGGCACGAAGGTCCACCTCGACCTGTGCTATTATGATGGCAATTGCTTCCCCTTCTTCACCACGCCGCAGGGCGAGGAGACGGCGCCGGTTCCGCCTTTCCTGACGCGCATGACGTTCGACCTCGCCAGCAATGAGGACAGCTTCACCACGCAGCGTCTGCTGAACATTCCGGGCGAGATGCCGCGCACGGACGATCGCTATCAGGGGCGGCCCTATCGCTATGGCTTCCTGCTCGCACGCGCGCAGGATGGATCGAGCGGCACGGCGCGGTTCGACAACCAGACAGGCGAGTTCCAGATCTGGAAGCCCGGCCCGGGCGACAGCGTGCAGGAGGCGCAGTTCGTGCCGCGCACGCCGGACGCGCCGGAAGGCGATGGATGGCTGCTCGTGCTGGTCGCACGCGGTGCGAAGAACCGCAGCGATTTGGCCATTCTGGACGCGCAGAATCTGGCGGCCGGGCCGGTTGCGCTGCTCAAGCTGCCCGTCCGCGTCCGCTCGACCTTCCACGGCACCTGGGTGCCGGAGGAGACGCTCAAGAGCGGCCAGTATAATATGAAGCTCAGCTCGGCGGCCTGATCGCTTACACCTATCGGCCGACCGGTTTCCTGTAGACCGGGCGGACCTCATACAGAAAGGGCGGCCCTCGCATCATCGCAAGGCCGCCCTTTTCCTTGTCGCCCGACAACCGTCGAGCGCGTATATCAATGCGCGAGCGTGACGGGCTCTCTATCCTTCGCCTCTTCCTGGCGGCGGATATAGGCGAGAGCGAACATCAAGATCGCGGTGCCCAGCGGCAGCGCTGCCGTCAGCGCGAGGGTGAGTTGCAGCGAGTAGTGCTGGGCGAGCGCGAAGCCGCCCGCAATCGGCGCCACGATGCCGCCAATGCGCCCGGCGCCACCGGCCCAGCCCAATGCCGTGCTGCGCATCCGGGGCGGATAGACCTGGGCGATCATCGTGTTGAGGCCGGACTGTCCGCCGGTCTGGAAGAACTGCCAGGTGAGCAGCGCGACCACGAAGAAGGCGGAGTAGAAGGGCACCCAGCCCAGCAGGTTGATGGTCACGGCCAGCATCACATAGAAGCAGGCGATGAGCAGGGCAGGGCGCATCCGGTCCATCAGCCAGCCGATGGAGAGCGTGCCCGCGACCCCGCCGAGATAGCCGATCATGGCGACCTTCGCGAAATCCTGGATGGGGACGCCCGCCATTTCGAGGAAGAAGGTCGGCATCCAGGCGCTAAGCAGGGCCGTGTTGGTCATGCTGAGGGTGCAGGCAGCCCAGACCAGTGCCGTCATGGTCAGGCGACCCTCGGAGAACACGTCGGACAGCTTGGCCTTGCGCCCCTTGGCGCCACCGCTCTCGATCACGAACAGTTCGTCGCCCCGCAGGTCGACATTGCGGTCGATCTTGCGGATCGTGGTCGCGATCCGCTGGTCGGACGGGTTGCGCTCGGCCCGGAACTTGAGCGATTCCGGCACGATCAGGAAGAGCAGCACCGCGCAGGTAATCGGCACAAGGCCGCCGATCCAGAAGCCGCTTTCCCAGCCATAGCTGTCCAGCAGCCACGCCGCGACGACGCCGCTGGCGGCACTGCCGGTCGAGAAGCCGACAAGCGCCAGAGAGATCAGCGTCGAGCGTTTGCGTTTGGGGGTCAGCTCGGAGATCAGCGCCATGGCCATTGGCAGGCCCGCCGCCATGAACACGCCGGCAATGCCGCGCAGAACAGCCAGCTGCGTGAGCGTCTGGGCATGGATGCTGCCGATGGTGATCGTGCCGAAGATGAGGCAGGAGACCATGAGCATGAACCGCCGTCCGAACCGGTCCGCCAGCGGGGCGATGCTGAAGGCACCAATGGCGAGGCCGATCTGCTGATAGACGAACACCTTGGTCATCGCCTCGGAGGTCTCTCCGAAATCTGCAGCGATGGCCGGCGCGATCTTGCCGATCATGAAGATATCGAACCCGTCGATGAAGCAGACCAGAACGCAGACGAGCAGCGCCATGATCTGGGTGGCGCTGATCCGCGACCGATCGATGAAGTCTTCGACGTCAAACCTGTTCATATTCAGCCATCCCGCATCCATCCGGCCGACCAGCCGGGCTTTTTATCGGATTGCACCAAAACACGGTGTTGATGGGGAATCAACATCCTTATAGGGCAAAGTTGCAGATTAGCGGTTGTGACGGGCGGCGATGTCGCTCATTGAGCCCGCGCGAGAGCCGGTGCGACGCGGTTTCGACGGGATCGGAACAAGGGGCGCCATCGGTCCGCACGCAATGGCCCATCGTGGCATGGATGCGACACTTTCTGACAAAGTCATCGATATTTCCTGCTCGATGAGAAATTTCTTGTTTTCTCATCGGCACTCTCCCAATGGCGCAGGCTGGAGTATCGGGCAAAGTCAATATCTCGGAGTATTGGCGTTGTTCGGCTGGTCTTATGCCAGCAGGAGAAGGATGCAATACAGGCGAAGCCCGGTGGCTTCGATCAGGCCCTCATCGTACCTGATCGGCTCACAGGCAAAGGCGACCTCGTTCGTCTCTGAGCCTAAGTCCAGTCCCTGCTGATCACTCCAATAACGCGGTGAAGCTGCGTGGTGTCCTGGCCTGTTCGCGGGCGACGCTGTCCCCCGACGGCGCGGGGATGCGGCGCGGCATTCACCCATCAATCAATGGGCCTGCGCCCGCGTTTTGGGAGATTTGGAATGTCGTTTTCGTTGAGGAACAAGCTTCTGGGCATGGCGGGTGCGTCCGTCTTTGCCATGAGCATCGCAGCGCCCGCACAGGCGCAGGACGATGCCGCTGCCCAGGCGCAGCCCCAGCGCGCCGGTGTCGAAGAGATCGTCGTGACCGCGACGCGCTCGGCCACTAACCTGCAGGAAACGCCGCTGGCCATCACCGCCGTGACCGCCAATGCGTTGACCGATCGGGCGATCAACAACATTCAGGACGTTGCGGCCATCGTGCCGAACGCCAGCTTCGCGGCAGCCAACGCCTCTTTTGGCCGCGCCGTGCAGGCCTATATCCGCGGCATCGGCCAGTATGACTTCAACCTGGCGTTCGAGCCGGGCGTGGCCTTCTATGTCGACGACCAATATTATGCGCTGCTCGCCGGTTCGACCTTCGATCTGCTCGATCTTGAGCGCGTCGAAGTGCTGCGCGGCCCGCAGGGCACGGTGTTCGGCCGCAATGCCATTGGCGGCGCCGTCAACCTGATCTCCAAGGCCCCTGACGCGACACCTTCGGCCTATGTCGAAGCGACCGTGGGCAGCTACAACCGCACCGACCTGCGCGCCGGCTTCAACGTGCCGCTTTCTGAGAACCTCTTCTTCCGCGTCTCAGGCGTTTCGAAGAAGCGCAAGGGCTACCAGAAGCTGCTCGACTTCCGTTGCGACATGGTGCGTCAGGGCACGCCCGGCCTCGCCGGAAGGTTCCCCTCGCTCGATCCCTCGGACGGCTTCCTCTCCGGCGCCTCGCAGACCGATTGCGAACTGGGCCGCTATGGCGGTGAAAGCGTCGTCGCCCTGCGCGGTGCGCTGCGTTACGCCGGCACTGGCATCGACCTGACGCTCTCGGCGGACTACACCAACGATGATTCCCCGGCGGTGGCGAACAAGCAACTGCGCATCGTGCCGAGTGCAGCTACGCAGGCGCTTGATGCGGCCGTTTATCAGCCACTGTGGGGGGTCAGCTATGACAGCCGCTTCCTCACCAACAGCCCTTACACCACCTATGCCACCTATTGCGATCCGATCCCGGCTGGGACCAACATCGCCGGCACTTATTATAACGGTGGGTCGGACCGTGGCGGCCAGTGCTTCGACCGCAAGGCTGTGATCGAGAATTACGGTTTCAGCGGCAAGGCCGTGGTCGATCTGACCCAGGACCTGACGCTCACCGTGCTGGGCAGCTACCGCAACGTATTCACGACCGCCGTGAACGATACCGACGGCTCGCCGCTGAGCCTGCAGACCACCAAGTCCATCATCACGCATGAGCAGTGGACGGTGGAACCGCGCCTCAACTACACGAGCCCGCTGTTCGATGTGACCGCCGGTCTGTTCTACTACAAGGGCAAGGGCCTCACGACGTCCAACGTCTCGATCCCGTTCCTCAACTTCCAGCAGAACGCCCGCATCAGCGTGGATAGCGAAGCGAAGGCCGCTTATGCCCAGGCGCAGGTTCGTCCGCTCGATCGCCTGCAGCTCACCGCTGGCCTGCGTTACTCGGAGGATACCAAGGACACGCTGTTCAACAACGGCCAGGGCGGCATCATTCGCCCCGTGCTCGTCAAGGACGACCGCATCGATTACCGCTTCGGCGCGGACTACAAGCTGACCGATTCCATGATGGTCTATGGCTCGATCGCGTCGGGCTATCGTCCCGGTGCGTTCAACCCGCGTCCGTTCCAGGCCTCGCAACTCGTGCCCGTCGCGGCCGAGGAAATGGTCGCCTACGAACTCGGCTTCAAGGGTGACTTCTTCGACCGTCGTCTGCGCCTGAACGTCGCCGGCTTCTATTCGGACTACTCCTCGCGCATCGTCTCGCAGAGCGGTTCGGAGTGCATCAACAACGGCACGACCGGTGTCTGCACGCTCGCCGGGACGCAGGTCGATCCGGCTGTGACCGGCGGCAACGAGCTGTGCCGCGCCTATAATCCGGCGACGGACGGTGCGGTCAACCTCGCGCAGGGCATTGGCGTGGCTTGCATCTCCAAGACCAACTACGTCAATTCGCCGGGCAAGGTGAAGGGCTTCGAGGTCGAGCTGGAGGCCCGTCCGGTCGATGGCCTGACGTTCAACCTCGCGGGCGGTTACACGCATTTCGATGCGCCGGAACTGCGCAACGATCCGCTCGTGGTGAACCAGACGCCGGTTTATGTGCCGCAGTGGACGGGTTCGGCTGGCATCCAGTACGAGATTCCCGTCGAGCAACTGGGTGGCTCCATCACGCCGCGGATCGACGGCTTCTATCAGTCGAAGATCTCGTTCAACTCGCGCAGCCCGATCGCCCAGATCCCCGGCCGCGCCGTGTTCAACGGGCGGATCAGCTACCAGAACGATGCGGGCGACCTGACCGTGGCGGTCGGTGCGACCAACCTGTTCGACAAGCAGTATTACTACAACATCTTCGATCTGGTGCCCTTCGGCCAGCCCACCACGGAAGCCCAGCCGGGCCGTCCCCGCGAGTGGTATCTCTCGGTGCGCAAGAGCTTCTGACGCGCCTGACAGCGTCAGGCTGACATAAGGAAAGGCCGCCCCGGAGACATCCGGAGCGGCCTTTCTCTTTTGGTGCGTGTGGGGACAGGGGGGCAGGGCGGCCGCGCCGCCCCATCCTTGCGCCTCAGCGGCTGGCGACGGGCGTAACGCCCATTTCCTTGAGCAGCCGCTGCGCGCCGTCGACCTTGTCCATCGTCCAGAGCATGAAGCGGCTGTCGACGTGGATCGTGCGGTTGCGCTCGGCCACATAGGCCCAGTCGGAAATTACGCCCTCCAGCGTGCCGTCGAACGCCAGGCCGACAAATTCGCCGCGCGCGTTCAGCGTCGAGGAACCCGAGTTGCCATTGGTGATGTCGACATTGGACATGAAGTCGACCGGCAGCGTGCCCAGCTCTGTCGCGGCATAGGGGCCGTAGTCCTTGGCCTTGATCGCATCGATTGCGCCCTGCGGGGCATTGAACTCGCCCTTCCCGGTCTGCTTGGCAAGAAGGCCCTCGGCGGTGGTGAAGGCGGTCCAGATCTGGCCGTCCTTCTCCTTGCCCATCACCTTGCCCCAGGTCAGGCGCAGCGAGCTGTTGGCATCGGGATAAAGGGGCAGGCCGGCCGCCTGCTTGTAGGCCATCAGACCCTTCATATAGCCCGCCCGCGCAGCCTGCGTGCGACCCGAGCGAGCCTTGGCGGCCTGCTCGCTTTCCATGTCGCCGGCATAGAGCGCGATGGCGAGCTTGATGAAGGGATCGTCCGAGGTCTCGAAGGCGGAGGCGGGCTTATCCAGCCAGCCCAGCCGGGTTGGCGTGTCGCCCAGCTTGGTCTCGCCATAGAGCCGGTCGAAGCCGATCTGTGTGAGCGCGGCCTCGAACTTGGCATCGCGATCGGCGGCGTCGAGCTGGCGATATTCGACGAGCGCAGCCTCGAACAATTGACGATCGATCTTGGGCAGGAAGCGGCGCTCGACCTGACGGAGCCGGTCGACAATGCTCTCGCGGTCGCGCTGCTGGAAGCCGCTCTCGCGCTGGGCGTCGGGCTTTTCCTGCTCCTTGGCCCAACGATACAGGGTGCGGGCTGCGCCGAGCAGTTGGGCGCGGTTGAGCAGGGAGGTGCGCAGGCCGGTGAGGGAAGCCTTGTTATTCTCGATGACCACCGCATCCAGCGCCGCAATGTCCGCCCCGTAGCGCGCCTGACGGGCCGCATCGGCAGCGACCCAGTCGCGGAAGGCCTTTTCCTCGGCCGGCTTGCGCTCATCAAGGCGGATGGCGTCGGCACCGACCAGGTCGCCCGCGAGCTTTTTCTCGTAATTCTCGGCCCCCGCGAGGATGGAGGCGTAGCGGATCTGCGCCTCCCGATCGCCTGCCGTGACCTTGTCGATCTGCGTTGCATAGTCGCTCAGCAGGCGCTGCCAGAGCGGCTCATATTCCGCGAAGTTGAACAGCACTTCATCGCTGGTGCGCAGGCGGTTGGTGGTGCCGGGGAAGCCGGCGACCATCACGAAATCGCCTTCCTTCACGCCCTGCGAGGCAATGCGCAGCCAGGACTTCGGGCGGTAGGGGACGTTCTCCTTGGCGAACGGCTTTGAGCTGCCGTCCGGCCCCACATAGGCGCGATAGAAGCCGAAGTCGCCGGTGTGGCGCGGCCACATCCAGTTGTCTGTCTCGCCGCCGAAATTGCCGAGCCCTTCGGCCGGCGCGTAGACGAGCCGCACGTCCTGAATCTCGAGCTGCTGCTGGAGATAATAGGCCGCGCCGCCATAATAGGGCCGTACGTCGCAGCGGCGGTTGGCCTGCTTCTCGCACGCCGAGATCAGCGCCTTGCGATTGGCGTCCAGCTTCTCGTAGCGGGCGAGGCCATCGAGGCGGGGCGTTACGCCGCGCATCATCGCGCTGGTCACGTCGCGCAGATCCTCGATCACATAGATGCGCGATCCGGGCGCGGCGGGCAGTTCCTCGCCAAGCTCCTTGGCGAGAAAGCCATTGGTCAGATAATCCCGGCCTTCGCCGCTATTATACTGGATCGACCCCTGAACGCAGTGATGGTTGGTCGCGACCAGCCCTTCGGGGCTGAGGAATGCAGCCGAGCAGCCGCCGAGCGAAACGATGGCGTTAAGCGGCGCGGCATCCAGCCGTCCGAGCTGATCGGGTGAGAGCGCCAGGCCATCGGCCTTGAGCGCCGCACCAATGTCCTTGATCTGGCCCGGCATCCACATGCCTTCATTGGCAGCGGCCGGAGCGGCAAGGGCGAGGAGGGCGGTGCAGCCCGCGAGAGAAACGATATGATGGACACGCCGAGGCATGAGGCAAGGCTCCTGCAAATTTTGAGGTTGCCCTGCCTATCGCGCCATGAATGGGCGAACGCAAGCCGGGGCAGCCCGTTCGACCGGGCCGCCCTGAGCTGACGTTACGTCACCGGCAAGCTCGCCTCAGGCCTGCAGGCCGTTGTCCGCCTTGATCATGTCGGCTGCCTTCTCGCCGATCATGATGCTTGCGGCATTGGTGTTGCCACCCACGATTCGCGGCATGATGGCGGCATCGGCCACGCGCAGGCCCTGGAGGCCGTGGACGCGCAGGCGCGGATCGACCACCGCCATGTCATCCTGCCCCATGGCGCAGGTGCCGACCGGGTGCAGGGCGGTGTTGATCGCGCTGCGCACCCAGGCATCGATCTCCGCATCGCTCTTCACATTCGGGCCGGGCATCACCTCGCCGCGCAAGACGTCGCTCAGCGGTGCGGTGGAGAAGATCTCGCGCAGTTGCGGCACGAGGCGGCGGAAGAAGGCGCGATCGTTCTCGGTGGAGAGCACGTTGGAGAGGATGCGCGGCTTGTCCGTCGGGTCTGCCGAGCGCAGCTTCACCCAGCCGCGACCCTCGGGCCGCAGCAGCACGCAGGCCATGGCCACCACGTCCGCCTTGGGCTTGCGCCAGCCGGGGAACCAGGTCTGCGCGCCGATCATCGTCGGCTGGAACAGGCATTGCGCATCCGGGCGCTCAAGCTCGGGCCGGGTCTTGATGAAGCCGTTGGCGGTCACCGGCATATCCGCGATCATGCCGCCGCGCGTCAGCAGCCACTGCAGCGCGGCGAGCGCCGAGCGGTCGATGCGCAGGCTGTTGGTCAGCGTCACGCTGCGCGCCGCTGCATTGACCATCGCGACCGAAGGGTGGTCCTGCAGGTTCATGCCGACGCCGGGAAGGTGATGCACCACATCGATGCCCTGCTCGGCGAGATGCTCGGCCGGGCCGATGCCCGAGAGCAGCAGCACCTGCGGCGAATTATAGGCACCGCCCGAAAGGATGATTTCCTGTCCGGCGACGACCCTCTTGTCCCGGCCTTCGCTGTCGCGATAGTGGACCGCGACCGCGCGGCCGTTAGCGACTTCAATCCGCGTGACCAGCGCGCCGGTCTCTACCGTCAGATTGGGCCGCGACATCGCCGGAATGAGGAACCGGGCGGCGGTGCTGGCGCGCGTGCCCTCATGAATGTTGAGCGGCGGCGGTCCCCAACCTTCCTGCTCGGCGCGGTGGAAGCTGTCGCGCTCGTCATAGCCGAGCGATTTTACGGTGCTGATGAACCGCTGATAGAGATCGTTGGTCTTGGGCTGCTGCTTGACGCTCAGCGGGCCGCCCTTGCCATGCCAATGGTCTTCCGGCCCCCAATGATTTTCCGATTTCTTGAAGTAGGGCAGCACATCGTCATAGCTCCAGCCCTCATTGCCGAGCTGGCGCCACTCGTCATAATCCCGCGCATGGCCGCGCGCATAGAGCATCCCGTTGATCATCGATGAGCCACCCAGTGCCTTGCCGCGCGGCTGGCGGATCTGGCGATTATCGGCGAACGGCTCCGGCTCGCCCATATAGCTCCAGTTGAACTTGGGATCGGCCATGACGAACGGGAACAGGATCGGCATGGTGAGGCGGATATCGCGTTCGCGGCGTCCGGCCTCCAGCACGAGGACCTTGGCGTTGGGGTCTTCCGACAGGCGGGCGGCGATGACCGCGCCGGCCGAGCCGGATCCGATGACGATGAAGTCGGGCGTGGAGCTGTTGGCCAAGACTCAGAGTTCCTTGAAGCGGGCAGATTTGATGTGGGTGAACTTGCCGTTCGCGATGCGGTACAGGATAATGCTCTCGATCTCGCGCACATCGCCCTTCTTGGTCGGCCACATTTCGAACTCAGGCCAGTCCTTGATCGTCTCGAAGCGCGTGTGGACCCGCAGCGCGGCGCCGTCATCGGCGAGAATGAGGTCGAGGATCGTCAGCGTCTCCTCGAAATGCGCCTTCACGCCGCGATAGAACTCGCCGATCTTCTCCCGGCCGACGATGTGCATCCGGTCCCCCAGCTGAAAGTCTACGTCATCTGCGTAGAAGCTGGTGAAGCCATCGAAATCATTGGCGTTGGAGGCGCCGATATAGCGCTCGAAGTCCTCGCGGGTCATGCGGCATACTCTCCTGTGTGAACCAGTTCGTCGGCGGGCAGGACCTTGCCCTTGAGGATGTCCGCCGCCCGCTCGGCGAGCATGATGGTGGGCGCATTGATGTTGCCGCCGGTCTCGTCCGGCATCACCGAGGCATCGATGACCCGCAGGCCCTCCATACCGATCACCCGCAGCTGCGGATCGACCACCGCCATCGGGCCGGTGCCCATCCGGCAGGTGCCGAGCGGATGCTGCGTGGTCGTCGTCGTGGCGCGGATATGCTCATCCAGCGCTTCATCGCTCACCACATCGGCGCCGGGCGAGATTTCCTTGCCGGTGATCTCGGCTTGCGGCGAAGTGGCATAGATCTTCCGCGCAATGCGGATGCCCGCGCGCGCCGTCGCGAAATCGGCCGGCGCGCTGAACAGGTTGAGGAAAATGCCGACATGATCGTCGGCCTTGGGCGATTTTAGGAACACCCGGCCGCGGCTCTCCGGGTGGAGCAGGATGACGTCGGCGGTCAGCTTGTGCGGCGGACGCTTCTTGATGCCGGGGAACCACAGATGCGCGTCCAGCGTCACGGGGTTGCACCAGAGCTGAATGTCCGGCTGGGCGAGGCGCGGGTCTGTGCGCAGCACCGGGTTGGCGCTGTTCACCTGCCGTGCAAAGGGGCCGGTGCCCATGAAGTACCAGCGCAGCACGGAGAGCGTTGCCCTGTCGAAGCGCAACTCATTGACGAAGGTGACCGGCGCGGCCTCGAACAGTACCGGCGTGCGCGGATGCTCCGAGAGGTTCTCGCCGACGCCGGGCAGGTCATGCACAACCTCGATATCCATCTCGCGCAGATGCTGCGCCGGGCCGATGCCGGAGAGCATGAGCAACTGCGGCGAATTGTAGCTGCCGCCCGAAAGGATGACCTCGCGGCGGGCGAGGGCAGTCTTGAGGGTGCCGTCGTGGCGATACTCCACGCCGGTCGCCCGCTTGCCTTCGGTCAGCACGCGCTGGGTCATCGCGTTGGTCAGAACCGTCAGATTGGGCCGGTCCATGGCGGGCTTGAGATAGGCGGCATAGGTCGAGGCACGACGGCCGTGTTTGTCGATGGTCAGCTCGACGCGGCCGACGCCTTCCTCGTCGCCATCGTGAATATCGTCGGTGATCGGGAAGCCGGCGTTCTTCGCGGCGGCCATGAGTTCATCGTGGAGCAGCCATTTGGTGGCGTTGGGCGTCACGCTCAGCGGGCCTTCGGCGCCGTGCAGATCGGACGCGCCGCGCCAGCTGCGCTCCATCTTGCGGAAATAGGGGAGCACATCGGCGTAGCTCCAGCCCTTGCAGCCCATCTGCGCCCAGCGATCGAAATCGGCGCTGTGACCGCGCATGAACACCATGCCGTTGATCGAGCTGGAGCCGCCGAGCAGCCTGCCACGCGGCAGGATCAGCTTGCGGTTGTTCATGTGCGGCTCGGGCTCGGTCCAATAGGGCCAAGTGTAGCCGGGCTTGAACAGCGCCTTGAGGAAGCCGAGCGGCATCCGAATCAGCCAGTCATCGCCACCGCCGCCTGCCTCCAGCAGCAGGACGCGCACATTCGGGTCCTCGGTGAGTCGTGCCGCGAGCACCGACCCGGCGGACCCCGCGCCGACAATCACATAATCAAAGGAATTTTCGGACAAAGTCACTCTCCATGGACTTCCGGCGCGCTAGAGTTGGCGTGGACGCATGTCTGCTGTTATTGAGGAGATCATGATGATTCAACATGATCTCTGCCGTCAGGGTACCGACGGCTGCTGGAAAGGATGTCTGTTTCGATGAATGCGCCTTACAATCCCGGTCTGCTTGAGCAACTGCGTATGCGCTACGCTAACGGCCCGGTCAAAATGTTGATCGGCGGGCAGTGGGTCGAGGCCGCATCCGGCGAAACCTTCGAAACGCTCAATCCCTCGACCGGTGAACTCATCGCTAATGTCGCAAGCGCCGGCGAGGTCGATGTGGACCGGGCCGTCGCCGCCGCGCGCAAGGCGTTCGAGGGTGCCTGGTCGGGCGTGAAACCGACCGAGCGGACCAATTTGCTGCTCAAGCTCGCCGATCTGCTCGAAGCCAATGCCGAGGAACTGGCGCTGCTGGAGACGCTGGACGTGGGCCGCCCCATCCAGTTCTCGCGGATGATCGACGTTGCGGGCGCCGTTGGCCAGCTGCGCTACAATGCCGGCTGGGCGACCAAGATCTTCGGCGAGACCGCAGAGATCAGCGCACCGGGCGAATGGCTCTCCTATGTGCTGCGCGAGCCGGTCGGCGTGTGCGCGCAGATCGTGCCGTGGAATTTTCCGCTGGTCATGGCTATGGGTAAGTTGGCCCCGGCGATCGCAGCGGGCTGCACCGTCGTGCTCAAGCCGGCCGAGCAGACCCCGCTCAGCACGCTGCGGCTGGGCGAGCTGGTGCTTGAGGCGGGCTTCCCGGAAGGCGTGATCAACATCGTCTCGGGCTTCGGCCGGACCGCTGGCGCGGCGCTGGCTGCGCACCGCGATGTCGACAAGGTGTCGTTCACCGGTTCGACGGTGACCGGCAAGGCGATCATCGAAGCCTCGAAAACCAACTTCAAGCGCGTGCAGCTCGAACTGGGCGGCAAGTCGCCGACCTACATCTTTGCGGATGCCGACCTTTCCAAGGCCATTCCGGCGGCGGCGATGGGCATCTTCTTCAATGCCGGTCAGGTCTGCGCGGCGGGATCGCGCCTGTTCGTGCATGAGAAGGTGGCCGATGCCGTGCTGGAAGGCGTGGTGAACATGGCCCGTGGCATGAAGGTCGGCCAGACCCTCGATGCCTCGACTATGATCGGCCCGCTGGTCAGCGCGGCGCAGCTTGACCGCGTGACCGGTTATATCGAGTCCGGCCGCCAGGAAGGCGCCAGCGTGCTTGCCGGCGGCGATCGCCTTTCCGGCGAGGGCTATGAAGGCGGCTATTTCGTCCAGCCCACCGTGCTGGTGGATACCAAGCCCGACATGCGCGTGCGCGCCGAGGAAATCTTCGGCCCGGTACTCTGTGCGATGCGTTTCAATGATGAGGACGATGTCGCGGCGCTGGCCGCGCGGGGCAATGAGACGGAGTTCGGCCTGTCCGCATCCATCTACACCCAGAATATCTCCACTGCACACAAGCTGGCCCGGCGCCTCAAATCCGGCACCATCCGCATCAACGGTTCGGGCGGCGTCGATCCCGCGCTTCCGCTCGGCGGCTACAAGGCATCCGGCTGGGGCCGTGAGAATGGCAAGGCCGGAGTTGAGGCCTATACTGAACTCAAGGCGGTCAGCGTCGCCCTCTAAGGGCGCGCTGCGAATTATAGTGCCGCCTCGGGTCTAACCGGGGCGGCCCGAGGAGAGGGGGAGCGCAATTGAGCGCAAAGGATAACAATAACGGGGCGGCGGGTCCTCTCGAAGAAGCCTGGCGCATCTTCGATTCCCGCCACCTTCCTTATCGTCTGCTGATGCTCGGCAAGATGCTGGACCGGCTTTCGGTCCAGCACATCCGGGACAATGCGGGTGTCTCGCTGGCGGAGTGGCGCGTGTTGGCCCATCTCGCGGTGATGGGCACCAAAAGTGCCAGTGAAGTGTCGGCCGCAGCGCTGGTGGACCGGGCGGAAGTCAGCCGCGCGGTGCGGGTTCTGGAAGAAGAAGGCTTTCTGCGGCGCGAGGAAAACCCCCGAAACCGCAAGAGCAGCCTGCTGGTACTGACCGAAAAGGGGCAGGACAGCTACAAGCGGGTCCATATGGACCGGCGCAAGTTCTTCAGCATGTTGACGGCCGATTTCAGCGAGTCCGAACTGTCGGACCTGGACGGCATGTTGCTGCGCATGGCCAAAAGGGCCGACCAAATGGGGCGTGAAGGCGTTCCTTCAGCGAGGAAAAAGCCTTGAATTACGACGATTATGTCGCCGACTTCAACGAAGGTCAGGATGATCGCCTTGTCGAGCGATGGTTCGCGCCGGATTGCGTGATGTACAGCAGCACCCGCGTCTGCCGTGGGCGCGATGGCCTGCTCGATTTCCTCGACTGGGCCCATGACGGCGTACGCGAGGTCATCCGGCCCCGGCTGGTACTGCGGGAGGGCAACCGGCTGTTCGTCGATGTGGACATGGATTTCATCTGCCACGCGCCGCGCCCCGATTTCCCCTTCGCGCCCTTGCTGCCGGGCGATATTCTGACGGTGCGGTTCTTCGTGACCTATCTGTTGAACGAGGCCGGGCAAATCCAGGAACTGTGCTCCATGACCTGGCCGGCGGAGCAGGGCGTCACCAAGGCGCCGATGCTCTCATCCCATGCGGGCGGGCGTGCGGCCTATCATGCCTATGCGGCGGCGTTCAGCGCTGGCGATATGGAGCGGGCAGGGCGTTACTACACAGAGGACTGTGTGCTGCGGCTACCCTCAGTGCCTGTCATCAACGGACGCGATGGCATCTGCGACTTCTATCGCACCATGTTCCAGACGGTACGGGAAGATCTCACCATCCATGGGCTGGTGATCGACGATAATGGAATTGCGGTGGATTGCACCAGCACCTTCACGGCGCAGCAGGACGCGCCCGATTTCGTGGTCGCGCCGCTCAAGCAAGGCGAGAGCATTCAGGTGCGCGTGTTCGTCGTGTACGGATTGCGCAATGGGCAAATCGCGACGATCGACGTGGCGCGGGCAGGCGCCGTGGCACCGCCCGCGTCCGCCTGATCGTCAGGTTATCGACGGCTGGAATGCTGGCGGGTCGCTGGCGGGAAAGGACTCGTCCGAGGCTTCGTCAATCTCGTCCCATTTGCCCGGGGCGGGCTTGTGCTTCATCGCATCCGGCCCGGCATCGCGGACCTCGGGGTTTTCGTCCGTCTCGGTTTTCGTCTTGGGGTCTTCGGGCATCGACATCTCAAATCCTTTCGTGATTTCCTTGTCGTCTGATCGATCAACGCCTGCGTGCGCCAGCAGTTGCATGGCCCTGTCGGAAGCGGAACGCGTCCTGCCGCGTTAGGCAGCTATGAAGGCATCCCGTTTTTATCGCGCGATCCGCTGGCTCGTCTGGGCGGGCGCCCTGGTTCTGGCAGCGTTGCTGGCGTTCGCACTGTTCCGCCCGGCCCCGCAGGACCTCCCCTGGACGCCGCTTACGCTCGATCAGCCCATCGGCCTGTTCACGCGGCACAAGCTCTCAGGGTTGCGGGACGATGCGCCACAATGTCGCGCCTTGCTGCATCGCGCCGGGTTGGAGACGACGGCGATCCCGGCTTTCGGCAGTGACCAATGCCGGGTTACGACCGCCACCCGCCTTGCGGCTGGCCAGGACATGCTCGCCCTTTCGCCGACGGACGTGGCCCCGGCCTGCACCGTTATGGCCGCCACCGCGCTCTGGACCTGGCAGGTCGTCCAGCCTGCCGCGCAGCAAATTCTTGGCGCGTCGGTTATCCGCATCGAGCATCTGGGCAGCTATAGTTGCCGGCGGATGTACGGGCGCGGCGAAGGCGCATGGAGCGAACATGCCACCGCCAATGCGCTGGACATTGCCGGCTTCGTGCTAAGCGACGGCCGCCGGATCTCGGTGCTGCGGGATTGGGACGGGGAGGGCGAAGAGGCCGCCTTCCTGCGGACCGTGCGAGATGGCGCATGCCGCGTGTTTTCGACCGTGCTCTCGCCGGATTATAACCGCCAGCATGCCGATCACTTCCACTTCGATCAGGCGGATCGGGGCGGGGTCAGCTGGGGCGTTTGCCGCTGATCAGCCGGCGTCGACCTGCTGCTCTTCCAGCCAGGCGATCAGGCCGCGTTCGGGGCGGCTGAGCCATTTGGTCTGGCGCGGCAGGCGCGTCTGCTTGCGGAATTCGCTCGCCCCGTCGCGCGCAAGGGCGATGAGATTGGGGTGGATGTAGGATTTGCGGGCGATGGCCGGCGTATTGCCCAGATGTTCGGAGACATGGGTCAGCATCGCCGTGAGGGTGGAGACCTCCTGCTCGTGCAGCAGCCAGTCGAACGCCAGCACGCTCGCCCGCCATGTCCGGAAGTGCTTGGCGGTGAAGTCCGCGCCCATGGTCTCGCGCAGATAGCCGTTCACATCCGATGAGGAGACCGGCGAGGCAGTGCCATCGTCGCGCAAATACTGGAAGAGGTGCTGGCCCGGCAGATCCTGCATCTGGCGAACGAATCGAATGAGGCGGCGGTCCGTCATGCTGACTTCGCTCAGCTTTCCCGACTTGGCCTTGAACCGCAGGGTGAGGCGGCTGCCGGTGACCTTGGCATGGCGCCGGCGCAGGGTGGTGGCGCCAAAGCTGCGATTGCTCTTGGCATAGGCCTCGTTCCCCACGCGGATGCGGCCGCTGTCGAGCAGCTGGACGACCGAAGCGATGGCCCGCTCGGCAGTCAGGCCGCGCCCGGCCAGATCATCCTCCACCCGGCGGCGCAGCAGCGGCAGCAGGGCGCCGAAAGCGGCGCAGCCCTCATATTTGCGGGCGTCCCGCTCGGCGGTGAAATCCGGGTGGTAGCGATATTGCTTGCGCCCGCGCGCATCGATGCCCGTTGCCAGAATATGGGCATGGGCATTGGGCGCAAACCAGGCATCGGTATATGCCGGCGGCAGGCCGATGCGGTTGAGCCGGTCGATCTCCGCGCGATCCTTGATACGTTGGCCTTCCGCATCGAAATAGGCCCAGCCGCGTTTTCCACTCGGTCGGCGGCGAATGCCCGGCATGCTGTCGTCGACGAAAATCAGCGCGTGTGTCATGCTCGGGGTCTGCTCCTTGCCTATCCACGGGGCTTGTCCATGGGCATGGACGAGCGCACAACGCGCAAGCTGTGGGTTTGGACCCAGCCGGCGGCGCACATAGACAGGCCCGGCAGATGACAGTGGAGAAACCGGTGACGAAGATGCGGGAAGAACGCGACAGCCTGGGCCCCATCGACGTGCCTGACGCGGCCTATTGGGGCGCCCAGACGCAGCGCAGCATCGAGAATTTCCCGTTCGGCCCGGCCGAGCGAATGCCGATCGGCATCGTCCATGCGCTGGCCATTGTGAAAAGCGCCGCCGCGCATGTGAACCGCGCGCACGGACTGGCCCCGGACATCGCCGATGCCATCGAGACGGCAGCGGCGGAGATCGTGGCCGGCAAGCTGGACGATCAGTTTCCCCTGGTCATCTGGCAGACCGGGAGCGGCACCCAGACCAACATGAACGTGAACGAGGTGATCGCCGGCCGGGCCAACGAGGCGCTGACCGGCCAGCGCGGCGGCAAGACGCCGGTCCATCCCAACGATCATGTCAATATGAGCCAGTCGTCCAACGACAGCTTCCCGACGGCGCTGCACATTGCGGCGGCCCGCGCGCTGGTCGAACGGCTGCTGCCTGCGCTCGATCATCTTGCCGATCTGCTCGGCGCGATGGCGAAGGCCTGGTCCGGCATCGTCAAGATCGGCCGGACGCATTTGCAGGACGCGACGCCGCTCACGCTGGGGCAGGAGTTCTCCGGCTATGCTCAGCAACTGCTCAACTGCCGCAACCGTCTCTCCCGCGCCCTGGAAGACGAGCTGATGCCGCTGGCGCAGGGCGGCACGGCGGTCGGCACAGGCCTGAATGCGCCGCAAGGGTTCGGCGAGGCGGTGGCGAAGCAGATCGCGGCGTTGACCGATCTTCCGTTCAAGACCGCGCCCAACAAGTTCGAGGCCTTGGCCTCCAACGATCCGCTGGTCCAGCTCTCCGGGTCTCTGGCAACGCTCGCCGTTGCGCTGACCAAGATCGCCAATGATATTCGCCTGCTGGGTTCAGGGCCGCGTTCGGGGCTGGGCGAACTGGAATTGCCGGCCAATGAGCCAGGCAGCTCGATCATGCCCGGCAAGGTCAACCCCACCCAGTGCGAGATGCTGACGATGGTTGCCGCGCAGGTGATCGGCAATCATCAGGCCGTGACGGTCGGTGGCTTGCAGGGGCATCTCGAACTCAACGTCTTCAAGCCGATGATCGGTGCGGCGATCCTGCGTTCCATCGATCTGCTGAGCATGGGAATGGAGAGCTTTGCCGAGCGCTGCGTGGAAGGAATCGTGCCCAATGAGGCGCGCATCGCAGACCTGGTCGAGCGCTCGCTGATGCTGGTCACCGCCTTGGCACCCCAGGTCGGCTATGACAACGCCGCCAAGATTGCCAAATATGCCCATGAGCAGGGCCTGAGCCTGCGCGAGGCGGCTTCTGCGCTCGGGCTTGTCGATGCGGCGACCTTCGATCGTCTGGTGCAGCCGCAGTCCATGATCTGACGGCCTTCTGGCCGCCGATGCGCCACGGCGTGACTCGCTGTCGATCGGTTTGCCGCTTTACCCGGAACCCCTGCGCTATCTGGCCGTTGGTTTGGCAGATGGCGTCGCGCTGACGCGCCGCCTCAAGACCCAGGGCCGGCATAGTCCGGCATTGGCACCTTGGTCCCGGTTGGATCGGCAAACCCCTTCCGTGGATCGAGGCCCACCTTCAACAGGAAGAGGACCAGGCTCATGGCTACCGAAATCGCAATTGACGAAACTCAGCGCCTCATCTCCTCCGACAAGGTCGAGGGCACGACGGTGTACAACCGGCAGGGCGAGAAGCTCGGGACGGTGCGCAACTTCATGGTCGATAAGCGGAGCGGCAAGGCTGAATATGCCGTGATGTCGTTTGGCGGGCTGTTCGGCCTTGGTAGCGATTATTATCCGCTGCCGTGGGACATGCTCGATTATGATACCGAATATGGCGGCTATGTCGTCGATATCGAGAAATCCCGTCTCGAAGGCGCGCCGCGATATGCGCAGGAAGACCCCGTCTACGACCATGGCTACGGCCGGCAGGTCTACGGATATTGGGGCATCCCTTATCCCTTCGTCTGATCGACAGGCACAGGCCGCCCGGCACGAACGGGCGGCCTTTTAATTTGAAGGCTTACCCATGCCAGCCAAATCCAAAGCGCAGCAGAAAGCCGCCGGGGCAGCCTTGTCTGCCAAACGCGGCGACAGCGCCAAATCCGACCTCAAGGGTGCCTCACGCGAGATGTATGACTCGATGAGCAAGAGCCAGCTTGAGGATTTTGCCTCCGGCAGCCGCAAGGGCAAGCCGGACCACGTCAAGTGACGTGCTGAACGGAAGAATGATCCATGACTGACACAATCGAGATGATCCACGAAGACAATCTGCCCGGTGACGAGCATAAGCTCGATCCCCAGCCGGAGTTCATGCCGCGCTACCCGGGGTCGGGCCGACTGAAAGGCAAGGTCGCGGTCGTGACTGGTGCGGATAGCGGTATCGGCCGGGCGGTCGCGGTGCTGTTCGCGCGTGAAGGCGCCGATGTCGCCATCGCTTATCTGTGCGAGCATGAAGACGCCGCCAAGACGCAAAAGCTGGTCGAGCAGGAAGGCGCTCGCGCGCTGGTGTTTGCGGGTGACCTAGGTGACAAGGCTGTCTGTCAGGACCTGATCGATCGCACCGTGGGCGCGTTCGGGAGTCTCGACATCATCGTCAACAATGCCGGCGAGCAACACCCGGACAAGTCGATCGAAGACATCACCGAGGAACAGCTCAAGCGCACGTTCCAGACGAACATCTACTCGATGTTCTTTGTCGTGCAGGCGGCGATGCCGCATCTTCGCGAGGGCGCGGCGATCGTCAACTGCACGTCCGTCACGATGTATCAGGGCTCCAAGGAACTGCTCGATTATTCGAGCACCAAGGGCGCCATCACGGCGTTCACGCGCTCGCTCAGCGAAAATCTCATCGAAAAGGGCATTCGCGTCAACGCCGTGGCGCCGGGGCCGATCTGGACGCCGCTCAACCCGTTTGGCGGTGCCAGCAAGGAGAAGCTGGCGCATTTCGGCGAGAGCACGCCGATGGGTCGCCCGGGCCAGCCGAACGAAGTCGCGCCGTGCTTCCTGTTCCTCGCCTGCGAGGATTCCAGCTATATGAGCGGGCAGGTGCTCCACCCCAATGGCGGGATGGTCGTCGGCTCCTGAGTTCAGCGCCTCTGCATGTCCGTTCGCGCCGCTGTGAGCAAAGCCTTGTCCACGGCGTCGTGACGGCCGGCAGCGTCCTGCTCAACGGCAGCGCAGATGGCGCTGCTCGCCATCGGCGCTGCTTCCATCAACTTGCCCATCTGGGCCGGCAATCTGGCCACGGTGATGCCGGCATACCAAGAGGTCTGGGCAAGACTGACATGACCCATCAAATCCGGCTTGGCATCATAGAGCGCCATCTCATGAAAGCGCGGCGCGATGTCCAGCGTTTCGGCATAGAGCGCCATGGTTGCGGCGCTGGCGAGCGCGACCTGATCCCCGATCATGAGTGTGCCATATTGATGGCCCATCGCCGCATCGGCAAGCAGCGTGGGCGCCGCTCGGCAGGCGGCCAAGGCGTCGCTCCAGCGGAAGGCTTTCGCGCCGATGACCTTGTCCGGGCGGATACGCAGAATGAGATCGAATTCGTCGCCTCGGGCCGTCGCCATGTCCGATGCGGCCTTGAGCTTGTAATGCATCTTGCGGGGGTTGGACCAACCCGCAAAATCCGGGTCGCTATCGTCCTCCAGCACCACATGTTCCGTGCCGTAGAAGGCTTCGAGGTCAGCCTTGCTAACAATCCCGCCATCCGCCAACGCAGTGAATAGCGCCGGGTATCGATCGGCCATGCCGGGCATGCCAAGCCGCCCGGCGTGCAGGCGCCACGCGTCGCAAAAGGCTTCGCCGGCAAAGGGCAGATAAGCGCGGAACGGTTCGGCGCCGGAGCGCCCGATCTTGCTCCAGCTATGGACGAAAAAATGGCAGTCCGCGTCGCGCAGCAAGCCGGCCTGCCAGGTCGGAAAGGCGGCGCGGTACCCACGCAGCTGGCCCGAAACGCACACAGCAATGCGCGGACGGCGCCGCCCGAGCTTGAGGACAGGCGCCTTGCCCGTGACCTTGTCCTCCACGAAAGCGGCGGCCTGCCACGGCCTGGAGTCCAGCCGGGCTAGCGCTGCGTTTGACCGCGCGCGATTAGCAGTCGAGCGCAGCTTGAGGCCCGGCTGCGCCAGCGCGGCTAGGTCCGGACCGAGGGCCGTCGTGACTGCTGCGGCGCTCGCGGGACCATCCGGCGAAACCGCCCAGCACAGTGCCAGAGAGCGCACCGCCGCGCCATCGTCCTCATCGGTTGCGCCCTCGGGATAAGCGCGGCGATAGGCGGCCAACCATGCTGCAAGTTGTGCGTCTGCACGGCGTGATCCCGTGATCCACAGGAAGAGCAGCAGCTGCCAGGCGGGAAAGCGACGCACCAGCGCATCGGGCGGTGTGTTCTCGGCGAGACCGGCCAGATCGGCGATGTTGCGCTGAAAATGCACCGCATCGAACATGCCATTATAGGGCAGGCTGAGTTCGTGTCGGTCCAGTTGCGGCAGCAGGTCGAGATGCCAGCGCGAGATCGCGGCTTCGTCCTGCCAGCCCTGCAGGGGGTGGCGCAGCAGCAGTACGGCGATCAAAAAGCCGCGGTCGCGCGCGCCCTCATCCCACAAAGCTGTCAGAACGGGCCGAAGAAGCTCGGCCGCCTTCTTAAGCACGCCTTGATTGCCGCCCGCGTGGGCTGCTGCGACCCGCGCGCAGAGGGCAGGGGGCGTGCCGTCGCGATCGCGCTCAAGGACGAGGATCCGGAGGAGATCGTCCAGCCGCTCCCGACCCCAGTCCGTCGGCAAAGCCTCGTCGATCAGCGCGCCGGTCAGCGCGCGCCCGGCGCCCTCAAAGGCGCGGTGGGCCGTTATGCCCTCCTTAAATATTGCCTCGTAAATCTCCAAGGCAGGGGTATAGTTTGAGGCCTCGGTCAATTCTTTGGCTGCGGCAAGCCGATCGTCGAGGAACTCGCTTGCAGGTTTTCCATTTACAGACTTCACGGGTTTTCCTCGATGGCCAATGGCGCGCGCGTTCAACCTAGCAAGATTTCGGATTAAGAATTCAACCCATTTCCACATTCTCACGACGGCCAGCTGAGAGAATGCTCGCCAGCGCGACAGATGTGCGTCGATTGCAGGGGGTTATTTGAGGGTCGATGGTCGTTTTAGTTATGTCGCGGGGCCGGAAATGACGCCGGACGTGTCCGTGAAGCCATGGCCGCTCGGCGTGGACCTCTCCGCTTACGACGCCCTGCTGTTCGATCTGGATGGCACGCTGGTCGATACCATGCCGCTCCACGGGCTCGCCTACGCAGCCGTGTTCGATGCGCGCGGCTATCGCTTCACCATGGATGATTATCTTGCAAATGTCGGCCCGCCCGCTCGGATCGCGATCCCGGCTTTTGCGGAAGCGGCGGGCATGGGCGAGATCGACGATGCGATGATCGCGACCCTGCATGCCGAGAAGAAGGCGCATTTCAAGACCGTGCTTCGGCAGGAGAAGGCGCCGGCCCTCATCGCCTCGGATTTGCTGGCGCGTCATGCCGGCACGATCCCCATGGCGCTGGTGTCGTCGGGCAATCGGGATGGCGTCGAAGCGATCTTGGAAACGATGGCATGGCGCCTCCATTTCGGCGCCGTGGTGAGCGGCGATGATGTGGCGCAAGGCAAGCCGCATGCCGAACCTTATCTCGCCGGCGCGGCGTTGCTGGGGGTGGCGCCCGCACGCTGCCTCGTGTTCGAGGATACGCCGGTCGGAATCGCGTCCGGGCTTGCCGCGGGCATGACTGTCATTGACGTGACCCAAGCCGGCGTCATCCATCGTCCGGGCAAATCATGACAGGACCAGAGTTGACCCTCGACAGCCACCCGGCCTTGCGGATGTTTCGCGAGGTCATTCCGCTCTCCGGCTTTTCCGGCGCGACCGTCGCGTTGGTCCGTGATGGGGGGCAGCCCTTCGTGCGCAAGGCGGCCAATCTTGTCGATGCCAACGGGTCGTTGCGCGATCAGGCGGTGCGGCAGCAGGCGCTGGCTGGGCTGGTGGAAGGCTGTGCCGGGATGCCCGAGGTGCTCGACATGGGCGAGCAGGACGGACTGTTCTATTTCGACATGGCGTTCATCCCGTCGCGCGATGCGGTCAATTTCCTCTCCAATGGCACCTTTGATAATGTCGCCGATTTCGCCGACCGCGTGGAGCGGCTGATGAGCCGCCTGGCGGTTTCGGTGCCGGTAAGCCAGCCGCCACTCGCCCCGCGCAAGAGCCTGCTGGTGGACAAGCTGCAGCAGATCGCCGACAAGACTGGCGCGATGCACGAGCAAGCGCTCGCCTCTCTGGTGGAGGCGGCGCAGCGCATGGATGTGCTGGTGGCGGACGAAAAGCCCACGGCCGCGCATGGCGATCTGACCTTCGAGAACATCCTCGTCGACCGGCGCGGCGCCTTGTGGCTGATCGACACGATCACATCGCCCTTCGACCATGTCTGGATCGACTGGTCCAAGCTGTTTCAGGAGTGCGAGGGGCTTTGGCACGCCCATCGTGGCCGGCCTCTGGCCCGGGGCGTGACATGGTGGCTGCGGCAGCGCTTCCATGCTGCCGCGACAGCGCTGGACCCGGCGTATCCCGCACGCCATTACATCCTGCTCGGCCTCACCTTCGCGCGCATCCTGCCTTATGCGAAGACCGACGAGGACCGGGCCTTCGTTGCCCGGCGGGTGGCCGAATGCGGCCGTGCTGCCCTGGACAATCTTTGACGCGAGAGAGAAGACCCATGAAGATCATCGTACCCTGCGCCGGCCGCTCCTCCCGCTTCCCCAACATGGCGCCTAAGTGGATGCTGCCTGACAATGATGGCCTGCCCATGGTCTTCAAGGCGGTGCAGGGGCTCGGCGCCAATGTGGATGATTTCATCTTCACGATCCTGCGCGAGCATGAAGAGCGCTTCCAGGCCCAGGAAGGTCTGCGCGCCGCCTTCGGACAGAAGGTTAACTGCGTCATTCTCGACGAGCCGACGCGCAGCCAGTCCGAGACGGTTGCCCAGACGCTGCTCAAGAGCGGCATCGACGAGCCCTTCATGGTGAAGGACAGCGACAATTATTTCGAGGTGCCGCACCTCTATCAGACGTACAATTATGTGTGCGTCGCGTCGCTGAGCAGCTTCAGCCAGGTCAATCCGCAGAACAAGAGCTATGTTCAGGTCGATCAGGAAGATGTGATCGTCAATTTCCGCGAAAAGCAGGTCATCTCCGATCTGTTCAGCGTCGGCGGCTATTATTTCTCCAGCCCGCGCGAGTTTTTGACCGCCTATGACGAGCTGATGGGCCAGCCGCGCCTGTCAGCCGGTGAGCTCTATCTCTCCGAGATCATCGGCTATCTTGCGATGCAGGGTTCGGTCTTTCGCATCCAGCGGATCAAGCAGTATCAGGACTGGGGGACGGTCCACGAGTGGCGCGAATATCTGCAGGGCCACCGGGTGTTCTTCATCAGCGTCGATGGCTTCCTGTTCGAGCAGGGGTCGCTGTTTTTCAAGCCCGGCTTCCAGGAAGTGAAGCCCAATCCGGTAGCGATCGAGACAGTGCAGAAACTGGCGGCGGAGGGGCAGAAGATCTTCTATCTCTCCATCCGTCCGCAGGAGCTGGAAGCGCTGACCAAGAGCCAGCTCGCCGCCGCCGGCCTGCCGGAGCGGCCGCTGCTGCTCGGTTGCGATCTGGCACAATGGACGCTGCTGACTGCGCCGCATTCCAACCAGCCGTTCCGCACCTCGCATGCTGTCGAGATCGCTGCGGATGACCCGAACATGGCGGAAAAGCTGGCCGTTGATCGCTGACGTCGGGAAACCCGGCGCTGGTCTCTTGCCTTTGTCCGGCTTGACCCTAAGAACAGGCTCTTAGAACAGGCAAAGTCAATTTGGGTGTCGCGGGCGAGCCGCGCGATCTGCCCGATAAGAGAGGAATGCAGGCATGAAGATCGCAATCATGGGTGCCACTGGCAATGCAGGCCAGCGTCTGGTCGATGAGGCCGTGAGTCGTGGGCACAATGTCACGGGCATTTCGCGTAGCGCAGACACCCAGGCCCCGCGCGGGGGCGTGACGTGGGTGAAGGCCGACATCAATGATGTCGACGACATGGCGAGCAAGATCGCCGGCCATGATGCGGTCATTCTTTCCATGCCGTTCAAGTCGCTGGATGCGGACAATGTGTTCGCTGTGGCGCGCAAGGCCGGGTGCTGGCTGCTGGTGGTCGGCGGCGCGGCGAGCCTGCAGACCGAGGATGGCGTGGTGCTGCTCGATACGCCGGGTTTCCCGGACTTCATCAAGGTCGAGGCCGCGCCAGCGCGCGATTTCCTCAACCAGCTGAAGGCAGGACCGGGCTTTGACTGGACGTTCCTGTCGCCGGCCATGATGTTCGGGCCGGGCGAGCGCACCGGCACCTTCCGCCTCGGCACCGAGACGCTGCTGACGGCGCCGGACGGTAAAAGCTCGATCAGCTATGAGGATTTCGCCGTCGCGATGATCGATGAGATCGAGACGCCCAAGCACAAGAACATGCGGTTCACCGTCGGCTACTGACGCGGTGTCCTCCATAAACGGCGAGGGCCGGGGCTTCCAATATGCCTTTGGTATGCACGGCCTGCTTAGGCCGTTGGAAAGTCTCGACGACTGCTGTAAAGAGTCGCGGTGACTAGCTGCCAACAATGTGTCGTGCGGAACCGCGCGATCTGTTCATCTTTGGATACCTCCGAGCTGGAGGTACTCAACAAGATCGGTCGTCGCGTGCCCGTGCATCGCGGGCAGACGCTGATGTGGGAAGGCGATGACAGCTTGCTGGTCGCCAATGTGATCGACGGCGTACTCAAGCTGTCCACCTCGACAGCGGATGGCCGCGAGCAGATCGTCGGCGTTGTCTATCCGTCCGATTTCATCGGGCGTCCGTTTGGCAGCACGACTCAGCACAGCGTCACCGCCCTGTGCGATGCGCAGGTGTGCCTGTTTACGCGCTCGTCGTTCGACGATTTTGCCCGCACGCATCCGGAGCTGGAGCACAAGCTGCTCCAACGGACCCTCACCGAACTGGATCGCGCGCGTCACTGGATGCTGCTGCTCGGGCGCAAGAGCGCCGGAGAGCGTGTCGCGACCTTCCTGCTCGAAATGGCGCAACGGCTTGCCGACGCGAGCTGTAGCGGCAGCGATCTTGTCGAGCGCTTCGAACTGCCGCTCACCCGCCAGCAGATGGCCGATCTGCTGGGCCTCACCATCGAGACTGTGAGTCGCCAACTCACCCGGCTGCGGCAGGCCGGGATCATCGATCTGCCGGATCGGCGGACCGTCGTCATTCTCGACCATGACGCCATGGAGGCCGAAGCCGGCAACGGCTGAGCACCGCGCTCCTCATCGGCGCGCATCGTGGCGCGCCGGCCACCCGCTCACCGCACTCTTCCCGTTGACCCATGTCAATGATGCCGAGCCCCCGCTGATCCACAGCGACAGCACAGTCCCAGGACTGTGCTGCTCAAGGGGTTTCTATGACCGGTCTAACAATGAAGGCGGGAGGCTGGCTCCTGCTCGCCATTCTCGCGATGCTCGCCTCCGCGCTCGCCGTGGATTCCGGATTTGCCATCCACATGGTCATTGCGTCGCTCGCGGCGCTGCTCGCCATGATGGGGACGCTCCGCTCCGCCGATTGGGGCGGCATGGCGCGCGGCATTTTGCGCATGCCCGATCAGGGGCATTATGATGACGATCCGGTGCGCTGGGGCGTTATCGCCACCGTGTTCTGGGGCATGGCCGGTTTTCTCGCCGGGCTCTACATTGCCTTGCAGCTCGCCTTTCCAGCGCTGAACCTGGGGCTGGAATATACCAGCTTCGGGCGCTTGCGGCCGCTGCACACCTCGGCAGTCATCTTCGCCTTCGGTGGCAATGCCCTGATCGCGACCAGCTTTTATGTCGTGCAGCGCACCTGCCGCGCCCGGCTTGCCTTCCCCTCGCTCGCGCGCTTCGTCTTCTGGGGCTACCAGCTCTTCATCGTGCTCGCCGCGACCGGCTATCTCCTCGGCATCACCGAGGCGAAGGAATATGCCGAGCCCGAATGGTATGTCGACCTGTGGCTCACCATCGTCTGGGTCGCCTATCTCGCGGTCTTCGTCGGGACGATCGTCAAGCGCAGCGAGCCGCATATCTATGTGGCGAACTGGTTTTACCTGAGCTTCATCCTCACCATCGCGATGCTCCACATCGTCAACAACCTGTCGATGCCGGTCAGCCTGCTTGGTTCCAAGAGCTACAGCGCCTTTGCGGGCGTGCAGGATGCGCTGACCCAGTGGTGGTACGGCCATAACGCCGTGGGCTTCTTCCTCACCGCCGGCTTCCTGGCGATGATGTACTATTTCGTGCCCAAGCAGGCCGAGCGGCCGATCTACAGCTATCGCCTGTCGATCATCCACTTCTGGTCGCTGATCTTCCTCTACATCTGGGCCGGCCCACACCACCTCCACTACACCGCGCTGCCCGACTGGGCGCAGACGCTGGGCATGGTCTTCTCGGTCATGCTGTGGATGCCGAGTTGGGGCGGCATGATCAACGGCCTGATGACGCTGAACGGCGCCTGGGACAAGGTCCGCACCGATCCGATCATCCGCATGATGGTGATGGCGCTCGCCTTCTACGGCATGAGCACCTTCGAAGGGCCGATGCTCTCGATCAAGAGCGTGAACAGCCTCTCGCACTATACGGACTGGACCATCGGCCACGTTCACTCGGGCGCGCTCGGCTGGAACGGCATGATCACCTTCGCGGCGATCTACTATCTTACGCCGCGGCTGTGGGGCCGCAACCGGCTCTACTCGCTGCGCATGGTCAACTGGCACTTCTGGCTCGCGACCGTCGGCATCGTCTTCTACGCCTCGGCGATGTGGGTCGCCGGCATCATGCAGGGCCTGATGTGGCGGGAATATGGCGCGGACGGCTACCTTGTCTACGCCTTCTCGGACACCGTCCGCGCGATGTTCCCCATGTACGTGCTGCGCGCCTTTGGCGGACTGCTCTACCTCTCGGGCGCGGTGTGCATGACCATCAATGTGTGGCGCACCATCCTCGGCCACCAGCGCGTCGAAGCGCCGATGAGCGACGCTGCCTATGACGCCGCGAAGGACCGGCCGATCACCCACAAACCTGCTGCGGTTCCCGCGGAATAAGGACGGAAAACCATGTCGAGCTTTGCACAGAAGCACAAGAAGCTGGAGCGCAACGTCACGCTCCTTGCCGTCGCTGCCTTCGCCGCGGTTACCGTGGGCGGAATCGTGGAGATCGCACCGCTCTTCTGGATCGACAACACGATCGAGAAAGTGGAGGGAATGCGTCCCTACACGCCGCTGGAGCTGGCGGGCCGGAACATCTACATGCGGGAGGGCTGCTACAACTGCCACTCGCAGATGATCCGCCCGTTCCGCGACGAGGTGGAGCGCTACGGCCATTACAGCCTCGCCGCCGAGAGCATGTATGACCACCCATTTCAGTGGGGCTCCAAGCGGACTGGGCCGGACCTGGCGCGCGTCGGCAAGCGCTACTCGGATGAGTGGCACGTCCAGCACCTCATCGATCCCCGTAGCGTCGTGCCGGAATCGATCATGCCGACCTATGCCTTCCTCACCAAGCGTGAGCTGAAGGCAGGCGACATGACGGCCCATCTCACGGCGCAGCGCCGGGTGGGCGTGCCCTATAGCGATGAGGACATCGAGAAGGCGAATGCCGATCTGCTGGCGCAGGCCGATCCCGAGGCTGACACCGCCGATCTGCTCAAGCGCTACCCCAAGGCGCAGGCCCGCGATTTCGACGGCAACCCGGCCAAGCTGACCGAGATGGATGCGCTCGTCGCCTATCTCCAGATGCTTGGCACGCTTGTCGATCTGGATAGCGCTGCTCCGCAGGAGGTGGAGCGATGAGCTATAATGATCTGCGCCATTTCGCGGACAGCTACGGGCTTTCGGCAATGGTGGTGCTCTATTTCGGCCTGTGCGCATGGGCGTTCCGTCCCGGCTCGCGCCGGAGCAACCAAGACGCCGCGCACCTGATCTTCGCCGAAGATGGCGAGGCTGCAGCCCATGACAGGAAGAACAACCATGGCTGAGAAGAAACGCATCGACGCGCCGACCGGCACCCAGACCGTCGGCCATGAATGGGACGGGATCGAGGAACTCGATACCCCCATGCCGCGCTGGTGGGTCTGGACTTTTTACGCAACGATCGTGTTCGCGATCGGCTATGTGGTGGTTTATCCCGCTATCCCCTTCGCGCATGAAGCCAGCAAGGGGCTGTTCGGCTGGTCCAGCCGCGGGCAGCTCCAGCAGGTGATGGATGCCGAGACCGCGCGCCGGACGCCGATCTTCTCGGCCATCGCTGCCACGCCGATCGAGAAGCTGGTCGCCCAGCCAAAGCTCATGGAAGCGGCGATGCAGGGTGGTGCAGCCGCGTTCAAGGTGCATTGCGTGCAGTGCCATGGCTCGGGCGCTGCCGGCGCCAAGGGCTATCCGAATCTGGTGGATGATGATTGGCTGTGGGGCGGCGACCTGCAGTCGATCGAATATACGATCACTCATGGCGTGCGGAACCCGGATGAGCCGCAGACTCGCATGAGCCTGATGCCCGCCTTCGGCAAGGACGGCATTCTCACCGGCACGCAGGTTCAGGATGTGGTGAGCCATGTCCGCGTGATCAGCGGGCAGGAGAAGGCCAGCGCTTCCTCACGGCGCGGCGACGTGCTGTTCCAGCAGAATTGCGCGGTGTGCCACGGCCCCGCGGGCAAGGGACTGCGTGAATTCGGTGCGCCGAACCTGACCGACCCGATCTGGCTCTATGGCGGCGATCGAGAGACGCTGACCCAGACCGTGACGAACAGCCGTCGGGGTGTGATGCCCGCCTGGGGCCATGCGCTCGACAAGGCGACGATCCGCATGCTGGCCGTCTACGTCCACAGCCTTGGCGGTGGCGAGGCGACGCCGGTCGCAGCGCAGATTGCCGCTGAGGCTGCCGGGGTACCGGAGGCGCAGGCCAACGCCGCAACACCATAAGGCGCAGCCGGCCCTTCCTCCGCGCGTTGGGGGAGGGGCCGGCTGCCGTTCATTTCGTTGATCCTGCTCAATGTCGTTTGAGCCGACTGCGCCTAAGCGAAGATCGATCGGAGGCAATCTGATGCCGAAGACGCCAACAACGGACGCTGCCATGTCCCCCGTGAATGATGTTACCGCGCCAGCGGAAAGCCTCTACGCCAAGCGCAAGTCGGTCTTCCCCAAGCAGGTCGATGGGCCGTTCCGCCGCTTCAAGTGGCTGGTGATGGCCGTCACCCTGACGATCTATTGGGCCACGCCCTGGATCCGCTGGGACCGCGGGCCGCACGCGCCCAATCAGGCGGTGCTGGTCGATCTCGCCAATCGCCGCTTCTTCATGTTCGGCATCGAGATCTGGCCGCACGAATTCTATTATGTCGCCGGCCTGCTCATCATGGCGGGCGTCGGCCTGTTTCTGGTGACCTCGGCCGTCGGCCGCGCCTGGTGCGGCTACGCCTGCCCGCAGACCGTCTGGACCGATCTGTTCCAGCATGTCGAGCGCTTCCTCGATGGCGATCGCAACGCGCAGATCAGGCTGGAGAAAGCGCCCTGGACCCCGACGAAGGTCTGGAAGCGGCTGCGCAAATGGGCGGTCTGGCTGGTCATCTCGTTCCTAACCGGCGGCGCGTGGATCTTCTACTTTGCCGATGCGCCGACGCTGCAACACCAGTTCTGGACCGGGCAGGCGCCGTTCGTCGCCTATGGCACCACCTTCGTGCTGACCATGACGACCTTCATCTTCGGCGGCTTCATGCGCGAGCAGGTGTGCATCTACATGTGCCCCTGGCCGCGCATCCAGACCGCGATGACAGATGAGAAATCGCTCATCGTCACCTACAAGCACTGGCGCGGCGAGCCCCGCACCAAGGGGCTGAAGAAGGCGCAGGATGAAGGGCTGCCGACCGGGGACTGCATCGACTGTCTGCAATGCGTGCAGGTCTGCCCGACCGGGATCGACATTCGCGAGGGTCCGCAGATCGGGTGCATCACCTGCGCCTTGTGCGTCGATGCCTGTGACAAGGTGATGGCGCAGATCGGCCGCCCGCGCGGCTTGATCGACTATGCCACGGAGATCGACTGCGAGGCCGAAATGAAGGGCGAGGCGCCGGCGCCCGTGCGCAAGCGCCTCTTCCGTCCGCGCACAATTGCCTATTTCGCGATCTGGGCGAGCATTGGCCTCGCCATGCTGTTCGCGCTGGGCGTGCGTTCGCGCATCGACATCGCGGCCAATGCGGAGCGCAATCCGGTCTATGTCCGCCTGTCCGACGGGTCGATCCGCAACAGCTATCTGATCAAGATACGCAACATGCAGAGCCGCGCGCGCCCTATGGCCATCGGCCTCGATGGGCTGGACGGCGCGCTGATGTGGCGTGAGGGCCAGACCCGCGATCAGGCGAGCCGGACCCTGCAAATCGACGTGCCGCCTGATCAGGTGCTCAAGGAGCGGGTGCACGTCGTCGCGCCGCCGCAGGGCATTGCCCGCCAGGATTTCGCCTTCACGTTGCGCACGCTCGACGAGCAGAAAGAGGCAGCGCAGGATGATGAGAGCTTTGTTCGCCCGGAGGTAGGCCAATGACCCGCAAGTTCACCGGACGGCATATCACCGTCATTCTCGTCAGCTTTTTCGGCGTGGTCATGGCCGTCAATTTCACCATGGCCTTCCTCGCCAGCTCCACCTTCGGCGGGCTGGTGGTGCAGAACAGTTATGTCGCCAGCCAGGAGTTCAACAAATGGCTGGCGCAGGCTCGCGCCGAAAACGCGCTGGGCTGGGCGCTCACGCTGAATCGGACTGCGGAGACACGGCTGAGCGCGACGCTGCGCAGTGCGAATGCGCCCATGAACGATGTGGCGCTGACCGCCACCGCCCGTCACCCGCTTGGCCGCAAGCCGGATATCGCGCTGCAGTTCCGGGCGCTCGGCGATGGCGTGTATGAGAGCCTGCAGCCTTTGCCGCAAGGCCGCTGGATCGTCCATGTGCGGGCCCGCGCCCACGGGCGGGAGATCAACCGGGTGGTCGATCTGTCATGACCTATGTGGCGCCAAGGCCCGATTGGTCGGCGGATGCGGTGGAAACCCGCCTCGCCGTGCCGGACATGCATTGCGCCGGCTGCATTTCCAAGATCGAGCGGCTGTTGCCATTGCAGCCAGGAGTCCACGCCGCCCGCGTGAACTTCTCGGCCAAGACGGTGATCGTCTCGCATGCCGCCGATCTGGCCGAGCCTGACCTGCTGCGCGCCTTCGACGCGATCGGGTTCGAGGCGCAACCGCTCCACAGCGCGGCGGCGCATGAGCGCAGCCAGGCGCTGCGTAAGTTGATCCGCGCCCTTGCCGTGGCAGCCTTTGCGGCGATGAACGTCATGCTGCTCTCGGTCTCGGTCTGGTCCGGGGCAGATGGCAGCGCGCGCGAATTGTTCCACTGGATTTCCGCGCTGATCGCCATTCCCGCCGTGGCCTATTCCGGCCAGCCCTTCTTCCGGTCGGCCTTCAAGGCGCTGCGGGCGGGCACGACCAATATGGATGTGCCGATCTCCATCGGCGTCATTCTGGCGACCTCGATGAGCCTCTACGAGACGATCATCGGCGGTCGCCATGCCTGGTTCGATGGCGCGTTGATGCTGCTCACCTTCCTGCTCGCGGGGCGGGTGCTGGACGAGATGATGCGCGCGCGCGCCGCCAGCGGAGCCGAAGCGCTGGTACGCCGCACCGCGCCCGGTGCCATGCGACTGGCCGAGGATGGCGCGAGCCAGTGGGTCGCGGCCGATGCGCTGGCCGTGGGCGACCGCGTTCTGGTCGCTGCTGGCGAGCGCCTCGCGGCGGACGGCGTAATCGAGCAGGGCAGCAGCCGGTTCGATCTCTCCTTGCTCACCGGCGAAAGCGCGCCTGTCACGCTGCGCGCGGGCGACATGGCGACCGCCGGCACGCTCAATCTAGATGGCCCGGTGACGCTGCGCGTGACCGCCGTGGGTGAGGGGCGAGCGATTGCCGAGATTGCCAGGCTGATGGAAAGCGCCGGCCAGGCCAAGTCCCGCTATGTCCGCCTCGCCGACAAATGTTCGCGGCTTTACGCGCCCGTGGTGCATCTGCTCGCTGCCATCACCTTTGCCGGCTGGATGATCGCCGGGGCGGGCTGGCACCAGTCGCTACTGGTTGCCATCGCCGTGCTGATCATCACCTGCCCCTGCGCGCTGGGCCTCGCTGTGCCGGTGGCGCAGGTGGTGGTCTGCGGCGCGATGATGCGGGCGGGGCTGCTGGTGAAGGATGGCAGCGCGCTGGAACGCCTCGCGCAGGCCGATCAGGCCCTGTTCGACAAGACCGGCACCCTCACGCTCGGTCGCCCGCGCGCCTTCGGTGTCGAGGCGCTGGACGAGGAGGAGCGGAGCATTGCCCGCGCGCTGGCCATGACCAGCCGCCATCCCCTCGCAGTGGCGCTCCGGCAGGCGCTGGGCGGCGAGCATGTCGGCCCGGCGGTTCTTGCTGACGTCGAGGATATTCCCGGCGAGGGCGTGCGCGCGCTCTGGCAGGGGCACCCCGTCGCGATGGGCAAGCCCACGCCACAGGATCTGAGCGATCAGGCTGGCGCAAGTGACGATCCGACCATGGCGGTCGCGCTGGAACTGGCGCACGGGCGCCGCCACATCATTCGCTTCGCCGACGCGCTGCGCCCGGATGCCGCGCGGGCGCTGGCGGACCTGCGCGGCCTTGGTCTGCCGCCGGCGATCATGTCGGGCGATCGGGAGGAGGCGGTCCAATCGCTAGCCGATCAGCTCAGCGTGCCGGCCGAGGGCGGGATGCGCCCGGCCGACAAGCTGGCGCGGCTGCAGGCGCTGGCCGAGGCCGGGCACAAGCCTTTGATGGTCGGCGACGGACTGAACGACGGCCCGGCACTTGCCGCGGCCCATGTCTCCATGGCGCCCGGCTCGGCGAGCGATGTCGGCCAGCAGGCGGCGGACATCGTGTTTCTGGGCGACAGCCTCTCCGGCATCCCCAAGTCGGTGCGGGCCTCGCGCGCCACCATGCGCATTGTCCGGCAGAATATCGGTCTGGCGATCGGCTATAATGCGCTGGCTGTGCCGCTGGCGATTGCCGGCTATGTCACGCCGCTGATTGCTGCCGTCGCGATGTCGAGCAGTTCGCTCATCGTGGTGGCCAATTCCCTCCGTCTGCGCTGGGCTGTCAAATGAACGGATTGATCTTCCTCATCCCCGTCGCCCTGCTGCTCGGCCTGACCGGCCTCGTCGCGTTCATGTGGTCGCTGCGGAACGGCCAGTTCGACGACCCGGACGGCGCTGCCATGCGCATTCTGATCGAGGATCAGGATAAGCCGGCGTCTTAGCGACCCTGTGGCATTACGGACAGTGAACGCCGTTCGTCCTGAGTAGCTGCTGAGCTTGTCGAAGCGGCGTATCGAAGGACAAGCCCGTGCGCTGCGATGCTTCGATACGGCTCTTCGATGCGCGCTTGCGGCGCACCTCAGACCCTACTCAGCACGAACGGTCGCGATTCGAACACCAAAAAAAACGGGCCTGCTCCGGGAGAGGGAGGAGCAGACCCGCCTTGCCGGCGCGTGCCGGGAACTGGGCTTAGAAGCGGTAGCTGACGCCGCCGCTGACGACCCAGGGATCGAGTTCGTGCCGCGTTGCCAGCACGGTGGCGCCGGAGGCATTGTAGAATTCGGCAGTCGGCCGGACGAAGTAGCGCTTGGCGTCGAAGGAGATGCCAAGGCCGGTATCATTCACCGGAATGTCGACGCCGGCCTGCAGCGCGAAGCCCACCTTGCTCTTGAGCTTGGCGCTCGCGGCGCCCAGCGCGGCAGTGCCGCCCGCGCCCACCTTGGAGTCCACCGCCCAGAAGTAGCTCGGCCCGGCGCCGATATAGGGTTTGATGGGGCCGGCATTGAGGTGATATTTCAGCGTCACCGTCGCCGGCACGATCTTGATGTCATCGAGCAGCCGGTTGACGCCCTTGATCGCGCCCGCGCCATCCACATGATGCGCGGTCATGCAGCAGATCGTCTCTACCGAGACGGCATCGCTCAGGAAATATTCGATTGCGGCGGTCGGCACCCAATTGTCGCTGGCGGCGGTGTCCGCGCCCGCAGGCAGCGTCACCGTGGCGGATTTGACCGTATCGATCTTGCCATTCGGCAGCACGCCGGTTGCCATCAGCTTGACCTGCACCTTGCCTTGCTGCGCCTGCGCGACCCCGGGGGCAGCGAGCATCGCAAGACCGGCGACACAGCTGAGTAAACGAGCATTCATGGGTTCTTTCCTTTCTTTCCCTGAACCTGCATCGCTCATTAGGATCGGGGTGGGCGCCGCTCATTGACCCAGCGCAAGACTTGGCTTGATCGAGGTCAAGGGCAGCCAAGGCTCGACAAAGTAGAGCCATTTCCATGTGGTCCTATTATCCCGATCTGCTCGCCCGGCCGGTGCCGCGCTACACCAGCTATCCGACGGCGGCCGAATTCACGGACCGGTTGGGGGAGGCCTATCTCGGCCATGCGCTGGATGCGGTGCAGCCGGGGCAACCCGTCTCGCTTTATGTGCACATCCCCTTTTGCGAGGAGATCTGCTGGTATTGCGGGTGCAACACCGGGCGCTCCAACAAGGCGCAGCGGCTGACCAGCTATCTCGATGCGCTTCATGCCGAAATTCGCACTGTCGCCCAGCGCCTCGGCGGACGCGCCCGCGTCGAGCGCATCGCCTTTGGGGGCGGCAGCCCCAATGCCATCCCGCCGCTGGAGTTTGCCCGGCTGGTCGATGAGATGATGCTGGCCTTCAACTGCGGCGCGCCGGTGCTCTCGGTCGAGATCGATCCGCGCGGGTTCGACCAGCGCTGGGCCATGACGCTGGGCGTCTCCGGCACCAAACGCGCCAGCCTTGGCGTGCAGACCTTCGATCCCGCCATCCAGGCCGCAATCGGGCGGGTCCAGCCGCGCGATCTCATCGTCAGCGCGGTTGATCGCCTGCGCAGCAACGGCGTGCGATCCATCAATTTCGATCTGATGTACGGCCTGCCGGGGCAGGATCGCGCGTTGCTCGAGCAGACGCTGGACGAGGCCATCGCCATGCGTCCAGACCGGATCGCCCTGTTCGGCTATGCGCATGTGCCGCATATGCTGCCCCGCCAGAAGCGGATCGATGCCACCCATCTGCCTGATCAGGCCGAGCGTTTCGCCATGGCGGCGCTGGGGCATGATCAGCTCGTTGCGGCTGGCTATGTGCCGGTGGGCTTCGATCATTTCGCGCTGCCCCATGACGATCTCGCCAAGGCGCAGCTGCAGGGCACGCTGCGCCGCAATTTTCAGGGCTTCACCGAGGATCGGGCCGATGTGCTGATCGGCATCGGCGCGACGGCCATCGGTCAGTTTCCGCATCTCATCGTGCAGAATGACAAGAATAGCGGCCGCTACCGGATGCGCGCCGGCGCCGGCCGCCTGACCGGCGAGCGCGGCATCCTGCGCGACGCGGATGATCAGCGGCGCGGCGCGATCATCGAGGATCTGCTCTGCGGCCGGGCTGCTGATGTCGGCACCGATCTGCACCGGACGGACCTGCGTGCCGGACTCGTGCCCTTCCTGGATCGGGGCCTCGCTACGCTGGAGGGCAACAGCCTGCGCATTGCCGAACAGGGCCGGCCTTATGGGCGCGCCGTCGCGGTGCTGTTCGACCGGCATCGCGCCCTATCCCAGCAGCGGTTCAGTAGCGCGATCTGAGCGATGGCCGACCCGTGGACCTTCGGCGGCGGATTTCTGCTGGGCTTTGCCTCCAGCCTGCATTGCGTAGGCATGTGCGGCGGCATAGCGCTGCTGCTTGGTCAGGCGCGGGCGGAGGACGATCATCCTGCGGTCTTCGCAGCGCGGCTCCATGCCGGTCGCATCGGTGCCTATATGGTGATGGGCGGCGCGGCGGGCGCGCTTGGTGCACTGGCGCTGGGCGGGCTGGATGCGACACTCGGCCATCTGCTCCTGCGCTGGGCGGCGGCGATGAGTCTCGCCTGGGTCGGCTTCTCGATGCTGGGTCTCATGCCGAGCCCCGCTGTGGTCGGGCACGCGATCCGGGGGCAGGTGCATGTGCTGGCTTCCGTCGCAGGCGCGGCGCGATCGATGCTGCCGCCGCGCCTGCGCATGATCGCCGCCGGCTTTGGCTGGGGCATGATGCCGTGCGGAATGGTCTACGGTGCGTTGCTATATGCAGCCTTTGCCGGGTCGCTCACCGGCGGACTGCTGGTCATGGCCGGCTTTGGAATCGGCACACTGCCGGCGCTGCTGGCGGTGCAGGGCGGCGCCACGATGCTGGCCGGGCTGGCCCGCAAGCCCGGCGTGCGGACGCTCGCTGCCCTCGCGATCCTGCTCTGCGCGCTGCTCAGCCTCGGCGCCGGGGAGGCCGGCCTGCTGGCCCTGTGCCGCGCGAAATAAGCGTTCGACCGGCTTGGGCGGGGTTGCAAGAATCAGTCTCAGGTTCCAACAAGCGGCAACTGGCGCGCGAGCGCCGTTCCTTGCTGGAGAGATGGGGCATGAAAACGCGGGCTGCGGTAGCATTTGAGGCAAAGAAGCCGCTGGAGATCGTCGAGCTGGATCTGGAAGGGCCCAAGGCGGGCGAGGTTCTGGTCGAGATCATGGCGACGGGCATCTGCCATACCGATGCGTACACGCTCGACGGCCTCGACAGCGAAGGCATCTTCCCCAGCGTGCTCGGCCATGAAGGCGCGGGCATTGTGCGCGAGGTCGGCGCGGGCGTGACCTCCGTGGTGCCGGGCGACCATGTCATCCCGCTCTACACGCCGGAATGCCGCCAGTGTAAGTCCTGCCTCTCGGGCAAGACCAACCTGTGCACCGCGATCCGCGCGACGCAGGGCAAGGGCCTTATGCCGGACGGCACGACGCGCTTTTCCTACAAGGGCCAGCCGATCTACCATTATATGGGCTGCTCGACCTTCTCGAACTTCACCGTTCTGCCCGAGATCGCGGTCGCCAAAATCCGCGAGGACGCGCCGTTCAAGACGAGCTGCTACATCGGCTGCGGCGTGACGACGGGCGTGGGCGCGGTTATCAACACCGCCAAGGTTCAGGTCGGCGACAATGTCGTGATCTTTGGCCTCGGCGGCATCGGCCTCAACGTCATCCAGGGCGCGCGCCTGGCTGGCGCCAACAAGATCATCGGCGTCGACATCAACCCCGATCGCGAGGAATGGGGCCGCAAGTTCGGCATGACCGACTTCCTCAATTCCAAGGGCATGAGCCGCGAGGATGTGGTGGCCAAGATCGTGGCGATGACCGACGGCGGCGCGGACTATACCTTCGACGCGACCGGTAACACCGAAGTGATGCGCACGGCGCTGGAAGCCTGCCATCGCGGCTGGGGCACCAGCATCATCATCGGCGTAGCGGAAGCGGGCAAGGAGATCGCCACGCGGCCGTTCCAGCTCGTCACCGGCCGCAACTGGCGCGGCACCGCGTTCGGTGGGGCCAAGGGCCGCACGGACGTCCCCAAGATCGTCGACATGTATATGACCGGCAAGATCGAGATCGATCCCATGATCACCCACGTCATGGGCCTTGAAGAGATCAACACCGCCTTCGACCTGATGCGTGCCGGCAAGAGCATCCGCTCCGTGGTGGTGTTCTAGGTCCACAGGGCGGCGGTTGCGCTGAGGAGCGGCATCCATGTTCAGGCATCTGGTTCTCGGCACCAACGACATCGAGCGGGCGCGCGTCTTCTATGATGCGACGTTCGCGGCGATGGGCATCGCGCCGGCGCAGGCCGATGCGAAGGGGCGGCTGCTCTATCGGGATGGCGGGGGTCTGTTCATCGTTGGCCACCCCATTGATGGCCAACCGGCCTCCCATGCCAATGGCGGGACCGTCGGCTTTCTGGCGCCCTCACCGGAGGCGGTGAAGGCCTGGCATGCCGCCGGCCTGGCGCATGGCGGCCAGGCGTGCGAGGGAGAGCCGGAGAACCGGATTTCTCCCGCCACCGGGCGGGGTATCTGGGTCGCATATCTGCGCGATCCGGATGGCAACAAGCTTTGCGCGGCCTGGGACGAACCCCAGTGATGCTCCGGCGCGCGCAGGATTTTGAGTAACCAAGAGGAGAGTTACAATGTTTACGCATATCATGGTTGGCGCGAAGGACCTCGCGCAGAGCGCGAAATTCTATGACGCCGTGCTCGGCGCGCTGGGCGCTGGCGCTGGCCACAACATTGGCGATCGCGCTTTCTACTCGCACAATGGCGGCACCTTCGGCATCATCTCGCCGATCAATGGCGAGCCGGCCACCCATGCCAATGGCGGCACCATCGGCTTTGCCGCTGCCGACAAGGATCAGGTCGACGCGTTCCACGCTGCCGGTTTGGCCAATGGCGGCACCAGCGAAGGCGAGCCGGGCAAGCGCCCGCAGGCGCCGGGCAATGCCTATGGCGCCTATCTGCGCGATCCGACCGGCAACAAGATCTGCGTCTTCTGCCAGCTGCCTGAAGGCGCCTGATCGATGACGCTGGAGACGCTCTCGACGAACAAGGCCTATGGCGGCGTCCAGGGCGTCTACCGGCACACATCTTCGGAGACGGGGACGGCAATGACATTCGCCGTCTTCGTCCCCGAGCATGAGCCGGGCGAAACCTTGCCCGTGCTCTTCTACCTCTCCGGCCTCACCTGCACCCATGCGAATGTCATGGAGAAGGGCGAGTATCGCGCGGCCTGCGCGGCGGAGAAAGTCGTCTTCGTGGCGCCCGATACCAGTCCGCGCGGCGAGGATGTGCCCGACGATGCGGAAGGCAAATATGATTTCGGCCTGGGCGCGGGCTTCTATGTCGATGCGACCCAGGCACCCTTCGCGACCCATTATCGCATGAAAAGCTATATCGAGCAGGAATTGCCGGCGCTGATCGCCGCGAATTTCCCGGTCGATATGGCGCGGCAGGGTATCACCGGACACAGCATGGGCGGCCATGGCGCGCTGACCATCGCTTTGCGCAATCCCGAGCGCTTCCGGTCCGTCTCCGCCTTCGCGCCCATCGTTGCGCCGAGCCAGGTGCCGTGGGGGCAGAAGGCGCTCGGCGGCTATTTGGGTGACGATGCATCGGCCTGGGCGCAGCATGATGCTGTCGCGCTGATCGAAGGTGGTGCGCGACTGCCCGACCTGCTGGTCGATCAGGGCGGTGCGGACAATTTCCTCGAGCAGGAGTTGCGCACGCATCTGCTGGAAGCGGCCTGTGCCAAGGCCGGTCAGCCCGCGACAATCCGCATGCAGCCGGGCTATGACCACAGCTATTATTTCATCTCGACCTTCATGGCCGAGCATATCCGCTGGCACGCCGAGCGCCTCAAGGCCTGATCTTCGCGGCCTCTTCGGCGCGCAGGCTTAGACGGAGCGTGCGCGTCCTTGGGTGAGGGCGGCCTCTTGCCGCTTGAGATAGGGATCGTTGAGGAACGTGCCGAACGGGAAGAACGCCGCCAGCGTCGTCCGCAGCCAGCCCATGACACCAAAGCCCTTGCCCGGCAGCACGAACAGCATCGCGCCGATGTAGAGCAGGAACGCGATGCCATGGGTCATCCCGACCGGACGGATCAGCGCGGGATTGTCGAAGCCATATTTGAGCGGCATCGCGATGAGGAACAGCGCGAGGGTCGTGATGCCTTCCACCAGGGCGATATAGCGGAAAATCCTGAGCATGGTGTCTCCTGAGCGGTCGATGACCTGTCGCGTCGCGATCACAGCTCTGTCGCAAGACTCACACGATATCGTCGCGCCGGTTGCCTGATCGGGTTCGATGGGCTTTATCATGCAGATGACAGCATGCCAGGGGCGAGGAGCAAAAATATCGTGACGCAAGAGGCGGATATCGGTCCCGCCCAGCTTGATGCCGGGCTTCTGGGGATGCGCCTCATGCTGCTCATGCGCGCGATCCGCGAAGGCGGCCTGCCGCTGTTCGAGGCGGAGGTGGGCTATAAGGAGATCCATCGCCATTTGCTGCTGCTGCTCGGGCTCTCCGGCGGCATGACCTCTCAGGACATCGTCGGTTTTGCCGGCTACGAAAAGGCGCAGGTCAGTCGTGCGATCAAGCCCTTGGAGCGGGACGGGCTGATCGTGCGCGAGAAGCTGCGCGCCAAGCTCACCCTCTCCCCGGAGGGGCGGGTGCTGTTCGAAAAGATTCGCGCCATCGTCCGCGCCCGTGACGGCCAGCTGGTAAGCGGTCTGGGGCGCGACGAGCTCGAACGCTTTGGCCTGCTCACCGACCAGTTGGCGCAGAAGGCCGCCCGCATCTACAATCAGGAGCGCTGCCTGAGTGTCGAGGCCGGGATCATTGGTGCGGCACCGGGCGGGGCCGGCACGCCCTCATGGCCTGTGGGGCCGGAGGGCAAGAAGATCGAGCCGCCGCCGGATCTGATCGCGCCCAAGCTGGTCGGACTGGTCGCTTATCTCAAGCGCAGCGCCATGCTCTCCTGCCAGCGGATGCACGGCCTGTCGAACTTTCAGGGCCAGGTTCTCGCGCTCATCGGCCTGTATGCGCCGTTGCCGATGGCGCAGCTGATCAAGGCGATGGGGCGGGACAAGAGCCAGATCGGCCGGACGGTCTCGGCGCTGGAAGAGAGCGGGCTGATCGAGCGATTCAGGCCCACTCGTCGCCGCGATATCGTCCTGCAACCGACCGAGGCCGGCGCCGTGGTGTACAAGGCGCTCCATCGCGAGGCCTCGGTGCGGGATGCCAGCCTCTGGAGTGAGGCAAGCGCCGAGGATCGGGCATTCTATCAGGCCATTGTGAGCCGTCTCATGGTTCGCGCCCGGGCATTGAGCGGCGAGAGTTCGGCTGCGGCGTGACGCCGGCTTGCTATCCCAGCATGTCGAACGAGGCCTGCTCCTGATCGAGATATAATCCGAACGGGTCGAGGCACGGGACACCCAGCGCGGCCTCAAACTCATCCTGCGATGACGCGCCAGCGCGGGATCCAGCCTCCGCATCGGCGAGATTGGAGCGAAAGATGCCGGCGGCACTGACCGGCAGGAAGTCCTCATAGGTGATCGGGCTCGCTTCCAGCCAGCCATCGGCGACCAGCTCGTCCGGCGCGCCGGATGGCAGCTGGCGTCCCGCCGGCAGCGCGGCGGCCTTGGGCGTCCGCGCATAAGTGAAATAGGCCAGCCCCTGTTCGCGGATCGCATCCAGATCATCGGGAAAGCGCTGGAAGATCTCCGCCAGGCGCGCTTCATAGCCTTTGCCGCCCATGCTGGGGGCCTGCTCGGCTTCCGCGAGGATTGCATCGTACAGTGCGCGGCCATGTGGCGTCAGCGCAATCCCGCGTTGCTCGATCTCGCCGAACCGTGCGGTGTGGACGCCGGCTACGGTCTCATCGGCATCGCGGAACAGGATGGCCTCTTCCAGCGCCTGAAAACTCGTCTGACGCAGCAGGATCGGGACAGACCGGCGCGGCGGACCTTCGATCACGGCCTTGGCCTTGATGCCCCGCGCGATCATCTCGGCCTGAACCGCGTCGATGTCGAGCGCGCGGGGCGTCAGGTGATTGATGTGCGGGCCGCGGAAGCACACAATGTCGGCGATCAGCCGGTGCGCGCGACTGAAGGCTTCATAGGTTGCGTGGTCCACCAGCGCTTCGCCATGCCAGCGGAAGGTTTCCAACGCCTCCAGCACGAAGGCTTCTGCCTCTTCGGTACCCAGACCGCCCTCCCGCTCGAAGCGGTCGATCAGCGCCAGCGCGCCGTCGGTGACGATGCAGCGCCGGGCGAGCAGCGCTTGGGCCTGCTCGCGCAAGGCTGCATCCTCGATCAGCTCAAGCCGGAGCAGCGAGCAGAAGATACGGAAGGCGCAGCGGTTCAGCGATGCCGTGTCGATCGGCCTAAATGCCGTGGAATGCACCGGCAGGCCGGCGACGCCGAGATCATAATAGCCGACCGGCACCATGCCCATCACGGCGAACAGCTGCCGCATGAGGTGCAGTTCCTGCGGCGTGCCGACCCGGATGGCGCCGTGCCGCTCGGCGCTGAGCCGGTCGAGTTCGCCCTGCGCTGCGAGCCGTTCGTTCAAAGCGGGATTGTCACGCAGCACGCGAGCATTGCTCGTGGCGACGATCTCCAGCAGCGTGCCGTAGAGCGGCACCTCGGCCCGGTACATCGCGGACATCGCCTCTGAAAAGGCGAGGCGAATGTCGGCAGGGTCGACGAAGCGGGTCATGGCAAGGCTTGCTCCAATGCATGGCACAAGGCCGTCCGCGCCGTCTGAGCCTGCGCCCAGAGGTCGGGCAGGCCGAGATCGGACGGGGCGAGGCGCTCGGGCCAGTGATTGCCGACGATCGTCTCCAGGCGGTCCAGTCCGCGCTCGTCGAGCAGATGGGCAGGGTGAACCGCCTGTTCCGCCTCGCGTGAGAGCAGTACGCGCAGGCGCAGGCAGGCAGGGCCACCGCCATTATGCATGGATTCGCGCACATCGACGAAATGGGCGGCGTGGATCGGGCCGTTGGCGCCGACATTGCTGTCCAGCCAGGCTTTGACGGCCGGCGTTTCCCGGCACTCCATCGGGAGAATCAGCGCTCGCTGCCCGTCCGGCAGCGTCACCAGTTGGGAATTGAACAAATAGGAGGCAATGGCGGCTTCCAGCGAGACTTCGCTAGCCGGCACCTCCAGGATGATCAGATCCGGGCAGCGCTGCGCCAGCGCGTCATAAAAGGCCGCCTTGTCCGCGAAGGCCTGCTCGTGGGCAAAGAGGATGTTTTCATGCGCGACAGCGACGACATCATTGTGGAAGGCGCCGGCCGCAATGGCCTCGGCGGATTGCTGCACGGTCAGGCCGTCCTCAATGCCATGCCGACGGAAGATCGCGCGGCAGGCTTCGGCCGATTGGCGGGCCGGAAAGCGCCCGCCCGGTTCGCCATAGACCATGACCTCGACGCCGGGTCCGTTCACGGGGGAGGCCAGTCGCATGAAGTTCGCTGCGCCCTCATCGCCGAAGCGGGCCGGGACCGGATCATGGACCGCGAAATAGCGTTCGTCCGCGAAGATGTGCCGCAACTGCCGTAGCGTTTCGGGCCATTCATGGCTGCGGTGCGCCATGGTCGCGAGATTGGCGACGGTGCAGTGCGTCCGCCCGTCCGCCGTGTCCGGGGCGGGGGAGACGGTCGCCGCATTGGCCGCCCACATCGCGGATGCGCTGGCGGCTTGGGCGAACAGCAGCGGTTCTTCCGTCCAGGCACGGGCACAAACCTGCGCGTCCGATCCATCGAAGCCAAACTGGCGCAACCAGCCCGCGTTGGGTCGATCGTGCGGCAGAAAGAAGCCCTGTCCCAGCCCCAGCCCGTGCAGCGTGCGCATCTTGGCGATGCCTTGCAGGGCTGCCTTGCGGGGCTGTGAGACCTCGCCCGCGTGGAGCGTGGCGGCCAGATTGCCGAGGCTGAGGCCCGCATAATTGTGGGTCGGGCCGATCAGCCCATCGAAATTGACCTCGCGAAAGGCGGGCGCGGTGCTCATGCGCGCAGTCCGGTGGAAAGCGTACCGTCCAGCGCCGGGGCCTCCATGCCCGCTACGGGGAAGGCGCAATAATCGGCCGCATAATAAGCGCTGGGGCGCAGATTGCCGCTGTCCCCGATGCCGCCAAAGGGCATGGCGGAGCTTGCGCCGTTGGTGGGCCGGTTCCAGTTGACGACGCCGGCGCGAGTGGCGGCGCGAAACTGCTCGAACTGCGCCCGGCTCCCCCCCAGCATAGCGGCGGAGAGGCCAAAGCGCGTCGCGTTGGCGCGGGCGATGGCGCGGTCGAAATGCGTCTCGCGCCAGAGCTGGACCACCGGGCCGAAAATCTCCTCGTCAGGGGCAGTCTCGATGCCGGTCATGTCGATCAGCGCCGGGGAGAGGAAGGGCAAGCCGGGATCTCGTCGGACCAGCGGACGGATTGGGCGCCCGCCGAGCGCAAGCAGATCCGCAACGCGCGTCTCGACCAGATCGGCGGCGCGATTATCCACCACCGGCCCCATGAAGGGCTGCGGATCGTCAAAGGGCGCGCCGACGATCAGCCTGTCCAGTGTTGCCGTGACCCGCTCGATAAGCGCGTCGGCGATCTCGTCCTGCACGATCAGCCGGCGCGCGCAGGTGCAGCGTTGTCCGGCGGAAAGCCAGCCGGACTGGACGATAAGCGCAACGGCAGCGTCCATGTCCGCCTCAGCTATCTCCCAGGCGAGCTGCGGATTGTTGCCGCCCATTTCCAGCGCGAGAATACGCCCCGGCGTATCGGCGAATGCGCGCGCGAGGAGTTTGCCGGTGGTGGAACTGCCGGTAAACAGCAGGCCATCCGTGCCGGGATTCGCGGCCACTGCCTTGCCGGTCTCGCCGCCGCCCTGCACGATCTGCAGCACACCGTCGGGCAGGCCAGCTTCCCGCCAAAGCTGGCCCATCAGTTCCGCCGTGGCCGGCGCCAGTTCGCTGGGCTTGAAGACCACGGCATTGCCGGCCAGCAGGGCCGGGACAATGTGCCCGTTGGGCAGATGCGCCGGGAAATTATAAGGCCCGAGCACCGCCAGCACGCCATGGGGCCGATGGCGCAACGCCAGAGCGAACCCGTCTCCATCCCGCAGCGTCTCGCCCGCCCGCTCGGCCTGCGCAGCGATGGAAATCTCCACCTTGGCAGCGACGCTGACCGCTTCGGTCCTGGTCTCCCAGAAAGGCTTTCCCGTCTCGCGCGAGATCACCCGCGCGACGTCATCTGCATGGGCCTTCACCGCGCTGGCATAGGCGCGCAGAATGGCGATGCGCTCTTCCAGCGCCGTGCGTTCCCAGCCGGGCTGGGCGGCGCGGGCCTGCGCGACGGCGGCATCGACGGCAGCGGCATCCGCAGCAACGCCCCGCCAGACGACGTCTCCCGTGCACGGGTCGGTGGAAATCAGGTCGGTCATGGCTTTTCCGCTCGTTTCGTCTCTGGTCTGTTCGGTCAGTCGGTCGTCAGATAACGGGCCGTTGCGCCCTCGTTCAGGCGGCCGAGCGCCATCGCATCCACTGGCAGGGTCAGGCGCTCTGCTTCGGCCTCGATCTGCCCGGCGGCGCGCCAGGCGCGAAAATCGAGCAAATCTCCGGCGGCCAGCAACATCGGGCGGGCCTGGGTCTGAGATGCAGGTGCATCGCTGAAGGCAGCCGCCTCGCGGCTTTCCTTCACCGCCCGCAAATCATCGACGTCGGCCTGCATGGTTGGCCCGGCGTCGAACAGATCGACATAGCCATCATAGCGGAAGCCCTCGGCCGCGAGCAGCTTCATGGCCGCAGCGCCGCTGGCGTGCGGCTTGCCGATAGCTGCCTGCGCCTCGGGTGGCAGCAGGGTGGTGTAGATCGGGTGCTTGGGCATGAGATCGGCGATGAACTGGTTGCCGTTGAGGGCGTGAAAGCGGTCGGCATCGGCGAACTCCAGGTCGAAGAAGCGCCGGGTCAGCCCTTCCCAAAATGGCGAGACGCCTTCGGGCTCCTGCCAGCCCCGCAATTCGGTGAGCACCTGCTGGCCGAAGCGGGTGCGGTGCATCGCCATGAACAGATAGCGGCTGCGCGCGAGTAGCACGCCAAGCCCGCTGCGCCGCAGTTCGGGCACCAGAAACAGGCCGCCGACCTCGCTCGCGCCGGCAAAGTCGTTGACCAGATTGAGCACGCTCGTCGTCACGATCCGGTCCAGCTGGCGCGAGTGCTGAGAGAGGCGGGTGAGCTTATAGGAATAAAAGGGCTTCTTGGTGCCGACGCTGGAGAAGATGAGCGCCGTCCCGCCGATCCGCCCGGTGCCGGCTTCTTCCAGCGCGAACATGTAAAGCTCATCATCGGGCTGGCTCAACTGCGCCTCAAAGCTGCGCTGGGATCGTTCGAGGCGTGCGAACAGGGCCTCGCGATCATGGGGCAGATTGGTGAAGCCCGGGCCGGTCTGGCCGGCGAGCGTGTAGATAGCGTCGATGTCTGCGGTCGTCGCAGGGCGGACGAACCAGTTGTTAAAAGAGCCGTCAGTCATGGGCGGCCCCTGCCATATCCGGCGCGGAACCGAGGGCGTGGTCGAGCCGTCCTTGCGCGATCCGCAGCATGGTGATGGCGGCCAGCGCGGCGCGTTCGCTCAGTGAACTCAGGATCATGAACTCCTCATCGGTATGGATGGCGCCCCCGCGCACGCCCATCGTGTCCACCACCGCAACATTCTGGGCGGCGATGTTGTTGCCGTCGCAAACGCCGCCGCTGGACTGCCAGTCGATAGCGAGGCCGAGGTCCGCGCCGGTTTCCCGGACCAGCCCGAACAGCGCCTGATGCTTCGCGTCGAAGGGCTTGGGCGGTCGCGCAAAGCTGCCTGCGAGCGCGATCGTCACGCCATGATCCGCACTGACCTGCGCAATGATCCGGGCGATGGCCTGCTCGGCGGTCTGCTGGCCGGCCAAGTCCACGGGCCGCATGTTCCAGCTCAGCAGCGCCTGATCGGGCACAACATTGTTGGCGCCGCCGCCGGACAGGCGCGCGACATTGACGGAAAGCCTCTCGATCTCATGCTTAAGTGCGTCCAGCCGCACCGCGAGATCGGCTGCGGCCACCACGGCATTGCGGCCATCCAGCGGATTGCGGCCAGCATGGGCGGATCGGCCAGTCACAGCGACGGTGAAATTGCCGCTGCCCCGCCGGGCGCTCGCCAGCGTGCCATCCACCGTGACGGAAGGCTCGAAGGTCATGCCGGTCTGGCAGCGCCGCGCCGTCTCGCGCAGCAGCGCTGCAGACCCCAGCGAGGACACTTCCTCATCGGCATTGACCACCACATCCCAGCCGAAATCGGGAATGGCATTCGCCGCCTCCAGCGCAGCCAGCGCCTCGATCATCACGAGCAACCCGCCTTTCATATCGGCGGTGCCGGGGCCGTTGAGGCGGTCGTCATCGATCAGGCGGCAGGTCTGGAAGGGGTGATCGGGCGGGAACACCGTATCCATATGCCCGGTGAGGATCATGCGACGGGCGCAGGCGACACGCTTGCGGGCGAGCAGATTGGCGCCATGAGCGAGCGCAACGGTGCGGCCGGCCTCATCCAGCGTTTCAGCGGGTTCTGGCGCAACGGTTGCGACGGTATCGGCAATCTCCGTCAGTCGAGCCGCGAGATGCTGGCGCATCTGCTCCAGCCCGGCGAGATTGCGGCTACCTGAGTTGACCTGCGCCCAGTCGACGACTTGCGTCGCCATGTCCGCCTGTCGTCTCCTAAGATGCTCCACGATCCCGATTTCGGTCGGTGAGAGTCCTGTCATGGCCCGATGCTAGACCAACTGGCCGCCCGGGGCTAGGGGCGCGCCCGATTGAGGGTTAAAGGACGTCGCCGAACATCAGCCACAGCATGACCAGCCAGGCGATCAGACCGCCCGTGCCGATGACGATATGCAGCCGTTCGCGTAGCCAGTGGAGAAGGCCGCCGGGCGTCTCGTCGTCCGGATTCATGCAGCGAAACCCATAGCTCAGCGCCCCTCCGGCCGATCGACGCCGAACGTCGCCCATTCGGTGTCGCCGCCCGGCTCAGGCAAGGCATCCCGCACACCGTCCATTGGCTGCACGTCGGTATTGGTGCGCTGCCGGTGCAGATGCGCCTTGGCAATGAGGTTGGCGGACACCGGCGCCGTAATGAACAGGAACAGAGTGATGAGCAGTTCGTGGGCCGACCAGGTGCCGTCCCGGAACGGAAAGTAGACCATGGATGCGACGAGGCAGCTTCCGACGCCGAGGGTGGTTGCCTTGGTCGGGCCGTGCAGCCGCGTCATCAGGCTGGGCAGCCGGGCAAGGCCCCAACTGCCGATCAGCGCGAAGGCGCCACCGAGGACGATGAGAGCGGCGATCAGGATTTCTGCGATCACTGCCATGGCCTACTCCACAATGTCGCCGCGCAGGAGGAACTTGCAATACGCCACCGTGCCGACGAAGCCGACCATCGCGAGCAGCAGCGCCGCCTCGAAATAGGTGGTGCTGGTTTCGTCGATGCCGAACAGCACGATCAGCGCGATGGCGTTGATGACCATGGTATCCAGCGCCAATATCCGGTCGCACCGCGTCGGGCCGCGCAGCAGCCGGTAGAGGTTGAGCAGCACGGCCAGCGCGATGCAGGCGAAGGCGAAGGTCAGCGCGAGCGCGATCATCGGAAAATCCTCTGCAGCCGGGCCTCATAGCGCGCCTTGATATGGGCAATCTCGTGCGCGACATCGCCTGTGTCGAGCGTGTGGACGAGCAGATAGCGCCCGTCGGCCGACACGTCGGCAGAGACGGTGCCGGGCGTGAGGCTGATGGTGCCGGCCAGCACGGTGATGGCTTCGGCCGAGTGCAGGTCGAGCGGGATGGTCATCCAGCGGGAATTGAGGTCGCAGTTGCGCCGGAACAGGATGAGCTTGGCGACATGGAAGTTCGCCACGACGATATCGTAGAGCACGATCCCGAGATAATCGAGCATCGCCCAGCCGAAGCGCAGGCGCGGGCGGTTGGGCCAGAACGGTGCGGTAAACACCGGTATGACGGTCGCTAGCAAGAGGCCGAGAAGGAAGCCACCGGCCGTCAGGCTGTTCTGGATCAGGATCCAGACGATGAGCAGCATCACCGTCAGGCCCGGATGGGGGAAGAGCTTGGTCAGCATTGCCTCACCCTCCCGTCGCCGGGCCGAAAACGGCCTCGATCGTGTGCGTCGGCGCGAAAAGCTGCTGGGCCGTTGCGTCCATGTATCGCGTGACCGGCCCCGCCGCGGCGGTGAGCACGACCAGCGTAGCGAGTAAGGCAGTGGCGGGCAACATCTCCACCAGACGGGCATCGGGCTTTGCCGTCGCGGCATCTTCGTGTGGATTGTCGGGGTGCGCTGCGCTCTTCCAGAAGATGGCGCTGCCGGCGCGGGCGAGGCCGAGAATGGCGAGGAGCGTGGTGCCGAGAATGACCGCCCAGATCCACGCCGCCCAAGGGTCCGCCAATGTCGCCTGCAGGATCAGCAATTTGCCGATGAAGCCCGAAAGCGGCGGGAGGCCCGCGAGGGCCATGGCCGCCAGCAGGTAGAGCGCGGACAGTGGCTCGATGCCGGCAAAGCGTGGGGAGGGGACGATCGTGTCGCCGTAACGACCGCGCCGCAGCCGGATGAGATCGACGACGAGGAAGAGCAAGGCCGCAGCCAATGTGGTGTGCGTCAGATAATAGAGTCCCGCCGTCAGCACTATGGGGTCGAACGCCGCAATGGCGACCAGCAATGTGGCGGTGGAGCCGAGCAGCCCGAATGCGGCAAGATCGCGTAGGGAGCGCGCTGCCAGCAGGCCCGCAAAACCGATCACCATCGTCGCCAGTGCGGCCGGCATCATCCACACCTCCGGCGCCCACGCCGCCGCGCCGGCCTGATCGCCGAAGATCAGCGAGGATGTGCGGATGATCGCATAAGCGCCGACCTTGGTCATGACGGCGAACAAAGCCGCCACGGGCGCGGAGGTGCCGGCATAGGTGCGCGGCAGCCAGAGTTGCAGCGGCAGCAGGGCCGCCTTGAGTGCAAAGACCAGCGTCAGCAGATGCGCGCCGGCGCGCAGCAGGCCCTGATCTGCAGCCGGCAGGGCCGGGATGCGGGCGGCCATGTCCGCCATGTTGAGCGTGCCGGTGATGCCGTAGAGCAGCCCGATCGCGAAAAGGAACAGCGTCGAGCCGATGAGATTGACGATCACATATTGCACGCCGGCCTTCAGGCGCTCTGCGCCCTGGCCGTGGAGCATCAGGCCGTAGGAGGCGATCAGCAAGACCTCAAAAAAGACGAAGAGGTTGAACAGGTCGCCTGTCAGGAACGCGCCGTTGATGCCGAGCAACTGGAACTGGAACAGCGGGTGGAAATGCCAGCCCTTGCGGTCCAGCCCGGTCAGCACGGCATGGCACAGCACGGGCAGGGCGAGCAGGGCGGTAACCAGCAACATCATCGCCGAGAGCCGATCCAGCACCAGCACGATGCCGAAGGGCGCGGCCCAGTCACCCAGCGCGTAAACGGAGATCGTGCCGCTGCTGGCGACGCCCAGCAGATAGATGGCGAGGGCGAGGAGGCCGGTCGCGCCGGCGATGGAAATCGCCGCGCCGATCCAGCGGTGGCGGCGCATGAAGATCAGCGTGGCTGCGGCCATGAGCGCGGGCAACAGCAGGGGCGCGGCGATCAGCGCGGTCATGGCACGATGTCCTCCGGCTCGTCATCCGGTTTGCCGTCGACCTGGTCCGTGCCCGTCTCGAGGAAGCTGCGCAGGGAAAGGACCACCACCAGCGCCGTCATGCCAAAGGCGATAACGATGGCGGTGAGGACCAGTGCCTGCGGCAGCGGGTCCGTATAATCCGTGATGCCTTTCTCGTAGATCGGCGGGCGATCCACGACCAGCCGCCCCATCGCGAAGAGAAACACGTTGATGGCGTAGGACAGCATGGCAAGGCCGAGCACCACCGGGAAGGTCCGCCCGCGCAGGCACAGATAGATGCCGGCCGCGGTAAGGATGCCGATGGCGCTGGCGACGAGCATTTCCATGCTGATCATGCCTTGGCCTCCAGGTTGCGCGCAGGGTCGACATCCATGGGCGCGTCGTCGCTATGATCTTCCTTGTCGGCGCGCTGGGCGATGTGGCTGAGTTCGGCCAGCGCGAGCATGACGGCGCCGATCACGGTCATCGCCACGCCGATGTCGAACAGCATGGCGGTCGCCAGCTCGAACGTGCCGATGACGGGCAGGGTGACATAGCCAAAGGCACTGGTGAACAACGGGGCGCCGAAGACGAGCGAGCCGATGCCCGTAAGCGCGGCGATGATGACCCCGAGGCCGATCATCAGATGCTCGTCGAACTTGCGGCGCTGTTCGGCCCACTCGAAGCCCGACGCCATATATTGCATCAGCACGGCAATGGAGATGATGAGCCCGGCGATGAAACCGCCGCCCGGCAGATTATGCCCGCGCAGGAAGATGTAGATGCCGACCATCATCGCAAGCGGCAGCAGGAGGCGCGTGGCGACGACGAACATCATCGGGTGCCGTTCGGGCGAGCGAATGAGGTCCGGGAGCCAGGCCCGCAACCGCGCGCCGGCCGCGCCGCGCGTCGCGGGCTGCAGCAGGGCGAAGATGGTCAGCGCGGCAATGCCGAGCACGATGATCTCGCCGAAGGTGTCGAAGGCGCGGAAATCCACCAGCGTCACGTTCACGACATTGGTGCCGCCACCGCCCGAATAGCTGTTCTCCCAGTGGAAGGTCGAGATGGGCTGATTGGGCGCGCGGGTGAGCACGGCCCACGCCCCGAGCCCGGCCACGGTGCCCCCCACCAGGCCGAGCAAGCCGTCCCGCAGCCGCAGTCCATTGCTGGAGAGCCGGGCGGGCTTTTTGGGCAGCAGGTTGAGCGCCAGCAGCAGCAGCAGAATCGTGACCGTCTCGACGGAAATCTGCGTCAGGGCCAGGTCGGGCGCGGAGAGATAGACAAAGCCCAGCGAGACGATGAGGCCGACCACGCTGATGAAGACGAGCGTGAGGTACCGCTCGCGCTGGGAGATGACGACCGCCACCGTCGCGCCGACCAGCAGCAGCCAGCCGATGATTGCGAGGGGCGAGGCGGGCAGGGTCGCGCGCGGCCCGGTGCCGCTGCCGCCCCCGACCAGCACGCCCTCGACCGTCAGCGCAATGGCAAGCACGAAGATCAGCGCAAGCTGCCGCTGCAGCGAACCGTTGTGCACGGCATGGATGAAGCCGCGGGCGGCGTCCACCAGCGTCGCAATCCCGCTGTCGAACAGGCGCTTGGCTTCCGGCAGCGGGAGCGCTTGCCAGATGCGCTCGGCGAGGCCGAACCGCCAGAGCATCAGCGCGCCCACCGCCACGGCAAACAGGCTCATCAGCAGAGCAGCATTCACGCCATGCCAGAGGGCCGGCGCGAATGTCCCGGCGCTGCCTGCGGTGACGGTATCGGCGACCGGTTGCACGAGCCATGTCGTCAGCGTGGCGGGGAACAGGCCGACGAGGATGACCAGAAGGACGAGCAGCCCAGAGGGCGCCCAAAGGCCGAAGGGCGGATCATGCGGCGCATGGGGATAGTCATCGCGCTGGCGGCCCAGATAGACCTGGAAAGCGTAGCGCAGCGCATAAGCGACCGAGAGCGTCGCGGCGACCACCGCGATGGCTGGCACCAGCCAGCCCATCCCCAGCCAGGCGGTATGCGCCGCCTCGTCGAGCATCATTTCCTTGGATAGGAAGCCGTTGAAGGGAGGCAGGCCGGCCATCGATCCCGCCGCGATCATGCCCAGCGTCGCGGTGATCGGCATCAGCGTGGCGAGACCGCCCAGCCGGCGGATATCCCGCGTGCCAGCCTCATGGTCGACAATGCCGGCATTCATGAACAGCGCCGCCTTGAAGATGGCGTGGTTCAGGATGTGGAAAACGCCGACCATCGCCGCCGTGCCGCTGCCAAAGCCGAAGAGCATGGTCAGCAGCCCGAGATGGCTGACGGTCGAATAAGCGAGGATGGCCTTGAGGTCGGTCTTGAACAGCGCGATGGCGGCGCCGATCAGCATGGTGACGAGGCCAGTTGTCGCGACGAGATAGAACCACAGATCCGTACCCGCCAGCGCCGGCCATAGGCGCGCGATCAGGAAGATGCCGGCCTTCACCATCGTCGCGGAATGGAGATAGGCGCTGACCGGTGTCGGTGCCGCCATGGCGTGCGGCAGCCAGAAGTGGAAAGGGAATTGCGCCGACTTGGTGAAGCAACCGAGCAGGATGAGCACCAGCGCGACCGGATAGAGCGGCGAGGCCTGAATGAGGTCACTGCTGGCCATTATGGTGCGAATATCGGTGGAGCCGGCAATGCTGCCCAGCAGCAATAGCCCGGCGATGAGCGCGAGCCCGCCGCCGCCCGTCACCACCAGCGCCATGCGGGCGCCCTGCCGAGCCTCGGCTCTATCGCGCCAGAAGCCGATCAGCAGGAAGGAGGAAAGGCTGGTCATCTCCCAGAAGACGAGCAGCAGCAGCACATTGTCGGAGAGGGCGATCCCCAGCATGGCGCCCTGGAACAGTAGCAGAAAGGCCAGAAAGCGCCCCATTGGGTCTTCCGCTGCCAGATAGAAACGGGCGTAGACGATGATGAGCAGGCCGATGCCGAGGATCAGCCCCGCGAACATCGCGCCCAACGGATCGAGGAAGAACCCCAAGGACAGGCCGAGGGCCGGCACCCAGTCGATCTGCATCGTAGGCGTCTGCCCGGCGAGAGCGGCCGGCATGAGCGCGATGAGGATCGCGAGTGCCGCGCCGGTCGTGCCGGCAGCAATCCACGCCTGAAGATTTCGGCTGGCGTCCCTGAACATCGCCAACAGCAACGCGCCAAGAAATGGCAGCAAGGCGAGTATCAGCAACAAAAATCCGCAGCTCCCGTGATGCGTCGGCAGGTAATTGACGATCCGATGGCGATCAGGCCGATGGTGATCAGGATCGAACGATCCTCAAAAGGTCTGCCCACCTTATCCAGACAATGCGGCATGAGGACAACCCGAAAGCGCCGAATTTTCGGCCTTCGCTGACGATTTATAGCTGTCGGGGCGCGGCGCTGACCGTCGGTTGGAGCATCTTCAGTCAGGCGCCGTGGCCATTAAAAAGGCGCCAGCCCGTGCGAGAGCTGGCGCCTGTAATGAGGATATGTATGGCTTAGCGTTCGACGCACATGGCGATGCCCATGCCGCCACCGATGCAGAGCGTTGCGAGCCCCTTCTTGCCGTCGCGGCGGGCGAGTTCGTAGAGCAGCGTGGTGAGCACGCGCGCGCCCGAGGCGCCGATGGGGTGACCAAGCGCGATGGCGCCGCCGTTCACGTTCACGATGTCCGGGTTCCATCCCAGTTCCTTGCCGACCGAGAGCGCCTGCGCCGCGAAGGCCTCGTTCGCCTCGATCAGGTCGAGGTCGGCAAGCGACCAGCTGGCCTTGTCCAGCGCGATGCGGCTGGCCGGGGCCGGGCCGATGCCCATGATCGAGGGATCGACCCCGCAGGTCGCCCAGCTGGCGATGCGCGCGAGCACCGGCGCGCCGCGACGGGCGGCCTCTTCGGCGGTCATCAGCACCAGCGCCGCAGCGCCGTCGTTCACGCCGCTGGCATTGCCGGCGGTGACCGTGCCGTCCTTCTTGAACGCAGCGCGCAGTCCCGCCATCGCCTCAATGGTGGCGCCGGTACGGATATACTCGTCGGCATCGACGACCGTGTCGCCCTTGCGGCCCTTGACCGTGACAGGCGCGATCTCGTCGGCAAAGCGGCCGGCGGCGCGCGCAGCTTCCGCCTTGTTCTGGCTCGCCGCCGCAAAGGCATCCTGCTCTTCGCGGGTGATGCCGTACTTTTCGGCAAGATTCTCCGCCGTGATGCCCATGTGGTAGCCGTTGAAAGCATCGGTCAGGCCATCGTTGACCATGGTGTCGATCAGCGTGATCGGCCCCATCTTAGTGCCCGCGCGCATCATCTGGGCGTGGGGCGAGAGGGACATATTCTCCTGACCGCCGGCCACCATGATGCTGGCATCGCCGCAGCGGATCGCCTGCGCGGCGAGCGCGACGGCGCGCAGGCCCGAGCCGCAGACCTGATTGATGGTGATCGCCGTGCGGTCGATCGGGATGCCGGCGTTCACGGCCGCCTGCCGCGCCGGGTTCTGGCCCTGGGCGGTGGTGAGCACCTGGCCGAAGATCAGCTCGTTCACCTCATCGGGCGAGACGCCGGCCTGCTCTAGTGCTGCGACGATGGCGACGCGACCGAGTTCATGCGCGGGGGTGTTGGCGAAGCTGCCCAGAAAGCTGCCGACCGGCGTGCGCTTGGCGGCGGTGATGACGATATCGGTCATGGATTGGCAAGTCCCTCGATTGCGGCGCCAGGGGCGCAGGTTTCTCTCTCGTGCCGGGCCTCTAGCATCAGCCGCCACAGCGCGAAAGCCAGTCGCTCAATCCTCTCCACAGTTGCGCTTCCGCACGGCTGCCGATCATCATGCCGACGTGGCCGAGCGCAAGGTCGATCCGTTCCGCCGCAGGTGGCACGGCGGCGGCGGGGACGATCCGGTCCGTGGTCGAAGCAATGGCGAGCGTCGGGCAATCCAGCGCTTGCGGGTCCGCGACGGTGCCGTGGATGGACCATTGGCCGCTCGCTGTCATATTGGCGCCATAGCACCGCTCGGCAAGGTCTCGTCCGCTCGCCAGCGTGAGCGGCGCGCCTTCATTGGCCCAGTCTTCCAGTGCGATGAAGGCCTCAAAGGCCGGACTTTCAGCCTCCATCTCGGCGAAGGCGGCATATTTGCGAATGGTACGATCGGGATCGAGCGACCAGAAGCCGGTCTGGAACACTTCCATCGGAACAAGGCCCAGCGCCTCGCAGCCGGGCTTGGCCTTGGCCCAGATTTCGGCAAGCTGGGACTGAAAGGGGCCGTCATAAGCGGAAAAGTCCCACGGCGCCGCGATGGTCGCGACGCCGGCGATCGGCTTGCCCAGCGCCTGCAGCCGCGAAGCCGCGCCGATGGCAAGCGTCCCGCCCAGGCAATAGCCGACGAGCAGGGGCGGGCGATCCAGTTGCTGCAACAGGGGTAGCAGCAGGCGCTCGACATGATCGGCCAGATCGACGTCGCGCTCGCCTTCATCCGGCGTCCCCCAGTCCAGCAGCAGGGCATTATGGCCCTGCTGTCCAAGATAGCGCAGCAACGAGCGTTGTTCGGAGAGGTCGAGGACGTGGGGCGGGTTGATCAGCGACGGGATGAGGATGACCGGCGCCCGGTCTCCGCCGGCGCCCCTCATGCTGCGTTGTGCATTGCCGTTTCGCGTGAGCAAAGCCGCGCGGCCATTTTGCGCAGCAATTTCCGGCAGGTCACTCGGCGCAGGTCGCGATGCTGTCTGAAAACGGCGCAATCCTGCCAATGCCTTGCGCCGTAATTGGGCATCTTGTGCCGTAACTTGCCACAATATGGAAAGAAACAGCGGCAGCGGACGCGGCCCATGTTGCGGTGCAGAAAGAAACGATGCTATGTTGCGCCCAACGGAGGGTGGAGCATCATCTATGGCACGATCGAAATCAGGTGGCGAATCAGGGACCATTGTCATCAAGAAGTACGCCAATCGGCGTCTCTATGACACGGAAACCTCCAGCTATATCACACTTGAATTGCTCTCGCAGATGACGCGCGAGGGGCGCGATTTCGTGGTGGTCGATGCCAAGTCCGGCGAAGACATCACGCACAATGTGCTCACCCAGATCATCATGGAAGAAGAACAGCGCGGCGAGAACATGCTGCCGGTCAGCTTCCTGCGCCAGCTCATTTCGCTCTACGGCGACTCGATGCAGTCCATGGTGCCGCAGTATCTTGAGGCGAGCATGGAAGCATTCCGCAAGAACCAGCAGCAATTCCAGGAAGCGATGCAGGGTGCGTTCGCCGGTGGCCCGTTCGCGGAGATTGCCAAGCGCAACATGGAAATGCTCAATGCCGCAGCCAATGCCTTCAAGCCCGCTGCACCTGCCGCACCCGCGAAGGCTGGCGACTCTACTGACGAGGTTTCCGAGCTGAAGGCACAGCTTGCCGCGCTTAACGCCAAGATTGACAAGCTGGGCGGCTGACCAATCTGGCGCGGTCGGATGGCCGCGCCTTAGCGGCCCACGGTCCGAGCGATCAGCGCTGCGCAATTGGCATCCGGTGCGGTTTCCGCGCGACCACCGATCGCTCGACCGACTGCCTTCAGGATGTTGCCGACCGAGCGCGTGTTTTCCGGCACGACCAGATCGGGATTGCGCAATGTGCCGCGCAGATGGGCATTGCCGGGAAGCTGCAGCGCATGTTCGTTCTTGGCGAGGCCCTTGAGGGTCAGCTCGAGACGTTCGGCGGGGAAGCTGACTGTGCCGGTGCCACGTGACTGGCTGACCGGCGTGTCGACGACCAAGGTGCGCACAACGCCGCGTCCGCCCCGCATATCGAGCAGGACCACACCGCAGCGCAGCGCTTCCCGCCCGTCCTCGTCCGCAAACAGGCCCTTGCCTATGTCGAAGCCGAGCAGGCCGGCCAACCGCGCCGGCATCGATCCGCCGCGGGTGACCGCGCCTACGGTTCCGTTCGATTGCCCGACAGCCTCGCGGATCGTGTCGCCCACGCCGGTCAGGCGCGCGCGGGCGTCGACGCGGCCCTGCACGTCGCCCTCGCTGTTGCCGTCTCCGCCCGCCAGCGCCGCGATGCTGCTGTTGCGCATGTCGAGCGCCAGCGTGACCGTCGGCTTGGGCTGGCCATCGCGCTGATTGACCACGGCCCGCCCGGCCATCACGCCCTGCGTCAGGCCGATGCGCAGCGGATCGACGGTGAGGATGCGGTTGTCGAGATTTAGCACCGCGCTGGCATTGGTGAGGGAGGAGGGGCGCCGCCCGCCCAGAATCCGGTCGACGCGCACCGATATGCGCCCGTCCGTCTTGTCGATCTTGCGGATGTTGATCCGCGTGTTGGGCACCAGCCGCTGGCCCTGTGCCCGCTCCAGCGCGACTGCCTGCGCATTGCCCTTGTCGTCGGCCAGATCCTCGAAATCGAGCTGGCTGAAGCGCGCCTCGCCATCCAGCTTGGTGCGGCCATCCACCTTGCGAACCGTGAGCACGCCCGTGAACCGGCTACGGCCGACGGTGCCGCCCAGATCGGCCACGCTCCACACGCCATCGCGCCGTTGGACATTGGCAGCGATATCAACCGGCTGCGTGCCGAACAGCCCGGCCTCGATGATCCGGTCCACCAGTTTGAGCGTGCTGGCACGGGCGGAGACCTTGAAGCTCATGTCGTCCGTGCGCATCGGGCCCGCCATCGTGCCGCGCGCGTGCATGGTGAGGGCGTCCCCCATAATGCGCGCATCGAAGGGCCAGCTTTGCCCGGCGCGCATTGGCGCGCCGGTGAGCCGCAATGTGACCGGTTCCCCTTCGACGGTGCCGGTCCCGGTGCCGCGCAGGCCCTGCTGCGGATCGACCGACAGGTTGACCTTGAACTGCCGCCTCTGGAAGGCATCGCGATAATCGATCACGGCATCATCGACGCGGACCAAAGGCGTTTCCGAGCTGCCCTGGTCGTCCTTATTCGATTTGCTGCCGAGCGCGTCCCAGCTCTTGCGGCGATTCTCGTCGCGCACCAGCGTCAGCCGCACGCCACGGGCGGAGAGCAACTGCGGCCCGCCGCGCCCGAGCAGCAGTCCGATCACGGGCAGACGCAACCGCAACGCCTCGATCCGCGCCAGATCGCCTTCGCCGGCCCAGGCCGGCTGGGGCACACGGATATCCCGCACCTGAATCACGGGGCTGAACGAAAATGCGCTTTCCCGCGTCATCGATCCGATGGTGGCTTTGGTGCCGATCTGGTCCGACAGGCGCCGCTCGGCGGCATCCTTGAACCAGGAAGCGGGGAAGGTTGCAGCCAGTACCAACAGGGCCAGAAGCAGAACCAGCAGCGCGGCCGCGATCATCGCGATGATCCGGGTGCGGCGGGGCGTAGTGCGAATCATCGACGAGAAGTGGGCCATTGGAGACGGGACGAGTGAGGTCAGGGAAAGTTCCCGGTCGTCGCCGGGCGTTCCTGCGCGAACACCTTGGTATTTTCCCGCGCCGCCACTAAAGACCGCCAAATAAACACCGCCGCAATTCCCAATCCAGATCCCGGAAGCCAGACATTGTCCAACATCAAGCACGCGCTGCCCGTCACCCGAGCCAAGGATTTCGCTGCCTGGTATCAGGCCGTGATCAGCGAGGCCGATCTGGCCGAAGAAAGCGGCGTGCGCGGCTGCATGGTCATCCGTCCGTGGGGTTATGGCATTTGGGAGCGCATCCAGAAGCTGATGGATGCGCGCATCAAGGCGGCGGGTGTTGAGAACTGCTATTTCCCGCTGTTCATCCCGCTCTCCTTCTTCGCCGAGGAAGCCGACCATGTCGAAGGCTTCGCCAAGGAAATGGCGGTGGTCACCCACCATCGCCTCAAGAACATCGACGGCAAATTGCAGACCGATCCGGACAGCAAGCTGGAGGAGCCCCTCGTCGTGCGCCCCACGTCCGAGACGGTGATCGGCAAGGCGATGGCGCGCTGGGTGCAGAGCTGGCGCGATCTGCCGCTGCTCACCAACCAGTGGGCCAATGTCGTGCGCTGGGAGATGCGCACCCGCATGTTCCTGCGCACCAGCGAGTTCCTCTGGCAGGAAGGGCATACCGCCCATGCCGACGAAGCCGATGCACGGACCGAGACGATGCGCGCGCTCGAAATGTACCGTGATTTTGCGGAAACCGAGCTGGCCATGCCGGTGGTCGCGGGGGAAAAGCCGGAGAATGAGCGTTTCCCCGGCGCGGTCGCCACCTATTCCATCGAGGCGATGATGCAGGATGGCAAGGCGTTGCAGGCAGGCACCTCGCACTATCTGGGCACGGGCTTCGCCAAGGCGGCCGGCATCCAATATCAGAATCAGGACGGCCAGCAGGCCCTGTGCCACACCACGAGTTGGGGCGTTTCGACCCGCATGATCGGCGGCGTCATCATGGTCCATGGCGATGACGACGGGCTGCGCTGCCCGCCGATGATCGCGCCGCATCAGGTGGTGATCGTGCCCATGCTACGCGATTCAGACGAGGATGCGGCAGTCATCGATTATTGCGAGGCGTTGGCGAAGGATCTGGGCGCAGTGGACGTGTTCCGCGAGCCGCTGCGGGTGCTGTTCGACAAGAAGCCGATCAAGGCTGCGCCCAAGCGCTGGGGCTGGGTCAAGAAGGGCGCGCCGATCATCGTCGAGGTCGGCGGGCGCGATGTGGCGGGCGGCAATGTTTCGGTCGTGCGGCGAGACCGGCTCTATAATGAGGCGGGCAAGCTGGCGAGCGAGGTCATGGCGCGGGATGCTTTCGTGGCGGCGGTCGCGGACATGCTGCGCGGGGTTCAGGATACCCTGCACAGTGAGGCGCGCGCGCGTCTGGATGCGAACATCCGCCGCGACGTGAGCGAACTGACGGCGCTGGCGGGTGCATTCGGCGGGGACAAGCCCGGCTGGGTCGAAGTCGAATGGAGCAAGCCCACCGGCGCGGCGCTGGACAAGGTGGTCGCTTGGCTGAAGGGCGAGAAGCTGACGCTGCGCAACGTGCCGATGGATGCGACGCCGGCGAGCGGGACGTGCATCTTTACCGGCGAGAAGGCTGTAGAGCGGGTTCTGGTCGGCCGCGCTTATTGAGATTTTAGGAGGTTTAGGGGCACCTCCCCATCTCCCGTTCGTGTCGAGCGAAGTCGAGACACATGAGCGCCGTGCTAGGCGTGTCTCGACTTCGCTCGACACGAACGGGATGTGGATTTCCTGAGCCTACTTCTCCAGCAACCGCGGCATCAATTCCACGAAGTTGCACGGCCGAAAGCGGCTATCCAGCTGGTGGACCAAAATCTGGTCCCACCCGTCCTTCACCGCGCCGGTCGAGCCGGGCAGGGCGAAAATGTAGGTTCCGCGCGCCACACAGGCACAGGCGCGGGATTGGATGGTCGAGGTGCCGATCGACTGGAAGCTGAGCCAGCGGAACAGTTCGCCAAAGCCTGGAATGGCCTTGTCCTGCACCTTTTCCAGCGCTTCGGGGGTCACGTCGCGCCCGGTCACGCCGGTGCCGCCGGTGGTGAGGATGACATCGATCTGCGGGTCATCGATCCACCGGTGCAGATGGCCAAGGATCGTCTCGACCGAATCCTTGCTGATCTCGCGGGCCTTCAGCACATGGCCGGCAGCGGTCACCCGCTCGGCGAGCGTATCGCCGGATCGGTCGTCTGCCAGCGTCCGCGTGTCGGAGATGGTGAGCAGGGCGATCTGAACCGGGGTGAAGACGCGGCTCTCGTCAATAGGCACCGGCGGCAGTCCCATGCGGGGTGACGCGGACGGCGACATCCTTGCTGCCATCCGGGAAGCGGACCCACAGGCCCTGCGCCATGGCCGAGAGTGCCGGGGAGCGGCCGCCTTGCTCGTCCATCTGGTAGATCCAGTAATTGCGCAGCACGGCGTTCAGATAGGCGCGGGTCTCGTAATAAGGCACGGATTCGATGAACAGCAGCGGATCGCCCTCATCGCGGATCTGCACGTTCCAGCGCTCGATGGGGGTGGGGCCGGCATTATAGGCTGCGACGACCTTGGGCAGCAGTCCGCCCGTGGCCGGCATCTGGCTGAGCTTGCGCAGATAGGCCTGGCCGAGCGCGAGGCTGACGGCCGGATCGTAAAGCTGATCGGGCGTAACGGCCATGCCGCTGGAGCGGGCAAGCTGCGCGCCCGTGCCCGGCAGGACCTGCATCAAGCCGCGTGCATCGGCTGGGCTGCGTGCATCGGTCTGAAAGCGGGATTCCTGCAGGGCGTGCGCGAAGACCAGCGCGCGCTCGACTTGCCAGCCATTGCTCGGTGACCATTCCGGGCGCGGATAGCGCGCATAAGCGGCTGACTTGCGCCCGCTTGGCGAGCGTTGCGCGAGCCAGAGCTGGGTGGTCGGCAACGAGAGGTCGCTGGCGAGATGCACGAGTGCGCTATAGCGCGTGTCGTCGCTCAGCGCCGCTTCGTGGCGTAGCACGGCATCGGCCTGCGCGCTCCGGCCCAGCGTGGCGAGGATCACGGCGTTGCGGACATTGCCGCTGCCCGCGAGCAGTGACCAATCCTGCGACGACACATTCTCCCGCTTGAGCGCGGTGCTGAAGCCGAGGCCGAGCGTTTCGCGGGCCAGCAGGCCGTAGAAGCTCTCTTCATCGCGCGCCGCGCTGCGCAGCAGGGCATTGACTCGCTCGGGCTTCCGGTCGGCCATCATGGCGCGCGCGGCCCAGAAATAGCTGCGGCTGCGCAGGTCCGCATCGGACGTGCTCATCGCGGCATGATAGAAAGAGTCGGCGGCGGCGGCCCATTGCTTCTCGCGCCAGGCGGCGAGGCCCATCACCCAGTAAGAGGGCGCCACGAACTCGCCGGTGCCGCCATCGACGGCCAGCGCGCCCATGCGGCGGGCATTGGCGGTATCGCCGCAGATGAAATAGGACCAGGCGAGGCGCTGACGCAATTCGGTGCGGCCATCCATGCCGAGCCCGGCCTCGGCGGAGGCGAGCAGGGCCTCGCCCTGATTAGGCTGATCGTCCTTGATATACTGGAGCAGCGTACCGCGTAACTGATCAGCCGCGGCATCGCCCTTCACGGAGCGGAGCATCTGCCGCTGGGGAGAGGTGCCGGTCCACATGAGCTGGCGCGTGGCCGGCCGGTCCGGCAGCGTCTGCGCGCCCCGCTTACGGGCCAGCGAGGCGATGCGGTCGTTCTGCGGAAGGTTGGGCGTCTTGTGCAGCAGGTCGAGCAGGTCGAACAGCTCGACGCGGGGGCTATCCTTGGCGAGATACAACTCGGCTAGCAGATGCGGGCGCATGCTGTCCGCCTCGGAGAGGCCGAGAATGGCACTGCGCGCCTCGTCCCAGCGCTTGCCCTCCAGCATGGCGAGAATGGCGCCATATCGGCCTTGCTCATCCTGGCTCGGCGTCGGGATCGCCGAAGCCGCCGCCGCCGGCTGGGCTACCGCCAGCGGGCCAGCGAGCGCGCACAGCGACAAGGCAATGAGCAACGACCGGCGCACACGGGATCGGGAAGGAGACCTGTTCATTGCGTCAACAATCCATGGAGCATACGCACGCTTTGCCAGCTTCTGGCCTTGGCAAGCGGCCGGTTCATTAGCAGATCAGGCCCCGCGAGGGCGACCGTATCCACGCTGCCATGCGGCAGGTCAATCTTTTCAAGTCCCACGAGGCCGGGTCGCCAGCGCTCGCCGAGCATGGCGCGACCGATCCGGTCACCCAGCAGGATGATCGCGCCCGGCTGGACCAGATCGAGATAGCGGCTGATCCGCGCAGCGAGCTGGGGGAGCAAAGCGGCATCGAGATGACCGCCCGGCGGACGGCGCAGAGCCAGCGGCAGACAGGGCGCCTGTGCGGGCTCAAGGCCGAGCGTGCCGAGCATCGAGGCGATGAACCGCTGCTGTTGCGGCTCGAGAAGCTGGGCCAGATCGGTTGCACCGGCGGCCGGCATCTCGACGAGGAGAACGAGGCGCGGCGCGTGCAGGGCGGGGAGCGCGATCCGCTCGCCATGCCAGTCGGCTTCCGGCTGGCCGGCATCCTGCGCAATCCAGTCGAGGAAGCCCGGTAAATCTCCCGGCATCCTCTTGGGCGCCTGATCCGGCGTGCGGGCCTGTACGGGGGCGGGCTGCGGCGCCGGCCCGGGGGCTTCAGCAGGCGCATCAATGGCCGGCCGCGCGGCAACGTCTGCTGCGCCACTGGCTGTGTTGGAAGAGCGTCGCCAGAATGGAACGGGTTCGCCATCCCGCCAGCGCCGGGGCGCCTCGTCGGTGGCGCAATCCAGCCCCGCTTCCCGCCACCAATGCGCATAGGCATAGGCCGCCTGCTCCGGCGTCATCATGTCCTGCTCACCCATGGGTTTACAGAGACAGAGGTTGACGGCGCGGTCAACTCTGCCGCATCGCTGGCGACTGTAAAGCGTGAAAATATTGCGGCGACCGGACGGAACTCCAGAGCGTCCCCGCCTAGGGAGGTAGACATGTCCGAACGGGAATCCATGCCCTATGATGTGGTGATCGTAGGCGGAGGCCCTGCAGGCTTGAGCGCGGCGATCCGCCTCAAGCAGCGCGCCCAGGCGGCGGGCAGCGAGATCAGCGTCTGCGTGCTGGAAAAGGGCTCGGAGATCGGCGCGCACATTCTCTCGGGCGCAGTGATCGATCCCCGGGCGCTTGATGAGCTGCTGCCGGAGTGGCGGACCAGCGACTGCCCGCTGGCGCAGGTGCCGGTCACCGAGAACCATCACTGGATGCTCAGCCGCTCGAGCAAATTCGCGGTGCCGCATCTGCTGACGCCGGGTTTCATGCACAATAAGGGCACGTATACCGGCTCGCTGGGCTCGCTGTGCCGGTGGCTCGCCGAACAGGCGGAGGGGCTGGGTGTGGAAATCTTCCCCGGCTTTCCTGCAGCCGAGATCCTGTACGATGAAAATGGCGCCGTGAAGGGCGTCGCGACCGGCGACATGGGCGTGGCCCGCGGTGGCAGCCGCAAGCCGGATTATCAGCCGGGGCTGGAGCTTCATGCCCGCTACACGCTGTTCGCGGAAGGGGCGCGCGGCCACCTCACCAAGCAGCTCAAGGCCCGCTTCGATCTGGAAGCGGACAGTGATCCGCAGACCTATGGCCTGGGCTGCAAGGAATTGTGGGACATCGATCCGGCCAAACATGTGCCCGGCCGGGTGATCCACACGCAAGGCTGGCCGCTGACCGATGCCTATGGGGGCGGCTTCCTGTATCATCAGGCGAATGGTCAGGTGGCGCTCGGCTTCGTGGTCGGGCTGGGCTACAAGAACCCCTATCTGAGCCCGTTCGAGGAATTCCAACGCTGGAAGCAGCATCCGGATATCCGCGCGGTGCTGGAAGGCGGCAAGCGCGTCTCCTACGGCGCCCGCGTCATCAATGAGGGCGGCTGGCAATCCATCCCGAAGCTGGTGATGCCCGGCGCGGCGCTCATCGGCTGCTCGGCCGGTTTTGTGAATGTGCCGCGCATCAAGGGCACGCATACAGCGATGAAATCCGCGATGCTGGCGGCCGACGCCGTGGCGGATGCGGTCGCGGCGGACCGCTCGGGCGATGTGCTGGAGGCCTACCCAGCCGCGCTGGACGAAAGCTGGATCGCCAAGGAGCTGAAGCTGGTGCGCAATGCCGGCCCGGGGCTGGCCAGGTTCGGTAATGTCGTGGGTACGCTGTTTGCTGGCATCGATATGTGGATGCGCTCGCTCGGCATCGGGCTGCCGTTTACGCTGCGCAACAAGGCCGATCATACCAAGCTCTGGCGCAAGGATGCCGTTCACAAGATCGATTATCCCAAGCCGGACGGGGTATTCAGTTTCGATCGGCTCTCGTCGGTCTTCCTCTCGGGCACCAATCATGAGGAGGACCAGCCGGTCCATCTGCAGCTCAAGGACCCGGACGTGCCGATCCGCTACAATCTGCCGCTCTACGACGAGCCGGCCCGTCTCTATTGCCCGGCGGGTGTCTATGAAGTGGTAGAGGATGGCGCCGGAAATCCGCGCTTCCAAATCAACGCGCAGAACTGCGTCCACTGCAAGACCTGCGACATCAAGGATCCGACCCAGAATATCAACTGGGTGGCGCCCGAGGGCGGCGGCGGGCCGACTTATCCGAACATGTAGCTGCGCCTATATCCTCGCTGACGCATAGAAAAACGGGGCCGATCAAGGCCCCGTTTGTTCATCGATCATCTGGCGCGATCAGAGAGATCGGCGACCGGTGATGAGCTGGAATACGAAGACCACGCCCGCGATCAGCAGGAGAATGTGGATCAAGCCGCCGCCGACATGCAGGACGAACCCAAGCAGCCACAGAACGATCAGAATACCGATGATGGTCCAGAGCATGGAGGTCCCTTTCAACACAATGTTTTGACGATAGGGAGACGGTTTTCGGACGGAATGGTTCCCGTCGCCCTCGGAGGGCGCGGCGTGCCCTTATCACGCAACCAGCATATGCAGGCGAGACAGCGGCGTTCAGAGCAGCTAAGAGCGCGGCCGTGCTCAGAGAAACCGCCTACGCCAAACTCAACCTTGCTCTTCATGTCCGCGCGCGCCGCGCCGATGGCTATCATGAGCTGGAGAGCCTGTTCGCTTTTTGCGCGGATGGCGACGGGCTGAGCGGCACGCTCCGCGAGGACGGCGAGATCGCGCTGCGGGGCGAAGGGCCGTTCGCCGATGGCTTGCCGACCGATGAGCGCAATCTGGTGATGCGCGCGGCGCACGCCCTGCAAGCCGCGACTGGCGGCCATCTGGGCGCCGATCTGCTGCTCGAGAAGCGCCTGCCGGTTGCTTCCGGCATCGGAGGCGGTTCGGCCGACGCTGCCGCTGCGCTTCGGCTGCTGGTGCGTCTGTGGGACGTGCGGCCGATGGAGATCGATTTCCCGGCCATCGCCTCGGCGCTGGGCGCCGATGTGCCCGCCTGCCTTGGCTCGGGCACCGTATTCGGGACGGGCGTGGGCGATCGGCTGGAGACGATTGATCTCGATCTGGCAGAGACGCCCGTGTTGCTGGTGAATCCGCTGGTCGCCTGCCCGACCGGGCCTGTGTTCGGCGGATGGGACGGCATCGACCGGGGCGCGCTGGACCCGCTGGCATGGGCGCGGGGCCGCAACGATCTGACGGCGAGCGCGATGGCTCTGGTGACGGAAATCGAGGACGTGCTGGCGGTGCTACGCGCGCAGCTTCCTCAAGTTGCCCGCATGTCCGGCTCCGGTGCGACCTGCTTTGCCGTTTTCGCGAGCGAGGCCGAGCGGGATGCAGCCGCCGACCGCATCATCGCCGACCATCCCGACTGGTGGGTGATGACCAGCCTGCTGCGCTGAACACGTGGTCTTTTGGCTGGGCCCAAACTGCGCTAGGCCTTGGGCATGACTGATGCGTTTCAAATCCTGGGCGATCCGTCCGCACCGATTCTGATCATCGCCGATCATGCCTCCAACCATGTGCCGGAGGATATCGATCTCGGTCTGCCCGCTGCCGTGCTGGAGGAGCATGTCGCGATCGATATCGGCGTCGCGCAGGTCGCGCGGCTGTTGGTGGATCAGGGCGGGTGCTGCTCCATCCTGGGCGGCGTTTCGCGCCTCGTGATCGATTATAATCGCGAGGCGGATTCGGCCGGGCTGGTGCCGGTGCATAGCGATAGCCACCTTATCGAGGGCAACAGCACCGCCGAGGTCGCCGACCGCCTCGCGCGCTTCTACGATCCCTATCATGCCGAGGTCGCCGTGCTGGCCGGGCAGGGGCATCGGCCGTTCCTGCTCTCGTTGCACAGTTTTACGCCGCAATTGCGCAGCCGGCCCGAGGAGGCGCGCCCATGGGACATCGGCGTGCTCTACAATCAGGACGATCGCGGCGCGCGGATCGCCATCCCACTGCTGGCCGCCGCCGGGCTGGTGGTGGGCGATCAGGAGCCCTATTCGGGCAAGCTGCTCAATGCGACGATGAACCGCCATGCCGAGGCCCATGGGCGGCCCTATCTTGGCATCGAGATGCGGCAGGATCTGGTGAGCGACGGCGCCGGTCAGGCGCGGCTGGCGGGCATCATCGGCCCGGTGCTGCGCGCCTGCCGTGCGGCCTTTTCCTGAGAGCGGCTCGCAACAGGCGGGTTTTGCGCCCTCCATGCTTGCAAGCCGCCCCGCAACGGGCCTAGAGCGCTGCCCGCAGGAAGGTGAATGAAATGACCCACAGCTTCGACAAATCCAAACTCCCCAGCCGCTACGTCTCCGTTGGCGTCGAGAGCGCCCCCCACCGCAGCTATTATTACGCGATGGGCTGGAAAGAAGAGGATATTGCCAAGCCGTTCGTAGGTCTCGCCTCCGCCGGCAATGACAGCGCGCCGTGCAACACCACGCTCGATACGCAGGCCAATTGGGCGCGCGAGGGCGTGATGGCGGCAGGCGGCACGCCGTTCCGGTTCAACACCATCACGGTGACCGATGGCATCGCCATGGGTCATCAGGGCATGAAGAGCAGCCTCGTCAGCCGCGAGGTCATCGCGGACTCGGTCGAACTCTCGGTGCGCGGCCACTGCTATGACGCGCTAGTCACCTTCGCCGGCTGCGACAAGTCGCTCCCCGGCATGATGATGGCGATGCTGCGGCTCAACGTGCCCAGCATCTTCGTCTATGGCGGCTCCATCCTCCCCGGCCAGTATAAGGATCGCGAGGACCTGACCGTCATCGACGTGTTCGAGGCTGTCGGGCGGTTCGCTGCCGGCAATTGCCCGCTCTCGGAAGTCACCGCCATCGAGAAGGCGGCCTGTCCGGGCCATGGCGCATGCGGCGGCCAGTATACCGCCAACACCATGGCCTGCGTCGGCGAAGCCATCGGCCTGTCGCTGCCGAACAGCAACATGGTGCCGGCGCCCTACAAGAGCCGTCAGGAAATCGCTGTCGCGGCGGGCAAGCAGATCATGGAGCTGCTCAAGATCAACCTGCGCCCGCGTGACATCTGCACGCGCGAAGCCTTTGAGAATGCCGCCCGCATCGTCGCGGCGACCGGCGGCTCCACCAACGGCGCGCTGCACCTCCCGGCCATGGCGAATGAATGCGGCATCGACTTCTCGCTGTTCGACGTTGCCGAGATCTTCAAGACGACGCCGTACATGGCTGACCTCAAGCCGGGCGGCAAATATGTCGCCAAGGACATGCATGCCGCCGGCGGCATCTACATGCTCATGAAGTCGCTGGCCCAGACCGGCCTGCTGCACCTCGATTGCATGACGGTGACCGGCAAGACGCTGGGCGAGAATATCGACGAAGTGACGTGGAACCCCGACCAGAAGGTCATCTACGACGCCAGGACCCCGATCACGCCGACCGGCGGTGTCGTCGGCCTCAAGGGCAGCCTTGCGCCGGACGGGGCGATCGTGAAGGTCGCGGGCATGAAGCGCCTGCAGTTCACCGGCATCGCGAAGGTGTTCGAGCGCGAGGAAGAGGCGTTCGCCGCCGTCGAGGCACAGCAGATCGTGGACGGCGATGTCGTGGTGATCCGCTACGAAGGCCCCAAGGGCGGCCCCGGCATGCGCGAGATGCTCTCGACCACCGCTGCGCTTTATGGGCAGGGTCTGGGCGAGAAGGTCGCGCTCATCACGGACGGGCGCTTCTCGGGCGGCACGCGCGGCTTCTGCATCGGCCATGTCGGCCCGGAAGCAGCGGACGGGGGGCCCATCGCGCTGGTCGAAAATGGCGATACGATCAGCATCGATGCCGAGGCGGGCACGATCGACCTGCTGGTCGACGAAGCCGTGCTCGCCGAGCGCCGGGCGAAGTGGCAACCGCGCCAGAATGATTATCAGGCGGGTGCCCTGTGGCGCTACGCGCAGAATGTCGGTCCGGCTTGGCAGGGCGCGGTGACGCATCCGGGCGCCAAAGCGGAGAAGCATGTCTTCGCTGATATCTGATCCCATGGCCCTTCTCCTCGGGAGAGGGGCTTGGGCTGATGCATCCCCGCGTCAGTTGCGGCGCCACCGAGGCTTATTTGCTCAACGCCGTGCTCCTGCGAAGGCAGGAGCCCAGGGTGTATGCGACGGTCCTGACCGCCCTAGGCTCCTGCCTTCGCAGGAGCGCAGTGGGGGTGTTGCAGGGGGCGTGCTCGTCCCAACGGTCCGCCAATGACCGCCGCGCCCATCCTTACCGTCGCCCAGATGCGCGCCGCCGAGCAGGCGCTGTTCGATGCCGGCACCGATCCCTACGCCCTGATGTGCAGGGCAGGGGAGCGCGCCGCAGAGGTGATCTTCCGCGCAGGCGCGATGCGCGATGTGCTGGTGCTCTGCGGCCCCGGCAACAATGGCGGGGACGGCTTCGTCATCGCCCGTGCCCTGCGCGATCTGGGCGTGTCCGTCCGCGTGGCGGCGTTGGGCGAGAGCGGAACGGACAGCAGCCGCAAGGCGCGCGCCGATTGGGGCGGCCCGCTCGAGGATATCATGCTTGCCGAACCGGCGACGCAGTTGGTGGATGCGCTGTTCGGCATCGGCCTCACGCGCGGCCTGTCACCGGAGCTGGCGGCGCGGCTCGGCGCCTTGGTGGAGGCCGCGCAACTGAGCTACGCCATCGACGTCCCGAGCGGCGTGGAGAGCGATGCCGTGCTCGCGCTCTCCCCAGTGCCGGTCTTCACCCATTGCCTCTCGCTGGGCGCCTGGAAGCCCGCCCAGGTGCTGATGCCGGCGCTCGGCTTCGCGCAGCAGCATTGGCTTGTCGACATCGGCATCGACGCGCCGGCGGATGCCGCGCGGTTTCTTCAGCCGCCATCGATCCGGCCTCCGGCCCGTGATGCCCACAAATATCTGCGCGGTCTGGTCTGCGTTGTGGCCGGCGCGATGCCGGGCGCGGCCGCGCTGGCGGCGGAGGCGGCGGCGCACAGCGGTGCTGGCTATGTCCGGCTGATCGGGCAGGCCGCGCCGGCCGGCTCTCACAGTCACGCCATTGTGCGGAGCGAGCATTTCGAGGTGGATCGGGCCAAGGCGCTGCTCGTCGGCTCCGGCCTTGGGCGCGATGATGCCGCATGGCGCACGCTCCTCACGGCCTTGAGGGCAGGGGTGCCGACCGTCGCCGATGCGGATGCTTTATGGCTCATGGGCACGCGCGGTCGGCCGGAAGCGCCACCTCCTGCCGTCGTCACTCCGCATGAAGGCGAGTTCTGCCAGCTTTTCGGCGCACGACCAGGTAACAAGATCGATCGCACTCGCGCGGCAGCGGCCGATATCGGGGCCGTCGTCGTCCACAAAGGCGCGGACAGCGTGATCGCCGCGCCCGATGGACGCTGCGTCGTCGCCCCGCCGGCTTCGTCATGGCTCTCCACCGCCGGCACGGGTGATGTGCTCGCCGGCTTGTGCGCGGGCCGTCTGGCGGTTACGGGCGATGCCTTCACCGCTGCCTGTGAGGCCGTCTGGCTGCATGGCGAGGCTGGCCGCCGTGCCGGCGCGGCCTTCATTGCCGACGATCTTGTCGGTTGCCTTCCTGCTGCCCTTGCGAGTGCCTCATGACCAGCCCCGATCCCGATCTTATCGTCCGCATTGCCGCGCGAGGCGATGGCGTGACGGCGGATGGCCGCCATGTGGCGCTGAGCGCGCCGGGCGACCGTCTGCGCACCGATGGCAGCATCGAGGCCGGGCCGCATCACGTCACGCCGCCATGCCGGCACTTCCCGCAATGCGGGGGCTGCCAGCTCCAGCACCTGTCGGATGAGGCCTTCACCGAATATGTGCGCGATCGCGTGGCCGGCGCGCTGGCCGGGCAGGGGCTGAGCGCGCAGGAGGTCGCCGCGTCTTATGTCTCGCCGCCGCACAGCCGTCGTCGGGCCAGCCTGCGCGCGCTGCGGCTCGGCAAGCGCATCCAGTTCGGCTTCTCGGAGCAGGGCAGTCATAAGCTTATCGATCTGCGCGAATGCCCGGTACTGGACCCGCGCCTTTTCGCGCTTGTCGCGCCGCTGCGTGCGCTCTTTGCGACGATGCTGCCGGATCGCCAGCCAGGCGAGGCGGATCTGACGCTGGTCGATCAGGGCGTGGATGTCGTCCTTTCAGGCCTGCGGGTCGATGGCCTTGCCCAAACCGAGGCGCTGCTCGACTTTGCCCGTGAGAACCAACTCGCCCGGCTCATCCTGATCGATGACGATGCCCCGATGACCATCTGGGAGCCGGAGCCGGCGACGGTGCGCTTTGGCAAGGTCCTCACGGGCTACCCGCCACGCGCCTTCCTGCAGGCGACGGAGGACGGGGAGGCGGCTCTGGTTGCCGAGGTGAGGCAAGCGCTGGGCGGCGCAGCCATGGTGGCCGATCTGTTCGCGGGAATCGGCACCTTCGCCCTGTCGGTCGCCAATGATGTGCCGGGCCGCAAGGTTTATGCGGCAGAGGCCGCGCGCGATCTGGTGATGGCCCTGCGCGGCGGCGGCAATCGCCTGCCCGGCCGCATCTTCCCGGAGCATCGCGACCTGTTCCGCCGTCCGCTCACGCCAGCGGAACTCAACCGCTTCGATGCCGTCGTGCTCGATCCGCCTCGTGCCGGCGCGCGCGAGCAGGTGGCGCAGATCGCGGCCTCACAGGTACCGCTGATCGTCTATGTCTCCTGCAATCCGGCCAGCTTCGCGCGGGATGCGGTGATGCTGGTCGAGGCAGGCTACCGCATCGAGCGCGTCAAGCCCGTCGGCCAGTTCCGCTGGTCGACCCATGTAGAGCTGGTCGCGACCTTCAGGCGCTGAGCCGTAGCGCGGCGAGCAGGCCGTTGACGGCCAGCACCGCCAGCAGGATCGACGAGAGGAAGAACAGGCTGGCGCGCACCGGAATGGTGTTCACCTTCGCTTGCCACACGCTGTGGACGATCCGGATGCCCACATAGGCCCAGGCGAGGGCGATGTTGGCCGTTGTGTCCTGGCCGAGCAGCGCAAGGCCGATCGCCGTCGCGTAGAAGATCGTCGGCTGTTCCATCAGATGCACATAATTGTGCGCGGGCCAATTGATCTCGCGCGCGAGCATCCGGTCGAGATCCTGCCCGCGTCCGCCGCGTGCCTGCTCCGGCGAGATTTTTAGCTTGCTGAGCGCCGGTAGCCGCAGCGCGACCATCCAGATGAGCATCACGATAGACCAGAGCACCAGCGCAAACACCGGCACCAGCAGATTGACCGACATGAAAAAGCCTCCCCGAAACTTGTCCGGAGAGGCTGTCTCATTCTGCTAGGCTTGGCAATCCGCTTTAGCGGCGCAGTTGCACCACGTTGGACTGCTGCGGGACGGGCTCTTCCTCGCGGTAGAGGCTGGCCATCGGCTCGTCGGCGACCTGTGCGACGCTCTCCGCGCCGAAGCCGTTGAAGTCGGTGCGCATAGCATTGCCATAGGCGCCGAGCATCCCGATCTCGATATAGTCGCCCACACGCACGTCCGCAGGGAGCATGAACGGGCCGGCCATATGGTCCATGTCGTCGCAGGTCGGGCCGTAAAAGCTGAAAGCTTCCTGATCCGCCTCGTTGGCTTCCGCGCGCAGCAATTGCACGGGGAAGCGCCAGCCGAGATGCGCGGCATCGAACAGCGCGCCATAGGCGCCGTCGTTGATAAACAGCTCGTTACCGCGGCGCTTTTCCACGCGCACCAGCAGCGAGCTATATTCCGCGCACAGCGCCCGGCCCGGCTCGCACCACAGCTCTGCCGAATAGGAAATCGGCAGGCTCTCGAAGGCGCGGTGAATGGCCGAGAAATAATGGCCGAGCGGCGGCGGCTCCATGCCGGGATAGGTGGAGGGGAAACCGCCACCCACATCCACAATGTCCACCGTCACCGATGCATCGACGATCGCGGCGCGCACGCGCTCGATAGCCTGCACATAGGCGTGGGGCGACATCGCCTGGCTGCCGACGTGGAAGCAGATGCCGAGCGCATCGGCGGCCTGACGGGTGGCCTGCAGCAGCTCACGCGCATCGGCGAGATCGCAACCGAACTTGGAAGCAAGGCTCAGCTTGCTGTGCTCGGAGGAGACGCGCAGGCGCACGCACAGCTCAAGGTCCGGCGCGCCACGGGTGGCCCGCACGATCTTCTCCAGCTCCTCGAGCGAATCCAGCGAGAAGGTCCGCACGCCATGCTTGAAATAGGCCTCGCGAATGGCTTCCTCGGCTTTCACCGGATGCATGAAGCAGAGCTTGGCCTGCGGCAGCGTCCGCGCGACCAGCCGAACCTCGGCAATGGACGCGACATCGAAATGCGTGATTCCAGCTGCCCACAGCGTTTCCAGCAACGCGGGCGAGGGATTGGCCTTGACGGCATAGAGCGAGCGCCCCGGGAACTTCGTCGAGAAGTATCGAGCGGCGCGGGCAGCTGCCTGCGGGCGAATAAGCGTTACCGGTGCTGCCGGTTTGAGGGAGAGAGCTACCCCCAGCGCGCTATGATGCTTGTACAACTCAAGGGACCTCCAGTGGATTACAGTCGAAAAGAGCTGCCTTGCGGTGGAAGTCCCATGGGGCAGCAGGGGTGCGCATATATGACCTGCGGCCCCCCCTGTAAAGATCGGGGGTCAAAATTGAGTCACGCGCTGCGGCGCTGGAAAGTGTCGGAAAGTCTGGCTTTTTCGTAATGGCGCCGGTGCGATGGCGCAATTTCGGTGCAGGATCGGACGTGTCGCAAACCCGCCGGATCGGGTGGCGCGGTTGCGGCGAGTCGAATCTTCTCCCGAATGCGCTTCAATCAGCGGCGCCGTCGCCCATCGCGATGTCGCTCAGGAACCGCTCCACCCGCCGCGAGAGGCTGCTCGATGAGTCGCTCAGATCATGAGCCGTCCGCGCCAGATCCTGCGCACCTTCGGCAGCGTATCGCGCATTGCCGGAGATGCGCACGATATGCGCCTCGATGTCCTTGCTCGCCGAGGCCGCCTGTTCGGTGCCGGCGGCGAGATGGAGGGAGAGGGCGCGCTGCGCGCTGACCGTCGCGGTGACGCCATCGGCGATCTGCTTGATGCTGGCGATCACGCGCTCAAGACCCGCCTGTGCCCCTGTCACCGCCGTGATCGTGCCGCGAACCGTCAGCGCATGGGTGCGAATGTCCTGCGCAGCGGCGCCTGTCTTCTGGGCAAGGGCGCGCACTTCATTGGCGACGACGGCGAAGCCGCGTCCGGCTTCTCCAGCCCGCGCCGCTTCGATCGAGGCGTTGAGCGAGAGGAGCTTGACCGACCGGGCCAGCGTTTCGATGGTGGTGGTGATCGTTTCGATGGATTGCGTGGCCTGATCGAGAGCCTGCGCTTGCGCCGCGCTGGCATCGACGCGGGAAACAGCTTCGGCGGCGACAGCCCGCGCCTGCGCCGTTTCCTGGTCGAGCCGCCCGAGCGATTGCACCAATGCGGCGCTGGAGCGCGCCACCTCATCCATCATCGCGCCGTTCTGGCCGGCGGCGGTGAGCACGTGCAAGGCGTGGTCGGTATTGTCCTGGCTGCGGGTGGCGGTGCCGGTGGCCGTGCCCTGGAGCAGCGACGCCATATCGCCAAGCGCCGTAGAGAGGCTCTGGATGTCCTGCTCGAAGGCCGCGCTCACCGCGCGCAGTCGCGCCAGTTCCGCGTCGCGCGCGCGACGCTGCCGCACCTCCTGCGCGTTGATGGCCCCGAGAATGGCGGCATTAGGGACGAAGCCAGCATAGCGGCCCCCGCGCGTCACGATGATCGCTTCCTTGCCGCCATCGCGGGCGTGGACAGCAAGCAGGCCGGCGAGGCCTCGATCCATCTCGATCACCGGGCAGCGCTGCATCCGCTCGCCAAAGGCGATGGTGATGCCGGGATTGCTCAGCAGGGCATAGCCATAGGGGTTGAAGAGGATATTGCGGACGTCCTCCTCATAGATGGCGCCAATGGGGCGATCTGCCTCATCGACCAGCGGGAGAAGCCGCAAGCCCATATGCTGGCGAAACAGCGCGACAATCTCCATGGACGAGGCGCCCTGCCGCGCCTTGATCTGCTCGCTGCCCAGCATCCGCAGCCCGGCGAGAGCGTCCTCGTCATCCTGTCCGTCGATCTGGAAAGAGGCGGCATGCATCATGCCACGCCTCTAGAAGCCGGACGGTAAAATTTTGGTTATCCAGTTCGAATGAGGCGAGGAAATTCAAGGGCTTATTGTGACAGTTTTATGTCGTTTCCATGTCAGCTCAACCGGCCCTTGAAGTCCTCATAGCCGAACTGGCGGATTTCCTGCAGCTCGTCCGTCTCGCTGTCCCACAGCCAGATGGAGGGCAGCGGTACGCCGTTGAAGGTGTTGGTCTTCACCATGGAATAATGCGCCTGATCGAGAAACGCGATGCGGCGCCCCGGCTCGGCGGGGACGGGCAGGGCATAGTCGCCGATGATATCGCCTGCGAGGCAGGAGGGACCGCCGAGCCGCACCAGATCGCCGCCGGGTTGCTCGCCGAGCATTGCCGGGCGATAGGGCGCCTCGATCACGTCCGGCATGTGGCAGGTCGCGGAAATATCCACGATGGCAACAGGCATGCCATTGTCGATCACATCGAGAATTTCGCCCACGAGGATGCCCGCATCCAGCGCCACGGCCTCGCCGGGCTCCAGATACACGTCGAGCCCGGTCTCACGGCGGACCTGCTGGAGGAAGGCGACCAGCTCATCGCGCTGATAGTCGGCGCGGGTGATATGATGGCCGCCGCCGAAGTTCAGCCATTTGAGCTGAGGAAAGAAGCGCTTGAGGCTCGGCTCGACCGAGGCCCATGTCCGGCCCAACGGCACGAAATCCTGCTCGCACAGCGTATGGAAATGAATGCCGTCCACGCCCTCGAGATGCTCAGGGAGTAGCTGGTCGATGGGGAAGCCGAGCCGACTGTTGGGCTGGCAGGGATCATATTTCGCCACCTCGCCCTCGGCATGGAGCGGATTGATCCGCAAGCCCACGTCGAAGCTCATCCCCTGCGCGCGCTGCGCATCGAGAATGGGCCGGAAGCGCGCATGCTGGCCGGGCGAGTTGAAGATGATATGGTCGGAAAGCACACAGATCTCGGGCAGGTCTGCCGCCTTGTAGCCGGCGCAATAGGTCGCAACTTCGCCCTTCTCATCGAGCCCGGTATATTCCTCGCGGCCCAGTCGGGCCTCGTAGAGGCCGGAGGCGCAGACTCCGTCGAGATAGGCTGAGACAGTGGGCCCGAGCGACCACATGGAGAACGCCTTGAGCGCCGCCAGCATCTTGATGCCGCCCCGATCCCGCACGTCCTTGAGGATCGTCAGGTTGCGGCGGATGGCGGCGGCATCGACCACGAAGGCGGGCGAGGGTACGCGATTGAGATCGAAGCGCGCAAAGGCGCCGGGGTCGCCGGCTCGGGTTTCCATGGGGTCAGCTCCGCTCAAATCATGTCATGGCGCGGCTGCAACCGCCGCGCCTCCATCGATGCACCGATCAGTCGATGCACATAGACCGAACGACCTTGCCGCCGTCGAGTTCGGCAAAGCATCCGAATAATTTGTTGTCGGCCTGGCAGCGGCCGGGTGCTTTCTGCTCATCGAGCGGCAGCGCGCCGTTCTTGCCCGGCTGGGCGAGGCAGCGGCCCTGGCAGTCCTTCTTTGAGGCGCAGCTCTTGCCTGCATCCGCATAAGGCACCACGCACATGACGGTCTGCGCGCGTCCCCGTGCCTGCAGCGAGCCGCCCTGGCGGGCGCAACTGTTCAGCTCGGAGGAGGGCACGCCATCGACCAGGCCGATCCGCGGGGCGCAGCCGCCCAGAGCGAGCGCCAGGGCGGCGCTCGCCAGCCCGATGCGGATGCGCAGGGCGCCCATCAGAAGGGCAGCGGTCCGTCGAGTTCCTTCACCTGCCACGGCAGGCCATGCTTGTTCAGCATGTCCATGAACGGGTCGGGATCGAGCTGCTCGATGTTGAACACACCAGCGCCGGACCACAGGCCCTGCAGCATCAGCGCCGCGCCGATCATCGCCGGCACGCCGGTGGTGTAGCTCACCGCCTGATTGCCGGTCTCGGCATAGGCGTCCTCATGGTCGCAGATATTGTAGATGTAGAGCGTCTTGTCCTGGCCATCCTTGCCAAGGCCGGTGGCAATATCGCCGATGTTGGTCTTGCCCTTGGTCGTCGGGCCAAGGCTGGCTGGCTCGGGCAGCACGGCCTTGAGGAACTGCAGCGGGATGATTTCAACGCCATTGTAGATCACCGGGTCAATCCGCGTCATGCCAACATTCTGCAGCACTTCGAGATGCTTGAGATAAGCATCGCCGAAGGTCATCCAGAAGCGGATGCGCTTGATCTCGGGCAGATGCTTGGCGAGGCTCTCGAGCTCCTCATGATACATGAGGTACATGTTCTTGGGGCCGACCTGCTCGAAGTCGAAGCTCTGCTTGTAGGAGAGGGCGGGGGTCGTGACCCACTCGCCATTTTCCCAGTGCCGTGCAGGCGCGGTCACTTCGCGGATGTTGATCTCGGGATTGAAGTTGGTGGCGAAGTGCTGGCCATGGTCGCCGCCATTGCAGTCCAGAATATCGAGCGTGTCGATCCGCTCGAAATGATGCTTCTTGAGCCAGCTCGCGAACACGCTGGTGACGCCCGGATCGAAGCCGGAGCCGAGCAGCGCCATGAGGCCGGCATCCTTGAACCGGTCCTGATAGGCCCACTGCCAGCTATATTCGAAATGCGCCTCGTCGCGCGGCTCGTAGTTCGCCGTGTCCATATAATTGACGCCCGCAGCAAGGCAGGCATCCATGATCGCGAGATCCTGATAGGGCAGGGCCAGGTTTACGACCAGCTCGGGGCCGATCTGCTTGATCAGCGCCGTCGTCGCTGCCACGTCATCGGCATCCAGCGCATAGGTGCTGATGGCAACGCCCGTGCGCTCCTTCACGGAGGCGGCAATGGCATCGCATTTGGAGACCGTGCGGCTCGCGAGGTGAATGTCGCTGAAGATGTCCACATTCATCGCCATCTTGTGGACCGCGACCGATCCGACGCCACCTGCGCCGATGACCAGCACCTTGCTCATCTGTTAGTCTCCATGAAGTCGAATCGACAAGCGCCTGCATATAGGGGGGCTCTGTGACAGAACAAGAATTGCTCGATCCGCTTCGTGCGCCGAGCCGCGAAGGCGTGTTGCGCGCGGCGGACAAGATCGCGGCGCTGCTGCCGCCAACGCCGCTTTTGCCTCTGGAGGTCCAGGGGCGGACGATCTGGTGCAAGGCGGACATGCTCCAGCCCGTCGGCGCGTTCAAGATCCGGGGCGCTTGGCATCGGCTGAGCGATCTGACGGCGGAGCAGCGGGCGCGCGGCGTGGTCGGCGTCTCCAGCGGCAATCACGCGCAGGGCGTGGCTTGGGCCGCCCGGCGGCTCGGCATCGCCGCGACCATCGTGATGCCGAGCAATGCGCCCCGCGCCAAGCTGGCGGCGACCCGGGCGCTCGGCGCCAAGGTCCATCTCTATGATCGCGCGAGCGAGGATCGCGACAGCATCGCTGCCGATCTGGTCACGAAGACCGGCGCGACCCTCGTTCATGCCTATGGCGATCCGTGGATCATCGAGGGGCAGGGCACGCTCGGGATTGAGGGGGCAGCGCAAATGCAGGCGCAACTTGGGCGCGGACCGGATCGCATCGTTGCCTGTTGCGGGGGCGGGGGCCTCTCTGCCGGTCTCGCGCTGGCCTGTCCGGATGCGGAGCTCTATCTGGCCGAGCCGGAGGGCTATGACGATCTGCTTCGCTCGCTGGCGGCCGGCAGCATCCAGTCGGTGGACGACCTGGCCTTCCCCACCGATTGCGACGCGCTCCAGACGCCGCGCACCTTCCCGATCAATTTCGCGGTATTGCAGGGCCGGGCCAGCGGCGGTGCGGCCGTGACGCCGATGGAGGTCGCGCAGGCCATGCGGGTGGTCTTCGAGAAGCTCCATCTGGTCGTCGAGCCCGGCGGCGCTGCGGCGCTGGCTGCCGTGCTCGCGGGCAAGGTGCCGGTGACAGATGCGACGCTCGTTACCCTCTCGGGCGGCAATGTCGACCGGGAGACGTTCACCCGCCTGCTGGAGCTCGCCGACCGGGCGGGCTGAGGCTCACAGCAGCGAATCCACCAGCCGGGCGATGTTCTCGGCGAGCCGCCGGGTGCGCGAGCGCGCGCGCCATGCTGCCGGCGTCAGCGTCGTGGAGGCGGCGAGATAGCCGTCATGAATTGCCAGCACCTGCGCAATCGAGGTGGCGTCATAGATCAGCAGGCTCGCCTCTTGGTTGAGCTGGAACGAGCGCAGGTCGACATTGCTCGATCCCACCACGGCCAGCTGGTCATCGATGCTGAGCGTCTTGGCGTGGAGCAGTTCGTTGGGGAACAGGTGGATCGAGACGCCGGCGTCCAGCAGCTCCTGATAGAAGGAGCTTTGCGACAGGCGGACGAGCGGCTGATCCGCCACGCGCGAGAGAATGAGGTCGACCTTGACCCCGCGCGCCACCGCTGCGCCCATGGCGCCGAGCACGTCCTCGCCCGGCACGAAATAAGGGCTGACCATGACGACGTGCTGGCGCGCCTGATGCAACTGCCAGACCAGCAGCGTCTCGAACCCGGCCAGCGGATAGTCCGCGCCACTCGGCAGCAATTGCAGGCAGGCGGTCCCGGCAGTGTCCTTCGGGGCAGGGGAGGCGCCGGGCGGATCGCCAGTCTCCAGCGACCAGTCGGCACGCACCAGCGCCTCCATGCTGGCGACGACTGGCCCCGTCACCCGCGCGACCAGTTCGCGATTGACCACGCCGGGCCGGAAATCGCGCGCGACGATGTTCTGGGAGCCGGCATAGCCGATCCTGTCGTCGATCACGAAGAGCTTGCGATGATTGCGCATATCGCGCCGGGTTCGCGCCCGGATCAGGCGCAACGGCAGCGTTTCGCACACGCGCACCCCCTTGGCGCGTAGCAGCGCCTGCGTCCCGCGCCGCCATGGGCGCGAGCCGACCGGATCGAACAGCACCCGCACGTCCAGACCGCGCTGGACGGCCCGGCCGAGCGCGGCGGCCACGCGCTGGCCCACGGCATCGTCGGCGAAGATGTAGACGAGCAGGTGGACGGACTGTTCGGCGGCATCGATATCCGCGACGAGCCGGTCCACCACCGCATCATAAGCGTCGATAAGCGTGATGGCATTGCCGTCAGTGGCGGGCATATGGCCCAAAGTGCGGGCGAGCGCCGCGATGGGCTCCGCATCGGCAAGCGCGGGCTGATGCCGCTGCTGCGCTTGCGCGGTCGCGGCGAAGAAGGGCTGCAAGGCGCCGAACCGCTCGCGCCGCCACGCCGGGAAGCGCGGACTGCCGATGGCGAGAAACAAGAGCAGGCCGGGCACCGGCAGGAAGAAGATCAGCAGCAGCCACGCCCGCGCCGCCGCAGGTGTCCGCCGCAAGGGCACGACGGCAAGCGCGCCGAGGCGGATGAGCCATTCCAGCGCGTACCAGATCTGATCGAGATGGGGTGATGACCCTGCCATGCCCGATCCTAGCGTGAGCGCTCCGCCAGAGCCAAGACCATTGCACGCAGCCGCGTCACCAATCTGCCATCGCGCGGTCACGGGCCTGACATGCTTGGCGCCTAGCGGGGCGTCAGGTGGACCAACAGGGGAGCCGTTCATGCCGCATGTCATCGATCGCGCCGTCATCAATCATGAGGCGACCACGCGCGAAGGCCTTCTCGAACGCGCCTTCGCCTTCGCGTTTCGGGGCTTGGTCTATGCGCAGATCTGGGAAGACCCGGTGGTGGACATGGCGGCGCTGGCGATCACGCCGGAGAGCCATGTCGTGACCATCGCCAGCGGCGGCTGCAATGTGCTCTCCTATCTGACCGCCGATCCTGCGCGCATCACGGCGGTCGATCTCAACACGGCGCATATTGCGCTCAATCGGCTGAAGCAGGTCGCGGCGCAGCAATTGCCCGATTATGCGGGCTTTCGCCGCTTCTTTGCCGAGGCCGACAGCGCGGAGAATCTTCGGGCCTATAAGGCCTATATCCGCCCGCATCTGGACGAGACCGCGCGCCGCTATTGGGAAGGGCGCGATCTGGTGGGGCGCCGCCGCATCGGCATGTTCCGCTCCGGCGCATACAAGCGCGGGCTGCTCGGCGGCTTCATCGGTGCGGCGCATCTGGTGGCGCGGCTGTACCGCATTGATCCGCGCGAACTGCTGGCCGCCCGAGACATGGATGAGCAGCGCCGCATCTTCGAGGCGCGACTGGCGCCGATCTTCGAGCGCAAATTCATCCGCTGGCTGACCGATCAGCCCGCCTCGCTCTTCGGGCTCGGCATCCCGCCCGCGCAATATGATGCGCTTGCCGGCGATGAGAAAATGGCGGCGGTGCTGCGCAAGCGCCTCGAACGCCTCGCCTGCGATTATGATCTTAAGGCCAATTATTTCGCCTGGCAGGCCTTCGGGCGCGGCTATGGCCGCCATGCGGATGCGCCGCTGCCGCCCTATCTCCAGCAGGATCATTATGCGGCGGTGACGGCGCGCGCCGACCGGGTCGATATCCGTCACGCCAATATGACTGACTGGCTCGCCCAGCAGCCGGATGCCAGCGTGGATCGTTATGTGCTGCTGGATGCGCAGGACTGGATGAACGACGCGCAGTTGATTGCGCTCTGGTACGAGATCACCCGCACAGCCCGCCCCGGTGCGCGGGTGCTCTTCCGCACGGCGGCCGAGCCCAGCCTGCTGCCGGGGCGCGTGCCTGATCAGATTCTGGAGCGATGGCATTATCATGGCGAAGACTCGCTGCGCTTCACCCGCGCCGACCGCTCGTCCATTTATGGCGGCGTGCATCTCTACAGCTTGAAGGGCTAGGCCGTGTCGCACATGGACCGCATTGGCGCGGCGAGCGAGCGCCATGCCCGCGCGATGGACACGCAATATGCGTTGCAGCGACATGTCTACGACCTCACCCGCAAATATTATCTGCTGGGGCGGGATCGGCTGATCCGTGATCTGGCTGTGCCGGCTGGCGGATCGGTCCTGGAGATCGGAGTGGGAACCGGACGCAATCTGGCGTTGGTCGCCCGGCATTATCCGCAGGCGCGGCTCTTTGGGCTCGATATCTCGGCGGAGATGCTCAAATCGGCGCACCGCAATATTGCGCATGCGGGGGCGCACTCGCGCACGCTGCTGGAGCGCGCCGATGCCGCCCGGTTCGACCCGCAGGCCTTGTTCGGCGAGCCGGGCTTTGACCGAGTCTATATCAGCTACAGCCTCTCGATGATCCCGCAATGGGAGGCCGCGCTGGCGCAGGCGCTCTCGGTCGTCGAACCGGGCGGGTCGCTCCATATCGTCGATTTCGGCCAGCAGGAGCGGTTGCCCGGCTGGTTCCGCGCCGCATTGCAGGGCTGGCTCGGGCGCTTTCACGTCACGCCGCGCGAGCCGCTCTTTGCCGTGGCCCGCGGCCTTGCCGCGACCTATGGCGCGGACCTGTCCTGCCGGGCCCTGTATCGCGGCTATGCGTGGAGCCTGACGATCCGGCGGTGAACGCAGTCGATTTCGGCTGCGTCCGGGCCGTGCCTACCTTATGCTGGCGGCCATGGATTTTCATGACCTGATGCTGCGCTATTTCGGCAAGACCGAACTGGAAGAGTTGCCTCCCGAGGCGATGGGCGCCGGAATTGAGCGGATGCGCGTCGATTTCGGGCTGGAGAAGGACGCCGGCCGGCGCTTCGGCCTGTGGGCGCTGTTGCACATGCTCGGTGGCGCACCGGACCTGGACGTCGCGTTCAAGGACCCCGCCGAGCGCGAGGCGGCGCGCAATTTCATGGATATGGCCGCGCGGCTCACTGACGCCGACGAAACGGGCTGATGAATTAGCCGAAGCGGCGAAGGGCGGCGAGGAAGGCCTCGCCATATGCCTCCAGCTTGCGCTGGCCGACGCCGCTCACCAGCGCCATATCGCGCAGGGACTTCGGGCGGATCGCGGCCATGTCGCGCAAGGTACTGTCATGGAAGATGACATAAGGCGGCACACCGGCCTCCTGCGCCAGCGTGCGGCGGCACTCGCGTAGCGCATCGAAAACCGGGTCGTTGACGGGGTTCTCCCCCTTGTCGCGGCCACGCCGGCGCTCCTTCTTCGGCTGAATGACTAGCTCGACGCGGTCCTCGCCTTTCAGATAACCACGCGCCGCCGGGCCGAGCGCCAGCCCGCCATGGTCGGTGGTGGTCAGCGCATCATGCACCTGCAGAGCGCGGGCGACCGGCTTGATCAGCGCGGCCTCCTCGCCCTCGATAATGCCGAAGACCGACAGGCGATCATGCCCGCGCTGGGAAATCCGGTCATTACCCCGCCCGGTCAGCACGGCTTCGAGGTGACCGAGGCCAAAGCTCTGGCCGGTGCGGTGGACGGCAGAGAGCAGCTTCTGCGCCGTCAGCGTCGCATCGATGCTGGCGGGGGGCGAGAGGCAATTGTCGCAATTGGCGCAGGTGGGCGGCGGGTTCTCGCCGAAATGGCGCAGCAGCACCGCACGGCGGCAGCGCGCGGTCTCGACCAGCGCGCCCAGGGCGGCGATCCGCGCGCGCTCGCCGCCCTGGCGCTCTGGCTCCACCTCGCTAATCCGCTGGCGCGCCCGCATGAAATCCTCTGCGCCCCACAGCAGCGTCGCCGTCGCCGGATCGCCATCGCGGCCGGCACGTCCGCTCTCCTGATAATAGCTCTCGATGGACTTGGGCAGGCCGGCATGGACGACGAAGCGCACGTCCGGCTTGTCGATGCCCATGCCGAAGGCGACGGTGGCGACCATCACCATCTCCTCGCTGGCGAGGAATGCGGCCTGATTGGCGGCGCGCAGCTCGGCGGGCAGCCCCGCATGATAGGCCAGCACCGGGCGCCCCTTGGCACCCAGCGCCTCGGCAAGCTGCTCGGTCGCGGCGCGGGTTGGTGCATAGATGATGCCGGGGCCGGAATTGGCCGCCAGAATATCGGTGAGCTGACGGCGCAGGCCATCGCGCGGCTGCACGAGGTAGCGGATATTGGGCCGGTCGAAGCCGGAGATGATCAGCCCCTCAGCCGGAATGCCGAGCTGGGTGAGAATATCCTCGCGGGTGTGGGCATCGGCGGTCGCGGTGAGCGCGAGCCGCGGGACATCGGGAAAGGCGTCGAGCAGCGGACGCAGCAGGCGGTAATCGGGACGAAAATCATGGCCCCATTCCGAGACGCAATGCGCCTCATCGATCGCGAAGAGGCTGAGGCGCGACCGCTCCAGCAGCGCGCGGAAACCGTCTCCCGAGGCGCGCTCTGGCGCTACGTAGAGCAGGTCCAGCTCACCGGCAACCAGCCTGTCCTGCGTCTCGCGCCAGTCGGCGTCCACCGACGTGAGGCTCGCCGCGCGGATGCCGAGCGCTCGCGCCGCGCGCAACTGGTCGTGCATCAGCGCGATCAGCGGCGAGACGACAACGCAACAGCCCGGCATGGCGAGCGCAGGCAATTGATAGCAAAGCGATTTTCCGGCGCCCGTCGGCATGATCGCCAGCGTCGGGCGGCCCGCCAGGACCCGGTCCACCACTTGCGCCTGCACGCCTCGAAAGGCCTCGAAGCCAAAAACGCTTCGGAGCAGGGCGGCGGGATCGGCAAGCATCGGGCGGCTATAGGGTGGGGAGGGGTGAGGGGGAAGGGCAGAATGGCCCTGCCGACCGTTCATCATCTGTCAGTGCGGCAGAACAGGTGGTTCCTGCCAACGAAAAGCCGCAAAACGGCCGCATCTCATTCGCTTATGTTTCCTCTGCGCCCTCGCGGCTCAGCGCATATTCCATATGGCTCTCGGACTCGTGAACGCCAATCGCCCAGCCATTGGATTGCGCCAAGGCCGGCACATCGATTTTCGCCACCGGATCGTCGGCCAGCAGCAATACGGAATCATGGTCGCGCATCGCGCGAGCGGCGCGCAGGACGGGCCACGGGCATTTCAGCCCGCGGGCGTCGATGCGCGCCGGATCACTTCTTTTTGTCAAATGGGTTCCGTGCGCTACGCAGGTTTAGCCGGATTGGCACGCCCGAAAAGTCGAGCGCCTTGCGGATACCATTCACGAGATAGCGGCTGTAGCTCTCCGGCACCTCATCAAGACGCGACCCGAACACCACGAACGTCGGCGGCCGGCTCCGCGCCTGGGTGATGTAGCGCATCTTGATCCGCTTGCCCCCGGGCGCCGGCGGTGGATTGGCTTCCAGCGCCTCATCAAACCAGCGGTTAAGCAGGCTCGTTGGCACGCGCTGCGACCAGCGGCGGCGCGTATCGAACGCCGCTTGCAGCAGATCGTCAATGCCCTTGCCCGTGGCGCCGGAGACGGTGAGCAGCGGCACACCGCGCACCTGCGCAAGGCCGTCTTCCAGCGCCTTGCGGACGCCCTGATAGAGCGACGAGCCATTCTCGGCCACGTCCCACTTGTTGAGCGCGATCACGAGCGCACGGCCCTCGCTCAGCACCTTATCGGCAATGCGCAGATCCTGCGCCTCAAGCCCAAGCGTGGCATCGAGCATCAGCACCACGACTTCCGCAAAATCGACGGCATGAAGCGCATCGGCTACGGAGAGCTTCTCCAGCTTCTCCTGCACCTTGGCCCGCTTGCGCATGCCGGCGGTGTCGATCAGCCGCACGGCGCGCGCCACCCCGTCGGGCGCGTGCCAGGTCCAGTCCACGGCGATGCTGTCGCGCGTGATGCCGGCTTCCGGCCCGGTAATCAGCCGCTCTTCGCCCAATATGCGGTTGATGAGCGTGGACTTGCCGGCATTGGGTCGCCCCACGATGGCGAGCTTGAGCGGCGCGCTGTCGTCCAGCTCGTCCTCGTCTCCCACATCATCCTCGTCGCCCTCGACGGGTAGGTCTGGCTCGTCCGCCTCGACATGCGGGCGGATCGCCTGGAACAGGTCGGCAAGACCTTGCCCATGCTCCGCGGAAAAGGCCACAGGCTCATCAAAGCCGAGCGAAAAGGCTTCCATGATGCCGGGATCGGCGGCGCGGCCCTCGGCCTTGTTGGCAAGCAGCACTACCGGGGTATTCCCGGCGCGCAGCCAGCGGGCGATATGCTCGTCGAGCGGTGTAATGCCCGCGCGCGCGTCGATCATGAACAAGGCGACCGAGGCGCCCTGAACCGCCATTTCGGTCTGCGCGCGCATCCGGCCCGGCAGGGTCTGCGCGTCGTCTTCCTCGAAACCGGCGGTATCCACGATGCGGAACTTGAGGCCGAGCAGTTCGGCATCGCCCTCGCGCCGGTCGCGGGTGACGCCGGGCTGGTCATCGACAAGCGCGAGCTTCTTGCCCACCAGCCGGTTGAACAGCGTGGACTTGCCCACATTCGGGCGGCCGACGATGGCGACGACCGGAAGGCTTCCGGCCGGCGTGTCGCGGTCTGGGCGTTGTCTTTTTGCCATCAGCGGAACGCGAGGATGCGTCCCTCGTCCGTCAGCACGTAAAGCATGTTGTCCGCGACGATGGGCGGCAGGGTGAGACCCTGCTTGAGGTCGCGCTCCTGCAGCACCTTGCCGCTCGTCGGATCGACAAAAGCCATCGCGCCTTCGGTGGAGACGAGGATGAGCTTGCCGCCCGCGAGGATCGGGCCGCGCCAACGGATTGGGCCGGTCTTCTTCTTCGGCTTGCGCCATGCCGGCAGATCACTGATCCACCGGATTTTGCCAGTGGCACGCGTGATGGCGAGCAGCTGGGACTTGTCGGTCACCACGAACACCCAGTCGCTCACCACCAGCGGCGTCGCGATACCGCCGATGTTCAGCTCCCAAAGGCGCTGCCCGCTCACCAGTTCATAGGCTGCCATGCGGCCGCCTTCGCCGATCGCGAACACCTGGCCCCGATCGATCACCGGGTCGGCGTCGATATCGGTTAGCATGGCAACCGAGGTGGAGATGCTGGTGCGGCTGAGCGCATCGCCCCACAAGGCGCGGCCGTTCTCGTAGCGATAGGCCGTCAGTTCGCCCGAGCTATAGCCAGCGATCACCGAACCCTGCGCCGCCGCCGGAGCGCCGACGCCGAACACGCCCGTCGCTTCCAGCGTGCCGCTGTCCGTCCACACGACCGCGCCGTCTGCCTGCGAGAGCGCGAAGAGCTGGTTGTCCTGGCTCATCACATAGGCATTGCCGTTGGAGAGCGTGGGCGCACCGCGCAGCGGGCCGCCAGGCTGCACCTTCCAGATCTCGGCGCCGTCCGCGACATTCAGCGCGGCAACGGACCCGGCGCCGGACGTGGCGAACAAACGGTCGCCCTCGACGCTGACGCCGCCACCGAACTGCACCTGCGAAGGCTGGTTGGGCGAGCGAATGCTCTTCGACCAGAGCCGCGCGCCGGTCTTGGCGTCGAAGGCGGAGACGGTCGCATCGGTGTCGATCACGAACAGCTTGCCGCCTGCGACGACCGGCGCGGCGGCCAGCCGGCTGCGCGAGCCGCCACCGGTCACCGACGCCGACCAGGCCTGCTGGATATTGTCGCCGAGCGCGACATGGCCGATGGCCTTGGCGGCATTGCCACCCGATTGCGCCCATGCCGGGTTCACGACCGGGGGCGGCAGTGTGACCGGGAGCGACGCAACGGCATCGTCCACGGCCAGCACATTGTTGCTGCCGAGGATGGAGGTGCGGTCGCCATGCACGGGGGTCTTGGGGCCGCTCTTCCCGCCGCATCCGGTCAGGAGCAGCAGGGCCGCAGGAATGCCGATCCAGGCGGCGCGATATGATGTGGGATTACGCATCCTCGTGGGTTTCTCTTTCAATGGAATCAGGAGGCAGGCGTGTCAGCGGTCGGCCCGGCTTGCCGGGGAGTCGTCGCCGATCCAAGCATGCTGGCCATCTGTCCGGCGCGCAGCTTGATGGATTCAGGCACCAGCGGATCGTTGGCCATCTCGTTGAAGATCTTGCCGGCCTGATCGCGCTGGCCGGCCTTGAGGTGAGCGATGGCGGTGAGTTCACCGGCGCTGCCGAACCAGCTATTGCCCGGCACCGCCAGCGGCTTGAGCGCGGCGATCACGTCCTGCGGCTTCATGCTGTCGAAGGCGAGGGCAGTGCGGCGCATCAGCGCGGCGTCCTTGGTCGCGGCGGGCGCCTGCGCGTCGGCCAGAACGGCATCATAGGCGGCAAGCGCGGTCTTGGCGTCATTGCGCCCGCCTGCCAGTGCGGCCCTGAGCATTTCCGCCTGCGCCCGATAGCCCGGGCCACCTTCGGCCATGATCTGCTTGTACACCCCGTCATCCAGCGTGGCCCGCTGGGCAGCACTCATCAGCCGGGCGAACTGCTCGCCATTGGCCTCGGCTTTCTGGGTCTGGTGGTGCTGCCAGTAGAGCCAGCCGCCAAAGGCAGCGAGGCCGAGCACGACGACAGCGATGACCAGACGGCCGTAATTCTTCCAGAAGGACAGCAGATCGTCCTGCCGCACGGCATCGTCGATCTCGCGGAGCAGGGCCTCGTTCTGATGTGGCGTCAGGGCCAAGTCTCTATCTCCAGTCGGCTGAAAAAGCGCAGAGGCGCATGAAGGGATTTTGTGGCCGCGGACCTTAGCGGCGGATGAACTCCGCGCAAATCACTTTTTGGCGCCATAAAGCTGGGCCTCGCCGGGGAAGCTGCGTGCGCGCACCTCCTGCGCATATCGGGCCGCCGCATCGCTGATCGTCCCGGCAAGATCGGCATAGCGCTTCACGAAGCGCGGCGTGCGCTCGAACATGCCGAGGAGGTCTTCAGTCACCAGCACTTGCCCGTCGCAGGCTGCCGAGGCGCCGATGCCGATGGTGGGGCAGGGCACGTCTCCCGTGATCTCGATAGCCAGTTCCTCGATCACGCCCTCGATCACCATCGCAAAGCAGCCGGCGGCGGCGACGGCGCGGGCATCGTTGCGGATTTTGGCGGCTTCGGCAGCATCGCGGCCGCGCGGCCCATAGCCGCCGAGCGCGTTCACCGCCTGCGGCGTAAGGCCGACATGGGCGCAGACCGGGATGCCCCGCTCGCTCAGGAAGGCGATGGTCGGTGCCATGGCCTCGCCGCCTTCCAGCTTCACGCCGGCAGCGCCGGTTCCCTTCATCAGGCGGGCGGCGCTTGCGAAGGCTTGCTCCGGCGAAGCCTCATAGCTCCCGAACGGCATGTCGATGATGACGGCGCTGTGATAGCTGCCGCGCACGACCGCAGCGCCATGGGCGGCCATCATCTCGAGCGTGACGGGCACGGAGGACGGCAGGCCGTAGATCACTTGACCCAGCGAGTCGCCCACCAGCAGCAGATCGCAATGGGGGTCGAGCAATTGCGCCTGCCGCGCCGTGTAGGCGGTCAGCATCACGATTGGCGAGTCGGTCACCCCATCGACTTTGCGCGCGCGGATGGCGGGAATGGTCAGCCGACGCATCGGCGCCGGCGTGGGGTTCGCCCGGCTGGTCGCCGTATCGAGGGTGTAAGTGGCGGACATGGGCGAGCTTTAGCGCAAGCGCGTGCATTCGCCTAGGCTGCGCGGGTCAAACCCACAAATATGCTCGCCTCAGAGCAGCGGCTGGGGGTGGTGGCGATGCGCCAGCATCGCCAACTTAGAAAGTGGCGCGCGGGCGCGCGACACCACCCCAACCCCTCCTCTGAAGAGGAGGGGCTAAATCTGATCGATTTTCAGCGCTATGTGAATTGAGGCGGCGCACTGTCCGCAAACGCTCACTTCTTATCGACAGCACCTTGGGCCGCATCGCCCACATCTTGCGCTGCATCGCCGACTTGCTGCGCCGCCGTGGACACGGCGTCGTTCTTGTTATCCTGGCTCTGCAGCAGGAAGTAGCCGCCCACCGCCAGGATCAGCAGTGCCACGATCGCGATGATTGCGGTTGCGCTACCGCCGCTCGAGCGCTCGACGATTACCGTTTTGGGTTCTTCGGCCATGTCATCCTCCACCTGATTGATGGCGGAGAAACGATCATCCCGCGGCGCGGTTCCGGTCAGAGGTAGGCGCTGAGGCGTCCCCGCAGCTTGTCGAGCGCGGATTTCTTGATTTGGCACACCCTGGCCGCGCCGATGTCCAGCGTCAGCCCGATTTCCTCAAGGTTCATTTCCTCGACGAAGTAGAGCTGCAGCACCATCGCCTCGCGCTCGGGCAGTTCCTTGATGCAGGCGGAAACCGCGCGCTTGAGGGATTCCCGCTCCAGCACTTCCTCGGCGCCCTCGGTTGCATCGGCGAACCACATCGACTGGTCCGAATAGACCTCGTCCATGCTCTGGTGTTGGGCCATATCCGTCCCGTCGGCAAGCTCGCGCCAGCCAGCAGCATCAAGACCCAGATGCGCGGCCACTTCGCTATCCGCGGGCGGGCGACCGAAGCGTTGCTCCAGCGCGCGACGGGCATCCTGAATGGTCTTGCGGCGCGCCATCGCCGAGCGACACAGGGTCGCATGGCGACGCAGATGGTCGATCATCGCGCCGCGCACGCGCATTTGCGCATAGGTCGCAAAGCCGAAGCCGCGATCCTCGAAGCTGTTGGCCGCCTCGACCAGCGCGACCATGCCGATCTGCAGCAGATCCTCGATCTCGATCGCGCTGGAGACGCGGCCATGGACATGCCAGGCGATCTTGCGCACCAGCGGCATATATTGCTGCGCCAGCTGATCCGGTGAGACACCGGGCCGGCGACCATAAGTCAGGGCTGCAACCTCAAGCTGTGCGCTGTGCATGGGTCTCATCTATGCTGAAAGGTTTAACCGGGAATTTCCGAGCAGGGCGGAGGCGTGTGCGGATTATGCTGCGCAACATCGTCATGCCGCCTGCAGCCGCTCGACCTGGTGGATGCGTGTCTCGTTGCCGACCACCGCCACGACTTCCACGGCCTTGCCATCCGGGATTTCCAGGAAGGAGAGCACCGGAACGTCGGGTAGATGCGGGCGGAACAGGCGGGATAGGGCGCGGCGCGCCACCGGCGAGGTCACGATCGCAAAGCTGCGGGCCTGCGCCATGAGCGGACGGGCCGCCTCGCTCACCTGTTCGATCAGGCGCTGGGCCAGCGCCGGCTCGATGGGGTGGTGTGCATCGGCGCCGACGCGCATCGCCTGAGCGAGCAGGCCCTCAAGTTCACCATCCAGCGTGAGCACTGGCAGCGGCGCCTTCACCGGTACGATGCTCTGGATGATGAGCGAGCCGATGCGCTGGCGGACCGCTTCGATGAGCGCGTCGGTGGACATGTCCCCGCGCGCAACGATCACCATGGCTTCGGCGATACGGCGGAAGTCCTTGAGCGGAATGCCCTCGATGAGCAGCCCGCGGCACAGCGCTGCGATCTGCGCGAGGCTCAGCGGATTGGGCGTGAGGCCATCGACAAGTTGCGGCGTGACTTCGCGCAGCGTGTCCAGCAGCTTCTTGGCCTCGTCCATGCCGAACAGCTCAGCGGCGTTCTGCAGGATGAGATGATTGATATGCGTGGCGATCACCGTCGAGGGGTCCACCACGGTATAGCCGGAGACGACCGCTTCGCTGCGCCGCTCCATCGGAATCCACACCGCGTCCAGCCCGAAGGTCGGGTCCTGCGCGGCGCGACCCTCGATCCGCTGGGTGATGTCGCCGCTGTCGAGCGCCAGCAGGCTATCGGGGAAAATCTCGTCCTCGCCAACCACCACACCGGCGATGGTGATGCGATACTGGTTCGGGCCGAGCGCGAGATTGTCCTTCACCCGGATCATCGGCACCACAAAGCCCAGTTCGCGCGAGAGCTGGCGGCGAATGCCGGTGATCCGGCCGATCAGCGGCGCCTCCTTGCGCTCGTCGACCAGCGAGATCAGGCCATAGCCGATCTCCAGGCCGAGCGCGGCGCCGTCGGAAACGTCGCTCCACTCGATGTGGGCAGGATTTTCGACCACCGCCGGTTCCGCCGGTGCCTCGCTGCGGGCCTTGGCGGCCTTGCGCAGCTTCCACGCGATGAACCAGGCGAGGCCGGCAGCAGGCAGGATGATGAGGTGCGGCATGCCCGGCACGATGCCGAGCACGGTGAGAATACCCGCAACCGGAACCCAGGCGCGGCTGTGGCCGAACTGGCTGGAGATCTGGCCGGAGAGGTCATGCTCGGACGTGACACGGGTCACGATCGCGGCTGCGGCAATGGAGAGCAGCAGCGCCGGCACCTGCGCCACGAGCGCGTCGCCGATGGCCAGCAGGATGTAGGTCTGCGCGGCTTGCCCGATGGAGAGATCATGGCTGACCAGACCCAGGGTGATGCCGCCGAGGATATTGATGACGAGGATCAGTACACCGGCGACGGCGTCGCCCTTCACGAACTTGGAGGCACCGTCCATCGAGCCGTAAAAGTCGGCTTCCGTCGCGACCTCCTGCCGGCGGACCTTGGCCTGCTCTGCGGTCAGCAGACCGGCGTTGAGATCGGCATCGATGGCCATCTGCTTGCCGGGCAAGGCGTCGAGGGTGAAGCGGGCGGAGACTTCCGACACGCGGCCCGCGCCCTTGGTGATAACCACCAGGTTGATGATCATCAGGATCGCGAACACGAAAATGCCGACGACATAGTCGCCGCCGATCATGAAATTGCCGAATGCCTCGATCACATGGCCGGCCGCGTCCGATCCATTGTGCCCATTGACCAGCACGATGCGCGTCGAGGCGACGTTGAGCGCGAGGCGCAGCAGCGTGGCGAGCAGCAGCACGGTCGGAAAGCTGGAGAAATCGAGCGGCTTGGCGGCGTTCAGCGCGATCATGAGCACCGCAAGGCTGATCATGATGTTGCCGACGAAGCCGATATCCAGCAGCAGCACCGGCACCGGCACCACCATGAACATGACGAGCAGCAGGATAGCGAAGGGCAGGGCTGCCCCGCGCGCCGAGTTCTTCCAGATGCTGCCGTTGATGTCGTTGCGCGTCATGGCTGGCGATTACCTTCCGAGGGTGGCGAGCATGAGGTAAGCGAGCCGTGCGGTTTCAGCGCGCGGCGCGAATTCGGGATAGGGCTGCTTTTCGCTGAGCGTCTGGTTCATGGTCAGCCGCTCCTGCGCGATGCGGACATAGTCGGCGGGCATCACGGTCTGCGTGCCGTCCATCGCTATATCGCTTGCCGCACTGCCGGCGGCCTGGCCGCCCGCCGCCAGCTTCTGCGCGAAGCTCGCGCGGATGTCCGTCAGGCTGCGGGCATTGCCCTGCCGGTCGAAGAACACCGAGGCATTGGCCCGCGCGGCGGCGGGAAACAGAGCGGCGCCGGAGGCGTCGGGCGCCTGCGCCATGGTCGTGAGGAATTTCGCTGCGCCACCTGCACCGAGGAAATGGGCGAGGTAGAGATCGACCGCCTCGGCCGGTCGGCCGATCCGCTCTTCAAGATAGGCGCGATTGTCGGTGGCCAGCTCGGCCGCCATGATCGAGGCCGTCTCGGGATGATTGCGCAGATCGAGGATTTGCTGACGCAGGGCTGGGTCCGAAACCACGTACCGCCCGGTCGCCGTGCGCTCGATGGCGTTGGACGCCCAGTCCATGCCATATTTCGCGCCATGGTCGTTGACGATGGAGAGCCAGCTCTGGTCGATAAACTGGTAGAGGCCGGTCGCACTGGAGGTGCGCGCGCGCGCCGTCGGGTTCAGCGCGCTTTCCACATGCGCCTGGCTCATCAGATAATTGAAATCCACACCGGTGCGACTGCTGGCCTTGGCAATGGCCTGCGTCACCCTGGCGGCATTGCTGCTCTGGGCCGAGTTGGTGGTCAGTCCATTTACGGACATGGCGACTTATGATCTCCCGTTGGTACCGGGGATCAAAAAGCAAGATGCGTGCCAGAACTGGTTAACGTCGGATCGGGATTTTTGGGGCGATCACGACGCGCGGCGACAGGCCCACAGGGCGCACTGGGCTTGGTCGGAAAGTCCGAATATCCGGGGGCGAGGCCGAAGCCTCAGCCGGCGCGCTGGTACAGCGGCTGCGGCACGTCCAGATCGCGATCGGCGATCGCGCCGTGCATCTGCGTGGTCATATCGCCGAGCAGGCAGGCGAGCATCCGCGAAGAATCCAGCTCCTCGATCAGGTCGCTAAACCGCGCCTTGATCGCAGGATCACGCTCCCAGGTCTCGATGGATTTGATCGCATCGAGCGATATGCGGAACAGGTCCATTGCCGTTTCGATGGCCTGCGGGTCGGCGCTTTGCATGGCGACCCGGAGCGAACCGGTCGCGGCCGCGAAATTCTCGATGATGGACAGGTTCATTTGGGGCACGTTCAGGCGCGCAGATGAGGAAGATCGAGGTCGATCATGCGATCGGCGATCTTGTCGGCATCGACCGGATATTGGCCCGAAGCAATGGCCTGCTTGACGCGGTTGATCCGGTCCATGTCCACCGGGGCGCCCTGCGCGGCCATGCGCGCGGCGGGGGTGGCTGCCGATTCCGCCGCTTTCGCGGGCGCGGGCTCGGCGCTGACTGGCGCAGCGGAGCGGGCTTGTGCAGCGTCGCGCAGCTTGGCTGCCTCTACTGCGGCGCTCGTCGCCTGGCCAACAGACTTGATCATTCCAACGTCCTTTCTGTCCAATCCGTACTATAAACGGATCAGTTCAGGAAAATTTAAATGCCGGGAACACGAACAACACCCGTCCGCTCGACACGGGCCATCACAGGTGTGGCGCGCGGTTCTTCGCGCACGCGGATCAGCGCACCGGGCGCACCGTCTTCATCCGCGATCATCATGCGGGAAATGCTGAAGCTCTCATTGCCCGCGACCAGCTGAACCGGGTCGCCCTTCTTGACGACCGGCACACTGCTCGCGGCCTCGGCAAAGCGGCCGTTTTGCTGAGGATTGCCGGCCTGCCGGTTAACCAGCAGCGGCACGCGGATGCGCCAGCCGAGGCTGGGGCAGGCGACCGTGGCGGCATTCATCTGCGGGGTTTCGACCGTCGGCGTCTGCGGGCAGGGGGCCAGTTTCAGGCGGCGATCGATGGGCGCCAGTGGGCCGCCCGGCTGGCCGAGATTGGCGCCGAGGCTGGCTGCAACCAGGCTATCCAGCCGGTCCAGATTCTCGAAACTCTGCGCCTTTGCCGGCGCGTGGATGCTGGTAAGCGCGATCGCGCCGAGCAGCAGGGCTGCGATGAGGGCAGCGCGCTTGGGGAAGGTCAGGCGTTCAATCGTCACGTCACTTGCTCCGATGCATGGTCGGAACAAACACAGCAAGGTCCGTGCCAGACGCATGTTACCGGTCGGTTTCGGCCAGTTCGGTGATCCTGATCGTCTGCTTGCCGGGTGCGCTGTCATCAGCGCGTTCGGCGAGGCCTGCGATCCGCAGGCGCTTTCCCGGCACTCCGGCGGCGACCAGGGTTCGGGCGACGGCGCCGAGGCGCGCTGCCGCCAGATCCCAGGCGTCGAAGCGATGATCGCCGGAGTCGAGGCCAATCGACTGAATTCGCACGATCTTGTTCTCGTGCATGATGGGTTCTGCCGCTTTCAGCAGAGCGGCGCGACCGGCAGGGTTGAGCAGAGCCTCGCCAGGCTCGAACAGCTCTTGCGCGACGAGATCGGCCTGGCGCGGCGCCTCGAACGCGCCGAAATAGCTGCCAATCCCGGCCAGCGCCGTCTCACGCGTGGTCTGGTTGGATTGCAGCAGGGCGAAGAAGGCGAGCAGCAGCAGGCACAGGTCCGCGAAGCTCAGCGCCCAGCGCGCGCGGCTCTGGCGCGGCTGCGCAGACATCAGGCGACCTCGCGAATGCTGGCACGCTGGAACGGATTGGCTTCCCGACGGGCGATGTCGATCATCCGGTCGGCCATGGCCTGCTGCCAGCCAATCTCCCCCTCGGATAGTGCGGACAGGCGGTTGGCGATGGGCCCGGCAATGGCGTTGGCGAGGATCAGGCCGTGCAGCGTCGTCATCAGCGCCAGCGCCATGAAGGGGCCGATGGCCGCCGGGTCGCTCATCTGCGCAAACATGCCGATCAGGCCGATAATCGTGCCGGCCATACCGACGGCCGGCGCGGCATCGGCCAGCGCATTCCAGAAGGCGATGACCCTCCCGTGACGGGCACCGCGATCATGGATCGCCTGATGGACCCAGAGCGCGAAATGCTCGGCGTCCGCGGCATTGGCGAGGGTGGTGAGGGTCTGGTTGACGAAGGGGTGAGTGCTTTCCAGCCGGTCGGCGCGGGCCAGGCCCTTGAGCTGCGCGACAGCCTCGACCTTAAACAGCAGCGCGCGGGCATTGTCGCGTTCATCATCCGGGCGCGCGGTCAGCAGCGGGCGCAGAGAGGAGAGCGCGCGAAAACCCGTGCCGAAGCCGACCTGGGCCAGTGCGATCATGATCGCGCCGCCCAGCACCATCAGCAGGGGCAGCGGCGCGAAGACGTGGCCGAGAATATCCAACCCCAGAACATCCGACATGGTCCCGCTCATCCCCCGATGCTGCCGGGCGCACGTGCGCACCGGCAAAACTCTGCCGCCAACCGGCAAAACATTGCCACCCTTGCCGCCCGCCTGCGCAAAAGGCGCGGAAATCCTCATGTCCGCGCGGCCTCAGCCGGCGGCAATTTGGTTTGGCACGGCATTTGCAATCCATACCCGTGGGCATGGGTCGTGCCGGAACCGGACCAGTTTCAACCGGTCAGAACGGATGCGGCCCACGGACTTTTAGGGAAGGCACGAAAAAATGTCGTTCGACGACGCATTGTTCGGCATCCATGGCAAGGCACTGGCGCTGCGCTCGCAGCGGCTGGAGCTGCTTGCCTCCAATATCGCGAACGCCTCGACCCCCGGGTACAAGGCGCGCGACATCGATTTCGAGAAGGCGCTCGCCAGCGCCACCAGCCAGCAGGGCTCGGTGACCGGCGCGCTGGAAACGGCGATGGGCTATCGCGTGCCGCTGCAGGCGAGCAGCGATGGCAACACCGTCGAGATGTCGACCGAGCAGACGCTCTTCGCGGAGAATGCGGTGAAGTACCGCACCACGCTCTCCTTCCTCGAGGGCCGGCTCAACACCATCACGCGCGCGCTGCGGGGAGAATGAGCATGGATAAGCCCATGAACGTTTTCGACATCGCCGGGCGCGCCATGTCCGCGCAGCTCGTGCGCCTCAACGCCACCGCGTCCAACCTCGCCAATGCCGGCTCGGTCACGGGCAGCGAGGACAAGGCCTATCGCGCGATCCGCCCGGTCTTCTCCACCGTGGTCGAGAAGCCCGGCGTCGCCACGGTCAAGGTCGATAACGTCGTGACTTCGGACACGCCCGCGACCAAGCGTCACGAGCCCGGCCATCCGCTGGCCGATGCCAATGGCGATGTATGGGAAGCCGGTGTCGATACCAGTGCCGAACTCGTCGAAATGGTCGAGAGCGCGCGCATGTACCAGAACAATGTGCAGGTCCTTCAGACGGCCAAATCCCTCATCCTCGAAACAATCAGGCTCGGCAAATGACAGCAGTGACGACGACCAGCAGTCCCTGGGCGGTGGATAGCAACACGGCGTTCACCAACCGGAACCTTGCCGAGACGAGCGCGAAGTCCAACGCCTCGATCGACATGAACGGCTTCCTGCGCCTGCTCACCACGCAGATGCAGCATCAGGACCCGTTCCAGCCGATGGACAACAATCAGATGGTCACGCAGATGGCGCAGATGTCGTCGCTGGCCTCGCAGTCGCAATCGACATCCCTGCTCAGCCAGATCGCGGACTCCGTCTCTGGCGCGCGCCTCTCCGATGCCGCAGGCTGGATCGGCAAGTCGATGCTGGTCGAGAGCAACATTGCCACGCCCGACCGCACCGGCGCTTATGCCGGCGAGATCGCGCTGGGCGCCGACGCCTCGAACGTATCGATCGATCTGGTCGATGCCAGCGGCAAGGTCGTCCAGAGCTTCGATCTCGGCGCCCAATCCAAGGGCAATGTGCCGTTCTTCTGGGACGGCCGGGACGATGCCGGCAATGTGATTGGCGGGCAGGCGCTGCAGGTCAAGGTGCGCGGCGCGACGCCGGCCGGCATCGCGACCTGGGCCAGCATCGCCGCCGTCCAGTCCCCCGCGAGTGGCGGAAACGCCCAGCTCATGACCGCCCTCGGCAATTTCTCGCCCGAAGACGCGCTGCGTCTCGGCTGATCCCTGAACTTCACAAGGAGCATCGACCATGTCCTTCTACATTTCGCTTTCCGGCCTCAAGGGCGCCCAGACCGACCTCGGTGTCGTCGCCAACAACGTCGCCAACGTCTCCTCGCTCGCCTTCAAGAAGAGCAAGGCAACCTTCGGCGACATCTATGCGAGCGGCGGCGTCGGCGCGGGCGGCAATGGCGTCCGTCTCGTCGATGTGAAACAGCAGTTCACGCAGGGCACGCTGGAGACGACCGACAAGACGCTGGATCTGGCCGTCACCGGCGAAGGCTTCTTCACCGTCAAGAGCGCCTCGCCCGACCAGACGATCAGCTATACCCGCGCCGGCGCCTTCACGATGGACAAGAACCGCTTCATTGTGGATTCCACTGGCGCCCGTCTGCAGGTCCTGCCGACTGCTGCGACCGGCGATGGCACGCCGACCAGCACGGCGGCCGGCGATCTCTCCGATCTGGAAATCCCCAGCGCCCATCCGGACGATGCCAGCATTCCGCTCACCGCCATCGCGATCTCGGCTACGGGCGTCGTCAGCGCGACCTTCGGCGATGGCTCGGTGCGCAACCTCGGCGTGGTCGCCATGGCCTCGTTCCCCGCGCAGGAAGAGCTGCGGCAGATGGGCGACTCGCACTGGATTTCCTCCGGCGACAGCGGCGAGGCGAGCTACAGCGCCGGCAATAGCGGCATGGTCGGCGCGGTCCGCTCGGGCACGCTGGAGCGCTCGAACGTGGACATCACCGAGGAGCTGGTCGCGCTGATCTCCGCGCAGCGCAACTTCCAGGCGAATTCCAAGGCGATCGAGACCGCCACCGCCATGACCCAGACTATCATCAACATGCGGACCTGATCGCGAAGATCGACCGGACCCGGAGCTGAATCATGGATCGTCTCACCACCATTGCCCGCACCGCGATGCGCGGCACGATGGCTCGCCAGGCGGCGGTCGCGAGCAATCTCGCGAACGTCAACACCAGCGGCTTTCGCGCCGAGATCGCGAACGCCTCGACCCGCTGGGTCGGCGGCGGCGCGTTCCAGAGCCGCGCGGAGCAGGTGGGGCAGGTCATCGCGGCGGACATGAAGGCCGGCACGGCGGTGCAGACCGGCAATACGCTCGACATCGCGGTGGATGGTGACGCCCTCATCGCGGTGCAGGCCAATGACGGGTCGGAAGCCTATACAAGGCGCGGCGATCTCAAGCTGAACGAGAGCGGCCTGCTGACCACGGGCGATGGCTATCCGGTGCTGGGGGAGGGTGGCCCGATCACCCTGCCGCCCGCCGACAGCGTCAACATCGCCAAGGATGGCAGCATCTGGATCGTCCCGCAGGGCGGCCAGATCGATCAGCCGCAGCAGGTCGATGTCATCAAGCTGGTGAACGCCAAGGGGTCGACGATCGCCAAGTCCACGGACACGCTGTTCCGCGAAGTGAATGGCGGCGCCTTGCCGCAAGACCCGATGGCGACCGTGACCAGCGGCGCCCTCGAAGGCTCGAACGTGAATGCCACCACGGCGCTTGTCCAGATGATCGAGGCGAGCCGCGCGTGGGAAAATCAGATCAAGATGATCGACACCGCCAAGGAGATCGACTCCGGCGGCGCGAGCCTCATGCGGCTCGACTGACGGATAGATAGGGGACCAGACCAATGACCAGCAGCGCACTTCATGTCGCCCGCACCGGCCTTGACGCACAGGACGTCAAGATGCGCGTCATCGCCAACAACCTGGCGAACGTGAACACGGTCGGCTTCAAGCGCGACCGCGCCAATTTCGAGACGCTGGCCTATCAGCAGGTGATTGCGGCGGGCACGCAGGCAGACAGCCAGAACCGCCTCGCCATCGGCCTCAACCTCGGCACCGGCGTGCAGCTCACCGGCACCGAGCGGATCGATACCCAAGGCACGATGAACACCACCGGCAACACCTATGATCTCGCGATCGAGGGGGCCGGCTTCTTCCAGCTCCAGCAGCCCGACGGCACGATCGCCTATACCCGGGCCGGCAATTTCAAGACCAATGCGGAAGGCCTGCTGGTCTCGCCGGATGGCCTGCCGCTGGTGCCGCAGATCCAGCTTCCCGAGGGCGTGAGTGCCGTCACCATCGGCAACGACGGGACCGTCTCGGCGACCGTCGCCGGGCAGCAAGAACCGGTCGAGCTGGGCGCGATCGAAACCGCGCGGTTCGTCAATCCCGCTGGCCTTCAGGCTGTCGGTGGCAACCTGCTGCTGGAGACGGCGGCCTCCGGCGCGCCTCAGGTCGGCGCTGCGGGCCTCGAAGGTCGCGGCACCATCCGCCAGGGCGCGCTCGAACAATCGAACGTCAACACCGTCGAGGAGCTGGTCACGATGATCGAGACCCAGCGCGCCTATGAGATCGCCTCCAAGATGATCAAGGCGACCGACGAGATGCTCCAGTACGTCAATCAGCAGCTTTGAGCATGATCATGCAGTATCGCCGTTCCGCCATCCTGATCCTCGCCGTCACGGCGACCAGCCTCGCCGCACCGGCCTCTGCCGGTCTGTTCGGCAAGAAGCAGGAGCCGCTCGAAAACCCGGCCTATCAGGTCACCTATCCGGGCGATGCTGGCAGCGCCGTGCCGGTGCGGCCCAATGGCGGCATCTTTCAGGCCTCGGCCGGCTATTCCGCGCTGACCAATGGCGCGCGGGCCGCGAGCGTGGGCGATGTCATCACCATCCTCCTCGTCGAGCGGACGCAGGCGAGCAAGAGCACCAGCGCGAACACCAATCGCGCCGGCAGCATCGGCCTCACACCGCCCAGCACCGGGCCGTTCAGCAAGCTGTTCAGCGGTAGCGACATCGCCTCGGGCGGCACGCAAGGCTTCACCGGCAAGGGCGATGCTGCGCAGTCCAACGCGCTCTCGGGCGAAATCACCGTCACCATCGCGCGGGTCTATCCCAATGGCACGATGCTGGTGCGCGGGCAGAAGGCCCTCACGCTCAATCGTGGTGACGAATATGTCCAGATCTCCGGCCTTGTCCGGCAAGCGGACATCGGGCCCGACAACCGCATTCTCTCGACGCGCGTCGCCGATGCGCGGATCACCTACACCGGCAAGGGAGAAATCGCCCGCGCCAGCCGTCAGGGCTGGCTGCAGCGCTTCTTCTCCATGATCAGCCCGTTCTGATGGAGCTTTCAGCCATGATCAGGCCTTATCCCTCCTTGCTCCGTCGGCTGGTCGTCTCCCTCGCCCTGCTGGCGTTCGGGCTCTGCCTCATGATCGCCACCTCGGCCCATGCCCAGCGCATCAAGGACATCGGCACCTTCGAGGGGCTGCGGTCCAACCAGCTTGTCGGCTATGGCGTTGTTGTTGGCCTCGCCGGCACGGGCGATGACAGCCTCGATTATGCGACGCAGGGCGTGAAGGGCGTGATCTCGCGCTTCGGCCTCACTTTGCCGCCGGGCGTCAACCCCTCGCTGAAGAACGCCGCAGCCGTGCTCGTGACGGCGGAATTGCCTGCCTTCGCCAAGCCCGGCCAGCGGCTGGACGTGACCGTCTCCGCGCTCGGCAAGGCCAAATCTCTGCGCGGCGGCACGCTGGTGCTGACCCCGATGCGCGGCGCCGATGGTGAGATCTACGCTATGGCGCAGGGCAACATGGCCGTCGGCGGCTTCGGCGTCTCCGGCGCCGATGGCTCGCAGCTTTCCGTGAACGTGCCCTCGGCCGGCCGCATCCCCTCGGGGGCCTCTGTCGAGCGCGCCGTGGCCACCGGGTTCGAGACCAGCCCGACGATCAATTTCAACCTCGCGGAGGCGGACGTGACGACCGCGCTGCGAGTGGCCGACGCGATCAACCTCGCGTTCGGCGATCAGCGCGCCCGTGCCGTGGATGGCGTTTCCATCGCCATCGATGCGCCGCCGGGTGCCGAGAGCCGCGTCATGATGATGGGCCTCATCGAGAACATCCAGGTCAAGCCCGCCGATCCGCCGGCCAAGGTGATCGTCAACGCGCGCAGCGGCACGGTGGTCATCAACGGCAATGTGCAGATCACCCCGGCCGCGGTGAGCCATGGCAAGCTGACCGTGACCGTGACCGAAGCGCCGCGCATCGTGCAGCCTGCGCCGCTCTCGCGCGGGGTGACGGCGGTGGAGGAATCCAGCCAGCTCTCCGCCCATGAGGAAAAGAATCCGATGTTCCTGTTTAAAGGTGGCGCGTCTCTGGCCGATATAGTCAAGGCGGTGAATGCCGTGGGTGCCTCCCCCTCGGACCTTCTCGAGATACTGAGCGCGCTCAAGCAGGCCGGCGCCATGCGGGCGGAGCTGGAGGTGATATGACGCAGCTCTTAGGGATCGGCTCCGGTCAGGCGGCCTTCGCCGCCGCCATGCAGGGCGCGCAGGCGCAGGCCACGGCTCCGACTTCGCTAAAAGCCAGCGACGATCACGCCGCATTGCAGAAGGCCGCCAAGGCGTTCGAGGCCGTGTTCACGCGCCAGCTCCTCTCCTCCATGCGGCAGGCGAGCCTGGGCGAAGAGATTGGCGGCGGCAGCGGGCTCGACCAGTTCCGCGAGATGCAGGACGCGCATATGGCCGAGGGGCTCGCCACCAAGGGCGGCCTCGGCATTGCCGAACTGATCCTCCAGCAGCTTGACCATAAACCGTGAGCAGCGATCTTCTCCAGATCGGCGCTTCCGGCACGCGCGCCTATCAGGCGGCGATGGGAGCAATTGCCGACAATATCGCCAACGCGGAGACGCCCGGCTACAGCCGCCGGACGATTGCGCTCAGCGAGTCCGCCGCCGGCAATTCGCCGATGCTGCTCTACAAATCGAGCGCCTCTTTCTACGGCGTGCAGATCGGCGGCGTGGTGCGCGCATCCGACCAATATCTGGAAGCGGCAGCGCGTCAGACGACCAATGCGCTGGGCAGCGTCAATCAGCGCGCCCGCTGGATGTCGGACATCCAGACCGCCCTCAACGATGGCGAACTGGGCGTTGGCCAGCGTTTCACCGGCATGTTCGCAGCAGTGGAACGGCTTGCGTCCAACCCCACAGACACGACGCTGCAGGCGGACGTGCTGTTCTCCTTCGAGCAGATCAATGCAGCGTTTCAGCAGAGCCACAATGATCTGGTCTCGATCCGCAGTTCGATCGGCAACACGGCCACCAATGAGGTGGATTCGCTCAACGATGCGTTGCGCCAGCTCGGCAATGCCAATGAGGGCCTGCGCCGCGTGCCTGAGGGGACGGCCAGCCATGCCAGCCTGCTGGATTCGCGCGACCAGGCCCTGAGCGAGATTGCCGAGCGGCTGAACGTGACGGTGACCTTCGGCGCCAATGGCGTCGCGAACATCAGTTACGGCAGCGACATGCTGGTCGAGAATAATCAGGTGAAGACGCTGACGGTCAGTCAGGCCGCCGATGGCATTTTGAGCTTCGGGCTGGCGGACGGCACGGCGATTGCCACCCCGACAGGCGGCGCGCTGGGCGGCATCGCCACCAGTGCCGGCGTCGTGCGGGACAGGATCGACGCGCTGAACAACCTCGCGAGCCGCTATGTGAGCGAAATGAATGATTGGCACACCAGCGGCTATTCATCCCCCGGTGTCGCCGGCCAGACACTGCTGAGCATGGGGGCGGATGCCAGCTCGCTCTCGGTGCTGGTCAGTTCGCCCGCTCTGGTCGCGCGGTTCTCCGCCGATGGCACGGCGAACGGCAATCTGCTGGCCATGACCGCCCTGCGCGGCAGCGGGTCCATCGAGGATGAATGGACCGGCATCATTGCGACCCATGGCAGCATCGCCAACAGCACGACCAAAGAGCAGACCGCGGCCGAGAGCCGCAACACCATGGCGCAGCAGGCGCGCGCCGATGTGGCCGGCATCAATCTCGACCGGGAAGCGGCCGAATTGATCCGGCTGCAGCAGGCCTACCAGGCATCGTCCCGCGTGATCCAGGTCGCGCGGGAAATGTTCCAGACACTGATTTCCGCATTCTGACGCAATAAGGGCAATCCATCATGGTTTTCATCACCACGCAGTCCATCACTGCCGAGATTACCCGCCAGCAGCGGCTCGCTGCGGATATTGCGGGGGAACAGACCAAGATTTCGACGACCAAGAAGATCAACCAGCCCTCGGACAATCCGCATGACTGGGTGCAGATCTCGCAGGTGGGGCGGCGCCAGTCGATCAACGCGGCGTGGAAAGGCAATCTGACGTTCGCCGAATCCCGCGCGACGCAGGCGAGCACCAACCTCAACGAGGTCAACAATCTCATGACGCGCGTGACCGAGCTGATCGTCACGTCCACCTCGACGGCCGACGGATCGACCGGGCGCGAGGCGGTGGCCAAGGAACTGGAAGGCATTCGCGCGACGATCAACGATCTCCTCAATCAGACCGATTATCAGGGCACGCCGGTCTTCGATCATCCCAGCGCCGTGCTGATTCCGCTTGGCGCGGGGCTGAACGTGGAAGCCGTGCCGACCCGCGCGAGCATCATGGAGAATGCGGTGGGCAGCCGGTCGATCGATCAGGTGATCTCCGACATCATCAATGTGGTGCGCACCGGCACGGAGGCAGACCGCTCCGCTGCCCTGCAGGATGCCCGCACCGCGCTCGATCATGTCATTGTCGCCCAGTCCGTGCAGGGCGTTCGCTCGCAGCGGCTGGAAGACATTGGTGGCCGGCTCACCAATTCCGACCTGGCGCTGACTGAGCGCCGCTCAGCGCTGGAAGATACGGACATCACCGAGACCAGCGTGAAGCTGCAAAGCAAATTGCTGACGCTGGAAGCCGCTCAACTGGCGTTTGCGCGGATCAATCAGAAGTCGCTATTCGATCTTTTCTGATCCGGTTCGAAGAGAGGCAAATCTGGCGGTCCGCAGGCTTTTGGCTGCGGGCCGTTTTTCTTGTTCGCGCCGGCCGTAATTTCGAAAAATCGTAATCGTCATCTTTCGCTAACCCTGTCGCTAAACCCTGTTTCAGCAGAGCCGTTCTAGGAAGGGATGAAGGGACCAAAAGCAGCTGTGCGCGGTCCCGTTTTATGAACATGCGGGGATCAGAATGTTCGCTGGTATCGGTCTTGTCGTTCTGCTGGTCATGGTCTTCGGGGGCTTCATGCTCACCGGTGGCGCCATTGGTCCGGTGCTTCATGCGCTTCCGCACGAAATGCTCATCATCGGCGGCGCCGCGGCAGGCGCGCTGATCATCGGCAACAGCGGCGCGGATTTGAAGGCGCTGGCCGGCGGCGTGATGACCGTCTTCAAAGGCCCCAAGTTCAAGAAGCAGGATTATCTCGACTGCATCTTCCTCGTCAGCAAGCTGATGAAGACGCTGCGGGTCGAAGGCCCCGTCGCGCTCGAACCGCATATCGAAGACCCCAAATCCTCCGCGATCTTCGCCGAATATCCCCGGCTGATGGCGGACAGCGCGCTCATCCACCTCATCTGCGATACGTTGCGGCTGGTGGTCGTCTCATCCGGCACGCTCGATCCGCACGCGGTCGAGGATGTGATGGATAATGCGCTCAAGACCCATCACCATGAGGCGGTTCGTCCTGCCGACAATCTCCAGGGTCTGGCGGACGCGCTACCGGCGCTCGGCATCGTCGCCGCCGTGCTCGGCGTGGTCAAGACCATGGGCTCGATCGACAAGCCGCCGGAAATCCTGGGCGGCATGATCGGCTCGGCGCTCGTCGGTACCTTCCTCGGCGTGTTGCTGGCTTATGGCATGGTCGGCCCGTTCGCCAGCCGCGCCAAGCAGGTGATCGAGGCGGATGGCGCCATGTATCATGTCGTCAAGCAGATCATCATCGCCTCGCTCCACGGCCACCCGCAGCCGCTGGTCATCGAGGCCGCGCGATCCAACCTCATCCACGCGAACCAGCCGGCCTTTGCCGAAGTGTTCGACGGCATGCGCGGGCGTTGAGGGCTAAGCCATGGCATCGGCCGCAAAGAAACCGGTGAACGAGCCTGAACCAAGGCCAATCATCGTCAAGAAAATCATCGATGGCGGCCATGGCGGCCATCATGGCGGCGCCTGGAAGGTTGCCTATGCCGACTTCGTGACGGCGATGATGGCCTTCTTCCTGCTCATGTGGCTGCTCGGCGCGACAACGGAGAAGCAGCGCAAGGGGCTGGCCGACTATTTCACGCCTACACTCGTCCAGATGAAGATGGATAGCGCCGGCTCCAGTGGCCTGTTCGGCGGCGACAGCCTCGTCAGCAAAGAAAATTATCCGACCACGGGCGGGCAGGGCAATCTCGCCATCACCATCCCGCGCGATGCCACGGGCACCAAGGATGTCGGCGGCGAGGATCTTAAGAACCAGGATCGCCAGAAGTTCGAGAAGCTCAAGCAGGAGCTGGAGCAGAAGCTGGAGCGCACCGAAGCGCTGCGCAAGCTGCGCAAGCATGTGCGCTTTACCGAGACGCTGGAGGGCCTGCGCATCGATCTGGTGGATGAAGCCGATTTCGCGATGTTCGCCATCGGCACGGACAGGCTTGTGCCGGAAGCCCGCGCGTTGCTCTCGCAGGTCGCCGAGGCGGTGTCCGAAGTGCCGAACGATGTGATCGTGCGCGGTCACACCGATGCGCTGCCTTATGCCGCCGGGCGCAACATGAATAACTGGCTGCTTTCGTCGTCCCGCGCCGAAGCCACTCGCGCCGTGCTCGCACAGGGCGGCATCGGAGCGGATCGCTTCGCGCGCATCGAAGGCGTGGCGGATCGCGAGCCGTTCGTCGCGGACAACCGCTACGATCCGCGCAACCGGCGCATGTCGGTGATCCTGGCGTGGAGCAAGGACTCTCCCGCCGGGGGGGCGGTCGCCAATGCCGCAGGCGCGCAGCCCGCGGCGCCGGCTCCCAAAAGCCCCGAGCAGGCCAGGATCGACCGCCGCATCCTCGTGCGCGACCAGCGTGTCGCCATGGCGGAATCCGAAGTGCGCAAGCTGGACCTCGGCCGAACCGCGCTGCCCCAAGGCGCGACGGTGATCAATGCGGACTCGATTCCCAAGCGCAGTTCCAACACCCCGCCGGGCAAGACCGATCTTACAGCCCGCACGACGGGGCTGATGGACCAGCATTGATGAGGTGAGGGTGCGCTTCACGCCACACGGTTCCGCCCGGTTTGCGATCATGGGTAGAGTGGGACGCGACCGATCGGCAGATCGGTCAAACAAAAAGGGCGCCGGGGACGGCGCCCTTTCAAACAGCTATCCGAAGCGCGGGGAAACCGCTGTGCAGCTTCCCCGGCGGGATCAGGCGAACTGCACTTTGGCACTCTTACGGCGCATCGCTGCCCCTGCCAAACCAAGGCCGGCAATCATCATCGCCCAGGTCGCGGGTTCAGGCACGGGTGCCTGGCTGACGCCTTCCACGCGGAACTGACGCGTGCTCGTGACGCCGGGATTGAACGTGAAAGCAAGGCTGGTGATGCCCGTGCCGCTCAGCGTGAACTGGTTGTTGCCATTGCCAATCGTGCAGATGTTGCACGCGGGGCTCGAGAACAGCGCCGAGCCATTGACCAGCAGGTTGAACGTCCCGGTGTCGCCGGCGAAATTGAACGTCACATTGTCCCAGCCCTTGGCGAAGAGGACGCTCAGATCTTCAAGCAGCGGATCGCCATTGATGGTGGCTTCTCCGTTGCCGGTGATGCTCATCGAGCCCGTGCTCGTGCTGAACGTGACACCCGATCCGTCCTGATTGACATAACCGTTCAAGGTCGAGCCAGACTGCGAACCGGACGAATGAACGCCGGTCTGCGCGCCAAACGTACCGGTGGTGAGCGTGAACCCGCTGACCACGACGGCTGCATTGGCAGGCAGAGCCGCAAATGAGGTTCCGCATGCCAGCAGCGCCACTGTCAAAAACTTACCCATGGAAATGCCCTCTGCATCTCGCAAACCGACAATACCCCAAGCCGATTTGCCTCCCACGACTCAAACGTCGCTGATGCAAACATACCGCTCCTCGGAGGCCGTTTCCATTTTGTTAACTTTGGCTTCCCTGTTGCATCCTGTTCTGGGACATGTTCCCAGCAGGCAGGAATCTGCGCCCAGGGCAGGGGCGTCAGGCAGTCGTCGACCACCATTTGTCGGTCACTCGTGTGTCCGAGGTCGACGCATAAACGAACGAGAGCGGGTCTTCACGCCAGCGGAAAGCTCAGCTCCGCCACTAGCCCACCCTCAGGCCGATTGCGCAGTTCCAGTCGGCCCGATTCCGCCGACGCGACCGCGCGAACGATGGCCAGGCCAAGGCCGGTGCCGCCGGTGTCGCGGCTGCGCGACGCTTCCATGCGGGTAAAGGGCTGCAGCATGTCCTCGATGCGGTCCTCCGGGATGCCGGGGCCTTCATCGGCGACGCAAAGCGTGGCGCGTTGGCCTTCGATCCGGAGCGAGACGTGCGCGCGTGCGCCATATTTGACGGCGTTCTCGATCAGGTTGGTGAGCGCACGGCGGACGGCGCGGGGATGGACGTTGACGATGGCGCGCGGCATCTCGCTGCGCTCCACCGGCACGCCCATATCCTCGAAATCGTCGATGGTCGCATCGGCCAGCGCCGCCAGGTCCATGCGCTGTGGCGGCTCACGGTCGCGGCCGACACGCGCCAGCGAGAGGATGTCGTCGAGCATCTTCTGCATGTCTTCGATGGTCGCGACCATGCGCTCGCGATCCGCCCCCTCGGCGACCGATTCTACGCGCACCCGCAGCGCCGTCAGCGGCGTGCGCAGATCATGGCCGATGGCGCCGAGCATATGGTCCTTCTCTTCCAGCATGGAGCGGATGCGGTCCTGCATGGCATTGAAGGACGCGGCGAGGCGTCGCAAATCCTCAGGGCCGGACTCGATGACTGGGGCGGCGCCCTCCGGCGTGCCGACCCGGGCGGTGGCCTGGGTGAGCGCGTGGAGCGGGCGGGCGAGGCGTCGGGTGAACCAGACGAGCGGCATCAGCACGATGCCATAGAGGAACAGCGACTGCATCACGATCTGACGCAGGATTGGCTGGGCCACCGGTGCGGCGCGGGTGTAGACGGTGATCCAGCGGTCGGGCCGGAGTTGCACACTCAGTTGCACCTGCAGCCGTGGCGCGCGCCGGTTGGGCGGCTGGAGAAGATCGCGCGCCCGCTCGCGCCCGTCCGCGCCGGGCCGGGCTTCCGCAATGGCGACCCGAACCGCGAGCGGCACCAGCCCGGCCGAGCGAAACAGCTCGTTGGCACGCACGGCCACACGCGGCGAGTCGGCGCCTTCGCGGCGGGGCGGCGCGCCGGTGACGACGATGCCGCGGGCCGCCCGCGCGCGATGCCAAGGGGAGGGTGCGTCTCGCTGATCGAGCGCCTCAAGGATGCGGATGACGCCCGGGGCGGCGGCAATCGTCACCCACTGATTGCGCTGCATCATGTAATAGAAGCTGAACCCGATGAGCTGCACGGCAAACAAGGAGGCGGCCACGACCAGGATCGTCTGCCCCGCCAGCGTTCTCGGCCGCAGCCAGCCGGTGAAGGTGCGCAGGCTGAGGGTCATTCGCGCGCCACATCGGCAGCGAACATGTAGCCGCCGCCCCACACGGTCTTGATGAGTGTCGGCGAGCGGGCGTCATCTTCCAGCTTGCGACGCAGGCGGCTGATCTGGTTGTCGATGGAGCGGTCGAAGGCGTGAGCCTCCCGGCCTTGTGTCAGGTCGAGCAGCTGGTCGCGGCTGAGCACCTGGCGCGGATGCGTGACGAAGGCATGGAGCAGCCGGTAATCGGCCGTGCTGAGCGGGATGGCGACTTCGTCCGGGCCGGTCAGCGTCCAGTCGTCGGCGCTGAGCGTCCAGCCCTCGAAGCGATAGAGGGATGCGCTTGCCTGCGGTTCGCGGGCGGTGCCGTTGCCGGCGCGGCGCAGGATTGTCTTGATCCGCGCCACAAGCTCACGCGGCGAGAAGGGCTTGAGCACATAATCGTCCGCGCCCATTTCCAGCCCGACGATGCGGTCGGTCTCTTCGGTGCGGGCGGTGAGCAGGATCACGGGCAATTCGCCCTGTTCGCGGATCGAGCGGCAAAGGCTGAGGCCATCCTCACCCGGCATCATGATATCCAGCACCACCAGTTCGATGGCGCTGCCGGCGAGGATCTTGCGCGCGTCGGCCGCGTTCCCTGCATCGGAGACGCGAAAGCCGGCGCGCTGGAGATATTGCCCCAGCGGCTCGCGAATGGCCGCTTCATCGTCGACGAGGAGGAGATGGGGCCGTGCGGACATCAAAGCGCTTTCGCAAAATCGGTGGGATGCAATTCTCTGCCCTGCTTGGGTCTTGAGGTCCATCCCTCAGCCGCCTGAAAGGGGCAGGCGACCGAGGGAAAGTGGGATGGCCGATCCGGCGGCATGGGGAGTTGTCTCCGCCGGATCGGCCAAGGGGCTCAGCGCACCGGGGGCATTGGCGCGGGCCGTTGGTCGGTATTGCGGCGCTCCATCATGGCTTTCCGGCCGGCCTGCCGTTCCTCGGGCGAAATCTTGCCGTCACGGTTGGTGTCCATTCGGTCAAAGCCAGCAAGGCCTGCCTGGATGAAGGTGGCGCGGGGGATCGGCTTGTCACGATAGGCAGCAAGCTCGCCTCCCATCATCATCATGCCGCCGCCCATGCCGGGGCCGCCATGGCCACGCCGTTTGCCTTCATGGCCGCGTCGCTGATGGCCGCCGGCCATCGCACCAGCTTCCGTAAATTCGGCTTTCGAGATTGAGCCGTCCTTATTGGCGTCGAGGCGGGCGAACATCGCATCGCGCATCGTGTCGCGATCCTGCGCCTGATGGGCCTTGCGCTCCTCAACCGAGAGCACGCCGTCCCGATTGGTGTCGGCGGCATCGAACATGGTCGCGAGGCGCTTTTCAAGAGACGCGCGATCCATCGGGGGACGGGCTTCGCCGCGTTGCGGCGGCTGCGGTGCCGATTGAGCGATTGCCATGGTCCCGATGGACAGCAGGCCGACGCTGGAGAGCGCGATTGCGGTGAGACGTTTCATAGACTTGAATTCCTGGTCTGCCGGCGCCGGGGGGTAGCGCCATGACCATGATATAGCGGGGACTTGTCGCGAGACTTTGTCGCGGGCAGACGCAAATGTCACAAAATGTCGCCAGTTCGCGGCCGACCTTGCGGATCAGGCAGCGACCACCCGATTGCGACCGCCGCGCTTGGCCTGGTAGAGCGCGATGTCCGCCTCATGGATGAAATCCTCGGCACTTTGTCCCTGCCGGTAGCGCACGACGCCGCAGCTGATCGCAGCCCGCAGGCTGTTGCCCGAGGGCAGGGCAATGGGCTCGCTGCTGACCGCGGAGACGATCCGGCCGCAGATTTCCTGCACACGATCCCAATTCGAGGTGGCGAGGAGCACCACAAACTCGTCGCCACCCATGCGCCCGACCGCGTCGCTCGCCCGGACCTGGCTCGAGATGCGACATGCGATTTCCCGCAGCACGGTATCCCCCATCTGGTGCCCACTATTGTCGTTGATCAGCTTGAACCGGTCGATGTCGATCACGGCCAGGCTGAGGGTGCCCGGTGTCGCCTTCACCAGCGCCTGCTCCAGCCGCTGATGGAAGCCGGCGCGGTTGAGAAGACCGGTGAGGCTGTCCGTCGTGGCGGTGCGGGAGAGCCACAGCTCCTGCTTCTTGCGCTGCGTGATGTCCTGCACGGTCGCGATCGTCCCGATGCACCGGCCGCTTTCGTCGAAATGGGCGCGGAATGTGGCTTCCATCCAGGCGTCCCGCAGCTTGAGGGTACGGAACTCGGCGATCTGGCTGGTGCTCACATCCTCAAGCGCAGCGCTATGCGCGCGGGTCAGGTCATACTGGCCTTCCTCCGAAATGTCGGAGAGCCCTGCACCGACAAGCGCATCGAACGGGCGGTCGAGCAGCAGTTCGCGCGTGCCCACGACCCGTGTGCAGACGCCTTCGAGGTTGAAGGCCAGCAGCAGCACCGGAGAGGCTGAGGCGAGCAGGTTCAGCGACTGTTCGTTCTGACGCATTCGCTCGATCGTCGCCTGGCGGCTGGCGAGCATGGCCGAGATCGGCACCTGCACGACGATGAGCAGGGCGATGAACATCTGGATGCCGTAGAGGTGATGGGCCGCATGATGGCTGTGCATCACCGGCGGGCCATAGCCGCCCATCATCGCTGCGCCGCCGATGACGGTGACGATGGCGAGGGCGATCTTCGTCGCCATCCACCCGCTGCGCAGTAGAACGAGCAGCATGGGCGGAACGACGAGCAGCAGATGCGATGATTCCGTCGAGAAGAAGGCGACGCCAGCCGCGCCGGCGGTGAGGGCGAGCAGCGCCGCGACTTCCAGCCTGCGTTGCCGGGTCTGGCTGGCGAGGCTGCGCTTCATCTCGCCGTTGAACATGGCAAGGAAGACCGGCGTGAAGATCAACAGGCCCAGAGCATCCGCCAGGAACCAGCGCGCATAGGCTTCGCTGAGCGGATGGGCATTGTTGGCCCAGGCGCCGAGCCCGCCGAGAAAAGCGCCGCAAGCCGGGCCGACCAGCCCGGCCCAGATCAGGACATGAGGGAGAGCCTCCGGGTCCGAAAAGGCGTGGGCGCCATTCCTGTGCAGCTTGAGACCGGCCGCCGCGACGGTGATTTCCAGCCCATTGGCGAGGCCGTAGACCATAGCCGTCTGGAGGTTATTGCCAGCCGGCAGGCCAGACAGCACGTTGGCGACCATGCCCGCCATGATGAGGGCAGGGGCCTGCCGCGCGGGCCGGGCGAGCACGAGCGCCAGCAGAAAGGCGTTGGCGATCCAGACGGGCGCGACCATGCCATTCGTGGTCTTGAGCGATATGGTCGCGTAGGAAATCACGAAATAGCCCAGGCCCGCCAGTACCGGCAGGCCGGCATGGCGGATGAAGGCGTAAAGGATTTGGCGCTGGCTTTGCCCCATGGCCCATCATGGCCCGGCGCAGGTTGTTACCTGGTTAACGCAGCGGGAACAATCTGGCGACGTTACCCTCGGGCGCCTCAGGCGCCAGCGGCATCAGCCTCGTCGGCGCGCATCTGCTCGTGATGCCGGATCACTTCATCGATGATGAAGCGCAGGAACTTCTCGGTGAAATCCGGGTCGAGATTGGCGTCGACTGCCAATGTGCGCAGGCGGGCGATCTGCCGGGCTTCGCGGTCCGGGTCAGCGGGGGGCAGGGCGGACTGAGCCTTGTGCTCACCGACCGCCTTGGTGATCTTGAAGCGCTCTGCCAGCATGAAGACCAGCGCTGCGTCGATATTGTCGATGCTTTCGCGGTAGCGCCTGAGCGTTTCGTCCATTCCGGGTCGTCTCCCTGAGCCTCTGGGGCATTGTTCCTGTGGCCTGATCTCGCTGGGGCGAACCAGGCTGATGAGGGGCCGGGCAGCGCCCGCAACGGCGCATCACTTGCCGCTCCGGGCGCACAAGGCAAGCCAATTTGCTTGCCAAAGCGCGGTCATCTGGTCAGAGCACCGCGCATGAGCGCCACGATCCACCACCTGCCCCGCCAGGGCGCGCCATCCCTCCAGCCGATGCTGAGCCTCGTTGCGGAGGATATGAACCGCGTCAACGAAGTCATCCTCGCGCGAATGCAATCGCGCATTCCCTTGATCCCGGAGCTGGCCGGGCATCTCATCGCCGGCGGTGGCAAGCGGCTGCGGCCCATGCTCACGCTCGCCTGTGCGCGGCTGCTCGATTATGCGGGCACGCGGCATCACAAGCTGGCCGCAACAGTGGAGTTCATCCACACCGCAACGCTGCTGCACGACGATGTCGTGGATGGCAGCGCCATGCGCCGCGGCAAGCAGACTGCGAACATGATCTGGGGCAACAACGCCTCGGTTCTCGTCGGCGATTTCCTGTTCAGCCGCTCCTTCGAGCTGATGGTTGAGGATGGCAGCCTCAAGGTTCTCAAGATCCTCTCCAACGCATCTGCGGTGATCGCCGAGGGGGAGGTCAATCAGCTGACCGCCCAGCGTCGGGTCGAGACCGACGAGGACCAGTATCTCGACATCATCGGCGCCAAGACCGCAGCCCTTTTCGCAGCGGCCTGCCGCATCGCCGCCGTCGTCGCTGAGCGCCCGGAGGCGGAGGAGCTGGCGCTCGACGCCTATGGTCGCAATCTCGGCATTGCCTTCCAGCTCGTCGACGATGCGATCGACTATGTCTCGGACGGCGCGACGATGGGCAAGGACACCGGCGATGACTTCCGCGATGGCAAGATCACGCTGCCGGTGATCCTGGCTTATGCGCGCGGCAGTGAGGCGGATCGCAAATTCTGGAAAGAAGCGATGTCCGGCCTCCATGGCGACAATGCCGATCTCGCCCATGCCCAGCATTTGCTGCGCGAAACCGGCGCGATCGACGACACCATGGCGCGGGCGCGCCATTATGGCCAGCGCGCCATCGACGCCATCGGCATGTACGGCAAGGGTGCCGCCAAGTCTGCGCTGGTCGAAGCCGTCGAATTCGCCATCGCGCGGGCTTACTGATCCCGCTTTCCGGCAGGCGCCCGCGCCTCCCACGTTGTACCGACACCCATAGCGAGATGACGCGCCGCGCTGCCCGATTGGGTGGGGCGGCCGCCTCGCCTAGCCGGTCTCGAATCGGGGCTTGTCGGTGCGGCAGGCCGCCACATCCCCTCTTCTCGCCAGTCCCTTCCCGTCCATTTTCGGGACACGGGGTATATCGGCCACGACCCAAATAATTTTGCACTGCGCGGGAACGGTGGTGCGTTGCGATGAAGCGACCGCACCGTCCGCCATAGCGTGGTAAATCTGCGGTTAACGGTTGGGAACTTCGGGAACCCGGCAAATTGGTTGGCCGGATTAAGTATCTGAAATACAGCAATAAAATATGAGGAATTCGTTGATAATCCGTTAACCGATCAGTATTTCTCTGCTCGAGCGGTCGCCTCATTATCTACTCGGAATGTTCGCCTTTCAGGCGGTGTGGGAGAAGCATGATGAGCCAGCTCAAAAACCGAACAAACAAAGGAGCTATCCATGAGGAAACTGGTATCTTTGGCCGCGCTGGCCACTGCAGCAGCATTTGCGCCGAGTGCGGCCAACGCCGCCACCTGCGTTGCCATGAACTGCACGTTCACGCCTGGCGATGACGAGTTCACCACGTCTGGCGACACCATCCCCCCCATCACCGAAGCCGTTTCGGCCACCATCGGCCGCACCGACATTGGTTCGGGCATCTTCACCGACATTTACCGCTTCATCGTTGACGTTGATGGCGTCGGCAGCGGCGGCATCATCACGACGCTGTCGGGCCTGTCGACCAACATCGACCTGCTGACGGTCACGATCAACGGCAAGGACGTCCCGATCTTCGGTCAGGGCACCGACGTTGAATCGGCTGGCATTTCGGGCTTCCCGATCATGGCCGGCATGCTGAACGAGCTGGTGATCAGCGGCACGTCCGCCGGTCTGGGCTCCTACGGCGGCAACCTGACCTTCACGCCGTCGCCGGTGAGCGCGCCGGTTCCGGAGCCGGCCACCTGGGCACTGATGCTGCTCGGCTTCGGCAGCCTTGGCTACACGATGCGCCGCGCACGTCGCACCAGCGCACGGGTCCAGTTCGCCTGATCATTCTGGCCGTCTCCCACGGGACGGCCTCGATAAAGAATGGGGATCAACGGGTGCAGCCGTTGATCCCCATTTTCATGCGTTGAGAGCAAACGATTCTGTTCAGGCGGCGCTGCGCCAGAATGTGCCGCTCATGCCATTGCGGCTGCGGGGTTCTGCGCAACCCGCATCCCTGTCCCACAAGCGCGCGACGCGCCGTGCGACGTCCTGCTCCTCATCGCGCGAGAAGAAATAGGGGTAGAGCGAGCGGCCGATCTTGTCGGCGCGGCCGGCAAAGCGATTGATCTGGTCGGCGACATCGCAGACCTTGAGGCGCATGAGCTGTACCGGCGTATCCTTGGGCCACCAGGAGACGGACTCGTCCATCTTGGGCGGGCCAAGCCGGTCGAAACCGAGCATGGCCTCATAATAGCGCACATGGCGTGGATGCACCTCGATCACCAGATCCGTGCAATCGAAGCGCTGCATACCGTAAATGAAGATGACATGAAAAAGCCCCGCGAGGACGGAGGGGGACTTGGTCATCGGGTCGACCGCGAACTTGGTGAGTTCGCAAAGGCGGGCACCGGGCGCCTCGCGCAAGGCATCCAGTTCCATGCGGAACGTCTGATCGGTCGAAAGGCCGGCTGGTGAGTCCACCGTCAGGGTGAGCGTGGCGATTACGGCATCTTCCAGCGCTGCGGTAAAGACGGCCTGATGATCACCATTGTCGGGGAGCAGATGCGCCATGCCATAGCCGCGCCACCCGTACATGCGGTTCAGGAGATCATGCGCCTGCTGGCGCAGATCCGGGCGATCAGCCAGCCGGACATCGATGGTGCGCAGCCTCTGGCCGCAGGCAGACGGGATACGGCGCACGGACAGCAACCCGCCGTGCGGTTCCGCCAAAGAGGCGGACACAACATGATCATGCACTTGGACGACCCCCAAAAGGCCCAACCGGGCCAGACGAGCTTTCTATTTTTACGAAGCCTTGCGCCTCAGCGAGACCATGCATCGGTTCGAACGGTTAACAGAGCAATACCTCTTCGCGGCAAAGAGGCGGAGCGTTCGGGCGTTGCGGCAAAAGGTAGACAGTTCCATGACTTAAGTGAACAAGTGCACGGAACTCTTGCCGCACGGGCGCAATCGCGGGAGCAGATTGCTCCCGTGGCGGTGGTTAAGCATTAACCATGTTCGCCATCCTCGGATGACGCTGCGGCGGTCAGGCTTTGCTCTTATCCCTTACGCCGCCAGCTTGGCTTTGCCGGCGTCGGCGCATAAGCGAATGACGTGACCGCTGCGCTCCCCATCCATGAGGTTCTGCCCGACCTGCTCGCTGGCTTGCGAGCAGGATCGAACGCCGTGCTCGTGGCGCCGCCCGGCGCGGGCAAGACGACCAGCGTTGCGCCCGCTTTGCTGGGCGAGCCGTGGGTGGCGGGCGGGCAGATCTGGCTGCTCTCGCCGCGCCGGCTTGCCGCGCGCGCCGCTGCCGAGCGCATGGCTGATCTGGCCGGCGAGAAGCCCGGAGAAACCATTGGCTATGCCACTCGGCTTGAGAGCCGCCAGTCCGCCCGCACCCGCATCCTCGTCGTGACCGAAGGGATCTTCCGGCGCCGCATTCAGGCCGATCCAGAGTTGACCGGCGTCGCCGCCGTGCTGTTCGATGAAGTTCATGAGCGCAGCCTGGAAGGCGATTTCGGGCTGGCCCTCGCGCTTGATGCGCAATCCGGCCTGCGCGAGGATTTGCGCCTGCTCGCCATGTCCGCCACGCTTGATGGTGCGCGCTTCGCCACGCTCATGGCGGTGGAGGACAAGCCGGCCCCCGTGATAGAGAGCGCGGGCCGATCTTTCCCCATCGATCTGCGGCATATCGGCCGGGCGGCAGAGCAGCGCATCGAGGATGGCATGGCGGCGGCGATCCGTCGCGCGCTGGCCGAAGAGTCGCAGGGCGATGTTCTGGCCTTCCTCCCCGGTGTCGGCGAGATCGAGCGCACGGCCGAGCGGCTGACGGGCCTCGCTGACAGTATCGTCCTCCATCGCCTGCATGGCTCGCTCGACCCGGCAGCGCAGCGCGCAGCCCTGCGGCCGGCAGCGGCAGGGACGCGCAAGCTGATATTGGCGACCAGCATCGCCGAGACCAGCCTCACCATCGACGGCGTGCGCATCGTGGTCGATTCAGGGCTCGCCCGTCGGCCCCGGCACGATCTTGCCGCCGGCGTCACGCGCCTTGTGACGGAGCGCGCCAGTCAAGCCGCCGTAACCCAGCGTGCTGGCCGCGCGGGTCGCCAGGCGCCGGGCGTGGCCTACCGCCTGTGGGAAGCAGCGGCTACCGCCGGGCTGCCCCCGTTCGATCCGCCCGAAATTCTGGAAAGCGACCTGACCGGCCTGCTGCTCGATTGCGCGGTGTGGGGCGTGACCGACCCGACCACGCTGCGCTGGCTCGATCCGCCACCGGCGGCGGCCTTGGCCGAGGCGCGGCGCCGGCTCGAGGCGCTGGGCGCGCTGGATGGGGAGGGGCGGGCGACGCCGCATGGTCGCGCGGTCGCCGATCTGCCGCTGGAGCCGCGCCTCGCGCATATGCTCATTGCCTCGGCTGAGGCGGGGGAGGGCGCTGCGGCGGCTGACGTGGCGGTGCTGCTCACCGAGCGCGGGCTGGGCGGGCCATCGGCTGACCTCGCCCGGCGTCATGCGCTCTGGCAGCACGAGCGGGGGCAGCGGGCCGAAGCGGCGCGTGGCCTTGCCCGCCGCTGGCTGGGGCTGGTCGCGTCCGGCTCGTCGCGAGGCATCATCGACGATGCGGCGCTTGCCCTCTGCCTGATGCGTGCTTTTCCGGACCGCATCGCCCGGCGACGGGATGCCAGCGGCGAACATTGGATCAGCGCTGGTGGCCGCGGCTTCCGGCTCGATCCCGCCGATCCGCTGGCGCGTGCAGACTGGCTGGCGGTGGGCGATATTCAGGGTAGCGCCGCCGGCGCGCGCATCCTCTCCGCATTGGCCGTGCAGGAGGAGGATGTGATGATCGCTGCCGGGCATCGCGTCATGGACCGTCGCACGGTGCGCTGGCGCAAGGATCTGGCCGGCGTTGAGGCATTGCGCGAGCGGCATCTGGGCGCAATCCGTCTCACCAGCGGGCCGGATGACGCACCCGAACGGGCCGCCATCATTGCGGCGCTCGCACAGGCGCTGCGCAGCGAGGGGCTGGGGCTGCTGCCCTGGGGCAAGGCGGCGCAGGCGTTGCGGACACGGGCTGCCTTTGCGGGCGTGGGCGATGAGATCGGCGATGCGGCGCTGCTCGCTGATGCGGAGGACTGGCTGGAGATGCTGCTCCCCGCCAATGCCCGGCGCTTTTCCGCGATCGACGGTGGCGCGCTGCATGGCCTGCTAACCCAGCGCCTGGGATGGAATGCCACGCAGCGGATCGAGGCGCTGGCGCCGGCCGAGTTCCGTAGCCCGGCCGGCAGCACCCACGCCATCGACTATGAGGCGCCAGCCGGCCCGACCGTCGAATTGCGGGTGCAGGCGCTCTTTGGACTGTCGGAACATCCGGTCATCGGGCGCGAGCGCATCCCGCTCGTCTTGTCCCTGACATCGCCGGCGGGTCGCCCCATCCAGACGACGCGGGATCTGCCGGCCTTTTGGAAAGGTAGTTGGGCGGATGTCGCCAAGGAAATGCGCGGGCGCTATCCGCGGCATCCGTGGCCGGATGATCCTGCTGCGGCCAGCGCGACGCTGCGAACCAAGAAGGCCGATGCCCGCCGGTGATCCTGTTCCGGATGACCTTCCGTTCGTGTCGAGCGAAGTCGAGACACGGCAGAGCGGTGCGCGCGTGTCTCGACTTCGCTCGACACGAACGGGTCGCCTCATTCCCCCAATCATCTTGACAGGGCCCCCCGCTTTGCGCGACGGCAAAAGCGCTCGCATGTTGGGCATATGCACGATGGGGAAAGCACCGATGTCCGCCCGGATCTACCAGATACCCAAGAACGCCATGCAGTCCGGTCGGGCGCGCACCGGCACCTGGATGCTGGAGTTCGCCCCGGCAGAGGCCAAGAAGCCCGATCCGCTGATGGGCTGGGCCGGCTCTGGCGACACGCAGGAGCAGGTCAAGCTGAGCTTCCCCGACGAGGACGCCGCCCGTGCTTATGCCGAGCGCTATGGCATCGCCTATCACGTCGTGAGAACGCCGCCCAAGACGTTGAAAATTCAGGCTTACGCCGATAATTTCCGCTAAGGTCTCGGGCCGTCCTGACGGGCGGGACGGCTACCGCACTTCGATCGTGAGATGCGCGAGCGTGCAGCGTCCGGCCATGCGGGCGCGGATCGTGTCGCTGCTGACATCCGGTTGCGCGATGATGCTCACGATCGCAGCATGGGCCTGCGGACCCACGCGCCAGACGTGAAGATCGGCCACGCGCGCATCGCCTTGTTCCTCAACGACGGCGCGCACCTTGCCGGCCAGCGCCTCGTCGCTGCGGTCGAGCAGCATGGCCGAGGTGTCCCGCATCAGCCCCCAGGCCCAGCGGGCGATGACCAGCGCGCCGACGATGCCCATCAGCGGGTCCATCCACACCCAGCCCAGATAGCGCCCGGCCAGCAGGGCGCCGATGGCGAGGACAGAGGTCAGCGCGTCCGCCAGCACGTGGAAATAGGCTGAGCGCAGATTATTGTCATGGCCGTGGCTATGCTCATGCTCATGCTCATGCTCATGCTCATGGCCATCATGGTCACGCGCGCCGTGGTCATGGGTGGCGTGATGATGATGCGCATGACCGTGATCATGGCCATGATCATGCCCATGCCCATGCGCACCGCCCATCAGCACCAGCGCGGAGGCGATGTTCACCAGCAGGCCGATCACCGCCACGAAGGTCGCCTCGCCGAAAGCGACCCTCGTCGGTTCGAACAGGCGCACCGCCGACTCGCTGGCAATCGCCAGCGCGACGAGACCCAGCGCCATGGCGGAGGCGAAGCCTGCCAGATCGCCGACCTTGCCGGTCCCGAAGCTGTAGGCGGGGTCCTGCGCATGTTTGCGCGCATAGCCATAAGCGAATGCGGCGATGGACAGCGCGCCGGCATGGGTCGCCATGTGGAAGCCATCCGCTAGCAGCGCCATTGATCCGGTCCAATAGCCAGCGATGATCTCGCCGACCATCGTCACGACGGTCAGCAGAATGACCCAATAGGTGCGCCGGGCATTCTGGTCGTGCGAGGCGCCGAGGAAGTCGTGGCTCGGCGTCAGGCCTTCAATATCGAGTGTCCGCATCACGGGGTCCTACTTCGCGTAGCGGCGGATGACCGCCAGCAGTTCGTCCGCCCCTTGCTGGCGCTCGGTGTCGCTCAGGCCAGGCCGCGCAACATGCGCCTCCAGATGCTCGGCAATGATTTCATCGAGCAGCCCGTTCACCGCGCCACGCACGGCCGCCACCAGATGCAGGATGTCCGTGCAGCTTTTGTCAGATTCCAGTGCTCGCTCGATGGCATTGACTTGCCCGCCGATGCGCCGAACGCGGGCAAGAAGCTGCGGATTGATTTCCAACATGTGCGACATAGGCATACCCCCTATGCCTATATGGCGTTTAGGTCAAGATGTGCGGAAGCGCCGTGTCTCTTGCGACAAAAACAAACCCCGGCCTCCAAGGAAGCCGGGTTCGTAGTTTCATAACGATGGATCAGGCGAAAGCCACCTTGCGGCTGCGCCGTGCGCGCAGGCCGATGAGGCCGAAGCCCGCGATCATCATCGCCCAGGTGGCCGGCTCGGGCACTGCGGCCGTCTGAGTTGCGAAGCGGCCGGGATTGGCGAGGTCGGACTGCGCGTTCGAGGCGTAGGCCGAGCCAAAAGCATCGCAGGTAGCCGAATAGACGAACTGGCTGTTGGTCGCGGTGCCGGTCAGGCTCGCGGGGCGGTTGCGCGAGACGCCGGCCGTCGTGCCGGCGGGATAGGTCACGCTGTCAACCAGCGTGGCGAGCGACTGGCTCGCGGAATTATAGATGTTGATCGTGTCGCCATTGCCGAGGTTGGAATTGCCGCCAATCGAGAAGATGCGCACGCTGCTGTCCAGGTTCCAGTAGCTGCGGAAGGCGTCGGCCGTCATCTCGGTGAGGATGATCGATTCGTTGGCGCCCAGCAGGCCGAAGGCATTGCCGAACGTGACTGGATTGTTCGTGTTATCGTCATTGTAGGACCAGCCGGTGATGTCGATCCCGGCATTGCCAATGTTGGTCAGTTCGATGAACTCGCGATTGCCGTCGCTGGCGCCTTTGTACATGAATTCCGTGATCCGAACCTCGGCGTGCGCCGTCACGGGGGCGATGACCGCAGCGGCGGCCAGCAGGATGGTCGAAATCGAAAAGCGCGTCATAAAAATCTCCCCACATGGTTAACGCAGCAGCGCCTATGGGAAGAATTTGACGCCGTGATTGCCGGATCATGAAGGTTTTGCGTCGGTGGTTGGTTAACGCCGCCGATAGTCCCGTTATGACCCACAAGGCCTGAGCTGCCGGTGAGACGAAGGTCGGCGACATCGGATTGGATGGTGAACCGGAAAGGCGCGCCGTGACTCTCGGGGCCTAGAAGCTGTCCGCGACGGTCATCAGCGAGACGAGGCGCCGTGGAGCCACGGCCCGCCAGCTCTTTTCGAGCCAGCCGCGCACATGCTCCCAGTCCACGCCGGGCCGGTCGAGGCGGATCGCGATCCAGCCGCTCGCGCCATAATAAGCCGGGCGGTAATAGATGTCCGGATCGGCCTCGATCAGCGCGGCCATCTCGTCGGCGCCGGAGGTCTTGACCAGCAGCGCGACCGCGTCCTCGCCATGGTGGCGCACAGAAACATACGCGAAGAACTTGCCCGAGGCCTCGCTGCCCACCCGCCAGCCTGCCGCGCCATGCGACTCGCGGGCGTGCGTTTCCGGCAAGGCGAGCGCCAGTTGGCTGACGCGGTTGACGAGTCAGTCCGGGTCCATCTCGCGCCCCACATAGCTGGCGAGCATTCGGGGATAGAGCTGATATTCGGCATAAAGCACGCGCTGGGCGAGCGTGTCGGCAGTGTCCTCGGGCAGGATCGCGACCGGGATCTGCCCCAATACCGGGCCGTCATCCAGCGCCGGTGTGACGAGGTGGACGGTACAGCCGCCATGGCTGTCGCCCGCGTCGATGGCCCGCTGATGCGTATCGAGCCCCTTGAACTTGGGCAGCAGGGAGGGATGGGTGTTGAGCATCCGCCCCGCCCATTGGCCCACGAAATCGGCGGTGAGGATGCGCATATAGCCGCACAGCGCGACATAATCGGCGCCGGATGCCCGCAGCGCGTCGAGCATGATCGCCTCATGCGCCTCGCGGCTCATGCCCTTGTGGCTGTGGGCAAAGGTTGCCACGCCCTCGGCCGCCGCGACGGTCAGTCCGCGCGCTTCCGGCTTGTTGGAGGCGACGAGCACGATCTCATAGGGGCAGTCCGGCAGGCGCGAGGCATAGAGGAGCGACGTCATCGTCGTCCCCGTGCCGGAGAGCATTACCGCGACTTTGGCCTTGGACACGTCAGTTCCCCCAATCCGTTCGGGCTTATTACCCCAGATGGACCGCGTTCCAGTCTGCCATTGCGCGCCACGTCTCTTGCGATCCGCGCACGGTGCAGCCCTTCTCGCCAGCGCGAATCTCGCCGATGCGGTGGACGGTCTCGCCCGCCTCACGCAACGCCGCACTCACCGCGTCCACATCGGTGGGCGCCACGACGACGGCCATGCCGATCCCGCAATTGAATGTGCGCGCCATCTCGCCCGGCTCGATATTGCCCTGTGCTTGCAGGAACGCCATCAGCCGCGGCTGCGCCCAAAGGTCCGCATCGATATGCGCGTGCAGGCCAGCCGGCAGAATCCGGGGGATATTCTCCAACAGGCCGCCGCCGGTGATGTGCGCCATCGCATGGACGAGGCCCTTGCGGACCAGCGGCAGCAGCGGCTTCACATAGATCCGGGTCGGCGCCATCAGGGCATCGATGAGCAGTACTTCCTGATCGAACAGCGCAGGGCGATCCAGCTTCCAGCCCTTGTCCGCCGCCAGGCGTCGCACCAGCGAATAGCCGTTGGAGTGGACGCCCGAGGAGGCGAGGCCCAGAATCACGTCGCCCTCGGCCACCTTGTCGGCGGTCAGCACTTCGTTGCGCTCGACTGCGCCGACGCAGAAGCCGGCGAGATCATAATCGCCATCAGCGTACATGCCGGGCATTTCCGCCGTCTCGCCGCCGATCAGCGCGCAGCCGGCCTGCTTGCATCCCTCCGCGATTCCCGCGATCACCCGCTCCGCAACGCCGTTGTCGAGGCGCCCCGTGGCGAAATAATCGAGGAAGAAGAGCGGCTCTGCGCCCTGCACGATAAGGTCGTTGGCGCACATCGCCACCAGATCAATGCCCACCGTGTCATGCTTGCCGCTATCGATGGCGAGCTTGAGCTTGGTACCGACGCCGTCATTCGCCGCAACGAGCAGCGGATCGGTAAAGCCCGCCGCCTTCAGGTCGAAGAAGCCGCCGAATCCGCCCAGATCGGCATCGGCCCCCGGTCGCCGCGTCGCGCGGGCGAGCGGAGCAATGGCGCGAACGAGCGCATTTCCGGCAGCGATATCCACGCCGGCCTGCGCATAGGTGTAGCCCTCGGGCTGGTTGTGCTTGGAGTCCATGGCCCGCCCTTACCAAATCGGGCTTGGTTTTCCAGAACAATGCCGCCAAAAGGGCGCCGTGACGCTCTCTCTGCCATCCTTGCGCCCCATTCACTTCGTGTTCGCGCTGGTTCTGGCGGCCTTTGCGGCTGTGCTGGTCGCGCAGATCGAGGGTGAGCGGGGCATTGCGCCGCTGGCCTCGCAGGGCGATTTCGAGGTGAAGGATATCCGCGTCGATGTCGCCGGGCCGAATGCCGATGCGGCGCGGGCGACCGGTTGGCGGCTTGCTCAGCGCCTCGCCTGGCAATCGCTCTGGAAGCGTACGCATGGCGGCAACGGCCCTGCGCTTGGGGACAGCGTGCTCGATGGGCTGGTGTCCGGCATCGAGGTGCAGCAGGAGCAGATCGGTCCCAATCGTTATATCGCCACGCTCTCGGTGATGTTCGATCGCGCCCGGGCCGGGCAGGCGCTTGGCGTTTCCGGGCAGATTCGCCGCTCGCCGCCGCTGCTGGTGATCCCGGTTCTCTGGGATTCGGGCACGCCGATGACGTTCGAGCGGGTGACGCCCTGGCAGAAGGCGTGGGCCGAATTCCGCATTTCCGACAGCCCGATCGATTATGTGCGCACCGCTGGCGATGGCCCGGATTCGCTGCTGCTCAATCCCGGTCAGATCGGCCGGCGCGGGCGCAACTGGTGGCGTATCCTCCTCGATCTTTATGGTGCGGCGGATGTGATCATGCCTATCGCGCGGATCGAGCGCAGCTTTCCCGGCGGGCCGATTACCGGCCATTTCAGCGCGCGCTATGGGCCGGACAATAATTTCATCGGGGATTTCACCCTGCGCGCCGCCACGCCCGCCGACCTGCCCAAGATGATGAGCGACGCCGTCGCGCGCATCGACCAGCTTTACGCCGGCGCGCTGGCGGACGGCACCTTGCGGCTCGACCCCTCGCTGGTGATCGAGGAGCCGGTCAACGCGGTCGAGATCGAGAATGCGGTTGGGCTGGAGGCGATCCTCGGTGTCCTGCCGGCCGATACGCCCGGTGCCGCCTCGTTCAGCGTTCAGATCGAGACGCCCACCACGGCCTCGGTCGGGGAAGCGCAGGCGATGCTGCGGGGTATTCCGGGCGTCAGTACGGCCTCGACCTCAAGCTTGGCACTCGGCGGCACGTCTGTCATGCAGGTCGGCTTCAGCGGCACGATCGAGCAATTGCGCGCGCAGCTTGAAGGACGGGGATATTCGGTCGCCGTATCTGGCAATACGCTGCGGATCGCCCGTCGGAGCGCAAGTCCACCAGCCGGCGGAGGCGGGGGCGGGCAATGAGCCAGTTGCCGCTGCCCATCGGCTGGTCGCGGCATGGCGGAGCGGAAAGTCTGCTGGTCCACGCTGCCAATGCCGACGCCCTCGCGCTGGTGCGCGACTGGCAGCGCTGGCCCTCGCCCTGCACATTGCTCGTCGGCCCATCCCGGTCCGGTCGTTCGCTCATCGCGGAGGTGTTTCTGCGCGAAAGCGGCGGCGTGCTGGTCGATGATGCCGACCGCGCCGATGAGACCTACCTGTTCCACCTCTGGAACGAGGCGCGCGATTCGGGCCGGCCGCTGTTGATGGTCGCCAGAGAGGCGCCGCCGACATGGACGATTGCGCTGCCCGATCTGCGCACGCGCCTCGCCACCGCCGCCGTCGCGCGTATCCTCCCGCCGGATGAAGCCGTTACCGCGGCGCTGATCGCCCATGGACTGGAGCGGGCCGGCTCGGCCTTCGCTCCGGACCTCCCGGATTTTCTCGCCCGCCGCACCGCGCGCTGTTATGCCGCGATCGATGGCGTCGTGGCCGAGCTGAACGCGCTGTCGCTGGCGCGTGGGCAGAAACTCTCGGTTGCGCTGGCGCGGCAAGCGCTCCGTAACAATGCGCTGCTAGACGGGGCGGATGAGACCGCACCGCATGAGGGAACCCACTGACCGTGTCTGAAGCCGATCCCACTTCTTCGATCACGGGCGCGGGCGCCGCAAACGGGGCGCGCTACTTCAACCGGGAGCTGTCCTGGCTCAATTTCAATCAGCGCGTACTGGAGGAAGCCTGCAATCCGGCGCATCCGCTGCTGGAGCGGCTGCGCTTTCTCTCCATCTCCGGCAGCAACCTCGATGAGTTTTTCATGGTCCGGGTGGCCGGCCTCAAGGGCCAGCAGCTCCAGGGCGTCGAAATGCGCTCGGTCGATGGGCTGACCCCGGCCCAGCAGTTGGAGGCGATCGGCGACCGGGCCGAGGCGCTCATGTCCGCCCAGCAGGTCGTCTGGCATGATCTTCATGCCGCGCTCCGCAGCGCGCATATCAGCGTGATCGGTCCCGAGCCGGTGGATGCCCGCGCGGACAGCTGGATGCGCCAGCATTTCCTCGAGCAGATCTTCCCGATCCTCACGCCCCAGGCGCTCGATCCCGCCCACCCGTTTCCGTTCATTCCCAATAAGGGCCTCAGCCTGTTCTTCGACCTGTTGCGCGAATCGGACAAGGAGGTGGTGCAGGAGCTGGTGATTCTGCCGGCCACGCTGCCGCGCTTCATCCGCGTGCCGGGCAAGAACGCGCGCTACATCGCCATTGAGGCGCTGGTACGGCGCTATTCGGCCTTGCTCTTCCCCGGCTTCATTGTGCGGGACAGCGGCCTGTTCCGCATCCTGCGCGATAGCGACATCGAGATCGAGGAAGAGGCCGAGGATCTCGTCCGCTATTATCGAAGCGCCATTAAGCAGCGCCGGCGCGGCCGGATCATCCGCGTGGAAATCGAAAGCGGCGTGGCCGAGCCGGTCGAGACCAAGCTGCAGACGATGATGCAGGGCCATGAGGCCATGGTCGTGGATATCGATGGCTTCATGGGCATTGCCGATCTGGCCGAGGTGGTCGAGGAAGACCGGCCGGACCTCAAATTCCCGGCTTACGCCCCGCGCTTCCCCGAGCGCATCCGCGAATATGGCGGCGATTGCTTCGCTGCGATTCGTGCCAAGGACATCGTCGTCCACCACCCTTATGAGAGTTTCGATGTCGTCATCGCCTTCCTCAAACAGGCGGCGGACGATCCCGATGTGGTGGCGATCAAGCAGACGCTCTACCGTGCCGGCAAGCAGAGCGCGATCATCCGCGCGCTGATCGACGCGGCGGAGGCAGGCAAGTCCGTCACCGCCGTCGTCGAGCTGAAGGCGCGGTTCGATGAGGAGCAGAACCTGCTCTGGGCCGCGCAACTGGAGCGCGCCGGCGTGCAGGTCGTCTATGGCTTTATCGACTGGAAGACCCACGCCAAGATTTCCATGGTCGTGCGGCGCGAGGGCAACGGCTTTCGCACCTACTGCCATTTCGGTACCGGCAATTACCACCCGATCACCGCGCGGATTTATACGGACCTATCCTTTTTCACCGCCGATCCCCGGGCCGGGCGCGATGCCGCCGCCGTATTCAATTACATCACCGGCTATGTCGAGCCGCAGCATATGGAGATGATCACGCTCTCACCGCTGCACATGCGCGACAAGCTCGCGGCGCTGATCGAGGCGGAAATCGAGCATGCTCGCGCCGGCCGTCCCGCGACCATCTGGGCGAAGATGAACAGCCTGGTGGACCCGGCGATCATCGAGCAGCTTTATGCCGCCAGCAATGCGGGCGTGAAGGTGGAGCTGATCGTGCGCGGCATCTGCTGCCTGCGGCCCGGTGTACCGGGCATGTCGGAGAATATCTCGGTCAAGTCGGTGATTGGGCGGTTCCTCGAACACAGCCGCATCTGGGCCTTTGGCAATGGCAAGTCCCTGCCCAACAATAGCGCCAGGCTGTTCATCAGCTCGGCGGACTGGATGCCACGCAATTTCGACCGGCGGGTCGAGTATATGCTGCCGATCGAGAACCCGACCGTCCATGATCAGGTGCTCGATCAGGTGCTGGTGGCCAATCTGCTCGATGACGAGCAGAGCTGGGCGCTGGGCAGCGATGGCAGCTACACACGCCTCAAGCCGGGGAAGAAGCCGTTCAACCTGCACCATTATTTCATGACCAATCCGTCCCTCTCCGGTCGCGGTGCCTCGCGGCGCTCCGCCCGCGCGGTGCCAAAGCTCTCGCTCTCCGAGCGTGGCTGAGGGGAGGGGTTAGGCCATGACCCTGCTGGATCGCACGACGCGCCGCTCGATGAAGGCGACGCTCAACGGGCCGCATTTCCGCCGCACGGCGATTATCGACATCGGCTCCAACAGCGTCCGCCTCGTCGTTTATGACGGGCCACGGCGCATTCCCTTCGTGCTGTTCAACGAGAAGGTGCTGGCGGGCCTGGGCGCGGAGATCGGCACATCCGGGAGGATCGGCGTGGCGGCGATGGAGCGCGGGCTGGTGGCGCTGGAGCGCTTCGCGCGGCTGTGCGTGGAGATGGAGGTGGACCAGATCACCTGCGTCGCCACCGCTGCCGTGCGCGATGCGTCAAACCGCGATACCTTCATCGAACGCGCGGCGGAGATCGGCCTGGAGATCCGCGTGCTGAGCGGTCAGGAGGAGGGGCTGGCCTCTGCGCACGGGCTGCTCTCCGGCATGCCGCGTGCGGATGGGATCATGGGCGATCTCGGCGGCGGCAGTCTCGAACTGGTGCGCGTGCGGCCCGATGGCGTCGAGATGCCCGTGTCGCTGCCGCTTGGCATTTTTCGGATCGGGGACGCGCGCCTGCGGGGGCGCAAGGGGTTGGTCCAGCATCTCGATGGGCTGCTCAAGGCGCAGGGCCTCGGCAATATCGAGCAGGGCCTGCCCTTCTATCTGATCGGCGGAAGCTGGCGCGCGCTGGCGCGGCTGGACATGCACCTCACCAATTATTCGCTGCCGATCCTGCATCATTACGAAATGACGCCGGATCGCCCGGCCGAGCTGCTCAAATGGCTGGAAAACGCGCAAAAGGCGGACCTCAAGGCTGTCGGCGTATCTAGCGCGCGTTTTCCCACGCTGCCGGATGCCGCGCATCTGCTGTGCGCGGTGGTGGAGCGGCTGCGCTCGGCGCATCTCACCGTCTCGGCCTTCGGGCTGCGGGAAGGGCTGCTCTACGAGAGCTTGCCGCGCGATATGGCGAACCAGGACCCGCTCCTCGTTGCCGCGCGCATCGAGGGTGAGGCGCAGGGGCGCTTCGTCGGCCATGGTGACACGATCAGCGGCTGGATCGCCCCGCTGTTCCGCGACGATTCGCCCGAATGGGCGCGCATCCGCTTTGCGGCCTGTCTGCTGGCGGATGTCGGCTGGCGTGCCAATCCCGAGTTTCGCGCCGAGCGCGGCATGGAATTCGCCTTGCAGGGCAATTGGGTCGGCGTGGATGCCGCCGAGCGCGCGGCCCTGGGGCAGGCGCTCCATGCGAATTTCGGTGGCGGCACCAACATTCCCGCGCTGCTCGCGGGCCTTGCCCCCGAGCCGCTGCTGCGCCGCGCGATCCAGTGGGGCCTTGCCATCCGCCTGTGCCAGCGCCTCTCCGGCGGCGCGGAAGGGCCGCTGGTCGGCTCCTCGCTCGACGTGCGCGACGGCACGGTCATCCTGCGCCTCGACCCGGAACATGCGGCACTTGCCGGCGAATCCATCGACCGCCGCCTGCGCCAGCTCGGCCAGGCCATGGGCATGGGTTATCTGCTCGACGCTTGACTTGGCTGCGGGCAAATTTCAGAGCTGACGGATCGGCCGCTTTCAGGGGACTTTTGAAGGATTTAACCGGCTGTTTTGCGGTGGGGAGCGGGATGGCGGCTTAGTAGCTCACTAAATGGATTAACAGTCGCTTGTGCCTGCCCCTTAGCACTTGAAAGGGTAGAACATTTCCATTCCCTTGGGCTTAACATCGCAAGTGACGTTGGATCGTAGATTCTCTGGGACAGTTGGAGCGGGGCCAGAAGGAATGCCCGCAAATTTCTGATCCACAGGAGCAGCAATTTTGCGCCACCTAATGCTGGCGGAAGGCATTTGCTTATAAGCTTCTTTATACGAAACTGCCCCGCCGAGATCTACTTCGGGCGGGAGCTCCAAAATAAACTCCCCCGCATCCGTCAATTGGCCCGGCAACACATCGAATTCGATGGAGGTACCGTCATATCGACCAGTGGGGACGACATTTCCATAAACGAAACATGCCGTGCCGGGAGGTGGTAACTGTTTGCACATCATGGTGTGAGCCATCAGCCGGTAATGACCAACAGGAAGCGAGTGATAACGTGGCAAGCTATCGGTCATATTGCTCCCTGCCAACGGCATTCCTTGCGTGCGCGAAAATGCGATAGCGTGGTCGGTATCGACTTTCCCATCTGCAACCTTCGCAAACCAGATATACAGAGGTGCAGCATATTGGAGTTGGCTTCGGATGGAAATTCGCGCAACCCCTTGGTCTCGTTCTATAGCAGCGGCATCTTTAATCTCTTTTGCTGAAGCCGCGACAACAGTGGTCGTCGCCAACGACAATAGAATAGCGCCTGTCCTGAGCATATTGATTAGCCTCCCCCTACGCTGGCGCTGAAATGCTTTAGCTTTGGGGAAAGCTCAATCAAAAAAATGTTGAAAAACTAAGTTCGCTTTTGGATTTCGCCGGGGGGGTAAGGACTGACCGCCTTGGCGTCGTGTCCGGAAAGTCCCCTATCGGAACGGCTGTATAATGCCGAGCCACCCCCAATTGCCCACTCGGCCCAACCACTCGTCACCCGCAGTTCACCCGCTCAATCATCATCGTGTCATCGTAACTGATGTTCAGCCGGTCCTCGCGATAGTCCATCGTCATGGCCGAGCGCGGCGGGCCCCAGCGTAGGGTGCGGGCGCCGGATTTGGCGAGGAGGTCGGCGCCCAGAGTCGCGGTTGCGTGCTGGCCGATGGCGCTTTGCAGCCCGTCCGCCGAACAGGCGCCATTGCCGGCAAGCGGCGGTTCGCCGATGCTGGTCGTGGCGGTGGCGCAGGCTGTCAGCGGGGCAAGAGCAAGAAGGGGGGCGATCATGCGCATGGGCCGGGCCTTTCCTCAAAAGGCCAGCCTAGCATGCGGGCGTCCGCCGGTCATCCGGCAGGCGATCAGTCGTTGGGCTCGGCCAGCTTTTCCGTGCGGGTCATCAGCAGCTTGCCGTCGCGCACCGCGAAGGCCATGCGGCCTTCCACCAGATCCAGCGCGTCGCGGCCGAATTGCTCGAACCGCCAGCCTTCGAGAATCGGCAGATTGGTGCGCACGCCGGCCGCCAGCATCTCCAGATCGTCAGCGCGGGCGAGCAGACGCGAGGCGACGTTGATTTCGCGCGAGCGGATCTTGAGCAGCAGCTTGAGCAGATCGGCGACCAGCGCGCCTTCCTTGCCGAGACCGGGCCGACCGGGATCGCGCTCGGGCATTTCGTCGCGGGGGAGGGGGCCGGCATTCTCTACCGCCGCCATCAGCCGCGCGCCGATGTCATTGCCCTTCCAGCTTGCCGAAAGCCCGCGCACCTTGCCCAGATCCTCCTGCTTGCGCGGTGGATGGGAGGCGATGTCGGCCAGCGTCTCGTCCTTGACGATGCGTCCGCGCGGCAGGTTCTTGTCCTTCGCCTCGGTCTCGCGCCAGGCGGCGAGCGCCTTCAGACGCCCAAGCACATCGGCCTTGCGGCTGGAAATGCGCACACGCTTCCACGCCTCGGCGGGATTGACCTCATAATTACCGGGATCGGCGAGCCGCTCCATTTCCTGATTGAGCCACACGCCGCGCCCTGTCTTGCGTAGTTCTTCCAGCATCATCGGGAAGATCGCGGCGAGATGGGTAACATCGCCGATCGCATAATCGATCTGCCGTTTGTCCAGCGGACGGCGCGCCCAGTCGGTGAACCGCGCGCCCTTGTCCAGGTGGATGCCCAGCCAGCTATCGACCAGATTGCTGTAGCCGATCTGCTCGCCCTGGCTCAGCGCCATGCTGGCAATCTGCGTGTCGAACAGCGGGTGCGGCGTCTTGCCGGTGAGGTTGAAGACGATCTCGATGTCCTGCCCGCCAGCGTGGAACACCTTGAGCACATCCTCATTGTTCACCAGCAGGTCGAGCAACGGCCCCATGTCCAGCCCGGGCGCCTTGGGGTCGATCGCCGCGGCTTCCTTCCCATCGGAGATCTGGAAAAGGCACAGTTCCGGCCAATAGGTGTTCTCGCGCATGAACTCGGTATCCACGGCGACAAAGTCGGCCTTGGACAACCGCTCGCACAGCGCGGCGAGGGAAGAGCTGTCAGTGATCAATGGATGGATTTGCATATGGCAGGTGATCTTATTATTGGCCGGTCCTCGGATTGGGGGCCGGCGGCACGCTTGAGCGTATCACCATATCCCCCACAAGTCGTCTTTGTCATCCAATTGGCGCCCTCGCAATGAGGCGCGTGAAAATAAAAGGCCGTTAGACCATGCACGCCTATCGCACGCACACCTGCGGGGAGCTCCGCGCCGCCAATGCCGGCGAGACTGTTCGGCTGTCCGGCTGGGTCCACCGCAAGCGCGATCATGGCGATCTGGTGTTCATCGACCTGCGCGACCATTACGGCATGGTGCAGATCGTCACCGAGGTCAGCGGCCCGGTGTTCGACGTGATCGAGAGTCTGAAGGCTGAGAGCGTCGTCACCATCACCGGCAAGGTCGTGGCGCGCGCCAAGGAAGCCGTGAACCCGAGCTTGCCGACTGGCGAGGTCGAGGTGCGGGCGGCGGAGGCCGTCGTGCTCTCCGCCGCGCAGGAGCTGCCGCTCCCGGTCGCCGGCGAGCAGGAATATCCCGAGGATATCCGCCTGCGCTATCGCTTCCTCGATCTGCGCCGCGAGACGTTGCACGCCAACATCGTCAAGCGCACAAAGATCATCTCGGATATGCGCCGCCGCATGGAAGGCGCGGGCTTTACCGAATATTCGACCCCCATCCTCACGGCGTCTTCGCCGGAAGGCGCGCGCGACTTCCTCGTGCCCAGCCGCATTCATGCCGGCAAGTTCTACGCGCTGCCGCAAGCACCGCAGCAGTATAAGCAGTTGCTGATGGTCGCGGGCTTCGATCGCTATTTCCAGATCGCGCCCTGTTTCCGCGATGAAGACCCGCGTGCCGACCGCCTGCCGGGCGAGTTCTACCAGCTCGATCTGGAAATGAGCTTCGTCACGCAGGAAGATGTGTGGAACACCATGGAGCCGGTGATCGCGCAGGTGTTCGAGACCTTCGCCGACGGCAAGCCGGTCACCCCGGCCGGAAGCTTCCCGCGAATTCCCTATGCCGAAGCCATGCTGAAATATGGCAGCGACAAGCCGGACCTGCGTAACCCGATCATCATCACCGATGTGACCGATCATTTCGTCGGATCGGGCTTTGGCATCTTCGCGAGCATCGTCGAGAGCGGCGGCGTCATCCGCGCCATTCCGGCGCCGGGTGCTGGCGCTGGCAGCCGCAAGTTCTTCGATGAGATGAACAACTGGTCGCGCTCGGAAGGTTTCTCGGGCCTTGGCTATATCAACATCAAGGATGGCGAGCCTGGTGGTCCCATCGCAAAGAATCACGGCCCGGAGGCCACCGCCAAGCTGATCGAAGCGCTCGGCCTTGGTCCCAATGATGGCGTGTTCTTCGCTGCCGGCAAGGAGGCGCAGGCCGCCAAGCTCGCTGGTCTTGCCCGCATCCGCACAGGCGAGCAGCTTGACCTGATCGACAAGGACCGCTTCGACCTGTGCTGGATCGTGGACTTCCCGTTCTACGAATATGACGAGGACTCCAAGAGCCTCGACTTCGCGCACAACCCCTTCTCCATGCCGCAGGGCGGGATGGAGGCGCTGGACGGGCCCGATCCGCTGTCGATCAAGGCCTTCCAGTATGACATGGTGTGCAACGGCTTCGAGATCGCGTCCGGCTCGATCCGCAACCAGTCGCCCGAGCTGATGGTCAAGGCCTTCGAGAAGGTGGGCCTGAGCAAGCAGGATGTGGAGGATCGCTTCGGCGGCCTCTACCGTGCTTTCCAATATGGCGCGCCGCCGCACGGTGGCATGGCCGCTGGCGTGGACCGCATCGTGATGTTGCTCTGCGGCGCGGTGAATTTGCGCGAGATCACGCTGTTCCCGATGAACCAGCGCGCCGAGGATCTGCTCATGGGCGCGCCCTCCCATGCGGAACTCAAGCAACTGCGCGAGTTGCACATCCGCGTCGTCGAGCCGCAAAAGAGCTGAGCGCCAAAGAGCTGAACTCTCGACAATGGCTGGCCGCACGATAGGGTGCGGCCATGACCATCAAGCTCTCCGATTACGAAAAAGGCGCCGATTTCGACGGCGACTTCGACAAGGCCTTGATCAAGCTCCAGAAGCGGCTGGAGAAGATCCAGGTCGCCCACATCATCCACAAGCGCCGCAGCGTGGTGATGCTGGAAGGGTGGGATGCCGCCGGCAAGGGCGGCATCATCAAACGAATGACGTCGCTGCTCGATCCGCGCTATTTCCGGGTCTGGCCCATCGGCGCGCCGACAGCGGAGGAGCTGGGGCGCCACTTCCTCTGGCGCTTCTGGACGAAACTGCCGGAAGACAGGCACATCGCGATCTTCGACCGGAGCTGGTACGGGCGCGTGCTGGTCGAGCGGGTGGAGGGCTTCTGCACAAAAGCCGAGTGGAAGCGCGGCTATGACGAGATCAATGCGTTCGAGGCCCAGCAGATCGACAGCGGCACCGCGATCGTGAAGCTGTTCGTCCACATCACGCAGAAGGAGCAGGACAAGCAGCTTGCCCAGCGGCTGGACGATCCCTTCAAGCGCTGGAAGACGGGCACGGAGGATTATCGCAATCGCGACAAGCGGGCGGATTATCTCGATGCCATCAAGGACATGTTCGCCAAGACCGACACCAAGCAGGCGCCCTGGCACGTGATCGATGGCAATGATCGCAAGGCTGCGCGGATCGCGGCGCTCACGTGCATCGCCGACCGGCTGGAAAAGCATGTCTCGATGGAGATGCCGGACGTCGATCCCGCCGTCGTGAAACTGGCGCATGAGGCGTTCGGCTATCAGCCGGAGGAGTGAGCGGCTCAGGCCTGATCCATGAGGCTGCGGTACATCACGAGCGCATCGACATAACCGTGAACCGGATGGTGGAACGCGCCGGGAAGCGCCCCGACCACGCTAAATCCCATATGCTGCCATAGGCGCACGGCGCGGATGTTCGTGGAAATCACCAGGTTAAACTGCATTGCGCGGAACCCCTGCGCGCGGGCCGTCTGCAGCGAGTGGCGGCACAGCGCCTGCGCGATGCCTTTCCCACGCTGGTCGGCCTGGACGATATATCCGGCATTGGCGACATGGGCGGCCGGGCCGGTCGAATTTGCGCGCAAGGTGTAGCTGCCGACGATGCCGGCGTCGGATGTCGCGACGAACACCTGCTTGTCCGGCGCGGTCCAGTAGGCGTGGGCACCCGCCTCATCCAGATCGCGGGCGAGGGGAAAGGTCGCGCCCTCGCGGATGACCGGCTCGAAAACGGTCCAGATGCCCCGCCAGTCGGCGGCCGAGGCGGGGCGGATGTTCATCATGCGGGGCGCTCAATCCCGTGCGGCAGGGGCGTAGCGCATCGTGCCGTCGCGCCAGTGGAGAACCAGCCCGTCGTCCTCGCGAGTCACCAGCGTATCGCGGAAAGCGGCAACGCCCATGTCATTGGGGGTGAGGATGATGTGGACGCGAAGATGCTCCTGCGCGGGCAGCGGGATCACCTCGGATTTGGTGCCGAAAAACACTTCGGAGACTTGAATCGAGCGCGGACGGCGCTCGCCCAGATCGCGGGTCCAGCCGTCGCTTTGGGTGTAGTCGGCGATGGTGTTGCCATCGTCGAGGGTGAGCTCAAAATCGACGGCGGGTACGCTCGCTCCATTGGGCCAGGTGACCAGCAGGGTGAACGCCTCGTTTCCGTTGCTGGCTACATCGGCGAGCGCAAAGGCTGCCGGCTTGGGGGTCGGCTCGGTGGTGAGGCGCAGGGTGCCGTCATCCCCGCATTCCCAGCGGCCGGCGGCCGATTCATCGACAGCGCCTGCGGTGAACATGTAGCGGAAGCGACCATCCGGGCCGATCTCCAGCGCCGATGCTGCATCCGGCCCGGCATCGGCCATGAACAGCCCGGTCGGGCAATCTGCAGCCCATGTCCCCGACGCCGAGCCGGCCAGCAGCGCAATCCCCAGCAAGGCCGCTCGCATGATCATTGCGGATAGCTGATGGTGAGGATTTCCCATTCCTTGCTGCCTCCGGGCAGGTCGACGCGGCGCAGGTCGCCCACGGCAGCTCCTCTCAGGGCGCGCGCCAGCGGCGTATCCCAGCCGATCCGAGCGGCGCCGGCATCCGCCTCGTCATTGCCGACGATGGTAACGCTGCGGTGATTGTCCTCCTCATCGACGAGCGTGACCGTCGCGCCGAAGAAGGTGCGGCTCTTGTCCGGCTGCTGCGCGGGTTCGACGATCTTGGCGAGCTTCATCCGCTGCGCCAGCCATTTCAGGCGTCGGTCGATCTCCCGCATCCGCTTGCGGCCATAGAGATAGTCGCCATTCTCGCTGCGATCGCCATTGCCGGCGGCCCAGCTGACGATCTCCACGATCTTGGGCCGTTCTTCCCCGAGAAGCTGGTCATATTCGGCGCGCAGCGCGGCAAAACCGCCCGGCGTGATGTAGTTCGGCCGAGGCAGCGCGCTCATTTGCCCCGGCGTTTCGGCCGCTTGCTGGCATACATCAGGGCCGCGGCGAGCGCTGCCGATCCGATGCCGACACCGGCCCAGAAGGCCTTGGTCCCGCGCTTCTCGTCGGTCTCGGCGTCGGCAGGGCCGGAAATGGACGTCGATGCGGGCGCGGAACTCGTCTCTCTTTCAGTCATGATCTCTATTCTGTTCTGGGTCGAAAGGTCGGATTAGCTGGATGCGGGCGGTCCTCAGCCGGGCAGGGACTTGCCCAGGAAGCGGCTGAGCGGCGCCAAGTCAGCGGTGCTCTGCACGGGGCTCAGCATGTCATAGATCACTGCATTCTCCAGCACGCGCTGCACATAATTGCGCGTTTCGAAAATGGGAATGTCCTCGATCCACTGGACCATGTCCACGCCGGGCAGACGCGGGTCGCCGTTGGATTGCAGCCAGCGGTTCACCCGGCCCATGCCGCCATTATAGGCGGCGATAGCGAGCGGGTAGCTGCCGTTGTAATAGCGCAGCAGCTGCTGGAAATAGGCGCTGCCGAGCTGCACGTTATAGTTGGGATCATAGAGCGAGCTTTGGTTGAAGCTCATCCCGATCTTGCCCGCGACTTCGCGTGCGGTCGAGGGCAGCAGCTGCATCAGGCCATGGGCATTGGCGTGGGAGACGATGGCCCGGTCGAACTGGCTTTCCTGCCGGGTGATCGCGTGGATCATCGTCCAATTGGAGCGGTCGCTCAGCGGCACGTTCATGCGGGGGAAGCTGTAGTCGGGCGCGGCGCTCAGGCCATTGCGCCCGGCGCTGCGCGCGGCCATCACACCCAGATCCGGGCGGCCGAGGACTTGCGCCAGTTCGCCGGCAAGCGCCAGCTCCGTGTCCGTCTGCGCATTGTCGGCAATGGCGCGGATGAACAGCGACTGGTCGCGCGTCTGGCCGTTGCGCCCGAGCAGGCTGGCAGCGCGCACGACCGGTCGCGCCATGAATGCGGCGCGCTCGCTGGCGCTGGGGCGCACGGCACTGGCCAGCGCATCGGGATTGACGCGGCGCTTGAGGCGCTCGAGCGCGAGCTGGCCATAATATTGATCGGGATAGCTGCCGGCCTTCTCGAAATGCGCGGTCGCCTGCGACTGGCGACCAGCGGCCAGCGCGGCGCGCCCGGCCCAATAATGGCCCTTGGAGCTGGTCTGGCCGGATTTGGCACCATTGGCATAGCGGTCGAACATCGCCTCGGCATCGGCAGGGCGGTTCAGCTTGTTGAGCGCGATCATGCCGGCCAGCCATGTCAGGCTGGTATAATCATCGCGCACGCCCAGTGACTGCGCGCTGATGTCGGTCCCGCGGGGGAAGGCATCGTCGACTTTGGAGGCAATGGCAAAGGCGGTGCTGAACTGATTGTCATTGTTCGCCGCGCGGGCCTGCGCCAGCAGCACCTCATACCATTTTTCCGGGTCGGTCGGGCGCTGCATCAGCGCCGTGCGGTTTCCGAGCAGGCTGCGCGCCGCAGCAAGGTCGCCATTGTCGGTCTGCCAGCGTGCCTTGTCGGCCAGATAGCCGGCGTCGAGCATCCCCACGGGATCGGCCGGACCCATGAGGGCCGCAGCATTGGGCGATTTGCGCTGGAAGGCGATCCGCGCGGCGACAACCGCCTGGCGGGTCACCGGCACGGAGGCGAGCAGCCGTTCGGCGATCTCCGGGCGGCGTTGCCACAAAGCTGAATCCGCGCGCCGCAAATGATCTTCCGGTGTGAGGGCGGATGCGAACTGCATCCGCAGCCGGTCCTCCCATTTGGCGTCCATGGCGCCAGACGCCCAAGCGTCCCGCGCCATTTTCTGCGCCTCGCTTTGCTTGCCCATCCGCGCCAGCGTCAGCGCATGAATGGCCTTGGCCTGAGCGGAGCGTGCCGGATATTTCGCGAAGAAGGCGAGAATGACCGACGGCTCGTTGACGTCCGCATCCACCCGGCGCTCGGCATAGGAGCGCAGCTTGGATTCCTCGGGCCAGCCGGGATTGGCGAGCAGGAAGTTGGCGTAGACCGAGAAATCGTGGCTGTCTCTGGAGGCAATGCGGCGCCAGTTTTCAATCGCGTCGCGGGTGCGCGCTTCGTCATTGGCACCAGCGGAGAGGCGCTCCTGAACGGCCTGCCAGGTGACGGTCGGCGTGCTTTGCGAGGACGAAGCGGTCGTCGCTGCCGAGGCCATGGCCGCAACAAGAACGACAGCAGATAAGCGAAGGTCTTTTCCCATGGGAAGCATTATGGCAGAGCCTCGATGATCGAACGGTGAACGGGCGCGTGCATTTGCCCCACTATGCCTGTCCGAGCGCGCGCTTTGAAGGAGTTTTTTCATATGTTTTCCGGCTCGATTCCGGCACTGATCACCCCGTTCCGTAATGACAGGCTGGATGAGGACGCATTCCGCAGCTTCGTGGACTGGCAAATCGAGGAGGGATCGAGCGCCCTCGTGCCGTGCGGAACGACCGGTGAAAGCGCCACGATGACCATCGAGGAGCATAATCGCGTTGTGCGCATCTGCGTCGAGCAGGCGGCCGGGCGCGTGCCGGTGATTGCCGGCGCTGGCTCCAACGATACCCGGATAGCGCTGGAACATATGTTCGCCGCGCAGGCCGCCGGCGCCGATGCCGCGCTTGTCGTCGCGCCCTATTACAACAAGCCGAGCCAGGAGGGGCTGTACCAGCATTTCGCCTATCTGGCCTCGCGCTGCGATCTGCCCATCGTGCTCTACAATATTCCGGGCCGCTCCATCGTGGATATCGGCGTGCCGGTGTTGCACCGGCTGGTCGAGGAATTTCCGAGCATCGTGGGCCTTAAGGATGCGACCGGGAACATCGGCCGCGTGACCGCCCAGCGCCTCGCCTGCGGGGCGGACTGGTGCCAGCTGTCCGGCAATGACGAAACGGCGCTGGCGTTCAACGCCATGGGCGGCCGGGGCTGCATTTCGGTGACGGCCAACGTCGCGCCGCGCTTGTGCGCCGATTTCCAGAATGCCTGCCTTGAGGATCGCTGGAAGGATGCGCTGGCGTTGCAGGACCGGCTCTATCCGCTTCACGATGCGCTCTTCACCGATTCTTCACCGGGGCCCATCAAATATGCGCTCTCGCGGGTGCGACCGGAGATGCCGTGCGAGCTGCGGCTGCCGATAACATGGCCATCAGGTGCCTCGCGTGCGACGGTAGACCGCGCTCTTGAGATCGCGGGGCTGGTTTAGGCCGGTCACATCGCCTAAATCTGGCGCTCATTACAGAAAGATTCCAATGGCTCGCCCGCGCCCCGCGACATTCAACAAGGTCAAGACCGTGGCCGAGAACCGGCGCGCCCGTTTCGATTACGCGATTGAGGACGTTTACGAAGCGGGCATCATGCTGCGCGGGACCGAGGTCAAATCGCTGCGCTTTGGCGATGGCTCGATCACCGAGAGCTATGCCGAGGTGAAGGACGACGAGATCTGGCTGATCAACAGCAACATCCCCGAGTTCAGCCACGGCAACCGCTTCAATCATGAGCCCAAGCGCCCCCGCAAGCTGCTGCTGCGCGAGCGAGAGATTGCCAAGCTGCACGGTGCCGTCGCCCGGCAGGGCATGACGCTGGTGCCGTTGAGCGTCTATTTCAATGAGCGCGGCAAGGCGAAGGTCGAGCTGGCGCTGGCCAAGGGCAAGAACGTCCGCGACAAGCGCGAGACCGCCAAGGAGCGCGACTGGAAGCGCGAACAGGGCCGCATCATGCGGGAGCGGGGCTGATGCCCAAGCGCCGGCTGATCAAGGCCTTTCGCGCGTCCATGCCCAGCCGGGAGAGCCTGGCGGAGAACCGGTTCGTCAAGCCGGTGGCGCATCGCGTGCTGGCCCCGGAGCTTTGGCGCTTCACCCGCAGGTCCGTGCCGCGCGGCGTGGCCCTGGGTTTGCTCGTCGGCATCTTCCTGCTGATCCCCGGGCTACAGATTGCCGGCGCGGCGCTGCTGGCGCTGCCATTCCGCGCGAATGTGCCGCTGGCCGCCGCGATGACCTTCCTGTCCAATCCCGCGACGACGCCCTTCATCCTCGCCGCATCCTATTATGTCGGCGCAACCATGTTGGGGCGCTCCGGCGATGTCAGTCAGGTGATGGCACTTATTCATCACGAGGCCGGGTTGGCGGAATGGACGGCTTGGCTGCTGTCCTCGACGGCGCCGGTGCTGCTGTTCGGCCTTTTCGTCGTGTCGGTCGTCTCGGCCGCAATCGGCTATTTCGTATCCTCCTGGCTGTGGAAGAGTCGCATCGGGCGGAAATGGCGTGGGCGTCAGGCGGGGCGCTCGGAAACCGCTGAGACCGGAGGCGACGGGATTTTGCCGCTGGGAGGGCAGATTTCGTGAGCGATGGGGGAGCGAATGCGCGCAATGGCGATTTGCTCAATCGGACGGCAAATCAACCGCGCTTCCCCCTGCTGCTGCTCGTCGCTCTGGTCGCGCTGCTGGCGGGCGCGCCGCTGTTATGGCTGTTCGGCGATCCCGCTGTGGGCGCCGTGTTCGGGGCGTCCGTGCTCGCGGTATCCGCGCTGCTCTGGGTGACGCAGCGCAGCCTCGCGCCGGTCGTGCCGGCTACGCCTGCAGACCCGGACTGGACGCTGATCCGCGCGGCGGCAAATGCAGCCGGTTGCGCCATCGCCCTGACCGACCGGACGGGCCGCATGGTGTGCGCCAACGATCATTATGGCGACTGGTTCGGTGGCTATCCCGCGCCGGCCGAGATCGACATTTCCCCGAGCGATCTGAACCGCGTGGCGCAGGCCGGGCAGGCAGCTTGGCGCGAGGGCGAAATCACCGTGCGTGGCATCTTGCGCGGCAGCCTCCATCTCGATCTGCAGGTCACGCGCACCGGGCGGGCGGATGACTATCTGCTCTGGCGGTTCGAGAGCGTCCAGCAGGCCAGCATTGTCGATGATTTCGGCCGCGTCGTGGCTGGCGAGGCGGGCGAGCGCCTGTCCGATTCCGGCGTGATGTGCGTGATGATTGGCGGGGAAGGGCGCATCCGTGCGGCCAATCCCGCCTTCATCCTGCGCGCGACCGGGCGTGCGGACAGCATCATCGAAGGTCGCGACTTCGCGGGCTATATGCGCGTCGACGCCGAGGGCCGCATCTTCTTCGCGCAGGAAGAAAAGCAGGCGGTGCCGATCCGCATGATCCAGGTGCCACTGCGCCCGGACGATCCCTCCGGCCAGATCGTGCTGGTCATGGTGGATGAGAGCGTGTCGGCGGTGGAGGGCATTTCCAGCCTCGCTTATGTCGAAGCCCTGCTCTCGCTGCTGCCCTTCGGCCTTGGCATGGCCGACCGGGAAGGGCGGCTGCTGTTCTTCAACAAGGCCTTTGGTCGCGCTGCGGGCATCCCGCCGGGCGAGAAGCCGAGCTATCCGGGCGATATCGTGGTGGTGGAGGATCGCGCTGCCGTGGCCGACACTATCCGGCGCTTTGCCAATGGCCCGCAAATGTCCGGCGACATGCAGGTCGGCCTGCTCGGCGCGCCGGACGAGCCGGTGTCCCTGAGCCTTGCAGGGGTGAGGGGGCTGGGCGAGGCCGCGGTGCTGCTGAGCCTCAAGGACAATAGCGAGGAATCGCGCCTCAAGCGGCAGGTGGCGCAGCAGACCAAGATGCAGGCGGTCGGCCAGCTAGCCGGCGGCGTGGCGCACGACTTCAACAATATTCTGACCGCGATCATCGGCCATTGCGATCTGATGCTGATGCGCCACACGCCCGGCGATAGCGACTATGACGACATCCAGCAGGTCAAGGCCAACTCCAACCGCGCAGCCTCGCTCACGCGGCAGCTTCTCGCCTTCTCGCGCCAGCAGACCTTGCGCCCGCAAGTGCTGCAATTGCCCGATGTCGTGTCCGAGGTCTCCAGCCTGCTCAAGCGGCTGCTCGGCGAGAACATCCGGCTGGAGGTCTTCCACGGCCGCAATCTCGGCCATGTCCGCGCCGACCCTGGCCAGCTTGAGCAGGTCATCGTCAATCTGGTGGTGAACGCGCGCGACGCGATGCCGGAAGGCGGCACGGTGACCGTCCGCACCTTCCCGGTCTCCGCCGCCGATGTGCGCGAGATGAAGAACGAGATCATGCCCATCGGCGACTATACGGGCCTCAGCATCTCGGACACCGGCACCGGCATCCCGCCCGAGGTGCTGGGCAAGATCTTCGAACCCTTCTTCACCACGAAGTCGGTCGGCAAGGGCACCGGGCTCGGGCTCTCGACCGTCTACGGCATCGTCAAGCAGTCCAACGGGTTCATCTTCTCCGATTCGACCGTGGGGCAGGGCACCACATTCAACATCTATCTGCCGGTACACGCGGTCGCCTCGGAAGGCATGTCTTCGCCCGTGGCCCCGCGCAAGGCGGCGGTCAGCGAGACATGGGGCACCGGCACCATCCTGCTGGTCGAGGATGAGGACATGGTGCGCAACGTCGCCGAGCGTGCGCTGGCCCGGCAGGGTTACACGGTCGTCACCGCGTCCGATGGCGAGCAGGGTCTGGCGCGGCTTGCCGAAGCCGAGCGGATCGATCTGCTGATTTCCGACGTGGTGATGCCGGGGATGGATGGCCCGACCATGGTCCGCCATGTCCGGGAGAGCCATCCTGACATCCCGGTGCTGTTCATGTCGGGCTATGCCGAGGAGCAGCTTCGCAAGTCCATCGACATCGAGAATGTGGCTTTCCTGCCCAAGCCCTTCTCGGTCTCCCAACTCGCCGAGGCCGCGCGCGATGTGCTGGCGAGCGCCCGCCAGGGCGATCCGCAGGATGATGCGACCGCCCGCGCATAACACGGTCCAGCCGTGCTTCGGCTAACGATATCGTAACCACGCCACTGCTAGTCCCGCTCCGTGGGCGCCGGGCAGACGCCCGGTATCTTTCAGGGGTGGTGGTATTCATGAGTCGCGTTGAAACGATCCTGCGGGCGCGCAGCACGCGCATTGCGCTGGCGGTAGCCTTGCTGAGTACGGGCGCCATTGGCTTTGCGCCTTATGTGTTCAACGATGTGTCGACGCAGGCGGCGGTGAACGCGCCGATCATCCGCCTGACCGCGGCGGCGGACGGAACAGTGGCGGCGCTGCCCGCCGATGGCCAGTATTTCATGAAGCCGACGCCCGTGCATCTGCTCGATCTCTCGCAGGACACCGGCGAGGTCGCGGAACTCAAGGCCCGGGCCGAAATTGCCCTCGCGCAGATCGATCTCGCCAAGCGCCAGCTCGGGGAGCTGACCGCGCAGGAGGTCCGGCTGGGGCGCCGCGCCACGGTGTTCTCCGACGCCACGACGGCGCGCCTATCCGAGGATCAATCTGCCGCTGGCGCTGCCTTGTCCGGTTGCCAGGCCGAGCGGACGGAGCTTCGCGCAAGCCTCGCCCGAGCGCGCCAGCTCTCCGAGCAGGGCTTCATGTCTGCCTCCGGCGTGGAAAAGGCCAGCGCCGTGCTCGCCGCGAAGGACAGCGAGTGCAGCGGCCTTGGGGCCAAGATCCAGTCCATCGGCATTGCCCGCAACGCCGCGCGCGCCGGGGTGTTTCTGGGCGACAGCTATAACGACGCGCCCTATGCCGTGCAGCAGGCAGACAGGGTGGTGCTCCAGCGCCAGACCATCGAGAAGATGCTCACCGACGCCAATGCCGAATATACCCAGACGCAGCTCCGGTTGAAGGATGCGCAGGCCCGCGCCAATTATGTCGCGCCGGCGGGCACGCTGGTCTGGGCGACCACCGCCAGTTCCGGCACCTCCATTCGTGCGGGTGAACCGGTGGTCGATCTGGTCGATTGCCGCCGTCGCTTCGTGCAGGTGGCCTTGCCCGAGCGCAAGGCGGAGGTGATCCACGCTGGCTCGCCCGCGAACATCCGGATGATCGGCGCGAGCGAGTGGATGAAGGGCCGGGTCATCGCGATCACCGGCGCTGCCGGTCGCCGACAGGAAGGCCTGCTCGCCGCCTCGACCTATTCCCTGCCGGAAGCGCGCGAGATCATCGTCGATGTTGCGCTGCCCGAGCAGGTGCCGGCCAAGGCCGACGCCGCGCGCAAATGCGATGTCGGGCGTCTGGCCGAGGTGCGGTTCAGCCGCAGCCTCTAAGCCCTATGACCGACGTCGCTTTCACGGCGCCCTGGGCCTCGCTGGCGCTGGTGCTGGGCGCCTTCGTCATATTCGGCGGGCTATGGCCGTCGCGCGTCGGCATCGTGGCGACGATTGCCGCGGCTATCGTCAATTATCTGCACTGGCGGATTTTTAGCACAATTCCCTGGGGCGGCAGCTTCAGCGAGCTTTGGTGGCCGGTCTCCTGCCTGATCGTGGAGGTGCTGGCGCTGTTCGATGCCAGCATTCTTCTGGCGATTCTCTCGCGCCCGACGGACCGCTCGGCTGAAGCCGACGCGGGGGAAGCCCGCCTGCGGGCTTCATGGGCGGAGAATGCCGATCTTCTGCCCCCCGTGGACGTGTTCATCGCGACCTATAATGAGCCGCGCGAGGTGCTGGAGAAGACGATTCTCGGCTGTCTCGCGATGGATTGGCCGGAGGCGCGCGTTTGGGTGCTGGATGACGGGCGCCGTCCCTGGGTGCAGGATATGTGCCTCGCCAAGGGCGCCGGGTACATCACGCGGCCGGACAACAAGGGCGCCAAGGCCGGCAATATCAACCATGGCCTCACCCAGACGAATGCGCCGTTCGTCGCCGTGTTCGATGCCGACTTCGTGCCCCAGCGCGATTTCCTCATCCGCACCATGGGCTTTTTCGAGAATGAGAAGATCGGGATCGTCCAGATCCCGCACAGCTTCTACAATCACGATCCCATGCAGACCAATCTCGGCCTGCAACAGGCCATGCCGGACGATCAGCGCTTCTTCTTTGAGGCGATCATGCCGGGCCGCGATGGCTGGGATGCCTCCTTCTGCTGCGGTTCCAACTCGGTGACGCGCCGGGCGATCTTCGACGAGATCGGCGGCGGCCTGCCCGAGGGCTCGATCACCGAGGATATGCTGCTGACCCTCGCCAGCCTGCGCAAAGGCTACATCACGCGCTATCTCAACGAGCCGCTCGCCTACGGGCTGGCGCCGGAGAGCACCGCTGCCTTCTTCGTGCAGCGCCAGCGCTGGGCGCAGGGCGCGATCCAGATTCTCTATCTCAACCATGGGCCGCTGGGCGGCGCGCTGAAGCTGCGCTATCGGCTGCTGTTCCTCCCCTCCGCCTGGGTGACGCAGGGCCTGCAATCGGTCTTCACGATCCTCGCGCCGATTCTGTTCGCGCTGTTCAATCTGGCGCCGATGGTCGGAGTCGATCTGCCGGGCATTATCTTCTTCCTTCTGCCGATGATCGTCGCGCTGCTGGGTGGCATCAGCATGCTGGCGCCGGGCCGCTATTATCCGCTCGCGGCGCAGATCCTGTCCGTCTTCCAGACGTTCCGCATCCTGCCCGCTGCGCTCAAGACGCTGATCGCGCCGAAGGGACTGACCTTCAAGGTGACGCCCAAGGGCTCCGGCTCCAAGGGCGGCAAGCGCGGGCCGGGCGATTATGTGCTGTTCGCGTCGCTCACCCTCATGGCGGCGAGTCTGGCCAGCCTCGCCATCAACATGCTGCCCGATTATCGCATCGTCACGCAGGATGGCCTGCTGCCGGTCGTGGCCTTCTGGCTGGCGTTCAACATGGTGATGCTGCTCCTGGTGGCGATGATGTGCCTGGAGAAGCCGCGCGTGCGGGGCGAGGAGCGCTTCGACCTGCGCCAGACAGTGACGCTGATCGGCGACAACGGGCAGATGCTCAGCGCCTCAAGGGGGGATATCTCCATCTCCGGCATTGGCCTGCATCTCGATGCACCGAGCGGCTTCGCGGTGGGTGAAAGGGTGCAGATCGTGCTGCCCGACGTCGGCATCTTGCGCGGGGAGGTGCGCTATTCGGCGCGCCGGATCGGCATCCTGTTCGATTTTCATTCCGAGGAAATCCGCGACCGGCTGATTGTGTCGCTGTTCACCAACGGTATGAACGTGAATGCGCAGCGTCCCTCAGCACTGGCTGTCGCTGGCGCAATTGTCCGGCGGCTCTGGTCAGCGGACCTCAGCATCCGAGCCCAGGCCGCATCCGCGCCGGAAGCTCCGGAGGTGCCGGTCGAGAAGCTCAGCGCCGCAACGCGCTGCATCGCGCCCGGCAAGCGGCCGGATTTGCGCGGTCCGGTACTGCTGACGGCGGAGGAGGGGGCTTCCCTCGCCGCTGCCAAGGTTGCGGTCGTGCCGGTCCCGGCGGAAGGTCCGCGCCGGGTCGCCTGACCTGCGTTCTTAAATTTCGTTCCCCTCTTGTTCCATAAGAACAAATAGGATACATGGCTCTTGTGACTTTCGGTTCACGAGGATTTGACTTCCATGGGGAGCAGGCACATGACGGCGAGCTTGAAGCTTATCGACGGCGAGAAGAACGTGGGAACCATGGAACGGCAGAAAGCACTCGAAGCAGCACTGGCGCAGATCGATCGCGCCTTCGGCAAGGGCTCGGCGATGAAGCTGGGCTCAAAGGAGGCAATGCAGGTCGAGGCGATTTCCACCGGCAGCCTGGGCCTTGATATCGCGCTCGGCGTCGGAGGCCTGCCGCGCGGTCGCGTGATCGAGGTCTATGGCCCGGAAAGCTCGGGCAAGACCACGCTGGCGCTCCATGTGATCGCCGAGGCGCAGAAGACGGGCGGCACGGCAGCCTTTATCGACGCCGAACATGCGCTCGATCCGGTCTATGCTCGCAAGCTGGGCGTGAACATCGATGAGTTGATCGTCTCGCAGCCGGATACCGGCGAGCAGGCCCTGGAGATCACCGATACGCTGGTGCGCTCCAACGCCATCGACGTGCTGGTCGTCGATTCGGTCGCGGCGCTGGTGCCTCGCGCCGAGATCGAGGGTGAGATGGGCGATAGCCATGTCGGCCTGCAGGCGCGCCTCATGTCGCAATCGCTGCGCAAGCTGACCGGCTCGATCAGCCGCTCGCGCTGCATGGTGATCTTCATCAACCAGCTGCGCATGAAGATCGGCGTGATGTACGGCAATCCGGAGACGACCACGGGCGGCAATGCCTTGAAGTTCTACGCCTCTGTTCGTCTCGACATTCGCCGGACCGGTCAGATCAAGGATCGTGACGATATCGTCGGCAACGCCACGCGCGTGAAGGTGGTCAAGAACAAGGTCGCGCCGCCGTTCAAGCAGGTCGAGTTCGACATCATGTACGGCGAAGGCATTTCCAAGGTCGGTGAGATTCTGGACCTGGGCGTCAAGGCCGGCGTGGTCGAGAAGTCGGGCGCGTGGTTCTCCTATGATTCCGTGCGGATCGGGCAGGGACGTGAGAACGCCAAGAACTTCCTGCGTGAAAATCCCGAGATGATGGACAAGCTGGAGCGCACCATCCGCGCGCGCACCGAGGCTGTGGCCGAGGGCATGATGACCGGGCCGGACAGTGACGAGGCAAGCGAGGATTGATCTTTTTGGGAACCTGATCGTGCACAAACGCGGTCAGGTCGTCGTCTGCGGTGGCGTCGCATGAGGGATGCGCTGTGCAGTTCGAGCGATCGTGAAGCTGCGCTTGCGACTGGCGATCGGATTTTGGTCGCGATTTTCCGTTCACTCACCGCTTGTCGGCGGCTGCGGCTTCCCCTAATCGCTCGTCCATGACGTCGACCAACGATATCCGCCGCGCGTTCCTCGATTATTTCGGGGCCAATGGTCATGAGATCGTGCCTTCCGCGCCGCTCGTGCCCAATAACGATCCCACGCTCATGTTCGTGAACGCCGGCATGGTGCCGTTCAAGAATGTGTTCACCGGACTTGAGAGCCGCCCCTATAAGACGGCGACCTCGTCTCAGAAGTGCGTGCGGGCGGGCGGCAAGCACAACGATCTCGATAATGTCGGCTATACCGCGCGGCACCTCACCTTCTTCGAGATGCTCGGCAATTTCTCGTTCGGCGATTATTTCAAGGAACGCGCCATCGAGCTGGCATGGACGTTCGTCACGCGCGAACTCGGCCTGCCTAAGGACCGGCTGCTGGTCACGGTCTATCACACCGATGACGAAGCCTTCGGTTACTGGAAGAAGATCGGCCTGCCGGACGAGCGCATCATTCGCATCGCGACCAAGGACAATTTCTGGTCGATGGGCGATGATGGCCCATGCGGCCCCTGTTCCGAGATCTTCTACGATCATGGTCCGGACGTTCCCGGCGGCCCTCCGGGCTCGCCCGACGAGGATGGCGATAGGTTCGTTGAGATCTGGAATCTCGTCTTCATGCAGTTCGAGCAGTTGGGCGGCGAAATCGTCGGCGATTTGCCGCGTCCGTCCATCGACACCGGCATGGGCCTCGAACGCGCGGCCACGGTCATCCAGGGCGTCCACAGGGTCTTCGATACCGACCAGTTCCGGGCACTGATCGATCTGTCCGCCGCGCTCACCAAGACGTCGGCAAAAGGCGAGCAGGCCGCCAGCCACCGCGTCATCGCCGATCATCTGCGTTCGGCGGGATTCCTGATTGCCGATGGCGTGCTGCCAGCCAATGAGGGCCGCGGCTATGTGCTGCGCCGGATCATGCGCCGCGCCATGCGCCATGCGCATCTGCTCGGTGCCGCCGAGCCGCTGATGCACCGCCTGGTTGGCGGTCTGAGCGCGGAAATGGGCGCGGCTTTCCCCGAATTGATCCGCGCCCAGCCGCTGATCGAGGAAACGCTGCTGCGCGAGGAAACCCGCTTCCGGCAGACGCTGGACAAGGGTCTCAAGCTGCTGGACGAAGCCGTGGCCGGTCTGCCGACGGGCGCGACGCTGCCCGGCGACACGGCGTTCAAGCTCTATGACACCTACGGCTTCCCTTACGATCTGACCGAAGACGCGCTGCGCGCCCAGGGCCTCACCGTCGACCGCTCCGGCTTCGACGCGGCCATGGCTGCCCAAAAGGCCGCCGCGCGCGCCGCTTGGAAAGGCTCTGGCCAGAAGGCATCGGAAGACGTCTGGTTCGATATTGCCGAGAGCGAAGGCTCGACCGAGTTCACCGGCTATCTGAGCGAAGCCGGTGAGGGTCGCGTCGTCGCGCTGGTCAGGGATGGCGCCCGTGTCGAGCAGGCGCAGGCTGGCGAGAGCGTGACCATCGTCACCAATCAGACGCCCTTTTATGGTGAGAGCGGCGGCCAGGCAGGCGATACCGGTCGGATCAGCAAGTCAGATGGGCTGTCCGCGACCGTCTCGGACACCGCCAAGCCCCTGGGCCGTCTTCACGCCCATCAGGCGAGCATCGAGGCCGGGCGAATCGCCATTGGCGATATCGTCCACATGGAGGTCGATGCCGCCCGCCGCGCGCGCGTGCGCGCCAATCACAGCGCCACGCACCTGTTGCACGCCGCGCTCCGCAAGACGCTCGGCCCGCATGTGACCCAGAAGGGCAGCCTCGTCGCAGAAGACCGGCTGCGCTTCGACTTCTCGCATCCCGAGGCGCTCGCGCCGGCGCAGATCGCGCGGGTCGAGGCCGATGTGAACGCGCAAATTCGCGGCAATGCTGAGGTCAGCACGCGGCTCATGTCGCCGGACGACGCGATTGCCGCCGGCGCCATGGCTCTGTTCGGCGAGAAATATGGCGACGAAGTGCGCGTGCTCTCCATGGGCACGGGCGACGAGGGCACCTATTCGGTCGAGCTGTGCGGCGGCACCCATGTGCGCGCGCTGGGCGACATCGCGCTCTTCAAGATCGTCGGCGAAAGCGCGGTTGCCAGTGGTGTCCGCCGGATCGAGGCGCTGACCGGGGAGGCCGCGCGCCTGTGGCTCACGCAGCGCGACGAGCAATTGCGCGCCATCGCCACGACTTTGCGGACGACGCCCGAGGACGCGACGGCCCGCGTGGCCGCGCTGGCCGAACAGAGCCGCAAACTGGAGCGCGAGTTGGCCGAGGCCAAGAAGGCGCTCGCGCTGGCTGGCGCATCGGGCGGCGGCGCTTCGGCTGAGGCTGCGCCCGAGATCGTCAATGGCTACAAGGTGCTCGCCCAGCAGTTCGATGGACTCGACCCCAAGGGACTGCGCGGTCTGGTGGATGACGCCAAGGGCCGGCTTGCCAGCGGCATCGCCGTTGTCATCGCGGTGAATGACGGGCGCGCGAGCATCGCGGCCGGCGTGACCGACGATCTGACCGGCACGTTCAGCGCTGTCGATCTGGTTCGTCTCGGCGTGGCTGCGCTGGGCGGGCAGGGTGGCGGCGGTCGCCCGGATATGGCGCAAGGTGGCGGTCCGGACGGTGCGGCTGCACCGGCGGCGATCGAGGCGATCAAGGCGCGCATCGCGCAGGGCTGAAACGGGGCGCTGAACGGGGGAGGGCAGACCTCTCGGTCCGGCCGGCTCCTGTGTGGGAGACGATCCATGACGCCGAAGTCGCTCAGTACCTATCCCATCCACCTCGCGCGGGGCGGTAAGGCCGTGACACAGCCGGCCATGACCTCCGATCCGGCCTCGTATGCCGCCTATGATGCCCGCCATGGCGGAGATGGCGCAGATGGCCGCTCGGTCAGCGCCTATCGTTTCAGCAGCAATTGATCGATGTGGGAGCGGCATCCGCTCGGCGACGAAATCGTCTATTGCATCGCCGGCGCCGTGACGCTGCGGCAGCGCGGCGAGGATGGGACGGAAACCCATGTTGCGCTCTCCGCCGGTGACTATGCGATCAACCCCGCCAATGTCTGGCACACGGCGGATGCGGCCGGAGAGGTGGAACTGCTGTTCATCACCCCGGGAAGCGGAACCGAGCACGAGCCGCGCTAGCGGCGAGTTGGGCTCAGGCGGGACCGTTCGCTTCCCCCAGCCGTCGACTCCGCAGCCGCGGCGCGACGTCGAGTTCCGCCGCCGCCTTGATCTCATTCTGCAGGTCTTCGCGCTTTTGGTGCACGGACGCGATCACGGGCCCCATGGGCAGGCCGAGGTCCACCAGCGCGGTCTCGGCCAGGTGCAGTGAGCTTTCCAGCGTCTCGGGCACCGCGTCGCTTGCGCCGGCCCGATAGAGTTGGGCGGCGTGGGTGGTGTCCCGCGCCCGCACGATGATTGGCAGATCGTCCAGCCAGCCCCGCACGCGATTGGTGACGCGCATCGCCAGCACCGGGTCGTCCATGGTGATGATGAGCGCCTGCGCGCGCCCGAGTCTCAGACGGTCGAGCGTGTCGGGGCGCGACACATCGCCGAACTGGACGGTGTAGCCCTCCGCCCGGGCCTGCGCGACGATATCGATATCGTTCTCCACCGCCACATAGGGCACCTCATGCACCCGCAGGAGATCCGCGACGGTGCGGCCAACGCGGCCGAAGCCGAGGATGATGGCGGCGCGCGCATTGTCGTCAGTGTCGGTGCTGTCCGGCTCCAGCGCATCCCGCTCGACCCGCCGGGCCATGCGATGCCCGAATTTGGCGAGGATGGGCGTGAGCGTAAGGCCGATGGCGGTGGCCATTTGCCAGAACGCCGCCGTTCCGGGGCTGATAAGATTGGCCGTCACGGCGCTCGCCAGCACGATGAGCGTCGTTTCCGACGGGCTGCCCATCAGGATGCCTGTTTCCAGCGCCACCCCGCGCCGCGCGCCCGCAAGCCGCAGCAGCAGGCTGGTCACCGCCACCTTCGCGAGAACCACGCCGGTGATCGCGAGCAGTAACCCATCCCATTGCGCGACCAGGGCGACCGGATCGATCGCCATGCCGACCGTGATCAGGAAGACGCCCAGTGCCAGGCCCTTGAACGGCTCAGTCATGCCCTCGACCTGGCCGTGATAGTCGGTTTCCGCGATCAGAATGCCCGCGACCAGCGCGCCGACGATGGGCGAGAGGCCCGCAGCGGTGGTGAGCAGGCTGGAGACCATCACGACGAGCAGGCTTGCCGCCAGAAACACCTCGGGCCGCTTGGCGCGCGCCGCCTGTGCGAAGAGGCGGGGGAGCATGAAGCGCCCGCCGATCAGCAAGGCGAGGACGGCGAGGCCGCCGGTCAACAGGACAGTGGCAAGATTTTCCCAGCCATCGTCCGCGACATTGGGCGCCATGGCACCAAGCGCGAAGACGATCGGCACAAGCGCCAAATCCTCGAAGAGCAACATGCCGAACGCGGATTTGCCGACCGCCGAATGGGTGCCGGCAATCGGCATGACGAGCGCCGTTGACGAGAGGGAGAGGGCAAGACCCAGGCCGATGGCGGCATACAGGCTGCTACCGAGCAGCAGCATCCCACCACCGATCAGCGTGGCGCTGCCAAGCAGTTCCGCCGCACCGATGCCGAAGACGAATTTGCGCATCGACCACAGGCGCTTGAACGACAGCTCCAGGCCGATGGAGAAGAGCAGCATGACGATGCCGAGTTCGGCAAAGGCGGTGATCGCCGATTCCCGCGAAATCGTCACATGGGCGAGCGCCGGATAGGCGCTGACGAACCGGCCGAGGCCAAAGGGGCCGACCAGCAAGCCGACGAGGATGAAGCCGATGATCGGGCTGATGCGGAAGCGTGCGAAGGCGGGGATCACGAGGCCCGCCGCGCCGAGAATGACCAGCGCCTCGTTGAACGTCTGGCTGCCGAACGTGCCGTGGATCATCGGGTCAATCCGCTCGGGCGAGTGGGCGGGACGCCAGGGTGCGGGCGTACCGCAGGGAGGGAGGAGGGCGCTTCGAGCGTGGTTGACCCCATCGAAGCGCCCCCTTCAGGTCTTTAGGACCAGTTGCTCATTTCGGCTTCGAGGTTCCGGCGGATCGCTTCGAAGAACTGCTCGGTGGTCATCCAAGCCTGATTCGGGCCGATGAGGATCGCGAGGTCCTTGGTCATCTCGCCATTTTCCACCGTCTGCACGCACACGCGCTCCAGCGTCTCGGCAAAGCGGACGACGTCCGGCGTCTCGTCGAACTTGCCGCGGAACTTGAGGCCACCGGTCCACGCGAAGATCGACGCGATCGGGTTGGTGGAGGTCGCCTTGCCCTGCTGGTGCTGGCGATAGTGACGGGTCACCGTGCCATGCGCGGCTTCGGCCTCGACCGTCTTGCCGTCGGGCGACATCAGGACGGAGGTCATCAGGCCGAGCGAGCCGAAGCCCTGCGCCACGGTGTCCGACTGGACGTCGCCGTCATAATTCTTGCACGCCCACACGAACTTGCCGCTCCACTTGAGCGCGGCCGCGACCATGTCGTCAATCAGGCGGTGCTGATATTCGATGCCAGCAGCCGCGTACTTGTCCTTGAATTCACGGTCGAAAACGTCCTGGAACAGATCCTTGAAACGGCCGTCATAGGCCTTGATGATCGTGTTCTTGGTGGAGAGGTATAGCGGCCACTTGCGGTCGAGCGCATAGTTCATGGATGCACGGGCGAAATCGATGATCGACTGGTCGAGATTGTACATCGACATGGCGACGCCCGAGCCGGGGAACTGGAAGACTTCGCGGTCAATCACCTTGCCATCGTCGCCCTCGAACACCAGACGCAGCTTGCCGGGACCGGGCACGAGGAAGTCGGTGGCGCGATACTGATCGCCAAAGGCATGACGGCCGATCACGATCGGGTCGGTCCAGCCCGGCACCAGGCGGGGCACATTCTTGATGACGATCGGCTCGCGGAACACGACGCCGCCCAGAATGTTGCGGATCGTGCCGTTCGGCGACTTCCACATCTGCTTGAGGTTGAACTCCTCGACGCGCGCCTCATCCGGCGTGATCGTGGCGCACTTCACGCCGACGCCGTACTTCTTGATCGCCTCGGCGGAATCGATGGTGATCTGGTCGTTGGTGCGGTCACGCTCTTCGACGCTCAGATCATAATAGTGAAGGTCGACGTCGACATAAGGCTTGATGAGCCGCTCGCGGATCCATTCCCAGATGATCCGGGTCATCTCATCGCCGTCGATCTCGACGATCGGATTTTTCACCTTGATCTTGCTCATGCGTGCCATGTTCCCTGTTCGATGTCGCTGGGGCCGCCGCGAACGCGCGCGGCAGGACCTTTCAGCATGCCTCTAGGGAAGGTCGCGGCGATGATCAACTGCCCTGGCCACGCATGAGAGGCTGATGTCGGGCGATTTATGCCGCGTGGCAGGCCTGTTTGGGCCGGCGGGGATTGTGCCGGGCGGCGGCTCACCCTAAACAGAGCCCATGACAACAGAATTTTCGGGCACGCAGCCGGTCGCGCCTTCACGGACAAGCGTCAAGTGGAGTTTCCCATCGGTTCACCCGGAGGGGCGGCGCTTTGGGGCGATTGCCGCTGCGATTACCCTCATTTTTGCCTTGATGGGCTGGTCGATCCTGGCCTGGCTGATGGTCGGCGTGACGCTTTGGGTGTTCGCGTTCTTCCGCGATCCCATTCGCGCCGTGCCACAGGACGAGCGCGCGATCATCGCGCCGGCGGATGGCCTGGTGACCCTGATCCAGGTCGTTCCGCCCCCGCCGGAGATGCTCGGACCAGACAAGCTTGGAACCGAACCCATGACACGGGTTTCTATCTTCATGAGCGTGTTCGACGTCCACATCAATCGCACCCCCATCAGCGGCACCATCAAGGATGTCGTCTATATCAGCGGCAAATTCGTCAATGCGGACCTGGACAAGGCCAGCGAGGACAATGAGCGCCAGCATATTCTGGTCGAGCGCAGCGATGGCGTGCGGGTGGGCTTCACGCAGATCGCAGGGCTGGTCGCGCGGCGGATCGTTCCTTTCGTCAAGCGCGGCGATATCGTCGCGGCAGGCCAGCGCGTCGGGTTGATCCGCTTCGGCAGCCGCGTGGACGTGTATCTCCCTGCCGGCACGGCGCCGCAGGTGGCGCTGGGCACGCATACGGTGGCCGGCGAAACGATCCTGGCGCATCTGGGCGAGAATCAGTCCGCTACGGCTGTGCTGCAATGAGGCCTCGCTCGCTTGGCGCGCCCATTGGCGGACCCGCGCCTGTTTCGGATTTGATATAATGGCGCGACCGCGTCCCATCGCCCGGATGAGCCGCGGCATCACGCTGCGTCAGGTCGCACCGAACGCCATTACGGCGATGGCGCTCTGCTTTGGTCTCACCGCCATTCGCTATGGCATTTCCGGTGAATGGCAGCTTGCCGTCGCGGCGATCATCTTTGCCGGTGTGCTCGATGGCGTGGACGGACGTGTCGCGCGCCTGTTGCGGGCGGACAGTCGCTTCGGCGCGGAACTCGATTCGCTCTCGGACGCGATTGCCTTTGGCGTCTCGCCGGCGCTCCTTGTCTATCTCTGGTCCTTGCAGTCCATGCCCCGCTTTGGCTGGATCGTCGCGCTGGTGCTGGCGCTCAGTTGCGCGCTGCGTCTTGCGCGCTTCAATGCTAGCCTCGATGTCATCGATCAGCCGCGCAAGGCTGCGGGATTTCTCACTGGCGTACCCGCCCCGGCGGGCGCCGGCATCGCCCTGCTGCCGCTCTATGCCTGGTTCATCACCGGATTGGACGTGTTCCGCGACTGGCGGCTTGTCGCCCCGTGGATCGTCATTTCGGCCTTCCTGATGATCTCCAGCCTGCCGACGCTGGGCTGGAAGGGGCTGCGCGTGCCGCCGGCCTGGCGCCTGTTCGCCATTCTGCTGGCCGGCATCTTCGCCGCGAGCCTCATGGTTGCTCCGTGGCACGCCCTGCTACTGCTGTCGCTGGCGTACATCGCCCTGCTGCCGATCGGGCTGGTCAGCTACGCTCGAGTCAAGCGGCGGCTCGTGGCGGCATCGCTATCGCAAGGCTGAGGCCCGTCGCGGCGACGGGCTGTGCCGTGTGCCGCTGGCCGGCCCGCTCGGGCGTCCAACCTTCCAGATCCAGCGTCCGCAGGGCGCGCATCATCGCGCCATGGCGCAGGCGCAGTTCATGGACCATGATCGTCGCCGCCAAAGTCGCCGCAACCGCAAACAAGGCACATCCCAGAATATAGAACATCGTCGTCCCTTTCCTGTGTCCACAGCATCGCCATGGCTTGATGTTCACTATTTGTTCTTGTTCTCGCCGCCTGTCAAGCGTGATGTGCAGACTTGTGCTCCTGTCGGGCTTGGTCTAAGGGCGCGCGTCTAACCCACATGGGATTCGCCACATACCGGTGCCGCTTCGCGGTCACTGAATCCCAGAGGCTCAACCGGAAGGAGATATATTATGGCGGCACCCGTCGTCACCCTGCACCAATTGATCGAGGCCGGCGCTCACTTCGGCCACCAGACGCACCGCTGGAATCCCCGCATGAAGCCGTACATCTTCGGCGAGCGGAACGGCATCCACATCCTCGATCTCTCGCAGACCGTTCCCCTCTTCGCCCGCGCGCTGGACTTCGTGTCCGCGACGGTCGCCGCTGGCGGCAAGGTGCTGTTCGTCGGCACCAAGCGCCAGGCGCAGGAGCCGATTGCCGAGGCTGCCCGTCGTTCGGGTCAGCACTTCGTCAATCACCGCTGGCTGGGCGGCATGCTCACCAACTGGAAGACCATTTCCGGCTCGATCAAGCGTCTCAAGACGCTTGAGGAGAAGTTGTCGGGTGACACCCACGGCCTCACCAAGAAGGAAGTGCTCCAGATGACGCGCGAGCGCGACAAGCTCGAGCTGTCGCTCGGCGGCATCCGCGACATGGGCGGCATTCCGGACGTGATGTTCGTCATCGACGTCAACAAGGAAGAGCTGGCGATCAAGGAAGCCAACACGCTGGGTATTCCGGTGGTTGCGGTTCTCGACTCGAACGTCGATCCGTCGGGCATCGCCTTCCCGGTTCCGGCCAATGACGACGCCAGCCGTGCCATCCGCCTCTATTGCGAGGCTCTGGCCCAGGCTGCGACCCGCGGAAACCAGAACGCCGCAGCGGCATCCGGCATGGACCTTGGCGCCATGGCCGAGCCGCCGGCTGAGGAAGCGCTCGCGCAGGCCTGATCGGCGCCGTCAAACGCACGCAACAATGTGCGGGCAGGGCGCCGGATCGGGAACGATCCTGGCGCCCGCCTGACATTTGGCAATATTGAATTCGAGATTTGAGGAACAAGAGACATGGCAGAGATTACCGCAGCCGCCGTCAAGGAACTGCGCGAGCGCTCGGGCGCTGGCATGATGGACTGCAAGAAGGCGCTTGCCGAAACCAATGGTGACGTGGAAGCCGCAGTCGACTGGCTGCGCGCCAAGGGCCTTGCCGCCGCGCAGAAGAAGTCGAGCCGCACCGCAGCCGAGGGCCTCGTGGTCGTGGCTGTCGATGGCACGCGCGGCGTTGCCGTCGAAGTGAACAGCGAGACGGACTTCGTCGCCAAGAACGATCAGTTCCAGGGCTTTGTCCGCACGGCCGGCGACGTGGCGCTCAAGAACGCCATCGGCGATGCCGAGGCTCTGCTGGCCGCGCCGCACCCGGCCGGCGGCACGATCAACGATGCGCTGGTGACCAATGTCGCCACCATCGGCGAAAACCAGCAGCTGCGTCGCGTGAAGGCTGTGTCGGTCGATCAGGGTCTGGTCATCGATTACATGCACAACGCCGTGGCGCCCTCGCTCGGCAAGATCGGCGTGCTCGTCGCGCTGGAAAGCCCGGCCGGTGCCGACGTGCTCGCCCCTCTCGGCAAGCAGATCGCCATGCACATCGCGGCGGCTTTCCCGGTCGCGCTCAAGGCTGAGGATATTCCGTCCGAGATTCTCGACCGCGAGCGCAAGATCGCGGCGGAGAAGGCTGCCGAGTCGGGCAAGCCCGCCGACATCGTCGCCAAGATGGTCGACGGCGCCGTGGCGAAGTTCGCCAAGGAGCAGGCGCTGCTCTCGCAGATCTTCGTGATGGACAACAAGACGCCGATCGCGGACGTCGTGGCCAAGGCCGCGAAGGATGCCGGCACGACCATCGTCCTCAAGGACTATGTGCGCTTCCAGCTCGGCGAAGGCATCGAGAAGGAAGAGAAGGATTTCGCGGCAGAGGTCGCAGCCGCCGTCGGCGCCTGATCCTTTCCTTCATTTATTACGCACCGGGCGCGCTCGGTGCTTGGCATGGCGGCGCGGGCTTACTAAGGTCCGCGCCGCTCCCGTCTCTGGAATTTGTTAGGCATTCATGACCACCACCGCCCCCAAGCGCATTCTCATCAAGCTCTCGGGCGAGGCCGCGATGGGGGCTCAGAGCTTCGGTATCGACCCGGGCACTGTCGCGCGCGTGGCCGGGGAAGTGAAGGAAGCCAAGGAGTTCGGCTTCGAGATCTGTCTGGTGATCGGCGGCGGCAACATCTTCCGCGGCATGGCCGGCGCAGCGCAGGGCATGGACCGCGCCAATGCCGATTATATGGGCATGCTGGCGACCGTCATGAATGCCCTCGCCATGCAGGATGCGCTGGAGCATCTGGGCGTCGCGACGCGGGTGCAGTCCGCTATCCCCATGGCGAGCGTCTGCGAACCCTATATCCGTCGCCGCGCCCAGCGGCATCTGGAGAAAGGCCGGGTGGTGATCTTCGCCGCCGGCACGGGCAATCCCTATTTCACGACGGACAGCGGCGCGGCCTTGCGAGCAGCGGAGATGAGCTGCGATGCGCTCTACAAGGGCACGTCGGTCGATGGCGTCTATGACGCCGACCCCAAACTCGTCGATTCCGCAAAGCGTTTCGATCGCGTGAGTTACGATCAGGTGCTCACACAAAATCTCAAGGTGATGGATGCCAGCGCAGTGGCGCTGTGCCGCGATAACGCCATTCCCATCATCGTGTTCAACATTCGCGAGCAGGGCAACCTTGCCCGCGTGCTGCGCGGCGAGGGCGTTTCGACCCTGGTCGACAGCGGTCGCTAGGTTCATCGGAGAGGCAAGATGGCAAAATATGACAAGGCTGATCTGGAGCGCCGCATGGCAGGCGCCGTCGACGCGCTCCAGCACGATCTGAACGGGCTGCGTACGGGCCGGGCCAATGTGGGCCTGCTCGATCCCATCACCGTAGAGGTGTACGGCGCCAAGATGCCGCTCAATCAGGTCGCGACCGTTTCCGCGCCGGAACCGCGCCTGCTCTCCGTGCAGGTATGGGACAAGTCCAATGTCGGCCCGGTCGACAAGGCGATCCGCTCGGCGGGGCTTGGCCTTAATCCGATCGTCGACGGGCAGAACGTCCGCCTGCCGATTCCGGACCTGACCGAAGAGCGCCGCAAGGAACTGGCCAAGCTGGCCGGCCAATATGCCGAGAAGGCGCGCGTCGCCGCCCGCAACGTCCGCCGCGATGGCATGGACAATCTGAAGACCGACGAGAAGAAGGGCGAGATCAGCGAGGACGAGCGCAAGCGCGCTGAAGCCGACGTGCAGAAGCTCACCGATTCGACCATAGCGGATATCGATGCGGCAGCGCAGGCGAAGGAAAAGGAAATCCTTGGCAAATAATCCGTCCTTCGACTGCCGAGGGAGAGGCCAGGGCCATTTATGAGCCTTTTGAGGTCCAGGATGACGCGCAAGGCCGCGCCGACCCCCGCCCAGACCGGCGGGGAAGGGGCGGTGCCGCGCCATGTCGCGATCATCATGGATGGCAATGGCCGCTGGGCGAAGGCGCGCCGCTTGCCGCGCGTCGCCGGCCATCGCGCTGGCGCCGAGGCCGTGCGCCGCACTCTGCGCGCTGCGTCCAAGCTCGGCATCGAATGCGTGACGCTCTATGCCTTTTCGTCTGAGAACTGGAAGCGGCCCGAGGACGAGATTGCCGACCTGACCGGCCTGATGAAGCAGTTTCTCCGCTCGGAAGTAGACGATCTGCACGAGGCTGGCATCCGGCTGAAGATCATCGGCAATCACCATGCCTTCGAGCCGGAAGCGGCAGCGATGGTCGATGCCGCCGTGGCGCGCACCGCCGCCAACACCGCGTCCACGCTGGTGGTCGCGCTCAATTACGGGTCGCAGGACGAACTGGCCCGCGCCATGCGCACGCTTGCCCAACAGGTGCAGGCCGGCACGCTGGCGCCAGAGGCGATCACGCCCGCGGTCATCGCGGCCCAACTCGATACTGCTGACCTGCCGCCGCTCGATCTGTTGATCCGCACCTCGGGCGAAGTGCGCCTTTCCAACTTCCTGCTCTGGCAGGCGGCCTATGCCGAGCTGTATTTCACCGAGACGCTCTGGCCGGACTTCGACGAGGCGGCGCTGGCAGCGGCGGTGGAAAGCTACGCCTGCCGCGAACGCCGGTACGGAGGCCGATGATGGCGGAACGCGCGCCTCGCTCCGATCTGGCGGTTCGCACCGGCTCGGCGATCGTGCTGCTGGTCGGCGCCGGGCTCGCGCTATGGGCCGATGGCGCGGTGCTGATCCTGCTGGTGGCGCTGGTGAGCGCCCTCGTTTTCTGGGAATGGCGCGGCCTCGTCCGGCGCTTTCCCGATGGCACGCTCGCCCGGATGCTCTGGCTGCTCTTCGGGCTGATCTATATCGGCGGTGCGGCGCTAGCGCTGCTGTCTCTGGGCGCGGCGACGCGCTGGCTGCTGATCGGCATCGTCATCGCGACGGATGTGGGCGCCTATTTCGCCGGGCGGACGATTGGCGGGCCGAAGATCGCACCGGCGATCAGTCCGTCCAAGACCTGGGCGGGTCTTGGCGGCGGCATGACCGCCTCGGGGCTGCTGGTGGCGGTTGTCGCCAGTGTGAGCCTGCAGCCCGGCTTCGTGCTGGTCAGCGCCCTGCTCGGCGCAGCCATCGCTGTGGTGGCCCAGGTGGGCGACTTCTTCGAAAGCTGGATGAAGCGGCGGGCGGGTGTGAAGGATAGCGGCAATCTCATTCCCGGCCATGGCGGCATGTTCGACCGGGTGGACGGCCTGCTGCTGGCCGCCATTCTGGCCGCTCTGGCCGGCGCAGGAGGAATGCTGGGATGATCGCGCCGCGCACCGTTTCCGTCTTCGGCGCGACCGGGTCGGTTGGCACCTCCACGCTCGATCTCATCGCGCGCGAGCCGGAGGCGTTCCAGGTTCTGGCCGTGACGGCCGGGGATGATGTCGACAAGCTCGCCGCGATCGCCGTGATGCACCGCGCCCGCCGCGCCGTCATCGCCAATGAGAGCCGCTATGGCGCCCTCAAGGTTGCGCTGGCCGGTAGCGGCGTCGAGATCGCCGCTGGCAGCGAGGCACTGATCGAGGCGGCCCAAATGGGCGCGGACTGGACGATGGCCGCCATCGTCGGCTGTGCGGGGCTGGCCCCCACGCTCGCGGCGGTCGCCGGGGGCAAGACCGTGGCGCTGGCCAACAAGGAGGCCTTGGTTTCGGCCGGTGACGTCATGATGGCGGCGGTCGCCCGCAGTGGCGCCGCGCTGCTGCCGGTGGACAGCGAGCACAACGCGATCTTCCAGTGCCTCGCAAGCGGCGGCCTCGACGCCGTGCGCAAGATCACGCTCACCGCCAGCGGCGGCCCGTTCCGCACACTCGGCCGCGAGGCAATGCGCGCGGTGACGCCGGCGCAGGCCGTCAAGCATCCCAACTGGTCGATGGGCCGCAAGATCAGCATCGACAGCGCGACGATGATGAACAAGGGGCTGGAGCTGATCGAGGCCTACCACCTCTTCCCCATCGGGCTAGAGCGCTTCTCGATCCTCGTTCACCCGCAATCGGTCATCCATTCGATGGTCGAATATCGCGATCGCTCGACGATTGCGCAGCTCGGTTGCCCGGATATGCGCATCCCCATCGCCAGCGCGCTGGCCTGGCCGCAGCGCATGGAGACGCCCTGCGAACCGCTCGATCTGGCCACACTCGGCCGGCTCGATTTCGAGGCGCCCGATGAGGAGCGCTTCCCCGCGCTGCGCCTTGCGCGCGAGGCGCTTCAGGCAGGCGGCGGCGCACCTGCCGTCCTCAATGCCGCGAATGAGATCGCCGTCGGGGCGTTCCTCGATGGGCGGATCGGCTTTCTTGATATTGGCCGGATCGTCGAAGACGTGCTAGCCCGCAGCGATGCAGGCCGCATCGCCACGCTCGAGGATGTTCAGGCCATCGACAGGTCGGCGCGTGCAATGGCCGAGCGGCTGACGGCGGAGCTCATCAATTGACCGATAACCCCGGTTTCTTCTTCACGATCCTCGCGTTCCTGCTGGTCATCGGCCCGCTCGTGTTCGTTCATGAGCTGGGACATTATCTCGTCGGCCGCTGGTTCGGCGTTCATGCCGAGACCTTTTCGATCGGCTTCGGCAAGGAAGTCTTCGCCTGGCATGACAAGCGCGGCACGCGCTGGCGCGTCGCGGCGCTGCCGCTCGGCGGCTACGTCAAGTTCGCCGGAGACATGAACGCGGCCAGCCAGTCCGACCCGAGCTGGCTGCAACTGCCGCCGGATGAGCGCAACCGCACCTTCCAGTCCAAGTCGGTCGGCAAGCGCGCGCTGATCGTGCTGGCCGGGCCGCTTATCAACCTGCTGTTCGCCGCGATCATTCTGGGCGGCTTTGCTTATGCCTATGGCGAGAATGTCACCCCGGCCGACGTGACGGCGGTGGAAGCCAATTCCGCGGCGGACCGCGCCGGCATCCTGCCCGGGGACAAGATTCGCGGCGTGGATGGCAAGCCGGTGGAGCTGTTTAGCGAGCTGCGCCAGATCATCGTGACCAAGCTGCCCGGCGAGGAGGTCACTCTCACCGTCGAGCGTGGCGGGGCAGCGCGCCAGATTCCGGTGAAGATCGGCGAGGTCGTTCAAGTCGATCGATTCGGCAATGAGTTCCGTTATGGCGCGCTCGGCGTGCGTAGCCTTGAATCGGTTTCGCGCCCTGTCGGGTTGCTCGAGGCGCCCTGGGTCGGCGTGCGCCGCACGGGCGAGCTGATCGGCATGATGGCAAGCGGTCTCGCCGACATCGTCACCGGGCGACGGTCTGTCGATGAACTGGGCGGGCCGCTCAAGATCGCGCAGATTTCCGGTGAGCAGGCGGCCTTGGGGCCGGAGGCGCTGATTGCCTTCGTGGCGCTGGTTTCCATTAACTTGGGGTTCATCAATCTCTTGCCAATTCCCATGCTCGACGGGGGTCATTTGTTCTTCTACGGAATAGAAGCTATTCAGCGCAGGCCAGTCAGTCCACGCTTTCAGGAAATGGCGTTTCGGTCGGGCCTCGCGCTTTTGCTGGGGCTGATGATCTTCGTGACTTTGAACGATCTGGCGTCGTTTGGCGTCTGGCGAGGGCTGAGCGGCTTGATTGGCTGATCGGGTTGGGGCAGGGGAGGCAGCGCGGATGCGGCTTCCCCGGATGAAGTGCATTCAGGACATGTCGAGGAATCTGAGTTTGAGCGAAGCAGCACGCATTTCATCGACACAGGGCCGCCTCGCGCCGTTGCTCCTGTGTGGCACCATCCTGGCGGGCTTTGGCTCCGTGCCGGCGATGGCACAGGCCACCGGGAGCGCTGCGGCGCAGCCGGCCCCCGCGCTGCCTGCCGCGCCTGCGGTTCAGCCGGTGACCGCCGAAGAGCGCACCATCTCCGCCATCACGGTGGAAGGTGCCCAGCGCCTCGAGGCGGACACGGTCCTCTCCTACACCAAGCTGCGGATCGGCAACAAATACACCCGCGAGACGCTCGACGAGGCGCTGCGCGAGCTTTACGCCAGCGAACTGTTCTCGGATGTGCAGATCCGCGACAATCAGGGCGCGCTCACCATTCAGGTGACCGAGAACCCGGTCATCAACCGCATCGTGCTGGAGGGCAACAAGCGCCTCAAGGACGACAAGATCCTCCCCGAAATCCGCATGGCGCCGCGGCAGATCTACACGCGCTCCAAGGTGCGCGCGGACGTCGCCCGGATCATCGAGCTGTATCGTCGCCAGGGCCGGTTTGCAGCGGTTGTCGATCCCAAGCTGGTCCAGCTGGACCAGAACCGCGTCGACATCGTCTACGAAATCACGGAAGGGCCAAAATCCAAGGTCCGCCAGATCAACATCATCGGCAACGACAAATTCTCCGATGGGCAGCTGCGCAGCGAGATGGCGACTAAGCAGTCGCGCTGGTTCCGCGTCTTCTCGTCCGGCACCACTTACGATCCCGACCGGCTGGCCTATGACCAGCAGAAGGTCCGCCAGTTTTACCTGACGCAGGGCTATGCCGATTTCCGCGTCGTGTCGGCCGTTGCCGAGCTGACCTCGAACAAGCAAGACTTCATCATCACCTATGTGGTGGAGGAAGGCGACCGCTACAAGTTCGGCGACGTGACCGTGCAAAGCGATATTCGCGATCTCAGCTCCGAGGGACTGTCCCGCTCGCTGCGGATGAAGAAGGGCGACTGGTACAACGCCAAGGCCGTGGAAGACACGGTCGAGCAGCTCAACCAGACGGCCGGTCTGTTCGGCTACGCTTTCGCTGACGTGCAGCCCGAGTTCAATCGCAGCCGCGAAGACCTCACCATGGGCATCACCTTCCGTATCGCCAACGCGCCGCGCGTCTATGTCGAGCGGATCGATATCAACGGCAACACGCTGACGCAGGACAAGGTGGTCCGCCGCGAGTTCCGTCTGCATGAGGGCGACGCGTTCAACACCTTCCAGGTCCGCCGCTCGCAGGATCGGATCAACTCGCTGGGCTTCTTCCAGGAGCGTCTGGAGATTGACCAGAAGCCTGGTTCCGCGCCCGACCGCATCGTGCTGGAAACCAATGTCGAGGAAAAGGCGACCGGCGAGCTTCAGCTTTCCGCTGGTTTCTCCAGCCTTGAGCGCTTCATCCTCTCGGCGTCGGTCACGCAGCGCAACTTCCGCGGCATGGGCCAGGAACTGCGAACCTCGGTCAATTATTCGAGCTACTCGAAGTCCGTGAACGTCGGCTTCACCGAGCCCTACTTCCTGGACAAGAACATCGCGCTGGGCGGCGATATCTTCCGGCAGGATACGAACTCGTTCAACTACCTGTCCGGTAATGACCGCAACACGTTGTACAGCCAAGTCCGCACCGGCTTCCAGCTGCGTGCCGGTTTGCCGATTACCGAATATCTCTCGCTGGCGCTGCGCTACGGCCTCTCGTTCGAGGACGTGACGCTGGACAAGGCCAATTATTATTCCGACCGGCAGCAAGCCGGCAACTTCCAGTGCGACCCTCTGCGCGCAAGCCAGTATCTGTGCGACGCCATTGGCAAGCGCACCACGTCGTCGATCGGCTATTCGTTGATCTACGACATGCGGGACAACCGCATCCGTCCGACGCGCGGGCACAGCATCACATTCAGTCAGGATTTCGCCGGTCTGGGCGGTAACGTGCGTTACCTTCGCAACCGCCTCTCGGCCGATAAATACTGGCCGCTCGGCGGCGGCTTCATCTTCTCGGTGAAGGGCGAGGCTGGCTACATCCATTCGTTCGAGGATGGCGCTGGGCCGAATTCCGACCCCGTCCGGCTCGTGGACCGCTTCTTCCTGGGCGAGCCGCAATTGCGTGGCTTCGATATTCGCGGCGTGGGGCCGCGTATCATTCGCAAGCCTTATGTGGCGGATGCGAACGGAAATCTTACCTCGCAACTGAGCGAGAATCGCGACCAATGGTCAGACGACGCTCTGGGTGGCCGCGCTTATTACCTTACCCACTTTGAGATCGAAATTCCGCTCGGCGCTGGCGCGCGTGACATGGGCCTGCGTCCGTCTGTCTTCGTCGATGCCGGTGCAGTTTTTGGCGTTCGTCGGCCGGATCTTTTAGACCTCCCCGCGTACCAGAATATTCCGATCCGCGATGCCAGTGGTCTTCGGCAGTGTGATGACAGCTCTGCGAACACCACGACATCCATTCCAGACGGAGCATCATGCCCGAGCGGGACATCGCTTCGGACATTCCCCGCAGGCGGCTTCAAGGAAGTCTTCCTCGGCGACAGCCCCAAACCGCGCGTTTCGGTCGGTTTCGGCGTGAACTGGAACTCGCCCTTCGGTCCGTTCCGGATCGATATCGCCAAGGCCCTGGTGAAGGTCGAAGGCGATGATACCAAGCTTGTAACCTTCAACATAGGGACACAATTCTGATGCGTAACTCCATCTTTTCCGCTGTTGCGCTCGCAACGGCATCGGTCGCGGCTCTCAGCGTTTCCGCGCCGGTTTCCGCACAGGTCAAGCAGGCGATTGCCGTCGTGAACATCGACGAGGCGATTGGCCAGTCCAGCGCGGCCACCACGGCCAGCCAGCAGATGCAGGTGACCTACAAGTCGAATATCGACCAGATCAACACGCGTCGCACCGCGCTGCAGACCGAGATCCAGCAGAAGCAGACGGCGCTGCAGACCGCGGCTCAGGCCGCTGGCCAGAACCCGCCCGCTGCCACGCAGACCACCCTGCAGAACCAGTATAACGAGCTACAGCGTCGCGCGCAGGAAGCGCAGGCCGAACTGCAGCGTCTCGAGCAGCCGCTCCAGCTCGCCCGCGCCTATGTGCTCGAGCAGATCGGCGCCAAGCTGCCCGAGGCCATGCGCAACGTGATGACCAAGAACAAGATCGACCTGCTGGTGAAGGCTGAAGCTGCAGAAGCCTTCCAGCCCACGGCGGACGTCACCCGTCTGCTCGTGCAGGAGATTAACGCACTGGTCCCGTCCGTCAGCATCACGCCGCCGCAGGGTTGGCAGCCCGGTGGTCAGCAGCAGCAGCCTGCCGCTGCAGCGCCGGCTGCGCGCACGCCGACAGCTGGCGAAGGGCGCTAATCACCGATGAGCGAAGCGGAAAGCACAGGGGCTGAACAGAGCGGCGGACTCGATATCCGTGGCGTGCTGGCAGCCTTGCCGCATCGTTACCCGTTGCTGCTGGTCGACCGTGTGGTCTCGATGGTTCCCAAGACCTCGATCCACGCGGTCAAGGCCGTGTCGATGAACGAGCAGTTCTTCCAGGGGCATTTCCCCGGGCGTCCGATCATGCCGGGCGTGCTCATCGTCGAGGCGATTGCCCAGGCCGCCGGCATCCTCGCCGTCGAGTCCCTCGGGCTCGCCGGCACGGGCAAGCTCGTTTATTTCATGACCATCGAGGGCGCGAAGTTTCGTGCGCCTGTCGAGCCGGGGCATCTGCTGGACCTCCATGTCGAGTTCACGCAGCTGCGCGGTTCGGTCTGCAAATTCTCCGGCAAGGCCAGCATCGACGGCAAATTGTGCGCAGAAACAAACTGCGTCGCGATGATCGCCGATCCGCCGAAGGACTGAGCGGGACACAAGCCCCGCAGAGCCTTGCCAAGCCGGCCCTTTCCCGCTAAGGGCCGCGCTTCCCTAACGCCCCGGACCGGTCGGAAACCGGTCATTTCAGGAGCCGACACATGAAAAAAGACACGCATCCCGAATATCACCTCATCACCGTGCAGATGACGGACGGGACCAGCTTCCAGACTCGCTCGACCTGGGGCAAGGAAGGCGACACGATGACGCTGGAAATCGACCCGACGTCGCACCCGGCATGGACCGGCGGTCAGCGCCAGCTCGATCAGGGCGGCCGCGTTGCCCAGTTCAACAAGCGCTTCGGTGGCCTCACGCTCAAGAAGAACTGAGCGGGCTCCACCCAAGGTTTCAGAGGAAGGCTCCGGTTTTCGGGGCCTTTTTCTTTGTCAGGAACGCCGACGGAGGCCTGGCCGCGCCCCCATCATGCTGACCGTCAGCGCGCTGTATCCATCGGGATCGGCTCGGGCTGGAAAGCTTCCCTCGGCGTTCCATCGACAGCGTACAGGCGCTCGGTCGGCAATTTGATGATCACGCCGGATTTGGGCAACGCATGATCGTAGATCGCGCCCAGGAGCCCCGCCATCCTGCTGCCTTGCACGCGCGCGCCTATGGCATGCAGGCCTATCGCCAGGCCTTCGCCCATGCTCCCGGTCCAGCGTGACACCCGCACACTGAGGGCGCCGGCATGGTGCTTCCCCGCCCGTGGCAGCACCTGCTCGATCCACTGCCGCGCAATGCCGGTCTCGCGCTGTTCCACGGGCAGGTTGTGAATTTGATAGGCGGTGGGCTGGGTGACGAACCAGCCCATGATCGCCCGCGCGACCGTCGTATTGCCGCCGCTAGCAGTGTCCGTCAGGTCGAGGATGATCGGCTTGCCCGGAGTCAGCGCCGCCATGGCCGCATCGAAGGCTGGGATCGTGTCATCGCGCCCGAGGGAATCGTGAAAGCGGATGATCGCCGCGCCGCGGGCGTCCTCGGCAACCGAGAGCGGCGGCATGTCCCGATGCTTGAGGGCGTACAGGTTGGGTAATTCTACCGTGCGCGGTGACCTGCCGCCGGCCTTCACGGTCAGCTGTCGCGGCCGGTCGCGACGGCCCGCCGCGAGCACGCGCGCGGCATAGCCGGCATCGCCTTCGCCCGGCGCGACGCCGAGGTCGGTCCAGAACGCGTCGACCGCTGCCTGTACAGGCGTTCCGGCAATGGCGATCAGCTCGTCGCCGGCTTGCACACCGGCCTGTTCCGCCGGGCTGCCGGCCCGGACCTGCTCAATACGATAGCCAGCGCCGCGCCGCTCGATCCACAGGTCGCCATAGCTTGGGAAAACCGCCCAGCTGTTGGAGAAGGAGGCCCCCGTGATTGCATGATGGTCGGCGAGAACCATGAGGGCGCGTTCTGCAAGGCGGATGAGGCCATCCTCATCGCGGACCGCCTCGGCTTCCGCCTGGAGCCGGGAGGGCAGGCGATATTCGCCGCCTGCAAGGCGCTCGGGATAGGCATAGGTTTCCGCGATGATGCCCGGAAGTGCACGGGCATCCTCCTGATAGGGATTGGTCTGTCCCAGCGCGCCACTGGCAGAGAGGGCGAGGGCGCCCAAGGTTAGGGCAAGGCAGCAGAGCCTCAGTTTCAGCATCATGTGTCCTGCGGCCAAGGGAGTCGATGCCACAGGATATCGCGTCGGACATCCAAGCAAAAGGCCCGCCGGATCGCTCCGGCGGGCCTCTCTATTTTCTTCCTGAAAGGACCTGATGCTTAGTTCATGTCCTCGGTGGTGAAGTCCTCACCCTGCACCTTGCCGAGCGGATCGTCGCCGATGGCGGCTTCCACGGGCTGGCGCAGTTCGGCCTCATGCTCTTCTGCGGCGGTCTGCGGTGCCACGAGGTGAACCTCGTTGGCGACCCGCATGGCAGCACGCAGTGCCGCGTCGCGGCTGTTCGCGGCGATCCGCATCCGGTTCATCGAGGAGCCGGTGCCGGCCGGGATCAGACGCCCGACGATCACATTCTCCTTGAGGCCGATCAGCGTGTCCTTCTTGCCCTGAACGGCCGCCTCGGTGAGGACGCGGGTCGTTTCCTGGAAGGAGGCAGCCGAGATGAAGCTGCGGGTCTGCAGCGACGCCTTGGTGATGCCGAGGAGCACGGGCTTGCCGAAGGCCGGCTGCTGGCCGGGCGCGAGGCGGGCGTTCACTTCGTCCATTTCCTCGCGATCGACCTGCTCGCCTGCCAGCAGCGTGGTGTCGCCGCCGTCGGTGATCTCAACCTTCTGCAGCATCTGGCGAACGATCACCTCGATGTGCTTGTCGTTGATCTTCACGCCCTGCAGTCGATAGACCTCCTGGATCTCCGCGACCATATATTCCGAAAGCGGCTCGATGCCGAGCACTTCGAGAATGTCGTGGGGATCGGGCGAACCGCCGATCAGGTTGTCGCCACGCTTCACGTAGTCGCCTTCCTGAACGTCGATCACCTTGCTCTTGGGGATCAGATACTCGACCGGCTCGCCGCCATCCTCGGGGAGGATCGCGATCTTGCGCTTGGCCTTATAGTCCTTGAGGAACTGAACGCGGCCCGAGACCCGTGCGATGATCGCATTGTCCTTGGGCTTGCGCGCCTCGAACAGCTCCGCCACGCGCGGCAGACCGCCCGTGATGTCGCGGGTCTTGGCAGCCTCGCGGGAGACACGGGCCAGCACGTCACCGGCCTGCACCTGCGCACCATCCTCGACCGAGAGCGTCGCGCCCGGTGCCAGAAGGTAGCGCGCTGCCTCGCCGGAGGCATCGTCCAGCAGGGTCAGGCGCGGACGCAGATCGTCCTTGGAACGGGAGGGGGCACGATATTCAGTCACCACGCGCTGCGTGATGCCGGTGGCCTCGTCCGCCTGTTCGGTCAGCGTCTTGCCGTCGATCAGGTCCTGATACTTCACGATACCCGGCTTCTCGGTGATCACCGGCTGCGTGAACGGATCCCACTCAGCGATGCGGTCGCCCTGCTTCACCTTGGCGCCATGCTTGAACAGGATGGCGGCACCATAAGGCAGGCGATGGACCGCACGCTCGCGGCCTTCATCGTCGATGATCGCCAGTTCGCCATTGCGGGCCAGCGACAGGTTACGGCCATGCTTGTCCGTGATGGTCGGCATGTCGCGCAGTTCGATCGAACCGTCGGAGACGGCCTCGAGGTTGGACTGCTCGTTGAGCTGGGCGGCACCGCCGATGTGGAAGGTCCGCATCGTCAGCTGCGTGCCCGGCTCACCGATCGACTGGGCGGCGATTACGCCGACAGCCTCACCGATGTTCACCGGCGTACCGCGGGCGAGGTCACGCCCGTAGCACTTGGCGCACACGCCCATCTTGGATTCGCAGATCAGCGGCGAGCGGATCTTGACCGCCTGAACGCCGATGGCCTCGATCTTGGCGACCATCGCCTCGTCCAGCAGCTCGCCCTCGGGGACGATGACCGAGCCATCCTTGCTGTCCACAATGTCCTCGGCCGTGGTGCGACCGAGCACGCGCTCGCCGAGCGATGCGATCACGCTGCCGCCCTGGATGATGGCCTTCATCTCCAGCGCCTTCTGCGTGCCGCAATCCACCTCGACGATGGTGCAGTCCTGGCTCACGTCGACCAGACGGCGGGTCAGGTAACCCGAGTTCGCCGTCTTAAGCGCCGTGTCGGCCAGACCCTTACGGGCGCCGTGCGTCGAGTTGAAATATTCAAGAACGGTCAGGCCTTCCTTGAAGTTCGAGATGATCGGCGTTTCGATGATCTCGCCCGACGGCTTGGCCATCAGGCCGCGCATACCGGCCAGCTGCTTCATCTGCGCCGGGGAACCACGGGCACCCGAGTGGCTCATCATGTAGATCGAGTTGATCGGCTTCAGGCGGCCCGTATCCGGGTCCTGCGGCATCGAGCGAATCTCGTCCATCATGGCGTTGGCCACACGGTCACCGCAGCCCGACCAGGCGTCGATCACCTTGTTGTACTTTTCCTGCTGGGTGATCAGGCCGTCCTGATACTGCTGCTCATAGTCGGCCACCAGCGCCTTGGTCTCATCGACCAGAGCCACCTTGCTGTCCGGAATGATCATGTCGTCCTTGCCGAACGAGATGCCGGCCTGGAACGCGTGGCGGAAGCCCAGCGCCATGATGGCGTCGGCAAACAGCACCGTGTCCTTCTGGCCAGTGTGACGATAGACCTCGTCGATAACGTCGCCCACGTCCTTCTTGGTGAGCAGGCGGTTGACGGCGTCGAACGGCACCTTGTGGCTCTTGGGGAGGCACTCGCCGATCAGCATACGGCCCGGCGTGGTTTCCACGCGGCGCATGTAGGTCTCGCCATTCTCGTCCGTCTGCGGCACGCGGCTGATGATCTTGCTGTGCAGCGTCACCGCCTTGGCGAAGAGGGCCTGGTGGACCTCCTGCATGTCGGCGAGGATCATGCCTTCGCCCGGCTCGCCGGCCAGCTCCATCGACAGATAATAGATACCCAGCACCATGTCCTGCGAGGGCACGATGATCGGCTTGCCGTTGGCGGGCGAGAGGATGTTGTTGGTGGACATCATCAGCACGCGCGCTTCCAGCTGGGCCTCAAGGCTCAGCGGAACGTGGACGGCCATCTGGTCACCGTCGAAGTCGGCGTTGAACGCGGCGCAGACCAGCGGGTGGAGCTGGATGGCCTTGCCCTCGATCAGCACGGGCTCGAACGCCTGGATGCCGAGGCGGTGGAGCGTCGGAGCGCGGTTCAGCAGCACAGGGTGCTCGCGGATCACCTCATCGAGGATGTCCCAGACTTCCTTGCGTTCCTTCTCGACCCACTTCTTCGCCTGCTTGAGGGTCATGGAGAGACCCTTGGCGTCGAGGCGGGCGTAGATGAACGGCTTGAACAGCTCGAGCGCCATCTTCTTGGGCAGGCCGCACTGGTGCAGCTTGAGCTCCGGACCGGTCACGATGACCGAACGACCGGAATAGTCGACGCGCTTGCCGAGCAGGTTCTGACGGAAGCGGCCCTGCTTTCCCTTGAGCATGTCGGAGAGCGACTTGAGCGGACGCTTGTTGGCACCGGTGATGACACGGCCGCGACGGCCGTTGTCGAACAGGGCGTCAACGGCTTCCTGCAGCATGCGCTTTTCGTTGCGGACGATGATGTCCGGCGCGCGCAGCTCCATCAGGCGCTTCAAGCGGTTGTTGCGGTTGATGACGCGACGATAGAGATCGTTGAGGTCCGAGGTCGCGAAGCGGCCGCCGTCCAGCGGCACCAGCGGGCGCAGTTCGGGCGGAATTACCGGCACCACGTCGAGAATCATCCATTCCGGGCGGTTGCCGGAATCGATGAAGCTTTCCACGACCTTGAGGCGCTTGATGATCTTCTTGGGCTTCAGCTCCGACTTGGTCGTCGCCAGCTCTTCCATCAGCGCCTTCTGCTCGCCCTCGAGATCGAGGTCCATGAGCATCTGCTTGACCGCCTCGGCGCCGATACCGGCGGAGAAGGCGTCTTCGCCATATTCGTCCTGCGCCTCGACCAGCTCGTCCTCGTTGAGAAGCTGATACTTCTCCAGCGGCGTGAGGCCCGGCTCGATGACGATGTAGCTCTCGAAGTAGAGGACGCGCTCAAGCTGCTTGAGCTGCATGTCGAGCAGCAGGCCGATGCGCGAAGGCAGCGACTTGAGGAACCAGATGTGGGCAACCGGCGCGGCCAGCTCGATATGGCCCATGCGCTCGCGGCGGACCTTGGAAACGGTCACTTCCACGCCGCACTTTTCGCAGACGATGCCCTTGTACTTCATGCGCTTGTACTTGCCGCACAGGCACTCATAGTCCTTGATCGGGCCGAAGATGCGCGCGCAGAACAGGCCGTCACGCTCGGGCTTGAACGTGCGATAGTTGATCGTCTCCGGCTTCTTGATCTCGCCGAAGGACCAGCTGCGGATGCGCTCGGGCGACGCAATGCCGATCTGGATCTGGTCGAAGGTTTCCGGCTTGGCCATCGGATTGGCGAAGGTGGTCAGTTCGTTCATGTCTCAATTCCCTGCAGAGGGCTGAAGTTCGTAAAGGGGCGAAGGGGAGAGGCGCCGCGCGAGCAGCGCCCCTTGTCCCATTATTCCGCCGCCTCGGGCAGTTCGTCGTCGCCATCGCTGTCGGAGAGGTCTTCCAGCGCCGCCAGCTCCACATTGAGGCCGAGCGAGCGCATTTCCTTCACGAGCACGTTGAAGCTTTCCGGAATGCCGGCCTCGAAGGTGTCGTCACCCTTGACGATCGCCTCATAGACCTTGGTACGGCCGACCACGTCGTCGGACTTGACCGTGAGCATTTCCTGCAGCGTGTAGGCTGCACCATAAGCCTGCAGTGCCCAGACCTCCATCTCACCGAAGCGCTGACCGCCGAACTGGGCCTTACCGCCCAGCGGCTGCTGGGTGACGAGGCTGTAGGGGCCGATGGAACGGGCGTGGATCTTGTCGTCCACAAGGTGGTGCAGCTTGAGCATGTAGATGATGCCCACCGTCACCTTGCGGTCGAACGCGTCACCGGTCCGGCCGTCATAGAGCGTGGACTGGCCCGACGTATCGAGCCCTGCCAGCTGCAGCATAGCGGAAACGTCGGCTTCACGCGCACCGTCGAACACCGGTGTCGCGATCGGAACGCCGGTCACCAGGTTGGAGGCAAGCTCGATGACCTGCTCAGCCGAGCGGGACTTGATCTCGTCCGCGTAATCCTCGCCATAGACGGTCAGCAGACGCTCCTTCACCGCTTCCGGCATTTCACCGCCGGTCGCGTTCGGGTTGGCCTCACGCCAGTCGCGCAGGGCATGCTTGATCTGCTGGCCAAGGCCGCGGGCGGCCCAACCAAGGTGCGTCTCGAAGATCTGCCCGACGTTCATGCGCGACGGCACGCCCAGCGGATTGAGCACGATGTCGACCGGGGTGCCATCCTCCAGGAACGGCATGTCCTCGACCGGCAGGATGCGCGAGATGACGCCCTTGTTGCCGTGACGGCCGGCCATCTTGTCGCCCGGCTGCAGCTTGCGCTTCACCGCGACGAACACCTTGACCATCTTGAGCACGCCCGGGGGCAGCTCGTCGCCGCGCTGCAGCTTCTCGACGCGGTCCTCGAACTTCTCGACGATGACCTTCACGGCCTCGTCATACTGCGTCTTGACCGCTTCGAGCTGCGACTGGCGGGCATCGTCCGCAACCGCGAACTTCCACCACTCGTGACGCTCGACCTCGGAGAGCAGCTCCTCGGTGATGTCGACGCCCTTCTTGACGCCCTTGGGCGCTGCCGTGGCCGTCTGGCCGATCAGCATCTCACGCAGGCGGTTGAAGGTTGCGCGATTGAGGATCGCGCGCTCGTCCTCGCGGTCCTTGGCGAGACGGTCGATTTCCTCGCGCTCGATGGCCATCGCGCGCTCGTCCTTGTCGATGCCGTGACGGTTGAACACGCGCACCTCAACGATCGTACCAGCCACGCCCGGCGGCAGGCGAAGCGAGGTGTCGCGCACATCGCTGGCCTTCTCACCGAAGATGGCGCGGAGGAGCTTCTCTTCCGGCGTCATCGGGCTTTCACCCTTGGGCGTGATCTTGCCGACGAGAATATCGCCCGGCTCCACCTCGGCGCCGATGTAGACAATGCCCGCCTCGTCGAGGTTGCGCAGGGCTTCCTCGCCGACGTTGGGGATATCGCGGGTGATGTCTTCCGGCCCGAGCTTGGTGTCGCGGGCCATCACCTCGAACTCCTCGATGTGGATTGAGGTGAAGACGTCGTCCTTCACGATCCGCTCGGAGATCAGGATGGAGTCCTCGTAGTTGTAGCCATTCCAGGGCATGAACGCGACGAGGCTGTTGCGGCCCAGGGCCAGTTCGCCCAGCTCTGTCGAGGGACCGTCGGCGATCACGTCGCCGGCCTTCACATGCTCGCCCACCTTCACCAGCGGACGCTGGTTGATGCAGGTATCCTGGTTGGAGCGCTGGAACTTCATCAGTGTGTAGATGTCGACGCCCGACTTGCCGGCCTCGATCTCTTCGGTGGCGCGGATCACGATGCGGGTGGCGTCCACCTGATCGACGATGCCCGAGCGCTTGGCCGCGATGGCGGCGCCGGAGTCGCGCGCAACCGTTTCTTCCATGCCGGTGCCGACGAACGGCGCCTCGGCCTGAACGAGCGGCACGGCCTGACGCTGCATGTTCGATCCCATGAGCGCGCGGTTGGCGTCATCGTTTTCCAGGAAAGGAATGAGCGATGCGGCAACGGAAACGAGCTGCTTGGGGCTGACGTCCATCAGCGTGATGTGGTCGCGCGGCGCCATCAGGAACTCGCCGGCCTCACGGGCGGAGATGAGATCCTCGGCGAAGGTGCCGTCCGGGTTCACTTCGGCGTTGGCCTGCGCGATCGTGTGCTTGGCCTCTTCCATGGCGGAGAGGTACACGACCTCGTCCGTCACCTTGTTATCGATGACCTTGCGGTAAGGCGTCTCGATGAAGCCGTACTTGTTGACGCGCGAGAAGCTCGCCAGCGAGTTGATCAGACCGATGTTCGGGCCTTCCGGCGTCTCAATCGGGCAGATACGGCCATAATGGGTCGGGTGAACGTCGCGGACCTCGAAGCCGGCGCGCTCACGGGTGAGACCACCCGGGCCCAAGGCCGAAACGCGACGCTTGTGCGTGATTTCGGAGAGCGGGTTGGTCTGGTCCATGAACTGCGAGAGCTGCGAGGAGCCGAAGAACTCGCGCACTGCGGCCACGGCGGGCTTGGCATTGATGAGGTCGTTCGGCATCACCGTCGAGACGTCGACGCTGGACATGCGCTCCTTCACGGCACGCTCCATGCGGAGCAGGCCGACGCGATACTGGTTCTCCAGCAGCTCGCCGACCGAACGCACGCGGCGGTTGCCGAGATTGTCGATGTCGTCGATCTCGCCCTTGCCGTCCTTGAGGTTCACCAGTTCCTTGACCACGGCGAGGATGTCCTCGCGGCGCAGCGTCGTGATGGTGTCCTCGGCGTCGAGGCCAAGGCGCATGTTCAGCTTCACGCGGCCCACGGCCGAGAGGTCATAGCGCTCGCCGTCGAAGAACAGGCCTTCGAACAGGGCTTCGGCGGTCTCGCGCGTCGGCGGCTCGCCGGGGCGCATGACGCGGTAGATGTCGGAAAGCGCGTGGTCGCGGTCTTCGGCCTTGTCGACCTTGAGCGTGTTGCGGATCCAGGGACCCGTGTTCACATGGTCGATGTCGAGCAGTTCGAGGCGGTCGATACCGGCCGCATCCAGCTTGGCGAGGTTCTCGGGCGAGACCTCGTCGCCGGCTTCGATGTAGATCTCGCCGGTGCTCTCGTTGATGAGGTCATAGGCGCTGTAGCGACCATAGACTTCCTCGGTCGGGATCACGAGCGCTTCCAGGCCGTCCTTGGCGGCCTTGAGCGCCGCACGCGGGCTGATCTTCTGCCCGGCCGCGAACACCACTTCGCCGGTCTTGGCGTCGATGATGTCGAAGGTGGGCTTGAGGCCGCGCCAGGCGTCCGCCGTATAGGGGATTTGCCAGCCATTCTCGCCGCGCACATAGGTGACCTTGTTGTAGAACTCGCCGAGGATTTCCTCGCTGTTCAGGCCAAGCGCGAAGAGCAGGGCAGTGACCGGCAGCTTGCGCTTGCGGTCGATACGCACGTTCACGATATCCTTGGCGTCGAACTCGAAGTCCAGCCAGGAACCGCGATACGGGATCACGCGAGCGGCGAAGAGATACTTGCCGGAGGAGTGGGTCTTGCCACGGTCATGGTCGAACAGGACGCCCGGCGAGCGGTGCATCTGGGACACGATGACGCGCTCTGTACCATTGACGATGAAGGTGCCGTTGCCGGTCATGAGCGGCATGTCGCCCATGTAGACATCCTGCTCCTTGATATCGAGAACCGAGCGGGTCTCGGTGTCCTGATCGACTTCGAAGACAATCAGGCGGAGGGTGACGCGCATCGGCGCGGCGTAGGTGATGCCGCGCTGACGGCATTCCTCGGTGTCGTACTTGGGATCTTCCAGCTCATAGTGGACGAAGTCCAGCTCGGCCGTGCCGGCGAAGTCGCGGATCGGGAAGACGCTGCGCAGCGTCTTCTCAAGGCCGGACACATAGCCGATTGCGGGATTCGACCGCAGGAACTGCTCATAGCTTTCGCGCTGAACCTCGATGAGGTTCGGCATTTCCACGACCTCGTGGATGTTGCCGAATACCTTGCGGATGCGCTTGGTGGCGCTTTCGCCGGGCTTGATGGGGAGAGCCTTGGTTGCCATGCCAGAGATACCTGACCTTCCTGCGTGTTGTGGTCCCGATAATATTTTTCGCATTGCAGCGAAAATTCAGCCTTTTGCTGCGTCTGCGCACCTCGATTCGAGGGCTGCGAGCACGCAAAAAAGTGCGGGCCGGGACTGTCCGATCCGCACTTGAGCGTCATATGAACCTCGCCGTCACCCCATATGTGATGCATGTCGTGCGCAACGCGTCATGCTTGCCCGGGTAGCGGAAGGCGACTGGCGGGCAGATGCCCGACCAATCCGAATGACCAGTGATATAAGGCCATCGCGGGGCATTGCAAGGGGCTTGCGGCCCGCTGCGATGCCTTTGCGGCGTTGGTCGGAGACGGACCCAGATCTGCGATCAGGATTCCTTGCGGTAGAACACGCCGCACATCACTCGGCCGCCACTATTGCCCGTGGGGTCGGTGCGCATGTCGTCGGCGTCTGCGTGGATCACCAGCGCCGCGCCATCATCGTCCAGCAGGGTTGCCATGTTGGTGTGCGCCATGAACGTTACCTTGGCAGCGCCGCGTGCGTCAGCGGTCACCATGGGCAGGTCCCCGGCATGGGGGCCTTGCGGGTTCTCAGTGCCGTGCTGCTTGCTCTCGGGGTTGAGGTGGCCGCCGGCCGATACGAAATCGGGCAGGGTGCATTTGCCGATGGAGTGAATGTGCATCCCGTGCGCGCCCGGCGTCAGCCCGCGTGTCACCTCCACGCTGCCGCGCATATGACCGTCTTCCGGCACCAGCGTCGCGACACCGGTGCGGTTGCCCTGGCCATCATAAAGGATCGCCTCGGCGAAGGGCTCGGGCGTGGGCATCGGCCCCGCCGGGGCCTTGGCGCCGCAGCCCTGCAAGGCCAGACAGAAGCCGGTGGCGGCGAGGAGGAGGGGGGAAGCAGCAAAATGAGCCATCATGTCTCTCTGTGTTGGGGCGATGCAGTGGGTGCAATCTAGCGTGTTGTCCGGCGAGGTCAAAGCAGGTCGAGCACCCGTTCCATGGCAAGCGCGGCCCGGCGGGAAGCGGCGCGGAGGTTGGCATGGAAATCCCCGGCGCTGTCGGGATTGGCATCGTCCGTCACCGCCTTGATGCCGCCCCAGGGGAGGCCGCACTGGGCGGCATATTGGGCGACGGCCGCGGTTTCCATGTCGACGATGTCGGCCTCCAGCGCAGCAACGAGATGGGCCGCATAGGCGCCATCCTCGATGAATGCGTCACCGCTGGCGATGCAAGCATGGGGCAGGGCGCTCCCGGGATCGGGCATGGCCGCATAAGGCGTGACATTTGCAGGCCCCATCGGCCAGGCGCCAGCGGGATAGTGCACGAAGGCATCCGGGCGACGCGCGCCATAATCATGCTGGACGGCGCGGGCGAGCCAGAAGCAATCGCCGGCGAGGGCGCTCAGCTTGCCGGCCGTCCCGAGGATCATCAGCATATCCGCTGCGTGGAGCGCGTGCAGCCGCGCGGCGGCGGCGGCGATGTTGACCTTGCCGATCCCGGTCGTCGCGATGTGCACCAGATGACGCCCGGTGTCGACGCGGCGCACCAGCGGCCAGTCGCCGTCCAGCCTGTCCCCCACGTCCGGCAGAAAGGCATCGGCCTCCTCGGGCAGGGCGGCGAGCATCAAGATGCGCATGCAGCTCAGTGCCCCTCAAAGGTGATGAGGGAGAGGGGCGTGATGCCCACGTCTCTGAGGCGCGCCGCGCCGCCCAACTCGGGCAGGTCGATGACGAACGCGGCCTGGTCCACAATGGCGCCTTCGCCCCGCAGCAGGGCAGCGCCGGCGAGCGCGGTCCCGCCGGTCGCCAGCAGGTCGTCCACCAGCAGCACCCGTTGCCCAGGCCGCACGGCGCCCTGATGCATCTCGATCCGGTCGGTGCCATATTCGAGCGCATAGTCGATGCCGACCGTCGCGCCGGGCAGCTTGCCGGACTTGCGCAGCATCAGCTTGCCCTTGCCGAGCTTGTAGGAAAGGCCGGCCGCGACGATGAACCCGCGCGCCTCGATGCCGGCGATGAGGTCGACCTGCGCTGGATCGACCAATGCCGCGATCCGGTCGATCGTCGCCCGGAAGCCTTCGCCATCCAGCAGCAGGGTGGAAACGTCGCGAAACTGGATGCCGGGAATCGGATAGTCCGGGATGGTCCGTACCAGCGCTTTGAGGTCGTCATTGTTCGTCGTGGTCAGAGAAGATGCCTCGGCCATGATGATGTGTCCCTTCGATAATCGGCTGGCGCAGGCCGCACGTGTCGGCGCAAGGATCGGGCGGCACAGGGCGCCTTTTGTCCCTCACGCTTTACATTGGCGCGACGATATGCTGATCGCAGTCTGTCCCGAAATGGGTCGGTGGGGTCATAATGAGATTGCCTGTTGTCTTTCCAGGGATGGCGTCGCTCGCCTGCCTTCTCGCCGTGAGTCCGGCGGCAGGGCAAGCGGAAACTGCGTTTGCCCGGGCAAGCTCCAGCCTTCTCGATCTCCAGAAGCTGACCAGCCTGCTGCTCCCGCCTGCTTTCGGGCAGGATAATCAGGTGCGGGCGCCGATGCTGATCGCCAATGAGGTGCGGCCCGAGAGCCGGGACCGTCTGGCGCAGCCCTCCGCGCGGCCGGAGTCGCGCGACCGCCTCGCGCGGCCGGTGAGCGAATTGCCAGCCTATCGCCCGGAGAGCCGCGATCCCTTGGCGCGCTCCTATGAGGATGTGCGCACGGCGCGCCCGGAGTTGCTGGACTCTGGTTCAAAGGCGGTGGCCCTGGCGCAGGATGTCGCGCCGGCCAATGAAAGCGTGGCCGCGGCGCCGGCCATGGATAGCGCGGATGGGCCACCCGTGCCGATCGCGCTGTCAGCAGTGCCGATGGGCGCCGGGCCGACTTTGCAGCGCACGCAGGGCAAAGCCGAGGGCCTCGGTCTGGCGCAATATCTTTCCGCGCCGTGGCAGCAGATCGGCTTCATCGCCGGCCTGGTGCTGCTGGCCAGTCTGCTCTTCTGGCGGCTCGGGATGCGCGGGCGGCAGGGGCCATTGGCCCTGACCGACTATGGACGGGCCGATCGCTCCGCTGCCCGAGAGGAAGGCGACCGGGCGCGCTACCCGACGCTGCGCGAAGCCATCGAGGCGATGAAGGCCGAGGCTGCCACACGTCATTGATCGGCCTCCGGGCGCTCATCGATCACGCCTGATCCACGCGACGATCCCTCAAACGCAAAAAAGAAGCGCGCCCGGATCGCTCCGGACGCGCTTCTTTTTGTCGGGCGGGAACGGCTGGGCCGCTCCCCTCCCATCAAGCTTACTTGATCTCGACGGTCGCGCCGGCTTCCTCGAGCTTCTTCTTCAGCTCTTCGGATTCCGCCTTGTTCACGCCTTCCTTCACAGCCTTCGGCGCGCCTTCGACGAGCGCCTTGGCTTCCGTCAGGCCGAGACCGGTGATGGCGCGGACTTCCTTGATGACGTTGATCTTCTTGCCACCGTCGTTGACGAGGATCACGTCGAACTCGGTCTTCTCTTCAGCAGCGGGGGCATCGCCACCGGCGCCGCCGGCGGGCGCAGCAACCGCGACTGCGGCAGCAGCGGAAACGCCCCACTTCTCTTCGAGAGCCTTCGACAGCTCAGCAGCTTCGAGAACGGTCAGCGCGGAGAGCTGGTCGACGAGCGAGTTGATATCAGCCATGTAATTCACTCCATTTTCTAGCGGGGCCGGGTCTGGCCCAAGTCAATTGATTGCAACTGTCTGCCGGGGAGGCGGCCTGAAGATCAGGCAGCGTCCTTGGTGGCATAAGCGTTGAAGACGCGCGCGAGCTGCGCGGCCGGTTCCTTGGTGACGACTGCGAGCTTGGTCGCCGGGGCCTGAATGAGGCCGATCAGCGTTGCGCGCATCTGGTCGAGCGACGGCATCGAAGCCAGCGCCTTGATGCCATTGGCGTCCAGGAGCGTAGTGCCCATGGCGCCGCCGACGATCTCCAGCTTGTCGTTCGTCTTGGCGAAATCGATCGCGACCTTTGCAGCCGCAACCGGATCGGAAGACGTCGCCAGGCCCACCGGTCCAACCAGCATCTCTTCGATGCTGGCATAATCGGTGTCCTTGATGGCGATCTTGGCAAGGCGGTTCTTCGTCACCTTGTAGGTCGCACCCGCATCGCGCATCTTCTGACGGAGCTGGGTCGACTGAGCCACGCTAAGGCCCAGATTGCGGGTCACGACGACCACGCCCATTTCCTTCAGAGATTCGTGAAGCGCGGAAACGACCTCGGTCTTTTCATTGCGATCCATGCCATTCTCCTCTGCGGCAAGGCCCGGAAGGCCCGGCCGCGTTCACACATGTGCCGCGCACGACCCGAGAGGGGCCGCAAGCGGCGAAGCAGTCCGAGGGGAAGGGTTGACTGGTCCAGCACGAGAGTGCGGACAGACCCGGATTGAGCTGCGCATCGAAGCGGAGCGCCGTCCGGCAAGAACTTTTCCCCGTCTCGGCTGGGCATTAAGATGGGCAGATCCCATCACCAGCTGTCTCGGACGGTGCACCGGGACGGACCCGGTGAGCGAAGGCCCGATAGGCGGGGCGGCCGTGAAAAGCAAGTCGTTTCCAATTCCGGCCACGGCGAGGGAGCCGGGGAGGGCGGTAAACGCTTAATTTGTGACCCTTTGGCAACGTCCTTCGGCCATCTGCGCAAAGGTGGTTAAGGCGTGGGAAAAGAAGGTTAAAGCGCTTTAATTCTTTCCGCCGCAGGTTTAGCACGGGTTCATGGAAAGCTTATCGACAGACTCGCTCCGTTGGGCGCGCCGTGAAATTGAACGGCACCGGGCTTTGATTGGTCTGGCCGTCGTGGCCAGCGCCTTGATCGCAGCCGCGCCGCACAATGAGCGCCGGATGTTTACCATCCCTGAGTTCGCCTCGGCATTCGTCGCCGTGCCGGCGCCGGAAGAGACGTCGCTGCGCTCCGCGATCATGGGCTATCTTCGCGATGGCTGTGCGCCCGAGTTCGTCAATTCCAAGGGTGACCTGACCCAGTTGGTCAATCGCGCCGATTGCGGTCCTGGCCGTTCGCGCAACCAGGGCAGCAGCCCGTTCGCGCGAAAGCCGACCGCGACGCCGAACAAGTCGCCGGTTGCGCCGACCGCCTTCTTCGCCGAGCCGGAAGCTGCCGATTTCGTATCGAACCTCAACAGCCCGCTGATCGTGACGCAGCCCACGCTCGAGCCCTCCATGGCCTCCTTCACGCCGCCCACAGGTGGTACGGGCGGTGGCGGCGGGTTCATCCCTGGCATTCCCATTCCCTTGCCCGATTTTGTGCCGCCGGTGTTCGGTTCGGTTCCCGAGCCGTCGACCTGGGCGCTGATGATCGCGGGCTTCGGTCTGGCCGGCACGATGATGCGCCGCCGCAATCCGGTGAAGGTTACCTTCGCCGCCGGCTGATGGCCGGCTTCACACGCGTTTCCCGCTGAAAAGGCCAGTCCGGGGGGACTGGCCTTTTCTTTGCCGATTGCGCGGCGGGATCGGTCTGGCTGGGAAGCCCGGTTCAGTGGATCGTCAAGGTGTCGCCGCTCAGGGTGACGGTGCCGAGTTGCTGGAGCGCATTCTGGCCCATCAGCGAAACCGGCAGGGCGCCATCGACCACGGCGGCGCTGATCTGCTCGATGCGCTTGCCGGCCATTTCCATCCGCTCGATCTTCGCCCAGCGCATCGCGGACGATCCGTTGACGGTGCGCATCTGCGCGCGACCGGGCAGGCTCTCATAAGTCAGGCCGAGCTTGGCCGCGTCGGCGCGATTGAGCACGACGACCGTAGCCCCAGTATCCACCACGAAGCGGATCGAGTGGCCGTTGGCCTTCGCCTCGACATAGAAGAGGCCGTCGGCATGGCGCTGCACGGTATTGGCAGGCAGGTGGATGGCCGAGGCGTCCAGGACTGCGGCCTCCGGCACGGCGATGTTTGCGGCGGCTTCCTTCTGGATGTTCTGGTGATCCGTGAACGGGTTGCTCAGGGCGACGGCAATGGATGCCATTGCCGCCATGATGCTACCGAATTCGAGATGGATGCCGATCATGCCGCATCATCACCCCGACTCACCCAAGAAGCGGTTTCGAGATTGAGTTAGCGCGGCATTAAGAAAGGGCGGTCAGGCGGGCGCCTGTGCCGTGCGAGAGGCCTCGATTTCGTCCTCCATCCGCTGCTTCACCTGGCGGCGGCGGCGGCCGAAGATGAAGGCGGCAAGGCCGGAGATCAGGGCTGAAATTCCGAATTCGGCGGCAAGGACGTTGTAGCGCCAGGTCAGCTTGTCGAGCCCACTGAACAGTACGAAATTATCGTCCTCGACGTCATAGCCGGCGTGCCGATACAGGTTGACGATCTCGCCTGGCAGGGCCTCGCGCCGCAGAACACCGTCGAGATAGGGCGTGAAGACGAGGTGCGAGAGGCGGAACCGCCAGACGCGCACCAGGTCCTCATCCTTGGGGAAGGTGATGGGATGATAGCCTTCCGGCACATCGTTGCGCCGCACCTCGACAAAGTAGCGCAGCGGCGAGCGGTCGTCCGGCCCGGAGCGAACCGGCGCGAAATAGAGCGAGCGCTTGACCAGCAGCAGATCCTCATTGAACTGCGCCGTCTCGCGCAGATCGATGCTGCCGGTGATGACGGCGCGGCCTTCCACCGGCGCGATCGCATCGGGCGAGCCGACGACGATGCTGCGCGGGGTGCCTTCATCGGACGGCAATTGCAGCCGCAGGATCAGCACAATGACCGCCGCAAGCAGGCTGCCGACGCAAACGCCGGCGAAAAAGCCCTGGAGGCGAGCGAGGCGTCCCTTAACGATGCGCAGATCGTCCTGCCGGGCAGGGCCGAAGGATTCGGTGCGGCGCTGGCGCGTGCGCAGCAGCCACACGGCAGCGATGAGCGGCGCAGAGAACAATGCGGTCACCGCGACGAAGGTCAGGGTGGGCCAGTAACGATCGAAATGAAGAAACTGCCATTCGGCCAGTCGCGCGATCAGCCCGCGATAATCGAGCGCCTGAAAGAGGAAGAACAGGCTGACAAGAGCGATCCAGAAGCCGAGAAGGCGAACCGCCAGATTGAGCTGTTTCGACACCCGGTCATAGGCATCCTGTCCAGCAGTTGGATGTCGCTTCTTCACCCCAATTTCCCTGTTTTTCATCTGAGTTCTATCGTCGCGTGCCTCGCCAAGCAATGCCATCGCAGGGTTAACAGGCGCTTTACGAACAAACGCCTAATCAGGTCGCCAATTCAGATCACAACATCGGGCAATAAAAAAGCCCCGCCGCGGTGGATACCGGGCGGGGCGTTTTTAGAATTGGGTGAGATCAGGCCGAGGCGACCTGAGCCACGTCCACCTTCACGCCCGGGCCCATCGAGGACGACAGGGCGATCTTGCGGACATATTTGCCCTTCGAGCCCGAGGGCTTGGCCTTCACAATGGCATCGACGAAGGCGTCGAAGTTCTTGCGCAGGTCGGCTTCGGTGAAGCTGGCCTTGCCGAGACCGGCGTGGATGATGCCGGCCTTCTCGACGCGGAACTCGATCTGGCCGCCCTTGGCAGCCTTCACGGCTTCAGCGACGTTCGGCGTGACGGTGCCGAGCTTCGGGTTCGGCATCAGGCCCTTGGGACCCAGCACCTTACCGAGGCGACCGACCAGGCCCATCATGTCGGGCGTCGCGATCACGCGGTCGAAGTCGAAATTGCCGTTCTGGATGTGCTCGAGCAGATCCTCGGCACCCACGATCTCGGCGCCGGCTGCCTTGGCGGCATCCGCCTTGTCGGCGCGGGCGAAGACGGCAACGCGCACGTCCTTGCCGGTGCCGGCGGGCAGGGTGACGACGCCACGGACCATCTGGTCGGCGTGACGCGGATCGACGCCCAGGTTCATCGCGACTTCAACGGTCTCGTCGAACTTGGCGGTGGCGTTCTTCTTGATGAGCGCGATCGCTTCATCGACGCCGTGCAGCTTGTTCGCATCGACTGCGGCGGCCATTGCCTTGGCCTTCTTGGTCAGCTTTGCCATGTTCTTAGCCCTCCACCACGGTCAGGCCCATCGCGCGGGCGCTGCCTTCGATGATCTTCGTCGCGGCCTCGATGTCGTTGGCATTGAGGTCGACCATCTTCGCTTCGGCGATCTCGGCGAGCTGGGCACGCGTGATCTTGCCGGCGGAGACCTTGCCGGGCTCCTTGGAGCCGGACTTGAGGTTCACGGCCTGCTTGATGAGATAGGTTGCCGGCGGCTTCTTGGTGACGAAGGAGAAGCTGCGGTCAGCGTAGACGGTGATGATCGTGGGCAGGGGCGTACCCTTCTGCTCCTTCTCGGTCGCCGCGTTGAACGCCTTGCAGAATTCCATGATGTTCACGCCGCGCTGACCCAGGGCAGGGCCGATCGGCGGCGAGGGGTTGGCGGCTCCAGCGGGCACCTGGAGCTTGATATAGCCCGTGATTTTCTTGGCCATTACACTCACTCTGTAGAAGGCGGGGCCAATGGCGCCGCCCGGTTCAAGCTTAGCGGTCAAACGGCTGACCCTGAGGGGTCGTCCTCCCGCAATGGGCTTCCATCAGGCCTGCAAGACCGTCCGGAAGCCGGCGCCTATAGCGGTGACCGGTGCAAAAGGAAAGAGCGGTCTTCTCGATTCACTTTTGCCCCGTGGTGCGCCGCGCCAGCGCATGAAGCTCCGCCTGGGAGAGCAGCAGGGCGAGATCGTCCCGGCTGATGTCGAAACTCTCGTCCATATCCTCCAGCGCCTTGTCGATATCCTCGCTGTGCAGCCCTGATGCCTCTCGCACCTGCGCGCTCTGGATTGCGGGCGCAGCCGGCTGATGCGGATAGCTGTGACCGGTCATGCGATGGAAGAACATGGCGAGCGACACCAGCGCGATGGAATTGAGCCCAACGGGCGCGAAGGCGAAGGCATAGCCGGCATCGTGAATGCCCTGGCTGCCGATCACGGCGGTCAGCGCTGCCGCGCCGCCGGGCGGGTGTAGGCAGCGGCAGAGCGACATTACGAGGATCGCGCCGCCGACAGCCACGCCGGCCGCCAGCGCCATTGGCGGAATCCAGCGGGCCGCCGCCACGCCCACCAATGCCGAGAGGATGTTACCGCCCACCACCGACCAGGGCTGGGCGAGCGGACTGGTCGGCACGGCAAAGACCAGCACTGCCGAAGCGCCAATGGGCGCGACGATGATCGGCAGATCAGCATAAGCGATCGGGAATTGCAGGCAGAGCACGATCGTCAGCCCGATCCCCGCCGTCGCGCCGATCACGGCCAGCAGGCGCGGCATCAGCCGGGCGCCGGCGAGGATCGGTTTGAAGAGGCGCTCTGTGGTCATGGGTTTCGTCGCACTGGCTTGGAAGAGAGGCGCGCTATTGGCGCGGCTTCACCCAGAAGACCAGCGAGCATTTCCGCTTGCCGATCAAGCGGGGCTTTCAGTCCGTTGCGCCGCCACTCATTCGGCCGCCGCAGGTTGTGCCGTGTTGAGCACGTCTGCTGGTGCTTTGCGGCGCTTCACGATCATGCCGATGCCGAGCGCGCACAGTGCCAGAACGGCAGGGCACAGCGCCAGAATGGCAAAGCTGCGCACGATCGGCAGGCCGCTCGCCAGCACGAACGCGCCGATGATCGGCCCTGCAATGCCGCCGATCTTGGCTACGGATGTTGCCCAGCCGGCGCCGTTCGCCCGGATTGCGGAGGGATAGAAGACGCCGGCAATCGACAGAATACCGAAATGCGCGCCGCCCACGAAGCTGGTTGCGGCGACCGAGACGATCAGGAAGAGCGTCGGTTCCATCGGCACCAGGCCGACCAGCAGCAGGAGCGGGAAGGCGACGGCGGGATAGACCGCGACCGCGAGCGGCCCCTTGCCATCGGTAAAGCGCATCAGCAGCAGGCCCAGCACCGCGCCGGCAATGCCCCCGATGGACGAGACATAGGCTGCCGTCTCCCGCGAGAATTTGAGATCCTCATAGACGATCGGGCCCCAATTGGCCTTGAAATAGACGGCCAGCGTGCTGGCGATATAGGCCAGCCAGAGCAGCGGCGTCAGCCATTTAAGGTCGCGCTTGAACAGCTTGGCGGCGGTGAAGTTGCTGGTGTCCTGCTTCTCGTCGCTGAGCACGAAGCGGTCCTGCGCGGTCGCGCCGAGCGTGGGATCGACCTTGTTCAGCGTCTTGGCGATGAGGTCCGGCTTGAGGTTCTTGCTGGCGAGGAAGCGTACCGATTCCGGCAACCAGAACAGCAGGGCAAAGGCGCAGACGATTGTACCGAGGCCGCCGAAAACGAACACGCCCTCCCAGCCATAGGTGGGGGCAAGCCACACGGTCACCGGCCCGGCCAGCGAGGAGCCGAGGCTGTAGCCGACCATGATCACCGTCACCACGGTCGAGCGGTATTTGGTGGGCACATATTCGATGTTGAGCGCCCAGGCGAGCGGCAGCATGCCACCAATGGCAAAGCCATCGAGGAAGCGCAGGATGAGAAGGGCTTCATAGCTCTGCGCCAGCGCGGTGGCGGTCGTCAAAATGCCGAATGCGAAGGCGGCGCCGATGATCGTCTGTCGCCGCCCGATCCTGTCGCCAATGTATGCGAAGGCAAAACCGCCGACCATCATGCCGAACAGGCCGGCGGAAAACACATTGCCCAGCTGGTGGGTGGAAAGGCTCAACTCATCGCGCATCCAGGGCGCGGTGAAGCTGATCAGCATCATGTCGAACCCGTCGAACACCGTGATCAACCAAGAGAGAACGATCAGCCGGAAATTGAACGGGCCGAGCTTCCGCTCATTGATGAACGTGGCGATATCGATCGAGCGGGGCGCGCTGGCCATGCTGGCTGTCCTCTCCGGCTGTGCCTCGAATCGTTCGTAAGGCAACTATTCTTTTAATGGTTAGCAATCTATCGGGCGGCGGCAAGCGATACCTGCTGCGCCGCCCGGTTCAGATATCGGTCGAGAGCACGAAGCCACGCAAGGCGCGGGCGTCGTGAAGGGCATTATGCGGCACCTGGCTGTTGCGCGCGCTGCTGAACCCGGCGGCATTGACCAGCTCGAAGCGGAGGCCGCGCACGTCGATCATCTCGCCGGGGCCGGTCATCAGCAGCGTCGCGAAATGGGCGATGTCCTCGGGCCAGTCTGCGACGATCATCGGCTCATTGTCGCCGGCGAGATAGGTGGCGACCAGTTCGGACGCATTGGCCCGCTCCACGGCATAATCCAGCCCGGTCGGCACATGGCGCAGATAAGGGATCACATTATGCTCGACCCAAGGGTGGAGCGGTTCGGGAAGCGGCAGGAGCGAGAGATACAGCTCCTGATCGCCATATTCGGGCACGAGGGCCAGGCTGATCAGGGCGCCGCCAAAACCATTATATTCGGTATCGAGAAAGTAACGCATGAAGCTCCGGGGATTGGATTGGGGGGAGAGTCGCGCGGAGGCATACAGTGCCGGGACCGTTTGCGCGATGCCTCCGGGTCTGCCAGAGGGACGGCTCGGTTGAAAGGAACGATATGAAGCCCCGCGAACATCTCGGCACGGCAAAGGTGCCCGGCGGCGAGGATCTGCGCCTGTTCCGGCGCGGCGACGATTTCATGATCGTGCTGGACCGCAACGAACTGATGAACAGCCGGATGAGCGGATCGGAAAAGGCGCTGGCGCTGATGACGCTGGAGCGGCTGCCTTCCCGCGCGGGGCGTCACCTGCTGATCGGCGGCTATGGCATGGGCTTCACGCTGCGCGCGGCGCTGGGCGCGCTCGACGCCCAGGCGAAGGTCACGGTGGCCGAGCTGGTGCCGGAAATCATCGAATGGGCGCGGGGGCCGATGGCCCAATTGGCGGCCGGCTGCCTGGATGACCCCCGCGTCAATCTCGTCCACAGCGACGTCGCCGAGCTGATCGAGGACGGGCAGGGGCGCTACGATGCCATCTTGCTCGACGTCGATAACGGCCCCGACGGCCTCACCGTGCCGGCCAATGACCGGCTCTATTCCGCGCGCGGCCTTTCTCAGGCGATGCGGGCGCTCAAGCCGGGCGGCATTCTCGCCGTCTGGTCCGCCGGCTCGGACGAAGCCTTCACCCGCCGGCTGAAAAGCGCCGGGTTCATCGTCGACGAGGTGGCGGTGAAGGCGCGGGAGAACGGCAAGGGGCCGCGCCACGTCATCTGGTTTGCCCAGCGGCGGGGCTAGGCCGCACGAACTAGCCCCTCATTGCCGCACGGCGTCGTCCTGCCAATCCTCATTGCCGCGCGCGATGAGGTAGGCGTGGATCGCCTCCGCCTGTGTCTTGTCCAGCACGCCCTTGAAGCTGGCCATGCCCAGATCGGCCTTGGTGCCCTCCAGCACGATGTCGAGGAACTGCGCGCGGGTGTCGGGCGTCATGTAGCGCAGATCCTTGAGGCCGCCGCGCGCATTCTCGCCATGGCAGCGGGCGCAGGTGTCGCCATAAAGCTGGGCGCCCAGCCGCACCTGCGCTTCGGTGGCGCGGAGGAAGGGCGGGCGGGGCAGGGCCGTCGGCGGCGGTAGCGGCGGCAGCGTCACGCCTTTTGCATCCAGCCTGAACACCAGCAACCGCGCCGGTGACACCCGGAAGCCGCCGGGAATCTTGCTCAGCCCCGCGACGATCGATCCGCCCCAGCCGACGTTCACCGCCACATATTGCACGCCGTCGATGGCGTAAGTGACTGGACCGCCGATGGCGACATTGTCGACATTCATGTCCCAGAGCTTCTGCCCGGTGTCGGCGCGATACGCGGCGAAGGTCTTCTCGATGGTGCCCTGAAAGACGAGATTGCCCGCCGTCGCCAACGTGCCACCCGAGCCGGGGAGTGAATAGGGCACCCGCCAGGCTTCCTTCTGTGTGACCGGATTCCAGGCGAGCAGATAGCCTTTCTCCATGGCATCCGCCTCTGCCTGCAAGGCCTTGCGCTGCGCAGCCCATTCCGGCGTGGCGCCGGCATAATCAAAGCCGGCATTGTTGCGGAACGGCACGAAGGCGAAATCCTCGTCCCGCTGCCGGGCATAGACGATGGATTGTTCCATGGCCGGGAAATAGACCAGCCCGGTCTTCGGGCTGAACGACATGGGGTGCCAGCTATGCGCGGCGAGCAGGCTCGGCGTGATCCGCTGCGGCGTCGTCGTCAGGTGCACGCCCGGATACAGCACCGGCCGCCCGGTCTTCATGTCGATATGGCTGGCCCAGTTGCTCGGCACGAATTTTTCGGCCGAGAGCAATTCTCCCGTCTTGCGGTCGAGCACATAGAAAAAGCCGTTCTTGGGCGCCTGCATGATGACCGGGCGGGTCTTGCCTTTGATCTTCAGGTCCGCGAGCATCATCGGCTGGGTGCAGGTAAAGTCCCAGTCTTCTTCCGGCACCGCTTGATAATGCCAGCGATAGGCGCCAGTGTCGGCATCCACCGCCACGATGGAGCAGAGGAACAGATTGTCACCCTTGCCCGCGCTGCGGAAATGCCAGCTGATCGGCGATCCATTGCCTGTGCCGATATAGACGAGGTTGAGCGCCGGATCGTAGACGAAGCTGTCCCACGCGGTCCCGCCGCCGCCATATTGCCACCATTTTCCGTGCCAGGTCGGCAGGGCGATCTTCATCGCGGCGTCGGAGGCTTCGCCATCGGGCCCATCGGCGGGGTTGCCGGGCACGGTGTAGAACTTCCACAGCCGTTTTCCGGTCTCTGCATCCCAGGCGCTGACGAAACCGCGCACGCCATAGTCGGCGCCGCCATGGCCGATCACCACCTTGCCGTCGAACACGCGCGGTGCGCCGGTGATGGAATAAGGGTGCGCGCGGTCGAAGGTCTGCACCGTCCAGACTTCCTTGCCGGTCCGCGCATCTACGGCGATCAGCCGGCCGTCGAGCGCGGCGATGTAGATCTTGCCATTCCACGCGGCAATGCCACGGGTCGACGGACCGCAACAGGCCAGTCGCGCCCACTGTCGCTCGACCTGCGGATCATAGGTCCACAGCTTGCGGCCGGTCCGTCCATCATAGGCCGTCACGATGTTGAAGGCGGAGGCGTTGTAGATCACGCCATCGACCACCAGCGGCGTCGCCTGCACGCCGCGATAGGTGTTCAAATCATCGTACCAGGCCAGTCCCAGCCTTTGGACGGTCTTGTCGTTGATCTGGGTGAGCGGCGAATAACGCTGCTCGTCATAGCTGCGCCCATAGGCCATCCAACTGCCGGCGCTGGCGGGTGCGTCTGGCGCCCGCATCCGCTCGCTGGTGACATGGGCTGGCTGCATGCCGCCTGACCGGGCGTCCTGTCCCGCGAGGAGCAGCGGCGCCGTCATCAGCGCCATGCCTGCGATCCACGATCTCCTGCTCCCTGCCACGTCTAATCTCTCCTGATGCGGCACCGTTGCGGTGCTTGCGCAATCAAGGGATTATTCGCCGCACCAACGCAATCGCCCTGCGCGATGGTCAGGTTGGATGAGGTGGAAGAACGGTTGAAGACCGGCGCGGCGCGTTTGTGCCTTTTCGGCGTTTCCTGCCCGTCATTCCCGCGTTCGCGGAAATGCCGGGCGAGTTGTCGCGGCCGACACAAGAAAAGAGCCGCCGATCAGGGACCGGCGGCTCGAAAAATTGGCTGTCGAAGGCCTTATTTGGAAAGCTCGACTTCCTCGAAGTCCAGTTCCACCGGCGTCGCGCGGCCGAAGATCGAAACCGAGACCTTCACGCGGCTCTTCTCGAAGTCCAGTTCCTCGACGGTGCCGATGAAGCTGGCGAACGGGCCGCTCATCACCTTCACGCTGTCGCCGATCTCGTAATCGACATTGACCTTGTGACGCGGCTGGGCGGCGGCTTCCTCGCGCGCGCCGAAGAAGCGGGCGGCTTCCGCCTCGCTGATCGGCTGCGGCTTGCCGGAGTTGCCGAGGAAGCCGGTGACCTTGGGCGTGTTCTTGATGAGGTGGTAGATATCATCGTTCATGCTGAGCTTGGCGAGCACATAGCCCGGCATGTTCTTGCGCTCGACCTGAACCTTCTTGCCGCGCTTCACTTCGGTCACGGTCTCGGTCGGCACCTCGACCTGCTCGATGAGCTGGGCCAGACCCATGCGCTCGGCTTCGGACAGGATGGACTCGCGGACCTTGTTCTCGAAGCCCGAATAAGCGTGGATGATGTACCAGCGCGCCATAATTTTATCGTTTCCTCAATTCGTCTTGGTCGGGAGAGCGGCGATCAGCTCTGGCCCGCGGCCAAACCCAGCAGCGTGCGAACGATCCAGCCAAAGAACGTGTCGATGCCAAAGAAGAAAAGTCCGAGCACCGTGGTCAGGATCACCACCATGATCGTGGTCATCACCGTCTCGCGCGAGGTCGGCCAGGTGACCTTGTTCCACTCGGCCTTGACCTGGTTCACGAATTCGATGGGGGAGGTTTTCGCCACGCTCAGCCTGCTCTTTCAGATGAAACCAGAACTCTTTGAAACACAAGAAAGCGGACCGCACCCGGAGCTTTCTCCGGCCGGCCCGCCGCCTGCATTTCGCAACCGTCCTTGCCTCTACGCGCTCGGGCGCCTCGGGGCAAGTTTTGGCAGGGGCGATAGGATTCGAACCTACGACATTCGGTTTTGGAGACCGACGCTCTACCAGCTGAGCTACACCCCTGTGCCGGTGAAGGCGCTGCCCTTAACGCGACCCGAAGGCGGGCGCAAGCGGTCAACGGCGCTTTCCGCAACTTGTCGTCATTCGTCCTTCGCCGCGTCATCAAGGAGGATGCGGGTCACGCCGGGGAGATCGTCGTCCCACATCATGTGGCTGGTGGGGAGTTCGTGGACGTCCCAGGCGGGGTCTGCGGTGCAGCGCGCGCGGAACGGCGCGAACGAGCCGAGCGGGCTGGCGGACGCAAAGACGTACGTCCGCCGCGCAACCGCGTCCTCCTCGCCACCGAGCTTGACCGGTTCGAGCAGGGTGAGGAGCGGATGGCCCGAGACGCGCCCGGCCCGGCCCGGCGGAATCGGGAAGATCGGCCGGACGAGGCCCGGCGACTGCCGTTGATTCTCGATATACATCGCCCGCGTCGCGTCATCGACGATGTCCCAGAGCATTTCGCCGTCCTTCGGCAGGAAGGCGTCGAGATAGATGAGGCTGCGGATGCGGCTGCCGCGCAGGGCAGAGACACCGGTGATGACCATGCCGCCATAGCTATGGCCGACGAGGATGATGTCGCGCATGCCCTCGCAATCGATGAGGCCGACAACATCGGCGATATGATCGCTGAGCGTAATGCCGCCATGCGCCAGATGAGCACGCTCCCCAAGGCCGGTCAGCGAGGGCACATGCACCTCATGGCCGGCGGACCGCAGTTCACGGGCGAGGGGGCCATAACCCCAGCTGCCGCCCCAGGCGCCATGAACCAGCACGAAAATTGCCACAGGCTTGCTCCTCTCCAGACTGTGCCGGATCGCTATCGCCTCCCCGTGGCGCCTGCCAGCCCTTTTTGCCCCAAGGGACGGGCGCGACAAAGGGCGGTGGGGATGCTAAAGGCTGGGAATGGCGATCGATTTACCGATCCTGTTGCGCGCTTATGCGGTCGGCCTGTTCCCCATGGCCGACGACCGTGCCGCCAATTCGGTCTTCTGGGTGGAACCCGAGCGGCGGGCGATCCTGCCGCTCGATGGCTTTCACCTCTCCAAATCCCTCCGCAAGACCGTGCGCGCCGACCGGTTCGAGGTCACGGCGGACACCGCGTTCGAGCAGGTCATCGCCCTGTGTGCGCAGAGCGCCACAGATCGCCCGACGACGTGGATCAATCGGGACATTGAGGAAGCCTTTGTGCGCCTGCACCACGGCAAGCTGGCGCACAGCGTGGAAGTGTGGAGCCGCGAGGATGGCGAGCGCCATCTCGTCGGCGGGCTCTACGGTCTGGCGCTGGGGCGGGCCTTCTTTGGCGAGAGCATGTTCAGCCGCCGGCGTGATGCCTCAAAGGTGGCGATGGCCTGGCTGGTCGCCCGGCTGCGGGTCGGTGGATTCACATTGCTCGATTGCCAGTTCATGACCCCGCACCTTGCCTCCCTGGGCGCGGTGGAGATCGATGCGCAGACCTATTCGGGATTGCTCGGCGATGCGCTGTCGGCAGGCGCGGACGGCGCTGCGGGGGCTTCTGCCGCGTTCGATGCGCTCGATTCGTTGCCGGATGCGCCGGCCGAACGTGCGCTGCGATCCGCCACGCGCACCGTATCCGGCCCGGTCTCCGGCCAGCTCATCGCGCAGCTGATCACCCAGACGTCGTAGATCGGATGCAGCACCACATTACGGTCGGGCCGTTCCTTGAACAGCCAGCCGGAGAAGGTGCGGTGCCATTTATTGTCGCGGCTTTCCAGCACGTCGAGCTGCACGAATGCGCCGGTTTCCTTGTCCATTTCCCACGGCGCGGTGGTTTCGCAGGCGCGCAGGCGGATGATGGCATTGCCCGAGCGCAACGCCACGCCCGGCTTCATCGTGAATTTCTGGGTGATCCCGTTGCGCTTGTTGAGCAGGCCGATCTCCGCGACGCGCTCTGCCATCGGCGTTCCGGGCAAGCCGGTCTCGACCTTCACGGGGCGCTCGTCCTGCGTGCGCTCTTCCGGCACGACCGCGACATTGCGGGCTGCCTCGGGGTCCCCGCAGGCCGTGAGCGGTCCGATGATGCCGAGCGCGAGCAACCATCGGCCCGGCCGCGCGGACCGGAGAATCATCACGTATTCGGCGTCCAGGCTTCGTAATCGCCCGTCGCCATCTGGCGGCGACCGCCGGCAGCAGTGGCGCCGGAAGGCAGATGGGCCTGCGGCGTGCCGGTCTGGTTGGGCGTGAATTCGGTTTCCCAGATGCGCGGCGGCGGCAAATGGCTCTCGGGCGTGCCGTCGATGCTGTGATGCAGCCAGCCATGCCATTCTGCAGGCACGCGGCTGGCATCATTGGCGCCCTTGTAGATCACCCAGCGGCGCGTGAGGCCGTTGGGGTCCGTCCCGCCTTCATAATAGACATTGCCCTGATGGTCCTCGCCCACTTTCGTGCCTTTGCGCGAAGTGAACAACGAGGTGCCGATGGTGGCGCCGTCCCACCAGGTGAAGATCTTGCCGAGCAGTCCCATGGCCAGAGCGCTTAGCCGCACTCGCGGTGGATTGGCAACGTGGAATCGAATGAAGTGCGCTCAGCGTTGCGACGAGGGGCAGAAGCGATCCGCTCGCCACATGGGCGCGCGACCGGAACCGGCGCCTGCATCCGTGGCGCAATCGCCCCATTCGATCCGGTCACCCTTGGCGATGCCGAGCGCCTCTGCACGTCCCTGCCGGATTTCTAGCACCGCCGTCACCGCCTCATTGGCCGCGAGCGGGCGCAGGCTGTTTGGCTCACCCTGCAGGATGTCGGCAATCGTACCGTCGGTGCGGATGAACAACAGGTCCAGCGGAACGCGGGTGTCCTTCATCCAGAAGGACGCCATGTTTGGGTAGGCAAACGGAAAGATCATGCCGGCATCGTCGGCCAGCGTCTCGCGGCCCATCAAGCCGTGTTGCTGGGCCTCCTTGTCCACCGCCAGTTCCGCGACGAAGCGATGGGTCTGGCCGCTGGCAGTACGAATGCGGACCTCGGTGCTGCCAGCGGGCAGGGCCGCGTTATTGGCAACCACTAAGGTGTTAGCGCTGTCCTCCGGCGTCGCATGGCAGGCGGACAGTGCGAGCGCTGTCGCCAGCGCGCCGATGTTCAGACCACGCCCGATCCGCCGCCTCTTCGTCATTCCCAATCCTCTGCTGACAGGGTCTCTGGTCGCTCGGGCAACTCGCCCGGCGCGCTTTCGATCCAGTCGCGGGCGGTCTGCATGCTGTGGCCGGCCCGCAAAAAGGTCGCGATCTGCTTTTCCCGCATCGGCCGGTCGGCGGGCTCGGCCGCGAACGGCCCGATTCGCTTGCGGCGGGCGAGGCGCTCGGCCGCATCCCATTGCGCGGCAGCGTCGGGGGCGGCCTGCTCGGATGTCGTCTCGTCGATGCCGTCATGCCGCAGCGTCTGCGCGATGCGGCGTTGCCCGAGGCCCCGCCGCTGCATCGCCCCGGATTTCATCTCGGCATAGGCCCGGTCGTCCACATAGCCGAGATCGACCAGCTTTTGCGTGATCCGCTCGGTCGGGGGCGGGGAATCGCCGGCCCAGCCACGCTCGCGCAGCTTGCGCGCAAGATAGGCGGCGAGCCGGCCCCGGCTGGTGGCGAAGCGCCCGACATAGTGGATGGCCAGCGCCTCAAGGCTCGCTTCGACAAGCGGTTTTGGCGGCGATTTTTGCGGGCGCGGCGTCATGCGCCATTTTTGTGCCACACTCCCTGTCTTAAAGTAAACGCGCCTAACTCGCGCAAGAACGGGGTAGGGCCAGGCATAGAATGCGGCTTTTCGGTTCAGACAAGCGCAAGCCAGCCAGGCGTAGACGCAAGAGAACAGCCGCCATGCCTTGACTTAAGGGGATGATATCTGGCGGAAAAAGAAGGGTCATTTAAGATGCAGCCAACACCGACGGAAGATCGGCTTGAGCGGCGCTTTGCCGATTTCGATACTTTGGGTGCCGCGCTTGATTATGCGGCGCAGGGTGTTCGTGGAGTTAACTTTCACGATGCCCGCGGCAATCTTGCGCGTCCTTATCCCTTTTCGGAGATGCGCGGCGATGCACTGGCCTGCGCCTATCGGCTGATCGCGCGGGGTGTCCAGCCCCAGCAGCGGATCGCCCTGATCGCCGAGACCGGCCCCGAGTTCGCCCAGTTGTTCTTCGGCATTGTCTATGCCGGTGCCTGGCCTGTGCCGCTACCGTTGCCCACCAGCTTCGGCGGCAAGGAAAGCTATATCGATCAGCTTTGCGTCCAGCTCGACAGCTGCGACCCGATCATGCTGCTCTTCCCTACCGAGCTGAGCGAGATGGCCGGTGAGGCTGCGCGCCGCAAGGGCGTGGAACCGCTGAGCTTCGATGACTTCCTCGCGGCACCCGTTGCAGCCTGTGCGCTGCCGCAGGCCGGTCCGGACGACATCTGCTATCTGCAATATTCCAGCGGATCGACGCGGTTTCCGCATGGCGTTGCGGTGACCCACAAGGCACTGCTCAGCAATCTCGCGGCGCACAGCCACGGCATGGAGCTGATCGCGAGCGACCGCTGTATCAGCTGGCTGCCCTGGTATCATGACATGGGTCTGGTGGGCTGCTTCCTGTCGGTCGTCGCCAATCAGGTCTCGACCGATTACCTCAAGACCGAGGATTTCGCGCGCCGCCCGCTGGCGTGGCTGGATATGATCTCGCGCCATCAGGGCACCGCGATCAGCTACTCGCCTACTTTCGGCTACGATATCTGCGCCCGTCGCATGTCCAGCCAGACGCGGGCATCCGAGCGCTTCGACCTGTCGCGCTGGCGCTTGGCCGGTAACGGCGCGGACATGATCCGCCCGGATGTGATGCAGCAGTTCGTTGATGCTTTTGCGGAAGCCGGCTTCTCGCCCAAGGCCTTCCTACCAAGCTATGGCCTGGCTGAAGCGACGCTGGCCGTGACCATCATGCCGCCGGGTGAAGGCATCATGGTGGAGCTGGTCGAGGAAACCGAACTGTCCGGCGGTCATGCCGTGGAGGATCGCCCGCAGCGCTTCCGCGCGATCGTCAATTGCGGCAAGCCCGTGATGGGCATGACTGTCGAAATCCGCGACGAATTCGGCGGCCCGCTGGCCGAGCGGACCATCGGCAAGGTGTGGACGACCGGTCCCTCGCTCATGGTCGGCTATTTCCGCGATCAGGAATCGACCGATGCCTGCATGGCCGATGGCTGGCTGGACACCGGCGACATGGGCTATCTCTCGGATGGCTATCTGTACATTGTCGGCCGCGCCAAGGACATGATCATCATCAACGGCAAGAATCACTGGCCGCAGGATATCGAGTGGGCGGTGGAGCAGCTACCCGGCTTCAAGCAGGGGGACATTGCCGCCTTCGCCATCACCACCGCTGGGGGCGAGGAAGCACCCGCCGTCCTCGTGCATTGCCGCGTCTCCGACAATGTCGAGCGCGCACGGCTGCGGGAAGAGATTCGCGAGCGCGTCCGTTCGATCACCGGCATGAACTGCGTGGTTGAACTGGTACCGCCGCGCTCGCTGCCGCGCACCAGCTCGGGCAAACTCAGCCGCTCGAAGGCGCGGACCCTGTATTTGACCGGGGAAATCGTGCCCTATGACATCGCGGCCTGATCGGGGCGGTTGACGCGGTAAAAGACTGCGAGCGCTTGCTTACGGGTTGATAACCTGAGCGCGATATGACCGCGCCGTGACCAAGCGTTCAACCGTCCCAGACCAGCGCGCAGCGCCCGCCACGGAAGTCGTTTCGCTCGGCTTGTTGTGCGGATTCCGCCCGCTTCCCGGGGCGCAGGGGCGCCTTGTATGCGGGAGCCAGTTGCGCTCCGCAGACCGGATGCTGGGGCTCTTCACCACGATCACGGCCATCTCGGCCATGCTCGTGGGCGCGCGCTTTTACAACCATATCAATATCTGGATGTTCGTTGTCTGGATGTTGGTGCTCGGTGTTTCACAAGCGCAGTTGCTGCGGTTGCGCCGGGTCAATGTGGCGTCGGATTATGCCGATGCGACGCGGGCCGCATTGTTGCGACATGGCGCGATCTGCTGGCTGCAGGGCGCCATATGGGTCGCCGCAATGGTGCTCTTCACCGGCGAAGCCAGGCCGGAAGAAGTGGTCACATTCTGGACCATCGCCTGCTGCCTGATGGCGTCGGTGGCCATTTCGTTCCAGTCCACCCCATTGTCCGCCAGTGGCTTCATCCTGTCGATCGGCGCGGGCACCGTCTGGATGATGCTGCGACATGCCGATCCCTTTCTGGCGGGTGTCGTGGCGATCTATGCTCTGCTCGCTTTGGCGACAAGCCTCTGGCAGGCGCACCAGTTCGGCGTGCAGGTCTCGACCAGCAAGGCGCTGGCCGAAAAGCGCGAGGTCGTCAGTCTCCTGCTGCGCGAGCATGATCGCGACGGGGCCGATGTGCTGTGGCAGACCGACACCGCCCGTCGCCTGACCGGGGTTTCCCCGGCCTTTGCGCGGATGCTCGGCAAGACGGTGGAGGAGGTGGACGGGCAATCCATCCTCCAAGTGCTGGCAGGATCGACCTGGACGAACGGGGATTTCGACCCGGCCCTTCATGTGCTGGCGGAGAAGCTCAAGGACCGGGTGTCCTTTTCCGACCTGTGCCTGTCCGGCACGGTCGACGGTGCGCGCAGATGGTGGTCACTGTCCGCATCTCCCCGGCTGGATGAGGCCGGCAATTTCCTGGGCTTTCGCGGTGTCGGCTCCGACATCACGGTGCAGAAAGAGACGAACGAGCGCATTTCGCAACTCGCCCGGCTGGATACGCTCACCAATCTTCCCAACCGGCTCAATCTGGGCGAGGAACTGGCCAAATCCGTCGAAGACACGCAGACGTGGCAGACGCGGTGCGCCTTCATGATGATCGATCTCGATCGGTTCAAATCGGTCAACGATACGTTGGGCCACCATGTCGGCGACCAGCTTCTGGCCCAGGTTGCCGAACGGTTGCGCGGCGTCTGCTCGCTCAACGAAGTCTGCGGGCGGCTCGGCGGCGATGAGTTTGCCGTAGTCGTGCGCGAGGTGGCCGATCCCATCTATGTCGACCGGCTGGCGAGCGCGATCATCGAGGTCGTGTCCAGACCCTATGTGCTCGATGGGCAGACGCTGTTCATCGGCGCCAGCATCGGCTCGGCCATGGCACCGCAGGACGGCACGGATGCGGACATGCTGATGCGCAGTGCGGATCTGGCCATGTATCGCGCCAAGGAGGCAGGGCGGGGCAAGCATCTGCGCTTTACGGCATCGATGCACGCCGACGCGGAGGAGCGCCGCAATCTCGAACTGGCGTTGCGCAACGCAATCGAGGCCGGTGAATTCCATCTGGTCTACCAGCCCATCGTCAACGCGCGGTCCCGCCATGTCATCGGCTTCGAGGCGCTCTGCCGGTGGACGCACCCCCAGCTTGGTCCGATTCCGCCCAGCCGCTTCATTCCTATCGCCGAGGATACAAGGCTGATCTCCCGCCTCGGGGCTTGGGTGCTGGAGACGGCATGCAAGACAGCCTGTCACTGGCCCGACGCGGTGAGCCTCTCGGTCAATGTGTCGGCCCAGCAACTGTGCGATCCCGAGATCGTCCCGCAGATCAGCGCAGCTCTGGCACAGTCCGGGCTTCCAGTCAGCCGGTTGGAGCTGGAGGTGACCGAGAGCGTCTTCATGCAGGAGGAGACGGGCGCGTCGCAGGCGCTCGATCGGTTGGCGAAAATGGGCATCCGGCTTTCGCTGGACGATTTCGGGACCGGCTACTCGTCGCTCGGCTACCTTTCCCGCGCACGGTTCGACACCATCAAGGTCGATCAAAGCTTCATTCACGGCGCCGCTCGCGGCCAGCGTGAGAGCCTCGCCATCATCAACGCGGTGGTGGCGATGGCCACCAGCCTTGGGTTGGAGACCACCGCCGAGGGCGTGGAGACCGAAGGGGAATATGACATCATCCGGGCGCTGGGATGCTCGAAGATTCAGGGCTATTATTTCGGCCGGCCCATGTCGCGAGACGAGAGCATCGGCCTGTTCGGGCGCTCGGCGACGCAGGTCGCCTGATCCCTTCGCCTCACCCTTTGGCGAGACGGCGCTCGATGGCTTGCCAGATCGTCGCAAATTGCTCGGCCGGCTGGCTCTGAGTTGCAAAGGTGGCTAATGGCGCGCGCCGGAAGCCCATCTGCTCGACAAGGCTGGAATAGCTGACAATCGGCCAGTCTGGATGGGCTTCGAGCGCCTCGGCATGGAGCTTGCGCCGCCGGTCCACCATAGAGAACACCGGCAGGATCGGGGGATGCCATCCGCCGCGCCGGATCAGGATGCTGGCCAGATCATCGAGCGATTTGCGCGCGAGCGGTGAGGGGATCACCGGGGCCACGACAAGATCAGCACTCCGCAGCACCTGCTCGGCCGTCTCGGTGAGCCCGGGCGGGCAATCCAGGATAACACGGTCATAACGCTGCGCGAGGCCCGAGAGGAGCTTCGCCAACCGGCGCTTTTTACCCAGATCGAAGAGCAGCCGCTCCAGACCGTGAAGGGACATGTCGGCGGCCAAGAGATCAAGGCCGGGGATGGCGGTGGGCTGGCAGATGTCTTCCGGTTCCAGCTGCCGCGCGAAGACAGCGCGGGCGGCGTCGCGCGTTTCTGTTTGCGCGGCCAGGAGCCAGGTCGCTGCGCCCTGCGGGTCGAGATCCCACAGCAATGTCCGCCTCGCCGAGAGGCTTGCCGAGGCCCATGCCAGATTGACGGCAAAGGTGGACTTGCCGACGCCTCCCTTGAGGCTGAACACCGCGATTGTCTTCATCTCGGGTTGCGCTGCCATCATCCTGTGATGGATCGATGACAGAAATGTTGCAAATTAAAGTCATGCGATGGGCCCGTCCGCGCCATGCGCCGAGCCCTCGCACGCGATCCCCGCTTGCAAGATCGCCCGCCGCTGCGCAAAGGTCACCGGCGAAACAGGAGCAGAATTCCCATGCAATGGCAGTTGCCGGCCCTTGTCGCGCTTGTCGGCTATCTTCTGGGGTCCATCCCCTTCGGCATCATTCTCACGCGGCTGGCCGGGGCGGGGGACCTGCGCGCGATCGGCTCTGGTAATATCGGCGCGACCAATGTGCTGCGCACCGGACGTAAGGGCCTCGCGGCTGCGACGCTCTTGCTGGATGGCGCGAAAGGTGCCGTTGCGGCGATGGTCGGCGCGTGGCTGATGCCGGTCGGTGATATGGCCCTGAGCGGCGCCACCATTGGCGGCGTCATGGCCTTTGTGGGGCATTGCTATCCGGTCTGGCTGCGGTTTCGCGGCGGCAAGGGCGTGGCGACGATGCTGGGCGTGTGTTTGGCGCTGTCCTGGATCGTCGGGCTGGGCTTTGCGGCGGTCTGGTTGGCCGCGCTGGCCCTGTTTCGGATCAGTTCGGTGGGCGGCATGAGCGCGGCCATCAGCGCGCCGGTGGCGGCGTTGCTGATTGGCCGGCCCGATCTTGCGGCGCCCATCGCCGGCATGGCGCTCGTGGTGTTGTGGCGGCATCGGTTGAACATCGCGCGCCTGCTGCGCGGGGAGGAACCGCGCGTGGGACGCTCCCGCGCCGCATGACGAGGCTCAACGCAGATCGGCACGATCGCCTGCGGCTCATCCGGACGCCGAATATCGGCCCGGTCGCCTATCGGCAGCTGCTGGCCCGCTTCGGCACGGCGGGGCGCGCCTTGGAGGCGCTGCCCGATCTCGCCTCGCGCGGTGGAAACCGGCGCTTCAAACCCTGTGATCGCCACAGCGTCGATGCCGAAATCGCGCAGGTGGAGCGGCTGGGCGCGCATTATCTGTTTCTGGGCGAGGCGGATTACCCGGCTCTGCTCGGTCAGGCCGAAGGGGCCCCGCCGGTGCTCATCGCCCGTGGCAATGCGAGGCTGGGCATGGAGCGCTGTGTCGCCATCGTCGGTGCGCGTAATGCCTCCGCTGCAGCCTGCCGGTTTGCGCGAGAACTGGCCCACGCCCTGCGCGAGGCTGGCATCGTCGTCGTCTCCGGTCTCGCACGCGGCATCGATACCGCCGCGCATCAGGGGGCAGGGATCACGCGGACCGTTGCGGTCATCGGGTCAGGCATCGACGTCAATTTTCCGGCGGAAAATGCCGATCTGCAGGAGCGGGTTGCGCGCGAGGGCCTGCTGCTCACCGAACTGCCGCCCGGCGCTGAGCCGCTTGCCCGCCACTTTCCCGCCCGCAACCGGATCATCGCCTGGATGAGCCTGGGGACGGTGGTGGTCGAGGCAGCGCCGCGCTCGGGCTCGCTGCTGACCGCGCGGCTGGCCGGCGAGGAGGGGCGGGAGGTGATGGCCGTGCCCGGCTTTCCGGCCGATCCGCGCGCCCATGGCTGCAATGCCCTCATTCGCGACGGCGCCACGCTGGTGCAAAGCGCGCAGGATGTCGTGGAGGCGATCGCGTCGCTCGATCCGCGCGCGCTGCGCTCGGGTCAGCGCGACTTCCTGTCGCAGCCGCCATCTGACGATCTGGGGGAGGCGGAACGCCAGCGCGTGACCGGTTTGCTCAGCCTCAGCCCGGTGGCGGTTGACGAACTGATCCGGCAGAGCGGCTTAGCACCGGCGAGCGTGCAGACGGCGCTGCTGGAGCTTGAGATTGCCGGTCGTCTGCAGCGCCATGCCGGGGGACGGGTGAGCCTTGCCTGAGGTGGCATCGCCTGATACGCCGCCCGCCTGGCAGGGACGAGGACTGCCCGGCGCGATAATGCGCCGGCTGCTGTCCTTGTTGCTCCTTGCGCTCATCGCGGCGCAGGCGTGGCCCGACGGTGCCGCGACGTTCCAGCCGCGCAACGGCTCGGCCTTCAGCGCTTCGACCGTCGACGTCGCGCTGGTTCCGTCGGGGCGAAGCGAGTTTGCCAAGGCGGAGCCGCCTCACACGCTGCCGCCGCTCCCTTATGCGCCCGATGTCGTGGCAGCAGGGCGCACAGTGGCGGTCCCGGAATTCTTGCCGCGGCTGGGCCGCGCAGACCCAACCCACGATCAGGCGGCGCGGCGCAATCAAGGCCCACGCCCACCTCCCTCTGTCTGAAGCTCGGTAATCGCGCCTTCTCGGCGCCCTATCTCACCCGAACTTCGGACAATTATCATGAAACATCTGACGACCCCCGACTCCGGGGATGTCGCTGCGCAGGCGCGCATCGAGACCCTGATCGCCGCATATCCCGACCTGACCGAGGACGATTTGCGCCGCCTTCTCCACTGGTATCGCAAGGAGGCCTCCTCCTACGATGTCGCGATGCTGTCCGCTCGCGATGACCTGCGGCCGGGCTATGAGCGCTTCTACAAGGATCATATCGGGCGGATTTCGCCCGTTGGATATTCAGCGATATCGATCCTCGTTCTGCTCTGCGCCATCGGCGTTTATGCGATCATCAACTATTTGCGCTGACAGGTGTTGAGGCAGGGCGGGCTTGCCGCTTGCAGGGCCGCCCCGTCTCAACGCGTGCGCGCTTGACTGGAGTTTTCGATGCAAGGTTGGGTGTTTGATGTCGTGGAAAGCAGCGGCCTGTTCGGCGTGTTCCTGCTCATGCTGCTGGAGACGGTGTTCCCGCCCATCCCATCGGAAGTGATCATGCCGGTCGCGGGCGTGCTCGCCGCGCGGGGTGGCATGGGGCTGGGCGGGGTGATCCTGGCCGGCACGGCGGGCGCGATGGTCGGCAATCTGTTCTGGTATGCGCTGGCGCGGATGATCGGCCTGCATCGATTCCGCCCCCTCATCGAGCGATACGGCCGCTGGCTGACGCTCGACTGGCCTGAAGTCGAGCGCGCGCAGGGCCTGTTTCGGCGCTTCGGCGGGCCGATCGTGATGATCGGCCGGGTCCTCCCGACCATTCGCTCGGTCATTTCCATTCCCGCCGGCGTTCTGCGGATGCGGCTGGTCCGCTTTTTCGTGTGGTCGACAGTCGGCACTGCGGCATGGAGCTCCGGCCTGGCGATTGCCGGTTGGGTCCTTGGGCGGCGGTTCAGCAATATCGAGCAGTTCCTCGGGCCGCTGTCGACCGGCATCATCCTGCTGATCGTGCTGATCTATATCTGGCGGCAGGCGACATGGCACCGCCGTCATGTCGCAGCCGATAAGCCCGATGTCGGCGAGTAAGCATTTCGCTTGACGTTGCGGCCGAGCCGTTTCCAGACTCGCGCGTACACGTAAGGATCGTTAGCGGAACTCTATGCAACTCGTCATCGTCGAATCACCGGCCAAGGCCAAGACCATCGAAAAATATCTGGGAGGCGACTTCCGGGTGTTGGCGTCCTACGGCCATGTTCGAGATTTGCCTGCCAAGGATGGCTCGGTCGATCCGGACGATGGCTTCTCGATGGCCTGGGAGAATTATGGCGACAAGGCGCGCCAGCTCAAGGCGATCACCGACGAGGCCAAGAAGGCCGACCGTCTGATCCTCGCGACTGACCCTGATCGCGAGGGTGAGGCGATCAGCTGGCACGTGCAGGAAGTGCTGCGCAACAAGAAGGCGCTGCCCAAGCTGGTCGATCGCGTGACATTCAATGCCATCACCAAGGCCGCCGTGACGGAGGCCATGAAGGCGCCGCGCGCGCTCGATGAAGATTTGATCGATGCCTATCGCGCCCGTCGCGCGCTGGATTATCTGGTCGGCTTCACGCTCTCGCCGGTGCTGTGGCGCAAGCTGCCCGGCGCCAAGTCCGCCGGGCGCGTCCAGTCGGTCGCGCTGCGCATCATCGTCGAGCGCGAGCGCGAGATCGAGGCGTTCACGCCGCAGGAATATTGGTCCGTCACCGCCGATCTGGAGCAGGCGGGGCAGAGCTTCGAGGCGCGGCTGGTCCGCTGGCGTGGCGAGAAGATAGACCGGCTGACCATCGGCAAAGAAGGCGATGCCAAGGCCGCCAAGGCTGATGTGGAAGCCGGGCGCTTCACCGTCGCCTCGGTCGAGACCAAGCCGGCCACCCGCAATCCGCCGCCGCCCTTCACCACCTCGACGCTGCAGCAGGAGGCCGCGCGCAAGCTCGGTCTTTCAGCCAACGAAACCATGCGCGTCGCCCAACAGCTCTACGAAGACGGCGCGATCACCTATATGCGGACCGACGGCGTACAGATGGATGGCAGCGCCATCTCCGCCGCGCGCAAGGCCATCGCGGACCGCTATGACGGTGGCTATCTGCCGGACAAGCCGCGCATGTACCAGACCAAGGCCAAGAACGCGCAGGAAGCGCACGAGGCGATCCGCCCGACCGAGTTCACGCGCGAGAGCGTGGGTTCGGGCGTTCATGCCAAGCTCTATGATCTGATCTTCAAGCGCGCGCTGGCGAGCCAGATGGCCTCGGCGCGGCTGGAGCGCACGGCGGTCGAGTTCACCGACGGCACCGGCCAGCACGCGTTGCGGGCGACCGGGCAGGTCGTGCTCTTCCCCGGCTTCCTGGCCCTGTATGAGGAAGGTCGCGACGACGTGGCCGATGAGGACAGCAAGCTGCTGCCCGCCATGTCCGCAGGCGACCAGCCGGCCAAGCGCGATGTGCGCGCCGAGCAGCACTTCACCCAGCCGCCGCCGCGCTACAGCGAGGCGAGCCTGGTCAAGCGCCTGGAGGAACTGGGCATCGGGCGCCCGTCCACCTACGCATCCACGATCCAGACGCTCAAGGATCGCGATTATGTCCGCGTCGAGAAGAACCGGTTCTTCGCCGAGGAGAGCGGGCGGCTTCTGACGGCCTTCCTCGAGCGCTTCTTCGAGCGCTACGTGGCCTATGAGTTCACCGCCGGTCTTGAAGATGAGCTGGACGAGATTTCCGGCGGCCGGGCCCAGTGGCAGGCGGTGCTGGAAGCCTTCTGGCGCGACTTCAAGCCCAAGACGGTCGAGATCATGGATCGCAAGCCGTCCGAGATCACCGCGGAGCTGGACGAATTCCTCGCGCCGATGCTCTTCCCGGAGCGGGCCGACGGCAGCGATCCGCGTGCCTGTCCGCTGTGCGCGGACGGGCGCCTGTCGCTACGCGGCGGGCGCTTCGGCGCATTCATCGCCTGCTCCAACTATCCCGAGTGCAAGTTCACCCGCAAATTCGGCCAGCCCGGGGGCAGCGGTGAGGCAGACACCGGGCCCGAAGAGCTTGGCAAGCATCCTGAGACCGGTGAGCCAATCTTGCGCAAGTCGGGGCGGTTCGGGCCTTATGTCGAAATGGGCAATGGCAAGGAGGCCAAGCGCGCCTCGATCCCCAAGGATCTGCCGGATGGCGAATTGACGCTCGACTGGGCGGTCAAGCTGCTCTCGCTGCCGCGCACAATTGGCGACCATCCCGAGACCGGCAAGTCGATCGTGGCCAGCCTCGGGCGCTATGGTCCCTATCTGGCGCATGAGGGCAAATATGCCCGGCTGGGCTCGACGGTCGAGATTTTCGAAACGGGCATGAATGCCGCCGTTGCGAAACTGGCCGATGCCGCCAATCGCGGCGGCGCCCGCAAGGCCGCCGAGCCGCTCAAGATACTGGGCGCACATCCCCGCACAGAGGCCGAGATCAAGCTGATGGAAGGCCGCTATGGCCCCTATGTCACCGATGGCACCACCAATGCGACTCTGCCCAAAAGCGTGGCGCCGGACGCGCTGACGCTGGAGGAAGCGGCTCAGCTTATCGATGCGCGCGCGGCTGCCGCGCCGGCCAAGAAGAAAGGCAAGAAGGCACCGGCCAAGAAGAAGGCCGCGACCGCCAAGGCGCCAACCAAAAAGGCCGCGGCCAAGAAGCCTGCCACGAAGAAAGCGCCGGCCAAGAAGAAGGCGGCAGAAGAGGCTTAAGGGTCCGCTTCTCACGGGGCAGTCGCAAACTCAGGCGAGACTGCCCAAGCCAAACTGTGGCGGATCGTAGGAAAAGCTTGCTGCACCACCTCTGGTGCTGGGCTAGCAGCGTGGCCAGATTAATCGGCCAGGATTGATCGACAATGCCACCGGCCCATCCAGTCCAGGACTTTCCATGACCCGTACGCTCACGCATCTCGAACGCCTCGAAGCCGAGAGCATCCACATCATGCGTGAGGTGGCGGCCGAGGCGGAAAAGCCGGTGATGCTCTATTCGGTGGGCAAGGACAGCGCAGTGATGCTGCATCTGGCGCGCAAGGCTTTCTATCCCTCACCGCCGCCCTTTCCGCTGCTCCATGTCGACACGACATGGAAGTTCAAGGCGATGTACGAGCTGCGCAACCGCATGGCGGAAGAGAGCGGCATGGAACTGCTCGTCTACCAGAATCCCGAGGCCAAGGAGCGGGGCATCAACCCGTTCGATCATGGCCCGCTCCACACGGACATGTGGAAGACCGAGGGTCTCAAGCAGGCGCTCAATCTCTACGGCTTCGACGTCGCCTTCGGCGGCGCGCGCCGCGATGAGGAGAAGAGCCGCGCCAAGGAGCGCATCTTCTCCTTCCGCACCGCAAGCCATGGCTGGGACCCCAAGAACCAGCGGCCCGAGCTGTGGAACCTCTACAATGCGAAGAAGGCCAAGGGCGAGAGCATCCGTGTCTTCCCGATCAGCAACTGGACTGAGCTGGACATCTGGCAATATATCCAGCTCAATCGCATCCCCATCGTGCCGCTCTACTTCGCGCGGCCGCGCCCGACGGTGGAGCGCGACGGGATGCTGCTGATGGTCGATGACGAGCGCTTCCCGCTGCGCCCCGGCGAGGAGCCGGTGATGCGTTCGATCCGCTTTCGCACGCTGGGCTGCTATCCGCTCACCGGCGCGGTCGAAAGCGAGGCGAGCACGCTGTCCGAGGTTATTCAGGAAATGCTGCTCACCACCACCAGCGAGCGGCAGGGGCGCATCATCGACAAGGATGGTGGTGTCGCCAGCATGGAGAAGAAGAAGCAGGAGGGCTATTTCTGATGGCCGACGCCACCCTCGAGACGCCGGTCTACCAGACCGATGCCCTCATCGCGCAGGATATCGATGCCTATCTGGAGCAGCATCAGCACAAGTCGCTGCTGCGCTTCATCACCTGTGGCAGCGTGGACGACGGCAAGTCGACCCTGATCGGGCGCTTGCTGTATGACAGCAAGATGATCTTCGAGGATCAGCTTGCCGCGCTAGAGGCGGACAGCAAGCGGGTCGGCACGCAGGGGCAGGAGATCGACTTCGCGCTGCTGGTCGATGGCCTCGCCGCCGAGCGCGAGCAGGGCATCACCATCGATGTCGCCTATCGCTTCTTCACGACGGAAAAGCGCAAGTTCATCGTCGCCGATACGCCGGGTCACGAGCAATATACCCGGAACATGGTGACGGGAGCCTCCACGGCGGATCTTGCCGTGATCCTCATCGACGCGCGCAAGGGCGTGCTGACCCAGACGCGGCGGCACAGCTATCTCGCCAAGCTGGTCGGCATCCGCCACATCGTGCTCGCGGTGAACAAGATGGATCTGGTCGGTTACGACCGCGCCGTGTTCGACAAGATCGTCGCGGATTATGCCGCTTTCGCCAAGGAAATCGGCATCGAGCAGTTCGTACCCATGCCGATCTCCGGTTTCAAGGGCGACAACATCACGACTCTCTCGGCCAACACACCCTGGTATCAGGGGCCGACGCTGGTCGATTATCTGGAGACGGTCGAGGTCGATAACAGCGCCGATCAGGCCCGCCCGTTCCGCATGCCGGTGCAATGGGTCAATCGGCCGAACCTGGATTTCCGCGGTTTCTCGGGCCTGGTCGCCAGCGGCGCGATCAAGCCGGGTGATGCCATCCGCGTGCTCCCCTCGGGCAAGACCAGCACGGTCACGCGCATCGTCACGCTGGATGGCGATCTGGACGAAGCCGTTGCCGGCCAGTCGGTGACGCTCTGCCTTGCCGACGAGGTCGACTGCTCCCGCGGCGACGTGATCGCGTCCGCCGAAAATCCTCCGCAGGCCGCCGATCAGTTCGAATCCACCGTTGTGTGGATGTCCGACGATGCCCTGATTCCGGGCCGGGCCTATTGGCTCAAGATCGGCACGCAGACTGTGTCCGCAACGGTCCAGCCGCCCAAATATGTCGTCAACGTCAACACCATGGAGCATCTCGCGGCCAAGACGCTGGAGCTGAATGCCATCGGCGTTGCCGAGCTGACGACCGACAAGGCCATCGTGTTCGAGCCTTATGCCGAGAACCGCACGCTGGGCGGCTTCATCCTCATCGACAAGATCACCAATTCCACCGTTGCGGCGGGAATGTTGAACTTCTCACTGCGGCGGGCGCAGAATGTCCACTGGCAGGCGATGGATGTCAGCCGCGAGGCCCATGCGGCGCAGAAGGGCCAGCAGCCTGCGGTGCTGTGGTTCACCGGCCTGTCCGGCTCGGGCAAGTCGACCATCGCCAACATCGTCGAGAAGAAGCTGTTCGCGCTGGGCCGCCACAGCTTCCTGCTCGATGGCGACAATGTCCGCCATGGCCTGAACAAGGATCTGGGCTTTACCGAGGCCGACCGGATCGAGAATATCCGCCGCGTCGGTGAGGTGACCAAGCTGATGGCCGATGCCGGGCTGATCGTGATCACCGCCTTCATCTCGCCCTTCCGCGCCGAGCGGGACATGGTCCGCGCGATGTTGCCGGCGGGCGAGTTCATCGAGGTGTTCGTGGACACCCCGCTGGCCGAGGCGGAGCGCCGGGACGTCAAGGGCCTCTACAAGAAGGCCCGTGCCGGCGAGCTCAAGAACTTCACCGGGATCGACAGTCCCTATGAAGCGCCCGAGAAGCCGGAAATCCGCATCGACACCCAGGCCCTCACGCCCGAGCAGGCGGCGGACCTCATCGTCGAGCGCATCGTGGGCGTGTGGAGCCCGGATCTGTGACGGACGCAGAGCTGGCCGCGCACCTCGCGGAGGAAGCGGGCCGGCGGCTGCGGGCCTTGCGGGACGAAGCACGCTTTGACGGAAAGGCGCTGGGCGACGAGGGCGACGCTGTTGCCAATGCCTATCTGTGCGAGGCGCTCGGCCGTGAGCGGCCGGCCGACGGCCTGCTCTCCGAAGAGAGCCGCGATACGAAGGATCGGCTGGCCAAGTCACGCGTCTGGATCGTCGATCCGGTCGATGGCACGCGCGAATATGGCGAGGCGCGGGCGGACTGGGCGGTCCATGTCGCGCTCGCCGTGGATGGCGTGGCCACCCTCGGCGCCGTCGCCCTGCCGGACATGGGGCTGGTGATGCGCTCAGACCGGCCCATCGCCGTGCCGCCGGCACCTGTAACGCCACGCATGGTCGTCAGCCGCACTCGCCCGGCGCCTGAGGCGCTGTCGGTCGCGCAGGCGCTGGGTGCCGAACTGGTCCCGATGGGCTCGGCCGGCGCCAAGGCGATGGCGGTCGTGCGCGGCGCGGCGGATATCTACCTGCACAGCGGCGGCCAATATGAGTGGGACAGTTGCGCACCCGTCGCCGTCGCGCTGGCCCATGGCCTGCATTGCTCGCGCATCGACGGGACGCCGCTGCGCTACAACCAGGCCGATGTCTACATGCCCGATCTGCTGATCTGCCGCCCGGACTATGCCGACCGGGTGCTGGCCCTGGTCGGCGCGAAGGCGGGGTGACGGGCGGGCTTACCGCTTGATGATCAGCGATTCCGGGCGCTTGCGCGGCACCCATTCGCCCTTGCCGGGGAAGTTCTTCAGCACTTCCCCATCCCACAGGCGCACGGTGCGGCGATGGAACAGCCAAGCGCCGTCCGTGCTTTTCACGGCATGGTCGTCATACCAGCCGGCAAAGCGCAGCAGATAGGGCGGCTCGCCCTCGCACTCGGTCACGAAGGCGAAGGAGCGCATCTTCACCGATCCGTCCGGCTGTGGCATGAACTGCGTCTGGGTGACATGATGCTGCCGGCCCGGAAATCCCGGCGCATTGCGATAATGCTCGGCAATGCCGCGAATGCCCTCATGGCCTTCCCAGATGTCTGGATCCTCGAAGACTTCCTCCACCATGCGCGCATCGGGGGTGAAGCAGGCGACCAGCGCATCGACATCGCCGGTATCCAGCGCCCAGCTGTAGTTGGCGATAAGATCCTGCAGGCCGAGCCTGTCTTCGATCGGCAAAGTCATTGCGCGCCTCTCCTCTTATGTGTGCCATCCCTGCGGCGGGCAGGGTGACATTTTAGTACAAATTGCAGGATTGAAGGCGGCGGCGGCATTTTGCAATGCGGTCTTGGCGGACAGGCCAGAAATGAACCCGTTTCGCTGTTTGCCACCCCCATCCGGTCGAGCCTCGGCTCTCCCTCGTTCTGAAGGTTTCTATGCCCGCCAACCGACGCACTGCCGCCGCTCTGTTCCTGGCGACCTCGTCCTTTGCCCTGATGCCCGTAGCGGGAGCGCAAGAAGCGGCTACCCACCTCGATGAGGGCGTGGGGACGGATATCGAGGAGATCGTGGTCAGCGGTCAGCGCGAGCGGGGCGCGGTCATCGGCAATGCCACCCCTGAGTTGCAGCTGCGCCCAGCGGACATCCGGGCCCTGGGCGTCAGCACGATCAGCGACCTGCTGACCGAACTCGGTCCTGAGCTGCAGAGCGCGAGCGGAAAGCCGCCGGTGACATTGCTCGAAGGGCACCGCATTTCCGGCTTCCGCGAGATCGCCCGCCTCCCGGCCGAGGCCATCGCGCGGATCGACATCCTGCCGGAAGAAGTTGGACTTCGCTATGGTTACGGCGCCGACCAGAAGGTGATGAACATCGTCCTGCGCCAGCGCTTCCGCGCGGTCACGGCCGAGGTCGATGGCCGGGTGCCGACCGCTGGCGATGGCGCTTCGCTGGAGCTGCAGGGCGGGCTCTTCCTGATCCGCAACAGCCAGCGGGTGAACATCAGCGCCGAGCATGAGAGCGTCGATCCGATTCTGGAGAGCGATCGCGGGCTGGACCGTGCAGAGAGCCCGGCGCGCAGTCTGCAGGCCGCGCAGGAGACGCTGACGCTCAATGCCAGCTACAGCCGACCCCTGGGCGAGCGCACCAAGGCGACGCTGAGTGGCGAGCTGGTCACCAACCGGCGGGACAGTCTGGTTGGCCTCACTCTGCCGGGCGTGACGATTCCCGCCGGAACGCCTTATGCGCCGGGCTCGGACGACGTGCTGTTCTACCCGCAACTGGCGGGCGCCGGCGCTCTGGGGCGCGCCTCCAAGAGCCAGACCGGCACGGTCGGCCTCACCGTCAATGCCGAGCGCAGCACGGGGCAATGGACGCTGACCGCCAATTATGCGCGCGCCGAGAGCCGCGTCATCACCGGCCGCCCGTTCGATCTGTCAGATTATGCCGACGCGCTGGCGGCAGGCGATCCGGCGGCCGACCCCAGCCTGCCGATCGATGCCGCCTTTCTCAACGCGCGCGCTGCGGACCTCACACGCAGCACCTCGGATACGGCGGACATCACCTTCATCCATAACCGGCCACTGTTCAGGTTGCCGGCCGGCGAGGTCATGGCCACGGTGAAGCTGGGCGGCGCGCTCACGCGGATCGAGAATATGCGCGAGCGTGATCTGGTCCCTTCGGTTCGCGACCTTGGGCGGGACAGCGCGACCGGGTCGCTCACCGTGGACATCCCCCTCGTGCCCGCCTCCTCGGGCATCGGACTGATGTCCGCCAATGCCACGCTCGGGCTCGATCATTATTCGGATGCCGGTACGTTGCGGAACTTCGGGCTGGGTCTCAACTGGTCGCCGCTCGGCTTCCTGGCGCTCTCCGCCGGTTACAGCGATGAAGACTCCGCCGCGACGGTGGCTCAGATCGGCGATGCGCAGACCTTTACGCCCTTCGTACCGATCTTCGATTTCGCGCGCGGCGAATCCGTGCTGGTGACAACAATCACCGGCGGCAATCCCAATCTCGACAAGGCGCGGGTGAAGACGTTCCGGCTCGGGGCGGACATCTCGGTGCTACGCGAGCCGCGCCTGCGGTTCGACATATCCTACAATCACCGCGCGACCGAGGGTGGCGTGTCGGCCTTTCCGGGCGTGACGGCGGACACGATCGGCGCGTTCCCGGAGCGGTTCCTGCGCGATGAAAGCGGCCGCCTCATGCAGGTAGACCTGCGCCCGATCAACATCGCCGAGCAGACGCGGGAAGTGCTCCGCTGGGGTTTCAGCTTCAGCAAACGCCTTGCCACCCCGCAGAGCCAGATCGATGCCATGCGGGCTGCGTTCCAGCGGCGGCAGGCCCAGCGGGCCGCGCGCGGGGAAACGGGCGGTGCGGATCGGCCGGGCAGGGGCGGACAGCCTGGAGCCGAGACGCCACCCGGCGCCGATGGACCCCCTCCGGGCGATGCACCCGGTCCCCGGCCGGGCGGCTTTGGTCCCGGTGGTCCTGGTGGCCCCGGTGGACGGGGCGGTGCAGGCGGCGGCGGACGTGTCGATTTCTCGATCCACCACGAATGGGCGCTGACCAACACCACGCAATTGGCCCCGAGCCTGCCCGTGCTTGATCTGTTGGATGGCGATACGCTGGGCGACACTAGCGGGCCGTCGCGGCATCTGATCGAGCTGCGCACCGCCGTTTCGCAGAGCGGCTATGGTCTGCGGCTGACCGGCAGCTGGCGCAGCCCCTCGCGCGTCAATGGCACGGCAGGGCTGCCGGCCAGCCAGCTGCGCTTCGGTGCGCTGGCCAAGGTGGACGTGCGGACGTTCGTGAACTTCAATCAGATGCCCGGCCTGATCGAGAAAGCCTCGTTCCTCCGCGGCGCGCGGCTCCAGCTGGGGGTCGAGAATGTCTTCGATACGCGCCAGCGCGTCACGGATGGCAATGGCGCAGTGCCCTTCGCCTATCAGCCCGCCTTCATCGATCCGCTGGGCCGCACCGTCCGGTTGAGCTTCCGCAAGCTGTTCTAGGTTACAGGTTGCGGGACCAGAACTGCATCGGGTGGCTGGTCTCGTCCGTCTGGTCGATGTCCTTCCAGCGATATTCCGCTATGATGCCCTCCAGCGGCTGATAGCCCCGCTTGTGCCAGAATGGCCCAAGATCGCGGGCCTCAGCGGGGCGGAGCGGATGATCGGCCGGGCGAATGACGCCGCAAAAGCAGGTCGCCGTCGCGCCGGCCTCGCGTGCGACGGCTTCGCGCGCATCGAAAAAGGCGTGGCCAAGCCCATGGCCACGATAGGCACCGAGCAGCACGGACTCGCCGAAGTAGAAGAGCCGATCCACCTCGATGCCCTGCGCGCGGAATGGCGCCTGCAGCGGTTCGTCCTGCCCGCTCATGGGCGAGGCGGTGGCTGCGCCGATGATGGCGCTGCCATTGCGGGCAATGACCAAAGCCGCATCTGCGCCGTCGAGAAACGCGCTCAGATAGCGCTGCTCGTAGTCTACCGAGCCATCGTAGAGATATGGCCATTCGCGAAAGACGGTGATGCGCAGGCGGGCGAGATCGTCGATGGCGGCATGGCGTGCCTCGCGGTCCCGTAGCGTCTCGACGGTCAGGTTGCTCACGCTGGCGCGTCTTCCCGGCTGACCTGCGCGATCCAGTCGGCGAGATTATAATAGACGGTGACGCGGCGGATCAGATTATCGCGCACCTCGAAGAAGGCCGCAGCCGGCAGCACATAGCTTTGGCCATGCGCGGGAGGCAGGCCGTCCTCGCCGACCAGATATTCACCATGGACCACGAATTCCGCCGCAGCGCGACTGCCATCCTCATTCACCATCAGCGCGATGTCGGCGAGGCGCTCGCGATAGGCGCGGTCCATCCGGCCCAGGAAGGCGCGGAAGGCGTCCTTGCCGGATTCCCGTTCGCCCTGATTGATATCATGCACCACATCGTCGGCGAGGCAGGCCAGCATGGTCTCGGCATCGCCGGCATTGAAGGCGTCATAATAGCGCGCGAGAAGGGCGCGGGTCTGGCTTGCTGAGGTCATCGCAGGTCTTTCGTGATCCATGGGAGGCGGATCGCGAACCTATTCACGGTTCAACAATCGAGCGCAAGATGTGCCCCAACCGAGGCGCTTGGGTTCAGTGACAGTAGGTCTGCTTGAGGGTCACGCCATCGATCATCAAGCCGCCCACGATCATCACCGCGCCGCAGCAGCTGGCATAGAGCAGATAGCCCGGAAAGCCGGGGTAAACCTCAAGATAATGGGCGCCCCGCGCGGTCGCGCCCATGGCGACGCCGAAGATCGCGAGATAGGCCTCGAACTTGGTGCGAATGGTGAAGAGGCGGGCGATCTTGCGCATCTCTGGTCCTGTGCATCGCGAGTCCGAAGGGCGAGATGCAAAGGTAAGGATCGCGTTAACCATGCGCAATCGCAGGCGGCGGGCGCGTGCTGCAGTTGTTTCAGGATGGGACGGTGCAGGCGTGCCTGCCGGCCCCGATTTTTAGAGCAGGTGCGCAAATTCCTGCACGACGGCGCGATAGACCGGGCGCTTGAACGGCACGATCAGATCCACCAGTCGGTCGGACGTGACCCACTGCCACGCCATGAACTCCTGATGCTCGGTGGCAATGTCGATATCGCTATCCTCGCCCTTGAAGCGCAGCAGAAACCAGCGTTGCGTCTGGCCGCGATATTTGCCGCCCCACAGCCGGCCCATCAGCTCTTCGGGCAGATCGTAAAGATGCTCCTCGGTCGAGCGGGCGATGATGTCGACGAGATCGGCCGCAATGCCGGTTTCCTCGCCCAGTTCGCGCAGCAGTGCCTGCTCGGCCGTCTCGCCCTTGTCGATGCCGCCCTGCGGCATCTGCCAGGCGTCGCCTTCCTTGGAATCGAGTCGCTGGCCCACGAACACCTCGCCCTGACGGTTGGCCAGCATGATGCCGACGCAGGGGCGGTAGGGGAGAGAGGCGGGGTCGATCTTGGTCATGACGAGGTCGCGATTTCATCCGTTAAAAGAAGTTCACGGCCGCGATGGCAAGCCGGAGAGAAAAAGGCAATGCTCTGTCGCGCGCAGCTTTTCTACTTTGCTCGGCTGGGCTCGACGGACTAGGGGCGATGCAACCACTGCATTACTAGAGTCTGAGCATGGCATCTGCCGCACCCACATCGACCATAACTCACAGCAGCGAAGAGGCTGCGCCCGAAGCCGTTGTCGTCCGTTTTGCCGGAGACAGTGGCGATGGCATGCAGCTCACCGGCGGGCAGTTTACCCTGTCCACCGCACTGGCAGGCAATGACCTTGCGACCTTCCCCGATTTTCCGGCGGAAATCCGGGCGCCGCAGGGGACGCTGTTCGGCGTTTCGGCGTTCCAGATCAATTTCGGCTCGTCCGAGATCACGACGGCCGGCGATGCGCCCGATATCCTGATCGCGATGAACCCGGCCGCGCTCAAGACCAATGTCGTGGATTTGAAGCCGGGCGGCCTCATCATCGCCGACACCGGCGAGTTCAACGAGCGCAATCTTGCCAAGGCGAAATATGAGAGCAATCCCCTGGAGGATGGCTCGCTGGCGCGCTGGCAGGTGCTGGCGTTCGATATTTCCGCGCTCACGTTGGAAAGCGTGAAGCCCTTCGGCCTTGGCAACAAGGAAGCGCTGCGCTCCAAGAACATGTGGACGCTGGGCCTGGCGTTGTGGATGTTCGACCGCAGCCGCCAGCCGATCATCGACTGGCTCAAGGCCAAGTTCGCCAAGGCACCGGAAATTGCCGATGCCAACATCGCCGCGCTCAATGCCGGTCACGCCTATGGCGAGACCGCTGAGCTGGCCGCGCCGCTCAAGCAGCTCCATGTCGCCCCGGCGCCGGCCCCCGAGGGGCTGTACCGCACGGTGACGGGCGCCGAGGCGATCTCGCTCGGCCTCGTGGCCGGTGCGCAGCTGGCCAGCCTGCCGATGTTCTTCGGCGGCTACCCCATCACGCCGGCCAGCTCGATCCTGCATCATCTCTCGCGCCTCAAGGAATATCGCGTGACGACGTTCCAGGCCGAGGACGAGATTGCCGCGATCGCGAGCGCGATTGGCGCGAGCTATGCCGGTTCGCTGGGCGTCACCAGCTCGTCCGGCCCCGGTATCGCGCTGAAGGGCGAGGCGATGGGCCTCGCGATCATGACCGAGCTGCCGCTGGTGATCGTGAACTCGCAGCGCGGCGGTCCCTCGACCGGCCTGCCGACCAAGACCGAGCAGTCCGATCTCTACCAGGCCGTCTATGGCCGCAATGGGGATGCGCCGATGCCGGTCATTGCCGCCCGCTCGCCCGCCGATGCGTTTGATTGCGCCATCGAGGCCTGCCGGATCGCGATCGAATATATGACACCGGTCATGCTGCTGACCGATGGCTATATCGCCAACGCCGCCGAGCCTTGGAAAGTGCCGGATATGAGCGGCTATACGCCGTTCGCCGTCAAGTTCCTGGATGCGGTGCCGGAAGGCGGGCTCAAGCCTTATGCCCGTAATGAGAAGCTGGCGCGGCCGTGGATCAAGCCGGGTACGCCCGATCTCATGCACCGCATCGGCGGCATCGAGAAGGAAGTGAACACCGGCCACATCAATTATGCGCCGGCCAACCACCAGGCGATGACCGAACTGCGCCGCGACAAGGTGCTGGGCATTGCCAAGGGCGTGCGGCAGGAGGTGTCGCTGGGCGAGGAGAGCGGCAAGCTCGTCGTCGTCGGCTGGGGCTCGACCTACGGCCCGATCCATCAGGCAGTCCGGCGCGCCCGGCGCAAGGGGCTGGATGTCTCGCACATCCACATCCGCCATATCTGGCCGCTGCCGGAAAATCTGGGTGAGCTGCTCGCTGGCTACGAGAAGATCCTAGTGCCGGAGATGAACACTGGCCAGCTCAAGACCGTGCTGCGCGACCAGTATCTGCTGGATGCCCGCCCGCTCAACAAGATCTCGGGTCAGCCTTTCCGCATCGCGGAAATCGAGGCGGCCATCGAGGGGATGCTCGCATGAACGACATGACCACATTGACCAAGCCGCGCGTCGAGACCAGCCTCAAGGACTGGGAGACCGATCAGGAGGTGCGCTGGTGCCCGGGTTGCGGTGACTACGCCATCCTCAAGGCCGTGCAGCGCACGCTGCCGCAGCTGGGCGCGGACCCCAAGAACACCGTGTTTGTCTCGGGCATCGGCTGCTCCTCACGCTTTCCTTATTATGTCGAGAGCTACGGCTTCCACACCATCCACGGCCGCGCGCCGGCGGTGGCGACGGGCGTGAAGCTGGCCAATCCGGAACTGGACGTGTGGATCGTCACCGGCGACGGCGACGGCCTTTCCATCGGCGGCAACCACACGATGCACATCCTGCGTCGCAACCTCGATTGCCAGATCCTGCTGTTCAACAACGAGATCTACGGCCTCACCAAGGGGCAATATTCGCCGACGAGCCGGGAGGGGACCAAGAGCCCGTCCACGCCGTTCGGTTCGGTCGACCATCCGGCCCGGCCCTGCGCCTTCGCGCTCGGCTCGGGCGCCCGCTTCATCGCGCGGGCCTATGACGTGTCCAAGCAGCTGCCGGACGTGCTCAAGGCCGCCTATGAGCACAAGGGCGCGGCGTTCGTGGAAATTTTCCAGAACTGCATCGTCTACAACAAGGATGTGTTCGCCGACTTCACCGAGAAGAAGAATGCCGATGTCGGCCAGCTCTGGGTGGAGCATGGCAAGCCGCTGCTCTTCGATAAGGGCGCTAAGGGCATCGCGCTCGACCGCGAGGCGCTGACGCTCAAGGTCGTGGACGTGGTCGATGGCGACTGGCAGGCAGCCGGCGTGATCGTCCATGACGTCACCAACCGCGCCGTTGCGCATATGCTGGTGGAAATGCCCTTCGGCCTGTTCCCGATGGCGCTGGGCGTGCTCTACGATGCCCCCAAGGCGAGCTTCGAGCAGGCCGTGGTGGAGCAAAATGCCCTGCTGGCCAAGGGCAAGACGCCAGACCTGCAGAAGCTGGTGAGCCAGGGCCAGACCTGGACGGTGACGAAGGACGGCCCGGCGCTCTGAGGGCGCCGGTTCCGTTTCTTATCCGGCCAACGCCAAAGAAGGCGCAAGCCGACCTTGTCTCAGGGTGGATTGGCCCGTAATCCACTCCCGTGATTGCCAATGTCCCGTTCTTTCCGCTGATCGTGGGTGCCGTGCTGGCCGTGTGGCTGGTGCTGGCGGTTTGGGCGCTGTTCACCGGCCTCTCGATGCGGCGCAAGGCGGCGCTGGCGCGCACGCACGCCGCGCAACTGGTCGATCTGCTGAATTCCGCGCCCGCGGTACCCTTGCTCATCCGCCCCGATGGCAAGCTGGATGCGCCGGACAGGCTCGCCGCATGGCTCGGCCGTGAGGCCGCGCCCACCGATCTCGATGCGCTGCTGGATGCTGATGGCGGCCTGGAGCCGGATCATGCCCGCGCGCTCGCTGCGGAGATCGCAGCGGCGCAGCAGGGCGGCCGACCCTTCACGCTACCGGTGCGGGTCAACGGCTCGGAGCGGATGCTGCTCGTGCGTGGCGGTCCGGTCGGCACACGGCTCGGCAAGGCCGGCACGGTGGTGCTCTGGGTTTTCGATGCCACGGACAGTTTTGCGCAGATTCAGGAATTGCGCGGGCAGGTCGGGCAATATCGCCAGGCGCTCGACGCGCTCTCGGGCGTGATCGAGGCCGCGCCCATGCCGGTCTGGCATCGCGGCGCCGATCATCAGATCAGCCTGGTCAACAGCGCCTATGTGAAGGCGGTGGACGGAAAATCCGCGCAGGATGTGATTGAGCAAGGCATTGAGCTTGTCGAAGCAGTCGATGGCATTTCTCCGCGCGCATCCGCCGCGAACGCTGCCGCCCGCAAGGCCGCAACGGCCCGGATGCTGCCGGTCACCATCGATGGCAAGCGCCGGTTGATGAAGGTCGTCGATGTCCCGCTCGGCCCCTCGGGCGTGGCGGGCTACGCGATCGACATGCAGGAGCTGGAGGAGGTGCGGGCTGAACTGCGCCACCTCTCGCAAGCCAACCGGGACATGCTGGACAGGCTGTCGGCGGGCGTCGTCCAGTTCGGTGCCAATCAACTGCTGCAGTTCTGCAATCAGCCCTTCCTCAGCCTGTTCGGCCTCACCCCCGAGACAGCGGCGTTTGACACCCATTTCGACCGTGTGCTGGATGCCATGCGGGACAGCGGGCAGGTGCCCGACACGCCGGATTTCCGTGCATGGCGGCAGGAGCGTCGCAACTGGTTCCTCTCCCCCTCCGCGCATGAGGAGCAGTGGCGCCTGCGCGATGGCGTGCATCTGCGCGTTTACGCCCAGCCGCTGCCCGATGGCGGCCTGCTGGTTATCTTCGAGGACCGTACCGAGCATGTCCAGCTGGCCTCGGCGCGCGATACGCTGCTGCGGGTGCGCACGGCCACGCTCGACAATCTGTTCGAGGCGATTGCCGTGTTCGCCTCCGACGGGCGGCTGCATCTATGGAACAGCCGCTTCACCAAGATCTGGTCGGTGCCGGACACCATCATGGCGGCGCACCCCCGGGTCGATGAACTTATGTCGGCGCTGGCGGATCGCCTGGCGCGACCCGAACAGGCAGGTCTTGTCCACCAACTCATCCGCGCCGCCACGATGGAGCGCCGCCAGCGGGGCGGGCGCATCGCCTTTGCCGACGGGCGCTTCTTCGAGTTCGCGGCCATCCCGCTGCCGGACGGCAACGCGCTGTTCACCATGCTCGACACCACCGACAGCCGCCACATCGAGCAGGCCCTGCGGGATCGCAATGAGGCGCTGGAGGACGCCGACCGGGTGAAGACCGCGTTTGTCTCCAACATGAGCTATGAATTGCGCACGCCGCTCACCTCCATCGTCGGCTTCGCCGAGATGATGGAGGCCGGCTATGCGGGCGAATTGAGCGCCCAGTCGCGTGACTATGTGAATGCCATCATGACGGCGACGACGCGACTGACGCGACTGATCGACAATGTGCTGGATCTGACGCAGGGCGCAGCGGGCGGCCTGCCCATCGAGAGGCGCGATATAGATGTGGCCGCGATGGTGCGGCAGGTGGTCGAGGGCCTGAGCGACAAGGCGGACTCGCGCGACGTGACGGTCGACATGTCGTTCGAGCAGGAGCCGGGCACCGTGTCGGGCGACGAGCGCCGGCTGCGGCAGGCTCTCGCCCATGTGGTGGATAATGGAGTGAGTTTCGTGAGCCGGGGCGGGCGGGTTCTCGTGCACGTGCAGCCCGCGCCGGACGTGGTGCGCATCATCGTATCCGATGACGGCCCGGGCATCGATGCCAAGACACAGGCGCATCTGTTCGACGTTTTCGTGCGGTTCGGGCGCCATGGCGATGGGGCCAATCAGGGGCTCGGATTGCCGTTGGTGCGCCAGTTCGTGGAAGCGCATGGCGGCAGCGTGGATCTCGTCTCCGAGCCGGGGCAGGGGACCAGCGTCACGCTCACTCTGCCGCGCGGAGAATGATGGCGTGTCCGATCATGCCCTTGTCTTTTCCTCAGCAGACGCGCTCACCGATTTCGGCGCAGCTTTGGGCGCAAAGCTGCGGCCCGGCGATGTGATCACGCTCGCGGGCGGGCTGGGCGCCGGCAAGACGACGCTCGCGCGCGGCCTGCTCAGGGGCCTTGGGCATGAAGGCGATGTGCCGAGCCCGACCTTTGCCATCCTGCAGGGCTATGAGCCGCCCGAGACGCGTCTGCCGGTCGGCCATGTCGATCTCTATCGCATCGAGGACACGGGCGATCTCGGCGAACTCGGGTTGGACGAATGGCTCGAAGATGGCGCGTTGGCGATTGAATGGCCCGACCGGCTGGCGGGGCGCTATGATGCCATTGCCCTTGCCTTGCAGATCGACATTTTGGCGGACGGCACGCGCCGCTTGACAGCGCGGGTGCCGCGCGTTTGGGAGAGCCGATGGCCAGTCACATGATCCCGCCGCAGAGCGCGCGCCCGTTTCTCGATCAAGCCGGATGGGCAGGGGCCGAGATCCTGCCGCTTGCCGGTGACGCCTCGTTCCGGCGCTATTTCCGCGTGGTCGAGGGTGACCGGCGCGCCATTTTGATGGATGCGCCGCCGCCGCATGAAGATCCGCGCCCGTTCATCAGCGTGGGCGAGTGGCTGTGTGAAAACGGATTCGCGGCGCCCGCCATATTGGCGCGGGATCTGACGCAGGGCCTCGTGCTGCTTGAGGATTTCGGCGATGCGCGGGTGCGCGAGCATCTGGATGCCGCGCCGGCCGAGGAAATGGCGATCTACACCCGCGCCGTGGACCTCCTCGCCGATCTTCATGAGCAGCCGGCCCAGAGCGGCCTCGCGCCTTATGACCGCGCCGTCTACCAGCGCGAGGCAGCGCTGTTGACCGAATGGTTCGCTCCGGCGGCAGGGCTTGCGGTCGATGCGTCGGGATACACTACAGCGTGGGACAAGGTGCTCCCCATTGCCGAGCAGGATGTCGCGCCAGTGGTGACGGTGCTGCGCGATTATCATGCCGAGAACATCATGCTGCTGCCGGACCATGCGCGCTCGCACGGGCTCGGTCTGCTGGACTTTCAGGACGCGCTGGCCGGCCACCCGGCCTATGACCTCGTCTCGCTCCTGCAGGATGCACGGCGCGATGTGAGCCCCGCTGTGGAGCAGGCGATGCTGGCGCATTATCAGACGCGCGCGAAAGCTTCGCCGGATTTCGAGGCGGCTTATGCGGTGCTGGGTGCCCAGCGCAATGCCAAGATCATCGGCATTTTTACGCGCCTGTGGAAGCGCGACGGCAAGCCGCGCTATCTCGATTTCCTGCCGCGCATGTGGGGGCTGCTGGAGCGCGATCTTGCCCATCCCGCGCTCGCGCCCGTGGCCGACTGGTTCGCGCAGAATGTGCCCGCCTCGGCGCGGGGCCAACTGGCTGCGGGGCAATCCGCGCAATGAGCACCACGCTTGAGACGGCGATGCTGATGGCCGCCGGCCTTGGCAAGCGGATGCGTCCGCTCACGGCCACGCGGCCCAAGCCGCTGATCCGCGTCGCTGGCCAGCCGCTCATGGATCATGCGCTGGACCGCATCGAGGACGCCGGCATTCGCCGCACGGTGGTGAACGTCCATTATCTTGCCGGGCCCATCGAGGCGCATCTGGAGTCGCGTGCCCGGCGGACGGGTGCGAGCTATCCGGTCTCCGATGAGCGCGCCCGGTTGCTGGAAACCGGCGGCGGTCTGGTCAAGGCCCTGCCGTTGCTTGGCGACAAGCCGTTCCTCTGCGCGAACAGCGACAATCTATGGATCAACGGGCCGTTCGACTCCATCCGCGCGCTGGCCGACCGCTGGGACGATGACGCGATGGATGCGCTGCTGCTGCTCATCCCGCACGCCCGTGCCACCGGTCATCGTGGTCTTGGCGATTTCCACATGGAGGCCAATGGTCGCCTGAGCCGGCGCAAGCCCGGCCGCGTGGCGCCGTTCGTCTTCACCGGCGTGCAAATCCTCTCGCCGCGCCTGGTGCGCGATCCGCCGGGCGACGTCTTCTCGACCAATATTTTCTGGGACCGCGCGATCGAACAGGGCCGCGCCTTTGGCCTCAGCCATGGCGGCCAATGGTTCGATGTCGGCACCCCGCAGGCGATTCCGCTGGTCGAGGCAGGATTGGCCGATGGCTGAGCGCCGCGCGCCGGCCCTCTTTACCATCCCCGCTCACCGGGCATTTTCGGATGCGCTCGCCGCCGGGCTTCTCGCCCAGCATGGCCGGCGCGATGGCGGGCTGGCGCTGGCACGCGGCATCATATTGCTGCCGAACAATCGTGCGGTGCGGGCGGTGCGCGATGCCTTCGTGCGCGCCTCCGGCAACGGGTTGCTGCTGCCGAGGCTGGTGCCCATCGGCGATATCGATCTCGATGAGGCGCTGGGCAGCGCGCTCAGCCCGATCGGGGCGGAAGCGGATATCCCGCAAGCCATCGCGCCGGCCGAGCGGCTGATGATCCTCACGCGGCTGGTGATCGACCAGCGCGCGCGGCGGGGCGAGCGGCTTGAGACGGGCGAGGGCTGGCGGCTGGCGACGGCGCTGGCGGCCGCTTTCGATCAGCTCACCGTCGAGCGCAAGGCGCTGGCCGATCTCAAGGCGTTGCAGCCCGATGACCTTTCCCACCACTGGCAAGCCGCGTTCAGCGATTTCGATGCATTGGCGGCCCAGTGGCAGCAGGAGCTGGCCGCGCGCGGGCTGATCGACATGGCCGAGCGGCGCAATCGCCTGCTCGATCATGTTGCGGCCCGCTGGCGCGAGATGCCGCCGGAGCGCTTCGTGGTTGCCGCAGGTATCGTCACCAATGCGCCAGCCGTGGCGGGACTGCTCAAGACGGTCGCCGGCCTGCCGCGCGGCGCGGTGGTGCTGCCCGATCTCGACCAGAATCTCTCGGATGAGCAATGGGATGCGATCGGCCCCGTCGCGCGCCCGGAGCCGGGGCGCGATCTGCCACCGCCCGCCAATGAATCGCACCCGCAATTCGCGCTCAAGCTGCTGCTGGAGCGGATGGATGCCCACCGGGCCGAGGTGGCACTGTGGCGCTGGGGCAGCGAGCATGATGCCCGCGCCGCGCGGGGCAAGGCGATCAGCAACGCGCTGCTGCCGGCTTTGCTGACCGGCGGCTGGCCGGATGTGCCGACGGCGCAGCGCTCGCTCAAGGATGTCCGCGCCATCGAGGCGGCGAACCCGGCGGAGGAGGCGCAGGCCATCGCCATCGCCCTGCGCGAGGCGGTGGAGACGGAAGGGCGCACGGCCGCGCTCGTGACGCCGGATCGTGCGCTCGCGACGCGCGTGTCCGCGCATCTGCGCCGCTGGGGAATCGAGGCGGATGACAGCGCCGGCCGCCCGCTCTCCCAGCTTCCGCCCGGCACGCTGCTGCTGGCACTTGTGCAGGCCGGTGCGGAACAGCTCGCGCCGGTGCCGTTGCTCGCCCTGCTCAAGCATCCGCTGGTGATGGCCGGTGACGAGCGGCTGGCGTGGCTCGAATCCGTGCGCCGCCTCGATCTGGTGCTGCGCGGCCCCCGGCCGGCCGCGGGCTTAGCCGGTGTGACCGCCATGCTCGCGGAGAAGGGCGGCCGGCAACAGGCGATGAGGGAATCGCTGCGTCCCTGGTGGGCGCAGGTCGTGGCACTGCTGGCGCCTCTGGAGGCCGCCTTTTCTGAAGAGCAGAGCCTGCCAGCCTTGTTCGCCGCCGTCCGCGAGGCGGCCTCGGCCCTGACGGAGGAGCGCGTCTGGGCCGGTCATCAGGGCCATGCCGCCGCGCAATGCCTGGGCGATGCGGAAGCCGCAGCACCGCAAGGGCCGGCGCGCGCGGATGGCGCCGGCTTCGTGGGGATGCTCGCGCAGATCCTCGGCGGGCAGGCCGTGCGTCCCCCGCAGGGCGGTCACCCGCGCCTGCAGATCCTGGGCTTGCTGGAAGCGCGGCTGCAGCAGGCCGATCTGATGATCCTTGCCGGCCTCAATGAAGGCGTCTGGCCGGGCCTGCCGTCTCCAGACCCATGGCTCGCCCCGCGCATCCGCCGCGCGCTGGGCCTACCGGGGCTGGATTATCGCATCGGTCTCTCGGCACATGATTTCGCCAATGGGCTAGGCGCGCCGCAGGTGATCCTCTCCCGCGCGCGGCGGGATGCCTCTGCGCCGACCGTCGCCTCGCGCTTCTGGCTCCGGCTCAAGGCCATGACCGGCGCGCGCTGGGTCGAAGATGACAGGCTGATCGCGCTCGCGCGGGCCATCGATCGGCCCGATGCTCCTGCGCCGGCCTATCGCGCGCCTGCACCTCGCCCACGCGCCGACCTGCGCCCGCGCGAGATCGCCGTCACCGATGTCGATCGCTTGCGGGCCGATCCTTATGCCTTCTACGCCGCGCGCATTCTGCGTCTGGCGCCGCTGGACGTCGTGGATGCCGATCCCGGCCCGGCCTGGCGTGGTACCCGCGCGCATGATGTCCTGCAGCGCTGGATGGAAGAAGGCGGGCACGATCCCGCGCGGCTCTCTGCGCTGGCGCAGGAAATGATCGCGCAGGCGCAAGCCCATCCGCTGCTCAAGACGCTCTGGCAGCCGCGTTTGCTGGCCGCGCTGGACTGGGTGGCGAACGCCGTGCGCGATCAGGCCGGGCAGGGGCGCGAGGTGCTGTTCGGCGAGAAATGGGGCCGCATCGAGCGGGCAGGCGTGACCCTGCGCGGCAAGCCCGACCGGATCGACCGGTTCGCGGACGGCACGCTCGCCATTGTCGATTACAAGAGCGGCGCGACCGCCTCGGTCAAGCAGGTCAAGGCCGGCTTCTCGCTCCAGCTCGGTTTGCTGGGGCTGATCGCGCAGGCAGGCGGCTTTGCCAAGGAGGCCGGTCTCGCCGCCGGATCGGATGTGAGCGCCTTTGAATATTGGAAGCTCGGCAAGGGCACGGATGGCAATTTCGGCTTCAAGCGTCCGTTGACCGACCCCAAGGGCAGCTACAAGCGGATCGTGACGGCAGACTTCCTCGCGATGGTCGCCGGCTTCTTCGATGATGCCGTGGCGCGCTGGCTGACTGGGAACGAACCATTCGCCGCACGCCCGCACAGCGATGCACCCGTGTTCACAGATTATGACCAGCTCATGCGGCTGGATGAGTGGTTCGCGCGGGATCGACGGGCCGAGCCGCTGCCGGAGGTGGGCGATGGCTGAGGCGGGCGAACTCAACCGGCTGACGCACGAGCAGGCCAGGGCCTCGGACCCCGCCGCTCATCGCTGGGTGCGCGCCTCCGCCGGCACCGGCAAGACTGCCGTGCTGTCGGCGCGGGTGCTGCGGCTGCTGCTGAGCGGCGTCGCGCCCGAGCGCATTTTGTGCCTCACTTTCACCAAGGCGGGTGCGGCGGAAATGGCCGAGCGCGTCCACAGCCGGCTTGCCCGCTGGGTGCAGGGGCAATCGGTCGATGTGGCGCGCGATCTGGTAGCACTGGGCGAAGATCCGGGACCGGAAGCGATCGCCCGCGCTCGCCTGCTGTTCGCGCGCGTGCTGGATGCGACTGGCGGAGGCCTGCGCATCCAGACCATCCACAGCTTCTGTCAGACGCTGCTCGCCGCCTTCCCGCTGGAGGCGGGGCTGGTCCCCGGGTTCCGCCCGCTCGACGAGCGCGGGCAGGGCGAGCTGGCCCGCCGTGCGTTGATCGCGATGATCGAGGATGCGGGCCAAGCGCAGGACGATCCGGTGCTGGCGGCGCTGGAGATGCTCGCTCTGCGGCTGGGCGAGGAAGGCACGCAGGCCTATCTCGCGCGCTGCGTGCCGGCGAGCCGGGCGCTTGAGGCACTACCGGACGATCTCGAGTCGGCGTTGCTGGAATTTCTCGACCTGCCGGATGGCGACATCGATGCGCATCTGGCGGATCGCTGCGCTGAGGGCGTGTTTCCGGTGGCCGCGTTGCAGGCCGTCGCGCGGGCCAATGGTGCATGGGGTGCCAAATCCGGCCTAGCGTGCGCTGATATGATCGCGGCTTGGCTAAGCGGCTCCGAGGTCCAGCGCGTCGAGGGGTTGGCGGACCTGCTCGGCGTGATGCTCACCAAGGAAGGCGAGGTCAAGAACCGCGCCAACAAGAATCTGTTGGAAGCCGAGCCGGATTATGTCGATCTCGCCAGCGCGTGCGGCGCGGCGATCAAGACCCTGCTCGATCTGCGCAAGCAAGCCGCCTTCGCGCGCACGGCGGCGCAGGGACTGACGGCGGGCCGTGCTTATGCGCGGGCCTATGCCAAGGCCAAGCGGCAGGCCGGGGCGGTCGATTTCGATGATCTGATCGGCCGCGCAAGTGCGCTGCTCACCCAGCCCGGCATGGCGGACTGGATCCGCTACAAGCTCGATCAGCAGGTCGACCATATCCTCGTGGACGAGGCGCAGGACACCAATGACGCGCAGTGGGACATCGTCTGGTCCATCGTCGAGGAGTTTCTTGAGGTCGAGCCCGACGAGCAGGCGCGGCTGCGCACCTTGTTCGTGGTGGGGGACACCAAGCAGGCGATCTTCGGCTTTCAGGGCACTAGCCCCGAGGCCTTTTCCAGCGCCCTGCAGCGCTTCCGCGCGGCAACCGAGCGCGTCGGCCACCCGTTCGCAGAATTGCCTTTGGCCCGCAGCTTCCGGTCCATGCCGGCGGTGCTCGATGTCGTCGACGCTGTGCTGGATGCGGTCGGGCATGATCGCCTCGGGCTGGAGACGCCCTCCGCGCCGCATCAGGCCGCCCGCCAGCACCCCGGCGAGGTTCTGCTGCTCCCGCCGACATCATTGCTGCCAAGTGAGAGCGACGAGGACGGCGAGGCTGACGAGACTGCCGGCGAGGGGGAGGAAGACTGGCTGGCCGACCATCAGCGCCGCCATGCCGAGAAGATCGCGCGGCTGGTGAAGGGCATGATCGGCACGCCGCTGGCTACTCAGGGCCGCCCGGCGCGTGCTGGCGACGTGCTGATCCTGCTCCGCAGCCGCAGCGCGCTCTCCCGCCTCATCGTCGCGCGGCTGTATGAGGCGGGCGTGCCGGTAGCCGGCGTGGACCGGTTGCGGCTCCAGGCCCCGCTCGCCGTGCGCGATCTGCTGGCGGCCCTGCGCTTTGCGGTGCAGCCCGAGGACGATCTCAACCTCGCCAATCTGCTGGTCTCGCCGCTCATCGGCTGGACGCAGGATGAATTGCTGGCGCGCGCGGTCCCGCGCGAGGGCTCGCTGTGGAGCCACCTGCGCGCGACGCTGGCGGCGGAGCTTCAGGCCCCGTTGCGCACGCTGCTGGGGCAGGCGGATTTCACGACGCCCTATCGCTATCTCGAGGCCATCCTCTCCGGCGCAATGGACGGACGGCGCAAGCTGATCGCCCGGCTCGGCGAGGAGGCGCGCGATGCCATTGACGAGCTGCTCAATGCCGCCCTGGGCTTCGAGGCGGACGATCATCCCTCGCTGCAGCGGTTCATCGACTGGTTCGACCGTGGCGACGCGGACATCAAGCGCGAACTGGGCGAGGGCGGTGACATGGTGCGGGTGATGACCGTGCATGGCGCCAAGGGGCTGGAGGCGCCCATCGTCATTCTGGCCGATGCCGCCTTTGATCCCAGCCAGCGCCCGCGCGCCGACGCCGTGAGCCTGCCGGTGACCGAGGCCGCCCGCTTGCCGCTCATCCGCCCCGCCAAGGGCGAAGCCGCGCCGGCGATCGAACAAGCTATGCAATCCGCTGAGCGGCTCGACATGGAGGAGCATTGGCGCTTGCTCTATGTCGGTCTCACGCGCGCAGAAGAGCGGCTGATCGTCACCGGATCGCTCGGCAGCCGCGCCAGGGGTGAGCCGCCCAAGGAAAGCTGGTATCAGGCCGTCGATCTGGCGATGCGGACACTCGGGGCTGCCGAGGCGGACGTGCCCGACTGGGGCAAGGCCCTGCGCTGGTCCGGCCCGGCAGGTCTCGCGCCGGCCAAGCCCAAGAAAGCGCGCGAGGCAGATGCCAGCGCCGCAGAACCCGCGCTGCCCGCCTGGCTGCGCGCGCCGGCGCCGCAGGAAGCGCGGCCGCCCCGTCCGCTGTCTCCCTCCGCGCTGGTCGAGGATGATGTGCCCAATCCGCCGCCGGATGCCGCCATGCGTGCGGCTGCAGAGCGGGGCCGGCTGCTCCACGCGCTGTTCGAGCGTTTGCCGGATCTGCCGGCCGCCGAGCGCTCTGCCGCCGCCATGCGCTGGCTGGAGCGGGCCGGCGTGGTCGACGCCGGGATACGCGCGGACCTGCTCGCGCATGTCAATGCCGTGCTGGACGATCCCGAGCATGCCGCGCTGTTCGGCCCGGATGCGCTGGCAGAAGCGCCCATCGCGGCCGTCGTCGCCGGGCAGGTGATCGCGGGAACGGTGGACCGGCTGCTAGTGACGGATGATCTCGTCCATATCGTTGATTTCAAGACCGGGCGGCATGTCCCTGACAATGCAGTGGATTTGCCGGCCGCGCATGTCCGCCAGATGGCAGCATATGCCGCTGCGCTGGCCGAGATTTTCCCGGGCCGCCCGCAACGGGTCAGCCTGCTTTACACGGCGGCCCCCCGCCTCATCGATCTGCCGCAGGCCTTGCTCGCTGCGCACAAGCCCGGCTTGCTGGCACAGGAGCACAAGTTGGGCAGCACCGACCTTGAGGCGGACGCCTCGGCAACCTAGATAGACGTTCGACAGAAGGAGTTTCGACGATGGCTACCAAGGCAATTTCCGACGCCAGCTTCCATGAGGACGTGATTGCGTCCGACAAGCCCGTTCTGGTCGATTTCTGGGCGGAATGGTGCGGCCCGTGCAAGATGATCGGACCCGCGCTGGAGGAAATCAGCGAGGAATTGGGCGAGAAGGTGACCATCGCCAAGCTCAATATCGACGATCATCCCGACGCGCCGACTCGCTATGGCGTGCGCGGCATCCCCACGATGATCCTATTCAAGAATGGCGCGCCGGCCGCCACCAAGGTTGGTGCCGCCCCCAAGAGCGCGCTTAAGGGCTGGATCGAAGGCGAGCTGTGAGGGCATTTAGCCACGATTGGCGGTGAGCCAAAGAAAGGGCGCCAAATGGCGCCCTTTTTGTTATCAGCTATCTTTACAAAACAGCATGTTATACCGGTTATTGATTAACCGTACAGAACCGCCGCCGCACGATCCCACAGAGCCGGAGACGCCGCTGCAAGCAGACCGCGACCCGGATGGGCTGCGAGCCGATAGGGCGAGCCATCCGGGCGCGCGACACGACCGCCCGCCTCGTTGACGAACAGCGCGCCGGGGGCATGATCCCATGGCAAGGTGCGCTCGAATGCCGCCAGATCATGCACGCCCAGCACGATGCGGGGATATTGCTCCCCAGCGCAGCGCGGAATGTCGGCAATGGCGAACTGGCCTTCGACGCGGTCGATCATCGCCTGCCGGTCGGCGGGGTTCAGGAACAGCACGGACAGTCCGGCAACCGGGATATCCGCGCCGCTCTCCTTGGCCTTTATCGGCTCGCCATCGATCCACGCCCCCTGTCCGAGCGACGCCTCGCACAGCCGCCCGGTGAGCGGATCGAGGATCCAGCCCGCCTGGATCACGCCGGCATCGGCCAGCGCGACCATGATGGCAAAGGGCGGCTTTCCGGAAGCGAAATTCGCTGTCCCATCAATGGGATCGATCACCCAGTTGAGACCGGTTTCGAGCTTGCCAGTAAGGCCGGGATCGGCCGCGCAGGCTTCTTCGCCGACAAGGCCCGCCTCGGGCAGGATGCGGCTCAGCCCTTCATTGAGGCGCAACTCGGCTTCGCGGTCGGCAATGGTCACCAGTTCGCCGACCGCCTTTTCCTCCACCTCGTGATTGGCGAGGTTCTGGTAGCGCGGCAGGACGACATCGCGCGCGACATCACGCAGGAGCGCGCTCACGGCGCTGCTGAGGCTGTTCATGAGGCTTAGCTCCGGTAATCGGCGTTGATCGAGATGTAGCCATGGGTGAGATCGCAGGTCCACACGGTCGCGCGGCCTGTGCCCAGCCCAAGGTCGACACCGATGCGGACATCCTGCCCCTTGAGATGCGCTGCCACCGGGGCCTCGTCATAACTGTCCACGGCAAGCCCATCCTGCGCCACCCATTTGTCGGCGAAGCGGATGGCGAGCTTGTCGCGATCCGCCGGTTCGCCGGCCTTGCCGACCGCCATGACCACGCGGCCCCAATTGGCGTCTTCACCCGCAATGGCCGTCTTCACCAGTGGGGAGTTGGCGATGGAGAGGCCAATGCGCCGGGCGCTCTCGTCGCTGACGGCGCCGGTCACCTCGACCTCGATGAACTTTTGCGCCCCTTCGCCATCACGCACCACGAGCTGGGCGAGCTGGGTGCAGATGTCATTGAGCGCTGCCTGAAACGCGTCGGCGCCGGCATCGTCCATGCTCGTGAGGGGGGCGTTGCCGGCCTTGCCGGTCGCGAAGAGCAGCACGGTGTCGCTGGTGGAGGTGTCGCCATCCACGGTGATGCACGAGAAGCTGCGCCGGTTGGCGGCGCTCAGCATCTGCTGGAGCAAATCGGGCGCGATGGCGGCATCGGTGAAGATATAGCCCAGCATCGTCGCCATATCAGGCGCGATCATGCCCGAGCCCTTGATGATGCCGGAGAGGCGGACGGTCTTGTCGCCGATGACGGCGCTGGTTGTGGCGCCTTTAGCGAAGGTGTCCGTGGTGCCGATGGTCTCGGCGGCCTGCTCCCAAGTGCAGGGCGTAGCGGCCAGTGCCGCCTCGACGCCAGCGCGGGCCTTGTCGCGGGGCAGGGGCACGCCGATCACCCCGGTCGAGCTCACAAACACGTCGCTGGCGGCGCAGCCCAGGTGCCCGGCGACCTGATCGCGAATCTGGTCCACGGCTTCGCGCCCCCGAAAACCGGTGAAGGCGTTGCTGTTTCCGGCATTGACGATCAATGCGCGCGCCTTGCCCTGCGCGGCGCTTTCGCGGCCAAGCTCGACCTCGGTCGAGCAGCAGACGTTCCGGGTGAAGACGCCGGCCACAGCGGTGCCTTCCGCCAGTTCCACATAAGTGAGGTCGCAGCGATCCCATTGCTTGTATCGGGCGCGGGCGACGCGCGGCGTCACGCCGGCAATATCCGGGAGGGCGGGGAAGGGGCGAGCGAGAGGCGATCGATCAGTCATGCCGCGCGATTAGCGCAAGATGGGGCAGGGGCCAATGCTTCTGGTGCGGCTATCGATATGGCGGGGTGACCGGTTGCGCTTTGATGCGCCGCTCGGGCATGATGCGGAAACGGAGATGGGGGCATGAACCGCAAATCGCAGGACTTTATCGTGGCGCTCGTCGGTGTGGCCGGGCGCGCCGGGTTCACGACATAAAAAAGCGCCCGGGTCTCCCCGGGCGCTCATCTCTCCGACTGGTGAGAGAGGGTTGAAACGGATTAGGCGGCGTTCTTGTCGCTTGAGAGGTCAATAACCTCGCCCTTGCCGTTAATGGCGATCTTGCGCGGCTTCATCGCATCCGGCACCTCACGGACCAGCTCTACGATGAGCAGGCCGTCGGCGAGGTCGGCGCGCTCGACGCGCACGAAGTCGGCCAGCTCGAACCGGCGCTCGAAGCTGCGGTTCGCGATGCCGAGGTGAAGATAATTGGCGCGCTCGCTCTCCGCGACCTCAGCCTTGCGGCCGGTGATCTGGAGCAGGTTCTGCTGCGCCGTAATGTCGATTTCCTCCGCCTTGAAACCGGCGACGGCGACCGTTACGCGATAGCGATCCTCATCGAGGCGCTCGATGTTATAGGGCGGATAATTGTCCGTCTGCTGCAGGCGCGCGCTGTTCTCGATAAGGTCGAACAGGCGATCGAAGCCGACAGTGGAGCGGCGATAGGGAGTCAAATCAAAGCCACGCATAATCAAATCCTCCATTGGAGCGTGTTTGAACTGCGATGCCAGGCCCGAAGTCGGCGCCCGGTGCATCAGCCGATCCCCATCATGGGCGACCGGACAGGGCAGAGATATGCGCGCGCCATGCCCTTTCAAGAGGGGCAGGTGAGGCGACTGATCATGATTTTTGCACAGCCAAGCGGTGCCGCTCGCGCTGACATCATCCGGCAACAATCGGGTGCTAGACGTGCGGGGAAGATCGCCACAAAGACTAAGCGCCCAGATCGTTGCCGATCCGGGCGCCCGTGGACGATTAATCGTCTCCCCCTTTGGCATCGCTTCCGCTCACCTGTCCGGCCCCCTCAAGCGAGTCAGGCGGGATGCGACATCCCTGAACCACGGCCTGCTATGATTGCCTGTGTTTCGCCGCTGACGCTAGGATGACGCACGGCGGCTGTCATCAGGCAAGTTGCGACGCTACGAAATTGTTAAGCACCCTGTGCCATATCCGCAACAGGCGCGCCATGCCCCCGGTCAGGCCGCAGGGCCTTGCCACTCCCTCCCCCGCACCATAGAGGTGCGCAGACTGTCCCCCCGCGAGGCTTCTGCCCCTGCCATGATCCTCAATCGTTACGAACGCATGATCGCCCGGCGCTACCTGCTGCCTGGCAAGGGCGAGGGATTCATCTTCCTCGTCGCCTCCATCAGCCTCGTCGCGGTGATGCTGGGCGTGGGCGCGCTGATCGTCGTGATGAGCGTGATGAACGGCTTCCGCGCCGAGCTGTTCGACAAGATCGTGGGTTTGAACGGCCATGCGGTGGTGCAGGGCTATGGCGGGCGGCTGGACAACTGGGAAGAGATCGCGCGGCAGTCGCGAGCCACCCCGGGCGTGACCAGCGCGACGCCCCTAATCGAGCAGCCGCTGCTGGCGACGTTCAACGGCCGGGTTGAAGCGGCCCTGATTCGCGGCATGACGGAAGCCGATATTCACGACAATGCATCGCTCTCCGGCAAGGTGCTGGCAGGCTCGCTCAAGGATGTGCGGGCCGGCAGCGGCAAGGTGGCGATCGGCTCCCGCCTGGCCGAGGCGCTTGGCGTGGGCGTTGGCCAGTCCATCAGCGTCATCAATCCGGCCGGGCGCTCGACGCCCTTCGGCACGGTGCCGCGCCAGCTCCCCTATGAGATAGGCGCCATCTTCGAGATCGGCATCTACGATTATGACAAGGCGTTCGTGATCATGCCGATGCAGGACGCACAGACGCTGTTGCTGATGGGCGACAAGGTCGGCATGGTCGAGTTGCAGACGGAAGATCCGGACCGGGTCGGCGAGATCCTAGCGCCGCTGGCCAAGCAGGTAGCGACCCAAGGCCAGGTGATCGACTGGCGGCAGATGAATGCCAGCCTGTTCGAGGCCTTGCAGGTGGACCGCGTGGTCTCGTTTGTCATCCTGTCGCTGATCATTCTGGTCGCAGTGTTCAACATCCTTTCCTCCCTGATCATGCTGGTCCGCGCCAAGACGCGGGACATCGCGATCCTGCGCACGATGGGCGCCACGCGCGCCAGCCTGTTGCGGATTTTCGTGACAGTGGGCGTGACCATCGGCACGCTCGGCACCGGCGCGGGGCTTGTCCTTGGCTCGGTGATCCTGTTCTTCCGTCAGGGCATTGTCGATGGCGTGCAGATGCTCACCGGCCAGCAGCTCTGGGACCCGTCGATCCGCTTCCTGACCTCGCTGCCGTCCAAGCCCGATCCGGTCGAGATCGGCGCGATCTGCATCATGGCGGTGGGCTTCAGCTTCCTCGCCACGCTTTATCCGGCCTTGAAGGCTGCCAATACCGACCCCGTACAGGTGCTGCGCTATGAGTGAGGTGCTCTCCGTTCACAGCCTGTCGCGCAGCTTCACGCAGGGCGGCGCCAAAATCGACGTGCTGCGCGGCGTGGACCTGAACGTGCAGGCCGGCGAGATCGTGGCGCTGCTCGGCCCGTCCGGCTCCGGCAAGTCGACCATGTTGCAGGCGATCGGCCTGCTGGAGGGCGGCTTTGGCGGCTCGATCCGCCTCTGCGGCGTCGAAGTTGCAAGCGAAGGTAATGATGGCCGCACGACGCTGCGGCGCGAGAAGCTCGGCTTCGTCTACCAGTTCCATCATCTGCTGCCCGATTTCAGCGCGGTCGAGAATGTCATCCTGCCGCAGCTGATCCTGGGGAAGAGCAAGGTTGAGGCGCTGGCGCGGGCGGAAAGCCTGCTCACCAGCCTCGGTCTCGGCCACCGGCTCGAGCACAAGCCGAGCCAGCTTTCCGGCGGCGAGCAGCAGCGCGTCGCGGTGGCGCGTGCGCTCGCCAATCGCCCGGCGCTGGTGCTGGCCGATGAGCCGACCGGCAATCTGGATGAGCGCACGGCCGATGTGGTGCTGGACGAATTCATCCGGCTGGTCCGCGAGCAGGGCTCAGCCGCGCTCATCGCGACGCATAATGAGCGCTTGGCGGCACGGATGGACCGGATCGTTCGGCTGCATGACGGGTTTCTCGATTAGCGATTTGTGCCGGCGCGCCATGGTGGCCGGCGGCACGCGACAGGAGACGACTCATGGCAACCATCGTGATCGCCGGCGCCAATCGGGGCATCGGCCTGGAACTGGCGCGGCAATATGCGCAGGACGGGCATGATGTGATCCGCGCCATGCGCGGCGAAGACCGGGCCGACCCCATCTTCGGCACCACCATGGCGCTGGATGTGGCGGATGCGCAATCGGTCAGCAAGTTCGCTGCGGCGCTCGATGGCAGGCCGGTCGACCTGCTGCTTGCCAATGCCGGAGTGATCGGCCCCGAGCGTCAGAGCAGCACGGACATGGACTTCGATGGCTTCCTGCGGACGCTCGATGTGAACGTGCTCGGGCCGTTGCGGGTGATCCAGGCACTGCTGCCCAATTTGCGCAAAGCGGCTCATCCGCGCGTGGCGGTGACCTCCAGCCGCATGGGGTCGATGGCCGCGCCTCAGTCGGGCCATCTCGCCTATCGCGCCTCCAAGGCGGCGGTGAACAAGGTCGTCCAGTGCCTCGCCGCCGATCTGGCTGGCGAGGGGATTGCGGTGGCTTCCCTCCACCCCGGCTGGGTACGCACCGATATGGGTGGCCCCGGCGCGGACATCGACGTCGAGACCAGCGCGGCGGGATTGCGGCAGGTGCTCGATGGCCTGAGCATGGAGAATAGCGGCCGCTTCTGGGCCTATGATGGCGAAGTGCTGGACTGGTAATGGCCGGAGCAATCCGGCGCCGCGCCTGAGGCGGTCAGGCGCGGGCTATTTTTGAACGGATCGGTGCCTGATTAGCGCCCCAGGCCTTTCAGCTTGGCCATGTCGATGGCAGCGACGGCGGCCTTCAACTCGTCAATGCTGCCCGCATCGCCCTCTGCCTCGACCATGAAGCGCTTGTCGACCGTGGTTGCGAACGATCCGTTGCCGGCGCCGCGGTCCCAGCGTTCGATGACCATATTGTCGTCCACCGTCGTGGTGCGCTCATAGCTGTCGCCATCCTCACGGTTGGATTCAACGCCCATGGCGCTTGCCATGCCGGCAATCGCACCCATCACAGCCATGTCGGAGACCTTGAGAGTGAAGCGCTTGCCACCTGCCTCATAGCTTGCCTCGGCCTGGCTGGTGGGGCCGGCCTTGACGCTGCTGATCGCCGTGCGCTGATAGGCGCCGATGCTGGCGGGCAGGAGCGCCTGCAATTGCGCCGGGGCGACGGCCTCACGGGTCTGCGCGGCTTCCATGTCGCGCGCTGCCTGCTCGATCTTGCCGGTATCGATGTTGCCGACGCCGGGCAGGGCGATCGTCGCGCCATCCTCCGTCGTCACCGTGCCGCCGCCCAGGCTGCCCGAGGGCGAGAAGCCGAAGGTGCGGCCCACCGTGGCGGTGATCGCGCCGATGACGATATAGATCACCAGCACGCACAGCACCGTCACGATCGTGTAGGTCAGCGCCTTCTCGGGCGGCACTTTCATCAGCGGGGCCGCGCCGACATAGAAGAGATAGAAAGAATAGAGGCCGAGAATTCCAAGGAAGCTGAGCGACGGCACGATACTGAAGATGCCGGCTAGCCAACTGGCCGTCATCGAATAGGCGACGAGCTTGAAGGCGTTGCGAGAACTGCCGACGCCGCCGAATTTGGGCGCGAGCTTGTTGGCGATGAAGCTGATGAGGAACAGGCTGACCAGCGCCAGAATGAAGCTCGTCACCGCCATGGAGAGGCCGCCCATCAGCGACGGTCGATAGCTGAAGCCGAACGCGCCGAAGCCGAAGAGCTGGCCGCCGACGAAGGCCGCGATCGGGCTGATCGCCGCCAGTGGCAGGGCGTAGTTGGTGAAGATGTCACCGCTCGGCGTCGTCTCCGCCGCAATCACCGGCCATTCCGCCTTGGGCTTGAGAATGATCGCCTTCGCGCGTTCCATGAGCGATGGCGCCGTGCCACCCGTCGGTTCGATGTCCATAATCCCGTCCCCTGTTTCTGCGACTCATTGAACCATCTTGGGTCCGGGGCGCAAGTCCTTGCAAGATCGGGCGTTCAGGGGGATTGCGGGGATGACCCCGTGCCGGCGGTCTCAGTGGTGCAAAGCCTGTGGGTAACTTGCGCGCGGCCCTTTCCAGATGGGCGCTAAGGCCCCATAACAGCGGTCATGCCGCACCAGCCCTATGTTCCGCTCCGTAACCTGTCGGCCTACACCCTGCTGGAAGGCGCGATTGCGCCCAAGCAGCTTGCCGCGCGGGCCAAGGAGCTGGGCTTCCCGGCCGCCGCGCTGACCGATCGGAACGGCCTCTATGCGGCCATGGCCTTCTCCGACGCGGCCGCCAAGGCCGGCGTGCAGCCGATCATCGGCACCACGCTCGCGGTGGCGCGCCCCGGGCGGCCGGACAATGCGCCGGTGCAGATCGACTGGCTGGTCCTGCTGGCGCAGGATGACGTCGGCTATGGTAATCTCTGTGCGCTGGCGAGCCGCGCCCATGTCGAGCGGCCGGAAATGGAGGAGGCGCATGTCTCCTTCGAGGCGCTGGAGCGCCATGCCGACGGTCTTATCTGCCTGACGGCCAGCGGCGAAGGTGCACTCGCCCGGTTGCTGGCGGAAGGCCTGCCGGAGGAAGCCGGTCGCTATCTGGGCCGTCTCTCCGCGCTGTTCGGCGATCGCCTCTATATCGAGCTGTCCCGCACGGACGATGCGATCATGGCGGCGGCGGAAGACGCGCTGATCGACCTCGCTTATGCGCGCAATCTGCCGCTCGTGGCCACCAATCCCGCCTGTTATGCCGATGCCGGCTTCCATCCGGCCCATGACGTGCTGCTCTGCATTGCCAACAGCAGCTATGTGGAGAGCGACGACCGCCCGAAAAGCTCGCCGCAAAGCTGGATGAAGCCTGCCGATGCGATGCAGCAATTGTTCGCTGATCTGCCGGAGGCCATCGCCAACACCCTCGTCGTGGCGCAGCGCTGTGCGGTGATGGCGCCCAAGCGCAAGCCAATCCTGCCCAGCCTTGCCGGCGACCGCGACGGTGAGGAGGCGCAGTTGCGCGTCGATGCGACGGCGGGTCTGGTCGGGCGCCTGCGCAAGATCCACCAGCAGACGCATGGCGAGGCCGCGGCCGAGCTTGACGAAGCTGCGCTGCGGGAGAGCTATCCGGACTATTTCACCCGGCTCGATTTCGAGCTGGATATCATCATCCAGATGGGCTTCCCCGGCTACTTCCTGATCGTGGCCGACTTCATCAAATGGGCAAAGGCGCAGGATATTCCGGTGGGGCCGGGCCGTGGATCGGGCGCTGGTTCGGTCGTCGCCTGGGCGCTGACGATCACCGATCTCGATCCGCTGGCGCTGGGCCTGCTGTTCGAGCGCTTCCTCAATCCCGAGCGCGTCTCGATGCCGGACTTCGACATCGACTTTTGCGAAACCCGGCGCGGCGAGGTCATTCGCTATGTGCAGGGCAAATATGGCCATGATCAGGTCGCGCAGATCATCACCTTTGGTACGCTGAAGGCGCGCGCGGCGCTCAAGGATACCGGCCGGGTGCTGCAAATGGGCTATAATCAGGTCGACCGGCTGGCCAAGCTCGTCCCCAACCACCCGACCGACCCATGGACGCTGGAGCGGACCATGAACGGCTCCGCCGAGTTCGTGGCCGAATATAAGGCGGACGGGCAGATCAAGCGGCTGGTCGATCAGGCGATGATGCTGGAAGGCCTGCCGCGCAACAGCTCCACCCACGCCGCCGGCGTCGTGATCGGCGATCGTCCGTTGTCGGAGCTGATCCCGCTCTACCGCGATCCCAAGTCCGACATGCCGGTGACCCAGTTCGACATGAAATATGTCGAGAGCGCCGGGCTGGTGAAGTTCGACTTTCTGGGCCTCAAGACCCTCTCGGTGCTGCAACGCGCGGTCAAGCTGCTCGCCAAGCGCGGCGTTAGCGTCGATCTGGAAGGGCTGAGCTGGGACGATGCGAAGGTCTACGATCTGCTCAAGCGGGGCGACACGGTCGGCGTGTTCCAGCTGGAATCCGAGGGCATGCGCAAGACGCTCGCCGCCGTGAAGCCGACCAATTTCGGCGACATCATCGCGCTCGTCTCGCTCTACCGGCCAGGCCCGATGGACAATATCCCGCTCTTCGGCCGCCGCAAGAATGGCGAGGAGGCGATTGAATATCCGCACGATCTGCTCGAGCCGATCTTGAACGAGACCTACGGCATCTTCGTCTATCAGGAACAGGTGATGCAGGCCGCGCAGATCCTTGCCGGCTACTCGCTCGGCGGCGCCGATCTGCTGCGCCGCGCCATGGGCAAGAAGGTGAAGGCGGAGATGGACGCCCAGCGCGCGACCTTCGTCGAAGGCTGCAAGGCGCACAACCAGATCGACAAGAAGAAGGCCAATGAGCTGTTCGACTTGATCGACAAGTTCGCCGGCTATGGCTTCAACAAGAGCCACGCGGCCGCCTACGCGTTGCTCGCCTATCAGACCGCGTGGCTCAAGGCGCATTATCCGGCCGAATTCTACGCCGCCTCCATGGCCTTCGATATCCACCAGACGGACAAGCTGACCGTGTTCGTGGATGATATGCGCCGCATGGGGCTGACTTGCCTGCCGCCGGACATCAACGTCAGCGAGGCCGATTTCTCGGTGGAACCGGACCCGGAGGACGCCAGCCGCCATGCGGTGCGCTATGCGCTGGGCGGCCTCAAGGGCGTGGGCGAGAAGGCGATGGAAACGCTGGTCGAGGAGCGGGTCCGAGGCGGCGCGTTTCGCGATCTCGATGATCTGGCCGGGCGGATCGAGCCGCGCCTGCTCAATCGTCGGCAGCTTGAGAGTCTGGCGGCGGCCGGCGCCTTCGACAGCCTGGGTCTGGACCGCGCGGTGGTCCATGCCGCGGCGGAGGCGCTGCTCGCAGTTGCCGCCAAAGCCGCCGAGCAGCGCGAGAGCGGGCAGGGCGGCTTGTTCGGTGGGGAGGATGTTTCCCATGCGGACGTGCCGCTGCCGGATGTGAAATGGGCCGCCGTCGAGCGCATGGCGCAGGAGAAGGAGGCATTCGGCTTCTATTTCTCGGCGCACCCCGTGGACCGCTATCGCATCCTCGCACGCGGCAAGGGCGTGCGCAGCTATGCGGAACTGTGCGGCCAGTCGGATGGCATTGGCGGCGGCGACCGCACCGGTGCGATGATGGCGGGGCTGATCGAGGATATACGCTGGCGTGAGACCAAGCGCGGCGCCCGCTACGCCTCGGCGACCTTCTCGGATTCGAGCGGGCAGTTCCAGGCCAGTTGCTTCGATGAGGAAAGTTGCAAGCTGCTCGCCACCCTGCACGAGAGCAACGAATGCGCCCTGCTGACCGTGGAGCTGGATCGCCAGCCCGGTGAGGAGACCCCGCGCGTCACCGTGCGCAACGTCCAGTCCTTCGCGCGCCTCGCGGGCACGGCGCGAATGCGGATGGTCATTTCCGTGGAGGAGCCGAGCGCTATTCCTGCGCTCCGGCAGATGCTGGGCGAACGGCGCGGCGCGCGCTCGACGGTGGAGCTGGACGCGGCGCTGCCCGATGGCGGGCGGGCGCGGGTCATCCTCGGCGAGGATTTCCAGCTCGATGCCGAGCTTGGCGAGCGGGTCGAAACGGTGCGCGGTGTGACCAAGGTGGTGCTAGCTCAGCACGGGCCGCAGCTGGCGCTGGTCGCCTCCCGCTAAACCGTGCCTGACGCGCGACGTGCTGCACCGCACCGCGAGGGCGCGCGGACCAACGCGGCTTTCCTCGCCTCGTGAGCACAATTGAACGCAGCGCTATTGTGCGTTTGCGAAATGTTAACCATCGCAGCGGCGGGGGTGCCATCCCGTTCCATCGGGTGGCGTCGGGGGTGACTCTTAGGATTTGGGAGTTACCGATGAAAACTATGTACAAACTGCCGCTTCTCACAGCGGCGCTCATGGCCGGAGCCGCCTTGGCGGCACCATCACAGGCCGCAATCATCAGCTTCGATGGTCTCTCCGGATCGGGTGATCCGTTCACCAGCTACACGCAGGATGGGTTTACCTTCGCCAATGTGCTGGGGTCTTCCGTGGTCGATGCCGGCTCGGGCAATAGCGCGCCCAGCGTCGGCTTTGGCGGCGGGACGGCGCTCAGCCTGTTCGATCTGACGGCGGGCGGCGCGAGCTTCACGCTGGACAGCTTCGATTTGGCGACCGTGGACAGCAACCTGCTCTACAGCGTGACCGGCTTTGCGGGTCAGGTGCCGGTGTTCAGCCTGCTCTCGACCTTCTCCGGGGATTTCTCCACCATCGCCGGCGCCAGCAATCTGGTTGACCGGGTCGTCTTCGGCTTCGTTGTCGGTGGCGCTTCGGCGAACATCGACAATATTGCCGTAAACGGAACCAACGCTCCGCCGGTGCCTGAGCCGGCTGTCTGGGCCATGCTGGTCATCGGCTTCGGCGCGGTTGGCTACACGTTGAGGGGTCGCAAGGCGACGATGCGCGTGTCCTTCAACTGATCTGACATAGCCGAAGGGCGGTCTGTTCATCGCAGCATGCTGAACAGATCGCCCTGATCGGACGGCGGCACGAACAGGTCATGCCGCAGCGCAAGGCGGCCCTTGCCAAGGCCATGGCGTGCCTGAGCGACGCGGAAGCGCGTGCCGATCAACTCCGCATAAGCCCCGAACCCACGCATGCGCGTGCCGAAATTGGGATCATTGTCGCGCCCGCCCCGCATCGACTGAATGAGGCTCATCACCTTGGCGGCCCGGTCCGGATAATGCGCATCGAGCCAATCCCGGAACAGCGGCGCGACCTCGAAGGGCAGCCGCACCGGAATGAACGAGACCGATTGCGCGCCCGCCTCTGCGGCCGCCGCGACAAGCGCCTCGATCTCATGATCGTTGATCGCCGGGATCATCGGTGACAGGCTGGCATGGGCCGGCACCCCCGCCTGTGAGAGCCCGCGGATCGCCGCGAGCCGACTGGCAGGCGAGGGCGCGCGCGGCTCCAGCTTGCGGTGCAGCCCGGCATCCAGCGTGGTCAGCGAAATCGCCACCGCGACCAGCCCCTGCGCCGCCATCGGCGCCAGCAGATCGAGATCCCGCAACACCCGGTTGGATTTGGTGGTGATCATCAGCGGATGGCGGCAGTCCGCCAGCACCTCGATGCACGCCCGCGTGATGCGATACCGCGCTTCGATGGGCTGATAGGGGTCGGTGTTCGTCCCCATCGCGATGGTCTTCACCAGATAAGCACGCTTGGCGAGTTCCTGCCGCAGCAGCCTGGCCGCGTCCGGCTTGGCGAACAACCGGCTCTCGAAGTCCAGCCCCGGCGAGAGATCGAACCGGGCATGGCTCGGCCGCGCAAAGCAATAAATGCACCCATGTTCGCAGCCCCGATAGGCATTCACCGATTGCTCAAACCCAATGTCGGGGGAATTGTTGCGGGTGATGATCGTGCGCGCCTGCTCCAGCGTCACGGTGGTGCGCAGGGGGGGCGGCTGATCCTCCTCGTCCGCCAGTCGCGCATCCAGCCAGTCGCCATCCACCTCGCGCGCGGGCAGGTGGAAACGGCTCGATACCTCGTTGGCCGGGGCGCCGCGCCCCTTGATCGCACTCATGCGTCAATAGAACATATGAAGAACATATCTGCAATAGGCTTTGCGGTGTGGCGATGTCCGCTTCATCGCGATAAGGCCTTGGCCGTAACGAGCAATGGGGACGACGATGAAGACGACCGCTTGGATTTCCGCTGCGGCATGTGCGTTTGTGATGATGACGGCGCCCGCTCATGCGGCCGATGAGGAACCGTGCGGCAAGGGGCTCGTCTGCGCCAATGCGCCCGAGACGGTGGTGAAGGCGATCCAGGACGCCGGCTACAAGGCCAGCCTGAGCAAGAGTGAGTCGAGCGGCAACCCGATGATCACCAGCGCGGCGAGCGGCTACAACTTCAACATCTATTTCTACGAATGCGAGGACGGCAAGAACTGCGCCTCACTGCATTTCTCGACCAGCTTCGTGGATGACGGCAAGAACACGCCAGAGCTCGCCAATTTGTGGAACCGTAAGAACCGGTTCAGCCAGATGGCGGTGGACGAGGATGGCTCGCTCGACCTGACCTATGACGTGACCACCTATGGCGGCCTGACACAGCGCAATTTCGCCGATGTCGTCGATTGGTGGCAGACGATGCTCGGCGCCCTCAACAGCTTCTTTCGCGAGCAGGGCCATATCGAGTGACGGGCTTGCGCTTGAGGGGCAGTGGCGATAGGTTCTCATTTCGTTCCTGTTTTGCCGCGAGTTGCCGTGACCGTCGAAAGCCTTGTTCTCAGTCTGCTTCTTCTGCTGGTCGGGCTTGTCGCTGGCTGGCTGATGCGCGCCCGCATGGCTGCGCCGGTTGAGGCCGAGCGCAAGACTCTCGCCGACCGACTCGCCACCCTTGAGGACATGCGCAACGCCGCGCTGCGCGACCTCGCGGTGGCGGCGAGCCGGGCGGAAGAGACCGACGCCTTGCGCGCGAAACTGGAGGACACCGATCGCGCGCGGGACGAGGCCGAACGGATGCTCGCGGCTGTGCAGGCCGATCAGAAGGCGCGGATGGAGGGCTTCGAGGCCCAAATTCGCGCGCTGGGTGAGGCGCGCGAGCAATTGTCTGCGCAGTTCAGTGAGACCGCCGGCAAGTTGCTGAACGAGGCGCAGCGCATGCTCATCGAGCGCGCCGATCAGCGCTTCCATCAGGCCCATGAGAAAAGCGAGGCCAGTCTCAAGGCGTTGCTCCAGCCGGTCGAGACGACGCTCAAGCGCTATGAGGAAGGTCTGGGCAAGGTCGAGAAGGAGCGGGTGGATAGCTACGCCGCGCTCCGCGAGGCCGTTGAGCAGGTTCGGCTGGGCAGTGCCGAGGCGCGGGTGGAGACGGCGCGGCTGGTGAATGCGCTGCGCTCCAGCCCCAAGGCGCGCGGGCGCTGGGGCGAGCAGCAATTGCGTAACGTGCTTGAAATGGCGGGGCTCAGCCAGTTCGCCGATTTCCGCTCGGAAGTTTCCGTGGATACCGCCGACGGCCGGCTTCGCCCGGACGTGATCGTGCGTCTGCCCGGGGGGCGGCAACTCATCATCGATGCCAAATGCTCGCTCAACGCCTATCTGGAAGCGGTCGACGCCGTGGACGAGGTGGTGCGGGTCGGGCATCTCAAGGCCCATGCCGGCGCGATCCGCAACCACGCGCAGCAGCTTGGCGCCAAGGATTACTGGACGCGCTTTGGCGATGCGGCGGACTATGTCGTGATGTTCATCCCCGGCGAGCATTTCCTCGCGGCAGCGCTGGAGCAGGATGACGGCCTGTGGGAATGGGCCTTCGAGAAGCGTGTGCTGCTGGCCACGCCGACCAATCTGGTCGCCATTGCGCGCACGGTGGCAAGCGTCTGGCGGCAGGAGAAAATGGCCGAACAGACCCAGCAGATCGCGGCGCTCGGCAAGGAGATGTATGAGCGGCTGGCGGTGGCCGCCGGGCATCTTTCTTCGCTCGGCCGCAGCCTCAATGGCTCGGTTTCCAGCTATAATAAATTCGTCTCCAGCTTCGAAAATCGCGTGTTGGTGACCGGGCGACGCTTCAAGGATCTAAGTGTCGAAACCGGATCGCGGGAGATCGACGCGATCGAGCCGGTCGAAGCGCTTGGGCGCTTGCCGGCGCCATCACCGGGCGAGGGCGCCGCTCAGGAGGCCGATGCCACGGCCGACGAGCAAGTCACCGGGCGCGCGGACTAGCGGCGTTCGACCACGCGGCCTTCCGAAAGCGACGCCAGCACGATCTCGCGCACAGCGTGCAGATCCTCGACGATGTGGGCGCAAAGGTCCTGCATTTCTGCTGTGGTTGCCATTAGATCCGGCACCATCACCGTCATCATGCCTGCCGCGGCTGCCGAGCGCACGCCATTGTGGGAATCCTCAAGGGCAAGGCAATCGGCCGGCGAGACGCCCAGCCGATCGGCGGCGAGGAGATAGGGATCGGGCGCCGGTTTTCCCGCCTGATAATCGCCAAACGCCACGACATGCATGAACCGATCCGCCAAACCATGATGCGCCAGATGATGCCGGACCTGCTCATGGCCGGAGGATGTCGCGATCGCGCGGGGCAACCCCGCCGCATCGAGCACATCGAGCAAGGCGACGACGCCGGGCTTGAGCGGCAAATCCCGCGCCACGAACTGGTCGAAATGGGCCCGCACGCGATGCCGAAAATAATCGGCCGGAAAATCGCCGCCGAAATGGTCGAGCAACTGCTGGCGCGCCGTCGGCCATGGGCATCCCAATGTGGCATTGAACAGCGCTTCGGTGATCGCATGGCCGCCCTCATCGCCGGCGGCAAACATCGCCGCGCGATAGAGCGTCTCGGTGTCGAACAGCACGCCGTCCATATCGAACACCACGGCTTTTGGGGGGCGGTCCAGCTTCATGCCCGCCTCATAGGCACAGAGCAGGCGGGTTGGAAGCGCTTCGGCTCACTGCCCTTCCAAGGCGCGCAAAAGCGCCTATGATCGCGGCCGTCACGGGGCAGAAGGAACAGACATGTCTTTCAGTGAAGCGTCAAAGGAAGCCATTGCGGCCTCCCATATAGACGCGACCATCGATGCAGCGCTTCCCGAACTGCTGGAGATCTATCGCGACCTGCACGCCAACCCGGAACTGAGCTTTCAGGAAGTACGGACCGCCGCGACGCTGGCGGCGCGAATGCGGGCGCTTGGCTTTGCCGTTACCGAGCAGGTCGGGCAGACGGGCGTGGTAGCTGTGCTGGAGAACGGCCCCGGCCCGGTGGTGATGATCCGCGCCGACATGGATGCGCTTCCGCTCGAGGAAAAGACCGGTCTGCCCTACGCCTCAAGGGTTCGGGCGACGACGCGCGATGGCATCGAGAGCCCGGTGATGCATGCCTGCGGCCACGATACGCACATGACGGCCTGGACCGGCGCGGCGCAGGCGCTGATTAGGCTGCGGGCGCGATGGTCGGGGACGCTGGTGATGATCCTGCAGCCGGCCGAGGAGATCGGTCTGGGTGCCAAGGCCATGCTGGACGACGGGTTGTTCACGCGCTTCCCCAAGCCAAGCCATGTCCTTGCCTTCCATGACAGCGCCGAGCTTGCATCCGGCACCATCGGCTACACGCCGGGTTGGGTATTGGCGAATGTGGACAGTGTGGACCTCACCGTGCGCGGCCAGGGCGGCCATGGCGCCTACCCGCACAAGACCATCGACCCGATCGTGATCGCGGCGCGCATCGTCACCAGCCTGCAGACGCTGGTCAGCCGCGAATGCGATCCGCAGGAGGCGGCCGTGCTGACGGTCGGCAGTTTCGTCGCCGGCGCCAAGCATAATGTCATTCCGGACGAGGCAAAGCTGCTGATCACCGTGCGCAGCTATTCCGATGAGACGCGCGGGCGCCTGCTGGGCGGCATCGAGCGGATCGCGCGGGGCGAGGCGATGGCGGCCGGTGTGCCGGAGGACCGGATGCCGATCATGGCGGTGGAGCAGGATTATACGCCCGCCACCTACAACACGCCGCAGTTCAGCGATCATGTCGCGGGCGTGCTGCGCGCCCATTTCGGTGCCGATCGGGTCCGACAGGTGCCCTCGGTGATGGGCGGGGAAGATTTCGGCCAATATCACCGCGCCGATAACAGCATCGAGAGCATGATCTTCTGGGTCGGCGGGGTGGACCCTGACAAGGTGGCCGCTGCGCAGCGCGGCGAGATCAGCCTGCCGTCGCTCCACAGCCCGCTCTGGGCGCCCGATCCCTGTGCGGTGATCGGCACGGCTGCAAAGGCGCTGACGGTTGCGGTGCTGGATATTTTTGGGAAGTCGTAGGTCGGGTGGGCGCATTCACTGATTGGCCGTTATCTTGTATTTATCTTTGAAGGCGCCATTCCGGACACGCCGCCGTTGTGGGCATCGTTGGCATGAGGCAACTGGGCGAGCATGAGGCGGCGGAACCTAAAACTATCGGATTATGGCGTTCACATATTCGGAGCGCTTTTCACTTTCGCATTCCTAACTTTCGCGAGAGAACGAGGTTGGTCTTGGTCGTTATCCATTATCGGGCTGATTGTGGTTTCGATCCCGATAGGTTTGGGGCTCGCATGGCTAAGTCTACGATTTAGATCGCGGCGAAGAAGGCGCCCTTAACTACGCGATTTCGGTTCCAGAACCAGCAAGTCTGCGCTGCTCTGTCGCGGACGTCCAAGAGATATGAATTCTCTACGGGGCGTGGACTGATCGCTGCAAGATCACGCGCGCCTCAATAATGCGGTTTGCCGTCGTCGCCGCCAAAACCGGACTGCGGCGAGAAGTTTTCCGCGTGGGCCGGGGGCGCCGGTGCGGGGACATCCTCGGCGACCGGGTCGGGCAGTGAGACGCGGGCGGACTCCGCGTCCAGCGTCGGGTTGGCATCGAAGAGGGGATCGGTCGATCCGGGCGCCTGTTCCACCATCGGCGGGGGCGGTGCCTCCGCGTCCGGTTCGGATTGAGCCTCATCCACCAGCGGTTCTGGGGCCTGCCCGCCGTTCGCCACCATCTCTGCCGCCGGGTCTGAGGGCAGGACATTGCTGATGCCCATCACAAGCATCGGGCCACCGATGATGAAGGCGAGGGCGATCAGCAGATAGATGCGGTTGGGCATGAATGGCTCCGGCTCGTCCGGTCTTCGCGGACACGGGCATGATAAGCAAACAGGCTTAGCATCCGGTAAAAATCGGCATCGCGCATCGGCGGTCTGCCGCGTTCAGCATATTTTTGCTATTTCACCATAAGCCGGCTGGGTGTCGGATCATCTTACACTGACCTGTAAAGCGGGATGGCCGGGCTGCGGCGTGGGCGGCGTGGTCTTCACGGCCGCGCGGTCGCCTAGCCGGGGGAGATGCGCATGACTGTCTGGCTGATTGCCGGCCATCTGGGTCACGCGCTCGCGGCGATCCTGTTCGCCACGCTCGCGATCCTGATTTCGCGGCAGCCCCATCGGATCGCCGCGGCGCAGTTCGTCATCGTCGCGCTGGCGCTGACGGCGCTGTGGTCGCTGCGGCACGCCTTTGTCGGCTTCAGCCCGCTCGGCCAATTGAGCGATGGCGTCACCGAGACCATGCGCAACGCGGCGTGGCTGGCAGCACTGGCCAGCCTTTCGCGGGTCTGGCGACCGGGCGGGCGGGCCGGCCCCAAGGTCGTGGTGCTGGCTCTGGCGCTTGTGCTCGCTGTTCAGCTGATTTTCGATCTGCAGATGGGCGAAGGCATTCGGTTTGATCGCCGCATTCTCGTTTATTTCGAAATGACCTGGATGTTGCGCGCCGCCTTCGCTCTGGGCGCGCTGCTCCTCCTGTTCCGCTGGAATACCGGGCGCGGTGACCCGGAATCCGCCCGTCGTGAGGGCTGGCTGGCCGCCGCGCTGGCCTGCATGTGGGCCTATGATTTCAACCATTATCTGCTGGTCTGGTTCGCCGAAGGGAGCATGACCCCGCTCGCGCCGATGCGCGGGTTCGTGATGGCGGTGCTGGCGATCATGCTCGCATTGGGCCTGCGCAGCGACGGCACGCGCGCCTTCGCGCTCTCGCGCACACTGACGACCCGGCTCGTCTCGGCGGGTCTCGCGCTGTTCTATATTTGCGTCATCCTGCTGCTGGTCGGCTTGCTGAGCGGCATGAGCGCTCCCATGGCACGCATCGTCCAGTTCGCGTTGCTTTTCACCCTTGCCGTCGCGGTGCTGGCCTTTCTGCCGTCGGCCTCGATGCGGTCATGGTTGCGGGGCGAAATCTCCAAGCATGTGTTCGCGCATCGATATGACTATCGCAGCCTCTGGCTCCGCTTCTCCGCCACGATGGATGGCGGAGATACGGATGATACCAGCCTCGATTGCCGGATCGCGCGGGCGATTGCCCAGGCGGTCGATGCGCCGGCCGGTGCGCTGTATCTGAGGCAGGACGAGCGTCTGGTCCGCGTCTGTGCCTATGCGTGGCCAGAGGCTAGCCCGGCACCGCTGACCCTGCCCATTGCCGTCGCCGACCGGATGGTCCCGGCCGGAAAGATTCTCGACATCGCACGCGAGGGACATGATCTGGGCGCCCTTCTCCCGGCCTCGATGTTGGAGAGCCGTGTCGCTTGGGCCATCGCGCCGCTCATCTGCCGCGATGAGATCATCGGCGTGATGCTGCTCGCGGCACCGCCACGCTCTCGCGCGCTCGACTGGGAGGATTTCGACGTTCTGCGCGTCGTCTGCGGTGAAGCTGCCGCTCGCGTCGCGGAGGAGCGCCATCGCGAGGCTTTGGCTGAAGCGCAGCGGTTCGAAGAGTTCAACCGTCGCTTCGCCTTCATCCTGCACGATCTCAAGAATCTGGTCAGCCAGATGACGCTACTGGCCGGCAACGCCCGCCGCCACGCAGACAATCCGGCGTTTCGGGAGGATATGATCCTGACGCTGGAAGAAACTTCATCGCGGATGAACGACCTCATCCAGCGCCTTGGGCGTGGCGGGCGGGCGCGCCCCTCCGAGCGCGAGGAACTGCTGCTGGGGCCATGGCTCGGCGATCTCGCCCGCGCCTGGGCCGGCGGCACGCGCAATGTCGTCGTGGAGGGTGCGCTTGACCAGCGGGTTATCGTCGATGCGGACAATCTGCAGCGCGCGCTCACCCATCTGGTGCGCAACGCCATCGAGGCCAGCCCGCACGGAGCCCTGGTGCGGATCGTCGTCGAGCAAGGCGATGCCGGGCTGGATCTTCACGTGATCGATCGGGGCAAGGGGATGAGCGCCGCCTTCATGCGCGACCGTCTGTTCCGGCCGTTCAGTTCAACCAAAGCCAATGGATTTGGCCTTGGCGCCCATGAAACGCGCGCGCTGGTCGAGGCGATGGGCGGTCGGCTGCTCGTTCAGAGTGTCGAGGGAGAAGGCAGCCAGTTCACGATTTGGCTGCCAGTCTCCAGCCCAAGTGAGAACGCAAGAGACATGCCGATGCGGAGTATGACCTGATGGCGGATATGCGCCCGAAACTGTTGATCGTCGAGGATGATCCGGGCCTGCAGCGCCAGTTGCGCTGGTCCTATGACGGTTATCACATCCTGATCGCCGGCGACCGGGAGGAGGCGATGGACATCCTGCGCGCGGAAGCGCCGCCGGTGGTCACGCTCGATCTGGGGCTGCCGCCGGACCCGGATGGAATCACCGAGGGCATGGCCGCGCTGGCGCAAATTCTCGCCGAAGCCCCGGCGACCAAAGTGATCGTGGCGTCCGGCCAGGGCGACCGCGCAAGTGCCCGGCGTGCGATCGCGCAGGGGGCGTGGGATTTCTACCAGAAGCCGCTCGACATCGATTCGCTGGGCCACATCGTCGCCCGCGCCTTCCACGTCCATACGCTGGAGCAGGAGAACCGGCGGCTCGCCGAGGCCGTCCCCGCCGATGCGCGGGTGCTCGGGCATATGATCACGGCATCGCCGGAAATGCTCAAGGTCGCGCGCATGATCGAACGGGTGGCGAGCGCCAGCGTGTCCGTGATGCTGCTTGGCGCCAGCGGCACTGGCAAGGAGTTGCTCGCGCGCGGCCTGCACGAAAAGAGCGACCGCGCAGCCGGACCGTTCGTGGCGATCAATTGCGCGGCGATCCCCGAGACGCTGCTGGAGAGCGAGCTGTTCGGGCACGAGAAGGGCGCCTTTACTGGTGCGGTGAAGACCACGCCCGGCAAGATCGAACAGGCGCAGGGCGGCACGCTGTTCCTCGATGAAGTGGGGGATATTCCGCTCGCCCTGCAGGTGAAGCTGCTGCGCTTCTTGCAGGAGCGGACCATCGAGCGGATCGGCGGACGCCAGCAGATCGCGGTCGATTGCCGGATCGTTTGCGCGACCCACCAGAATCTGGAGGAGATGATCGCCCAGAGCCGCTTCCGCGAGGATCTCTATTATCGTCTGGCAGAGATCGTCGTGCGCATCCCGGCTCTTGCTGAGCGAACCGGCGATGCCGTGCTGCTCGCGCGCCGCTTCGTCGCCCGCTTCGCCCCGGAACTGAATGCACAGGTGCGTGGCCTGGCCAGCGATGCCGTTGCCGCCATCGATGCCTGGCACTGGCCGGGCAATGTGCGGGAGCTGGAAAACCGCGTCAAACGTGCGGTCATCCTGGCCGAGGGCAAGATGGTCACCGCCGGCGATCTCGATCTGGATGGAGCGGACGGCGAGGATGGCCCGGTGGTCAATTTGCGCGCGGTGCGCGAGGCGGCCGATCAGGCGGCGATCCGGCGGGCGATCGCCCGGTCCGAGGGCAATATCTCAGGCGCGGCACGAATGCTGGGAGTGAGCCGGCCGACGCTCTACGATCTCATGAAAAGCTATAATCTTCAGAGTTGAGCGGCCCGTGCCGGAGCGACCTCAGGGCCACTCCGGCACGTCCAAACTCAAGCGGAAATCAGCGGCAGCGCGCGCCGCTGCGCTCGATTTCCCGACCGAGCAAGGCGCCACCAGCGGCACCGAGGACGGTGCCGAGCGTGCGGTCGCCGCGCGTATCGATGGTCCGGCCGAGCAGTGCGCCACCGGCCGCGCCGATGATCAGGCCCGTCGTGCCGTTCGCGCGTTTGCAATAATAGCGGCCATCGTCGCCGCGCCATGTGCGCGTGTCGCGGGTGATCGGGCGGGGCTCGCGGTAATAGCCGCGGTCGTCATACATCCGGCTGGCGCCGTGCCCGTGCCGATGCTTGCTCTTATGGGCTTCCGCAGGGGCTGCGCTCATCATCACGCCGACGGCGGCGAGGGTAGCAAGGGCGGTCTTGATCATGTCTTGTCTCCGTTCAACCTGATGCGACAAGTCTGGCGAGGCCAACCGCAACGGCAGATGAACGAGAGATCAGACACGATAGATCGATGGGCTGGAGCGATGGGCCGTGATCAGTCGGTGGTCACGCGATCTCGCTCGACAAGCTCTTCCAGGGTGATTCCAATGCGATGCATCTGCTCGGAGACGCCCGGCCAGACCGCACTGAAGAAGCGTTCGCGCTCCATCGCCCGCAGGCGACGCGATGCGCCCGGCGCGACAAACATGCCGACACCACGGCGGACCTGCACCAGCCCTTCATCCTGAAAGCTCTGATAGGCCTTGGCGACGGTTAGCGGATTGGCGCCCTGTTGGGCCGCAAAGGCCCGCACGGATGGCAAGACATCGCCATCTGCAAAGCGTCCATCCAGAATGGCGGCGGCAATTTCGTCGCGCAGGCGCAGATAAACGGGCCGGCTCTCATCGATCATGCTGCATCAGTGACATAATACAGTGGATCGGTCAAGGCGCCGGCCAGGAAGCGTGCGGTCAGCCGCCCGACCAGATCGACAACACGTCGTCCAGCTCCGGCCGGGGGCGCTCGTCCAGATCCCGCGAGGGCGTGCCGATGAACACGAAGCCGGCGATCCGCTCCTCGCTGGTGCCGAACGCATCGCGCACGGCCTCGTTGTAGGACGGCCAGCCGGTCAGCCAACCTCCCGCAAAACCCATGGCATGGGCGGCATGCAGCAGGTTCATCGTCGCCGCACCGACGGAGAGCTCCTGCTCCCACGCCGGAATCTTGGAAGGCTTGGGCGAGGACAGCACGACGATCAGCGCCGGCGCCTGATGCGCGAATTGATGCATTGCCTCGATTTCCAGCCGGCCGGCCTCGGGCTTCTCGACGAGATAGGCTCGCTCGAGCAGGGCGGCCAGCGCCGCGCGGTGGTTGTCGGGCACGATCACGAACCGCCAGGGGGCGAGCTTGCCATGATCGGGGGTCCGCGTCGCGATCCGCACCATCTCGCGTTGCTCATCGAGCGAGGGGCCAGGCGCCGCGAGGTCGCGCGGTTTGCCGGACCGGCGGGATGCGAGATAGGCGGGGATGGAAGAGCGGTCGTTGAACATGCCGCATCGCTAGACAAATCCGGTCGATCCGCCAAGCGCATTTGCGAATTGATCGCAATGTCGCGGCGATAGCGGCGCTTTTCGCTACGGCAGGGCCGATGGAGCGGCTCCCATCGAGGCCGGCAGAAAAAAGCGCTTTTCTCAAATGTCAGACTCACTAAGTCTCGTGAGCATATTGTCGCGGCCGGCGTCTCGCCGTTGCCCGGACCAGGAGACTTTATGGCGACCATTCCAGCCATCGCCCTCATCGCGCTCGTCGTGCTTCTTGCCGGCGGCGCGGTTGGGCTTGTGAGCAAGAAGCAGGAGTTTATCGGCCATCCCAAGGGCCTCTACATTCTGTTCTTTGCCGAGATGTGGGAGCGCTTTTCCTATTATGGCATGCGCGCCCTGCTGATTTTCTACCTCACCAAGCATTGGCTGTTCAGCGACGGGCAGGCGAACCTCGTCTACGGGGCCTATACCAGCCTCGTCTACGTCACCCCGGTCCTGGGCGGCTATCTCGCCGACCGTTATCTCGGCCAGCGCAAGGCCGTGCTGTTCGGCGCGCTGATCCTCACCGCTGGCCACTGCCTGATGGCATTCGAGGGATCGGGCGGACAGGATGATCCCACGATCAACATCTTCTGGCTGGCGCTAAGCTGCATCGTTGTCGGCTCGGGCTTCCTCAAGGCCAATATCTCGGTGATCGTCGGCCAGCTTTACGGGCTTACCGATCCCCGCCGCGACGGCGCCTACACGATCTTCTATGTCGGCGTGAATGTGGGCGCGGCCATCGGCACCATCATGGCCGGCTGGCTCGGCGAGACCTACGGCTGGAAATATGGCTTCGGCGCGGCGGGCGTTGGCATGTTGCTGGGCGCGGCGGTGTTCGTCATCGGCAAGCCGTTTCTCATGGGCAAGGGGGAGCCGCCCAAGCCGCTCACCCTGCGCACGGAATGGCTGCTCTACGCTATCGGCGTCGCCTCCATCGGCGTGATCTGGTTCCTCGTCCAGTATCAGGATATCATCGAGACGCTGCTTATCGTCGCGGGCGTCGCCCTGCTCGGTTATGTGCTCTACGCCGCGATGAAGCTGCAACCGGATGCCCGCGATCGCATCTTCGCGATCGTCTTCCTTGTCGCGCTCAACCCGGTGTTCTGGGGCCTGTTTGAGCAGGCGGGCGGCAGCCTCAACCTCTATACGGACCGCTATGTCGACCGTGGCGGTTTCCAGACCACCTTCTTCCAGTCGCTCAACCCCATCTATATCGTGCTGCTCGGGCCGGTCTTCGCCTGGCTTTGGCTGTGGCTGGGCAAGCGCGGCTGGGAACCGTCCGCACCGGCCAAATTCGGTCTGGCGCTGGCGCAGGTCGGCTTTTCCTTCCTCATCTTCGTGTGGGGCGCCCAGTCCGCGGGCATGGCGGCGCTGACGCCGGTGCTGTTCGTGTTCCTGGTCTACCTGTTCCAGACCACCGGCGAACTGTGCCTCTCGCCTGTCGGCCTCTCCGCCATGAACCGGCTGGCGCCCAAGCATCTCGCCAGCCTCATCATGGGCGCGTGGTTCTACATGTCGGCGGTGGGCAATTTCGTCGCCGGCAAGATCGGCGAGGCGACCGGCGGTCATGATGGCGAGATGACCAAGGAGGCGACGCTCTCGGTCTACAACACCATCGGCTGGTGGACGATCGGCATTGCCGTCGCGGTGCTGGCGGTCTCCCCGCTGGTCAAGCGCCTGATGCATCTCGACACGCTGAAGGAAGAGGATGAACCGGTCGATGACCGCCCGGAGGAAGGCCTGCGGGACCAGACGGCGCCTGTGCGGTGAGCCTTCAAGGGGGCTGGCGCTGCCGGCCCCCGATCCGCTAAGCACCGGCGATGACCAGACGCTTCTTCGGCACGGATGGCATCCGGGGCCGCACCAACCAATCCACGATGACGGCCGAAATGGCCATGCGAGTGGGCATGGCCGCCGGCCGCCACTTCATGCGCGGCAGTCATCGCCACCGCGTGGTGATTGGCAAGGATACGCGCCTTTCCGGCTATATGATCGAGAATGCGCTGGTCGCGGGCTTCACCAGTGTCGGCATGGACGTGGTGCAGTTCGGCCCGATCCCGACGCCCGCCGTGGCGATGCTGGCCGCATCGATGCGCGCCGATCTTGGCGTGATGATCTCGGCCAGCCACAATCCTTATTATGACAATGGCATCAAGCTGTTCGGGCCGGACGGCTACAAGCTCTCCGACGCCGACGAGCTGAAGATCGAGGCGCTGATCGAGGGCGGCGAGATACCGCTGGCCCCATCCGAGGGCATCGGGCGCGCGCGGCGGGTCGAGGATGGGCGCGGGCGCTACATTCACTTCGTCAAATCGACCTTCCCGCAGCATCTGCGGCTCGATGGGCTCAAGGTGGCGCTCGATTGCGCCAATGGCGCCGCCTACAACACCGCGCCCTACACCTTCTGGGAGCTGGGTGCTGAGCTAGTCCAGATCGGTGTGACTCCCAACGGCACCAACATCAACGATGGCTGCGGCTCGACCGCGCCGCTGCTGCTGCAGGAGACGGTCGTGGCATCCGGCGCGGACATCGGGATCGCGCTCGATGGCGATGCTGACCGCCTGATCGTGGTGGATGAGACCGGCACCATCGTGGATGGCGACCAGATCATGGCCCTGATCGGCACGAGCTGGGCGCGGCAGGGCATGTTGAAGGGTGAGGGGGTCGTCGCCACGGTGATGTCCAACCTTGGGCTGGAGCGAAAGCTCGCCAGCGAGGGCATTCCCCTCATCCGCACCAAGGTCGGTGACCGTTATGTGCTGGAGGAGATGAAGGCGCGTGGCTGCAATGTCGGCGGCGAGCAGTCCGGCCACATGATCCTCTCCGATTATGCGACGACGGGCGACGGCACCATTGCCGCGCTCCAGGTGCTCGCCGCGCTCGTGCAGAGCGGCAAGCCGGCGAGCGCGCTGCTGCGCCAGTTCGAGCCGGTCCCGCAATTGCTCAAGAATGTCCGTTTCGCCGGCGGCAAGCCGCTGGAGGCGCAGAGCGTCCAGGCCGTGATCGCGCAGGCCGAAGCGGAGCTGGAAGGGGTGGGGCGTCTCGTCATTCGGCCGTCCGGCACCGAGCCGGTGATCCGCGTGATGGCCGAAGGGGACGATGGCGATCAGGTCGTCCGCGTGGTGGACCGCATCTGCGATGCCGTGGCAAGCGCGGCGGCCGCCCATGCTTGAGATGCGCCCGGATTGCGAGCGCTGCGGCACCGATCTTCCAGCCGATGCCGGCGGCGCCTTCATCTGCTCGTTCGAATGCACCTTCTGCGCCGAGTGCGCCGAGGATCTCGATCATCGCTGCCCCAATTGCGGCGGCGAGTTGCTGGACCGGCCCAGCCGGACTGGCGACGCGCTCAAGCGAAACCCTGCTTCGACGGAGCGCCGCTTCCAGGGCTGAGCGCCCCCGCGACCCATTTGATCTGGCGCATGGATTGGCGCGCATCACTCCCTAGACTGGCATCGAGCAGTCGGACGGAGATGTGTGACCATGGATATGATGGACGCAAAGGCACGGCTTCTGGCCATGGGCGATGATCTGAAAGCCCGGCAAAAGCGGCTTGCAGTCGATCTCGATGAACCGCTGAATGCCGATTCAGCCGAACAGGCAAGCGAAGTGCAGGATGATCGCGCGCTGGAGCAGCAATCTGCACTGGTGGCGTGCGAGATCGGCTCGGTCAATCGTGCACTCGCGCGGATCGAGGCCGGCGCTTACGGCGCCTGCGTGCTGTGCGGCGAGCCCATCGCGCCGGCGCGTCTGGCGGCCCGGCCCGAGGCATCGCTGTGCATCGTCTGCGCCCGCAAGGAACAGTGAGGCGCAGCGCCAGCGGCTCGACTTCCGCGCCGGCAAGGGGCAAAAGCGCCTCATGAGCTATCCTCGAATCCTGATCATCGCCGGCTCGGACTCCGGCGGCGGCGCCGGCATCCAGGCGGACGTCAAGACCGTCACCATGCTGGGTGGCCACGCCATGACGGCGATCACCGCGATCACCGCGCAAAATACGCTGGGCGTGCAGGCCGTACATCCCGTGCCGACGGACATGGTGCTGGCGCAGATCGACAGCGTGGTCAGCGACATCGGCGTGGACGCCGTGAAGATCGGCATGATCGGCTCCGCGGAGACGGCGCTGGCGGTCGCCGACCGACTTGAGAGCATCGGCGCGCCGGTGGTGCTCGATCCGGTGATGGTCGCGACGAGCGGCGGCGTGCTCGCGGACGCCGCCACCATCGAGAGCCTGCACGAGCTGATGGGCTGGGCGTTCGTCACGACGCCGAACCTGCCCGAGCTGGAAGCGCTTGGCGGCGAAGCGGACCTGACCGCGCGGGGCGAGATGCTGCTCATCAAGGGCGGCCACGCCCCCGGCGAGATCATCACCGACCGGCTGGTTGGATCGGAAGGCGAAATCGCCCGTTGGGAAGGGGCACGCATCCATACCGAAGATACCCATGGCACCGGCTGCACCCTGGCCAGCGCCATCGCGACCGGGCTGGGGCAGGGGCTCGATCTCCCGGAGGCGATTGCCCGGGCGCGGCTGTTCGTGCGGCTGGCTCTGCGCACTGCGCCCGGCCTCGGTCGCGGGCATGGTCCGATGGCGCATGGCGCGGTGCGGCTCGATATGGGGGCGAGCGCCCGCCTCAACCAGATTTCCGTGCCGGTCAGTGATTATGCCGCCTCCCGCGATTTCTACGAGGATCTGGGCCTGACCCTGATCGTGGACAGTCCGGACCAGCCCTATGCCCGGTTCGAGGCGCCGGGCGGCGCGACGCTGTCTCTCCATGGCCAGCAGCATGGCGTCTATCTGGAATGCGACGATCTCGATGCCCGGGTGACCGCGTTGATCTCGGCCGGGCTCGTCTTCGATAATGAGCCGGTGGATCAGGCATGGGGCTGGCGCGAGGCCTGGCTGGTCGATCCGGCCGGTAACCGCGTCTGCCTTTATTCGGCGGGCGAGGACCGGCGCTATCCGCCCTGGCGGATCGGCTGATGATCGCCGGTGTCGATGAGGCCGGGCGCGGGCCGCTGGCCGGGCCAGTCGTCGCGGCGGCGGTGGTTCTCTGCAAGCCGCGCCCGTCCGGCTTGGATGACAGCAAGAAGCTGAGCGCCGCCAAGCGCGCGGGTCTGGAAGCGACGATCAAGCGCTGCTGCCACTGGGCGGTCGGCGTGGTCGATGTCGCGGAGATCGACCGGCTCAACATCTTCGGCGCGACGATGCTGGCGATGACGCTGGCGGTCGAGGGGCTGTGCGCCCGCCTGGGATGCGATCCGCGCGAGGTGCTGGTCGACGGCAATCTCACACCGCATGGCCGGCGCCCTGAGTGGCGCTGGTCGGCGCGCGCAATCGTCGGAGGGGATGCATTGGAGCCCTGCATTTCCGCCGCGTCGATCATCGCCAAGGAACATCGCGACGCGCTGATGCGGGAAGCCGCGCGCGATCATCCGCATTATGGCTGGGAGCGGAACAAGGGGTACGGCACCGCCGATCATCTCGCCGCGCTGCGCCAGCATGGCCCAAGCCCGCTTCACCGCCGCAGCTTCGCGCCAGTCGCGCAGCTGGCCTTTCTGTAGGGCGCCCGTTGACGGGAGACGGCCGAAGGCCTAAGGCGCTGGGGTCATCTGGGGAGTAGCCAGCTGCCGGTTTCCGGCAGGCCTGCCCGTCAACATACTCGGTCGAGAGGCCGTGGCGGCAGGGAATCCAAGCATTCCGGCGAGACCAATGACATCGAGCTTCCGTCCAGGCCGGGCGGGAGGCTCGGTGTCATTGTTTGTCTTGTTGCCCGGCTGAGGATTTTTCATGGAAGCCCTGTTCACCTCCACCGCCGTCGTCGCGCTCGCCGAAATCGGCGACAAGACGCAGTTGCTGGCCATTCTGCTCGCCACCCGGTTCAAGAAGCCGGTGCCGATCATCCTCGGCATTCTCGCAGCGACGCTGGCCAACCACTTTCTGGCAGCCCTGCTTGGCGCGAGCGTGGCGTCCATCTTTCAGCAAAATTGGTTCCACTATCTGGTCGCAGCCGGCTTTCTCGCCATGGCGATCTGGACGCTGATCCCCGACAAGATCGATGATCTGGAGGACAAGCCGGCCCGCTTCGGCGCGTTCGTCACCACTACGATCGCCTTCTTCCTCGTGGAGATGGGAGACAAGACACAGATCGCGACGGTCGCGCTTGGCGCGCAGTTCCATCAGGTCGGTCTGGTGACGATGGGGACGACCCTGGGCATGCTGATCGCCAATGTCCCGGCAGTGTTCCTCGGGCATGAACTGCTCCGCCGCGTGCCGCTCAAGGTGGTGCGCATCGTGGCGGCCAGCCTGTTCGCGGTCATCGGCCTGTGGTTGCTGATCCAGGGACCGGGCAGCCTCTGAAAATCGATAATGCCGGAGGCTCGGTTAAAATTTTTTTCGGCCCATCGCGGCCCTGAGTCTTCGGCGCAACACCACAACATGTTGAGTCCTGCCTGAATCGCAGGACTCCATCCCTCGTGTGGGACTCGTTTCGTTCTCATTTCCGGCCCGGATTCTTCTCGTGACTCCAGTCCGTTACCGCTCTTGACGGTGGACTCGTCGTGACTCACACCGGGCGCACAAACGGGGGTTAGACGACATGAGCGTGATGGAAAAACTGACGAAGCGACCGGTGCGCGCAAAGGTCCTGCCGGCCAACACGCCGCCGGTGCTGCCGCTCGACACGCTGCTGCAGGGCGACTGCATCGCCATCATGCGCACGCTGCCGACGGCAAGCGTGGACATGATCTTCGCTGATCCGCCATATAATCTCCAGCTCGGCGGCGATCTGTTCCGGCCCGAGGGCGGACGCGTGGACGCCGTCGACGACGCCTGGGACCAGTTCGACAGCTATGCCGCCTATGATGCCTTCTGCCGCGAGTGGCTGGCCGAAGCGCGTCGCATCCTCAAGCCCGATGGCACGATCTGGGTGATCGGCAGCTATCACAATATCTTCCGCGTCGGCGCACTGATGCAGGATTACGGCTTCTGGATCCTCAACGATATCGTCTGGCGCAAGGCCAACCCCATGCCCAATTTCAAGGGCACGCGCTTCACTAATGCCCATGAGACAATGATCTGGGCGAGCCAGGGCGAAAAGGCGAAATATACCTTCAATTATCGCGCCATGAAGACGTTGAATGACGAGCTGCAGATGCGCTCGGACTGGGTGCTGCCGATCTGCGCCGGGCAGGAACGCCTCAAGCGCGGCGGCACCAAGGCGCATCCCACCCAAAAGCCGGAGGCGCTGTTGTACCGCGTGCTGCTCTCCTGCACCAACAAGGGCGATGTCGTGCTCGATCCCTTCTTCGGCACCGGCACAACCGGCGCCGTGGCCCGCCGCCTGGGGCGCCGCTGGATCGGCATCGAGCGGGAAGACAGTTATTGTGAGGTCGCGCGGGAGCGTATTGCTGCAGCGCTCCCGCTCGATGAGAGCGCGCTGACCATCATGCAATCCCCCAAGAGCCAGCCGCGCGTGGCGTTCGGCACGCTGGTCGAGACCGGCATGATCGCACCCGGCACTGTGCTCACCGCCAGCAAGGGGCGCTTCAAGGCGCATGTCCGCGCCGATGGCTCGCTGGAGTGCAAGGGCCAGACCGGCTCGATCCACAAGATGGGCGCCACGCTGCAGGGCGCGCCCAGCTGCAATGGCTGGACTTTCTGGCAGATCGAGCACGAAGGCGCCGTGAAGCCGCTCGATGCCATGCGCCAGCTTTACCTGCTCGCGACGGAGCCATAAGGCGCCGTCGTTGGGGCCCGGACGGCGCGCTCCCACCGCGGGTCCGGGCTCCTGCTTCCGCTTTTCTGTCGGGCAAGCTAAGGCGCGCGGGATGCACAAGGATATCGCCCGATGATGATGGAAATCCCGCCGCCGGACGCCCGCCTCTATCTGCGCCCGATCTGGTTCATCGACACGCCTGTCGGGCTGGAGACGCATGAATTCCGCAGGCTTGCCGGGGGACTGATCTGGTTTCAGGGCCTCGAGGTCCGTTGGGCGGGCGCGGAAGGCACCGCCGGCAAGGCCATCGTCCCCGTTGCCATGTTTGAGGACTGGCAAAGCCGCCTGAGCGACGCGCAGGCTGAGCGGGTCGCAGCGCAAATGGAGGGGCTGACGGCGCCGCGCGCACCGCTGACGCTGGGCGAGCGCGTCATTCGCTTCGATACGCCGCAGGTCATGGGCATCCTCAACATGACGCCGGACAGTTTCTCGGATGGCGGCAAGCTCATCGGCGATGCCGAGCGCGCCGCCGATGCCGGCTTTGCGATGCAGCTGGCCGGCGCCTCGATCATCGACGTCGGCGGCGAGTCCACCCGGCCCGGCGCCGCCACCGTGTGGGAGGGCGACGAGATCGCCCGGACCGTGCCGGTGATCGAGCGACTGGCCAGGACCGGCATCGTGGTCTCCATCGATACGCGCAAGGCGGCGGTGATGGAGGCCGCGCTCGCGGCCGGCGCCAGCATCGTCAATGATGTGACTGGCCTCACCCACGATCCGCGTGGGCTGGAGGTGGTAGCGAAGGCGGGGTGCCCCGTCATCCTGATGCACAGCCCGTCCGCTGGCGACGATCCGCATGGTGGGGCGGTCAAGTACAAGGCCGGCGCCGTGGCAGGGCCGACGGCGGACATGGCCGTGTTCGACTGGTTGGAGGCGCGGATCGCCGCCTGCCTCGATGCCGGCATGGCGCGGAGCAAGATCATCCTCGATCCCGGTGTCGGCTTCGGCAAGGCGTTGCAGGACGATACGCGCATCATCAACAATCTGGCCATGTATCAGGCGCTGGGCGTGCCGCTGCTGTTCGGCGCCAGCCGCAAGCGCATTGTCGGCGCGCTGACCGATGGTGCGCCGGTCGAGGAGCGGCTCGGCGGCTCGGTCGCCTTGGCGCAGGTCGCGATCGGGCTGGGCGCGCAGATCGTGCGGGTGCACGATGTGCAGGAAAGCGTGCAGGCCGCCCGGGTGTGGCGCGGCTTGCGCGACGCCGCCTTGGTTGCTGCCTGATCGCTGGGGAAGCGGAGACGCCTGTCATGTTGAACATGGCTATGATTGGCGGAAGCGGGCTCCTGTCCATCGGCCAGACCCACCGCATTGCGGCGGAGGCGACCGGACAGATCAGGCTGGTTGCCGGCGTGTTTTCCTCCGACCCGGCGCGATCCCGGCAGGCCGGCCTTGCTTATGGCATCGATCCCGCCCGCGTCTATGCCGATGTCCCCGCCTTGCTGGCGGGCGAGCGGGACCGGGTGGATGGCGCCGACTTCGTGACCATCGTCACGCCCAATCATCTCCATTATCCGGCGGCCGTGGCCGCCCTTGAGGCTGGCCTTGCCGTGATGAGCGACAAGCCCATGACCGCACGGCTCGATGAAGCCCGCAGGCTTGCCGCGCTTGTGAACGAGACGGGCCGCCCCTTTGCGGTCAGCTATCCTTATGGTGGCTTTGCCGCTGTGCGCGCCGCCCGCGCGATGATCGCCGAGGGAGAGCTGGGCGCGGTCCGCAAGGTCAGCGCAACTTACGCGCAAGGCTGGCTGGCGAGCCCCGCTGGCGATGCGCAGGCGGCCTGGCGTGTAGACCCCGTGCGCTCCGGTGTAGGCGGCTGCATCGCGGACATCGGCGTCCACGCCTTCCATCTCGCCGAGTTCGTCTCCGGCCTGCATGTAAGCCGGATCATGGCCGACCTTGGCAGCGTCGTCCCGGGGCGCTCGCTGGACGATGACTGCGCCGTGCTCCTGCGGTTCGACAATGGTGCACGCGGGACCATAATGGCCTCGCAGATCGAGGCGGGGGAGGGCAACCGGCTGCGCCTGCGCTGCGATGGGGAGGCCGCCAGTCTGGTCTGGAGGCTCGATGATCCGCATGCCCTCGCGCTGCATCCGATCGACGGTGCCAGCCTTCGGCTCGCTTTCGGCGAGGACGAGCCTGCGATCGCCTGCCCGCCCGGCGTCCACCATGCTGACGGCTATATGGCGGCCTTTGCCACCCTCTATCGCGATTTCGCGGCGGTTCTTCAGGGCAATGCGGCGCCTTTGCTCCCCGGCGTGCAGGAGGGGTTGCGCGGCATGGCGTTTATCGAGACAGCCGTTGCCGCCTCTCGGGCCCAAAGCGGGTGGGTCGATCTGGCGCTCTAGGCCCGCGCCGTCGCCTTAGCTGCTGCAGGTCGAGGCCGCAACATTCTCGTTATTGGCGACGCCCGTTCCGCCATTGCCGTCGTAGTCGCGGTCGTCGCGCACGGTCATGGCGGCGGTATCGACGATGACGGTCGTCGGCACGATGCTCGCCGAAATGAGCGGCGTATAGTCATAGGCTACTTCTACGAAGATGACCGAGCCGCCATCAGGCGCCGTCACCTGCTTGCCGGTTTCACCCATCGCCGGCAGATCGGTGTCGCCCTGCACGCCATGGGTCGAGGTCCAGTTCTTGGCGCCGAAGCAGCGCTGCCAGTGGATGCGGAATTTTTTTGGTTCGGGATTGGGATTGGCGACCGGTTCCAGGCTTGAAATGATGATCCGCCCATTGGTGGCGAGATCCAGCGAGCCGGACTGCATGTTGGCGCCGATCAGTAGATCGTTGATCTGCGATTCGCTGATTAGTGGTGGCGCGTTTAGCTGATTGGTGCCGATGCGCGAGGCATTGTCGGCGACATGCAGCGCGATCTGGCTCACCCGCATCCGCGTAATCGCAAAATTGGTAAGCTCGGCGCCGGCCAGGAATAAGCCGAGAATAAGCGGGGCCGTGAGCGCGAACTCGACGGCGGCGACTCCTCTGTGAGCGCGGATCAAACGCGCGAGGAAGCCATGGGGCGCTCCCTTGCGCCGGGGACGAAGGCGAGCCGTCGTACCGTTCATAAGCAATTCCGCACGGTGGGCTCGCCATCACTGCCCTGGTCGCCATAAGGCTGGTTGGAAAGCACAGTCCTGGCCACGACATGTGTGATCCCATGCCCGCCGATCAGTCTGTCGATCGGAAAAAGGCGCGGATAGGACACCGTTACGGTAAACACGACATTGTCACGCGCGCCCGCGGCGTTGATGGCATTGCCACCGTCGGCATCCCAAACGCCGTTGTTATTGTTATCCACAAACGGCTCGCCGCCGTCACAAACGCCATTCTTGTTGGGGCCGCTGGCACTGTCCGTAAAGGGCTCGGCCTGGGCAGCGGAGGCTTGCGAGAAGCTGCGATAAAAGCGCCGCTGGACCGAAACCTCCGCGTCATTGTGCAACTGCTTGATCTGGCTTTCCACGACGGCGTCGATGGCATCGCGCGAGGTCGCGTTGGTGCCCGCGGATGTCTCCAGCGTGCCGTCCCGCGCGGCCTTCTGCACGGCGCCCTGCACCACGCTCTGCATGTAGAGCGTGTGGCCAACATCCAGCGCGCCCAGCAACATGATGAGGAAGCCCGGCAGAATGAGCGCGAACTCGATGATCGTCACGCCGTCCTGCGCCTGCGAGAACTGACGCAGGACAGGCAGGGCGTGTGCGCCGAAGATATGAGGCGCGCGCCTCATCTCAGTGGGTCAACCTTAAATCGGCGATTTCCGAGGCGATCTGCTTGAAATTGCTGATCAACGTGGGCGTATCGTCCGCCTTGAAGTATTTTTTAGGCGTGGCACAGCTTTCCAGCCGCGTTTCCGTGGTTTTATCGACACCGCCCCCGTAGGAGACGACCCACAGGGTGATATTGCGGTTACGGATGGCGGTGCAGAGGGCGACGAGTCGGCTATTGACGATGTTATTGAGCTGCGTGCTGTTCGGAGAATAGGTAGTTTGGCGCCGTTCATACCAAGGAATCCCATAGGCCGTATAATTCGTGTTGTCGGTCATCGTGGCACCGTCGGTCATGAAGATGATGTGCCGCTGGATGGCGCCGCCGGTGGGCGTCTCCTTGTTTTCGTCGGCGAAGATCCCAGTAGGGGAGATGAAGCGGGCGCCCCATATCAACCCAATGTCGTGATATGTGTTACCGATCGCGGCCAGCGAGTTGACGTAGGTCTCGAATCCGGACGGCGTATACCAAGTCTGGAGTTTCTTGGCTTCGGTCGTGCAATAATAGCTGTTATTGCGATCGAGATTTTCGAACGTTGGCACGTCCGCCATCGTTCGCGTGGAGGTGCCGGTGTACCGCCCCCATACTGCGTCGCGCAGCATCGGGCCCCAGTGCGAACCCGTCGTTGCATCGGGCACGAGATCGATATTCATGTCCAACGCATCACTGGGGATCGGGCTCCATTCGTCGGTTGGATTGCCGTCACTGTTCGGGACAGTCTTCCGCTCTTCGATGCACCCGTCCCACACCACATCCATGTCGACTCTCTTGGAGACGGTGATCGTCTCGTTCGAGCCGGAGAGCTTTGCCTGCACATCCGAGTTGCCAACAGGTAGCGACAAACTGTTATTCCACGTCCAGCCGCCAGCCTTCAGGGCCGCCGTGCTAAACTGGAGTTTTTTATAGGTCCAGCTGGCGCGGTCCCGCGCTGTCCATGTGATCGGACGAGTCGAGGTTTGACTGCGCGTTAATGTATAGGTGCGAGTGCTACTCTGCTGCAGGCGGCAACTATTGTTCGTCCACGTATATTTATATCCTCTGACCGTGTGAACGTCGTTCTCCGAGTAGGTGATTGTCTGTTGTGGGTCGGAGTAAACGGGGGGCGATTCGTTCGTTGCCGCCTGCACATTTCCACTGTCAGTGTAAGTCAGAACGCCACCATTATTGTTCAATTGAGGACACGTCGTAGAGTTCTTGTTAGATACCGTCTTGTTGTAGCTAGTATTGTTTATTGTCACGGAGCCACTCCCGGAGATGTTTTGCCATCCCGTGTAGCTGCTTGAGTTGTTTAGACCGCTCGGTGGATTCGACCAAGCGCTCCAGTTCGAGAAAGTCTCAGAACCGGCCTCCCAGGTGTAGACTCTATTATTGACGCCAACGCGGGACTGGTAATCCCACGTATCGGCAATCCAGTCGTTATGAAGCAACTTGCCTACGTTTACGTTTACCGAATAGGGCATAAATCCTATTCTGACTTGGGCAGTACCAGTATAACTAGTGGCGGTCGGGTCGTTTCCGCATACTTCCGCAGTATTCACCCGTAGCAACGCTTCATAGAAGCACTTGACCGCGCTTTTAAGACCGTAAAGCTTTGCGTTGCTCGCCGGAACGTTATTGTTATTACCGTTGGGGCAGGAGCCGGCGCCGGTAGCGCAATTCATCGATCCCGTCACGTCCAGCACGAACATCACGTCGGTATTCGGAATTTCCATCTTGGCGGTGCAGGTGACGTGCATGGTCCGCTCCGTGATTCCGAAGATGCGCATGATGGTCATGGGCACGGAGACGTCCGCGAAGCCGCTGACCTCGCCGTCATCCACCGAAAAATCATTGTTCAGCAGGGTCGCGCCATAAGCACCATCCGTGAAATTGGCGTTGAACAATTCGAGCGCGCGTCCTCGCGTGCTGGTGGGGCCTTCCGTTGTCCAACTTCCCCCGCCCATCGCGCGCCGGCCGGCCAGTACGCCGGCGTCACAAGCCTGTTGCAGTCGCGTCTTTGTGAGGTAGAGACGGCTCATGTCCACGCCGCCGCCAATCAGCCCCGCCAGCGGAATGAGCGCCGCTGCCGAAATGGCGATGACGTTGCCGCGCACGTCGCGGCCAAGCCTGGTCATGAAGCTTGCGCCTGCCCGGTCGCGCATTCCTGTCCTCACTGCCCTTAAAGCCACCCATCCGGCGAACGATTGCACCGCCACCGGCCCGATCCTCGCCTTATCCAGAAGTGGTGGACAAATGCCTAATTCGGTTGGTTGATCGTTGGTGAATGCGCCGCCTACCGCGCTCGGTGCCGATCACGAGCCCGCCCCGTTGCAGCGCCTGTTGCTCGCGCACACGCTTGCTGGGGAGCGCTCATGGCATGCGTTGTGCTGGCAATTGGATGCCCGGTTGGCCGAGCTGATCCGTCGGCGGGCCGATCCGACCATCGCCGCCATTCGCCTTGCCTGGTGGGATGCCGTGTTGGTGGAACGGGATGATGCCAAGGGGCGCGGCGAGCCTCTGGTCGATGCCTGGCGCCAGCAAGCGGACGCCGGCGCCAGCGCGGCGGCAGAACGGCTGATCGACGGATGGCGCGTGCTTGCCTCGCCCGATCCGCTCAGCGACGAGGATTTGCGGGACTATGCGCTGGCTCGTGGCGGGGGGCTGTTTGCCCTGCTGGCTGGAGGAGAGAGCGAGGCGTCCGATCGGCTCGGCGCGCTCTGGGCCTTGTGGGATCTGGCCGGTCACGCCAGCGAGGATGCGCTTGCGCGGCGGAGTCTCGCGATTGCCTCGGATTTTCTGCCTCGGGATGCGCGATCGCCTCGTAGCCTGCCGCGCCCCCTGCGTCTGCTCGCCGCTGTCGCCATGCCGGACGTCCGCGCCGCGCGGCTGCCATCGCGCGGCTTCACGCCCCGCCAGTACAGCCGCTTGCTGATCGCCGCCCTGCGCGGTTAATCTCCCTGCGGGGGGCCTGCGATGGGGCGATTCTTTGCCGGTGTACTTTCCGCGCTGCTGTTCGTCGCGGCGGGGCTGTTCTGGTGGCAATCCGCCGTGGATGTGGACATGCAGCCGCGCGTCGCCAATGGTGGCCTGCGCGCAAAAGCGCTGCCCTTGCCCGGGCCAGGCGATCCCAATGCACGCGGGGCGCCGCCGCCCGACGTCCCGGAAGCCACAGAGCGCACCCGCGAGCAGAAGCGCTTCGACCGCTATGATCGCAATCGCGATGGCGTGGTGACGCGCCTGGAGATGATGGCAAGCCGAACGAGCGCGTTCCGCAAGCTGGATAAGGACGGCAACAACCTCCTCTCGTTCGAGGAGTGGGCCGTGGCGACATCGACCCGCTTTGCGGGCGCCGATGCAAACCGCGATGGCCGTCTGGTCCCGGTCGAATTCGCGACGACTGCACCCCGGCCCAGCACGACGCGCGCGGGGCCGGTCTGCAAGTGCGAAGAGGATTGAGCGAGCGGGGGCGCGAAGGGGGCCGTAGCCCCCTTGGCCTTACTTTGCGGCGTCGGTCTGCTCGACCAGATCGAGCAAGCCATTGACGATGCCGCTTTCCGCGCAACCGGGCTTCAGGCGCGAGGAAATCACCTCAAAGGTATATTGGCCATAAGCCGCATCGTTCGGAATATAGCCCGATGGGCCAAAGCCGTTCGTCAGCGTCGCCATCATCGTGCGGCGCGAGGGCGCCTGCGCCTTGAAGCTGGTCGCGATGGGATTGAACACCTCGCCATTCACGCCGCCGATGAAAACATCGCCGATCTTCAGCATGCTGAGGTGAATGGGGATGTCTGCCGCGTCGACATAGGTGCCGGCATAGCCTGCGCGGCCCTTGTCGATGCGCTCGCGACCGGGGCACACCAACGTCTTGCTGGCGCCGGCGATGCCGTTCACCTTCTCGGGCCGTTCGAGGCGCAGGCGGATGATCTGCAGCACTTCCTCACCCAGCATCTGGCCCATGGACTGGGCCATCTGCTTTTGCTGCTCCATCAGCTTGGCGACCTGCGGGTTCTTGCGGTCCATGCCGACACCGCCGGGCGGCATGGCATTGCTGATGTCTTCGCCGCGCTTGGCATAATCGGCGATGCGGATGGCGCGCAGATCGTAGGTCTGTTGGAAGAAAATGGGGTTCTGGTCACCCGCAGCACCCTCGGACCATACGGCCACCACATCATCGCCCATCGCATTTTCGATGTAGCGGGAGGCAGCGCCGGGCAGATCGCCGCTCACCAGATCGAGATTGCCGGTCAGCACGGCATGGACCGCATAGTTATAGTATACGGCGACCGGCTTGCCGGCCGCATTCTCAAAGCGCAGCACAGCCACGGTCTTGTCGGACGGGCCATCGACATTGGGGCCTTCCCACCAACGGCGGTTGTCCGGGTCGATGATGTTGCGGTTCACGTTGATGTAGGACTTGCCTTCGCCGAAGGCGACCTTGCCCGGCTGCATCTTGCCGACCGCTTCGCGCACCGCCTGGACGATCTGGTCCTCCAGCTTGGGGTGCGGACCCCAGGGCACGCTGTGCGTATGGGTCGCGGTGAGCATGACGCGCTCCGGCGCGATGCCGAGATCGCTGCTCAGGCGAGCGGTGACGCCGCTCCACAGGTCCGTCGGGATTGCACCCACATCCACCGTCACGAGCGCAGCGCGCTCGCCATTGCTCTCCAGCGCGATCGCGCGCACGTAGATGGGGTCGAGAACGCCGGTATAGGGTTCTTTCAGACTCTTGGCGGCCGGGGTCCAGTCGACCTTGGCGGCGCCGACTTTCAGTTCTGCCTGAGCGGGCGCAGTGAGCGCCGTGCCCATGGCCAGCATGGCGGCGCCGGCGATTAAAAATCTCTTCATTTCAAAGCCTCCTCATCCTCGTGCGGCTGCGGCGAGTCTCGCATCCAGCGGGTCGATGGGTGGGAGGGGTAGCGAAGCGAGGCGGGCAGGGCCAGTAAAAATGCAATCGATTGCCGTGAGAACCTCCTCCCTCAGCAGGACTGCGGCGGGGCGATGCCCAGGATCAGGTCAGCAGCCTTTTCCGCGATCATGATCACCGGCGCATTGGTATTGCCGCCCACGATGCGGGGCATGACAGAGGCGTCGGCCACGCGCAGGCCTTCGATGCCCCGGATCCGCAAGCTCGGGTCGACCACCGCCTGCTCATCGGTGCCCATGGCGCAAGTCGAGGAGGCATGATGGGCGAGCACGCTGCTGCGGCGGTTGTACGCGTCGATCTCCGCATCGCTCCGCACGCCACTGCCCGGCATGATCTCGCCTCCGGCCAGGTCGCGCAGCGGCGCGGCGGCAAAGAACTCCCGCAACATGCGCACCGCCCGGCGCATCGTCAGCAGATCGCGTTCGTCCTCATACATGTTGATCCGGATCTCGGGCGCGTCCGCCGGGTTGCGGGAGCGCAGGCGCACGCTGCCCCGGCTTTCGGGCCTCAGCAGCACGGCGAACGCGCTCATGGCATGACCGGCGCCCTTGCGGATGCCGGGGAACCAGACGCGGGCATCGAGCCGGGTGGGGTAGATATTGGCCTTGATATCCGGCCGCGCCAGTCCGGGCTTGGTCGGCATGAAGCCAAAGGCGGTGACCGGCAATTGCGTCGCCCGGTTCCCCAGGCCGAGGAAAAAGCGTCCCACGTTCAACAGCAGCCGGTCGAAGCGCAAATTGCTCTCGAAGCCGATGGGCTCGGTCAGCGTGTAGCCAATTCCGGTGAGGGGATGCTCCTGAAGATTGCGGCCAACCCCGGGCAAATCGGTCACGACATCGATACCGAGCGCGCGCAAGTCGTCCGCCGGGCCGAGCCCTGAGAGCATCAGCAATTGTGGCGAGTTGTAGGTGCCCGCGCACAATATAACCTCGCGCCGCGCGCGCAGCAAAGTCGGGCGGCCTTTGTCCATGATCTCGACGCCCACCGCGCGCCCGGCCTCGATGACAATCCGGGTGACCGTGCAGCCGGTCCGAATGGCAAGATTGGGGCGGTGCGCAACGGGATGCAGGAACTGCCGCGCGCTGCTGGCGCGGCGGCCCTTGTCTACCGTCACTTCGGGCGGTGCGAAGCCGTGACCGCTATTGGGTCCATGCTGATCGTCGAGGATGGGATGGCCAAGAGCGCGCGCGGTCTGCATCACCGCATCATGCAAAGGCCCAGTCGTCTCGACCGGGCTGACCGTCAGCGGCCCCTCGACGCCATGATCCGCGCTGTCGCCGCGCCAGCTCCGTTCGGAGCGCCGGAAATAGGGGAGCACCTCGTCCCAACTCCAGCCGGTGGCGCCGAGTGCCGACCATTCATCATAGTCTGCTGGATGGCCGCGCGCGTAGACCATGCCGTTGATCGAGGAGGTGCCACCCAACACCTTGCCGCGCGGCAGCCACAGGCGCCGGCCATCCAGCCCCGGCTCGGGCTCGCTCCAATAGGGCCAGGTCAGGAACGGCATGAATTGCAGCTTCATGAAAGCGAAGGGCATGCGGATCAGCGGGTGGCGATCGCGCCCGCCCGCCTCCAGCAGTAAGACCTGGTTTTCCGGCGCGGCCGACAGGCGGTTGGCGAGGACGCATCCCGCCGAGCCCGCGCCGATGACGATATAATCTGCGCTTTCCGATTGCGGCACCGGCGCCTCTCTGAAATAGTATATTCTCGTGCTATACAATTCTCGCGCCAGGGTGTCACGACTTTGAATGCTCCGCTGTATCAGGATCGTCTCTTCATCGGCGGCGCATGGGTCGAGCCGCATGGCCGGGACATCGTCGAGGTCCGGTCTCCCGCAGATGGAACGCTGCTCGGGCGCGCGGTCCTCGGCGATGCGGTCGACGCAGATCGAGCCGTCGCAGCAGCCCGGCAAGCGTTCGCCTCATGGTCGCAGAGCAGCATCGCGGAAAGGCTGGACGTGCTCGCCCGGATGCGCGGCGCCTTCGAGGTGCTGGCACCCGCGCTCGAGGATCACCTCATGCGGGAGATCGGCCTGACGCGCATGGTCGCGCAGGGGCAGAGCATGATGTGCCGAGCGCATTTCGACAGCATGGCCGAGATCCTCGCGCGATATCCGTTCGCCCAGATGATGCCCGGCGGCTTCGAGATCGTGCGGGAGCCGATGGGCGTGGTGGTGGCGATCACCAGCTGGAATGCGCCGGTCAATCAGATGCTGTGCAAGGCCGTGCCGGCGATTGCTGCGGGGTGCACGGTGATCGTCAAGCCGAGCGAACATGCGCCATTGTGCGGCGGGCTGCTCGCGGAGGCGATGGCACAGGCGGACCTGCCGCCCGGCCTGTTCAATCTCGTCAATGGTCGCGGCGCGGATTGCGGGCAGCGCCTCGCTGCGCATCCCGATGTAGACATGATCTCGATCACCGGATCGGTGGCGGGCGGCGCGGCGGTCGCGGCGGCGGCGGCACCGACGATCAAGCGGGTACATCAGGAACTGGGCGGGAAGGGCGCCAACATCCTCCTGCCAGATGCCGATGTCGCGGCGGTCGTCCCGCGCAGCGTGGCGGCATGCATGATGGTGGCAGGGCAAGTCTGCGCCGCGCCGACCCGGCTGATCGTCCCGGCCTACCGGTTCGAGGAGGTTGCCGCGCTTGCCGTGGCGGCAGGGGAGGGCCTTGTTGTGGGGCCGCCCGATGATCCCGCAACAAGCTTCGGCCCGCTGATGAACGCGGCGCAGTTCGATCGGGTGCAGGGCCTGATCCGGCAGGCGATCGATGAAAGCCAGCCGCTATTGACCGGCGGTCTCGGACGACCCGACCATCTTCCGACCGGCTATTACGCCAGACCGACGATCTTCGGTCCGGTCGCGCCGGATGCCGCCATCGCCACGCAGGAAATCTTCGGCCCGGTCCTGTGCATCCTCACCTATCGCAATGTTGACGAGGCCATCGAAATCGCCAATGCCACCGACTTCGGCCTCGCCGCCTATGTGCAGTCGGCCGATCCCGCATCGGCGCGGGCCGTCGCTGCCCGCGTGCGGGCAGGCTATGTGTCGATCAACTTTCCGCCATGGACGGCGGCGGCGCCGTTCGGAGGATACAGAAGGTCCGGCAATGGCCGGCAATATGGTGTCTGGGGACTGGAAGAGTTTCTGGAGACAAAGACAATTATCGCAAGCTGAGAGGGCAGGAGCAATCATGGGTGTGGTCGTACAGAATATCGAGCGTGCTGATCCTGAGGTGATTGACGGTTTGGCGGCGTGCGGTGTTGCGACGGTTCATGAGGCGCAGGGACGCACGGGTTTGCTGGCGAGCTATATGCGGCCGATCTATGCCGGCGCGCGGATCGCGGGCAGTGCGGTGACGATCAGCGCGCCTCCGGGCGACAACTGGATGGTGCATGTCGCCATCGAGCAGTTGAAGGCCGGCGACGTGCTGCTGCTGGCCCCGACCAGCCCGTGCGAGGATGGCTATTTCGGCGATCTGCTGGCGACCTCGGCGCAAGCCCGCGGCTGTCGCGGCCTGATCATCGATGCCGGCGTGCGTGACGTGCGCGACCTCACCGAGATGACCTTCCCGGTCTGGTCCAAGGCGATCTACGCGCAGGGCACGGTCAAGAACACCCTGGGCAGCGTGAACATCCCGGTGGTCTGCGCCAATGCGCTGGTCAATCCGGGCGATGTGATCGTCGCTGATGATGACGGCGTGTGCGTCGTCCCCCGCGCCAACGCCGCCAAGGTGCTGGAAGCATCGCGGGCACGGGAGGCGAACGAGGCTGGCAAGCGCACGCGCCTTGCAGCCGGAGAGTTCAGCCTCGACGTGTTCGATCTGCGCCAGCGGATCATGGACGCCGGGTTGCGCTACGTCTGAGCCAAAGATTCGCTCGGATCGCCCTGCATCCAATATCGGCCTTGCGCGTTAGGCTATCGGGTTCCCGATCAAGCGTGGAGGCAATTGTGGCCGATCTCAGCAACGTCAAAGAGCATATGTCCATCATCGGCGCGGATGGCGTGCATATCGGCACGGTCGACCATGTCGAGGGTGACCGCATCAAGATGATGCGCGCGGACAGCGGTTCGCATGGCAAGCACCACCATTATCTTTCGGGCGGGCTCGTCGCAGAGGTGGAGGGCGACAAGGTGCGCTTGTCGGCAACCGGAGCAGCGGCCTTGCTGTTCGAAGAGGAGCAGGACGGGAAGCCGATCGCGGACATGAATCCCTGAGATGGCCAGCCGCGCGCAGGTCGCCGAGGCATGTTCTGCAGACCTGGCTGACCACTTTCAATCCGTCCGCTCGCTTTCTGTCGATCTGGCGGCGCCCCTGAGCGATGCCGACGCGACGGTGCAGTCGATGCCCGACGCCTCGCCGGCCAAGTGGCACCTCGCCCATACGACCTGGTTTTTCGAAACCTTCCTGCTGCGCGACCATGTGCCGGGCTATGTCGCGCATGACGAGCGCTGGGCCTATCTCTTCAACAGCTATTACGAAGCGGAGGGGCCGCGACATCCGCGCCCGCATCGAGGCCTGCTCACGCGCCCGACGCTCGCGGAGGTCCGCGATTATCGTGCGCGGGTCGATGAGGCGGTCCTGAACGCGATGCCTCTGCTCGCGGAGGCGTGCCCGGACTTGCTCACCCTCGGCCTCCATCATGAGCAGCAGCATCAGGAACTGATGCTGACCGATCTCAAGCATCTGTTTTCGTGCAACCCGCTCGATGTCGCCCTGTGGCCCGCACAACCGCGAGGACATAGCGAGACCCCGGCCGCGCGTTGGATCGAGCGGCCGAGCGGCCTTGTCGAGGTCGGTCATGCAGATGGCGCTGGCACCTTCGCCTTCGACAATGAGCAGCCGCGTCATCCCCATTATCTCGCGCCCCATGCGCTCGCCAACCGGCCGGTCAGCAATGGCGAGTGGCGGGCGTTCATCGAGGATGGCGGCTATCGCACGGCATCCCTGTGGCTGTCCGACGGATGGGATTGGTGCAATCGTGAGGGGATCGGCCATCCGCTTTACTGGCGGGAGTCGGATGGCGCCTGGGAGCAGTTCAGTCTTTCGGGCTGGCAGGCCGTGGATGACGCCGATCCGGTCACGCATATCAGCTTCTACGAGGCTGATGCCTTTGCGAGCTGGTCCGGCGCGCGCCTGCCCACCGAGCAGGAACTGGAAGCGGCGGCGCAGGTTGCCGATCCTCACGCTGGTATCCAGCTTGACCGGCCGGGACCAGTCGCGCCGCGATGCCCGGAAGACGGGCCAGGCCTGCTCTCGCTGTTCGGCAATGTCTGGGAATGGACCGGTTCGGCCTATCGACCCTATCCCGGCTTTCGCACCGCAGAGGGCGCGGTCGGCGAGTATAATGGCAAGTTCATGAGCAGCCAGTTCGTTCTGAAGGGCGGGAGTTGCGCCACGCCGCGCGGCCATATGCGCGCCTCGTACCGGAATTTCTTTCACCCCCATCAGCGCTGGCAGTTCACCGGACTGCGGCTCGCAAAGGACTGCTGACCATGGCGACGATGCCCAAACTCGATCTGCTGGACAGCTGCGCACCGGATGAAGGCACCAGTGCATTTTGCGAGGACGTCCTGTCGGGGCTTTCGCAACGGCAAAAGGCCATCCCGGCGCGCTGGTTTTACGATCTTGTCGGCTCGGAACTGTTCGAGGATATCACGCGGCTGCCCGAATATTACCCGACCCGCACGGAAGTCGGCTTGCTCAAGGCCCATTGCGGCGATGTCGCAGACGTGATCGGTGAGGGGCGGGTCGTTGTGGAGTTCGGCTCCGGGAGTTCGCTCAAGACCCCGCATCTGCTGCGGCAGGTCAATCCTTCGGCTTATGTGCCCATCGATATTTCCGGGGAATTCCTCCTCCAGTCCAATGCCGGTCTCGCGCAATTGCTGCCGGATCTACCAATCTATCCGGTCGAAGCCGACTTCACCAAAGCCGTGGCGCTGCCCTCCGCGCTGCGGGGCAGTGCGATGCTCGGCTTCTTTCCCGGCTCCACCATCGGCAATCTCGCGCCCTTCGCCGCGACGGACCTCTTACGCTCGATGCGCGACACGCTCGGCCATGGCTCGTGGCTGCTCATCGGCATCGACCGGGTGAAGCCAATCGATCGCCTGATCGCCGCTTATGACGACGCGCAAGGCGTGACCGCTCAATTCAACCTCAATCTCCTGCACCGGATTAACCGGGAGCTGGGCGCGGACATTCCCGTGGACGATTTCCACCATGTCGCCCGTTGGAACCCCTCCGCGAGCCGGATCGAAATGCATCTTGAGGCGCATCGGGACGTCGCGTTCCAGGTCGAGGACCGCCTGTTCTTCATGCGCGATGGGGAAACCATCCATACTGAGAACAGCCACAAATATACTGAACAGTCCGCCCGCGCTCTGCTTTCGGCCGGTGGCTGGACCCCCCGGCAGGTTTGGACCGACGCCCGGGAGGACTTTCTCCTGATCCTCGCCGAGGCTGAGACTATTCCCCTCGCTCCCTGACCTCTCTGGGGGTTTTGGTGCTCAGAAACCCCCATCCGAGTGGACTTTTTCAACGCAAAGCGCCGGTTTTGTGACGGATATGTCACACCTCGCCAATGAGGCAGTTAACTCGCGCTAAAGGTGTTGAGGGATCAATTCTCCCTTGATAGTCCGTCATCGTTGTTTTTCCAGCATGTCGAACGGGGGCGGGCATTATCTTTGCGCGCGCGTCGTTCGGCAAAGCTTGTGCCTAGTGCCTGATCAGGAGAGGAGATTGTCCATGTCCCCATTCATTACCCGTTCGCGCGTTTTGAGGGCCGGTGCCGGTGCCAGCCTGAGCGCTCTCGCGCTCGGCATGGCTTTTGTCGCCACGCCCGCTTTCGCTCAGGACGCCGCGCAGCCGCAGGATGATGAGGCTGGTGAGGCGATCATCGTCACCGGCTCGCGCATCGCCCGCACCGGCTTCGATCAGCCCACGCCCGTCTCCGTCGTCGGCGGTGAGCAGATCGCGCGCCAAGCCGCCGTCAACGTAGCGCAGGTGCTGAACGAGCTGCCGTCCTTCCGTCCGCAGGCGACGCCGAGCACCAACGCGATCTTCGCCAACAACATCGGCGCCTCCACCGCCGACTTGCGCGGCCTCGGCGCCAACCGCACGCTCGTGCTCATCAATGGCCGCCGCGTGGTGGCCTCGACCGTGCAGGGCAGCTCCTTCGCCAATGCCGGCGCGGTTGACCTCAACATCATCCCGACCTCGCTGGTCGAGCGCGTCGACGTGGTGACCGGGGGTGCCTCGGCCGCTTACGGCTCGGACGCCGTCGCGGGCGTCGTCAACGTCATTCTCGACACCAACCTGACCGGCCTAAAGGGCTCGGCGCAGTACGGCATCAACGATGCGGGTGACGGCAAGGAATATCAGTTCGCGCTGGCCGGCGGCATGGGCTTTGCCGGTGGTCGCGGCCACATCATCGCGGGCGTCGAGTATTCCGATAATAAGGGCACCGATGGCTGCTATTCGCGCGACTGGTGCTCGCTGGCTTACAACACGGTTGCCAACCCGCTTGTCAACCCCGCCAATCGGAGCCTCGGCCGCGTCGGCGCGGGGCTGCCCGCCACGCTGATCCTGCCGAACACGCGCACGGCGACGGCGTCCTACAATGGTCTCATCGTCTCCGGGCCGGCTGCGAACGCGGCAGCCTTCAATGCGTCGGGTCTGCGCGGCATGGAATTCCGGCCGGACGGCACCCTCGTGCCGCATGATTATGGCACCTATTACGGCGTGCCGATCTTCCAGAGCGGTGGTGGCGATGCGCGTCAGGCTTTCTACGAAAACTTCCCGATCGCCGCGCCCGTCGAGCGCCTCAACGGCTTCACCCATCTGAAGTTCGAAGTGGCTGACGGGGTCGAGTTGTTCGCGGAGGGCTCCTACAGCCGCGTCAATGGCTCCACCGTCGGGGCGCAGCGTCGCGACCTGGGTTCGCTGGTGATCCGCGCCGACAACGCCTTCCTGCCGGATTCGGTCGCAGCCACCATGGCGAGCGTCGGCCTGCCGTCCTTCAACATGGGTCGCGTGTGGAACGACCTCGGGCCGCAGCGTTCGACCGTGAAGCGCGACACCTACCGCGCGGTCGTGGGTATCAATGCTGAAATGTGGGGCGACTGGAAATTCGATGCTTATTACCAGTTCGGCCGCACCGACTACTGGCAGCGCGGCTACAACACCTCGATCACGCCGCGCCTGCAGTTTGCCATCGACGCCGTCGATCAGGGCGAATTCAACGGCGGTCCTGCCAACGGCAACATCGTGTGCCGCGCAACCCTGCAGGGCAACCCGGCGGCTGCTGGCTGCGTTCCGCTGAACCCGTTCGGTGAGAACAACTTCTCGGCCGCCGCCAAGGCGTGGACGCATGGCACGGTGGAGCAGGACACGCGGATCACCCAGAACGTCGTCGCCGCATCGATGAACGGCACGCTGTTCCAGGGCTGGGCCGGTCCGATCAAGGCCGCAACCGGTGTCGAGCTGCGTCAGGATATCGCGCGCGGCAATGCCGATGCGATCTCGCGGGCGCTGCAGTTCTACACGGGCCCGGGCGCGCCGATCGACGGCAAGGTCGATGTGTTCGAGGCCTTCGGCGAACTCGACGTTCCCGTCGCGCCCGGCGTCTATCTGAACGGCGCTCTGCGTTACACGGACTACTCGACTAGCGGCGACGTCATGACCTGGAAGGTCGGTGTCGAGGCTTCGCCGCTGGACTGGCTGCGTGTGCGCGCGACGCGCTCGCGTGACATTCGTGCGCCCAACCTCTTCGAGCTGTTCGGGCCGCTGCAAACCAGCTTCCAGAACGTTCGCCCGAGCGAAGGCGGTCAGGTGCTCACCTCCGTGCTGCTCGGCGGCGATTCCACGCTGGTGCCGGAAGAAGCCGATACCTTCACGGTCGGCGTCGTCCTGCAGCCCGATCTGGGCAGTGCCGGTCGCCTGCGCTTCTCGATCGATTACTTCGACATCAAGCTTGATAAGGCTGTGTCGCAGCTAGGTGCGCAGGTCATCGTCGATGGTTGCGAGCGCGATGGCATCCAGGAGTATTGCAGCCTTATTACCCGCGGTCCGGTCGCTCCGGGGCGTCGTTTCGGTGATATCCAGTCGATCGTGAACACGAACGTGAACCTGGGTAGCTTGATCACGCGCGGTTGGGACATCGAGGCCGCTTACACGCTGCCGGTCAACCTGTTCGGGGGCAGCATCTCGCTGCGCGGCATGGCGACGATAATCGACGATCTGATCACCAACTCGGCCAGCGGTACGGTCGATCGTGCCGGCATGAACGGCTCGCCGGTTTCGCAGCCGTCCGGCATGCCGCGCTACATCATCAACGGCTATGTGACGTTCAATGCGGAGCCTGCCACGCTGCAGGTGCAGGTCCGTCACATCTCCAGCGGCACCTACAACAACTCGCTGATCGGGCCTGGCCAATATGGCTATGACCCGAACCTCGATAACAGCGTCAACGACAACTACATCGCGCCCTGGACCTATGTGAACCTGAACGGCAGCGTCGCGGTCTGGAACCGTGGCGACCAGAAGATGGAGATCTTCGGCGCGATCAACAATCTGTTCGACAAGGATCCGCCGGTGGACGCGCCGTCCAGCTTCGGTCCGACCAACAATGTGCTGTATGACGTGGTTGGCCGTTCCTACCGCATCGGTGCCCGGTTCAAGTTCTGATCCGTTAATGATGTGCCCGGCGGTCCAACCGATCGCCGGGCATTTTTTAATTTCCAGACGAGAGGATAGTCGATGAGCGATACGGCCGGCTTCACGCTGATCATGCAGGACAGCATTGATCCCACGACAGCACCGGGCAAGCCGCCGCTGCCGCCGATTGCCCATGAGCAGTGGGAAGAGGACGGCCTCCTCATCGATCGCAATATCCAGGTGACGCTGCGCGACGGCGTTCACATCTATGTCGATCTCTATCGTCCCGCCGATGCCGCCGATGGCCCGCTGCCCGTGCTGCTGGCCTGGAGCCCTTATGGTAAGCACGGCCTGTCCGATAAGCTCTTCCCGCCCCATTCGGGCGTGGAGGCCGGTTGGATGTCCCGCTTCACCGCCTTCGAGGCGCCCGATCCGGCCTTTTGGTGTGCGCATGGCTATGCCGTGTGCAACGCGGACTCGCGCGGCATGTGGCAGTCCGAAGGGGAGGTGCGCCACAACGGCCTTGGCGAGGGCGAGGATTGCTACGATCTCATCGAATGGCTCGGCGTGCAGGATTGGAGCAACGGCAAGGTCGGCATGACCGGCGTCTCCTATCTCGCGGCCATCCAGTATCTCGTCGGCCAGCTCAAGCCGCCGCATTTGGCCGCCATCAATCCGTGGGAAGGCTTCTCGGACTGGTATCGCGAATTCGCCTATCATGGCGGCATTCGCGAGACGGGCTTCCTGCCGCGCGGCAGCAGCAATCTGCGCTTTGGCCATCAGCGCTACGAGGATACCAACGCCAATGTGCAGGCGCATCCGTTGTACGATGCCTATTGGGCGAGCAAGGAAGTCGACCTGTCGGCCATCGACATTCCGGCGCTGGTCGTCGGCAGTTGGGCGGATCAGGCACTGCATACCCGCGGCACCTTCGAGGCCTTCCGCCAGTTCTCCTCGCCGGACAAATGGCTGATTGGCCATGGCCGCAAGAAATGGGCACATTATTATATGCCCGAGAGCAAGGAGCTGGCCCGCGTCTTCTTCGATCGCTATCTCAAGGGCGTCGAGAGCGGCCTTGCCGACTGGCCCAAGGTGCTGCTCGAAGTCCGCGAAAGCGCGCAGACATGGACCATGCGCGGCGAGCAGGAATGGCCGCTGGCACGCACGGTCTACACGCCGCTCTATCTCGATGCCGCGACCGGCACGATGCAGTGCGAGCCCGTGGGCAATGCAGCCAGCGCCTCCTATGACCCGCTCGATGAAGCCGGCGACGCCCGCTTCGATATCCGCTTCGACAAGGATACCGAGCTGACCGGCTACATGAAGCTGCGCCTGTGGGTGGAAACGCAGGGCGCGGACGACATGGACCTGTTCGTCGCGCTGCAGAAGCTGGATGCCGATGGCAATGCGGTGGGCATGACCTTCTACGCCTTCTTCGAAAATGGTCCGGTAGCACTGGGTTGGCTGCGCGCCAGCCATCGCGCGTTGGATGAAGCACGCTCGACGCCGTTCCAGCCGGTCCACAGCCATCTGGTCGAGGAACCGCTGGAGCCGGGCGTTCCGGTGCCGGTCGATATCGAGATCTGGCCGTCCTCCACGCTGTTCCGCGCTGGCGAGCAATTGCGCGTCGTCGTGAAGGGCATGGATATCTATCGCGAGGGCCTGCCGATGCTGCCCTTCGCGCGCCACGAAGAACTGCGCAACGCCGGCACGCATATCATCCACACCGGTGGTCAGTATGACAGCCACCTGCTGGTGCCGGTCATCCCCAAGGCGTGAATGCGAACGCCCGCGACGTGGAGTTTTCCATGTTGCGGGCGCGCTCGCGCACCTAAATGCTAGCGGAACTGAGAGGGTAGGCGGCTGCGCGTTGTTCAGGCTGCCGCGCCCTGATTGGCGGCGCGTAGCGTTTGAATAGCGGGCTGCTTCAGAGGTAGCGTTCCGACCAATTAAATGCTCCATGCCTTGAAAGACATGATATACCATATCATAATGGTGGCATGGAATTGAATCATGTAACCGCCGCATCTCCCCTCACGCAAACCCGGAGCAGAAACGACTGGCTGGACGGCTTTGCCGTCTGCGCCTCCGTCGCCTGCATGATCCACTGTCTGGGACTGCCGCTGCTGCTGGCAGCCCTCCCGGCCTTCGCCGATCAGATCGATCCGGGCGAGAGCTTCCACGCGATCGTCCTCGCGCTCGCGGTGCCGACCAGCGCCTTCGCGCTGGTGAGCGGTTGGCGCAGGCACCGGGCGCCCGTGCCCTTGGCGATCGGCGCGGTCGGCCTGGCGCTGATGGCGGTCGGCATCCTGTTCGCCAGCCGGGAGATTCTGGAAACGGCGATCACGGTCTCGGGCAGCCTGCTGCTCGCGGGGGCGCACATCGCCAACTGGAGGCTACGGCGTGCGCGGAACCGGTGATGTCCTTCACGACACCGGCAGTGGCTCCCGCCCGACATGCGCAAGGTCGAACCCGGTGGTTTGATAGGCCTCGTTGATCCAGTTGGCGAACAGCAGATGGGCGTGGCTCCGCCAGCTGTTCAGCGGCGGACGCGTTGGGTCATTCTGCGGGAAATAGTCGACAGGCCAACAGTTCCCGCCATCGCGGGCATATTCGCGCGCGAGCGTCTCCGTATCATATTCCAGATGATTGAACATGTGCAGCATGTGCCGGGCCTCGTCATAAACCAGACCCGCGCCTGTTCCGGCCGCATCGGCAAGGATCTGCAGATGCGGCGCCGTCTCCACTTCCATCTGCGGCACCTCGGTCCATCGCGACACCGGCACGTCGAACACGTCGGACATGCCCCGCAGATATGGCGAGGTCGGCAGGCGATTGCGATGCGGGAAGATCCCGAACGCCTTCTGCTCCAAGGTGCGCTTGCGCAGGCCATGGAAGTGATAAAGCGCCGCCTGCGCCGCCCAGCAGATCGTCAGGCTGCGGTGAACATGCGTCTGCGTCCAGTCGAAGATGTCGGTCAGTTCCGGCCAGTAGCGCACATCCTCATAATCGAGCCGCTCCACCGGCGCCCCGGTGATGATGAAGCCATCGAACCGCTCATGGCGTACCGCGCTCCACGGGCGATAAAAGGCGGCCATATGATCGGCGGAGGTATTGCGGGTGGCGTGATCCGTAATCCGCACCAGCGTCAGCTCGATCTGGAGCGGCGTGGCGCCGAGCAGCCGGGCAATCTGCGTCTCGGTGCTGATCTTGTCCGGCATCAGGTTCAGCAGGCCGATCCGCAATGGCCGGATGTCCTGCCGCGTGGCGGTGCCTTCGTCCATGACGAGGACGCCTTCCGCTTCCAGGGTACGGCGGGCGGGGAGGTGGTCTGGTATCTTGATCGGCACGGTGCGTCGGTCCTTGTCCGGGTCGACGCTGAGTGGCTTGATCCGCATAATTGCCGTTCGGCCACATCCTCCTTGCGGAGTGCCACCTTGCCCGGATTGGCAGGTTGGCGTTGGGCGTCGCCCCAACTCTTGATGTAACGATTCTGCTAGACGCTCGCGCAGGCTTTGGCAACCGCGCCTGCTATCAGTCTGTGAGATCGATGCCGAAAAAGGCCTCGCCTTCCACCTGCTTGCTATCGACGAACCGCATCGTCTCCAGCGCGCGCCGGGATCTGCCGTTCCGCTGCGCGAGATAATGCACGTCCAGCACCTGTGCCTCGATGTCGCACACCGCCGCGATCAGGGTGAAGTGCATGTCCGTGGTGACCGCAAGCGCATCGGACCAATAAGCGCGCAACGCGGCCTTGCCCTCGATAATGGGCGAACCGGTAACCTCCCTAGCCAAGGGACTGATGAAGTGCGCGTCCTCGGCGAAGTGCGAAAGCACCGCCTCCAGATCGCGCGCGTTCCAGTTGGCGATCCACCGGGCCGCAAAGCGCATCATCTCGTCGCGTGTCACGCGTCCAGCTCCCTAGATCAGAAACAGCAAAGCGGTGAGCGCCGTCATGATGGCCATGGTACGCACGAAAAGTGTCATGGCCTTGCGACTCTCGAGCAATTCGCGCGCGCCGGCGCCCATCGCCGCCCAGCCCGCGATGGAGGGCAGGCCGACCAGCGAGAACGCTGCGACGATCACCGCAAGCTGCAGACCCAGCGGACGATCCGGCACGGTAAAGGTGGCGATAGCCGGCACCGTGATGGCCCATGCCTTGGGATTGATGAACTGGAAGGCCGCCGCCTGCCAGAAGGTCATCGGATGCGCCCCTTCACGCCGGGCCATGCCTTCGGACTGCCAGAGTTTCACTGCAAGCCAGGCCAGATAGGCTGCGCCCACGATGCGCAGCACCCAGCGCAGGATCGGCCAGGCTTCGAAGATCGCGCCAAGGCCCAGCCCGCTCAAGGCCAGCATCGCCGCACAACCGAAGTTGATGCCGAAGATATGGGGCAGCGTCCGCCGGAATCCGAACACCAGCCCGGATGAGGCGAGCATGATGTTATTGGGGCCAGGCGTGGCCGTGCAGACGAAACTATAAAGCGCCAAAGGCGCGAGCAGGCTGGTATCCATGATGATCTCCTGCTTCCGGAAATGATCGCGATTGATCCATGTGTCAAATGTGATATTGCACCGGTTCAATCGAGCGAGGATGTTGAATGAAGGACTGGCGGCCGCAGGTGTCGGGCGAGGATGCACCGATGTACGAGCGTCTTGTCGCAGCGCTGGAGCGCGATGTGCGCGAGGGGCGGCTCGTCCCCGGTGATCGCCTTCCGCCGCAGCGCGACCTTGCCCATCGCTTGGCGCTGAGTGTCGGGACGGTCAGCCGCGCTTATGTCGAGGCGGAACGGCGGGGCTTTATCTCCAGCCATGTCGGGCGCGGTTCCTTCGTTGCGGACCGGGCGCGGCCGCAGTCGCCGGCCGAGGCGGGCGGGCCATTGGACATGGCGCGGAACATTCCGCCGCTCGCGCCTGCCGAGCGCTGGATCGGCGAAGGGTTGAGCCGTGTGCGACAGCGCGCGGATCTGGCGACAGCCGTCAATTATGGCCCGCCCGAGGGGCTTGAATCCATCCGGGAGGCCGGAGCCTCCTGGCTCCACCGTCGCCATGGCGTTCAGCGCGCCACGCGGGATCGCGTGATCCAGTGCAATGGCGGCCAACACGGCCTTGCGCTTGCCTTCTCGGCGCTGGCGCGGCCCGGCGATACGATCTTGTGCGAGGCGGCTACCTATCCCGGCATCCGGACGCTGGCCGATCATGCCGGCTATCGCCTGGGCGGTGTCGTCATGGATCAACGTGGGCTCGAACCCGCGGCACTGGCCCGCGCCGCCCGCGAGACCGGTGCGCGCGTGGTGGTGTTGATCCCGACCCTGCAGAACCCTACCACCATCACGCTCGATGCCGCGCGACGCGCAGAGATCATCGAGGTGGCGCGCGCGCAGGATCTGATGATCGTCGAGGACGATGCCTATCGCGTGTTCGCGGATCGCGACGCCCCGGAGAGTTTCGCCGATCTGGCGCCCGAGCGCACGCTGATGGTCGCGGCCGTGTCCAAGGCCGTCGCGCCGGGCCTTCGCCTCGGCTTTCTGCTGCCGCCGGAGGATGGCGGGATTCGCGACCGATTGCTGCTCGGCGTCCGCGCCTTTGGTTATACGCCGCCGTCGTTGGGCGGTCTGGTGTTCAGCCAGTGGGAGCAGGATGGCACGGCCGATCGCATCGCCGACGAACTGGTCGCCGAGACGGAGGTGCGGACGCAGCTTGCCCGCGACATTCTCGGCAAGGCCATGGCGGTGCCGGGCGCGGCGCGCAGCCTCCATGTGTGGATGCCGATGCCGATGCTCGATGCCGAGCGCCTGAGCGCCCGCGCCCTGCGCGCCGGCATCGCGCTCACCCCGCCCGATGCGCCGGCCGTCGATCCCTGTGCACCCTCGGGCGTGCGGCTGTGCCTCGGCGCGATCCCGTCACGGGATCGTCTGGAGCAGGCGCTTCACGAGGTGGTGGAGATGCTGACGCCGGCCGGCGACAGCGCCGCACGGGGGCTTGTGTGAGGGGCGATCGTCGTCAGGCTGACGCGTTGGCGCTGATCCTGCGCAGCACGAAATCCGCGCGCTTGTCCGGAGTCGTAAACGGTAGCGGCAGGAGATTATATCCAAGGTCGGAATAAACCCGGGCCATGACCTCATGGGTCGCCACGGCTTCCGACCAGTCCTGTTTGCGCTCGGCATCCTGCGCATAAATGTCCGCCCAGGGCGGGGCGATGAAGACGTCGTTATTGTAGCGATGCGCGCTGGCGGTCCGCTCCAGATCGTGCGGAACCGAAAGGCCGCACAGGGCGCGATAGCCGATGACATCCGGGATGCCCCGGTCGAAGAGGATCGGGCCGGATCGTCCCTTTGCGGCCTCATAGGACGTCACGTCAAACGCCAGCATCTTCTCCGCAAACGCCTCCCGGTCGGCCCAGGGCAGGGCGCTGCCGTCTGCGGCCATCTGTTGCCGGATGATCGCGCGCCCGGCCTCGGCCATGGTCGCGACGCCGTGCCGGGCCAGCGCATCGAGCAGCGTGGTCTTGCCCGATCCGGGGCCGCCGGTGACGATGAAAAAGCGATCCACGCCGGCCGCTCAGCGCCGCGCGGCGTTCGCGAAGGTCAGGACCAGCGTATCCCGCCAGGCCGGCAGATCCCCGGCTTCCGATTGGATCGGCGTGGTTCCGTGGCCCACCTTTCCATCATCGAGGAGCAGCGCTTCGCCGGCGTGCGCGAGCCGGTGTTCGAGCAGGCACGCGCCCGAAACAGTTTCGACGCGGGTCTTGCCGCCCGAATAATTGCTGCCGCCGACCAGCAGGATCAACACCCAATCGCGTCCATCCTGATGCATCCCCTCAGGCGTCGGAAGACCGGGGTGGCCGGGCAGGGCCTCAATGCGAAACTGATGGGCTTCGACCATCCATGCGTGCTCTTCGCAACCGCTGGCCTGCGAAATGCGCGCCGCAGTATTCCGCATCAGATCGCGCAATAACCCGCTCGCGGCCTGCCCGTCCGCCATGGGGGCAAACCAGCGTTCGACGCCGCCGTTCAAGGGATTGTGATCGCGATCCTGATAATGGGCGCGATGCGGCAGGCGCGCGCAGGCGTCGCCATCGATCTCAAAGGCAGCGTAGCGGCGGCGGCGATAGGTTCCGCCATCGGCCATCCACATGTCGCGGGGCAGGTCATCCCAACTCTGCGCGAACGAGCGCCATTCGGGCCGGGCAGGGAGCGCCAAGTCGCCGGGCTGCAGCAGCAGGGCTGTGGGACGAGTCAGGGTCTCGATGCGTGGCCTCATAGCGTGAGGCCAGCTGTACGGTGAATGTGCATGATTGAACCAATACATTAGTTCGTTTGGTCGGCGGACCTGCTGATACAATGACGCCGGCCTGTGGGCAACCCTGCCGCACTTGTTCAGCTGGAAAGACCGGCGGCGCGGTCAGCGGAGCCGGTCAAACGGCCTTGTCATCATCTTCCTGCTTGGCCGGCCCGCCATCCTTCTTCGCGATGAAGCTCATTTTGCCATTGGGTTCGAGGATGGCCCAGGCGACCTCGGATATGTTGGCGATACCCGCCAGCCGCATCTCGATTTCAACCTCGGCCCGGGTCACGCGATCGCGGCGCATATTGGGGGTAATCAGTTCCCCATCCTTGATCAGCACGCGCGGTACGCCTTCCAGCAACCGTTCGGCGCGTGGGGAAAGATAGGTGATCCAGCTCAGCGCCAGCGCCCAGAAGGCAATGGTGCCAATGGCGAGCGCGGCGCCGGTCATGCTGAGATCATTGTGGGTGATGCCCTGCTGGACGAGATCGCCCATCACCACCAGCAGCACCAGTTCGAACGGCGTGACCTGGCTGAGCTCGCGTTTGCCCAGCAGCCGGAGCAGCATGTACATGATGAAGAACATCACGCTGGCGCGCAGAATGATATCCATCAGGGCAAGACCTTGATGTGGACGGGCAGGGCAGCGAGTTCGCGCTCCCCGTCGAGGGCGGCGATCTTGCCGCGCGTACCGGCGAACAGCGGCGGGTTGATCTGCCCGTCGATCTTGAAGCGGAAGGTCTCGCCGGGTTTTGCCGCGCCGAAGGAGAACTGCCGAGAGCCGTCTTTATAGCGTTCCTCGCTTGCAGCCGGGATCATCGTGTTGATCGTCATCTCCCGCCACAGGTCATCCGATACGGCAATCACCAGCTCACCGACCGGCTTGCGCGGCGTCACCTCGACGATGGTCTCAAAAACCATGCCGTTGCGCAGCGTTTCCGGCGTCTGCACGGCGAAGATCAATCTGTCGTTCGAGCTTTTGCGCACGACAGGGGCCTGCCCCGCAAACAGGCCGGTCAGACCGGCGCCCAAGATCACCGTGAGCAGGACCAGCGGCCAGGGATTGGCCCGCCGGCTGTTGCTCTCATGCTCTTGCGTGATGCCATCGGGTGCCGGTGTCGCCATGGGCGGCCTCACGCGGCCCGCTGCGGATCGGCGGCCACCTCGGCGAGCGTCTCGCCCAGCATGACAAGCGCAACGCGCAGGCATTCGATCCTGGTCGCGCCGCGCCCGTTGTCGCCGAAGTGATGGACGCTGTGGCGCGTATCCGCCCCATGCGCGGCGCAGGCGAAATGGACCAGCCCCGGTTCGTCGTCGGAGGCACCGGGGCCGGCAAAGCCGGTGATCGCAATCGCCAGTCGCGCTTTGGATCGGCGCAAGGCCCCTTCAGCCATCGCGCGCGCGACGGGTTCGCTCACCGCGCCGCAATCCTCGACAAGCTTATGGCTGAGCCCGAGCAGATCGCATTTGGCATCCTTGCTGTAGACGACGAAGCCGCGGTCAAAGGCATTACTGGTCCCCTCGATATCGGTCAGCAGCGATGCGAGCAGGCCCCCGGTGCAACTTTCTGCGGTCGCGATTCCGGTCTCCGCTTGACTGGCGGTTTCGAGCACAGCCATGGCCGCCGCAATGATGTCATCGGGCAACGCCGGCGCAAGGGTCTCAGCGTCGGCACCCTGCGAAGCTTTTTGCTGCGGAAACATCATCTTTCGACCTGTTGTCCTTATCGCTGGAGAGAAACTTCCATCCGGTCGACATCGTTCCCGGCGCCGGGGTCTCCGAGAGGAGTCGACAAGCGATCGACGCGTCCCGTGACCGTCCCAGTCCAAGCTTGCGTGGCATCTGAGATAACGCAGTTACTTCGTCTTCAGGTGCCTTTGCGCTTCCTCGCCGGCTTCAATCAGGCTCTCGCCCGTGGCAACGGCTGCATCCGCCGTCATGGTGACGGCGATCCCGCCCGGACCCTCGAGGATGACATGATCCTCCTCAGCCGTGGCGACGCCGGGTTCGGCATAAGGCTCGATTGGGGAGTGGACAGTCATGCTGGTCCTCCTTGCTGGATATCTGCGCAGGGGGCGAGATACAGATAATCTGATGAAAAATTGCCCCGGCGGGCCAGACCGGCATAATCGTTGATCTGGACCAGTGAGGCGTGCCTCTCGCACAGTCCGGCTTCTCTTAATTGGCGGAGCACCCGATTGGTGTGAACGGTAGTCAGGCCGCAAATCTCGGCAATGTCGCCCTGCGTCAGGGTCAGCACGAAGCGATGTCCGTCCGATAATCCCACCGCATACAGGCGGGCATTCATCTCGCACAGGAAATGGGCGACACGCCCGACCGCGTCGAGCCGGCCCACCCGGAACAACCAGGCGCGGTGCAGGGCCGCATCGATGAGCGTCGAAAACCACAGCTTGCGCGCCAGATCGGGTCGCGGGTCGAGCACTTCCTTCAGCGCTTTGTGCGGCACGATGGCGATGCTCGCGGTCGTGAGCGTGCCGATAGCATGGTCCAGCTCCCGCATGGGATAGGCATGGAGATCGACGAATTCGCCCGGCACATGGATGGCGACGAGTTGCCGCAAGCCTTTGCGATCATCGATGTAGCGCGACATGATCCCTTCGACCAGGAAGCTGCTGACATCCACAATCTGACCCGCTTCGACGATTGTCGTGCGGGGCTCAAAGGTGCGAACCTCGAGAATCGTGTCTTCGAGCGCGGCTCGTTCTTCCGGCGTCAGGGCCACGCCGCGGCGGTTTGCAAGGAGGCGATCCATCAACATCGAGTGGCTAACGGATAAGCCGCGCTGGCGATCCAGCCCCGATCGGCTTTCACTATGATCAATGTTAATTCCTAGCCTTAACAGGCAACTGTCATCCGGACGGCGTGTTGGTGAAGCACGAGACGAACTCGTTCACATCCCAGCAATGACAAGGAACCGCGATGGCGAAACAGGCAACGCGTGCGGCGAAAGGCCGTGCGCCTATGAAATCCGATCAGCAGCGGTCATCGGCAAACAGCCCTTCTGCAGATGCCGCCTTTGAGGACATGCCTGTTTTTGAAGGACCGATGGGCGAGGGTGGCGAAACGCGGCAGACCGCTGGCGGTGATGTCGCGACGCTGACGACCGCGCAGGGCGTTCCCGTTTCCGATGACCAGAACAGCCTCAAGCAGGGCGCGCGCGGCCCCGCGCTGCTGGAAGACTTCCATTTTCGCGAGAAGATGTTCCACTTCGATCATGAGCGTATCCCCGAGCGCGTGGTTCATGCGCGCGGTTATGGCGCCCATGGCTTTTTCGAGCTGACAGACAGCCTGTCCGACATCACCCGCGCCGATCTCTTCCAGCGGGTAGGCGAGCGGACCGAGGCCTTCGTGCGCTTCTCGACCGTGGCTGGGTCCAAGGGCTCGTTCGATCTCGCGCGCGATGTGCGCGGCTTTGCGGTGAAGCTCTACACCAAGGAGGGGAATTGGGACCTCGTTGGCAACAATATCCCGGTCTTCTTCATCCAGGACGCGATGAAGTTTCCCGACCTGATCCATGCCGCCAAGCCCGAGCCGGATCGCGCCTTTCCGCAGGCCCAGACGGCGCATGACAACTTCTGGGACTTCATCAGCCTGACGCCGGAATCGATGCACATGGTCATGTGGATCATGTCCGACCGGACGATCCCGCGCTCCTTCCGCTTCATGGAAGGCTTTGGCGTCCACACCTTCCGGCTGGTCGACGCAGACGGAAAGTCGACATTCGTCAAGTTCCACTGGAAGCCCAAGCTGGGCCTTCAGTCGGTAGCCTGGAACGAAGCGGTCAAGATCAACGGCGCCGACCCCGACTTCCACCGGCGGGACCTCTGGGCCGCCATTGAAGCCGGCGATTTCCCTGAATGGGAACTGGGCCTCCAGCTCTTCGATCAGGAATTCGCCGACAGCTTCGATTTCGATGTGCTCGATGCCACCAAGATCATTCCCGAGGAACTGGTGCCGATCCGCGTCGTGGGTCGTCTGGTGCTCGATCGCCTGGTCGATAATTTCTTCGCCGAGACCGAGCAGGTCGCCTTCTGCACCCAAAATGTCGTGCCGGGCATCGACTTCAGCAACGACCCGCTGTTGCAGGGGCGCAATTTCTCCTATCTGGATACCCAGCTCAAGCGCCTCGGCTCGCCCAATTTCACGCATCTGCCGATCAACGCCCCGCGCTGCCCGTTCGCGCATTTCCAGCAGGATGGGCATATGGCGATGCGCAATCCCGTTGGTCGCGCCAATTACGAGCCCAATAGCTGGGGCGCGGAAATCGGCGGTCCGCGTGAGGATCCGCAGCGCGGCTTCAAGAGCTATGCGGAGCCGGCCGATGGCGACAAGCTGCGCATCCGGCCGGAAAGCTTTGCCGATCATTATAGCCAGGCCACGCAGTTCTATGCGAGCCAGACGTTGATCGAGCAAAAGCATATCGGCGATGCGCTGGTGTTCGAGCTCTCCCGCGTGGAGCGGCCGGACATCCGGTCGCGCATGGTTTCGCATCTGCTGAACATCGATGCGGACCTCGCGGCAACCGTCGCAGACGGGCTGGGGCTTGCCATGCCGCAGGCGGCGACCGCAGCGGTGCAGCCGCGGACCGATCTGGCGCCGTCCGACGCCTTGAGCATCATCAAGCGTGGGCCGCAGAGCTTTGCCGGCCGCAAGCTCGGCCTGCTGGTAACCGACGGCGCCGATGCGACGCTTGTCCAGGCGATCATCAATGCGGTCGATGAAGCCGGTGCGATGATCGAGTTCATTGCCCCCAAGATCGGCGGGGTCACCTTGTCGGACGGTAAGATCCTTGGCGCCCACTACAAGGTGGATGGCGGGCCTTCGGTCCTGTTCGATGCCGTCGCGGTCGTCGCCTCGGCCGAAGGCGGGCAATTGCTCGCGCTCGATGCCACGGCGAAGGACTTCGTGACGGACGCTTTTGCCCACTGCAAGTTCATGGGCCTGAGCAAGGAAGCAGAGCCGCTGCTGACCAAGGCCGGTCTGATGCCCGACCTCGATGAAGGCTGCTTCGCCCTCAAGAGCAAATCCGATGCGACGGCATTCGTCGCGGCGCTGGCGCCGCTGCGGTTCTGGGCACGCGAGCCGCTCGTCGATCTCGATGCCGTTGCCTGAGTTCCTTCGAAAAGGAGATTAATCATGTCCATTATCGATAAGGTCATCGCCGCTGTCACCCCGCCCGAAAGCGAGGAGGCGCGGGCCGAGGCCCGGGCCAAGGCCGAGGAGCTTGCGACGCGCGGCAGCTGGCTTGCGCATATTCTCGATCATCATCGGCAGATCGAGGCTCTGTTCGCAGCCGTGAAGGCCGCAACCACGGCCGAGACGCGTCGCGATGCGCAGGAGCGGTTGGCGCTGCTCCTCACGGGCCATTCCATCGCGGAGGAAGCGGCGATCTATCCTGCGCTGGCCGCGGACAAGCAGGTCGGCCATGCCGAGCTTGCCTATCAGGAACAATCTGCCGCCAAGATGGAGATGGGTCTGCTGGAACGGCTGGACCCGATGAGCCAGGATTATCTCGACAAGCTCGAGCATATCCGCGGCGCGGTTGCCCATCACATCTATTCCGAGGAGGGAACCTGGTTCCCCAAGCTGATGGAGGACGTCTCGTCCAGCGAGCAGGCGATGATCACCCGCCGCTATTCTGAGGAGTTCGTCCGATATGTGGGCAACGGTCCCAGCTGAGACGCGTTGACTGATCATACGCTCACTGAACCAACCCGCGACAGGAGAAGTAGAATGCCCGATGCGCGCGACGACGCACCGCTGACGACCTCCAAAGATCGCCAAGCGGTCGATGAGGCTGCGGCGACCCTGGTCGAACCCAAAGGCGACAGTCTGGTCGGCCGCTCCGTGACGATCAATCGCCCCCGTGCGGAGCTGTACGCTTACTGGCGTGACTTCACCCGGCTGCCGACCTTCATGGACAATGTCGTGCGGGTCGACATGATCGATGATGTGACCAGCCATTGGGTGGTGAAGGCGCCTGGCGGCCGGACCGTCGAGTGGGATGCAGTCATCACCGAAGAGCAGCCGGATGCGTTCATCGCATGGGCCTCGACCGAGGGTGCCGACGTGCCGAACAGCGGTCGAATCGATTTTCGCGATGCAGGCGCGCGCGGCACCGTGGTTACGGCGACGATCCTCTACGATCCGCCCGCAGGGTTCATCGGCAAGGTCATCGCGAAGATGTTCCAGCGCGAGCCGGCCATTCAGGCTCGGCGCGACCTGCGGCGCTTCAAGCAACTCATGGAAACCGGCGAGATCGCCACGTCGGCGTGGACGCACGAGCAACTGGAAGAGGAGACGGCCTGATGCGCGCGCTCACCTGGCACGGCAAGCATGATGTCCGCGTGGACACCGTGGACGATCCCGAAATCATCAATCCGCGCGATGCGATCATCAAGGTCACATCCACCGCAATCTGCGGTTCGGACCTGCACCTTTATGATGGCTACATCCCCACGATGAAGTCCGGTGACATTCTCGGCCATGAGTTCATGGGTGAGGTGGTCGAGACTGGCCCCGGCTCGACGCTCCAAAAGGGGCAGCGGGTGGTGGTGCCGTTCACCATTGCCTGCGGGAGCTGCTACCATTGCGGCAAGCACCAATATTCCGCCTGCGACAATTCCAACCCGGCCGACAATCAGGATATCGCCCAGACGCTCTACGGCCAGCCGATGAGCGGTCTGTTCGGCTATAGCCACATGACGGGGGGCTATGCCGGCGGGCAGGCGGAATATGTCCGCGTGCCGTTCAGCGACGTTGGCCCGATCGTCATTCCCGACGGGATCGACGACGACAAGGTGCTGTTCCTGTCCGACATTCTGCCGACAGGCTGGCAGGCCGCCGAGTTCGCGCAGATCGAGCCCGGCGATACGGTCGCTGTCTGGGGATGCGGGCCGGTCGGCCTGTTCTGCGTGCAGGCGGCCTTCCTGATGGGCGCCGAGCGGGTGATCGCCATCGACCATTTCCCCCGCCGCCTTGAGCTGGCGGCAAAGTTCGGCGCGGAAACCATCAACTTCGAGGAGAGCAAGACCTACGAGGCGCTGATGGAGATGACCGGCGGCATTGGCCCCGACGCCTGTATCGACGCGGTCGGCCTGGAGGCGCACGGTCTTTTCGCCGACAATGTCTGGGACCAGATCAAGGTCTCCACCTTTACGGGCACCGACCGCACCCATTCGATCCGCCAGGCGATCATTGCCTGCCGCAAGGGTGGCCGCGTGTCCATGCCGGCGGTCTATGGCGGCTTCGTCGACAAGTTTCCGCTCGGCGCCTTCATGGAGAAGGGGCTGACGCTCAAAACCGGTCAGACCCATGTGCAGCATTATCTGCCGGGCCTGTTGAATGCGATCATGGAGGGGAAGATCGATACCACCTTCCTCATCAGCCACCGCATGCCGCTGAGCGAAGCCCCGCAGGGCTACAAGATGTTCCACGATCACCAGAACGAAGTGACCAAGGTGGTGCTGAAACCGGGGCTCGACCGGGTCGCCGCATGACTCATAAGGAGACGGATGATGAAACTCTATTTTGCGATACCGTTGGCGGCCTGTGTATTGGCTGGGTGCAGCCAGGGCAGCACACCGGCAAATGATACAGCCATGACCAACAACGACATGGCCATGACCGGCAATGCCACGAACATGTCCGTGGGCGCGCCGCCGCCGGGCGAGATGTCCGCCACGCCAAACGACGCGACGGGCTATCTGGCCAAAGCAGGCGCGGGCGACCTGTTCGAGATTGAATCGTCCCGCGCGATCCTGGCGAAAAATCCGGACAAGCCGGTTGCCGATTTCGCAAACATGATGGTCGATGCGCATGGGCAATCCACCGCCAAGCTCAAGGCAGCGGCTGAGAAGGCTGGCCTGACCGTCACGCCGCCGGCGCTCGACGCCAACCAGCAAGCCAAGCTGGACGCCATCAAGGCTGCCGAGGGCACTGCCGCCACCACGACTTATCTGACGGCCCAACGCGAAGCCCATGCAGCGGCGCTTGCGCTCCATCAGGGTTACGCCGCCAACGGCGACACGCCGGCGCTCAAGGCTGCTGCGGGCGAGATCGCTCCGGTCGTCCAGAAGCATATCGACATGCTGGCAAAGATGCCGGGCGCATAAGGAGGCATGGGATGGGCGAGAAATTCGCAATCGTCACGGGCGCGTCTACCGGCATCGGTTTCGAACTCGCCCATCTCATCGCGCAGGATGGCTATGACCTGCTCGTCGTCGCTGACGAGCCGCTGATCGACGCGGCCGCGCAGGACTTCAGGCGCCATGGCGGCGACGTGCGATCGCTTGAGGCCGATCTCTCCACGCTCGACGGCGTGGATCGGCTTCTGGCCGCAGCGGAAGGCCGGAGGATCGACGTACTTTGCGCCAATGCCGGGGTCGGCACGGGCGGACCCTTTCTGGAGCAGGGTGTCGCCATGTGGCGACGGTCTGTCGACACCAATGTCACCGGCACCGTTTATCTTTTGCAGAAGGTGCTGGCCGAGATGGTGGCGCGCAATGACGGCAAGATTCTCGTCACAGGCTCCATCGCGGGCTACATCCCGGGCACCTTCAATGCCGTGTACAACGCGACCAAGGCGTTCATCGACAATTTCACCGAAGCGCTGCGCAACGAGATCAAGGAGGCCGAGGGCGTTACCCTCACCACATTGATGCCCGGCCCCACGGACACCGAGTTCTTCGAGCGCGCCGGTTTGTTGGATACGCAGGTCGGCCAGCAGGACAAGGCCGATCCCGCTAAAGTCGCGCGCGATGGCTGGAAGGCGCTGCTGGACGGCAAGGGGCATATCGTTTCGGGCCTCTCCAACAAGCTGCAGGTTGCCGCCGCCGGCGTCGTGCCACAGGCGATGCTCGCCGAGCAGCACCGCAAGCTGGCCGAGCCCGGCAGCGGGAAGGACTGAGCCATGGCCGACAAGAAATGGTCTCAAGATGTGACCGAACATTCGGACGCGCTCGATCTGGATGAGGGCGTCTTCAAGCAGGACGATCCGGCGAAGATCGCAGCCTCGCTCAAGCGCTCGGCGGAGCATAGCAAGCGGCGCAAGGGCACCGCGCTCCAGTCTGCGATGAGCATGCTCACCTTTTACATCAACCGCGCCGGCGACAATCTTGGCAAGGAGCAACGCCAGATCCTTGAGAAAGCCAAGGATGAGTTGCGCGAGGCCTTTGGCAAGCAGCCAAAGACCGCTGGGAAGGAGAAGGCTCATGGATAAGGATCGCGAGGCGGAGGCCAATCCCCCCAAGGACAAGGGCGAGAAAGGGAACCCAACCGAGCTGCCCCGTGGTCCCATGGGCGATGCCCGGCCGGACGCTGCCGAGAATGACAATCGCACCGGCGGTGGTCAATCTCAGGAGAAGGTGGAAGACCGCCCCATGGTCGGTTCGGTCAAGCCAGAGGATTATCCCGAGCAGCAATAGTCTGTTGGGGGGGCGGATAGATCGCCCACTTGGCATTCTGAAACATTTGCGCCATCACCGCCGGATGAAGATAGCGCCGTGTACCATCTGCATCGTGCTTCCGCGCCATTGACGTGAGAAGCTGAAGGCGGGCGATCCAGTGATTGCCCGAGCACGTTGTCTTGCGCCAGCGGCCGTCTCAGGCCCTCGAAGCTGGCGATCAAATCTTCAGGCCAGACCAACCATGCAAAATATACTTGAAAGGCCCTTCAAGGGCATCACGCTCGATCGTCTTGTTGCGCACCCGAACATCCGCGTGGGACGCTACAGCTATTATTCCGGCTATTATCATGGCCATGGTTTCCACGATTGCGCCCGCTACCTGTTGCCCGATGACGGCGCGGACAAGCTCATCATCGGCTCGTTCTGCTCCATCGGGTCGGGCGCTTCCTTCATCATGGCGGGCAATCAGGGGCATCGCAGTGATTGGATCAGCACCTTCCCCTTCTTCTGGATGCCGGACGCGCCCGTATTTGCCGGTGCGGACAATGGCTATCGGCCCGCTGGCGACACGGTCATCGGCCATGATGTGTGGATCGGGTCGGAAGCGGTGATCCTGCCCGGCATCACCATCGGGCATGGCGCGATCATCGGCACGCGCAGCGTCGTGACGAAGGACGTCGCCCCCTATGCCATCGTCGGCGGCAACCCCGCCAAGCTGATCCGGCAGCGCTTCGCCGACGCGGATGTCGCCCGGCTGCTTGAGCTGTGCTGGTGGGATTGGAGCGATGACGACTTGCAACGCGCCATGCCCATCCTGACCAGCGGCGATATCCCGGCTCTCTACGAACATTGGCGCACCAACATCGCTGCCGACAGATAAGGGAGAAGCCTCGAGCGGGCGCTGGCGTCAGGGACGGCTGCAGGCTAGATCATAGCTTGCCGGCGCCCGCGCGCCGCGCTGTCCGCTCGGATGATTGGGGGGAAGGAACATGGCGGGGCTTTTTACGGCATCCGATGGCGTGGCCCGTTGCGGCTGGTGCGCAGCGTCTGAGGATTACATCGCCTATCATGACGATGAATGGGGCTATCCCGTGTCCGACGATCGACGCCTGTTCGAGAAGCTGAGCCTGGAAGGCTTCCAGTCGGGGCTGAGCTGGCGCACGATCCTGACCAAGCGCGAGAATTTCCGGACCGCCTTTCACGGCTTCGATTTCCATCGCGTTGCAGCGTTCGATGAGAGGGATGTCGAGCGCCTGCTGCAGGATGCCGGCATCGTCCGCCACCGCGGCAAGATCGAGGCGGTCATCAACAACGCGCAGCGCGTGCAGGATCTCGTGCGCGAAAGCGGCTCCTTCGCAGCCTATGTCTGGAGCTTCGAACACCGAGACGAGGTTCCACATCTCGCCTCGACGTCCCCCGCATCCATCGCCATGTCCAAGGACCTCAAGAAGCGCGGCTGGAAATTCGTTGGCCCGACCACGGTCCATGCCTTCATGCAGGCCATGGGGCTGATCAACGACCATGCCGAAGGCTGCGCGATCCGGGCGCGGGTTGCCAAGGCTCGCGCCGGGTTCCAACCCCCGCAGGGCTGACGGGCCGTGCGGGGCCGGGGCGATCAGTCCGGCGCGCGCCTGTTGGCCTCGATCGCCGAGACCTCCGGGCCATATTCGTTGATCGTCGCGCGGCGCATGTCACGCTTGTAGCGATAGCGCTCGAATGACGTCGCGCTGTGCATCGTGCAGCGATTGTCCCATACAACCATGTCGCCCGGCCGCCATTTATGCGCGTAGACATAGCGCTCCTGCGTGGCGAAGCGGTAGAGCTCGTCCAGGAAGGTGCGGGCCTCGTCTTCCGGCCACCCTTCGATGCCCACGCCGTGCCAGCCCATGTACAACGCCTTGCGGCCATTGGCCGAGGTGCGGACCAGTGGATGAGCCATGCGCGGATAATTTTTGCGCATCTCCTCATCCTCGAATTTGACGCCGTTTAGCTGCAGCGCGCGGAAGAGGTCGTGGTCGACCTTAAGGTCGGCGACCTTTACCTTCATGTCCTCCGGCAGATCGTCATAGACGGCGCGGGTGTCGATGAACTCCGTATCGGCACCCTCCGGCGGCGTCACATAGGCCAGCAACATCGACCATTTCGTGGGCCAGGAATTGAACGGGCTGTCGGTATGGAACAGCTCAAAATCGGCCGGTTGGGCGCCATCCGGTTTGGGCTGGATGATCTCGCCGTCGGCAGTGAGATTGCTGATGTCGTAAAGCCCCGGCGCGATCCGCTTGCGCCCGGGCGGTGCCAGTTCCAGCGGCCCGAAGGACCGAGCGAAGGCGATATGGTCCTCGTCCGACAGGCTGGCATTGCGGATCACGCAGACGGCATATTGCGCCATCGCCGCCTCGAAGAACTCGACGGTCTCGGGCGAGAGGGGGCCGGAGGTGTCCAGATCGGTGATCTCGCCCACGAACCGGGGGTGCAGTTGGTTGATCTTCATCGCTCCGCTCACTCCTCATCCCACTCTTTTCTCAGCCCGGCGCGTGCAGGTGCTGCCTGCGCGCCATGCCATTCTTCCCCGATCTGGCATGAGCGCCTGGCCTCAAAATAGTGTGTTCTTTTGCGGGGGCGGGTTCATGCCTTTCAGCAGGCTGCTTTCATGATGCTTTGGGACCGCAACCAATTCACAGCACTATTTTCGTCCCGCGTGCTTAGCCCAAAGGCAAGTGGACAAGAGAGGATGTCATCGACCGGACTTCGTCTGCGACACGCGAGCAATGCGGCGCAGTACCGGATCGTGCATCCCGAAACAGCCGCAAGGCCGGGAGGGTGAACATGACTGCAGGCCATCGTCTTTCATTCACGTCGCGCGCGCAATTCGCGCTTCTGCTGCTCAGCAGCGCCTCGATGCTGGGGCTGGCGCAGCCGGCCAGCGCGCAAGCCGGCACGGCGAGCGCGGATGTCGGGGCGCAGGATAGCAATGGTGATAATGAGCGCGCGATCATCGTCACCGGCACCCGCATCGGCGGCGAAGCACCGGTGGGCACGGCGCTCGTTCAGTTGGGCAAGGAGGAGATCAGGGCCACCGGCCTCTCCAGCACCGCCGACATTCTGGGCACGGTGCCCTCCATCCTGCGGCTGGGCGGCGGCGACAATTATGCCGGTGGACAGGCGCAGCAGGCGAACACGATCAACTCCTTCAACTTCAACAAATCGCCCAACGTGCGCGGTCTGGGCGTGGGCGCGACGCTCAGCCTCGTGAACGGGCACCGTGTGCCGTATGAAGGCGGCAACATGAACTCGTTCGACGGGGATAATTACCCCGCCCAGATGATCCAGCGGATCGACGTGGTGCAGGATGGCGGCTCGGCCCTGTACGGTGCGGACGCGATCGCGGGGACGGTCAACTATATCCTGCGACGGCCGGAGGACACGCTTGAAGTCCACGGCGGCTATCGCAAGAATGACGGTCAGGATGGCTGGTATGTGACCGGCATCGGCGGGGTGCGCTGGGGCGAGGGCAGCGTGGGTGAGGGCGGCATTATCCTCTCCTACCAGCACTCCTATCAGACCGCCTTCGCGGCCTCGGCACGCCCGGATCTCTATAATGACGATCTCTCGCCTTATGGCGGGGCGCCCTCATCGCTTTACTCGGCGCCGGGCAATGTCGTCATCAACGGCATCTATTACGGCATCCCGGCGGGTCAGGACGGGTCGAAGCTGACTCTCGCAGATCTCAAATCCACGCCCAACTATTTCAATACCTGGAGTGCCATCGAGGTTATTCCGCAGGTTGAGGCAGACCGCTTTGCGATGAACTTCGAGCAGAATGTTACCGATTGGCTCCGTGTGTTCGCGGACGCGCTCTATGTACGGCGCGACTTCACCATTAACGGTCCCAACTCGTCGACCAGCAACCGCGTCACCAATCTTGGCCAGTTGCCGCGCATTCCCAACAGCAATCCGTTCAGCCCGTGCAACCCCAGCCATTATGCGGGCGGCGTCGTCACCGGTCCCGCCAACCTCCTCGCCGCCTGCGCGACGGGCGCGCTCTCCGTGGCCTACAGCACCGTCTACGACATCGGGTCGCCACGCCGCTTCGGCAAAACCGAAACCTGGACCTATGGCGGCGGTGTCGACATCAAGCTGCCCTATGACTGGTCGGTAACCCTGTCGGCCTTCGCCGGCACGCATGATGCGCCCTCGACCACCACGCAGACGGGCGGCGCGCCGGCGCCGGTCTTCGCGACGTTCAACTTCTTCTGCGATCCCACCGCCTTCCAGTGCACCGATCAGGCGACGGCCGATTCCATCAACGCGCGCGGTACCTCGCTCATCAACCGGACCAAATATGACATGCAGGTCTATTCGGCGACCGCCGACGGCCCGCTCTTCTCCCTCCCGGCCGGGCAGGTGAAGCTGGCTGTGGGCGTCGAACGCTATGAAGGCTCGCTGCTCAACGAGAATAATTTCGGCGGCAACAACTTCAATCCGCGCAGCGTCTCTTCGGTGTTCGGCGAATTGTTCGTGCCGGTCGTGAGCCCGGATGCGGAAAGCCGCCTCATCTACAAGCTCGAGCTCAATGGCTCGATCCGCTATGATGATTATAGCGACGCCGGCACCACGACCAATCCGCGTCTGGGCTTCAACTTCTGGCCGACGCGCGGCCTCAAGATCTTCGGCAGCTGGGGCACGTCCTTCCGGGCGCCGGGCCTTGCCGATAATGATCCCTTCTCGCAGACCGGCGTCATCCCGCTGGTGACGGCGGGCAACCAGCTCTCGCCGGCGATCTGCGCGGCGTGTCAGGGCGTGCCGATGGGCGCAATCTATCAGTCGATCGGCGGCGCCAATCGCGATCTCGCGCCCGAGACCTCCGAGACCTATGCCATTGGCGTCGACTGGACACCGCCCTCGCTGCCGGGCCTCACCATGTCCGCCAAATATTGGTGGCTGAGCTATGAAGGCCAGATCACCACGCCGGCCTTCAACGTCGGCAGCGTGCCGGCGATCAACCAGCAGATCTACAACTCGCAGATCATCTACAACCCGGCCTATTTCCCGACACTGGCCGCGAACAACCCGACTGCCTTCTTTGGCGATTTCCCGACGATCAATCAGACAAATCCGTCCTGCGCCGCAGCCTTCGGGAAGAATGTGACCACGCAGGCGCTCTACGATGCGATGATCAGCTGCTACAACACCGGCGGGGAGCGGGGCGGTCTGTTCGGTCCGCCGACGGCGCCGGGCAATGTGTTCGCGCTGGTGAGCGGTCGCCGGATCAACGCGGGCAAGACGGTCGGCCGGGGCATTGATTTCAACATCGATTATGCCTTCGATAGCAGCATGGGCCGGTTCAACCTAGGCGCAGTTGCCTCCTACACGATGAGCTGGAAGGTGTCCCCGCTGCCCGGCGCTGACCTCGTGCAGGAAGTGAACCAGCTCGGCTTCCCGCTCACCTTCCAGGCGCGCGGCCAGCTTGGTTGGCGGCGCGATATCGGCATGGGCGATCTGTTCGCCAGCACCTTTATCAACTTCCGCAATTCCTATGAGATCGATCAGGCCCAACTGCCGGTCGGCGTCGCCCCTTCCTATGCCAAGATCGGCTCCTACACGACGTTCGACCTGACCATCGGCTTCGACACCGGTGACCGGGGCGGCTCATGGCTGACGGACAATTTCAGCATCGTCCTCAGCATGCAGAACGTCTTCGACAAAGATCCGCCACTGGTCGTCAATCAGGCAGGCCTTGCCGGCAGCGCGATCCGCTTCGACCCGACTTATGGCAGCGCGCTGGGCCGTGTGATGCAGATCCAGGTCGGCAAACGCTTTTGACGCGGGGTTCGCTGGGCGGGGTGGCGGCATGCATGCTGCTTGCGGCATGCACGGCCTCCTCGGGCGACGGGTCACCATCGCTCGCACCGCCCGTGGCTGCCGCGAGGGAGGGAAGCGTCGTGCCGGTCATGGGTCACCCTGCGCCACTGTCTCTGCTCGAGGACAAGGCTCCGCGCCTGGCTCGGAACAAGCGCCTAGCGTTCGATATGTGGCGCAGCATCGTCAATGCCGGCCATGTCGAGCGGGCTGACGATCTGCTGACGGAAGACTATATCCAGCACAGCCCGGTGCTGCCGAGCGGGCGCGCGGCCTTCAAACAGATCTTCTCGGCCGTCCCCCGCCGCGATATCCCGGCCTTGGTCTCCCCGCCGCTCGTTACCATGGTCGCAGAAGGCGATCAGGTGGTGATGGCCTTGCGGGAGGAGCTGCGCGAACCGGTCGGGTCCGGGCGCTATACCAGCACGCACTTCAACCTGTTCCGGGTGGAAGGGGATCGTCTGGCCGAGCATTGGCACTCGGTCGAGGCTCCGCCCGGCCCAGATCTGCCGCCGCCAGACAAGGGCGGGCCGCAACCGGTGACGGGGGCGACAGGATCGGCCCAGCAGGCCCTGCTCCAATCCGACGATCCGGCGCTGGCAGCCAACAAGCGGCTCGTGTTCGATGCCTGGCGCCATCTGGTCGACGCGGGTGACGCGGCTACCGCCGCGCGCTATCTGGCCAAAGACTTCGTCGAGCATGATCCACGCGCGACGGACGGCACACCGGCGTTCCTCTCAGCAGGCGCGGGGCGCACGGCGGCGCCGCTTGCGCAGGCCATGCAGGCCACACTGGTCGCCATGGTCGCGCAGGGCGATCTCGTGGTCGTCGTCACCGGCCATGAGCATCCGCATCCAAGCCGGGCAGGGGCCAGTTATACGACAACCCGGTTCAACATGTTCCGGATCGCGCGGGGGCGCCTCGCGGAGCATTGGACCGGCGCGATGAAGCCGGGGACCGTGCCCGGTCCCTATACCGATTGATGACACGCTGCGTGGAGAGACGATTTGACTGACACCACCGCCGCGCAGCCCGATCCGGATCGCGCCGCCAGCCCCGTTTATCGCCCCCATTATTCGGACGAAGCCTGGCCCGCCGCGCGTCAGGCTTATCATGTCGCGTGGGTGCTCGCTGCCGTGCAGATGTGCGCCCAGCTCAATAACGGCGTCATGACGCTGCTCGTCGAGCCCATCAAGCGCGACCTGCAATTGACCGATATGGAGATGAGCTATCTGCTCGGCTTCTCGGTCAGTCTCTTCTACGTGCTGATCGGCATTCCTGCCGCCCGCCTTGTGGACCGGCATAATCGCAAGCATCTGCTCGCCGCATCCGTGTTCCTGTGGAGCCTTGCCAGCGCGGTATGCGGCCTTGCCCAGAATTTCTGGCAGTTCTTCGCGGCGCGCTTTGGCATCGGCGCTGGGGAATCGATCAGCGGGCCGCTCTCCTATTCGCTGATGGCCGACTATTTTCCGCCGGAAAAGCTGCCCCGCGCCATCGCGATCTACAATGTCGGCTTTCAGGGCGGCACGGCGCTCTCGCTGCTGCTGGGCGCGGTGATGATCCATCTGCTTTCCGGGATGCCGGCAATCCACCTGCCCCTGCTCGGCGCCGTGCGCGAGTGGCAGGTGGTGTGGGTGGTGACCGGCCTTGTTGGCATCCCGATCCTGCTGCTGGTCGCCACGATCGTCGAGCCCAAAAGGCGCGGGTTCAATGCGGCGGCGGTCGTGGGGATGCAGCCACGCAAGGTCGGTCTGCGCGAGACATTGCGCTATCTGCTCGCCCATTGGCGGCTCTACAGCCCGATGTTCCTGGGCCTGTGCTTCACCGCCATGCACATGTTCGGCACGGCGGCGTGGAGCGCGGCCTTTTACGCACGGACCTATGGATGGGCACCGGCGAGCACGGGGCTCTACACCGGGCTTCTCAGCCTCGTCCTGGCGGTTCCGGCCCTGTTCGGTGCGGTCTGGCTCAACGATCATTTCCGCAATCGCGGCCATGCCGACGCGAACATGCGGGTGCTGGCCATCGGCTTCACCGCATCGGCCCCGTTCATGATCGCGGCGCCACTCATGCCCAGCCCATGGCTGGCGCTCGGCATGGGCGGCATCGGCACGGCCTTGATGCTGATGGCGGCGCCCTCGCTCAACTCGGCCTTGCAGGTGGTGACGCCCAACGAGATTCGGGGGCAGATCACCGCCCTCTATCTGTTCACCATGACGGCGGTCGGCGGCGGGCTGGGGCCGACCTACTTCGCCTTCCTCACCCAATATGTGTGGGGGGACGAGGCGCTGTTGCGATATGCCATCGCCACCTCTGCGGCGATTTCCTTCCCGCTGGCGGCGATCACCTATTGGGTGGGGGTGAAACCCTATCGCCGGCGCATCCTGGAGATGCGGGCCGATGGCGCGCCGCTCTGAACTGCCCACCGCATCGGCCTATTGTCGCCACTATTTTCGCGCCCGGCGCAGCGGCACTCGCTGGGGAAATCAACGGCCTGCCTCTTCGGAGAGGCTGCGCCGGCCAAGCTGACACATATCGAGGGAGAGAATGATGGCGGACAAGCGTGGAACGATCGTGATCGTGCATGGCGCATGGGTTGGCGGGTGGCGCTGGCGCAAGGTGGCGGATCTGCTGCGCGATCGCGGCCATTATGTGTTCACGCCCACGCTGACCGGGCTGGGCGAGCGCGCCCACCTCACCAGTCGCGACGTCAACCTGGCGATGCATGCGCAGGATATCGCCAATGTCATCCGCTATGAGGAACTGGAGCATGTGCTGCTGGTCGGCCACTCCTATGGCGGCATGCCGATCTCGCAGGCGACCGAACTGATCCCCGAGGGGGTGATCCAGTCGATCCTCTATATGGATGCTTTCATGCCCGAGAACGGCCAGTCGCTGAACGATCTGGTGCCTGGCGAACCGCACCTCCCGCCCGAGGAAGGGGATTATCTCGTGCCGCCGCCCCGGCTGCTGCTGCAGGGCTTCAATGCGCATATGGACCCTGCGTCCCGCGCCTCCTACGAGGATCGGCGCACGGCGCAGTCCGTCTACTGTTTCTCGCAAAAGGCGGAGCTGACCGGTGCCCGCGACCGCATCCCGCAAAAGACCTATGTGATCGCCACCGGCTACAAGAACGATACGTTCGCCCCCGTGGCCGAACGGTTGCGCACTCAGCCGGAATGGCGCGTGGAGGAAATGCCCTTCACCCATGATCTCCAGCACGTTGCCGTGACCGAATCTGCCGACATGATCGAATCCGCGCTGCCCTGAGGCCACTCGGCTCGGCTCAGCCTTGCAATGTAGGCACTATTTTCAAGCCGGCCGGTCCGCACACTGGCTCGAATTGAACGAAAGGCGGCCCCAGAGGCATTGCCAGACCGGACGGATAGCCCGCCGACTGCGATGCCCCGGCCGCCATGAGGAGAGAGAATCGTGAACAATCAGGCTGCCGCCGTCGCCTCGCGCCCGACCTCGGTCGAGAGCTTCATTCGCTATTCGGAGCGCGCGGCCGATGGGGGCTGGATCGAGAAGAACGGCTCTTATTCCTTCTCGATGGAAGACCATGACGTGACCGTGCACAACGCCCGGCTCGCGGACACCTCGTTCGACGCGCAGGGCTTCACCCTGGTAAAGCACGCCACAGATGTCGATTTCACCGACAAGGATGATTTCGAGCGCCGCTATTATCCTGAGGTCGCGCGTCTGGTGAAGGACCTGACCGGCGCCAGCGAAGTCTTCGCCTTCATGGGCATTTTGCGTGGTGGCGAGGATGCCAAGGGCGGCGGCCCGGCGCTGAGTGCCCATGTGGATTTCAACGGGCCTGCACTGCAACAGTGGATCGCGCGGCTCGCGCCCGATCGGGCCCAGGAGCTGGCGGCCAAACGCCTCGTCAACATCAATGTCTGGCGTGGCACCAAGCCGGTCGAGAATTATCCGCTGGCGGTCTGCGACAGCCACAGCGTCGAGAAGCGCGACTTCTTGAGCGTATCGCTGGGCAAGCCAGAAGGCGGCTTCCGCCAGGGCATGCCGGCCGGCCTCAACATGGCCTACAATCCCCGGCATCAATGGTATTATTATCCGGATATGCAGCCCGATGAGGCGCTGATCTTTCGTCTGTACGATACCCGTAATCCCGATTGGCAGATGACCGGCCATACCGCCTTCGAGGATCCGACCAGCCTGCCGGGTTCCCCGCGCCGGGAGAGCTTTGAGGTCAGGACCATCGCGGTGTTCGACGCATGATGGCGCAGCGCTCTCCTGTCCGCTCCGCCATCCTGCGCGTCGGATCAGCCCGAGGCTGCGCCGGCCGGGGCGCCGATGCGGAAATGGCCTTCCTCCAGCCGGGTCAGCTTCGCCTGTCCGCTCTGCTGCCAGGGGTCCTTCGCCAGTCGATCGAGCACTTCTTCGCGGCTGTCGGCCAGAAACACGAACAGCACATCCTCGGACTCGGCCAGCAGGCCCGCCATGGCGATGAAGCCCTCCTTTTCGAGCGCGCCCATATAGCCGGCATGATCCGCAAAGCCGGGCTGTTCATGCGCTTCCTTGCTGGGGTCCCAAAGGTCTGTTCGCTCGACCAGAGCGACGAAGGTCTTTTTCATAAGAACGCCTTTCAAGATTTTCAGACCGCATCAGTATAAGTTCAGTCTAACAATATATTCAAGGGTTACGTTGGAGAATAAATCATGAAGGTCTTTGTATTCGACTGGACCGCTTATCAAGAGAATGTTGATAAGTATCGCGAGGATGGTGTTCTTCCGCGCTTGGGTGCAAGTCATTTTGATCCACAGGCCGCCGCAAAGACTTATAAGAACCATCTCGAAGCATGGGCGGAGATGGACAAGCAGGGTTTTGATGGCATTGCGATCAATGAACATCATGGCACGCCCTTCGGTCTGGGCAATTCGCCCAATCTGATGGCGGCGGCGCTGTCGCAGGTGACGGAGCGCCTGAAGATCCTGGTCTACGCCAATCTGCTGCCCATCCACGAGCCGCTGCGCCTGGCTGAAGAGATCGCCATGCTCGATTGCATGAGCAACGGACGGCTGATCTGTGGTGTGGGTCGCGGCGCGCCCCGCGAATACAAGATCTTCAACGTGCCCATGGGTGAATCACGCGGTCGCTTCAATGAGGGCTTTGAGGTGATGCGGCGCGCCTGGACGCAGGACAGCTTCTCCTTTAACGGGGAGTTCTACAAGTTCGACGACGTGTCGCTGTGGCCGCGCACCTTCCAGCAACCCCATCCGCCGATCTGGGTGCCGCTCACCGGCTCGAAGGAGTCCATCGAATGGGCCGCCGAGCATGATGCGACCATCACGCCGGGTATCTTCCGTGGGTCCATGCGCGAGGATACCATCCGCTATTTCGCCGAATGCCAGGCCCGCCATGGACGCGAGGTCCAGTCGGACAAGATCAGCATCATGGTCGACTGCTACGTAGCCGATTCCAAGGAGCAGGCCATCGAGGAATATGGCAGCCACCTGATGTATCTGTTCAACACGCTGCTGCGCTACGATCAGGTCTGGCAGTCGGATGTGCGCAAGACGAAATATTATAGCTCCACGGCGTTTGAACATCTGCGCGAGGGCGCGAAAGGCACGCTGGCCGAGGATGACACGGTGTTCAACGAGTGGACGATGGACACGGTCCGTGGCGCAGCCCAGCACATGCCGATCGGCACCGCCGACGAGATCGTCGCGCGCATCATCGATGAGTGCAACGATGCCGGCGCCAACAATGTGCTGCTGGTGTGCAACCGCGGCGACATGCCCCACGACATGTACATGAATCAAGTGCGCCGTATCGGCAAGGAGGTCTTGCCCCGCCTGCAGGCGCACAATGTCACCTTCGTTCCCCATGCCGAGCGGCAGCAGGCAGCGGAATAGCAGTCGGCCAGAACTACAGTAGAACCGACGGACGAAATGGGGGGTGACGATGGCGACGACGACACAGCATGATCCGGCAGAGCCGGTCGCAGACGAAACGCATCCGCTGCTGCGACCCGGCTACAAGAAGTGGGCCGTGTTCGTGCTGCTGCTCGTCAGCGTTTTCAACTTCGCCGATCGCGCGATCCTCGCGGTGCTCGCCCAGCCGATCAAGGAAGACCTCGGGCTCACCGATACCGACCTCGGCATTTTGCAGGGACTGGGCTTTGCGATCATGTATTCCGTGCTGGGGGTGCCGCTCGGCATGTTGGCCGAGCGCGTCAACCGGACGCGGCTAATCGCCATCTGCGTCGCCGCCTGGTCTGCGATGACCGCGGTCTGCGGCCTGGCAACGGGCTTTACGACCTTGCTGTTGGGGCGGATCGGCGTGGGCATCGGCGAGGCGGGGGTGCAGCCGCCGACATCATCGCTCCTGTCCGATCATTACAGGGCCAATCGTCGCGCCTCGGTGCTGGCCGTCATCTCGCTCGGTTCGCCGTTCGGCTTTCTGCTCGGCCAGTCGCTGGGCGGTTGGGTGGCAACGCAATGGGACTGGCGCACGGCCTTTTTCGTCATGGCCGCACCGGGCATCATGGTCTCCCTGCTGGTCTGGTTCACCCTGCGAGAGCCACCGCGCGGATTGGCGGATGGCCGCATCACACGCGCACCCGTGCCCTCGCTGGGGACGGTGCTGCGCTTCCTCCTGGCCAAGAAGACCTACATCCACTTGCTGGCGGGGGTGACCATTGCCGGTTTCACCCTCAACGCCATCGCCAACTTCGTGCTGCCTTTCTATCTGCGCAGCTTCGAGATCAATCTGGCGACGCTCGGGGTGATCTTCGGCATTGTCACCTTCACCTCCAACGGCATTGGCATGCTGCTGGGCGGGTTCGGCTTCGACTGGCTGTCGCGTCGGGACATGCGCTGGGTGCTCTGGGGCCCGGCCCTGTGCATGGCGCTGTGCGTGCCTATCTATTTCGGCGCCTTCATGAGCCGTGAGCTGTACGTCTCGCTCGCCTGCATCTTCTTCGGCAATATGGCCCTCATCACCTTCATGGCCCCCACAATGGGCACGATGCAGAACCTTGCCGGGCCGCAGATGCGCGCCATGACCGCCGCGATCACCGCGCTGGTTGGTGGCCTGCTGGGTGCCGGCCTTGGGCCGACCGTCACCGGGGTGCTCAGCGACTTCTACGCAAGGCGCGCTTATGGCGCGGCTGATTTCGCGACATCTTGTCCGGGGGGCAGGGGACCAGATGGCATCGGAACGGCTCTCGACGCCGCCTGCCTCACGGCGTCATCGACCGGTTTGCGGTACGCGCTGGTCACCGTGCTGGTGCTGTTTTTCTGGGCCGCGCTGCACTACGTCCTAGCCGCGCGGGATCTGCGCAAGGATGTCTACCGGCCGGAAGACGAGGCAGGAGTGGTATAAGAGCTACCCCCTTACACTCGCTCAGATCGGGCGCGTCGAACTCATGGAGAGCATGACGCGCGAGGCTTCTGCCTTGGCCCAGCCCAATTGCGCATCGCCTCCCATCGGCAGCCGGTCGAGGAGCATGCGCAGCAGCGCGAAATACTCCGCCTGCTTGTGCGCCGGCAGGCGCTCCAGCAGGAAGGGATGGAACCGCGCCTCATAAGCCGCGAGGCAGCGCGAGAAGAGATCGATGATCGGGCTTCTGGCCAGCTTGGAGACATATTGGACCAGCGCCAGCAGATCATAGCGATCGATGGGGTCGCTGCTCTGTGCGCGGTCGAGGAGCTCCCGCAGTCTTGCTCGCTCCGTCGCACTGGCGCGGCTCACGGCCAGCGCGGGTACGAAGCGGTTCAATTGGAACAGCGTCGTGCCAGCGGTCTGGGGATCGACCTGCCGGCTGATGAGGAAGGCAAGAACAAGCCGGATGCTGCCGGTGCCGCGCAGATCCCGCACGATGAGGCCATTGCCCCGGCCCCGGCGGCACTCGACAAGCCCGCTATCCTGCAACTGCCGGATCGCCTGGCGCAAGGTAACGCGGCTGACGCTGAAGCGCTCGCACAAATCCCATTCGGAGCCGAGCCGCTGGCCGGCATTGCCGCTCGGCAGGATTTCGGCGGCCAGTCGTCTGGCCACGAGGAGGGCGAGCGTCCGGTCGGCATCTTGACGGGACGCCTCGATGGTCGGCGGCGAAAGCGGCGCATCGCGCGCGGCCAGCCAGTCGCCGAGGCGCCGGTGAAGCCTGTCGGCCTCTTGCTGTACGGCCGCCACGTCACGGTTGGCGACGGCCTGATTGATCGCTTCGGTCTGCCGCTTGGCTTGCCCAAGCCAATCGCCGTCATGCGATTCGACGCCGGCAAACAGCATCGTCAGTTCGTTGAGGCATTGCACGAACAGCGGCAGCACCGGGTCTCCACTCATCGCCGCCAGATCGGACCGCACCCGCAAATGCCAGGCAAGGCCGCCCTCGCGTTCGTCCGGCGCGTCCAGTCGCATCCCATGGTCTGAACGATCGGCTGTGGCCGCAAGCGTTGCGAGCAGCGGGTCGACAGCTTCGCGCGCATCCAGAACCTGCTCGCACGTCACGCCAGCCAGCTGGAAGTAATTGGCGAGCTCAAGCCCGATCCGGCCCACGTCGGGCTGCGCGACCATGAAGCCGCCGCTCGGTCCGGGGCGCAGCCGGCCCAATCCGCGGCGCTCGAGCAGGGCGACCGCTTCGCGCATGGCTGCGCGCCCCACCGCATAATGCTCGCACAGCCCCCGCAGTGACCCCATCACGCCACCGACGGGCAAGGGGCGGGAGGCGATATCGTCCTCGATCCTGCGGGCCAGCCGCTCGGCCAGGCGGGCGGTGCCGGCATCCTCGCTGGTGGACGCGCTATATATCTTTTCCGCTGTGTTCATGCGATCCTCTACGGACCGATTGAAACTGTCTGATCCTTGTTATGCAAGCGAAATTCAGCCAGCGACAACTATATTTTCGCTCGGAATTGTTGCCACTATTTTAGTCTGCCCAAGTCCGCCAAGCTCTGGCACACTCGTATCTGTCACACGCATGATGGAACTCAGGAAGATATCTTGAAAAGGCAGCTGCTCGGCGACCTAAGCGCCAAGGTCGTGATCTCTCCATTTCGTCGCAAGCTGCCCCCGCTGCCAGTGATGACGGTCCAAGGTCGCCTCGCGTGACCATTTCCATGCCGGCCCCTGATCCGCACATTCTGGATCGTCGCACGGACATCGTGCGGGCGATGCAGGCGATCGTGCCGGGGGAGGGCGTCGTCTTCCATCCCGATGGCCTGCGCCCGTTCGAGACCGATGCGCTCACCGCTTATCGGCAGATACCGCTGGCCGCAGTGCTGCCTGAGACGGTCGCGCAAGTCTCGCAGGTGTTGGCCTGGTGTCACGCCCATGATGTGAAAGTCGTCCCGCGTGGGGCAGGGACGTCGCTTTCGGGCGGAGCGCTGCCACTGGCCGATGGCATCCTGCTCGGCCTCTCCCGCATGAACCGCATCATCGAGATCGATTATGCCAACCGGGTCGCCGTCGTGCAGCCCGGCGTCACCAACCTAGCGATCACCAAGGCGGTAGAAGCGCAGGGCTTCTATTATGCGCCGGACCCCTCCAGCCAGATCGCCTGCTCCATCGGCGGCAATGTCGCCGAGAATAGCGGCGGCGTGCATTGCCTCAAATATGGGCTCACGACCAACAATGTGCTCGGCGTCGAGCTGGTGCTGATGACCGGCGAGGTCATCCGCCTCGGCGGGCGCCATCTCGATGCGGCCGATCTCGATCTGCTGGGTGTGGTGACCGGATCGGAAGGGCTGCTGGGTGTCGTGACGGAAGTCACCGTGCGCATTCTCCCCAAGCCGCTGCAGGCACGAGCAATGCTGATCGGCTTCCCGAGCATCGAGACGGCGGGGCGCTGCGTGGCGGATGTGATCGGCGCCGGCATTATTCCGGCAGGCATGGAGATGATGGACCGCGCCGCCGTCGGCGCTGCCGAAGCCTTCGTGAAGGTCGGCTATCCGCTCGATGTCGAGGCCTTGCTGATCGTCGAGATCGACGGTGTTGATGCCGAATGCGATCATCTCGCCGCAGAAATCAGCGCCATCGCGACGGCGAATGGCGCGGTGAGCCTGCAGGTCTCGCAGGACGAAACGCAACGTCTCGCCTTTTGGGCCGGTCGCAAGGCCGCCTTTCCCGCCGTGGGCCGCCTCGCGCCGGACTATTATTGCATGGATGGCACCATTCCCCGCCGCCACCTGCCACATGTGCTGCGGCGGATCTCCGAGCTGGCCGCAGCGCATGGCCTTGCCGTCGCCAATGTCTTTCACGCCGGTGATGGCAATCTCCATCCGTTGATCCTCTACGATGCCAACCAGCCCGGCGAGCTCGATCGCGCGGAAGAACTCGGCAATGAAATCCTGCGCCTGTGCGTCGCGGTGGGCGGCGTGCTCACCGGCGAGCATGGCGTTGGAATCGAGAAACGCGACCTGATGCCGGAGATGTTCAGCGAGACCGATCTCGCGCATCAGCAGCGGGTGAAGTGCGCGTTCGATCCAGCGTTGCGCCTCAACCCCGGAAAGGTCTTCCCCACTTTGCATCGCTGCGCCGAGCTCGGCCGCATGCATGTGCACAAGGGGCAGGTGCCTTTCCCCGAACTGCCGAGATTTTGATGAAGAGCCACATGATCAGGCCGACCGACATCGCTGAGCTTTGCGCGGTCATCAGCGATGCGGGTCACGACGGCATGCCGACGGAACTGCGCGGCGGTGGGACAAAGGCGGATATCGGGCAGCCGGACCGGCAGGCGTTGATCGTGGATATGTCGGGTTTTGCAGGGATCATCGATTATGATCCCGCCGAACTTGTGCTCACGGTGGGGGCTGGCACGCGCGTATCCGAGATCGAGCACATTTTGGCAGTGCACGGCCAGATGCTGGCGTTCGACCCGTTCGATTACGGCCCAGTCTTTGCTCGCCCATCCGGCGCTTCGACCATCGGGGGTATCGTCGCGGCCGGCGTCTCCGGCTCGCGCCGTCTCTCGGCCGGCGCTGCGCGCGATCACATGCTGGGCTTCGAGGCCGTCTCGGGCCGTGGCGAGGCCTTTATCGGTGGCGGCAAGGTGATGAAGAATGTCACTGGCTACGACCTGCCCAAGCTGATGACTGGCAGCTGGGGCAGGCTGGCTGCGCTCACCAGCCTCACTGTGAAGGTCATGCCCCGCCCGCAGACATGCGCGACGCTGCTGTTGCGCGGACTGGACGACGAAGCGGCCATCGCCGCAATGGCCCGCGCCATGGGCTCCCCGGCCGAGGTCGCCTGCGCCGCGCATCTGCCCGAAGCGGGGATCACGCTGCTGCGCGTCGAAGGCTTTGCGCCATCGGTGGCAGCGCGCAGCGACATGTTGCGGGCGCTGCTCGGGCAGGCGGATCTGCTTGCAGACGGCGCCGACGAGCCTTTGTGGGCGGCGGTGAGGGGCGGCGGCACCCTGCAGGACGAGGCCATATTGTGGCGGATCAGCACTGCGCCTTCCCGTGGGCCTGAGGTCTTCCGGGCACTCCAGCATCTGGGCGCGCGACGCTGCTATGACTGGGCCGGGGGCCTGATCTGGCTGAGCTTGCCGGAAGATGCCGATCATAACCGCGTGCGCCAGGTCGTCGCGCAGACGGGTGGGCACGCGACGCTGATCCGCGCGCCGGCCGCGCTGCGCGCCAGCATGCCGGCCCTCCATGTCGAAGAGCCCGGCGTTGCCACACTCTCGGCGCGGGTGCGGGCGGCGTTTGATCCGCTGGGCATTCTCTCACCCGATCGCTTTGGAGTCGCCCATGCGCACTGATTTCACGGCCGAGCAGCTGGCCGATCCTGCGATGGCAGCCAGTGAGCGCGCGATCCGCAAATGCGTCCATTGCGGTTTCTGCACCGCGACATGCCCGACCTATGTGCTGCTCGGCGACGAGCGGGATTCGCCGCGCGGGCGCATCTACATGATGCAGGATATGCTCCAGAACGAGCGCGTGCCCTCCGGCGAGACCGTGCGCCATATCGATCGCTGCCTGTCCTGCCTCTCCTGCATGACGACCTGCCCCTCGGGCGTGAACTACATGCACCTTGTCGATCATGCGCGCAGCTGGATCGCGACGCATTACAGGCGCCCCTGGCACGAGCGGCTGATGCGGCGGCTGCTGGGCGCGGTCTTGCCGCACCCGCGGCGCCTTGCCCTGGCGCTGCGCCTCGCGCCGTTGGGTCGCCCCTTCGCACCGCTGCTGGCGCGCTGGTCAGCCACGCGCCCTCTGGCCGCGATGTTGCGACTGGCGCCGTCCGAACGCCCAACGGCTGCTGGGGTGCCGCCACCCGCCATCGGCAATCTGGGCCGGGTCATTCTTCTGCAAGGCTGTGCAGAGCCGGCCCTGAAGCCCAACATCCGCGCTGCCACGCACCGATTGCTTTCGCGCGCCGGCTATGAGGTCCTGTTCGCCAATGGCGAGGTCTGCTGCGGCGCACTGGTCCGGCACATGGGGCAGGACGCCGAGAGCCTGAACGCCGCGCGTCGGAATGTCGATGCCTGGACCCCGCATATGGACGCCGGCCTGAAAGCCATCATCATCACCGCCTCGGGCTGCGGCACGACGATCAAGGATTATGGCTTCATGCTGCGCGACGACCCGCTTTATGCGGAGAGGGCCGCCCGCCTATCGGCGCTGGCCTGCGATATCAGCGAGTTTCTCGCGAAAATCGCGCTTCCGCGGGGACGTCCGCAGGGCATCCGCGTCGCCTATCAATCGGCCTGTTCGCTCCTGCACGGGCAGTCGGTCGACCACGAGCCGCGCGCGCTGCTGGAGCGTGCTGGTTATGAGGTCGCGACCCCCGCCGAGCCCCATTTGTGCTGCGGCTCTGCCGGCACCTACAATATCCTGCAGCCGGAAATCTCTGCACAACTGCGTGATCGCAAGGTCGCCACTCTGCGAGCCTTGCAGCCCGATGTCATCGCCACGGGCAATATCGGCTGCGCGATGCAGATCGGCAGCGCCACGGACATTCCCGTACTGCACATCGTTGAACTGCTGGATCGGGCGTTGGGCGGGGCGGACGCCAGGTCTATCACCTGACGCCCAAGCCCTTCATTCGCCGCAACTTCGATCAGTGCGGCGCGAGCCCCATTTCTACGCCGGTTTTGTCGTGCAGCGCAAAGCGGTCGACAATGTCGGCGCTGGCGCGGTTGTAGCCCACGACCTCGACCTCGCGCCCATCGCGGCGGAGGCGCGCGACGATCTTGTCGAGCGCGCCGACGGCCGAGATGTCCCAGAAATGTGCGCCGGTCACGTCGATGACGACGCGCGTCGCCGTGCCTTCCGATTGGAACGCGCGGGTGAAGCGGTCGACCGACGCGAAGAAAATCTCGCCGGTCACCCGATAGGTGGCCAGCGCGCCGTCCGCAGTTTCGTCACGCTCGACGGCGAACATGCGCTGGACCTTACCGGCGAAGAAGATGCCGGAGAGCAGCACCCCGGCCAGCACGCCAAGCGAGAGATCATGCGTGGCGACAACCACGATGACCGTGGTCAGCATCACCACTGACGAGGTTGCAGGATGGCGGCGCAGATTGGGGATGGAGTTCCAGCTGAACGTACCAATCGAAACCATGATCATCACCGCGACCAGCGCCGGCATCGGCACCCGGCCTACGAACGGCCCCAGCACGGCCAGAAGGAAGAGGAGGAAGGCACCGGCGACGAAGGTCGAGAGGCGTCCACGGCCGCCCGACGTGACGTTGATCACCGACTGGCCGATCATCGCGCACCCGCCCATGCCGCCAAACAGCGCGGCGACGATGTTGGAGCCGCCCTGGCCGGCGCATTCGACCCGCTTGTTACTGTCCGTATCGGTCATGTCGTCGACGATCTGCGCGGTAAGCAGGGATTCCAGCAGGCCGACCGCCGCCATCGTCAGGGAATAGGGTAGGATGATCCGCAGGGTATCGAGGGTCAAGGGCACGTTGGGCAGCGCCAGGCTGGGCAGTCCCTCGGGCAGCTTGCCCATGTCGCCTACCGTGTTGACGGGCAGGCCCATGCTGATGCTGATTGCGCTGAGCACGAGGATGGCGACGAGCGGCGAGGGGATGGCCTTCGTGATCCGCGGAAAGCCATAGATGATGACCAGGCCGCCGGCGACCATGGCATATGTCTGCCACCCGACATTGGTCAGCTGGGGCAATTGAGCCATGAAGATGAGGATCGCCAGCGCGTTGACGAAGCCCGTGATGACCGAACGGGACACGAACTGCATCACCAGATCGAGGCGCAGCAGTCCGGCGATCATCTGGATAAGGCCCATCAGGATGGTCGCCGCAAAGAGATAGTCGACCCCATGCTCGCGGACGAGCGGCACGACGAGGACGGCGACAGCCGCCGTGGCCGCAGAGATCATGCCCGGGCGGCCGCCGATCAGGGCGATGGTCATGGCAATCGCGACGGATGCATAAAGGCCAACGCGCGGATCGACGCCGGCGATGATCGAGAAGCCGATCGCTTCCGGGATGAGGGCGAGAGCGACAACGACGCCCGCCAAGATGTCGCGACGGGCAGTCGGTCCGTCAGTGAACCACTGGCGGCGGTAAGATGTCAGATGAGAGGTCATGCGGATTCCACAACAAGGCACATGGCGCACATTGGGCGCAGAGAAGGTTGCATGTGTGATGTTGTCCGGCGGATCGGCGGCCGGAATAGCCACCCGGGATTTCACCGGGTCCTTGCGATTGCCCGCCTGCTACACGGCAGAACGCGGTCGGGCAAGGGACTGTTGGGTATCAGCAAGAACCACCGCTTGGCATCGCCTTGGGATCGGCCGCATAGTCCTGACCGCCCTATGGGCGCTCATCGCCCATCCGTCAGCGCAGCCGCGGCGCGGTCAGCGGAAGGATCCACGCTGATTCCCCGCGCTTTGCGTTCGGAATAGCGATCGACCAGTTGCGCCGCATGCGGTCGCATGAGCACGGTGATCCGGACCAGTTCCTCCATCACATCGACGATGCGGTCATAATAGCTGGAGGGCTTCATGCGGCCGGCCTCATCGAACTCCTTATAGGCCATGGCCACCGATGACTGATTGGGGATGGTGAACATCCGCATCCAGCGGCCAAGCAGGCGGAGCGTGTTGACCGCGTTGAAGGACTGCGATCCGCCCGACACCTGCATGACCGCGAGCGTCCGGCCCTGTGTCGGGCGCAGGCCTTTCATTTCCAGCGGCAGATGATCGATCTGCGCTTTCATGATGCCGGTGATCTGCCCATGCCGCTCCGGGCTGCACCAGACCTGTCCCTCCGACCACAGCGACAGCGCGCGCAACTCGTGCACGGCCGGGTGATCGTCGCCGGGCACCTGATCGGGCAGGGGCAGGTCCGAGGGATCGAAGATGCGGGGCTCCGCGCCGAAGAACCGCAGCAGGCGCGCGGCTTCCTCGACCGCAAGGCGCGAGAAGGACCGCTCCCGGAGCGACCCGTAGAGCAGCAGGATGCGCGGCGGCGGCTGATCCTCGCCAATCCCGAGGGTGGGCCTGGATATCGCATAGGCACGGTCGAGTGCGGGAAGAAGATCAGGATCGGGCAGGATGCGCACACGGCTCACGAAACGAGGTTCCTTTCATACCAGGGCCGGCTGCGCTTCACGATGGCGACCACGGAGAGCATGACCGGCACTTCGACCAGCACGCCGACGACTGTCGCCAGCGCCGCTCCCGATTGCAGACCGAACAGCGAGATGGCGGCGGCGACCGCAAGCTCGAAGAAGTTGGAGGCGCCGATTAGCGCAGCCGGCGCGGCGACGCACCAGGCCACGCCAAGCCGGCGCGACAGCCAATATGCGATGCCCGCATTGAGGTAGACCTGAATGAGGATCGGCACGGCGATCAGAGCAATGACCAGCGGCCGCGCCACGATCTGCTCGCCCTGAAAGCCGAAGAGCAGCACCAGCGTGGTCAACAGCGCCAGCAGCGAGATCGGGCCAAGGCCAGCCAACAGCCGGTCAAGCGCGGCCTGACCGCCTGAGGCGAGCACCATGCGGCGCAGCGCCTGTGCCGCGATGACCGGCACGACAATGTAGAGCCCGACCGAGAGCAGCAGCGTCTCCCAGGGCACCGTGACGGAGGCGACGCCCAGCAACAGCGTGACCAGCGGCGCGAACAGGAACACCATCAGCACATCATTGAGGGCGACCTGGCTGAGCGTGTAGGTGGGATCGCCCTCGCACAGGTTCGACCATACGAAGACCATGGCGGTGCAGGGCGCAGCGGCGAGTAGGATCAGGCCGGCAATATAGGACTGGATCTCGCCGGCCGGCAGCAGCGGTGCGAACAGCCAGGCGAGAAAAACTGTGCCCAGCGCCGCCATCGAGAAGGGCTTCACTGCCCAATTGACGAACAGGGTCACGCCCACGCCGCGCCAATGCTGGCGCACCGATCCAAGCGCGCTGAAGTCGATCTTCAGCAGCATGGGCACGATCATCAGCCAGATCAGCGCGGCGACGATGAGGTTCACTTGCGCCACTTCGGCCGATGCGATCGCGGCGAAGACACCGGGCACGGCCTGCCCAAGCAGAATGCCGACGACGATGCACAGGGCCACCCAGAGCGAGAGATAGCGCTCGAACGTGCCCATCAGCTCACCCGCTGTCCGGCGGCATCGACGACCGGCTCGCCATCCTCCTTGGTGAAGGCGCCGCGCTGCGCATCGGGCAGGATATCGAGGACAAGCTCGGACGGGCGACAAAGCCGCACGCCCAGCGGCGTCACCACGAGCGGGCGATTGATGAGGATCGGGTGCGCCATCATCGCATCGAGCAGCGCGTCATCGCTCAGGCTCTCATCGCCCAGCCCGAGTTCGGCAAACGGCGTGCCCTTTTCCCGCAGCAGTGCGCGCGGCGTCAGCCCGGCCCGCGCGATCATCTGGGCGAGCAGCGCTCGCGTCGGCGGGCATTTCAGATATTCGATGACATGCGGCTCGACCCCGGAATTGCGGATGAGCGCCAGCGTGTTGCGCGAGGTTCCGCAATCGGGATTATGATAGATGACGATGGTGGACATGATCCCGTCCTTCAGCAGCAGGAGAGTTCGGCAAGCAGCGGCTCGCACAGATCTGCGCGGCCCTGGCAGCAATCCTTGGCAAGAAAGAGCATCAGATCGCGCAAAGCTGCGATACTGGCGCGCTGGATCTGCTGGCGTCCCCGCTTTTCCGAGATCACCAGCCCGGCCTTCGCCATGACCGCCAGATGGGTCGAGAAGGTGCTCTGCGTCAGCCCGCTCGCCGCGACAAGCTGACCCGTCGAAAGACCCTCCGGCTCATGCCGCACGAGGAGATGGAAGGTCGACAGGCGGGTCGGGTGGGAGAGGGCCGCTAGAATGCCGAGGGCGTTATCGGTGTCCATTCATCGGGAATAGCCGATAGGACTGGCTCGCGCAATATCGAACGGGAAAACCCGATGCTATTTTCAGACGACGAACGGGGCCGCCGCCGGACGCTTGGAATCTAATGTGGAAGCAATGTCTCGCTTCGCTCTAGAGATTGAAATTTAGGAGAAAAATGGTGGACGCACTTGGGCTCGAACCAAGGACCCGCTGATTAAGAGTCAGCTGCTCTACCAACTGAGCTATGCGTCCACTTCGGCGGCTCGTTGATCGTTTGATCAACATCCCGTCGGGAGGTGGGCCGTTAACATGGTGTTTTCAGGATGCCAACAAAAAATCCGAGGCATGGCAAAAAAAGATGCTGCTTTGCGAGGAAACCGCATGCGGCTCAATCGGTGTCGCGGGTGCCGGGGCCGACGGGGGCATCGATGTCGCCATCCTCGCTCGTATTGGCGCCGTCTTCGCTCCCGGTCTGCGCCGGGGTGGCGGGAGTCGGGGAGGCCGCATTGCCGGGCTCGGGCATGAGGGGCGCAGACTCAAGGCCGCGCGCAATACGGAAGGCGTTGAGCTGGCGCTCCATGCGCATCTGCGGCGTGCCGCCCCAGGTCGCTTCGAAGCGCTGCAGCTTCTCCATCGCCTTGGCGGGATCGTAGAGATAGGTGATGCAATCGCCCGAAATCATCGGCGCATCCTGCACCCGGTCCATGTGGCCGCCATGTTCGATGATCGTGGCGATGGCGTAGCGCGGATTGTCATGCGGCGCGAAGCCCTGGAACAGGGCGTGATCGCGCAGGCGGAAAGGCTGGCTTGCCGCGCGCTGCCCGCGGGTGCTGATCGCGCCGACCTGCGCCGTGCCGGTCTTGGCGGCGAGCATTACGCCAGGAACGTCCAGCCGCGCTGCACGGCCGGTGCCGCCGCCGTTGACCACATCCTTCATGGCATTGCGGATGACCGTAAGATGCTCGAGCGACACGCCCAGCGGCTCGCCCTGATGGCGCTTGCCGTCGACGATGAAATGCGGATCGAGATCAAGCCCGGTGGCGAGGCGCGCGGCCATCACGCACATCTGTGTCGGGTTCACCAGCATATAGCCCTGGCCGATGGTCGCGTTGACCGTGTCATAGGTCTGCCAGGGCTGGTTGTACTTCTTCATCTTCCAGGCCGGGTCCGGCACGGTGCCGTAGCTCTGGTTGGGGAAGGGCAGGTCGAAGCGCTGGCCGAGGCCCAGCCGCCGCGCCATCATGGCGATGGCGTCCATGCCGATCTTCTGGGCAAAGTAATAGAAATAGATGTTGCAGCTCTGCTCGATGGCGCGGTGCATGTTCGTCGTGCCGTGGCCGCGGCGCGCATGGCAGTGGAACAGGCGATTGCCCACCCGCAGCGCCCCGGTGCAGTTCACCGTCGCATCCGCTGGCAACCCGGCTTCGAGGAAGGAGAGGGCGATCATCGGCTTCACTGTCGACCCGGGCGGATACAGCCCGCCCAGTGTCTTGTTGCGCAGCGGCACATGGTCGTCTTGCGAGAGCATCTGCCATTCGTGATGCGAAATGCCCTCGGAGAAGCTGTTGGGGTCGAAGCTCGGCATCGAGGTCGAGCAGAGAATGTCCCCGGTTTGGCAATCCATGATCACCACGGCGCCGCTCTGCGTGCCCAACCGCCGGCCGGCGAATTCCTGCAGGCCAGCATCGATGGTCAGCTTGATCGAGCGGCCCGGCGTATCGGGCCGGGTTTCGAGGTCGCGCACCATCGCCCCGCGCGCCGTCACTTCCACGCGGCGGGCGCCGGGCTTGCCGGTGAGAACCGAATTGAGCGACTTCTCCAGCCCCTGCTTGCCGAGCTTGAAGCCCGGCGTAATCAGCAAGGGGTCGCGCGATGCATTATATTCCTCGGCTGACGGCGTGCCGACATAACCGAGTAGATGGCCGACTGGCGGCCCAGCAGGATAATAACGCGAAAAGCCTTGCGAGGGCACGACGCCGGGAAAATCGGGCAGGCGGACGGAGAGCGCCGCATATTGCTCGTAGCTCAGGTCATCGGCCACCTGCACGGGCTGATAGCCCGCCGCGCGGTCGAGATGCTCGTTGATCCGGTCCACATCATTGGGCGTCAGCGCCAGCAGCGTAGCCAGCTCGCGCACCACCCGCTCCCGGTCCCGCAAGCGATCCGGGATGATGTCGACACGGAAATTGGTACGGTTCGAGGCCAGCGCCTGCCCGCGCCGATCCAGAATCCAGCCCCGCCGGGGCGGGGTGATGGTCAGGTTGATGCGGTTGCTGTCGGAGAGGAGCTGGTACTTCTCATTTTCCGCAATCGCGATCCACCCCATGCGCCCCACCAGCAGACCGCCCACCGCCAGTTGCGCCCCACCGAGCACGAAGGTGCGGCGGTTGAAGCTGTAGGCCTGGCTGGCGGGGGTGACGACTTTGTTGGGGAACAGGATCTTGCGGAAGGAAATCACGGAAGCCGCCATTTGTCCAACGCGGCACAGATGCGCACGATGAAGGGGAACAAGGCGACACTATAGAGGAACTGCGGGAGGATTTGAATGATTTCCCCGCCATGGCCGGAGAGATGTACGGCAAGCCAGCCACCGGCCAGCGCAAAGCCGATTGCCAGCGAGCCGAGTAGCCAGCCATGCCAGTAATCGCGCCACAGGTTCCGCTGCCCCTCAAAGTCGAAAGCGAGCAGCAGGATCGTCCACAGAAATACCGCGCTGCCGACCGGCTGCCCGTTCATCAGATCATCGACCAGCCCCAGCGGCACGCCGATCCACAGCGGCCAGATGTCCGGACGCAGCACCCGCCAGGCGATCAGCATCATCAGGCCGAACGGCGGGAGCAGGGGGGTCTGCGCGATGACCGGCATGAGCGGCGCCAGCATCGAGCCCAGAATGACGGACGCGACCGGCACGCCGCGCAGGTGCAGCCAGGTCCGCTTGCGGCCGATCCGGTTGCTGTAGCGGCTGTTCATGGCGCGGCGGGCGGCTGCGCGGCATTGCCGGCACGCTCGGCTTCTTCCGGGCGGAACGGAGCCTGCACGACCACCAACTCCACGCGCGAGGGATTGGCGAGCGGAATGGCGATGGCCTTCTCGCCTTCGCGCCGCGCGACGATCGCTACAGGGATGTTGGAGCGGTATAGGCCGCCAATACCGGACGTGACCAGCACGTCGCCGGGCTTGAAGGGATTGCGCTCTGCATTGAGCGCGCGGATCTCGACCGTGCCGTCACCCCGACCGGAGCTGATGCCCGGAATATTGTCGCTCGTGCGCCGCACCGGCACGATATTGCCTTCATCGATGAGCAGCAGCACGTCGGCGGTGTTCGGTCCGGCACGCAACACGCGGCCAACCAGGCCCTCCGGCGCGCGCACCGGCATGCCCGCGCTCACGCCCTCGCTGCGGCCCATGTCGAGACGCGCCAGGCGGGCGGCACTGGCCGGTGTGGAGGAAATCAGATGGCCGGCAGCGACCACGCCCTGATCGGTTTCGGTCAGCTTGAGCAGGTCGCGCAGCCGGATATTCTCCTGGCGGATCGCTTCGGCCTCGATGAGGCGCGTGCGGTTCGCTTCCACCTGCCGGCGCAGGGCGGCATTCTGCGAGCCGGCGTTGATATAGGCGGCAAACTCTTCCTCGATATTGCCGACGCCGACGACGACCGAGCGCAGATTGCTGGAGATGGGGCGCGTGACTTCCGCCGCCGCCGACCGCAGGCCAGCAAAGCCAGCGGGATCGGCAATGGAGACGATCAGCATCAGCAGGCCAGTGACCGCGCCGAGCAGCGCGATCACATAGCTGGCGAACAGTCCATATTGCGCTTTCCGGTTGAAGCCGGGGCGCCTGTTGCCGGGTGGCGCCATGCGAACAACCTCGGGCTTAGGCGGTCTGGAGCACGCCGCGGAAGACCGGGTCCTCCATCGCGCGCCCCGTGCCGATGGCGACGCAGGTCAGCGGGTCTTCCGCAACGGTGACGGGAAGCCCGGTCTCGTCGCGCAGTTCCTCGTCCAGCCCCTTGAGCAGGGCGCCGCCGCCGGTGAGGACGATGCCCTGATCGACAATATCGGCGGCCAGCTCCGGCGCGGTGTTTTCAAGCGCGATGCGCACGCCTTCCACGATGGTGCCAATGGGCTCGGCCAGCGCATCGGCGATTTGGCCCTGATTGATCGCGATTTCCTTGGGCACGCCGTTCACGAGGTCGCGGCCCTTGATGTGGATCGTCGCGCCCACGCCGTCGGCCGGCTTCTGGGCGATGCCATATTCCTTCTTGATCCGCTCGGCCGTGGCTTCGCCGATCAGCAGATTGTGGTGGCGACGGACATAGGAGACGATGGCTTCGTCCATCTTGTCGCCGCCCACGCGCACGCTGGTGGTATAGGCAAGGCCGCGCAGCGAGAGCACGGCGACCTCGGTGGTGCCGCCGCCAATGTCGACCACCATCGAGCCGATGGGCTCGGTGACCGGCATGTCGGCACCGATCGCAGCGGCCATCGGTTCCTCGATCAGGAAGACCTGGCTCGCGCCGGCGTTGCTGGCGGCATCACGGATCGCGCGGCGCTCGACGCTGGTCGAGCCGGACGGCACGCAGATCACGATCTCGGGAAAGCGGGGGAAGCGGCGATGGCCATGGACCTTGCTGATGAACCATTTGATCATCTGCTCGGCAATGTCGATGTCGGCGATCACGCCGTCGCGCAGCGGGCGGATGGCCTCGATGGATTCCGGCGTCTTACCCATCATCAGCTTGGCGTCTTCGCCCACGGCCTTGACGCGCTTCACGCCGTTGATCGTCTCCACCGCAACCACGGATGGTTCATTGAGGACAATGCCGTGACCGCGCACATAGACCACCGTGTTGGCCGTGCCGAGGTCGATCGCCATGTCCCTGGAAGTGAACTTGAACCAATTGGAGAAGAACGCCATTGACTGTCCTGTTCATGCCGGTCGCGCCGGTGAGGACGCGGCTTTCAGATGCTCCGGGGAATGCCCGCCCTGCCGACTCCAGCCACCGGAAAAACGGGTGGCTTTCGCTCGCGTAGGAGGCTCGCTTGGTCTAGTCGCAATCCAATGTCAATACGCCGCCTCCCCGAGTCCCTTGTTAATCGAATTGCCGCCGGAGAGGTGGTCGAGCGCCCTGCGAGCGCGCTCAAGGAGTTGCTGGAAAACGCGCTGGATGCGCAGGCCCGCTCCGTTGCGATCTCGCTGCAGCAGGGCGGCCTCGGCGGCCTGAGCGTCACCGATGATGGCCATGGCATCAGCCGCGACGATCTGCCGCTTGCGCTGGAGCGCCACGCGACATCCAAGCTGCCTGACGAGGCCATCGAGGCGGTCAGGACGCTCGGTTTTCGGGGTGAGGCGCTGCCCTCGATCGGCAGCGTCTCGCGGCTCAGCATCGCCAGCCGTCAGCGCGATGCGGATGGATGGCGCCTGGTGTGCGACAATGGCGTGCTGGCCACCGCCGCCCCCTGCGCGATGGCGCCCGGCACGCGCGTGGAGATGGATGGGCTGTTCGAGCGCGTTCCGGCGCGCCGCAAGTTCCTGCGCTCGGCCCGGTCAGAATATGCCGCCTGCCTCGACATCGTCCGGCGCCTCGCCATGGCGCGCAACGATGTCGCCTTCGTGCTGGAGCATGACGGGCGCCGCGTGTTCTCGCTACCGGGCGGGCAGACGAGAGAGGACCGCGTGGCCCAGCTCATCGATCGCGAGTTGGCGGACAATCACGTCATTGTCTCGCTGGAGCGGGAGGCCGTAACGATCAGCGGCGTCGCCTCGCTGCCGACCTATCATCGCGGCTCGGCCGATCATCAATATCTCTTCGTCAACGGCCGCCCGGTGCGGGATCGTCTGCTGGTCGGCGCGGTGCGCGGCGCCTATGCCGATTTCATTGCGCGGGACCGGCATCCGGTGCTGGCCTTGTTCCTCAATGTGCCGATGCCGGACGTGGACGTGAACGTGCACCCCGCCAAGACCGAAGTGCGCTTCCGCGATCCCGCCTTCATGCGCGGGATGATCGTCAGCGGCCTGCGCCGCGCGCTCGACGATGCCGGCATGCGCGTCGCCAACCGGCCCGAGGCCAGCGCTGCCGATCTGTGGCAGCGCGAAGAGGCGCCCGCACAGCCACCCGAGGCTGCGACACCCTGGCCAGCGCCTTCACCCGGGGGCGCTTATGGCGGCGTGCCCCTGTTCGGAGACCGGCAGGCCCGTTTCACCGGTTTTGCGCCGTCTGGCCGGGCGGAAGCGCCGGTCGCGCAGCCGCCGACCGAGCATCGCGAGTTTCCGTTGGGCGTGGCGCGCGGGCAGGTGGCGCGAACCTATATCGTCGCCGAAGCCGAGGATGGGCTGGTGCTGGTCGATCAGCATGCCGCGCACGAGCGCCTCGTGTTGGAGCGGATGCGGCGGGCTCTCGTAGACGGCGCCGTCGCGCGGCAGGCGCTGCTGTTGCCGGAAGTGGTCGAGCTGGATGAGCCGGCCTGCGACCGGATCGAATCGCGCGCCGCCGAGCTGGCCGAACTCGGTCTGGAGGTCGAGCGCTTCGGCCCGGCGGCGATCCTCGTCCGCGCCGCACCGGCCCTGCTGGGCACCAGCGACGTGCCCGGCCTCGTTCGCGATCTCGCCGACGATCTGGCCGCGCTTGGCGATGCCGCCTCGCTCAAGGCCCGGCTCGATCTCGTCGCCGCGACCATGGCTTGCCACGGCTCGGTGCGGGCAGGGAGGGTGCTCTCCGTGGCGGAAATGAACGCGCTGCTTCGCGAGATGGAGGTCACGCCCCATAGCGGGCAATGCAACCATGGCCGGCCGACCTGGATCAAGCTGGCGCATGGCGACATCGAGAAGCTGTTCGGCCGGCATTGAGCCGGCGCGGCTTGTTCGCGCTGCTTATTCGCTCTTGCCGGCCGGGATGAATTCCCGCCGGAACACCGCCGAGCGGATGTTGGTGAAGACGTCGCCCACATATTCATACAGCGCGAAACTGTTGATGTGGATGCGGTCGCCCTTCTTGAGTGGGCCGGAGGTGAAATCGGGCGCATCGACAGTGGCCAGAAACTCCGATTCCAGCTCGGCGACCAGCCGCTTGCCATCGGTGAAGACATTGCGAACCTGAATGATGCGCCGCGTCTGCTGGTTCACCTTCTTGTAGAAGGCGACGATGGCATCGTGCCCGACCAGCTCCGTGCCATTGCCGATGACCAGATGCACGTCAGGCGCGTAATTCTTCACCAGCGCAGGCCAATCCTGCGCGTTGAACGAGGCGATATAGGCCCGGAAGCGATCTTCCTGTGTCATGCGCTGCGCCCCTTCTGCGGACTGAACCGGGCCGAGCGGACCCGCGTAAACAGGCCATCCTTGATGTCGTACATGACGAAGTTGACGCTCGAGCGCGTGTCGCCCGCCTTGAGCGCGCCGGTCGGCATGTCCGGCCAGTCGGTGTGCGCCACCAGCGTCGTGCGGAGCACCGCGAGGATATGCGCGCCGGAGGGATCGCCCACATAGGTCAGCAGATCGACCTTCTCATGCAGATGCTTGCGCACGCCGCGATAGAAATCGAGCACCGCCTGCCGGCCGGTCACCTGCGCGGCCTGGCCGAAGAACTGCACGTCATCGGCATAATAAGCGCTAAATACCGCTTCGTCGGCGCGGTTGAACGCGGCCAGATACGCCTCGAACCAGGGCTGCGACGGCACGGTGCCCTCCTGCGTTGCGGCTCTTGCAAGCGCGCTGGTGCTGCCGATGCCGAGTGCTGCCGCCCCGGCGATGAACGTGCGCCGTGATGGTGCGAGCGCTACCGGCACAGCCTTGTCATCCTTCATGATCCTCTCCTTGCCGCCCCCATGGCCGACGCGCGCAGGGTGCAGCAAGGATGTTGAGAGATCAATACATCTTGTGCAGCATTTGTCGCATCAGGCCTGCGGGCGGCGACGATGGAGCACGACGGAGACAAGGCTGAGCACTTCCTGATCGTCCTGATTGAGCAGGCGCGTGCGCCATTTGAGGATGCCCGTCTCCGGCCGGCTGCGCGATTCCAGCTTCTCGACCAGTTCGCTCGATCCGCGCAGCACGTCGCCCGGGAAGACCGGGCGGCGCCAGCGCAGTTCGTCCAGACCCATCGCGCCCAGGGCATTGGCCTGCCACCCGCCGCTATTCTGCCGCGCCCGCACCATGGCGCCCATCATCATCGCGCAGGTCTGCCAGCCGCTCGCCGCGAGCCGACCGAAATGCGTCTTGGCCGCCGCTTCCTCATCAAGGTGGAAGGGCTGCGGATCATAGCGCTCGGCAAAGGCGATCACTTCATCGCGATCCACTTCGAACGGGCCGAAATGCTCGGTGAGGCCAAGCTCGAGGTCTTCCCAATAATAGTCCATGTCTGTGCCTTCGGTTCAGGGATCGGATGGCTGTTTGCCTAAGCGGCGAGGGCAAGAAGGGCAAGCGGGGCTCATTTGGCTTGAACAGGGCGCGAATATGTAACATGATATATTGCATGAGTCGCAACAGCAGCAAATTATCCGGCGTGCTGCACGTCCTCCTCCACATGGCCGAGCAGCAGCGTCCGGTTACATCGGAGATGCTGGCCAGGATCATGCAGACCAACCCGGTGGTGATCCGCCGGGTCATGGCCGGCTTGCGGGACTCCGGTTATGTGCGCTCGGAAAAGGGCCATGGCGGGGGCTGGTCCATCGCCTGCGATCCGGCGGCCGTCACGCTGCTCGATATCTATCGGGCCATCGGGGCACCGCCGCTCTTCGCCATCGGCAATCGCAGCGACAACCCCGGCTGCGCGGTCGAGCGGGCCGTCAACGCCGCGCTCGATGCACCGCTGCGGCAGGCCGAGGCATTGTTACTCGACTCCTACGCCACCGTCACGCTCGCCAGTCTCAGCGCCGGCTTCCACCGTCTCTTGCCGTCCGATTACGGCGCCCAACACAGGATCGAAAATCCATGACCACGCACGACACCGCACCGGACGAGACGGTGGACCCGGGCATGTTCATCAAGGCCTTCGATGATCCGGCAGCCACGGCGCGCTATTGGGACGGCCCGCGCCGCTTCGTGCCGGGGCTGGATGCGCTGCACCGGATGACCGGACTGCTGCTTGACGAGCACGCCCCATCGGATGCGCGGGTGCTCGTGCTCGGCGCGGGCGGCGGCATGGAATTGAAGGCGCTCGCGGAGGTACAACCAGATTGGCGATTCGTGGGCGTGGACCCGGCCGGTGAAATGCTGAAACTGGCTGAACGGCAGCTCGGTCCGCTGATGGAGTGCGTCGAGCTGGTGCACGGGCTGATCGATGATGCGCCGGACGGGCCATTCGATGCGGCGGTCTGCCTCCTGACCCTGCATTTTCTCGATCCCACCGAGCGGACGCGCACCGTGCAGCAAATCCACCGCCGCCTGCGCCCAGGCGCACCCTTCGTCGCGGCCCATAGCAGCTTCCCGCAGGACGCGGAGACCCGCAATGTCTGGCTGGACCGCTATGCCGCTTACCCCAAGGCGATGGGCGCGGACCCGGCCGACACCGCCAAGGCCCGCGCCGCCGTCGCCGCCAGCCTCCACTGCCTCTCGCCTGAAGAAGACGAAGCCATTTTGAGAGCCGGCGGCTTTGCGGACATGGCGCTGTTCTACGCCGCCTTCACATGGCGGGGCTGGATCGGCCACGCCTGACAGCTCAATTAGTCCCTCCTCTCCAGGTGACCACTGCAGAAATCACGCCGATCCTGCGCGCCAACATCGCCCGCGAAACGACCTCGCCGCAGCCTAAGGCTGGGACGCCGCCGAAAAATCAGCGCTGGACGAAGAAGTCTTAGGACGCTTCTCTTTCGGACTCGACTCTTTCAGCGGTTTATGCGGCTTAGGAGGTGTGCTCAGCATCCGCCGAAGCACGTCATCCTCTTGCCGTTGATCGGTGTTGTCCATGCCCCTTTCTTATAGTCCCTTGAAGCCCGAAGGAGAAGCCTTCTGCATGACCTTGGGCCACATGCTGATTTTGTGGAATTCCACCGAAGCCACAATGCGGCTCTTGCTTTTCGGGATCGTTGATCCAGTAAGGCCAGGCTTCAAGACAGACGTTCTTATTGCTCACTTGCAAAACGTGGAAATCGTGGAATCTCTCACCGCGATGGCGGATGCCTTTGATGAACCTATGAAAGCCCATCTGAAGCACTGCGCAAAATTGTTCGACGCAAATAGGGTCTACCGAAATGACTTTGCCCATGACCCACTAATGATAGGCTGGAAAGAGGACGGATCGGCGGTCGCTATGACGCAGACCACGACAGCCAAAGGCGGCGCTCTTCGACGCGCACAGGGCGAAATCTCGCAATCGGATCTAGATCAATTTCTCAACCAGCTCGACGCATTGAAAAAATATATCAGCGATTTGGTGGCAGCGGTTTGGCAAATTCCAGATCACTTGCCTCTATCATCGCTCGAAATGCCGCCTCTGCCTGATAGGCTAGAGAGGCGCTATCTGAATCTAATAGAGCTTGCACGCCAGCAACAACCATCTGAGGGGTAATTTCAATCTCTTGTTCCGGCCTGTCGCCAGACCCTCTAGCGGCTTCATATTGCTTTGTTATGTATATAATCCCCTCTTGAGAGGAGGGGTTGGGGTGGTGCAGCAACCTCGCGGCGCATCACTGACTGTGCGATGCTCGCGCATCGCCACCACCCCCGGCCCCTCCTCTCAAGAGGAGGGGAGCTGATGTCAGCGCCCCAACGACAGTCGCGCGAACAGCGTGTAGCCCCAGGGATTATCCCCATAGACCGCATCCAGTGCGGCAGGCTTGGCGTAGAGATTGACGCTACCGCCAAGCGCAAGGTGGACCGGGCCATCGCCGATCGGCGTATTCCACGCATAGCCGGCCTGCATCTTGGTGACGCGGAACGGCACGTCGTGGAGCGGATCGTCATGATCGGGGATCAGCTCATCATTGGCGACATTCTCGACCCGGCCGAACAGGCTGTGGCGCGGCGTCAGATCGTAATTGATCTCGCCGAGCCAGGCGGTCAGCGTATCGCCAGGGTCGCGATTCTTGGCGGAGAAGGCCGCGGTCGCCGAGAGGGCGCCGTCCGCATAATGGACGCTCGCCGTGGTACGATGCTCGTTCTGGTCGCCATGAAGCGTCTCGGGATTTTTGAGGAAGCCATGGCTGACCTGCGCGGCCCAGTTTGGCGTGGGCGTCCAGCTCAGCCGCACCGACCAGCTATCGAGCTTGGGCGTCTCGATGCCCCAGCGCTCCTCATCCGGCTCACGCCCCCGGAAGGCCGAGCCTTCGAGCTGCCATTGCGGCAAGGCGACGCCCGCAGTCACCACGCCATAAGTGATATGGGTGGAATCGAACCAGTGGTGCGTGATCGGCGGCTCGGGATTATAATGCGCGCTCGCCCGGTGCATGAAGGCCGATGGCCCCAGCGCCGGCTCGCCGACCGGTCCGCCATAGAGGAAGACGCTCGCGCCGGGCGCGATGTCCACGTCCAGCCGCGCGGCCAGCTCCATGAAGAGATCGTGCGGATGCTGGCGGTCGACCAGCGCAGCGCCACCCGCCGTCTCGCCCGTGGCAAAGAGATTGGGGTAGCCCCGCGCTGACATGGTCGGCTCAAGGCTCAGCATCGAGCGGAGCGCAAGCCGCGCACCGCCCAAATCCCGCTCCGCCGCCAGCATCAGCATGGAGGTGGCGTAGACCAGATCGTCGCCGCGCGGCCCCTTGTGATCGGTGTAATTGAGCTGGACGTTGCCGTGCGCCATCAACATCCAGTCGCCGCTCATCGCATGAAGGCCGCTCATCGGGCCTTGTGCGGCCGGGAGCCGCGCCGTGCCGGAGCCATCGACATAAGGGAGGGCGGTGTCGGTGGGGTGGACGTGGTTCGGCGCCGAGGCGGGTGTTTCGCCATTGTGCTGGGCGTGATCCATGCCAGAATCCATGCTGGCATGATCCATCGCGCCATGATCCATGGTCGAATGGTCCATCGTCTCGCCGGCATTTTCGGCAGGCGGTGTCTCCGGGCTGGCGCTCTGGTGTCCTGCATGGTCATGGCCGGCCATCGGCGCCTGCGCGAAGAGGGCAACGGGCGAGGCTGCCGCGAGCAGGCTCGCAGCCACATTCAATCGAAAACTCATGATAAAAAAGTCCTGTCTGAAGCTGTTTGGGAAAAGCGTTCAGAGGACCTGTCGGGGAGGGGGCGTATCGGGCGAGCCCAGCCAGTCGGTCAGGCGGGCAGGGTTGGGGGACCAGTTCGCCTTGCCCGGCAGCAAGGACAGTCGATCGACCGGGCGGTAGCTCCGGCTGTCGATCGGGGCGACGCAGCCGATGCAATCATGATGCGCCACCGCCGGTTTGGAGCCATCCGGCACAGACGGCGCATGGCCGCTATGGGCAGCGTGATCGCCATGCAGCCCGGCAATCTCGGCGCTCGCATGGTGCGCGACGCCCGTCCCCTCGCTCCCCGGCGCGCATGCGCTGGCCTGCATCGCCGGCAAGGCCAGCAGCAGCGTCAGCAGTGCGCAGAGGAGTCGACGGGGGAACGACATGATGGCGGGGTTATCGCACCGATCTAGCTGTGAAGGAAGTGCATCACGTCGCCGTCCTGCACCACATAGGCCTTGCCCTCGGCGCGCAGCTTGCCGTTCTCCCGCGCCTTCGCCTCGCCGCCAAGCGCGATGAAATCATCAAAGGCGACGGTTTCGGCGCGGATGAAGCCCTTCTGGAAATCGCTGTGGATTTCGCCCGCTGCTTCCGGTGCGCTGGCGCCGCGATGGACCGTCCAGGCACGCGCTTCCTTGGGACCGACGGTGAAGAAGGTGATGAGGTGCAGCAGATCGTAGCCGGCGCGGATCACGCGGGCGAGCCCCGCTTCCTCCAGACCCATGGCCTCCAGAAACTCGGCGCGATCCTCGATCGGCATCGTGACGAGATCGGCTTCGATCGCGGCGGAGACCACCACGGCCTGCGCGCCCTCGGCCTTGGCCTTCTCGAACACGCGGGCGCTGAAGGCATTGCCTTCCGCTGCGCTCTCTTCCTCGACATTGCACACATAGAGCACGGGCTTGGAGGTCAGTAGCTGCGCCTGCTGGAAGATGCGCGCTTCCTCCTCGTCATTGATCTCGACGAGCCGCGCGGGCTTGCCCTCGCGCAGCAGATCGAGCGCGCGGCCGAGCACGGCGGCGGCGATCTTGGCTTCCTTGTCGCCGCCGGTCGCCTTCTTGGCGAAGGCCGGAACGCGCTTCTCGAGGCTTTCAAGGTCGGAGAGCATCAGCTCGGTCTCGACCGTCTCGGCATCGGCAATGGGATCGACGCGATTGTCGACATGCTGGATGTCGTCATTCTCGAAGCAGCGCAGCACATGCACGATGGCGTCCACTTCGCGGATGTTGCCGAGGAACTGGTTGCCCAGGCCCTCGCCCTTGGAGGCCCCGCGCACCAGGCCCGCGATATCCACAAAGGCCAGCTGGGTCGGGATGATCTTCTGGCTGCCGGCAATGGCCGCGAGCTTGTCAAGCCGCACATCCGGCACCGAGACCTGGCCGACATTCGGCTCGATGGTGCAGAAGGGATAATTGGCAGCCTGCGCGGCCTGCGTCTCGGTCAGCGCATTGAAGAGAGTCGACTTGCCGACATTGGGCAGGCCGACGATCCCGCATTTGAAACCCATGGAAATCTGTCCGTTCGATCTGGAAGCACGTGATCTGGCCCCTTAGCGCCCTGTCGCTGCCATGGCCAGCCGTCTCGACCGTAGCGCCCAACAAGAAAACCGCCGCGCCGGGGTGGGCGCGGCGGCGATGCATGGTCGGACCGTGAACCGGTCAGGCGCCGACAGGCTTGCCGTCCGTCCGGGTGATGACGACGGTCGAGGAGCGGGGCTGCTCGCCGGCGATCGGCCAGTTGCCGGTCGGGTGCTGGATGTTCACGAAGAAGGTCTTGAGATCCGGCGTATATGCCAGGCCGGTAATCTCGCAGCCCGTCGGGCCGACGAGGAAGCGTTTGCTCTTCTTGCTGGTCTGGTCGATGTAGAACATCGCATTGTGGCCCACGACCTGCTCGATGGTGACGCCGCTCGCGCCCGATGTGCCCGGCACGCTATGGTCTGTCTGCACCCACAGGCGCCCCTGCGGATCGATGCGGATGCCATCGGGGCTGGAGAAGGTGTCGCCATTGATATTGCCGACCAGATTGGTGCCGCCGGCTGCATAACCGGGGTCGCCGGCCAGCAGGAACAGATCCCAGGTGAAGCCGGTCGCCAGCGGAGAATCGCCACTCTCGCGGAACTTGAGGATATGGCCGTGGCGGTTGGTGACGCGCGGGTTCGCCGCATCCGTCACCTTGCGGCCGCTGTTGTTGGTCAGCGTCACGAAGATCGCCTTGCCATCGGGCGAGACCGTGATCCACTCCGGCCGATCCATCACGGTACCACCGGCAACCCGCGCGGCCGAGGCGCAATTGATCAGCACGTCGGCCTGACTGTTGAAGCTCACCGGCGTCGGCGCAGGGGCCGTCGTGAACTGGCTGACATCGCCTGGATCGGACGCATTGGCGACAAGGCCGTTCTGGCCCTGCACCAGCGCTTTCCACTCGCCCGAGCCGTCCGCATTGAACTTGGCGACATAGAGCGTGCCATAGTCGAGCAGGTTGCTGTTCGCCGCCCGGTTGGTGGTGCTGTAGGCCTGATCCGGCACGAACTTGTAGATGCAGCCCGGCGTCGAATCGTCGCCCATGTAGAAGGCCACGCGGCGATCGCTGTTGGTGAGGTGAGCGACATTCTCATGGCTGAACCGGCCCATGGCGGTCCGCTTGGTCGCCGGAGCCAGCTCCTGCAGCGGGTCGATCTCGACCACCCAACCATAATCCCGCTCGGGGCGCGTGGGGTCGAGATAATTGTCCGTCGTTTCCTCGCAGGTGAGGTAGGTGCCCCACGGCGTGCGACCGCTCGAACAATTGTTGAGCATGCCCTTGATCGTGCCGGACAGGAGACCGGCGGCCGGGCCCCCTGCGCGATAATTGGAGTTGCCGGTATAGCGCTTGTTATATTGCGAGCCGGCCTTCACCGCCCAGTTGCCATCGCTGCCCTTGGCGACTTCCACCACCCCGATGCCCACAGCCGAGAGGGCGAGCGCCTTCTGGTCGGCGGTGGCGGTGGCGGCATCGTAATTGCCGTTCATCAGAATGTTGAAATCGGGATATTCAAAGTTGATCGCCAGCAGGCCGCCCTTGTTGGGATCGACGCCCGACAGCTCGAAATATTCCATGCCGTCATGGTTGCCGCCGGCCCACTTCTCGGCCGTGGCAGGCGTCGGGAAGCTGCCGGCATAGCCGGTCACGCCGGTCTCGATGGCATCGCCTGCCTTCAGCAGGACCTTCACGTCATAGCCGGCCGGCACGGTGACCTTGTCGTCCTGGTTGGCGGCCACCGACGTGAACTCGATGGCGTAGCTGACCGCCGGCGTGGGCGTGGGGGTCGGCGTCGGGCTGGGTGTCGGCGTGGGATTGGGAATGGTCACCATCCCATCCTTGTCCTCCCCGCAGGCCGAGAGCATCGCCGCGACCGGGAAGATCGACAGGCCGAACAGCCCGTTCTTGATGATCGTGCGGCGCGAAGGATTGGCCTCGACAATCGCTTCCAGACTGTTGGGATTGGCCTCGTTAGACATCGCGGTCCGGTAGGGCGCGCGGGCTTCGTCGGTAAGATGTGACATGATTTCCCCTGATTTGGTTCCGCCACGGCTCGCGGAAGGTGCATTCGCCGCTCAGGCGGGGCCTGATCGCAGAGGTGCATGACATGATGATTGCGAGGCGATGGCACGGGGATGAAGATTGCAAGTCAGTTCTGTGACTTAGGGAGGTGAGAGATGGGGCTGAAAGGGGCGCCGACAGCTTAGAGGGCCCAAACTTGGTCATTCCCGCGCACGCGGGAATCCAGGCCCACGCTTACATTCGGGACCAACGCCCCAGCTCGATTTCCGAGTGCGCGGGAATGCCGAAACGCTGAGTGGCGTGGACAAAGTCAGGGACAGGTGACGTCCAGTCTCAAAAAGCGTGCAGGCAGGTCTGTACAGCTGATTTAGCGTGGGATGCGGTCGCGCACATTCAAGCAACCGGAGCTATCCGGCGACCACCAGCGCCGAGTCAAAATGACTGTAGGCAATACGCCCCTCCCTTGCTAGGCAGCCGCCGAACGACAGCGACTGAGTGGTGAATATGCTTGAAGAAGCCGGCTTGAATGTTGAGCGCACGGCGCAATCGCCGTATACCGCACCCCGGGTCATATCGTCCGCTGACGAGTGCTACTTTTATCATACTATGGATGTTCCCGGTCACGGCACTATCCAAGGCGAATGGGACCTTAGAGGTTCGGTAGACAAGTACCTCGGCCACTTTGACTTCAAGGGCAAGCGCGTACTCGATGTCGGCGCAGCATCCGGTATTTTAAGTTTTCACATAGAAAAACAAGGCGCCGACGTTGTCTCGTTCGATCTTTCGGAAACCTTCGATTGGGACATCGTGCCCTTCGCTGAAAATGACAACGAAGCCGCCCGAAGCGAGCGACGATCTCATCTGCGAAAGATCAATAACGGCTACTGGTTATGTCATAAGGCCTTTGGCTCGAAAGCGCGCATGGTGAACGGTGTGGTGTATGACATACCCCGATCAATCGGCCCTGTAGATGTGGCCGTTTTCGGCAGTATTTTGCTACACCTTCGCGATCCCTTCCTCGCATTGGAGAATGCGGCGCGATTGACTAAGGAGACGATTATCGTCTCAGACCTATCCCCATACGGTCGTGTCGCAAGCAAGTTTAAGAAGAACCCACGCTTTATGCCGAAAAGTGCTGATCCGGCAGGAATAAGCGACGGATGGTTCAGGCTTCCGCCTCTATTGGTTCAGGAGTATCTCGGCATCCTGGGTTTCAAGCGGTCCACTTTGAAGTGGAATAATTTTAAGTATGGCGAGCGCATCCGGCCAATTTATACGATCATAGCTCAAAGATGAATGTCCGTTCGGCAGGCTCGCTATCCCGTCAGTTTTGATGCCCGCTTCGCCTTCGCGTTCGGAATGGCAGCTTTCGTAGCAAATGGGCGGATAACGCCATGACCGATTTGAAGGGTTGATGAAGGATCGGCGAACGGCAATTTGGGCGTGGAAAGCGGTCATCGCAGTTGGTAGCGTGTCGGCATGACGTTGGACGACGAAACAACAAGAGCAACTGAGATGTTGCGCGGGAAGATCGTTAAGCGTGTCATTCGCCATAGAGAGAGCGAAGTGCTCATCGAGTTCGAAGATGGTTCGCGCTTCTTTGCTGATAGCAAGACATCGTTAGAGCTATCGATCACCATGCAAAATGACAGCTGGGACGACCGCTAAGTCGTCGTATCCGAACTGGCGGCGTCGCGACGGTAATGCCGGATAGCCGACGTTGCGCGAAAGCAGCCAGCTTGTGCCCGCCGCCCAGCACGCGACTCATCTCTTCACCGTGGCGGCGCAGTGGGTTAGGGGTAAGCCGATGCTTGCGATCCGCTCTTCCATGCCGCGCGCCCTGCCGGGGCGCTCTCTCTGGCTCGCGTTGCTTGTCGTGCCGGCCCTCGCCGGTTGCACCAGCAGCACCAAGTTCCGACCGGTCAGCGATACGCCGGAGCGCATCGGCCCGCCTTATGTGGTGCGCGGCGTCACCTACACGCCCGCCGATGATCGCACGCTGGACATGCTGGGCGATGCGAGCTGGTATGGCAGCGAATCCGGCAACCAGACCGCCAATGGCGAGCGCTTTGTGAAGCACGGCATCTCCGCTGCGCACACCACCTTGCCGCTGCCCAGCTATGTAGAGGTAACCGCGCTGGACACGGGCCGGACGATCCTGGTGCGCGTCAATGATCGCGGGCCGTTCGCGCGCAACCGGATCATCGACCTGTCGCAAGGCGCAGCGGAACTGCTCGGGATCAGGCAGCAGGGCACGGTGCAGGTGCGGGTGCGCCGGGTCGAGCCGCCCGACGCCGATCGGGCGCGGCTGCGGGCGGGAAAACCGGCCATGGCCCGGCCGGACGTGCCGCAACAGACACTGGCGCCCTGGCGTGCCCGTCTCGCGGCCTATCGCGCCGCGCAGGCGCAGAATGGCGGCAGCCGGTAATGGCGCCCGCGCCCGCTGTCAGTCCTGCAGGCGGCGCGCGACCTCGTTCATGAAGCGCACATCGTCGCCCGCAGCCAGCCATTCCGCCTCGCGCGACATGGCGCCGAGCAGGTCGGCCAGCGGATCGATCTCGATCTTTGCATAATTGCCGAGCACATGGCCGGTCACGCGGTCCTTGTCGCCGGGATGGCCGATGCCGATGCGCACGCGGCGAAACTCCTTGCCCAGATGCGCGTCAGTGGAGCGCAGGCCGTTATGGCCGGCAGTGCCGCCGCCGCGCTTCACCTTCATCTTCATCGGCGCAAGATCGAGCTCGTCGTGGAAGACGGTGACGTCCTCGACACCGAGCTTGTAGAAATCACAGGCGGCGCGAATGGCGCGCCCGCTCTGGTTCATGAATGTCTGGGGTTTGAGCAGCAGCACCTTGTGCGGGCCGATGCGGCCTTCGGAAACGAGGCCCTGAAACTGCTTCTTCCACGGCGAAAAGCCGTAGTCTGCGGCGATGACGTCCAGCGCCATGAAGCCGACATTGTGGCGGTGGAGCGCATATTGCGATCCGGGATTGCCGAGGCCAACCCAGAGTTGCACAGATGCGCTCCCCCCGCGCGGAGAGGCTTACGCCTCGCCGGCCTCTTCGCCGTCCTTCGTCGTGTCGCCTTCGCTCGACTTGAGCGCGGACGGAGCAACGATGGTGGCAATGGTGAAATCGCGATCGGTGATCGCCGGCTCGGCGCCCTTGGGCAGCTTCACCGCGCTGATGTGGATCGAATCGCCCACATCGAAGCCGGTGAGGTCAACCGTGATGCTGTCCGGAATCTCGGCGGCATCCACGATCATTTCCAGCTCGTGACGGACGACGTTGAGCACGCCACCGCGCTTGAGACCGGGAGCGGCCTCTTCGTTCTCGAACACCACGGGCACATTCACATGCACCTGGGCGTGTTCGGAAACACGCAGGAAGTCGGCATGGAGCGGACGATCCGTCACCGGATGGAACGCCACGTCCTTGGGGAGCGTGCGGACCTTCTTGCCGCCCACTTCGACCATGACGACCGAATTGAAGAAATGGCCCGTGCCGAGCAGCTTGTTGAGAAGCTTTTCCTCAACGTGAATCGACTGCGGCTCTTCATTATTGCCATAAATGACGGCGGGAACGCGGCCCTCACGGCGGAGAGCGCGGGAGGCTCCCTTGCCTGCCCGATCGCGTGCCTCGGCCGACAGCGTAAGCGTATCGCTCATGTGCGTGTCTCCAGAAGCTTAGTGCTAGAATCTCCGTCACGCCTCCAGGGATGACCATGACGGAAGCCGGGGCGCTTAGCGGCAAATTGCGGGGAAAGCAAGCGAAGCGACCGAACGCGCGTTCATTGCACGCGGCCGATCCGCCATCCGCGCGCGGCAAGGCGGGCCTGCAGGCTGGCATCGCCGACCAGATGCCCGGCGCCGACCGCGACGAAAGCGGTGCCGGGTTGGGCCGTCATGGCCGCATCGAGATGCCGCGCCCAGCGCTCATTGCGCCCGTCGATCAGCCTTGCGCGCAGAGCCGGCGCGCGCGCGAACGGGGCGATGAACTCGCGCTCCAGCCGGGCCACGTCGCCGCTCGCCCAGGCGGTGAACAGGCTGCGGTAGAGGGCAGGGGCCTGCGCCGCATCCGTGAGGGACTGGCTGAGCAGTAGCCGTTGCTCGCTCTCCGGCATCCTGTCGAACAGGCCCAACTGCTGGTCGATGGTCTCCAGCCCGAGAACCGGCCGCGAGGCCTTGTTGAAGCGTTGCTCCAGCACCGCTTCGCCCGCCTCTGCGGCGGTGAGCGAGAGTCCGGAGGCAGCCGCAGCGTTGAGGAGCAGGGCGGCGGCCCAGCTCTCATAGCCGTCCAGCTGATCGAGCGCGGCGCCATGGTTCCCCTGCAGCGCCCGATAGCGCTCGGCATCCTCCGGAGAGAGGCGCGCGGCGATAGGCGGCAGGCCAGAGCGCCGCCCCAGCCGCTCGAACACCGCCCGGCTTTTGCGCTCGCCTTCAAGCCCGGTGACCTCAAGATACAAGCGGTCGCTTTCGTCCGCCGCCTTGGCGATGGCCGGCGAGAGCCAGGCCTCGCCGCGCGGCACGGCGTGGATAGTCCCGAACAGCCAGAGCCGCGCCTCGCCTTTGCTGGCCTGCCACAGCGCCGGGCGGGCCGTGACCGTCGCAGGATCGGGCTGCGTCGGCGCGCCGATCCGCCAGCCCAGCCACAGAAGGGCGGCCAGCGAGGCCAGCGCGAGCAGCAGCAGCGGCGCAAAGCGGCGCTTGTTCAAGTCTGGGTGCGGCCCGCTCATCGATCAGCGCTTATGCTACCCCACCCATCACCGCGGCCATTTCACCCGCTTGGCCGACAGCCCGTGCTTTTCGAGCATCGCCTGTACGCTCCTGTCCCCCGCCAGATGACCCGCTCCCACTGCCATGAAGACCGTGCCGGGCTGCTTCATCCGCGCGGCGATCCACTCGGCCCAGCGGGCATTGCGGTCGGTGAGCAGGATGCGCTCGATCTCTTCGCTGCTCTCGGTCGTCTCGTTCATCAGCGCCGCGAGCCGCTCTTCGTCGCCAGCGCTCCACGCGGCGACCATGCCGTCGATGGTTTCGGCCAGGGTCGGCAGCTCCGCCAGCGTCTCCTTGAGCAGCGTCAGTTGCACGCCCTCGGGCATCTGGTCGAAAAAGCCGATCTGCTCGCTGGAGGTCTCCAGCCCCACCAAAGCCTTGCCCGCGCTGATCGCCGCAGCCTTCACCGCCTTGTCGACGCCGCTTTCCGGCGAATAGCCGAGGGCATCCAGGGGCAGCACGGTCAGGGTCGTGGCCGCGAACCAGGGCTTCACATGGTCGAACAGCAGGGTCGAGACGCCATATTTCTCCAGCGCGGCGAAATAAGCGGTGCGGGTCGCCTCATCGAGCTTGTTGGAGAGCGGCAGGCCCGGGGCCACCGCGCGCTGCATGATTGCCTCCCGCGTGGCGCCCTGATCCTGATCGGTGACCTCCAGCACGACGGTATCCGCCTTGTCGAACGCCTTGCGCACCGGTCCCTCGAACCAGCTGATGCCGGGCTTGAGCAGATGGATGGTGCCGAAGAGGTAGATCGTCGTGTCCCTGTCCCGCACCACCCACAGGGCCGGCCGCGCGTGAACGGTGGGCGCCTCCGCAGCGGCAGCCGGTGTCGCCGGCGCCTTGGGCTGCTGGGCGAGCGCGGGGCCGGTGAGTGCCGGGGGCAGCAGCAGCGCCCAACCGAGGATCAATGTTTTCCAGTTCATGCACGCGCTCCTCAAATCACCGCCTGCATTGGGCAAGTTGACGCGCGGACGCAACCCCGCCCGGCTCGGCGCCACCGCGCGGCTTGACCGCGTTAGCCCCATGGGCCAAAGCGCGCCCGTTCCGAACAGGCGGCGCAAAGCCGCTCAAGCTTAGACGTGAAACGGTTGAACCATGCAGGATAAGGCCTCCAAACCGCTGAGCTTTCAGCAACTCATCCTGACGCTGCATGACTATTGGGCAGCGCAGGGGTGCGTGATCCTCCAGCCCTTTGACATGCGGGTTGGGGCGGGCACCTTCCACCCCGCGACCACGCTGCGCAGCCTGGGGCCGAACCCGTGGAACTGCGCCTATGTGCAGCCCTCGCGCCGGCCGACGGACGGCCGCTATGGCGAGAACCCCAACCGGCTGCAGCATTATTACCAATATCAGGTGATCATGAAGCCGAGCCCGCCGGATCTGCAGGATCTGTATCTCGGCTCGCTCAAGGCCATCGGCATCGATCCGCTGCTGCATGACATCCGCTTCGTCGAGGACGATTGGGAGAGCCCGACGCTCGGCGCCTGGGGGCTGGGCTGGGAAGTCTGGTGCGATGGCATGGAGGTGACGCAGTTCACCTATTTCCAGCAGATGGGCGGCTTCGACTGCAAGCCGGTGGCGGGCGAGCTCACCTACGGGCTTGAGCGCCTCGCCATGTATATCCAGGGCGTCGACAGCGTGTACGACCTTGTGTTCAACGAGGCCGTGGGGGACCGGCCCACCGTCACTTATGGTGACGTGTTCCTGGAAAATGAGCGCCAGCTCTCCAAGTGGAACTTCGAGGTGGCGGATACGGACAAGCTGTTCCGCTGGTTCAAGGATTGCGAGGAAGAGTGCAAGGCGAGCATCGCGGCCGGCGTGCCGCTCGCGGCCTATGAGCAGGCCATTGAGGCGAGCCATGTCTTCAACCTGCTGCAGGCGCGCGGCGTGATCAGCGTGCAGGAGCGCGCCAGCTACATGGGCCGCGTGCGCGATCTCGCCAAGGGAAGCTGCGAGGCCTGGATGACGCATAATGGGTGGGCGGAATGATCATGCAGACCACAACTCCGTTCGGTTCGAGCGAAGTCGAGAACCGTTTCGGGCTACGCGAGGGTTTCTCGACTTCGCCCGTCACGAACGGAGAGCATCAATGAGCGCTGACTTCCTTCTCGAGCTGCGGTGCGAGGAAATCCCGGCGCGCATGCAGGCCAAGGCCAGCGAGGATTTCGCCCGGCTATTCAGCGAAGCGCTGGCGCAGGCCGGCCTCAAGCCCGAGGGGCTGACCGTCCATGTGACGCCGCGCCGCCTCGCCCTGATCGCGCGCGCGCTGCCGCTTTCGACGCAAGCCGTCAGCGAGGAATTCAAAGGCCCGCGCACCTCGGCCCCGCCGCAGGCGCTGGAGGGCTTCCTGCGCAAGACCGGCCTGACGCAGGACCAGCTTGAGGATCGCGACGGCGTGTGGTTCGCCACGGTCGAGAAGCCCGGCCGCGCGACAGCCGATGTGCTGGCCGAGGCGATCCCGCAGGTGGTGCGCGCCTTCCCCTGGCCCAAGTCGATGCGCTGGGGCGATGCCAGCCTCTCCACCGAGAGCCTGCGCTGGGTCCGTCCGCTGCAGGGCATCATCGCGCTGCTCGGCAATGAGGTGGTGCCCTTCGCCATTGAAGGGATTGCGACCGGGCGGACGACGCGCGGCCACCGCTTCCATTCCAGCGGCGAGATCAGCATCGAGAGCGCGGCAACCTATGCCCAGCAATTGCGTGCGGCCTATGTCATCGTCGATCAGGAGGAGCGCAAGGCGATCATCGACCGGCGCGCCAATGAGCTGGCGACGCAGGCCGGTCTGGAACTGATCCCCGATGCCGGCCTCGTCGCCGAGAATGCCGGGCTGACCGAATGGCCGGTGCCGCTGCTCGGCCGCTTCGATGCCGCGTTTCTGGAGGTGCCGCCTGAGGTCATCCAGCTCACGCTGCGCATCAACCAGAAATATTTTGTGCTGCGGGATGGTGCTGGCAAGCTGGCCAATGCCTTCATCTGCACGGCGAATATCGAGGCCAGCGATGGTGGCACCGCAATTGTCGAGGGCAATGGCAAGGTGCTCGCCGCACGTCTTTCCGATGCCCGCTTCTTCTGGGAGCACGACAAGAAGACGAAGCTGGAAGACCATGCGCGCAAGCTCTCGCGCATCACCTTCCATGAGAAGCTGGGCACCGTCGCGGACAAGGTGGACCGCGTGGCGAAGCTCGCCCGCTGGCTGGTGGAAGAAGGCATTGTCGGCGGCGATAACCAACCCCGTGTTCCTGCGAAGGCAGGAAGCCAAGGCGATGTCGCCCAAGCTGGCCCTGGGCTCCTGCCTTCGCAGGAGCACAGCAAAGCGCAACTTGCCGACCTCGCCGAACAGGCCGCCTATCTCTGCAAGGCCGATCTCGTCACCGAAATGGTCGGCGAATTCCCCGAGCTGCAGGGGCTGATGGGCGGCTATTACGCCCGCGCCGAAGGTTTGCCGGATGCGGTCGCCGATGCCATCCGCGATCATTACAAACCGGTCGGGCAGGGGGATGAGGTTCCGACTGCGCCGGTGACGGTGGCGGTGTCGCTCGCGGATAAGCTGGATACGCTTGCTGGCTTCTTCGGGATTGAAGAGCGGCCGACAGGTTCTAAAGATCCGTTCGCCCTTCGCCGGGCAAGCCTCGCTATAGGGTCTCTTGCTTTCAGAGGCGAACTACGCTTCTCGTTGCTGGAGGTGATCAAGAACCAACCCATTCTGTCGCCATCGACAGACTCATTCCCGATCTTTGAGCGCATTTATGGACAAGGGTTTGGTGACGGCGTTGAAAGCCGCTCGGCCAGCATGGCTAGTGAGGCAAAGCTTGAAGAGCTTGCCAGCGAGATAATTGGCTTCATAGTCGACCGCCTTAAGGTTCAGCAGCGCGAGGCCGGCGTCCGCCACGACCTCATCGACGCCGTGTTCGCGCTTGGCGGCGAGGATGATCTCGTTCGCCTGCTCGCCCGCGTCCATGCGCTGCAATCCTTTATCAGCACTGAGGACGGCAAGAACCTCCTCGCTGGTTATAAGCGTGCCGCCAATATCCTCAAGAAGGAGCAGCCCGAGGGTGGCAAGCCCCAGAGCCAGCTTGGTGAAGAAGACCCCGGCGAAGCGCTGACCGATCCGGAGATGGCCGACGCCATGCGCGCGCATGAGGCGCAGTTCGCGGCTGAACCCGGCTACGCGCTGGAGGCCGCCGAGGCGGCACTGGTGAGTGCGCTCGACGAGGCAGAGCCCCGCGCGCAGGCCGCGATCGAGGCGGAGGATTTCGAGACCGCCATGGCCGCGCTGGCCACGCTTCGCGCGCCGATCGACGCGTTCTTCGAGACGGTGACGGTGAACGATGCCGATCCGGTCAAGCGCCAATCACGGTTAAGTCTGTTGACCCGTATTCGCGCTGCGGTGCACAAAGTTGCCGACTTCTCGAAAATCGAAGGTTAGGTTCGCGAGCAATAATCGCGCGTCGGCAGCGAGATCATAACGGCTGCTTGCGCGCGCATTCCAATGCAGGTGGAGTGTCTGAATGACGAAATATGTGTACCGTTTCGGTGGCGGCATCGATGATGGCGGCAAGGGCGACAAGAACCTGCTTGGCGGCAAGGGCGCCAATCTGGATGGCATGGCCGCCATCGGCCTGCCGGTGCCGCCGGGCTTCACCATCACCACCGAGATGTGCACGCGCTATTATGAGGATGGCGAGACCTATCCCGAGAGCCTGAATGCGGAAGTCGCCGGCGGAATCGCGCATATCGAGGGCGTGACCGGAAAGCGCTTCGGCGACAAGGCCGATCCGCTGCTGGTCTCCGTCCGCTCCGGCGCCCGCGTTTCGATGCCGGGCATGATGGACACGGTGCTCAACCTCGGCCTCAACGACGATACCGTTGAAGGCCTCGCCGCCGTCTCGGGCGACGCGCGCTTCGCGTGGGACAGCTACCGCCGCTTCATCCAGATGTATTCGGATGTGGTGCTCGGCCTCGATCACGGCAAGTTCGAGGAAGCGCTGGAGATCGCCAAGGAAGACAAGGGCGCCTTCCTAGATACCGAGCTGAGCGCCGAGGACTGGCAGGCGCTGGTCGCTGAATATAAGGCGCTGGTCCAGCAGCTCTGGGGCAAGCCGTTCCCGCAGGATGTGCATGAGCAGCTCTGGGGTGCCGTCGGCGCCGTGTTCGGCAGCTGGCAGGCGGATCGCGCCAAGGTCTATCGCCGCCTCAACAATATTCCGGGCGATTGGGGCACGGCCGTCAACGTGCAGGCCATGGTGTTCGGCAATATGGGCGAGACGTCCGCCACCGGTGTCGCCTTCACCCGCGATCCCGCGACCGGCGAGAACGCTTATTATGGCGAATACCTCATCAATGCGCAGGGCGAGGATGTCGTCGCCGGCATCCGCACGCCGCAATATCTGACCAAGGCCGCGCGTGAGCGGGCCGGGGCCAAGCCGCTCAGCATGGAGGAATCCATGCCGGAAACCTATGCCGAGCTGGCCAAGGTCTTCCAGATCCTCGAGACGCATTATCGCGACATGCAGGATATCGAGTTCACCGTGCAGCAGGGCAAGCTGTGGATGCTGCAGACCCGCTCGGGCAAGCGCACCGCCAAGGCCGCGCTCAAGATCGCGGTGGACATGGCCCATGAAGGCCTGATCAGCAATGAGGAAGCCGTGGCGCGCGTCGATGCCGCCGCGCTCGACCAGCTGCTGCACCCGACGCTCGACCCGCAGGCGCCGCGCGATGTGCTCACCAAGGGCCTGCCAGCCTCGCCCGGCGCGGCCTCCGGTCAGGTGGTGTTCGATGCCGAGACGGCCGAACGGCTCAATGAGCTGGGCGAGGCGGTGATCCTCGTGCGCATCGAGACCAGCCCCGAGGATATTCACGGCATGCACGCCGCCAAGGGCATTCTCACCGCGCGCGGTGGCATGACCAGCCACGCCGCCGTGGTGGCGCGCGGCATGGGGCGGCCTTGCGTCTCCGGCGCAGGTAGCATCTCCATCGATACCGCCGGCAAGCTGATGCGGATCGGTGACCGTCTGCTCAAGGAGCGGGAGATCATCACCATCGACGGCGCGACCGGCGAAGTGATGGCCGGCGAAGTACCGACCGTGCAGCCCGAGCTGGCCGGCGACTTCGGCACGCTGATGGAATGGGCCGATCAGGTCCGCCGCCTCAAGGTGCGGGCGAACGCCGAGACGCCGCTGGATTGCCGCACCGCACGCGAGTTCGGCGCGGAGGGCGTGGGCCTGTGCCGCACCGAGCACATGTTCTTCGATGCGGCGCGGATCACCGCCGTGCGTCAGATGATCCTCGCCGAGACCGAGGCGGGCCGTCGCGAGGCGCTGGCCAAGCTGCTCCCCGAGCAGCGCGCCGACTTCACGGAGATTTTCACCGAGATGGCCGGCCTGCCGGTCACGATTCGCCTGCTCGATCCGCCGCTGCACGAGTTCCTGCCGCATGAGGATGTCGATTTCGCCGACGTGGCCGAGGCTGCCGGAGTGAGCGTCGATCTGCTCAAGCGTCGCGCGGCCGAACTGCACGAGTTCAACCCGATGCTCGGCCATCGCGGCTGTCGTCTGGGCGTCACCTATCCCGAGATCTACGAGATGCAGGCCCGCGCCATCTTCGAGGCCGCGCTGGATGTCGCCAAGGCCAGCGGTGACGCGCCGATCCCCGAGGTCATGATTCCCCTCGTCGCCACCAAGCGCGAGCTGGAGCTGATGAAGGATATCGTCGACAAGACCGCCAAGGCCGTGTTCGCCGAGCGCGGTGCCTCGGTCGAGTATCTGGTCGGCACCATGATTGAACTGCCGCGCGCCGCGCTCAAGGCCGGCGAGATTGCCGAGGCCGGCGAGTTCTTCTCCTTCGGCACCAACGATCTGACGCAGACGACCATCGGCATCAGCCGGGACGACGCCGGGCGGTTCCTTACCCAATATGTCGACAAGGGCATCTTCGCGCGCGACCCGTTCGTGAGCCTCGATGTCGAAGGCGTGGGTGAGCTGATCGAGATCGCCGTGGAGCGGGGCAGGGCGACGCGCCCGGCCATCAAGCTTGGCATTTGCGGCGAGCATGGCGGCGATCCGGCCTCAATCGCCTTCTGCGAAAAGGCGGGCCTCGATTATGTCAGCGCTTCGCCCTACCGGGTGCCGATTGCCCGTCTGGCGGCCGCACAGGCGGCGCTCGCCGCGCGCGGTTGAAAGGACAAAAAGAATGCAAAAAAGGGGGTTGCCACGGACGGCGCCCCCGACTATCTGCGCCTCTCCCACGGCGGCCAACCGGCACCGTGAGATTGGCAAGCGCCCGTAGCTCAGCTGGATAGAGCATCAGACTACGAATCTGAGGGTCGGACGTTCGAATCGTTCCGGGCGCGCCATTTCTCCCCATCGCAAGCATGATGACCCGCACGGCCCGGCGCCGACGGATGGGGTTAGAGGGCGGTCCAGACTACATAGCCGCCGACGCCGATCACCAGCATCGCAAAGCCCTGCTCGAGCAGCTTTTTGTGCGCAGCAAGCGCCGCCCCCGCGCGCATCCCCAGTACCGATCCCGCGGCACCGCCGGCGATCAGCAGCGCCGTCAGCGGCCAGTCGACATAGCCGGACAGCGCATAGGATGTCGCCGTGGTCAGCCCCAATGCCGTCACCACCACCAGCGAGGTACCGATGGCCGTGGCGAAGGGCATCGCCGTCGCCGCGATGAGCGCCGGGACGATCAGAAACCCGCCACCAATCCCGAAGAACCCCGCCGCCAGACCCACGCCGGCGCCCATGGGGATCAGCCGCGGCAGCAGCCGCCCGGCGGATTGGCGGGTAAGGCGCACGTCGGGATCGTCAGCGCCCTTGCGCCTGCGCAACATCGCGATACCGACGCCGATCATCAACAGGCCGAACAGCGCGAGCAGCCGCCGGCCGTCCACCGCCTTGCCGATCTCCGCCCCCAGCGCTGCCGCCACGACGCCCGACGCCGAAAACACCAGCGCGCAGGGCCATTTGACTCGCCCGGCCCGCGCATGCCCCGCAAGCCCTGTCGCCGCATTGGCCGCAACCGCTACGGCTGCCGTCGCAATCGCGGCATGCGTTGATCCAACACCGACGACATAGACGAGCAGCGGCACGGCGAGGATCGATCCGCCGCCGCCCACCATTCCGAGTACGATGCCGATAATGCCGCCCGAGAGGAGCGCGAGGAGGATCTGCGCGATCGTCATGGGGTCAGGCCACCTTGCGACGGTTCCAGGGCATGCGCTGGAGCAGCGTCGCCATGCCGCACCAGCCTGTCGCCCCCGCGAACATCAGGCCCGCGCCGACAAAGGCGGAAAGGCCGAAGAACCCCGGCGCGACGAGGAAGCCGAGCAGCACGCCGATGAGCACCAGCCCGCCGGCAGTCAGTTGCACCTGCCGCATGATCTCCAGCGGCTGCCCGCTGTCGACACGCACATCCAGCCCGGCCTTGCGCCAGGCGTCGATGCCGCCTTCCAGAATGAAGCAGGGGGCATCACTGGCTGCGGCCAGACGGTCGGCATTGGCCTGTGTCCGCATGCCCGAGCGGCAGTGAAACACGATGGCATTGTTGCCGGCGTCGACCGTGTCGATGCGCTCCAGCGGCACGTTGACGGCCCCCGGAATGCGCTCGCGGGCATGTTCGTCCGCCGCGCGGATATCGATGAGCTTGGCGCCACCCTCAATGAGGCGCTTGGCGTCGGCGGGGGAGAGTGTCTGGATCGTCATGGGGTCATTCCCCTGTGCAATAGAGTTGATAGAGCGTGGCAAGCAGGGTCTCGATCCGGGGATCGGCAATCCTGTACCAGATGGTCTGGCTCTCGCGGCGGGAGGTCACGAGGCCTTCCTCGCGGAGCCGGGCGAGATGTTGCGAGAGGGCCGATTGAGAGAGGCCGACATCGTCCGCCAGATCGCCCACCATGCGCTCGCCATGTTCGACGAGCTTGCACAGCAGCATCAGGCGGCGCCCGTTGCTCAACTCCTTCAGCACCTGCGCAACCTCTCCGGCGCGCGCCTCGAACGTGTCGAGATCCATGGCAGCTTTTAACATAAGTGTCCTCTAAATTAGATATTGCTAATGTAGAAGGTGCTTCTATATTGTCAAGCATCGAATGGAGGCACTTATGACCCAACCAATCATTGAGGCATTTTTTGACGAGCCCACCAACACGGTGAGCTATCTGGTGGTCGATCCGCAGACGCACATCGCGGCGGTGATTGATCCAGTGCTGGATTTCGATCCGGCCAGTGGCGAGGTCGACACCGGCTCAGCCGAGCGCATTCTTGCCCGCGCCCAGGCGCAGAACTGGTCGATTGCCATGGTGCTGGAAACCCACGCCCATGCCGATCATCTTTCCGCCGCGCCCTTCTTCAAAGCGAAGACGGGCGCGAAGATCGGCATTGGCGAGCACATCCGGGACGTTCAAAAGATCTTCCGCCCGGTCTTCGCGCTGGACGATTTGCAGACCGACGGCTCGGATTTCGATTGCCTGTTCGCCGATGGCGAGCGGTTCTCGATCGGGTCGCTGGAGGTCGAGGTGCTGCATCTTCCGGGTCACACCCCGGCGGACATCGCCTACCGTATCGGCGATGCCGTGTTCGTCGGCGATACGCTGTTCATGCCGGATTATGGCACCGCGCGGGCCGACTTCCCCGGCGGGGACGCACGCACTCTCTACCGGTCGATTCGCCGCCTGCTCAGCCTGCCGGACGAGACCCGCCTGTTCATGTGCCATGATTACAAGGCGCCGGGGCGGGATGATTATCGCTGGGAGACCACCGTCGGCCAGCAGCGGAAAACCAGCGTGCATGTGCGCGATGATGTCAGCGAGGATGACTTTGTGGCGATGCGCACCAAGCGGGATGCCGGATTGTCCGCGCCGCGCCTGTTGCTGCCCTCTATCCAGGTCAACATCCGCGCTGGGCGCTTCCCGAAGGCGGAGGCCAATGGCGTGCGCTATCTGCGCATTCCGGTGACGGTGAAGGGCGACGCCGCGATAGGTTGACGCCCGGGAGGGGAAGGGCCATGACCCCGCTCAGCCTAACGCTTCCAGCGCGGCAAGCAGCGCCTTCTCCTCGATGGTCAGGCGTTTCTGGAACTTGCGATTGCTCGCCTTCACCCGCTTCATCGCCTCGCGCTGCAGGGCTTCTCCCTGCGGCGTGAGCGTCAGGCTCAGCGATCGCCCGTCAATGGGCGCATCGCTGATGAGGTCGCGAGCTTTGAGTCGGCCGATGAGTGGCGTCAAGTTGGCGCGCTTGATCGCCAGCGCCCGCCCGACATCGCTCTGCCGGCAACCCGGATTATGGCCGACGAGAATCAGCAACGACGCCTCGCCGACGCTCAGGTCAATGGCGCGCAGTGCCGCGATGACATCGCCCATCATCGCCATGGAGGCGCGGCGCAGTCGATAACCGAGCGTCCCGTCGAGCGGGCTGGCGAGCGTATTGGCGACCGGGGGTTCAGCCGGTGAATCCAGCGCCTTGTCGCGTCCCTGCCTCTGGTCCCTTGCCATCATGCCCCCGGATGAAAACCAGTCGCCAGCCCCTTGTGAGCCATGGTCGATAATGCTATGGCGCATAGCATAAATTGCCTTGAAGGGAAATCAAATGGCTGAGGAAAATACGTCCGTCGAGCGGGAAGAGGATACCGTTCGGGTCGAGATCGAGAATAATATCGCATGGGTCTATTATAATCGCCCCGCCAAGCGGAACGCGCAGAGCCCCAAGCTCAACCGCCAGATGCTCAAGGTTCTGACGGATCTCGAATTCCGTGACGATGTCGGTGTCGTGGTTCTGGGTGGCGAAGGTCCCGCCTGGTGCGCCGGCATGGACCTCAAGGAATATTTCCGCGAGACTGAGGCGCAGGGCCTGGCCGGCACGCGCAAGGCACAGCGTGAGGCCTATACTTGGTGGGAGCGTCTGCGCTGGTTCCAGAAGCCGACCATCGCCATGGTGCATGGCTGGTGCTTCGGCGGCGCTTATGGCCCGCTGTTCGCCTGCGATCTCGCTTTTGCCGCTGACGAAGCGCAGTTCGGCCTGTCGGAAGTCAACTGGGGCATCCTCCCCGGCGGTGGCGCCACCAAGGTGGCCGTGGACCTGATGCCGATGCGCGTCGCCATGTATCACGCCATGATGGGGGAGAACCTCTCCGGTCAGGAAGCGGCCCGTTACAATCTCGTCAACGAGTCGATGCCGGTCGACCAGCTCAAGGCCCGCGTGAAGCAGGTCGCCGAGACGCTGATCGCCAAGAACTGGGCCACGGTGAAGTACACCAAGGACGCCGTCCGCCGGGTCAAGGAAATGACCTACGACAATGCAGAGGACTATCTGATCCGCCTGCAGGAAGGCCTCAACTGGTTCGACAAGTCGGATGGCCGCCATGTCGCGATGAAGCAGTTCCTCGACGACAAGACCTTCAAGCCGGGCCTGGGTCACTACGACAAGACCAAGACCGACGTCTGAGTTGTCGGAAGGGTGGCCCACGCAGGGCCGCCCTTTCCTGTGTGTTATCCTTCGCCCCGGCTGCATCCGCCTCCGGGGCGAAAGGTCTGATTGCCACGAGCTGGTTTCGCGAAGGAGAGTAGAGTTATGACGGTTGAGGCCGGAGAGCGCCCGCAGGCGGGAACGCGTGACATCAATCGGTTGCTGCGTCCGCAGTCCATTGCGATCGTCGGGGCATCCGAGACGCCGGGTTCGCTCGGTGCCAGCGTTCTGGCCAATCTCGTTCGGAACGACTTTTCCGGTGACATCCATCTCGTCAATCCCAAGCGTGAAACGATCAGCGGTCGCCCTGCGGTGCCCAGCGTCGAGGCGCTGCCCGAGGGCGTGGACTGCGCGATCCTCGCCATTCCCCGCGTCGCCGTGCTCGATACGATGCGCCAGCTTGCTGCGCGCAAGGCCGGCGCCGCCATCATCTTTGCGGCAGGCTTCGCCGAGGGCGGCGAGCAGGGCATGGCCGACCAGCAGGAAATCGGGCGCATTGCGCGCGAGGCCGGCATCGTGGTCGAGGGGCCGAATTGCCTGGGTTCGGTGAACTATCTGGACCGCATTCCGCTCACCTTCATCGATACCGACATCAAGGCCCCGAGCCCCGGTGGCGTCGGCATCGTCTCGCAGAGCGGCGCCATGGCGGCCGTGCTCGCGGTGATGCTGGAGAGCCGCACGCTCGACCTCACTTACTCGGTCTCCACCGGCAATGAAGCTGGCAGCGGTGTCGAGGATTATGTCGAGTTCATGATCGCCGACGAGAAGACGCGCATCATTGCGATGATCGTCGAGCAGTTCCGCGATCCCGCCCGCTTCCTGGCGCTGATGGACAAGGCCCGCGCCGCCGGCAAGCTCGTTGCCTTGCTGCACCCCGGCAAGAGCAGCGCGGCGCGCGAATCCGCCGCCACGCACACCGGCGCTATGGCTGGCGATTACAAGCTGATGCGCGCCAAGGTGGAGCGGGCAGGGGTCGTCGTCGCCGAGACGCTGGAAGAGCTGGGCGACATCACCGAGATCGCGGCGCGTTGCCCGGCGCTGCCGAGTGGCGGTACCGCCGTGCTTGGCGAATCCGGTGCGCTCAAGGCGCTGACGCTGGACCTCGCCGAAGAGCTGGAGCTGGCGCTGCCGACCCTTGATGATAGCAATGCGCCTGCCTTGCGCGCGGCCCTGCCGGAGTTCGTCCCGGTCAGCAATCCGCTCGATCTGACCGCGCAGGGCCTTGTCGATCCCGACATGTATTACCGCACCCTCGCGGCGCTCTTCGAGGATGATCGCGTCGGCACCATCTTCGCCGGGATCATCCAGACCAATCCGGCGACGATCGGCATCAAGCTGCCGCCGTTCCTCAAGGCAGTTCGTGAGCTCAAGGCGACCAAGCCGGTGATCTTCGGTGGCGTGGATGAGGGCGCGCACGTGCCGGCCGACTGGATCGAGCAGCTTCGCGCCGAGGGCATTCCCTATTTCCCGACGACAGAGCGGGCTTTGCGGGCCATCAAGCGGCTCTCGGCCGCCGGTCAGCGCGATGCGACCAAGACGGACGCGGCGCCGGCAAGCGTGCCTGCGCTCGCCAGCGAGAAGGGTGTCGTGCCGGAATATAAGGCCAAGGCCTTGCTCGCGCCGCTCGGCATTCCCTTCCCCAAGGGTCAGTTTGCCGCGACGGTCGAAGAGGCGATTGCCGCGGCGGACGCCATTGGCGGGCCGGTGGTCATGAAGGCGCAGGCCGCCGCGCTCAGCCACAAGAGCGATGCCGGCGGCGTGGCGCTTAATCTGGTCGGGGCCGATGCGATCCGCGCGGCGTGGGACAAGATGTTCGCGGATGTGAAGCGCTATGACGCATCCATCATTCTCGACGGCGTGCTGATCGAGGCGATGGGCGCGCGTGGCATGGAGCTGATCGTCGGCGCCAAGAACGATCCGCAATGGGGTCCGGTGATCCTTGCCGGTTTCGGCGGCGTGACGGCGGAAATCTTGCAGGACGTGCGCCTGCTCTCGCCGGACATGACCAAGGCGGCCATCGTGGTGGAGCTGGGCAAGCTCAAGCAGGCTGCGTTGCTCAATGGCTATCGCGGTGCGCCCGCACTGGACGTTGACGCGGTGGCCGATCTGATCGGCGGGATCGGTCGCCTGCTGCGCGGCGAGCCGCGCATTCAGGAGCTCGATCTCAATCCGGTGGTCGTCTATCCCAAGGGCCAGGGCGTGGTCGCACTCGACGCGCTGATGCTGGTCGACTGACACCAGCAGGTCCATTCGTCCCGCAAGGACACCGCCTTATAGTAGACCCTCCCGCGCCCGGCGTGGGAGGGTTGCTTGCATTGGGTGCCTGTGCATTCCTGACGTGCAGCAAAATTGCAGTCTGAACTTCGAATTGGTCTGGCCTTGCGGGGCGTTTTCGGGTAGATGAAGTTTTCGTATATATGAACGATTGGAAGCGATGAACGACTCGCCCTCTCTGGCTGTGCCGGTCTTATTGTTGCCGGGCCTCATCTGCGATGCGCGCATCTGGGCGCCGCAGGTCGCCGCCTTGGGGCAGATCATGCCAGTCACAGCCGTGGATGGATATGGCGAGGCGGACAGCCTCACCGCCATGGCCGATCAGGTGATCGAATCCGCCCCTGCGCGCTTTGCAGTCATCGGCCATTCGATGGGCGGCCGGGTCGCGCTCGAAATCTTCCGCAAAGTGCCCGAGCGGCTTGCCGGAATCGGCCTCATCAGTACCGGCGTTCATCTGCCCAAGCCCAATGAAGCGGACGGGCGCTTCGCGCTGCTCAATCGCGGTGTGGAAGAGGGCATGGACGCCCTGATCGATTCCTGGCTCCCGCCGATGGTGTGGGAGCGCAACCGGCTCAAGCCGCAGCTGATGGAAATGCTCTGGCAGATGTGCAGCGATGCCGGCATCGACATGTTCGAGCGGCAGATCCGCGCTTTGCTGGCACGCCCGGAAGTCGAGAGCCTGTTGCCGCAAATTCATTGCCCTGCCTTGGTCGCAACCGGCGCGCACGACGCCTGGGCACCGCCGGTGCAGCATGAGCGGATTGCTGCAGTAATTGCTGGCGCGACCTATGCTGTGATCCCGGATTCAGGGCATATGCTCCCGGTCGAACAGCCCGATGCGATGTCCGCCCTGTTGCGCACCTGGCTCGACCGGGTCGCGCAGCAAGAAGCTGCGGCCACCGCGAACCCCTGACCAATTATAACTGCGTTTCCAACTTCAGTCCGAAGGAGAGTATCATGGCGAAGAATCTTCAAGACGTGCTGGATGGCGCCGGCAATGCCGTCGACTTCCTGCGCAACCAGCAGACCGGTCCGAACGTCTATCCGGGCGTGCCCGCGGAATATTCGAACTGGCGCAACGAGCAGCGCGCATGGGCCAAGACGGCCGTGCTGTTCAACCAGAGCTACCACATGGTCGAGCTGATGGTCGAAGGCCCCGACGCTTTCGAGTTCCTCAACTATCTCGGCATCAACAGCTTCAAGAACTTCAAGCCCGGCAAGGCCAAGCAGTGGGTCCCGGTGACGCCTGAGGGTTATGTCATTGGCGACGTGATCCTGTTCTATCTCGCCGAGAACCAGTTCAATCTCGTCGGCCGCGCGCCGGCCATCGAGTGGGCCGAGTTCCACGCCTCCACCGGCAAGTGGAACGTCACGCTGACTCGCGACGAGCGCACCGCGCTGCGCACGGACGGCAAGCGTCGCCACTATCGCTTCCAGCTGCAGGGCCCCAACGCCATGGCGATCCTGACGGACGCGATGGGCCAGGCTGCGCCGGACCTCAAGTTCTTCAACATGGCGGACGTCCAGATCGCCGGCAAGACTGTTGGCGCCCTGCGTCACGGCATGGCCGGTCAGCCGGGCTATGAGCTTTATGGTCCCTGGGCCGATTACGAAGCGGTGCACAGCGCGCTCGTCGCTGCCGGCAAGAAGCACGACCTCGCCCTCGTCGGCGGTCGCGCTTATTCCTCGAACACGCTGGAGTCGGGTTGGATCCCGTCCCCGTTCCCGGGCTATCTGTTCGGCGAAGGCTCTGCGGACTTCCGCAAGTGGGCCGGCGAGAACAGCTATGGTGCCAAGTGCTCCACGGGCGGTTCGTTCGTGCCCGAGACGCTCGAAGGCTACGGCCTGACGCCGTGGGATGTCGGCTATGGCATCATCGTCAAGTTCGACCATGACTTCATCGGCAAGGAAGCCCTTGAGAAGATGGCGAACGAGCCGCACCTGGAAAAGGTGACGCTGGCGCTCGACGACGAGGACATGCTGCGCGTGATGAGCAGCTACTTCGCCGAGTCCGGCCGCGCGAAGTATTTCGAGTTCCCGAGCGCAGTCTACTCGATGCACCCCTATGACTCGGTGATGGTCGACGGCAAGCACATCGGCGTCTCCACCTGGGTGGGTTACTCGTCGAACGAGGGCAAGATGCTCACGCTCGCCATGATCGACCCGAAGTACGCCAAGCCCGGCACGGAAGTCTCCCTGCTGTGGGGCGAGCCGAATGGCGGCACCTCCAAGCCGACCGTCGAGCCGCACGAGCAGACCGAGATCAAGGCGATCGTCGCACCGGTGCCTTACTCGGCCGTGGCCCGCACCGGCTATGCCGACAGCTGGCGCACCAAGAAGGCCTGATCGGTCTCAAGAGTTCAAGAGCGGGGCTGCCGAAAGGCGGCCCCGTTTTTTATGGGCTGGACGACGGCTCAGTGAATAGCGATGAGTTTTGCGCGAGTGCCGGCCGTGGAACGACGCGGCGGGCGGGGCAGGCAGTGCGCGCAAGGGGCAAAGATGGTCGAAGACGAGAAACTCCCGCCATTCGAGCAATCGCTGGCTGCGATCCTGTTGAGCGCCAAGGAAGCGGTGATCGCCCCGATGCGCACCAAGTTGCGCGACTTCGACATCACCGAGCCGCAGTGGCGCGTGCTGCGGGTGATCAACGACCGGGGGACCACCGATGCGACGGACCTGGCGGAAGTCGCGCTGCTCCATGCGCCGAGCGTGACGCGCATCTTGCGCGAACTGGAAGCGCGTGTGCTGATCGTGCGCACGGCCGATCCCGATGATCGCAGGCGCTCCACCATCGCGCTCTCGCCGGCAGGCGCGCAGATCGTGACAGCGATTTCCGCTCATGTGGCGGCGATGATGCGGGTCTATTCCACCCGGTTCGGCGCGACCCGCCTTGAGGGGCTAGCCGCTGAGTTGCGCGCATTGTGCGCAGCAATCGATGAGGATTGACCACGCGCGTTCCCGCTTGCGCTTGCGACGATATGCTTATCATGTTAAGTGATTTCGTATGATGCGCGCGATGGTCCTCCAGGGATCTTGTCGCGCGACCAGCATGACCCTTGGGAGATGAGTGAACGATGACCGGCTTTGCGCTTCGCGACCTGATCGACGACCGCCCGGAAGACGGCGTGTTCCGCGTCAACCGCGCCCTGTTCCGCGACCCCGATCTGTTCGATCTGGAGATGAAGCACATCTTCGAAGGCGGATGGGTGTTCATCGGGCTCGCCACACAAGCTGAGAATCCCCACGATTATTTCACCGGCTTCATCGGTAGAGTACCGATCATTGTCAGTCGTGATGGCGAAGGGGTGCTGCACTGTTTCGTCAATGCGTGTCCACACAAGGGCGTGCGCCTCATCCAGAAGCTGTGTGGCAATGCGCGCCGGCACGTTTGCCCCTATCACAGCTGGACGTTCGACAGCGCCGGCGCGAACAAGAACATCAAGTGGCAGAAGAGCGGCTGCTATGGCGCCGGGTTCGACGATGAGAACCACGATCTGGCACCCGTTGCAAAGTTCGGGGAGTATCGCGGCTTCCTGTTCGCCAGCCTGAATGCCGATGTGCCCAGCCTGGACGAGCATCTTGGCGAGGCCCGCAAATTGCTGGATCTGGTAGTAGACAAGAGCCCGGAAGGGGTCGAGCTGGTCCCCGGCCGCGTCACCTTCACTTATGCTGCGAACTGGAAGATGCAGCTCGAAAACTGCTCGGACCAGTATCACTTCACCTCGACCCATCCGAGCTACATCCGCATTCTTGATCAGCGCGCCAAGGAGCAGGCGGAGGATGTCGTGCAGTCCTCGCTGGGTGCCTCCGACTTCTGGCAGGAGGAAGCCAGCGGCACCAGCGGCGGCACGATGAGCTTCGATCATGGCCATGTGCTCAACTGGGGCATCATGCCCGTCTCCTCGGCCATTCCGGAGTTTGAGCGGGCCGAACAGCTCGCCCGCGATCATGGCGAGGCCAAGCGCAACTGGATGTTCAACATGCGCAACCTCACGATCTTCCCCAATCTGCAGATCGCGGAGAATGCGTCGAGCCAGATGCGGGTCATTCGGCCCTTGGCTGCGGGCCTCACCGAGATGCAGACCTGGTGCATCGCGCCGCGCGGCGAGAGTGCGCAGGCGCGGACATTCCGCATCCGGCAGTATGAGGATTTCTTCAATCCGACCGGCATGGCGACACCGGACGACACCGTCTGCTATGAGGAAGCCCAGCTGGGCATGGCCGAGCAGGACCGTCCCTGGCTGCAAGGCCATGCCCGCGGCCTGACCGCCTCGAAGGAGGGCGGGAACATGTACGCCGACATGATCGACCTCAAGCCCGCGCGCAACGTCGTCGCGGACGCGCAGCTGTGCGACGAGAGCCTGTTCGCGAGCTACTATCGCGCCTGGGCGCAGCGCATGGCGGAGGTGATCGCATGAGCCAGCTGAGCCACGCCGACGCCGCGCAACTGCTTTATCGCGAGGCGCTGCTGCTCGACCGTCTCGATCTCGAGGCCTGGCTTGAGCTGTTCACCAAGGATTGCGTGTTCTGGATGCCCGCCTGGCGCGACGACGGCACGCAGACCGAAGACCCTGAGGCTGAACTCTCGCTGATCTACTATCGCGGTCGCCGCAACCTGGCGGACCGGATCCAGCGCATCCGCTCGGGCTTTTCGGTGGCGTCTGCGGTCATGCCGCGCGTGTCGCACATGATCGGCAATGTCATCGCCGAGCCGGCGGGCGAGGGGCTGGCGCGCGTGAATTCGACCTTTATCGTGAATGTGCACGATGTGCGCAGCAATCGCTCGCACGCCTATTTCGGGCGTTACGAGCATGAGCTGCGACACGAGGACGGCGCGTGGAAAATCTCTCGCAAGGTCATCCGCCTGCTGAACGACCGGGTGCCGACGATGCTGGACGTCTACGGCATCTGACCGCCCAGAAGGCGCCCGCTTACATCGCCCGGTAGAAGCGGATGCGGACGGCGCTCACCTTGCCGCCCGCCATCACCGGCTCCAGCGTGCCGAGAAACGCGCTCTGCCCCAGCCACTCATATTTGCCGAGCGGTGCCTCGAACACCGGGTGGGTGCGACCGGGCCGAGGCTTGCCGTCCTTGTCCGGCCCGCACAACGTGCCCTTGTTGACCACGTTGATGATCACGCCATCATCGGTACGGATCATGTAATCGGCCTTGATGTCCGTGCAGCCATCGCTGCGCCGCAACTGCCAGTCCCATCCGCCGGGAATGATTGTGCCCTTGATGCCCGGCCCTTCAAACGTCCCGCCGGTGATCGGAATGATCAGGCGCTCGCCATAGGGCGTCTTCCCGGCCGGCATGGCCGGCGAGAGCGTGACCACCTCTTCAAAGGCGAACTCCAGGCTGGGCTTGCTGGGGTCAGCGTCGGCGGCATGAGCCGGGAGCGCCAACGCGGATATCAGCGCGACTGCACCGAGGCCGCGGCTCATGGCTTTTCCTCCACGTCAGGTTGGGTGCAGGTGAAGCTGCTGGCCTTCGTGGCATCGCCGCCGGTATAGCGCGCATATCCCGGGAACGGGCAGAGCGGACGACTGGCCGATCCATCGCGCCGGCTCGCAGTCACGCCTTCCGGCACCTTGCCTTGCTCGACCCAGTCCACCACGGCGCCGAGCAGATCGAACTGGTCGAAGGCATTGCCGCCGCCGCAATGGGCCATGCCCGGCACCATGTAAAAGCGGCTCGCCTTGTCCCATGCCTCGCCATTGGTTTCGGATGCGCGCAGCCAGTAATCCCACGTATCCCAAGCCGAGAACCAGGGATCGCTGACGCCATGGAAGAAGAGGATCTTGCTGCCTTTGTCGAGAAAGGTGTTGAGGTTGGTCCAGTAGGATGTGTCGGTAAGCCGCTGCTGGGCGTTGTTGCGCACCTCGTTGATGCGGGCATCGAGATCGATCGTGAGGTCGCGCAGCGGCGGGCCGAACACGCCCGGCGCGCCGGTGGTGATGTAGCCGGAGACCGGACCAGAGGTATCGACGATGCCGGTATCATAAGGCACCGGTGCATAGAGCGGGTAGCCGGATTTGTCGCGCGGCCCGGCAAAGGCGCGCTCAAGGGCCTCGACCTGCGCCTTGCTCAGGCACGAATCCGCCTTCGCGCCGGTGCATTGCAGCCGGGCAGGCTGGAAGCGGCATTGGCCGACATTCTCGATCATCCCGTCCTTAAGGCCATCGAGGCCGTCGCACTGGTTGAGCAGCCCCTTGAGGATGAGCTGGCGATCCGCCGGCGAGAAGGTCCGGTCGATCAGGGGCGCGCCCTTGTTATCCTTGGGCGCGGCCTGGTTGAACATCACCTGCGCATAGCTCATGCCGAGGTTTGAATTGCCGGTCCGCATGGCCGGCGCGCCGACCACGATTCCATCGAACAGCTCGGGATAACGCTGTGCGGCGAGCATGCCCTCCCGGCCGCCGGTCGAGCATCCGGTCATGTAGCTGCGCGTGGCCGATTTGCCGTAGAAGCCCTGTGCGATCGCCTTGCCGGCGAGCGTGACGGTGCGCACCGAACTCTCCGCAAAATCGAGCGTCGCGCGCTGATCGACCATGAAGGCGTTGTCGAACACCGCGCCTTTGTGGCCGCTGTCATGGCTGAGCACCGCAAAGCCGCGGGAGAGGGCAGGGCGGTTGCCGGCCGCGACCGGACCGATCGGCTCGCGAATGCTGCCATTCAGTCCGCCGCCGCCCATCAGAAGGAAGCGACCGCTCCAATCCTTCGGCAGCGCAAGGGCGAAGCCGATGCCATAGGTCTTGCCACCGGCGCCCGTGCGCTGGTTGATGACGCCATCCACGCGGCAATGTTCAGGAAGCACTAGCGTCGCGGGCGGCTCGCCCGGTGGCGGCGGCGCCTTGGAGGGGCCGGCCGGTACCAGCATGGCGCTGGTGATTTTCACCTCGGCGCCGAAATTCTGGCTGGTGAGCGCCGCACAGCGCTGGGCCGCGTCCTGTGCGGCTGCAGGCGTCGGCGCAAGGGTGGCGCCGGCCAGCAAGGCGGCCAGAGAGGCGATGGATTTGCCGTTCATATATTCTCCCCTGTCTTTGCGTCTTATTGGATCGTCACCGTCGCGTACGCAAGGCGCTCGGCAGGTTCCGGTCAGGTCAGGTCGCTCAAGCCGATCTTTGCGCCCTCCAAAGCGGCCCTGTTGGCGGCCCGGCGCATCCGCTCGACCTCAAGGCGCGCCGGCGGCGCGACTTCATCCGGCAGGGCGGCGAGGCTGGTTTCGTAGATGTCCTTGAAGTCTTCCGCAAATTCGGGGTGGGTGAAGATCAGGCCCCGGTTCTCGACCATGCCGGCAAAAATCTTCTCACCGGCCTCCAGAGGGTCCACGCCATTCTCGAAAGCGGTCGCGAACTGGCGGATTTCCGCCTCGTCCACCGGTGCGAAACCGCTGCCCGAAAATTCGGCCGGGCGCTTGAGCGCGGAGAGCGCCGCATCCGTCGCGACCAGCGCCGGGCAGACCAGCGAGACGCCAATGCCATAGGGCACCAGATTATAGCGCAGGCACTCCGTCAGGCCGCGCACGGCAAATTTGCTGGCGGTATAGATCCCGGCTTGCGGCCCGGAGAGATAGGCCGCCATGCTCGCGACGTTGACCACATGGCCGCCTTCGCCGCTCGCCTTGATCTTGGGCAGGAAGGACACGATGCCGTTCACCACTCCGCCAAAGTTGACGCCCATGATCCAGTCATAGTCGGCAAAGCTGGCTTCATCGGTGGGGCCGAAGACGGAGACGCCGGCATTGTTTACCAGCACATGGCAGGCGCCGAAATGGTCGACGACCTGCTCTGCCGCCTGTTGGAACGCCGCCCGGTCGGTCACGTCGAGCTTGATCCAGAGCGGCACTTCCCTCCCGCGCTCCTCGAACCATTTGGTACAGCGCGCGCGCTGCTCTTCATTGCGGTAGGAGAGGGCAAGGCGCATGCCGGCGTTGCTGAAAGCCCGCGCAATCCCGAAGCCGATTCCGGTGCCCGCGCCGGTGATGAACGCGACTTTTCCGGACCAATCCGTGCTGCTCATGATGACTCTTTCCTCTCGCCGGCTATTTGTGCTTTGTTAGCAAAACATACAGTCAAAGAGAGAGGAGTCGATAATGTCTGAGGTGGAATCGCGCCTGGCCAAGCTGGAAAAGAAGGTTCAGGAACTCGAAGATATCAACGCGATCCGTCGGCTCCAATGGGCCTATGGCTATTATATCGACTATAACCGCCCCGAGGAGGTTGCCGGCCTCTTCGCCAAGGAGGGTGTGGTTGTGTTCCTCTCCGGCGAATATGTCGGATATGAGGGCGTGATGCGGCTCTATGGAACATGGTTCCAGAACCTGTTCACCGGCGGCCGGCGCGGCCCGGTTCATGGCCTGTTGCTCGATCATTTTCAGTTGCAGGACGTGATCACCATTGCCGAGGATGGCCAGACCGCCAAGGGGCGCTTCCGCGGCATTCTCGCCGGTGGCTGGCATGACGACGCGCTGCACGAAAAGCCCGAAGGGGTGCCGCAGCAATTCTGGGAGTCCGGCATCTACGAGAATGACTATGTCAAGGAAGACGGCGTCTGGAAGATCAAGCGCCTCGACTATATGATGCAGTGGCAGGGCGACTATGAGAAGGGCTGGGCGCACACCACCGCGCACCTGCAGCCGGCGCAGAAGCCTTATCCAGAAGATCCCAACGGCCCCGACCGCATCCTGCCCGAGAAGGAAGTGCGGCAGACCTGGCCGCACCGCTACGAAGTGCCGATGAGCTTCGCGCATCCGGTGCTGGGCCGCGCCTTCATCATCGAGAATTTCACGCCGATGATGACCAAGCATCCGCGCGGCAACTGATCGGCTACGCTCCGCCCGGCAGTTCAGTCTGCCGGGCCATCCTGCGGGAAATGCACAGCCAGCCAGACGGTCGGCGGTGCCGCCTGCGTCCAGACGACCCGATGACGGACATGAGCGGGAATGAGCAGCGCATCGCCGGGTGACAGCGGGCATTCGCCACGGTCCTCCAGCCAAAGCCGGGCCGCGCCGGCCATCAGCATTACCCACTCGTCATGCGGCTGATCGTATGGCGCGACCTCGGGCGTCACTTGCCCCTGCGACACGATCCGCTCGATCCGGGCGCCTGCCTTTTCGAGGATCAGGTCGAAGACTTCCTCGACGCTGGCATCGGGAAGCGGTGCGAGGAGGTTGATGACCCCCTGCGCCTTGCCTTCATTCTCCGCCAAGGGCCTGGGCCGCCTGGGTGAGCAGGACGGCCGCGCGCTCCTCAAGCTCTGATGTAGCCCGCGCAACCGGGATGGCGGCGCTGATCGCGCCGACCAGACTCCCGCCCACATGCACGGCATGGCCGATGCCGATGATGCCGGGGGTGAACTCTTCAGCAGTGCGCGCAATACCGGTTTGCGCGATCTGTGCCAGTTCGCGGCGCAGCTCTGCCTCGGCAGTGCGCGTCTGTGGCGTGAACGCGGCGCGACTGGCCGCCGCGAAATAGGCGTCCAACTCCTGCGGATCGAGCGCGGCCAGAATGGCCTTGCCGGCGGCAAAGGCATGGAGCGGGACTAGGCGGCCAACCTCGATGGTATAGCGCAGGGCTTGCGGCGCCACTTCCCCCGCAATCGCCTCCATATTCTCACCATGGCGGACGAAGAAGGAGACGGTCTCGTTGAGTTGCCGCGAGACTGATCTCAGCACCGGATAGACCCGGTCCTTGAGCGGGATGGCCTCGGGCGCTGGGTTTAGACGGGCGAGCGCTGGCCCGGGCGAATGGAGTCGGCCGCTGCGCAGCAGATAGCCGCGCTCGACCAGCGTCCCGAGCAGATAGGAGAGGCTGCTGACGGGAATCGCCAGGGAGAGCGCAATCTCGGCAGCACTGACCGGACGGCCACTGCTGACGACATATTCCAGAATGTCGAGCGTCCGCGTGGCCGATTTGACCGACGAGGACTCCGCCTTCGCTTCCATGCCGCGATCCCCCAATAGCCGTCGGCGGGCCTGCCCTATTGTGCCCGCCTCACTGCTTAAGCCCGAGCATCTGCCGGGTCTCACCCGGCGTGGCAAGCTCACCGCCGATCTTCTCAAGAATCTCGACGCCCTGCCGCACCAGATCGGCATTGCTCTGCGCCAGCACGCCCTTGCGCAGGTAGATCGTATCCTCGAAGCCAACGCGCATGTGCCCGCCGAGCAGCACAGACTGCGCCGCCATGGGGAAGCTGTGGCGGGAAATGCCAAAGCCGGTGAAGGGCGCGCCGCGCGGAATCTGGTTCTTGGAATACATCATCGCCTCCGGCGTCGCGGGCAGGCCATATTTGGTGCCGAGCACGAAGGTGAAGGGTGCGTTCTTGGGAATGAGGCCTTTGGCCATCAGATCGTCCGCGAAGACGAAATCGCCGGCCTCGAAGCATTCGATCTCGGTCAGCACGCCGGCATCCTGCAGCATGGTGCCCATCTTACCGACGATCATCTCCAGATTCATTGCGATGCCGCCCCACAGGTTCATGGTGCAGATATCGAGCGTGCACATGTCGGGCTTGAGGTCGAGAATATGCTCGATCCGCCGCTCCGCAGTGAACATCAGGGTCTTTTCGATGTCCGGCATCGCCGGCTCCTCGGCGCTCTTGGGGAACCACATGCAGCCCGGGCCGGTCGTGACGTTGAGGATCACGTCGGTGTTCCTTTCCCGGATGAGGCTCACCACCTTGCGATAGTCGTCCATCTCCTGGCTCGGCGTGCCATCTTCGCCATTGCGGACATGGACATGGATGATCGACGCGCCGGCCTCGGCCGCATCCAGCGCTTCCTGCGCCACATGCTCGGGGCGGAAGGGAAAGTTGGGATGCTTGGGCATCGGCGATGCGCCGGTGATCGCGCAGGTAATGAATGTCTTGCTCATCTTTTTCTCCTATCGGACACCGGCGCTCGCCGCTCATGCTGCGCGCAGCATAAGCCTCAGCGCGCCCGTTCCACCATGACTTCCAGCAAGCGGGGGCCGCTGCCGGCAAACAGATCCCGGATCGCATCGTCCAGCGCTGCGGGGTCGGAAACGCGCGCACCGGGCACGCCCATGCTCTCACCAAGCTTCACGAAATCGATACCCGGCAGCTTGCTGCCCACCACCTCGATGTCGAACAGCGCACCGAACTGGTCGAGCGCCGCATAGCCGCCATTGTTGACGATGAGGAAGCGCACGTCGAGCTTAAGGTCGCCCGCCGTCCAAAGGCCCTGAATCGAATACATCGAAGACCCGTCGCCCAGCAGGCACAGCACCGTGCGGTTCGGTTGCGCAAGGGCAGCGCCGACCGCAGCAGGCAGCGCAAAGCCCAGCCCGCCGCTGGCGGTGGCCATGAACTCATCCTCGAGCCGGATCGGGAAATGATCGTGCAACGGCCCGCGCGTGCTCGGCGCTTCCTCGCTGATGATGATGCCCTTTGGACGCAGGGCATCGAGGCGCTGCATCAGATAGGGCTCGAAAATGGCGGCGCCATCGGGGCTTTCGGCGGCATGGCTCGCGGGAGGTGCTGGCGCCTTCCGGGGTGCAGCATTGGATGCAGCATTAAGGCGCGCAATCGCATCCGCGACATTGCCGACGATAGCGGTGCCGACCGGCGTGCGGGCTGCCGTGGCGGGATCGTCCACAATCTGGATGATCTGCGCGCCCTCGGGCACATAAGGGCCGAAGCCCTCGACATGATAAGTGAAGACCGGCGCGCCCAGCACCAGTACCAGATCATGGCCATCCAGCGCGCCCACAATGGCTTCACGCGAAGCCGGGAGGAAGCCCGCGAACAGGGCATCGTCCTCCGGGAACACGGCGCGGGCAGCCATTGGCGCGACCCACACCGGCGCCTGATGCGCCGTCGCCAGCGCATGGAGCGCGGCGCGCGCATTCTCGCGGCCGACGCCAGCGCCGGCGACGATCACCGGCGATTTCGCGGCGTTCAGTGCGTCCGCGGCGGCACCGATGAGGGCAGGGGACGCCATCGATTCCTGAGAGACAGTCGAGGTGCTGATCGGCTGGCAGGCGCGATCCCAATCGTCGATGGGCACCGAGACGAACACCGGACCGCGCGGCGCCTGCATCGCCATATGATAAGCGCGCAGGATGGCCAACGGCACATCCTCGGCGCGCGCAGGCTCGCAGGTCCATTTGACGAAGGGTTGCGGAAACTCCGTGGCGCGCTCGGCATAGAGGAACGGGTCGTAGGGGAAGATGCTGCGGGCCTGCTGCCCTGCGGTGATCACCAGCGGCGTCTGGTTACGGAACGCGGTGAAGATGTTGCCAAGCGCATGGCCCGTGCCGGCAGAGGAATGCAGGTTAACAAACGCAGCATTGCCGCTCATTTGCGCGAAGCCGTCCGCCATACCGACGACGACGCTTTCCTGCAGGCCCAGGACATATTGGAAATCCTGTGGCATGTCGCGGAACAACGGCAGCTCAGTCGAGCCGGGATTGCCGAATAATGTCGTCATGCCGAGATCGCGCAGCAGGCTCATCACGGCATCGCGCACCGTCGGTCCTTCGACTGCCTTGGGCTTCTCGACTGCCAGACCCCGCGCCGTCATGCCGCCGCTCCCATGATGTTTGTTGCTGCCGTCATTGTCATTCTCTCTATATATGAAATTATCACATACGCGAACGCATAATCGCGCCTGCGGCAGGGCCGTCAGCCCACGCAAAGTAATTAACATGTTCAGCAAAAGATGGAAGCGGCAACGCTAGCTCGTCACCGCATGGCCGATCCAAGCCACACCCGAAGAAGAACGGGCGCGGCTTGTCGAGGATCAGGCCACCGGTCAGGCATCCATCACAAGAACGGGCTTCACCACCGCGCCGCTCTCGCCGGCATGGAAGGCTTCATCGATCTGGGCAAACGGGAAGGTCTTGATGAGCCGGTCATGCGGGAAACGACCCGCAAGATGATGGTCGATCAACTCGGGCAGGAAGCCGAACAGATCGGAATCGCCACCCAGGATTCCCATCAGCCGCTTGCCGCCACCCATGAAGGCTGACTCGTTGAGTGTCAGATTGGCGGCGGGGTCGGATGCACCGACGATGCCGACGATGCCAAGCGGCGCAATCAGTCCGGCGGCGCTCTCGATAATCGCCTTCAGACCCGTCGTATCGAACGCATAGCCCAGACCCTGCGGGCAGAGTTTGCGGATTTCCTCCTCGGCATTGCTGGTTTTGCCGTTGATCGTGTGGGTCGCGCCCAGTTCGCGGGCCAGCGCGAGGCGATTATCGTGGATGTCGACGGCAATGATCGGGTTCGCGCCCGCGATCTTGGCGGCCATGATCGCGCCGAGGCCGACAGCGCCCGTGCCGAAGACGGCGATGGGCATGCCGGCGCGCACCTTCATGCTGCGCAGCACGGCACCGGCGCCGGTCATGAAACCGCAGCCGAGCGGCGCGAGGGTCGAGAGGGGTACATGGGCGGCGCTTTCGGGCACCTTCACGACGTTGCGGGCATGGCCGATGGCGTGAGTGGCGAAGGAAGACTGGCCAAAGAAATTCGCATTCACGCCCTCGCCATCGCGATGCAGCGTGTGGCTGCCGTCCGGCCTCGTGCCGATCCAGTTCTCGGGCACGAAATTGTAGCAATAAGTGGGCTTGTCGACTTCACAGCTCGGGCAGGTGCCGCAGCTGTTGAAGCTCATCAGCACCCGGTCGCCCGGCTTCACATGGGTCACCTCGGACCCGACCTTCTCGACCACGCCGGCGCCTTCATGGCCCAGCACCATGGGAAGCGGAGTCGGGAGCTGCCCATCGCGTGCGGCCATATCGGTGTGGCAGATGCCGCAGGCGTGGATGCGCACCAGCACCTCGTCAGCGCGCGGCTCGTCCAGCGTCACGGCTTCGATAGCGAACGGCGCTTCGCCGCCCTTGCAGATGGCGGCCTGTGCGGATGTGGTCATGCGTGTCACTCCTGTTCTGGTCTTGGCTTGAGGCAGCGCGATATTGCTCAGCCGAGCCGGCCGAGCGACATGCCGCCATCGATCATCATTTGCGCCCCGGTTACATAGCTCGATGCATCGGAGGCAAGGAACAACGCCAGCGGCTTGATCTGATATGTCTCGGCAATCCGCCCCATCAGGGTCGCGTCGTCCCAGGCCTTGCGAACCACGGGATCCTTGAGCGATCCATCCGCGATGTTTGTGACGAACGGCCCGGGCAAGATGGCGTTGACGCGGATCTGATAGGCCCCCAGCTCCAGCGCGAGATGGCGCACCATGTGGCTGACCCCGGCTTTGGACGGCATATAGGGCATCGGCACAATCGGCTCGCAGATCACGGCGGCGTTGGACGAGGTGGCGATGATCGAGCCGCCTTTACCCCCCTTCTTCATCAGCCGCGCAGCATCGCGCATCGTATTGTAGGCGCCGGTCAGGTTGATCGCGATGATCCGGTCCCAGATGGCCGGATCGTAGGTGTCGATCTGGCCCTGCGGGTCGCGGCCGCCTTCTGGCTTCCAGAAGCCGGGGCCGATCCCAAGGCCGGCATTGGCAAAGGCGATGTCCAGTCCGCCATAAGCAACCTCATGTGCATCAAACACCTGGGTGCTGCGGGCGCGGTCGGAGACATCGAGCTCGTCGGCGCGCACCTCATAGCCTTGCGCCCGCAGGCGGGCTGCTTCCCGCTCGGCGGAGGCGCCATCGACATCCGTCAGCGTGACCCGTGCGCCGGCTTCCGCCATCGCCTCGGCATAAGCGAGGCCGATGCCGGAGGCAGCGCCTGTCACGAGCGCGCTGCGCCCCGCGATGTCGAACTGCTCAAGTGCCTTGGGCGGCTGTCCCGTGCCAGCGTCGGTCATTCTGTGCAGTCCTCTCCGGTTAGGCGCGTTCAGGCCGGGTCTTGGTCGAACACATTCAGTTCGATCTGCACGCCCGTGGGATCGTGCAGGAAGACCTGCGTCATCTTGATCACCTCGACCCGATTCTCCCGCCAGGGCACGCCATGCGCCTCGAGCCGCTCGATCAGCGGACCGAGGCCGACGCACTGGAAGGCGACATGATCGAGGCCGCCCGTCGTCCCGGTGATATTGTCATAAACCCCATGTTCGGACAGCGCGCCGGGCGTGCTGATGTGGACGATCGGATCGTCCTTGTGATCGTACATCCACCGCACCATCGTCCGGTCCAGATTGGACGGCGGATCGCGCTCCTCCAGCAGCAGAATGTCGCGGTAGAACGCCACCACCGGCGGCAGGTCACGGGTGCGGATGTTAACGTGGTCGAGCCGTTTTATGAGCATGTACGAGTCCTGTTCGCGGGAAGGCAGGCGGTCGGCTTATTGATAGTGTCCAAAGCATCTGCGGCGCAACCGCTTCCGCGCTGTTTGTGCGGCACTTGTGCGCACAATAAGATCGGGAGAGGCGACGGTGCGCCCCTCCCGATCCACTGGCTTGACGAAGCGGTCAGAAACTGCGGCGCACGGAGACCGCCCAAGTCCGCAATGGCGCAGGCACGCCCGTCACGACGCCAAGCGACGCGCTGACATCGCTCTTGGTCAGGAAGTAATATTTGTTGAACATGTTCTGCACTTCGAGCGAGACACGCCAGTCCTTGTCCGTCGTGGTGAAGGAGAGGCGCCCATTGGCGAGGAAGTTGCCCTCAACCCGGCTCCACTCAGAGTTGGATGTCTCGGTGAAGACATCGGACTGATAGGAGCCATCGAACCGCACGCTCACCGTGCCGGGCGTGATCTCATGATCATATTGCAGGCCGAAGCTGTAGGTCCATTCCGGCGTGTAAGGCGTCACCGCATCGAGCGAGATGCCGGACGTGCCGACTTCCTTATACTGGAAGTTGATGTAGCTGAGGCTCCCATCGACGGTGAAGCCCGCGAACGGATGAATGGTCGTTTCCAGCTCGAAGCCCTTGACGTCCGCCTTGCCGACATTGGTCGGCTTGAGGCAGGGCACGGATGGGCACGCCGAGAGCGTGAGGATCATGTCATTATATTTGTTCAGGAACACCGCGCCGTTCAGCCGCACGCGCCGATCGAACAGGTCGGACTTGAAACCTAGCTCATAGGTGGTGAGCGTTTCCGGGTTGAAGCTGCCGAGCTGGTTGCAGGGTGCCGGAGCGACATAGCCCGGTGCCGTGCACGAGCCCGCCGAGGGCCCGAAGAACGGCCGGGGATTAACCCCGCCGCCCTTGAAGCCTGTGGCGACTGAGCCATAGACCAGCAGTTCCGGCGAGAATCGGAAGTCGGTGGAAATCCGCCAGTCCCAGCGATCGCCCTTGAAGCTGTCGCTGACATTGTAGAGGCCGGAGAGCAGGCAGTTGGGCGTGTTGCCGATGCCGGTCGGTCCTGCGGTCGGTGCGCCCTGGAAGAACTCGCAGATCGGGAGGGACGGCAATTGCGCTGGCGTCCAGTTGCCGAACGGAACCGTACCATCCGGGTTGCGGCGGAAGTAGGTATAGGTCTTTTCATCACGCGTGTAGCGCAGGCCGCCCGAGATGCTCCATCCTTCCAGCGGCCGGATCACGCCATTGGCGAACAGCGCTTTCGAGGTGGACGGCGTGGTGTCGGGACCGTGCAGGAAGTCGATGCCGGCATAGTTCAGGTCGACACGGGCGGAGTAGGTGCCTTTCTGATCGAAGTAGAAGCCGCCGAGGGTGAAGTCGGCGAACGTGCCTAGCTTGCCATTCAAACGCAGTTCCTGGCTCCAGGCATGATGGTTGAGCTGGTTATCCAGTTGCGCCACCGGAACCGGAGTCGCGTCCTGATCCTGCCCGAAGTTCGACTGATATTCGCGATAGGAGGAAATCCACACGACATTGAGGCTGTCGCTCAACGTCCACGTCACATTGCCGTGAATGCCCCAGCCCTTGAAGTCCTGGTTCTGCAAGGCCGTGTAGGGCTTGTAGGGGGATTGGGACGTGGGCAGCATTCCATCCACGAAATTGGCGTAGCTGATGAAACGGCGGTCGCCGCCATAGGCCGAGCTGGCCAAGGAATCGCAGCCATAGGCCCCATAAGGCACGAAGGCGCAACCTACCGGCACGGGACTGCCATTCTTGCCCGGCAGCCAGGCACCGCCATTGGCATTCGTACCGGGGTTGGGGATGGCCGGGTTGAACGGATTGGGGTTGGTCGAGGTCGGCCCCGGCAGACCGGCCGCGACCAGGACGGTTGGCGCCGGCTCCGACTTATCCGACGTATAGTCCCCGGACAGGTTCACTTCGAGCGCATCGGACGGCAGCCAGCGCAGCGCGATCCGACCGGCAACGTAGGATTGGCCGCCCTGCGTCCCGACGACGGGATCCGCGCCCCGGTTGTTGCTGGCCGGCACGTTGGAGCCGGGGTGGGTCGCGCCATAATCCAGAAGTTTGAGGTAGCCATCGCGGCTCTTCGCGGCGCCAGACAGGCGGACGAACAGATTGTCGGTCACCGCGAAGTCGGCCATGCCGCGCAGATCGAGACGGTTGTAGGAGCCATAGGTGGCCTCGAGCGTCCCGCCGCCAGAACCATCGGGCTTGGCACTGAACAGCTTGATGGCGCCGCCGATCGAGTTCTTGCCCGCCAGCGTCCCCTGCGGGCCGCGAAGGATCTCGACCCGGTCCAGATCCATGAGGTCCAGCAGTGAGCTGGAGAGGGTCGGAATGTAGACATCATCAATATAGACGCCCACGCCGGGGTCGAGGGCATAGTTGAAGTCGGTCTGCCCCACGCCGCGGATGAAGGCGATGAGGCCGGCGCCGCCATTTTGCGGTTGTGGCCGCAAGGTCACGTTGGGCGACTGGTTGGCGATGTCGGCAATGCTGGTCTGTCCGCGCTGCTCCAGGAGGGCGGCGTTGACCGCCGTGATGGCGATCGGCGTATCCTGAAGCCGTGTCTCGCGGAACTGGGCGGTGACGATGATATCGCCGGTAACGTCCGTGTTCTGGGTACTTTGGGGCTGTTCGCCGCTCTGGGCATAAACCGGTGCGGCTAACGCACAGGCCAGGGCATAGGACGCAACGGATCGCGCGCAAAATCTGCGCATGGGCAATCTCCTCTCCATGTTGCCGTTGCTGATTTTCATGTCTCGTAGCGGACATGCAACGGCGTGGCGGCGGCATAACATGAGGGTTTGAGGCCAGCAATATGTGCAATAGTGTGAACAGCGGCGGGCCGGACAGCTGCCCGGGAGATGCTGAGACATCATTGGATATTGTCAACAATGGCTGTTCCCGCAAATGGCGGTAAGCCTTGCGTTTTTGGCCCGGCCTCTCTCGGGCTTGCCTGATCGAACCGGTCGTGCGAGGGGCGGCGGCATAGCGTTGAATTGAAGAAAGGGTTGAGTACTGTGATCGCAACGACACATGTCGGAAGTCTGCCGCGCGGGCCGGAACTTGTTCCCTTGCTGCTCGCGAAGGATCATGGCGAGCCGTATGACGCCGCGCAGTTCGAGACGGTTGTGCAGCAGGCCATCGACGATGCCGTTGCCAAGCAGGTCGAGGCCGGAGTCAGCATCGTGTCCGATGGCGAACTCGGCAAGGTCGGTTATTCGACCTATATCATCGAGCGTCTGGAGGGCTTTGGCGGCCACACCGATCGCAAGCCGGCGCTCGACCTCGCGCCCTTGCCGGATCTGCGCAAGAAGTTGGCCGCGATCATGGGCGATCAGGAGTTCACCCGCGCCTCGTGCATCGCACCGGTGAAGCTCAAGAACCTGCAGCCCTGCCATGACGACATTCGCCGGTTCGATCAGGCGCTCAAGGCACAGGGCAAGGGCGCACGCGGCTTCATGAATGCCGCGTCCCCCGGCCTGATCACGGCCTTCCAGCCCAATGCCTATTATGCAAGCCACGAGGCCTATCTCGCGGATCTGGTGACGGCCATGCGCCCTGAATATCAGGCGATCATCGATGCGGGCTTCGACCTGCAGCTCGATTGTCCCGACCTCGCCATGTCCCGCCACACAGGCTATCAGGATGTGAGCGACGCAGAGTTCGTGAAGATTGCCGAGGCCAATGTCGAGGCGCTGAATGCCGCCACCGAAGGACTCCCCCGCGACCGGCTGCGGATGCACATCTGCTGGGGCAATTATGAAGGCCCGCATGATTGCGACATCGATCTTGCCAAGGTGCTGCCGACGATCCTGCGGGCCCGCCCCGGCGTCGTGCTGTTTGAATCGGCCAATCCGCGCCACGAGCATGAGTGGACCGTGTGGCGGGATGCGAAGCTGCCCGACGATCTCGTGCTGGCCCCGGGCCTCATCGATAGCTGCTCGAACTATGTCGAGCATCCGGAACTGGTCGCCCAGCGGATCGAGCGCTTTGCGGGCATCGTCGGCGCTGAGCGCGTGATCGGCAGCACGGATTGCGGTTTTGGCACCTTTGCCGGCTATGGCAAGATCGATCCCGCCGTCACGTGGAAGAAGCTGCAGGCCCTGCGCGAAGGCGCCGATATTGCAGCCAAACGCCTCGCGAGCGTGCCGGCCTAATCGCAAGAACTATGATGCCGGGCCGCGCTTTCCAGATGCGTGGCCCGGCATCGGATCCTGTCAAGGCGCGGCCGCCATCCTGGCGCGTTGCGAGGGGGCGGTTTCGGTGAGGAACATCGCCACGATCCCGCCGAGGATCGCCAGCACCACCATGATCCACAAGGGCGCGGCAAGGCTGGTCGCGTCCGCCGCTACACCGGCCAGCGAAGGCGCGAAGACCCCTCCCAGGATTTCCGCCGATCCCATGGTGAGACCCAGCGCCGTCGCGGCTTGGCGCGGATCGACGCTTTCGGATGGGACGGTGGCCATAAACAACGGGAAGATCCCGTTCAGGCCCCAACCAAAGAAGAAGATCGGGACCAGCCCCCAGATCGACCCGCTCCAGTAGAGCGCGCCCAGCGGCAGGATGATGCCGAGCAGGGGCATGGCGATCATGACGGGCCGCCGCCCGATCCAGTCCGACAGACCGGAGATCGCGAAGCTGCCGATAGTCGCGGAAATGCCTAGGGTTGCGATCAGCCAACTCATTTCCGTCGGCGTGTAGCTTCTGACGCTGGTGAGGTAGATCGGCAGGAAGGTCAGGCAGATGACGAAATAGCTGACCATCAGCACGCCCAGCAGCACGCAGACCAGCACATTGCGGGTGCGCAACACACTGAGGACACCTTGGGCTTGGCCATCCTGTACCTGTGGCCGTGCCGGCGCTGCGGGCTCCTCCAGCGTGAACCAGATCAGCAGGGCACAGATGATGCCGGGAATGGACGCGAGGAAAAAGGCGTTGCGCCATCCGAATTCCAGGCCGAACCACACCAGCAAGACCGGCGCGAGAAAAGACCCAAGCAGGTTGGACCCGAAATTCTGGGCGATGCCCTGCGCAAGGCCGCGACGGCGCGGGTCGACTTCGCTGGCGACCATGGCATGGCTGATCGGCATCACGCCGCCCTCCGCCGCGCCCATCAGCATCCGTGCGCACAGCATGAAGAGGAAGCTCGTCGCCATCCCGCTCAGGAAACAGCAGAGCGAGAAGCCCAAAGTCGCGCCGACGAGCAGCAGCTTGCGATTGCCAATCGTGTCCGACAGGCGGCCGATGGCGAAGGCGGCAATGGCCCAGGTGAAGGAGAGGCCGCCCGCGAGCAGGCCGATCTGAGCGTTGGACAACCCGAGCTCGGGCTGGACGAACGGCATCAGCACGTTGAGCGCCTGCCGATCGAAAAAGACGATGCCGAAATTCAGGCTGAGCAGTCCCACCAGCCACGCTTGATAGCCGCCGCTACGCAGACGCGGCATGCCCGCATCCCCCATCACCATAAGCCCCTCCATGAGTCCTCTTGTTATGAGGGCATCATGGCGCAGGCTTTGGCAAATGGATAGCCCTCTATCGAATGGCTGTGCGCCCTCGATAGGTTGGGCAGCCTTACGCTCCCGGCAGCGCGAACCGCGCGCGAATGTCATCAGGCACGCGCTCCGCGCGCATCCCGCCCGGGCGCTCGCTGTCCCGCACGGTCCACACCCGCTTTTCGGTGCCGCTCACGCAGACATGCCCGTCCTTGAGCAGGCGATGCCGAATGGTGAAGCTGGAATTGCCGAAATCGGGCGCTTCCACCTCCAGCACCACATCGTCGCCATAGGCGGCGGGGCGCTGGAACTTGGCCGACACATCGACCATCGGAAAGCCAACCACGCCCTGGGTTTTCAGCATGTCCCGCTTGCGCACGCCAAGCGCCTTCTCGAACAGCATGATCGTGCTCTCGCCGAACATCTCGAGGAAGCGCGGCGCATAGACGATGCCCGCCGGGTCGCAATGTCCCCATTCGATGCGATAGGGCCGGGAGAGGAACGCCTGGAAGTCATCCGGCTGTGGTGCGGGTGCTCCGGTCATGCCGCAAAATCCAGACCGCCGCGCCGCTCTGCAAAGCGCCATCCCTCCGGTGTCTTGCGCAGGCGGTCCGCATAGGTACCGATCAGCGGCCCCTTGGGATCGCGCACGGGCAGCCCACCAGTGTCGCTCGCGACGCCCTGATACAGGACGATGACGGACAGCGCCGTCGCCTCGGTCTCGCTTACGACGTCCACGACCACGTTGGAAACCACATGGCGCGCCGCACGGGCCGGCCGGCTGTTGAAGGTCGCAAGAATGGCGTCACGTCCCTTTATCGGCTGATCCGGTGCGCTCGGCCGGGCCATCTGGCCATCCTCGGTATAGAGGGCCGCGACGGCATCCCAGTCGGCCGCGTCGTTGAGCAGCGTGTAGCGATTGATGAGCGTGGTGCAGTCCCACTCGATCGCCCGCCGCGTCGCGTCATCCAGTGTCACGCTCATGCCGCGTCCGCCTCCTCAGGCAGCAATTCGGTATCGATCTGCTTCTGCACCGGTGCGGGATAACGCGCGCCCGCAACCGCGCCAGGCGCGAAAATCGCGTCCACGGCCGCGATGGATTCGGGCGTAAGGGTCATGGAGGCCGCTTTCACATTCTCCTCGAGATGCGCGATGGAGCGCGTGCCGGGAATGGCGATGACCTCCGGCGCGCGTGCCAGCACCCAGGCCAGACTGAGCTGGGCAGGCGTGATGCCGAGGTCGGCCGCGACCGCGTTGAAGCGCTTGGCAAGCTTGAGATTGTGGCTGAAATTGGGTTCCTGAAAGCGGGGCATGGGGATGCGAATGTCGCCGGCCTTGAAATCGATGCTGCTGATGGCGCCGGCGAGCATGCCGCGCGCGACCGGCGAGAAGGCGACGAAGGCGATGCCGAGTTCCCGGCAGGTGTCCAGCACGGCGACTTCCGGATTGCGCACCCAGGGCGAATATTCGGACTGAATGGCAGCGACGGGATGCACGGCATGGGCGCGGCGGATGCTCGCTGCGGACATTTCGGAAAGGCCGATGGCACCGATCTTCCCGGCTTCCTTCGCGCGCACCAAAGCGCCCATCGAGTCTTCGATCGGCACGTTCCGATCGAGCCGGTGCATGTAATAGAGATCGATAAAATCGGTATCGAGCCGCTTGAGCGAGCGTTCCAGCGATCCCGTGATCGTCTCCGGCCGCCCGTCGAGCACACGCTCGCCGTCGATCAGATCGAGCACGCACTTGCTCGACAGCACGAAGTCCTTGCGGCGATGGCCAACAGCGCGGGCAATCAGGCCCTCATTCTTGCCACCGCCATACAGCGCTGCGCTGTCGAGATGCGTCACGCCGATGTCGAGCGCATGATTGAGCAGGCGCGCGCCTTCCTCCTCGCTCGGCGGGGCGTCATAAGCGTGAGAGAGGTTCATGCAGCCCAGACTGATGGCGGAGACGGCCATGTCCGCGATGCGGCGGGTGGGGAGGGGTGTCGATGGCGAAGTCATGGCCCGGCTTGTGTCGCCCCGGGCATCAAAAATCAATCCTCGCGGCGCTTTTGGCGAGGATTGCGTGCCTATCGCCGGAAGTCGAGGGCGGTTTCGGTCCAGTCCCAGAAGTCCCGTGACGCATCCTTCACATGCTGGGACGCATCGCGATAGGCGATGGGATCGTCCCGGACACGAATGACCGGCCAGTCCGCCTGATTGATGGCATTACGTGAGCGGAAAGCCGCGAGCAGACGCATGGCCTGCGTCGTCAGAGCTGGCGAGGCGAGCAGGATGGGTTCGCTCTGGAGCGCGGCGCTTACCAGCCCGAATTGCTCGACGAACTGCCGACGGAGCTGGAGCAATTCATGCATCCGCGCCGCTTGCGCGATCGTGCCCAACTGCACGATTTCAGTTTCGGTGGCAGAAAACGCGCGCAGGAGGTCCGCGAGATCTGAACTTAGCCCGGTCGCCACTGACATGCATCTCTCCCGCCGCCTATGGTCTGACGGTAGAGCGGCGCCTTAAATGGCAAAGCTTGAGAAATGACTACGGGCATGACGCCGATGATTGAGCGTCGCCAGAAATGAGGCGGTGTGCAGCCGCGAAACAGCCCACACACCGCCAGTCTTTATCAGCCGGCCTTGTGGAGCTGGACTTCCAGCTCGCCGAGCACGCGATAGCAATCGAGCACCTGTGCGACCGAGCTGTTGGGCTCGCGGCCCTCGCGGATCGCGGCGATAAACTCGCGGTCCTGCAGCTCGATGCCGTTGCTGGAGACGGCCACGCCGCTCAGGTCCACAGGCTCTTCCTTGCCGGTCACCAGATCGTCATAGCGCGCGATCCAGGTGCCATTGTCGCAGATGTAGCGGAAGAAGGTGCCCAGCGGCCCATCATTGTTGAACGAGAGGGAGAGGGTGCAGATCGCGCCGCTCTCGCTCTTGAGCTGGATGGACATATCCATCGCGATGCCCAGTTCCGGGTGCATCGGGCCTTGCACGGCATTGGCCTGCACGATCTTGCCGGCCTGATAGGCGAACAGGTCGACCGTGTGCGCGGCGTGGTGCCACAGCAGATGGTCCGTCCAGGAGCGCGCTTCGCCCTTGGCATTCATGTTCTTGCGGCGGAAGAAATAGGTCTGCACGTCCATCTGCTGGATCGCGAGTTCGCCGGCCGTAATCTTGTTATGGATATACTGGTGGCTCGGGTTGAAGCGGCGGGTGTGGCCGACCATGCAGATGAGGCCGGTTTCCTTCTGCGTGTCGATGACCGCCTGGGCGTCGGCCCAGCTGTCCGACAGCGGGATTTCCACCTGCACATGCTTGCCCGCCTTCATGCAGGCAATCGCCTGCTGGGCGTGCATCTGTGTGGGCGTGCAGAGGATCACCGCGTCCACGTCATCGCGCGCAAGCGCTTCGTCCAGTTCGGTGCCGCTGTGCTTCGCGCCATATTTGGCGGCGACTTCGGCGGCCTGATCGGCACGACGGCTGATGATCGAGACGATCTCCACACCGTCGATGTTCTTGAGGCCGTCGAGATGCTTTTCGCCGAATGCGCCGGCGCCTGCGAGTGCGATTCTCATGAGGGGGAGTCCTTTCTCCAGCTAACCCCTCCCTTTCAAGGGAGGGGCAAGGGGTGGGTGAGAGGTATCTAAACGAACGGCGGGGGCTCAATGCCCCCGAAGTCACTTCAAATGGGGTGATGGCCAGCACCACCCCAACCCCTCCTCTGAAGAGGAGGGGCCTTTGCGCGTGTCAGGCCTTCGCCATGCTGTGGCCGCTCATCACCTTGCGCGGTTCCAGCGGCGCTCCGGCCGTTTCTTCCGGCTGCAGGATCATCGCGCCGAGCGCAGTGTTGGAGGCCGGGATGTGGTAGAAGGTGTAGAGGTCACGCACCTTCTCCGGCAGCGCGCCGCGCATGATGAGCCACATGACCAGCTCGATGCCTTCCGACCCGCTTTCGCGCAGATACTGGATGTGCGGCATCTTGCTGAGCTCTGCGGGATCGCTGATCAGCTTGTCGATGAAGTTCAGGTCGAACTCCTTGTTGATCAGGCCAGCGCGCGGCCCCTGAAGCTGGTGGCTCATGCCGCCGGTGCCCCAGACGTGGACGTTGAGGTCTTCCGGGAAGCTCTCGACCGCGGCGCGGATGCTATCGCCCAGGCTGAAGCAGCGCTTGCCCGACGGCGGCGGATAGGTGACCACGTTGACCGGGAAGGGAATGACCTTGCACGGCCACTCTTCCGGCTCGCCGAAGATCATCGAGAGCGGCACGGTGCAGCCATGGTCGACGTCCATCTGGTTCATGATGGTCATGTCGAATTCGTCGAGGATCAGGCTCTGGGCGATGTGCCAGGCGAGGTCCGGATGGCCCTTCACGTCGGGCACGGGGCGCGGGCCCCAGCCTTCGTCCGCCGGCTTGAAGCTCTCGGCGCAGCCGATCGCGAAGGTCGGGATGATGTTCATGTCGAACGCCGAGGCGTGGTCGTTATAGACCAGGATCACAACGTCGGGGGTATTGCCCGGCTGCTTGATCCACTCCCGGATCGGCTCATAGCCCTTGAAGACCGGACCCCAATAATCGTTGTCGCTGGTCTTGGTTTGCATCGCCGCGCCGAGCGCAGGAATGTGGCTGGACGTAATGCCCGTGGTAACGCGTGCCATGATCAAAATCCTCCCTTGATCGAGCGCACGCCCTCGGGCGAACGACCACCATCGATCATCATCTGTGCATATTCTTCCTGCGTCATGCCGGTCATCGATCCGGCTGCGAACTGGAAGCTCTTGCCATCGGTCGAGAAGAGCTTGGAGAGGAAGTAAACATTCCCGCCCTCGTCGATCATGGCATTGTAGTCGCGGGCCAGCACGGCCGCCTTGGCGGCGGGCGTCAGGTTCCACTCGTCGAGATAGGCGCTTTCGTCCGCCTTGAACCGCTCGCGATTCTCGGCCTTCATCAGGCTCATCGCAAATTGGTTGAGATTGTAGCCCCGGCGCGCGCGCTGGGCCGTGAACACGCGGGTGCCGGGAATGTCGTCAAACTCGGCAAGATAGGCGTGAACGTCGATTCTCTCTTTCTTCTCGGTCATGATATCCTCTCTTAGAGCCCGCGGGCGTTCAGCTTGGCGTCGAGACGCGGGAAGACGCGGCGGGTATTGCCCTCAAAAATCGCGTGACGCTCCTCGTCAGAAATGTCGAGCGCATCGATATAGCGCTTCGTATCGTCGAAATAATGACCCGTCGTCGGGTCGATCCCACGCACGGCACCGACCATCTCGCTGCCGAACAGGATGTTCTTGTTATCGATCACGTCGGCCAGCAGGTTGATGCCGGGCTGGTGATAGACGCAGGTGTCGAAGAACACGTTGTTCATGAGCAGCGTATCAAGGCTGGGCTGCTTGAGCATGTCCGCGAGGCCCCGGAACCGGCCCCAGTGATAGGGCACCGCGCCGCCGCCATGCGGGATGATGAAGCGCAGCGTCGGGAAATCGGCGAACAGATTGCCCTGCAGCAACTGCATGAAGGCGATCGTATCGGCCGCCAGATAATAGGCGCCCGTCGCATGCATCGCGGGATTGCAGCTGCCCGAGACGTGGATCATCGCCGGGACGTCCAGTTCAACCATCTTCTCGTAGAAGGGGTACCAGAATTTGTCGGTCAGCGGCGGCTGCTTGAAATGGCCACCGCTCGCATCCGGGTTCAGGTTGCAGCCGATGAAGCCCAGCTCATTGACGCAGCGGTCCAGCTCGGCGATCGAGCTGGTCATGTCCGCCTCTGGCGACTGCGGCAACATGCACACGCCAGCGAATGTCTCGGGGTAGAGATCGACGACGCGCGCAATGAGGTTGTTGCAGGCCTGCGCCCAAGGCACCGCCACCGACTGATCGCCGACATGGGGCGCCATGGCCGATGCGCGGGGCGAGAAGATCGTCATGTCCGCGCCGCGCTCCTTGATGAGGCGCAGCTGGTTCTGCTCGATGGTCTCGCGAATGTCGTCGTCGGAAATCTCGGGATAGGGCGGGCAGGGCGTGCCATTCTTGAAGGCCGCCTTCTGCTGCTCGCGCCACTCGTCATGCGCCTTGGGCAGCACGGTATAGTGGCCATGGCAGTCGATGATCATCGTCATTCCGTCACCTTCCAGACTTTTCTGTTTCTGTAATTTTGGGCTGCGCAGCGGACGCGGGCTTCGCGATCATTTCGGGATGCATGGCATCCAGAAAGGCCAGCTTTGCCTCAAGCCCCTGCGGCATCTCGACCGAACCGAGCAAGGCGCCCATCGCCCGCTGGCGTGTCACTGTCCCCCGCGTCATGGCCGGTTCGATGCCCAGCTCGGTGAGCGTCACGACCACCTCGTCCATCTCGGCAGCGCGGCGCGTGCCGTGCGCCAGCATGCGGTCGAGATTATAATCGATCTTTTCGGGCCAGTCTCCGCCGAGTGAGGCCAGCACGTTCTCGGTCACGCCCGCACGACGGGCCGCGAGGATCATCTCCGCCGTCAGCGCCTCGATGCCCTTGATCATGACGGAACGGACCATCTTCGTCGCGCTGGCGGCGCCGACCTGATCGCCCGCAATCGCAACCTTGCTGAAGCCGATCGCGCGCAGCGCCGCTTCGCCCTGCGCAGCGTGCGGGCCGCTGATCAGCAGCGGCACAGTCATCGCGGCGGGCTGCACGGGCGACATGACCGCTACATCGACATAATGGCCGCCAGCCTGCTCGATCGCCGCAGCATTGCGCTGCTTGGCGCCCGGTGACACGGAATTCATGTCGAAGAACAACGTGCCAGGGGACAGGTGCCGCGCGGCTGCGGACGCTGCCGTCTCGGTCTGATCGGCGGTGACGAGGCTCAGGATCATTTCCGCGCCGGCCAGCGCGTCCGCCAGGGACTCGCAGCTAGTGACGCCCGTTTCGGTGTACGCGGCGCGGATCGGGCCGGCCGTCTGCGGTTCGATTGCCTTGAGGTCGAATGCGCGAGCATCGCTGCGCCATCCGGCGGCGCCGGCGAAGGTCCGGCCCGCTTCCCCAAAGCCAATAAGGGCAATTCTCCCGCTCATGATCGACGCTGTGCCGCCTATCGATCAGAATCGCAAATTTGTTCCCGCTCCGTGCCATAAGCAGAAGCGAATGGTTCCGTCGCGGCCCGGTCCAGCTCGGCAATGAAGGCAGCTTGTGCCGGGGCCGGTCGCCACTGCGCCCGGGTGGTGAGCGCGACCGCGCGAGAGAAGCCCCCGGGCGGGGCGCCAAGCGAGACGAGCCAGCCCGCCTCCTGCTCGACCGAGACCTGATCGGGCGAGAGCAGGGTCAGAAAATCGGTCTGCATCAGGATTTCGCGGATCATCATTACTGAGCCGCATTCGATCGGCACGGGCGGCGGGGTGAGACCGGCCGTGCGGAACATCTCGTCGAAGCGCGTCCGCAGGGGCGCGCCGGGCGACGGCAAGATCCAGGCATAGCGCGCGAGATCGCTCAACGGGCGATCCCGTGCGGGACCGGCCTCGGGATGACCGGCCCGCGCGATGATAATCACCTCATCCTCGAACAAGGGGCGCTGCATGAGGTCCGGGCCGGGTGGCGGATCGCGCATGGCGCCGACCATCATGTCGATGCTGCCGTCGCGCAGGGATTCCGCCAGTTCGCCATGCGATCCTTCCACGATCACGATTTCGATGGCCGGAAATGCAGTGTTGAACCTTGCCAGCGCGCGCGGCAGCACCCGAGCGCGGGACAGCGGCATCGCCCCGATGGTGATCCGCGCGGGCACGCCGCCGGATTGGCCCAAGGCTTCGTCGAGGCCTGCTTCAAGCTCTGTCCGGGCAAGACGAAAGTTACGGGCGGTGCGCCGGCCCGCGTCGGTCAGCGCGATGCCCCGTCCGCGCCGCTCAACGAGCGATCGCCGCAGGATCAGCGACAAATCGCCAATGGCGCGATGCAGTGTCGGCTGCGAGAGGCCGCTCTGTGCTGCTGCCGCCGCATAGCTTCCGCTATCCGCGACGGCGAGGAAGGCGCGCAATTGCGCCATGGTCACCCGTCGCGAGCCGATCAGTTCGGCGGCTTGCTCAACGCGCTCAGCCAGCGCCATCGCAGGAGGGAGCGGCGTCATGCCGTCCGTGCGCCGCTCGAACAGCTGCACGTCCATGATGCTTTCCACGCGGGCAATGGCTTGGGTCACAGCAGGCTGGGTCAGATGGAGCGTGCTCGCAGCGGCCGACACACTCCCTTTATGCGTCACCGCGGCGACCGCCGCGAGGTGGCGCAGATTGAAGGAGAAGGGTGAGAGGTCGGATGCCATGAGGGCCAGACTTAGCAGATGCTTATGATCTGCGCAAAGTTCGGGGTGGATTGACCGGACGCCGTTCCCCTATTCTATACGGGAGCAAGGCTGTTGCCAGGTAACGTTGATCGAGAGGAGCAATCATGGGTGTGGTCGTACAGAATATCGAGCGTGCTGATCCTGAGGTGATTGACGGTTTGGCGGCGTGCGGTGTTGCGACGGTTCATGAGGCGCAGGGACGCACGGGTTTGCTGGCGAGCTACATGCGGCCGATTTATGCCGGCGCGCGGATTGCCGGCAGTGCAGTGACGATCAGCGCGCCTCCGGGCGACAATTGGATGGTGCATGTCGCCATTGAGCAGTTGAAAGCGGGCGACATCCTGCTGCTGGCGCCGACCAGCCCGTGCGAGGACGGCTATTTCGGCGATCTGCTGGCCACCTCGGCGCAGGCGCGCGGTTGTCGCGGCCTGATCATCGATGCCGGCGTGCGCGATGTGCGCGATCTGACCGAGATGAACTTCCCGGTCTGGTCCAAGGCCGTCTATGCGCAGGGCACGGTCAAGAACACCCTGGGCAGCGTCAACATTCCGGTGGTCTGCGCCAACGCGCTGGTCAATCCCGGGGATGTGATCGTCGCTGATGATGACGGCGTGTGCGTCGTCCCCCGCGCCAACGCCGCCAAGGTGCTGGAAGCGGCCCGTGCGCGGGAAGCCAATGAAGGCGAGAAGCGCGAGAAGCTGGCCTCCGGCGTGCTGGGCCTCGACATGTACAAGATGCGCGAGCGCCTGGAGAAGGAAGGCCTGAAATATGTGTGAGGCACCTCGGCCTCGGAATGCATCTCAGTTCGGGAGGCTGTGATGGACGGCATTACCTGCATGTGGATGCGTGGCGGCACCTCCAAGGGCGGCTATTTCCTGGCGGACGATCTGCCCACGGATACCGCCGCCCGCGATGCCTTCCTCCTGCGCGTCATGGGCTCGCCAGACCCGCGCCAGATCGACGGCATGGGCGGTGCCGATCCGCTGACCAGCAAGGTTGGCGTGGTCAGGAAATCGAGCCGCGAAGGCGTCGATGTCGATTATCTCTTCCTGCAGGTGTTCGTCGATCAGGCGATTGTCACCGACGCGCAGAATTGCGGCAATATCCTCGCGGGCATCGGTCCGTTCGCCATCGAGCGCGGTCTCGTGCAGCCAACCGGCGATGAAACCCGCGTCGCCATCTTCATGGAGAATACCGGCCAGGTCGCCGTCGCCACGGTGCAGACGCCCGGCGGCCAGGTTCGCTATGATGGTGACGCCTCGATCAGTGGCGTGCCGGGTACATCGGCGCCCATTCCGCTGTTGTTCCGCGATACCGCTGGCTCATCCTGCGGCGCCCTGCTGCCGACGGGCAATGGCGTCGACGAGATCAATGGCATCAAGGTGACGATGATCGACAATGGGATGCCCTGCGTCGTCATGCTGGCCAGCGACGTCGGCGTGACCGGCTATGAGGATCGTGACACGCTTGACGCCAATAACGAGATGAAGGCGAAGGTCGAGGCCATCCGCCTCAAGGTCGGTGAGATGATGAACCTTGGCGACGTAACCGAAAAGTCCGTCCCCAAGATGATGCTGGTGGCGCCGCCGCGCGAGGGTGGGGCCGTTACCGTGCGTTCGCTCATCCCGCATCGTGTCCATGCCTCCATCGGGGTGTTGGGTGCGGTGAGCGTGGCGACGGCATGCCTTATCGAAGGCTCTCCCGCCGCCTCCGTCGCCAAGGTGCCCGAGGGTGCGACGAAGACGCTGGGGGTCGAGCATCCGACCGGCGTCACCGAATGCGTCGTGACCGTGGACGCTGACGGACAGCCGGTGGAAGCCGGCATGTTGCGCACCGCCCGCAAGCTGATGGACGGGGTGGTGTTCGGCTGAACATCCCCTGCGTCTATGGCAGGCTCCCTGCACCTCAGAACAAGTCCGTTCGCCCTGAACTTGTCAAAGGGCTGTTTCATCTGGAACAATCGAACGGAAAGTGAGAACCGGGCTTCGACAGGCCCAGTCCGAACGGAACCAATGAGATGACCGACCGCATCCTTTCCTGGCATAGCAACCCGAGCAAGCCCGCCTACACGCCGCCGCCGGGCGCCGTGGATGCGCATTGCCACGTGTTCGGGCCGATGGCGCAGTTCCCGTTCAGCGCGAAGGCCAAATATCTGCCGCAGGATGCAGGCCCGGACATGCTCTTTGCCCTGCGCGATCATCTGGGCTTTTCCCGCAACGTCATCGTCCAGGCGAGCTGCCACGGCACCGACAACGCCGCGACCCTGAACGGCATTGCCGTTTCTGACGGGAAGGCGCGCGGTGTCGCCGTGGTCGATCCCGCGATCAGCGAGGCCGAGCTTGAGGCGCTGCACGCCGGCGGCATGCGCGGCATCCGCTTCAACTTCCTCAAGCGCCTGGTAGACGATGCCCCCAAGGACAAGTTTCTCGAGGTCGCGAGCCGACTGCCGGAGGGCTGGCATGTGGTCATCTATTTCGAGGCGGACATTCTCGAAGAACTGCGCCCGTTCATGGATGCGATCCCTGTGCCGCTGGTGATCGACCATATGGGCCGGCCCGATGTGCGCCAGGGACCGGACGGTGCTGACATGAAGGCCTTTCGCAACCTGCTCGATAGTCGCGATGACATCTGGTTCAAGGCGACCTGCCCGGACCGGCTCGATCCCGCCGGTGCGCCTTGGGATGACTTTGCCACTGCCGTCGCGCCGCTGGTCGCCGATTATCAAGATCGGGTCATCTGGGGCACCGATTGGCCGCACCCCAACATGCAGGATGCCATCCCGGACGACGGCCTGCTCGTGGACATGATTCCGCGCATCGCGCCGACGGAGGCATTGCAACACAAGATACTCGTGACCAACCCGATGCGTCTATACTGGCCTGAAGAACTTCGCGCTGGGTCATAGCCAGTTCGACAACGAGAGACCAAACAGGCCCGAAACCGCAAGCTGACTGGAGAGAAGAATGCCGTTTCCCGCAACGCCGGACTATATGGGCCTCAACACGCCAGTCCGTCAGGAAGTTTCGCTCAAGGGCCTCACGGCATCCGAGGGCACCATTCCGGCGGATGTGCGCGGCGCTTTCTTCCGGGCAGTGCCCGATCCGCAGTTCGAGCCGTTCTTCCAGCCCGATACCGCGCTCTCCGACGACGGCATGATCAGCCGCATCCTCTTCAATGAGGACGGCACGGTCGATTATGACATCAAATATGTCCAGACCCCGCGCTGGAAGGCCGAGAACGCCGCCGGCAAGCGTCTGTTCGGCCGCTATCGCAACCCCTTCACCAATGACGCGTCGGCCGAGGGCGTGGAGGGGACCGTCTCCAACACCACGCCGGTCTGGCATGCGGGCAAGCTCATCATGACCAAGGAGGATGGGCCGGGTCATCAGGTCGATCCGCACACGCTGGAGACCATCGGCGCCTATGATTTCGGTGGCGCGCTCAAGTCGCAGACGATGACGGCCCATGTCCGCATCGATCCCGAGACCAAGGAGATGTTCGTCTATGGCTATGAGGCGGATGGCCTCTGCTCTAAGACCATCGCTTATTGGTGGACCGACAAGGACGGCAAGCTCGTCAAGGAACAGTCGTTCGAGGCGCCGTTCTGCAGCCTTGTCCATGACTTCGTGATCACCGAGAACTACGCGATCTTCCCGCTGCAGCCCACCACCGCCGATCTTGAACGCGTGAAGGCGAAGGGCGCGCACTGGGTTCACCAGCAAGATCTGGAATATCACATCGGGGTGATGCCGCGTTATGGCGATGTGTCCGAGATCCGTTGGTTCAAGGGACCGAAGGGCGCCTCCAGCTTCCATATGATGAATGCGTTCGAGACGCCGGACGGCAAGGTCCATATCGATCATCACATCACCGACACCATCGCCTTCCCGCACATCCGCGCGGACAGCGATATCGATGTACAGCCTTGGGAGCTGGGCGGCGGCTTTCAGCGCTGGACGGTCGATATGAAAGGCGACGGCGATGGCGTGGAGGTCACGCCGCTCGGGCCTCCGGGAGACATGCCGCGTATTGCCGATGCCGATCAGGGTCGCCCGTACAAGCGGGGCTGGTATTGCAGCATGAACCCGCAGCCCATGGGGCCGCCGCTGATGGGCGGCGTCGTCGGCGCCATGTTCACCGCGCTGCTGCGGAAGGATTTCGAGACCGGCGCGATCATCGGCTATAATCTGCCGCCGGCGCATGGGATGAGCGAGACCGTGCATGTGCCATCGAGCGAGCCCGGTCATGAGGGCTGGCTGGTCGGCGTCGTCGACCATGAGACCGCGCCGGACCAGTTCGAACATGCGGTGTGGATCTGGAACGCGGGCGACCTGCCGGCGGGGCCGGTCGCCAAGGTGCCCGTGCCCACCCGCATGCGGCCGCAGGTCCATGGCTGGTGGGTGCCGATGGCGGCCTATCAGGCGGCGAAAGCGGCCTGATCCTTTCGCACGCCCAAGGGCGCAGGTGTTAGAGCCTGCCCCCTTGGACGGCGGTGATGTTTCGTCATACCACCTTGGCGATCAAAGCGTGCTGATCATCCGCACAGTCTCGGCAAACCGTCCCTCGCGCTCCGCCGAGCGAAGGAAGCGGACATTCTCGACGAGAATTTCCTCGGGCGTGGGCACTTGCTGAAAGAGCGCCATCACTTCCGCAGCATAATCATCGAGCGGCATATAGTTTTCCCGGGTGGACTGGCCCGGGGTTAGCTCGGTGCGCACAGCTGGCGGGGCCAGCTCGATCACCTCCACCTTGCCGCGCAGCTGTTCCCGCAGGGAGACCGTCCAGCTATGCAGGGCCGCCTTGCTCGCGCTGTAGCTCGGCGTGCCGATCAGTGGCACGAAGGCGAGGCCGGAGGTCGTGTTGACGATCGCGGCGTCTTCCTGCGCCGTCAGATGCTCGATCAAGGCATTGGTGAGACGGATCGGCCCCAGCACATTGGTGATGAAGGTCTGCTCCGCCACAGTCGTGTCGCCACGTCGCGTCAGATCCTCGCGCTGCATGATGCCGGCATTGTTGAACAGGATGTTGATCGCCGGAAAGCGGGCGATCGCTTCGGCCGCGAATGCTTCGATGCTTCCCGGATCGCTCGCATCGACAGTGAGCATGTGCATGCCCGCGCGACCCTCGATGGTTTCAGCCAATGTCGCTGCGGTCCGCCCCGCGACGATCACCGTGTTGCCGAGCTCGTGGAAATGGCGCGCCAATGCGCGGCCAATACCCGAGCCGCCGCCGGTGATGAGAATGGTGTTGCCCGTGGTCTTCATGCCGTCTGCTCCAAATTCTGCTGGTGGACGACTGCTCATTTAGGTCCTAGCTTTCAGAACGAAAGAAGGCACCGGAAAGATTGATACTCACTGGAAAGAGAGTGTGAATGACAACTCAAGCAAAGAGCCCAAGTGTGCCACCCAGCCCCGATCGCTACGATCAGATCGATCCCCGCGTGGAAGCGCTGGTCAATGACCTTATCGGCCAGGTCGCGGACAAATGGACCATGCTGCTGATTGAAGTGCTGCACGATCATGGCGAACAGCGCTTCACACGGATCTTCGAAAAAATGCCCGGCATCAGCCAGAAGATGCTTACGCAGACCCTGCGGCAGATGGAGCGCAACGGTCTGGTCCACCGCACGGTGCATCCGGTCGTGCCGCCCCATGTGGATTACCGGCTGACGGAGCTGGGGGCCAGTCTGGGCGAAGCATTTTGTGGCGTGTGGACCTGGGCGGAAGATCATTTGCAGGACATCGACGCCGCTCGCCTGAGATTTGATGAGGCACGCGCTCGCTAAGTGAGCCGGGCAGGGCGACCGCTAACTCGCCACATTCTGTTTTCACGAACGCAGCGGCAACGAATCGCGCAGCCAAGTTGGGGGCTTAGCGGCCTCCGCCTCCATCGCGGCGGCTGTTCGCCTTTGCCGTGCTACAAAGATGCACAACCAGACATGTTTCTGCGCTCCTGAACAAGCGCCCTGATGCATAAGTCCAACGCCGGGACCAAAAGTTTGGCCGTCACGCTGCCGCCGTCTCCTTTAAGTTGATCCTGTCCGGAATTCCTGCCTATATCAACGAGCCTAAAAAACGGCTCCTGTATGCTCCGCGAGAGGTCGCAAAGACCCGCGCGATGTGAGGCTGCATCGAGCCGCACAGGTGAGGAGAAGATGTGATGAACAGGAAGTCCAGAATCCGCCCATTGCTGTGCGCCGGTTCGGTTATGGTGTTGGCCACCGCGGCAACGACGCCCGCTATCGCCCAGCAAGATGCCGCCCCGCAGGCTGACAGTACCCCCGATATCATTGTTACTGCACAATTTCGGTCTCAGCGCCTGCAGGATACGCCACTGGCGATCACGGCGGTGGATGCGGCGCTGCTCGAGGCGCGCAATCAGGATGACATCGCTGCGGTCGCCCGGCAGGCGCCTAGCGTGACCCTCACCCCCATGGGTGGCGCGTTCGGCGATTCCATGGGGGCCTCCATCCGCGGCATCGGGCAGTTCGATTTCAACCCGGCTTATGAGCCGGGCGTCGGGCTTTATGTTGATGATGTCTATTATCCCACCCTCACCGGTGCCAATTTCGACCTGCTTGACCTGGAGCGCGTGGAGGTGTTGCGCGGCCCGCAGGGAACGCTCACGGGTCGCAACTCGATTGGCGGCGCGATCAAACTGTTCTCGAAGAAGCCGGAGGCGGATCCGAGCGGTTTTGCCGAAGTGAGCTACGGCTCGCGCAACCGCGTGGAAGTGCGGGCGGGAGCGAATTTCCCGATTACGGATATGCTCTTCGCCCGCGTTTCCGGCGTCCACAAGAGCCAGCGCGGTTACGTCCAGCAGATCGATTATGGCTGCGCCAACCCCGGCAATCCCGAGGGCATCCTGCCAGCCGTGCCGACCAACACCGACTGCGTGGTCGAAGATCTGGGCGGCATCAATTATTCAGGCGTACGCGGCGCGCTGCGTTATGCCGGCGAGAAGCTCGATATCCAGATCATCGGCGACTATCAGTATTCCGACCGACCGAGCGCTGCGGAAGTGCCGATCGTGGCACAAGGCGACGCCTCGAACTTCCTGTGCGGACCGTGGTGCACCTATGCAAGCTGGGGGCTACCGGCCGGCGGTCAAGCCGGCAACTGGAATACGGGCAATCGCAACAAGTTCCGTGGCTGGGGCGTGTCTGGTCATATCGATTGGGACGTGACCGACAATCTTCAGGTCCAGTCGATCACGGCCTATCGCTCCTACAATAACCGCTGGGGCACGGACGATGATTTCACGCCGACGCTCACGCGGGCTGCCGGCGGCTTCAACGATCTCGATTTCTGGTTCGTCAGCCAGGAACTGCGCGTCAACGCCAAGCTTGGCGATATGGCCGATCTGACCGTGGGCGGCTATTATTCGGACCAGCGCAGCACCTACTTCACCATTCAGGATATCCGCTACATCATCCCCGGCGTGCCGCTCCAGTTCCTCGGCAACGATCCGATCAATGCGGACAGCAAGGCCGTGTTCGGCACCGCGATCGTCCGTCCGGTTGATGGCATGACGATCACGGGCGGTATCCGCTACACTGAGGAGCACAAGGACTACACGTTCATCCGGCGGAACCTCGACAATACCGCGCCGCTCTTCCCCGATCCGTTCGGTCTCTCGGCTCTCAATAACCTGAAGGCCGTGTACGACGGCAGCCGGGTGGACTGGCGCTTGTCCGTCGATTACCGCTTCTCGCCGGAAGTGTTGCTCTATGGAACCGTGGGCACGGGCTTCAAGGGTGGCGGCGTCACCGCGCGCCCGTTCCTGCCGACGCACGCGACCCAAGGCACGTTCGGGCCGGAGACGGTCACAGCCTACGAAATCGGCCTGAAGACGGACTTGCTCGACCGTCGCCTGCGCGTGAACCTCGCGGGCTTCTACAACGACTATAAGGCGATCCAGCTGCCGCTCTCCGACTGTTCGGCTTATGGCGGCGGGCCCTGCGCGGTCATCGCCAATGCCGGCGACGGAAAGATGTGGGGCTTTGAAGCCGAGGTTTCGGCAACTCCGGTCGACAATCTGATGATCGACGCGTCGCTGAGCCTCATTGGCTCGGAGTACAAGTCGATCTCGCCCGCCGTAGGCAGCACCATTACCGCCGGCAGCCCCATCGTTTCGCCCGAAACGCAGTGGAGCGCAGGCATTCAATATGAGATCGACATGGGCGGGTCCGGCTCGATCACGCCGAGGCTGGACGTCGCCTATCGCGGCCGGCAGCTGGCCAGCAGAACGTTGAATGCGGTCAATCCGGACTTCGAATATTTTCCGTCTTACGTGCTCGGCAGCACCCGGCTGACCTGGCGCAATCAGGATCGCGACCTCGCCGTGTCGTTCGAAGTGACCAATCTTTTCGACGAATATTACTACACGTCGCGGTTTGACGCGGTCTACGGTTTCGCTGGCACGGCCTATGCCAATGTCGGCGCGCCGCGCGAATGGCGTGTGTCGATCAAGAAGGACTTCTGAGGCCCTAGGGCGAGATAAACTTGAGGAGGGCGGCCGCGTGGTCGCCCTCATTTCCTTTGACCGCCCCATGATCCCACAATAGCAATAGTCGCAAGAGCGAGAGGCCGCACAGGCCCGCAAGGAGAGGTGAGCGCATGAAGCTAGTTTTGCCGCCCGGAATGTCACCGCAACGCTTTGATGCCGCCGTCAAGGCGTTGCAGGCTGCGGTCGGTGCGGGCTGGGTGATGACCAGCGATGAAGATCGCGATGCCTATGCGGATATCTATGCGCCGGGTCCTGAGACACTCTGGACCGCATCGGGCGCGGTAGCCCCGAGCACGGTCGAGGAAGTGCAGGCGGTCGTGCGCATCGCCAATGAGCACAAGCTCCCCCTCTGGACTGTCGCGCGCGGCAAGAACCTTGGTTATGGCACGGCGGCGCCGCGGATGCCGGGCTGTATGGTGCTGGATCTCGGGCGGATGAACCGCATCCTCGAGGTCGATCCGGAGCTGGGCTATTGCGTCATCGAGCCGGGCGTCGGCTTCATCGATCTTTATGAGCATATCCAGCGCGAGAAGCTGCCCCTGATGATGTCCGTGCCCGGCAATGGCTGGGGCTCGGTGCTTGGCAACGCGCTCGATCATGGCATCGGCTACACGCCTTATGGCGTCCACGCGAGCAACCTGTGCGGCATGGAAGTCGTGCTCGCCAATGGCGATGTGGTGCGCACGGGCCTTGGCGCCATGGAGAACAACAAGGCCGCGCATCTTTTTCCGTTCAGCTACGGCCCGAGCTGGGACCAGATGTTCACTCAGTCCAACCTGGGCGTCGTGACCAAGGCCGGCATGTGGCTGATGCCCGAGCCGGAAACCTCCGTAGAGCTGAACCTTGAAATCCCGCAGGCGGAAGACATCGCCTGGGTGATCGATACCCTCACGCCCCTGCGGCTCAATCGGATCATCGATCAGTCGATCTTCATCCCGAGTTGGCTCGGCAAGATGACGATCCTGGGGCAACGCAAGGACTTCTGGGACAAGCCCGGCGCCATCCCTGACTGGCGCGTGCAGGAGCTGCTCAAGGAGCACAAGCTCAGCTACTGGAACATGCAGTTGCGCCTCTATGGCGAGGAATCGGTGACGAAGGCCAAGGCGGCTGTCGTGAAGGCGGCTTTCGCGCCGCACCTCAAGACGCCGATCGGCGAGCGCTGGTGGCGCAAGGGCGATGCGACCAATGTGATGGACCTGACGCTCGGCGTACCATCGGCCGTTCCGCTGCAGATGGGCGACTGGGTTGGCGGGCGCAGCGCGCATATGGGCTTCTCGCCAGTCGTCCCGGCCACCGGCAAACATGTGCTCGACCAGATGCGCCGCAGCCGCAAGATCATCAACGATCATGACGTGGATTTCTACGCCAGCTTCACCATCGGCGGGCGGTTCTGCAACAATGTGAACATGCTGATGTACGATCGCGACAACGACAAGCAGGTCGAGACGATCAAAACGCTGTTCAACGCCCTGATCGCCGACGCTGCCGCCCATGGCTATGCCGAATATCGCACCCATCTCGGCTGGATGGACGCGATCTCCGATACCTTCGGGTTCAACAACCACGCCATGCGGCGGATGACCGAGCAGGTGAAAAACACGCTCGACCCGAACGGCATTCTCTCCCCCGGCAAGAACGGCATCTGGCCCAGCGCCTATGCCGACCAGCGTGGAAAGGCACTGGCATGAGGATAGGGCAGGTAACGAGCCTCATGACGCTGATGGCGGTCGGCGTGCTGATGACGACCTATGATCTGGGGACAAGGGATGCGCGGGCTGCCCAGCCCGGCGGTGCTCCGGCAGGCGGCCCGCCGCCACCCTCCGCTTACGGCATGCGGGCGCAGATGGCGCCAGGTGACCGGCAGAATAATGCCAATAGCGGTGAGGCCCTGTTCTCCAATCGGTGCGGCGCCTGCCATTTCGACTGGGGGATGGGGACCAATCTGATCACCAAGCAGCAGGTGATGATGGGCAACCCGCCCGCCATGGGCCTGATCGCCAACCGGGACGATTTGACCGCCGATTATGTGAAGGCGGTCGTGCGCATGGGCAAGGGCGCGATGCCGCGCCAGACGCGCGTGGACATCACCGATTCCGAGCTGGAAGCCGTGGCGGCGTATCTGGGGAAGGGCAAATGAGCGGCGTCTCGCGGCGGCAATTGCTGGGCGGCGCAGCGGTGGCAGGGGCTGTCGGCTTATTCGGCGCCCCGGCCGTCGCTGGGCCGGAGAAGGCAGCCCGCATCGTCGTCTATGACAGCCGCAGAGCCGCAAGCCGGTCTTTCGCGGGGCAGTTCTTCGGCGTGCAGCAGATCGATCTTGCCGGAGAGTATAGCCGCAACTGGGCCGGCCTCCGCGCGATCCGCCGCAGCGGAGCAATGTCTGGTCCGGTGGCGGGTCTGACCGGGTGGAATGACTATGTCGCCGCCCGGACCTGGCTTGAGGACCGCGGCTTGCGTCTGCGCTCTGAGCGGCGTGACGCGACGCATGACCTCATCGCCTGGACGATGGCCTGAAATTGATCGAGAGGAGAGGGCAGCGGCCCGCGTTACGATGAGCAGCAGCAACGACGTCACTTTATACCATTGGGAGCCCAACGCCAATTCGGGCAAGCCCATGCTCACCCTCATCGAGAAAGGCGTGGCCTTCAACAGCCATTATCTCGACCTGCTCTCGTTCGATCAGCACAAGCCGGACTATCTTGCGATCAACCCGATGGGGACGATCCCGGCGATGACCCATAGCGGCCGGCTGCTCAATGAATCGACAGCCATGATGGAATATGTGGAGGAGGCCTTTCCCGGCCCCTCGATGATGCCTGAAGACCCGGTCGATCGTTGGCGCGTGCGGTGGTGGATGAAATATCTCGACCAGTGGCTTTGCCCGTCGTTCAGCATGATCGGCTGGAGCATCTTCATCGGCCCGCAGGTCCGGGCGCGCGATCCTGAAGAACTCAAGGCAGCGATCGACCGCATTCCCTTGCCGGAGCGCCGCACTGCCTGGCGCAAGGCGATCTACGGCTTGTTCAGCGAGGCGGAACTGGCAGAGTCGACGCGGCGGGTGAAGCTGGGCATCACCAAGCTGGAGGAGGCGCTGGGGCAGCGCGAGTATCTCGGCTCGGATCAATACTCGCTGGCGGATATCAATTGCTTCAATTCGGCTTACGGGCTCCCCTCCATGCAGCCCGACGACGTGAACGACGCAAAAACCCCCAACATCATGCGCTGGCTGCGCGCCATTGCGCGGCGCCCGGCCGTGCGCGAAACCTGGGCCTATAGCCGCGTGCCCCGTTTTGCCGAGCGCATCATTCCCTTGATCGAGGAGGCAGCGTGATGGCGATGACCCTGTATCATGGCGAGCCGACCGGCCCGTCGCTCACAGTGCTCGCCGCGCTGTTCGAGAGCGGTCTGGACGCGGAGCTGCGCCCCATCGATCTTGGCATGGCAGAGCGCCATGGCGGGACCGTGCCGCGCGCATTCGAGGTGGATTACAGCGTCGAAGGGGAAGGCCCGGTGCTCGTCGTCGACGGGCAGGCGCTGTGCGACAGCGTGTTCATCGCCTGCTATCTGGATGATGCCTCGCCCGGTTGTGGCCTGCGCCCGACCGATCCCTATGCGCGGTGGGAAATGATGGCCTGGTGTCGCTGGATGATCGAGCGCGTCGCGCCCGGCGCGGCCGCCCTGGCCAACCTGGCGTGGACGATGCCGCGCTTGGCTGCGCTCGATGAGGCGCGCTTCGATGCGCTGATTGCCCCCATTGCCTCGCAGGATCTGGCCGAGCGCTGGCGCGAGACGCGTAGCGGCCAGCTCTCGGCCGAGCATCGTGCTGCCAGCGAGGCACGTATCCGTGAGGCCACGCAGAAGATCGAGGCCCGTCTAGACGCGCGCGACTGGCTCATGGGCAGCTTCTCCATCGCCGATCTGGAAAGCTACGCCTGGGTGGCGCCGATGCGCGACCTGCTTTCCGATGCCTTCGCCGACAAGCCGCGCCTGGCGGCGTGGCTGGCGCGGGTTGAGGCGCGGCCCAACGTGCAGCGGGCGCTCGCGCAGGCGCGCAGCCCGCAGCCGGCTCACGCCTTTGCGCCCGGCCCGGAAATCAATCGCTGGGGCTAGGACGGAACGTCCCCCGCGCTCTCTCGTTGGATGATCGGCGGCGCCTCTCGCGCCGCTGAGTCATCGGAGAGGAGCAGCATGAGCACACAAGCCCGCGACCTGACCAGCTTGCTGACCGTCTGTCTGGAAGACCTCTATGCAGGACGGGTTCTTGCCGCCGAGGCTTTGCCCTCAATCGCTGCTGCCGTCGGCCTGCCGGTTTCCCAGCTTGTCGATGCCTTGGCGCGCAGCTGGGGGGATCAGGCGCGTGCGATCAACGCGCTCGAGCCGATCGACGATCCCGCTGAGAACCTCTGGATGGGTGGCATCGTCAAGGATGCCCACCGCGATACCGAGACGATCCCGCAGGGGTCGTTACGCGACATCGCCATCATTGGCGCCGTGCGAAAAGCCGTGGCGGCCGATGCCGTCTCGCTGGAGACCGCCATCGCCGTTGCGAACAGGCTATCCCATGAGCGTGCGCAGGAGGCTCTGACCGCGATGCGCACGCATGCCCACGCCACCGATGAGCAGTTCCGCACGCTGCTGCTCGATGTGACGCGAGCCGCCGGTTGAACGCTTCTCTCATCTGAACAGCTGGCAGAGGCTGAAAGGCGGCGATGGCATGGTCCTATGTGGGAGGCGTTTGGCCGGTCTTGCCGTCGATCAGCACGGCCTGCTGCCATCGCCCGGGGGCCTTGTCCGTCCGGTGAATGCACCCGGCCCAACAGCAGGGCCGCTTCTTGCCCTCGCGCAGTTCCTCGCAGGTTCGCTGGATCCGCCTTTCGCGCGTCTTCGCCTGCTTCGCGTCCTCCACCCAGCAGATGAATTCGTTCCGGCCGAGTGGGGTCAGCTTCTCCCAGAGAGCGAGCAGGTCGGCATCTGCGGTCAGCGCGTGCTGAAGATCGTCTGCGGCCCGATGGACGGTGCCATGCGGAAATGCGTCTGCCGTCTTGCCTACCAAATTACCCATGGGCGCATGGTGCCCGCGATGATCGGACAATTCAATGGAGTGAGGGAAGCGCTGGCTACGTCGGCGCACCCGCATTTGCGCTGCCCCGGCGCGACCTCGCAATGCGTAGTTTGACGTATTCCCTCCGAGCCCCTGGCAGCGCTCAATCATGGCACTTTCCGGCCGGTTTCGGAGTGCCTTATGACCCAGACTTCTCCATCACGCCGCCAGTTTCTCGCTGCCGTCGGCAATCTGGCCAGCGCGGCCTGGGTGACCTTGAACTGGCCACAGATCGCATCCGCCGCCGAGCATGTCGGGCATGGTCATGGCAGCGCCGGATCTGGCGAGGGGCATACGAGCTTTACGACGCTGAGCCCTGCGGAAGCGGCCAATGTCGATGCGGTCGCCAACCAGATCGTGCCGGGGGGCGCCATGCCGGGCGCGCGCGATGCGCATATCGTCTACTTCATTGACAATGCGATGGGCAGCTTCTTTGCTGAGCAATGGCCGTCCTTCAAGGCTGGCCTGACCGAGTTCAACGCTGGCTATGCCGCGAAACATGGAACGCAGGCGCCATTCTCCGCCGCGCCGGACGCCCAGCAGATCGCCTGGCTCAAGGAGGTCGACAAGACGCCCTTCTTCCTGGCGGTGCGGCGGCTGACGGTCCTCGGCCTCATCGCCATGCCCAAATATGGCGGCAATTTCGAGGGGGTTGGTACCAAGCTGATCGGCGTGGTCGACAGCCATTATTGGGAGCCGCCCTTCGGCTATTACGACAAGGATTATCCGGGTTTCGAGCCCTATCCCGGCACCAAGCCCTACATGGCCTGACGGAGGCGCCCCATGGATCGCAAGACATACAAGACCAGCGAAACAGTCGATTTCATTGTCGTCGGCTCGGGCGCTTCGGGCGGCATCATGGCGCGGGAACTGGCGCGCGCCGGCAACAGCGTCGTGGTGATGGAGCAGGGGCCTCGGCTGGAGGCCTACGAGTTCGAGCATGACGAGCTGAAGTACCGGCACCTGTCCGGCATCACCAACAGCCCGACGGCCAATCCGCAAACCTTCCGCAGCGACCCGAGCAAGGCGGCGCAGCGCATGGAGCGGAATGCGCTGACCTATGCCCGCGTGGTCGGCGGCAGCAGCGCGCATTTCAACGCCAATTTCTGGCGACTGCACGAGATCGATTTTATCGAAGGCAGCCGGTGGGGCTCCATTCCCGGCGCCGATCTGGTCGACTGGCCGATCACCTATGCCGAACTCGAACCCTATTACACGATGGTGGAATGGGAAGTCGGCGTGTCCGGCCTGGCCGGTGCCAGCCCGTTCGACCCCCCGCGCAGCAAGCCTTATCCGATGCCGCCGCTGCCGGTGAAATCTTCCGGCGTGCTGTTCGAGCGCGGTGCCCGCAAGCTCGGCCTCCATCCCTTCCCGGCGCCGCTGGCGATCAATTCGGTGATCTACAAGGATCGTCCGCCTTGCGCGCAATGCGGCCTGTGCGGCGGCTTTGGCTGTGAGGTGATGGCCAAGTCCTCCTCGGTCTGGACGGTGATCCCCGAGGCCGAGGCGACAGGCAATTGCGAGATCCGCTCGGAGAGCTACGTGTTCCGCATCGGCATGAACGATGCCGGGCGCGCCACCGGCGTCCATTATTTCGACAAGGATCGTAAGGAGCAGTTCCAGAATGCCCGCGCCGTGGTCGTGTGCGCCAATGGTGCGGAGACGCCGCGGCTGCTGCTCAACTCCGCGACCAATGCTTTCCCGGATGGGCTGGCTAACTCCAGCGGCAAGGTCGGGCGCTATCTGATGTGCAACAAGGGCGGTGGGGCGATGGCCCGGTTCGAGCAGCCTCTCAACGAGTATAAGGGCGCGAACGTCACCCGCATCTTGCACGATTTCTATGACGCCGACGAGAAGCGCGGTTTCTACGGTGGCGGCGGGTTCGACGCGCGCTCGGGCGGGCCGCTCACCTGGGGGCAGAGCGTTCCCAAGGGCACGCCGACATGGGGGCCGGGATTCAAGGAATATCTCGAATCCTACACCTATTGGATGAACTGCTCGGGCCACGGCACGTCGCTGGCGCAGGAGACGAACCGGGTCGACATCGATCCCGAACTCAAGGACGAGTGGGGCATTCCGGCCATTCGGGTGACCTACAGGGATCACCCTGACGACACCAAACATGCGAACTGGCAGGCCGATCGGGCGGTGGAGATCATGGATGCCGCCGGCGCGACGCAGGTCGTCCGCAGTGAAGTGGGCGAGGGGCGCGGCGGCGTTCACCTGCTCGGCACCTGCCGCATGGGGAACAACCCGGAAACGTCGGTCATCGACAAATATCACCGGACCCATGACGTGCGGAACCTGTTCCTGTGCGATGGATCGAGCATGGTGACGTCCGGGCGCGGTCAGCCCACGCAGACGATCGAGGCCCTGGCCTTCCGCGCGGCCGAACATATCGCCCGGTTCGCGCGGACCAATCAGATCTGATCGCATGCGAAGGGGGGCCGCCTGACACCAATCAGACGGCCCCTGAGCTGGCGCATTAGATGCGTTCGCCGGCATGAATGGCGGCAATGACGGTTATCGCTACGCTCCCGCAATCACCCCATCGACTCTCATCATGACTTTGTCCTAAACCTGTCGTCGAGATCGATGATTTGGGTCATGCGCGCTCGTTCGCCGCCAAGAAGCGTCGGAGCGCGCTGGGCAGATGATATGCCCGGCACGCTGAGCCGGGTTCACAGAGGAGCTGGATGAATGAACCAGATGAGCAACGTGAAGCTCGAGCAATTCCCCTATTCGGAAGCGGCCAAGAAGGCGCTCGCCCGCAAGCCGCAGCTGTTTATTGACGGGCAGTGGGTGGATTCCACCGGCGGCGAGACGCTGGGCGTGATCGATCCCAGCTCCGGCAAGGAAATCAGCCGGTTTGTCGATGCGAGTGATGCCGACGTCGATCGCGCCGTGGCAGCCGCGCGCCGCGCTTTCGACGATGGCCGCTGGTCCGACCTGCCGCCCATCGTTCGCGAGACGATGATGCGCAAGCTCGCCGATATCCTGGGCGCCCATGCCGATGAACTGGCCGAGCTGGAAGCCATCGACAATGGCAAGCCAAAGGGCATGGCCGGTGCCATCGACGTGCCCGGCGCCATCGGCATGATGCATTATATGGCAGGCTGGGCGACCAAGCTGGGCGGCGAGATGATCGAGCCCATGTCGGCACCGCGGGGTGCCTTCCACAGCTATGTCCGCCGCGAGCCGATCGGCGTCGCCGCGCAGATCGTGCCGTGGAACTTCCCGCTGCTGATGGCTGTGCTGAAGATCAGCCCGGCGCTGGCCGCCGGCTGCACCGTGGTGCTCAAGCCCGCCGAGCAGACGTCGCTCACCGCGCTGCGCCTTGCGGACTTCATTGCCGAGGCCGGCATTCCGGCCGGCGTCGTGAACATCATCACCGGCAATGGCCACACCGCTGGCGATCGGCTCGTGCGGCACCCCGATGTCGACAAGGTGGCCTTCACCGGCTCGACGGAAGTGGGCAAGATCATCAACCGTACCGCGACGGACAGCCTCAAGCGTGTCACGCTGGAGCTGGGCGGCAAGTCGCCGGTGATCGTGCTGCCGGACGTCGACCCCAAGGTCGTCGGCCCCGGCACGGCGCAGGCGATCTTTTTCAATTCCGGCCAGGTCTGCGTGGCCGGCTCGCGGCTTTATGCGCACAAGAGCGTATTTGACAGCGTGCTGGAGAACTTCGTGGAAGCCTCCGCATTCTGGCAGCCGCGCGCCAGCCTCGATCCCGATGCGCATATGGGGCCGCTGGTCAGCGACGAGCAGATGCAACGGGTGATGGGCTATATCGAGGACGGCAAGAAGGCAGGCGCCTCTGTCGCCGTCGGCGGTGATGCGCCGGCGAGCGAGGGTGGCTATTATGTCAACCCGACCGTGCTCGTCGACGTGAAGCCGGACATGCGCGTGGTGCGCGAGGAGATCTTCGGCCCCGTCGTCGTGGCCCAGCGCTTCGATGATCTGGATGAAGTCGCGCGGCAGGCGAACGACACGAGCTTCGGCCTTGCCGCGGGCATCTGGACCAAGGATCTCTCGGCCATGCACAAGCTGGCCGCGAAGCTGAAGGCCGGCACGATCTGGGGCAATTGCCACTCGATGATCGACCCCGCGCTGCCGTTCGGCGGATATAAGGAAAGCGGCCTTGGCCGCGAGCAGGGCCGTCAGGGCGTCGAGGCCTATACCGAGTTGAAGTCGGTCATCATCGCCCTTTGATCCACAAATGAGCGCCCCCTCCTCAGCCGGGGAGGGGGCGAGATCGGTCGAGGGACATGGCGGACCCGGACGACATCCGGAACTTTCTGCGCGTCGATGCGCGGATCACGACGTCCGGGCGACTTCAGTCGGGCGATCCTGCGCGCCTTGCCGAGATTGGCGTGCGCCATGTCATCAATCTCGCGCTGGACAGTCACCCGGAGGCCCTGCCGAATGAAGCCGCGGAGATGGCCGGGGCAGGGCTGCGTTACACGCATATCCCCATCCCCTTCGATGCGCCGACCGAGCAGCACTATCACGCGTTCGTCGCGGCTCTGGAGGCCGATGACGCGCCGGTGCATATCCACTGCATCATGAACTGGCGGGTCTCGGCCTTCGTCTATCGCTACCGCCGGGATGTGCTGGGCGTCGCCGAGGAACAAGCGCGGGCGCTGATGACGCAGATATGGGATCCTGCCCACGCGGCGAAGACCGGGAGCAGCCCGGGCCTGGGGCCGTGGATCGAGATCATCGCGCCGCGCTAGACGGTGCGCAGGGAGAGGAGAGAGGCCATGACAGACTTTGCGGGGCGGCATGTGATCGTCACCGGCGCATCCAGCGGCATAGGGCTAGCGACGGCGCGAATGCTCGCTGCCCGTGGCGCGAGAGTTTCCATACTCGCGCGACGCAAAGAGGCGCTGGCCGATCAGGCGCGGGCCATCGGCGATCATGCCGCCGCCTTCGCCGCCGATGTCGGTGACAAAGCCGCGCTTGAAGCCGCGCTGGCAGAGGCCGTGGGGCATTTCGGGCCGGCTTATGGGTTGTTCGCCAATGCCGGGCTCGCGGGCAATTTCGCGCCTGCGCTGACCTATTCGCCCGAGCTGTTCGACGAGGTGATCCGTGTCAACCTCACCAGCGTCTTCTGGGCGATCCAGGCGCTCGCGCCGGGAATGGTGGAAGCGGGCGAGGGCAGCATCCTCGTCACCGGATCGATGGCCAGCAAGCGCGGCATGGCGATGAACCCGGCCTATGTCGCATCCAAACATGGCGTGCTTGGCCTCTCGCGCGCCATCGCCGTCGAACTGGCGCCACAGGGTGTGCGGTGCAACTGCATCGTCCCCGGCTTCATCGAAACGCCGGCCTTCGATCTGATCCCGCCCGAGCAAGCCGCGCGCATCAATCAGCGCGTGCCCCAGCGCCGGATGGGCAGCGCCGATGAACTGGCGGAGGTCGCCTGCTTCCTCCTTTCACCGGCTGCCAGTCATGTGACGGCGCAGAACTGGGCAGTCGATGGCGGCGTGCTCGATACGCTCGAAGTTTAAGGAACCCTCAGGATGACGCTCAAATATTACCACGCCGAGCCGCTGGCCAATTCGCTCAAGTCGATGATCCCCTTGAAGGAGAAGGGGTTGGCTTATGAATCGATCTATGTCGATCTCCACAAGTTCGAGCAGCATTCGGACTGGTTCAAGGCGATCAACCCGGAAGGGCAGGTGCCGGTGCTGGTCCATAATGGCGCCGTGATCACCCACACGACCGTCATCAACGAGTATCTGGAAGACGTCTTTCCCGAAATCCGGCTGATGCCCTACGATCCGCTCGGCAAGACCAAGGTGCGCTACTGGAACAAGTTTGTGGACGAGCATGTCATGAACTATGTCTCCATGCATGGCTGGCACCGGCTCGTCGGCGTGATTGCCCGCAACATCGAGAATGGCGAGTTCGAGAAGCTGCTCGAGCATATTCCGCTGCCCGATCAGCGCAAAAAGTGGGCGACCGCGCGTTCCGGCTTTTCCGAGACGGACCTCGCCAATGCGACCGATAAGATCATCTATGCGCTGCGCAAGATCGAGGCGCAGCTCGGCGAGACGCAGTGGTTGGCCGGCGATATGTATACGACGGCCGACATCAATTTCTTCAGCCATTGTGGCGCGATGGTGGAGCGGATGTTCCCGGAGCTGGATGTTGCGACCAACTATCCGCGGATCGTCGACTGGCGCGAGCGTGTGAAAGCGCGCCCGGCCGTCGCCGAGGCGCTGGCCAGCGAAGACCGCACCGCGCCGGGCCTGCGGACCTGGTCGGGGGACCGCTAGGCGCGGCGGGCGGCAGCACAGTGATTTGAGATGAGTGAAGGAGTTTGACGATGCGTGCATGGCAACTGGCGGCGGGGGCCACCTCGATCGACGATCTTCATCTGGTCGAGCGCGATCAGCCCGCGCCCGGCCCCGGCCAGGTGGCGATCCGGGTTCATGCCTGTTCGCTCAACTATCGCGATCAGGCGGTGGTGCTCGGGCGCTATCTCGGCGGTCCGGTGCCCAACCCCACGATCCCGCTTTCCGACGGGGCGGGCGAAGTCATCGCCGTGGGTGCGGGCGTGACGCAGTTCAAGCCTGGCGACCGGGTAGCCGGCACCTTCTTCCAGAGCTGGGACGATGGCCCGCCCAATCCGGCGGCTGGCCTCGCGCTCGGCGCGGCCGGCGCTGACGGGATGCTCGCCGAAGTGGTCGTCCTGCCTGAGCAGGGCGTGGTCCCCATTGCCAAGTCACTGAGCTATGCCGAGGCGGCTTGCCTGCCCTGCGCCGGTGTGACGGCCTGGAACGCGCTGTTTGAAGGCCCACGGCCGGTCAAACCCGGCGAACGCGTACTGCTGCTCGGCACCGGCGGGGTTTCCATCCTTGCGCTGCAGCTCGCCAAGGCGGCAGGCTGCGAGGTCATCATCACCTCCTCCAGCGACGCCAAGCTGGAGCGCGCCAAGGTGCTGGGGGCCGATCATCTCATCAACTATCGCGAGATCGACGACTGGGGTCAGCATGTCTCCACCACGATGGGCGGCGTCGACAAGGTGGTGGAGGTGGGCGGTGCAGGCACGGTGCAGCAAAGCATGGCCGCACTGCGCCACAATGGTGAGGTTGCACTGATCGGCGTACTCAATCCCGTTGGCGGGCCTAACCCGTCCGGCCTGATGTTCGTCGGCGGCACGCTGCGGGGCATTTTCGTCGGCTCGCGCGGCATGGCGCGGCGACTGGCTGCGGCAATTGACGTCAACGGGATTAAGCCGGTCATCGGCGCCCGTTATGCATTCGAGGATGCCAAGGCGGCCTTTGCGCATGGCAGCGGTTCGGAACATTTCAGCAAGGTGGTGATCGACGTTCGTTGAGATCGCGTGGCGCGCTTCATGTTCATACCCGGGGCCTGGCATAGCGGGTCGTGCTTCGAGCGTCTGCGCGCGCCGCTGGAGCGGGCCGGGCACAGCATGCTTGCGCCCGACTTGCCGGGTGCCGGTGGCGATGCGCGCGCCATGGCGCAGGTCTCGTTGGAGGGCTGGGCGCAGTTTATCGTTGGGGAGGCCCGCCGCCAGGCTGAGCCGGTGATCCTGTGCGCCCATAGCCGCGGCGGCGTCATCGCCAGCCAGGCCGCCGAGCTGGCGCCGGAGGCGTTCGCGGCGCTGGTCTATATCAGCGGCGCGCTCATCCCCGATGGGCAAAGCCTGTATGACGTGATCGGGCGCTCGATGGAGACGGGCCGCTTCGGCGCCGCGCTCAGCCCGGTCCATGCAGGCCTTGGCTTGCGGTTCGATCCAGCGGCTGCGGCGGAATTCTTCTATCAGCTGTGCAGTGCTGAAGACCAGCGGCAGTCGGCCGCGCAGCTTATCGATGAGCCGGTCAGGCCATTCGGCACGGCGCTGGGCCTCACTGCAGATCGCTTTGGCCGGGTGCCGCGCGATTACATCGAATGCGCTCGCGACCGGACCTTTCCATTGGACGTGCAACGCGCGATGCAGGCGGTGCTGCCTTGCCGCAGTGTGACCACGCTCCAGAGCGACCACAGCCCGTTCATTTCCATGCCTGAAACCCTCGCGGGTGCTTTGGCGACCATCGCAGAACAAGAATGAAGAGGAGAGACGGATGACCAGGAAATTTGGCTTCGGCGGCGACATCGGCACCATCTGCCAGATGGCCTATGTGGTCCGCGACATCCATCAGGCGATCGACTGGTGGATCGAGCGCACGGGCGTCGGGCCCTGGTTCGTCCTGCCGAGCTTCGGGGGGCCGGATCATGTCTATCGCGGCGAGACCTGCAAGAGCAGCAGCGCCATTGCGATGAGCTTTGCCGGCTCGACCAATATCGAGCTGATCCAGCCTTTGGACGACCACCCATCGGTCTACAAGGAGACCATCGATCGCGTGGGCTATGGCTTCCATCACTTTGGCGTCGCGCGCGAGGACATCGAGGACGAGGTGGCGCGCCGGGTTGCCCGTGGGGAAACATTGGTCCAGCGGGCGCCCGTTCCGACCGGTGGCTCTGTCGCGTTCTTCGAGGGCGGGCCGGGCGCGCCGGGCTTTGTCGAGCTGATTCCTGCGACGGCTGGCATGGATGCAGGCTTCACCGCCTTCTGGGAGCAGACGCAGGATTGGAACGGCCGCGACCCCATCCGGCCCTTCCTGTGAGCCGGTTTAGGCCCCGTGCGGCCTCAATCATATTGCGCAGCAACATCGCTGCGCCTGATACCGCCCGCCGTGGAAACGGCATGAACCCGCGATCTGCTGGAACGGCCTCAGAAGGGACCCGAAACTGGTTCGCTGGTGCAGCATGAACGTGCAATTTTTTGACGCCGTTGCGAGGTGATAAATCCCTATCAATTCGCTAATTTCTGCGCCGGAGGGTCTGGGCGGCCTTCCAATTTTTCGTTTGTGTAACATACAAAATTTCGTATGTTCCGCCCGTCCATCGATTCGACGTTGTCGTCGAACGCAGACCCTTGTTTCTCGCGATCCAAATGGAGAGGCTCTCTGATGTCCAACCCTACCAATCTTGAGCAAGTGCTCAACGCCGCCGGCAATCCGGTGGAAATGCTGCGCAACAGCCAGATCGGCGCCTATGTGTATCCGGTCGTTGCTCCGGAATTCTCCAACTGGCGCTCCGAGCAGTGGGCCTGGCGCAACGCTGCGGTGCTGTTCGATCAGTCGCACCACATGGTCAACCTGTTCATCAAGGGCAAGGACGCGCTCAAGCTCCTGACCGACACGATGATCAACTCGCCCAAGGGCTGGGAAGTCAACAAGGCCAAGCAGTATGTGCCCGTGACGCCTTATGGCCACGTCATCGGCGACGGCATCATCTTCTGGGAAGAGCCCGAAGTGTTCTGCTATGTCGGCCGTGCGCCGGCTGCCAACTGGCTGCAGTACCACGCCGAGACCGGCGGCTACGACGTCGAGATCGTCTATGACGACCGGTCGCCTTCGCGTCCGATGGGCAAGCCCGTCAACCGCAGCTACTGGCGCTTCCAGATCCAGGGCCCGAACGCCTGGGACGTGATCGAGAAGCTGCATGGCGGCAAGCTCGAGCAACTCCGCTTCTTCAACATGTCCACCATGAACATCGCTGGCCGCTCGGTGCGCACGCTCCGTCACGGCATGGCCGGTGCGCCGGGCCTCGAAATCTGGGGTCCGTACGAAGAGATGGAAGACATCCGCGGCGCCATCGTCGAGGCTGGCAAGGATCTCGGCCTGGTGCAGGTCGGTTCGCGCGCTTATCCCTCGAACACGCTGGAATCCGGCTGGATCCCGAGCCCGCTGCCGGCCATCTACACCGGCGAGAAGCTGAAGGCCTATCGTGAGTGGCTGCCGGCCAAGAGCTACGAAGCCACCGGCGCGATCGGCGGTTCGTTCGTCTCGAACAACATCGAGGATTACTACACCAATCCTTATGAGATCGGTTACGGTCCGTTCGTGAAGTTCGACCACGACTTCATCGGCCGCGAAGCGCTCGAAGCCCTCGACGCTTCGACGCAGCGCAAGAAGGTCACGCTGGCCTGGAACGGCGACGACATGGCGAAGATCTATGGTTCGCTGTTCGATGCCGACGCCGACTCGCACTACAAGTTCTTCGACCTGCCGCTGGCCAACTATGCCAACACCAATGCCGACGCCGTCCTCGACGCCGCTGGCAACACGGTCGGCATCTCGATGTTCACCGGCTACTCGTACAACGAGAAGCGCGCGCTTTCGCTCGCGACGATCGACCACGAGATCCCGGTTGGCACCGAGCTGACCGTCCTGTGGGGCGAAGAAAATGGTGGCACGCGCAAGTCCACCGTCGAGCCGCACAAGCAGATCGCTGTTCGTGCCGTCGTGAGCCCGGTTCCCTATTCGGTGACCGCGCGCGAGACCTACGAAGGCGGCTGGCGCAGCGCTCGCGTCGACGCCTGATCCTGATCCGTTGCGGGCGGCCATCCTCCGGGGTGGCCGCCCCGACACCTTCTAAAAACACAGTAAGCCCTAATCGAGGCGAGGACTTTTCATGGCTACGGCAACCCTGGACAAGACCGCACTGGCGCGGCTGTTTGAAGACTACTCGCTCGAAATCACGCCCAAGGACGTGGAAGCGCTGCAGAATGCCGCGCACATGATCCCGCAGGGCACGCTCATTTCCTGCACCTTCCTGCCGGGTGCCGAGTTCGAGGATCGCGTCCGCGCGGCTCGGGCCATTCAGGACCTCGGTTTCAAGCCGGTTCCGCACATTTCCGCACGGCGCCTGCTGGTGAAGGAAGACCTCAACCGCTTCCTCGACATGCTCGCCGCCCAGATCGACCTCAAGCATGTGTTCGTGATCGCCGGCGATCCTTCCGAACCGCTCGGGCCCTATGACGACGCGCTGGCCGTGATCTCCTCGGGCACGCTCAAGGAATATGGCATCCAGCATGTCGGCATCTCCGGCTATCCCGAAGGTCACCCGGACATCACTAACGAAAAGCTCGTCAAGGCGATGCATGACAAGGTCGCCTCGCTCAAGGAGCAGGGGGTCGACTATTCGATCATGACCCAGTTCGGTTTCGATGCCGATCCGGTGCTCGACTGGCTCAAGCAGATCCGCGCCGAGGGCATTGACGGCCCCGTGCGCATCGGCCTTGCCGGCCCGGCCTCGATCAAGACGCTGCTCCGCTTCGCCGCGCGCTGCGGCGTCGGCACCTCCGCCAAGGTCGTCAAGAAGTACGGCCTGTCGATCACCAGCCTGATCGGCAGCGCCGGTCCCGATCCGGTGATCGCCGATCTCGTCCCCGCGCTGGGCGAGGAGCACGGGAAGGTCCACCTCCATTTCTATCCGTTCGGCGGTCTGGTGAAGACCAATGAGTGGATCGTGAACTTCAAGGGCAAGCAGGGTATCTGACGCGCTCGCGTCCGTTGCCGCTTAATTAATTCCGGACAAAGACGGTCGGCCCGTTCCGGGCCGTATCATGGAAAGGCTAGGAGAATCATGGCTCAAGGCTCCGACATCGAAATCGCACGCGAAGCGAAGATGCAGAACATCGCCGAGGTCGGCGCGAAGGTCGGCATCCCGCAGGACGCGCTGCTGAACTACGGCCCTTACAAGGCGAAGCTGTCCTGGGACTTCATCAACAGCGTCCAGGGCAATCAGGATGGCAAGCTCATCCTCGTCACCGCGATCAACCCGACGCCAGCAGGCGAGGGCAAGACCACGACGACGGTCGGCCTTGCTGACGGCCTGAACGCCATCGGCAAGAAGACGGTCGCGGCGCTGCGTGAGCCGTCGCTCGGCCCGTGCTTCGGCGTCAAGGGCGGCGCTGCCGGCGGCGGTTATGCGCAGGTCGTGCCGATGGAGGACATCAACCTTCACTTCACCGGCGACTTCCATGCCATCACCTCGGCGAACAACTTGCTCGCCGCGCTGATCGACAACCACATCTACTGGGGCAACAAGCTCGGCCTCGACCCGCGCCGTATCGCGTGGCGTCGCGTGCTCGACATGAACGATCGTGCGCTGCGCTCGATCGTGAACTCGCTCGGTGGCGTGTCCAACGGCTATCCCCGCGAGGATGGCTTCGACATCACCGTGGCGTCGGAAGTTATGGCGATCCTCTGCCTCGCTTCGGACCTCAAGGATCTGGAGCGTCGCCTCGGCAACATCCACGCCGGCTACACGCGCGACCGCAAGGCCGTGTTGGCCCGCGAGCTGAACGCCTCGGGCGCGATGACCGTTCTGCTCAAGGACGCGCTGCAGCCCAACATCGTGCAGACGCTCGAGAACAACCCCGTGCTGATCCACGGCGGACCGTTCGCGAACATCGCGCATGGCTGCAACTCGGTGCTCGCCACCAAGACGGCGCTCAAGATCGCCGACTATGTGGTGACCGAAGCCGGATTCGGCGCTGACCTTGGCGCCGAGAAGTTCTTCGACATCAAGTGTCGCAAGGCTGGCCTGAAGCCCTCCGCGGCCGTCATCGTGGCCACCATCCGTGCGCTCAAGATGCATGGTGGCGTCGACAAGGCCGATCTCGGCACGGCAAACCCTGACGCGGTGCGCAAGGGCGGCGTCAACCTCGCCCGTCACATCGAGAACGTCCGTCAGTTCGGCGTGCCCGTGGTCGTGGCGATCAACCAGTTCGTCACCGACACGGCCGAGGAAATGGCTGTCGTTCAGGAAATCGCGGAAGCCGCTGGCGCCGAAGCGGTCGAGTGCAGCCACTGGGCCAATGGCTCCAAGGGCACCGAAGAGTTGGCCCGCAAGGTTGTCGCCCTGGCCGAGGGCGGTTCGTCCAACTTCGCACCGATCTACGAGGACGGCCTCTCGCTGTTCGACAAGATCGACACGATCGCCAAGCGCATCTACCGCGCTAGCGAAGTGACCGCCGACAGCAGCGTGCGCAACAAGCTCAAGGGCTGGGAAGCCGATGGCTATGGCCATCTGCCCGTCTGCATGGCCAAGACGCAGTACAGCTTCTCGACCGACCCGAGCCTGCGTGGTGCGCCGACCAACCACGTCGTGCCTGTGCGCGATGTGATCCTGTCGGCAGGCGCCGAGTTCATCGTCGCGGTGTGCGGCGACATCATGCGCATGCCCGGCCTGCCCAAGACACCGTCGGCGGACTTCATCCGTCTGGACGACAAGGGTCAGATCGAAGGTCTGTTCTGATCAATTAAGATTGAAGGAGGCTAGTGGCCTCCTGCTTTGAGAGATTGGCCCGTCGGCATTGCTGGCGGGCCATTTTCTTTTCCGGTTAACAAATGTTTACCACGCATTAACCATCGGTTAGACAGGCCTTGTCTGTGGGGGGCAAGCGAACGATGGTGCGCTATAAAGTGATGCTGGTTTTCGGCACGAGGCCCGAAGCCATCAAGATGTTTCCTGTCTATGATGCGCTGAAATCTCTGCCGCAGATCGAGACGAAGGTCTGCGTTTCAGCTCAACATCGCGCCTTGCTCGACCAGGTTCTCGACCTCGCCGGGATTGTGCCGGACTTCGATCTCGACATCATGGCGCCGGACCAGACGCTCGATACGTTGACGGCGCGGCTCATCCTTGCCTTGGGTGCGGTGTTCGACGCCGAGCGGCCAGACAGGGTGCTGGTCCACGGCGATACCAAGACCGCAATGATGGCCGCCCTTGCGGCTTATTACCGCCGCATTCCGGTTGGGCATGTCGAGGCGGGCTTGCGCAGCGGCGATATCTACAACCCATGGCCCGAAGAGGTGAATCGCCGCATCATCGCCTGCGCGGCTAATCTGCACTTCGCCCCGACGGCGGGGGCAGCGGCAGCGCTGGAAGCCGAGCAAACGCAAGGGCAGATCATCGTGACGGGCAACACGGTGGTGGATGCCTTGCTCGCGACTCAGGGCAGGCTGCGGGAGCAGCCTTTTTTGGCGGGCTCGATCGCACCCGTGCTGCGGCGCTTTGCAGGGCGCCGGATCGTTATCGTCACCAGCCACAGGCGGGAGAATCTGGGGCAGGGGCTTTCGAACATTGCCGCCGCCATCCGCACCCTCGCCCAGCGCGACGATGTGGCCATCATCTGGCCGGTCCACCCCAATCCACAGGTCCGCGCCACGCTGGAGCCCGCGCTTTCCGGCCTGGAGAATGTCGCGCTGATTGAGCCGCTGGATTATCCAGGATTTGTAGGCCTGTTGGATGCAGCCTCCCTGGTGTTGACGGATAGTGGCGGTATCCAGGAAGAAGCGCCCAGCTTCGGCAAACCGGTGCTGGTCATGCGGGAGACGACCGAACGGCCAGAGGGCATCGAGGCAGGCACCGCCCGTCTCATCGGCACCGTCCCTGATCGCATCGTCGCTGAAGTCGCGCGGTTGCTGGACGACCCGCAGGCCTATGCCGCCATGGCCCATGCCCATAGTCCTTTCGGGGATGGCCAAGCCGCCGCGCGCATCGCGGCAGTGCTGGCCGAAGAAGCCGCAGCGCGATGGGTGGTGGTGCCCAGCCTCGGAAACCTGCAATCGGTTTCCCACGTGCCCAGCGCGCCATAGAGCGCGGCTTGGCATCATGATCTCGCCTGCGACCGGGCAAAAACCCGGCGGAGTCTATGCGGCGCGAGTGATTGTCGAAGTCGGGCGACCGGCCTGAATCGCGTTTATCGGCGATTTCTACGGGCTTGCCAGAGCAAGGCTGATTAGAATAGCCGACATCTCCTTTCGACGCAGTTCGATTTGTTCTCCTTCGCTCAGTGATCAGGAAAGAGCGGATTACCCAACGATCGACCAGCAGAATCCGACCTAATCTAAAGCAGTTGCATTTGTCTGAGCAATCGATTGCAAAAATGTTTAGACAAAGTGTATTCATTTTCGTAAGTCGATATTGACGATCGACAGTAGGGCCGATCGCGCTGTCATATTGGGGAGGATCATGGCCAAAAATGGCTTCCGGCGCGCATCTGCGCTTGGCTTCGTGTCGTTTACCGCGCTTGTTGCGTCGCAGGGTGTCAGCGCTCAGACGGGCACCACACAGACCAATCAGTCCGAGGATGATGCCGCGAACACCGCTGACATCGTGGTGACCGGCACCCAGTTGCGCGGGGTTGCGCCGGTGGGTTCCTCGGTGATTGCAGTCGGTCAGCAGGAAATCCGCGACACGGGGCTGGCCACGACATCGGATATCCTCAAGACCATTCCGCAGGTCTCTGCCTTGGGGCCGGGCGAAGCCACGCTGGGCACCAACGTCAACAGCGCGACGCTCAACAGCACCCGCGCCAATGGCGTCAACCTGCGCGGCCTCGGCACGCAGGCGACGCTGACTTTGCTTGATGGACGCCGCGCGCCTCCGGGTGGTGTCGCCGGCCAACTCTTCGATGCCTCGGTGATCCCGGCCATCGCCCTTGAGCGGATCGACATTGTGGCAGACGGCGCCTCGGCCACTTACGGCTCGGATGCTGTCGCGGGCGTTGCCAACCTCATCCTGCGCCGCAACTTTGACGGGCTGGAGGCCAGCGCGCGTTACGGCTTCGCTGATGGCTATGACGAATGGCAGGGCAATGCCATTCTCGGTAAGAAGTGGGACACCGGCTCGGTGATGATTGCCGGCGACTATTATTACCACAGCCGCCTGCGCCAGGAAGATCGCGCGGAGCTGTTCCAGTGCGATCAGCGTGCTTTTGGCGGGTTGAACAACTGCGCCTTCACCAGCTCGCCGGGCAATGTGATCGATCCCGCGACCTTCACCCGCTACGGACATCCGGGTGGCAGCGGTGAGAATCTGACACCGGCGAATCTGTCTACGACGCCCAATTTCCAGCAAAGCTATGTGAACAATGATCTTCTGCCGCAGCTCAAGCGCTGGAGTGTGATTGGACGACTGGATCAGGAACTGACGCCTGCGCTCAAGATGTGGGCCAGCGGATTCTACTCCAAGCGGACCCTGAACCAGCGCGCGGGGTCTCTGACGCTGGGCGCCGCGACGCCTGTTCCGAGCAGCAATCCCTATTTCATCGAGTTCGCGCCGGGGCAGACCTCGCAGATCGTCGAATATGCCTTTAACGAATATGGGCCGATCCAGGGCAACATCTACGAAAGCTCCTACCAGCTGGCGACCGGGTTCGATTATTCGCTGGATGGCAATTGGCAGCTTTCCATCTACGGCTCCCATGGCGCCACGGAAGGCGGCGCCAAGACGGACGGCTTCCTGAACACGGCTCTGCTGTCGGCCGCACTGGCCGACTCCAATCCGGCGACTGCCTTGAACGTCTACGGGACAGGGCAGAACACTCGGGAGCAGATCGAAAAGCTAGTCGCCTTTTTCGACGTGACCGGCCTCTACACGGTCGACCTCATCAACGTGAAGACGGACGGTGCGCTTTTCAACATCGGCGGCGGCGCGGTGCGCATGGCGGTGGGCGGCGAGTTCCACCATGATTATTACCGCAACACCGCCGCCGAGAATATCAACGGGCCGTCGCTCTCGCAGATCAACCTCTTTGGCGATACGGCCAGCTCGCGCGACGTCTGGTCGGCCTTTGCGGAGGTGAACGTGCCGCTGGTCGGTGCGGCCAATGCCATGCCGGGCATTGAGCGTCTCGAACTCAACATTGCCGGCCGCTACGATCACTATAGTGATGTCGGCGGTACGACCAATCCGAAGTTCGGCATTCGCTACGATCCCGTGCCGGGCGTCTCGGCTCATGCCAGCTATGGCACCTCGTTCCGGGCGCCCACCCTGTCCGATACCAACCCTGCCAGCACAGCGACGGTGTTTTCCATCCCCAATTTCGGGCCGTTCGGCAATGTGATCGAATATGTCGGCGGCAATGCCGATCTCAAGCCGGAGAAGGCCACGACCTGGTCGGTTGGTGTCAAGTTCACCCCGCCGAGCAGCGGCTTCACCGCCTCGCTGGATTACTTCAGCATCGATTATAACGACGTCATCGAGACGGCGCCGGTGTTCAGCGTGCAAGTGTTCACCGACCCGGCCTACGCGCCGTTCGTGACCTTCAACCCGACCGTCGCGCAGGTGAACGCGATCTACAATCTGCCCTGGGCGCCGCCGGCGATCATTGCAGCCTCGGATGTCGATGCCATTGTCGACGCCCGCCGCAACAATGTCGGGCGCATCAAGATGGACGGGCTGGATTTCCTCGCGAACTATGCGTTCGATCTGGGCGGTGGATCGGCCAATATCGGCGTCTCGGGCACCTATCTGCTCAGCTATGGGCGAGCGACCGGCCCGACCTCGCCAACGGTGGACCGACTGAACCTCGCCAACTTCCCGCTGCGGTTCCGGGGCCGCGCCAATCTCGGGTGGCGGGGCGACAATTTCGGCGCCACGATGTTCGTGAACTATACCAATGCCTACACCAACACGGTGGGCACCATCGCGCCATCGCAGTCCGTCGACTCCTACACGACGGTCGATCTGACGCTGACCTACGACGTGCCCAAGGCGGATGGCGTGCTGAGCGGCCTGTCCTTCTCGCTGAGTGCGCTCAACCTGTTCGATGCCGCGCCGCCCTTCGCGGCGATTGCCAACAATCAGGTCTATGACTCGACTGTGGCAAACCCGCTCGGCCGGTTTGTCTCGCTGACAGTCCGCAAGGCGTTCTGACCCCGTGCCACCCGTGCCCTCCAGCAGGGCGCGGGTGGCCGGATTGCTCTCGACGGGCAGGGGCGAGCGCGCTACCCCGCCGACATGATCGACTGTCCCTCATCGCCGCTGGCCCTGCATCTGGATCGTGACGCGCTGATCGCCAATTGGCGCTGGCTGGCAGGGCAGAGTGGGGCGGCAGCCTGCGGGGCAGCCCTTAAGGCCAATGGCTACGGGCTCGGCGCGACCGAGGTTCTTCAGCATCTGCTCGCCGCCGGGTGCCGGGATTTTTTCGTCGCGACATGGCAGGAAGCGGCGGCTCTGCTGCCATTGCTGGAAGGCGCATCGCTCAGTGTGTTGCACGGAGTGCGCGCCGAAGATGTGGCTTTTGCGCTGGCGGCACAGGCAAGACCGGTGCTGAACAGCGCCGCGCAAGTCGCCCGATGGAAAGCTGCAGGCGGCGGCCCGTGCGATGTCATGATCGATACCGGCATGAACAGGCTGGGCCTACGCCCCGATGAACTTGGCGCTGGCGTGCTGGACGGGCTGGAGATCGAGACACTCTGCAGCCACCTTGCCTGCGCCGATGAAACGTCCGATCTGAACGCGGTGCAGCGCGCGCGCTTCGAGGCCGTGCGGCAGCAGGTGCCGGCGCGGCGCTACAGCCTGGCCAACAGCGCAGGCATTTTGCTTGGGAGCGATTACGCTTTCGATCTGACCAGGCCCGGGCTCGCGCTCTATGGCGGCCTGCCGACGCCAACTGCGACCGGCCATATCCGCCCGGTCGTGCGTCCCCATGCGCAAATCCTCCAGCGGCGCCGGGTCGAAGCTGGCGAAACAGTGGGCTATGGCGCGACCTTCACCGCGAAGGCGCCCGTCGAGGCGGCAATCGTCAATCTTGGCTACGCAGACGGCTATCTGCGGGCTTTTGCCGGGGGAGGGGCGATGCTCCATGGCGGAGAGCGGCTGCCGCTGCTGGGGCGCGTCTCCATGGATCTGATCGCCGTCGATGTCAGCGCGGCACCGGATCTGGAGGAAGGGGACTCGCTGGAGGTGGACTATGATCTGCCCACCGCCTCAGCGCACACCGGTCTGTCTCAATATGAGTTGTTGACCGGACTGGGCCAGCGGTTCGAGCGGCGCTGGGTCTGATCATGAACCGCCCGCCAGCGCGCTCAAGGCAACGCTGACGGGCCTGTTCTTCACTCTGCGGTGTCGGATACCTCGCCCTCGGTCGCCGGCATGTCCGCGTCGACCTCGTCCGTGCTTTCCTCAATCCGAGCGGCACTCACGACATGCTCGTTCTGCGCAACGTCGAACAGGCGCACGCCTGCAGAACCACGGCCGATCACGCGCAAGCTGCTGAGCCCCATGCGGATGAGCTTGGCCTGATCGGTCACCAGCATGAGCTGATGCTCGCGGGTCGCCGGGAAGCTCGCCACAACCGGGCCGTTACGCTCGATATTGTCGATATTGGTGATGCCCTGGCCACCACGCCCGGTGCGGCGATACTCGAACGCCGAGGAGAGCTTGCCATAGCCATTGGCGCAGACGGTCAGGATGAACTGCTCGCGGGCGCGCAGCGCCTCGAAACGGTCGGCGGCCATCTTCGGCTCGCCCTCCTTCTCGCCCTTCCATGGCGCGAAGCGCAGATACTCCTCGCGCTCTTCCATGTCCTGAATACCGGCACGCTGGAGCACGGAGAGCGAGATGACCTCGTCGCCTTCCTTCAGCGTCATGCCGCGCACACCGGTGGAGTTGCGGCTCTGGAACTCGCGCACATCATCGCCGCGGAAGCGGATCGCCTTGCCCTGGCGGGAGGCCAGCAGCACGTCATCTTCTTCGCTGAGGAGCGCGACGCCGATCAGGCGGTCGTCGGCGTCCTCACCCTCAAACTTCATCGCGATCTTGCCGTTCGAGGGGATATTCGCGAACGCATCCATGCTGTTGCGGCGCACGCTGCCCTTGGCGGTGGCGAACATGACATGGAGCTGCGCCCATTCATTCTCGTCTTCCGGCAGCGGCAGCACCGTCTGGATGGTCTCGCCCTCGGCCAGCGGCAGCAGGTTGACCATCGGACGTCCGCGTGTGGCCGGCCCGCCTTCCGGCAAGCGCCAGACCTTTAGGCGATAGACCTTGCCCAGCGTCGAGAAGAACAGCACCGGCGTGTGCGTGGAGGTCACGAACAGCTCGGTGACGACATCCTCTTCCTTCGTCGCCATGCCGGCGCGGCCCTTGCCGCCGCGGTTCTGGGCGCGGAAGGTATCGAGCGGCGTGCGCTTGATGTAACCGGACATGGTCACGGTCACGACCATGTCTTCGCGCTCGATCAGATCCTCATCCTCAATGCCGTCGGCAGCGGGGGCGAGGGTGGAGCGACGCGGCGTGGCGAATTCAGCTTCGATCGCGTCGAACTCTGCGCGCATCACCTCGAACAGGCGAACGCGGCTGGCGAGGATCTCGAGATAGCCAGCAATCGCATCGGCCAGCCCCTTGAGCTCATTGCCGATCTCGTCGCGGCCAAGCGCCGTCAGCCGGTGCAGGCGCAGATCGAGAATGGCGCGAACCTGCGCGTCCGACAGATGATAGACGCTGCCCGAGGGCTCATCATCCGCGGCCTCGACCAGCTTGAGATAGGGCGCAATGTCCCCGATCGGCCAAGCGCGCGCCAGCAGCGCCTCGCGGGCCGCCGCCGGGCTGCTGGCCCCGCGGATCATGCGCACGACTTCATCGAGATTGCTGACTGCAATGACGAGGCCGAGCAAGATGTGCGCGCGGTCCCGTGCCTTCGCCAGCTCGAACTTGGTCCGGCGGGTGATCACTTCCTCACGGAAGCGCACGAAGGCCTCGATGATGTCGCGCAGCGTCAGCAACTCGGGCCGCCCGCCACGGATGGCGAGCATATTGGCGGGGAAGCTCGACTGGGCGGGCGTGTGCCGCCACAGCTGATTGAGCACCACATCCGCCGTGGCATCGCGCTTCAGCTCGATGACGACGCGAACGCCCTCGCGGTTGGATTCATCGCGAATGTCCGAGATGCCCTCAATCCGCTTGTCCTTGGCCGCCTCGGCGATCTTTTCGACGAGACCGGCCTTGCCGACCTGGAACGGAATTTCGGTGAGGACGATCTGTTGGCGGTCCCCGCGCAGAGTCTCGATGATATGGCGCGAGCGCATGATGATCGATCCGCGCCCAGTCGTGTAAGCCGAGCGGGCACCGGACTGGCCGAGGATGAGCGCGCCGGTCGGGAAGTCCGGCCCCGGCACGATTTCCATCAGCTCCTCGGCGGAGATCGCGCCGTTATCCATGTACGCCTTGCAGGCGCGCAGGACTTCGCCGAGATTGTGCGGCGGAATATTGGTGGCCATGCCGACCGCGATGCCGCCGGCGCCGTTGACCAGCAGGTTCGGGAAGCGGGCAGGAAGCACCTGCGGCTCGCTCTCGCTACCATCGTAGTTCGGCAGGAAATCGACCGTGTTCTTGTCGAGATCGTCGAGCAGCGCATTGGCGACCTTGGCGAGGCGCGCCTCGGTGTAGCGCATGGCCGCCGGCGAATCCGGGTCCATCGAGCCGAAATTGCCCTGACCGTCGATGAGCGGCACGCGCATCGACCAATCCTGCGTCATACGCGCCAATGCGTCGTAGATCGAACTGTCACCGTGCGGGTGGTATTTACCCATCACGTCGCCGACGATGCGGGCCGATTTGCGGTAGGGCTTGTTATAAGTGAAGCCCATTTCGTGGGCGCCGAACAGGATGCGGCGATGCACGGGCTTCAGCCCGTCGCGCACATCCGGCAGCGCGCGGGACACGATCACCGACATGGCGTAGTCGAGATAGCTCGACTTCATCTCATCGACGATGTTGATCGGGCTGATATCCGAGGGTTCGGCGAGGATTGTCTCGTCGCTCAAGCGTTTTCTCTTATGATTACGTGGTGGGAACTCGAAGCGGTGTGACTAGCCCGCGACTGCAGAAAAGGCCAGAGAAAAGGGCAAAATTGCACGCTGTCTCGAACCGGTCGAAGCCGAATGGGGGCGGGAGCGCGACGGCTTGCGGATTTCCCATGCCAACCGGCGTCGCGCCCTCATGACAAGCTCCGGAACCGTGGTTATAGCGACATTCAATTCCCGTTCACGCGTGATCCTGCAGTGCAGGCTCATGAAGTCAGCGGGATCCGCGACTTGGGGGCCGAGATCTTAGTTCTGGAGGAATATTTGATGCGTCTGTTCAATACCACTGCTCTTACGATCACCCTGGCCGCGTTTGCGGCGGGCGCCTTCGCAACGGCTCCCGCATCGGCGCAGAGCCGGGATGGCAAGCAGGCCGAACAGAGTTCGGCACCCAAGATTTCGCTGAGCCGCGGCTTCCAGAAGGGAGCGGTCGAAGCCCAGGAGCTGGTGAAGAAGCAGGATTTTGCGGGCGCCAAGGCGAAGCTGGACGAGATCCAGTCCACGGCGACGAAGCCCGACGATCGCTACTTCTTCGGCAGCCTGCTGCTGCAGGTCGGCATCAACCAGAAGGATGAGGCCATCCAGCGCCAGGCTCTGGAAGCGATGATCGACTCCGGCATGACGCCGGCGACCGAAGTGGCGAAGTTCCACTATTTCGTCGGCCAGTTCGCCTTCAACGCCAAGCAATATGATCAGGCCCGCACGCACTTCCAGTCGGCGATCGACGGCGGCTATGGCGGCCCCACGCCGGACGTGCTGATCGCCAACACCTATTTCAACGAGGCGCAGGACCAGATCGTCAACAACCAGTTCACCGATGCCGGCAAGGCCAAGGTGGAGCAGGGCCTGCCGCACCTCAAGCGCGCGATCGAACTGCAGAAGGCTTCCGGCCAGCCTGTCGATGCGAGCTGGTACAACAAGGGCCTGAGCATGGCGGTATTCGCCAAATCGCCGACGCTCTCCGACTGGACCAAGCTGGCACTGCCGGTCAGCGGCACGCCGGACAACTGGGCGCTGGTGCTGCGGATGTTGCAGGACGAATATCCCAATGCGACCCGCGACGAGAGCATCGACATCATGCGTCTGATGGCGGCCACCAAGTCGCTCAAGAGCGCCTATAACTACAATGAATATGCAGAGGCGGCCAATCGCCTCGGCCTGCCCGGCGAGGTCAAGGCGGTGATCGATCAGGGCCGCTCCAGCGGCGTTCTGAGCGGCACCACGCTGTCCGACCTCTATCAGGTCGCGACCAGCGGGATCACGCAGGATCGCGCATCGCTGGCAACCTCTGAGAAGAGTGCCGCTTCTGCCGCCACCGGCAAGCCCGCAGCCAACACCGCCAGCGCCTTCATGAGCTATGGCGACAATGCCAAGGCCGTCACCCTCTATCGCCTCGCGCTGCAGAAGGGCGGCGTGGATGCGGACGAGGTGAATACGCGCCTTGGCATCGCGCTCGCACGGTCGGGCGACAAGGCAGGTGCTCTCGAGGCATTCGGCAAGGTCAGCGGCACCGGCGTGCGCAAGCGGACGGCCGACCTCTGGACGGTGTGGCTGAACAGCCCCAACGCCTGAACCCCTGCGGGTGGATCGAAAAAGTTAAAATGCCGGCGGCTCTGTCGCCGGCATTTTTGCTGGGCGTTGGACGGACTGCCTCAGCCCTCAGCCACGCCCGGGCTCAGCGGCCGACCGGAACGCCTGGCAGGTTCTTGGACGTGCGGATCGTCAGCGACGTCTTCACGCTGGCCACATTGGGCGCTTGCGTCAGCTGCGAGGTGAGGAACTGCTGGAAGCTGCGCAGATCCTGCGCCACCACCTTGAGGATGAAATCGATCTCGCCGTTCAGCATGTGGCATTCGCGGACTTCCGGCAGCGCCGCGACATGGGCCTCGAATGCCTGCAAATCCTCTTCCGCCTGACTTTTCAGGCTGACCATGGCGAACACTGTCGTCGTGTAGCCCAAGGCGACCGGATCGAGATGGGCGTGGTAGGAGGCGATGAAGCCGCGATCCTCCAGGCTTTTCACCCGGCGCAGACAGGGCGGGGCGGTCAGGCCGACGCGCCGTGCCAGCTCGACATTGGTCAAGCGACCATCCTCCTGAAGCAGGTCGAGCAATTTGACGTCGGTCTCATCCAGCGAACTACCGGGCATAGAGGACATTTCCTTTCACGGTAGATGTTCTTGCAGACATATAATGTCGCTGCAACGTAATTGTCCCACAATGCAACGTCCCATTTTTTAACGCTAGGCGGGTCGGTTTACCATCAGTACACGCGGTTCCGTTACAGGGGCCAACTGAATGCGTTTCAACGATCTTCTGCGGACGGTGCTGGCCAATGGCGGCGAGGGCACAGGTGCCGCCGTGACGCGCTGGCGCCAGTGCATGGATCTGCTTGCCCAATATGATGTCTCCGGCGCGGAAACCCAGAAGCTTTCGCCGGACGAGGCCCACACCATCCTGACCATCCTGCAGGAAGCCCGGCCGAAGGTGAGCTTGGAAGGCCGCATCGCATCCGTCGTGGAACTTGGGTCCAGACTCCGCTCCCCCACGCTGGTGCAGTGGCTGGCGGGCGATCATCCTTCGGTTATCGTGGCGATGATGAAATCTGTCCGCCTGACCGGCGAAGACTGGGCCGCGATGATACCCCATCTGGGCCCGCTGGCCCGCAGCGTGCTCCGTCGCCGTCCGGATCTGCCGGAAGCCGCAATGGCCGCGTTACGACGCTTCGGCGAAGTCGATCTGTCGCTGCCCCCAACTGAGGTTCGGCAGGCGGAAGCCGGGACGCCGAGTGCGGACCGGGTCGTTGCGACCGAGGAGCTTGATCGCTCGGGCAGCACAGACGAGGCAAGCCAGATCGGCCGTCTCGTTGCGCAGATCGAGCGGTTTAAGAAGGCGAACCCGTTCAAGGCGGCCGGCGCCGCTGACCCGGTGCCGGATGCAGTCCAGCAAGAGTCTCGGGTCCAGGACACGCCGGATGCCGATGTCGACAGCTTTCAGTTCGAGACCGATGCTTCGGGCCTCGTCCGCCTGACCGACGGCGCATTTCCCGAGGCGATCATTGGCCTGAGCATTGCGACGCCGGGCGTGGATGTCAGCCATGGGGTGGATGGCGCCACGCTTGGGGCATTTCGGCACCGCGCCGCGTTCGAGAATAGCCGCCTGACCTTGCAGGACGGTGCGCTGGCGGGCGAATGGCGCATCTCCGGCGAACCGCATTTTGACCGACAGAGCGGTCGCTTCCGGGGCTATACCGGCATTGCCAGGCGCGAGCGGCGGTTCGAGGCGCCGGTTCGCCCCACTGAAACGCAGGCGAGCGACGAGGGCGCCACGCTCTCTGCTACCAGCACGCGGCAACTGATCCATGAGCTGCGCACGCCGCTCAATGCCGTGCAAGGCTATGGCGAAATGATCGAGGCGCAGATCCTCGGTCCGGTCCCCGAGGTCTATCGCGACATCGCCCGCGCCATTCTGGCCGATGCGCGCGCATTGTTGACGACCTTCGACGATCTCGACGCGGCGAGCCGACTGGAGCGGGGAGACCTCTCTGCCCAGCAGGATGATGTCGATCTGACCGCTGCCCTTCACAGGGTGGTGGACGCGGCCGGCTTTGGCCAGACCGTCAATCTCTCGGTCGAGAGCGGTTCCAGCCTCGTGCATGGCGACCGCAACCAGATCGAACGCATGTTGAATCACCTGATCCGCATCGGCCATGCCGGCTTGGCTGCGGGGGAACAGCTTGTCCTGTGCGTCTGTCCGGCGCCGGAGCGCGCCTCCGTGAGCTTGACGATGAGTCGCCCGACGGCCTTGCGCGGCATTGAGGCGCGCGCCTTTCTCGAACAGGGTTATGTAGTCGAGCAGCGTCTCTATGGCGACACGCCGCCGCTCGGCCTTGCGTTCACCCTCAAACTGGTGCGGGGAATCGTCCGCCATCTCGGCGGGGAGTTCGCCATCACGGCACAGGCCTTCGGCATCGTGCTGCCGACCGCGCCCGAGGCCTATCGCGAGCAGGGCCATAACGGCTGATCCGACGCCTGTTCGCTCCGCTCGCCACCATGCATCAAGACTTGCCAAGCAGGATCGCCGCAAGCTAACGCGCCCAGAGCCGGCGCCATGCGCTGCGGTGGAGAATGGGGCCTGTAGCTCAATGGTTAGAGCTGGCCGCTCATAACGGCTAGGTTGCGGGTTCGAGTCCTGCCGGGCCCACCATCCATCGAAGAGCGGACGTTGCTGCGCCTTGCGCTTGCCGCAAAGGCAGAGCGACCGCCCGGCCCAATCATGGCCGCGCGGGTTATGATATTCAGAAAATAAGGGAAAAGTGGTCGGGGAGACAGGATTCGAACCTGCGACCCTCTGCTCCCAAAGCAGATGCGCTACCAGGCTGCGCTACTCCCCGATCCAGGGCGGGCCTTAGCTTTCGCTTTGCCCTTGATGCAAGCACAAAGGCCGCGCCGATGCCGGATGTGCCCGGTGGCGAGGCGGCGATGATCGCAAGGAGATCACCGGTGCCTGTAACTGGCGGGCACGATCCAAACGGCAGAGCCGGCGACCGTACCGCCAAATGTAAAGGCGGCGCCGATGATCGACGCCGCCCTTGAACAATGCGCAGAAGCGCAGTCGCAGATTACTCTGCTGCGTTCGCCGCGTTGTTCGAGACGTTGGCGAGGTTGTCCATCGCGTTCGCAGCATTGTCAGCAGCGTTGGCAGCGGCGTCCAGCTCGTTCACAACCAGCTCGTTGGAGACGTTGTTGGTCTCAGCAGCCGGCTTCTCGCCGCACGCTGCAAGGCTCATGAGCGCGATCGCGGCGCCGGCCACAGCAAACTTCTTCATATTATTAGGCTCCCATAGCAAAGGTCGTGCACAGCAAAGGGCACGAGCGGCCCAATTAACGCATGCCGCAGGGAAATCAATAGCCTTATCAACCAAAGTGCTTGGCAATAAGGGACGGTTTTTCGCGTGGGACAGCGCTTTGATGGTGATGGGGCGAAGAGCGGCGGAGCGGGACAACCCGGGATTTGCCAATGGACCCGCCGTAAGCTAACCGGGCGCCAATTCAAAGACACTCCATTCCGCTCAAGAGGACCGTTTCCCAATGGCCGTCCAGTACAGCTTTGTCATGAAGGGTTTGACCAAGACCTTCCCCGGCGCAAACAAGCCGCTTTTCAATAACATCCACCTTCAGTTCCTGCCGGGAACGAAGATCGCGATCATCGGCGTCAACGGCGCCGGTAAATCGACGCTGATGAAGGTGATGGCCGGCATCGACAATGATTACACGGGCGAGGCCTGGGCCGCCGAGGGGATTCGCGTCGGCTATCTGCCGCAGGAGCCGCAGCTCGATCCCGACAAGACGGTGATCGAGAATGTGAAGGACGGCGTGCGGCCAGTCGCCGATCTGGTCGACCGGTTCAACGAGATCAGCGCGATCATGGGCGACCCGCCGGAAGATTGCGATTTCGACGCGCTGATGACCGAGATGGGCGAGCTTCAGGAGAAGATCGACGCGGTCGACGGCTGGACGCTCGACAATCAGCTTGAGATCGCCATGGAGGCGCTGCGCTGCCCGCCGGGCGACTGGAGCGTCGACAATCTCTCGGGCGGTGAGAAGCGCCGTATCGCTCTGTGCCGCCTGCTTCTGGAAAAGCCGGACATCCTGCTGCTCGACGAACCGACCAACCACCTCGATGCCGAGAGCGTCCAGTGGCTGGAGCAACACCTGATCAACTACACCGGCAACGTGATTCTCGTCACCCACGACCGCTACTTCCTGGACAATGTCGTCGGCTGGGTGCTGGAGCTGGACCGCGGTCGGGGCATCCCGTTCGAGGGCAATTATTCGAGCTGGCTGGACGCCAAGGCCAAGCGCATGGCGCAGGAAGAGCGTGAGGATGCCGGCCGCCAGAAGGCGATCAAGGAGGAGCTGGAGTGGATCCGGCAGTCGCCCAAGGCGCGCCAGACCAAGAGCAAGGCGCGTATCCGGGCGTTCGACGAGTTGGTCGAGAAGCAGGAGAATCGCGCGCCGGGCAAGGCCCAGATCGTCATCCAGACACCCGAGCGCCTTGGCGGCAAGGTGATCGAGGCCAAGAACCTCACCAAATCCTATGGCGACAAGCTGCTGTTCGATGATCTCTCCTTCACGCTGCCGCCGGGCGGCATTGTCGGCGTGATCGGCCCGAACGGCGCGGGTAAATCTACGCTGTTCCGGCTCATCACCGGGCAGGAACAGCCCGATTCGGGCAGCATCGAGGTCGGGCCGACCGTGCGCCTGGGCTATGTCGACCAGAGCCGCGATGCGCTCGATCCGAATCATAACGTCTGGGAGGAAATCTCCGGCGGCCATGATCTGATGACCATCGGCAAGCATGAGTTGCAGACGCGCGCCTATGTCGGCGCCTTCAACTTCAAGGGGCCGGACCAGCAGAAGAAGGTCGGCCAGCTCTCAGGCGGTGAGCGCAACCGCGTCCATATGGCCAAGATGCTCAAGGAGGGTGGCAACGTCCTCCTGCTCGACGAACCGACCAACGACCTCGACGTCGAGACGCTGCGCGCGCTGGAAGACGCGCTCGAGAACTTCGCCGGCTGCGCCGTGGTCATCAGCCACGACCGCTTCTTCCTCGACCGCCTGGCGACTCACATCCTCGCCTTCGAGGGCAACAGCCATGTCGAATGGTTCGAAGGCAATTTCGAGGCCTATGAGGAAGACAAGCGCCGCCGCATGGGCGACGCGGCGGATCGGCCGACGCGACTCGCGTACAAGAAGCTGACCCGCTAACGGAGGCTTGCAGGGAGGGGCAGGGGCTCGGTGAGTCAGAGACTCATCGCCGCTCCCGTCAGGCCGCTCGGCTGCCCCTCACTGCAGAATCGGGCCCGGTCTGGTGCTCGGCGGATTGCTTTTGACGGACAAGGGGTCGCCACCGTGCTGGCGATTAAGACCAACAGCTCCACCAGCGTCCGCCGACTCGGCGCGGATCGACCCAATGTGGCGAGCGCGCGGGATGTCAGCGCGACGCCGAGCTACGCGTTGCGCCACTGGCCGGTGGCGATCACCGGCAGACCCTCGACGCTGCGATTATATTCATAGGTCCAGACCCGGCGCCCACTATCCAGCAGGTCGACCTCGATGCGGCGATACTCTGACGCGCCGGGCTTCTCGGGATCGTACAACTCGTAGGCATCCATCTTCTCGAGCAGCAGTGGATCGCGGATGCCGATCAGTTCGCCATGCACCACGCCGGACTCGCCCGTTACCAGGCCGGGATAATCACCCAGATGATAGAGCCGGCCGACCACCCGGTCCGGCCCGAGCCGGCGCACGCCGCCCTCCATGCCGAGCGCAGCGAAGCCCGGGCCGCCTGTCATCAACAGTCCGTAGACGAAGAAGGCGACTTCTGTGTCCATTGCCTATTCGAACGGAGCGAATTCGCCGCTCTGCTCATCGAGCACGTGCAGGACGCCATCCGATATGGCGAAGAATGCGCCTCGGAGCGCCAGCGCACCGCTCGCTTCCTTTTCCGCGATCCACGGGAAGGTGCGCAGATTGGCGAGGCTGACCTTGACGGCTGCCAGTTCCATCGCCCGCCCCGCCGCGCCGCCATGGTCGCTGCCATGCGTCGCGACGACCTCCGCCCGCGCGTCATCGAGCAGGGATATCCAGTTCGCGATGAACCCGCCCTCGCCGGGCGCCGCATCGTGCATGGCCCGGGTGAGCGCCGCGTTGCAGCCGCCGCACATGCCGTGGCCCATCACAAGAATTTCCCCCACGCCGAGGAACTGCACGGCGAACTCGACGGCAGCGGAGACGCCGTGCCGCCCGGGATTGGTCTCGAACGGAGGGACCAGCGCGGCGACGTTGCGGACGACGAAGATTTCGCCGGGACTGGTGTCGAAAATCTGGGTCGGATCGACGCGGCTATCCGAGCAGGCGATCACCATCACGCGGGGGCTCTGGCCCTCGCTCAGTTCCGCCCAGCGCGTGCGCTGTTCAGACCAGTCCTGACCGCGAAACCGGCGATACCCTTCGAGCATGTCTGTAAACTGTACCATGGCAATTTCTTTGCCGATGATCGTGGGGGCTGGCAAGCGGGCTTTGCGGTCGCTATCTGGGCGGCATGAACGATCTCTCGTCCGATCCCGCAGGCTTCCGCCCGCGCAAGCCCGACTGGATCCGCGTCAAGGCGCCGGTCAGCGCCGGTTATGAAGCCACACGCAAGCTGATGCGGGACAAGGGGCTGGCGACGGTCTGCGAAGAGGCGGCCTGCCCGAACATCGGCGAGTGCTGGACCAAGAAGCACGCCACGGTGATGATCCTGGGCGACACCTGCACCCGGGCCTGCGCTTTCTGCAATGTGAAGACAGGGATGCCCCGGCCCGTCGATCCGCGCGAGCCGCAGAATCTGGCCGATGCCTGCGCCGAAATGGGTCTTGAGCACATTGTCGTGACGTCGGTGGACCGCGATGATCTCGCCGATGGCGGGGCAGGGCAATTCGTGAAGGTGATCGAGGCGCTGCGCCGCACGACGCCGGAAACGACGATCGAAATTCTGACGCCGGATTTCCGCAACAAGCATGAAGCGGCCGTGGAGGCCATCGTCGCGGCGCGGCCGGATGTCTATAATCACAATCTGGAGACCGTGCCCCGGCTGTATCCCACGATCCGCCCGGGCGCGCGCTACTATGCTTCGCTGCGGCTGCTGGAGACGGTGAAGCGGCTCGATCCCTCCATTTTCACCAAGTCCGGCATCATGCTGGGCCTCGGCGAACAGCGCCTCGAGGTCCATCAGGTGATGGACGACATGCGCTCGGCGGATATCGATTTCCTGACCATGGGCCAGTATCTGCGCCCGACGCCCAAGCACGCCGCCGTCGCGGAGTTTGTGACCCCGCAAGCGTTCAAGGCTTATGCCGCTATCGCGCGGGCTAAGGGCTTCCTGCAGGTCGCTTCCAGCCCGCTCACCCGCTCAAGCTATCATGCCGGCGATGACTTCGCCCAGATGCGAGCCGCGCGCGAAACTGCGCTCGCCAAAGCCGCGATGAAAAGCAGCCTCTGAACGCTCATGCCCAAGCATAACGAAACACGCCACCTGCCTTACTCCCCCGAGCAGATGTTCGATCTGGTCGCAGACGTCGCCTCTTATCCGGAGTTCCTGCCCTGGGTCAGCGCCATGCGCGTCCGCTCGAACAGCGACACGGAGATGCTGGCGGACATGGTGGTCGGCTTCAAGGGGCTGCGGGAGACCTTCACCTCGCGCGTCGTGAAGGAGCGGCCGCATCATGTGCATGTGGATTATATCGACGGGCCGTTGCGCCATCTCTCCAACGACTGGCGTTTCCGGCCGGATGGGGAGGGCGGGGTGCTGATCGACTTCGAAGTCGATTTTGCGTTCAAGAGCCGTATGTTCGAGATGCTGGCCGGCCAGGTGTTCGACCGGGCATTGCGCAAGATGATCGGCGCTTTCGAAGAGCGCGCGGCAGCGCTTTATGGGGCCGATGCCTCGGGCAGCAGCAGTTCGAGCGCACATAGCGCCGCCTGAAGCCGCACCTTCGCGCGGCCTTCATCCTCGAATTTCCGCAAGTCGGCGACGGCATCGGCATCTTGCATGCCCTTTTCGGCGCGGGCGAACACGACCGTGCCTACAGGCTTCAGCTCCGTTCCGCCATCTGGGCCGGCCACGCCGGTGATCGAGACGGCGACATCGGCTCCCGTCCGGTTGAGGGCACCATGCGCCATCGCCCAGGCGGTGGCGATGGAGACCGCCCCGAAGGCATCGATCACATCTTCGCTGACGCCGAGCAATTTGACCTTCTGCGCGTTCGAATAGGTGACGAAGCCTGCCTCGAAGACGGCCGACGAGCCCGGAATTTCGGTTAGTGCCGCAGCGACGAGTCCCCCGGTGCAGCTCTCCGCCACCGCCACAGTGCGGCCAATGGCGCGGTTCTCTGCGATAACGCGGCGGGCCAAGGCAACGAGTTCGGGCGGTAGAACGCCATCGGCTTGGTTCAGGGTCGACTCACTCATAATCGTCCACGCATGATCGCATCGGGGTGAAAAGCCAACGCCAATAATGACGGCCTTGATGAGCGGGAACGGTGGTGGGCGGCATTTGGTTGCCTTGGGACCGCGTCACGATGCCGCTTCAACATCGTCATCCGGCAGACGCAGGGTGACCAACGCCTGTGCCGCGATGCCCTCGCCGCGGCCGGTCAGGCCGAGCCGCTCGGTCGTGGTGGCCTTCACGCTGATCCGGGTTTCCGGCAAGGTCATGATCGCCGCCAAACGGGTGCGCATCGCGGCGCGATGCGGCCCGATCTTGGGCGCCTCGCAGATGATCGTCACGTCGACATGATCGATCCGCCCGCCGCGCGCCGAGACGCGATCGCAGGCGAAGGCCAGGAACCGATCCGAAGCCGCGCCCTTCCATTGCGGGTCGCTGGGTGAGAAATGGCTCCCGATATCCCCCTCGGCCAACGCGCCAAGTATCGCATCGACCAGCGCATGGATCGCCACGTCGGCATCGCTATGGCCGGAGAGGCCATGACTGTGGGGGATCTGCACGCCGCACAGCCAGAGATCTTCGCCTTCCACGAGGCGATGCACATCGAAGCCCATGCCCACGCGCGTGCTCATGCCGACCGTCAATAGTCGCTCCATCCGTTCATGATCGCCCGGTCCCGTGATCTTCTCAAGCGCGCTGTCGCCTGGCACCAATGCCACGTCGATGCCCGCGCGCCGTAGCATCTGTGCGTCGTCGGTCGGCTCCTCCGGCCCCGTCCAGTTCTGATGGACGGCAGTGAGCGCGGCAAAATCGAAGCCCTGCGGGGTCTGCACGCGCGCAAGGGTCGACCGATCGACCACCTGGCCGGCCTCATCACCGCTGGACCGCACCAGTGTATCGACGACCGGCAGCACAGGAACCACGCATCGGGCGCCATCGGCGAGGGCGCCGAGCACTCGGTCGATAACGGCAACCGGAAGCAGCGGTCGGGCGCTGTCATGAACGAGCACATGGGCGCTGCCCGGCTCGCTGCCGGCCAATGCCTCCAGGCCAGCGAGAACAGAGAGGCGCCGGCTGCTGCCCCCTGCAACGATCGTCAGACCTTCCGCGCGGGGGCCGAGCAGGCTGCGCATCGCATCCTCGCTGCCCGGCGTCACGACGAGCGCCACAGGGCCAACGCCGGGATGGGCGCGCAACGCATCCAGCGCGTGGGCCACAACCGGCTTGCCGGCGAGCGTTCGCAACTGCTTGGGTGTCTCGTGACCGGTGCGCAAGCCGGCACCGGCAGCGAGCAAAACCGCGGCTGACAGGCCTGCGCGAGGGGCTTGATCGGGCATGGAGGCGCGCTTAGCGCACGGCTTGCTTGCCCGCCAGCGTCATTCGCGGTAAGGGCTGCCTGTTTTTTAGGCAACATTCCGGACATGACGCTGCTCAAACCTATCCAGATCGGTCCCGTGCGGATCGAGATACCGGTCGTTCTCGCGCCCATGACGGGCGTGACTGACATGCCGTTCCGCACGCTCGTGCGGCGCTATGGTTCGGGCCTCAACGTCACCGAAATGATCGCCTCACCCGCGATGATCCGCGAGACGCGGCAATCGCTGCAGAAGGCCGCCTGGCACCCCGTCGAGGAACCGGTGTCGCTTCAGCTCGCCGGCTGCCAGCCCGCTGAAATGGCCGAGGCGGCCAAGCTCAACGCCGACCGCGGCGCGGCGATCATCGACATCAACATGGGGTGCCCGGTCAAGAAGGTGGTGAATGGCGATGCCGGCTCGGCGCTGATGCGTGATCTGCCGCTCGCTGCCCGACTGATCGAGGCGACCGTGAAGGCGGTCGACGTGCCGGTGACCGTTAAGATGCGGATGGGCTGGTGCCATGACAGCCTGAATGCACCCGAGCTGGCGCACATCGCCGAGGATTTGGGTGCCAAGCTGATCACGGTTCACGGGCGGACCCGCAACCAGATGTACAAGGGAAGCGCGGACTGGGCGTTCGTGCGGCGCGTCAAGGATGCGGTGAAGTTGCCCGTCATCGTGAATGGCGACATCTGCTCGCTCGACGACGCGCGCACCGCGCTGGCGCAGAGTGGCGCCGATGGCGTGATGATCGGGCGTGGCGCTTATGGCAGGCCGTGGCTGCTCGGGCAGGTTATGCAGGGTCTGGTGAGCGGCCGGACCGTCGAGAACCCCGACATTGCCGAGCAATATGCCGTGATCGTCGAGCATTATCGCGCGATGCTCGACCATTATGGCGAGACGACCGGCGTCAACATGGCCCGCAAGCATCTGGGCTGGTACACCAAGGGCCTGCCCGGTTCTGCCGAGTTTCGCAACATGGTCAATCAGGTGCCGGATGCGGCGACCGTGCTCGATATGCTGGAGCGCTTCTACGCGCCGTTCGTGACGCACCCTGAACGGCTCGATCTGGAACAGGAACAGGCCAGGAATGCAGCCTGAGGCCGATTTCAGGGCTGGGGCGGATGCGAATGCACCGATCCGATCCATGCCTGCCGCCGCTGAAATCGTCTCCGCGCATCCTGTCGCGACATTGATGATCGACCCGGACGGCCGCATTGTCCTGGCCAATGCCCGCGCGGAGAATCTGCTCAACATGGCGCGCTCGGCACTGGTCGGCAGCGCCATCGGGCGGGTGCTGCGCATTGCCGATCCACGCGTCGATGCGGCGATCTGGATGACGGACAAGCCGCTGTCTGCCTATGATATTCAGGTCCATGCCGGGCGGAATGAAGCGCTGGAGATGGATATTCTCATCCACCCGCTGCTGGAAGACGATCGCTGGCGGATCGTCGCCTTGCATGTCCATGGCCAATCGCAGGCGCTCGGCACGCGGCGCACGTCCATGGGCGTGCGCTCGGCGACCGGCGCGGCAGCGATGCTCGCCCATGAGATCAAGAACCCGCTTTCGGGCATTCGCGGCGCGGCGCAATTGCTGGAGGGCGATGCCGGGGAGGCAACCCGTCCGCTCACCAAGTTGATCTGCGACGAGGTAGACCGGATCGCAGCCCTGATCGACCGGATGCAGCACTTCACCAGCAATCAGCCGCTCGAATGCCGACCGGAGAATATCTATCCGCTGCTCGACCGGGCGGTGGAGTTGGCGTGCGCCGGGTTCGCCCGCAATTGCACGATCACCCGCACCTACGACCCGTCTCTCCCGTTCGCACAGGTGAATGGCGACGCGCTGGTCCAGATCATGCTCAATCTGGTCAAGAATGCGGTGGAGGCCGTGGACGGCATGGCGGATGGCGCGGTTCAGGTTGCGACGGCCTATCGCCATGGCCTGTCGGTGATGGGCGCTCGCGGCAAGGGCGCAGCGCCGCTGCAGATCGAGATTCAGGTGATCGACAACGGCCCCGGCGTGCCGGACAATATCCGCGATGTGCTGTTCAATCCCTTCATTTCCAACAAGCGCAGCGGACAGGGCCTTGGTCTCGCGTTGGTCGACAAGCTGGTGCGCGATATGAACGGCCTAGTGCAGTATGAGCGGGACAAGGTGGCCGCGCGGTCGATCTTCCGGGTTCTCCTGCCCATGGGAGGGAGCCTATGACGCGCCTGACCGGCAAGGTTCTGGTGGTCGATGACGATCCGGCGATCTGCATGGTCGTCAGCGAGGCGCTCAAGCGGCAAGGCCACATCATCCGCACCGCCGGCTCGATAGCCGAGCGCCATGAGGCGCTGGCGAGCTTCACGCCCGATGTGCTGATTACCGACGTGATCCTGCCGGACGGCGATGGTCTCGACGATGTCGGCAATATCCTTGCCTCCGAGCCTGACCTCAAGGTCATCATCCTCTCGGCGCAGAACACGCTCAACACGGCCGTTCGCGCCACAGGTCAGGGTGCATTTGAATATCTGCCAAAGCCGTTCGATCTGAATGAGCTTAGCCGCGCGGTAGCCGAAGCGCTCAGCGTTCGGGCCAAGGGCAAGCTGGCGGAACCGGCGGCTGGTGAGGGCACGGACGACGGCCTGCCGCTCATCGGGCGCTCGCCGCAGATGCAGGAGGTCTATCGCACCATCGCGCGGGTGGTGGGCAATGATCTCAACATTCTGGTTCTGGGCGAATCCGGCACCGGCAAGGAACTGGTGGCCGAGGCGATCCACAGCCTGGGGCCGCGCCGCAATGAACCGTTCGTGGCGATCAACATGGCCGCCATTCCCCGCGAGCTGATCGAGGCCGAGCTGTTCGGATACGAAAAGGGCGCGTTTACGGGCGCCTTCGCGCGAACGGCGGGCCGGTTCGAGCAGGCCGAGCGCGGCACGCTGTTTCTGGACGAAATCGGCGACATGCCGATGGATGCGCAGACGCGGCTGCTGCGCGTGCTCCAGTCCGGCGAAATCACGACGGTGGGCGGCACGAGGCCGGTGCGGGTGAACGTGCGCATCATTGCCGCCACCAATCAGGATCTGCCAACCCTGATTAGCGAAGGCCGGTTCCGCGAAGACCTGTTCTACCGGCTCAACGTCGTGCCGATTCGCCTGCCGGCGCTGCGCGAGCGAACGGGTGATGTCGCGATCCTTGCGCGGCATTTTCTCGATCAGGCTGTCTTCGAGGGGTTGCCGAGCAAGCTGCTCTCCGAGCAGGCCGCCGCGCTGCTCGAGCGCTATGACTGGCCCGGCAATGTGCGCGAACTCCAGAACCTGATGAAGCGTCTGACCGTGCTCACGCGCGATCAGGAGATTCAGGTCCAGCATGTCCGGCAGGTGCTGCGCGTGCAGGATAGCGTCGGTGATCCGGCCGACAGCAGCGCCGCCGATCTGGCGGACGCGGCGCGGCGCTGGGCGCGGGATCACCTCGCGGTCGGCGGCAATGCCAGCCCCTGCGAGCTTTACGACCGGCTGCTGGACGTCATCGAACCTGTGCTCCTGAGCGAAGTTCTCGCCGCGATGGATGGCAACCAAATCAGGGCAGCGGCCACACTGGGGCTCAATCGCAACACCTTGCGCAAGAAGCTCAACCACTATGATATCGACCCCACCATGCCGCTGCGCCATCGCTGATTGCGGTGCGGTAGACCGGGGCCGGCCAGCGCCGTAACTTCCGCCATCGCGCGTTAAGCGTGTTTGCTCCGCCACGCCGATGTTGTATCGGTGCCACGATGGATCAAAGATCGACCGTGCTGGACAATGTGAGCGATCCGTCGCGGCCGTTCCGCATCTGGCAGCGGCTCAGTCGTCTGGCTGTTCCGCTCACAGCGGGGGTCTTTGTCGCCACGGCGGGGTTCACCTGGTGGTTACTCACACGTCCGCAGGATGACGACACATTGCTCAGCGCCGCCGTGGTGGCGCTGCTGCTGGTCCTCAATCTTCTGCCGGCCATTCTGCTGCTCGTTCTGCTCGGCCAGAGGATCGCCCGGCGGCGCGCCAATCGCAGTCTCGTGGGCGGCAACGGGCGTCTGCACGTCCGCCTCGTCGCCCTGTTCTCGGTGATCGCGAGCCTTCCGCTCCTGCTGGTGGTGATCTTTGCCTCGCTGCTCTTCCAATATGGCGTGCAGTTCTGGTTCTCGGCCGACGCGCGCGGCATGCTCCAGAACGCCTCCGATCTCGCGCGCGGCTATTATCAGTCCAACCTCAAGGAGTTGAGCGACGAGACCGTGACGATGGCGGGAGACCTGCGCAATTATCTCTCCCAATCAAGCATTTCCAGCCCGTCCTTCGCGGAGGGTTATATCTATCAGGTGGTCACGCGGAAACTGAACCGCTCAGCGATCATCGAGATCGGCAAGGATGGCGTCGCGCGGACGGCAGCGACGGTCGATCCGGAACGACAGACGGCCACGGATATGCTGACGCCGGAGATCATCCGCGATCTGCGCAATGGCCAGCCCGTCGTGGTGCAGGCCAAGCCCAACCAGATCGAAGCCTTTGTGCTGCTCTATCCCGAGTCCAACACCTTCCTCTACGCCACCCGCGATTCGGCCGTCTCCGCTTTCAGCGAGATGGAGCGCGCCCAGGCTGTGCTCGCCGATTATGACGAGTTTGCCGCCCGGTCGCGGCAGCTACAGCTGCGCTTCAACATCGCGTTGTTCATCGGCACCTTGATGCTGGTCGGCACGGCGGTGTGGATTGCGCTGGCCGTGGCGGATCGACTCGTCCGACCGGTGGGAGAGTTGGTGGATGCCGCGCGGCGTGTGACGGCAGGCGATCTGTCGGCGCGGGTCACTGACTCTCATTCTCGCGACGAACTGGGCACACTGGCAAGCGCGTTCAACCGAATGACCCAGCGGTTGGAGGCGCAGACCGGCGCGCTCGTCTCGGCCAATAATCAGCTCGCAGATCGGCGGGCGCTCATCGAGGCCGTGCTATCCGGTGTCAGCGCGGGCGTGGTGTCTGTCGACCGCGACGGGACCATCCAGATCCTGAACAGCTCGGCAGCGGGTCTGCTCGTGCGCCCCGGCGAACAGGCAGTCGGCCAACGGCTTGCCGATGTGTCCGAGGAGCTGGCAGCGCTGATGGAGGCCGGCACCGGCGCCGACATTATCCAAATCCGCGCCCGGGGCGAAGTGCGGACCCTCGCGGTTCGGGTGGTCGTCGAGGACGGCAATCAGGTACTGACCTTCGATGATATCACCGAGCAACTGCTCGACCAGCGCCGCGCCGCCTGGTCGGATGTCGCCCGCCGCATCGCCCACGAAATCAAGAATCCGCTGACCCCGATCCAGCTCGCCGCCGAGCGGCTGCAGCGGCGCTACGGCAAGGAGATCGAGTCCGATCCCAGCACCTTCCGCCGCCTGACCGAGACGATCGTGCGGCAGGTCGGCGATCTGCGCCGTATTGTCGATGAGTTCACCTCATTCGCGCGCATGCCCAAGCCGGTCTTCCGGGAGGAAGCGGTGATCGACATCGCCCGCCATGCGATGTTCCTGCATGAGGTCGCGCACCCCGAGATTACCTTCACCTTCGCCAGCGAGGAAGCCGACCCGGCCTTGGTCTGCGATCGTCGGCAGATCGGCCAGGCGCTGACAAATATCGTCAAGAACGCGGTCGAGGCCATCGAGCAGCGGCATCTTGCCGACACGCCGAAGGGGGAGGGCGATCAACCGCTCGCCAATGCCCCGCATGGCCATGTGACGATGCTCGTGCTGCGTGAGGAAGGGCAGCTCGCCATTTCCGTGACCGACGACGGCATCGGCCTACCGGAACAGCGCGAGCGGATCATCGAACCCTATATGACGACGCGCGCCAAGGGCACCGGCCTCGGGCTCGCGATCGTGAAGAAGATCGTCGAGGAGCATTTCGGCTCCATCACCTTCGGCGATGCCGAAAGCGGAGGCACGGTCGTGACTCTCCGCTTCGACGTGGAACGGCTGTCGCGCCTCGCAGAGGGCGACGAGAAGGCCGAGACAATATGAAAGAGACGTTGAATGGCGCTTGATGTTCTGATCGTCGATGACGAAGCCGATATCCGGGAACTGGTCGCGGGTGTCCTCGAGGATGAGGGGTTCGAGACGCGCCTTGCCGCCAATAGTGACGAGACGCTGGAAGCGCTCGCCGCGCGGCGCCCCTCGCTGGTGTTGCTGGACGTGTGGCTGCAGGGGTCAAAGCTGGATGGCCTTGAACTGCTCGACATCATCAAGGAGCGAGACCCCAGCATTCCGGTGCTGATGATCTCGGGCCATGGCAATATCGATACGGCCGTCGCGGCGATCCGGCGCGGGGCAGTCGACTTCATCGAGAAGCCGTTTGAATCCGACCAGCTTCTTCACATCGTCAACCGGGCGACCGAAACCGAGCGCCTGCGCCGGGAAAATCAGGTGCTGCGCGCGCGGTTCGGCCAGGAAGAGGAACTGACCGGCACCAGCAATGCCATCAACACGGTGCGTGCCACGATCAAGAAGGTCGCTGGCACTGGTAGCCGGGTGCTCATCACCGGCCCGGCCGGCGTCGGCAAGGAAGTGGCGGCGCGAATGCTCCACAACTGGTCGACGCGGGCGAGCGGTCCGTTCGTGATCGTCACGGCGGCGCGGATCGAGCCCGAGCGCGCCGAGGAAGCGCTGTTCGGCGTGGAGGGCTCCGACGGGGTGATCCGGCCCGGCCTGCTGGAGCAGGCCCATGGCGGCACGCTGTTCCTCGATGAAATCGCCGACATGCCCCTCACCACGCAGGGCAAGATCCTGCGGGTGCTGACCGACCAAAGCTTTACGCGCATCGGCGGCCAGCGGCAGGTGAAAGTCGACATCCGGGTTATCTCGTCTACGGCGCGTGATCTCAAGGAAGAGATCGCTGAGCGGCGGTTCCGTGAAGATCTTTATTACCGGCTCAATGTCGTGCCGCTCACCTTGCCGCCGCTGGCAGAACGGCGGGATGACATTCCCGGTCTGGTCGAGCATTATCTGGCGCGCTTTGCCGCCGAACGCGGCATGGCCTCCCCGAACATGGCGCCCAATGCGATGGCCGCCCTGCAATCGGCTGATTGGCCGGGCAACGTCCGCCAGCTCCGCAATGTCGTCGAGCGCACCGTCATCCTGGCGCCGATGAACTCGGGCGGGGTCATCGAGCTGGAGATGCTGCCCGCGGAGGCTACCGGCGGTGGCGACGACACGGGCATGTCCACCGCGATCATGGGGGCGCCGCTGCGGGAAGCGCGCGAGAATTTCGAGCGGGAGTATCTGCGCATCCAGATCAAGCGCTTCTCCGGCAACATTTCGCGCACCGCTGCGTTCATTGGCATGGAGCGCTCGGCCCTGCACCGCAAGCTGAAGTCGCTTGGCTTGGGAGATGAACGCGATAGTTGAGCATTGAAAACCTTTGTGCAGCGCAACAAGCCGGGGCTGGATTTCTCCCTGGGAATCACATAGCGTGCACCAGTCACCCCACTCATGGGGCATATCGACGCTTTGACAGAGCGCGACGCGGACAGCGAGCCGCCAATAATGGAGTAGAAAATGGCCGAAAAACTCAATAACTTACAGGACATATTTCTCAACAGCCTTCGCAAGAGCAAGACCCCGGTGACCATGTTTCTGGTCAAGGGCGTCAAGCTTCAGGGCATCGTCACCTGGTTTGATAATTTCTCGGTCCTGCTTCGGCGGGACGGTCAAACCCAACTGGTCTACAAGCACGCCATTTCCACGGTCATGCCTGCGCATCCGATGGATCTCGCCAAGATTGAATCCGCCTTCTCATCAAATGAGCGCAAGCCGAAGCTTTTGCAGGAAATTTTCCTATCGGCGGTCCATAAGTCCGGCGACCCGGTGACTATGTTTCTGGTCAACGGCGTGATGCTTCAGGGCGAGATCGCGGCTTATGACCTGTTCTGCATGTTGCTCCAGCGCGATGGTCTCGTGCAACTCGTCTACAAGCATGCCATCTCGACCGTTCAGCCCACCCATCCGCTCGATCTCTCGGGCGAAAATGATGAAGATGAGGACTGAACAGATGGGGATGACCCATTAGTTTTCATCTCGATCAGGAAGAAGTGACGCGTGGAACGCGGGCCATCGTGGTCCACGCCGATCTCGGGCGACGCCAGCGGCGGGACGTCTCGGCCCGGCTGGAGGAAGCCAAAGGCCTCGCGCTCGCCATCGGACTGGACGTGTGCGGGACCGCGGCGTTCCGCGTGCGACAATCCCGCCCGGCCACGCTGTTCGGCTCCGGGCAGGTGGAAGAGATCGCCGCGCTCGCCGTGCGTGAGCAGGCCGAGCTTATCGTGGTCGATAATAATCTGACGCCCGTCCAGCAGAGCAATCTAGAGAAGAATTGCGCCGCCAAGGTCATCGACCGCACCGGCCTTATCCTGGAGATTTTCGGCGAGCGCGCCGCCACGGCCGAGGGGCGACTGCAGGTCGAGCTGGCGCATCTCGATTATCAGGCCGGCCGGCTCGTGCGCAGCTGGACCCACCTAGAGCGGCAGCGGGGCGGCTTTGGCTTTCTTGGCGGCCCCGGCGAAACGCAGATCGAGGCCGACCGACGGATGATCCGCGATCGCATGGCCCGCATCCGGCGCGAGCTTGAGCAGGTCACGCGAACCCGTGGACTTCATCGTGCCCGGCGCCAGCGCGCGCCTTGGCCGGTGATCGCGCTCGCCGGCTATACCAATGCCGGCAAATCGACCCTGTTCAATCGCCTGACCGGATCGGCCGTGATTGCACAGGACATGCTGTTCGCTACGCTCGACCCCACAATGCGGCAAATCAGCTTGCCCGGCATCGACAAGGCTATTCTCTCGGATACGGTGGGCTTCGTGTCGGACCTGCCGCACCAGCTCGTTGCAGCGTTCCGCGCAACGCTGGAAGAGGTGCTCTCCGCCGATCTCATCCTCCATGTGCGTGATATCGCGCATCCCGACAGCGACGCACAGAAAGCCGATGTACTGGACGTGCTGGCCGATCTGGGGGCCGTCGCCGGTGAGGATGACGAGGCGCCTGCGGACAGCGCCGTGCCGGTGCTGGAAGTCTGGAACAAGGTCGATCTGATCGACGATTCCGACCATCAGGCCGCGATCCGCAACCGGGCCGAGCATGAGCCCGATGTCGCCCTCGTTTCCGCGCTGACGGGCGAGGGGATCGAGGCGCTACGCCGGCGTCTTTCCGATATTCTCGGCAAGAGCCACAGGCGCTACGAGTTCGATCTGAACGGACGTGAAGGCGCGGCGCTTGCCTGGCTTCATGCCCATGGCGAAGTGCTGTCGGAAACGGCGGAGGCCGACGGGGGCGAGGTTACCATCCACGTCTCTGTGCGGATGGAGCCGGCCGATTATGATCGCTTCGTGCGCCTGCACGGCGACCAGGCCGGGCTGATCGCCTGAGGCTCGCCCTCAACGCTCGGCGCGCTTGACCTTCTGCCAGAGGGCTTCCTTCTCATCCAGCGACAAGCCGGGAAATGACTCGCCCGCATCGGCTTCCATCGCGCGGAACCGCCGCTCGAACTTCCCGCTGGCCCGGCGGAGCGCCGTCTCGGGATCGACATGATGATGCCGTGCGAGATTGACGACCGCAAACAACAGGTCGCCGATCTCGTCCTCTAACTCTGCCTGATCGGTAGCCTGTTCGACCTCCTCCAGCTCTTCCAGCACCTTGGCCCGCACATTTGCGATGTCGTCCCAATCAAACCCGACGCGCGCGGCACGGTTCTGGATTTTCTCCGCACGCGAAAGGGCGGGCAAGGAGAGCGCAACGCCTGACAAGGCCGAGCGATCCTCCGAGGCCTTGCCGGCGCGCTCTGCGGCCTTGATCTCGTCCCAACCGGGCGAGACCGACCCGGGCGCTGCAAAAACATGCGGATGGCGCCGCAACATCTTCTCGCAAATCGCGGAGATGACATTGGAAAGATCGAAGGCCTGTTGCTCCGAAGCCATCTGGCTGTGAAACACGACTTGGAACAGCAGATCGCCCAGCTCATCCTTGAGCGCCGCCATATCGCCGGACTGGATGGCGTCGGCAACCTCATAGGCCTCCTCGATCGTGTAAGGCGCGATGGTGGCGAAGGTCTGGGCGACATCCCACGGGCAGCCATCATCCGGATTGCGAAGCCGCGCCATGATGTCCTGAAGCGGTGCGATGTCTGCGGGTGTCTTGCTCAATGAAGGTTCCGTCACGATAGGAAAGCTCGCAAGACGGTAGACAGGTCGATGGCCAAACTCCAGCACCGACCGGACAGAGCCCCCATCGGGCAGGGAGGCATCTGAAAAGTGAAGCCGAATTTTCTTTTTTTATGAATGCGCTGAGGAATTCCGGGTAACGACGCTCATAGAAAACAGAACAAATGGACCTCTCACGGAGATGGCATAGGTGCAGGATAAATCCGTGCCTGTTTTGGATGACGAACGCGTGTCGCTGCACCGGCGCGCTTTGCATCGCTATTTCAGCAAACGGGTGCCCATCGGCGAGGTCGAGGATCTCGTGCAGGAAGTCCTGGCCAATCTGCATAGCCGCCAGAAAAGCGCGGAAATCGAGAATGTGCAGGGCTATCTCTTCACCATCGCCTCCCATGTGCTGGCGCGGCGGCATCATAAAAATGCCCAGTTGCGCTATGCCGACGAAGAGGTGCCGGATCAGATCGATCCCTTCTCGCCAGAACGCATCCTGATCGGGCAGCAAAGCCTCACCGCCGCTCTGGAGGTGATCCGCACGCTGCCTCCGCGCACCCAGCAGGTGTTCGTCCTTCATCGCTTCGAGGAGATGACCTACGCCCGGATCGCAGCGCATCTGGGCATCTCGGCGAGCGCGGTCGAAAAGCACATCATGCAGGCTTTGAAAGCATTGCACGACAATGCCAGGGGGACGGAATGAAGTTTCTGCCTCGCCTCGTGCGACCCGCCGACCGGCCGACGCCCGTGGATGCCCCCGGATGGGTCGCCCGTGTGCGCTCAGGCACATTGCCTCAGCAAGAGGTTCGCCAGTTCGAGCGCTGGCTTGCCGAACGTGACGAGAACCGGCGCGACTATGACGCGTTGGTTGCCCAGTTTCTCGAACTAGACCGCCTCCGCTCCCATCCCGAAATCATGGCTTTGCGCGAGGAGGCGCGCCAGGCGCCGCGGGGCAAACGCCGGCTCGCCATCGCGGCGGCTCTCGGCCTGCTGCTCACTGGTGCCGTGACGGCCGTCGTTGCGCTCGATCTGCTGCCCACCAGCAGCGAGCAGCGAGCGTCCGTCGTCACAGCCTATTACGAAACGCCGGAGGGCAAGACGTCGGCGATCGTCCTGCCCGATGGCAGCAAGGTCTTCCTCGATGCGAGCAGCGCGCTCAAGGCGAGCATGGGGGAGACGACCCGGCGCGTCGAGCTTCTCAGCGGCCGCGCCAACTTTGCGGTGACGAAAGATCGCGAGCGGCCCTTCGTGGTGATGGCTGGTGGTGAGCGGATCAAGGCGCTCGGCACCCAGTTCGACGTCAATCTCGTCGAGCGCAGTGTCGAGCTGACGCTCATGGAGGGCCATGTCGTCGTGCAGGGCCTCAAGACAAAGTCGGACACGGCATCGACCGTCTTTATGCGCCCGGGCTACCGCCTCGTCGCGGGGGACGGCAATTGGACACTCGCCCCGGTCGACCTGCGCAATGTTTCGCGCTGGCGGGAGGGTGTCCTGATTTTCGACGAGGCCCGGCTCGGCGACATCGTGGCCGAGATGAACCGCTATCTCCCGACCAAAATCCTCATCGGCACGCCCGCCATTGCCGAGCGGCGGATGAGTGCCGTTCTCCGCGCCGGCGACGTGTCGACATTTCTTTCGGCCATCGATGCCATGGGCGTGGCCCGGTGGACGCGGGTTTCCGACGGCGAATATCGGTTGCTGGACATCGCCCGCGAAAGAAATCTGAACGCACGACTGAGGTAAGTCGCGCGAACCGCCTCATCAGGTAGAGAAGTCTAAAAACAGGTGAGGGGATTTTCATGTTCATGTCTGGTTTCAACACGCGTGGCGCCTTGATGCTCGGCGCGGCGGCGATCGCGCTGGTCGCTTCGGCGGCGCAGGCCAAGCCGGTCGATTTCGATATTCCATCGCAGCCTCTGCCATCAGCCCTGCGGACGTTCGGGCTGCAGAGCGGCACGTCGATCGTCTTTTCCGCCTCGTCCACCGGCTATGGGCCGTCGGTGCCGATCAAAGGGCAGTATGAGCCCAAGGAAGCGCTGGCCCGGCTGTTGGGAAGCGCCCCTTTGCAGCCGCTGGAGCGCGGCAGCGGCTTCACCATCGTGCGCATGGAGCCGCGGCCTGCCGCCGCCATGGCCGCACCAGCGCCTGCTGCGCCTGCGCCGCAAGCCATGGCTCAGGCTGAGCCGGCGCCGGAGGCCGAAGAGGGCGATGCGATTGTGGTCACCGGCTCACGGATCGCCCGTTCCGGCTTTACCGCGCCGACGCCTGTCACGCAGCTCGGCAGCGAGCGTCTGGCGAATACCTCGGCGGCCAGCGTCGGTGAGGCGCTTGCCCAGCTTCCGGCCTTTCGCGCCACCACTTCGCCAACCACGTCCGGCGTGACCATCGGCGCCGGTGGTGCCCGCACGGTCGATCTTCGCGGTCTGGGCGCGCAGCGCTCGCTGGTTCTGGTCGACGGGCGCCGGTTCGTGCCCAGCACGATTGCCGGCGCTGTCGACACCAATCTCATTCCCGGCATCCTCATCAACCGCGTCGAGCTGGTGACGGGCGGCGCCTCGGCGGCCTATGGCTCGGATGCCGTCGCCGGCGTCGTGAACTTCATTCTCGACAAGAAGCTGCAGGGCTTCCGGGTCAATGTGCAGGCTGGCATCTCCGAGCGAGGCGAGGATAGCGATCAGCTGATCGCCGCCGCAGCAGGCACCAGCTTTGCCGGTGGACGCGGCCACGTCATCATCGGCGGCGAGTATAACAATAACCGCGGCATGGGCGGCTGCTACAGCTATGATCTGTGTGCGCAGGAATGGCAGGTTCTGACCAACACCGCCTACCGCACCAACGGCCAGGCGGCGCGGATCATTAGCCCGAACGTCCATACGGCGACGCAGACCTATGCGGGCAAGATCAACGCCCCGACCGCGCTCGCGACGATCCAGTTCGACGACGCGGGCAACCCGGTTCCGTTCGTGCGGGGCCAATATGCGACGCTGTTCATGCAGGGCGGGAGCGGGCAGGGGCAGAACGCCTTCCGGTCCGCCGGCGTTCTGAAAGTGCCTGTGGAGCGCTATGCCCTCTACGGACGCACCGAATATGAGCTGGGCGCGGTGACACCCTTCATTGATGTGTCCTATGGCCGGGTGCGCGTCATCACGCCGGGCGCGCAGACCCGCGACACCAATCTGACCATCAATCGCGACAACCCCTATCTGCCGCGGTCGATCGTCAACCAGATGACCACGCTTGGCGCGCAGACGCTCACCTTCGGGCGCGTTGGGCAGGACCTCGGCGTGGCGGTCGGAGACAATGTCACCAAGACCTTCCGCATCGTCGGCGGTTTCGATGCCGATCTGGGCAATGGCTGGAAGGCGGACGCCTATTATCAATTCGGCCAGACCGACGCGAGCCAGATCGTCGAGAACAACCGCATCACCGCCAACTTCACCCGAGCGCTGGACGCCGTGGACGAAGGCCGGTTCCGGACCGGCGTAGACAATGGCAATATCGTGTGCCGTGCGACCCTCAGCCCCAATGCTGCGGTCCGCGCCGCCGCGACGGGCTGTCAGCCGCTCAACCTGTTCGGCCAGTATCGCTTCTCGGAGGCGGCGCGCGCCTACAGCTTCGGCACTTCCGAGCAGCGCACGCGCTTTCAGCAGCATGTGGTCGCCGCCAACCTGCGGGGCGATCTGTTCGACTTCGGCTCCGGGCCGGTTTCCATCGCGGTGGGCGGTGAGTATCGCAGCGAGCGTGTGAGCGGCACGGCAGACCCGATTTCGCTGACCAACGGCTTTTACATCGCGAACGCCTCGTCCTTCGGGCCGGAAACGATCAACATCGTGGAAGGCTATGCGGAAACCGTCGTGCCGCTGCTGCGCGACATGCCCGGCATAGAACTGCTCGAGTTCAACGGCGCGATCCGCCGCACGAATTACAGCACCAGCGGTTCTGTGACGACCTGGAAGCTCGGCGGCATATATGAGCCGGTCGAGGGCGTGCGCTTTCGCGGCACACGGTCGCGCGACATCCGCGCGCCCAATGCCGCCGAACTCTATACGCCGCTGGTCGCCTCTCAGGGCTCCATCTTCGACATCTCGAACAGCAGTCAGGTGCTTGCACGCGTGTTCCGCGGCGGCAACCAGTCGCTGCGGCCGGAAATTGCGGATACCACCACCGCCGGCGTCGTGCTTCAGCCGCGGATGATCCCGGGGCTGCGCTTCTCCGCGGATTATTACGATATCAAGATCCGCGACGCGATCGACCTCGTCGGCGCGCAGGTGATCACGGATCGCTGTAACGCGGGCGGGGCCAGCTACTGCGCGCTGATCACGCGCGACACCGGCCCCAGCGGCCTGATCACGGACGTGGTGGACCAGTATCTCAACGTCAACCAGATCAAGACGCGCGGCATCGACTTCGAGCTGGATTTCTCGAAGCGCTTCGGGGCCGATAACCGCATCGCCATCAACCTGCTGGCGACCCGCGTGTTCGATCTGATCCAGGTCGATGCCACGGGCTCTCTGGACCGCGCCGGGCAGACCGGCCGTCAGGTCGGCGGCCCGATCGGCGTGCCGAAATATACGCTGGATGGGACCTTCACCTTCGAGAAGGGACCGTTCGGTGCCACGGTGCAGGGGCACTACATTCCCAAGGGCAGCTACGATGCGAGCCTGATCGGGCCGGATGATCCCAATTACAGCAACACCTTGGCCAACAGCATCGACAATAATGTCGTGGACGACATGCTGACCTTCCATCTCTCGCTGCGCTACACCATCGGTGGGGCAGGGGATTCCACGATGCAGATCTATGCCGCGATCAACAATCTGTTCGATACGGACCCACCCATCGCGCCGGGCAACTCGGTGACCAACCCTGTTTTCTTTGACCAGACCGGCCGCAGCTACCGCGCCGGCGTGCGTCTGAAATTTTAAGAGGAGAGAAAGAGATGACCCTGGAACGCAGAGATATTCTGACCGGCGCGGCGGGCCTCGGCCTTGCTGCTATGGCCGGCAGCGCCGGCGCACAGCGACGCGGCGGCGCGAAAGTGCCTGTCATCGACGTTCACACCCACAATTTCACCCCGCGCTGGGTGGAAATGCTGCGCAAGCATCCGGATGCGGACACGAGCCTCCTCCCGACCAAGCCGGACGAAACGATCTCCTATCGTGGCGCGCCGATCGTGCGGCTGGCGCCGGATATGACCGATCTCGACATGCGCATTGCCGCCATGGACAAGGCCGGGGTCGATATCGCGATCATCAGCCTTACGGCGCCGAACGTGTTCTGGAGCACGCGCGAGGTTGCGATCCAGACCGCGCGCGAGGTGAATGACGACTTCGCGGCGGCGGAGAAGAAATATCCCGGCCGCATCAAATGGATGGCCTCGCTACCGTGGCAATATCCCGATGCCGCCATCGAGGAACTCGCGCGCGTGCGCGGCATGGGCGCCGCTGGCCTCTGCCTGATCACCAACATGGTCGGCATGCTGCCGGACAATGAGCATTTCCATCCGGTCTGGAAGGCGGTGGAGGAATCCGGCCTACCGGCGTTCATCCACCCGACTGTGCCGATGGTTGACATCAAGAAGTGGGGCGTCGAGTCCTTCGGCCTCGCCAACACCATCGGCTTCACCAGCGACACCGCGCTGGTGTATGCCCGCTTCATCCTCACAGGCTTCATGGACAAGTTCGAAGGGTTGAAGCTTATCGCCTGCCACGGCGGCGGCACGCTGCCCTACCTCATCGCCCGGATGGACAAGATGTGGGAGAACACCACCAGCCGCCGGCTCGTCAACAAGCCGCCGAGCGCCTATTTCCGCAAGTTCTGGTATGACGCGATCGTCTATGACCAGCCCACGCTCGAATTTCTTGTGAAGCAAGTGGGCGAGGACCGGGTGCTCTACGGCTCGGACTATCCCTTCTCCATCCAGGACATGGTCGGCGTGAAGGCAAGGGTCAGCGCGCTGCCGCCGGTGCAGCGGGACAAGATCCTGGGCACCAACGCGCAGCAGCTTTTCAAGATCTGAGCCACAGCGGCGAAAGCAAAAACAGGGCAGGCCGCACCACTGGGTTGGTGCGGCCTGTTTCTTTTGGCTGAGGCGGGCCGGCCTGGCGGCCTCATATCGGCAACCTTGCTGAGCTTGTTCGTTCTGCTGACATTATACGCGCGCTAAGGCGCACGGATGGCGTAGGCAGCGAATGCCCACAAGCTGGCGATGGAAGGAGTCCGACATGGCGCATGATCATCACGGTGGTGGGCACGCCCATGATCATACCGCCGGAGCCAGCGCCCGGATGCTGGTTCTGGCTCTCATCCTCACCTCGATCTATCTCGTCGCGGAGGTAGTGGGCGCGTTCGTCTTCAACAGCCTCGCCCTGCTTTCCGACGCAGCGCACATGTTGACGGACGTGGCAGCTCTGGGGATCGCGCTGCTAGCCATCCGCATCGGCCGCAGGCCCGCCGATGACAAGCGGACGTTCGGCTATCGAAGGTTCGAAATTCTGGCAGCCGCTTTCAACGCGGTTCTGCTCTTCATGATCGCGATCTACGTCTTCATCGAAGCGATCTCGCGCTTCAACGCGCCCCAGGAGACGCAATCCCTAGGCATGATGATCGTGGCGGCGATCGGGCTGGTGGTGAACCTTGTCTCGATGCGGCTCCTCTCGGCCGGCAAGGACAAGAGCCTCAACGTGAAAGGGGCTTATCTGGAGGTATGGGCCGACATGATCGGCTCGATCGGCGTTATCGCGGGTGCCATTGCCATTCGCCTCACCGGGGCGACATGGATTGACCCCGCCGTGGCGATCGCGATCGGCCTGTGGGTCTTGCCGCGGACCTGGGTCCTCCTGCGCGATACAACCAACATCCTACTGGAAGGCACGCCCCAAGGGCTCGATCTGGGCGAGGTGCGCCGCGTTATCGCTCATGTGCCCGGTGTCGCCGGTGTCCATGATCTCCATGTCTGGTCGATGTCGAACGACGATATCAGCTGTACCTGTCATGTTACCCTGAGCGGGGAGGGGCGGGCAGATGCCGTCCGCATGGCGGTGACAAACGCCATAGCATCGCGCTTCGCCATTCACCATGTGACGGTGCAGACCGAAGCGCCCGATCTCGCCTGCGCGGAAGAGCATCGGCACGGCTGAGAAGGCGAAGCCCCTGACCCGTCAAAACACCTCCTGATCAAAGACTTTCCTGATCGAGTTCAAAACTCTCTTTTGGATATCGTCCGAGCTTTTCTTGCTGCAGACGAACGTAATCCAGAAGGTCGTTTCGTCATGAGATAATTTCACGATGTCGCCATTCTCAACGGCGGAGCGGGCATGATGATCAAGCAGGAACGTCTTGGCGCCCCTTTCGATGGCTTCCGCAATAATCTGGTCTGAAAAAACCTGAGACTGGATTATGTTGTGATTAAATTCGCGGGATTGAATTTCCTTCATGCAAATCTCGTTAACCCCGTGATTGGAGCTCGGAGTCACATAAGGCAAATCGTCGATGTTTATTTTTCCATCTACGCACATTTTATAAACGTTCGTAGGAACATAGACCGAGGCCAGAGACTTTTTGAGATAATGAAAATTCACTTGATCATTCTGCTGCACATATAATCTCGCGATGCAGAATGCACTGTGATTTGTGGAGAGACGGCTCACGATCTCCGATGTCGATTCAAGAATCGTCAACCGCAATTTACTCGGAAAAACGGCTTCATTTATAATTTTTATTTTAGGCTTCACGAATGTTTCGAAGAAATATGGCCTCGTTATAAACTCCAGATCCTCTTCGATACCTGCGTTCAATTTTGGCGACTGGATCTGCTTTTTAAGCTGAAGGGTTTCGTTCGCCAGTTTCAGCGTGCGCTGACCGCCGCTGGTTAGCTCCGGCGATTTTCCAGCCGCGCGGTCGAAGAGGGCGGTGCCGCACGCGCGTTCCAGAGCTTTTATCTGCTTGCTGACGGAGGCTTCACTGATGTCGAGCTTATCCGCAGCCCGGCGGAATCCGCCTGCCTCCACCACCGCCAGAAAAATCTCGAGCTGCCTCGTCGTCGCCATACCCACACCGTGCCGATAACCAATTGGTTATCACGGTGATAGCCCGCCGGTACATTGCTTCTCAAGCGCTTTCCTCCGAACTGACGATCAACCGGCCCGCGAGAGGGGACGGATCAATGTTTATAAGGGGGAGGAATCGTGTCCAAAATTCGCGCTTTACTCGTACGGGCCAGCGTCGTGGCCGTCGCATTATCTGCCGTCACGCCTGTTATGGCACAGGGACAAGCCACAATCGACAATAGCGCGCAGGAGGCCGATGGGGGCGTCGGCGATATTGTGGTGACCGCCCAGTTCCGCTCGCAGCGTCTTCAGGACACGCCGATCGCCATTACCGCGATGGATAGCGCGATGATGGAGTCGCGCAGCTATAACACCGTCACTGATCTTACGAACAGCGCGCCCAACGTCGTCTTGAAGCCGACCACCTCGGCTTTCGGCCCTGGCGCGGCGATCTATGTGCGCGGCGTCGGACAGGCGGATACCAACTTCGCTTATGAGCCGGGCGTCGGCCTTTATGTCGACGATGTCTATCATGGCACGGTCTTTGGTTCTCAGCTGGACCTGCTCGATCTCGAGCGCGTGGAGATCCTGCGCGGGCCGCAGGGAACGCTGGCGGGCAAGAACTCCATCGGCGGCGCGGTCAAGCTCTTCACCAAGAAACCCTCGGGCGAAGGCGGCTTCATCGAGGCCACAACGGGCAGCTTCGACCGCCTCGACTTGCGCGGTGCAGGCGATTTCGCGCTCGTGCCGGACCGGCTCTTCGTGCGTGTATCGGGCGCCACGCGCAGCAAGAAGGGCTATCTCGACCGACTGGATTTCGGCTGCGTCTACCCGAATAACGGGGTGTTCACGGCCTCGGCTGCGGTGGGCAAAGATTGCGTGATCGGACAGGAAGGCGGCACGAAATACACCGCCGGGCGTGTCGCTTTGCGCTGGGTCGCCAGTGACGACATCGAGGTCAATGTGGCGGCCAGCCGTTTGGTGGACGACTCAGAACCGAGCGCAACCAAGCTGCTCGCGATTACGGTTGCGCCGACGCTGACGCCCGGCATCACCAACCGCAACGTCTTCATCACCGGACCGGAATCGTACACAAACTACGCGAATTACACGACGCCCGCATTCACCGATGCCGGCGGCAGCCACAATACGGTCGTGTGGCAGCCCAATACGCGTCTTCGCACTTGGGAAGTCTCTGGCTCGATTGACTGGAAGCTCGGCCCTGATCTGGCTCTGAAGTCGATCACCTCGTATCAAAGCATATCCGGCCGCTATGGCACGGATTTTGACACGACGCCCTATGGCATCAACACCAACAACATCACCAATACCCACCACCAGTTCACCCAGGAACTGCGCCTCAATGGCACGAGCATTTCGGGGCTGCTGGATTGGACGCTGGGCGGCTATTATTACAAGGCCACCAGCTATATCGAAGGCGGCAGCATCATTGCGCCGGGGGCTGCGACATCGTCCGTTTTCTATTCGGATGACACCATTCCGGCACGCAGCGTTTCCGGATTTGCCCATGTCACGGCGCATCTCACGGATCGCCTCAATCTGACCGGCGGTATTCGCTACACCGACGATAAGAAGGACTATAACTTCCGCCGCTTCAACCCGTTCAACACGAGCCAGGTGAGCTATACCGCACAGCGCCTCATCGACGGTGCCGTGGGCAGTTACAGCGGGAAGCGCTGGGATTATCGCGCCAATATTGATTATCGCCTGACCGACGATCTGATGGTGTTCGCGCAATATTCCACGGGCTTCCGCGGTGGTGGCGTCAATCCGCGGCCGTTCGTCATTCAGCAGGTGGTGCCGTTCAATCCTGAATCGCTGGAAGCCTATGAAATCGGCTTCAAGAGCGATCTGCTGAATCGCGCGGTGCGGTTGAATGCTTCTGCCTTCATCAACAATTACAAGGACATCATCTTCTCGAACACGGCGCCAACCGTTGTGAACGGGGTTGTCCTGACACCGCAAAACGCGACCCCCACCAATGCCGGCGACGCCCGGTTCAAGGGGTTCGAGGCGGAACTGACCGTCAATCCGCTCCGTGGCCTGTCGTTCGACGGCAGTGTCAGCTACCTCGATTTCCAGCTCACGAAGCTGGGCGCGGCGGGCGCCACGATTGCCGGCATCACGCTCAATTCGATCGCGCCTTTCGTGACCGAGTGGAAGGTCAGCGCTGGTGCGCAATATGAGATCCTCGTCGGGAACGCGGGCACGCTGACCCCGCGCCTCGATCTCGCCTACCAGTCGTCCTTCTACACCAACTCGGACAATAACCCGGCGTCCCTGGTGCCGGCCTATACGATGCTTAATGGTCGACTGACCTGGCAGTCCGCCGACGAAGATTGGAAGGTCTCGCTCGCCGTGACCAACCTCACCGACAAGTTCTACTATCAGAACAAGACACGCCTGCCGATCGGCCTCGTCATCGGGACGCCCGGCGCGCCGCGTGAATGGTCGCTCACCGTCAGGCGGGCGTTCTGATCGGTTCCTGCCGCCCGGACACGCGCCGGGCGGCAGGGAATATGAGGGTTTCCCTGATGCAACTGATCGCCGGCACAACATTCACAATGGGGTCTGACGATCAGGATCCGGGAGAAGCGCCGGCCCGGAAAGTGAGAGTTCGCTGCGCGCGGGATGCGTGAGCCAGAATAAGAGGACTGCCCCAATGTCACCCCGCTCTGCCAAGCTCCGCCTCTCTCTCCTTGTCGCCTCATTGCCGGTCCTGACCATGCAACCGGTGCCGGCCGTCGCGGCCGATGAGCCGGTGCAGACTTGGCAGGCCTATCCCAAGGAGCCGGTCGCTCCCAAGGACGCACCCAATGTGCTGCTAATCATGACCGACGATGTCGGCTTCGGCGCGGCCTCGACCTTTGGCGGACCTGTCCCCACGCCGGCCTTCGATGCCCTGGCGCAGAGCGGACTGCGCTACAATGCCTTCCACACGACCGCGATGTGCTCCCCGACCCGCGCCGCACTCCTGACCGGGCGCAATCATCATGCGGTGGGGAGCGGATCGATTGCCGACGTGTCGCTCGATGCGCCCGGCTACACGTCCGTCATTCCCAAGAGCGCGGCGACGATCGCCCAAGTGCTCAAGTTGAACGGGTATGACACCAGCTTCGTGGGCAAAAATCACAATACGCCGGTGTGGGAGAACACGCCGGTCGGGCCGTTCGACAACTGGCCCAACGGCATGGGATTCGATTATTTCTACGGGTTCAACGCACCCTATGCCGATCAATTCAATCCCGCGTTGATCGAGAACCGCAACACGGTGCGGGCGCCAGAGGACCCCGATTACATTCTGGACCGGGATCTTGCCGACAAGCTGATCCACTGGATTGACGTGCAGCATAACCTGCGGCCGGAGCATCCCTTCTTTGCCTATTTCGCCTCTGGCTCGACGCATGCGCCGCATCAGGCACCGCCCGAGTGGATCGCGCGCTTCCGGGGCCAGTTCAATCAGGGATGGGATATGCTGCGCCAGCAGACCTTCGAGCGGCAGAAGCGGCAGGGCATCATTCCGGCCAATGCCCAGCTCTCTCCGCGTCCGGAGCAGATTCCGGCCTGGGATCAGGTCAGCCCCGAGGTTCAGCGCGCCTACGCAAAGCAGATGGAAGTAGCGGCCGCGCAGCTTGCTTTCTTCGATTTCCAGATCGGGCGCGTGCTCGATACGCTGCGACGGAACGGCCAGCTCGACAATACCATGGTCGTCTACATCCAGGGCGACAATGGCGCGAGCGAGGAAGACCTGCGCGGCAGTGCGGACCTGCTCCGGGTCATCGCCGGCAATCCGACGACCGACCAAGACCTGATTGCCGCGATGGGCGACTACGGTGGCCCCAAATCCTTCGGCACTTATCCGGCCGGCTGGGCCTGGGCGACCAACGCGCCGTTCCAATGGGGCAAGCGCGTCGCATCGCATCTGGGCGGCCTGCGCGATGGGATGGTGGTGAGCTGGCCGGCGGGGATCAAGAAGGGCGGGGCGATCCGCCAGCAATTCACCCATGTCATCGACGTCGCGCCGACCATTTTCGAGGCCGCAGGCGTGTCCGCGCCCGACGTCGTGAGCGGCGTCCAGCAGCAGCCGATCGATGGGACGAGCTTTCTCTACACGTTCAAGGATGCGGCGGCGCCAGAGCGGCATCGCGAGCAATATTTCGAGATGCTGGGCAACAGGGCCTATTACAAGGATGGCTGGATGGCATCGACCCTGCCGGGCCGGGTCCCGTGGGACGGGGCGGCCAAGACGCAGCCGGCCGATTTCAAATGGGCGCTCTACAACCTCCGGAGCGACTGGTCCCAGACGGAGGATGTCTCCTCCCAACATCCCGCGAAACTGGAAGAGCTCAAAGCGGATTTCGACGCCGCCGCGCGTCGATACGCGGTCTACCCCCTGAACGCCGATCTTCATACGCGGATGGCGCCGCAGTTCCGGCCATCCTTGCTCGGGCAGCGGACCAGCTTCACTTACTACCCCGGCGATACGCGGTATACGAACTACGCCTTCCCGACGATCGCGGCCGGGTGGACCGTGACCGCCGACGTATCGACTGCGGGCCCAAGCTCCAGTGGGCCGATCTACGTGCAGGGGGACCATTTTGGCGGCATAGCGCTGGTGCTGAACGCAGGGCGCCCCACCTTCATCGTAAATCCCGGGAGTGCCGGGACGCCGGTGGAGATTTCTCCCCAAGATGCGCTGCCAGCGGGGCGTTACAAGATTGCGGTAGATTTCGAACCCGTCCCCGCAGGCGGCACTACCGTACGCCTCAGGGTCGACGGCGCCGAGGTCGCGTCCACGACGGTAAGCCAGGCCCTCCGCGGCCGTGGCGATGCCTATATCGGGCGCACCGGTACGGCGCCGCTCTCCTACACCCCGTCCGTGGCGCCAGTCGCAAGCCGCTGCACCTGCGACATCGCATCCGTCACGATCAGCAAGAACGCCCGGTAAACCAGGAAAGACCGATCATGCCCATGAAATCCCGTATCGCCCGCATCGCAGGATCGACGGCGCTCTCGCTCCTGGTCCTGGCCCACGGCGGCGCAGCGATGGCGAAAGAGCCCGCAGATCGCACGCAAGCGCCGGAATGGCGCTATTATCCGAAGGCACCGAGCGCCCCCAAGGGCGCGCCGAATGTGCTGCTGATCATGACCGACGATGTGGGCTTCGGGTCGGCGAGCACCTTCGGCGGCCTGATCCCGACGCCGACCTTCGACGCCCTTGCCAAGCGGGGCCTGCGGTACAATGAGTTCAATACGACCGCGATGTGCTCGCCCACCCGCGCGGCTCTCCTCACCGGCCGCAATGCCCATGCCGTCGCGTCGGGCTCGATCACCAATGTCGCCATCGATGAGCCGGGCTATACCTCTGTCATGCCCAAAAGCGCGGCGACCATCGCACGCGTGCTGCGCGACAATGGCTATGACACGGCGTTCTTCGGCAAGAACCACAATACGCCGGTCTGGGAAACCGGGCCGATGGGCCCCTTCGATCGCTGGCCCAACGGGATGGGCTTCGACTATTTCTACGGGTTCAATGCCGCCGCCAGCGACCAGTTTCGCCCCGAGCTGATCGAGAACCGCAACGCCATCGAGCCTCCCAAGGATGGCGATTACATTTTCGACAAGGACATGACCAACCATCTGGTGGACTGGTTGCGGGTGAAGTGGAGCCAGAAGCCCGACAATCCTTTCTTCGTCTATCTTTCCCCCGGCACCATGCACTCCCCGCATCAGGCGCCGGCAGAATGGATCGCGCGTTTCAAGGGGCGGTTCGACATGGGCTGGGATGTGATGCGCCAGCAGATCTTCGACCGGCAAAAGCAGTCAGGCACGATTCCGGCCAATGCGGTTCTGACGCCTCGGCCCGATGCGATGCCGGCCTGGGACAGCCTCAGTCCGGAAGCCAAGCGGACCTATGCCCATCAGATGGAGGTGGCGGCCGCGCAGCTCGCATATTTCGATGACCAGCTTGGCCGGGTGATCCGCGAGATCGAGGCTAATGGCCAGCTCGACAACACCATGATCATCTATCTGCAGGGCGACAATGGCGCCAGCATGGATAGCCGGCGTGGCGCGGTGCAGGAGTTGCAGAGCCTGATCGGGATCGAGCCGACCGAAGCGGAACTGATCGAAACATCGGACCAGAACGGAACCCCGCATAGCTACTCGAACTACAATGCCGGCTGGGCATGGGCGCAAAATGCACCCTTCCCCTGGGGTAAGCAGATCGCCTCGCATCTCGGCGGGTTGCGCGATGGGCTGGTCATCAGCTGGCCGCAGCGCATCAAGACGACCGGGCAGGTCCGCAGCCAGTTCCACCATGTGATCGATATCGCGCCGACCATCTATGAGGCAGCCGGCGTCGTGCCGCCGACGGAAGTCGATGGCGTGACGCAGCAGCCGATCGACGGCGTCAGCATGGTCTATAGCTTTGGCAACGCGACCGCGCCCTCCACGCGCCGCGCGCAATATTTCGAGATGCTGGGCAACCGCTCCTATTACAAGGATGGCTGGCTGGCCTCGACCACGCCGCCCCGCGCGCCCTTTGACCGGTCTACCACCCCGCTGGACCCGTCGACGTTCAAATGGGAGCTCTACAACCTCACGCAGGACTATTCGCAGTCGCGCGATCTGGCCGCTCAATATCCCCAGAAACTGGCCGAATTGCAGAAGGATTTTGAGGAGGCGGCACGCCGCTATCAGGTCAATCCGATCCAGGCCGACCTGATCGGCCGTGTGGGGGCGGGGAAGCGGCCCTCGCTGGTCGATGGTCGCAACCAGTTCACTTATTATCCGGGGCCAACCCGTTATCCGCAGGGGACGTTCCCGGCCCTCGGCATGGACTGGACCATGCGCGCCGCGATCACCACCGCGAGCACGACTGCGAAAGGGCCGATCGTGATCATCGGCGATGAGGCCGGGGGCGGGGGGCTGATCATGCAGGATGGTCGCCCCACCTATCTCTACAACCCGAGCGGGCGGGAAGCCGAGCGTGTGCGGCTGGAGGGCGAGCCAGTCTCCGTCGGACGGCATGATGTCAGCATCTCCGTCACGGCCGCGCCCAAGGTCGGCCCGCGCGCTGCGACGATCGCCATGATCGTGGATGGCAAGGTGGTGCAGTCGCAGGATGTCGCGGTCTATTATCCGCTACGGGGCAGCGGTGTGATCGGCCGGTACAATGTCCGCACCCTGCTGGAGAACATGGCCGAGCCGGCCATGTCCGAACTCGCGATCGACAGAGTCACCTTCGAGAAATCAGCCAAGTGAACTGAGAGGGAAGGGGGCCGCGGCCAGCTGCCGCCTCCCTTGTCCTGGCCGAATCTAGGATAACAAGCGCGTGAAAACATTCGTCAAAGTCTCGGCCGCCGCCTTCAAGGCCACCACAAGCGTGCTGGGCCTCTCGCTGATGCTGTGGGCACAACCGGGCGTCGCGCGAACCGAAGATGCGCCTAAGGCTCGGCCGAACATCGTCCTCGTCATCCTGGACGATGTGGGCGTTGACGCGGTGTCCGACATGTATCCTGGCATGATCGATCGTCTCGTGGAGCAGTACGGACCCTCGGGGCTCGATCATCCGAATTACCGCGCGATCAAGGGGCGTCCGGCCTCCACGCCGGTTCTCGATCGTCTGGCGGGGGAGGGGCGCACCTTCACTAACGCCTGGGCACAGCCCTTCTGCTCACCGACCCGCGCATCCATGCTCACGGGCCTGTACGCCCATAATACGGGACTGCGCGATTATGAGGATTGGCTGTCGCAAAAGCAGCATTCCTTCGTGGAGGATCTGCAGGCCGCCGGCTACACGTCCGCGGTGTTCGGCAAATGGCACATGGCTGGCCTTAACCAATATCCCGGCATGAAGCCCAAGGAAGCCGGTTTCGCGCTGTTCGAAGGCAATTTGAACGGGGCGATCACCGATTACTGGCATCATGATTATCAAGTGCAGGATTCTGCCAGCCCTGACTCGGAATGGCGAACCGAGCCGGCGCCGGTCCGCTCACTGCCAGGCATCGCGCCGACCAGTTTCGAGCCGGTCGTGCGGGCCGCCGATACGCTCAACTGGATCAAGCGCAACCAGGCTGAAGCGCCCGACAAGCCGTGGTTCGCCTGGCTCGCCTTCAACATGGTCCATATCACGGCAGGACCGCAGCCGTCCTTCGTGCCGAACGCAGATACGCTCGATGCGAAGTCCCGCGCCGAGATCGAGGTTTGTGGCGGAAAGTTCGGCACCACCGAGCTCGGCAACTGCTCCCCGCCGGCCCTGAACCGATCCTGGGTCAATTCGACCGATACGGTCCTCGGGATATTCCTCAAGGAGCTCAAGAAGCTCAGCCCGGACACCTATGTGATCATTCTGGGCGACAATGGCACGCCCATGTATGGCCGCCCGGCGGTCGATTTCATCGACAATATGTATCTGACGGCGAAGGGTAGGGCCAAGGGCACCGGCTATGAAAGCGGCATGCGGGTTCCGCTGGTGATGCTGGGGCCGGACATCAAGCCGGGCTACAGCGATGCGCTGACGCACGTTGTCGATATCTACTCGACCGTCCTCGATCTGGCGCATGTGGCCACGCCTCAGCAGGTTCCCAATCGCGCCGGGAACATGATTCCGCTGGATTCGGTGTCTCTCGCGCCTGTCCTCTTCGACGGAAGAGACAACGTCCGGGATGAAGAGAAAGACTTCATCATATCCGAGACCGTGATCCCTCTGAAAAACAGGGAGCGGCAGGTCGCCATCCGCAACAAGCGCTATAAGCTGCTGTATATCAGGTCAGAAACGGGCAATCCCTCCTGCGCTTATTACGACCTCGCGAAAGACCCGCTGGAAGAGTTTCCGATATCCAAAGCCGAGGTCGGCAGCCTGTTCGTCGGAAGCATGAAGGGGCTGAACATATCCTGTGAGGGCGGATCCTCATAATTTTGGCAGGCGTGCAGGATGACAGCGTTTCGTCCTGCACGTTACCCCGCTTGTCCGAAACCGCTTTGAGCGGGCGGACGCCCGACACGCGGGCATGAGGGAAGGGTCGGTTCAAATCATCCCGCCGCGTGTGGGGGCAGAGCGTACCAGCTCGTGAAGCGAACCCTACCGCCCTGACACAAGTTCGATAATATATATTATGTTAAATGAGGCCCTCAGGCAGGGACGCGTGCGCTATCGAATTCCTTGATAAGCCCAACAGTCTGCTCGATGTTGGCGCGACTGGATGCCCCGAACAAAATCGATTCCACATGCGGCTCGGCACAAATCCACTCTATGGCCTCTCGCGGACGAATGGCGCCTGATCCCAACACGGACATCGCAATCATTCGGGCGGGATGCTTCTCCAGCACCTCACGATAGCCATCAATTCCGCCGGACATGCGGAATCCGATCTTGTTATAGTTCGCGCAGACAATCGGATTCTCAATGCCCACGCTTTTCAGCATCGGCAAAAGCTTCGGCACATTCATGGTGATGAAGCCGGCCTCTGCATTGTAGCGGCTTTTGATGTGATCCGAGAAAACATGGAACGCGTCGGCGAAACCCAAGCCCTGGACGAGATCCGTGACGACGTTCTGGAGGAAAACGACCGGCGTGTGCAGACCACGGAACATCTTCATTTCGGCATCGACAAGCAATGTCATCATGCTCTCGATGTCCTTATTTAGCACGGCCTTGGAACCGCGCATGATCGTGTCGACCAGGCCTTCCTTGGGCAGAAATTTGCGGACGGCATCGAAATAGCCAAGCTCGGTGACCGCATTGGCATATTTGTGAGCATAAGGCATGCCTGGGTAAAATGTGAACCCGCTCCATTTCTCCGGATTGGCCCGGACGTCATCGGCGATCTTCTCGATCTTGTCATGGGTGGTGCACATGAAGCCCCCCGCCCCGGCATGCAGCGCAATCTGCAAAACATCTACGATAGCGTCGATACTCTGAAACCGCATGGCCTGCTGACGCGCTTTCTCCTCCGACATATGATTGATGCCGAAGAACTGATTATCGCCGAAAAGGATACGTTCCATAGTTTTGTAAAACCTCGATATCTTTGTCAGGCCCGCTCAGGGGCAGAGTCTGTTTGGGTACCGGAGCGCGGGGTCGCCGTCATTGGCGAGGGGAATCCAGGAGGGCGATAAAGGCCCAGCCAATCGGCCAGAACCAGCCAGAAGAACTCCATCGTTCGTGCATAACGCCGCCAGTAGCGCCTGGGTTCGGTGACCATGCGATAGACCCATTCCAGTCCATTGCGGTTCATCCAAGCTGGCGCCCGCTTTACTGCGTCCGCTTCATAATCGATGACCGCGCCGACCCCCATATAGACCTTCACGCCGGGCATGAGGTGACGGTGCCGATGCATCCATACCTCTTGCTTGGGAGCGCCGAGCCCCACAATCAGACAGGTCGCGCCGGAAGTGTTGATCATATCGATCACCGCAGCGCTCTCCGCCTCGTCATTGACGAAATTGAACGAGGGGCCGTGAGCGCCGACAACAATATCTCGTCCCACGAGTCCATTGACCCGTGTAAGTGCTTGCTGTGCAACCCCCGGCCGCGCGCCGAGAAAGAAGATGCGAACATCAGGATTATTGGCGTGGTGCTTGTAGTAAGCCGGAACGATATCGGAGCCTGAGGTCTTACATTTGATTTTCCGGCCAATAAGACCAAGCGCCCAGTAGACATATTTGCTGTCAGACGAGACCATCACAGCATCAGAATATGCCGCGGCAAATGCCGGATTGCGCTGAAGGTGATAGAGATGATCGGGATTGAGGGTGAAAAGCATGCCCTCATCCAGTCGATCGATGATCTCGGGGATCGTCAGGGAATCTACCCAGGCGTTGAGAAGGCGTGATTGTTGCCACGTCCCAAAGCCAGGGCGCGAGGCCAGCCGAATCTTATCGCTCATCGGCCGAGTAACCTGCCGAACACCCCGCTGGAGCGTTGCGGACGTGCCGACATCGATACGCCACTGCTGATCCCGCCGAGCGCGGCGGCGCGGATCATCTCGATCGTGGCATCCGTTTCAGCGGCGGCAGCGAGATCGTTCTGGACGTCGACGCCGCCAGCCTTGATCGCCTTGCCGAACGCTTCAAGCTGCGCGCTATACTCCTCGCCGCGCAGGTAGAAGCTGACGGGGGCCTGCAACTCGGTGATGTATTTGACGGTCCATCCTTCCTGATAGCCATCCGGAATGGACGCGCCACCCGTGAGGAACACTTGGAGTTCCTGTCGGTCAGCATAAATCTTCCCCCCCTCGCCCCAGATCGAGATGCGCGTCGTCATCTTGCGCACCGAGGGATCGGACCAATTGACGGAGAGCTGGGCGGTAGGGCCGTCGCCAAAGGTCAGGCCTGCATAAACTTCATCATCGACTTCCGCCGAAAAGCCACTCTTCAGCATGGCCCCCGTGCAGCCGGTTGGACGCCCAAAGTACCAGTTGACCAAATTGAGCGGATGCGCGGCATAATCATAGAGGCAGCCGCCGCCCTGCCCAGCCTTGCCACGCCAAGTCGGCTTTGAGGGCTTCAGCACTACCGGGCCATAGGCCTCCGCTTGAACATGGCTCACGCGGCCCAAGGCCCCGGCTTCAAGCAGCGATTTGATCTGATTGAAAGTGCCGATGAAGCGATTGTGATAGCCGACCTGCGCGACGAGCCCGCGAGATTGAGCAAGCTGGGCGAGAGCTTCGCTCTCTGCCGCAGAAAGCGTCAAAGGCTTCTCGCAAAAGACATGCAGCCCCTTCTCCAAGGCGGCACGGACCATTGGGGCATGCGTGGTCGTGGGAGTGGCAATGATCACCGCGTCCAAGCCGGGTTGCGAAATCACGTCGTCATAACTGGCCACATAGGACAGCTTGCCGTACTTCTCGATGACCTGCCCAACCAGGGCGGTGGAGTCGCAGATTGCGGCGACCTCGAAATCCTCCAACGCATTGACGATGCCAAGATGCGATATGCCCATCTTGCCCAAACCAACGACCGCAACACGAATTGCCAAGACCTACCTCCGAACTGTGCGCCGGGCCTATGGCATCCGGGCATAACGCTAGTCAATTCAACAGCCCGGCAGGAGAAAACTGCAGCCGAAGGCTATAAACGCCCCGTTTTGCGCCGCTTTGGCGACACAAATGAAGCGCTGCTTGTCCTCTCAGATTAGTCGATGCGTGCTTACATCCAGTTAAAGCCGCTGCATTTCGCTCGTGAACGCGCGATGATGATAACGGTGCCCACCACGACAAGAAGTTTTATGCTGGGCGTGCGCGTCTGCCTGCCGTGATTGACCCATATGCTTCCGCGCAATAAAGCCATGCCTGCGCGCCCGTAGCTCAGCAGGATAGAGCATCAGATTCCTAATCTGGGGGCCACAGGTTCGAATCCTGTCGGGCGCACCACCTTCCAGCGCCGATCAGTTGACCTGATCGGGCGGGGCGATTGGAATCAGCAAGGGGGCGACGGGTAGCCCCTCTTCCAGCATCTCACGGGTTTCCCTGGCGTTGGCCGTCCCATGGATAAAGCGGCTCTCGGTTTCGCCATAATGCATCGCGCGGGCCTTGTCGGCAAAACGTTCGCCAACCCATTCAGATTGCCCGATCATTTCTGACTGAGCTTGAGCCAGCGCTGTCATCAATGCGCCGATCCGCTCAGCATCCGCCTTGGACATAACTGGAATGGCACCCGCGCCCTCCGGCATGGCGAGATCGGTGCCAGGCGATGTTCTCTGGTTACCCTTGGCCGCCACGGCGGGAGCCATCACCGCTTTCTCGATCCTGTCATCCCCGCAGGTGGGACACTGCAACAGCCCCCCTCCCCGCTGGGTTTCATAGTCCGCAGATGACCGGAACCACACTTCGAAGACATGATCGTGGCCGCATTTGAGATCGAAGGAAATCACGAGAAAACAACGTCCTGAATAGACTTTCTATGAGCCAGTACCGGGATTTTCGAGCGAACCTCGGCAATGCGATCAAGGTCAACATCCGCGAAATACAGTCCCGGCGCCTCCCCCGCGTCGAGCAGCACGGTGCCCCAAGGGTCGACCACCAGACTGTGGCCGTAAGTCCGCCGACCATCCTCATGCAGACGGCATTGGGCGCTCGCAATGACGAAGGCGGCGGATTCAATGGCGCGGGCGCGCAGCAGCACATGCCAGTGCGCCTCACCCGTCGGCACGGTGAAGGCGGCGGGCACGGAGATGATGTCCGCCCCGGCATTGCTCAGCGCACGGAAAAGGTCAGGAAAACGCAGGTCGTAACAGATCGTCAGGCCGATTCTGCCCAACGGCGTTTGCGCCAGAACCGCCTCTTGGCCGCTCTGGTACACACTGGACTCGCGCCAGCGCTCGCCGCTCGTCAGATTAACGTCGAACAGGTGAATCTTGTCATAGCGCGCGCGGATGTCGCCGGCGGCGTCGATGACAAAGCCGCGGTTGAAGCGCTTGCCGGTTTCCGGATCGCGCAGAGCCAGCGATCCGAGATGCACCCACAAGCCCGAAGCCTGCGCGGCCTCACGGACGGCGCGGAGCGTCTCGTCCTCATCCTCGGTCGCCAGCGCGGCTTCTGATCGGGTGCGATCCTGATCGAGCAGGCCGCTCATTTCCGGCGTGAACAGCATGGCTGCGCCGCCGGCCGCTGCATCGTGCACCGCCGTGACCAGTGTCTCGCGATTGCGGGCCGGATCGATGCCGGCATTCATCTGCAAAATGGCAACGCGCACGGCGATAGCCTGGGTCAGGCGTTCAGCAACGAGTCGAGCTTGCCGCTCCGTTCGAGCGCCATCAGATCGTCGCTGCCGCCAATATGCTGGCCGTCGATGAAGATTTGCGGAAAAGTGGCGCGGCCATTGGCGCGCTCGATCATCTCGGCGCGCTTCTCGCCGCCCATGGTCAGATCATATTCCTCGAAGTCGACGCCTTTCTCTCGCAGCAGCGCCGTGGCTCGTGCGCAATATCCGCAAAAGGCCCGCGTGTAGATCTCGACATGCGCCATGCGTGGCTGTTTCCCTTGTGATAAGTCTTAAGACCGGATGTCGTGCGCATGGAAACGAATGTCAATGTTCGCCCATGCCCACCCGCGTCCAGCACAGCACCTCAATCCGCCGCGCGCCCGCAGACCGCAGCACGCGCGCGCAGGCGCTCGCGGTGGCGCCGGTCGTCCAGATATCGTCGATCAGGATCACATGGCGGCCCGCCAAACGCGCGGCCGCTCCGGGGGCGAGCGCGAAGGCGCCCTTCACGATCTTTTGTCGCTCCCGCCGGCTCAGCATATGGAGTGGCGGCGTCGCCTTCACGCGGCGCAAAAGCTCCGGCTCCAGCACGCCGCCAGTCCGGCGGGCAATATGGCGGCCAATCAGCGCGGACTGATTGAACCCACGGGACCAGAGTCGCCAGCGATGCAGCGGGACTGGCAGGAAGAGGGGTGGATCGGCTGATCCTGCGGCTTCGTCTTGCGCGACCAGTCGCGTCATATGCTCCGCCATGACCCGCGCGAGGCTGAGCCGCCGGCCGTATTTCAGGCGATGGGCCACGGTTCGTGCAATCTCGCCATAGGTCATGACGGCGCGCGCGCGATCATAGGGCGGTGGCTCGGAGAGGCAGGCCCCGCACGTCATGTCCCCGCCGAGCGGACCCGGCAGGTCGACCCCGCACGTCGCGCAGATCGGCTCGCCGATAAAATCGATGGACAGCCAACAGTCCGCGCAGAACGTCCCCACCGCGCCGACCACGACACCGCAACCGGGGCATCGCGGTGGCAGCGCATAATCGAGCAGAGGCGCGAGTGCGGCCTGCAAAATCGTCCGAACGGCCATAAGCGGCTTGTTCCACGCGGCGGGAGTCGGCACAAGCCCGGCCATGACTGTCCCGGTGATCTTCAACGAGGCTTTGCGGGCCCAGCGCCGCGACCGCGTCGCCGGCAATTTTCCGGCGCATGACTTTCTGTACGCTGCGATGGCCGATGCCATGCTGGAGCGACTGGACGACGTGACGCGTGCCTTCGAGTCCGCACTCATCATCGGATGCCCGGACCGCCGCCTGATCGATGCCCTTGCCGCGCGAGGTTGCTCGGTAACAGCAGCCGATCCGGGCGCGCGGTTCGCGCAGGCCTGCGGTGGCGACATTATTCGGGAGGATGCCCTCCCCTACCCGCCGGAACGCTTCGACCTCATCCTGTGCTGCGGCACGCTCGATACGATCAACGACCTGCCGGGCGCGCTGATTGCGCTGCACCGCGCGTTGCGGCCCGATGGTTTGCTCCTCCTGACGATGATCGGCGCGGGATCTCTGGCGCGGCTCAAGGCGGCGCTGCTGGCGGCTGACGGGGAGCGGCCTGCCCAGCGCATCCATCCGCAGATCGACGTCCGCGCGCTCGGTGATCTGCTCGCCCGTGCCGGCTTCACCATGCCGGTGGCGGATAGCGACAATCTGGACGTGCGCTACGGCTCGATCTTCAGCCTTATGGCAGATCTGCGCGGCATGGGCGCAGCGCAGTGCCTCGCCTCGCCGCCGCCGCCGCTGACGCGCGCAGGGCTGTCGCTGGCAGCGGCGCACTTCGCGCAGGCCGCTGACCCGGATGGGCGGACGCGGGAACGCTTCGTAGTCCTGCATGGCAGCGGATGGGCGCCCGATCCCGACCAGCCTCGCCCTGCAAGGCGTGGCAGCGCCACGGTGTCGCTGGCGGAGGCTTTGCGCCCCTCCCGCGCCACCGAGAACTAGGCGCTAGAGCAGCGCGTCCAGCATCGCCACGAGCGGTGCGTCGGCGGGGGGCATATCGAGCGCGAACAACTGGTGGGTGTGGAGCCAGCGGCTGTCCGGCGCTTCTGTCGGCTGAACGACGCCCTGCCATTTGCGGCAGACGTACAGCAGAAGCAGTAGCGGTCGCTCCCCGATCATGCCTGTCGCGAAGCTCGCCGGCGCGAGGCAAGCGGTTTCGGTCTCGATCGTGAGTTCTTCGCGCAACTCGCGGATCAGCGCTGCTTCGGGGGTTTCATCGGGCTCGACCTTGCCGCCGGGAAACTCCCACAAGCCGCCCATCGCCTTGTCGTGCGGACGCTGCTGCACGAACACCCTGCCTTGCGCATCCACCAGCGCCGCGGCGACGACGACCAGCGGCGGTTTGCTTTGGTTCATTCCGGTCATGCTCGGGCGATCATCCTACAAATTGTTAACGGCTTGCGCTTTACACCGCGTTGGACCGACATCTGCTTTCAGGAAAACCCTCGTGCGGGCCTTCATCCACAGCCTCCTCGCATCCCAAAAAGGCGCCACCGCCGTCGAATATGGGTTGATCCTCTCCCTGATCGTGCTGGCGCTCGTCACGGGCGTATCGCACCTTGGTTCATCGACGACCCGTACCTGGAATGAAGTATCGAACGAAGTGACCAGCCATTAACCACCATTTTTTTACAACAGGGCCCTAGATTAGGAATTTGGAAATCAATCCGCCGTATCGATAGCCTGCTTGCTGACCCCATTCAGTGGCCGGGTGTGATTGATACCAAGGAATTGAGGAGACATCCTATGAAGACCCTTCGCAAGTTGTTCAAGAACGACAAGGGCGCGACCGCCATCGAATATGGCCTGATCGCAGCCCTGATCGCCGTCGCCGCCATCGCCGGCATGAGCGCCATTGGCGGTAGCCTCGGCAACACGTTCAACAACGTGTCGGACGAGCTCGAGACGCCAGCCGCATCCTGACGAGTTATCAGTTTACTGAGGCTGTTTCGACGACTCCCTCATAAGAACGGGTGGCGACCATTTGGTTGCCACCCGTTTTTGTTCATCAAGCCCAGCGCTCAGTAGGTCACGATCTTGACCCGACTGCCTGCGGACAAGGCAGTGTTGGACGATAACCCGTTCAGCACCAGGAACCGCTCGACCTTGTAATCGTCGAACGCCATGCGGCTGGCGAGTGTCTGGACGGTATCGCCCTGACGCACCGTCACCAGTTGCAAGCGACGCGGCTTGATCGCCGCCGCCTCCTTGTCCGTCATGCGCGTCACGGAGTTGATCAGCGTCGAGAGCGACCCCAGCCCCCGCCCCGCCGGCGTGACCGTAATGAAGTGATAGGCCGTCGAAGGGCCGAACTGATAGGCGACCACCGTCACGTCGAGCCGCGTCCCCTGGCTGTTGGCCATGCTGGCCGACCCTGAAGCGACCGGCAGGCCGTTGATGGTGGTGCGCTGGACGCGAATGTCCGGCGCCTGCCCTTGCCCAGCCAGCTGATTGAAGACTGACTGGACGTAGCCGTCGAGATTGCCACTGAACTGCGCCATCGAGAATTGCGCCTGGCCGGATTGGCCGACAACCGCCACGGCGCTGGCGCCGTTCTGGATCGAGAAACCCTGGGGCGCCGTGAACTTGAGCTTCATCACCGGATGCAGGAACTGATTGCCCTGCACGATCCCGTCCTTGGGATCGTCGCCGTAGATCATGCCGCCCAGCTGATTGAGGAATAGGTCGCGATTGCGCAGCGTGTTGGTCGAGCGTGTCGCCTGCGCATTGGTGAGCGCGCGGCGCACGCGGGAGGCGGGATCGGGGTGTGTGCTGGCCCATTCGGGCACCGCCGTGCCCTGGCCACGTACCTGCCCGTCCAGCGTGTTCTGCGCGGCCAGCGAGGCGAGCATGGAGGACAGCGCCTTAGGATCGTAGCCCGCGCTCGCGAGATAGCGGATGCCAAGATCGTCCGCCTCATATTCCTGCGAGCGAGAGAATTTGAGGGTCAGCAATTGCGTGCCCGTGCCGATGCCGCGTTGCAGGAGCTGGCCCAGCCCAGAATCGCCCGCAACAGCGCCAACCAGCACCTGACCCAGCACGCCGAGGATCGAATTGCGCGTGGCTGCGCTCTGGCGGCGCTGGCCGTGCTGGGCCGCCACGTGGCCGACTTCGTGGCCAAGGACGCCCGCCAGCTCGGCTTCGTCGTTCATGAGCGCCAGCAGCTGGCGAGTCACATAGACATAGCCGCCGGGGATCGCGAACGCGTTGTTCACCGATGAATTGAGCAGGCTGATCGTAAAATCATTCTGCTGGTTCGAAAGGCTTGACTGGACGGCGATGCGCTTGCCGACGCTGGTCACATAGGTAGCCTGCGGGCCATTATAGACGCCGCCGAATTCCGCCAGAAGCTCCGGATGTGCCTTGGCGCCCTGCTGGCGCTCGGACTGGCTCATCGAGGTCGCCGTGCGGATACCGCCCTGCTGTGCCTCGCTCGATTGCGTGGTTGCGCAGCCTGCCACAAGGGCGCCGCTCAACCACAGCATCAGATATTTGCGGCCCATGGCCTCCCCTTCTCATTCAGGTCTATTTTGCGACGAACCGAAAATAGACAGACGTTGAGGGAATGCAAATCGCCTTGGGCTGTTCCCGTTGTCAGGCGCCCATGGCCAGAAACTTCTGCGCTCGCTGCGTGCGCAGCGCATTCGAATCTTCGCTGGCGAGGACGCCAAGCTCTTCCAGAATTGCGCCCTTGAGGCTCCCGATGGCCGAGTCGGGCGCCCGATGAGCACCGCCCACCGGCTCCGGAACGATCCGGTCGATCACCCCCAGGCTGGCGAGTTGCTGCGCGGTGACCTGCATCGCCTGCGCCGCGTCCGCCGCCTTGTCGGCAGTCCGCCAGAGGATGGAGGCACAGCCCTCAGGCGAGATCACAGAATAGATCGCATGTTCGAACATCAACACGCGGTTGGCAGAGGCCAGCGCCACGGCGCCGCCCGATCCGCCCTCGCCGACCACGGCCGCCACCAGCGGCACGCCGAGCGTGAGGCAGGCCTCGGTCGCACGCGCGATTGCCTCGGCCTGACCGCGTTCTTCGGCCTGCACACCGGGAAAGGCGCCTGAGGTGTCGACCAGCGTTACCACGGGCAGGCCGAAACGGTCCGCCAGCTGCATCAGCCGGATCGCCTTGCGATAGCCATCCGGCATGCCCATGCCGAAATTATGCTTTACCCGGCTGGCGGTATCATTGCCCTTCTCATGGCCGATCAGCATCACCTTGCGGCCCTCGATGGTCGCAAAGCCGCCCTGAATGGCCTGATCGTCGGCAAAGGCGCGGTCGCCGGCGAGCGGCATGAAGTCGCTGCACATGCCCTCGACGAAATCGCGGAAGTGCGGCCGCTGCGCATGGCGCGCGACCTGCGTCTTCTGCCAAGGCGTCAACCGCGCGTAGAGATCCCCGAGCATCGCCGTCGAGCGCTGCTGCAGCTTTTCGACCTCCGCATCGATATCGATGGAATCATTGTCCGCCGTCTCGCGCAATTCGTCGATCCGGGCCTGGAGTGCCGCTACCGGCTTCTCAAAGTCGAGATAACTGATCATGCTCGCGCGCTATACGCCGCGTCGCTTGAGGTCAACGAGCGGATGGCGTGCGTTAACGAGGGCGACCAGTCGCGCGGCGTCGACATGGGTGTAAATCTGCGTCGTGGCGATGTCGGCATGGCCCAGCATCGCCTGCAATGCGCGCAGGTCTGCACCCCCTTCCAGCAGATGGGTCGCGAAGGCATGACGCAGGACATGCGGGCTGACCCGCGCCGGATCGATACCAGCCTCGGCGGCCAAAGCGCGCACCAGCTGGAAGAGTCGCACGCGGCTCAAATAGGATTTGCCCGATGGGAAGAGCCAGGCACTGTCCTCCGGCACATGCGCTCGCCACGCGGCCACCGCCGCGCGCGCCCGGTCGGAGATCGGCACGAGCCGCTCGCGCCCGCCCTTACCCCGCAGGATAAGAAAGGGGCGATCGGTCGCCATGGCCTTGGCGGGCAACGAAACCAGTTCGGTCGCACGCAGCCCTGAACCGTAGAGCAACTCGATCAGCGCCGCGAGCCGCAGGTCAAGCGGATTGACCGGCACGCGCGCCACTCGTTCGGCGATCACCGCAAAAATCGCATCGACATCCTGATGAGACAGTATTTTGGGGAGCGGGCGCTGCAGGCTGGGCCTTGCCAGAGTCGCGGCCGGATTGTCAGTCCGCACCGCCTCGGCCTCCAGAAAAGCAAAGAAACCCCGCAGGGCCGAGAGTTTTCGGGCCACCGTCGATGTCGCGAGGTCCCGCCACGATGCAGCCAGCGTAGCGAGCCGGGCCGCGTCCGCATCTGCCAGCCCCTGGCAGCGCGCCGCGGCGTCTTCGAGATCGGTTCGATAGGCGAGCAATGTGTTGCGCGAGGCGCCGCGCTCGGCCGCCATCATAGTGAGATAGCGGCTGATCAGCGTGGCATCGCGCGAACCGACGATCGACTCGCGCTCGTCCGCACCGGCCATCAGAGCCGGGCCATCGCCTCAGCGCCGATCATCCGCGCATAGGTCTCAAGACCGACCGCATTCAGGCTCGAAACGATATAATAAAGCTGCTCGGGCGTCATGTTGCGCCAGTTGAGGCTCTGCATCCCGACGCCCGCCAGCAGCGCTACCGTGCCCTGCTCCCGACGTGCCGCCGCCGCAACGATTGCCCGGACCCATGGACGCCGCGAGGACAGGTTGATCCCGGCATCCTGCAAAAGCTGCGCCCGCTCGCCGGCAGGCAAGCGATTGAGCCCACCCAGCACGGCGACAAGGCTATGACCAAGCAACTTGTCTTCTGCCTCATCGGCGTCGACAAATGCGGCGATACGATTTGCGGACAGGTCCACCGCCGCATCGGGCAGGCCAGTCGCCAGTAGGGCCCAGCTGCGCTGCTGTGCGTCACCGTCCAGTCCCTCGAGCACGCTGCGCCAGCGCGCGGCGCTCCGATCATAGCCGCCCGCAAGCATGGCAGCGATCAGCCAGGGCGTATCCTCGCCTGCTTCGGCGTAGACCCGCAGCGCCGCAGCCGCGCGCGCGACAGCGGGCAAAGCGCCATAGTAAACGCCGCCCGGCCCCGCACTCCAGCCACCTGCCGGCTGGGCCTGCCAGAAATCGCGCATCGCGGAAATTCGCGCGCTGGTATCGCCCGAGCCATAGGCCGTCCGCAACCAGTCGACGCGATCGTTCGCGGCAGCCTCGGCGGACTCGTCCTCGGCCAAGGCAGCGAAGAAGCCCAATGTTGCGGCGCCCGAGAATACGCCCAGTTGCGAGGCGACTCCGACACCCGCCAGACGATCCATCGGCGACAGATTGGCTGCGCGAGCCTGCCAGGCGAGCACCTGCGGCCCGGCTGTCTGGAACAGCGCGGGCGGAATAGCGACATTGGTCGCCGTCGCCAAGCCATAGCGCCATGTCGTAAGCTGGCTCACGCCATCCCACTCGATCTTCACCGAGCGGCGGCTGTTCGGCCCGGCGCCGACCACCTTTTCGGCAAGCCGGTAATCGATGCCCCGGGCGATGCCGCGCCGCTGCGCCTGGCTGAGCAATGCGCTCGCCGTGCCCTGATCTGCCGAGAAGGACGCGCAGATGGCCTGCGCCATGAACCAGCCCGGCTCGTCGCTCATATCCCGCGCGCGCGGCAGCAGCGGGCAGAAGCCGGCGGGATCGGCGGTAGCGAGTTGCACCTGCATCGCCACGGAATAGAGCCGGCGGCTATACTGATCGGCATCGACCTGCTGGATCAGCAGGCGCGCATTATCCGCCTCGCCCATGCGCAGCAGCAGCCATGCGCGCTCGGCGGCCCAGTCCGCACCACCGATGTCAGACGGCGTGGAGACCTGAGAAAGCAACGCCCGACGCATCAAAATGCTCGCCCAGCGGGACATGACCGGCGCGCGCATCGTGCGCATTACGCCGGCAAGAGCTTGCCCATTGCGTTGCCCGAAAGCGCTCTCGCCAAGACCGCCCTGCGCCACCTTGAGCGGGCCGATCCGGTCCAGAGACCGGCGTGCCGACGGGGGCAGGTCGTACTTCTCGGCGATTTCGTCGGCTACCGTCTCGTTCGCCGCCTCGTCGGCCGCCATGGCATTGGCGGCGCGGTCGATCACCGCGCCGGGTGGCAGTAGCGGCGTGGGCGCCGGTGCGGCCGGCCGCGCGGGCTGGGGCGTCGCCGGCTGCGACCCGCTGGGCGATGGCGTCGGTGCGGCATCGCCAAATCCGGGGGGCAGCAGCGATTCAGGGCCGCTCTGTGCCAGCACTGGGATGCTGAGCGCCAGCGCGCTCATCCCCGCCAGCAAGCCAATCTGTCTGCCTCGCACTGCCCTGCCCTAACCGGCAAGTTGCTCGGCGGAAACCGGCAGCTCGATCTCGGTGACGGGTCGTTCAGCGCCATTCCACCAGGACAGCACGAGGAGCAGCACGATGACGACCAACAGAATGACGCCGATCAGCGACAGCGGATTGCGCGGACGGCGTGAGCGATAGGACTGTTGATAAGGGTCGCGGCGGCTGCGTTTCATGATGGGGGATCGGGCCTTACCGTTGCAGTGACATATGCCTGATGGCGTTCGAACGCCGTTGCCTCAGACGTTGGCGGCTGTATAGCCGCGCAGATCATGGGGCGAAACGATAAATATCGCGAAGAGGCCATCGCAGGGTCATCCGCAGGACCATCCATCGTCCTAGTGGGCCTGATGGGCGTGGGAAAGTCCACCATCGGCCGTCGCCTCGCAGCCCGGCTCAACCTGCCCTTTGTCGATGCTGACGACGAGATCGAGCGGGCGGCCGGGATGACCATTCAGGAAATCTTCGACACCTATGGCGAGCCGGCCTTCCGCGATGGCGAACGGCGCGTGATTGCGCGGCTGATTGACGGTGTGCCCAAGGTTGTCGCCACCGGTGGCGGCGCTTTCGTCAATGACGAGACGCGGGCGCTGATCCTCGCGCACGCCACGGCCGTCTGGCTGGATGCGGATATCGACATTCTCGTCGACCGCGTTTCGCGGCGCGATGGCCGCCCCCTGCTCAAGGGCCGTGAGCCGCGCGAAGTGCTCAAGAGCCTCGCTGCGGCGCGCACGCCCTTTTATCAGCAAGCCCCCATCCACATCAAAAGCTCGGATTCGCCGCATGAGGCGACCATCGACAAGATCGTGAAAGCGCTCAACCAATGATCACCGTCCCCGTTTCCCTTGGCGAGCGCAGCTATGATGTCCGCATCGAAGCCGGGCTGATGGAGCGCGCGGGCGAGGCGCTGGCGCCCTTTGCCAGCAGCCGACCCTTTCTGGTCGTGACGGATGCGCATGTCGCTGCGGCCCAATGGCCACGCCTGGCGGCCACGCTGGAGCGGGCCGGGCTGGCGGCCGAGCTGGTGACGCTTCCGGCAGGCGAATCCACCAAGAGCTGGCAGCATCTCGAAGCCCTGACCGACCGGATGATCGCCCATGGCATCGAACGGCGGGACTATGTGATTGCATTGGGCGGCGGGGTGATCGGCGATCTGGTCGGCTTCGCGGCATCCATCGTCAAGCGGGGCTGCAACTTCGTGCAGATCCCGACCACTTTGCTCTCCCAGGTGGATAGTTCGGTCGGCGGCAAGACCGCGATCAATAGCCGGGCAGGCAAGAACCTGCTGGGCGCCTTCCATCAGCCCTCACTGGTGCTGATCGACCCGGACACGCTCGACACGCTCGGCCCGCGCGAAGTGCGCGCCGGCTACGCCGAGGTGGTGAAATATGGCCTGATCGACGATGCCGAGTTTTTCGCATGGTGCGAGGCGAACGGCACGGCGCTGATGGCTGGCGACCCCGAGGCCCGCGCCCATGCCATTGCCCGCAGCGTCGCCGCCAAAGCCGCCATCGTCGCCGAGGATGAGCGCGAGACCAGCGGCCGCCGGGCGCTCCTCAACCTTGGCCACACGTTCGGCCATGCGCTGGAGGCGGAAACCGGCTTTTCGGATCGACTGCTGCATGGCGAGGGCGTCGCGGCGGGCATGGCCCTAGCCTTTGGATACTCCGTGCGGCGCGGCGAATGCCCGCCCGAGGATGCAGAGCGGGTCGTTGCGCATCTGCGCGCCGTCGGCCTGCCGGCGTCGCTGGCGGATGCGGGCGTGTCCGCGTCCGGCGCGCGGCTCGTCGAGCATATGCTGCATGACAAGAAGATGAGCAGCGGCACCCTGCCCTTCCTGCTGGCCCGTGGCATCGGCAAGACCTATCTCGCCAAGGATGTCGATCTGGCGGACGTTGCCGCCTATCTCGACGGCGCCTGAAACAGGCAGATCGCCTCAGTCAGCGCGCGCGAGTTGCCAGGCCAACCAGAGCCATCCCAGGATCATCACCACGCCGCCAATCGGTGTGACCGCGCCCAGCCAGCGGGGGGCACCCAGCGCCATGGCGTAGAGCGTGGCGGCGAACAGCGCGCTGCCGGTCAGCAATGTCCATGAAGGACCATTGCTGACCGGCAGGCGCAGCAACGCAAGCACCGCCACGGCATGGACAAGCTGATAGACGCCACCGGTCCGCAACCACTCCGCGGCCTGCGGGCTGCTGGCCGCATGAGCGCCGAATGCCGACGCACCAATGGACAAGGCGGCGCTCAGCGCGGCCAGTATGCCGATCATGACGACGTCTCCCCGTGCGCATCCTCTTGTGCGCGAGCGAGGGCGGCGGCCGTGGCCTCGAATGCCAGTCGCATTGAGGGGTGCCGGGCGGGATAATCGCGACCGGCTGCGAGCAAGGCGAGATCCGGCCAGTCCGGCAGGGCATCCTGCTCCCCGGCCAGATAGCCCCGCCATGCCTCGCTCACCGACTCGATGGTTGCGTGGTCTGCACCGACAGCTTGCGCGGCGAGAATCGCCGAGGCGGCCTGCCCCAGCGCGCAGGCCTTGGCATCGACCCCGAAGGCGGTGATGCGGCCGGCCTCATCCACCCGCAAGCTAACCGAGACACGACTGCCGCAGGTCGGCGAGCGCCGCTCCTCGACGAAATCAGCCTGATCGAGCGGCGGATAGGCCGAAATACCGGCAGCGCGACGCAGCACATCCATACTGTAGAGCGCGCTGCTCATGCGCCGGTGCCTTCACTGCGCGGCATTGCTGTCCTCGCCACTCGCGTTGCTACTGTCAGCGCCATCATCCTCAAGAATACCGAGCAGGCCACCGCGTCGGCTGTTCTCCGCCATCCAGCCGCTCATCGCCGCGCCGCTCGCGCTCAGGAGCGGATAGGAGCGGGACAATCGCATCCAGTCCGGCCGATTGGTCTGCACGCCGTAGATGGCATCATAGCCGATCGTGAACAGCACGAAGGCGATGGTCGCCACCAGCAGGCCCTTGATGGCGCCGAAGCCTAGGCCCAGCGTCCGGTCAAACAGGCCGAGCAGCGAGGTCTTGGTCTTGTCGCCGATCCAGCGCGCCAGCAGCGTGCCCAGCATGAAGACGACGCCGAACACCGCGACGAATGCCAGCAGCGCCGCCACATATTCCGCCCCCACAATGGTGTCGAGCAGAGCGGTGAACGGCGCGTGGAACAGCCGCACCGCGACGATGGCGCCAATGAGTGCAGCAAGCGACAGCGATTCGGTTACGAAACCGCGCAGGAAGCCCCGCACGGCCAAGCCACCGATGAGCAGAAGAACGGCAAAATCCAGCACGGTCATGCCGGCTGGCTAGTCCCGCCCAAGCAGATGGTCAACAAGATCGCCGAGCCGGCGGAATCCGGTCGTCGAAATGCCGCTGGCTTGCGCCGCGCTGGATGCCGGCAACAAGGCACGCCCGAAGCCGAGCTTGGCGGCTTCCCGCAGGCGCAGCGCACTATGGGCGACCGGGCGCAACTCGCCGGACAGCGCGATTTCCCCGAGCATCACCGCGTCATGCGGCACGGGTTTTTCGGAAAGCGCCGAGATCAGGGCAGCAGCGACGGCAAGGTCGGCGGCCGGGTCTTGTAAGCGGTAACCACCGGCGACATTGAGATAGACCTCGCAAGTCGCGAAGCTCAGGCCGCAGCGCGCTTCGAGCACGGCCAGCACCATGGCCAGCCGGCCGCTGTCCCAGCCGACCACGGCCCGGCGCGGGGTCGCGCCGCTGGCCAGTCTCACCGTCAGCGCCTGCACTTCCACCAGCACCGGCCGTGTGCCTTCAAGCGCGGGGAAGACCGCCGTACCCGCCACGCGCTCCTCGCGGTCGGTCAGGAACAGCGCCGAGGGGTTACCGACTTCCTGCAGCCCCTCCTCAACCATCGCGAACACGCCGATCTCGTCCGTGCCGCCGAAGCGATTCTTGATCGCGCGCAGGATGCGATACTGATGGCTGCGTTCGCCCTCAAAGCTGAGCACGGTATCCACCATATGCTCCAGCACGCGCGGACCGGCGATGGTCCCATCCTTGGTGACATGGCCGACAAGAATGAGCGCCGTCCCGCCCCGCTTAGCAAAGCGAATCAGCTCTTGCGCGCTCGCCCGCACCTGGCTGACCGTGCCCGGCGCGCCTTCGATCAGGTCGCTGTGCATGGTCTGGATCGAATCGATGATGAGCAGATCGGGTTCTTCCCGCTGCCCCAAGGTCGTCAGAATATCCCGCACCGACGTAGCGCTGGCGAGATGCACCGGCGCATCGCCCAGCCCCAGCCGCCGGGCGCGCAGCCTGACCTGATCGGCAGCTTCCTCGCCACTCACATAAACGACATGCCGCCCGGCCTTGGCCATCCGCGCGGCAGCTTGAAGCAGCAGGGTGGATTTGCCGATGCCTGGATCGCCGCCGATCAGACTGGCGGACCCCGCCACCAGTCCCCCGCCAACTGCACGATCGAACTCTGGCAGGCCGGTCGTCATCCGCTCTGGCAGAGCGATATCCGCATCCAAGCCAATCAGATTGATCGCCTGTCCGCCGGCCTGCAGATCGTGCTTGGCCGAGAAGGCCGTGGGCGGCGCTTCTTCGACAAGGCTATTCCATTCTCCGCAGTCGTCACACTGCCCTTGCCAGCGGGACGCCACCGCCCCGCAAGCCTGGCACACATATCGACGTTTCACTTTCGCCATGCGCCCTCTTAGCAGAACGAAGAGGGAACGCCAGAGGCGAGGTCAGCTCTTCATGAGGATCTGTTCGATCTCGTCGACCGGATGGCTGGTGAGCGTCTTCCCGATTTCGCCGGCGAGCCGATCCTTGAGCGTCTTGTGATAATGGCGGCGCATCTCCCCCAGGGTGATCGGTGCCGCGACGATGACGAGGTGGTCGAACGAGCCCTCCATGGCGCGCTTGTTGAGCAGCGCGACCGCATCCGCTGCGAACCGATCTTCCGCCTGCTGCTTGAAGTCGGTTTCTTCCATCGCGCTGCGATCTTGGCTGTTGGGTGCCGAGGCGAAGCTGCGCCCGGGACGATCGGTCGAAAGATCCTGATCCTGCTCGGATTTCTGCTCCACCGCCTCTTCGACCTGAAGGTTGAGAAACTCCTCGTCGCCAGCATTACGGAACAGCAGCATCTTGCTGCCATCGACCACCATCACGAGCGCGTCATGAGCAACTTTCATCATCATCCTCCAAGATTGCGATATAAGTTGAATGGCTGAGCTGGCGCGGAGTTGCCTTTTTCTTGGCCATGGGGTTGCCTTGCGGCCGATAAGGCCAAATCTACGGCGCAATGATCAAGGTCGCTTCCTACAACATCCGCAAAGCCGTCGGCACCGATCGGCGCCGTATGCCAGAGCGCATCATTGATGTGCTGAACGAACTGGATGCCGATGTGATTGCCCTGCAGGAAGCCGACCGCCGCTTCGGCATCCGCCATGCAGTGCTACCGGATCGCCTGCTGGAGATGCATTCGGATTATCGCGCCATCGAGTTGCCGACGCGAGTCGAGAGCATGGGCTGGCACGGCAACGCGCTTCTCGTCCGGCGCGACCAGAGCCATGCCGATGCCAGCGTGATCCATCTCCCCTGCCTCGAGCCGCGCGGCGCTGTGATGGCCTGTATCGAGATCAAGGGCATTCGCCTGCGGACGGTGGGGATGCACCTCGACCTCTCCGGCCTCTGGCGGCGGCGGCAGGCTGCGGCGGTTCAGCATCATGTCGATATGGTAGACGTCCAGCATCCCGCCGATGCGACCATCCTGATGGGCGACACGAACGAGTGGACCGCCAATCGCGGGTGCCTGCAGGATTTCTCGCGCCACTATGACATCGCGCCATGCGGCCGCAGTTTCCACGCCCGCCGCCAGATTGCCGAACTCGACCGGATCATGTGGCGGGGCGGCCTGACGCTGACCGACAGCGGCGTCCATTCCTCCGTTCTGGCCCGGCGCGCGTCCGATCATCTGCCGGTCTGGGCCACGTTCGACCTTCGCTGATTTGCGGATAATCCGTGCAACGGCTCGACAAGCCGGCCGTAGCGCGCCAATCTGCGCTCATGCGGGAGAAGGAACTGAGGCTGGCGCTGGTCTGCTATGGTGGAGTCAGCCTCGCGGTCTACATGCACGGGGTCACCAAGGAAATCTGGCATCTGGCGCAGGCCAGCCGGGATTTCCGCAGCGGTCGGCCGGGCAATCTCGTTTATCAGCGCATTCTGGAGACCTGCCTTGCGGAGACCGGCCTGCGGGTGCGGATTCTGCCGGACATCATCGCCGGGGCCAGCGCGGGCGGCATCAACGGCGTGTATCTGGCGCAGGCCATAGAGAGCGGTCAGTCGCTCGACCCGCTGACCGAACTGTGGCTGCGCTGCGCCGATGTCGACATCCTGCTCGATCCGGACGCGCGCCCGCTCTCGCGCTTCACCAAATTCTGGGCCGCGCCGCTGCTCTGGCTGCTGCTGCGCCGCCGCAATGACACGGTGTCCCGCACCGTGGCGCCGGAAACGCGCTCGGAGGTGCGACGCAAGCTGTCCAACTTCATTCGGGCGCGCTGGTTCGCGCCTCCCTTCGGCGGCAAGGGGTTTACCGAGCTGTTGCTCAATGCCTTCGATGCGATGGAAAAGGCGCGCGAGACGGAGCCGGAGAAGAGCGGAGGATCGCTGCTGCCGCGTGGGCATCCGCTGGACCTGTTCGTCACCGCCACGGATTTCACCGGCCATGAGGAACGGCTGCGCCTCAATAGCCCGCCGGAGATCAGCGAGACGGAGCACCGGCTCACGATAAGCTTCCATGCCCGGGGCGGGCAACCGCGCACACTCGCCGACCCTGCCGAACTCGCCTTCGCGGCGCGTGCGACGGCCAGTTTTCCGGGCGCCTTTCCGCCGTTCACGGCTCGGGAAATGGACAAGGTGCTTGCCGACCGCGACCGCGCCTGGCCCGGTCGCGATGCGTTTTTGCGCCGTGTGCTCCCCGGTCACAGCGCCACCGGCGATGCGGAGGATGCCGTGCTGATCGACGGATCGGTGCTGGCCAATGCGCCCTTCGCCCAAGCAATCGATGCGCTCAAGAACCGCCCGGCGCGGCGGACGGTCGACCGGCGCTTTGTGTTCATCGAGCCGACGCCCAGTGCGCCGGGCTTTCGCCTCACCTCCCCTTCCCACCATGCGCAGAATGGTGAGCGCCCGGTCCCGGGCTTCTTCCGCACGATCTTCGGCGCGGTCAGCGATATTCCGCGCGAACAGCCGATCCGGGACAATCTGGAGGCGATTGGCGCCCGCTCCAGCCGCATTCACCGGATGCTGGAAATCACTGAGCGCTTGCGGCCGGACATCGAGCGGACCGTGGACCAGACCGTCGGCCTCAGCCTACTGCTCAGCCGGCCCTCGCCGCGCCGTCTGGCGCATCTGCGCGCGAAGCTGCAGCAAAAGGCTTCGCGGGCGGCGGGCTTTGCCTATCCCGCTTATGGCTATCTCAAATATGCCGGCATCATCGATGAACTGGCCGATCTGCTCAGCCAACTCCGCGATGGCCCACGCACGGCCACACGCGAAAGCCTGCGGGAGCGCCTGCGAGCGCAGCTCCATGCGGCGGGCGTGGACCAGATGGATCCCGGGTCGGGCGATGGCGCAAGCGCGGCGCTCATTCTGTTCTATCGCAATCACGACATTGCGTTCCGCATCCGCCGGCTGCGCTTCCTCGCCCGGCGCCTCGTCCAGCTCCGTGAGCAGACTGTGGAAGGCGCCAGCGAGGAGGATGAGGGGAACGGCGCCGCGCTCTCCGCCATGCAGGATATGCTCTACGAGGCCATCGGCCTTTATGCCGAACGTCAGACGCCCGCATGGTTTGGCGCGGGCACACGCGAAGCCCTGCGGCCGCATGGCGATGACCTGATGGCGTCCCTTGCGATCATCGCGGAAGCGCGGGGCTTGCGGGATCTGGACCAGCAGATCGACGCGCGTTTTGCGGCCGCTTGTGTGGCGCTCCCGGCCGAGGACCGGCGGACCTTGCTCAAGGCCTATCTCGGCTTCCCTTATTACGACATTGCGACCTTTCCGCTCCTGCAGGGAGAAGGTCTGGATGAGTACGACCCCATCAAGGTGGATCGGATATCTCCCGAAGATGCCGTGGCGATCCGCAAGGGCGGCGCACCAGCGACGCTGCGTGGCATCGAATTCAACTGCTTCGGGGCGTTCTTCAGCCGTGCCTATCGCGAGAACGACTATCTCTGGGGTCGGCTCCATGGGGCTGATCGGCTGATCGACATCCTGCTCTCCACCATGCCGCCGGAAATCGCCGCCGATGACGCCCGCAAGGCGGCATGGAAGCGCGCGGCATTTGAAGCGATTCTGGATGAGGAAGAACCAAGACTGACCCTGATCCCGGGCCAGATTGAGGCCATCCGCGCCGAGATCGCGCAGATCGGCGCCTAGGCCGCGTGGACGAATTCGGTGCTTTCGCGCAATGTCGGCCATCCGGCGTTGCCGTCCCGGAGCAGACATTCCGGATACGACGACATTACCGACATAAAGTCTTAGCGTTCACGAGGTACAGAAACGCGATGGCTATTCGTTGCGCTCTTTTGCCTTCCTTTGTTGCGCTAGCTCTGAGCTTCGGAGCTGACTCATCGCACGCACGCAACCATGAACCACATGAGATCGAAGCTGAGCGAAACACGATAGGGGCATTTAACCTCACTGTCGTCTCTTCGCTTAAATGGCTGAAGGGCGAGCCATTTGTCCAAGGAGTGCAGTGCGTTAGCAGATCTCCTAGCTTTCTTTTTAGCGTCGACCGGTTTGGAGACATGCGTTTCGACATCAGGGGCAATGGCCCGTTCGATGAAAGCGAAATGCCTATTTACCAGTTCAGCACGTTGAACATCTTATGGGTAAAGATCGGTCATACGAAATTCGAGGCCAAGCCTAAGAGTACCATGTATCCAAGGGAGCGTTTGAGCGATTTTCCTTATAAGCTCGGCGATCGCGACGAGATCATGCTCAGCAGTTTTAGTGGACATTTGATGGTCCGCCGCAATGTGCGTTCGCCCTGGCTGAAGCTGTCCACCATTGTTCCCACGCTGATTGAGGCCAAACGCTTCGAGATTGGCATTCGCGACGATGAGGAGGTTCCCCTTCGCACTATCTCATTAGATGTTGGACCCCTCCGCGAAGCGCTGAAGTGGTGCGATGACAATCTCAATTCGGATGTTCCATATCGGCTGAAGATACCAGCGTCCGAAGCAGGTTATTGATCAGACACCGTGAAATCATTGCATCTCCGACGTCCGGTGACCACGCCAAATCAGATGTACAGACCTCTCGGGACTCTGTCTGAAACCGGACGCCACTTGCGCCCTGAATTTGTCCACGCCGCCTAGCGCTTAATCAGCGTCACTTGCGATACGTCGATGCTCCGCCCTGCGAAACCGCCTTCGCAATACATGAGGTAGTAGCGCCACATGTCCACGAACCGCGCATCGAACCGGGCTGGCAGACGCCCCGCATCCACCACTGCGTCGAAGCGCGCCCGCCACTGCCGCAGCGTCCAGGCGTAATCGAGGCCAAAGCGGGTCTGATCAGCCCACTCCAGCCCTTCACGCTCGGCGAGATGGCGAAAGCGCCGTTCCGCGATCAGGCAACCGCCGGGGAAGATGTAGCGCTGGATGAAGTCGGCCCGTGCGGCATAGGCCGGGAAAATCTCGTCATCGATGCTGATATACTGGATGGCCGCGCGCCCGCCGGGCTTGAGCAGCCGGGCAATGCAGGTGAGGTAAGTCGGCCAATAGCGCTCCCCAACAGCCTCCACCATTTCCACACTGGCAATCGCATCGAACCGGCCGGCACAGTCGCGATAATCCTGCAGCAGGACCTGAGCCCGGTCCTGCGCGCCCAATCCCTCGATCCGGCCCCCGACGATCTGCTGCTGCTCAGTGGAGAGCGTGAGACCGGTGTAGCCGATATCGGCCCGCGCCAACGCGCGCTCGGCCAGTCCGCCCCAACCGCATCCAATTTCAAGCAGTTGCTGACCATCTTTAAGATCGAGCCTCGCCAGGAGCTCGTCGATCTTGCGGACCTGCGCGGCTTCCAGCGTCTCGTGCGGATGCGTCGGGCGCGCGCTGGAGTAGGTCAGCGTCTCGTCCAGCCACAGCCGGTAGAAATCATTGCCGAGATCATAATGCTCGGCAATGTTGCGCCGCGCGCCGCGCCGGCTGTTATGCCGCCGCGCCAGCTTCCAGCGGCCCATCAGGCGCGGCAGGCCAGTCGAGCGCGCGGACTTCCCCAGCGAACGGGCATTGGCGCCGAACAGGGCGAACAGCGCAACCGGATCGGGGCTCGACCAGTCGCCATCCGCCCAGGCGCGATACCAGCCGGTTGAGCCGGAGGCCGCCAGCCGGATCAAGGCCCGCCAATTGGCAAGGCGGACGATCGCGGAAAAGCCCTGCTTGCGCCCGCCGAGCAAGCGCACCGATCCATCCGGCAGATGCAGTTCGAGTGATCCACGCATCAGACCCCGGTCGACCCTCACGAGCATCGGCTCGAACAGCCGCGTCGGCAACGTCCGCCAGAAACGCCCACCCACCTGCGCGCCGGCCCGGCGCATCATGGCGCGCTGGCGGCTGGCTTTGGGATTGTGAATGGTCATGCGCCCATATGAGCGCATTCCTCCCGCAAAGACAACCGGGCCGCGCTCAGCCTTTCACACGGGCATAAGCGGCGAGCGCCCGCTCTCGTGCGGCGCGATGCTCGATTAACTTGGCCGGATATTGCGCTGGCCTAACACCCGCGGACTCGGGATCGTGGATTGCGGCGTCCTTCACATGCGCCAGCTCCGGCACCCAGCGCCGGATATAGGCGGCCGCGTCGAACTTCTCGGACTGGGTGAGCGGCGCCATGATCCGCACGAACATGTTGGAATCGATCCCGGTGCCCGCAACCCACTGCCAGTTGACGGCATTGTTGCCATAATCGGCATCGACCAGCGTATCCCAGAACCAGCGCTCCCCTTCGCGCCAGTCGATGAGCAGATGCTTGATGAGGAAGCTCGCCGCGATCATCCGCACCCGGTTGTGCATCCATCCGGTCTGCCAGAGCTGGCGCATCCCCGCATCGACAATCGGGTAGCCGGTGCGACCCTCCTGCCAGGCCTTGAGGTCCTCCGCCGCCTCACGGCCCGAGCGCCACGGAAAGACATCGAACTGCGCGCGACCGTTAAGGCTGCCATAATCGCTCATCTGCGCGATGACATTCTGGGCATAATCGCGCCAGCCCAGTTCGCGCAGATAAACCTCGCTGGCGCCATCCTCACAGCCGAGCGCGTGCCACAGCGTCGCCGGCGAAATCTCGCCGAAATGCAAATGCGGCGACAGGCGCGAGGAGCCCTCTATGGAGGGCAGATTGCGGCCTTCGTCATAGTCATCGACATGGTCCATAAAGGCATCGAGCCGATCGTGGGCGCCCGCCTCGCCAGGCGACCAATCATGCGCGAAACCGCCCGCCCAATTAGGCGAAGTCGGCAGCAACGCCCAGTCTTCGAGTTGATCGCTCACCGGCCATTTTGGGGGAGCAGGAACGGTATCAGGCGCCGGCACGGGCCGACCCGGCGGCATCACCTCCCGCAGTGCGCGCCAGAAGGGCGTGAAGATCTTGTAGGGGCCGCCGCTGCCCGTGGTCAGGGCGCCCGGCGGCATGAGGTAATTGCCATCGTGCAATATCAGCGCGCGGGAGCGCGCAACCGCCTTCTCTGCCTGGCGCCACCAGGGCTCATAATGATGCAAGGCATGGATCCGGGCGGCGCCGGTCTCCGTGGCCAACGCGGCGAGAACCGCCTCGGCCTTGCCCCGGCGCAGGATCAGCCGCGAACCGCGCGCGCGGAGGGCAGCGTCGAGGCTCTCGAGACTATGATGCAGCCACCAGCGCGAGGCGCCGCCCATGGCCCGGTGCCGCGCCGTCTCATCATCGAGAATATAGACCGGGATCACCGGCCCGTCCGCGCACGCCTGTATGAGCGCGGCCTGATCGGTCAGGCGAAGATCCCGCCGGAACCATAAGATGCTCGCTGCCGACATCGCCCTACCGCAATGCTTGCGCCGGCACCTGCACGGAAAAGCTCGCGCTGGCGCCGCGCCCCGCAAAGCGCTGGTCGGAGATCAGCAGGTCGCCATTCTCCGCCCGCTGCGCGACCGGCATCCGCGACCAGAACAGGAAAGCCCGCGCATCCTCATCGCGCTGCCGCGCCCGCTCGACGCCGGGATCATCCATGCCGGTCGGCATCCCTTCCGCTGCGCCTGCATCGGCTTCAAGCCCGGTGGCGAGGTTGTAGGGAAAGCCGCCGAAGCGCCCGTCCCCGCGCCAAAGCATTTCGCGCGACCAGGGTGCGAACGGACGCGGATTGGCGACCACCAGGTCCGGTTCGCGGCCTTGGGCGCGCAGCCATGCGGCGGCTTTCGCCTCCGCCGAGCCGGTGATCAGTTCGTTGACGAAGATATAGGCGCAGGCGGCCGTCGCGATGATCCGCGCGCGCTGCATCATCGGCGCGGGCCCGGTGCGTTCGCCGCGCCGTGCCCAGAGATAGCCGCCGATCAGCAGCGCCCAGAGCCAGATATCGATGATGAACAGCGTATCGCCATGGAACCACTGGTCGCTGAACGGCGAGAGCAATCGGATGCCATAGCTGTTGAGCCAGTCGAACGCGGGGTGGCTGAGCGTCCCGATCTGCGCGACGACCCACAGCCAGACTATGCTCACCAGCGGCCGCGTCTCTGGCCGTGTCCCACGCCTCGCCTGCCAGCGGTCGAACGCGACCATGATCGCGGTGAGGATCAATGGCAGCACGATCATGGCGATCGGGCCGTGCGTCAGCCCGCGTCGCAGTGCCAGCGCCTGTGTCCCCAGCAACGTGCAGGTCGCATCGATATCCGGGATGTTCGCCGCGATGATAATCGTCGGCATGGCAAGGCCGGAGGTGCGCTTGAGCCCGATCTGGCCCAGCACGGCGCCCACCATGCTATGTGTGAGATTATCCATGTCCCCGTCTTCACGACCCTGCCGCCGCAGGTCAAGTTGCCCGAGAGGGCGGGAACGGATCAGGGGCGCGGCGGGGATCACGAAAAAAGGCGCGGACTTAGCCCGCGCCTTTTCACGTCTTCTCAGCCTTATGCGGCTTAGTAGCGGTAGTGATCAGGCTTGAACGGACCCTCGGGCGTCACGCCGATGTAAGCGGCCTGCTTGTCGGTCAGCTTGGAGAGCTTCACGCCCAGCTTCTCGAGGTGAAGCGCTGCGACCTTCTCATCGAGATGCTTGGGCAGAACATAGACCTCGTTCTTATAGGCATCGCTCTTGGTCCACAGCTCGATCTGCGCCAGCACCTGGTTGGTGAAGCTGGAGGACATGACGAAGCTCGGGTGGCCGGTCGCGCAGCCCAGGTTCACCAGACGGCCCTTGGCGAGCATGATGATCTTCTTGCCATCGGGGAACTCGACCTCGTCGACCTGCGGCTTGATCTCGGTCCACTTCATGTTGCTGAGCGCCGCGATCTGGATCTCGCTGTCGAAGTGGCCGATGTTGCAGACGATGGCCATGTTCTTCATCGCGCGCATGTGGTCGAGCGTGATGATGTCTTCATTGCCGGTCGCCGTCACGAAGATGTCGGCACGGGTGGCCGCTTCTTCCATGGTCACGACTTCATAGCCTTCCATCGCTGCCTGCAGGGCGCAGATCGGGTCGATCTCGGTCACCAGCACGCGGGCGCCGCCATTGCGGAGCGAGGCCGCCGAGCCCTTGCCGACATCGCCGAAGCCGGCGACGCAGGCGACCTTGCCGGCCAGCATCACGTCCGTAGCGCGGCGGATGGCATCGACCAGCGATTCCTTGCAGCCATAGAGATTGTCGAACTTGGACTTGGTGACGCTATCGTTCACATTGATCGCCGGGAAGGGCAGCTTGTCCTTCTTGGCCAGCTCATAGAGCCGGTGAACGCCGGTGGTCGTCTCTTCGGATACGCCCTTGATCGCCGCGACCGTCTTGGTGAGATAGCCGGGACGCTCGGCAAGGAAGCGCTTGAGGGTTGCGACGAAGATCGTCTCTTCCTCGTTGGACGGTGCGAACAGCTCTTCACCGGCCTCGACACGCGCGCCCCAGAGCGCGAACATTGTGGCGTCGCCGCCATCGTCCAGGATCATGTTGCAGGTCGTGTCCTGACCCCAATCGAAGATCTTGATGACATAGTCCCAATATTCCTCGAGCGTCTCGCCCTTGATGGCGAACACGGGGATGCCCCGCTCGGCGATCGCAGCGGCGGCATGGTCCTGGGTCGAGAAGATGTTGCAGGTGGCCCAGCGCAGCTCTGCGCCCAGCTCAGCCAGCGTCTCGATGAGCACGGCGGTCTGGATCGTCATGTGCAGCGAGCCGGTGATCCGCGCGCCCTTGAGCGGCTTGGATGCGCCGAATTCCTCGCGCAGCGCCATCAGGCCCGGCATTTCGGTCTCGGCGATCTCGATCTCCTTGCGGCCGAAGCCAGCGAGGGAGATGTCCTTTACGATATAGTCCTGGGCCACGGTCGCCACTGATCATTCTCCTGATTGCCTGAGCCGGGGCCGCTACGCACGCCACCGGTAACACCGCGGCGCCTTACCAAGGCTATCGCTCCCTCGCAAATATAAAGATATCTTTATGTGATTGGGGTCGGGCGGAAGGGATAAAGGAAGCCAGCCCTGCCGTGTCAGGCGTGTCCCATATTGCCGGTCAGCATCGCGGGATCGATGCCTTCGAGCGAAAACGCCCCGGCCCAGCGGTTCTCCGGCGCCATCGAGAACAGCCGATAAGGCTGCGCCTTGCTGAGATACCAGCCCGGCGCGGCCAGCTCCGTTTCCAGCTGTCCCGCGCTCCACCCGGCATAGCCCAAGGCGACCAACCAGCGGGCCGGCCCGCCGCCCGAAGCAACGGCGTGCAGCACCTCCATCGACCCGGTGAGCGCAATCTCGTCATCGATGGGGTGGCTGTCCGCCGTCATCCAGTCCCGACTGTGCAGCACAAAGCCGCGGCGCGGTTCGACCGGGCCGCCTTGCAACACCGGCTCATCGCCCACTGACTGCGCGTCGATGCCCAATGACCCAAGCAAACCGTGCAGCCCCATGCCCTCCATCGGCTCGTGCAGCGCAATGCCCAGGGCGCCGCCCTCGTCATGCACGCAAAGGAGAATGACTGCGCGCTCGAACCGCGCGTCCGGCATATCCGGCATGGCCAGCAGCAATTTGCCGGCGAGGGAGAGTCTCGGTTGCGCGGGCGCGCTCATGCGATGGGCCTCCTGATCGCGACCATGCCTTGTTGGGGAGCATGCGTCCACCCCGCAGGCGCTTGGCCCGTCCGGCCCAGCGGCCATCGTACCGCAGAGCGGCCCGGCCCCGCACAGCATCAACCTTGACAGGCGCAGGCCGAACACCGACTTGCTCGCTGCGCGCTGGTTCACCAGCCGCGCCCTTTCCCCCAGAACAGGAGACACCGATGACGATCAAAGTTGGCGACACGCTGCCCGAAACAACCTTCGTCAAGATGACCGAAAACGGCCCCGAACCGGTTGACAGCAAGAATTATTTTGCTGGCCGCAAGGTCGCGCTCTTCTCCGTTCCGGGCGCCTTCACGCCCACCTGCTCGGCCAAGCACCTGCCGGGCTATATCGAGAAGGAAAGCGACCTCAAGGCCAAGGGCGTCGACGAGATCGCCTGCACCGCCGTCAACGATCCGTTCGTCATGGGCGCGTGGGGCAAGGCCTCGTCGGCTGATGGCAAGGTGACGATGCTCGCAGATGGCAATGGCAGCTTCGCCGAAGCCGTCGGCCTCACCATGGACGGCAGCAAGTTCGGTCTCGGCACGCGCGGCCAGCGCTTCTCGATGCTGGTCAATGATGGCGTGGTCGAGCAGCTCCATGTCGAAGCGCCGGGCGAATTCCGCGTCTCCAGCGCAGATTTCATGCTCGAGCAGCTCTAAGACCATTGCGAGCGGGGCGGTGGCACAGGTCGCTGCTGCCCCGCCCCGCGCCCCTCTTCCGCCTGTCATACAGGCCAGCTATGAAGGGGCATGAACCAAGCTTCCAGCACCCACATCGTCGAAGCGCTGATCGCGGGCTATGAAACCGCCACCGCCAATCTGCGCGAGGCCATTTTCGCTTATGCCAAGGATGGCACCGTGCCTTCCGCCCGCTCGGTGGCGGACCGGGATTTCTGCTATCCATCGCTGATCATCGACTATCATCAGACCAATGACGGCGTGCCGAGCCGCCGCTCCTTCGCGCGCCTCTCCCGCCCGGGCCATTATGTGACGACGATCACCCGGCCGCAGATGTTCGCGCGCTATCTGACCGAACAGCTCGATCTGCTGATGGCCGATTATGAGGTGGAAGTCAGCGTCGGCCGGAGCGATCAGGCAATCCCGTTCCCCTATGTGCTGGATTCGCTGCCCGCCGGCACACTTGCTGCGATCCCGCCCAGCGAATTGGCGCGCCATTTCCCGTCGACGGAGCTCGCGCAGATCGGCGATGAGGTGGCGGACGGGCTGCTGTTGCCGGGCCCATCAGGCGAGCGTCCGCTGGCGCTGTTCGATGCGCTGCGCACGGATTTCAGTCTGGCGCGTCTGCGGCACTATACCGGCACGCCGCCCGAGCACGTCCAGCGCTACATTCTGTTCACCAACTATCACCGCTATGTCGATGAATTCGTTCGCTGGGGCTGCACCGAACTCAAGCGACCCGGCACGCGCTTCACGGCGCTTTCCGGTGCGGGGGGTGTCGAGGTCACCGCCGACACCGCCAATCCGGAAAGCGCGATCGCTGACAGCGCCTGGCGGCGTCATCAGATGCCGGCCTATCATCTGATCGCCCCGGATGGCACGGGCATCACGCTGGTCAACATCGGCGTCGGCCCCGCCAACGCGAAGACCATCTGCGATCATCTCGCCGTGTTGCGGCCCGAGGCATGGCTGATGATCGGCCACTGCGGCGGCCTGCGCCCCAGCCAGCGGATCGGCGACTATGTGCTGGCCCATGCCTATCTGCGCGACGACCATGTGCTCGACGAAATGCTGCCGCCGGAAATTCCGGTGCCCGCCATTGCCGAGGTGCAGGTGGCCATGGCCGAGGCGTGCGAGCATATTCTGGGCGCCAGCGGCGACATGAAGCGCCGCCTGCGCACCGGCACCATCGTGACGACGGACGACCGCAACTGGGAACTGCGCTACTCCCGCTCGGCCCTGCGCTTCTCCCTCTCGCGCGCGGTGGGCGTGGATATGGAGAGCGCGACCATCGCGGCCCAGGGATATCGCTTCCGGGTGCCTTATGGCACGTTGCTGTGCGTTTCCGACAAGCCGATCCATGGCGAGCTCAAGCTGCCGGGCCAAGCCAATCGTTTCTACGAGGAGGCCATTGCCGGGCACCTCGCCATCGGCATCGAGACCTGCGAACGCCTGCGCCAGCAGGGCGACCGCCTCCACAGCCGCAAGCTGCGCGCGTTCAACGAGCCGCCGTTTCGCTGACGGTGCGAAGGGACGTCAGGCAGGGCTCTCCTCCGCCAGCCGGCCGGCGACGCAAAGCCGATCGCGGCCCCCGCGCTTGGCCTCATACAGCGCATCGTCCGCCCGGCGCAGGAATGTCGTGCGCCCCTCCGCCTCCGCAAGCGTGGCTGCGCCGATGCTGGCGGTGACCGCCAGCGTGTCGCCATTGGGCAAATCGATGCTGTGGTCGCGCAACTGTCGCAGCAGCCGGTGCCCCAGCCGCGCCGCATCTTCCAGGCTGCTGTCCGGCGTGATGACGACGAACTCTTCGCCGCCATAGCGCACCACGATGTCATTCAGACGCACCTGGCTCTGGATCAGCGAACTCACGTGACGCAACACCTGATCTCCGACCAGATGCCCATAGAAATCATTGACGCCTTTGAAGTGGTCGAGATCGATCATCAGCGTCGAGAGGGGCAGTCCCGAGCGCCGGGATCGACTGATCTCTTCGTCCAGCCGCGTATCGAGATAGCGCCGATTGAACGTGCCGGTGAGCGGATCGCGCACCACATCGCGCTCCAGGATGGCGATGCGCACGAGATCCTGCGTGGTCAGCGCGGAGAGCCGGGCCACGGCGAGCACGAAGAACCCGCCCGCCAACAGAATCAGACTGCCAAGCAAATCCGTTGGCTCCGACACCGTGGCAAAGCGGGTGCTGCCGTACATGGCATAGGCCATGATGAAGCCGACGACCAACCAGCGAAGGCGATTCCAGCGGCGGTACAAATCGCCACCTTTGAGGGCCTTGAGGATCGAATGGATCGAGGGAAGGGACGATGCGAGCAAGCCAATGCCGGCCGAGACGATTAACAGGAGAAGCCAGACCATATGCCCACCAGACCATCTAACATGCTGTCAAATAGCATGTTTATCTAAGCATTGCGCGCATTCCCTGCTGCGTTAACCATCATTCGCACGTCCACTCGCCTCGCCCGCGCCTAGCGCATCAGCGGACTATCAAGGCTTCGGTGTAAGGACGGGGCAGAGCGGCTCGCCCTGCCCCGCTGGCGGCTCACCAGCCGCAGCTCTTTCCCTTGTTCTGCCGGTCAAGCCAGGTCTTCAGCGGCGAGAAATAGGCGGCCAGCGCCTTGCCGCTCATCTCGCGCGAGCCGGTGAAGGTCTCCAGCGCGTCCGGCCACGGACGGGAGGCGCCCATTTCTAGCATAGCGTTCAGCTTTTCGCCGACGGCCTTGTTGCCGTAGAAGGAACAGCGGTGGAGCGGCCCCTTCCAGCCCGACTGCTTGCAGGCAGCCTCATAGAATTGGAACTGCAGCAGCCGCGCCAGGAAGTAGCGGGTATAGGGCACGCTCGCCGGAATGTGATATTTCGCCCCGGCGTCGAACGCGTCATCCGGACGGTCCGTCGGCGGAACGATGCCCTGATATTGCAGCCGCATGGCATTCCACGCCTTGTTGTAGTCTGCGGGCTGGATCGAGCCGTCGAACACGCCCCAGCGCCAGCGATCGATCAGCAGGCCGAAGGGCAGGAAGGCGATCTTGTCCATCGCCTGCCGCAGCAGCAGGCCGATGTCCTTGTCCGTGCCTGGCACCTTGGACGGATCGAGCAGGCCGATGTCGACCAGATATTGCGGCGTGATCGACAGCGCGATGGTGTCGCCAATGGCCTCATGGAAGCCGTCATTGGCGCCGTTCAGATAGAGGAAGCTCTTGTCCTTATAGGCGCGCTGATAATAATTGTGCCCCAGCTCGTGGTGGATGGTGACGAAGTCGCCGCTGTCCACCTTGGTGCACATCTTGATGCGGATATCGTCCTTGTTGTCGATATCCCAGGCCGAAGCGTGGCAGACCACTTCCCGGTCGAGCGGCTTGATGAACTGGGTGCGCGTCCAGAAGGTTTCCGGCAGCGGATCGAAGCCGAGCGAGGAGAAGAAGCCCTCGCCGAACTTGAACATCTGCGTTTCCCACTTGCCACGCTTGGCGGGGTCCGCCTCAGTCGGGCTGGTTTCCACATAGCCCTTGGCCTTGAGCAATGCGCCGATGTCATAGCCCAGATCCCCTGCTCCGGCCGGCGCGACCAGCGGGTAGATATTGCCCCATTCCTGCGCCCACATATTGCCGAGCAGATCGGCGCGGATCGGCCCGGTCTTGGGCTGGACGGCATCGCCATATTTGGCGTTCAGCTTATCCCGGACATAGCAGTGCAGCGAATCATAGAGCGGCTTCACATCCTGCCAGAGCTTTTCGGTCAGCTTGGCGAAGTCGTCCGGCGGCATATCGTAATTGGAGCGCCACATCGCGCCGGCATCCGCAAAGCCCAGCTCCTTGGCGCCTTCATTGGCGATGGTTACCAGCCGCTCGAACTCGCCGCGCATCGGTTTGCCGACATTGTCGTGCCAGCTCGTCCACATCTCGCGATATTCGTTCGGCGTGTGGTCGAGATTGCCCATCTCCGCTTCGATATCGCTGCCGTTGATCGGCTTGCCGTCCAGCGTGCCGCGGCCCTTGCCATAATCGGACTGCAGCTTGGTCGCGATGGCGTTCAGCTCGGCGGCGGCGCCGGGCGTGGTCGGCGCCGGCAGCACGATGCCTGCCCGCAAGATGTCGAGCTTGCGCTTGGTGTCGTAGGAGAGGCCCGGCACCTTCTCGAACTTGGCGGCCTCCAGCGCATAGCGGACCGACATCTCGGTGCCCTTGGCGCCGACGCGGGCGGCAAGCGCATCGGTATCCTCGGTCAGATAGGTCGCGTTGACCCAATAGACCTGATTGGCCTCCAGCGAATAATCGAAGAATTCCTTCTCCGCCTGCGCCACGAGGGCATCGGCCTGCGCCGCCGTGGGCATTGCCTGTGCCGGAGCCGAATCGGCCTGGGCAAAAGCCGGCGCGCCGCAAACGGCCAATGAGAGCGCTGCCGCTACGGCAAGGCGCGAAACGGGATTGAGCATGATTGGTGTCCCTGAACCTGTGGCCTGAGCCTGTGGATTACGGCCAAGCTGGCCTGTCAGGGCTAGGTTCGTCAACCCGCGAGATAATCGGCGATGACCTGTCCGAATTCCGGTTTGGTGATCGCTGTCATATGCGTGCCGGGGCATGTCCCGCGCTTTGCATTGGGTAGAGCCGTGACCAGCGCATCGGCCGAGCCGTTATCGTCATCATCCTCGCCGCACAGCACCAGGGTCGGCATCTTCACCTTGGCCAGCACCGCGCGATCCATATCGCTCATACTCATCAGCAGCAGGCGCAAGGCGACCGGATCGATCTTCATGGTCTTCATGAACTGGATCGCCATATAGTCGCGGTCGCCAGGTCGTACCGTCTCGAAATGATCGAGCGCATTGAGAAAGAACTGCCGGCGGCGCGTCCACTCCAGCAGGCCTTCCAGCCCCATGCCGCCGAGCACCAGTCGCCGCGGCGTCATGCCCCGGTCGATCAACCCCAGGCATAGCCGCGCGCCCATGGAATAGCCGGCAAGATCGAACTGCGTGACGCCCAGCGCGCCGATTACCGCTTCCAGGTCCAGCAGCATCACGTCCTGCGGATAGGCATCGGCATCCGTCGGCGCATCGCTGCTGCCATGCACGCGCTGATCGATCATGATCGCCTCGAAACCGGCATCGGCGATCTTCTGGGCCGTGCCATATCGCTGCCAGTTGATTTGCGCGCTTGAACTGAGGCCATGCAGCATGATGACCGCCGGCCCATCGCCGAGCCGATGGACGGCGATGCGCGTGCCACCATGGCCCTGTAGATGGTCGAGGCGGATCGTCGATGTATCTGTCATCGCCTGATTGTGGGCGAGATCGCCCACCGAAGGCAAGGCGAATACGCGGGAAATGAGCGCGCCGTCCCGTCGCCGGGGTACAGAGTCTGGACTTGCTTTTAATAAGCCGGCTTACTAAATGCGCCGGCATCATGGACGGCAATCATCTCGCCTTTGCAATCGGCGACCTCGGGCGCCTGTATCGTCGCAGGTTTGACGAGCGCACCCGCAGCCTTGGCATTACCGGGCCGCAGATGCGCGCGCTCGCGCAGATCATGCGCTTTCCCGGCATCAACCAAGGCGCGCTTGCCGAGCGGCTGGATGTCGAGCCGATCACGACCTGCCGCATGGTGGACCGTCTCGAGCAGGCCGACATGGTCGAGCGCCGCCGTGATCCGCAGGACCGCCGCGCCTGGCAGCTGTTCCTGACCGAGGCGGCCAAGCCGCTCGCCGCCGAATTGCAGCAGATCGGCCAGCGGGTTCTGAATGAATCGCTCGCCGGCATTTCAGCGGAGGAGCAGGAAACCGTGCTTTCCGTGCTCTGCCGCATCCGCGACAATCTTTCCGGTGATAGCCAGCCTGCCACTGACGAGGCCGCAAAGGAGGCGGCAGTCCATGTCTGAAGCCGATCCTGCCCTGCGTCCGACCGCTCAGGCGCCTGCGCCTGCCGAGACCGTGGCCGCACCAGATGAAACAGCCGCAGCGGAGCCGCGCGGCAAGCGTTTGCGCAACCGCCTGCTCATGATTTCGGTACCGTTGATCATTCTGGCGGTGGGCGCGTGGTTCTGGGCGACGAGCGGGCGCACCGTGTCGACCGACAATGCCTATGTGAAGCAGGACATCGTGGCGGTCGGCAGTGATGTAGCAGGGCGGATCATCGAGGTGGAGGTTCGCGAGAACCAGATGGTGAAGGCCGGAGACGTGCTGTTCGTCGTCGACCAGCAGCCTTACAAGGTCGCGCTCCAGCAGGCTAACGCCCAGATCGCCAACGCGCAGGTCGCGGTCGGGCGCCTCCGCACCGATTTTCAGGCAACGAATGTCGACATCACCGGTGCGCGTGAGGATGTCTATTACGCCCAGCAGGATCTCGACCGGCAGCAGGCGCTAATGAAGGACGGGTTCACCACCCGCGCCCGTCTCCAGCAATCCCAGCAGGCGCTCGACAATGCCCGCACGCGGCTGCGCACGGCGGAGGCCGATGCCGCCAAGGCCAAGGCGGCGCTCGCCAACGGCGCGCAGGTGCCGGGCGTGAATCCTGAAATCGCCGCGGCGCAGGCCCAGCGCGATCAGGCCGCTCTCAACCTCGATCGCACCGTGGTCCATGCCCCCGTCTCCGGCCGGATCAGCCAGGCCAGTCGCCTGCAAGTCGGTCAGATGGCGGTGCAAGGTCTGCCGCTGGTCAGCATCGTCGCCAGCGACCGGATCTGGGTGACCGCCAATTTCAAGGAAACCGATCTCGACAGGATGCGCCCGGGCCAGAGCGCGGATATCAAGATCGATGCCTATCCCGGCTCGCATATCCGTGGCCATGTCGACAGCATCGGTGCGGGTACGGGCTCGGAATTCTCCGTGCTCCCGGCCCAGAATGCCAATGGCAACTGGGTGAAGGTGACGCAGCGCGTGCCGGTGCGCATCGCTATCGACGGCCATCCGGAGCGGCCGATGATCGCTGGCCTGAGCGCGAAGGTCACGGTGGACATTCACGCGACCAAAGCTGGCGCCGCAGTCGCCTCCGCCCGCTGACGCAAACCGGCATCATGGCCCCTACGTCGGATCTTCCGCAACTGCAGGTGCGCCATAAGGCGCTACTGACCATGGCCATCATGTCGGCCATGATCATGCAGGTGCTCGATACGACGATCACCAACGTGGCGCTGCCGCACATGCGCGCCTCGCTCGGTGCCAGTGACGAGACGATCAGCTGGGTGCTCACCAGCTACATCCTCGCCGCCGCCATCGCCATTCCCATCACCGGCTGGCTTGCGGACCGGATCGGGACGCGACGCCTGCTGCTGATTTCCGTCTTCGTCTTCGTGGTGGCCTCCGTGCTCTGCGGCATTGCGCAGAGCCTGACGGAAATGGTGCTGTTCCGCGCCCTGCAGGGTGTCGGCGGCGCCTTTGTCGGCCCGCTGGCACAGAGCCTGATGCTCGACATCAATCGCCCCTCCCAGCACGCCAAGGCAATGTCCGTCTATGGCATGGGCGTCATGATCGGCCCGATCATGGGGCCGGTGGTCGGCGGCTGGCTGACCGAGTGGATCGACTGGCGCTGGTGCTTCTTCGTCAACGTCCCTTTCGGCATCGTCTGCCTGGTCGGACTTTACGCTCTTCTCCCCGAGAAGGCGCTCCAGCGGCGGAACTTCGACCTGTTCGGCTTCGCGCTGATCGCCTTGGGTCTGGCGAGCCTCCAGCTCATGCTCGATCGCGGGCAACATGCCGACTGGTTCTCCTCGACGGAGATCTGGGTCGAGGCCGCTCTGGCCGTTAGCGGCCTGTGGATGTTCGCAGTCCACACGCTCACCGCCCGCAAACCGCTCTTCGCCCCTGCCCTCTTCGCAGATCGCAATTTCCTGAGCGCCGCTGCGTTCATGTTCATCATCGGGCTGGTGATGTTCGCCGCCATGGCGCTGCTCCCGCCGCTGCTCCAAGGCCTCTATGGCTATTCAGTGGTCGACACCGGCTGGATCCTGGCGACGCGCGGTGCCGGTCTGCTGGTCGCCATGGCCCTTTCCAGCCGCCTCACCAGCCTCATCGATCCGCGCGTGCTGATTGCCGGCGGCTTCTCGGTCACGGCCAGTTCTTTGTGGATGATGACCAGCTGGTCACTGGAGCAGAATTGGGTGCCGTTCGTGGTCACCGGCGTGGTTCAGGGGGCCGGCATCGGCATCGTATTCGTGCCCCTGCAGATGCTCGCCTTCGGCACCCTGCCACCCGGCGCCCGCACCGAGGGCGCCGCCGTGCTCAACCTTACCCGGAACATCGGCTCGTCGATCGGCATCGCGGTGGTTATGGCGCTGCTAGCGCGCAACAGTCAGGTCAGCCATGCCGATCTCACGCAGCATATCTCGTCGGCCAATCTCCCGGTGGATCCGAGCGAGTTGCAACGCTTCGGCAGCTTCGGCACGACCGTGCTCGCGACAATCGATGGCATCGTGAACCAGCAGGCGACGATGATCGCCTTCCTCGACGATTTCTACGCCATGGCCATCGTCAGCACGCTGATCATCCCGGCCGCCTTCTTCCTGCGCAAGCCCAAACGAGGGCCAGGATCGCCCCCGCCACCGCCGATCAGCGAGTGAGTGGGCTCCAGGCCCGGCGGACAGTCGCCGCCGGGCGTTGACAGGTATAAGGCTCAGCCCTTCTGCAGGTGCTTGCGGCCGAGCAGTTCGGCGATCTGCACCGCATTCAGCGCTGCGCCCTTGCGCAGATTATCCGAGACGCACCAGAGCGACAGGCCGTTCTCGACGGTCGAATCTTCGCGCACGCGGCTGACGAAGGTCGCATAATCGCCTACGCACTCGACCGGGGTGACGTATCCGCCGTCCTCATGTTTGTCGACGAGCATCACGCCCGGCGCCTCACGCAGGATCTTCTGCGCTTCCTTCGCGCTGATCTCGTCCTCGAACTCGATGTTCACGGCCTCGCTGTGGCCGACGAACACCGGCACGCGCACGCAGGTCGCGGTGACCTTGATCTTGGGATCGAGGATCTTCTTGGTCTCGACCACCATCTTCCACTCTTCCTTGGTGGAGCCATCGTCGAGAAACACGTCGATGTGGGGGATGACGTTGAAGGCGATCTGCTTGGTGAACTTCTTGGCCTCAGCGGAATCCCCGACGAAGATGTTGCGGCTCTGCTCGAACAGCTCGTCCATCCCCTCCTTGCCGGCACCGGACACGGACTGGTAGGTCGCCACGACCACGCGCTTGATCTTGGCGGCATCGTGCAGTGGCTTGAGCGCCACGACGAGCTGCGCGGTCGAGCAATTAGGGTTCGCGATGATGTTCTTGCGTCGGTAGCCCTCGATGGCCTCGGGATTCACTTCCGGCACGATCAGCGGAACATCGGGGTCCATGCGGTAGAGCGAGCTGTTGTCGATCACTACGCAGCCGGCCGCCGCAGCCTTGGGCGCATATTCCTTGGTCGGCCCGGAGCCGGCGGCGAACAGGGCCATGTCCCAGCCCTTGAAATCGAAATGCTCGATATTCTTCACCTTGAGCATCTTGCCGGTCTCGCCGAATTCGATCTCGTCGCCAGTCGACCGCGCGCTGGCAACGGCCGCGATCTCGTCGATGGGGAACTCCCGCTCGGCAAGGATGTTGAGCATTTCGCGACCGACGTTGCCGGTGGCGCCTACGACGACGACACGATATCCCACAGGGGCTTCTCCAGCGGTTGAATGAGGGGAACTGCGGGCCGGATACCGCAAAAGGGCCGCAGAGGCAAAAGCGCAATCTTGTGGCGGGTACTTGTGCCCCGCCGGTGAAGCGTCAGGGCTTTTCGAGTGGCGGCGCGCCGGTCAGCACGCGCATATCCTCGTCTTTCCACGGTGCCGGCAGGCTGCTCTGCGGGCAGTAACGCGCCTTGTTGGCCCAGCCGCTGTCCGATTGGGCCGCATAATTTTGCGCATCGGTCACGTCATAGGTCCGGGTGCTGGTGCGCACCTCCTGCCGGTTCGCGATGGCATCGCCTTCGCGGCATGTCTCGGTCACCCGATAGGTGGTGGGTCCGGTTTTCTCGATGGTGCCGAAGGTGCAACTGTAGCGCGCGCCGCTATAGCCATTTCGGCCGATCAGCGTGACCGTGGCTTTGGAGGCTGACTCACATGCCGTTTCATTGGACACGTAATAGCCCAGCCGCAAAGGCAGGCCACCGACGAGCACTTTGCCGGGTTCTGCGCTATTCGCCGCGCTATTGCCGGCGCTGTTCATCGCATTGGCTGCCTTGGCTTGCGATCCGACGTCGCCTTCCAGCACGTTGAGGCTGTTCGAGACGTCCTCCGAGAGATTTGACCCGGATTGGCCGCAGGCAGAAAGAAGCGCCAGTGCCGCCACCAGGGTCAATCGTCTCATCATGCCTCCTCCATCTCATCAGCTTCGATAGAGAATGGGCGTTGGGGGCCGCAGTGACAACCCCGAGCAGCTGCATTTTTCCGCGAAACATGGACTTCGCCGCCTCGCGCGCCTAAATGCGCGGCATGTCTGCCAACCCCGCCCTCCTCTCCTTCGCCAAGATGCACGGCCTCGGAAATGACTTCGTGGTCATCGATGCCCGCGAGCGACCGGTCGTCATGACCGAGCAGCTGGCGCGGGCCATTGCCGACCGTCGCACAGGGGTGGGATGCGATCAGCTGATCGTCGTCGGTGCCTCCGAGCGCGCCGATGTCTCCATGCGCATCTTCAACCAGGATGGCAGCGAGGTCGATGCGTGCGGCAATGCCACCCGCTGCGTGCCGCTGTTCGTGGGACGGGACGTGACCATCGAGACCAATGCCGGACTGCTGGAGGCGCATCGCCAGGGGAATCTGGTCAGCGTCGACATGGGCGAGGCGCGTACGGATTGGGCGCAGGTGCCGCTGGCTTATGCCATGGATACGCTCGCCATGCCGGTGAGCTGGGACGATCTGCCGGCGCCGTCCGCGGTGAGCATTGGCAACCCGCATGTGGTGTTCTTCGTCGATGCGCTGGATGATATCGACATGGCGCGCCTGGGGCCGCTCATCGAGCATGATCCGCTGTTCCCGGCCCGCGTGAACGTTAATTTCGCGCAGATGCTCGCGCCCGACCATATTCGGTTGGTGGTCTGGGAGCGCGGCGCGGGCTTCACCCAGGCCTGCGGGACCGGCGCCTGCGCGACGGCAGTCAGCGCGCTTCGCCGGGGGATCGCTCAAGGTCCGGTGCGCGTCAGCCTGCCGGGCGGCGACCTTCTCATCGATTGGGCGCCGGGTGGCCATATCAGCATGACCGGCCCGGCTGCCCATGTGTTCGACGGCACGCTCGATCCGGCTGAGTTCGCACCCGCCGCATGACCGGCCCCGAGGTCATCACGCTCGGCTGCCGGCTCAACATTGCCGAGAGTGAGGCCATTCGCCAGCAATTGGGCGAGCGGGACGATCTTGTCGTGGTGAACAGCTGCGCGGTCACCGGCGAGGCCGTCCGCCAGACCCGCCAGGCCATTCGCCGCGCCCACCGCGCCCGGCCGGAGGCGCGCATCGTGGTCACAGGCTGCGCGGCGCAGACCGACCCCGGAATGTTCGCTGCTATGCCGGAAGTGACTGCCGTCATCGGGAATGGCGAGAAAGCAGCCTTTGCAGAGCATCTCCGGACCTCTCCGTTCGTATCGAGCGAAGTCGAGATGCGGCCAAGCTCGTCCTCTGGTGTCTCGACTTCGCTCGACACGAACGGAGGGGAGATTCCATCGCCCGAGCGGGTCCGCGTCGCCGATATCATGACCCTCGAACATCAGGCGCCGCACCTTTTGGCCGCCTTTGCCGAGCGGGTCCGCGCCTTCGTCGTGGTGCAGAATGGCTGCGATCATCGGTGCACCTTCTGCATCATCCCCTTCGGCCGTGGACCGAGCCGGTCGGTGCCCGCCGGCGCCGTCGTGGATCAGGTCCGCGCGCTGGTCGATGAGGGCGTACAGGAAATCGTGCTCACCGGCGTCGACGTGACGAGCTATGGCCCGGACCTGCCCGGCACGCCCAGTCTCGGGCTGCTGGTCGAGCGCATCCTGCGCCATGTGCCCCATCTGCCCCGCCTGCGCCTCTCCTCGCTCGACGGCATCGAGATCGACGACCGGCTGTTCGACCTCATCTCCGGCGAACCGCGGCTCATGCCGCATGTCCATCTTTCGCTGCAGGCGGGCGATGACATGATCCTCAAGCGGATGAAGCGTCGGCACAGCCGTGCTCAGGCAGTCAATCTGGTCGAGCGCTTGCACGCGCGGCGCCCGGAGATCGCCATCGGCGCGGACATCATTGCCGGCTTCCCGACCGAAGACGATGCGATGTTCGAGAACAGCTTGGCGCTGGTCCGCGATTGCCGCATCGTTCACGGCCATATTTTCCCTTATTCTCCGCGTGACGCAACCCCGGCAGCGCGGATGCCCCAGCTCGACCGGGCCGTAATCCGCGAGCGCGCCGCGCGGCTTCGGGCCGCCTGTGACGCCGAACGGACGGTATGGCTTCGCGCCCTCGTCGGCTCCACCCAGAGCGTGCTGATCGAGACCAGCGGCCTCATGGGCCATGGCGAGAGCTTCGCACCGGTCCGCTTTGCTGCCCCCCAAAAGCCCGGTGAGATTGTCCGCGCCCGCATCACAGGGCTTGAGGGAAACACGCTCATCGCGCATGGAGCCGAGCATGGCTGAACTTTCCTGGCGCGATCGCCTTTTCGGCGGCTTCAAACGCACTTCCGACCGGCTCGGCGAGAGCATTTCCGGCGTCTTTGCCAAGGCGGCGCTGGATGAGCAGACGCTCGATGAGCTGGAGGAAGCGCTCTACACGACCGATCTTGGCCCGGCGATGGCCGCGCGCATCCGTGACCGGCTGGCCGAGGGGCGCTTCAACAAGGAGCTGACCGAGGAATATCTGCGTGAGATTCTCGCCGAGGAAATCGAGAAAGTGCTGATCCCGGTGGCCAGGCCCATCGAGATCGAGGCCTTCCCGCGCCCGCAGGTCATCCTTGTCATCGGCGTCAACGGCTCGGGCAAGACGACGACCATCGCCAAGCTTGCGCATCTGTTCCAGGAGCAGGATTACAGCGTGATGCTGGCGGCCGGCGACACCTTCCGCGCGGCAGCCATCGGCCAGTTGCGCATCTGGGCCGAGCGGTTGGGCGTGCCCATCGTCACCGGGCCGGAAGGCGGCGATGCGGCAGGCGTGGTGTTCGACGCGGTCAAGCAAGCCACCGCGCACGGCACGGACATCCTCATCGTCGATACCGCTGGGCGGTTGCAGAACCGCACGGAGTTGATGGACGAGCTGGCCAAGATCCGCCGCGTGCTGGGGCGCCTTAATCCCGCCGCGCCGCACGATGTCGTGCTCGTGCTCGACGCGACGACCGGCCAGAATGCGCTGTCGCAGATCGAGATTTTCCAGAATGTCGCCAATGTCACTGGGCTGGTGATGACCAAGCTGGATGGCACGGCGCGCGGCGGCGTTCTGGTCGCGGCGGCCGAGAAATTCGGCCTGCCCATTCACGCCATCGGCGTAGGCGAGAAGATCGACGATCTGCGCCCCTTCGACCCCGGCGAACTCGCCCACGCCATTGCAGGAGCGGCTTATGCACGCTGACGACAAAGCCCGGCCCCGCGTCGATGCGACCATCGATTCCGCGCCGATCGCACCCGGCCCGAAGGGCGAAAGCTGGCTGCCGATGGCACTTGATTTCGGGCCGTTGCTCGTCTTCTTCCTTGCCACCAAGTTCATCGGCATGTTTGCCGGCACTGCCGCCTTCATGGCCGCGATTGCGGTGGCCGTGGTGGTCAGCAAATGGCGGCTGGGCAAGGTGTCGCCGATGCTCTGGCTCTCGGCGATCCTGGTTCTCTTCTTCGGCGCCCTGACGCTGTATTTCCATGATCCGGCCTTCATCCAGCTCAAGCCGACGATCATTTACGGCTTCTTCGCGCTGATGCTGATCGGCGGCTGGATGGGCGGCCGCCCGTTGCTGCGCTACCTGCTGCAGTCGGCCTATAGCGGGCTGGATGAAACGGGGTGGCTCAAGCTCTCGCGCAACTGGGGCTTCTTCTTCGCGGCGCTCGGCGTGGCGAATGAACTGATGCGGATGTCGCTCGATTTCGATACCTGGCTGCTGGTCAAGGTTTGGGGTGTCACCGCTGCCTCGATGCTCTTCGCCATGGCCAATGTCCCCATGCTCATGAAGCACGGTCTGGAGCTAGGCGACAAGCAGAGCGGCCCAACAGCCTAAGACAAGCGCGCTATAAGAATTGGTGTCGGCCGACGAATTTTAGCAATATTCTTCAAGGCTTAAGAAACGACCTTGCGCGTCGCGCGTTAATTTGTCACGTCAAAGAGAGGGAAGTCCGGAAAGTGACCGCAACGACGTTGGCAATGTCTCCCAAATTTTTGTTCCTTCAACAGTTCATCCGCCATCCGCGGATGGTAGGATCGGTGATCCCCACGTCCGACATCGCTATCCACGCCCTGCTCGATCCGGTCGACTGGCAGGATGTGCGTTGCGTCGTCGAATATGGGCCGGGCACCGGCGTGTTCACCCGGCGTATTCTTGAGCGGCTTGGGCCGGACGCGCGGCTGATCGCCATCGACACCAATCCCATGTTCGTGAGCCATCTGCGCCAGCATATTGCGGACCCGAGGCTCATCTGCGTGGAGGGATCGGCCGCCGACGTGGAAGCCATTCTCATGCGCGAGGGCTTCGAGGCGGCGGATTACATCATCTCCGGCCTGCCCTTTTCCACCCTGCCCCCCGCTGTCGCCGACGACATCGCGGCCGCGACGGCCCGCGCGATCCGTCCGGGCGGCCAGTTTCTCGTCTATCAATATTCGCGCTTCGTGCTCTCGCGCCTTGAGAGCAATTTCGCGAATGTCGCGCAGGGCATGGTATGGCGATGCATCCCCCCTGCCCGCCTGTTTTGGGCCCGGAAAGGCGACGAGGCCGGCGCAGCGCTCAGCGACGCCGAAAGTTTAGCCGTCGCGTAACGGTATAGTCGGCCACGCCGACCAGAAGATAATCGATCCACCAGCGAAACCGACTGAACGGACTGGCGAGCGCCGCATAAGTGCGGCCGTCGATGACCGTGCTGTCCTTCGCCATCGTGTCGACCAGCGCACGGGCGGCGCGGGCAAATTCGGCATCCTCGATGCGCAGCATCAGCTCCAGATTGAGGAACAGGCTGCGCATATCGAAATTTGCTGATCCCACGTAGACGATGTCATCAATGACGATCAGCTTCATGTGCAGCTTCTGCGGCTGATACTCCAGGATTCGCACCCCGGCCCGCAGCAGCCGTCGATAAAGGTGCCGGGCAGCACCGACCGTGGTCGTGTTGTCGGATCGCTCCGGCGTGATGAGCCGGGCACTCCCGCGCTGGGCGATGCCGGCTATGCGGCGCATAATGCCGGGGCTCGGGGAGAAATAGGCCGCGACCAGATCGAGCGTGCGGCCATGGTGCAAATCTGTCTTCACGCACTTGGCCCAGCTGTTGAGAAAGCGCGTCGGTCCCCCGATCAGCCAGCGCGCCTTTCCTTCGCCGGGCTGCCATGTGCGAACCAACCGCCGCAACTGGCTGAACCGCTGCCGGCTCTCCAGGCTCCACTTCGCCAATCCCTCATACCATCGGGCGAGATCTTCGACGAGCAGTCCTTCCAGCGCGAGGCCGAGGTCGCACCAGCCATCCGCATCCTCGGGACCGGCGAAGTAGCTGTTCTCGCAATTGAACCCGCCGATCATCGCCCGGCGACCGTCGCAGATCACGATCTTCTGATGATTGCGGATCAGGTAGCGCATCGATCGGCGTGCACCAAACCGCGCGAAACGCCCGCCAGCACCGATGAAGGCATCGAAGAACCCATCGGGCGTCCGCGCCGATCCGAACGCGTCGATCATCAGTGTGACAGCGGCGCCGCGCTTGCAGGCCTCGACCAGAGCGTCACGGATCAGCCTGCTGCAGTCGTCCGCCGCGAAAATATAAAAATAGAGGTCGAGTGTCTCGCGCGCGTTGCCAATCAGATCGAGCAGCGTATCGAGCCGATCCTGCCCGCCGGGCAGCAACCTGAGCTTGTTACCGGCCACCTCGTGCAGGCGATCATCCTGCACGCGCGGTGCCAGCGTAGAGACGTTGCCTGTCATGCCCCCCTCATGCGTCAACCACCCTGCCTTGCCAATCATCACGCGCGCATCCCACCCTTTCAATGCCGGATGGACACTATTGTTTCCATGATCGCAGCGCCGCGAGCCTCCCATCGCCCCTGCGATTTTCTTGACTTTCGCTCCCTCGACTGTTAGCCGACAGCCTTTCCCGCATTCTCCTTAATCTGCTCAGGAGCCAAGCATGGCGCGCGTTACTGTCGAAGATTGCATCGACAAGGTTCCCAACCGGTTCGACCTCGTTCTCCTGGCGGCGCAGCGCGCCCGGACCATCTCCGGTGGCGCCGAACTGACCGTTGATCGGGATCGCGACAAGAACCCGGTCGTGGCTCTGCGCGAGATCGCCGAAGAGACGATCATGCCGGACGACCTCAAGCATGATCTCGTCGGTTCGATGCAGAAGATGCAGATCGACGACGACGACACGCCGGACGAAATCGGCTCGATCGCACGCTCTGCCGAGGCGCTGCGCCTCACCGCTGCGACGCCCCCGCGCTCGCACAGCCTGGGTGCCGATTACGACGGCTAAGCCCTGAGAACATCAGATCGAAAGGCGGTTTCGGCACAAGTCGAAGCCGCCTTTTTTGATGCGGCTAGGGACTGAATTCGGCGTCAATCGTGCCTTGCCGCCACCGGACGCGGCGCGCGGGGTGCTGGCCTGTGGCGCAAATCGCTGGTTTGCAGCACGCCGCCTGTAAGAAAGGGGTCGACAATGGTTTCGATCCGCGCGGAGCGACCAGACCGGATCGCGATGTTGTAGAAACTGTTGGCGACGACATCGGCAATCTGCACCCCCGCCGAGCGCCTGCTGTCGATCATCTGCGCGCTGCCGCATCGCGCGAGCCTTTTGGCAATGTCGTGCCGCACGGATTCCAGCACCAGCGTGTCGTAACGACCCGCGTCGATGAAGACCTGCAGACAATCCTCCTCCGCGTCCGGTCGCCATTCGTCCACCAGCTGCGTGAGCAGCGCGACATAGACGTCGAGGTCTTCGGGACGGTGACCGGCGTCTTGCGGGTCGGCGCGGATGATGCAGATCTTGGCCCGGGCACCGAACCGGTCGAGCAGTTCGAAGAAGAAGGCGCGTTCGACCAGACCGATCCGGCTGCCCTTGAGCTCGCCGCGCAAACCCACAACCGCACGAAACCGCGCCAGCAACCGGTCGGCGGCATCCGCCTCGATCTCGACGCCAGCCATGATCATGGCGCCCGCGGGAAGACTGCCGCTTTCGTCGATATAGATGGGCATCCGTCCTCCCGTGCCGCTTCTTGTAATAGCCGCCTGCTGAAATGAATGTCGCCGCAAAGCCCGTGGGCTCGCGGCGACAATCAGTCTTTCGTGTCCACCCTCATGAGGGTCAGACGTTTTGCGGCGTCGGATCGCTGATCGGGCCTTTGCGCTTGCCCGTCTTGGGGATCGACGTGCCGGTCACCGGGACGGGAGAGGGCCGGATCTTCTCACCACTCGGACGGACGAGTTCGCCCTTGTCGATCAAAGTCTTGATCTCGTCGCCCGAGAGTGTTTCAAACTCCAGCAGCGCATTGGCCAGCAGGTGAAGCTGGTCGAGATGATCGCTCAGCACCGTCTTGGCCCGATCATAACCGGACTCGACGACCTTACGGATTTCCGCGTCGATCTTCTGCGCGGTTTCATTGGACATGTGCACGCGCTGGCTTTGCGAGTAGCCGAGGAAGGTCTCGCCCTGCGGCTCCTCATATTGCAGCGGCCCCAGCTCGTCGGACATGCCCCATTGAGTGACCATGTCGCGCGCGAGCCGCGTGGCGTACTGGATGTCGCCGGAGGCACCGGACGACACCTTCTCGTGGCCGAAGATCACTTCCTCAGCCACTCGCCCGCCCATGGCGACCGCCAGATTGGCGTGCATCTTGTCGCGGTGATAGCTGTAGCTGTCCCGCTCCGGCAGACGCATCACCATGCCCAGCGCGCGGCCGCGCGGGATAATGGTGGCCTTGTGGATCGGATCGGACGCCGGCTCGTGGATCGCGACGATGGCATGACCAGCCTCATGATAGGCCGTCATCTTCTTCTCGTCCTCGGTCATGACCATGGAGCGCCGCTCGGAGCCCATCATCACCTTGTCCTTGGCCGCCTCGAACTCGGCGCTGGCCACGAGACGCTTGCCACGCCGCGCGGCCATCAGCGCCGCCTCGTTGACGAGATTGGCGAGATCGGCACCGGAGAAGCCGGGCGTACCACGCGCGATCGTGCGCGCATCGACGTCAGGCGCCAGTGGCACCTTAGCCATATGGACTTCGAGTATCTTGATGCGCCCCTCGATATCCGGGCGCGGCACGACGACCTGACGGTCGAAACGACCCGGACGCAGCAGCGCCGGATCGAGCACGTCAGGCCGGTTGGTCGCGGCGATGATGATGATGCCTTCGTTGGATTCAAAGCCATCCATCTCGACCAGCAGCTGGTTCAGCGTCTGCTCGCGCTCGTCATTGCCATTGCCCAGGCCCGCACCACGATGGCGACCGACGGCGTCGATTTCGTCGATAAAGACGATGCAGGGCGCATTCTTCTTGGCCTGCTCGAACATGTCGCGCACGCGGCTTGCGCCGACGCCGACAAACATTTCGACGAAGTCAGAGCCCGAAATGGTGAAGAACGGCACGCCCGCCTCGCCCGCGATGGCGCGGGCGAGCAGCGTCTTGCCCGTGCCCGGCGAGCCGACCAGCAGCGCGCCCTTGGGGATCTTCCCGCCCAGTCGCGCAAACTTGCTCGGGTCCTTGAGGAACTCGACGATCTCCTGAAGCTCCTCACGGGCTTCATCGATGCCGGCCACGTCGTCGAACGTCACCCGGCCCTGCTTCTCGGTGAGCAGCTTGGCCTTGGACTTGCCAAAGCCCATCGCGCCGCCGGCGCCGCCACCCTTCTGCATCTGGCGCAGAACGAAAAAGGCGATGCCGAGGATCAGGATGAACGGCAGCGACTGGTAGAGCAGGATCATCCAGAAGTTCGGCTGTTCCTCGGGCTGCCCGCTATATTTGACCTTATGCTCGTCCAGCAGCGCCGTGAGCTGCGGGTCCGGCACGGCGTAGGTGACGAAACGCTGATCGTTCTTGAGCACGCCACTGATCCGGTCCGGACCGATCGCCACTTCCTTCACCGCATCGGCCGAAACCCGGTCGCGGAAATCGGAATAGGCAATCGCGGTGCCGTTGTTGCTCATGCCCTTGCTGTCGAACACCGTCACGAACATCAGCAGCGCAAGAAACACGCCCGCCAATATGAGGGCGCTCTTGATCCATGGATTGCCTTGCGGCTCTTTGTTATCGTTCATCAACCACTCGCTTTCGCGGTCCAAAATAGGACTTCCTGCCCGGAACACAATGCCCGGAACGGCTTTGGGCTCAGCACGACCTGCGCGGCGGTGCCCGCCGCATCGTCCATCGCGCCCCTCCGGTGACTAGGCAGTCTGCCAAGGTGACGGTCTTACCATCGAAAAGTTGAACAAGCGCTTGATCCAGCGATGGCCCGCGCGGTTTTTCTGCCTGCGGATTGAGATGGGCAACCATGCGCAAGATCAGGCGGCGAAGGAGCTCCGGCGGCAGGTCCGTTCGGGTGAGGTCGGCGCGATCCTCGGCCAGCACAAGGTGCTCGGCGGCGAGCCGGTCCAGCATCCACGCGATGGCGTCCTCCGCTTCGCCCAGCGCTTCCAGCGCGCGGTTCATGCCACCGGGGTCGATGAGATCGCAGCCAGTCAGGGCCTGCCGAACTCTTACGCGGTCGAACCGCTGGTTCTCGTTGCTCGGATCGTCGATGAACGGGACGTTTTCGCTCTGGCACCACGCGCGCAGATCAGCGCGGCGCTCATGGAGCAGCGGCCGCAACAACGTCCCGCGTCGGGCCCGGATGGCTGAGAGTCCCGCCACCCCCGCCCCGCGATTGAGCCGCAGGACCAGCGTTTCAAGCTGATCGTCCGCCTGATGCGCCGTCATCAGCCAGTCGAGGCCCCGCGCCTGCTGCCAGTCCTCCAACAGGGCATAGCGCGCCGCACGTGCCGCCGCCTGAAGATTGCCGTCAAGGGACCGCGCGACGGTCAAAGTCGCGTGCGGTACGCCCTCCCTTTGGCACCAGCGCGCGACCATGGCTGCTTCCGCGGCGGAATCGGCTCGCAATCGGTGATCGACTGTCGCCGCCTCAACCTGCCCGGGCCAGCAACGCGCAGCCAGCGAGAGCAGCGCCATGCTGTCCGCTCCGCCCGAGACTGCGATGCCAACGCGCTCGGATGCCTCGAGGGGGCGCCCAAGCAGATGGTGAACCGCCTGGAGCAGACGCTGCGCGAGCGTGTCAGCCACTACATTTGGCGCGGGTCCGGCCCTTGGTCATCATGTCGCGCACGCTGGCCGGCATGTTGGCGCCGAACACCTCGTTCAACTCATCATAGGCGAGGCACGCGTCCTTCAGCCGGTTGAGCTGGATGAGCGACTCACCCACCCAGGCAAGGCTCTCGGCCGCGCGGTCGCCAGCCGGGCGTTGCCGGTAGTTTTCGTAGAAGATCTTGGCTGCAGCCGCCGGCTTCTTGTCATCGAGAAACGCACGGCCGAGCAGATTATGGGCACGGCTGGCGACCGGGTCCTTGCCATATTTGTCGACGGTCTGCTGCAGTTGCACCTGCGCCTCGGGATAGAATTTCGCGGTCCACAGCCGGAAGCCATAGGTGTAGCTATCCAGTGCGGCATTACCCGTGCTGGGGCGCTCGACCGCTGCCACCGCTTCGGTCCGGGCGACGAGAGACGGCTGTGCGGCCGGACGCGGGGTTGCCGCCGGAGCAGCTTGCGTAGTGCGATCGGGGAGCGGCGCGCTGGGCGGGCCGAAGGGACTGGCCGGATCGACCGCCGGAGCAGCCTGTGCGGCGCTCATCGCCTTGAAATTCTCTTCCAGCTGACGGAGCCGGTGCTCATTCTCCTCGACCTGACCCGTGAGGCGAGCGAGCTGCGCCTCGACGGCGTTGATTCGCGCCGTCAGATCGGCAATCGGCGTCGTCGCGGGCGCGCCGGCTGCGACACCGGGCGTCGGCGCAGGCGGCGTGACTTCCGGCGCCATGATCTGGCCCGCCCCGCCGGGGAACACCTTGCGCTGCACGGCCCGCATTTCCTGCTCGAGCCGATCGACGCGGCCTTCCACCGTGCGCTGGGCGCTTGCCGGGGCACTGAAGAGCAGCGGCAGGCCGGCGCCGGCAAGGAGCAAGGCGCGGACAATCCCGCCGCCGGTCCGTTTACTGGTCATCTCGTGGGGGGAAAGCTCTGCTGCCATGGTGAAATTCCTGATATGCTCAAATCATGTTGGCCGGTGGCGGAGGCGCAATGAGCGCTACCCCATCCGTTGGCGAGGCCGTGCCTGGTAGCATCAACCCGCCGGCGGTGCATCACCATTGCTAGTCTGCGATGCCGCCGGATCGGTGTCTGTGGGCTGAACGCGGCGCTCAAGCAAAGCCGCAGCCGTCAGCGGAACATCCGATATCGTCCGCTCGGCAGTCCCGAGTGGCGGGATAGCCTGCCCGCCAACAGTCACCGCCAGCGCATCCGGGCGTCCGGTGAGGATCATCGGGTCCTGCGCCTCGGCCGGGACGGTGAAGCTCTTGTCTTTCTCCAGCGTCCCTTCGAAGAGACGCTTTCCGTCCGGCTGATAGATGCGCAACCAAACCTCGTTCACCGCAGTCAGGACCACCGGGCCATTGGGACGCGCCTGCGCCGGGTTCTGCGCGGGCGCCGCCGATTTGTTGCGCGGGTCGGCGATGCGCGGCTCGGTTCGCTGTTCGATCGCAAGCTGGTCGTCGGTCGGCGGCGTGATGTACTGGGTCCGCCAAATCGCGTAACCGCCCGCAAACAACAGCGCGATGACGGCGGCGGCGATTACCAGATAGCGCGGTGGAACGCTGCTGGGATCGACCGGCTCCTCAATCTCATAAGGGTCCTGCTCGACGCCCATTTCCGCGATTTCTTCACGCACCTTGCTGACAAGGGCATGTTCGTCGATGCCGACCGCGCGGGCATAAGCGCGCGAGAAACCTGCGCAATAGGTCGTTCCGGGAAGGGCCTGATAGTCACCGGCTTCCAGCGCGGTGAGATGGCGCAAGGTAATCCGCGTGCGGTTCGCCACATCATCGAGCGACATGCCCGCAGCCTCACGTGCCTGCCGCATCTGCGCCGATGCACTCAGTCCGCTGCGCGCGACGGTCTCATTTTCGTTCGCATCTTCGCGCATTGAGGCCTTTTTCCGTCTATTTTCGGTCTTTTTGCCAGTTCCTTTGTTTCATCAGTCGCTATGCGGTGTCAACGCGCGAATTCGCTGGCGCGGCACCGCACAGGCTCTCAACCGAGATCGACGCCGTTATCGTCGGCCCACTGCGAGAGTGGCTCGCGAAGGTTGGCAACCCCGCCCTTCAGCAAATCGACCGTGACTTGCGACAAGGCCGTGAGATCCACCGAACGGACCATCGCCTTGACCGGGCCGATCGAGGCCGGCGTGATGGAAAGGCGCCGAATGCCAAGGCCGAGCAGGGCCATGGCTTCCAGCGTCCGCCCGCCCATTTCGCCACAGACCCCCACCGGCACCCCATGTTCGGAGCAGGTCCGCGTGACGCGTGCGAGAAAGCGAAGGATCGCAACGCTCAGCCAATCGTAACGCTCAGCCAGTTTGGGGTTGGCGCGGTCGGCAGCGAACAGGAACTGGGTGAGATCGTTGGTGCCGATGGAGAGAAAGTCCAGGTCCGGCAGCACGAAGTCGAGCGCCTCGGCGAGCGCCGGCACTTCCAGCATCGCGCCATATTTGACGCTCTTCGGCAGCTTTCGGCCTCGCTTGGCAAGCCAGTCCTTCTGCTCGCGAAACAGCGTCATCGCTTGCGTCAGTTCCCATGGCTCGGAGATCATCGGGAACATGACATGCAAGGTCCGCCCGGCCGCAGCCTCCAGCAATGCCCGCGCCTGCGCCTTCATCAGGCCATCGCGCTCCAGCGCGAGGCGAACCGCCCGCCAGCCCATGGCGGGGTTTTCCTCATCGTCGGAATCGCTCTTGCGCAGATAAGGCAGGGCCTTGTCCCCGCCGATATCGACCGTGCGGAAAATGACCGGACGGCTGCCCGCCGCGTCGAGCACTTCCTTGTAGAGCCGCTGCTGGCGCTCGCGCTGCGGCAGGGTCGCCGAGACGAGAAACTGGAACTCGGTGCGGAACAGGCCGATGCCATCGGCGCCCGTCACATCCAGCGCGGCGACATCGTCGCGCAGGCCGGCATTCACCATCAGCTCGATGCGCTGGCCATCCTTTGTCTCCGCCGGCAGATCGCGCTGGCCGGCATAGGCCGCGCGCCGCTTCTGCGTGAGCGCAAGGCCGCTCTCGAACGCCTCGTCCATCGGCTCGGAGGGGCGGATGTAAAGGCGGTTCTGGTTGACATCGAGCAGCAGCAGATCGCCCTCGTTGATCAGCGCCCGGGTGTTCTTGACCCGGCCCAGCACCGGCACCCCCATGGCCCGCGCCACAATGGTGACGTGCGCGGTCAGCGAGCCTTCTTCCAGCACGACGCCCTTCAACCGCCGCCGGTCATATTCCAGCAGTTCCGCGGGCCCGAGATTGCGGGCGATCAGGATCGTGTCCTGCCGCAGCCCCAGTTGCGCCGCCGTGCCGAGCTGCCCGGCCACGATGCGCAGCAGGCGATTGGAGAGATCCTCCAGATCGTGCATCCGGTCCTGCAGCAGCGGATCGTCGATCTGCCGCATCCGCATCCGGGTGCGTTGCTGCACCCGCTCGATTGCCGCCTCGGCGGTAAGGCCGGAGTCGATCGCTTCGTTGATCCGCCGCGACCAGCCTTCATCATAGGCGAACATCTTGTAGGTCTCGAGCACCTCCTTGTGCTCGCCGTCCATGCCGAACTCGGCCTGCCCCGCCATGCGCTCGATCTGCTCGCGCATCTTGGCGAACGCCGAATACACGCGCTGGCGCTCGACCTCGACATCCTCGGCGACGGTATGCTCGATGGTCACGCGCGGCTGATGGAACACCGCGTGACCGCGCGCCATGCCCATCACGAGTTGCAAGCCCGAGAGGATGCTCGCGCCCGTTTCGAGCGGGCGATCTTCGCCGGGATTTTCATCGACCAGATTGGCGTTGTTGATCAGCTCGGCGAGCACCATCGCCACCGTCTGCAGCGCCTCGATCTCGACTTCCTCATAGCCGCGCGGGTCGAGATGCTGGACGCACAGCGCGCCAATCGCATTTTCGCGGCGGACGATCGGCACCCCGGCGAAGCTGTGGAAGCGCTCCTCGCCCGTTTCCGGCCGATAGGCGAAGTCGGGATGGCCGGAGGCTTCCTCAAGGTTGAGCGTCTCGACATTATGAGCAATCGTGCCGACAAGGCCCTCGCCGGGCGCCAGGCGCGTGACGTGAACGGCCTCCTGTTTGAGGCCGCGCGTCGCGAACAGCTCCAGCATGCCATCGCGCAGCAAGTAAATCGAGCAGACCTCGCTCGAAAGCTCCTGTCCGACAATCTCGACGACCTTGTTGAGTTTCACCTGCGTCTGCGTACGCGCCGCCATCACCTCATGGAGGCGAGAGAGAATTCTGCGCGCGGCCGTGGCCGCACTGCTCGATGGGGATTCCGGGCGCCGCGTTTGATCCATGCGTTCCTGCTATCAGAAACTGCCGCCGGGAACCAACCTCGTCTCGATCTTTCCGGGCGAGAAACCCGGCAAAGACGATGACGGAATGGCGAGCAGCAGAGGAAGAAAGCCAGTCGGAAAAGAAGGAGACGCGGCAGACACGCAAGCAGGCGTTGAAACGCGCAACAACGCGCCCCTTATGCACCTGTCATTTGACCGGCCCTTCAGCACGGCACCTCTCCCGACGTCTTGTTCTTTTCGGCGGTCGCACCAGTCGGCGCGTTCGCACCGCTGTAAACGGAACGCCGTGATATCGCTACCCGTTAACCAATGACCGACAGGCTGGCTGCGAGAGCAGCGCCGTGATCAGCCGACCCGGCGGGTCAACGCGGCCCGCGCCTCGGCCATCAGGGTCGTGATGATCTCGGCGACGGGTTCTTCCTTCGTCACCATGCCCACGGACTGGCCGGCCATCAGCGAGCCATTTTCGATGTCGCCATCGATCACCGCCCGGCGCAGGGCACCGGCCCAATAATGCTCGATCTGCAGCTGCGCCTCACCCATGTCGACCTTGCGGTCGTCGAGCAGTTGCGCGACTTCACGCTGCTTGGCGGTGAAGGCGTCGGTTCCGGCGTTGCGCAGGGCGCGCACGGGAATCACCGGCAGCCGCGAATCGATCTGCACGCTGGCAATGGCATCGCGCGCCGAGGCCCGGAAGAACGCCTTCTTGAAGTTGGCATGGGCGATGCTCTCGCTGGCGCAGGCAAAGCGGGTGCCCAGCTGAACGCCGGCCGCACCCATGTCGAGATAAGCAGCGATCGCCTCGCCATGGCCGATGCCGCCGGCAACGAAGACCGGCAGCTCGCTTGCCATCACCGGGAGGATTTCCTGCGCGAGCACACTGGTCGCCACGGGGCCGATGTGGCCGCCCGCTTCCATACCCTCGATCACCAGCGCATCGACACCCGACCGGTGCAGCTTCTTGGCCAGCGACAAGGCTGGGGCGAAGCAGATCACCTTGGCGCCGCTGGCCTTGATCGCCTCGATGCTCCCCTTGGGCGGCAGGCCGCCGGCCAGCACGATATGCGTCACCGAATGGCGGGCGCAGACTGCGATCAAATCGAACAGCTGCGGGTGCATGGTGATGAGGTTCACGCCAAAGGGCTTGTCCGTCATCGCCTGGGTCGCCGCGATCTCGGTATCGAGCAGATCCGGGGTCATCGCGCCGCACGCGATCAGGCCGAAGCCGCCGGCATTGCTGACAGCGGACACCAGATGCCGCTCGGACACCCAGCTCATCGCGCCACAGATGATCGCGGTCTCGCTGCCGAGAAATGCGGTGCCGCGGGCCATGAGGGAAGAAAGACGGTCGGTCATCACGATACCCAATCTGACCTTCCCACCGGGAAGTGACGGCAAAGAGGAGATCAGCGGCCGACCGAATGCCGGCACGCTGCCTCGGAGCCTCTCCCCAATGGAAGCGGCTCCAAATTGATCAAGCGGGCGCCTGCTCCGCGTCGAGACCGTAGGCGGTGTGGAGCACGCGGACGGCCAATTCGGTCTCGTCCTCGTCGATCAGCACCGAGACCTTGATCTCGCTGGTGGAGATCGCCTCGATATTGATGCCGCGCTCGGCCAGCGTCTTGAACATCGTCGCCGCAACGCCGGCATGGCTGCGCATGCCCACACCCACAACGCTGATCTTGGCGACCTGATCGTCGGTGATGATGCGACGGAAGCCGATCTCGTCCTGCAGCTTCTCCAGAATGTCCACGCTGCGCGCGAGGTCGGTGCGGGGGACAGTGAAGGTCACGTCCGTCTCGGCATTGTCCTTGCTGTCATTCTGGATGATCATGTCGACATTGATGCTCGCATCGGCCAGCGGGCCGAAGATGCTGGCAACCGCACCGGGCTTGTCCGGCACGCGCGTGACGATGATCTTGGCTTCGTTCTTGTCATGAGCGATGCCGGTGATGAGCTGCCGTTCCATGTCGCTTTCCTCAATTTCTGCTTCGCTGACGATCATCGTGCCGGGTTCGGGATCGTCCCCTGGCGCGTCGAAGGACGAGAGCACCTGCACGCGCACCTTCTCCTTCATCGCCAGCGCGACGGACCGCGTCTGCAGCACTTTCGAGCCGACACTCGCCAGCTCCAGCATTTCCTCATAGGTGACCTTGTCGAGCTTGCGCGCCCGGCTGACGATGCGCGGATCGGTCGTGTAGACGCCATCGACATCTGTATAGATATCGCACCGATCGGCCTGCACGGCGGCCGCGACCGCCACGGCGGAGGTATCAGACCCGCCACGACCCAGGGTCGAGACCCGGCCGCTCTCCATCTGCCCCTGAAAGCCCGGAATGACCGCGACCTGCCCGGCGGTCATCGCCGCCAGCAGGCCTTCGGTCTCGACCGTGTCGATCCGCGCCTTGCTGTGTGCCTCGCTCGTGCGGATCGGCAACTGCCAGCCCAGCCAGCTGCGCGCATCGACGCCCAGCGCTTTGAGCGTCATCGCCAGCAACCCGGACGTCACCTGCTCGCCTGACGCGACAACCACGTCATATTCGGCGGGGTCGTAAAGTGGGCTGGCTTCCTTGCAAAAGTTGACCAGGCGATCGGTCTCGCCGGCCATCGCGGAGACGACGACCGCGACCTCGTTGCCCAGGCCAACCTCATGCTTCACCCGAAGCGCAACGTTGCGGATTCGCTCCATGCCGGCCATCGACGTGCCGCCAAATTTCATCACAATACGCGCCATGGACTTGCCGCGGACCTTTCTTGGACTATCAAGGGGGCATGAAATGCCGACGGATCGGTATTCACCGGCCTTCGAGCCGGCGCCCTATTAGTCAGCAGGATCGGCAATGGCAAGCGAACCGCACAGCAGCACCATCGACCCCAAAGAAGCCGCGCATTTCGGCGCGCACGCGGCCGATTGGTGGGACCCCAATGGCTCCAGCGCCATGCTCCACAAGCTGGGACCGGTGCGCCTTGGCTTCATCCGCGCCGCTGTCGATGCGCACTGGGGTGGATCGCCTCAGGATCTGCGCCCGCTGGCCGGCAAGCGCGTTCTCGATGTCGGCTGCGGGGCCGGGCTCGTCGCCGAGCCGCTCGCCCGCATGGGCGGCGCCGTGACGGCTGTAGATGCGGCGCCGGAGAATATCGCCGTCGCCCGCGACCATGCCGCCGCAATGGGCCTGTCCATCGATTATCGCAATTGCGGGGTGGAGACGCTGGCCGATCCGCAATTCGACCTGATCACGGCGCTGGAAGTCATCGAGCATGTCACCGATCCTGCGATGTTTCTCTCTGCTGTCGCGCGGCTGCTCAAGCCGAATGGGCTGCTGATTATCTCGACGCCAAACCGGACGCCGCTCTCCAAGTTGATGGTGGTGACGCTGGCAGAGGGCTTCGGCCGCATCGCTACGGGCACGCATGACGCAGACCGCTTCATCACCCCGGAGGAAATGGAAGCGCTGCTGACCGACCGTGGCCTGCACGTCATGACGACCAAGGGCCTGATGGCCGATCCGCGATATGGCTTCGTGCTCAGTGACAATCTGTCCGTGAACTACATCCTCTCTGCGGCGTTCTCATCGCACGACATCCCCCAATTTGCGAGCACGCCGGCCTGATGACTGCTGCCCCGATGACAACTTCATCCCACGCCAATCCCCTCCGCGGTCTCGAACATGCCATGACATGGCTGGGCGAGAACTGGATCGAGGTGGCGATCGCCGTGGCCATCGGCATCGCCATCTATTTTGCGCTGGGGCTGCTCAAGCGGATCGTGCAGCGCCTGCTGCTCAAGGCCGCGCACAGCGCCCCGATCATGGGCGTCGCCGCCAGCACCGTCGGGAAAACCGGGCATCTGTTCATGATGCTCATCGCGGCCCGCCTCGTCGTCAATTATTTCCCGGTGCCGCCCGCATTGTTCAATGCGATCAACTTCCTGTTCATCGTGGTGACGGCCTGGCAGATCGCGGTCTGGGTGCGCCACATGGCGCTCGGCTTCATCCAGATGCGCTCGGACCCGGAGCTGGGCGGCAGCGAGGCCTTGGCCAATGCCAGCGGCCTCATCAAAGTCCTCCTCTCCATCGCGATCTTTGCCGTGGCCGCCATCGTCGTGCTGGACAATCTCGGCGTCAATGTCACTGGTCTTGTCGCCGGTCTCGGGATCGGCGGCATTGCCATTGGTCTGGCGGCGCAGGGCATTTTTTCGGACCTGTTCGCGTCCCTCTCGATCATCTTCGACAAGCCCTTCAAGGTCGGCGATGCGATCAATTTCGGTACGCAGACGGGCGTTGTGGAGCGCATCGGCCTCAAGTCCACGCGCCTGCGCGTGGTGACGGGCGAACGCATGATCGTTTCCAATGCGCAATTGCTGAACAAGGAGATCACGAGCTACACCGGCCTCGATCGCCGCCGGGTCAAGTTCGCCATCGGCGTCATCTACCAGACCGCACCCGCTGAAGCGGCGAAGATTCCCGATCTGCTGCGAGAGATCGTCAACGCGCATGGCGGCGACTTCGTGCGCTCGGGCTTCATCGGCTTTGGGGCCAGCTCACTGGATTTCGAGCTGGAGTTCGATGTGCACTCGCATGATTGGGACGAGGTTTACATGGTCCGCCATGCGATCGGCCTCGATATTCTCGGCCGTTTCAACGATCTGGGGCTGGAATTTGCCTATCCCACGCAGACCACGTTTACCGCCGATCCGGCCGGCAAGATGATCATGCCCTACCCGGTCCTCCACGAACTGCCGGGCGCTCTGGCCCCGCGCAGTATCGGGAGCGCCGATCAGGCCACGTCGGAATAATAGCCGGCCCACACATGGTTCTGTTTGCGCTCGATCCGCATGAGCGCAAGCACGGCAACCATCATCGCGAGCAGCGCCAGCGCGGTGAACACCGGCCAGACCGATTCCGGCGACACCATGAGGCTCAGCACCGCGCTGGCCATCAGCAGCGGCACGAACAGAACCGTCGCGAGCGCGGCGCGCTTGCGGGCTTTCTTGCGCTTGGGGGCCGTACGCCAGAACCAGAGGCACAGGCCAACGCCAATCGCCGCAGGGACGATCTGCAGCCAGGCAAAGGGCATGCGATAGAGGAAATAGGCCGACACGCCGACAGTCGCGAGTACCACCAATAATGCGAGAATTCGTGCTAGGCGCACGTACAGCCTCCTCCAATCGCGACCCGGCAATTGCCGGTCCTCGGCCTTTACGACCGCTTCAAAACCCTATTGTCGTTCAACTTCGTTGAGCATCCGTTATAATCGCCTCGCCCCATAAAGTTCCGGGCCAAAGATATCCGTTGGCGACTTTCATGGCGCCCTCGCGATCATGAGCTAGCAGCAAGGCGCCATCGAGGTCCACCCAATCGGCGAACTGTGCAAGCAGAAAGGCAGGCGCAATGCCGAGCGAGCTTGCGAGCATGCAGCCGACCATGATGCGCTTGCCCGCTGCCCGCGCCGCATGCGCCATGGCGAGCGCCTCGGTGAGTCCACCGGCCTTGTCGAGCTTGACGTTGATTGCCTGATAGGCCCCGAGCCCCGCCAGATCAGCCAGCGACTGGCAGCTCTCGTCCGCGCAGATCGGCACCGGCAGGGCCAGCCCGGCCAGCGCCGCATCTGCCTGTGCAGGCAAGGGCTGCTCGATCAATGCGATGCCCAGATCGGCCAGTGCACGGGCTTGCGCCTGAACGTCCAGATCGGCCCAGCTCTCATTGGCATCCACGATCAGGTCGACATCCGGCGCACCTTGCCGCACCGCTTCGATACGGGCCTGATCACCGTCGCCGGTGAGCTTGCATTTCAGCAGCGTGAACCCCCGCGCCCGCGCGTCTGCGGCCGCCTGCGCCATCTTCTCCGGCGTATCGAGGCTGATCGTATAGGCCGTCCGGACCGGCTGGGGCGCCTTCAGTCCGGCCAGCGCCCAAACCGGCTTGCCGGTCCGCGCTGCCTCCAGATCCCACAGTGCGCAATCCAGCGCATTGCGTGCGGCGCCCGGTGGCATCAGGGTGCGCAACGTCTCGCGGTCCGGCACGGCGCCCTGCGCCTGCACGAGCGCCTCGATCGCCGCCGCACACCCTTCCGCCGTCTCGCCATGATAATAGATCGGCGTGCCCTCGCCCCGCCCGGTGAACGTGCCATCCGTAACCACGCACATGACCACATCCACAAACGTCTTGGCGCCACGGCTGATGGTGAAGGCGTTGCGCACGGCGAAGCGCTCGACCGCGACTTGCTGCAGGCCAATGTCGATCACTGCGAATCCGACCTCATGAGAACGGGCGATCAGCCGCGCGGCAGATCATCGTGGCGGGCAATCCATGCCTCGACCACTGGCGCAATGCGATTGCGCCATTTCGAGCCATTGAAGATGCCGTAATGGCCGACCGTCTCGGCGAGATAATATTGCTTCATCTCGTCCGGCAGCTTCGGGGAAATCTTGAGCGCCGCCCTCGTCTGGCCGATGCCCGAAATATCGTCATTCTCGCCTTCGACGGCGAGCAGCGCGACATCCGTGATCGCCGCGGTGTCGATGCGGACGCCGCGATGCATGAACTCGCCCTTGGGCAGGCTGTGCTTCTTGAAGACCTCATTGACGGTCTGCAGGTAGAATTCGGCGGTCATGTCGCAGACCGAGCGATATTCCTCGTAGAACTTCTTGGTCGCGTCCGCGCTCTCGTCATCTCCTTGAACGAGGTGGCGGAACATCTGCCAGTGGCTCATCAGGTGGTTGCCAAGGTTCATGGTCATGAAGCCGGCCAACTGCATGAAGCCGGGATAGACCTTCCGACCGGCGCCGGGGTAATTGAACGGAACCGAGGTCACGACATTCTGGCTGAACCAGCTCAGCGGTCGCTCCTGCGCCAGCTGATTAACGGCGGTCGGCCCCTCGCGAGTATCGATCGGGCCGCCCATCATCGTCAAGGTGCGCGGACGGCACGGATGCTTGGAGGCGGACATGAGGCTCGCGGCAGCCAGACAGGGCACCGACGGCTGGCAGACCGCCAGCATATGTGCGCCCGGGCCGATGTGCTCGAGCCACCCGACGAGATAATCGACATAATCATCCAGATCGAACGACCCATCGGAAAGCGGCACATCGCGGGCATCGCGCCAGTCGGTGATGTAGACGTCATGCCCCGGCAGCATCCGGGCCACCGTCCCGCGCAGGAGCGTCGCGAAATGGCCGGACATGGGCGCGACGATCAGCAGCTTGGGGTGCCGGCCCTCCTGCCCTTCCCGCACGAAATGACGCAGCTGGCCGAAGACCTGGCGCGCCTCGATGACTTCGTGCACCGCTACGGTCTGCCCATCCACCTCGGTGGTCGGCAGATCAAAGGCGGGCTTGCCGCGCGGCGCGGCGGCATGCGCGAACACATCCAGCGCGGAGGCGAGCATCGGACCGCCACCGAAATAAGCAAAGGGATTTGCGGGATTTTGGAGCAGTTCTACGCTCGCGGTCGCCATGGCACTGGCGCTTGCCAGAAAGCTGCGCTGAATTTCATAGGCACTATAGAGCATGTGTTTCCTTACTCGGGGCCATCTGTCTAAACCAGCACATCCAACGCCCTGACGCCAGCGCCGATGCCGAGCTTAGAAGCATTAAATAGTGCCGACGCGTCTCCTTTGCCACACCAGAAGGCACAGCGCAGGTGCAAAAGCCCTCCCCTTGGTTGCAAAGTTGGTCTAGGGCGCGGCCATGGCTACCTCGGCGTCCACCCCAGACAATGACGATCGGCGCAAAGCGGGCGATCTTGGCAATCTTCGACTGATCTGGCGCGCCGCGCTCCGCTACCCCGGCCGCATAGCCGGCGCCGGCTTCGCCCTGGTTCTCGCCTCTGCAGCAACGCTTGCCATCCCCAGTGGTTTCAAGCTTGTCATCGATCGCGGTTTCGCCTCTGGTCTGGACGGGGACATCAGCCGCTGGTTCCAGTATCTGTTGCTTATCGTGGTCATCCTGGCCTTTGCGACCGCCATGCGCTTTTATTTCGTCGCCTGGCTGGGCGAGCGCGTGGTGGCCGATCTGCGGATCGCCGCGCAGGCCAATCTGCTGCGGCAGGAGCCGGCTTTCTTCGAGCATAACCGGCCCTCCGAGATCGCCTCTCGCATGACGGCGGATACCGCCATCATCGAGCAGGTCGTCGGCTCGACGGTCTCGGTGGCGATGCGCAATCTGCTCACCGGTTTTGGCGGCATCTTCTATCTGTTCATGCTCGCGCCGCGCCTTACGGCGATGCTGCTGTTCGGAATTCCCATCGTGCTCGGGCCGATCATTCTGGTCGGTCGGCGCCTGCGCGCGCTCTCGCGCAACAGTCAGGATCGGCTGGCTGCGGTCGGCAGCATCACCAACGAAGTGCTGAGCGCCATGAAGATCGTCCAGGCCTTCGGTCAGGAAGAGCGCGAGGCCGGACGATTCCGGCGCGCGGTCGAGGACAGCTTCCGCACGGCCCGCCAGCGCATCACTTTGCGAGCGGCCATGACCGCGACGATCATTCTGGTGATCTTCGGCTCCATCACGCTCATCATGTGGCAGGGCGCGCTTGACGTCGCGGCGGGCCGGATGTCCGGCGGCAGCATCGCAGCCTTCGTCATGACGGGCGGCCTTGTCGCGGGTGCCTTCGGGGCCCTCACCGAGGTCTATGGCGATCTGCTGCGCGGGGCCGGGGCCGCCACCCGGCTGAGCGAACTGACCAGCGCCGTCTCCGAAATCCGCCAACCGGCGCGGCCGGTCGCCATCCCGCAGCCCGGTCAGGCGCGGCTGACATTCGAGAATGTGGCCTTTCGCTATCCGACGCGGCCCGATTTGCCCGCCCTTATGGATTTCTCGCTGGACGTCGCGCCGGGCGAGACCGTGGCGATCGTCGGCCCATCCGGCGCGGGCAAATCCACGCTCCTTCAGCTTGCAGAGCGGTTTTACGATCCGTCCCACGGGAGGGTCCTCCTCAACGGCGTCGACCTGCGCGAGGCAGACCTGCTGAGCCTGCGCGGCATGATCGCGCTGGTGCCGCAGGAAACCGTGATCTTTGCGGCCAGTGCGCGCGACAATCTGCGTTACGGACGCTGGGATGCCACCGACGAGCAGTTGATGGAGGCCGCGCGCGCAGCCAATGCCGACGGCTTTCTCAAGGCGCTGCCGCAGGGCTTGGACACAGAACTTGGCGAGAGCGGCGCCCGCCTCTCCGGCGGCCAGCGCCAGCGCGTTGCGATCGCCCGCGCGCTTCTCAAGGACGCGCCGCTGCTGCTGCTCGATGAAGCGACCTCGGCGCTGGACGCGGAATCCGAAAGCCTGGTGCAGGATGCCCTCGCCCGGCTGATGAAGGATCGCACGACTATCGTCATCGCCCATCGCCTGGCGACCGTCCGCGCCGCCGAGCGCATCGTCGTCCTCGATCAGGGCCGGATCGCGGACATCGGCACCCACGCGGACCTGATCGCCCGCGGTGGCCTCTACGCTCGGCTGGCGTCGCTGCAATTCGACGAACCGGCCTGATCGCCGGAGAGTTGACGGACGTCGGCGCGGTGATCAGTTGTTGCTGATGCGGCGCTGGCTCTTAGCTGCTCAGCTCGGCAATGTTTGGCCCGGCAGCCGCGTAGCCGAGTGAGCGACGCTCAAACATAAGTCGGCTGCGTTGGGTTCAGGGTCTCACGTGGAAGCACCGAGACCGGCGACACGCCCATGCGCAGCCTGCACTTCCAGGTCCTAAAAAACGCCTGCAGAATGTATCGAAGCATCAACCGAGTCCTTAGCAGGTTCGCGAGCCACGCCCCGTCGACCGCGGAAGCGGGGTCCCTTTCGGTGCTGCCTGTCGTGTGCAGTAAACCGGCAATGGGTCTGCAGCGCGGCACGGAACTGACCGAGCGTGTCCCACGATGCCGGCGAGCAAGCCTCAGCGCGCCCTCTTGCCCTTTTCCGGCGAAGCGGATCATGTCGAGCCCGCGCGCTTGATTGGCCCGAGGTCGTCAGTCCGTGCTCGCCCCACGCACGATATGGTCGAAAATCGCCGGATGCATCGGTGTCTCGAACTCGCACCCCGCTTCATGGTCGCACACCCAGGTGACGAACGCCTTGCGTCCTTCAAAGCCGGCAAACATCACCCACACTTCCATACCGACCTGAAGCTTGACGTAGCTCATCAAGCGAAAACCGGTGAGCGACATGTCCGAAATCCGGCTCTTGAACCAGCTCTCGCCCTTGCGGCGCACGCGGACGCCAATCAAGACCGACTGCCGCGCTGACGAACGAGCGGACGGCTCATTCATTCTGTCTGGAACTGCGCCCATATCGACCTGCCTGCCTGGAACATCGCACGATATGACAGGGAAGCTTACCATCGTCCTAATCAAAGGAGGTCCGTCCGGCCCAGCATATGAGGACCCTAAGACCTAGGAGTACCTCGACCGGCGGCGACTTCTCCATCCTGATCGCTTGGGATCAGCAGCGCTGCCTCCGCGCCGGAGCCAAGGGCTAATGGCATCACCGGCGCCGTTGAAAGGCCTAGAACCGTCAACTGACTCGGCGCGTTTGTCCGCCACTCGCGTGCTGGCCTCTCAGCGCAATACAACTGTGCTCGCACGCGCAGCGCAATATCGAGGTCTTGAAGGCCGCTGACACGCGCTCACGCCTAGGGCCGAGGCCTGCCCCCCAAACGCCTTCCATCCTAACCCCAGACGCCTCCCTTTGACGCCCAACAAAAAAAGGGGGCCGAAGCCCCCTTTTCCAAACACATCCAGATCCGCGACGAAGCGCGTTTCCGCTATGATCAGAACACGCCGCCGTAACGGTCGTTGCCGACGAAGCCCAGCTTGGTCACGCCAGCGCGCTTGATGATGGCAAGCACCTCATCAACCACCACATAACGAGCCGACTGGTCAGGCTCGAACTGCAGTTCAGGCTCCGGGGCCATACGGCTGGTCTGATCGAGATACTGGCGCAGCGTCACCCGGTCGACCGGGGCACCATTCCAGTAGATCGTGCCTGCCGGATCGATGGTCAGACGATTCTTGACCGGGTCGATCGTGTTCTGCGGCGCGTCTGCATTCTGCGGAAGGTCGATCTTCACCGCGTGGGTCTGGATCGGGATCGTGATAATGAACATGATGAGGAGCACGAGCATGACGTCGATCAACGGCGTCGTGTTCATTTCCATCATCGGCTCGCCGTCGTCGCGGCCACCACTCATTGCCATGGGACTGGTCTCCTAAACTTGGGCGTCAGAGGCGACGGACGGAAATCGAAGCCGGGTCGGGCTCGGAAATGAAGCCGACCTTCGGATAACCAGCGCGCTGCATCGTGAAGATCGTGCCGCCGATGCACCGGTACGGCGTATCGATGTCTGCACGGATGTGCGCTTCGGGCAGATCGTCGGGGTTCATGTTCTCCACGCCACCGGCCTTCTCGATATCCGCTTCCAGCTTCTTGACAGCGCGGTTGAGAAGGTCACCGGCCGTGACCTTGGTCACATTCCAGTACACTTCGCACTGCCCATCCACTGCGCGAACCGTAAGGCTCACATTTTCCGGCTTCGTGGTCGTTGGCTCGAAGGCGATCTTCGGCAGCTTCACGTCCACTGTCTGGATCACCACCGGAATTGCGATGAGGAAGATGATGAGAAGCACCAGCATGACGTCCACGAGAGGCGTCGTGTTGATGTCCGACATCGGGGTGTCATCACCACCACCCCCAGAGCTAATTGCCATCGATCAAAATCCTAACTCTTGGCTTTGGAAGCACGCGCGTCCTTGCGGAGGCTTGATGTGGCGACCGCTCGAGGGTCGCCACACCTGCTTCATTTGATAGCTCAGGCCTTGGCGGCAGCCGGCTTGGCAGCGGGCGCGGCCGGGGCAGCAACCACGGTCGGACGGACCGCACCGTTGGACACCATGTAGCCGAGCAGGTCGTTGTTGAAGCCGCTCAGGTCTTCAGCAATCGACTTGTTACGACGCTGCAGCCAGTTGTAGGCAAGCACCGCCGGAACGGCCACGGCCAGACCCAGCGCGGTCATGATCAGAGCTTCACCGACCGGGCCGGCAACGGCGTCGATCGAGGCCTGACCGGACGCACCGATCTTGATGAGCGCGCGGTAAATACCGATAACCGTACCGAACAGACCGATGAACGGCGCGGTCGCACCGACGGTCGCGAGGAACGCGAGGCCACCGCCGAGCTTGGAGTTGATGGCAGCTTCCGAACGCGCGAGCGAAGCGTGCATCCAGTCATGTGCCTCGACCGGATCGGTCAGCTTGGCATGCTGTTCCTGCGCCATGATGCCGTCGTCGACCAGCTGCTTGTAGGCGCTGTTCTTCTCGAGCTTGGCCGAACCCTCCTTGAGGGTCGCCGAACGCCAGAACGTCGTACGGACCTTCTTGGCCTGGCCGATCACCTTCTGCTGCTCGATGAGCTTCGAGAACAGAATGAAGAACGAGAACACGGACATGCCGCAAAGAATGATGAAAACGGTCCAGGCGATCACGCCGCCCTGCTCGAGGGCTTCCATGAGACCGTAAGGGTTATCGGCCGGCGCAGCGGCTGCGGACAAATAAATCAACATTCGTGTATTCCTCTCAAACCAGTCGGTGAATGGGCCGTCCCTCGCCCCGGTTCGGGACGGCCGAAATCAGGATTAACGTTCAAGCTTCCAGACCACGCGACGCGAGCTGCTGGACTTGATCGGATTGCCGGCTTGATCGAGCGCGGGAGAATAACGCCCCCGGCGCGTGATCAGGCTGCAAGCGGTTTCGTCGAGGTCCTTGCGGCCGCTCGATGCGGTCACCCGGCAATTTTCGACGCGCCCCTGGGCATTGATATCCCAAGCGATCGTCACCGAACCCTCGGCCTCGTCACGACGAGCACCGGCAGGATAGTCGTCGGACGTAATCCAGCTCGCAGGGTTACCCCTGGCACCAGCGGCCTTGCTGACAACCGGCGCAGGCGGCGGCGGTGGTGCAGGCGGAGCCGGCGGCGGCGGATTCGGTGGTGGCGGCGGGGCCAGAACCGGAGCCGAACTCGGCAACGAAATCATCGGCGGCGGCGCTGTAGGCGGCGGCGGCGGTGGCGGCGGCATGTCCGGCGGAGGCGGCGGCGGTGGCGGCGGCTCCTCCTCTGGTGGCGGCGGCTCCTCTGCCACGTCGATGACGTTCAGCTGTTCTGCAGCCTGCTTGACATACTTGATGCCAAGCCCCGTCACAAACGCATAACCGAGGATCGCGTGAATGATTGCCACGATGATAAGAGAAACCGTCCTACCGGACGATTGTGACTGGTCAGCATAGGCCATTCAGCAATGACACTCCCTAGCTCGATACAGCGCTGACAATCAGACCACGAATCGACGAAATGCCGTAAAGCACGACGTCTTCCGTGCGATACTGATCGCTCGGGCTCCTAAATTCCGAGGCATGTCCTATCGTGGCAAAACGTGTGAAGCAAACGCTTTGTTGACGGTGGTCACCTCTGCTTAACCCCCTATGTTAGAGGCTGAGGAAGGCCTATCAGGAGAATTGCGTATGACCGACACAATCCGACGCCCAAAGGCCGGGTTCAAACTGGTGGCAATCGGTTGCAGCGCCCTGTTGACAGCCGCTTTCCCCTTCATTTCCACTTCCGCTACGGCACAGATGGCAGAATCGCCAGAGCCGGCAAGCTTGAGTTACGCGCGGATGGCCGAACTGGTATCGTCATCTCCCACGGTGGCGCGCATTACCGTGCGTTCCATCGTCGCCCTCAAGCGCGAGCGCGCGCCTGATCTGCCGGAAACGCGGAGCCGTTTTTACGTCCAGGCTGAAACGCTCGGCTTGATTCGCAGCGATGGCGTGATGTCCAAGCGAATCTCTTTCCTCGTGGACGGGTCGGCGGAAAATGCCCGACGTCCCAACCTCAAGAACAAGATTTTTCTCGCTTTCGGCAAAGTCGGCCAGCAGGTGAGCGAGTTCCAGTTGAGCGCGAGCACGGCGCTCGTGCCCTGGACCCCCGCCAACGAGGCGCTGGCGCGAAAGGTCATCGAAGATCTTTACGCGCCGGGCGCACCAGCCCCGGTCACAGGGGTCACCTCCGCCTTCCACGTGCCGGGCGCGATTGTGGGCGAAGGGGAAACCCAGATATTCCTCGGCACGGCGGATGGCTCGCCGATTTCGCTGTCAGTGATCCGTCGACCGCAGGAACAGCCGCATTTCAGCGTGTCGCTGGGCGAGGTTGTGGACGATTCGGCGAAGCTCCCAGAGCGGGACACCTTGCTGTGGTATCGCCTCGCGTGCAGCTTGCCCGACCAGCTCCCGGCCTTGTCCCTCACCGAACTGGCGCGCAACGATGCGGAAGCCGCCAGTCGCGATTACAACGCGTTCCGAGCCGCGCTGGGGCCATGTAACCGCACGCAAACGCCAGTCATTTAGGCAGAGGGCTCTTTCCTGTACGGGATTACCCGCTATGAGCGGCGGCGGACCTCCGTGCGACCGCCGCTCACACATTTTTGCAGGACATGATCATGACCGACGCCTCTTCCCGCCCCCTTCGCCTCGCCATCGTCGGCCTGGGAACCGTGGGCGCCGGTGTCATTCGCCTGCTGGAGACCAACCGGGATCTGATTGCCCGGCGTGCAGGCCGGCCGATTGAGGTCGTCGCCATTTCGGCGCGGGACCGCAGCAAGGATCGCGGGCTCGATCTCTCCGCTTATGAATGGGTCGACGACATGGCGACCCTCGCGCAGCGCGAGGACATCGATACGGTCGTCGAGCTGATCGGCGGCGCGGATGGCCCGGCCCTGACGCTGGCCCGCCAATGCCTGAGCCAGGGCAAGCCTTTCGTCACGGCCAACAAGGCGATGATCGCCCATCACGGTCTCGATTTGGCACATGAAGCCGAGCGGAGCGGCGTTGCGCTGAAATATGAAGCGGCCGTCGCGGGCGGTGTGCCGGTCATCAAGGGCCTGCGGGAGGGCGCCGCTGCCAATCGCATCATGCGGGTCTATGGCATCCTCAACGGCACCTGCAATTACATCCTCTCCACCATGGAACAGCATGGCAGCCCGTTCGACCAGGTGCTGGAGGAAGCGCAGGCCAAAGGCTATGCCGAGGCTGACCCTACCTTCGACATTGACGGTATCGACGCCGCGCACAAGCTCTCGATTCTCGCCAGCCTCGCCTTCGGCACGGAGATCGATTTCGGCTCGGTAGATATCACCGGCATCCGCAATGTCATGGCTGCCGACATCCGCGAGGCGGCATCGCTCGGCTTCAAGATCAGGCTGGTCGGCATGGCCGAGTGCGAGGCGGACGGCAGCGAGAATGTCGGCCTCTTCCAGCGCGTCCATCCCATGCTGGTGCCGCTCGATCACCCCCTTTCCCATGTCGATGGCGCGCTCAACGCCGTCGTGGCGGAGGGCAATTTCGTCGGCCGCCTGTTCTTCCAGGGCGCGGGCGCCGGTGAAGGCCCGACTGCTTCGGCGGTGGTCGCCGACGTCATCGACGTGGCACGCGATGAATATGGCCCTGCCTTCGCCATGCCGGCCGAATGGCTGCAGCGCCAGGTCAAGGCCGATGCCGGGCAGCGCACCGGCCGCGCCTATCTGCGCTTCCAGGTTCAAGATCGCCCCGGCGTGCTGGCGGAAATCACGGCAGCGATGCGAGATTCGGGTGTATCGATCGAAAGCGTGATCCAGCGGGCCGCCACCGCGGACGAGGGCGTTCTCGTCGCCATCGTCACTCACCCGGGCGCCCTCTCCGCCATCGACGATCTGCTGCGCAGGCTCGGCGGATCGGACAGTCTACTGGGCGCGCCGATGCTGATGCACATCCTCGACTGACAGGCGCGACCCCGCGCTTACAGGCAGGGATGCGATATGCGCCCGGCCGCACCTGTAAGACGCTGGCTCATTATCGACATTGCAACAATCCTCGCCTATCGCGTCCCATCAATTCAGCAAAGGATGCCGCAGGATGGGGAAGTCGAATACCGTCGAAGCCAGTTCCGTACTCGATCGGGTACTTGTTCTTGAGATGGTGCGCGTCACCGAGGCCGCCGCGATCGCCGCGTCCAAGCTCGTGGGGCGCGGCGACGAGAAGGCCGCTGACGCTGCTGCAGTCGAAGCGATGCGCAAGGCCTTCGATGGCCTGTACATGGATGGCACGGTGGTGATCGGCGAAGGTGAGCGCGACGAAGCCCCCATGCTGTACATCGGCGAGAAGGTCGGCGGCGCCCCAGGCCGTGGCCCCAAGATCGACATCGCGCTCGATCCGCTGGAAGGCACGACCATCACCGCCAAGGCCGGGCCGAACGCACTGGCGGTTCTCGCCGCCGCAGAGGAAGGCAATCTGCTCAACGCGCCGGATGTGTACATGGAGAAGCTGGCGGTTGGCCCCGGCTATCCGCCGGATATCATCGACATGCGCAAGAGCGCGACGGAGAATGTCGAGGCCGTCGCCAAGGCCAAGGGCGTAAAGCCCTCCGAGATCATCGTGTGCGTGCTGGATCGCCCCCGCCATGAGAAACTGATTGCCGAGCTGCGCGGCATCGGCTGCGGCGTGGTGCTGATCGGCGACGGCGACGTGGCCGGCGTGATCGCGACGACGGACCCGGACACCACCATCGACATGTACATGGGCTCTGGCGGTGCGCCCGAGGGCGTGCTGGCCTGTGCGGCCCTGCGCTGCGTCGGCGGCCAGTTCAACGGCAAGCTCCTGTTCCGCAACGAGGACGAGAAGGCCCGCGCCCGCAAATGGGGCATCACCGACCTCGACCGCATCTACAAGCTGGAAGACCTCGCCAAGGGCGACTGCATCTTCGCTGCAACCGGCGTCACCGATGGTTCCCTGCTCGAGGGCGTCAAGCTCCTGCGCGGCGGTAAGATGACCACGAACAGCGTCGTGATGCGCGCCTCGTCCGGCACCGTCCGCTGGGTCAAGGGCGAGCATCGCGCCCGCGACTGACCCACCGAGTATTCAGACACTGAACCGCCCGCCTGCGTTCGCGCATGGCGGGCGTTTTGGTATCTGACGCCAGTTCGCTCTACTTCTTGAGACGATATCCGGTCTTGAACATCCAGGCGATCACCGCGAGACAGATGACGAGCATGGCGCTGACGAACGCCACAGAGACGCCCATCGCGACATCGCCCTTGCCGAAAAAGGTCCAGCGGAACCCGCTGATCAGATAGACCACCGGGTTGAACATGGTGATCGTCCGCCAAGGCTCGGGCAGCATATGGATCGAGTAGAATGCGCCACCCAGAAACGTCATCGGCATGACGACGATCAGCGGGATGACCTGCAACTGCTCGAAACTCTGCGCCCAGATGCCCAGGATGAACCCGAACAGGCAAAAGCTGATCGCGATCACCATCATGAACAGGATCATGGCGAGTGGGTGCGCGATCGGCAGATCGACGAACAAATGCGCGGTCGCGAGAATCACCAGGCCGATGATCATCGACTTCGTCGCTGCAGCACCCACATAGGCGATGATCGTCTCCAGCGCGGAAATGGGCGCCGAGAGCAGCTCGTAGATCGTGCCGCTATATTTGGGCATGTAGATGCCGAAGCTGGCGTTGAAGATGCTCTCGGTGAACATCGACAGCATGATGAGTCCCGGCACGATGAACGCGCCATAGGGAATCCCGTCGACCTCCGTCATCCGTGAGCCGATGGCGCTGCCGAACACCACGAAATAGAGCGTGGTGGTCAACGCCGGAACGACCAGCCCCGTCATCAGCGTGCGCTGGAAGCGGTGCAGTTCGAACAGATAGATCGCGCGGATCGCGTGGATATTGATGCCGCTCATGCCGCCTGCTCCGACCGGGCCGTGGGCTTGTGGACAAGATCCACGAAAATGTCCTCCAACGAGCTTTCCTTGGTATTGAGGTCCTTGTAGCCGATGCCGAGGGCGCTCAGCTGGCCGAGCAGCGCCGAGATCCCGGTGCGCTCGGCCTGGCTGTCGAACACATATTCAAGCTCGGCGCCGTCGCTCTCCAGAGTCACGCGCCAGTCAGACAGGGCAGCAGGCACAGCCGACATCGGCTCATTGAGCGTGATCCGCAGCGTCTTCTTGCCCAGCTTCTTCATCAGCCGGGCCTTGTCTTCCACCAGAATCAGCTCGCCACCGGTGATTACGCCCACGCGATCGGCCATGTCCTCGGCTTCCTCGATATAATGGGTCGTGAGGATGATCGTCGCGCCATTGTCCCGCAGTTGGCGGACCAGCGCCCACATGTCGCGGCGCAGTTCCACGTCGACGCCGGCAGTGGGCTCATCCAGAAACAGCAGGCGCGGCTCATGGGCGAGTGCCTTGGCGATCATGACCCGCCGCTTCATGCCGCCGGAAAGCTCCTGCAGCTTGGCGTGGCGCTTGTCCCAAAGCGTCAGGTCGCGCAGCACCTTCTCGATATAGGCATCGTCGCGTGGCTTGCCGAACAGGCCACGGCTGAACCGCACCGTATCGATCACGCGCTCGAACTGATCGGTCGAGAGTTCCTGCGGCACCAGACCGATGGTGGCGCGCGTCTGGCGATAATCCCGCACGATATCGTGCCCGCCGACATGCACCGTCCCGCCACTGGCGCGCACAATGCCGCAGATGATGGATATGAGCGTCGTCTTGCCAGCGCCATTCGGCCCGAGAAGCGCGAAGATCTCGCCCTCCTCCACATCCAGATCGATGCTGCCGAGCGCCTTGTGACCGCTGGCATATTGCTTAGTGACGCCGCGGAGCGAGAGGATTGCCGTCATGATAGCGCAGCTACTCCATCGGCCGGGACTTGCAAAGAGCGGCGTGCGGATAAACGCCGTTCCGCCCGAAACATCCCGTGCGCAAAATGACGACATCTCGGACGATATCTCCGTCCGCCCTGAGTAGCTGCTGCGCCTGTCGAAGCGGCGCATCGAAGGATTCGATGCTTCGATACGCCTCCTCGATACGCGCCTGCGGCGCACCTCAGACCCTACCCAGCACGCGGCGAAGACTAACCCCACCCCGATCACGACGCTCCTATCCTTTCCCCCATAAGCTCGGCTAAGGTGGCGCCATGCGCTTTGCTCTGGATATCGATCGCTCGCTCACCGGCCGTGCCTGGCGTTGGCGCGGGCCTGAGCCATGCGGCAGCGGCGGCAATCTCGTGGACGATCTGCTGCGCGCGCGGGGTTGCCCGCATGACAGCCTGGAGCGCGAGCGGGCGCCGACCATCCGCAGCTTCCTGCCCGATCCGTCCATCTTCCAGGATATGGACCGCGCCGCCGAGCGGCTCGCCGCGGCCGTCATCGACCGGGAATCGGTCACCATCTTCGGCGACTATGACGTGGACGGCGCGACGAGCGCAGCACTGCTCGTCCGGCTGCTGCGCCAGCTCGGGCTCGATGCCGGCGTTTACATCCCCGACCGACTGATGGAGGGCTATGGCCCATCCGGTGAGGCGCTGGTAGCGCTGGCACGCAGCGGTGCCAGCCTGGTCGTCACGGTCGATTGCGGCGCCCAGGCCTTTGCCGCGCTGGAGGCCGCACGCACCGTGGGGCTGGATGTCATCGTCGTCGATCACCACAAATGCGCCGCCTCGCTCCCCCCTGCCCTTGCGCTGGTTAACCCCAATCGGCTCGATGAGGCCGATGAGGCCGCCAGTCATGGCCATCTCGCCGCGGTCGGCGTCGCCTTCCTGCTCGGTGCCGCGCTGGTCCGCACCTTGCGCGCGCGAGGGTGGTTCGCCGCCCGCCCGGAACCGCGCTTGCTGGACCTGCTCGATCTGGTCGCGCTGGGGACGGTCGCAGATGTGGCGCCCATCCGGGGCCTCAACCGCGCCTTTGTCGCCCAGGGGCTCAAGACGATGGCGCGGCGCGGCAATATCGGCCTCAACGCCCTGCTTTCCGCAAGCCGGCTGGAGCGTGCTCCGCAATGCTCGGATCTCGGCTTTGCCCTGGGGCCCCGCATCAACGCCGGCGGACGCGTGGGCCGCTCGGATCTGGGCGTGCGCCTGCTCACCACCGGCGACCCCGATGAAGCCGCCATGCTCGCCGCAGAGCTCGATCAGCTCAATCAGGAGCGGCGCGCGATCGAAGCAACCGTGCAGGAGGAAGCCGAAGCCCTTCTCGCAGAGCTGGGCGAGCGCTACGTCGCCGTGATCGCCGGCGATCTGTGGCATCCGGGCGTAATCGGCATCGTGGCCGGGCGCCTGAAGGAAAAGATCACCCGCCCGGCCATCGTCATCGCCATTGACGAGGACGGCATCGGCAAGGGCTCGGGACGCTCCATTACCGGTGTCGATCTGGGCGCGGCCATTCTGGCCGCCAAGGACCACGGGCTGCTCATGGCAGGCGGCGGGCATGCCATGGCGGCTGGGCTTACCGTTCGCCGCGAGCATGTGACCGCGCTGGCGGAGTTTCTGGAGGAGCGGCTGCGCGAGGATGTCGCCCGCGCCGCCACCGCCCGCGCCCTCCTCATCGACCTGCTGGTCGCGCCGGCCGGACTGACGCCGGAGCTGATCCAGTCGATGGAACAGGCCGGCCCCTTCGGCAATGGCTGGCCCGCGCCCCGCGTTGCGCTGGGGCCGGTGCGCGTCGTCCGCGCCGATATCGTCGGGACGAGCCATGTCCGCGCCATCGTGGCGGGCGAGGATGGCCGCTCGCTCAAGGCCATGGCGTTCCGTCAGGCAGAGACCGAGCTTGGGCAGATGCTGCTCTCCTCCCGCGCCGGCACGCGCTTCTGGCTCGCCGGCCGCGCGAAGATCGACGACTGGGGGCCCCGCCCGGCCGCCGAGCTGCATATCGAGGATCTTGCGATCGCCTGAGCAAATGGCCTTGACCGCGCCAGACCATCCCCGTAAAGGCGCCCTCTCACGGCAGCGATGCACATCGCTCGCTCAGTGGCCCCTTCGTCTAGCGGTCAGGACGCGGCCCTCTCACGGCTGAAACACGGGTTCGATTCCCGTAGGGGTCACCAGCCTTTCCGGCTGGGCAGGCTTGGAAAAGCCCTTCATCTCCCAAAACAGATTCTTGACCTGCGATCATCCCTTCGGTGATCGTATACGCGCATGTATGGCTCGCGACCGCGAAATTTCGCGCGATGCCAGAGGGCAGGCTACAAGGGAAAAGACACAGCGCCCAAACCCCTTCCCTAGTGTGGGAAGAGCGAAATCATCGCTATTTGGGGGTGTCAGAAAATGGTGCCCAGAAGAGGACTCGAACCTCCACGACCTTGCGATCGCCAGCACCTGAAGCTGGTGCGTCTACCAATTCCGCCATCTGGGCACGGGGTAGGACCGGCGCTTTAGGGGGGCTGTTCGGGGGTGTCAACAGCCTCGAACAGATAAGATGGGATTGATGCAAAATATTGTGTTGGGGTCAGCCGGAGAGGCCGCGGAAGGCCAGAACGACGATCCAGACAGCCGCGAAAATCGCGATCCAGATGAGGATCATCTTCACCAGATGGAGCGGGAGGCGGCGCAGGGCCAGGCTGCTGCCGACGAGGACGAAGGCCAGGACGAACCAGAGGCTGTGCGCAATCATATCGGCCATGGCCAACTCTCCTGCTGGAACGGACGTCCGCGAAGGGAGATCAGATCAGGGCGGTCAGACCATCGTAGCCGGGCTCGACGCCTTCGGGAAGCATGGTGCGCAGACGTGCATAGTCCATGCTGTTATCCATGTGGGTGAGGATGGCACGGCCGGGACGTATCCGCGCGATCGCCTCCAGCGTCAGAGCCAGATGGGCGTGGGTCGGGTGCGGCCGCTCGCGCAGCGCATCGATGACGAGACAATCCACGCCCGCATAGAGCGAGACCATCGCATCGGTCATCTCGTGAAAATCCGTGGCATAGGCCAGCGACCGGCCGCCGCAGGAGAATCGGAAGCCGCTTGAGGAGATGAAGCCATGGGGCTGATCGACATGGGTGACCGCGATGTCGCCCACCGTCACCCCTTCGTCGGGCAGGTCATGGCCCGCGATGGTCGCGCGATACCCCTCGCGCCCATCGAACGCATAGTCGAAGCGGCTGCGCAACGCCGCCATGGTCGCCTTGTGACCATAGCCGGGCACAGGGGTGCCACGATGATGCATGATCTGCCGCAGATCATCGATGCCGTGGCAGTGATCGGCATGGTCGTGGGTCCAGAAGACGGCATCCAGATGCACGACATCGGCCGCCAGCATCTGCGCGCGGAAATCCGGGGAGGTGTCGACCAGCAACCGCGTGGTCGCGCTCTCGACAAGGATCGAGACGCGGGTGCGACGATTGCGCGGCTCGGCGGGATCACACTGCCCCCAATCATTGCCGATGCGCGGAACGCCCGAGGAGGTGCCGCTTCCCAACATGACCAGCTTGAGCGTCATGGCGTCACGCGACCGGCGCGGCGCGGGAGAACAAAGCAAAGAAGTTCCGCGTCGTTGCCTGCGTCAGTGCCTCGAGGGACTCGCCACGGAGATCGGCCAGGAAGCGCGCGGTATCGGCGACGAACGCCGGTTCGCAGGGCCGTCCGCGGTGCGGCACCGGCGCGAGGAAGGGCGAGTCTGTCTCTACCAGCAAACGGTCGGCCGGAATGCGCGCCGCCGTCTGCTGCAAAGCCTTGGCGTTCTTGAAGGTCACGATCCCGGAAATACTGATGAACAGGCCGAGGTCCAGTGCGATGTCGGCAAAGGCATCGCTGGCGGTGAAGCAGTGGATCACTCCGGTGAATGTCCCCTGCCCCATCTCGTCCCGCAGAATAGCGGCGGTGTCCGCCTCGGCATCGCGGGTATGGATGATGATCGGCAGACCGGTCTCGCGCGCGGCGGCGATATGGGCGCGAAAGCTCGTCTGCTGCTGGACGCGATCGCTATGGTCGTAACAATAATCCAGCCCGGTCTCGCCGATACCGACGACACAGGGATTGGCCGCAGCGGCCACAAGCTTGGCGGTATCGACATGGGCATGGCTGTCCGCCTCATGCGGATGAATGCCGACGCTCGCCCAGACGTCCGCCTCGCGCTCGGCCAGTCCGATAATCGCGGCCCACTCCCGCTCGCGGGTGGAGATGTTGAGCATCGTGCCCACCCCCGCCGCACGCGCACGGGCGAGGACGGCGGGCTGATCCTCCACCAGCCCCTCATAATTGAGGTGACAATGGCTATCGACGAGCATCAGGCTTCCGCTGCGGGGGGTTCAAGGCGGGGGAAGAGCGGCTGCTGCGGGCCGACGACATGGCCGCTCGCGCGCAGCGGCGTGTACCAGTCCGTGCCGATGGCGCTGAAGGTGCGCGCATCCTGGGGCAGCCCCATGCGGTCGAGCAGTTCCTCTGCGCTGCGCGGGATGACCGGCAGTGCCGAGACGGCCAGGGTGGCAATACAGACGTAGAGCGTCGTCAGCACGGCCTCCATGCGGGCCGGATCGGTCTTGCGGAGCGCCCAAGGGGCCTGCGCATCGACATAGGCATTGCAGGCATAGGCCGCGCGCAGCCAGGCCTGGATCGCCTCGTGCGGGGCGAAGCGCTCGAATGCGCCGGGAACATCCTGCATGGCAATCTGCCGCACCTGCGCCAGCAAGGCCTCATCATCGGCATTGGGTGCCGGTGTGGGCACGCGGCCTTCCAGGTTCTTGGCAATGAAGCTCAGCACGCGCTGGGCGAGATTGCCGAAGGCGTTGCCAAGCTCGGTATTCGATTTATGAACAATGGCTTCCGCGCTATAGCTGCCATCATTGCCAAAGCCGACTTCTGCCAGCAGAAAGTAGCGCAGCGGATCGACGCCGAAAGCCTCTGCCAGCTCGACCGGATCTGCAACATTGCCCAGCGACTTGGACATTTTCTCGCCGCGGTTGAGCAGGAAGCCGTGGCCGAACACCGTTTTCGGCAAAGGCAATTTCGCGCTCATCAGAAAGGCCGGCCAGTAGACCGTGTGGAAGCGCACGATATCCTTGCCGATGATGTGGACGATATCGCCCCCTTCCGCCCAGTAGCGCGACATGCGTTCTGGATCAGTGGGATAGCCGCAGCCCGTGAGATAGTTTGTGAGCGCATCCACCCACACATACATGACGTGATCCGGCGAGCCGGGGACCTTCACGCCCCAATCGAAGCTGGTGCGCGAGACGGACAAATCGCGCAGCCCGCCCTCCACGAAACGGAGGATCTCGTTGCGGCGGCTCTCGGGCTGAATGAAGTCCGGCTGATCGCGATACAGCGCGAGCAGGCGGTCCTGATAGGCCGATAGGCGGAAGAACCAGCTTTCCTCGACAGTCCATTCCACCGGGGTACCCTGCGGGGAGAGCTTTTCCCCGCTATCGCTGAGGCTTAGCTCGCTTTCATCATAATAGGCCTCATCGCGGACCGAGTACCAGCCTTCATAGCGATCGAGATAAAGGTCGCCATTGTCGACCATCGCCTGCCAAATGGCCTGGCTTGCGACATGATGGGCCGGCTCACTAGTGCGAATGAAGCGATCATAGCTGATGTTCAGAAGATCATCCATCTCCCTGAAATAGCCTGACATCTCATCGGCCAGCGCGACAGGCTCAACGCTTCGCGCACGGGCGGCCTGCGCCATTTTCAAGCCATGCTCGTCGGTGCCTGTCTGGAAGAACACGTCCCGCCCCATCATCCGGGCCGCGCGGGCGAAGGCGTCCGTCGCGATTGCTTCATAGGCATGGCCGATATGAGGGCGGCCATTGGGGTAACTGATCGCCGTGGTAATGGTGAAGGGTTTGGGCATGATGTCCTGCTGGATAAGGGCCGTCTGAGGCGCGGCTTTCGCTTGCGGCTTCTCTAGCCGGGTACAGGGAGGATGCCTAGACTCCTCTCCGACCTCCCAGCACAGCGCCGCGCGGAAAGCCGTGACCTATAGCAGCGAGCGGATCTGATCCACGCACAACACCGCAAATAACAGCGACGCCAGGCCGAGCATCAGGTTCGACCACCAGCCCGAGCGCCATTGCGCGGGCACGGCTTTCGAATTGAGCAGCCACATGAGCGTGACGGCAAGGAAGGGCATGAAGAAGGCACCGAACGCGCCATAGGCGATTATGAGCGCAAAAGGCTGGCCCAGAAACAGCAGGAGCATGGGCGGGAAGGTGAGCCAGAGGACATAGAAGCGGAAGGCCGGCGTCCGGTCCAGCGTCGCCGCGATGGCCGGATCATGCACGGCAGTTTCCCCTGCCCGTTCCGCCCGGATACTGCGGACGAAGTCCGCGAACAGTAGGGACACGCCTTGCCAGACGCCGAGCACCGACGAAAAGGTCGTCGCCGCGAACCCGATGAGGAACAAGGTCGCCACGGTGCGCCCGAAGCGCGCCTCCAGCACCGCGCCCAGGTCGAGCAGGCCCCGGTCGCCACCGGAAAGCGCGATCTGCGCGGTGTAGAGCAGTTCGGCACCGACGATGAGCATGGCGATCACGAAGACCCCTGTCGCGATATAGGCCACGCGATTGTCGAACCGCATCATCGGGATCCAGGCTGGGGAGCGCCAACCCTTGGCGTTGACCCAATAGCCATAGGCCGCGAGCGTGATCGTGCCGCCGACGCCGCCGATGAGGCCCAAGGTGTAAATGGCCGAGCCCTCCGGCAGCGTGGGCGCGAGGCCGATCAGTGCTGCGTCGAGATCCGGCATGACGAGGATCGCAAGCCCGACAACGACGACGAACATGACGCCGATCAGCAGCTTCATCACGGCCTCGAACACCGCATAGCGATTGAACAGGACGAACAGCGCGCCGGCGAGGCCCGAGGCCATGCCCCACGCCCAGAATGGCAATAGGCCCGGAAACATCGCGGCGAGCGGCAGCGCGGTCGCGCTCATCGCCGTGCCGCCATACACGAAGCCCCAAATCAGGATGTAGATGCCGAAATACCAGCTCGTCCAATGGCCGAGCGACCGCCAGCCTTGCAGCATCGTCGATCCAGTGGCGAGATGATAGCGCCCGGTCGCCTCGGCCAGCGCGATCTTGATGATGCAGCCGATGACGGCGGCCCAGAGCAACGCATAGCCAAAGCGCGCGCCGGCAATGAGCGTGGCGACAAGATCGCCCGCGCCCACGCCGGTCGCGGCCACGACGATGCCGGGGCCGAGCCGTTTCCAGCGCTCCAGTCCGACGGGCGGGGTTTCGTCTAGCGGTGTGGAAGGCAAGTCGGGCGCATCTCGGTTTTGCCTGTGCTCGCTTGCCATCCTGTCAGTCCCCCACACTTGCCGTCCGCGAGGGGTATAGCGCGATTTTGGCGGTGTGGTGATTTTCCTGCGGGGGAGCCGATGATGTACGCTTGGATGCGCTCCTGCGAAGGCAGGAGCCTGGGGCGGCTAGGCTCGTCGGTTTGGCCCTGGGCTCCTGCCTTCGCAGGAGCACCCTATTCAGAAAGGCCAGCGAGCGCCTATCGCACCGCGCGCGCCACGGTCTCGCACAAGGTGTAGACCAGCGCGCCGGGCTCGAGCTGCAGCGGGGTGACAGCGCCGGCGCCGAGACGCTGCGCTTCCTCATAGGCGGCGATGCCCGGCCCGAGGCTGGGTGCGGGCGCGCCCCGCAGACGGCGGGCAATGTAGCGCGGCACAAGATCGACAAAGGCTTCGAGGCGGGGGCGAGCCGCAACACCCGAGAGCGCGCTCATCAGGCCGGCGCGGGCGCCCTCCCCGCCGCGTCCACCCTGCGCGATGGCATCCAGCGCGCGCTCCAGCCCGGGCAGATCCAGATCGCGATTGGCGATCGCCTGTCCCGGCGACCCCTCGGCACTGGCCGCCAGCGCGGCGCGCTCAGGCTCTGGCACCTCCGGCAGCGCGGCCGCCAGCGCCTGCGCCATGCTCGGATCATCCAGCGGTGCGAAGCGCAGCACCCGGCAGCGGGAGCGGATGGTGGGCAGCAGGCGACCGGGCCGATGCGCCACGAGCAGGAAGATCGCACCCGTCGGCGGCTCTTCCAGGCTCTTGAGCAGGGCGTTGGCTGCGCCAGCCTCCAGATCGTCCGCGCTGTCGATCAGCACGACCCGCCGGCTGCCCATGGAGGGCGCGCTGTGCAGCAGCCGCGAGAGGCTGCGCACCTGATCGACGGTGATGTTGCGGGCGAGTGCGCCGCTGTCAGTCTTGCTGTCGCGCTCAAGTCGTTCGAGCCGCATGAAATCGGGATGGGCGCCGCCATCGAACAGGCGCATGGCCGGGTCTGTGGGGTCCGGCGCGAGCCGGTCGGACGGAACGGGACGACCCGCGCCGCTCACCAGTAGCCGCCGAGCGAAATCATAGGCGATCCCGGCCTTGCCCAGCCCTCGCGGCCCGGCGAAGATCCAGCCATGATGAAGGCGCGTCGTCGCGCTGGCCTCGATCAGCGTCGCGATCTGCTCGTCATGGCCGAGCCAGCGCGTCACGGCAGCCAGTCGGCGAGCGCGGCCAGCAGCCGGTCGCGCACCGTCTCCATCGACCCGCTGGCATCGATGTCCCGGAAACGCGCAGGTTCAGCGGCTGCGAACCGGCGGAAGGACTCGGCCACATCGCGATGAAAACCAGCATCGCGGCCGCCGATCCGATCCACCGCCCCGGCATCGCGCGCGCCGGCCCGCTCGCTGCTCTCATCGAGCGGAAGAGCGAGCAGCAGGGTGCGATCCGGCAACAGCCCGCCCGAGCCGATGCGGTGGAGGGTCAGAATGTCGTCGTCGCTCAGCGCGCCGCCCACGCCCTGATAGGCACGGCTGCTGTCCAGAAAACGGTCGCAGATCACCCATTTGCCGGCCTCCACGGCCGGCAGAATGGTGCGCTCGGCATGATCGGCCCGAGCCGCAGCGAACAGCAGCGCCTCGGCGCGCACGCTCCAGCGATCCGCCGCACCGGAGAGCAGGAGGCCGCGAATGGCCTCGGCCCCCTCGCTGCCACCGGGCTCGCGGGTCAGCACTGTCTCGATGCCGCGCGCCTCAAGCGCCTCCGCGAGCAGACGGGCCTGCGTGGACTTGCCGACGCCCTCTCCGCCTTCCAGCGTGATGAAGCGGCCGCGCGTCATGCCGGCGCTCAGCTAAAGAAGGAGAGGAAGCCGTTCCACAGGCGAGCCAAGAAGCCGCCTTCCGAGACGGCTTCCTTGGCTACGAGGGGCAAGGTCTGCGTAGTGCCGTCACCGGCATCCACCACCAGATGAGCAATCTCCTGCCCCTGCGCGATCGGCGCCTTGATCGGGCCGCGATAGACAACGCGCGCCTTGATCTCACCATTCGCCGCCGCAATCGGCAAGGTCGCGACGAGATCCCGCGGCGTCACCAGATCGACCGAGCGTGCCCAGCCGCCCTGAACCTGCGCCTGCCCCAGGGTAACGCCCTTCTTCGCCAGCGGCTTGGACCGCCAGGCCTTGAAGCCCCAGTCCATGAACCGCACGGATTCCTCCACGCGGCCATTGAAGCTGGTGAGGCCCGCGACGACCATCACGAGACGGCGGCCATTCTGCTGGGCCGAGCCGGTGAAGCCGTAGCCTGCCTCCTCGGTATGGCCGGTCTTGAGGCCATCCGCGCCATCCACACGCCCGAGAATCGGGTTGCGATTGGCCTGGCTGATCTCCGATCCGCCCATGGTCTGGCCCCAGGTGAAGGATTTGACCGTGTAGAATTGCTTGTAGAGGTCCGGCGTCTCTTCCAGCGTGTTGCGGGCCAGCGTCGCGAGATCGCGGGCGGTGGTGTAGGTGCGGCCTTCGTCGGGCCAACCGGTGGTGTTCGCAAAATGGCTGTTGGTCATGCCCAGCCGCTTGGCTTCGGCATTCATGAGATCGGTGAACGCCTCTTCCGATCCGGCAATGCCCTCGGCCAGCACCACGCAGGCATCATTGCCCGAGAGCGTGACGATGCCGTGCAGCAGATTCTCGACCGAGACCTCCTCATTGACGGAGAGGAACATGGTCGAGCCCTGGCTGTGCCACTTGCGCCAGGTCTCCGGACGGACGGTGAACTTCTGGTCGAGCCGCAGCTTGCCCTGCTTGATGAGATTGAACGCCACATGCGCGGTCATCATCTTGGCCATCGAGGCCGGCGGCATCCGCCGGTCCGCATCCTTGTCGAACAGCACCCGGCCGGACGACAGATCGACCATATAGGCGACGGAGGCCTCGGAGGTGTAGCTTGGCGTGTTCGCCTGCGCGGCGGACAGGAAGAACGGCAGGACGAGGGCAATCGGCAGAAGTGCGCGCATGGGAAAATCCGGTCGTTGACAGGTCATCGCGCGCCCTGCGGGCATCGCGGCTTCGCTTCGTCCTTAGCCATCCGCCATGGCTCTGCCTAGCCCCGGATCAAGGCCGCACCGCATCGGCCAGCAGGCCGACGGACAGCGCGTAGAAGTTCGAGCAATTGTAATCGAGGATCACGCGGTAATTGCCGGTGAGCAGATAGGCCGTCTTGCCCGGGCCATCCGGCTCGATCAGCGTCGCCTGAATGCTGCCATCCGGCCAGGAGCCGCCCTCCGGCATGATTCCGAGCGCCTGCCACTCGCGCATCGAAAGCCAGCGACTGTGACGACCGAACACGCGCGGGCAGCGAGTGGGATTGAGCGTGCTGGTGATCCGCCCGCGATCGAACCCGGCCGGCAGCCGCACCGCGACGCCCCAGGGCTCGCCTTTGCGCCAGCCGGCGCGCTGGAAATAATTGGCGATGGAGGCCAGCGCGTCGGGCTCGCTCGACCAGATATTGGGCGTCCCGTCGCCATCGGCATCCACCGCATCGCGCAGATAGACGCTAGGCAGGAACTGCGGATAGCCAAACGCGCCAGCATAGCTGCCGACCAGCCGCTCACGCGGAACGCCGCGTTGCATCATCGACATCACGGCCAGCAGTTCCGGCTCGAACAGCGCACGCCGGCGCCCTTCATAAGCCAGCGTCGCCAGCGAGCGGAGCAGGTCGAAATCGCCGCTGATCGTGCCGTAATTGGTCTCATGGCCGTAAATCGCGACCATGATCTCCTCCGGTACGCCTGTATCGCGCTCGATCGCCACCAGCAGCGCGCGATTGGCATTATAGACCGCGCGGCCGCGGGCAATCTTCCGCGCATCGATGTGGCGCTGGCGATAGGGCTCGAAGTCGGGAATCGGGGCATTGTCGGCCGTCGGCAGATTACCGCGATCCAGCGCCGCAACACGCGGATTGAAGCTCAGCCCGGCAATTGCACGGTCGAATGTCGCATCGCTCACGCCTTGCGCCCGCGCCTTGCCCCGCAGGCTCTCCAGGTAGCTTGTAAATCCGGTCGCCGTCTGCGCATCGACCGGATCATTCGACGACGGCAGCGCCTGCGCACTGGCGGGGACTTGCGCCGCGAGGGAAAGACCAAGAGCGAGACCGCATAGCGGCAGGAGCCGACGGCGAAGCGAGTGCGTTGTCATCGGTGCATATTGGCAGAGTTGACGCAGGACGCGCAAGGCAAGCCTCCGCAATTGGGCGCATCGCCCCTGCGACGAACCGCCCGCTCTACAATCCCCCCTCCGCGCGGGCTTCCTTTGCCGATCAGTTTCGACTAGGGCGCGGGACAACGGACAGGTGGCCGAGTGGTTTAAGGCAGCGGTCTTGAAAACCGCCGTGGGTGGAAGCTCACCGTGGGTTCGAATCCCACCCTGTCCGCCAAATCTTCTCACGCGGGCTTTCTCTTCCGGTCGCTAGTCTTTGGCGGCAATGGATCTTGCGCCACCCCGATTCCCCACATGTCCAAAAGTTCATGCAGGCGCCATGCTCCGGTTCGGTGCGCGGGGCCATAAGGGGCTTGCGATCCACGAAGGGTCGCTTGTTGAAGGAGATACCCTCATGAACCGTCGCCTGATCATTGCCGGCCTGGCATCCCTCGCAGCCATCGCCACGCCGGTTGTCGCGTCGGCCAAGACGGCACCGGCGAAGGAGAGCCATCACAAGGTGGCCAAGCCCGCCAAGCCCGCCAAGAGCACGACGACTGCATCGCTCGCTGCCCCGGCCAAGAGCACGACCGACAAGAAGTGACCCCCGTCACCGGAGCCATGCCGTCCCTCCCCTTGCCCGCATGGCTCCGGTCGACCGCTTCATCGAACAGGCATGATCCTGTCGGCAGCGGAAGCAGACCGAAGGCCGCTCAGCCTCCCACGCCGATGAGAATTTCAACCGCGAACAGACCATGGCGGCGGGTGAAACGGACCTGACCGCCATGCATGCGCGCCACGGCCGCGACGAGCGATAATCCAAGCCCTGCGCCCGCCTGCCCGCGCGCGGCATCCAGCCGACCAAAGCGCCGCAGGGCCTCTGCTTCCCGATCCGGCGCAATCCCCCGGCCTTGATCGGCAAGACCAACGATCACGTCCGCGCCCTCGCGATCCAGATACAGCGTCATCGCACCCGCGCCATATTTGAGCGCATTGTCGAGGAGGTTGGCGAGCGCCTGCCCTAGCAGTTCGCGATGGACGCTGACCTCGACCGGCCGCTCGATTGCGATGGAAAGGCTGCGGCCTTGCTCCTCGACAAGTGGCGCGTACAAGTCTTCCAGATCGGCGAGCATCTCGCCCAGCAGCGTGGGCCGGAAGCGCTCGCGCCCGATGCCCGCCTCTGCGCGGCTGATCTCCAGCGCGGTGGTGAGCATGGCGAGCAGCTGGTCCGCCTCGCGGCTGATGCCCTCGATGGCCGTGCGCATCGCGGCCGGATCGTCCGTCTCCAGCGCCCGGTCGATTCGTGCGCGCAGACGGGTCAACGGCGAGCGGAGATCGTGCGCCATGCTATCGGTGACGGTGCGCAGTTCGTCGATCAAGCTGCCGATCCTGTCCAGCATCCCATTGATCGCCTCCCCCAACCGGTCGAAGCTGTCCCCGGAACCGTGCAGCGGGACGCGCTGCTCGATATCACCCGCGCCTACGCCCTCTGCCGTCGCGGCGATGTGTCTGATCCGCCGATCGATGATCTGCACCACGAACCAGGCGCCGGCGAGCGCCAGCGGCAAGGCGAGCGCCAGCGCGGTCAGCAGGGCCTCGTGAACAGTCTGGCGGATCTGATCGCTGGCCTCGGCGCGGCGGCCGACGAGCAAGCGGCGCCCATCGCCAAGACGTGCGGCGGTGATGCCGAAGGGGGCCGGCTCTGCATCTCCCAGCCGATAAAGCTCGGCACGCGTCCAGCCCGCCTCGGCCGGGACATTGGGCGGCCAGTCCGAGAGGTTTCCAGACACTTTGCGCCCGTTACGATCCACGAGCAGAATGAGCGCGTCGTCATCTTCCGCCGTTCGCTCGGCGATTGCCCGGTTCAGCGCCTGCGCGCCTTCATCCCGGCCGATCATCAGCAGGCTGTCGCGATCCTCAACGGCGATGCTGCGGTCGGCCGCCGCGAGGTCGACGCGCACGAACTGCGTGACCGAGGCCAGCAATGCCGCGCCGAAGACCAGCTCCAGCAGCAATATCCAGCCCATGAAGCGGACATGCGACGAGCGCAGCCAGCGCAGGCCCGCCCCGGATGCGACACCCGGTCGACTCATTCGCCCAGCCGGTAGCCCGCGCCGCGCACGGTGTGGATCAGCGGGACGTCGCCCTCGGTATCGATCTTCCGTCGCAAGCGGCTGACATGCACGTCGATGACGTTGGTGCCGGGGTCGAAATGATAATCCCACACGCCTTCGAGCAGCATCGTGCGGGTGACGACCTGCCCTGCGTAGCGCATCAGATATTCGAGCAGCCGGAATTCGCGCGGCTGAAGCTCGATGCGTCGGCCGCCGCGCTGAACGGTGCGCTTGAGCAGGTCCATGTGGAGATCGCTGCAGGCAAGCGTGGTCTCCACCGATGTACCATGGCCGCGCTTGCGCATCAGCAGTTCCAGCCGGGCGAGCAGTTCGGCAAAGGCGAAGGGTTTGACGAGATAATCGTCGGCTCCGGCCGTCAGCCCCGTCACGCGGTCATCGACGGAGCCGAGCGCGGTAAGCAGGATCACCGGTGTTTCAATGCCGGCAGCACGTAGCGCACCCAGCACGGCCATGCCATCCATGCCCGGCAGCATCCGGTCGAGAATGATCGCGTCATAGCCGCCATCGGTCGCCATGAAGAGGCCGTCGCGCCCATCCGCGCTATGATCGCCGACATGGCCATGTTCGCCCAGCCCCTTCAAGATGAACTCGGCCGTCGCACGATCATCTTCGACCAAGAGTATTTTTCTGCCCATTCCACCGTCCCTGCCGCCATTATTTGCCGCATCGTCGAGCGCGGGCCTCATATCGCACGGCGCCGTGCGCCAGCGATAGCGGAATGTCGCAATGGTCGGGATCGTCGATCATATGCCGCGCCACGCCGAGCCTTCGCACCGCATGCCCATCCACAGCGCGCAATTGATCGCCCACCGCGATCGGCCCGCCCCCTGCCTGCCCGTCCCGCAGGCTGGTCACAACGATCCGGCCAGCCTTGTCCTCGCCCAGCGTGAACCCGGCATGCGCAGCATGGCGAGGCGCGGCCGCGGACGGGGGCACGAGATGAGAGGACAGCAAGGGTGGCGCTCCCGCCAGCGGAACGAGAAAGATATAGAGGAGGCGGTTCGGGAGGCCCATGACATCCGGCCTAGACCATCGCGAATGGCGGGCGGCTGACCGCCACATGACATGAAGTTCATGAAGCGGCCACCGCGTTGACCGGCTGTCACTGCCAGAGGATAACCCTCAGACGATCATGGACATGAGAGCAGCATGACGAGGCGCGGAGGACGGATGCGGAACACGGCAATCACGCTCGCGGCCCTCATGGCGCTGGTGCTCCTTGGATTCGGCTGGTTGGGCTATCTGGGCAGCGACCCGTTCACGGTTTTGCGCCCCGCCGGCTACCAGCCGCGCGCCGGTGCGCCTGTGGCGGTCATCTTTTCCGGCGACATGGGCTTTCGGGTCGGCATGGGACCCAAGATCGCGCAGCGCCTTGAAGCAGCCGGCATCCCGGTAGTGGGCGTCAACAGCCTGACCTATTATCGCCAGACCCGCACCCCATCTGAGGCTGCTGCGCTCATCACCCGGGCACTGGCGCAGGCGCGCGCCGTGAACCCGCAGGGGCGCGTGGTGCTGATCGGCCAATCCTTTGGCGCGGATATGCTCCATGTCGGCCTCGCCAACCTGCCGCAGGCGCAGCGTCGCAATATCGCTCTGGCCGCGCTCTTCGTGCCCGGCGCGACGGTCGAGTATCGTGCATCGCCAAGCGAGGTGCTGAGCTTCTGGGAGACCGAGCATGATGCCCTGCCTACCGCGCGCACGCTCAGCTGGCTCCCCTTGCTCTGCGTCTACGGCAAGGAAGAACTGCACAGCCTCTGCCCCCGACTCCACCTGCCTAATCTGCGCATTCATGGCCTGCCTGGTGGGCATCAACTGAACTGGGATGTCGCGGCGGTTACGGGGCTATTGTTCGACGCGTTGAAACAGGCCGGGATCAATCCTCATGGCTAAGCTGCTCGCGATAGCCGTTGCCGCCATGATCGGCGCCTTTACGCCGGCCCATGCCGAGAACGCCATTGCCGGGCATTGGATCAATCCGCGCGGCACGGTGGTCGTCACCACGGGCGATTGCGACGGCGGCCTGTGCGGCTGGGTGAGCTGGGCGAACGCGACCGCCCTTGCCGATGCCGCCGACGCTGGGGTCTCCAGGCTGATCGGGACCAAACTCCTGCAGGATTATCATGCCAAGTCACCGGGGCATTGGGCGGGCCGCGTCTATGTGCCGGACCTTGGCCGCACCTTCTCGTCCACCATCGAGCAGCTCGACCGGGATCGGGTGAAGATTTCCGGTTGCCTGATCGGCGGCTGGCTGTGCAAAAGCCAGATCTGGGTCCGCCAGGTTCAGGCCGAATAGCGCCCGATGGCTTCCGGGGGGCAGATGAAGACCATGACTCAGCGCCATCGCACGATCCTGACCATCGGCGTTGCCTTGCTGTTGGCCGTGCTCGGCTTCGTGGCGCTCAGCCACTTGCTGCGCGAGGTCCATCTGCGCGACGTGCGGGCGGCATTCCACGCCTTGCCTCCACTCGCCTTTCTGGCTGCCGCGCTCCTCACCGCGTGCAGCTATGCCGCGCTGACTCTGTATGATGTGATGGCTCTGCGCACCATTGGGCGCCCGCTGCCTTACCGCACCGCCGCGATCGCCTCGTTCACCAGCTACACGCTGAGCCATAATCTCGGCCTCTCGCTGCTGACCGGCGGGTCGGCGCGATATCGGGTGTACAGCGCCGCTGGGCTCGGCGCCGGGGATATTGCCCGCGTGATCCTGATCGCCAGCCTCACCTTCTGGAGCGGTGTGTTCGTGCTCTCCGGTGCCATGCTCGCCTGGCGGCCCGAAGCGCTGGCTTTTGACGGGATGGTCATCCCGCCTGGCGTGCTGCGTGCGATCGGGTTCGCCTTGCTGCTGGCGACAGTTGCGGTCCTCTTCTGGTCCGGAAGACAGGGGCGGACGTTGCACGTCCGTCGCTGGTCGCTCCCGTTGCCGCCGGCGAAGCAGATCATCGCGCTCATTGGGATCAGCGCGCTCGATCTTGCAGCGGCCAGCGCGGCGTTGTTCGTGCTCATTCCTGGCATCGAGATCAGCGCCTGGCCGGCCTTCTTCATCGGCTATACCCTGGCAATCGTCGCCGTGCTCATCACCCATGTCCCGGGCGGGATTGGCGTGTTCGAGGCGATCATGCTGATTGCCTTGCCCAATGTGGACCGGCCGGAGCTGGTCGCCGCCCTGCTGGCCTATCGCCTCATCTACTATATCGCTCCGCTGATTGTGGCGGCCGTGCTGATCGTGGTGCAGGAGGGCGCGCGCTGGCATAAGCCCATCGGGCGAACGCTGCGTGGCGCTCAGGTCGTCGCCTCCGGCATGGCGCCGCTGATGATCTCCGCGCTGGTCTTTTTCGGCGGCACGGTGCTGCTGATCTCCGGATCGCTGCCGACCATCCCCTGGCGCGCCAACACCGTGTCCGACATTGTGCCGCTGCCGTTCGTGGAGCTTTCCCACATGGCCGGGAGCCTGATCGGCGCGGCTCTATTGGTGCTTTCCGCCGGGCTTTACCGTCGCCTTGACGGTGCTTTCTGGCTTACGCGCCTGCTGCTTCTCGCCGGCGCGGTCTTCTCGATCGTGAAGGGGCTGGATTATGAGGAAGCAGGCGTCATGCTACTCATCGCGGCCGCGCTGCAATGGTCCAAGCCCGCTTTCTACCGACGGACGCGCCTGCTGGCGGAGGCCTTCTCGCCCGGCTGGCTGGCGACGATTGCGGTGGTGGTCGGCCTGTCGATCTGGATCGGTCTGTTCGCTTACCGCCATGTGGATTATCAGAATGATCTGTGGTGGCGCTTTGCCGAGCGGGCCGATGCCGCGCGGTTCCTGCGCGCAAGTCTTGCCGTCGCGGTGTTGCTCGTGGGCGTCGGCCTTGCCCGCCTGTTCGAGCCGGCCCGAGCCGAACGCATCGTTGAAGCTGGAGCCGATGAACCTTCGGCAGCGGCTATCGCACTGGCCGACCGGACCGATGCGAACCTCGCCTTCACCGGAGACAAGCGCTTCCTCCACTCGCAAAGCGGCCGCGCTTTCCTGATGTATCAGATCAAGGGCGCCAGTTGGATCGTGATGGGCGATCCTGTCGGCGCGGAGGACGAATGGTCCGATTTGCTCTGGGACCTGCGCGAAAAGGCGGACGCGGCGCAGGGACGCCTGCTGCTCTACCAGATCAGCCCGGTCGCCCTGCCGATGGCCATTGAGCTGGGCCTGCGCATCACCAAATACGGCGAGGAAGCCCATGTCGACCTCGCGACATTCTCGCTCGATGGCCCCAGCGCCAAGTCGCTGCGCCATGCAGAGCGCCGGGCGACGCGCGAGGGCGCGACGTTCGAGGTCATCCCTGACGCCGACGTGACCACCCATATGGGCGAACTCGAGCGCGTCTCCGATTTCTGGCTCAAGGCCAAGGGCCAGCGCGAGAAGGGCTTTAGTGTCGGTCGTTTCGATCCGGCCTATCTGGCAAGGTTCGATTGCGCCGTCGTGCGCAGTCAGGGGCAGATTGTCGCCTTCGCCAACATCTGGCCGACACAGACCCGCTCGGAACTCTCCATCGACCTCATGCGCCATGACGACGCCGCACCTTATGGCACCATGGACTTTCTGTTCATCCGCTTGATGCAATGGGGGCAGCAGCAGGGCTACCGCTGGTTCAACATCGGCATGGCGCCGCTCTCCGGGCTGGAAGCGCGCCGCCTCGCGCCTTTGTGGTCAAAGCTCGGGGCGTTTCTCTATCAGCATGGCAATGCCTTTTACGGCTTTGAGGGGCTGCGCGCCTATAAGGAGAAATTCTCGCCCGAATGGGAGCCGCGCTACATCGCCGGGCCCCAGGGCATCTCGCTCGCCCGCGCGCTCATCGACCTGCAGAGCCTCATCGGCGGCAGCCCCCAGACCTGATCCATCGTCAGCGCTTCAGGGGCGCTTGCGCGCGAGGATGATCTGCGCCAGCAACGCCGCATTGCTATCGAAATGGTGCCCGCCCGGCACGACATATTGCTGGGCCAGCCCCTGCGGGATCTTACCGCAGGCACTCTCGTCTTCATCCTGCCCGCGCACGCACTGGACCGCCAGGCCGCGCAGCCGCGTAATCGCCGGAATGGTCGGCAGCCCGCCACTATCGCCCACGTCCAGCCAGTTGCTGAGGTGAAACTGGAAATCCGCCGTGCTGCTCAAACCGAGCAGGGATACGCGCTCGATCTTGCTGCGGACAGCCGACGGTAGAGCATCGACCATGAACGGCAGGGCATCCGCGCCGAAGCTGTAACCAATGAGTAGAACCCGCGGACGCGCCCAACGTTCGCTGAACGTCTCGATGAGCGCCGCGAGATCGCGCCCGGTCCCGGCAGGCGTGCGCGCGGTCCAGAAATATTCGAGGCTGTCCACGCCGACCACCGGTATCCCCGCGGCAGCCAACTGGCTCGCCACGTCGCGGTCGATGCTCGCCCAGCCGCCATCGCCCGAATAGATGATCGCCATCAGATCACGGTTCATCGGCGTCGGCGCCGCCTGCACCAATGTGAGCGGCATGGTGAGGTGCGGGAGCGCGCCGGCGGGAGGGCGCGGCTGGTCGCGCGGCAGCAGCGCCATCGTCGCATCGGCGATGGCTTGCGGCCATGCCTGCGCGGCTGGGGGCAGCGTTTTCTGGTTGGCGCCCGGCACCGCGCGCACGAAGGATTGCGTCCGGCCGACTTGCGCCGCCGTGCCCATGACGAGCCACGGCACGCCAATCTGCCTGTTCGGCTTCAACGACCAGCGGCCGGTCTGCCCGGCTCGCGCAAAGGACGCGCCGCCGGTCGCGCACCATGGGCTGGCGCTGGTCACCTGCGGCGTGAAACCAATCGAAATCACCCCACGGTAGGGCGCGTTGGGCCATTGCGAGAGCGCAGCATAAGCAAGGGCGGCCCCCGCACCCTGGCCGATCAGCACGGGCTTGAGATAGGCCTCAATTCCCGCACGATGCTGAAGGTCCTTGGAAAGATCGTTGATCGGCGCATTCAGGTTGAGGCAGCGTTGATGCCAAGCCTGAACGGTCTTGAGCAACGTAGCGGCCGAAACCGTCGCAACGAGCAACCCGCGCTCGCTCAAGCCCCGCGCGATCGGGGCGGCCGTCGGCGAATCCGAAAGAAAAATTACGGCACCCTGCGGCGCACCGGCCGGCCGGTCGACATGCACGGCGCCGAAGGGCGCCAGCCGATAGGATGCGCCCGGCGCGGCGGCGGGTATGCGCCCCTGCGCAGTCGCGCTGACCGCACCCAGCAATCCCAACGCCAGAAAGCCGAGCAGTTTCTTGCGCATGTTCTACCTCGTGTTCGATCCGACCGTCGGCGACCGCGTCGCCCGATGCCTCTAGCGGGCCGGAATACTACAGCGCCCGCTGCTCGGCGAGATGCAAGGTGGGCTCGTCGCAAAAGCGATCACTCACCCCTCTTGACGTGCCCCCTGCCCCGGCCGACTAGAGCCCGGCGAGGATGGAGCAGAGCATGACCGGCAGAGCAGTTCAGATGGCGGGATGGCAGACCGAGCATGTCATCGGATTTCGCCCGACCATGTCCGCCTTCCTGCTCAAATCCTTCAAGGGCTGGCTGACCCTGGCCGGATCGATCCTCCTGCTCGGGATTCCGTTTATTGCCGTGGGCGTGGTCGCGCTGCGCTATCGCATGACATGGTACGAGCTGAGCGGCGAGCGCCTGTTCATTCGGCAGGGCATCCTCGCCCGGACGGAAGAGGAGATCGAACTCTACCGCATCAAGGATGTGCGCGCGGATTTCTCCATCATTCAGCAGATGTTCGACGTCGGCAATCTGCAGATCATCTCCTCGGACCTGACGGGCGAAGGCGTCGATCGGCGCACCGTGCTCCGCATCAGCAACCTGGAAAATGCGCGCCATATCCGCACGGAGCTTCGCAACCGCGTGGAGCGCGCGCGCAGGATCAAGGGCGTGCGCGAAATCGACATGTAAGCGCACCGGGCGCGCCGCCGGACTGGCCGGAACAGCGCGCACAAAAAAGCCCGGCCGTTTCCAGCCGGGCTTCCTTGAAATCGAGCGTTCGACTCAGGCGAAGCTGACAGTCGTGCGACGACGACGCATCATCGTACCAGCAATCGCAAACCCGCCGATCAGCATCATCCACGTGGCCGGCTCAGGCACAGGCGCCGCAACCGGCGAAACGCTGCCGGACAGGGCGAAGCGCGTGCCGCCATTCCACTTCACGACGGTCTCGTTCGAGAGCGCCAGCGACGTGCCATCAGCCGTGAGCGGGCTCGCGAAGACCAGCGAGATGCTCGAAATCGGCGAGAGGAACGATGCGCTCAGACCGAGGGTCGAAGACCAGGTGAAGCCAAGGGCATCCGCCAGCGTGTAGGTGTCGCCCGGGAAGTTGCCGAAGAAGCCGTAATTGTTCTTCGTGGTGCTGATTGAGAAATCGAGCAGCGTCGACAGATCGTTGCTGGTGGTGAACGATCCCGTCAGCGCACCGCCGCCAACGAAGTTCACATCATCCAGCGTGAACGTGACTGCTGCAGAGGCAGGCGCTGCCGCCAGCAGCATCGCACCGAGCGACGCTGCCGCCAAAAGTGATTTACGCATGATAATCTCCCACATGTGTCGCTGCGAGTCTGCAGCTGACGGGAGGCGCATAGCAGACCTTAGAATATGATTAACAAGAATATTAACCATTGCTGTTCTAAAATGGGCCACTCTTATCGTTTCGACCGCCACCAGCCCAGCAGGCTCGCGCCGGGCCAATCAGGCATTCCCGCGAAAGCCCCAGCCTCGTTTGACTTGAATTATCCCGCCACTTATGGACGGCGCCAAAGATCAATTGCTTGGCTGCACCTGCTGCGTCGCGGCCCTTAAAGAGCAGAAGGCTCTATGAGGGCATTCCACCTGGGAGAGATCAAGCGTGACGCGCGCGACCGCCGGACATGGGATCGGGACGAACAGCAAATGGGCCGACATCACAGGCCGCATCAGGAAAGGCAGGACCGCGTGAACGCTCTCGCAACGGACAATCGGCCAGTTGGCGGCGCCAAGCTGATCGACGGCAAGACCGTCGCCTTCAAGATGCGCGACGAGCAGCGCGCGCGGGTCGAGGCACTTCAGGCGCGCGGCGTGACGCCGGGTCTTGCGGTTGTGCTGGTTGGTGAGGACCCCGCATCCGCCATCTATGTCAGCCGCAAGGTGAAGGCCTGCGAAGCGGTCGGCATCAAGTCGATCAGCCATCGTCACCCGGCCACCATCACCAACGAGGAACTGCTGGTACTGATCGGCAAGCTGAATGCCGATCCCAATGTCCACGGCATTCTCGTCCAGCTGCCCCTGCCCAAGCATATCGACATGGAGAAGGTGCTGGAGACGATCGCGCCCGAGAAGGACGTGGATGGCTTCCACCTTTACAATGTCGGCGCGCTGGTGGTGGGGCGCCAGGTCTTCCCGCCCTGCACGCCTTATGGCGTGATGAACCTGCTCAAGCATGAGGGCATCCCCATCGAGGGGCGCAATGTCGTCGTGGTCGGCGCATCCAACATCGTCGGCAAGCCGATGGCGCTTATGCTCATGGCCAATGATGCGACGGTCGCGATCTGCCATGCCAAGACGCGGGATCTCGGACAGTGGACCATCCTGGCCGATATTCTCGTCGTCGCGGCGGGCGTTCCGAACCTGATCGTGCCGCAGATGGTGAAGACCGGTGTGGTGGTGATCGACGTCGGCATCAATCGCCTGCCCGATGGCCGCGTGGTCGGCGATGTGGATTTCGAGGGCGTTTCCAAAAAGGCCAGCCACATCACGCCCGTGCCAGGTGGCGTCGGCCCGATGACCATCGCCATGCTGCTGGAGAACACCATCCAGTCAGCCGAGCGGATCGCAGCCAATAAGGAAGGCTGATCAGCCTTTCAGCGCACTGGCGGATTGCCCGCCGGTGCGCTCCGCCTTCATCAATTAGCCGACGCGCCGCGCTTCAATGGCCGCATAACGGTCATCGATCGGGGTGATGCCGGTCATTTCGAGCCCGGCCGCGCTCAACAAGGCGCGATACTCGGCCTCCGTTCGCTCCTTGCCGCCAACGCTGAGCATGACCAGGTCGCCCCGGATCACGTCTTCATCGCCCGGGCCGACACGGTCGCGCACGATCCGCTCGATGATCAGGATGCGTCCGTCCCCAATCGCATCCCGGCAGTTGGACAGGATTGTCCGACACCGCGCGTCGTTCCAATCATGCAGAATGAATTTGAGGAGAAGGAGGTCCGCGCCGGGCGGAACAGCGTCAAAAAAGCTGCCGCCGAGATAGGCAATGCGACCTCGAACGGACTGCCCATCCTGCCAATTGAGCGCAGCGTCGCCGAGCGTTGCCAGGTCGAAAATTTCGCCGCGAAGGTGGGGATAGGCTTCGAGCAGGCCAACGAGCAGTGCGCCATAGCCGCCGCCGACGTCCCGCACCGTCTTCACACCCGAAAAGTCATAGGCCCGCGCGAGAGCCCGGCCGACACGCAGGCTCCCTTCTGCCATGGCGCGGTTGAAGACATCCGCCCGCGCCGGATCAGCCTGCTGTTGGACGAAATGATCAGGGCCGGACGGCACGGAGGGCTCCCCGCTCATCACGCTGACACCCAGATTGGCGAAGCTGTTCCACATCCGCTCATTCCAATGTCCGCTCATGCCATAAAGCGAATCCGGCGCGTCCTTGCGCAGGCAGTCCCCGAGCGGCGTAAGCGAGAAGCGATCCGAGCCCTCATGCGTGACAAGGCCAAGCACCGCCAGTGCGCGCAGCAGGCGCATGACCCCGTCCTCACTGCAACCCAATGACTGGGCGATAGCCGCGCTATCGTGGTGTCCGGCAGCGAGTTCCTCGATGAGGCCCAGCCCAACCGCCTCGCCAATCACCTTGGTCTTCCAGGCCGCGGTGATCATGTCGATTAGTCGATGCCGCTCTTCACGGTCGATTGTGCCGTCCATCCTCTTCCTCCCTTATCGGATGCCATGATGGCAGAGCCGCCATCAGCGCTCAACCGCGCCCATCATCGACGATTGACTTGTGCGGACACGCAGCGTCAAGAGAAGCGCCATGGCTGAACCGACCCGCCCGCCTGAAGCGGCTCCCGTCCTGTTCTTCGATTCCGGCGTGGGGGGGCTGTCCATCCTGCGCCCCGCCATGGCCCTCCTGCCGACGATGCCCATCGTCTATGCCGCCGACAATGCCGGCTTTCCCTACGGCATCAAGAGCGAGGCGGAGATCGCGGCGCGCGTCCCGGCGCTGCTGGGCCGGCTGGTGGAGCGCTACCGCCCCCGCATGGCCGTGATCGCCTGCAACACCGCTTCGACCATCGCCCTCGCCTCCGTACGTGCGGCGCTCGATATTCCCGTCGTCGGCACGGTGCCGGCGATCAAGCCGGCCGCTCTGGCCTCGAAAACTCGAGTCATCGGCGTGCTCGGTACCGATGCCACGGTGCGACAGCCCTATGTGGATCGGCTCGCCCGCGAGCATGGCGCGGACTGTACGGTCTTGCGGCATGGCAGCGCCGCTTTGGTCGCTTATGCCGAGGCGCGGCTGCGCGGTGCACCGGCCGACCCGGAAATTCCGGCTAGTGCTCTCGCCGGCCTGCTCGAGCAGCCGGGCGGAGACCGGATGGACATGGTGGTCCTCGCCTGCACGCACTTTCCGTTGGTGGAAGCTGAACTGGCCGAGGCCGCGCCGCACCCCATCACCTTTCTCCACGGTGGCGACGGAATCGCGCGGCGGATCGCCTGGCTGAACGGCAAGGCGCCCTGGCCAGCCGAGCCGGCGCCAGGCAAAGCCGTCTTCACTGGTCCCTCGCCGGACGTTGAAGCGCTCACCCCCGCGCTGCTCACCTACGGCATCACCAAAACCGAACTGCTTTGAGCCAAATCAAAGCGTCGCGGCGCTGCATCAGTAGACGCCAATATCGACTTGCAAGCCATTATCAGTGGAATTGCGAGCCATAGACCGCTAGAGGCGCGGTATCGAGACGGGACAAGCTGCCGACCATGAATTATCAGCATGTTTTCACGCAGGCGATCGAGCGTCTGCATGGCGAGGGCCGCTACCGGGTCTTCATCGACATTCTGCGGAACAAGGGCGCCTTCCCCAATGCCCGCTGCTTTGCCGGGCATAACGGTCCGAAGCCGATCACCGTCTGGTGCTCCAACGATTATCTCGCCATGGGCCAGCACCCCAAGGTGATCGCCGCCATGGAAGAGGCGCTGCACGATGTCGGCGCCGGCTCGGGCGGCACGCGCAACATCGGCGGCAACACCCATTATCATGTCGATCTGGAAGCCGAGCTTGCGGATCTGCACGGCAAGGAGAGCGCTCTGCTCTTCACGTCCGGCTATGTCTCGAACGAGGCCACGCTCGCCACGCTGGGCAAGCTGCTGCCCGGCTGCATCATCTTTTCCGACGCGCTCAACCACGCCTCGATGATTGCGGGCATCCGCAATTCGGGCTGCGAGAAGCGCGTGTTCCGTCACAATGACGTAGCGCATCTGCGCGAACTGCTGGCCGAGGCCGATCCGGATGCGCCCAAGCTGATCGCCTTCGAGAGCGTCTATTCGATGGACGGCGACGTGGCGCCCATCCACGACATCTGCGACCTTGCCGATGAGTTCAACGCGCTCACCTACTGCGATGAAGTGCATGCCGTAGGAATGTACGGCCGGCGCGGCGGTGGCATCACCGAGCGGGACGAGGCGGCGCACCGCATCACGATCCTCGAGGGCACGTTGGGCAAAGCCTTTGGCGTGATGGGCGGCTATATCGCTGCCGACAAGGTGATCATCGATGTGATCCGCAGCTATGCGCCGGGTTTTATCTTCACTACCTCCCTCTCGCCCGTGCTCGTTGCCGGCGTGCTCGCGGCCGTGCGTCACCTCAAGCAGAGCCAGGTCGAGCGCGACGCGCAACAGGCTGCAGCGGCGTTCCTCAAGGCCGAGATGGCCAATGCCAATCTGCCGGTCATGCCGTCGGTCACCCATATCGTGCCGCTGATGGTGGGCGATCCGGTGAAGGCCAAGCGGATCAGCGACATTCTGCTCGCCGAATATGGCGTGTATGTGCAGCCCATCAACTTCCCCACCGTGCCGCGTGGTACGGAGCGGCTGCGGTTCACGCCCGGCCCGTCCCACAGCGAAGAGATGATGCGTGAGCTTGTCTCCGCGCTGGTCGAGATTTGGGATCGGCTGGATTTGGAGTTCCGCAAGGCGGCCTGACCCGCGGCACGGGAAATCGGGCGAGCGGTTCCGATTTCCTACCCATTTTTTGCCAGCTGTGTTACACTTCTCGCGTTGAGGCGGGGAGTTTCGCTGTTTATCATCGAGTCGGCTGTGCATTGCGGCTGACGGTGCGCGGAATTCCGCTTTGCCCCTCGATAGGAGGGACATCCGATGAGAAAATTAACCGACGAATGCACGGACATGGCGAGAGCCATGCTGGATGCCGAATTGTACGCAATCGCCCGTCGTGCGGCTGCGCGCGAGTCGAATACGCCGCTGCAACAGGCGGTGAACACCGAAATTGCCCGTCGTAATCTGCCCTTCCGGGGTGAACTGCGTTACGGTTGAGCGCGCCGCGCTAGGTGGCGCTAACGCTGACTTGCGCGCACGAGATCGGCGAGCTTGTCGCTGGCGATGGCCGGTGAACGCAGAAAACCCTGATAACAGGTGCAGCCCGCCCGGGCGAGAAGCGCGAGTTGCTGTTCGGTTTCCACACCCTCGGCAATCACGCCCAGCCCGAGCGAGCGCCCCATATCGATGATCGCGCGGACGATCACGCGATCACGCGCAGTGCCCTCGATATCGCGCGCGATGCTCCGGTCGATCTTGAGATAATCGAGCGGCAGCGCCTTGAGATAGGCAAGGCTGGAATAGCCGGTTCCGAAATCGTCGACCGCGACCTTGAGCCCCGCCTCTCGCAATTGCGTGAGCAGCAGCGAGGCGCCGACGAGATGCTCGACCAGGCCGCTTTCGGTCAGTTCGACGGTCAGACGCTCGCGCGCGAAGCCCGATGCATCGACGGTCTGGAGGAAGTTCTGCAGGAAATCCGGCTCGGAGATATCAGCCGCGGTCACGTTGATCGCTAACCGCAGATCGCGCAGTTCCTCGGGCCATGCCGCCGCCTCCGCCAGTGCCCGCGCATGAATATGATCGGAGAGCGGCAGCATGAAATCGGATCGCTCGGCGATGGCAAACAGCGCGCCGGCGCCGATCTCGCCATAATGAGGGTGCTGCCAGCGCGCGAGTGCTTCGACGCCGACGATGCTATCATCCTCCATCGCATATTGCGGCTGGAACAGGAGCTGGATCTGGCCGGAATCGAGCGCGTGGCGCAGGTCGTTCTGCAAGCGATCATCATCCACGATGCGGCTGGCTTCGTCCGCCACCCGGATGCGGATGCCGCCCTGCGCACTGCCGCGTCGGGCGTCCGCGAGCGCATTGCTTGCGCGGCGCAGGATCGTCTCGGCCGCATCGCCCGATTGACCGGGCGCAAGGCCGCAGCGCGCCGTCAGGCGAATGAGATAGTCGCCCGCGTTGAAAGGCCGACTGATTTCCGCGACGATTTGCTGCGCAAGCAGCGTTGCCCGCTCTACGGATGGCAGCGCGGTTTCAGGCCCGCCCAGCACGGCGATGACAAACTCTGTGCCGGTGATCCGCGCCACCAGCGAGTCGCGCGGCGCCATGGCATCGACGAGCCGCTGGAGGCGGATCGCGACGCGAGAGAGCATCGCATCGCCGACCAAGCGCCCATAAGCGCTGTTGACCCGGTCGAAATCGCCAAGCCCGATCAGCAGAACCGCCGGCAGCCGCCCTTGCGCCAAATGATGGTCGAGCCAGCGGATCACGCCTTGGCGGCTGGCAAGGCCCGTCATCGGGTCCCGATCCCGCCGGTTGGCGCGATGATGCACATCGAGTTCCTCGACCTCACCGCTAAAGCCCTGCGCGTCCGGATAGAGATGCTGGACCAGCCGTCGATCCGGCTGGGACGGGACGGCATGGGCAAAGGCGGAGGGCATCAGGTCGTCAACGGCGCGACGGATCGCAGCCACGGCCCCTGCCCGGTCCGCCCGATCCAACGCACGGACCAGATCGGCAATGCCCAGCCGGGCATGGTCGGCATCGGGCACCATGATCCGCAGCAGATCGCCCAGCGCAGGACTGATCGCAAGGGTCCGCTCGGCGCCATTCCAGCGCCAGAACAGGCCATCACTGCGTGCGACGGCATGGCGGTTGCCCGCCGCGGCCAGACTGCCGATCAATCGCTCGGCGAGTTTGTCCGCGGTGCGCAGCGCGATGGTGAAGCGGGCCTCGTCAACCTCGCCATCAAGCAGATGGGTGGCGCCGGCGGCGATCAGCCCGGGGACGTGCGGCGCGCCGACGTCTTCAACGAGGAGCAGCAAGGCGCCCCCGGAGGCTTCGACGGCGGCCGCCAGTGCTTTCACCATCTCAAGCGCATCATCCGGCGCCACGCCGCGCAGATCGATGACCGCGATGCGCGCCAGGCTCCCGAGATAGCGGCTCTCGGCCCTGTCCAGCCGCCGCGCCGCGATCGGCTTCCACCCGGCGCGCGCAGCACAGGCGGAAAGCGCGTCACGGTGCGCGGCCGAGAGGATGAACAGCGGCAGTCCCCCCATGTCCCCGGACGGGCCGGAGGACTGGTCGCCCACTTCATGGGGCCGGGTTGCGGCAGGCTCTCTCACAATGGTCGCGATCCGTTCAGGCTTGTGGATTAGCGGACGGGATCGAGCGCAACCGACGCGCGATGGTTGCGCCTTCCCCCCGCATCGCCTAGCTAATGCGTATGGCGAACGCAATCGACAGCCTCCCCGACGCAGCTCCGGCCATGCGCGACAGTCACGGTCGCCGCATCGACTATTTGCGGATTTCGGTGACGGACCGCTGCGATCTGCGCTGCCGTTACTGCATGAGCGAGACAATGCAATTCCTCCCCCGGCGGGAAATCCTCACGCTGGAGGAAATTGCCGTCATCGCCGAGCGCTTCATTGCCCGGGGCGTCCGCCGGATTCGCCTGTCCGGCGGCGAGCCGCTGGTGCGCCGCGATTTCGGCGACCTCGCCCGTGCCCTTGGCCGCCATGTGAAGGCCGGTCGGCTGGACGAACTGACGCTGACGACCAATGGCACGCAACTCGCGACCTATGCCGACATGCTGTTCGATGCCGGCATCCGGCGCATCAACGTCAGCCTGGACGCCCTCGACCCGGATATTTTCGCGCATGTGACGCGCGGCGGCGATATCGCCAAGGTGCTCGGCGGTCTTGAAGCCGCGCGGCAGGCGGGCCTCAAGGTCAAGCTCAACACCGTGGCGCTGCGCGACACCAACGAAAGCCAGATCCTGCCGCTGCTCGATTATTGCGCGGAGCAGGGCTTCGATCTCACCCTGATCGAGACGATGCCGCTTGGCGAAGTGACGGAGGATCGCTCGGATCGCTTCATGCCGTTGATCGAGGCAATCGCCCCGATTCGCGAGCGGCACGCTCTCATCCCGTTGGATGACCGCACCGGCGGGCCGGCGCGCTATTTTGCCCTCTCCGGCCTCAAGACCCGGCTGGGCCTCATCACGCCGCTCTCCCAGAATTTCTGCGCCGATTGCAACCGGATGCGCCTCACCTGCCAGGGACGCATCTACATGTGCTTGGGGCATGAAGATCATATCGATCTCAAGGCCGCATTCCGCGAACAGGGTGTCGCGGGAATCGATGCCCTGCTCGACCGGGCACTGGCCGCCAAGCCGCTGGCACATGACTTCAGCGTCGCGGCAGGCGCGCAGCCCGCCACGCGCCGCCACATGAGCGTAACGGGCGGATAACGCCACCTCATGGCCGATCGCAAACTTGCCCTGCTGGCCTCGCCCACGGACGCTGCGCAGGAAGCCGCGCGGCGGCTGCAGGCGGTCATTCCGTTCGTCAGCCTCAACGAGGCCGATATCATCATCGCGCTGGGCGGCGACGGCTTCATGCTGCAGACGCTTCACACGCTGCTGGAGAGCCATCGTCGGGTGCCCGTGTTCGGTATGAACCTGGGCACCGTCGGCTTCCTGATGAACGAATGGCGGCAGGACGGGCTGGACCAGCGCCTCGACAAGGCCAAGGCGTTCAAGGTGAACCCCTTGCGGATGCACGCCGTGACAGTGAGCGGCGAAACCTTCGCAATGCCCGCGATCAACGAAATCTCCCTGTTGCGCGAGACGCGCCAGACCGCCTGGCTCGAAGTTTCGGTCAATGGGCGAGTCGTGATTCAGGAACTGGTTTGCGACGGCGCGCTGGTGGCCACGCCAGCCGGCTCCACGGCCTATAATCTATCGGCACACGGGCCCATTCTCCCGCTCGACTGCGGCCTCGTCGCGCTCACGCCGATCAGCCCCTTCCGTCCGCGCCGCTGGCGGGGCGCGATTCTGCCGGAACGCAGCAAGATTCGGCTGCGCGTGGTCGACCCCGTCAAGCGTCCGGTCTCCGCCGTGGCCGACCAGCGCGAAGTGCGCGATGTCTCGCAGGTCGAGATCGCCGTGGATTTCGCCATGCCGCTCACGCTTTTGTTCGATCCCGAGCACACGCTCGACGATCGGATCGCGGCTGAACAATTTATCTCATGAGTGCTCTTGCGTTTCTTTCAAACCCGCTGCTATAGGCGCGGCCTCGCCGGACGAAAGCCCGGCTGCTCCCCGATAGCTCAGCGGTAGAGCATTCGACTGTTAATCGAATGGCCGTAGGTTCGAATCCTACTCGGGGAGCCACTTTCCACACATTGCCGGACTGCTGAGGCGGACTTGCCGGCCCGCACTGCCGCAAAAAGGGTTAGCCGCGTTGACAGGCTCGCCTCTCCGCTCCCATGAGCGGTCGGCCATGAAACTTGCTTATCTTCTCAACATGTATCCGCTGATCAGCACGACGTTCATCCGTCGCGAGATCGGTGCGATCGAGGCGCTTGGTCAGCCGGTCGAGCGCTTTGCCCTGCGGCACTGGGATGGTGAGCTGGTTGACCCAGAAGATATCGCCGAGCAGGCGCGCACGCACTATATCATCACCGGCAGCAAGGCGGCGCTGCTGTGGGACGTGCTGCTCACCTGCCTGCTACATCCGGTCAGAACGCTGCGGGTACTGCCGCTCTGGTGGCGGGTGTGGCGCAACGCGGGGCGAAACCTTGTCGCCCATGTCGCCTATCTGCTGGAGGCCATGGCTTTCGCTCGCCGCGCCAATGCGCAAGGGATCGATCACGTCCACACCCACTTCTCGACCAACGCGACCACGGTGGCGATGCTGGCGCGGCGGCTAGGCGGGCCATCCTACAGCTTCACGGTCCATGGTCCCGATGAGTTGGTGCCCGGCGAGCCGGCCCGCCTCTCCATCCGCGAGAAGGCACGCGATGCGGCTTTCATCGTCGCCATCACCCGTTACTGCCACGATCGCATCGTAGCGGAGGCCCCAGAGGCGGCCCAGAAGGTCCGCATCGTCCATTGCGGCATCAACCTCGCCGACTTCCCCTATCAGCCTGCCCCGCCCGAGAGCAGCCGAGTGATCTGCATCGGCCGCCTGTGCACCAACAAGGGCCAGATCCATATTCCGCCTGCCGTCGCTGCTGTGATTGGGGAATTTCCCGATCTTGTGGTCGAGCTGATCGGCGGCGGGGACGACGAGGACGCGCTACGGGAGGCGATCCGCGCCCATGGCGTCGAGGATCATGTCATCCTGCACGGCTGGGGCACCGGTGCCTATGTACGGGAGCAATTGCTGGCCGGTCGCGCCATGCTGCTGCCGAGCTATGCCGAGGGCCTGCCCATCGGAATCATGGAAGCCTTCGCCATCGGTCGACCGGTGCTGAGCACGACCATTGCGGGCATCCCCGAGTTGCTTGACGAGCGCTGTGGCTGGATTTTCGCGCCTGGCGATGAGGACGCCATCGCCGAGGCCCTACGCGGCATCATGCGCGCCACGCCCGAGCAGCAGGCTGCGCTGGGCGCCGAGGCGCGGCGCCGGGTGGAAGAGCGGCACGATCTGTTCAAATCGGCCCAGACCTTGCTCGATTATTTCGAGACGGAAGCAGCCGCTGGCCGGCAGCATTAAACCAAACAAAAAAGGCGCCGGACCCGATGGTCTGGCGCCCTTTTTTAGAAGGCCGACGGTTAGACGGCCGTCCGATTAGCCGACGATTTCTGCCGGCTTGAAGAAGTAGGCGATCTCGATCGCGGCATTCTCTTCGCTGTCCGACCCGTGAACGCTGTTGGCTTCGATCGACTCGGCCAGTTCCTTGCGGATGGTGCCGGGCTCGGCATTGGCGGGGTTGGTGGCGCCCATGATGTCGCGATTGCGCTTCACGGCGTCTTCGCCTTCCAGAACCTGCACGACGACCGGGCCCGAAATCATGAACTCGACCAGCTCACCGAAGAAGGGACGCTCCTTGTGGACCGCGTAGAAGCCCTCGGCCTGCTCGCGGCTCATGTGGATGCGCTTGGATGCCACGACGCGCAGGCCGGCTTCCTCCAGCATCTTGGTGACAGCACCGGTCAGGTTGCGACGGGTCGCGTCGGGCTTGATGATCGAGAAGGTGCGGGTCGCCGCCATGAGAAATGCTCCGGTAAAGAAAACGAAAGAGTTGAGGTCGCGCGCGCTCTACCCGCGAAGCGACGGCCGATCAAGAGCAGCAGGCGTCCACGGGTTACGATCAATTAAGCGCTTTGAGTTCACATTGTTACAGTTTGCCATGGTTGAGTGCGCAAAGGGGGAATGGGAACATGCAGGGCGCGGAGCCGAAGGAATCCATTTATCGGATCGACAGGCATGATGACGGGTCGCTGCGCTTTCACAGCATTGCGCCGGGGCAGCTGCGCCGCTTTCCGGACGCGGCGACGGTGGCGACGCCCTGCCTGACCTTACCAGCAGAGGCGGCGGAGCCGGCACTGGCTCGAGCCGCTGCGCGTAAAAGCTCAACCTGCAACCGGGCTTCCCAATATCCTGCCATTTGCTGGCCGGACCTCGGACCGGGCGAAAGCCTGAATGCCTTTGGCATGTTCTGGAAACGCGAACTGGTGCCCTGGTCTGGACCGCCCCTCCTCCTCGGGCGGCGCACGAAGGGGGCGCCATTGTTCAACTTTGCCCGTCAAGTGGGCCTCTACCTGCTGCAGGATGGCGCGCGGACCGTCTATGTCGGGCGTGCGAGCAACGATCTCTATGCGCGACTCAAGACGCATACGACGGACCGACTTGCCGGCCGGTGGAATCGCTTCTCCTGGTTCGGCCTGCGCGACGCCAGTCAGCATCTGCCTTTCGCGCAAAGCGCGTGCTGGAGCGAAACCAATATGCTCAGAACCATGGAAGCGCTGTTGATCGAAACCCTCGAACCGCCGCTCAACCGACGCGGCGGAGACGGGCTGAGCGGCCGTGAATTTCTTCAGGCCAGCGCACCGACGTCCCTCAAGAGCCGTCACGCAGAAGCGCGCGCCGATACCACCAAGAAGCCGCGTCACATGCGGTGAGCGAATCCGGCGCACCGGCGGTGCCTCAAGGGCCTTGGCGCCACCGCCCGCCATCCTGCTTCCAGAAGCGCGGCGTGACGTCCTCCGATCGACTCAGCGCCTTCCAGGCCAGCCGCGCACCGGCCACCGTGGCATCATCGAAAAAGTAGAAAACCCGCTCGAAGCCCAGCGCTTCATCCCGCCACAGGCCATCGGCCAGCGCGACATGGCGCGCACCATTGGCGGCATCACAGCTCGGCGCGAGGAGGATCGGCTGGACCTGCGGCATGGGTGCATCCGCATGATCGTTGGCCAGATAGCTCTCCGGCCCAGCACTCCACAGACCCTCGGAGATACGGTCGAGCTGGTCGCGCTCGGCGGAAACGACCAGCAGGCGCCCGCCGCCATCAAGCACCCTGCGCGCGATGGCGGGCACCGTCGCCTCGACGGGATCCCGGCTGAGCTGATAGAAATCCACCTGCATGTTACGGCTCTAGCGCGATCCGGCCCGGCTGCGAAGGCCGGGCCGAAATATGCGCAAGACCTCAACTGGCCTGATAGTGATCGCGGATCAACTGATCGAGCAGGCGCACGCCATAGCCGGTAGCGCCTTTCTCCCATGTCGCGCCGGGCTTGTCGGCCCAGACCATGCCGGCAATGTCCAGGTGCGCCCATTTTACGCCCTCCTGCACATAGCGCTTGATGAATTGCGCCGCAGTGATCGAGCCGGCATAACGCGGCCCGATGTTCTTCATGTCGGCAATGGGGCTGTCGATCAGCTTGTCATAGGCCGGCGACAGCGGAAAGCGCCACAATTTGTCGCCGCTTTGCCGACCGGCCGCAAGGAGCTGTTCGGCAAGACCATCGTCATTGCTGAACAGGCCGCCATGCTCGCTGCCGAGCGAGATCAGCATTGCCCCAGTGAGGGTTGCAAGATCGATCACCGTCTCGGGCTTGTAGGTCTGCTGGGTCCACCAGATCGCATCGCACAGCACCAGACGCCCCTCGGCGTCCGTGTTCAGCACTTCCACGGTCTGGCCGGACATGGTCTTAACGATATCGCCGGGACGCTGCGCGCCGCCGTCCGGCATATTCTCGACCAGCCCGCAGATGCCGACGACATGCGTGGGCGCCTTGCGCAAAGCCAGCGCCTTCATCGCGCCGGCAACGGCACCGGCACCGCCCATATCCCACTTCATGTCTTCCATGCCCGCACCGGGCTTGAGCGAAATGCCGCCAGTATCGAAGGTGACGCCCTTGCCGACCAGCGCCAGCGGCTTGGCCTGCGCGCCATTGGTGCCGTCCCAACGCATCGCAAGAATGCGCGGCTTGCGCACTGAGCCCTGCGCAACGCCGAGCAAAGCACCCATGCCGAGATTGGCCATATCCGTCTCATCCAGCACGCTGATTTCAATGCCGAGATCGACCAGATGGCGACAGCGCTCCACGAAGCTCTCGGGATAGATGATGTTGCCCGGCTCTGCGACCAGTTCACGCGTGAATGCAACACCTTGTGCGACGGCTTTGGCATCATCCACGAGAGCCGCCAGATCGCCGGACTCATGAACCAGCGTCACGGTTTCGAGCGTCGGCCTGGCCTTCTCCGCCAGCTTCGTGCGATAGGTGTCGATGCGCCATGCGCGCAATTCCGCGCCCAGCGCGATCCGGGCGAGCGCGTCGGCAGTAAGCCCCGCGCCGTCGATCGCGACATGCTTGACGCCGGAGGTCTGCAGCCGTGCCGTCACCGCGCCGCCTGCCTTCTCTAGATCGGCCGGCGTGCCCTCGCCCGTCCCGACGAGCAGGACGCGGAGAGTTTTGCCCGCCTCGGCCACGAACAGTTCCACCACGGCGCCTGCCTCGCCGCTAAAGCGCGATGCCGCCGCCGCCTGCGCCGCCAGAGCCTGCGCCTCGATGCCCGGCGACACGGCGGCACCCTTTGCGACCGGGAAAACGAGGCAGTCCATGTCGGCAGGGCGACTGGCGGAAATGGCGATGTGCATGGATACAAGCTCCTGGAAAGGAATTATGTGGCCAGATGACCTGGTGTGAATATGGAAGCGGAATAGCGCCTTGCCAGGGGGTATGCCACGGCAAAGGGACCGTTAAGCGCGATTTCACGCTTGGGAAGGCAATTGCGGAGCGGGCGCTGCAGTGCAATAGGGCAGCGTTGCACACGGCGCGCGCAGACCGCGAGCCGCGCTGGGAGAATGACGATTGGTTGCCACGATGAGCCGTGACACGCGCGAGCGGACCATGATGCGCGTGCACCTGTGCATCAGCACGCCAGCTCTGATTCTGGCGATGGTCATGGCCGCGCCGGCCTACGCCCAGACGCAGGCCGAGCCGCCAACGCAGGGCGAACCGCCGCTCACCATCGACAATGTGGCGCCGCAGGATATCCCCGACGGCGCCGAACCGGATTTTCAGGACCGCCCTGCCAAGGCAGAGGCCGAGGCCGTCCCCATGCCGGCAGCGCCGGTCTCTAAGAACGAGATCAATTTCCAGGCCGACCGGATCGACTACGACAGCAATGCCGATATCGTGCGCGCCTCCGGCAATGTCCGCGTTGCCCGACAGGATGCCAATCTGTCCGCCGATCAGGTGGAGTGGGATCGCAAGGCCGGCACCGTCATCGCGCGCGGCGACGTGCTGCTCGTCAATGAGCGTGGCGACCGCGCTTATGCCGATGAGATGGACGTCACCGAAAGCCTGCGGGACGGCGTCATCGAAAATCTGCTGATCGTCACCAACAGCGAGAATCGGCTGGCGGCGGTGAAAGCCCAGCGCACTGACAATATCTACGTGTTAGACAAGGCGGCGTTCACGCCCTGCAAGGTCGAGACGGTCAAGGGCTGCCCCAAGGAGCCGACCTGGCAAATCCAGGCCGACCGCGTCATTCTGGACGAGGCTCGCCAGCGGGTGCGCTATGAGAATGCGCGCGTGAGCATGTTCGGCCTGCCCCTGCTCCCCCTGCCGGGCCTGCGCCACAGCATTGGCGATGAAGGCAGCAGCGGCTTGCTGGTGCCGGATATCGGCTATGATCGGCGCAACGGGGTGCAATATGTGCAGCCTTATTACTGGCGGCTTGCGCCCAATCGCGATCTGACGCTCACGCCCTATGTCTACAGCGCGGTGCTGCCGATGCTCGGCGCCAGCTATCGCGCCCTGCTGTCTAAGGGTGCCTATCAGATCACCGGCTATGGCACGGTCAGCGCCGTTACGCCGGTCACGGGCGAAACCGATGTCACCAGCGATGAGCGTCTGCGCGGCTACATCGCTGCCAGCGGCAAGTTTCAGTTCGACCCGCTCTGGTCGTTGACCGGATCGCTGCGTTACGCGTCCGACCGTACCTTCCTCAATCGCTATGACCTGAGCCACGAGGATCGTCTGCGCTCCACGCTCAATCTTGAGCGGATCGGCACGCGCAGTTATCTCTCGATTGCCGGTTGGGCCTTCCAGTCGTTGCGCTCGGGGGACCGGGCCGGTCAGGTTCCTATCGCCATTCCCGCCATCGACTACCGCCTGCGCACCACCGATCCGCTATTCGGCGGACGGGTGGAACTGCAGGCCAACAGCCTGTCGATCCTCCGCACAGACGGGCAGGATACCCAGCGCGCGTTCGTGGGCTTCACCTGGAAGCAGAGCCGCCTGACCGGTATGGGACAGGAAGTCTCGCTGACCGCCTATGCGCGGGGCGATGTCTACAACAGCGCGCAGAACGATCTTTCGCCAACGGTGGTCTATCGGGGTGAGGAAGGCTGGCAGACGCGAGGAATCGCCGCCTTGGCGCTGGATGTGCGCTGGCCGTTCATCGGGCAGGCTTTTGGCGGCACCCAGCGCCTGACACCACGCATCCAGCTGGTTGCCGCGCCGCGCCTCGCCAATCTGAATGTGCCCAACGAAGATGCCCGCGCGATCGACCTGGAGGACTCCAACCTCTTCGCGCTCAATCGCTTCCCTGGCTATGACCGCTTCGAGGATTCGACCCGCATCACCTATGGGTTCGACTACCGCTTCGACGTGCCGAATTTCTCGTTCGATACCACCGTCGGCCAGAGCTACCGCATCGATGACCGCCCGTCCCTGCTGCCCAATGGCACCGGCCTGTCCGATCGGCTGTCAGACATCGTTGGTCGGTCGGAAATCCGTTACAAGGATTTCCTGTCCTTCACCCACCGTTTCCGGCTCGACAAGGATGGCTTTGCCGTCCGCCGCAACGAGATCGAGGCGACGGTTGGTACGCGCCGCACTTATGCCGAGGTCGGCTATCTGCGACTGGACCGGAACATCACGTCCGGCGTCGAGGATCTGCGCGATGTCGAAGAAATCCGCCTCGCAGCGCGCGTCGCCTTTGCGCGCTTCTGGTCGGTCTTCGGCTCGACGAACATCGATCTGACCGGCCAGCGGGACGATCCGACGAGCACGCTGTCCGGCTTCGAGCCGGTGCGCCACCGCCTCGGCATCGCCTATGAGGATGACTGCCTGGAACTCGGCTTCACCTGGCGGCGCGATTACCAGACGGTCGGCGATGCCCGTCGCGGCAATTCGTTTCAACTGCGGCTGGTATTTAAGAATCTCGGCCTGTAAAGACTCCAGCTTCGCAAAGGGTGTGAAGGCCGGGCGTCATCCGTCGCTCAGGCCCGGTTCAGCCGCCGCGCATTAATCCGCCGGGCAGGTCCGCGGCCTCTTGAGGCCGCCTGCTTCTGAATGGAGAGCAAGTTTGACTGACGTGAACAGCGTGAAAAGGATTTCCTCCCGTTTCACCGCCCGGATTCTTGCAGGCGCCGCGACGGGCCTTTTGGCGTGCTCAGCAATTGCTCAGGCGCCGGAAGGCCAGGCTGAGGATACCGCCGGGGCGACCGCGTCCGCGCTCGATATTCCCGCCTCGGTGGTGCTCTTCGGCAAGCGCGACCCCAATGTCCGCACCGCGACGGCGCTGGTGAACGGCGAGGTCATTACCCAGACGGATGTGGAGCAGCGGCTCGCGCTGGTGGTTCTCGCCAATGGCGGCAATGTCAGTGCCGAGGAAAAGGACCGTCTGCGTCTGCAGGTGCTGCGCAACCTCATCGACGAGACGCTGCAGATTCAGGAGGCAGCGGCCAAGGATATTCGCGTCCCCGCCGCCGAGCTTGACGAGAACTTCGCCCGCGTCGCCGCGAACTTCCGCTACACGCCGGACAATTTCGCAAAATATCTTGCCGCGCAGGGCTCATCCGCGCGCAGCATCCGGCGCCAGATCGAAGGCGAGGTCGCGTGGAGCCGCCTGCTGCGGCGTCAGGTCCAGCCTTTCGTGAACGTCTCCGAGGACGAGGTCCGCTCGACCTATGAGCGTCTCCAGGCCGCCAAGGGCAAGGAAGAGTTCCACATCGGCGAGATCTATCTCTCCGCCAACCCGTCGAACAGCCAGCAGGTGGCCGAGAACGCCCAGAAGATCATGGCGCAGATTCGCCAGGGTGGCTCGTTCCAGGCCTATGCGCGGCAATATTCGGAAGCATCGACCGCTGCGGTCGGCGGTGATCTGGGCTGGGTGCGCGCCGCGCAGCTGCCCGAGCCGCTGGCGGAAGCCGCCCAGCAGCTCCAGGTCGGCCAGATCGCCGGCCCGATTGCCATTCCGGGCGGATTTTCGCTCGTCTATCTGATTGACAAGCGCCAGGTGCTGATGGCCGACGCGCGCGACGCCGTGCTCAGCCTCAAGCAGGTCGCCATCGACTTCCCCGCCGGCACATCCGCGGCCGAAGCCCAGCGCCGGGCCAACGCATTCGGGGAAGCGCTCAAGAAGCTTCAGGGCTGCGGATCGGTCGAGGCGATGGCCAAGGGCGTCGGCGCGACGGTCATCGAAAACGATATTCAGGCCCGCAACCTGCCCCCGCAGCTCCAGTCCATTCTGCTCTCGATGCAGGTCGGCGAATCCACGCCGCCCTTCGGCTCGGCAACGGAAGGCGTTCGCGCGCTCGTTTTGTGCGGCCGGGACGATCCGCCAGACGCGAGCGCACCCTCGGTGGAGTCGATCATGGCGCAGATGGAGGAAGACCGCGTGAACAAGCGTGCACGCACATATCTGCGCGACCTTCGTCGCGATGCGGTGATCGACTATAACTGACGTCTTCCGCACGATGTATTCCGCGTCCGCGCTGCCGCGGCCGATCGCGATATCGCTGGGCGATCCCGCAGGGATCGGCCCGGAGGTCACAGCGAAAGCCTGGGAAGCGCGGGACACGCACAATCTGCCGCCGTTCTTCGCGGTCGGTGATAGCGCCTCGATCGCCGCCGTCTGGCAAGGCCCGGTCGCGATGATCGGCGACCCGATCGAGGCCGATGCGGTGTTCGGCAAGGCGCTGCCCTGCCTGCAGGTCGCCGACGCCGGTGAGATCATCCCCGGCCAGCCCTCGATCGATGGCGCGCGCTGCGCCTTCCAGGCGCTGGAAGCGGCGACGGGGCTGGTGCGGGCGGAAAGCGCCAGCGCCCTGGTGACCGCGCCCGTTTCCAAATCCCAGCTGTCGCAAGTCGGCTTCACGCACCCCGGCCAGACCGAGTTCGTGGCCGAGCGCTGCGGCGTCTCGCGCGGCAATGTGGTGATGATGCTGGCCGGCCCGTCGCTGCGTGTGGTGCCGCTCACCATCCATATTCCCTATACAGAGGTGCCGGAGTCGCTCACCGCCGCACTGATCCGCTCCCGCGCACTGGCCACCGCGCGCGGCCTCAAGCGGCTGTTCGGCATCGAGAACCCGCGCCTCGCCATGGCCGGCCTCAATCCTCATGCGGGTGAGAACGGGATGCTCGGCACGGAAGAAACAACGCTGATTGCGCCGGTGCTCGAGCAATTGCGCGAAGACGGGCTCGACATTTCCGGGCCGCATTCGCCGGATGCCTTGTTCACGCCCCGCGCCCGTGCGCTCTACGATGCGGCCTTGTGCTGCTATCACGATCAGGCGCTGATCCCCATCAAGGCGCTGGACTTCGATGAGGGCGTCAACATCACGCTGGGCCTGCCGATCGTGCGCACATCGCCCGACCATGGCACGGCGTTCGATCTGGCGGGCAAGGATCGGGCGCATCCTGGCGCGATGATCGCCGCCATTCGCATGGCGCAGCAGGCCGAGCTCAATCGCCGCGCCTGGGTCGATCCCTGCCAGCCCTCATGACCCCGCTTCCACCGCTGCGCGAGGTCATTGCCACGCATGGCCTGCGGGCCAGCAAGGCGCTGGGCCAGAACTTCCTGCTGGACGAGCAGTTGCTGGATCGCATCGCCGCGATTCCGGGGGATCTGACCGGCGCGCGCGTGTTCGAGGTCGGCCCCGGTCCCGGCGGGCTGACCCGTGCCCTGCTCCGCGCCGGCGCCCAGGTCACGGCAGTCGAACGTGATGCCCGCTGCATTCCGGCGTTGGCCGAAGTCGCAGCGGCCTTTCCGGGCCAGTTGCGCGTCATCGAGGATGACGCGTTGCGGGTCGACCCCGTGGAGGCCTGCGGCGGACCGGCGCATATCGTCGCGAACCTGCCTTACAATATCGGCACGGCTTTGCTGGTCGGCTGGCTGGAGAGCGGCGTTTGGCCGCCATGGTGGCTCTCCGCCTCGCTCATGTTCCAGGCCGAGGTGGCCGAGCGGATCGTCGCGCAGCCAGGCAGCGATGCCTATGGCCGGCTCGCGGTACTGGCCCAGTGGCGCAGCCGTGCGCGCATCGCGATGAAAGTCCATCGCTCCGCCTTCACGCCGCCCCCCAAGGTCATGTCCGCTGTGGTTCATATCGTCCCGGCCGACGCGCCCGGCGGCGTCGAGGTCGCAACGCTGAGCCGACTGACCGCTGCCGCCTTCGGCCAACGGCGCAAGATGCTGCGGCAGAGCCTCAAGGGGCTGCCCGGCGCGCTGGATGCTTTGACGGAAGCCGGGATCGACCCCAGCCGCCGCGCCGAGACACTCAGCGTGGACGATTTCGTGATGCTCGCGCGCCTGATGGGGCGCTGAGCAAGTTCACAGCGCGAAATTTACTGCTGCTCTACCTTCGGTGCGTTGGTCACCGCCTCAGCCGTCGTCACCGGCGGCTTGGTCGTAGCGATCGCGGCGGCCAGCTGATCCGCACTGGCACATTGCGTCTTGCAGAGCAGGCGCAGCTTGGCGAGCGTCTCGCGGGCGCTTTCCACCGCGCCCTTGTCCAGCATCGCGAGCCCTTCGCCTTGCAGGGCCGCCTGATTGCCGGGCTCCAGATCCAGCGCGCGACCATAATAGCGGATCGCCTTGCCGGGGAGCTTCTGGGCGCGGGCGATCTTGGCCAGCGACATGAAGATACCCGGCTGATCGGGCGCCAGAAGCAGCGCAGTTTCGTAGGCATCGCGGGCCTTGGTAAGATCGCCGGCATCTGCCGCCGCCTTGCCTTTTGCCATCCACTCGGCTGCGCGCGGGCTGGGCGCGGGCGTCGCGCTCTGCTGGGAAAATCCACTGCTCGCCGACAGGGCAAGCGCACTCGCAAGTAATATGGAGGCGGGGGTGAACCGCATGATTGTCTCCCAGATCGAGCCCTGCGCAACAGACGCCATGGTCGACGACGCTAGCATGGTTTTTCAAGCACCGCGAAGAAAAAGCCGTCGGTTCCGTCATGTGCGGGCGTGAGCAATGTGCCCTCGCCCCATGAACGACCCGGCGCCTCTCCCGACCCGGTAAAGTGTACCGGCTGCCATAGGGGATCGGTCCTGACGATTTGCTGAATTTGATCGCGCCCTTCCCGGTCGATCAGCGAGCAGACCGCATAGACCAAACGCCCGCCCGGCTTCACCAGCGGTAGCGCGAGCCGCAGCAGCCGCGCCTGCAGCGCAACCACCCGGTCCAGCCGTGCGGACGTCAGGCGCCAGCGCGCCTCGGGATTGCGTCGCCAGGTCCCCGATCCGCTGCAGGGCGCATCGATCAAGACGACGTCGCACTGCCCGACGAGCGGCTTGAGCGCTGCTTCCTCCCGACCAGAGTCGAGCAGCAGCGTTTCGATCTGCCCGCCATAGCCGGCGCGCTCAGCGCGCGGCGTCAACCGCGCGAGGCGGTCACGCACCGCATCGGCCGCGATCAGCCGTCCGGCAAGGGCGCCGTCTTTGACCATGTCCGCCGCCAGGGCGAGCGTCTTGCCCCCTGCCCCGGCGCACAGATCGAGCGCAGTCAGGCCGGGCGTGGCGTGACAGGCCTGCGCGATCAGCTGACTCCCGGCATCCTGCACCTCGGCAATACCATCATCCGGAACGTCCGTGCCGGCCGGCAGCGCATAGCCATATGTCGTTGCCTCGATCGGCCGGGCCGCAGTCCAACGCGCCAAAATATCCGCATCGCTCGCCCTCAGCGGGTTACGCCGAACTTGGAGAGGCGCACGGTCAAGCAGCGCCGCCTGCTCGGCCTCATCGACCAGCCCGGCAAAGGCCGCGGCGACCCAGCTCGGCAGGCGCGAGCCATCCGGCCCGCGTTCCGCCTCGCCCAAGGGCGTCGGCGCATGGGCCGAGCCATCAAACAGCGCCGCCAGCGCCGCATCCTCGCGCGCCAGACCCGCCATGGCAGCACGGCCGGAGGATGGCGGATCGCCATAGGCCCGCACCGCGCGATAGACGAGATCGCGCACCGCCCGGCGATCCTTCGATCCGGCATAGCGGCGCTCACGGAAATAGCGGGCGATTAGCGTATCGGCGGCGGCGCCATCACCGCGCGCACTGGCGATGATGACATCGAGCAGATCGATGGCGGCCTGCACCCGTGCGGCGGGCGTCATACCGCTGCCCCCAATCCAGGGCTGATATCGTTATCGTGTGGGATAATTAGGCGCTTCACGCGTAATCGTCACGTCATGCACATGGCTCTCGGAGAGGCCGGCATTGGTGATCTGCACGAAGCGGGCGCGCTCCTGCAGTTCGCGGATCGTCTTGCTGCCGGTATAGCCCATGGCGGCCTTCACACCGCCGACGAGCTGATGGATGACATCGCGCGCCGGCCCCTTATAGGGCACCTGGCCTTCGATCCCTTCCGGCACCAGCTTCATCTGATCCTTGATGTCCTGCTGGAAGTAGCGATCCGCGCTGCCGCGCGCCATCGCGCCGACGGAGCCCATGCCGCGATAGCTCTTATAGGCCCGGCCCTGATAGAGGAACGTCTCGCCCGGTGCTTCCTGCGTGCCGGCCAGCATCGATCCGATCATCACCGCAGCGCCGCCCGCAGCCAGCGCCTTGGCAACGTCGCCCGAGGTGCGCAGGCCGCCATCGGCGATTACCGGAATACCGCTCTTGAGCGCTTCCTGCGCCGCATCCATGATCGCGGTGAGCTGCGGAACGCCGACACCGGCGACCACGCGCGTGGTGCAGATCGAACCGGGACCAATGCCGACCTTCACGCCGTCCGCCCCGGCGTCGATCAGCGCGCGCGTGGCCTCGGCGGTCGCGACATTACCCGCCACCAGCTGGATTTCATTGGAAAGCTTGCGAATACGCGCGACGCTCTCGGCCACCATCTTGGAGTGGCCATGGGCGGTATCGACGACGATCAGGTCGCATTCGGCGTCGATCAGCGCTTCGGTGCGTTCGATACCCTTGTCGCCGACCGTCGTTGCCGCGGCGACGCGCAGGCGCCCGGAAGCGTCCTTGGTGGCCTGCGGATAGGTGACGGCCTTCTCGATGTCCTTGACGGTGATGAGGCCCACGCAGCGGAAGGCATCATCGACCACCAGCAGCTTCTCGATCCGGCGCTGATGCAGCAGGCGGCGGGCCTCGTCCTGCGAAACGCCGGTGCGCACGGTCGCGAGATTCTCATGCGTCATCAGCTCGCGCACCGGCTGGGCCGGGTTTTCGGCAAAGCGCACGTCGCGGTTCGTCAGGATGCCGACCAGCTTGCCGGTCGACTCCACAACCGGAATGCCGCTGATCTTGTGCCGCGCCATCAGCGCCTGCGCCTCGGACAAAGGCTGATCCGGGCCAATGGTGATCGGGTTGACGACCATGCCGCTCTCGAACCGCTTGACCGCACGCACCGCCGCGCACTGCTCCTCGATGGAGAGATTGCGGTGCAAGACGCCGATACCGCCAAGCTGCGCCATCACGATGGCCATGTCTTCCTCAGTCACGGTATCCATGGCCGAGGAAAGAATGGGGATATTCAGCGAAATGTTGCGGCTGACCCGCGTGGACACATCGGCCTGACTCGGCAGCACATCGGACTCGCCCGGCTGAAGAAGCACGTCGTCGAAAGTGAGGCCGAGCCGAATGTCCATATATGTCGCCACCTGATCTGGAGAGACCCCTTGGGGGAATCAGTGGCGGCCCATGTAACCATTTCCCCCGTGCAGGGCTAGGGGGTCGTCAAAGAGAAGGGCGCGAAGGGTGGTTTACGTCTATCCGAGGGCAGGACGGGCCACCCCGCGCTCCGCACGATCGCTGGCGATCATCTGCGTCAACGCGAGCAGAAGGGCTGGCACGGCCAGCGTCCAGACCAGATCGGACAGTGTATCGTCGAGGCGCAGCGACCGGTAATAGGCCGCTTGAAGGCTCTCGTTGATGAGCTCGGCCAGCGCCACCACAGCAAATGGCAACGCCGGATGGCGGCGCGTGAGCGGCCAGGCAGCGACCATAGCATAGAGCAGCAAGCCGCCGATCAGGTGCCCGCGCTCGTGCGAAATGGCGAGAAAGCGCAGGCTTCCCTCCACCAGGGCGACATAAGCGGCGGGAATATCCATGTAGCGATTCGTAAAGAAAGCAGGTTAGCGATCCGTTACGAAGCGATCCAAAGCCTAGCTGCGCAGATGCTCGGCCCGGTCGATGATCGCCTTGGCTTCCTCGACGTGCATCGCCTCGATCATGCGCCCATCATAGCGCTGGGCGCCGCCGGTAAAGGCGTCGACCAATGCGCGGGCCTGTTCCACCGCCGGGCCGCTGGGCGAGAAGGCATCATTGGCGATATCGATATGGCTGGGGTGGATAATGGTCTTGCCATCGAACCCCATCTGCCGCCCTTCGTCGCACTCGGCGGCCAGACCGGCCGGGTCTTCCAGATTATTGTAGACCCCGTCGAACGCGGCCACTCCTGCGGCGCGCGCTGCCAGCACGATCGACTGGAGCGAGTAGGAAATCGCGCTGCGCGGTGCATCAGGCGGCACGGCCAAGCCCCGGCGCAGATCGTTGGTGCCGGCGACCAGCGCCGAGACGCCTGGCTCGCGCGCGATGGACAAGGCATTGATGATCCCCGCCGGACTCTCGATCATCGCGATGACCGGCCGTTGCGTGACGCGATTGACGTCGTGGACCTGCCGCGCCTCGATCACCTTGGGCACGATGACATAGGGCACGCCGGCACTGCGCGCCGCAACCATGTCCAGCCCGTGCTCGGGCCGCCCCTCGGCATTGATGCGGATGGCGCAGGGGCGCCCGTCGAACCCGGCCTGCACAGCCTCCACGGCGCGCTGCCGGGCCGCGTCGCGGTCTTCGGCGATCACTGAATCCTCGAGATCTAGGATGATGAAGTCGCAGTCGAGTTGGCGCGCTTTCTCGATCGCGCGCGGGCGCGAGGCCGGTACGAACAGCAGCGTCCGTACGAGGCGCAACGGCAAATCAATTCTTTCGACCGGACGACGCTTCTGCATGCCTTTTCAATCCTCTTATCCTGCCGATTCCGCTTTCCGGCACTGTTCTGAAGGGCCATAGTAGCGACCGCAAGCGCAGGAGGCTATCGACCATGGATCTGGTCACGTTCGCAATGTTCATCGCCATTCTGGTGATCTTCTATCTGTTTGCCAGCGTGAAGATCGTCCGGCAGGGCCATCGCTACACCATTGAGCGGTTCGGACGGTTCACGGAAGTCGCGTCTCCCGGTTTCAACATCTATCCCGCCTTCTTCTACCGGGTCGGCCGCAAGATCAACATGATGGAGCAGGTGATTGATGTTCCGTCTCAGGAAATCATTACCCGCGATAATGCCATGGTGGCCGTGGATGCGGTGGTGTTCTTCCAGGTGCTGGATGCCGCCAAGGCCGCTTATGAGGTGAGCCACCTCAATACGGCACTGCTCCAGCTCTCGACCACCAATCTGCGCACGGTGATGGGGTCGATGGACCTGGACGAGACCCTCTCCAAGCGGGATGAAATCAACGCCCGGCTGTTGAGCGTGGTGGACCACGCCACCAATGCCTGGGGCGTCAAGATCACCCGCGTCGAGATCAAGGACATCCGCCCGCCGCAGGACATCGTGAACGCGATGGCCCGGCAGATGAAGGCTGAGCGTGAGAAGCGCGCCAATATCCTCGATGCCGAAGGGTTCAAGAGCGCCGAGATCCTGCGGGCCGAAGGCGCCAAGCAGGCGCAGATCCTCGAAGCCGAGGGCCGGCGTGAGGCTGCGTTCCGCGACGCCGAGGCCCGCGAGCGCGAGGCGGAGGCCGAGGCACGAGCGACGCAAGTGGTGAGCGAGGCCATCGCGGGCGGCAATGCCCAGGCGATCAACTATTTCGTGGCGCAGAAATATGTCGAGGCGGTGGAGAAGTTCGCGACCTCCAGCAACGCCAAGACCATCCTCTTCCCGGTGGAAGCCACCCAGCTCATCGGCACGCTCGGCGGCATCGGCCAGCTCGCCAAGGAAGCGCTGGGAGATCATGGTGCAACGCCGCCTGCACGGCCCGTGTCCGGCACCGGCGTGCCTCACACGCGGACGCCGTGACGCCGATGCTGGACGGCATGCATCCTTCCATCCTCTGGGGTGTGTTCGCGGTGATCCTCGCCGGGGCGGAGATCATCGTGCCCGGCGTGTTTCTCATCTGGCTGGGCGTGGCTGCAGCCCTCACGGCCGGACTCAGTCTGGTTCTGCCGATCAACCCGGCCTTCCAGCTGCTCGCCTTTGCCATCTTCACCGCGATTTCGGTCAGCGGCGGACGGCTCTGGTATCTCGCCCGCCCGGTCGCATCCCAAGACCCGATGCTCAATGACCGGGCCGCCCGCCTTGTTGGCCGCGAACTGCTGGTGGTCGAACCGATCAATCATGGCGTCGGCCGGGTGAGGGTGGATGACGGAAGCTGGACGGCGACCGGGCCGGATGCAGATGCCGGCAGCTATGTGCGGGTGACGGGCACCAAGGGCGCGGCGCTGATTGTCGAACCCCTGCCCACTCCGCTCGCCCCGCCCGACTTGGCCCGTGACGGCAAGGACATGCCGGAGCCGGAATGACCGCTTTCGCCTTTATCGGCGCGGCGCTGGCAGAGATCGCCGGTTGCTTCGCATTCTGGGCATGGCTGCGGCTCGACAAATCACCGCTCTGGCTGCTCCCCGGCCTCGCCTCGCTGGCGGTTTTTGCCTGGCTTCTCACGCTGGTGGAAGCCGATTATGCGGGGCGGACTTACGCCGCTTATGGGGGTGTTTATATTGCCAGCGCCCTCCTCTGGCTCTGGCTTGCGGAGGGCACCAGGCCGGATCGCTGGGATCTGCTGGGCGGCGTTGTCTGTTTATGCGGCGCCGCGATCATTCTCTTTGGGCCACGCACCGCCTAGCGATCACCCCGCGTTCACGCGTTCGGTTACATCCCGCGCCAGCAGGCCGCGGTGACGGGGCAGCGCTTGAGGCATCTCATCGCGGATGAAGGCCAGCACCTTCTCACGAATCTCACAGCGCAGGTCGAAGGCCTCGCCCGCATTGCGCGCGCTGGCGAGGCCGCGCACCTCGATAGCGTCCGGGCGCACCTCCGTCACCTGAAGCACCTTCACCCGCCCATCCCAAAGCGGCGAGGCAGCCACGATCGCTTCATAGCGGGCCCGCAACTGATCGATATCGGCCGTTGGGTCGAGATGGAAGAAAACCGAACCAAGCAACTGACTTGTCGAGCGAGTCCAGTTCTGGAAACTGTCTTCGAGAAAGCGGGAGATGGGCACGACCAGCCGTCGCTCGTCCCACACCGCCACGACCACATAGGTCATGTAGATCGCCTCGATCTTGCCCCATTCGCCTTCGATGATGACAACGTCATCGATGCGGATCGGCTCGGTGAAGGCAAGCTGGATGCCCGCGATTACGTTTTTGAGCAAGGGCTGCGCAGCCGCGCCGACCGCCAAGGCCGCAAGGCCGGCCGAGGCCATCAGCGTCACACCCACCGCCCGCACCGAGGGGATGCTGAACAGCATGAGGCACAGGGTGATGAAGATCACCAGTACCACGGCGATCCTGCCGAGAATGCCCGTCCGCGTGCGCTTTCGCCGGGCGCGGAGATTGTCGGCTACGCTGATATCCGTTCGCTGTTCGACCACATCCTGCGTGCCCCGAATGAGGGCAACGGCCAGCCAGCCGATCAATCCCGGCACGATCATCGCCGCCGCCTGGCTCCAGATCAGGTGACCGCGCTCTCCCAACGTTAGCGACGGACGGAGGAACGCCAGCGCGAAGGCAACCAGCAGCCAGCGCGACGGCCATTGCGCCCGGCGGAGCAAGGCGAGGCCACCTTCAGAATGCGCATGGGTCAGCAGACGGCGCAGCACCCGCACGCTGAGCCAGTGCAGAGCCAGAGCCGCCAGAACGGCGAGAACGCCCAGCATCAGCGATTCCAATAATGGCGGCAGGGTCCAATGGTGGGGAAACATGTCCCTTTTACTGCTCAGGCGCGATCCGGTTCCCGCGGCAGATAGGGAAGCAACGCTGCCAGCGCAGGCGTTTCCAGGTCCGGCGGCTTGTAGGACAGCCGCGCTTCGACCGAGAAGAGGCGCTCACGCGACCAGAAATTGAGCGGCCAATCCCGCGCGCTTTGCGCTGAGGTCAGCAGGCCATTGACCTGATCGAGCAGATCACCGCCTATATGCTCGGCCCGATAAAGCCGCACCCCGGCGAGAAACGCGCGCGTGATCGTTTCATGATAGCCGTGGCGATCATCGTTCGGCACGCCCATGCTGGCATTGTAGCGACGGATGATCGGCGCGACCTCATGATCCAGATCCATGTTCGGTCGCTCAATCATCAGCCAGAGACAGGCAGCGAGGTGCGCCTCATGTGTCCACCGCTCGCGCGGCAAGGTGCAATCCAGCAGCCCCTCCCCGACTGCGCGGACGGCGGCGACATCGCCGAACAAGCGATGATTGTTATCTGTCGTCACGACGGCGCCCTAAGCTTGCGCGGCATCATCTGCGACCGGACAGGCCATTCCATCTGCTCATGCGCACCCCCCGCAGATATGAGAACGGCGGCCACCCTAGCATGGGCAGCCGCCGCTCATAAGTCTCGAAAGGTGTCAGTCGGCGCGGGTTCAGGCCGCGACGGGAGCCTTCAGCACGTCGCGGACGGATGCGTCCACGTCGGCCTCGAACTGCGCGAAGTTGGCGACGAACTTGCCGACCAGTTCGGCGGCCGTCTCGTCATAGCGCGCCTTGTCGCTCCACGCGGCGCGCGGATCGAGCATATTGGGGTCGATATCACCCACGGCCACCGGCACCTCGAACCCGAAATTGGGATCGATGCGGAATTCGGCGTTGTTCAGGCTGCCATCGAGCGCCGCGTTGAGCAGCGCGCGCGTAACCTTGATCGGCATGCGGCTGATGCCCGGATCAGTCGCCTTGCCGCCGGTCCAGCCGGTGTTGACCAGCCAGCACTTCACGCCGCCCTTGGCGATCCGCTCCTTGAGCAGATTGCCGTAGACGCTCGGGCGACGCGGCATGAATGGGGCGCCGAAGCAGGTCGAGAAGGTCGCCTGCGGTTCGGTCACGCCGATTTCCGTACCCGCGACGCGCGCGGTATAGCCCGAGAGGAAGTGATACATCGCCTGATCGGGCGTGAGACGCGCGATCGGCGGCAGCACGCCATAGGCATCGGCGGTGAGGAAGATGATGTTCTTCGGCACCGGGCCGAGATTGTCGTCCGAGGCATTGGGGATGAAGTCGATCGGGTAGGAGCCGCGGCTGTTCTCCGCCAGCGTCGCATCGTCCAGATCGATCTCGCGCGTGTCGGGATCGATCACGACATTTTCCAGCACCGTGCCGAAGCGCTTCGTAACCGCGTAGATTTCCGGCTCGGCCTCGGCCGAGAGGCGGATCATCTTGGCGTAGCAGCCACCCTCGAAGTTGAAGACGGCAGTATCCGACCAGCCATGCTCGTCGTCTCCGATCAGCGTGCGGCTGGCATCGGCGCTGAGCGTCGTCTTGCCGGTGCCGGACAGGCCGAAGAAGACCGCCGTGTCACCATTCGGGCCGATATTGGCCGAGCAGTGCATCGGCATGATGCCCTTGGCCGGCAGCAGATAGTTGAGGATGGAGAAGACCGACTTCTTCATCTCGCCGGCATAGGCCGTGCCGCCGATCAGGATCAGCTTCTCGGTAAAGTTGACCGCGATGATCGTCTCGCTGCGGCAGCCATATTTGGCAGGGTCCGCGCGGAAGGTCGGCAGATCGATGATCGTATATTCGGGCTTGAAGCCCGCCAGCTCATCGCGCTCGGGGCGCACGAGCAGCGTGCGGATGAACAAATTGTGCCAGGCAAACTCGTTGATCACGCGCACGTTGACGCGATGCTCGGGCTGCGACCCGCCGAACAGGTCGGCGACGTAAAGCTGCTTCTTCTCGCCCAGCGCGGCGAAGAAATCGGCCTTGAGCGTAGCGAACTGCGCCGGTGTCATCGGCACGTTCACATCGCCCCAGGCGACCGTGTCCTCGGTCGTGCCATCGCGCACAATGAATTTGTCTTTCGCGCTGCGGCCGGTGTGCTTGCCGGTCTCGACGACCAGCGGCCCATCCTTGGCCAGCACGCCCTCGCCGTTGCGAACCGCTTCTTCCACCAACGGCGCGGTCAGAAGATTCCATTTGACGTCAGCCGACGTCGATATGCCTTGGTCGCCAAGACCAAAGGAAGAGATAACCTGCACACCTGTCTCCTAAGCAAAAACGCAGGGCGGGCTCCTACGGCCGTCCTCCGCGAGAAAACTTCAAATTCAGCCCCTTCCCCGGCGCATAAGGGTTTGATGGCCCAGCGTCAAACGCCACCCGTTGTGCAGTGCCGCGCATCTGTCGCTTTCGTCCGGTGGCGGGACAAAACAGCGGATTCCCTATCGTCCGCCCGGCCCAGGTTGCGCCCGGTCCCGCGTTCGTCTAGGCCGAATGACCAGCAATAGTCAGAGGATCGGCGCAAAGCTCGATGAGCGCTACCATCGCCCTGGTCGACGACGATCGGAACATCCTGTCTTCGCTCAGCATCGCCCTGATCGCGGAAGGGTTCATGACGCGACTCTATCCCGATGGGCAGGCTGCGCTCAAGGCGCTGATCGAGAACCCGCCGGATATCGTGGTGTGCGACATCAAGATGCCCAATCTGGATGGCATCGAGTTGCTCCGCCGGCTGCGGGAGAAGAGCGATCTGCCCTTCATCTTCCTGACTTCCAAGACCGACGAGCTGGACGAAGCGCTCGGCTTTGCGATGGGCGCGGACGATTATATCGCCAAGCCCTTCTCGCAGCGGCTGCTGATTGCGCGAGTCCGGGCGCTGCTGCGCCGCACGGCGCTCAGCCAGCCGCGCGATGATAATAGCGGCGAAGGCGAGACCGAAACCATCGCACGCGGCCGGCTGAGCATGGACCCCGCCCGCCACCGGGTGCAATGGGATGGCCGGGACGTCGCGCTGACCGTCACCGAGTTCCTGATTCTCGAGGCGCTGGCCCAGCGGCCCGGCATCGTGAAGACCCGCAATCAACTCATGGATGCCGCCTATCAGGACGACATCTACGTCGATGACCGCACCATCGACAGCCACATCAAGCGCCTGCGCCGGAAATTCCGCGAAGTCGCTCCCGAGTTCAACGCAATCGATACGCTCTATGGCGCCGGATATCGCTTCAACGAGGAATGAGGAGCGCCTGGCGAGCGGCGAATGGACCACGCGCATCTCGCTCACCCGGCGGATCCTCGCGGTCAACATCTTCGCGCTTGCCATTCTGGCTGGCGGCTTCTTCTATCTCGACAGCTATCGTGCGCGGCTGATCGATGGCCGGCTGGTGTCAATTAGCCGGGAAACCGCCCTGATCGCTGCTGCGATGGAGACAGCTCCGGCCAGCGATCGCGCCCGGTTGCTGCTGCGCACAGCGCAGACCACGGGTTTGCGGCTGCGCATCTATGATGCGGACGGGACCAAATTGGCCGATAGCTTTCGCCTCGTCCCACCCAGCTACACGCTGCGTGATCCGATGCGCGATCCGCTCCACATCAAGCTGGCGCGCGTCCTGGACCGCGTTGTCGAGACCATCGCCCTCGCCGACCGTCCTGCCTATGTGAAGGAGCCGGCACAGGATCGCCGCGACGCCTGGCCGGAAGCCCGCGAAGCCGCGCGCACCCGCGCGCCCGCTTCGGCCTATCGGTTCGCACCGGACCGCACGCCTTTCCTCAGCGTCGCACGCCCGCTCGATGAAGCCGGGCGCGGCGATGTGCTGCTCGCGACAGCCAACACGCGGGACATCACGGATATCGTCCGTGCCGAGCGCCTGCGCATTGCGCTCGTCTTTGCGGCGGCAATTCTCGTGTCCGTGCTGCTCTCGCTCTTTCTTGCCCGGACCATCGTGCTCCCGTTGCGACGACTGGCGCGGGCTGCGGTGCGCGTGCGCCTGGGGCGCGCGCGGGAAGTCATCGTGCCGCGCCTGCCGGATCGGCGCGACGAAATCGGGATGCTGGCCCGCGCCGTCTCCGACATGAGCCAGGCTTTGCGCCAGCGCATCGATGCGACCGATGCCTTCGCGGCAGATGTCAGTCACGAGCTCAAGAACCCCATCGCGTCGCTGCGCTCGGCCCTCGAGGGCCTGGCCCAGATCAAGGACCCGGCCCTGCAGGCCAAGTTGCTCGCCATCGCACAGGACGACGTGCGCCGGCTCGACCGGCTGGTCAGCGACATTGCCGAGGCAACCCGCATCGACGCACAGCTCTCGCGCACACCGTTCGAGACCATCGATCTCGGGCGCATGATCGGCCGCATGGTCCGCAATCATGCACCGCGGGAGGATGGCCCCGCCGTTCGCCTGAGCTATGCAGGGCCGGGCCGTGGCGCCGTGTTCGTCTCCGGTGACCCGCAGAAACTGGTCCGCGTGGTGGATAATCTGATCGACAATGCCCGCTCCTTCTCACCCGATGGCGGGCGGATTCGCCTGACGCTGTCAGCCGAAGACAGCAAGGCTATCGTGGCAGTGGAAGACGAGGGACCCGGCGTGCCGGAGCGCGAGCGGGAAGCGATCTTCCGGCGGTTCCACAGCGTGCGTCCGGAGCGGGACGGCTTTGGCAATCACAGCGGCCTGGGTCTTGCCATCGCCCGCACCATTCTGGAGGGCCACCACGGCTCCATCCATGTCGAGGCGCGCCTCGATGGCAAGGCCGGTGCGCGATTTGTCGTGACCCTGCCCCTGGCCGAGCAGGATGTGCCCCCGCCAAACAGCGCGAAGGCGCGCAGCGGCACATGAGCGACGATCTCGCCCATTGCCAAACCATCCACGCCACCAGCGTCGCCATCGGGGGCAAGGGCGTGCTGCTGATCGGCGGCACCGGGTCCGGCAAGTCGGACCTTGCCCTGCGCCTGATCGATCGCGGCGCGATGCTGATCAGCGACGATTACACCCGCGCCTCAAAGCGGGACGGCAAGCTGATCCTTGACGCGCCGGAAACCATTGCGGGCAAGCTGGAAATTCGCCACCTTGGCATTGTCGAAACGCCCCATGTCGGTGGCGTGATTGCGTGTCTTGCGATCAGACTGGATGAAGCGCCCGTGCGCATGCCTGACATCGGCTCCACATTCTCCCTTCTGGGTGTCGAACTGCCGCTGGTCGTGCTGGCCGGTCTGGAGCCTTCCGCCCCGATCAAGGCCGAATGGGCATTGCTTCGTCTCGATGGGCAGGCGAAGGGGTAGGCATGGACCAGCCCCCTGCCCTGTCACCTGTCTCCCATGCTCCCGGCGCCAAGCGCATCCTGGTGGTCACCGGCCTTTCGGGCGCCGGCAAATCGACCAGCCTGCGCACGCTCGAAGATGCCGGCTGGGAAACGGTCGACAATCTGCCGCTGGTGCTGCTCGACCGGCTGCTGGCTGCCCCGCTGCCGGCCGGTCATGAGCAACAGGCGGGCCGCCCGGTCGCCATCGGCATCGACAGCCGCACGCGCGGCTTTGCGGCCGACACCATCCTTTCTGCTATCGCCGCGATGCGCGAGCGCACTGGCTATGAGGTTGAGATGCTGTTCCTCGATTGCTCGGGGACGGTGCTTGAGCAGCGTTATGCCGAGACGCGGCGGCGCCACCCTCTGGCGTTGGATCGCCCGGCGGCGGACGGCATTGCCCGCGAGCGCGAGTTGCTGGAACCGCTGCGCCGCGCGGCCGAGCATGTCGTCGATAGCTCGGACCTCACCAGCAACGGCCTGCAGCAGGCGATCCGCCAGCGCTTTGCGGGCAGTTTCGAATCGACCCTGACCTTGCTGTCCTTCGGCTTTGCGCGCGGCGTTCCGCGCAATGCTGACCTGATGTTCGACATGCGGTTCCTGCGCAATCCCTATTGGGACGAGACGCTGCGCCCGCTGACCGGCCTCGATCCCGATGTCCGCGATTATGTGATGGCCGACACGCTGTTCGAGGCGGCCGTCGGCCAGATCGAGAAGCTGCTCGTCACCATCCTCCCGCGCTACAGCGAGGAGGGGAAAGCCTATGTCACCATCGCCTTTGGCTGCACCGGCGGTCGCCACCGCTCGGTGTGCGTGACGGAAGAGATCGCAGAACGCTTGCGCCGGGCAGGCTTTTCGCCCACCATTGCGCACCGCAATCTGGATTCAGTCCAGTTGGACGCCTATGAGAACCGGCGCCAGGGCAAAAAAGAAATCGTACCAACGGAAATCGAAGGGCGGGGCGCACACTCACCATGATTGGACTCGTGCTCGTAACCCATGGCGGGCTCGCGACGGAATTTCGCGTCGCCATGGAACATGTCGTAGGGCCGCAACAGGCCATAGAAACCGTCTGCATCGGCCCCGATGACGATATGGAGGTGCGGCGCGCCGACATCGCCGCCGCCGTGCAGCGCGTCGATGATGGCTCGGGCGTGATCCTGCTGACCGATCTGTTTGGTGGCACGCCCTCCAACCTTGCCATTTCCCTGCTCGACGCAGGGCGGGTGGAAGTCATCGCCGGCGTCAATCTCCCCATGCTGATCCGTCTCGAAAGCGCCCGCCGCAATATGAGCGTCACGCAAGCGGTCGCCGCCGCACGGGAAGCGGGCCGCAAATATATCAGCGTTGCCTCGGAGCTGCTCGGAGACGCCACTTGAGCGGCGAGACAGCCAGCGCGACCGTGCGCATCGCCAACCGGCGTGGCCTGCACGCGCGGGCCAGCGCCAAGTTCGTCACGCTGGCGAGCAGTCTGCCGGCGACCATCATGGTACGCAAGGATGGCCAGGAAGTGGTCGGCACCTCGATCATGGGCCTGATGATGCTGGGCGCCGCCATGGGCGATGATATCACCGTCTCGGTGAGCGGTGACGATGCCCCAGCGGCGCTGGCTGCCGTCATCGAGCTGGTCGAAAATCGCTTCGGCGAAGACTGATCCTGTGCGGCCCTGCTGACCATGCCCCGCGAAATCACCGGCTTCTCCAACCCGCTCGTCAAGCGCGTGCGCGGCTTGCGGGAAAAGAAGCTGCGCAAGCGCGAAGGCCTGTTTCTGGCCGAGGGCCTGCGCATCCTCACCGAAGCGCGCGAGCGCGGCATCCTGCCCGAGATGCTGTTCATGGCGAGCGATGCCCGCCCGCATCCGCTGGCCGACGAGCTGATCGCGGCGGTTGAGGCGCAAGGCGGGGACGTCATCCTCACCAGCGCGGATATTCTCGGCAAGATTTCCGGCAAGGACAATGCCCAAACGCTGGTCGGCGTCTATCCCGACCGGCTGACACCCCTCCCCGCCCTTGATCGCAGCGCGGCGCCGATCTGGTTCGTCGCACAGGCCATGCGCGATCCCGGCAATCTGGGGACGCTGCTACGCATCGGCGACGCAGTCGGCGCCGGTGGCGTGATTCTTGTGGATGACTGTGTCGATCCGTTCTCCGTCGAGACGGTGCGAGCCTCGATGGGCGCCCTCTTCACCCAATCCATCGCGCAGTCGAGTTGGGCTGACTTCCTCACTTGGCTCCGCGCTGGACCCGGCCAGCTTGTCGGCACCAGTCTCAACACCGAGCATGATTATCAGGCACCGCGTTACGAGGCCCCGACCTTTCTGGTGATCGGCAATGAGGCGCGAGGCCTGCCCGCCGATTATGAGGCCGCCTGCGACCTGCTGGTCAAAATCCCGATGATGGGCCGTGCGGACAGCCTCAATGCTTCCGTCGCCGGGGCCGTGATGGCCTATGAAGTGCTGAACCAGCAGCGCCGGCGCTGATCGCTCTCCTGTCACCCCCCATTCGCGCCATCTAGCGCTGCTGCCCGGAATTGAGCTAGGGCATCGCCGTCATATGTGAGGGGGCCGACTTTGAACGACGCAGCAACCGCCGGAACGCCGGCGCCCAGCGGCCTGTCCGCCATGGTGAAGCACCGCCGCGTGCTCGTCGCGAGTCTGGCCGGCACCACGGTCGAGTTCTACGATTTCTATATCTATGCGACGGCGGCGAGCCTCGTCTTCGGCCCGCTCTTCTTCCCCGCCACGTCGCCGACAGCGCAGCTGATGGCGGCTTATGCCAGCTTCGCCCTCGCTTTTCTCGCGCGCCCGCTCGGCGCTGCCGTGTTTGGCCATTATGGCGACCGGATCGGCCGCAAATCGACGCTCGTCGCCTCGTTGATGCTGATGGGCGGCTCGACCTTCTTGATCGCCTTCCTGCCGACTTATGCCATGATCGGCTGGGTCGCGCCGCTGCTGCTCTGCATCCTGCGCTTTGGCCAAGGCTTCGGCCTTGGCGGCGAGTGGGGCGGTGCTGCGTTACTGGCGGTGGAGAATGCCCCGCCGGGCTGGCGCGCGCGCTTCGGCATGATGCCGCAGCTTGGCGCACCGCTGGGCTTTGTCGCCGCGAATGGCCTGTTCCTGCTACTCGGCCTTTGGCTGAGCGATGCGCAATTCATGGCGTGGGGCTGGCGCCTTCCCTTCCTCGCTAGCGCGCTGCTGGTCATCATCGGCCTGTGGGTGCGCTTGAAGATGGGCGAGACGCCCGAGTTCAAGGCGGCGCTGGAGGCCGAGCCGCCGGCAGCCATTCCGTTGGCGGAACTGCTCACCCGCCATGTGCGCGCGACCATGGCCGGAACGCTCGCCGTCGTCTGCTGCTTCGCGCTGTTCTACATCTCCACGGCCTTCGCGCTGGGCTATGCCACGGTGAACATCGGCATGGCGCGCAGCGAGGTGCTAACCATCCAGCTTGCGGCCATCCTGATGCTCGCGCTGGGGATCATCGTGGCCGGCTGGTGGTCGGACATGCGCTCGGCGAGCCGTGTACTGATTGCCGGATGCGCCGCGACGGTGCCGCTCGGCATCGTCTTCGGCGCCGGGTTCGATGCCGCCAATCCGCTGGCGCTCTTCCTCATCCTCGCCATGTCGCTGCTGCTGATGGGATTCACCTATGGCCCGCTCGGCGAATGGCTGACCGCCCTCTTCCCGCCGCGCGTGCGCTATTCTGGCTCATCCTTCGCCTTCAATGTTGGCGGCATCATCGGCGGGGCCATGGCACCCATCGCCGCGCAATATCTGGTGAGCACGCATGGCGTGGGCGCTGTGGGCCTCTACCTTTCAGGCGCGGCCGTGATCAGCCTCATCGGGCTGGTGTGGCTGGCGCCGAGGGACTCGCAGGCAGACTGAAGGCCGCCGGGAAGACGTGACCGGGCTCTCGCCCGGCCATCAGATCCTTGTCAGGATCCTTGTCAGGCGAGTGCGCCATGACAATGCTTGTACTTCTCGCCGGAACCACAGGGGCAAGGCGCGTTGCGGCTGATTTCCTCACCGGCATAGGGATTGCCCTCACCCACCGCCGCAGCCGTCGCGGCGCGCGGAATGGTCGTGGTGATGAAGCCGCGCGTGCCGGCATCGATGTCCGCGCTGTTATCCTCGCCCGTGAACGGGTCGATATGGCTGGTGAGGAAGTCCGGCAGCTCAGGCAGCGGCGGCGGTGCCGGGTCCTGCATCTGGAACTGCACATGGCTCACCGTGCGGCTGACATCCTCGCGGATGTTCTCCAGCATCCGCTCGAACAGGGCGAACGCCTCCTGCTTATACTCGTTGATCGGCGTCTTCTGCGCATAAGCGCGCAGGTGGACGACCTGACGGAGGGCATCGAGCGTCGCCAGATGCTCCTTCCAGTGATGATCGAGATTCTGCAGCAGGATGCTCTTCTCGATCTGCGCCCAGGTCTCGGGCTTGAGATCGTTGACCTTCTCGGCCAGCGCCGCATCGGACAGCGCGGTGAGGCGCTCGACGAACAGCTCCGGATCGACCACGTCCTCGGTCAGCCAGCCATCGATGTCCGGCGTCAGGCTCATCACCGCCTCAAGGCGCTCCTTGAGCTGCGGAATGTTCCACTGCTCGGGGTAGGTGCCCGGAGGACAGGCGGCGCCGACGATGTCGTTGATCGTCTCGTGCCGCATCTCGGTGACGACGTCGCCGACGGTTTCGGCATCCATGATCTCACTGCGCTGTTCATAGATGACCTTGCGCTGGTCATTCATCACGTCGTCATACTCGACGACCTGCTTGCGGATTTCGTAGTTGCGCTGCTCGACCTTCTTCTGCGCGGTCTCGATCGCCTTGCTCATCCACTTGGACGGCGGAAGCGCCTCGCCATCCTCCAGGCTTGAGCGCATCATGCGCGCGAACAGGGTATCCGGGCCAAAGATGCGCAGCAGATCATCATCGAGGCTGAGGTAGAAGCGGGACAGACCCGGATCGCCCTGACGGCCCGAGCGGCCACGCAGCTGGTTGTCGATACGGCGGCTCTCATGCCGCTCCGTGCCGAGCACGAACAGGCCGCCGGCGGCGAGCACCTGCTGGCGCTCGGCCTCGATTTCCGCTTCGATCCGCGCAATCGCGGCATCGCGCTCCGGGCCTTCCGGCATGTCCTTGAGCTCATCCTCAACCCGGAATTCCAGGTTGCCGCCGAGCTTGATGTCGGTGCCACGGCCGGCCATGTTCGTCGCGATGGTCACCGCGCCGAGCCGCCCGGCCTGAGCCACGATGCCGGCTTCCTGCTCGTGGAAGCGCGCATTCAACACCGAGTGCTTGACGCCCTCTTCCTTGAGGAAGCTGGAGAGCAGTTCAGACTTTTCGATGGAGACGGTACCCACCAGCACCGGCTGGCCCTTGGCGGCATGTTCGCCGATGGTCTTGGCGATGCCTTTGAACTTGTCCTCAAGGCTCTTGTAGAAGAGATCCTGATCGTCCTGACGCTGCACCGGCAGGTTGGTCGGGATGGTCACCACGTTCATCTTGTAGATGTCGTAGAATTCCGCCGCCTCGGTCGCCGCCGTACCAGTCATGCCCGAGAGCTTGGGATACATACGGAAATAATTCTGGAAGGTGATCGAAGCCAGCGTCTGGTTCTCCGGCTCGATGTTCACGCCTTCCTTGGCTTCCACGGCCTGGTGCAGACCGTCAGACCAGCGGCGCCCGTCCATCATGCGGCCGGTGAACTCATCGATGATGACGACCTTGCCGTCCTTCACGATATAATCGATGTCGCGCCGGAACATGAAGTTGGCGCGCAGAGCCTGGTTCACATGGTGGACGACCTGTGTGTTCTCGAAATCGTAGAGATTGGCGCCCTGGAGCAGCCCTGCGTCCTCCAGCATCCGCTCCACCTTCTCGGTGCCGTCCTCGGTCAGCACGATGGAGCGCTGCTTCTCGTCCTTTTCGTAATCCTCATCCGCGAGGTTCTTCACCAGCGCGTTGACGGACATATACATCTCGGACTTGTCGTCCGTCGGGCCGGAAATGATCAGCGGCGTGCGCGCCTCGTCGATCAGAATCGAGTCCACCTCGTCGACGATCGCGTAATTGAACGGGCGCTGGACCATCTGGTCACGCTCATATTTCATGTTGTCGCGCAGATAATCGAAGCCAAGCTCGTTGTTGGTGGCGTAGGTGATGTCCGCATCATAAGCCGCGCGGCGCTCCGGCTCGGAGAGGTTGGGCACGATCACGCCCGTGGTCAGTCCCAGGAAGTTGTAGAGCTGGCTCATCCATTCGCAGTCGCGCCGGGCGAGATAGTCGTTGACGGTGACGACATGGACGCCCTTGCCGGGCAGCGCGTTGAGATAGGTCGCGAGCGTCGCGACCAGCGTCTTGCCTTCACCGGTACGCATCTCGGCGATCTCGCCGCGGTGGAGCACGATGCCGCCGACCATCTGAACGTCATAATGGCGCTGGCCCAGCGCGCGCTTCGCGCCCTCACGCACCGTCGCGAACGCCTCGGGCAGGATCTGGTCGAGCGTCGCGCCGTCAGCGAGCTGGCTGCGGAACTTGGCCGTCTGCGCCTTCAGCTCATCATCGCTCATGGCGACCATCGTCGGCTCGAATGCGGCAATCTGATTGACCGTCTTGCTGAGAGACTTGACGTAACGCTCATTTGAAGAGCCGAAGAAGAATTTGGCAACGCCGCCGAGCATATCGGAAATTCCTGTCTGAAAACGGAAAGGTCGGGCGCCGGTTCACACACCGGCAAGCGAACGCGCCGGGAGCCAGCGCGCGAACAGCAGAATGGCAGACCGGCAACATGGCGGCCTGCGGCGGGCTTAGATCAGCCAGCTCTGCTTCAGGGAAAGGTGGGTGCGGCCACTGCGGGCCGGCAGCGCCAGCGCCGTAGCCTGATCGGCCCGTACAAGGACGGCCTCGGCCCGCGTGTCAGCGCTGATCAAGACCCGCGCGACTGCAATCGCCTGCTCACTGGAGGGAGCCTGCTGCGATTCTGCACTGAGTTCCACCTGTGCAGGCGCCACGCGGCTCTCGCCGACCATCAGGCCGGAGAGCGACGCAAGAAGCGCAGACAGAAGGATCATCAATTGCAAGTCGCAGGCATCCCGGCCGGTAAGACGCACCCCACATAGGATGCGGCAAGCGGTTCGTCTACGCCCTTCACCATGAACGATCCGGAAACGGGCCGTCCATGGCTGGTGCAGGATCAGACGAGCCGGCTCTGCTTGAGCGCCGCCGCAATGAAGCTGGCGAACAGCGGGTGCGGATCGAACGGCTTGGACTTGAGCTCCGGGTGGAACTGCACGCCGATGAACCATGGGTGATCCGGCCGCTCGACGATTTCCGGCAGCGTGCCATCCGGTGACATGCCCGAGAAGATGAGGCCGCCCTGCTCGAGCGGTTGGCGATAGGCCGCGTTCACTTCGTAGCGGTGGCGATGGCGCTCGCTGATATCCTCGGCACCGTAGATGCTGGAAACGACGCTGTTGCCGCTCAGCTTGGCCGGATAGGCGCCCAGGCGCATGGTGCCGCCAAGGTCGGTATCGACATTGCGGGTCTGCAGCCCCTCGGCGCTCATCCACTCCGTGATGAGGCCCACGACCGGCTCGCTGGTCTCGCCGAACTCGGTGGTCGAGGCGCGCTCGATCCCGGCGGTGTTCCGCGCACCCTCGATGCAGGCCATCTGCATTCCGAGGCAGATGCCGAAGAAGGGCACGCCCCGCTCGCGCGCGAACCGCACGGAGGCAATCTTTCCTTCCGAGCCGCGCACGCCAAAGCCGCCAGGCACAAGAATGCCATGCATCGGCTCGAGCTGGGCCGCGATGTCGCTGTCTTCGGCCTCGAACAGCTCGGCATCGAGCCACTGGACCTTCACCTTCACCCGATTGGCCAACCCGCCATGCACGAGCGCCTCGTGCAGCGACTTGTAGGCATCCGGCAAGCCGACATATTTGCCGACGACGCCGATGGTCACTTCCCCTTCGGGGTGGACCTGCCGGTCCATGATGTCGAACCAGCGTGTCAGGTCCGGCTCGCGCGAACCTTCGATGCCGAAGGCGCTCAGCACGGCCCGGTCCAGCCCTTCACGGTGATACTGCACCGGCACGGCATAGATGCTGCTGGCATCCAGCGCGGGAATCACGGCTTCCGTGCGCACATTACAGAACAAGGCGATTTTCGCCCGCTCGCTGTCCGGCAGCGGATGCTCGGTGCGGCAGAGCAGAATGTCGGGCTGAATGCCGAGCGAGGTCAACTCGCGCACGCTGTGCTGGGTCGGCTTGGTCTTCAGCTCGCCGGCCGCTGCAATATAGGGCACAAGCGTGACATGGACCAGCACGGTCTGGCCGTGGCCCAGTTCATTGCGGAGCTGGCGGATGGCCTCCATGAACGGCAGGCTCTCGATATCGCCGACCGTGCCGCCGATCTCGCAAAGCACGAAATCGACATCGTCCGTCTCGGCCAGAGCGAAGCGCTTGATCTCGTCCGTCACGTGCGGGATCACCTGCACGGTGGCACCGAGATAATCGCCGCGCCGCTCACGCTGGATGATCGTCTGGTAGATGCGCCCCTGCGTGACGTTGTCGGCCTGCCGGCTCGCAACGCCCGTAAAGCGCTCATAATGGCCAAGATCGAGATCGGTCTCCGCCCCGTCATCCGTCACATAGACTTCGCCATGTTGATAAGGCGACATCGTGCCGGGATCGACATTGAGGTAGGGATCGAACTTACGGGTGCGGACCTTGTAGCCACGCGCTTGGAGGAGCGCCGCAAGCGACGCAGCCATAAGGCCTTTTCCAAGCGAGGAGACCACGCCGCCGGTGATGAATATGAACCGCGCCATGGGAGAGGAGGCTTACGCTGAACTCGAACGGAAGGGCAAGCGGACGAATCCGCTACCGGTGAAAAAAACTGGTGGATCGTTACTGCGCGAGCGGGGCGCCGGCCGCACCATTGGCAGGCGCCGAAGCCGGACCGGCCGGTGCCGCCGCGCTGTTGGCCGCGCCGGAAATGCCATCGCCATCGGCAATCGGCGCCGACATGTCGCTGGTGCCGGACTGGCCGACCAGCGAGGTATCGATCGTCGCTGCCCGGTGCTGCGTGGCGGCAATCACCGCCAGCACGATGCTCATGCCCACGAACAAAGTCGCGAGAATCTTCGTCGCCCGGCTAAGGAAATCCGCCGCGCCACGCGCCGACATCAGACCAGACGGGCTGCCACCGCCACCCATGCCAAGCCCGCCACCCTCGGACCGCTGCATCAGGATGACAGTGACGAGCGCGAAGGCGATGATCGCCTGGACGACAAGGAGAAAGGTGAACAGCATGAGCGGTTAGGACATCCCGACGGGTGTTGAAGCAGCGCCCTTAGCGCGCATTGCGCCGGGCATCAACCTTTGCTCTTGCTGTCACCGGTCGATGGGCGAACTACCACAAGGCGGGCTTGGCGATCATTAGCCAGAAGGTCGCGATGAGCCCAAGGAAAGCGGGCCAGCCAAGGGCAAACCACAAGCTCATGGCTCGTGCGTACTCCAATCCCAACGGAACGCCGTTCTCACATGCCTCATGGGCCAGTCGCTGCGCCTTGATTTGCAGCCAGACAACCGGCACCCAGCAGCCAAAAGCAACCGCATACAAAACAAGCGCCACGAGCAACCATGGTTCGGTGAGAGACCAACCGGCGAGATGGGCGAGCCAGATACCGGTCACCGGTTGGACGATGCCGCTCGTACCCGTAAATATCCAGTCCGCGCGCACCACCATCCGTCCGACGCTGGCAATCGTCGCGGGATCCCGCGTGAGGTGCGCATTCCAAAGATACCAGGCTGTCCCGGCTCCGAAGCCGAACAAAATAGTGCTGCTCAGGACATGCACCCACTTCAGGATCAGATAGATTTCCATCAATGCCGATCCGCGATCGCTCCGTGCATCAACACGGCAAGGAGAATAGGCGCATTCTTAAGAAGCGGCCCCAGAGGATCAACCCAGAGTTCTGGAAGCGCATAACCGATCACCGCAGTATAGCCGACGATAAGCAGGCATTGGCCGAGAGTGGACCATCGGCCGAAACGATCCACAAGCAGCCATCCCGCCATCGCTATGTCCAGTAGACTCCCAACGATGCGCAATGGTTCTGCCCAAAGCAAAGGCAATCCGAGTCCACTCGTCACCTCCTCCGTACGGACCTGACCATGAGCGAAACCCAGCCAGGCCGACACTAACCACATAAGCACAAGAACGATCTTGAGTGCCGGCGCCAGAAAATAGAGCCGGGCGTGCCAGCGATCCTGCACCTGCGCAGGACTCGCCTGAAGCGCCACATCGAGACTGCGGGGCCGAAAGCTGATGGCCCGCTCGAAAGCGGCACTGTCACCAGCGTTTCCCGCGACCATCTGGTCAAGGCTGGACGAGGACACCGGGCCAGAGCCGAAAAAGTCCCCGGCCTTTCCAAGAACGCGCATGAGGGGCATCGGCACACGCAAGATGGCAGCATCGCCAAAACCCAGCCAGCGGCGATAGCGCACAAGGAGATCGCGCAGCCCCATCGTGTCAGGTCCAACCGGCTCCAGCACCTGTCCCGCGAAAGACTCGTCCTCGCAAACGATGCGGATGGCACGGGCCAAATCTTGCGCGTGGACAGGCGTGAACGGGAAGCGCCCATCACCGGCCACGGGAATCGCCCAAGGCAGTCCCGCCAATCCGCGCATCAGGGACGTGCCCCCATAGCTGCCATCCCCGTAAACCAATGACGGCCGCAGAATGGTCCAGTCGACACCCGACTCCCGCAAGGCAACCTCGCCCGCCAACTTGGTGCGGGCATAAGCGGTCTGCACGTCCGGCCGCGCGCTGATCGCCGATAAGAGCAGCACCCGCTGTACGCGGGCGAGTCGAGCGGCTTCGTATAAGGCCGAAGGCATCGTGACATGCACCGAGGTCATCTCTCGTCCGCGTAAAACACCTGCGCAATTGATGATGACATCCACGCCAGCGAGAACCGGCGACCAGTCGGCCACCTGCAACGCGCGGGAAAGGTCTACCCGTATGAAAGATACGGCAGGAAAGCGCGCTTCAAGGCCGTCCAGCGACCGCGCTGTCGCGACGAGGTCATGCCCTGCTGCGAGAAGTACCGCCATGACCTCCCGGCCAATGAAGCCGCCCGCGCCCAGCACCAGAACTCGCATGCACACCCCGCCCCCATATTCCCATCAGTTCATAGACGAGAATCAGTCTCAGCCATGGAAATAATCATAGACTGTCTGCGCGACAGCCGATGAAACGCCGGGCGCGCGCTGTAGGTCATCGAGGCTGGCGTTGCGCACGGCGCGGGCGGTGCCGAAATGCATGAGCAGCGCTTTCTTGCGTGCCGGGCCAATGCCAGGCACTTCGTCCAGCGAACTGACGGTGATGGCCTTGGCCCGCTTCTGCCGGTGCGCGCCGATTGCGAAACGATGCGCCTCGTCGCGCAGCCGCTGCAGGTAGAATAGCACCGGGTGATTGACTGGCAGCTGGAAGTCCCGCCCGTCCAGCAGATGGAACACTTCCCTGCCCTCGCGACCATGATGCGGCCCCTTGGCGACGCCGACCATGGGGACATCCTCGACACCCATCTCTTCCAGCGCCTTCCGGGCTGCATTGAGCTGGCCCCGGCCGCCATCGATCAGCACCAGATCCGGCCATTCCCCGGATTCGCGATCGGGATCTTCCTCGGCGGCGCGGCCGAAGCGGCGGCCGAGCACTTCGCGCATCATGCCATAATCGTCGCCGGCGACCGTTTCCGGCCGCTTGATGTTGAACTTGCGATAGCCGCTCTTGCGGAACCCCTCCGGCCCCGCCACCACCATGGCACCCAGCGCACTGGTGCCCTGGATATGGCTGTTATCGTAAACCTCGATGCGATTGGGCGGACCTTCCAGACCCAAAAGCTCGGCCATGTCGGCGAGAATCTTGCCTTGCGCACTGCTCTCGGCCTGACGGCGCTCCAGCGCTTCCTCGGCATTGCGCTGGGCCTGTTTGATGAGCTTCACGCGGCTCCCACGCTGCGGCACCTCGATGCGCACCTTGCGCTCCAGCTTCTGGCTCAGCGCCTCGGCGAGCAGCAGCGTCTCGGAGGGCTCGCGGTCACAGAGCACCAGCGGCGCGGGCGGCACATCCTCATAGAATTGCGCCATGAACTGCATCAGCACCTCATCCTCCCCCACCTCGGCGGTGTGGACCGGGAAGAAGCTGCGATGACCCCAATTCTGACCGCCGCGAATGAAGAAGGCCTGGATGCACATGCCGCCATTGCGGCTGGCGAGCGCGAAGATATCGGCATCGCCCAGCCCCTCGGCGTGGATAGCCTGGCTGCCCTGGATGAAGGTCAGGGCCTTGAGCCGGTCCCGGTAGACGGCAGCCATCTCGTAATCGAGCGACTCCGCCGCCGCATTCATCGCCTCACCGAGCCGCGCCTGCACCGCCGTGGACTTGCCGCCGAGAAAGTCCTGCGCGTCCTGGGTCAGGGCCGCATAATCCGCCTCGTTGATCCGCCCGACGCAGGGCGCGGAGCAGCGGCGAATTTGATACAGCAGGCAGGGCCGCGAGCGATTGGCGAAGAAGCTGTCCGTGCAACTGCGCAGCAAGAACAGCTTCTGCAGCGCGTTGAGCGTCTTGCGCACCTGCCCTGCCCCGGCGAACGGCCCGTAATATTGCCCCTTGTAGCGCCGCGCGCCGCGGTGAAGCTGCACGCGCGGAAAGGCGTGATCCTCGCGCAGCAGGATGAATGGGAAGCTTTTGTCATCGCGCAGGAGCACATTATACGGCGGCCGAAAGCGCTTGATGAGCTGCGCTTCCAGCAGCAGCGCCTCGGCCTCGCTCTGGGTGGTGACGATCGTCATCGAACGGGTCTGCGAGACCATGCGCTGCAGCCGGCGCGGCAGGCGATCGACCTGCGTGTAGTTGGACACCCGATTCTTGAGCGCCCGCGCCTTGCCGACATACAGTACGTCGCCGCGCGCATCCTGCATCCGATACACGCCGGGTCGCGTGCCTAAGGTCTTCAGCGTCTCGCGAATCGCCGCAACGCCGGCGTCCACGTCCGGCAGTTCACTGCCACGGATTGTGGAGGTCGCTTTTTCTTCGTTGAAGCGATTGGGGGACGATGGCCGCTCGGTCATCCGCGCCATTTAGGCGCCCGAGGCGGACAGGACAACGGCCTCCTACCTCAACCGACCCAACCACGACCCTTCAAAAGCAGAAAGGCCGGACCGATCGCTCGGCCCGGCCTTTCTAAGCCATCAATCTGCAGGTCGTTCAGTGCGCGAGCTTGCCGATCACGTCGTCGACGAGGCCCTTGTCGGCCGCGGCACTGTGGGTCTCGCGGATCAGCACGCCGGCTGCTGCCGTCGCCGCTGCAGCCGCCTTGGCGCGCACATCGGCAATGGCCGCGCGCTCAGCTGCGGCGATCTTGTCTTCCGCCATCTTCTGGCGACGGACGACCAGCGCTTCGGCTTCCGCCTGCGCTGCAGTGATGAGATCGGCAGCTTCCTGCTCGGCGGCAGCGCGCATCGCATCGGCTTCCTTGGCGACGGAGGCGATCCGGCCTTCATACTCGGCCTTGAGCGCTTCGGCTTCCTTCCGGAGCCGCGCGGCTTCGTCGAGCTGATTGCGGATCGTCGCGATCTTGGCGTCCAGCGACCGGGCGATGAGCGCCGGCACCTTCTTCCAGATCAGCACCGCGACGAACACGAGCATCGAGAGGCTGACCCAGCCCGTCGCGTCCATCCCCAAAGCGGTGGCGTCCGGAACATGGTGCTCGGGGCCGCCCACGGCTTCCGTGGCCGCGTGGATGTCGCCGTCCAGATTCTGGACCTTGTCGGCGTTTTCGAGATTGAACTGCACGGCGCCGGAGCCGTTGTCGCTTGCCGGGGCTGTCTCGGCAACCTGTGTCATGGTCTGGTTTGCCATATCAGAGTACCGCCTTCACTGCCTTGAGCGCCGCATCCGGCGACACCTGCGTGCCGGCGACCTTCTGCACGATGTCCGCCGCTGCATCTGCCGCCACGGTTTCGATCTGCGCCAGCGCTTTCACGCGCCCAGCCTCGATCTCGGCTTCGGCTGCCGTCAGCTTGTCACCAAGCACGGCATCAGCCTTGGCCAGCGCAGCCTCGCGATTGCGAGCAGCTTCGGCCTTTGCCTGGGCCAGACGGCCCTGCGCAGCGGCACGCGCTTCATTTTCCTTCGCCCGCCAGTCGGCTTCGAGCGCATCGGCCTTGGCCGAATTCGCACGGGCCGCTTCGAGATCGTCGGCGATCTTCTTGTCGCGCGCATCCACCGTGGACTGGATCTTCGGCACCATGCCGCGACCGATCACGAAAAACACGAACCCGAATGTCAGCAGAACCCAGAAGATCTGCGACGAGTAGGTGGCGGCGAGCTGGGCTATCTGAGGCATATCACCTGTCCGTTTGCGCGGTCCGGCGGCAGCCCGTCATTGGGCAGCCGCCGGCTCCACATCATCGTCTGTCGTCTTGCGGGCGATCAGGCGACGAAGATCAGGATCATCGCGACGACGAACGCCAGCAGGCCGAGAAGCTCTGCGGCGGCGAAGCCGATGAACAGACGGCCCTGCTGGCCGTCGGCAGCGCCCGGATTGCGCAGCGCGCTCTCAAGGAACGAGCCGAAGACGTTACCCACGCCAAGCGCGGCCACGCCGGCACCGATAGCAGCCAGACCGGCACCGATCAGCTTTGCGGCTTCTGCGTCCATGTTACTTAACTCCTTTTCTGAAACTCGATTTGGTCGTTGGTTGAAACTCAGTGCAGATGCTCGGCGTCGTGAATGTACAGCGACGTGAGCAGTGCGAAAACATAGGCCTGGATGCCAGCGACCAGGATCTCCAGCGCAGAGATGCCGACCATCAGGGCAAAGCTGGGGATGCCGACGCCAAGGCCGGGCGCCACGCCGGCAGCCGAAGCGTTGATCACGAAGCCGGCAAGCACCTTGAGCAGAATGTGACCGGCGATCATCGCGACGAACAGTCGCAGGCCCAGCGAGAAAGGGCGCACCATGAACGAGACGAACTCGATGATGGGGATCAGCCAGATCAGCCACAGCGGTGTGCCGTGCGGCACGAACAGCGAGAAGAACTTGAGGCCATGCTTCCAGAAGCCAACGATCAGCACGATCGAGAAGCTCAGGATCGCCAGAACGCCGGTGACCGTGAAGTGGCTGGTAAAGGTGAACGGATGCAGGCCGAAAATGCCGATGGGCAGCAGGCCGAGCAGGTTGGCGAAGAGGATGAACATGAACAGCGAGAAGATATAGGGCACATATTTGCGCCCGCCCTTACCGATATTGTCATCGGTCAGCTTCGCGATGAAGCCGGTCATCGACTCTACAGCCGCCTGCCAGCGCCCCGGCACCAGATCGCGCTTCATGCCGAGCAGCATGAAGCCCCACAGAACGACGACCGTGATCACCATCCACAGCGCGCTGTTGGTGAACGCAATGTTGTAACCACCGAGGCTCCACTGTTCGGTACCGAACAGCGGCTCGATGGCGAACTGGTGCATAGGATCGATCTTGCCGGGTTCTGCCACGTCTGATTCCCAAAAAGCCGTCTGCGATTATGACGAAAGCGCCCTTACTTCTCAGGACGCTTCATCGAAATCTTCCAAATATTCCTGAAGGCTACGATGATCCCCAGAAAGAGGAAAACCAGCAGGAGCCAGGGCGATGTGCCGATGAACCGGTCCAGGACCCATCCAATCAGCGCGCCGCCGACAAGACCGCCGATCAGCTCCGCAAGAACCCGGTTGCCGAGGCGATAATTCTTATCGCCGCCAACTTCCCGGTCCGCTCCGGTCCTGACCTTTTCGACTGCCTCGGCACGTTCCAACCGCTCGCTGAGCGACTTGATGCGTTCATCTTCGGCAATCGGGTCTCGCCCAGGTTCGGTCTCTGTCATCCTGCCAACTCCCGTTCACGCCAAGAGACGTAAAAACCAGCGCTGCATGACGTGCCTGAGCCGCCCCCGTCAAGGCGCGGCCCGTGTAGAAAGCGTTGGCGTGCAAGTCAACACTGGTGACCGCGCCGGAGGGATCAGGCGGATTTTCGAGGAAAATTAGGCCCTCAGTGGAGCGAATCGCTCAGCGTGTGGCGGTGGCGCAATAATCCGGCAGCGCAATCGGCCCGGCGCCTTTGGTCTGCCATGGACCACTGCCGATCCGGTAGATCTGCCCTTCCGAAACGCGCCCGGCCAGCGTCTGACAACCGGTCACGGCCGCCATGTCCTGCACGGTCACGCCACGCTTGGCCGCCAGATCGGTATAGGCCGCGCGGCGCTTGATGTTGAGCGCATCCACTGCAGCGCGCACATCGCTGCCCACCGAGCCGTTGACGCCCAGATAGCCATCCGACTGCTCGCCGACCGTGCCGGCCGACTTGGCGGCACTCACCACCGCGTCCTGCGCGATAGCCGGAGCCGCTCCGACGACGCCGAGACCGAAAACTGCCGCAAGCGCTGCGGCGCGAATGCTGTGCATATATGTCATTTCGGGAAAAGCTCCGGATTGTTCTCGATGAGGTCCTTGGCGTCCTGCTGAAGGCGCACGACCACTTCCTGCTGAATCTTCACGTTGAGATTGATCTCGATCGGCTTTTCGGGCGCGCGCACCTGAATGCAGCCGCCTGCCGCTCCGGCAAGCATCAGCCCCAAGCCCAGTCGCGTTGCGCGCGATATCCATCGTCGGTGCCTCATTTCTTGTCCCCTTCTATCCTCTTGTCGCTGTCCGCCGGCTGAACGGCCACCCCGGAACCCCGCGTGGACGCCCCGCTGCCGACAGGCACAAACTGGTCGCCCAGACTGCCATTGATGAGCTTGGTCGGATCGGCAAGCCCGGTCGCAGTGTTGAGCAGCCCCCGGAAGGGCGCCTCGATCCGCACATTGAACAGGAAGGGCAGGCCAAGGAACGGTCGCGCCAGGAAGCTGCGGCGCGTTTCTTCCGTGCCCTGATTGACCCCGTTGATGCTAACCTGCGTGACGAACTCGCCATCGATGGCGCCGTCCAGCCGGATTGCGAGGCAGCGATAGCCCAAATTCTTGAGCGCATCGAAGGCCAGCCGCGCCATCGCGTTGAGCTGCGCGTTGGACACCTCACCCACGTAAGAAAGGCGTCCGGCCCGGCGCTCTGGATCGCACGGGATCGTCAGGCCCTGCGTCCTGGTGAGGTAGCGTGGCTCGTCGCCCTCCTGTCGCGCAACCAGCAGGCCGCCAACGATCCGCCCGCCATCCTTGTCGAACACCATGGGCAGCAGACCATCAAAGATGCCCGTCGCGGAGATATTCTCCAGTTCCAGCGTGTTGATAAAGGCGCCCGCATCCAGCCCGACGACGCGAAAGGTGAGATTGCGCGGCTGGCGCGAATCCAGCGCGAGGGGAGCAGGCATCAACTCCAGCATGCCGCCGGAAAACGGCCAGCGCCCGCCCTCGATCTCCGCCACCTCGCTGGAGAGCAATTGATAGCGAATGTTGCCGTCGCGCACCTCGATGCCGGGGTTGACGCTCTCCACCGTCACCACCTGGCCGGGTTCGGTGCGCAGGCCAAGCAGGTCCGTGAAGCGGATCGTCGTCGACAGGCCGGCGACCGGGCCGAAGGCGGCCGCGAAAGCCATGTTCTCCGTCGAGAAGGTCCCGTCGCTGGTCACCTTGTCGCCGGTCCAGCGGATCTGGCCGGCGCCGTTCACAATTCCAGCGACATTGGCGACCACGCCCAGCGAGAGCGGCGTGAGATCGTCCGGCTGAAGCGCATTGCCGAAGCGCAAGTCTTTCACCGTCAGATCGGCGCGGCCTGCGCCACGGCTGAGGTCGTGCCGGATCACCACATCGGCGACCTTGGCCTTTCGTTCCGGGTGCACCAGCACACCGGTCGCCTCGATGCGATTATCGGCCAGGGTCAGACGTACCTGCTCGCCGGCCAGCGGATTGAAGCGCCGATCGGCCTGCGTATCCGCGACGCGCAGATTGCCATCGACGGCCAGACGTCCGTCGGCGAACTGCCATTGCCCTTCCATGGCGGTGAGATCGAGCGGCACGGAGCCGATCCGCCCACGCCCCGCCGAAATCGTCCCGGCGAGGCCACCCGCCGACCCACGTCCGCCCGTCAGACGATCGGCAGCGAGCCGGACCGGGGCTTCGGCCGCGCCAATGCGCACATTCGGCTGCTGGATTTCGAAGCGGCCGGTGGTGAGGCCGTAACGCGCTGCGCTGGCATCAAATGCGAAGGGATTGTCGCCCAGCCGGCCGCGCAATGCCACATCGCGGATCGCGGCCGCGCTCTCCCCCAGCCCGCAAACCTGTAACGCCGCAGGATCGAGCACGAGGCCGGACATGCTGAGCGAAGCCCAGCGCAAGGGCACGCAAGTCCCTGATAGACTAACCGCCCCGCCTGCCCCGACGCGAGCATCCAGCGGCATCTGCAGGCCCTTGACTGCACCGCCCGGCAAGGGACCGTCCAGCGTCACCTGGGTCTGCACGCTGCCGCGCCCCGCGCCATCCATGGCAAAGCGCAGCGGGGTGAGCGCCAGCCGCCCCCCGCCGGCATCATAAGGCCGCAACGTCGCGGTGCCGCGCACACCGCCTTGTTCCTGCGTGGCGAACTCGATGCGGCCCTCCGGCAGATCGCCACCGGCGATGTCTAGCCGTCCCGACGCGCGCAGGCCGCCCGGCCAGTCGATGCGCACCGCGCTGCCTTCCCAATTCTCGATCCGCGCACCGCTCGCCGAGCGCAGCGCGAAGCGGTCAAGCCGGGCATTACCTTGCGCGCCGAGCAGATTGACCTGGCCCGCCAGTTCTATGTGATTGCGCCGGCCGATCGCCTCAACAGCGCGCGCCAGCTTGTGCGCGATGGGTTCCAGGGGGCTGCCATCGGCCGCCGAGGCGAGGCGCGCGAGATTGATCCCGCGGGCCGGCCGGGCATTCTCGATGGTCCCGGTGCCTTGCCACGCCAGAGCGCGATTGCGGGAATCGAGCTGCACCGCGAAATTGCCGCCCAGCTTCGCCGCGTCACTTTCAAGGCCGTCGACAAGCGCGCTAACGGCGGCAAGCGAAGCGCTCCCCCGCAGGGTATCGCCTTCGCCTTTAAAGGTAATGAGCCCGGACAGTTCCTTGAACTCGCGCTTGCCCCGCCCGTCCCCTTGCTCGGCCAATGGCGCTGCGAGGCTCACTGCACCGCCCAAGGGTTCCAACGCCAAATTTGTGCGGATGTTGAGATCGAGCGTGGGGGCCGTCAGCCGGAGCTTCGCCGCCTCGCATCCAACGCCGCTGACATGGGCAGGGCCTTTGAGGTGAATCTCGCCATTCTCGGTCGCCACGTCCACTGGCGCCCGCAGCGCCCGCAGCCTGCAATCGCCAAAGGCTAGCGCCGGGCTCGCGAGATTAAGCTGACCATTGAACCCCGACGATAACGGCCCGCTGCCATCCAGCCCCAGCTCGACCGTGCCGTTGTTGGTAACGATCCGCGCCTGTGCATCCTCGATCACCGCCGTCCAGTCGGGCAGCTTGGGATCGCCCGTGCCGCCTTCCAGCAAGCGACTGACCTGCCCGAGGTCCAGCGTGCCATCGGCAATCCGCCCACGCAGCCGAACGCCGCTGGCTTCAAGGCGATCGATATAGGGCCCGGTCAGGCCCCAGGCGAGTTCGAGTTCGATGAAGCGGACCGTGAGATCGGGCGATTTCGGATCGCCAATGACGAGATTGTCCAACCGCTGGTGCTGTGGACCGATCCGCGTGATCTCATATCGGCCCTGCACGCCCCGCTTGGCCAGTTCCCGTGCGATGAAGCTGTCGGCAATCGGCTCGCGCGCCAGCCAGAGGCCGCCCGCGACCAGCAGCAGCGCCGTCGCGCTCCCCCCGGCAATCCAGCGCACACGTTGACGGCGCCGGTGCAGCCGCTCTGCTGCACCCGCCTCTAGTCCGTCATCCTCTTCGACCCACTCGGTCAGACGTTTATCCCCGTCATTCCCGCTTGCCGCTCTGCCGGCTCGCGCTTAGCTACAATGTTCATGGGCGAAGGGCGATCCCGGGGCAAGAGCGAGACGAGTCATGATGGCGTTGGCCACCGCGCCCGCCTGCGGCAGCGACTCGCGTCCGGACCAGATGGGCTGCTCGACCATGAACTGATCGAATATCTGCTCGCGCTCGCCCTGCCGCGCCGGGATACCAAGCCGCTGGCAAAGGCCCTGATCGCCCGCTTCGGCTCGTTGGGCGCCGTGCTCAGCGCCGATTGGGCCACGCTGATGCAGGTCGACGGCATGGGCGAGACCACGACCGCCGCACTCAAGGCGACACAGGCCGCCGCCCTGCGGATGCTGCGCAACGAGGTGGCGGAGCGGCCGGTACTGGCATCATGGCAGGCCCTGCTCGATTATCTGCGCGCCGACATGGCTTATCTCTCGATCGAGCGTGTACGCGTGCTTCATCTCAATGCCCGCAACATCCTGCTGCGCGACGATCATATGGGGGACGGCTCGGTGGATGAAGCTGCCATCTACGCCCGGCAAGTTGCCCGGCGCGCACTGGAGTTCGGCTCTGCGGGCGTCATCCTCGTGCACAATCATCCCAGCGGCCTGCCCGAGCCGAGCCGGCAGGACATCCTCATGACTCGCGACGTCATCGCCGCGCTCAAGCCCCTCGGCGTGACGGTGCACGACCATGTCATTGTCGCGACCGAAGGCCACCGATCGATGCGGGCCATGGGGCTGATGTGAGGTTGCGGCACGCGGACGAGGCTCTGATCAATCGGCCCACGCGCACGCATCTGCGGACGATTCGCTTTATGTTGCTGCGACCACCCACCACGGACAGCATTGATTTTTATCGCTACATCTCAGCACCTTGAGTCATAGCCCCCGCCCTCACCCGCGCGATTTGCCCGTTTCGCCGCGGCCTGCTAGGGGCAGCCCATCTCCAATCTGTCTCATCAGGAACCCGCCTCATGGTGCCTCGTTACGCCCGCCCGCAAATGACCGCGATCTGGGAGCCGGAAGCTCGCTTCCGCATCTGGTTCGAGATCGAGGCCCACGCAACCGAAGCGCTGGCCGAGTTGGGTGTGGTACCCAAAAGCGCCGCCAAGGCCCTGTGGGACTGGTGGGCCACCAACCCGTCAATCGACGTGCCCGCCATCGATGCCATCGAGGCTGTCACCAAGCATGACGTGATCGCCTTCCTGACCTGGGTGGCCGAGCAGGTCGGCGATGAAGCCCGCTTCATGCATCAGGGCATGACCAGCTCGGACGTGCTGGACACCTGCCTCAATGTGCAGCTTGCCCGCGCGGCCGATCTGCTGATCGCCGATCTCGATGCGCTGCTGGAGGCGATCAAGCGCCGCGCGTTCGAGCACAAGCTGACGCCGACCATCGGCCGCAGCCACGGCATCCATGCCGAGCCGGTGACCTTCGGCCTCAAGATGGCGGAAGCCTATGCCGAGTTCTCCCGCTGCAAGGCGCGCCTGATCGCGGCCCGTGAAGACGTCGCCACCTGCGCCATCTCCGGCGCGGTCGGCACCTTCGCCAATATCGATCCCAAGGTGGAAGAGCATGTCGCGGCCAAGCTCGGCCTCACGGTTGAGCCGGTCAGCACGCAGGTGATCCCGCGTGATCGCCACGCCATGTTCTTCTCGACGCTGGCCGTGATCGCGGGCTCCATTGAGCGGCTCTCGGTCGAAGTGCGCCACCTCCAGCGCACCGAAGTGCTGGAAGCCGAGGAATATTTCTCTCCCGGCCAGAAGGGCTCGTCGGCGATGCCGCACAAGCGCAACCCGGTGCTCACCGAGAATCTGACCGGCCTGGCCCGCATGGTGCGCGCTTATGCCCTGCCCGCGCTCGAGAATGTCGCGCTGTGGCATGAGCGGGACATCTCGCACTCCTCGGTCGAGCGCTTCATCGGCCCGGACGCCACGATCACGCTCGACTTCGCGCTCGGCCGGCTCACCGGCGTGATCGACAAGCTGCTCGTCTACCCCGAGCGGATGATGAAGAACATGAACCGCATGGGCGGCCTCATCCACTCGCAGCGCGTGCTGCTCGCCCTCACCCAGGCGGGCGTGAGCCGCGAGGACAGCTATGCGATGGTCCAGCGCAACGCCATGCAGGTGTGGCAGTCGGATGGTGCGCAATCGCTGCTCGATCTGCTCAAGGCCGACCCGGCCGTTTCCGCGCATCTCTCCGGTCCGCAGCTCGAGGCACTGTTCGACCTCGACTATCATCTGAAACATGTCGACACGATCTTCACGCGGGTGTTCGGAACCGCTGGCTGACCCGCCCGTTCCGGAAGCTCCCATGTCCGCAGAGAGGCGTTGAAACGCGCCCCTAGGCAAGCCGTCACGGCGCGCTTATGGTCAGGCTCTACGGACCAAGCAGAGGAAGACAAGCCATGCAGTTCCTCCGGACAGCCTTCTGGGTCGTACTGGCGATCATCATCGTCATTTTCAGCTTCGCCAACTGGACCCCCGTGATGATCAATCTGTGGGGCGGTCTCCAGCTTGAAACCAAGCTGCCGGTTCTCGTGATCGTCGCATTTCTCGCCGGTTCGCTGCCGTTCTGGGCATTGCACAAGGCCACCAAATATCGGATGCGCCGGCGGCTCGACAGCGCAGAGCGCGCCCTCGCGGCTTCTGCGCCGGCGGCGACGGCGCCAGTGGTTCACACCCAGGACCACCCCACGCCAACCGCCACGCCCGATCACATCACCCCCGCGGGCTTCGAACCCGCACCGCCCGTTCGCACGATCGATGTGCGGGTGGACGACGATCTCAAACCGGCAGGCAGAACCGACACTCCATGACCAGCATCATCTATATCGCCATCGACACGCCGTCCCTGCCCCATGCGCAGGAGTTGGTTCAGAAGGTCCGCAACCATGTCGGCGGCATCAAGCTGGGGCTGGAATTCTTCTGCGCCAATGGCCACCATGGCGTGCATGAGATGCGCAAGTTCGGTTTGCCGATCTTTCTCGACCTGAAGCTTCACGACATTCCGAACACCGTAGCCAAGGCGGTTCAGGCCCTGCACGCGCTCGAACCGTCGATCCTCACCGTCCATGCCTCTGGCGGACGGGCGATGCTGGAAGACGCCAAGGCTGCGGCCGGGGTCCACACCAAGGTCGTCGCCGTGACGACGCTCACGAGCCTTGACCAGACCGATCTGGAAGAAACCGGCGTCCACGGCGGTACGCAGGAACAGGTCGAGCGGCTGACGCTGCTTGCCAAGGAGGCTGGTCTCGACGGCATCGTCTGCTCCGGCAATGAGGTCGCCCGCGCGCGCAAGCTGTGGCCGGCCGGCTTCTTTGTCGTGCCCGGCGTGCGCCCGAGCGGTGCCAGCAAGGGCGATCAGAAGCGCGCGGTCACGCCGCGTGAAGCGGTGGATGCCGGCGCCTCACTGCTGGTCATTGGCCGCCCGATCACCCAGTCGCCCGAGCCTGATATGGCGGCACGCGAAATCGAGGCGACGCTTTAGGCCGCTGAGTGCGCGCCACCCCTCCTCTGAAGAGGAGGGGCTAAGTCTCGCTTCAGACTTCCCGACTCAACTGCAGGACTGTGCGAGCAACACGGCACGCATCGTCCACGACTCCAGTGTAGATCCGGCCCATTGCCCGAGCCGCGTCCCACCGCAAATACGCAAAACCTCGTATCAACAGCGGCGTGCCGCAGGCCGATCACTGGCTTCGCGACGAGGTGCTGCACAGGTTGGTGCGAGTCGGGTCAAGGCCCGGTTCGCCCACCATGGCTCCCCTCACGCAAAGGGGTGACATGGGATATAACCACATATGACAGACACTAACGCGCTGCGCATGAGCAAGCGTGATCTGCTGGCGCTCATTGGAACCACGGCGGGCGCATCGGCGATGTACATGGCGATGTCGAGCCTCGGTCAGGCTCAGGCTTCGACGTTCAAGGGACCGATCAAGCTGGAGGGCGGCGCCAAGGGCGCAAGCGTGCTCATTCTGGGCGCCGGCGTCGCGGGGATGACCGCCGCGCTGGAGCTGAGCCGCGCCGGCTACAAGGTTCAGGTGCTGGAGTATAACGACCGCGTGGGCGGGCGCTCCTGGACGCTCAAGGGCGGCGACACCTACACTGAACTCGGCGGCGCGACGCAGAAGTGCGACTTTGCGCCCGGCAACTACATCAATCCCGGCCCGTGGCGCATTCCATGGCACCACCATGGCATCATGCATTATTGCCGCGAACTGGGCGTCGCGCTCGAACCGTTCATGCAGGTTAATTACAACGCCTATGTCCACTCGACGAAGGCGTTCGGCGGGGCCCCGCAGCGCTACCGGCATGTGCAGGCCGATTTCTACGGCCATGTCAGCGAATTGCTCGCCAAGGCGGTCAACAAGAATGCCCTGGCGGATACGCTCAGCAAGGAGGATGGCGACATCCTGCTGGAATCCCTGCGGAGCTGGGGCGCGCTCGACAAGGACATGCGCTATGTGAAGGGCCGCGAGTCCAGCAACCGCCGTGGCTGGGAGAAGCAGCCAGGCGGCGGCCTGACTGCGGAGCCCATCCCATCCGAGCCGATGACCGCCGAAACGGTGCTCCGTTCACGCCTGTGGCGCTCGATCGGCGGCAACCTCACCTGGGATCATGAGTTCGCCATCTTCCAGCCGGTTGGCGGCATGGAAATGGTCGCCAAGGGCTTTGAGCGGGCCGTGGGTCATCTGGTTCGCCTCAACAGCAAGGTCACGGCGATCAAGCAGGGCGCGAAAGGCGTCACGGTCGATTACGTCGACACCAAGTCCGGTGCCGCAGCACAGGCGAAGGCTGACTGGTGCATCTGCACCATCCCGCTGCCCATCCTCGCGCAGATCGACATAAATGTCGGCCCCAAGCTGGCTGGGGCGATCCGTGCCGTGCCCTACTCGACCAGCGTCAAAGTCGGGCTGGAATTCAAGCGGCGCTTCTGGGAGCAGGACGACCAGATCTATGGCGGCATCACCACCACGGATCTGCCGATCTCGCAGATCAGCTACCCCAGCAGCAATTATGGCGCCAGCGGCCCGGGCGTGCTTCTGGGCGCTTATACCGGCGGCTCGACAGGGTTCGAACTGACCGCGCTGCCGCCGGAAGAGCGGGTCAAGCGCGCACTTGAATGGGGCGCGCAGATCCACCCGCAATATAAGGCCGAGTTCATGAACGGCGTGGCCGTCGGCTGGCACCGGGTGCCCTGGGTGCTCGGTTGCTTCGGACAATGGACGGAGGAAGCGCGCGCCGAGCACTATCGGAACATGTGCGAATTCGACGGGCGGATCGTCCTGGCAGGCGAGCATACCTCCTATATCGGCGGATGGCAGGAAGGCGGCATCACCTCCGCCATCGATGCGATCACGCGGCTCCATCAACGTGTCACCGCGAGCTAATATCATGAAGATCAGCACATTGGCCTTTGGCCTCGCCGCCGGCATTCTCACCGGCTCGGTTTCCGTCGCACTCGCGCAGGATGCTGCCCAGCCACGCCAGGGCGATCCCGCCGCTCTGGTCGCCCAGCAAGGCGATGCCGACGGGGCGTTCGTGATGCCGGGGCGGTTCAGCGAACCCGATGGCGAAAAAATGTACCGCCGGGTCTGTGCCGCCTGTCACATGCCGGACGCAGCCGGCGCGACGGGCGCAGGCAAATATCCGGCGCTCGCCAACAACCCCAACCTGGCCGCCAGTGGCTATCCCATGCTGGTGACGCTCAAGGGCCTGAACGGCATGCCGCCGGTGGGGGAGATGATGACGGACCAACAGGTCGCCAATGTGGTGAACTATGTCCGCACGCATTTCGGTAATCATTATGAGGATGCGATCACCGCCGAGGACGTCAAGGCGATGCGCTGAGCCGGTGCAGGCCCCGCCCCTTAACGGCCGGGCTTGCGCGTCGGCGCATGGAAGTCCGCCGGCTTGCCGGCAACCCAGCGCAGAAAGGCAGCGAGCGCGGGATCCCCGCGCAACGCCGCCTGATCGCGCCCGATCCGCGCCAGCTGGCCATTGCTGAAATGCGCGTGGAGCGCGCGATGGCAGATCGGGTGCAACGGCACCGTCTCCCGGCCGCCCTTGGCCTTGGGCACAGGATGATGCCATTCGATGCGTGCACCCAATGGCCGTTCGCACAGCCAGCATGAATCAGAAGCGCGCTCCAACGCCTAGCTCAGCGCGCCAGCTTTTCCGCCCGCACCCGCCACGCGTCGGCGAGGACGCGGGTCTCGGCCAATTGTGCGACGCCCGCCGGATCGGCCTTATGTCCGCCTGCGATCAGCAGGTTGAACACCCGCGCAATCGGCCAGTCTTCCAAGGGGCGCTCCAGCAGGATCATCGCATCGCCTGCCTTGGCCTCGCCCTGCTCGATCACGCGCAGATAGAGACCGCAATGGCCGCTCGCGATGGCCTGACCCAGCACGTCTTTGCGCCCGAAGCGCGCGTTGAGCTTGGCGCAGGGCTGGCGGCCATGGCTGATCTCCAGCACGGCGCTGCCAAGCGCGAACCGGTCTCCCAGACACAGATTGGCCTCGGTGGCCCCGCGCGTCGCGAGATTTTCGCCGAATGCGCCCGGTGCGTGGAGCAGCGGATGATCGTCCAGCACGCCGCGCCACCAGGCATAATGCTCCTGCGGCACGAGATGGACGGCCTTGTCATGGCCCCCATGATGAAGGGGGTCAGCGACGCTATCGCCCTCGAGCCCCAGCCAGCCGATCCTCACCGGCCCGCGAACGGGTCGTTTGCCCATGGCACTCATCACGCGAGGCGCCAGCAAGGCCGGCGACCCGACCAGCAGCGCTTCGACGGAAAGGGAAAGGGAAAGCTCGTCCATGTCCTGTCATGACACGACCCCTGTGAGTCGCGCCAGTGCAACAACGGACGGACAAGTTCCCGCCGACGGTGCAGCAGCACTTTGACCGCACGGCGCGCCTCGCTATAGGGCCTCGATGCTCCCCAGCGACCTCCGCATTGCCCTGTTCAGCGGCAACTATAATTACGTCCGCGATGGCGCCAATCAGGCCCTCAACAATCTGATGGCCTCTGCGCTCGCGAGCGGCGCCAGCGTGCGTGTCTATTCCCCCACCATCGATCCACCAGCATTCGAACCGGCTGGCGAGCTGGTGTCGGTGCCGAGCTGGTCCATGCCGGGCGGCCGGGGCGAATATCGGCTCGCCAAGGGGCTTTCAGCGCAGACTCGGGCGGACCTTGCGGCTTACGCCCCCAATATCGTCCACGTCTCAGCGCCGGACATTCTGGGGCATCGCGCATCGAGTTGGGCGCGGCGGGAGGGCATTCCCTGCGTCGCCTCCCTGCACACGCGCTTTGAAACCTATCCGCGCTATTATGGCCTTGGCTTCATCGAGCCGTTGCTGGTGCGCCTGCAGACCCGCTTCTACAATCGCGTCGATCAGGTGATGGTGCCGAGCGGCAGCATGGCGACGCTGCTGCGCGAGTGGGGCGTGACGACGCCGATCGGCATCTGGTCCCGCGGCATCGATCATGCCCGGTTCAACCCGCAGCGGCGGGACAATGGCTGGCGGCGATCGCTCGGCATCGCCGATGACGAGATCGCCATCGGCTTCCTTGGGCGGCTTGTTCTGGAAAAGGGCCTCGGCGTCTTTGCGAATGTGATCGCAGCGCTCAAGGCGCGCGGCGTGCGTCATCGGGTACTGGTGATCGGCGAAGGCCCGGCACGTCAGTGGTTTGCCGAGCGGGTGCCGGAGGCGGTGTTTGCGGGTTTTCAGGGCGGCGATGACCTCGGTCGGGCGGCCGCCTGCATGGATATCTTCTTCATGCCCTCGGTCACCGAGACTTTTGGCAATGTGACGACCGAAGCCATGGCGGCGGGCGTGCCGGTGGTCGCTGCCCGCGCCACAGGCGCGATTGATCTGGTCGCGGACGGTGTGACCGGCTTTCTCGTTCCGCCGCGCGATGTGCAGGCTTATGCCGACGCCATCCAACGCCTCATCCAAGATCCCGCCTTGCGCGCAACGGCGGGGCAAGCCGGGCATCTGCGGGTGCAGAACTATAAATGGGATCAGGTGAACGCCGCAATGATTGAAACATATTGCGGCTTGGCGAAGCGCCGCGCCGGCTGATCACACCGCGACGAAGACTGAGTGTGACTGCGTGCAACCGTTCATCTCTCGGCGCGTTATGCGTCCGATGAGACAAAGGCCGCCCCTGCCCCGAATTGCGCCATTCCTTTCGCCGCGGCTCGCAAGATCACGCGTTGTATATTGCCGGCACGCGCTGTAAATTCACGGCAATGTCTTTCGATACTGATCCCGGCGTGGCGGAAATCCCGACAACAGCCGCGGCTCAGCCAGTGGCCTTCCATCAAGTCCTGAAGAAAGAGACGCGTGCCGACCACGACGAAGTCGACAGCCTGTTCAGCCAGTTCGATCTGACGAGCCGTGCGAGTTACGGCCGTTTTCTGTCTGCCCATGCAGCGGCGCTGGTGCCGCTCGAGCGCTGGCTGCGCTCAGCCTCGCCGAATATCGACACCGCCGCGCGCGTTCAGGCCCTGACGGCCGACCTCGACGCCTTGGGCCAGGCCGTGCCCGAGGCCGAGCCGCTGACATGGGCCCCGAGCACGGCGGCTCATTGGGGTGCTGCCTATGTGACGGAAGGCTCGCGCCTGGGTGGCGCGATGCTCGCGCGCCGCGTGCCCGACGATTTTCCGCGTGATTATCTGAGCGCCGTGCATCCTCAAGGCGCGTGGCGCGCCTTCATCGCCGCTCTGGAAGATCAGGCCCTGACTCACGGCCCCATCTGGCAGCGCGAAACCCGCGCAGCAGCGACCCGGACCTTCGCCCTTTACCGAAATTGCGCCATCGCGATGGGAGCCAGACTTGGCCAATGATCCTGCCGGCTTTCGGGTCGATCTCACCAATTGCGACCGCGAACCGATCCATATTCTCGGGACGATCCAGCCGTTTGGCTTCCTGCTGGCGGTCAGTGCCGATTGGATGATCGGTCGCGTATCGGACAATATCGCCGCGTTCACGGGCAAATCGGCGGATGCGCTGCTGGGTTCCAAGCTCACCGATCTCATTACGCCCGCTGCTCAGCATGACATCCGCAACCGGATCTCGATGCTGCGCGGCAATGATTCCGTGGAGCGCCTATTCTCGCAGCCGCTGTTCGATGATGGCAAGCTCTACGATGTCGCCGTGCATTTCTCGGGCAACAGCATCGTCATCGAATGCGAGCCCGCGCTCGAAGATCCAGGCGAAGCGGCGACGCTGGTCCGCACGCTCATGTCGCGCCTCGCCCAGGCCGATACGCTCACCTCCTTCATTCGCGAGAGCGCCCGGCAGGTGAAGGCGATCACCGGTTTCGACCGCGTTATGGTCTATCGTTTCGATGCCGAAGGCTCGGGCGAGGTCGTTGCCGAGGCGCTGAGCGCTGGCGTCGACAGCTTCCTTGGCCTGCATTACCCCGCGTCGGATATTCCGGCACAAGCGCGCCAGCTCTATGTGCGCAATCCGTTCCGCATCATCGCTGATGTGAATGCAGAGCCGGTGCCAATCGTGCCGCAGACCGACCCGAGCGGCGCGGTCCTCGACCAGTCGCTCTGCCTGCTCCGCGCGGTTTCGCCCATCCATGTCGAGTATCTGCGCAACATGGGCGTCAGCGCGTCGCTGTCGATCTCGATCATCGTCGAAGGCAAGCTCTGGGGGCTCTTCGCCTGCCACCATTATCAGCCGCGCCTGCCTGGCCTCGCCATGCGTACGGCCGCCGAACTGTTCGGCCAGATCTTCTCGCTGATGCTCGAGAGCCGGGAACGCAGCGAGAATGCCGGCTATGAGTCGCGCGCACGCGGCGCCACCGATCGCTTGATGGCCTCCATCGCGCAGGATGGCGACCTGCTGCGGGACGCGGACTGGCTCGGCGAGGTTGTGTTCGATACCATTCCCGCCGATGGCGTCGGGGCTTATGTTGACGGCTCTGTCTCGCTGAGTGGCCTGACGCCCTCGCGCGAGCAGTTCATAAGCCTCGTCTCCATCCTCAATCAGCTTTCGCACGGCGAGGTCTTCGCGACGGACTGCATTTCATCCGTCCTGCCCGAGGCGACTGCCTATGCGGATGTCGCCGCCGGCCTCATCGCCATCCCGCTGTCACGCAAGCCGCGTGACTATGTGGTCTTCTTCCGCAGCGAACAGATGCGCTCGGTGCGCTGGGGCGGCAACCCGGAGAAGCCGGTCGAACTCGGACCCAATGGCGACCGGCTCACCCCGCGCAAAAGCTTCGAAAGCTGGTCGCAACTGGTGAAGGGCCGCAGCCTGCCGTTTACCACGGTCGAGCGCCGCGTTGCCGAAGCGCTGCGGGTCGGGATGCTGGAAGTGCTCATCCGCCTGTCCGAGAGCGCAGGCGAGGAGCGGCAGCGGGCGCAGGAGCGGCAGGAGCTGCTGATCGCCGAGCTCAATCACCGCGTGCGCAATATCCTCTCGCTCATCCGCGGACTCGTGTCGCAGACCCGCGACGGGGCGGCCAGCGTCGAGGATTTCACCCGCAATCTGGACGATCGCCTGCAGGCGCTCGCTCGTGCGCACGACCAGGTGACGCGCGATCGCTGGGGTCCGGCGCGGTTGCGGGATCTTATCGACATCGAGGCCAATGCCTTCCTGCGCGACAAGCGGACCAATGTGGAAACCAAAGGCGCCAACATCCTGTTGCAGCCGGTCGCCTTCACCGTGCTCTCGCTGGTCTTCCACGAGCTCATGACCAATGCCGCCAAATATGGTGCGCTCTCCGATAGCGGCACGGTACTGATCAGCTGGCAGCAGGACGAGGATGGCAGCCTGTTGATCGACTGGTCCGAACTCGGCGGGCCGGCGGTCACCCCGCCCTCCCGCCGCGGCTTTGGGTCGACGGTGATCGAAAAGACCGTCCCGCACGATCTGGGGGGCGATGCGAAGATTCACTACCGACTGAGCGGTGTGAAGGCGCATTTCTGCATTCCCTCCCGCTTCGTGGCCGGCGTCGCGCCGGAGGACCGAATCGACGCGACGGACGGCGCGTCTGCCGATCTGCGCGAGCCGGCGAAGCTGCCGCTTGCCGGGCAGCGCGTGCTGCTGGTGGAAGACAGCCTCATCATCGCGCTCGACGGGCAGGACGCGTTGATGGAACTCGGCGCCGAGAAGGTCGAGGTCGCCTCCAGCGTCACCGCTGCCCTGCGCGCCTGTGCGACCGTCCCGCTCGACGTCGCCATGCTCGATTATAATTTGGGCGCGGAGACGAGCGAGCCGGTTGCCAGGGCACTGGCCGAACGCGGCATCCCGTTCGTCTTTGCGACGGGCTATGGCAGCGGTCTCGATTCCTCGCGCTTCCACGCCGTGCCGATCGTCACCAAGCCTTATGGCACGGCGCAGATCGCAGCCGCTCTTGCAGAACTGAAGACCGAACCGGCGGACTGATCGCGCCGGTTCAAACCCTCACGACCAAGGGAAGCTGAGCGGCGCCTCGCGGAACGCGAAGCGGTCGAGATGGCGGGCGACCGTGTTTTTGAGCCCTTCGAGATGCTCCGGGCTGCTGGCGTCGATGGTCACGTCGAGCGTTTCGGGTTGCGCGACCATCGTCACCAGAGCGTCAGCCGGCCAATCGGCGCCGCGCGCATCGCGCGGAAACACGATCGTGCCGCGCTCGGGTGTGAATTCCACCTTGAGGTTGTGCGACCAGTGCTTGCACAATTGCTGGAGGTAGCGGCTGCCGCTCTGCGTGGGCACCCTGGCTGTTGCGCTGTTCATGAGATTGTCTTTCTGTTGGTGGCTCCACCGTCCGGCGGTGGAGCGATTGAAATTATGCTGTGCAGTCTTACAACCGCTCGATCTTCCGCGCTGCCTCATCAAGGATCGCGGCGATCTCGTGCGGCAGATCGTCTGTGGTCTCGCCTTCGCGCAGCCGGCCCATCAGAGCCGTTTTGAGATTGCCCATGGCGCGCCGGACCGGGCCACTGTTGGATCGATGCTGCTCGGCGCCGAGGCCGGCGAGCCGGTCCATCAGGCCGCCGATTTCTTCGGCCTTCTCGGCAAGATGAGCCTCTCCTGCGGGGGTAATCGCGTACAGCTTGCGCGCGCCTTCGCTCTCGCTGTCGGCGATGAGGTCCATTTCCGCAAGCAGGGTGAGGGTGGGATAAACGACGCCGGGGCTGGGCGCATAGGCGCCGCCGGTCAGTTCCTCGATCGCACGGATGAGGTCATAGCCGTGGCGCGGCCCCTCGCCGATCAATTTGAGCAGCACGAGTCGCAACTCGCCGCCATCGAACAGGCGTCCGCGTCCGCGACGGCCGCCGCGCGAACCACCATGGCCGCCCTGCCCGTCCCAATCTGCGCCGCCCCAGCCGCCGCCGAAGCGACCGCCCCGGCCCATCATGGCCTTGAGCGCATGACGGTGCCCATTCGGGCCGCACCGTCCATGTGTGCGTGTGTGAAACATCAAAGATTCAATCCTTCCAAAATTCAGATTGATCTAAGATATATCTTAGACTCATTTTCGCAAGGTCCCTTTTGCGTTTTTTTAGAGCGTGCCTGCGAATGGCCCGTCCTCCGGTGCAAGCTGGCCCGTGCAACCGGTGACGGGCCGACCTATATGAGTTCGCATGTCTGATCTCTTCGGCGGCCTTGCCGCCGCCTCCAGCCCTGCCGAGCCTCGCGCGGATGCGCCGCTGGCCGACCGTCTGCGCCCGCGCACGCTCGATGACGTGGTCGGGCAGGACCACCTCACCGGCTCTGACGGCGCCATCGGGCGTATGGTCGCGGCGGGACGGCTCTCCTCGATGATCCTGTGGGGACCGCCGGGCACCGGCAAGACCACGCTGGCGCGACTGCTGGCCGAAGCGGTGGACATGCGCTTCGCGCCGATCTCCGCGGTCTTTTCCGGCGTGGCGGACCTCAAGGCTGCCTTTGCCGCCGCGCGCGACGCCGCCCGCGCCGGGCAGCGCACGCTTCTGTTCGTGGATGAAATTCATCGCTTCAATCGCGCGCAGCAGGATGGCTTCCTGCCTTATGTCGAGGATGGCACCGTCACGCTGGTCGGCGCCACCACCGAAAATCCGAGCTTTGCTCTCAACGCGGCGCTGCTCAGCCGCGCGCAGGTGCTCATCCTGCGCCGGCTGGACGAGACCGCGCTCGATACGTTGATCTCCCGTGCGGAAGCCCTGACCGGCGCACCGCTGCCGCTGACCGACGATGCCCGCGCCGCGCTCGTGGCTTCGGCTGATGGTGATGGCCGCTTCCTGCTCAATCAGGTGGAGACGCTGCAGGGCATCGGCCTCACCGAGCCGCTGGACCCGGCGGGTCTTGCGGCCCTGCTTCACCGCCGGATGCCGGTGTATGACAAGGATCGCGACGGGCATTACAATCTGATTTCCGCGCTCCACAAGGCGCTGCGCGGGTCCGATCCGCAGGCCGCGCTCTATTATCTCGCGCGGATGCTGGTCGCGGGCGAGGAACCACTTTACGTCCTGCGCCGGCTGGTGCGCTTCGCCAGCGAAGATGTCGGCCTGGCCGACCCGCAGGCGCTCACCCAATGCCTCGCCGCCAAGGATGCATACGAGTTCCTCGGCTCGCCCGAGGGCGAACTGGCGATCGTGCAAGCCTGCCTGTATCTCGCGACCGCGCCCAAATCCAACGCCGCCTACAAGGCGCAAAAAGCGGCCTTTGCCAGCGCCAAACAAACCGGATCGCTGATGCCGCCCGCGAACATCCTCAATGCGCCGACCAAGCTCATGAAGGAGATCGGCTATGGCAAGGGCTATAGCTACGATCATGATGTGGAAGGCGGCTTCTCAGGCGACAATTACTGGCCCGAGGAGATGGCGCCGCAGACCTTTTACGCGCCCACCGAGCGCGGGTTCGAGAAGCGGATCGCCGAGCGCATCGCCTGGTGGGATGAGCGTCGGCGCGACTTGCGCGGTGACTGATCCCGCCCGCCACCCGTGAGCCGCTTCCGCCATTTCGCCGCAATCGACTGGTCGGGCGCACAGGGGCCGCGACAGCCGGGCGTTGCCGTCGCCATCTGCGACGCGGATAGCGGCGCTGGCCCGGCGCTGGTCCGCCCCGGCCACATCTGGTCACGCCCCGACGTGCTCGACTGGATGCGCCGCGACATGCCGCGCGAGACGTTGGTCGGCCTTGATCTCGGCCCGTCCCTGCCCTTCGCCGACAAGGGCGCCTTCTTCCCGGGCTGGGATCGCACTCCACCCAACGCCCGCCAACTCTGGGCGCTTGTCGAGGACATCTGCGCCGACGAGCCGCATCTGGGGGCCGGCGCCTTTGTCGATCACCCGGAGGCCGCGCGGCATTTCCGGCGCCATGGGGGCCGGGAGGGTGATTTGTTCGGCGGGGGACGCGGGCGGCTGCGCCAGACGGAGCTGGCCCAGCAGGCACAGGGCCTCAATCCCTGCAGCAACCTCAATCTCGTCGGTGCGGCGCAGGTCGGCAAATCCAGCCTGACCGGGATGCGGGTGCTGCACCGTATCCAGACGGACATGCCGATCTGGCCGTTCGATGCCGACCCCGGCTCAGGCAGTCTGATCGTGGAAATTTACACGAGCCTTGCCGCGCTCGCCGCCGGCAAGCGCAAGGGCCAGACCAAGGTTCGCGAGGCCGAACTGGATGCCTGCCTCGCGCGTCTTGCCAGCGGGCCGCATGTGCGGTTCGCCGGCCGGTACAGCGACCATGCCACCGATGCGCTGCTCAGCGCGGCCTGGCTGCGGCTGGTGCATGGCGAGCCGGCCCTGTGGGCACCGCAGGCGCTGACGCCGGAACTGGCACGGACGGAAGGCTGGACCTTCGGCGTGTTTTGACGCGCAAACGATCGCGTGGCCGGCCGAGCTAAACTATCACCCCTGCAAAGATCGCTTGATTGCCGGACTCATGCCTCCCGGCTTAAACCCCTCTTGTCCGGAATGACGGGCGGCACTGCCGCCTCCAGCCCGGAACGCGGCTTTTGATGTTTGTCAGCTTGCTCCGCGTCACCAACCGCTAAAGCGCACGAATCCCACGCGACAACGCCGGCTTCGTGCTCCGTACTGGAGAAACGATATGGCTATCCGTTCCATTCCTCGCCGTAACCGTAATCATGCCCAGCGAGCCGGCCGCGCGCTGACGCCCCTTCCGCATCCAAGCTGGCGACTGGCGCCTGCGGCCCCGCACGACTCGCCGCCCCTCGCCAGTGCCAGTGACTTCTGGTCGCGCCTCGGCCTCTGACACTCATTTCGAGAGGCCAATGACGATGACGATGAAGCGCGCGCTTGTGATTCGGCACGTCCCCCATGAGGGCATGGCGGGATATCGGGAGCCGGTGGAAGCGGCCGGCTATGCGATCCACCGGATCGATGTGACCGACCCCGCCTTCGCCACGCTCGACCTGCGAGAACCCGATCTGCTCATCATGATGGGCGGGCCGATGGGGGTGTATGAGCAGGATCGCTATCCGTGGATCGCCTGCCAGCTGCGCCGCCTGGCGCTGCGGCTGGCGGCCGACCGCCCCACGCTCGGCGTGTGCTTCGGCGCGCAGATGATCGCGGCGGCGCTCGGCGCGAAGGTTTATCCCGGCCCGGTCAAGGAGGTCGGCTTTCATTCGGTCAAGGTCAACAATGCCGGCCGCACCGGCCCGCTCTCTCATCTTGTCGACGTGCCGGTTCTGCACTGGCATGGCGACACGTTCACCCTGCCGGAAGGCACCCAACTGCTTGCGTCCAGCGACCGCTATACGCATCAGGCCTTCCGGCGGGGACAACATCTGCTTGCCCTACAATTCCATGCCGAAATGGGCGAGGATGCGCGCTTCTATCAATGGATGGAGGAATGGCCGGAGGCTGCGGCGGAATCCGGCGGTTGCAACGAGAGCCTGCGCGCCGCCCATGATCGGCTCGGACCTCGGGCCGTTTCCGCCGGGCGCGCCATGCTCGGCGACTGGTTGGCGGGACTGAAAGCGGCCGCGTGATGGCGCTCGCATGATCGTCACATCACCAGTCTGACCAGCGTGCGGGCCATGCGTGCACGCCGCCTTTTGCAAGCCTCTCGCAACAACGCGATCCAGCGGTTTGCGCTTGCCAGCCGCGCAAAAAATAGGCAGTAACACAAACGAATTTCAGCAACGAAAGAAGACTTGGGAGACCCGCGCGCATGAGAGACGCCAAAGCCGATCGGCTGGACGAGATCATCGCGAGCCATAGCCGCCGCGAAGGGCCTCTTCTCCCCATCCTCCATGACGTGCAGGCCGAGTTCGGCTGCGTGGACGAGGCGTCCAAGCGCCAGATCGCCCTCGCGCTCAACCTCAGCCGCGCCGAAGTGCATGGCGTGGTGAGCTTTTATCATGATTTCACCGCCGAGCCCAAGGCCGCGCCGGTGCTCAAGCTGTGCCGTGCGGAATCCTGCAAGGCACGCGGCGTCGAAGCGCTGGTCGATGGCGCGGTTGCCGCGGCCGGCGAGCGCGTGAAGATCGAAACCATTTATTGCCTCGGCCTGTGCAGCGTCGGCCCCAATGCGATGATCGGCAATGCCGTTCATGCCCGGCTGGACGCGCCCAAGCTCGACAAGCTGATCCGGGAGATTGCCTGACATGGTCATGGTGCGCATTTCTGACGACGCGCTGGCCATCGCTTGCGGTGCCGACGCGGTTGCCGATGCCTTTGCAAGGGCGGGCGTGACCGTCGAGCGGGTTTCGAGCTGGGGCATGCAGTGGCTGGAGCCGCTGGTGGAGATCGACGGCAAAGGCTTCGGCCCTGCAACGGCCGATGATGTTGCGGCGATTCTGGACGGCTCGTCGCCGCTCGGCATCGGCGTGATTGCCGAGCATCCGTTCATTGCCAAGCAGCAGCGGCTGACGTTCGCCCGCGCCGGCAAGACGCGCCCGACTGAACTGGGCGATTATGAAGCCACCGGCGGCTGGAAAGGCCTCGCCCGCGCTCGCGAGATCGGCGCCGAGGCGACGGTCGAGGAAGTCGTGGCCTCGGGCCTGCGCGGTCGCGGCGGCGCCGGCTTCCCCACCGGCATCAAGTGGCGCACCGTCGCGGCGGCCGTGGCAGACCAGAAGTACATCGTCTGCAATGCCGATGAAGGTGACAGCGCGACTTTTGCCGACCGTATGCTCATGGAAGGCGACCCCTATTGCCTGATCGAGGGCATGGCGATTGCCGGCCTCGCGACTGGCGCGACCAAGGGTTATATCTACGTCCGCTCGGAATATCCCCACGCCATCGCCAAGCTGGAAGAAGCGATCCGCCGCAGCGCGCATCTCGTTGCGCCCTTCGTGCTGGAAGTGCGCGTCGGTGCCGGCGCCTATGTGTGCGGCGAGGAAACCTCGCTGCTCAACAGCCTGGAAGGCAAGCGCGGCGAAGTGCGGGCGAAGCCGCCGATCCCGGCACTGGTCGGCCTGTTCGGCAAGCCCACCATCGTCAACAATGTGCTCAGCCTTGCGGCTGTGCCTTACATTCTGGCCGAGGGTGCCAAGGCCTATGCCGATTATGGCATGGGTCGCTCGCGCGGCACGATGCCGATCCAGCTTGCTGGCAACATCAAGCATGGCGGCCTTTACGAAACGGCGTTCGGCATCACGCTTGGCCAGCTCGTCAACGAGATTGGCGGCGGCACGGACGACGGCTCGCCGGTCAAGGCCGCGCAGGTTGGCGGTCCGCTCGGTGCCTATCTGCACCCGGACCAGTTCGACATTCCGTTCGACTATGAGGCTTATGCCGCCGTCGATGCGCTGATCGGCCATGGCGGCATCACCGTGTTCGGCCAAGGTGCGGACATGGCCGGCATGGCGCGCTTCGCCATGGAATTCTGCGCGGCGGAAAGCTGCGGCAAGTGCACGCCCTGCCGCATCGGCTCGGTACGCGGCAAGGAACTGATCGACCGGATCATGGCGCGCGTACCGCGCCAGCGCGATACGCTCGAGGCTCTGCCGCAGATGCACAACGCCCCCACCGCGCCGCGCAGCCTTGAGGACGAGATCGTCCTGCTGGAAGATCTCTGCGAGACGATGAAGTTCGGCTCGCTCTGCGCCCTGGGCGGCTTCACCCCCTATCCGGTGATGAGCGCGCTCAAGCACTGGCCCGAGGATTTCGGCGCCCGTCAGAGCCTCCCCGAGGCGGCTGAATGAGCTGCTGCGTCGGCCTGCTCCCCATCGATCGCGCGGCCGTTCTCGGCGCAGTGATCGCTGGCGGCAAGTCGACGCGCTTCGGCAGCGACAAGGCCGTGGCGACCTTCCATGGTCGCGCTTTGATCGACCATGCCATCGACGCCGTGGCTGCACATAGTGCGCAGACAATCATGGTGGGGCGTGAACATGACGGCGTGGCCAGTATCGCCGACCAGCCCGCCCCGCACATGGGGCCGCTTGCCGGACTCGCTGCGGCCTTGCTCGAAGCGCAGGCGCGCGGGCTCCCCGCCGTGCTGAGCGTGCCGTGCGATGCCATCGATCTGCCGCAAGACCTCTTGCAGCGCCTGTCGCCATACCCAGCTTATGTCGAGAGCCTGCCGGTGATCGGCCTGTGGCCCGCCTCGGCGGCCGGCGACGCGCTCGACATCCTCAAGAGCGAGGGCGTGCATTCGATGAAGGCCTTCGCGAACCGTATTTCCGCGCGCGCCGTGCAATTGCCGCGCGAACCTGTTAATATCAACACTGCTGCTGACCTGGAGAGAGTTGAACGTCATGGGCTATGAACCTCAGGCCGATTTCGGCACGCCCGCTTCCACATCGGAGAAGATGGTCACGCTGACCATCGACGGTCGCTCCGTCACCGTCCCGGAAGGCACGAGCGTGATGCGCGCGGCTGCCGAATGCGGCGGCGACATTCCCAAACTCTGCGCCACAGACAGCGTGAAGAGCTTCGGCTCCTGCCGCCTCTGCCTGGTCGAGGTCGACGGGATGCGCGGCACCCCCGCCTCCTGCACCACGCCGGCGATGGACGGCATGACCGTTCACACCCAGACCCCCCGCCTGCAGAAGCTGCGCAAGGGTGTGATGGAGCTCTACATCTCAGATCACCCGCTGGACTGCCTGACCTGTTCGGACAATGGCGACTGCGAACTGCAGGACAATGCGGCCGCCGTCGGTCTGCGCGATGTACGTTATGGCTACACGGGCGATAATCATCTGGGTCTCCAGAAGGACACGTCCAACCCCTATTTCGATTTCGACCCCAGCAAGTGCATCGTCTGCTCGCGCTGCGTGCGCGCCTGTGACGAGGTGCAGGGCACCTTCGCGCTCACCATCGACGGCCGCGGCTTCGGCTCCATGGTGTCTGCGGGTGTCGCGTCCGACGATTTCCTCTCTTCCGAATGCGTGTCGTGCGGCGCCTGTGTGCAGGCCTGCCCCACCGCCACGCTTCAGGAAAAGGCGATGGTCGAGATTGGCAAGCCCGAGCGGGCCGTCGTCACCACCTGCGCCTATTGCGGCGTCGGCTGCACCTTCCGCGCGGAAATGCGGGGCGAGCAGCTGGTGCGCATGGTGCCGTGGAAGGACGGCAAGGCCAATCGCGGCCATAGCTGCGTCAAGGGCCGCTTTGCCTGGGGCTATGCCAACCATCAGGACCGCATCACCCAACCGATGATCCGCAAGAGCGTGGACGATCCCTGGCAGGTGGTGAGCTGGGACGAGGCGATTTCCTACGCCGCATCCGAACTCAAGCGCATCAAGGCCGCCCACGGTGCGCGCGCATTGGGCGGCATCACGTCGTCGCGTTGCACCAATGAGGAAACCTTCCTCGTCCAGAAGCTGATCCGCGCCGGCTTTGGCTCCAACAATACCGACACCTGCGCCCGCGTCTGCCACTCGCCGACCGGCTATGGTCTGAAGACGACCTTCGGCACGTCCGCCGGCACGCAGGATTTCGACAGCGTGATGGACAGCGACGTGATCCTGATCATCGGCGCCAACCCGACGGACGGCCACCCGGTGTTCGCGAGCCGCATGAAGCGCCGCCTGCGTCAGGGCGCCAAGCTGATCGTCATCGATCCGCGCCGGACGGACATGGTCAAGTCGCCGCACATCGCCGCGCAGCACCATCTTGCGCTGCAGCCCGGCACCAACGTCGCCGTGCTCACTGCCATGGCGCATGTCATCGTCACCGAAGGCCTGGCCGACGAAGCCTTCATCCGCGAGCGCTGCGACTGGGACGAGTATCAGGACTGGGCAGCGTTCGTATCACAGGAGCGCAACAGCCCCGAGACGCTGGAGCCCGTGACCCGCGTGCCCGCCGAGGAACTGCGCGGCGCGGCCCGCCTGTTTGCGACCGGCGGCAATGGCGCCATCTATTATGGCCTCGGCGTCACCGAGCACAGCCAGGGCAGCTCGACCGTGATGGCGATTGCCAACCTCGCCATGGTGACCGGCAATATCGGTCGCCGCGGTGTGGGCGTGAACCCGCTGCGTGGCCAGAACAACGTGCAGGGTGCCTGCGACATGGGCAGCTTCCCGCACGAATTGCCCGGCTATCGCCACATCAGCGACGATGAGACCCGCGCGCTGTTCGAGGCGGACTGGGGTGTCACCCTGGATGCCGAGCCGGGCCTGCGCATCCCCAATATGCTTGACGCCGCGATCGACGGCACGTTCCGCGCGATCTATATCCAAGGCGAGGACATCCTTCAGTCCGACCCCAATACCGCGCATGTCGCTGCAGGCCTCAAGGCGATGGAGTGCGTCATCGTGCAGGACCTGTTCCTGAACGAAACGGCGAACTACGCGCATATCTTCCTGCCCGGTTCGACCTTCCTTGAAAAGAACGGCACCTTCACCAATGCAGAGCGGCGCATCCAGCCGGTCCGCAAGGTGATGGAGCCCGCCAATGGCTATGCCGACTGGGAGATCACCCAGCTTCTCGCCAACGCCATGGAGCTTGGCTGGAACTACGAGCATCCCAGCGAAATCCTGGCCGAGATCGCCCGTCTCACCCCGTCCTTCGCAGGCGTATCCTGGGCGCGTCTGGAGCGCGAGGGATCGTTGCAGTGGCCGGTCAAGGACGAGACCCACGAGGGTTCGCCGATCATGCATGTGGACGGTTTCGTGCGCGGCAAGGGCAAGTTCGTAGTCACCGATTATGTACCGACGGACGAGAAGACCGGCCCACGCTTCCCGCTGCTGCTGACCACCGGCCGCATTCTCAGCCAGTATAATGTCGGCGCCCAGACACGGCGCACCGGCAACACCGCCTGGCACCCTGAGGATCTGCTGGAAATCCACCCGACGGATGCCGAGAATCGCGGCCTCAAGGATGGCGACTGGGTAAAGCTCTCCAGCCGCACCGGCGAGACGACGCTGCGGGCGACGATCACCGAACGGGTTGCCCCGGGCGTGGTCTACACCACCTTCCACCACCCCGCCACGCAGGCCAATGTCGTGACCACCGAATATTCGGACTGGGCCACCAACTGCCCCGAGTACAAGGTGACGGCTGTCCAGATCACGCCCTCCAACGGCCCGACCGATTGGCAGGAGGATTATAACAGCTGGTCCGAGCGCTCGCGGCGGATCGTGGCCAGCCTGACGGCTGAAGCGGCGGAGTAAGCATCATGGAAGCCAGCCGCCTCATCTACATGGCGAACCAGATCGCGCGGAATTTCGAAGCGTTGGGCCACGATCAGGCGGCCCTCGCCACCGCCGACCATATCAAGATGTATTGGGATCCGCGGATGCTCGCGGGCATCAAGGCCGTCGACCCCGCCGACATGTCGCCGCTCGCCGCGCGCGCCATCGCCATGGTGGATGGGCCGGTGCCGCACATGACGCGGGCCACCGAATTCGCGAGCGCGGATGAGAACGATCCTGGCTATAACGACGCCGGCTGACCTCGTCGCCCTTCGACCGGATGGCTCCAGCCGTCCGGTCGCGCGCCCTTTTGCGCCGGAAGTGCCGGTCGCGCTGGAATATAACGGCCTTTCCTATGCCGTGATGATGGCCAGTCCGTTTGATCTGGACGACTTCATCACCGGTTTCGCGCTGACTGAAGGTCTGGCCACGCAACCGGGCGATGTCACTGACATCGATATCGTCGAGACCGATCTCGGTTGGATCGCGCGTGCGACCATCACCTCACTGGCGCTCGAAAAGCTTGAAGAGCGCGTGCGCACGCGCGTGGCCGAGTCGAGTTGCGGCCTGTGCGGCATCGATAATCTGGAAGCCGTTTCGCGTGCCCTCCCCCCGGTCGCCGCGCATGAGGCGCTCGCACCGGCGGCGATCTTCGCGGCGCTGGACGCCTTGCGGGCGCATCAGCCGGGCAATCGCGCCACAGGCGGGATGCACGCCGCTGCCTTTGTCGCGCAGGATGGCACAATCCTGATGGCCCGCGAGGATGTCGGCCGGCACAATGCGCTGGACAAGCTCGTCGGCGCCATGGCCCGCGCAGGGGAGACGATGGCCGCCGGCTTTGTGCTTTCCACGGCGCGCTGCAGCTATGAGATCGTGGAGAAAACGGTCCGCGCCGGCGCGCACACCCTCGTGACCATCTCGGTCCCGACCAGCATGGCGGCAGCCCGGGCTGAGGCTGCCGGCCTCTCGCTCTATGCGCTGGCCCGGCCGGACGAAGTGCTCCGCGTCACGGCGGGCTGACTGTCTCGACCGCCTGCTCTCGTCACATCGTCAGTATCTGATGATCCGCCGCCCCGCATGGACGGGGGCGGCGGCCCCATATCTCAGGCCTTGGCCTCGGCTTGCGCAATCGCATCGCCATCACGCATCGGCAGCAACAGCAGCATGAAGATGGCGCATACCGAACCCAGGCTCATGATGAGCGATACGGTGAGCAACTCGCCCTTGCCTAGCACGTCGAAGAGCAAGCCGGCGACGATGGGCGAGCCAGCCGCGCCAGCGCGCCCCACGCCGAGGACAAAGCCCGTACCCGTGGCGCGAGCATAGGCCGGGAAGCCCCGCGCAAAGGCGGCATAGAAGCCCACAATGGCCGCGTTGAGGAAGAACATCGACAGGAATGCCGCCACGCGCCATTCGCCAAGCTCGCCATGCCCCATGCCGAACCATGCCACCGCAACCACGCCGGCAATCATCATGGCAATCGTCGGCCCCTTGATGTCCCATTTCTTGAGCAGGAAGCCGAACAGGCCGCCGCCAATCGCACCGCCGATATTGGCCCAGGTGAGCGTGCTGGCAGCATCGGCCTGCGAGAAGCCGGAATCCGCGACGATCTGCACTGCGAACTTGAGGATGTAGTAGAAGGTGAGCGTGTGGAACATGTAGCCGAAGGCCAACAGCCAGGTGACCTTGCGCAGGCCCGGCTTGGACAGGATGTCGGTGACCTTGGGCTGCGGTCCTTCCGTGCGCAGTGGCGGCAGCGCCTCGATGGTCCGCTTGCGCAGCGCGCGGAGCGAGCGGTTGACCTTCTCGATCACGTTCGCGGGCCGGCGCGCGGCGTAGAATGCAGGCGTCTCCGGCACGAGGAAGAAAACAAGTGGGATCATGATCGCGGTCACCACGGCGCCGAACATGAACACCGCGCGCCAATCATATTCCACCAGCAGCCAGCTCTGCGCGGCAAAGCCGCCTACCACGCCGCCGATCGGGTAGCCGATGACGTAAAGCGCCATGGCGAGGCTGCGCGAGGATTTGCTGGTCGATTCCGCCGTCACGGCGTTGGTCGCCGCCAGCATCCCGCCGATGCCGAGGCCGGTGACGAAGCGCCATACCGTCAGGAGCGTCACGCCGGTCGCGGCATGGGCCAGATACATGCCGATCGCCATGACGAAGAGGCAGATCAGCATCGTGTCCTTGCGGCCGATGCGGTCTGCGACACCACCGAGGATGACCGAGCCGAAGCCCATGCCGACCAGCTCGGCCGAGAGGACGATGCCCAGCGCCGAGCGCGGGATGCCCCATTCCGCCGAAATGCCCGGCGCCGCGAAGGCGCTCGACAGCACGTCGAAACCGTCCAGGGCGTTCAGCAGGATCATCAAGACCACGACAATCCACTGCCGAACGGACATCGGCGACTCATTAATGATCTCAACAGGATCAGACGATGACATGGTTGGGCTTTCCTCTCCAGGCAGTGGACCGCATCGGCGACCTCACAGGCCGAATCTACTCGTGAATACGGCGCAAAAGTTCGATGAGCAATGTCGCTTCTCGCTTGGTAAAACGCGACTTGAGCCATTGCTCATGCTCGTCGATGCAGCGCCGCGCGTCGCTCAGGGCCGCCTGCCCATCCGCAGTCAGCGTGAGCGTCTGCCGGCGCCGATCCAGCGTGGAGGCGCCGCGCACCAATAGGCCGCGCGCTTCCAACCGGTTGATGATCGCCATCGTCGTCGCCCGGTCCATCTGCAGGCGGCGGCCGATATCGGCCTGCGCGATGTGCGGATGATCGCTGATCAGCCAGAGGACGGAGACCATCTTCTGGGTCAGCCCGAGCTCGGAAAAAGTCTCGGTGAAATGGCGGTAGGCCGCGCCATGGGCAAGGCGGATATGGAAGCCGATAATGTCGTCGATCGCGCCGATATCGTCGTCGATCTGCGCGGGCGCAGGCGATGGCGTCGCACTTCCACCACCCTTGGCGGCCACAAGAGGACGTTGACGTGCGCGTGCTTCCAAAATCTTTACCCCCGAGAACCGGAACGGTTCGGCCATTGATTAAGCAATGGGAATTGCCCAATTGGTATGCATAGCATACAAACCTGCGCAAGAGGAGCAAGCTATGGCGCAATTCCCCAATACCCCCGCTTTCACAGGTTTCAACAGCCCGTCTCGCATCGAATGCGACATTCCGAATCTCGTGCATGAGGGCACGATTCCGCCCGAGCTGAATGGCGCCTTCTTCCGCGTGCAGCCGGACCCGCAATTCCCGCCCCGCCTGGGCGATGACATCAGCTTCAACGGGGATGGCATGATCACGCGCTTCCACATTCATGATGGCCAGTGCGATATCAAGCAGCGCTGGGCCAAGACCGCCAAGTGGAAGCTGGAGAACGAGGCCGGCAAGGCGCTCTTCGGTGCCTATCGCAATCCGCTGACGGACGATGAATCCGTCAAGGGCGAGTATCGCTCGACCGCGAACACCAACGCCTTCGTGTTCGCCGGCAAGCTCTGGGCCATGAAGGAGGACAGCCCGTCCCTCGTCATGGAGCCGGACACGATGGAGACCATCGGCTTCGAGAAGTTCGGCGGCAAGATGACCGGCCAGACCTTCACCGCGCATCCCAAGATCGACCCGCTCACCGGCAACATGGTCGCCATCGGCTATGCCGCAAGCGGCCTGTGCTCCGACGATGTGTGTCTGTATGAGGTCAGCCCTGAAGGCGAACTGGTCCGCGAACTGTGGTTCAAGGCACCCTATTACTGCATGATGCACGATTTCGGCGTGACCAAGGATTATCTGGTCCTGCACATCGTGCCCTCGATAGGCAGCTGGGAGCGCCTGGAAAAGGGCCTGCCTCACTTCGGCTTCGACACCACCCTGCCCGTCTACCTCGGCATCATCCCGCGCCGTGACGATGTGAAGCAGGAGGACATCCGCTGGTTCAAGCGCGACAATTGCTTCGCGTCGCATGTGATGAACGCCTATCAGGACGGCACCAAGGTCCATATCGACGTGCCGGAAGCGGCGAACAACATGTTCCCCTTCTTCCCGGACGTGCACGGCGCGCCCTTCAACCCGCAGCAGGCGGCGAGCTACCTCACCCGCTGGACGGTCGACATGGCCTCCAACAGCGACGAGTTCGACAGCGTCACCCGCCTCACGGAGACGTCGGGCGAATTCCCCCGGATCGACGACCGCGTCACCGGCCTGCCCTATCGCTATGGCTGGATGCTGGAGATGGACATGAAGCGTCCGGTCGAGCTCAAGGGCGGCAGCGCCGGCGGCTTCCTGATGAACTGCCTATTCCTGATCGACCATCAGACCGGCAAGGAGCAGCATTGGTGGTGCGGCCCCACCTCCTCGCTGCAGGAGCCGGCCTTCGTGCCCCGCTCCAAAGACGCGCCGGAAGGCGACGGGTGGATCGTGCAGGTCTGCAATCGCCTGGCCGACCACAAGAGCGACCTGCTGATCTTCGAAGCGCTGGACATCGAGAAGGGACCGGTCGCCACGATCCACATCCCCTTCGCGCTGCGCTTTGGCCTGCACGGCAACTGGGCCAGCGCGGACCAGATCGGCCTGGAACGCGAAGCCGCCTGACCCTAGCGATCATCCAGCCACAGCCCTGGCGCGCGCTCCTGGGTGCGCGCCGGGGCTGCCGCCTCAAACTTCAAGTCTCAAGGAAGCACGTTCATGATTCAGCCCGGCCTGGAATTCGTCTATGAAGCCGGCGGCGATCTCGGCGCGCCGGTGCCGCTCGGCAACACCGTCGATGGCACCCGCCGCATCATCCCCATCTTCGAGGGCGGCCGGGTCGAAGGCCCGCTCATCAAGGGCAAGCTGCTCGGCAACGCCGCCGACTTCCAGCTCACCCGGCCCGACGGCGTCACCGTCGCCGATGCCCTTTACGCGCTGCAGACCGATGACGGCGTCGTCATCCAGATCCGCAATCGTGGCCTGCGCCATGGCCCGCCCGACGTGATGGCGCGACTGGCGGCAGGCGACGAGGTCGATCCGGCGGACTATTATTTCCGCACCGTGCCGGAATTCATCGCGCCGGAAGGCAAATATGACTGGATGAACCGCAGCATCTTCGTCTGCTCGGGCGCGCGCTACAAGGCGGGCATCAAATTGTGGGTCTGGCGCGTCACCTGACCCCCACACGCCCCGCCCGCCACCGGTTGCGTAGCGGGGGTGCCGATCCCATCTTGGATCGATGACCAAACTCAGCTTCCTTGACCTCGTCAACGTTGTCGAAGGCGAGAGCGCCGGCGATGCGATCAAGCGCGTCGGCCCGCTCGCCGCCCATGCCGAAGCACTCGGCTATCATCGCTACTGGATCGCCGAACATCACGGCATGGCCGGCGTGGCAGCAGCGGCCACCGCGCTCATCATCGCTGAGGCCGGGCGGGCGACCAAGACCATCCGCGTCGGCTCGGGCGGCATCATGCTGCCCAATCACTCACCCTATATCATCGCCGAGCAGTTCGGCACGCTGGACGCGCTCTTCCCCGGCCGTGTCGATCTCGGCCTCGGGCGTGCACCCGGCGCCGACGGCCGACTGGCCCGCGCCATCCGCCATGACACCCGGCAAGAGGCCGAGGAATTTCCCCGCAGCGTGGTGGAATTGCGCGCTCACTTTACCGGTGAGCCTGACCTCGGCCTGCTCGCCGTGCCTGGGCGCGGTGCGCAGATCGACATGTGGATTCTGGGGTCCAGCCTGTTCGGCGCGCAACTCGCGGCGGCACTCGGGATGCCCTACGCCTTCGCCTCGCATTTCGCGCCCGATCTGCTGGATGAAGCGCTGACCATCTATCGCCGCGATTTCCGCCCGTCCGCCTCTCTGCGCGAACCCTATGCGGCGGCGGCGATGAGCGTCGTCGCTGCGGACACGGTGGCGGAGGCGGAATATGTCGCCAGCTCCATGATGCAGAACTTCGTGGCGCTGCGCACCGGCCGCCCCGGCAAGCTACCTCCGCCGGTGGAGAATTATGTCGCGAGCCTCGATCCATCGCTCAGCGCGATGCTGGGGCATGTCATGCAATGCAGCGCGTTCGGCACGGTCGATGATGTCGCGCGCGGCCTGCGCCAGTTCGTCCAGCGGACGCGGGTGGATGAGGTGATCGTCCACAGCCCCGCTTTCGATCCGCAGGCCCGCACCAAGTCGCTCACGCTGATCGCGCAAGCCTTCCATGAAATGACCGAAGCCGCCTGACGCGCAGGCGGCTTCGTTTTTCGTTCAGCATTGAAGCCGCACGCTGGCCCGTTCAGGCCGGTGCGAGTTTCTTCGCGTCTTCCAGGATCATTTCCGATCCCTTCTCGCCGATCATGATCGTCGCGGCATTGGTGTTGCCGGAGACGATCTTGGGCATGATCGAGGCATCGACCACGCGCAGGCCCTGAACGCCGTGGACGCGAAGACGCGCATCGACCACCGCCTTGGGGTCGCTGCCCATGCGCGCCGTGCCGACGGCGTGATACAGCGTGCCGCCGGCGACCTGCGCATAGAAGAACATCTGATCGTCCGTCTCGCCGAACGGATCGGGGCCGGCCAGATATTTGGCGATTGCCGGCTGCTGCCAGATTTCGCGAATGATCTTGAGCTGCGTGACGGCCATCTGCTGGTCGATCGGGTCCTGCAGATAATTGGGCGTGATCTTGGGGGCCTGCGTGCCATCGGGTGAGCGGGCGTGGATGTGCCCGCGCGATTCCGGGCGCAGCTGGCAGGGGTTGGAGGCCATGCCCGGCTCCTTCTCCAGCGCCAGCTGCTGCTTGGCGTTCAGCACTTCCAGATCCATGGACGCCGCCATGGTGTGGATCTGGATGTCCGGCGTCTCCAGCCCTTCGCGCGAGCGCAGGAAGGTGCAACCATGCGCCACCGCGTAGGAAAGCAGGCCCTTACGGGTCATGCCATATTTGAGCACCTGGCCGATCAGCGGCAGCCCGCTGGCCATCGAGTTGACCGACGGCGTGCCCGGCTTCAGCCGCGCCTGGCAGCCGATCATATAGTGGTCCTGCAGGTTCTCGCCGACGCCGGGCAGCTCGTGCACCAGCTTCACGCCCAGCTCCCGGACGACCCCGCCCTGCCCAATGCCGGAGATTTCCAGCAGCTTGGGGCTCTCGACCGCGCCGGCTGCAAGGATCACTTCCTTGCGCACCTTCACGCGGCGCAGGCGACCATGCTGGACGAACTCAACCCCCACCGCGCGCTTGCCCTCGAAGAGGATGCGCGTCGTCATGGCGCGCAGTTCGACCGTGAGATTGACGCGGTCCATGACCGGATGGAGGAAGCCCACCGCCGTCGAGCAACGCTTGCCGTTGCGCGCGGTCATCTGGAACCAGCTGGTGCCCTCCTGATCGCCGTCGTTCAGATCATCCTTATAGGCATAGCCAGCCTCGACACAGGCATCGATGACGGCCTTGCTGATCGGGTGATGCTCGGGGAAGTCGGAGACAGCCAGCTCACCGCCCTGCGCATGACCTTCCATGGCGCCACGGGTCTGGTCTTCGCTCTTCTTGAAATAGGGCAGCACGTCGTCCCACGCCCAGCCCTCATTGCCCATCTGGCGCCAGCCATCGTAGTCGGCCGACTGGCCGCGCACATAGAGCATGCCGTTAAGCGAAGACGAGCCGCCGAGCACCTTGCCCTTGGGCCATTTGTGGGGGCGACCGCCTGAGCCCTCGTCGACCTCCGTCTCATACAGCCAGTTGACCTTGGGATCGTTCAGCGTCTTGCCGAAACCGATCGGGATATGGATCATCATGTTGGAGCGGAACTGGCTCAATTCCCGCGTCGGGCGGTCATCGCCGCCAGCCTCGAGCAGGACGACTTCCGTGCCCCGATCCGCCGAGAGCCGGTTGGCGAGAACGCATCCCGCGCTACCCGCTCCGACGATCACGTAATCGACAGTTCTCTCGTCCGTCATGCTCTTGTCATCCTCTCATTGCACCGCGCACGTCCCCCGCGCGGCTCGACTCAGTTCTTATGACACAAAGCGCCATTTCGAACAAAGTCAACAATGAGAGGATGCTAAGCAGGTCAAAGCATCAGACAGGCTCCCCTGCATCCCGGGCGCGAACCAGAATGAGGCTCTCGTCCTTGCGGATGCGGGTGAGGAGAATGACCAGCAGGATGATGATGGGAATCGCCATCCAGTTGACGCTGAGGATCGCGGTGCGCAGATCACCCGTGGCATCCGAGATCATCCCGACCAGATAAGGCCCCATGCCGAGGCCGAAAATGGTGGAGATGATGAGATAGGTGCTCGCGGTGATGCCGCGCATGCGAGGCAGCACAAGTCCGTAGATCAGCGAGTAGAGCGGCGGCATCCAGCAGGTGAGGATGACGCTGTAGAGGACGAAGCGGCTGTAGAAGCCGAACGCATCCGGCGCATGATAGGTCCAGACCCCGATGAGTGGCGAGACGCCGAGCGCGAACAGCGTGAGATACACGCGGCCGGTCGCCGGCATGGACTTGTCGAACCAGTCAGCCAGAGGCCCCGAAATCATCGGGCCGATCACACCGATCACCAGCGAGAGCAGGCCGAAGGTGACGCCTGTTTCTGCGGGCGATGTGCCATAGGTCTGCATGATGAAGGCGGGCGTGAAGCCCATGATGCCGTAATTGATCACCGTCTGCAGCGCGCCGACCGCAATCGCGATCATCAGGGCCGGCGAGCGCACCGTCACCTGATAGGTCGGCGGATCGGCAAGCGCCAGCCGCTGCAACAGGTTGAAGATCACGATGATGCCAAAGCCCATCACGCCCCATTGCAGGATGTGGGGATTGAGCGGCACGCCACCGAAACTGAGCGCCGGGCGCGGCGAGAAGGCCGAAGCCAGATGCACGAACAGCGCCATCAGGCCGACCACGAGCACCATGACGCCGATATTGGCGGTCCAGTGGCGGGCACTGGCCTTGCTGGCGGCAAGGCTCAGCAAATTGGTGCCGGGCGTCACCGCACCGAGCAGCGCGAGGCTCGAGCGGAACGGCGCCGGATCGGGCCGGGACGGGATGCCATCCATCGCGCCGCGCTGAGGCTCCTTGAGGTGCCACAGCAGCAGAGCGAGGATGAGGCCCGGAATGGACGCAACCAGAAAGGCGAACTGCCAGCCTGCCAGCCGCAGCGGCGCTTGCCCCGCCGGGTAAAGCGTTTCCCACCATTGCGCCGCGACACCGCCGACGACATTGGACATGCCAAGGCCCACCGCGATGGACGCCGCGATGGTGCCCATCACTAGGCCACGCCGATGCTTGGGGAAATAATCGAACAGCAAGGATGTGCCGGCTGGGGACGTTGCCCCCTCGCCGATACCCACGCCCAGCCGGGAAATCGCCAGCATCGCAAAGCCGCTCGCAAAGGCCGCGAGGCCGCTCGAGAAGGACCAGAAGGCGATGGCGATGGCCAGGATGCGCGTGCGAATCCAGCCGTCCGACAAGCGACCGAGCGGCAGGGAGAACAGCGCATAGAACAGCGCGAACACCGTTCCGTACAGCAGCCCCAGCTCGGCATCGCCAATCTGCAGGTCCGCCTTGATGCGCGGCGCGAGAATGGCGAGGATGTTGCGATCCAGCAGCGACATGGCGTTGGTGAGAGCCACCAACGCCAGCGCATACCAGGCGGTGCCGGTCACCCGGCCCGACACCGGCGGGGTCGTCACAGGTTGAAGACCCGCTCGGCATTGGTCTGCATCAGCTTCTTCTTGGCTTCTGCAGAAATGTCGAGATTGTCGTGCGTGCGCACCTCATCGGCGACATATTCATAGGGATAATCCATCGCGTACATCACCCGGTCCTCACCGAGCTGATCGATGCACAGCTTGATCGCCAGCGGACAAGCCATGCCGCTCGTCGTCACGCAGACATTGTTGCGCATGTAGTGGAACAGGTCGTGGTTGAGCGGCTTGAGGCGCTCGTAGCGCTTCGAGCGGACGCCTGCCTGATGCATGTAATTCATGCGGAACAGCCAGTAGGGGATCGCCTCGCCGCCATGGCCGACGCACACGGTCAGGTTGGGATAGCGGTCGAACACACCCGTCGTCAGGATACGCAGCAGATGGTAGCCGGTCTCGACACCGAAGCCGAAGATCGCGCCATCGAGGCCAGCCTCGACCATGCCGGCGATCATCGCATCCGGCGGCGACTGCGGGTGGATGTAAAGCGGCAGATTATTGTCGGCGCAGGCCTTCAGGATGGGGTCGAACTGCTCTTCATCGAGATAGTGACCCTTGGTGTGGCTGTTGACCATCACGCCCTTGAAGCCCAGCTCGTTCTTGCCGCGTGCGATTTCCTCGACGGACCACTGCACGTCCTGCGGGACGATGGAGACCATGCCGACATAGCGCGACGGGTGGCGTTCGCAGGCGGCCTTCAGAACGTCGTTGGCATTGCGGACCAGCGTCTTGGCTTCATCGGTCTCGAATGCCTGTCCACCGGGCGATGTCAGGGAAAGAATGGCGACGTCGATTCCGGTCTCGTCCATCGCCTGAATGCGCAGATCGTCCAGATCGAGTAGTCGATCGCGAATGAACTGGGTCCGCTCGGAAGGCGACGTGCCGTAGAAACCCCAGAGCGACGTGGTAGCCTTGTCGGCCCGGCCTTCTTTGACCAGCTTCAGAAAGGCGTCGAGCTGTTCGGCCGTCGCAAAAGCCTCTTCGGTCGCGATGCGAAGATAGCCGCGATCGCCGCCGGTGTTGAGCGCGTGGGTCATGTTACTCTCCTGAGAAATGGGGAAAGAAAGCCCCGGCGCCTGCACGGGCACCGGGGCTTGTATTCTGGATCAGCCTTCGTGGACGACCTTGGTCACGAGGCAGGCGTGGAGGCCCTCGGGGCCATCCTCATGGCCGTGGCCCGACCACTTGACGCCGCCGAACGGCGAGTCCGCACCGCCGATGGCAACGCTGTTCACGCCGAGCATGCCGGTCTCGACTTCCCGCGCCACGCGGCGCTGCAGCTTGACGTCGTCCGTCCAGCTGTAAGCGGCGAGACCATAAGGCAGCCGATTGGCCTCCGCGATCATGTCGTCGACCTTGCCGAACGGATTGATGAGCGCGACCGGGCCGAACGGCTCCTCGTTCATGATCTCGGCATCGAGCGGGATCTCGCTAAGCACGGACGGAGCATAGAAGAAGCCCTGATTGCCGATGCGCTCGCCGCCCGCGTTGAGCTTGGCGCCGCTGCTGACAGCGCCACCGATGAGGCGCTCCATGGCATCCGGGCGACGCTCATTGGCCATCGGGCCCATCTGGATGCCATCCTCAAGGCCGTTGCCGACCTTGAGCGCCTTGGCACGGCTCGCGAACCCGTCGCGGAACCGCTCGTAGACATTTTCCTGCACGATGAAGCGGGTTGGCGAGACGCAGACCTGGCCGGCGTTGCGATATTTGTGGCCGACCATGACATCCAGCACGCGGTCCACGTCGACATCGTCGAACACCAGTACCGGGCCGTGACCACCGAGTTCCATGGTGGTGCGCTTCAGGTCTTCGGCCGCCAGCTTGGCGAGATGCTTGCCGATCACGGTCGAGCCGGTGAAGCTGAGCTTGCGGATGATCGGCGAAGCGAGCAGGTGGCGCGACACCTCATCGGGCACGCCGAACACGGCCTGCGCGACGTCCTTGGGCAGGCCGGCATCGAGCAGGCACTGCAGCACGCCGAGCGCGGACGCCGGGGTCTCTTCGGCAGACTTCATGATCACCGAGCAGCCCGCCGCAATCGGCGCGCCCAGCTTACGGCCAGGATTGCCGAGCGGGAAGTTCCAGGGCGAGAAGGCCGCAACCGGGCCGACCGGCTCATAAGTCACCGTCGAGCGCATGCCGGCCGGGCGAACCAGCGCGCGGCCATAGAGGCGCGAAACCTCACCCGCGTAGAAATTGAACAGGCCGGCGACCATCATCACTTCGATGCGGGATTCAGGCAGGGTCTTGCCCTGCTCCATCGTGGCGATGCGAGCCAGCGTCTCCTGCCGCTCCATGAGCAGACGCGCTGCGCCGGAGAGCACGGCAGCGCGCTCCTGCGCCGTCGAGTTGCGCCAGCGATTGAACCCGCGCTGCGCGGTTTCCAGCGCGCGGTCGAGATCCGCGGTGGTGGCCAGCGGCAGCTCGCCAAGGGTCTCGCCTGTCGCAGGATTGACGATGGTCTGCGTTCGGCGATCACCGCCGGTCACGGCCTCGCCATCGATGATCATGTGCAGGGCAGGATAATTGGTCATAGCCATCCTCTCGGGACTCTAAGCAAAACAGAGTGACGCCGGACCAAAGCCCGGCGTCGCGCAATATCCCCTGTGAGAACTCAATGATGAGTCGTCAACTCCCCGCAGGCATTGCTTTGCTCACAGCCGCAGCTTCTGCTGCTTCCAGGCGCTCGATTTCCTCGCGATAGGGCTTGCACGCGCGCCACATGCTGATCGTGGCGAGTGGCAGCAGCACGAGCGCGGTGATGAAGATCGCCTGCCAGAGCCGCGCCTCATCCCGCACGACATATTGCGCCACGACGCCGATCACGAGGCTGCCCATCGCGCCGAAGAAGGTAAACATGAACAGGTACAGCGCCGTCACCTGCCCGCGCATGGCCTGCGGCGCGACCCGCTGCACGGCGGCATTCTGGGCCGGCGCGCCCGCGAGGCCGAAGAGCGTCGCCACGGCCATCGCGCCCATGGCGAGGTGCCCCGTCGGCATCAGCGGCGCGGCCAGCGTGCAGATGGTGACCGCGGTGAAACAGATCGCCGCCGTGCGAACGTTCGCATCCTTATACTTGCGGCCGAACCACGAGACCATCAGGCCACCGAGCACGAGGCCGGCGAGCTGCGCGACCAGCAGCATGGGCGCGAGCACCGCGCCGATCTGCGCCTCGTCCATGCCATAGGTGCGCACGAGGAAGGGAACGCGCCAGAAACCGATGCCCTGGCTTTCCGTGGCGCTGAGCGCCAGCGCGATGAACAGCGGGTAATAGACCATGCCTTTCGCCTGAATGCCGCGAATGGCATCGAAGCCCATGAACGTGGCGATCTTGCGGCCGAAGCTGGCCTTTTGCGGTATCGCAACGGGGTCGGCCACAGCCGCCCGCCGCGCAGGCTCCTTCACCAGTAGGAACAGCAGCGCCGCCGGGAAGGACAGCAGGCCGAGGCCGATCAAGATCCACTGCCAGTTGAAGATGCGCAGGCCCCACACATAGCTGGTATCCCAATGCGATACCGCGCCGATCATCATACCACCGAACAGCACGCCAAGCGTGGTGCCGCCGATGAAGCCGAACTGCAGCAGCGCGAAGGCAATCGGGATTTTCTTGGGCCGGAACATGTCCACAATGAGCGAATAAGAGCCGGGGCCATGCGCCGATCCACCAGCGCCCAACAGCATCCGCGCCGCGATGAACTGGCCGAAGCCCTGCGCCAGACCGCTGAGCATGGTGACGCCGCCCGTCACCGCCGCGCTGATCGCGAGGATCATCTTGCGCGGGTAGATATCCACGAGCCGGGCCAGGGGAATGCCGACGAACACGTAGAAGATAATGCTCGCCGGCCCACCCAATATGCCAAGCTGCGTATCGGACAGGCCGAAATCGACCTTGATCCGCTCCGCCAGCATCCCGAACACGGTGGCATCGAAAAAGCTCAGGAAGGTGGCGATGATGATGACAGTCAGCGCGAAATAGGCACGCGGGCTGGAGGGCCATTGCTGCGACGCGGCCCCAGCATCGTCGCCCGGCACGGAGTGTGCCGCCTGAGGTGCCATTGCCATGTCGTGAATTCCTCTCTGCTCGCCCTGGCGCCGCACCGGTTCCATTTCCTGCGGCTCGTTATCCTGCCAGTTTCAACCGCTGAGATTGATTCTGTCCAGCTTTAATTGCGCAGGCGAGGCTCCTTGTCTAACCTCTCCTCTGCCTGCGCCATGGCGCAGGCAGAGGAGAGGACATCATTATGCCGAACGAAACCGGACGCCCGACAGCGGCGCAGGAGGATTATGCCGCCGATCGCGCCGCGATCATGCAGCTTGAAGCCGAGTATCTCATGGCGCTCGATTGGGGCGATGCCGAAAGCTACGCCGCTCTGTTCGCGCCCGAAGGCGTGCTGGAATGGGCAGGCGGCACCGCCGTTGGACCGGAGGAAATCTACAAGGAAATCGGCGTCTACAAGGAAGCCATCAAGCAATATTATGGCGACGATGGCTCAGGCCAGCCTGTCACATTGCGCCACTTCATCACCAATCAGGCCATCTATGTGCATGGCGATACGGCCAAGGGCGTGATCTACTGGTTCGAGGTTGCCAATAACGGCACGGGACATACCCCGCATATCGGCAGCTACGGCCATTATGAGGACAGGATGCGCAAGGTGGACGGCGCCTGGAAGTTCGTCAGCCGCAAGATTTTCAACGAACAATTACCGGGCCGTCGTGCCGGTGCCGAAAATCCGGGACGCGCGGCGCGGCTGCCATAAACATGTCATCACGCTTGTGCTCCTGCAAAGGCAGGAGCCCAGGGCAGCCAAGCGATGACTGTGCTGAGTGAAACGGGGCGCCCGTAATGAGCGCCCCACCCCATCTCAGTCCCGATAGCAGACCTTGCGGGCAGCCTTCACGACCCGCGCCGCATCGATCAGCGCCGCCTTTTCGAGATTGGCCGCATAAGGCAGCGGCACGTCCTCGTTGGTCACGCGCAGCACGGGCGCATCGAGATCGTCGAAGCCCTGCTCCATGCAGACTGCCGCAATTTCGCTCGCGATGGAGCAGACCGGCCAACCTTCCTCGACCACCACGAGGCGGTTGGTCTTTTTGAGGCTTTCCAGCACCGTTGCGGTATCGAGCGGGCGCAGCGTGCGCAGGTCGATCACCTCGGCATCGATGCCATCGGCGGCAAGCGTTTCCGCTGCCTCCAGCGCGACGCCAACGCCGATCGAGTAGCTCACCAGCGTCACATCCTTGCCGGGGCGGACGATGCGTGCCTTGCCGATCGGCAAAACATGATCGTCAAGCTGCGGGACCTCGAAGCTGCGCCCGTAGACCAGCTCGTTCTCGAGGAACACCACCGGATCTTCGCTGCGGATCGCCGCCTTGAGCAGGCCCTTGGCATCCGAGCTGTCATAAGGCGCGATCACGATCAGGCCCGGCACGGCGGCATACCAGGGACCGTAATTCTGGCTGTGCTGCGCGCCAACCCGGCTCGCCGCCCCATTGGGGCCGCGGAACACGATCGGGCAACGCATCTGGCCGCCGGACATGTAATTGGTCTTGGCGGCCGAGTTGATGATCTGGTCCATCGCCTGCATGGCGAAGTTGAAGGTCATGAACTCGACAATCGGCTTGAGACCGCCCATCGCAGCGCCCGCGCCGATGCCGGCAAAGCCATGCTCGGTGATGGGCGTGTCGATCACGCGCTTGGGGCCGAACTCGTCCAGCAGGCCCTGAGTGACCTTGTAGGCGCCCTGATATTCGGCGACTTCCTCGCCCATCAGGAACACGCGCGGATCGCGCCGCATTTCCTCGGCCATGGCATCGCGCAGCGCCTCGCGGACGGTCGTCTTGACCATCTGCGTGCCTTCCGGGATCGCCGGGTCCGTCACCGCGCTGGCCTTGCTGCCGGAGAGATTGGCGGTGCCGCTCTCGGCCTTCTTGGGCGCCTCAGCCTCGTCCGCAGCCTTGGGCGCGGCCTGCGCTTCGGCCTTGGGGGCTTGCGCAGCCGGTGCGGGCGCTTCTTCGCCTTCGCCGGAGAGCATCGCGATCACGGTGCCGACCTTCACATTGTCGGTGCCCTCGGCGATCAGGATCTTCTCGATGGTGCCTTCATCGACAGCCTCGAATTCCATCGTCGCCTTGTCGGTCTCGATCTCGGCCATGATGTCGCCGGCCTTAACCTCATCGCCTTCCTTGACGAGCCACTTGGCCAGCGTCCCCTCTTCCATCGTCGGCGAGAGGGCCGGCATCTTGATCTCGAGACCCATCAATACTGCTCCACCAGCACATCGGTATAAAGTTCGGCCATGTCAGGCTCGGGCGAGGTTTCCGCGAAGTCGGCCGCCTCGCTCACATCCTTGCGGATCTTCGTATCGATGGCCTTCAAATCCTCTTCCTTCACGCCGGCATCGGCGAGAATCTTCTTGAGGCCCTCGATCGGATCGGACGTGTCGCGCATGTGCTGCACTTCGTCGCGCGAGCGATATTTCGCCGGATCGGACATCGAGTGACCGCGATAGCGATAGGTCTTCATTTCCAGCAGGATCGGCCCCTTGCCGGACCGGACATATTCCAGCGCCGCCTCGGTGGCGCCGCGCACGGCCAGCACGTCCATGCCATCGACCTGGATGCCCGGAATGCGGAAGCTCTCGCCGCGACGATAGAGCTGATCCTCGGCCGAGGAGCGCGCCACGGAGGTGCCCATGGCATATTGGTTGTTCTCGATCACATAGATGATCGGGAGCTTCCACAGCTCCGCCATGTTGAAGCTCTCATAGACCTGGCCCTGATTGGCCGCGCCGTCGCCGAAGTACGCGACGCACACGCCGCCATCCTCGTTATATTTGTGACCGAACGCCAGACCGGTGCCGAGGCTGACCTGCGCGCCGACGATGCCATGGCCGCCGAAGAACTTATGCTCGACGCTGAACATGTGCATCGAGCCGCCCTTGCCGCGCGAAATGCCGGCTTCGCGGCCCGTCAGCTCGGCCATGATGATCTTGGGGTCGATGCCATAAGCGAGCATGTGGCCATGATCGCGATAGCCGGTGATCACGCTATCCTTGCCGGGCGTCAACGCGGACTGGATGCCGACCGCAACCGCTTCCTGACCGATATAGAGGTGGCAGAAGCCGCCGATCAGGCCGAGACCGTAAAGCTGCCCTGCCCGCTCCTCGAAGCGGCGGATGAGCAGCATCTGACGGTAGAATTCGAGCAGCTCTTCCTGGCTCGCGTCATAGGGATTGGGCTCACCGGGGCGCTCCCGGTTATGATCCGCAGACGGCGCCATGGCAGTGGATGCAGGGGCATTTTGCGCGCGTCTGGAAGCTGGCTTCGCCAATGTTTCAGGTCCTTCTCGCGTGGCTGTTACAGCCAGCTATAGGCACGGCACCGGCAGGAGCGCAATGTCCAGATAGGTTAAATGGGTGGCGAAATCTGGTTAGTCGACCGCACCCATGTTCATTTCATTGGAACGACGACTTCATCGGGGTGCGTGACGCCGAGCTGCTTGCGGACCAGCTCGTCGACCATATCCGGATCAGCATGGCGCGGATCGAGCAGCTTCACCCGATTCTCCAGCGCGGCCTTCTGCTTGTGCAGCGCCGACAACTCGGCCTGCCGCTGCTTGAGCTGCCGGCTGTAATCGGACCAGGCGAGAATGCCGTTCGGGCCAATGATGGCATAGCCGATGAAGAGCAGGAGCAGGAAAATGGCAATGGCCGGCGTGAACGCCGAACCAAGAAGAAACCTCAATTTTGCCAGATGCGCCATGGGCCCTTGGAATCACGCCGACCGTCGCAATGCAAGCCCAAAATGAACGAATGCGACAAATTGCATTAACTTTGTAGACAAGCCGTCGACCCGGGGGATGCGCAACGGATTGTTCGCCTCCACCCGGACCGTTAAAACGCCTCAGCGGAAAATCGACGTTCCCGCATAATAAGCGCGGTCGCCCAGCTCTTCCTCGATGCGGATGAGCTGGTTGTACTTGGCGAGCCGGTCAGAGCGCGCCAGCGAGCCCGTCTTGATCTGACCGCAATTGGTCGCCACCGCCAGATCGGCAATGGTCGCGTCCTCGGTCTCCCCCGAGCGGTGCGACATCACATTGGTGTAGCGCGCCCGGTGGGCCATATCGACGGCAGCCAGCGTCTCGGTCAGCGAGCCGATCTGGTTGACCTTGACCAGCATGGAGTTGGCCAGCCCCTTCTCGATGCCCATGGCGAGGCGCTTGGGGTTGGTGACGAAAAGATCGTCGCCCACCAGCTGGCACTTGTCGCCGATCTTGTCGGTTAGGATCTTCCAGCCCTCGAAATCGTCCTCGCTCATGCCGTCCTCGATCGACTTGATCGGATAGCGCGCGACGAGATCGGCGAGATAGTCGGCCATTTCAGCCGGGGAGAGCGTCTTGCCCTCGCCGGAGATCACATAGCTGCCATTCTTGAAAAACTCGGTCGCTGCGCAATCGAGCGCCAGCACGACATTCTCGCCCGGCTTGTACCCGGCCTTCTCGATGCTCTGCATGATGAAGTCGAGCGCTTCGTCCGTTGAAGCGATGTTGGGCGCAAACCCACCCTCGTCGCCCACGCCGGTCGCAAGACCCTTGTCGTGCAGACCCTTCTTGAGCGTGTGGAAGATTTCCGAGCCGATCTGCACGGCATGGGCGATGCTCTCCGCGCCCACCGGCATGATCATGAACTCCTGGAAGTCGATCGGATTGTCGGCATGTTCGCCGCCATTGATGATGTTCATCATCGGCACCGGCAGCACATGGGCAGAGACGCCGCCGACATAGCGATACAGCGGCAGGCCGCGCGCATCGGCGGCCGCCTTGGCCGTCGCGAGGCTTACGCCGAGAATGGCGTTGGCGCCGAGCCGCGCCTTGTTCTCCGTGCCATCCAGCTCGATCATCGCGGCATCGACATCGCCCTGATCCTCGGCATCCATGCCGGTGATCGCTTCGGCTATCTCGCCATTGACCGCATCGACGGCCTGGAGAACGCCCTTGCCGAGATAGACGGACTTGTCGCCATCGCGCTTCTCGACCGCCTCATAAGCGCCAGTGGATGCGCCCGAGGGAACGGCGGCGCGGCCGAAGCTGCCGTCTTCTAGCAACACGTCGACTTCCACCGTCGGGTTGCCGCGGCTGTCCAGGATCTGGCGGGCGTGAATGTCGAGAATTGCGGTCATGGCTGTGCCTTCCCCTTCCGTCTGGCAAATTATCGGCGCGGATTAGCGAGCGCACTCCCTCATGGCAATGGCGGGCGGCTCGGCTTATCTTGCTGTTTCTGTGCAATGGCGGGAACATTTGCCGCCGCAGGTCTGTTAAAGAGGGCGAGCCTTGCTATAACAGGCAAGCCTGTTCTGTATCACAAGAGGAACCCGCCATGGCCGAGACCAATAGCACTGGAACGACCCGCAAGAGCACGTCGAAGGCGACGTCGGCGCGCAAGGCTGCATCGGATGCCACGAGCGCGAAGTCGGCTGCGCTGTCCACGGCAGCAGAGGCGCGGGGCGCGGAGACCGGATCGAGCACCGACTGGCGCGAGCAGGCCGGCGAATTTGCCGAGCAGGCTAAGGCCACCGCACGCGGTGCCGCCACGACGGCCAAGAACACGACGGGCGATGCCCTCCATGGCCTCTCGAAGCTGATCGCCGAGACCGCCGAGACCGTCGATTCCAAGCTCGGCCCGCAATATGGCGATTATGCCCGCAAGGCTGCGGAAACCGTCGCTGGCGCGGCGGACTCGCTGGATGCCAAGGATATCGACCAGCTGACCGAGGAAGCGCGCAACTTCGTGCGTAAAAGCCCTGCGGTGGCGATCGGTGCGGCGGCCGTGGTTGGCTTTGTGCTCATGCGCATGATGCGGGGCTCATCGAGTGAAAGCTAAGGCTGCAAGGACCGGCCGGCATTGATCGATGAGTGATCCCGACACCATGCACACTGCGGCGGGCACCCCGCCGGACCCTGAAGACGCGCTTGAAAAGGAGACCATTGGCGAGAGCTTTTCGCGGCTGATTGCATCGGGCCGGGAACTCGCCGAGGCGGAATTGACGTGGGCGAAGCTTAAAGCGGCACTGATTGCCGCGGCGGCCCGCCGCGCGGCGCTGTTCGGCGTCCTCGCCTTTCTGTTCGTCAGTCTGGCGCTTGTTACGCTGGTCGCGGCAGCCGTGATCGCGCTCGCGCCTTCTGTCGGTTGGCTCGGCGCCGCTCTGATCGTAGCCGGAGTCCTCCTGCTGCTCGCTGTACTTTGCGGCCTGATGGTCAAGCGTGCCCTCTCCCCCCTCAGCAAGGCAGACCGACCATGAGCAGCGCGCCCTCCCCCCTCGAGCTGGCCGAGGCCCGCCAGCGCGCGGATGGCGCAAGAGAGCGCTTCCGCTCTGCACTGGACGGGGTTCGCGAGCGGTTGAGCCCGGCGCACTTGAAGGACGACGCCGTCGAGGCGGTTCAGCAGAAGGTGTCGCAGGCGAAACAGGCCGCGCGCGGAACGCTGCGTCGCCATCCCGTCCTGACGACGCTGGGCGCGACCGGTGCGGTCGGCCTTCTCTTCTGGCGCCCTGTGCGATTCATCTTGCTCTACGTGATGCGTGGTGCTTGGCTCGTCTGGTTGAATCGCGCTCTGTGGAGCCAGAAAGAGGACAGTTGATCAGACGATGACCGCCCCGAAGACGAAGAAAGGCCGCCCAACGGCTTCTACGCTTGATCAGGTCAAGGACAAGGTCGGGAGCACGCTTGCCACGGTGCGCGAGCGGGGCGAGGACGTGGTCGCTGACACGCGCGAAAAGGCCTATCGCGCGGCCAATGAAACCAACCGTATGTTTCAGGAGCATCCCATCGCGGCGGTAGCCGCGGCGGCCGCAGCCGGGGCCGTCATCGCCATTTTCCTTCCCAAGCTCGCCATCGGATCAGCTGCGGACAAGGCCGGGCGCGCCGCGCAGCGCGCTGTGCGCAACTCCGGCGTGCGCCAGGCTGCGCAGACCATGTTCGCCAATCTTGCAAAGACGGAAAAGGCCGCGCTTCAAACGGCGGCGGTCGAAGCCGCCCGCCTGATCGGCAAACGCATCAAGAAGCCGCGTTCGGACAAGAAATCGGACGCCTAGGATCGCAAGGCCAGTGTCGCCATTCTTGGCAGAACCGGCCGAGGCTGCTAGCAAATCGACAACGCCCAGGCGCCTCTTGCCGGGCATAAATCCGGAGCACTTTCTTGAGCCTCATGCACCTCGTGATGGGCGGTCGCGTCAAAGACCCGCAAAAACTCGAATTTGAAGATCTGAATGCCATCGACATCGTCGGCATCTTCCCGAACTATGCCAGTGCCGAAGCGGCCTGGCGCGGCGCGGCGCAGCGGACCGTGGACGATGCGGAAATGCGCTATGTGATCGTCCATCTGCATCGCCTGCTCGATCCGAGCACGGATGATGCCGAGGATCACGCTCACTGACGGATTGGCTCGGGTGGCAGTGCTAGACCAGCGCTGGCACGCGCCCGTCAGGACGCCCGAAACCGCCGGGCCAGCAAGGGGCGTGCGAGCAGCAGGCCGGCGATGAAGCCGCCGATATGGGCGCCAACGGCGATCCCGCCGAAGAAACTGTCGAACCCGCCCGCCAGCGCGATCAGCAATTGCAGGATGGTCCACGCCGCGCCAAGCCAGACCATGCGCACGATATAGGCCGGCACAGGCCCGATCGCCTTCACGCCGCGCTGGCTGTAGATGAACGCATAGGTTCCGAGCACGGCGGAAATCGCGCCGCTTGCGCCGATCATCGGCACCCAGCCCTCCCCTTGCGCATAAAAGAAACTCGAAAGCCATTGCCCGAGCGCTGCGGCATACGCGCCGACGACATAGATCACCACGAGCCGACCTGGACCGAGCAGATTTTCAACGAAGCGGCCGCAGAAGATCAGCATCAGCACATTGAAGCCCAGATGCATCCACCCGCCATGCAGCAGCGTGGCGGTGAGCGGCGTGATCCACAGCGGCAGCCACGGCACGTTGAAGGTCAGCGCTTCGGACGACGAGAGCAACGTGACGCGCTCGGAAATGAACCCGGCAATCAGCGCCGCGCGCCCCATCTCCCCGGTGAGATACAACGGCAGGAAGACGATGACGATGATCGCCGCCAGAATGTTGGTCGCCGGACCTTTGGGAAGCTGCATCGCGATGTCAGCCGGCTGCGGCGCGAACCGACAGCGTGAACGCTGCCGGTGCTGCAACCAAAAAAGACATAATCATGGCGCGACTGCGGATCAGATGAATTCGATCTTGTTGACCAGATAGAACTTGTCGCCGGACGGCACCGTCACCTCGACATCCTCGCCGACCTGACGGCCGATGAGGGCGCGGCCAAGCGGGCTGTTATAGCTGATCATGCCCAGCTTCGCGTCCGCCTCAGCCTGACCGACGATCTGGTAGCGCACCGGCTTGTCATCCTCGTCCAGCAAGGTAACCGTGGCACCGAAGATGATCTTGTCGCCCGACAGGGTTGTGGGATCGATAACCTGCGCGCGGGAGAGCTTGTCTTCCAGATCGGCGATGGTCGCCTCGACCTGGCCCTGACGCTCTTTGGCGGCGTGATATTCGGCGTTTTCCGAAAGATCGCCATGGGCGCGTGCCTCCTCGATCGCATCCACGATCTTGGGACGCTCGGCCTTGAGCGCGCGGAGCTGGTCGGTCAGCTTGTCATAACCGACTTGCAGCATCGGCATCTTCTCAACGGTCGCCATCTCGACTCCCTATTTCCAGCGCAACAATGCGCGAACTCCCTAGTCCGCCGGGGATCCGGTCGGCCCGCAACTGATTTCTTGTGTTCTGGAAGATCAGTCGTGCGACGCCTGATAATAGGATTGCAGCGACTTCACTTCAAGAGGACGCGCACGCAAAGCCTCAATTGCGTCCACCGCAGCCAGACTTGCCGCCGCCGTCGTGAAGCTCGGCACCTTGCCGCGCAACGCGCTCGTGCGGATCGCCTTGCTGTCCTTGAGCGACTGCCAGCCTTCCGTGGTGTTGAAGATCAGGTCCACTTCGCCATCTGCAATGCGATCCACAATATGCGGACGGCCCTGCGCGACCTTGTTTACCTTCTCCACCGGCAGGCCGTTCTCTGCGAGAAAATCGGCTGTTCCGCCGGTTGCGACGATCTTGAAGCCAAGATCGGCAATCTTGCGGGCCCCGGGCAGGATCACGCTCTTGTCGCTATCCTTAACGGAGATGAATACCGTCCCCTGCTTGGGCAGCACCGTGCCCGCGCCGATCTGCGCCTTGGCGAAAGCAGTCGCGAAATCGCTGTCGATGCCCATGACCTCCCCGGTCGACTTCATCTCCGGGGAAAGGACCGGATCGACGCCGGGGAAGCGATTGAACGGGAACACGGCTTCCTTGACCGCGATGTGGCGGATCGCATTGCGGTCGATCTTCGGCAGGCTCGCGAGCTTCTCGCCCGCCATCACCCGCGCGGCGATCTTGGCGATCGGCGTGCCGATGGCCTTGGCCACGAACGGCACCGTGCGCGAGGCGCGCGGATTGACCTCGATGAGGTAGACCAGCCCATCCTTGACCGCGAACTGGATGTTCATCAGGCCCCGCACGGAGAGCGCGCGGGCCAGCACATCGGCCTGCCGCTCGATCTCCGCGATGAGATAATCCGGCAGGCTGTAGGGCGGCAGCGAGCAGGCGCTGTCGCCGGAGTGCACGCCGGCTTCCTCAATATGCTGGAGCACACCGGCGACGACGACATCCTCGCCATCGCACAGCGCATCGACATCCACCTCGACGGCATCGCGCAGATACTGGTCGATCAGCACCGGCGAGTCGCCCGAGACCTGCACCGCCGTGGCGATATATTCCTCAAGCTGCGCCTGGCCGTCGACGATCTCCATCGCCCGGCCACCCAGCACATAACTGGGGCGCATCAGCACCGGATAGCCGATGCGATTGGCCACCGCGATGGCTTCTTCCCGGCTGCGGGCGATGCCATTGGCCGGCTGTAGCAGGCCCAGTTTCTCGATCAGCGCCGCGAACCGCTCGCGATCTTCGGCAAGGTCGATGGCATCCGGCGAGGTACCGAGGATGGGAATGCCGGCCTCTTCCAGCGCCTGCGCCAGCTTGAGCGGGGTTTGCCCGCCAAACTGCACGATCACACCGACGAGCTCGCCCTTCGACTTCTCGACATGCAGGATCTCCAGCACGTCCTCCGCCGTCAGCGGCTCGAAATACAGGCGGTCGGACGTGTCATAATCGGTGCTCACCGTCTCCGGGTTGCAGTTGATCATGATCGTCTCATAGCCCGCATCTTCCAGCGCGAAGCAGGCGTGGCAGCAGCAATAATCGAACTCGATGCCCTGGCCGATGCGGTTGGGTCCGCCGCCCAGGATCACGACCTTCCGCCGGTCGCTCGGCTGGCTCTCGTCCTCCGGCTCGCCGAAGCTCGGCGCCTCATAGGTCGAGTACATATAAGGCGTCTTGGCCTCGAACTCGGCCGCGCAGGTGTCGATCCGCTTGAACACCGGGCGCACGCCAAGCTTGTGGCGCAGCGCGCGCACTTCCTTCTCGGTGACGCCGCCAGTCATCGCCACCACGGCATCGCGGACGAGGCCCGAGCCGCGCTTGATCGCGTTGTCCATGCCGCCGGGAATGTTGGCCGACTGCAGCGCCAGCCAGGCAAGACGCTTGTCCGAGAAGCCCATGGACTTGAGCTTGCGCATGGCCTCTGCATCGCGCGGCAGGCCATTGGCCAGCACACCCTTCTCGGCCTCGACGATCTCGGCAAGGCGCTGCAGGAACCAGGGGTCGAACTTGGCGACGGCATGGATTTCATCCACGCTCAGCCCTTCACGCAGCGCCTGCGCTGCGATCAGCAGCCGGTCCGGCGTCGGCTGACCCAGCGCCGCGACAATCTGCTCCTTGGGCGCCCCGACCAGATGATCGACCTGATTGAAACCGGCGAGGCCTGTCTCGAGTCCGCGCAGGGCCTTCTGCATGGATTCGTGAATATTACGGCCAATTGCCATCACTTCGCCGACAGACTTCATCGCGGTTCCGAGCAGCGGCTCGGCGCCCTTGAACTTCTCGAAGGCAAAGCGCGGGATCTTCGTCACGACATAATCGATGGTCGGTTCGAAGCTCGCAGGCGTCACGCCGGTAATGTCATTGGTGATCTCGTCCAGCGTGTAGCCCACCGCCAGCTTGGCCGCGACCTTGGCGATCGGGAAGCCAGTGGCCTTGGACGCCAGCGCCGAGGAGCGTGACACGCGCGGGTTCATCTCGATGACGATCAGCCGCCCATCCTTGGGATTGACTGCAAACTGTACGTTGGAACCGCCTGTTTCCACGCCGATTTCGCGCAGCACCGCAATGCTGGCGTTGCGCATGATCTGATATTCCTTGTCGGTCAGCGTCAAGGCCGGCGCGACAGTGATGGAGTCGCCCGTGTGGACGCCCATCGGATCGACATTCTCGATCGAGCAGATGATGATGCAATTGTCCGCGCGGTCGCGAACGACTTCCATCTCATATTCCTTCCAGCCGAGCAGCGATTCCTCGATCAGCACTTCGGTGGTCGGCGACGCATCGAGACCGGTGGTCACGATGCGGACGAACTCTTCCTTATTATAGGCGACGCCGCCGCCGGTGCCGCCCATGGTGAAGCTGGGGCGGATAATCGCCGGCAGGCCGGTGAACTCCAGCGCGGCCATGGCTTCGTCCATGGTGTGCGCGATGCGCGACCGGGCGCTTTCAAGGCCGATCTTGTCCATCGCGTCGCGGAACTTGAGCCGGTCTTCCGCCTTGTCGATCGCCTCGGCATCGGCGCCGATCATCTGCACGCCGTATTTCTCCAGCGTGCCATCGTTGAACAGCGCCAGCGCCGTGTTCAGCGCGGTCTGTCCGCCCATCGTCGGCAGGATCGCGTCAGGGCGCTCCTTCTCGATGATCTTGGCCACGATTTCCGGCGTGATCGGCTCGATATAGGTCGCATCGGCCATTTCCGGATCGGTCATGATCGTCGCGGGATTGGAGTTGACCAGAATGATCCGGTAGCCCTCTTCCTTCAGCGCCTTGCAGGCCTGCGTGCCCGAATAATCGAACTCGCACGCCTGGCCGATGATGATCGGGCCAGCGCCGACGATGAGGATCGAGGAGATGTCTGTTCTTTTTGGCATTATTTGTTCCGAGCCTCGTTCCCGGTGGAACCGATTTGAAGATCCTTGCGCGATCGCACCTTGTCGAGCGCGCATTGAAGGGCATTGGTCTCGCTGACCGATGGCAGGGCCTCGCGTCGCAGCATGTCAAAGCTCACCCGATCCGTGCCGTGAGCCACCAGCCGGACGACCTGGTCGGCGCGGCAGGTGGCAACCATATAATCGAGCTGACGCTGCAACTGGCCCTGATCGCCTGCCGCGCCCGCCGCAAGGAGCGCGAGCGCAATCACGCCAGCCCCTCCACGAACCGCTGGAACAGGTAGAAGCTGTCCTGCGGCCCCGGCGAGGCCTCGGGGTGATATTGCACGGCAAAGGCCGGCTTGTCTGTGAAGGCGATCCCGCAATTGGAGCCGTCGAACAGGCTCACATGGGTCTCGACGACATTGGCCGGCAGCGTGGCGGTATCGACCGCAAAGCCGTGGTTCATCGAGGTGATTTCCACCACGCCGTCTTCCAGCCGCTTGACCGGGTGATTGGCGCCGCGGTGGCCCTGATGCATCTTGGTGGTCTTCGCACCGGCGGCCAGCGCCAGCAGCTGATGACCAAGGCAGATGCCAAAGATCGGCACATTCTCGTCGAGCAGCTTGCGGATCACCGGCACGGCATAGTCGGCTGTCGCCGCTGGATCGCCAGGACCGTTGGACAGGAAAACACCGGCGGGGTTGAGCCCCTTGATCTGATCGTAGGAGGCCGTGGCCGGCAGCACCGTGACCTTCGCACCGGCCTTAACGAGGTTGCGGAAGATATTGTCTTTCGCGCCAAAATCCATGGCGACGACATGGGGCCGCTCGCCCGCTTCCATCGCCTCATAGCCAAAGCCGAGGCGCCAGGCGCCGCCGGTCCATTCGCGTTGCGCGCCGGTCACCTCGATAGCGAGGTCCATGCCTTCCAGCCCGGGCCAGGCCTTCGCCTTCTCATGCAGCGCCGCGAGATCGAACTGGCCCTGCGGATTATGGGCGATCACCGCATTGGGCGCGCCCTTCTCGCGGATCAGGCGGGTCAGTGCCCGCGTATCGACACCTGCGAGACCGATCCGGCCGTTAGCCTTCAGCCAGGCATCGAAGGGCTGGACGTTGCGGAAGTTGGATGGCGCCGTCACATCCTCACGCACGATGCACCCCAGCGCCCAGGGCTGCTGGCATTCGACGTCATCGGCATTGGTGCCGACATTGCCGATATGCGGAAAGGTGAAGGTGATGATCTGCCCGGCAAAGCTCGGGTCCGTCATGATTTCCTGATAGCCGGTCATCGCGGTGTGGAAGCACAGCTCGCCGACCGCATCTCCCTCGGCACCGAAGCCGCGCGCGAAGACGACGGTGCCATCGGCTAGAACCAATACCCCCGTCGCTCCTTTGGGCACGGTCGGGTATTTGGCGTTCGCCATGGCTGTCTGATCCTTCGCTTTTTGCTTTCTGGCAGGCGCCCCAAGCGCCCGGCTAAACGGCCGGCTCACTATGGGTTCGCACATGCACGGTCAATCTATTAAAAATTCCGCGTCGCCGCTATATCTGATCCTTTCCCGCAAGGTGACTCGGAGATTACGTGATGATTCGCGACGGCATCAAGGCTGCCCAGATTGAGGCGATGAAGGCCGGCGACAAGCCCCGACTGGCCGCTGTGCGCCTGATCCTGGCCAAGCTGAAGGACCGCGACATCGAACTGCGCACCGCCGCCAGCACGCCCGATGACGACGTGATTGTCGTCGATGTACTGCAGAAGATGGTCAAGCAGCGCCGCGAATCGATCACCATGTACGAACAGGGCGGCCGCGCAGAGCTCGCCGCGCAGGAGCAGGCCGAGCTTGAGGTGATCGAAGGCTTCCTGCCCAAGCAGATGAGCGAGGACGAAACCCGCGCCGCGATCGAGGCCATCAAGGCCGAAGTCGGCGCGTCGTCGGTGAAGGACATGGGCAAGGTGATGGCCGTGCTCAAGGACCGCCACGGGACGGTGCTGGACATGAGCAAGGCCAGTAGGCTGGTGAAGGCGGCGCTGGGGTGATTGGGGGGATCGGCCCCTCTGTTGCACTCTTCTCCCCTCCCGCGTGCGGGAGGGGTCGGGGGAGGGCATGAGTTGGCCCAACCGCGCCAACACCGATCGTGCACGCGAACTTCGCAATAATGCGACAGATGCCGAGCGCAGGCTTTGGACCGCCCTCAGCAATCGCAAAGTCGCCGGCACTCGGTTCAATCGGCAGGTGTGCATCGGTCCTTATGTCTGTGATTTCGTTGCCCGCACGCCACGGCTGATCGTCGAGGTGGACGGAGGCCAGCATGACGAAGGCCGTACGTTGGATCAGGCGCGAACCGAATGGCTTGAGGCGCAAGGCTATCATGTGCTGCGCTTTTGGAATCATGATGTGCTGGGTAATGTGGAAGGGATCGCGCTAGAGATCGAGAGAGCGCTTGCCGCCCTCCCCCAACCCCTCCCGCTAACGGGAGGGGAGCGATCCGTTACAAAGGGGCGCATGTCATGAGCCTCACCCCGCAATGGCTGGACGAACTCCGCGCCCGCACCACCCTCTCCACGCTCATCGGCAAGACCATCAAGGTCCAGAAGGCCGGGCGCGAATACAAGGCGTGCTGCCCTTTCCACAATGAAAAGACGCCCAGCTTCACGATCAACGACGAGAAGGGCTTCTACCATTGCTTCGGCTGCGGGGCGCATGGTGACGCGATCCGTTGGATGACGGATCAGCGCGGCCTGCCCTTCCTGGATGCGGTCAAGGAGCTTGCCGCCGCCGCCGGGATGGAGGTGCCCGCGCCCGATCCGCGCGCCGCCAAGCGGGCCGAGCAGGCGAAATCGCTGCATGACGTGACCGCCGCGGCGCAGAACTGGTTTGAGGATCAGCTTGGCGGGCTCGATGGCGCCGAGGCGCGCGCCTATCTGCATAAGCGCGCGCTTACGGACGCGACCCGCCGCGCGTTTGGGCTGGGTTTCGCGCCGGATAGTCGCGGCAAGCTCAAGACCGCGCTACGCGACTTCCCCGAGGACATGCTGGTCGAGGCCGGCATGCTCATCCGGCCGGAAGACAGCGAGCGAGACAGTTACGATCGTTTTCGCGGGCGGCTGATGATCCCCATCCGCGACCAGCGCGGGCGCGTGATCGCCTTTGGCGGACGGATTCTGGGCCAGGGTGAGCCCAAATATCTCAACTCGCCCGAGACGCCGCTGTTCGACAAGGGTCGCACGCTCTTCAACCTCGACAAGGCGGCGCCTGCCGCGCGCAAAGCGGGCCGCATCATCGTCGTCGAGGGTTATATGGACGTGATCGCCATTGCCCAGGCCGGCATTGCCGAGGCCGTAGCCCCGCTCGGCACGGCGCTGACGGAGGCGCAGATCGAGAAATTGTGGAGCATGGTGGAGACGCCCATCCTCTGCTTCGATGGCGATGGCGCCGGCCAGCGCGCGGCAATCCGCGCTGCCCACCGCGCGTTGCCGCTGCTGCGCCCCGGTCATAGCCTCGCTTTTGCGACGCTGCCGGCCGGGCAGGATCCTGATGATCTGTTGCGCGCCGAGGGGCTCCAAGCCTTCGAGGCCGTGCTCGCAAGCTCGATCCCGCTGGCGGACCTCATCTGGCGCAGCGAGCATGATGCCGCGCCGCTGGCCACGCCGGAAGAACGCGCTGGCCTCAAGCAGCGTCTCAATGCGCTCGCCGCCACAATCGCCGATAGCGACATCCGGGCGCTCTATTCTCGCCTGTTCAAGGAGCGTTACGACGCGCTGTTCTTCGCGCCGCGCGCCGCGTCCAACGCCCGCTTCGAGGGACGGCCCGCCGGTCGCGGCGGCGGCACGATGAAGGGCGGCCGCTGGATCGCCCCGCCCCCGCCGGCTACACAGGATGCCAAGGCGATCCGCGAAACCGGCGGAGACATGCTGCTTTTACGCGCCGTTCTGGCCGGCCTCCTGCGCTTTCCGGGCGAGATCCTCGTCCACCGCGAGGCACTGGACAGCCTGTCGCCACCCGACTCCGGCCTGGCAAAGTTGCTCGATGCTCTGCTCAAAGCGGCCGATCGCCAAGAAACTGTTGAAACCGAGGCGCTCCTTACCATATTGGGCAGCACTGAGCTGTATAATATGGCGAAGGGGTTGCTCCGCGCCGACGCGCTGCATTTCACCTTCACCCAGGCCGAAGCCGACGGATGGCGTGCACAGCGCGATCTGGCGGAAGCCATCGGGGTGCTGGTGGCAATGCCGCGAATCGAAGCGGAGCTGGCGGCGGCGACGAGAGCGATGGCAGAGAATCTGGACGAGGCGAGTTTCGCCCGCCAGCAAGCCCTGCGCAAGCTCAAGGAAGACCTGGCGGCACGAGCCGCCGAGCTGGCCCAACCCCTCGAAGAGTGAATAACAGGCCCGCGCAGCATCGCGCTTGGCCCGGAGCAAGGCAACGCATGGCGACGAAGATCAATGGAAACGCTGGAAACCCGGAGAGTGGCGAAGAAGGCGGCGATGCCCCCCTTCTCGATCTCAACGAAGCGTCCATCAAGAAGCTGATCGCCCGTGCCAAGAAGCGTGGCTACATCACCTATGACGAGCTGAACAGCGCTCTGCCGCAAGGCGAGATGTCCTCCGACCAGATCGAGGACATCACCTCGGCGCTCAGCGATATGGGCATCAACATCGTCGAGAACGAAGAACAGGGCGATGACGGCGAAGAGCAGCCCGAATCCGAAGTCGAGTCCATCGACAATGGTTCGGACGAGGAAGACGGCTCAGGCAACGTCGCCGAGAAGAAGCAGACGACCACCGACCGCACCGACGATCCGGTGCGCATGTATCTGCGCGAAATGGGCGCGGTGGAACTGCTCAGCCGCGAGGGCGAGATTGCCATCGCCAAGCGCATCGAGGCCGGTCGCGACACCATGATCCTCGGTCTGTGCGAAAGCCCGACGACGTTCAACGCAATCATCGGCTGGTCGACCGCGCTCAACAATGGTGAAATGCAGTTGCGCGAGATCCTCGATCTCGACGCCATGCTTTCCAAAGACCCGGCGCCGGAAAGCCTGTCGGAAGACGGCGAGGACGACGATGGCGAGATTTCCGAAAAGACCGCCGGCCCCTCGTTCAAGGACGAGGACGAGGTGAAGGACGAGCCGGAAGCCGACGGTGACGACGATGATTCCATGGTCGAACGCCGCACGGCGCGCCAGGAAGAGGACGACGAGGAGGATAACACCCTCTCGCTCGCCGCAATGGAAGAGCTGCTCAAGCCCGCCGCGCTCGAAAAGTTCGCCAACATCACCGAGCTGTATGGCAAATTCGGCAAGATCCAGCAGGCCCGGCTGGTCGCGCTCGGCAATGGCATGGAATTCCCGGCCAAGGACGAAGCGACCTATCACAAGCTGCGCGAGGACCTGACGGCGGAAGTCGAGAGCGTCCAGTTCCACCAGCAGAAGATCGAATATCTCGTCGATCAGCTTTACGCCTTCAACCGGCGCCTGACGACGCTGGGCGGCCAGATGCTGCGCCTCGCCGAGCGCCACAAGGTGCCGCGCAAGGACTTCCTCGACCAATATGTCGGCCAGGAGCTGGACGATGGCTGGCTGGAGAAGGTCAGCAAGCTCGACAAGAAATGGGCGGCCTTTGCGGCCAATGAGGTCGATGCTGTCGAGCGCATTCGGGCGGAAGTCTCCGAAATCGCGCAATCGACCGGCACATCCCTGCCCGAGTTCCGCCGCATCGTGAACATGGTGCAGAAGGGCGAGCGCGAGGCGCGCATTGCGAAGAAGGAAATGGTCGAGGCCAATCTCCGGCTCGTGATCTCGATCGCCAAGAAGTACACCAATCGCGGCCTGCAGTTCCTGGATCTGATCCAAGAGGGCAATATCGGCTTGATGAAGGCGGTGGATAAGTTCGAATATCGCCGCGGCTACAAGTTCAGCACCTACGCGACCTGGTGGATTCGTCAGGCCATCACCCGCTCGATCGCCGATCAGGCGCGCACCATTCGTATTCCGGTGCACATGATCGAGACGATCAACAAGCTGGTCCGCACCAGCCGCCAGTTCCTCCACGAGCAGGGCCGCGAGCCCACGCCCGAGGAAATGGCCGAGCGCCTCTCCATGCCGCTCGAGAAGGTGCGCAAGGTGATGAAGATCGCCAAGGAGCCGATTTCCCTCGAAACGCCGATCGGCGATGAGGAAGATTCGCATCTCGGCGATTTCATCGAGGACAAGAACGCGATCATTCCAGTGGATGCCGCCATCCAGGCCAACCTCAAGGAAACGGTCACCCGCGTCCTGGCAAGCCTCACCCCGCGTGAGGAGCGCGTGCTGCGCATGCGCTTCGGCATCGGCATGAACACCGATCACACGCTGGAAGAGGTCGGCCAGCAATTCTCGGTGACGCGCGAGCGTATTCGCCAGATCGAAGCCAAGGCGCTGCGCAAGCTCAAGCACCCGAGCCGCAGCCGCAAGATGCGCAGCTTCCTGGACCAGTAAGGTCCGAAATCAGATCAGGCGACGGAGGGGTTGCGCGCTTCCGCCGCCTTTTTCGTGCGCGCAATACCTGCCAGCCGCAAGAACCTTAGCATGCGCCTGCGCGACCTGTGCGACCGAGCTAATACTCTGAAATAAAACAGGCTCGCGCTGCTTGGTTGGAGCGTTTTCAACATCTTGTTAACTTCCTGCGCGTTACATCGCGGCGGGGAAAATTGCCGGCCCGTCGGTTCGGCATTCTAAGGCTTGATATGGACCCGCGCCCGCTTGATTTCGTTGAGACCGGCCTTTCCGCCCGAGTGCTTGCGCTTGTGGAGAGCGAAGGGTCCGCGACACATTCCTACTGCGCGCCCGTGCTGGCCGGCGAGCGGATATCCTTTGCGCGGCACTCGGCCGACTTTGCGGACTTCATCCACCTTCTCGTTCTGCTCCACGGCCAGATCCCGGGCGTTGTCGATCATGCCGCTGTTCACACCGCAGAGCCGGTCGCCCGCGATTGGCTGATCCGCTCGACCAGCGCCTTTGCCGAAGAACGCGACTATATGCATCGCCTCTGCGCTGCGGCCGGGCCGGTGCCGAGCACGCCGCGTCATAGTGAGGCGACTGCGGCCATCGCCCAGCAAAGCCATGCCATTGAGATGCTTGCTCAGTCCGAACGGCGCGGTTGCGCGCTCGGCACGGCGATCACGCTGGTGCTGGAATGGCAGGCCATCCGCAAGATCCTCGACGTCGGTGCGCTCAGCCTCGGCATTGAGCCGGCCGAAACCACCCTCCCCAGCCAGTCTGACACGGTGGCTCTGCTGGACGACCTTCCCCAGGTCGAGCGCTTCTCGCGTGCCGTGCAATTCGGCGCCGATCAGTTGCTCGTGCAGCATCGCGGCATGTGGAACTTGCTCAAGGCCAGGGCTGGCGCGCGACAGAGCAGCCAGTAAGATCGATTGAACGCCGGACTTATGCCGGCATGGCCTTTCTCCTGCTCATCACCGACCCCATGCTGGCCGTCACCACCATCGCGATGCCGGCGAGTTGGATGGCGCTGAGACGTTCGCCCAGCATAAACAGCCCGGCCAGAACAGCGAAGGCCGGTTCGAGACTGGTCAGCACCGCAAAGTTACGGGCGGGCAACCTCGGCAACGCATAAAGCTCCAGCGACAAGGGAATGGCTGCGGACAGGATCGCCACCAGCAGCGCGAGCGGAAGCAAGGCGGGCGCGAAGAGCCCCACCCCGTTCTGCATCATGCCCACCGGTACGACGAGAAGCGCGGCCACGCAGAGCGACAAGGCCGCCCCCCCGGCGCCGAATGATGTTGCAACCCTGCGGCCGCACAGGATGTAGCCTGCCCAGCAGGCTGCAGCGATGAGCGCGAACAACAGTCCCACCGGTTCCAGCGCGCCTTTTGCGCTATCGGCACCCACCAGGCACCAGATGCCGAGGCCCGCCAGCGCGACCCATAACAAGTGGAGGGCACGCTTCGCCATGCAGGCGGCGAGCGTCAATGGCCCTAGAGACTGGATGGAGATTGCGATGCCCAGCGGCAGGTGCGCGATGGCGAGGTAGAAAAAGAGAATAGCCCCCGCAACGCAGGTACCAAGGCCAAGCAGCGCCAGCCAGTCCGGCCGCGCAGGCCACGCCCGCCACGGCCGGACCAACACCAGCAGAATGAGCGCCGCGAACAGGATGCGCAGGGCTGACGCGCCGATCGGCCCGACCGAGGGATACAGCCCCTTGGCGAAAGCCGCCCCGAACTGGAAGCAGGCCGTCGATCCGACCACAGCCAGCACCGGCAACAGCGCCAGCCCCGCCGCCGGTTCTGAGCCACCCTTCATCCTCCCGCCGCTCAGTAAAGCAGATGTGCCGCGCGGGTCTCCGCCCAGGCACGTTCGTCAGCCTCCGCAAGGTCATCGAGGTCCGCTGGCGTCGCCGCACCATCATCCACCCACTCGCGGAGCAAGGGCGAGCCGTTGATCACGTCTATGGGCAGCTTGCCAAGCTCATACTCATAGGGAAAATCGCGCCAGAGCGGATAGTCTGGGTACAGTGCCCGGATCGCCTTGAAGGCCAGTGCCTGCACCCGCCATGGGCGGAAGGCCTGATGCGCGTAAGCCGGCCCTTCGGCATGGATATGGACGCCGGCGCACAAGGTGCCGACATGCTTGTGAAAGGTCGGCTCGAACCAGCAGTCGCGCAGGGTGCATCCGTCCAGCCAATGCGGGGCCAGCGCCTGCATCTTGCCGATCACCTTGCGCGCATCGATATCCGGCGCGCCGAATAGCTCCAGCGGGCGCGTCGTCCCCCGGCCTTCCGATAGCGTCGCGCCTTCCAGCATCACCGTCCCGGCATAACAGCGGGCCATGTTGAGATTGGGCGCGTTGGGACTGGGATTGACCCAGATGCGCTCAGTGGGCCAGCCGAAGCCCGGCGCCGCCTCGGGCGCGTAGCCCTGCATCGCGATTACGCGATAATCCACGTTCAGCCCGAAATGTGCGATGAACCAGTACCCCAGCTCGCCCATGGTGAGGCCATGGCGCATGGGCATCGGCCCGGCACCGACAAAGCTCTCCCAGCCTGACCTCAGCGTCAGACCCTCGATGGGCCGCCCGGCGGGATTGGGCCGGTCCAGCACCCACACGCTCTTGCCGGCCTTTTCCGCCGCTTCGAGCAGATAGAGCAAAGTCGTCACGAAGGTGTAGATGCGACAACCCAGATCCTGCAGGTCGACGAGAAACACGTCTGCCGAGTCCATCATCTGCGCCGTCGGCCGGCGCACCTCGCCATACAGGCTGAACACCGGGATGCCGTGGGCAGGATCGATGAAATCCGGCGATTCCATCATATTGTCCTGCTTGTCGCCCCGCAGGCCGTGCTGCGGCCCCATGGCGGCAGTCAGCCGGATGTCGCCACAGGCCGCGAGCGCGTCGAGCGCATGGGTCAGGTCTGCGGTGACGGAAGCTGGATGCGCCAGCAGACAGACGCGCTGGCCGGCAAGCGGCGCACGCAGCGCGGGGTCGGCCAGCAGGCGATCGAGACCGGTGAGAAAGCTCATGCCCGGTCCACTGGCGGAAGCCGCAGCGCGAAGCAATCCCGGTGGTGAAAGTCTGGCCGTCCGGGTGGATGCGCCAGCGCCCAATAGCTCAGAGTCCCGTTCGCCTCCTCGATGACCGCGCTGGCGCCGATCGCCCCTGATCGATCCCAGACCAGAGCGTCCTCGGCCAAGCGGATGGACAGTGACAGCCGCTCGGCATCTGCCGCCTGCACGATGCGCGGCGCCGGGATCTCGAAGGGCCTCATGCCGGTGCGATAATGGTCGAAATGATAGGCCGCAAAGGCGCCGGAGGGCGAGAAATTATACTCGGCATAGGCATCATCGTCCTCCGCCACGAACAGCTCGAAGCAGGTGGTGCGCCATAGCTCATCGGTATGAATGCCTGGTGCGGCCTCGGGCAGACGCAGATCGGCAATCCGGCCCATGGCCACGAAGCCGATCTCCCAACCATGATCGTCGGTCAGCTCAATCTGCATGCCCAGCGCCGCCAGCGCATCGCAGGGCGTATCCGGATGGCAGACCAGAGCGGCGCGGGCCAAAATACTACTCATCCTTCCCATCCCATGCTAAGCGCCCCCGCGTTTCAATAACCCCGCGCTTCCCAAAGGGCGATCATGACAAGCTACAAGTCCGACCTGCTGAACCTGCTCGAAGAGCGGGGCTATATCCACCAGATTACTGACGCAAGCGCGCTGGATGCGCTCGCCGCCAGGCAGGTCGTTCCGGGTTATATCGGCTTTGATCCCACCGCGCCCTCGCTCCATGTCGGCTCGATGGTGCAGATCATGCTGCTGCGTCGCATGCAACAGACCGGCCACAAGCCCATCGTGCTGATGGGTGGTGGGACCGGCAAGGTTGGCGACCCCAGCTTCAAGGATGAAGCGCGCAAGCTGATGACCGTCGAGACGATCAACAGCAACATCGCGTCCATCAAGACGGTGTTCGAGAACTTCCTGACCTTCGGCGATGGTCCCACGGACGCGATCATGGCCGACAATGCCGAGTGGCTCGATGCGCTCGAATATCTGCCGTTCCTGCGGGATTACGGCCAGCATTTCTCCGTCAACCGGATGCTCAGCTTCGATTCAGTCAAGCTGCGGCTGGATCGCGAGCAGTCGCTGAGCTTCCTGGAGTTCAATTACATGATCCTCCAGGCCTATGACTTCCTCGAGCTTTCCCGTCGCGCGGGTTGCCGGCTGCAAATGGGCGGATCGGACCAGTGGGGCAATATCGTCAACGGCATCGAGCTTTCGCGCCGGGTGGATGGCACGGAAGTCTACGGCGTCACCACGCCGCTCATCACCACAGCCGATGGCGGCAAGATGGGCAAGACCATGGCGGGCGCCGTCTGGCTGAACGAGGCGATGCTGCCGCATTTCGACTATTGGCAGTTCTGGCGGAACACCGACGATCGCGATGTCGGGCGGTTCCTGCGCCTGTTCACCGATGTGCCGATGGACGAAATCCGGCGGCTCGAAGCGCTGCAAGGCGCGGAGATCAACGAGGCCAAGAAGATCCTCGCCAATGAGGCAACGGCGCTTTGCCGTGGCCGGGCCGCTGCGGATAGCGCTGCGGAAACCGCCCGCCTCACCTTCGAGCAAGGCGCGGCGGCGGCGGCGGATTTGCCCACCGTTCACGTGGCCGAAGGCAGCATCGCCCTGGTCACCGCCCTCACCCAGGCCGGGCTGGCCGCCTCCAATGGCGAGGCGCGCCGGAAGATCGCTGAGGGCGCCGTCCGCGTCGACGACGAGCCGGTGCGCGATGAAAAGCATCTGATCGCGATTGGCGAGACGCCGGTGAAGCTCAGCCTCGGCAAGAAGCGGCATGCGCTGCTCAGCCGCTAAGCTGCCGGAGCGGGGCGTTCGCACCTCGATTACACCGAGTTTATCAGATGTTTACCGGTGACTGACAGGATCAGACTCCGACTGGGAGTCTGATCCATGACGTTTGCCTTCTCGATGGACGAGCCGCGCCGCTACGAACGGGACGCCGTGGAAAGCCCCGTGCAGATCTGGGGCGGCACCCTCCCGCCATCGCCGGCCGTGCTCATCAACATTTCGCCGAGCGGCTGCATGATCCGCTGCGATCAACTGGTGTCGATCGGCGAAAGCCTCACCATCGATGTGCCGCAGATCGGTATGTTGCGGGGGCGCGCGATCTGGGCGAATAGTGCGCGCCTCGGTGTCGAATTCGAGTCAGCGATCGCGGACAAGGAGTATGACATCATGCTCCTGCGGCTGAAGGGCCCCGATCATCCCGGCCGCTGACCCTCACGCCAACCGCGCCGGAGCCTGAACGATGGGCGACGAAGCGTGGAGCCGGGCTGTCCGATCCGAGCTGAGTCACAGCCGGCGCCGCGTCGTTTCACGCGATGCCATCTCCTTCCAGACCCATGTATCGCGGCCGCGCGGCGCGGACCCCATCGAGGTCGAGCTGATCGACTTTTCGGTCTGGGGATTTCAGGCCCGCTGCGGTTTCGCACGCTTCGAACGCGGCGAACCGGTCGCCCTTCGCTTGCCGCTCATCACCACGCAGGACGCGCAAATCCGCTGGAGCCTGCGGGGATGCTTTGGCGCGCAATTCCTCCAGCCTATCGATGCGCGGGCCTATCTCGATATTCTGGCATGCATCACCCGGCCCCACACCGAGGGCTGACGCTCAGCCGCTGGCGAGCAGACTGATCGCCGCATCGCGCTCGAACAGATAAAGGCACAGCCGCGCGGCCTGTCCGCGCGGGGAGGCCAGCCCGCCATCGCGGTCCATGAGCAGACGGGCATCGTCATGTGCGGCATCCAGCAGCGATTGGATCTGTTCCGGGCTGGCCAGCCGAAAGCGCTGCTCGCCGGATTGGCGCGTGCCGAGGATTTCGCCAGCCCCGCGCAATTTCAGATCTTCCTCTGCGATGCGGAAGCCGTCGTTGGTCTCGCGCATCAGGGCGAGACGCGAGCGCGCTGTTTCGGACAAATTACTCCCGTGCAGCAACATGCAGAAGCTGCGCTGATCGCCCCGCCCCACGCGCCCGCGCAACTGGTGCAATTGCGCGAGGCCGAAGCGCTCCGCCGCTTCCACGATCATCAGCGTGGCATTGGGCACGTCCACGCCGACCTCGATCACCGTCGTCGCGACCAGCAGCTTGAGCTGCCCGCGCGAGAAGGCCTCCATCACCGCGTCCTTCTCCGGACCGGGCATCTGCCCGTGGACCATGCCGACGACATCCGCCCCGAACCGCGCCTTGAGCAGCGCGGCGCGCGCTTCCGCCGCTGCCTCGTCGCCATCCTCGCTCTGCTCCACCAGCGGGCACACCCAATAGGCCTGACGCCCCGCCGCAATATGGCGGCCAAGCGCGGACACGATATCCTCCAGCCGGTCATCGCCGATCACCCGCGTGTCGATGCTCTGGCGGCCGGGCGGCATCTCATCCAGCCGCGAGACATCCATATCGCCATATTGCGCGAGGCAGAGCGTGCGGGGAATGGGCGTGGCGGTCATCACCAGCAGATGCGGCGTCAGTTCCGCCTTGGCCGTCAGCATCAGCCGCTGCGACACGCCGAAGCGATGCTGCTCGTCAATGACCGCGAGGCCGAGGTTGCGATAGGTCACGGCCTCCTGAAAGATCGCATGGGTGCCCACGAGGATATGGATGCTGCCATCCGCCAGCCCCATCAACGTCGACTCGCGCGCCTTGCCCTTGTCCCGCCCGGTCAGGATCGCAACGTTCACCGGCAGGCCGGCCAGCATCGTCTGAAGACTGGCGAAATGCTGGCGTGCGAGAATTTCCGTCGGCGCCAGAAACGTCGCCTGCGCGCCGGCTTCCACCGCATTGAGCAGGGCCATCAGCGCCACCAGCGTCTTGCCCGAGCCGACATCGCCCTGCAGCAGCCGGAGCATCGGCACCGCCTGCGCCATGTCCCCCTCGATCTCGGCGGAGGCACGGCGCTGGGCGCCGGTCGGCGCGAACGGGAGGCGCAAGGCGTTGCGCAGGTGCCCGTCCCCGGCCAGCGGAAACCCACGCCGGCGGCGGGTCGAGGCGCGCAGCAGCATCAGTGCAAGCTGGCTTGCGAACACCTCGTCATAGGCCAGCCGCTCCCGCGCGGCCTTGGCGCCCGGCGTCTCATGCGTGGCCTTGAGCGCCTCCAGCCAGCTTGGCCAGCCCTTGTGGGCGCGCAGCCCCGGCTCGATCCACTCATCGAGCGCCGGTCCGCGCTCGACCGATTGCGCGACAAGATCGCGCAGCCGGCCATTGGTGATGCCGTCCGAAAGCCCATAGACCGGCTCGCAATCGGCAACCTGCCCCGCCTCTTCCACCGGCACCACATGATCGGGGTGGACGATCTGCAAGTCGTCCCCGAACTGATCGAGCCGACCGGAGACGAAACGGGGCTCGCCGAGCGGGAAGAGCTTGCGCGGCCATCCGCTGTTCTTGCCGAAATAGACGATGCTTACCGGATCGCCGGCCATATCCACGGCGCGGATGCGGAAGGGCGCGCGTGCCGTGCCGGACGCGCGATACTCCTGCGCCGTCAGCACCAGCGCGACCATCCGCCCCGTCTCGGCTTCCGCGAGCCGCCGGACGCGCTGCCGCTCGATCCAGCTCACCGGCAAATGGAAGGCAAGGTCGACCACGCGCGTAAGGCCCAGGCGCTCCAGCGGCTTGGCCGAAGCGCTCCCCACGCCCTTGAGCGCCGTGCTTTCCGTGAACAGCGGATTGAGAATATCGGGCCGCATCGCTATCTGCCCTAGTCGAAGCTGGAGGGCCGGAAAAGTGCCCGCCGGCCAATCATGATAAATCGCGCACCCGAGCGCCGCGCGAAAAGGACCGGACATGATCGACGAGACCCGCCTGCGCCGCCTCAAATTCCGCGCCTGGCACCGGGGCACGAAGGAAGCGGATCTCATGATCGGCGGCTTCTTTGATGCCCACGCCGCCAGCTTCACGCAGGAACAAGCCGATCTGTTCGAGGCGCTGCTCGAGGAAGAGGATGTCGACATCATGGCCTGGGCCATCGGCACTCTTCCCTGCCCCGCGCGTTACGAAGGCGCGATGATGGAAGCGATGCGCAGGCTTGATTATGTTCCGATTGCGAAGTGAGATTTCTCTCATGCCCCGCCACCTCCGTTCGGTTCGAGCGTAGTCGAGAACCCGCAGGATAATACCGCCCCTATAGTGCTACCCGTGTCTCGAGTTCAGCCTCTGGCTGAAGTTTATCCTGAGCGCCCGCCCTGCGGGCAGTCGAAGGGCTCGACACGAACGGAAGGCAGAGTCGAACACACTAATGACCGACATTTCCCGCATCCTCTCGGCCACGGCGCCGCTCACCCTGTCCGGCGTGCCTGCGGGGTTCCTTCCGGTTCTGCTGGCGGACCTCGCCCGCGCGGCGAAGGAGCGCGCCTGCTTCATCGCCGCAGACGGCCAGATGGCCGATGCGATTGCGCAGACCGTCCGCTATTTCGCGCCCGAGCTGGAGGTGGTGAGCATTCCCGCCTGGGACTGCCTGCCTTACGACCGCGCCTCCCCTTCATTGCGCGCCGCGTCCGAGCGGCTGGCGGGCCTGCACGCCCTGCAGGGCACGCCTAAAGGGCCGCAGTTGGTCATCACCACCGTCAATGCGATCACGCAAAAGACGCTCACGCCCTTTCGCATCCGCCAGATGGTCGCGCGCCTGGCTCCGAACGAGCGGATCGCCATCGACCGGCTGGTCAGCCTGCTCCAGTCCAACGGCTATGTCCGCACGGATACCGTGCATGACGCCGGCGAATATGCCGTGCGCGGCGGCATCGTCGATCTCTATCCCTCGGGCGAACCCGGCCCGCTGAGGCTCGACTTCTTCGGCGACGAGATCGAGACGCTGCGTCGGTTCGATCCCGCGACGCAGCGCACCACCGGTGCGGTCGATGGCTTCATGCTCCTGCCCGCCTCCGAGGCGCTGCTCGATGAGGAGAGCATCAAGCGCTTCCGCAGCCGCTACCGCGAGATGTTCGGCGCGACCGCCACCGGCGATCCGCTGTATCAGGCGGTGAGCGACGGGCGGCGTCTAGCCGGCATGGAGCATTGGCTGCCGCTGTTCGAGGACCGGCTCGTCCCGCTCGCCGAACATCTGCCGGAGGGGACGCTGTGGATCCGCGAGGGCGGCACCGCTGGCGCGGCCGAAGCCCGCTTCGAGGCGATCCGTGACTATCACGCCAACCGCACGACCGCCGCAGCCGCCTCGCCGGGCAGCTATCGCCCGCTGGCGCCGGATCAGCTCTATCTGACTGCCGATCAATGGGCGCAAAGTATCGAGGCGCTGCCGATCCACCTCACCTCCAGCTTCCACGAGCCCGAGAGCGCCCATGTGCTCGATTTCGGCGTGGACAGCGCCCGCGACTTCGCGCCGGAGCGGGCGCAGGGCGGCAATGTCTATGAGGCAGTGGCCAAGCATCTGGAACAAAGCCAGCGCAAGGGCCGCAAACGCATCATCGCCAGCTATTCCATCGGCGCGCGCGAGCGGCTGAAGGGCTTGCTGGAAGATCATAAAGTGCGCGGCGTCATGCTGGTGGATAGCTGGCAAGAGGCGCTTGGCGCGCCCGCAGGCCGCGTCGCGCTGGCCGTGCTGCCGCTCGATCACGGCTTTGCCAATGCCGAACTGGAGGTGCTGACCGAGCAGGACATGCTCGGCGATCGTCTGGTGCGGCGTCAGAAGCGGCGCAAGAGCGCGGACGCTTTCCTTGCCGAGCTTGCTACCCTCACGCCGGGCGATCTCGTCGTCCATGTCGATCATGGCATCGGGCGCTATGAGGGCCTGACCTCGATCCCGGTCGGCAAATCGCCGCATGATTGCGTGGCGCTGGCTTATGCCGGCGGCGACAAGCTCTACGTGCCGGTCGAGAATCTCGACGTGCTCTCGCGCTACGGTTCGGGCGAGGATGCGGTCGCGCTGGACAAGCTCGGCGGCGAGGCCTGGCAACGCCGCAAGGCGCGGATGAAGGAGCGCATCCGGGAAATCGCCGGAGAGCTGCTCGCCACCGCCGCCCGGCGCGCCTTGCGTGCCGCCCCTGCTTATGAGGTGGAGAGCGCCGGCTACCCCGCCTTTGTCGACCGCTTCCCCTATGAGGAAACCGAGGATCAGGACCGCGCGATCAGCGATGTGCTGGACGATCTGGCCGCCGGCAAGCCGATGGACCGGCTGGTTTGCGGCGATGTCGGCTTCGGCAAGACGGAGGTCGCGCTGCGCGCCGCGTTCGTCGCCGCAATGGCCGGGGCGCAGGTTGCGCTGATCTGCCCGACCACCCTGCTCGCGCGCCAGCATCACCTCAATTTCGAGGAGCGGTTCCGCGGCTTCCCGCTCAAGGTCGGGCGCCTCTCGCGCCTTGTCGGCACCACCGAGACCAAAGCGACCAAGGATGGCCTGGCCGACGGCACCATCGACATCGTGATCGGCACGCACGCGCTGCTGACCAAGGGGCTCGAGTTCAAGCGGCTCGGGCTGGTGATCGTGGATGAAGAGCAGCGCTTTGGCGTGGTCCACAAGGAGCGCCTCAAGCAGCTCAAGGCGGACGTCCACGTCCTCACCCTCACCGCAACGCCGATCCCGCGCACCCTGCAAATGGCGATGAGCGGATTGCGCGAGCTGTCCGTCATCCAGACGCCGCCGGTGGATCGCCTCGCCGTGCGCACCTATGTCATGCCGTGGGATGACGTGGTGCTGCGCGAGGCGCTGCTGCGCGAGCATTATCGCGGCGGGCAGACCTATTTCGTCGTGCCGCGCATCTCGGACATGCCGGACATGGAGGATTTCCTCCGCGAAAAGGTGCCCGAAGTGCGCGCCATTTCCGCGCATGGTCAGATGTCGGCCAGCGAGGTCGAGGAGCGCATGTCCGCCTTCTACGAGCGCAAATATGATGTGCTGCTCTCGACGACCATCGTCGAATCCGGTCTCGATATCCCTAGCGCCAACACCATCATCATCCATCGCGCCGATCGCTTCGGCCTCGCGCAGCTCTACCAGCTGCGCGGCCGCGTGGGTCGATCCAAGACGCGCGCCTATGCCTATATGACGACCCCTGCCGATCGGCTGACGACGGAGACGGCCGAAAAGCGGCTCAAAGTCCTGTCCGATCTCGATACGCTGGGCGCCGGCTTCCAGCTTGCGAGCCATGATCTCGACATTCGCGGTGCGGGCAATCTCGTCGGTGACGAGCAGAGCGGCCACATCAAGGAGGTTGGCTTCGAGCTTTACCAGTCGATGCTGGAAGAGGCGATCATGGAAGCCAAGGCCGGCGGTGCCGCGCTCGCCCCGGCACCGGACAAGTCCTCGCCGCAGATCAATGTCGAGGCGCCGATCATGATCCCGGAGGATTATGTGCCGGATCTCGACCTGCGCATGGGCCTCTATCGCCGCATCAACGAGCTGGAGGACAAGGGCGCCATCGAGGCCTTCGCCGCCGAGCTGATCGACCGCTTCGGCCCGCTACCGGACCCTACCCAGAATCTGTTGACCCTAATCGACGTGAAGCTCAATTGCCGCAAGGCCGGCATCGCCAAGATCGACATCGGCCCGCGCGGCGCGCTGGTGAGCTTCCAGAACGACCAGTGCCGCAATCTTCCGGGCCTGATCGGCTACGTCCAGAAACTGGGCGCCATCGCAAAGCTGCGGCCCGACAGCAAGCTGGTCATCCAGCGCGCCTGGGGCGACCCCAAGGCACGGTTGAATGGGGCGCTTAAGTTGAGCCAGGGGTTGGCTAAGAGTATTGGTTGAGGGGGGGATCACCGTGACAGCGCGCGATGTGGTATGTGTTGGCACGACGCCGTAGGGTCGAAGCAGAGAACCCGGATTGTCAGCTTTCCTCGACACTGAGGAGCCATCATGGCTGCTGTCGATAAAAGCTCCCCGCCTGCGAACAAGCTGTGGAAACCGGCCTTCTTACCTGTACCGCTCGTGCTGAGTAGGGTCTGAGGAGCGCCGCAGGCGCGTATCGAAGAGCCGTATCGAAGCATCCCAGTGCACGGGCCGGTCCTTCGATACGCCGCTTCGACAAGCTCAGCAGCTACTCAGGACGAACGGAGGGAATTCCGACCATGGCGTCGCGCCTGATCAGTCCGTGTTCAACACCAACGTCGGACCACAGCCGTAGCCGCTTTGAAGCGGTGACGAAGGATCGGTGAACGACATGTTCTAGCGTGGGAAGCGGCCGCTCAAGCCGGAGCGCGTTTGTCGAAGAATGAACAAGGCTCAGGGATTTTAATAAGTGGGCTGAAATCAACCTTCCAAAGATCAAGTTCGTACAGATCCCCGTCTTGGTCCAGAATCAACCCAACCCTAACTTGCATCCCATCTTCGTCGTAAAAGCCGCAAGAGCCAGCCTCGCCTCCATATGTGCGTTCGAGCTTTTGCGATACAAATGACAGGCTTCCCATCCCGCCATCATCCATCTCCTCAACGAGAAGCTCAGGCGGTAGGGCGTTACTGCACTCGTTCACCTCCCAAAGGTAGGCAACCAAGGCCCGCTCTTCAGGCTTAAGAGGGCGAGGTGCAGAGTGCATTTAACGTCAAATAAGGGATTCAATATTGACTGCAATGACATGGTATCTGGACAGACAGGTTTTAAGATTGCCGATGATAGCTGACGTTCTTGCCACCAACCCACTTCACGGCCGCCCCTGGAAGCGTCCCGCCCGAACCGTCCTACTCAATCCATTGCCCATGCGTCCGGTGCCAGTCCTCCAGCCCCTCGTCAGGATAGGTATCGAAGCACTGTTCATCCGGCCCGATCTGCGGCCTGACCCAGTTCGCCTTTGATCCGAGCATCATGTGCACGAGCGACGGCGCCTTGGGCAAATCGCTGTCGATCGCGGAAGCGAAAGGGTGGAGCAGCTCGGGATACTCCGGGCTGAACACCCAGAGCGCGCTCGCACAGGCCGGGCAGAAGTGCCGCTCGCCGGTACTGACGCGGCATCCGCCCTCGCCCCCACCGCCGCCGTCGTCGAGCGTGGCGTGATAGACGGCGGTCTCGCCTTCCACCTTGAGCGTGCGCTTGTCGGCGTGGAGATTGATGGCATAGCCGCCACCGCCGGCGGTCTTGCGGCAGATCGAGCAATAGCAACGCAGAAATGGCACCGGCGCGTGGCTGTCGACGGAAAAGCGCACGGCGCCGCATCGACAGGAACCTTCGAGCTTGAGGGGCATGGCACAGTCCTCCCTTGTGATCGTCTCTCAAGCTGAACCGCTGCCCTCCCCGCCGGTTCCCTCAGCGTCCATCGCGCGCTTCCCCTTGCGGCCACTTAATCCTTGATCTGCGCGCGCATCCTCCGCATGGCGAGCGCGCCCGGTGCCCGGCCCATGTCCGGTGGCCGCGTGCCCTGGCAGGAGATGTCCGCCCGTGATCGTTCGCAACCGCCTTGGCTTGCTCGAAGTGCTGTTCGCCTATCGCGGCACGATCATGCCGCATATCCAGCATCGGCTGGCAGGCATCGCCGTGGCCAGCGTGGCGGCCATTCTGGCAGCGCGCGCCTGGCCAGGGCTATTCGCGCAGATCAGCGGCATTCCATTCGCCCTGATCGGCCTGTCGCTCTCCATCTTCATGAGTTTCCGCAACAGTGCCTGTTATGATCGCTGGTGGGAGGGCCGCAAGCAATGGGGCGCGCTGATCATCGCGAGCCGCTCCTTCGCGCGGCTCACTTCCTCGCTGCCTGAGGAGGAACGCACCCCGCTGCTCCGCGGCATCTGCGGCTTCACCAACGGCCTCGCCGCCCGCCTGCGGCAGCACGACGAGGCTGCCGCGATCGGCCGGTGGGTGAACGATGGACCGTGGCGCACCTCCCCGAACCCGACCGACACCGTGCTCTACGAGATGGGCGCGCACTGCCTGCGCCTGTCCGCGGATGAAAAGATCAACCCGATCCACCACTCGCTCATCGAAGGCCAACTCAAGGCGCTCAGCGATGTGCAGGCGGCCTGTGAGCGGATCGCCAGCACGCCGGTGCCGTTCACCTATTCGCTCATCCTCCACCGCACGACCTACGTCTTCTGCTTGTTGCTGCCCTTCGCCCTGGCGGGCTCGCTGGGCTGGTGGGCCCTCATTCCGGTGCTGGTGGCGAGCTATACCTTCTTCGGGCTGGACGCCTTGGGCGATCAGCTGGAAGACCCGTTCGGCTATGATCCCAACGATTTGCCGCTCGATGCGATGACGCGGACGGTGGAACGCGAAATGCTCGCCCGCCTCGGCGCGACCGACCTCCCCGCACCCATCGCGCCCGATCAGCACATCCTGACCTGATTGCTTGCTAGCGCGAGGCTGGAGCGCACCGAAACCTGAGATATTTGGCCGATCCGTGTTGACGTGGCTCGATTCGTTTCCTAAACGTTCTCCGTCCGTTCCATATTGGGGAACCACTCATGTTGACCGCCAAGCAACAGCAACTGCTCAGCTACATCAAGCAGCATCTCGATCAGGGTGGCGTCTCGCCCAGTTTCGAGGAGATGAAGGAGGCGCTGGACCTCAAATCGAAGTCCGGCATCCATCGGCTGATCAGCGCGCTGGAAGAGCGCGGCTTCATCCGCAGGCTGCCCAATCGTGCGCGGGCGCTCGAAATCCTCAAACTGCCCGATGGTATGCCCGTGGCGGAGCGGACGGAAGAGCCGGCGGCGGCCACCAACGTGACCCCGCTGCGCAAGGCGCCCACCCCGCCGGCGCGGACGATCCCCATCGCCGCCAATGACGTGATCGAAATTCCGCTGCATGGGCGCATCGCTGCCGGTCTTCCCATCGAGGCGATGGAGAGCGACACCATGTTGCCGGTCCCGGCCGCGTTGCTGGGCGCCGGCGATCATTACGCTCTGGAAGTCTCCGGTGACTCGATGATCGAAGCGGGGATTTTCGACGGTGACTTCGCGCTGATCCAGCGGACCGAGACGGCGCGGGATGGCCAGATCGTCGTGGCCCTCATCGACGAGAATGAAGCGACGCTCAAATATTTCCATCATGAGGGCCGCAAGGTGCGGCTCGATCCTGCCAATCGCGACCATGAGCCGCAAACCTATGAGGCGCGGCAGGTGCGCATTCAGGGCCGGCTCGCGGGGCTATTGCGGCGTTATAACTGAGGCGGGCTATATGGGACGCCGGCTCTAGCGCGAGCCGGTGCCCGCTATCCAGGGATGGCGACTGCGCGGGTCGTGGCCCGGCACGATCTCCCGGCTGTCGAGCAGGATCAGTGCGCCGCCCATAGCGCTCAGCGCTGGCCGATCCAGCTTTGCCCAGCGCGGCACACATCCGGGCGGCAGGCGTCGGTCGGCGATCACAAGATCAGCCTGTGCGCAGGCGGCCACCAGCTCGGGATAGGGAACAAGCAGGCGCGAGCGACTGATCAGCAGGTGGACCGGCGGCTGACCGGCACGGCCCGGCAATGTCATCGCGCACATGTCCCGCGTGCATCGGGTGTCCGGCGCCTGCGCGAGGGACGCAAACTCGCCGTCATAAGCGCTCGCCTCGGCCAAAGTCGTCCGAACATAGTCCCCGCTCCGGTCCCGCAACAGCGCCATGCGCCCGTCGCCCAGGCGCACCGCCACATGATGGCCGTCGGCGGTGACGAGCACGTCGGCGGACGGTGCCAGAAATATCAGGAAAAAGCCGACCGCCGCCAGAGGCAGGCCCCACCAACGCAGCGCCGTGTGCCAGAGCATCAGCCACAAGAGGCCGATCATGGCGAGCGCAAAGGCCAGTCCACTGGAGACGGGCAGCGACAGCGTGGCAAAGGGCTGACTGGCGACAGTATGCGCGATCCACAGCAGGGACTTGAGCGCCACACCGACCACCCACCAGACCGGCGCCCCCAGCCCCACAGCGTCGAGCACCAGCGCGAGCACCTCAGCCGGCATCACCACGAAACTGGTCAGCGGAATGGCAATCATATTGGCCGCAGCGCCAAGCAGGCCCGAGCGATGAAAATGAGCGAAGGCAATCGGCGTCAGCACCAGCTCCACCAGCAAACCTGTCGCCAGCAAGGCGCCGAGGCTGCGGGTCCAGCGCTTTATCCGCCCCTCATCACGTCGCTCGAACAGCCGCCGTGCGGGGGGATATTCGTAAAGCGCCACGATTGCGGTCACGGCAACGAAGCTCATCTGGAAGCTGGGGCCGATGACAGCCTCCGGCCAGAAGATCATTACGATCAGCGCGCCGGTCGCGATCAAGCGCAGCCCGATGGCCTCACGCCCCAGGGCCATGCCCGCGATCACCAGCAGAGCGGCAATGCACGAGCGGATCGTCGGCACCTGCGCCCCGGTGAACACAGTGTATCCGATGCCCGCCGCGCCACCCACGCAGGCGGCGATCATCAGCACCGGCCAGCGCAGCGCAAAGGTCGGCGACAGCGCAAGCAGACTGACCATGATGAGAATCACGCCGCCGATCAGCGCGGAGACGTGCAAGCCACTGATCGAGAGCAGATGGGCGAGCCCGCTGCGCCGCATCGCGTCCGCATCCGCCTCACTGATCCAGTTCTGATTGCCCGTGGCGAGCGTGATCGCGATCGTCCCTTCCGGCCCCGGCAACCGGGCGGCGATGTGATGGGCGAGAGTCGCGCGCGCATCCCCGCCAGCGGTTGCCGCATCGAGGCGCTGCACTTTGCCGAGTGCCCGCCCGGTAGCGCCGAGGCCGGAAAAATAGGCCGTCCGCGCAAAATCATAAGCGCCCGGCAGGGCAGCCGGTGCAGGCGGCATTAGCCGCGCTCGGACGGCAATGCGGTCCCCTGCGGCAATCTCCTCTGCCATCTGATCGGGCGCCGCGTTGATGCGGACCCGCGCCGGCAGATCGGGCCGCGACAGCGGCGCGACCTCCAGCCGCACCAGTCCCCGCGCGGCCAAAGGCGTCACCGAGAGGACGCGCGCTTCCGTCTCCACCACGGCAGCGCGCGCGAGCGGTGGCTCCGCCACGAGCAGCGCTTTGGCCCAGATCAGCAGACAGCCCGCCGCCAGCAGCACCGCGCCAACGGCGAGCGCAGCAGGCAATCGCCCTCCGCGCCCCACGGCGCCAAAGGCGGCGGCGGCGCCCAGCCAGAAGGCGATCCACGCCATCCACTGCGGCGGCGCAGGCAGGGTGAACCAGGCGATAATCCCGGCGCCCAGCAGGATCGGCACCCACAGTGGCAGTTGCGCCCGCTCGGCCTCCAGCACCGATTCCGCTCGCGCATGAAGCCGTCCCAACCAGACACTGCTGCGGCGCAACAACGGTATTTGTCGAGCCGGAAAAGGCGTGCTAGGGGCATTCTCGTTCACTAGGAAACCCACCCGCGACATAAGGGAAAAGCAGGCATAGCGTGGCAGAAGGACGGAAACAAACAGGCACGGTCGTCACCCGCTTTGCCCCCTCGCCTACGGGATATCTCCACATTGGCGGCGCACGCACGGCGCTGTTCAACTATCTTTTCGCCCGTCACCACGGCGGCAAGTTCCTACTGCGCGTCGAGGATACCGACCGCGCCCGCTCGACCGAATCCGCGATCGAGGCGATCTTCGACGGCTTGAGCTGGCTGGGCCTTGCAGGCGATGACGAACCGGTCTTCCAGTTCGCGCGTGCGGCACGCCATGCCGAGGTCGCCAACGCCCTGCTCGACGCCGGCCATGCCTATAAATGCTTCGCGACTCCCGAAGAGCTGGCAGCCCTGCGCGAGCAGCAACGCGCCGCGCGTCAGCCGATGCGCTACGACGGGCGCTGGCGCGACCGCGATCCCTCCGAAGGCGGCGATGCCCCCTATGTCATTCGCCTGAAGGCGGCCCGCGAGGGCGAAACCGTCATCGAAGATGCCGTGCAGGGCCGCGTGGTCGTGCAGAATGCCGAGCTGGACGACATGATCCTGCTCCGCTCGGACGGCACGCCCACCTATATGCTGGCCGTCGTCGTGGACGATCATGACATGGGCGTCACTCATGTGATCCGTGGCGATGACCATCTCAACAACGCCTTCCGCCAGCTCGGCATCATCCGCGCGATGGGCTGGCCCGAGCCGGTCTATGCGCATATCCCGCTGATTCACGGGCAGGATGGCGCCAAGCTCTCCAAGCGGCATGGCGCCATGGGCGTCGATGCCTATCGTGACGAGCTGGGCATGCTGCCCGAGGCGGTGAACAACTATCTGCTGCGACTCGGCTGGGGCCATGGCGATGATGAGATCATCAGCCGCGAGCAGGCCGTCGAATGGTTCGATCTGCCGGGCGTGGGTCGCTCGCCGTCGCGGTTCGACCTCAAGAAGCTCGAAAATCTGAACGGCCATTACATTCGCGAGGCCGATGACGGTCGCCTCGCTCTGCTCGTCGCCGAGCGGATGGATCCGCTGGACGACGATGCCGCGGCCCAGGCCCGGCTGCACCAGCTTGCGGCGATCATGCCCGCGCTCAAGCCCCGCGCCAAGACGCTGCTGGAGCTGACCGACGGCGCCGCGTTCCTGTTTGCCAAACGGCCGCTCGCGGTCGAGGAGGCTGCCGCCAAGCTGCTCGACGAGAATGCACGAGTGCTGCTCGGCACCGTGGTCGAACAGCTGCGGGCGCTGCCCGACTGGTCGCTTGAGTCGCTTGAGGCGGCCATCCGCGCGATCGCGGAAGAGGCAGGCCTTGGCCTTGGAAAGATTGCACAGCCACTGCGCGTTGCTTTAACGGGACGGACGACGTCGCCCGGTATCTTCGACGTGCTACTCCATCTTGGTCGGGACGAAACCTTGGGCCGCCTGCAGGATCAGGCCGGACTCCTTCAGGCTTCCGGGTCCGGACCACAAATTTGAGCAATAAGGGGTGAAGGAATGAGCGACAGCACAGTCAAAATGACCGTCGAGGGCAAGGATCTCGAATGTAAGGTCGTCGAAGGTTCCGTCGGCCCCAAGGTCATCGACATTCGCAAGCTCTATGCCCAGACGGGCATGTTCACATATGATCCCGGCTTCACCTCAACGGCGAGCTGCGATTCGGCACTGACCTATATCGATGGTGATGAGGGCGTGCTCCTTCACCGCGGCTATCCCATCGATCAGCTCGCCGAGCAGTCGAGCTTCATGGAAGTAGCCTATCTGCTGCTGCGCGGCTCGCTCCCCTCCAAGGACGAGTTTGAGCTGTTCGAGCGGACGATCACGCGCCACACGATGGTGCACGAGCAGCTCTCCACCTTCTTCCGTGGCTTCCGCCGCGATGCGCACCCCATGGCGATCATGTGCGGCGTGGTCGGCGCGCTGTCGGCCTTCTACCACGACTCCACGGACATCACCGATCCGCACCAGCGGATGATCGCGAGCCACCGTCTCATCGCCAAGATGCCGACGCTCGCGGCCATGGCCTACAAATATTCGGTCGGTCAGCCTTTCGTCTATCCGAGCAATGACCTGAGCTACACCGGCAACTTCCTGCGCATGACCTTCTCGGTGCCAGCCGAGGAGTATGTGGTCGATCCTGTGGTCGAAGCGGCGATGGACAAGATCTTCATCCTGCATGCCGATCACGAGCAGAACGCCTCCACCTCGACCGTGCGCCTCGCCGGTTCCTCGGGCGCCAATCCGTTTGCGTGCATCGCGGCGGGCATCGCCTGCCTATGGGGCCCGGCGCATGGCGGCGCCAACGAAGCGGCGCTCAACATGCTCCGCGAGATCGGCACCGTGGATCGCATCCCGTCCTACATCGCCCGCGCCAAGAACAAGGACGATCCGTTCCGCCTGATGGGCTTCGGCCACCGGGTGTACAAGAATTACGACCCCCGCGCTAAGGTGATGCAGGCGACCGCCAAGGAAGTGCTGGACAAGCTGGGCGTCAGCGACCCCATCTTCGACGTCGCCCGCGAGCTGGAGCAGATCGCGCTGCACGACGAATATTTCATCGAGAAGAAGCTCTACCCGAATGTGGACTTCTACTCGGGCGTGATCCTGTCGGCGATCGGCTTCCCGACGGACATGTTCACGGTGCTCTTCGCCCTCGCCCGCACCGTCGGCTGGGTCGCGCAGTGGAACGAGATGATCTCGGACCCAGAGCAGAAAATCGGCCGTCCCCGTCAGCTCTACACCGGCCCGACGCAGCGCGATTATGTCCCGATGGACAAACGCTGAGCCTCAGCTGGCTTATTCATGGATTAGAAAAAGGGGCGCCCGAAGCGCCCCTTTTTTCTTGCCGATCAAATTAGAAAACCAAGCCGCGCAGCAATGGGCGCGGAAGCTCAGGCCGCTTTGCGGGTCTTGGCGAGCTTCTTGAGCAGCATGTCCCGCTTGAGCCGCGACAAATGGTCGATAAAGAGAATGCCTTCGAGATGGTCCATCTCGTGCTGCAGGCAGGTCGCGAGCAGCCCTTCCAGCTCTTCCTCATGAATCCGCCCCTGCCGATCCATCCAGCTGGCGCGGATGCGCGCTGGCCGCTCGACCTCGGCATATTGGTCCGGCACGGAGAGGCAGCCCTCATTATAGACCGAGCTTTCTGGAGACCCGTCGAGAATCTGCGGATTGATGAACACCAGCGGATTCTTGACCGGCGGCGCGTCCTCCGCGTCGGACTCGGGCTCCTGCAGATCGATCACCAGCACCCGCTTGGGCACGCCGACCTGGATGGCCGCCAGCCCGATGCCCGGCGCATCATACATCGTGTCGAACATGTCATCGATCAGCGTCTGCAAATCATCGTCGATCGCCTCGACGGGCGTCGAAATCGTCCGCAGAATCGGGTCCGGGGTCTCAAGGATCGGTCTAATGGCCATGCTGTCCAGATATGAAAGCCAAGGCGCGAGATCAAGCCGTTGTTAACGCTTTGTTCCGATCAGGCTGATCGAACGCGACACGATCTGCCTGCACCACCGCCGCTCAACCGATGGGCCGCCGAGCCCGCAGCGCCTGCGCCAGCGTGCCCTCATCCAGATAATCGAGTTCGCCCCCTACGGGCACGCCATGGGCCAGTTGGGTGAGCCGCACCGGGTAGGCCTCCAGCCGCTCCGCGATGTAATGGGCGGTCGTTTGCCCTTCCAGCGTGGCGTTCATCGCCAGCACGACTTCATCGATGCCGCCATCGGCGACGCGTTGGACAAGGCTGGCGATCGACAGGTCTTCGGGCCGCACACCATCCAGCGCGGAGAGCCGGCCACCCAGCACGTGGAACCGCCCAGGAAACAGGCGCGACTTTTCCAGCGCCCACAGGTCCGCCACATCCTCCACCACGCACAAAGCGCGGGCATCGCGGCGGGGGTCGGCGCAGATGGCGCACGGGTCGATGGTGTCGACATTGCCGCAGACCGAACAATGCACCATCCGCTCGCTCACGCTTTCCAGCGCGCGCAGCAGCGGAACCATCGCCGCATCGCGTCGCTGCAGGAGGTGCAGCACCGCCCGTCGCGCCGAACGGGGGCCAAGGCCGGGCAGCCGGGCAAGCGCCTGCGTGAGCGCGTCGATCTCTGGCGAGGACATGACTGCCAAATAAGGGCTTGCGCTGCGATGATACAAGCGTTTCAGAGGGCCGCATGAAAGAGCCTTTGCGGATCGTCTTCATGGGAACGCCGGATTTCGCGGTGCCGACGCTCGATGCGCTGATCGAGGCCGGTCATTCCGTGGTGGCGGTGTATACGCAGCCACCACGGCCGGCGGGTCGGGGCAAGGCGCCTCGCCCGAGCCCCGTGCAAGCCAGAGCGGAGGCGCTGGGCCTGCCGGTGCGAACGCCCCTCTCCCTGAATGACCCGGCGGAACAGGACGTCTTCGATGCTTTCGAGGCGGACGTCGCCGTGGTCGCCGCCTACGGGCTGATCCTGCCGATCCCGGTCCTCCATGCCCCGCGGCTCGGCAGCCTCAACGTCCACGCCTCTTTGCTCCCGCGCTGGCGCGGCGCGGCACCGATCCAGCGTGCCATCCTCGCCGGCGATGAGCGCACTGGCGTCACAATCATGGCGATGGCCAAGGGTCTCGACACCGGGCCGATGCTGGCAAAGGTCAGCACGCCCGTAGACGGCAAGACCGCCGGCGCGCTGACCGAGGAGCTGGCGCATGCCGGCGCCGCGTTGATGGTCCAGGTGCTCGATCAGATCGGGGCCTATCCGCCGATCGTCCAACCCGAGGATGGGGTGACCTATGCGGCCAAGATCGACAAGGCGGAGAGCCACCTCCATTTCACTGCCGGGCCGGTAGCGGCCGAACGGCAGGTTCGCGCCTTCAATCCCGCCCCCGCTGCCTGGTTCGCGCACAAGGGCGAGCGCTACAAGGTTCTGGCTGCCTCAGTCGATTGTCAGCCCGGCCCCGCAGGAACCGTGCTCGACGCGGGCCTGCTGATCGGGTGCGGCGAGCAGGGCTCGCTGCGCCCCACCCTCATCCAGCGCGCCGGCAAGGGCGCCATGGCCACCGCCGATCTGCTGCGTGGCACTGCCATTCCGGCCGGCACCCTCTTGGAATGACCCGCTTCGCTTTCACGGTCGAATATGACGGGCGACCCTATATGGGCTGGCAGCGCCAGGCCCATGGCCCGAGCGTGCAGCAATGCATCGAGGAAGCGCTGGGCCGCATCGCCGGCGGCGCGCCGATCGTCCATTGCGCCGGGCGCACCGACGCGGGCGTTCATGCCCTCGGCATGCGGGCGCATGTCGATCTGGACAAGGCGATCACGCCTTTTCGCCTGATGGAAGCGCTCAATGCCCATCTGCGGCCCGAGCCGATCGCCATTCTGACCTGCGAAATCGTGCCGGAGGATTGGCACGCCCGCTTCTCCTGCGTCGCGCGCGCCTATGAGTATCGCATCCTTAACCGCCGCGCGCCGCTCACCTTCGAGCGCGGGCTTGTCTGGCGTGTGCCGCAGGTGCTGGACACCGAGCGGATGCACGAGGCCGCACAGGCGCTGGTCGGCCGACATGATTTCACCACCTTCCGCTCCGCGCAATGTCAGGCGGACAGCCCCCACCGCACCCTCGCCCGGCTCGATGTCGTGCGCGTCGGCGAGCGCATCACCGTCCACGCCAAGGCCCGCAGCTTCCTTCATCATCAAGTCCGCTCGATGGTGGGCTGCCTTGCCTTGGTCGGCACGGGCACATGGTCGCCCGATGACCTCAAGGCGGCGCTGGACGCGCGCAATCGCGCGGCGCTGGGGCACAACGCCCCGCCGGACGGCCTTTATTTCATCTCGGCGGACTATCCCCTAACCGCCTGACAACACATTGTTAAAGCTCCCGGGCGCAGATTGGACGCTCAGATGGACATGCGAGCGGTGTCGCGAGGCAGGCTAAGACATGGAATTGGGGTATCTTCAGGCTGAACATATGGCGCTGCTCGAGCTGTGCCAGCAAGTCACGAGCCCGGCGGCGCAGCGATCCGGCGCGGAGGTTGGCGAACTGATCGCGCTGCGCAGCAAGTTGAACCGCATCTTGATCCGCCATCTCGCCAAGGAGGACAAGCACGTCTATCCGGCCCTGCGCGCCAGCGGCAACGGCAGGATCGCCACGCTCGCCTCGCAATATCATGCGGAGACCGGCCATCTGGGGGATCTATGGGCCGATCTGATGAAGGCGTGGCCGGACTGTCGGATTTTCCAGGAACCCGAGGCCTTTCGCGCCGCCCTCAGGCCCGCGCTGAAGGCTCTGGTCGATCGCATCCAGCGGGAAGAGCAGATGCTCTATCCGGCCTATCTGGAGTCGCAGGATCTGAGTGGCATTGTGATTGAGCCTGACCAGGCATCAGCCGCCTGACGCGTATCAATCCGCTTCGACCAGCAACTCAGCTGCCGGAGCATGACCGAGGAAGGCCGCCGGACTGGCGCTCGCGCCATAAGCGCCGGCCATGAACAGCGCGACGAGATCGCCGACCGCGACAGGCGGGAGCATCACGGCATCGCCGAGCCGATCCAGCGGCGTGCAGAGGCAACCGACCACATGGATCGGCTCGCTCGCCGGCGGCTCATCGAAGCGGTTGGCCAGCGCAATCGGGTAATTGCGGCGGACCACGGTGCCGAAATTGCCGCTGGCCGCGAGCTGATGATGCAGGCCGCCATCCACCACGGCGAAAGTCTCTCCGCGGCTTTGCTTCACGTCGATCACGCGGCTGAGGTAAATGCCGGCTTCCGCCACCAGAAAGCGCCCCAGTTCAAGCGCGAACCGGCTCTCGCGCAGGATCGCGGGGCGGTCGGCCAGCAGACGGTTCAACCCGTCGCCGATGATGGAGATGTCGAGCGGCGCATCACCGGCGAAATAGGGCACCCCGAAGCCACCGCCGAGATTGACCAGCGGCGGGCTTAGCCCCACCTCCTCCGACAAGCGCGCGACAAGCTTCATGGTGGCCGACTGGGCCGCAACGATGGCCTGCACATCCAGCGATTGCGACCCCGCAAAGACATGCCAACCGCGCCATTCCGCTCCTGCGGCGATCAGGTGGCGGGTCAGTGCGGCCGCACGATCGGCATCCACGCCGAAGGGCCGCGCGCCGCCGCCCATCCGCATGCCCGAGCCTTTCAGCTCGAAATCGGGATTGACGCGCACCGCGAGCCGGGGCCGGACATTGGCGCGTGCAGCCAGCGCGAGTGCGCGCTCAGCCTCGCCTTCCGACTCCAGGTTGATCGTCACGCCCGCCGCAAGGGCGTCGTCCAGTTCCCGGTCGGTCTTGCCCGGTCCGGCAAAGCTGATCCGGCTGCCGTCCACCCCGGCTGCCCGCGCCATTTCCAGTTCTCCGGCGGAGGCAATGTCGAACCCGTCCACCAGCTCCCCCATGAGTGCGAGAAGCGGCGCGAAGGGATTGGCCTTCATCGCATAATGGAGATCGACCCCAGCCGGCATGGCCGCCCGCAGGGCCGCTACGCACTGGCGGAGCTTGCCGGCGTCATAGAGAAAGGCCGGCGTTTCCCCGATCTGATCGATCAGCGCGGCCACGCCCTGTCCGCCGACCAGCAGCATGCCGCCGTCGCTCTCATAACCGGGCGGGATCGGGCCCATCGGCTTGGGCTTGAGGGACGTCATGCCAAGCCCTCCCCGGCCAGCGCGGCAAGCGCCACGCGGTCGATCTTGCCATTGGGGTTACGCGGCATCTGTGCCAAAATCCTGATCTCCGCCGGTTGCATGAAATTGGGCAGCGTCTGCCGCAACTGCGCGGACAGACGCTCGCCAAGCGAGTCGCGATCGGTCTCGCATAATGCCGCTTCCGCCCGCACGAACAGCACGATGACTTGGCCGAGGCGCTCATCCGCGCGACCGAGCGCACAGGCTTCCGCCACGCCCGCGACGGCCACCGCTGCCTCCTCGACCTCGCTGGGACTGATGCGATTGCCGGCGCTCTTGATCATCGCGTCGTCCCGGCCGACGAAGCGCAGCAATCCCTCGCCATCGCGCACCACGGTGTCGCCGGACCACACCGCCATGCCACCATAGGTAGACGCTGCCGGCGCCGGCCTGAATCGCTCTGCCGTCCGTGCTGCATCCTGCCAATAGCCTTGCGCCACCAGCGGGCCGCTATGAACCAGTTCACCGGGTTCATCATCGTCCGTCAAAGTGCCATCTGCCCGCACGACGAGCACTTCCGCGTCCGGTATCGCCTGGCCGATGCTGTCGGGGTGCCGATCCAGCAGGTCGGGAAGGAGATAGGTGGAGCGAAACGCCTCGGTCAGCCCATACATGGCGAACACGTCCACACCGGGGAACGTCTCGCGCAAGCGGGCGATCAACGGACGGGTGAGCGCGCCGCCGCTGTTGGTGAGCCGACGCAAGGCAGCGCGTGCCTCTGGCGGCCACTCAATCTCGGTCAATTGCACCCAGAGAGGCGGGACGCCGGCCAGTGTCGTGATCGCGTGCCGGGCAGCGACCTTCGCGACTTCCCGCGGGAGCAGATAATCGAGCGGCACCACGCATCCGCCGGCCCACCATGTCGAGAGCAGTTGGTTCTGCCCGTAGTCAAAGCTGAGCGGCAGGAGCGCGAGAGTACGGTCCGTCGCGTCGAGGCCGAGGTAGCCGGCCACCGACCGGGCGCCAATCATCAGATTGGCGTGGCTGAGCATCACGCCCTTGGGCCTCCCGGTCGATCCCGATGTATAGAGAATCTCGGCCAGATCGTCGGGGCGTCCCGTGCCGGGCGGCAACGTCGCGGCGTCCGCATCTTCAATCACACCGAGCAGCGCGGCCTCTTCCACGCGCGCCGCAGTGTCGGCCATATCACCTGGCTCCAGCGTCCCTAGCCGCGCGGGCTGCGAGATCAGCATCGCCGCGCCACTATCCCGCACGATATGGGCAACCTGCGCCCGCTTGAGCAGCGGATTGATCGGCACATAGACATGCCCGGCCCGCACCACGGCCAGAGGCAGCAATGCCGCCAGAAGGCCCTTGGGCAGCCACGCCGCCACCCGACTGCCGGCGGTCGCGCCTGCCCCGTCGAGACGCGCGGCGAGCAGGTGCGCGAGCCGCCCCACCAACTGCTCCATCGTCGCATAATCGATCGCGCCGAACTGGCCCGCCAGAGCAATGGCGGTCGGATCGCCCTGCTGTGTCAGATGGTCGAGGGGCGGTAGCATCCTCCGCCCATATCATGTTCTTTCACGGCATGAATAGGCGCGCGCATTGCGAACGTGGATCGGCCGCAACAGTCTGACAAGATCGGCCCGGCCCCGCATCGCCATGCTTTCCAAAATGATATCGACCCGTTAGGGGCCCGGTGATGCAGACCAGTCAGGATCGAGAGGGCAATGGCGCCTCCAACCGCGCGGCCAGCGACGCGTTGCGCGCATCGCTCGTGGATGTGCTCGGGCTCGCCCCTCAGCGTGTCGATCTGTTCGACGCCGACACGGGTCTGTTCGGGTCGCTGCCCGAACTGGATTCCATGGCTGTCGCCACCTTGCTGACCGATCTTGAGGATCGGCTCGATATCGTCATCGATGATGATGATGTGGATATGGACAGCTTCGAGACGTTCGGCAGTCTGGCCGCCATGCTGAGCCGCAAACTGGACAGCCGCGCCGCCTGACAGGCGTATTCCTCCGTATCCGCTTTCGCACGTAGCGCTGCAGCGCGTCATCGGTTTGCATCAAATGCAATTGCTCCGCCGCTTTTTGCGTTTGTGAGCCATGGTGCAGCGCAGCACTATGGCCACGGAAGAACATGGGATGCCGAGCAAGGCTCTTTTGCAACTGACAAAGGAGACTGTTCGTGAAAAATGCTTTTTTTGCTGCCGCACTGCTTTCGTTTGCCGTCGTCACACCCGGCCACGCGAAAGAGGCTGAGAAGACCTTCACGCATGAAGGCGTCAGCTACACCTACACCGTCACTGAACTCGGCGACAGCCGCCGGGTGATCGAGGGCCGCGCAACGCCCGGCTCGACCTTCCGTCTCACCGTCGCCAAGGGCCGCGTGATCGGCAGCGCCAACGGGATGCCGGTTTCCTTCCGCGTGAAGGATGCGATCCTGCTCAATGAGACGCCGCTGACCAAGGTTGCCTCGCGCTAATCGCGCCACGTGACCCGTCTGGGCTCGCGCTCAGGCTCAAGATAAAGGAAAGCCGGGCAGACCTTCGCGATCGCCCGGCTTTTCACATTCTAGTTCACCGTGATGCCGCGATCAGGCCGGGACATGCTCGCGCTGGGATTCAAAATCGGCTTCCGCGAGGAACCGCTCGGCATCCAGCGCCGCCATGCAGCCCATGCCGGCCGCCGTCACCGCCTGGCGGTAGATCTTGTCGGTGACGTCGCCAGCCGCGAACACGCCGGGAATGCTGGTGCGGCTCGTACCCTTCTCAACAACCAGATAGCCTTCATCGAGCGGCAGCTTGCCCTCGAACAGTTCAGTCGCCGGCTTGTGCCCGATGGCGACGAACGCGCCGTCCGTCTCGATATGGCTCTTCTCGCCCGTCTCGGTATCGACCAGATCGACGCCGACCAGACCTTCCGGATCGCCACCGCCGACAAAACGCTCGACGGCCTTGTTCCACACGACCTTGATGTTGGGGTGGGCGAACAGGCGATCCTGCAGGATCTTCTCCGCGCGCAGACTGTCGCGGCGGTGGATCAGCGTCACATCATGGCTATGATTGGTGAGGTACAGCGCTTCTTCGACTGCGGTGTTGCCGCCGCCGATCACCACCACCTTCTTGCCGCGATAGAAAAAGCCATCGCACGTGGCGCAGGCCGAGACGCCCTTGCCCTGCAGCAGATGCTCGCTCTCCAGCCCCAGCCACTTGGCCTGCGCGCCGGTCGCGATGACCAACGTGTCGCCATAATATTCGGTGCCGCCGTCGCCGGTCAGCTTGAAGGGGCGCTTGCTGAGGTCGACGTCGACGATCTGGTCATACATCATCTGCGTACCGACATGCTCGGCCTGTGCCTGCATCTCTTCCATCAGCCACGGGCCCTGAATGACCTCACGGAAGCCGGGATAATTCTCGACATCGGTGGTGATGGTCAGCTGACCGCCCGGCTGCATTCCCTGCACCACGATCGGCGCCATGCCGGCGCGCGCGGCATAGATGGCGGCTGAAAGACCGGCCGGCCCGGAACCGAGAATGATCATGCGCGAGCTGTGCGTGGCGGTCATGGGTCGATGTCTTCCTTCGCGGAGAGATAGGTCAGATCGTCGCTGGCACTGCCTAGCGAACGTCATTCGCATTTAGGGTTTGTGGCGCGGAACTCAATGCTCGGCGGACGAGGTTGGCCTTCAAATCGCCCCTCCTCTGAAGAGGAGGGGCTCAGATTAGGCACTACGATCCCGCGCCGATCATCGAGGGCAGCGAATCGAAGCCGGACTTCAGTACCTCGCCCCATTGCCGGGAAATGGTTGAGAATTCCGGGTCGTCCGCTTCGATCCGGCGACGGACGCTGAACTCATATTGATCGCGCGGGATGATGCTCAGATCGAGCGGCATCCCCACCGACAGGTTGGAGCGCAGCGTCGAATCCATGGAGACACACACCGCCTTGGCGGCGTCGGAGAGCGACGTGGTCGGCTTGATCATCCGGTCAAGGATCGGCTTGCCATATTTGTGCTCGCCGATCTGGAAGAAGGGCGTGTCCGCCGTCGCTTCGATGAAATTGCCTTGCGAGTAGACCAGGTACAGGCGGGGCTTGCCGCCCTTGCGCTGCCCGCACAGCAGGATGCTGGCACTCAGTGAGGGGCTGGTGCCGCTCATCCCCTCGCGCATTTCCTTCTGAACCGCCTTCATCGCCTCGCCGACCAGATGGGCGGCGCGGTGCATGGTGGCGCAGTTCAGCAGGGTCTCGACCTCGGGATTGTCGACCGCGTCCTTCATGGCGCGGGAGAGCTTGGTGCGCACTTCCTGCGTGACTGAGAGGCTTCCAGAACACAGCAGCGCAATCGCCCGCTCGCCAGGGCGCTCATAAGTGAAGGTCTTGCGGAACATGCCGATATTGTCGAGCCCGGCATTGGTCCGCGTGTCAGAGAGCATCACCAGGCCGGCCTCGACCCGCAATGCCACGCAATACGTCATTTTATGCCCCTTTTTCATGCCCGCACCGAGCCGCCCGCCCGACTCACTGTTGCGTCTGGGATTGTGCGGTATCCTCAGATGGCAGACTGGCAATCTGCACGTCGTGCGACAATGCGGTTTCGCCCCCTGCGATCATCACGCCCCGAATCGGCGCGGCATCTGCGGCATCAAGGCCACAGCACAGGCGCACATGCCCCTCTACCGGGCAGAGGCCCAGGGTAATATCGAACCCGATCCAGCCCAGCCCCTCTACCCAGGCTTCCGCCCAGGCATGGGGCTCATGGTCGCTATCCGGCCGCTCGTCGTCCCGCAGATAGCCGACCACATAGCGGGCCGGAAACAACAGGCTTCGCGCTGCCGCAATGAAGACATGCGCCTGATCCTGGCAAACGCCCGATTTCTGAGCAAAGGCCTGCGCGGCCGTGGTTTCCATGCTCGTGCTGCCGGATCGATATTCGATCTCCTCGTGCACCAGATCGGAGAGGGCGTGCAGGCTGGCGAGCACGCCCTCCTCCCGTCGCGCGCGATGGGCCAGATCGGCAATCGCCGCGTCGATCTCGGTCAGCGGCGTCGCGCGCAGGAACAGCTGGGGCCGCACTGCCCCATCGGCCGGCTTGAGCACACCGGCGCAGTCGACGGTCCGCACTGTCCCTTCTGACAGGATCGTGACGCTGCCGACGCGACCGGGCGCGCGCCACACGGCCTCCGCATCGCCATAACCGTTGATGATCCAGCGTTCGATGGGCTGGCCGTTCGCCGTAACCGTCCATTGCTCCACGGTTTGCGCATTGCTGGTCGCCGGCAGCAGGCGCAGGCGCATGACCACGCCCCCAGCCTCCTCCTCATACCGATAGACAGTCTCGTGACGGATCGTGATCCGCATGGCCCGGTCGCCTCCCGCTCAGCCGAAATGATAGGCTTGTGCGATTTCGTGCCCAAGCATGTTGCACTGGACAATCTTGCTCTGGACGGTTTCGTGCAAGCCCCGGCGGAAAATATCTCCGCTATTGGCCTGCGCGAGCGTCTCCACCATCTCCTCGCTGCGCAGATTGGCCGGCGTGCGCTGGCCATGCCAGCTGGCCAGCCGCTGCAGCCGATAGGCGATCTGGTCGAAGCAATAGAGCGTGCTGCGCGGAAACTGCCGGTTGAGCATCAAGAAGTCCGTGATCTGCGCCGGCGTGTAGGAGCCGCCATAGACATGGTGATAGGCGCGGCTGCCCGACAGCGCGTGCAGCACCGAGGTCCACTGATAATGGTCGCGGTGGCCGCCGACCACTTCGGTCTCCGGCAGCAGGACGTAATATTTGACGTCCAGCAACCGCAACGTCATCTGCGCCCGCTCCAGCGCGCCACCGACGCGCAGGAAATCGTGCCCCTCGTTGCGCAACTGGCCGCTCTCGGTGGCGCCCCGGAAGATCATCGCGCGGGTCTTCACCCAGTCGATGATCTCGGCGAACTCGCGGCGCGCATCGTTGACGCCATAGGTTTCCAGTTTGCGCCAGCCCTCGTTGAGCGCTTCCCACATCTCCTGTGTGAGCGCGGTGCGCACCGACTTGCCGTTCTGCCGTGCCCGCGCGAGGCAGGCGCGGATGGAAGCAGGGTTATCGGCATTCAGGATAAGATGTTCGACGATGTCGCTCTCGCGGATAATGGCATCCTTGCCGAACACATCCTCGCACTCGGTGACCTGCACGACCGAGCGCCACTCGTCGCGCATCGTCGCGCCGGGCAGGATGGTCATGCGCTGGCCCATGGTGAGCAGCCGCGCGGTCGCCTCGGCGCGCTCCATATAGCGGGCCATCCAGAACAGATTTTCGGCGGTCCGGCTCAGCATGGGCGGCCTCCCTTCTGGTTGGCCTGCACGACGGCGTTGGCTCCTTCCCCAATCATCGCCGCCCCCCTCACCGCAGCACCCATGTGTCTTTGACGCCGCCACCCTGGCTGGAATTCACCACCAGCGATCCTTCCGCCAGCGCCACACGCGTCAGCCCGCCCTGGACCAGCCTGATCTCCTTGCCGACGAGGCAGAAGGGCCGGAAATCGACATGGCGCTGTACCAGCCCGACCGGCCCGAGTGTGGGCGCGGCCGAAAGGTCGAGCGTCGGCTGCGCAATGAATTCGGATGGATTGGCCCGGATGCGCCCGGCATAAGCCTCGATCTCGCTTGCGCCGGCCTTCGGGCCGATCAGCATTCCATAGCCGCCCGAGCCGTGAACTTCCTTCACGACCAGCTCGGGGAGATGGTCCATCACATAAGCGAAATCATCCGGCTTGGAACATTGCCAGGTCGGCACATTCTGCAGGATCGCCGTCTCGCCCAGATAGAAGCGGATCATCTCCGGCACATAGACGTAGATCGCCTTGTCATCCGCAATGCCCGCACCCGGCGCGGAGCAGAGCGTCACGCCGCCGCCGCGATAGGCATTGAACAGGCCCGGCACGCCCAGCAGGCTATCGGGCCGGAAGGCGAGCGGATCGATGAAATCATCGTCGATGCGCCGGTAGATCACATCCACCCGGCGGGGGCCGCGCGTGGTCTGCATGAAGACCAGCCCGTCTTCCACGAAGAGATCGGCCGGCTCGACCAACTCGACGCCCATCAGGTCGGCCAGATAGCTGTGCTCATAATAAGCGCTGTTGAACGAACCGGGGGTAAGCACCACGACCTGCGGCACGCCCTTGCAGGCGGGCGGCGCCACCTCCTGCAGCGAGCGCAGAAGCTGGCTCGGATAATCGTCCACCGGCGCAACCCGCTGCCGGGCAAACAGCTCCGGGAACATCCGCGTCATGATCTCGCGATTTTCGAGCATGTAGGAGACGCCCGAGGGTGTGCGGCAATTATCCTCCAGCACCATGAAATCATCGAGACCGGTGCGGACGATGTCGATCCCGACGATATGGCTGTACACCCTGCCCGGCGGGGTGAACCCGGCCATCTCCGGCTTATAGGCCTTGTTCTGATAGACGATGTCGCCCGGCACGATCCCGGCGCGGATGATTTCGCCGCGATTATAGACGTCGAGCAGGAAGGCATTGAGCGCCGCCGCGCGCTGGCGGATGCCGGCCTCCAGGCGCGCCCATTCCGCAGCGGTGAAGATGCGCGGTAGCAGATCGAATGGAATAAGCCGCTCCGGGTCGCCGCCTTCGCCGTAGACGGCAAAGGTGATGCCGATGCGCCGGAAGATCGCTTCCGCCTCGCTCAATCGTCGGTGCAGCCCCTCGATGCCGGTCTCATCCACCCATTGCTGAACCACCGCGTAACAATCGCGAACGTCTCCAGCCTCACCCAGCATCTCGGAACATGTCATCAGCGTATGCGTTTCTCTATCTTATTGTGCATTGCAGCATAGTGAGCCGGGGAAATTCAAAATCAAGAGTAAAAATCGCGGGAGGGACGATCACGTTCCGCGCGGTTAAAAATATCTCGGCAAGGCGTCATAGCGGATTGACGCACCGCGAAAAATATGGCCGATTACCGCCGTTTTTCTACTTCATGCTGGACGGATGGTGATTTTCCGTGCATGGGAGCGCGCATGGACTTTTGCCTGGCCCTTCGCCTTACGCGACTTACGCGCCCTTAGGCGCGATACCCAAGCGGTTGCCGCAGGCGGCCCGCTGCGCCTAAGGGCCTTTTAGCCACAGAATCAGATCCTCATCAGTGCAAATGGATAGCGCCTGCGTGCATTTGGCTGTGAACAATGAAATGTCCGAACCATGATGCTGAGCGACCCGTCACAGAAATACCGTCCCTTCCCGCAAGTGGACCTGCCGGACCGGCAGTGGCCCTCGCGCACGATCACGCAGCCGCCCCGCTGGCTCTCGACCGATCTGCGCGATGGCAATCAGGCGCTGATCGATCCGATGGATACCGAGAAGAAGACCCGCTTCTTCGAGCTGCTCACCCGCGTCGGCCTCAAGGAGATCGAGGTCGGCTTCCCCTCGGCCGGCGCGACCGAGTTCGATTTCATTTCCGGTCTCGTCAAATCGGGCCGCATCCCGGACGACGTGATCATCCAGGTGCTCACGCAGGCCCGCCGTGACCTCATCGAGCGCACGTTCGAGAGCCTGCAGGGCGCGCGCCAGGCTATCGTCCACGTCTACAACGCCGTCTCTCCGGCGTGGCGGCGGATCGTGTTCAACATGGAGCGGCCGCAGATCAAGCAGATCGCCGTCGATGCCGCCAAGATCATTCGCGACGAGGCCGCCAAGCAGCCGAACACCGATTGGCGGTTCGAGTACAGCCCGGAGACCTTTTCCACCGCTGAACTGGATTTCAGCCTGGAGTGCTGCGAGGCGGTGATGGACATTCTCCAGCCCACGCCGGAGAAGCCGCTGATCCTCAACCTGCCCGCCACGGTCGAGGCCGCGACGCCCAATATCTATGCAGACCAGATCGAATGGTTCTGCCGCCACATCCGGAACCGCGACAGCGTGGTCATCTCGCTGCACCCGCATAACGACCGGGGCACCGGCGTGGCGGCGGCGGAGCTGGGCCTGATGGCCGGCGCCGACCGCGTCGAGGGCTGTCTGTTCGGCAACGGCGAGCGCACCGGCAATTGCGATCTGGTGACCGTGGCACTCAATCTTTACACGCAGGGCGTCTCGCCGGGCCTCGACTTCTCCAACATGGAAGAGGTCGTGCAGACGGTGACCTACTGCAACCAGCTCCCCGTCCATCCCCGCCACCCTTATGCCGGCGATCTGGTTTTCACCGCCTTCTCCGGCAGCCATCAGGACGCGATCAAGAAGGGTTTCGCCGCGCAGGAACAGCGCAATGACGAGATCTGGGACGTGCCTTATCTGCCGATCGATCCGGCGGACATCGGCTGCTCCTATGAAGCGGTGATCCGCGTCAACTCGCAGTCCGGCAAGGGCGGCGTCGCCTGGGTGCTGCAGCAGGACAAGGGCCTCAAGCTGCCCAAGCGGATGCAGGGCGATTTTTCCAAGGTGGTGCAGGACCTGGCGGACAAGTCCAGCCGTGAGCTGCATGCCGCCGATATCTGGGAGGCGTTCGAGCAGCATTACTGCCTCGCCGGCGCACAGCCCTATGCGCTGGTCGATTATGTCGAGAGCGGCCCCGCCGGGAACCGCGTGTTCACCGGCAAGATCGTCCATGATGGCAAGGAGCGCAGCATTTCGGGCCGGGGCAATGGCCTGATTTCGTCGGTCCTCTCGGCCCTGCGCGATGAACTCGGCATCGGGCTGGACGTGGTCGATTATAATGAGCACGCCATCGGCACCGGCGGCAACGTCCGCGCGGCCGCTTATGTCGAATGCCGCACCGATGATGGCACCACATTCTTCGGGGTCGGCACGGATGAAGACGTGGCGACGGCGTCGGTGAAGGCCGTGCTGTCGGTCGTGAACGCCTATCACCGCCGCCAGAATGCAGCAGCAAAGGCTGCCTAACAGGCCCAATCCTTCAGAGCATCGATAAACCCGGCCGGAGCAGCCCTCCGGCCGGGTTTTTCATATCCCCGCAGGTCACGCCCGCAGCCTCACACCATCCGGATAATCAGCCCGTCCCGCCGGATAAACTGGTGCCACAACGCCGCGCCGATATGGCCGATCACCAGCGCCCCGAAGATAAGCCCAAGCACCTCATGCGAACCGGCCACGGTCACGATGGCATCGCCCCGCGCCACCGCGAATTTGGGCACGTCGAAGACGTTGAACCAGTTGAGCGGACGCGGCCCTGCCGAGGACATGATCCAGCCGGTGAGCGGCATGAGGATCATCAGCGCATAGAGCAAACGATGCATCAACGCCGCCGCGCGCTTGGTGCGTCTGGATATGGTCGTCGGCAGCGGCGGCGGGCTGTTCATCAGGCGCCAGAGCAGCGCCAGTACGGACAGGACGAGGACGGTCAGCCCGATCGACTTATGGATATTCATGACGCCGGGGACCACCGCACCCAGCGGATCGTGCCCGATGCCGATCGCGATATTGGCGATAATCAGCAGCGCAATGATCCAGTGCAGCCAGATCGCCACCATGGAATAGCGCACCCCCGCGTAAGTCCCCATCACGTCCTCCAACATGCCCAACAATGGGCAGAATGCGGACAAGGGCCCCGCTGCGCAAGAGGCCGCTCAAATATGCGAGCGCGACGGAGGCGCTATCCCGCGATCTGGATGCCGATCCAGAAGGTCTGCGGTGTGCCAAGGTCTGTGCTCACGGCACCATTGGTCGAGGTGACCTGTCGGGTGACCACGCGCTCGTCGAACAGGTTCTCGACCCGGCCGACCAGCGCCATCCGGCCGGTCAGTGGCACGCGGGCATAGCCGTCGAGCGTGGTTGCGGCGGGCATCCGGTCGGCCTGCAGATCGTCCTCATATTGCGGGCCGACATGGCGGACGGTGAGCGCGAGGCGGGCATTGCCGGGCGCGTGCCAGCCCAGCGTGGCGCTGGCGCCATGGCGCGGGCTTTGTGCCGGTTGCAGGCCATCGAGTTGGGCCGCCGCGCCGCTCGCCTCCACGCGGCTGTCATTATAGGCATAGGATGCCGCGAGATCGAAATCCCCGAACGTCATCGTCCCGCTCACTTCCACGCCCTTCGCCACAATCGCATCGACATTGCGGCGCTGGCGCAGATTGGTGCCGATCGTCACATTCGCGACGGCATCGGCCAGATGATTGTAGAAGGCGGTGGCAGAGAGCGTCAGGCCGGGAGCCGGGGTCAGGTCGAACCCGGTCTCGACACCGCGCAGCCGCTCGGGGGCGAGATCGGCATTGGCCTGCGTCGTCACCGGGAACACCGTGAAGCCGCGATACAGCTCGTTGATCGTCGGCAGGCGGAAGCTGGTATAGCCCGCTGCACGCAAAGCGACTCCCGGCGTTGCCTGCCAGATCAGCCCCGCGCGGAAGCTGCCCTCCCAATCCTCGCGGTCGGCATAGGTCACCGTCCTGACTGCGCCGGAGGCCGGCGTTCGCTCGGTGAAGCGCCCACCGCTAATCCGCCAATAGTCGAGGCGCGCGCCACCGGTCAGGATGAGGCGCCCTAGCGACCAGTCATCCTCCACATAAATCCCGCTCGTGACCTGCCGGCCGCTGGCTTCACGCCGCGCGGTCGCGGCGCCGGTCGTGGCGTTGAGCGCCTCCTCATACATGTCTGCGCTCGCGAACCGGCTATCGGCGCCGATCCGCAGCAGATGATCCTCACCCACCGGCGGGCGCACCTCCAGCTTGCCGCCGAGCCCTGTCGACGGGGTGTTGCGCTGGTTCAGCGTCGGGCGAAAGCTCGTCGCGCTGACCACGATGTTGCTGAAGTTGCGCAACTGGACATAGCCCAGCGCCTCGACCTGCCAGTCGCCGCGCCCGACATAACGGAGGCTGGCGTCCTGCCCTTCCTGCGCGCTATCTGCCCCGGCGAAGCGTAAGGTCCGGTCATCGCGAAACAAGCCGATGCGCGCCTGAATCTCGCTCGACTCGCCCACGGCGGCCACGCCGCGCGCGCTCACCGCCCATGTCTCGTAGCCCGCCGGCACGCTGGCCGCGACGCGCTGGTCCGCAGGCGTCGTCCAGAAACCATCGCCCCGGGCATAGCTACCGGAGATGGAGACAAAGCCATTGCCGAGATCCGGACTAAGGCTCGCCTCGATCTGCTGGGCATTGCGCGAGCCATAGAGCGCCCGCGCGCTATAGCGCGGCAATTGCGTGCGATCGGCGCTGAACAGCTCGATGCTGCCGGCGACCGTGCCGGCCCCGAAACTCCCCGCCCCGCCACCCCGGGTGATCCGCGCCGCGCCGATTCCGTCGAGCGGCAGGGCATTGAACGGAATGGAACCGAAGAAGGGATCGGCCAGCGGCACGCCATCCAGCAACACGACCGCCCGACTGGTCGCATTGCCGCCCAGCGCGCGCAGCGTGACGCCCTGCGCCGACGGGTTGGCTGAGCGGCTATCCGACCGGCGGAACTGCTGGAAGCCGGCGACATCGCCGAGCGCGTGCTCAATGGTGCCGGAGGCGTCCTCCGCCAGCCGCGTCTTCTCGAGCGTGACCGATCCATAAGCCGGCGTGCCCGGCGGCAGCGCAAGCCCCTGCCCCAGCACCACCACATCCGGGCCGGTTTCCTGCGCATGAAGGGGCATCGAGAGCAGCAGACTGGTGCCGCTGAGCAGCACGACGAAACGGAAATGGGTCATCATGGAGCCGGGCCATGCCGGATCGGCCCGGCCTTGGCAACGCCGCGATAAATAAGCGGGGATGTCTGACCATTTGCTTTGACAAGGCTCGGCACCTGTCTCAATACAGGATCGGAGTTGAGGAGATGGAAGCAGTCAATCTCGAGGGTCTATCCTCGGTTGTCGACCTGAGCGGCTTTGATCGGGCCAAGCGCGCGGACATATGGGCTGGCGCGGCGCCGAATGTTTTTCCCGGCCTGTGCGTACAGGCGATCGAGGCCAATCCCACAATCGGAGCGATCCTGCATCGCCGTGTTGGCCCGGGCGCGCTGTTCGCCGTGTCCTCCGCCCCGGCCGAGGTGACATACGCGCCCACCGGCAGCCCGGAATCCCACCAGTTTCTTACCATGATGTTGCAGGCGGAAGGCAGCTCTCTTGCTACCCAACGGCAACGCCAGTGCGAAATGGCGCCGGGCGACATCTGCTTTATCGACGAGCGTTACCCATTCCGCCTGTGCGGGCTGGATTACAGCCAGCTGCTGCTGCTGCGCATGCCCCGCGCGCTGGTGATGAGCCGCTTTCCGGACATGGAGCATCTCGTCGCCACGCTCATTCCCGGGCGTGATGCCGGTACCTCCCTGCTCGCTCATACCGTGCTGCACCTGCTGCGCGTGGCGGGCGACCTGCGAGAGGCGCAGCAGCACGCGGCGATGAATGCCGTCATCCAACTCCTCGGCGCGACCTCCGGCCTCGCGGTAGAGCTGGAGAACGTCCACTGGCGCGTGCAGAAAGCGCTCGACTATATCGAGCTCAACCTATCGATCCCCGGCCTGACCGCCGAACAGATCGCGCAGGCGCAGCATATCAGCCGCCGCCGGCTCGATCAACTGATGCGCGATGCGCTCGGCGTCTCGATCACCGGGCAAATCTGGAATCGCCGCCTGCAGCGCGCTGCCGACGATCTGCGCGATGCACGTTGGGCGGGCGCCTCGATCTCGCAGATCGCCTTTGCCAACGGCTTCGAAGACCCGGCCCATTTCGCCCGCGCCTTCAAGCGCCGGTTCGAGACGACGCCCGGGCAGTGGCGCGCCCTCGCCCGGCCTTTGACTCACTGACCAGTCAGGATTCGTCCGGTGCCGCCGCAATCGCGCGGCGCTCATAGGCGCGCGCCAGAAACGCGCCAGTCACCAGCTGGACGATGTGGAACATCATTACCGGCAGGACGACGGCGCCGGCCATGGCTGCGGGGAAAAGCACATTCGCCATCGGCACGCCCGTCGCCAGCGACTTGACCGAGCCGCAGAAGACAAGCGAAGCCTCGTCAGGACGCGCCAGGCCGGTCAGCCGCGCCGCCAGCCGCAGCACGATGACGACCACGGCCAGGATGAGCAGGCAGAAGCCAAGCAGAATGGCGATGTCGACGCCCGAGATCGCCTGCCAAAGGCCGCCGGTCACCGCCTTGCCGAACGCCCCATAGACCATCACCAATATGGCGCCGCGATCCACGAAGGAGGTCAGCATCTTGTGGCGCAGCAGCCAGGCGCCGATCCAGCCGTGCAGCGCCTGACCGATGGCGAAGGGGATCAAGATCAGACCCACGATCGCCCAAACGGCATCCATGTTGATCGCCGCGCTGCTCGCCAGCAGCAGGCCCGTCAGCAGCGGTGTAAAGACCACGCCAGCGAGATTGGAAGCAGCCGCCGCGCACACCGCTGCCGGCACGTTCCCCCGCGCGATCGACGTCAGCGCGATGGACGACTGCACCGTCGACGGCAGGCAGCACAGGAAGAGAATGCCGGTAAACAGCATCGGCTCGATGACCGGTCCGGAGAGCGGCTTGAGGGCGATGCCGATCAGCGGAAACAGCGCGAAGGTAGCCGCGAGAATGAGCAGTTGCAGCTTCCACTGGCCAATGGCGCCGACCACCGCCTCGCGCGGCAGACGCGCGCCGTGGATGAAGAACAGCGCAATCACCAGCACCTTGCCGAGCAGATCCACCGCCGGCACCAGACTGCCGCGCGCCGGCAAAAAGCTCGCCAGCAACAGCGTGCCCAACAGCATCAGCGTGAAGCGGTCGATCTTCAGCCAGGCAAGGCGACCGGTCTTTTTCAATTGCTATCCCCCAATCGGATGAATGTCTGGCAGGCACCCTTAGGGCCATCCCGGCAAAGCCCATAGGCTCATGGCGCACAAATTCTAGTCGGCAAAACCCTCGGACGTCTGCCGCACGCCTTGGCCCGCCATCCATAAAGCCTCAGCCGGCTAGCCCGTCGCGGAACCATTCGATATGCTCGCGCTATTCCGAAACAGCCGGCTCCCCCTTTCCAGCGGATGACCGGCCCATCGAGAGACATGCTTTATGAAGAGGCCGACCTGCGTGACGACATTTGCCCTTGGTTTCATGCTGGCTGCCGGCGGCGTGCCCGCGAGGGCGAGCTTCGCGCAGGATGCGCCGATCATCGAGCGGCAGCGCCTGTTCGGCAACCCGGACCGCGCCCAGCTGCGGGTGAGCCCGGATGGCAAATATCTCTCTTGGCTCGCCCCGCGCGATGGCGTGATGAACATCTGGGTCGCCCCGGCCGACCATCCCGATCAGGCGAAACCGATGACCGCAGAGAAGGATCGGCCCATCGGCGTGCACTACTGGACGGCCGATTCCGCCATGCTGCTCTATGTGCAGGATAAGGGCGGAGACGAGAATTACCTGCTTTACGGGGTCGATGTCGCCACCGGCGCCGAGAAGCTGCTCACGCCCTTCGAGAAGACGCGCGTGATGATCGTCGGCACTTCCACCACCATCACCGACCGCATTCTCGTCGGCATCAACAACCGCGACGAGCGCTGGCACGATGTCTACAGCCTCAACCTGAAGACCGGGGCGCTGACCGAGGTCATCCGGGGCGATGGCTATGCCGGCTTCCTCGCCGACAATAATCTCGTGCTGCGCATGGCACTGCGGCCCAATGCCGAGGGCGGCTATGATTTCTTCCGGGTCACGAACAACGTCGTGGAAGACAAGCCCCTCTCACGCACCACGCTGGAAGATGCCCTGACCACCCAGCCCGCCGGCTTCACCACGGATGGCAAGACGCTCTACTGGCTGGATAGCCGGGGCCGCGACACCGCAGCATTGATTGCGCAGGACGTCGCCACGGGGAAGAGCCAAGTGCTCGCCGCCAATGACAAGGCCGATGTCGGCGGCGCTATGGCCGATCCCGTGACCGGCGAGATCGAGGCATATTCGGTCGAGTATCTGACCACCGAATGGACGGCGATCGACCCGGATGTCGGCCAGTCGCTGGCGTGGCTTCGCGAGCGACTGAAGGGCGATTTCCAGGTCACCTCCCGCACCCGCGACGATACCGTCTGGACGATCTACAACGATCCGGTCACGGCGCCGGCCGCCGCCTGGCTGTACGACCGCAAGAAAGGCGCGCTCACCAAGCTCTATGTCAGCCGCCCCGATCTGGAAGGCGCACCGCTGGTGCCGATGCACGCCCGCGAAATTCCCGCACGCGACGGTCTGACGCTCGTCTCCTACCTCACCCTGCCGCCGGGTAGCGATGCCAATGGCGACGGCCTACCGGACAAGCCGGCGCCGATGGTGCTGCTCGTCCATGGCGGCCCGTGGGCGCGGGACAGCTTTGGCTATAACAGCTACCACCAGTGGCTGGCCAATCGCGGCTATGCTGTGCTGTCGGTCAATTTCCGCGGTTCGACAGGCTTTGGCAAAAGCTTCATCACAGCGGGCAACCTGCAATGGGGCCTCAAGATGCATGACGACCTGATCGACGCGGTCGATTGGGCGGTCAGCAAGGGCATCACCGCCAAGGACAAGGTCGCCATCATGGGCGGCAGCTATGGCGGCTATGCGACGCTCGCTGGTCTTGCCTTCACACCCGATGCCTTCGCGTGCGGCGTCGATATCGTCGGCCCCTCCAATCTGGAGACGCTGCTGAACACCATCCCGCCCTATTGGACCGCCGGCATCGAGCAATTCCACCAGCGCATGGGCAATCCCAACACGCCCGAGGGGTTGGCGCTGCTCAAGGCAGCCTCGCCGCTGCACAAGGCGGGCCAGATCAACAAGCCGCTGCTCATCGGCCAGGGCGCCAACGACCCGCGCGTGAAGCAGGCGGAGAGCGACCAGATCGTCGAGGCGATGAAGGCCAACAACATTCCCGTCACCTATGTGCTCTACGCGGACGAGGGCCATGGCTTCGCCAAGCCGCAGAACAATATCGCCTTCAACGCGATCACCGAGAGCTTCCTCTCGGCCTGCCTCGGCGGGCGGGCAGAGCCAATCGGCGCCACGGTCAAGGAGTCAAGCGCCAAGGTGCTGGCCGGCGCGGAGATGCTGCCGGGCCTGAGCGATGCGCTGAAGTAACTCGAAACAAAGGCAGGCCGGTGCCGACCGGCCTGCCGCGCTCTAGGCGCATGTTCGAAAATGAGACAGTCTGGCGCATCCTTTAGGGAGGCGTTCCATGTTGAAGCCTGTGCTCGCGGCCGCTCTGGCCACCCTGTCTCTCCCCGCTCATGCCATCACCCCATTCGAGATCAGCGGCACCGCCGATGTATACCGGATCGATCAGGTCGCGCAGACCACGACCTATCTGGGCAAGACGACGTTTTTCGCGAGCGGCGATCTCGCGGTGGGCGGCAATGGCGGTGGCACCATGCCCGGCGATTTCACCTATTCCGCCCTGTTCGGCCATGTGACGCGCTGGGACATCGGCTTTTCGTTCGGGCCGGAGACGGTTGATCCGTTTGATGGGCTGTTTCACCCCACGCAGGGCACCGGCGTTTTCATGTCTGGCTACGAGGTGTTTGACCGCGCCGACCTGACGATCACCAGCGCGCGCATGTGGCAGGATGAGAGCTGGCCGGCCGAACCCTTCCCCGATATCCGCTTCGGCGCCTTCGTCCCAGAGCCGGCGAGCTGGGCCATGATGATGGGAGGCCTCGCGTTGGTGGGTGCGATGATTAGGCGGCGGGAGATGTCGTTGAGCTTGGCGCGGGCCTGATGCACCACTTGTGCTCCTGCGAAGGCAGGAGCACAAGCGCGGCTTGGCTGCGTTAGAACTGATGCCAACGCCCGCCCGCAACAATCGCGGGCGGGCGTCCGACCCGATCAGGCGAAGTAAACCGCCTTCGTCTCGGTGTAGTTTTCGAGACCTTCGATGCCGCCATCGCGACCGAGGCCGGACTGCTTGAAGCCGCCGAAGGGCATGTGGATGTCCACCATCATGCCGTTGATCGTCACCGAACCGGCGCGATATTCGCGCGAGACGGCGAAGCCGCGCTCGGCATCCTGCGTGTAGATTGCGCCGTGCAGACCGTAGACCGTGTCATTGGCCTTGGCGATCATGTCCGCCTCATTGTCATAATCGACGAACGACACGACCGGGCCGAAAATCTCCTCCTGGAAGATCGTCATGCTCGGGTCGACGTCGGTGAACACCGTCGGCTCGATGAAGAAGCCACGGTTGAGGTCAGCCGGGCGACCGCCGCCGAGCGCAAGCTTGGCGCCCTCGGCCTTGCCCTTGGCGATATAGCCCTGCACGCGCTCAAGCTGGCGCTGCATGGTGAGCGGACCCATGCCGGTATCGGCCTCGAACGGATCGCCGACCTTCACCTTGGAGACGGCGCTCGTATAGGCGTCGATGATTTCGCTCTTGCGGCTCTTGGGCACAAGTACGCGGGTCAGCGAGAAGCAGACCTGCCCGGTGATCGGCATGGAATAGGGCACGAGGCTCTTGAGCACATGGTCCATATCGGCATCGTCGAGGATCATCGCCGCCGACTTGCCGCCCAGCTCCAGGCTGACGCGGGCGAGACGCTCAGACGCGACGCCGGCAATGTGCTTGCCCGCTGCGGTCGAGCCGGTGAAGCTGATCTTGTCGATGCCCGGATGACGGATGAGGTGATCGCCCACCTCGCGCCCGGCCGGCAGCATGTTGAACACGCCGGCGGGGATGCCCGCTTCCTTGATCGCTTCAGCAAGGATGTGCGCGTCGATGGGCGTTTCCGGCGAAGGCTTGCAGACCATGGTGCAGCCTGCGGCCAGCGCGGCTGCGACCTTGTAGACCAGCAGCACCAGCGGGGCGTTCCAAGGCGTGACCGCCGCGACGACGCCGACCGGCTCCTTCACCACCCGCACCTTGTTGCCGCCCATCGAGCCGATGCGCTCATCGACGAACTTGTAGCTGTCGCACAGCTCGCCATAGAATTTGAACAGGCCGGGCACCTGATAGCTGGCCTTGCTGGAGAAGCCGATCACGGCGCCGACCTGGCCCGTCCAGGCCTCGGCCAGCTCGGGCATGCGCGCCATGAGAATGTCGGAGACCTTCTTGAGGTAAACGCCGCGCTCCGCCGGCGCCATGCGCGGCCACGGGCCAGTGTCGAAAGCCTTGCGTGCGGCGGCGACAGCGACGTCCACGTCCGCCGTGGTCGGCTCGAAATAGGTGAGGACGGTTTCCTCGTCATGCGGGGTCACCACCGACAACTCATTGGTGCCGCTGCTCTTGCGCCATTCACCATCGATGAACAGCTGCGCCGCGCCGCGATCCTTTATGCCTTTGATCGTCTTGTTGAAATTTTCCATGCCGAATCTCCTAAGATCGAACGTCCTCTTCGTGGCGCCTTAATTGGCGATTGGCACGCGAAGGCGCAAGCATGCGATGGCCACTTTCCGGATCGATCCCTGCCTCATGCTGCATTGACAGGGCGCCCGGCCGTGCCGGAGGATGGACCGAGAGGCATCGCGAACCGATGAGAGGGCGAACGCCTGCCTGCAAGGAGGGAACAGCCATCATGACCAGCGAAATGATCACCGTCGAAGCGCTTGTGGAGGCGCCCATCGATCATGTCTGGCGGTGCTACACGACGCCGCAGGACATCATGCAGTGGAATGCCGCATCCGATGACTGGCATACGACGGCAGCAAGCGTCGACCTTCGCGAAGGCGGCGCATTCTCCTCGCGCATGGAAGCCAAGGATGGCAGCGTCGGCTTCGATTTCGCGGGCACCTACACCCGCATCGAACCGGAGCGCCTGATTGAATATGCGTTCGGGGAGCGCACCGCCCGCGTGACGTTCGCGTCCGAAGAAAATGGCACCCATGTTCAGGTGCAGTTCGAGCCGGAGGACGAACATAGCCGCGATTTGCAGCGGGACGGCTGGCAAGCGATCCTCGACAATTTCGCGCGCCACGCCAAACAGGCGCATCAGGCAGGCTGACCCGCCCAATGGGTGGTGGTCAGTCGATCACGTCCATCGCCATGAGCCGCGCCACCGTCTCGTGCCGGAAGCGCTCGAAACTGCTCCGTGCCTCGGGCACCGGCAGACCGGTCACGAACGCGGTTTCCAGATCCTGATGCATCGCGCGCATTTCCGGCAGAAATTCGCTATGTGTGAGGATGTGCGGACGGTTCTCGCGGATTGCCTCGACCACCAGTCGTCCCATTTCCAGAGGGTCCATGGCGGCGCGCATCGCGGCCCAGAAGCGCTTGACGAACACGCCCTCCTCGCCCGGCGGGGCACTGCTGTCATCCTCCGGCACCGGCATCAGCGCGCTCTGCACCGCGCCCGGATAGAGGCAAGACACGCCGATGCCATGCGGCGCCAGATCGAGCCGGAGTGTCTGGGTATAGCCACGCACGGCATATTTGCTCGCGGCATAGGCGCCGGCGCCGGGCAGCGGGACCATGCCGGCCATGGAGGCTGTGTTGATGACATGGCCGCCCTCGCCCTGCGATTTGATGATCGGCACGATGATCTTGCAGCCGTTGACTACCCCGCCCAGATTGATGCCGATGGTCCGGTCCCAATCCTCAAAGTCAGGATCATCCGCCGCACCGCCACCGCCGACGCCAGCATTGTTGGCCAGCAGGTGGATCCTGCCGAACATATCCAGCGCCTCCTGCGCCGCTGCGCGCAGGGCGGCCCGGTCGGTCACGTCCACCTTGATGAAGTGCGTGGCATTGTTGCCCGTCATGAGCTCGCGGGCGGCATCGAGATGGTCCTGATTGTAATCGGCGATGACGAGCTTCATGCCCTCGGCCAGAAACGTGCGCGCCATGCCGAGGCCAATGCCACTCGCCCCGCCCGTCACGAAGGCCACCTTGCCCGCAAAATTCTTCATGCCCGCCTCTCCTCATGGTCCGTGCGCCTTTGAGCGCCACGCATTGCAAACAGGGTAACCCGCCGAATGACCAGCGCCAAGCGGCTTGACCCATGCCGGACCGGACGCCATCAGGGCCGCGCGTGAGTGCTGCCGGGCAGCGATGGAATAAGGAGACGCAGGTGCAGTCCATTTTGGTGATCGGCGCGGGCTCGATGGGCTGCCTGTTCGCGGCACGTATTGCCGAGAGCGGCGCGGACGTGCTGCTCATCGATGTCGACAAGACCCGCATCGAAGCGATCGACCGGGACGGCATCCACCTCACCGACGACAATGGCACACGCACCATCTCGCTGCGGGCTGGGCTTGCGGCCGATGCCCAGTCGCCCATCGACCTCGCTCTGCTCTTCACCAAGGGGATGCACAGCCGCTCGGCGATCCAGTCGATCGCGCATCTCGCGGCCAGCGGCACCTATGTGCTCACGCTCCAGAATGGTCTTGGCAATCCGGAGATTGTGGCGGAAAGTTTTCCTCAGGACCAGATCCTCAAGGGGATTGCCGCACTTCCGGCCGACCTCCATGGCCTCAATGGTGTGGAATCCCACGGCACCGGCCATGTCGAGTTGGGCGCGATGACGCCGGCCGGCGCGCAAGCGGCGCAGGCCGCGACCGCCCTGCTCGCCCGCGCCGGTTTCGACGCGCGCTACAGCACGGACATCGATGTCGCGATCTGGGAAAAGGTCGCCTTCAACGCCGCGCTCAACCCGCTCGGCGCCGTCACCGGCCAGCCCAATGCCGGCGTGGACAACGCCCCCGGCCGCCGCATCATCGCAGCGATCGTCGACGAGGTGGTGGCAACGGCCAAGGCCCATGGGGTGACGGTTGACCATGCGCGCATCACCGCCAGCATCGACCATGCCCTGGCCGAACATCGCGGTCACAAGGCTTCCATGTTGCAGGACATGATTGCCGGCCGTGCCAGCGAGATCGACTTCATCAACGGCGCCATCTGCGACCGCGCCCAAGCGGTCGGCGTCCCCGCGCCCAGCAATCAGACGATGGCCGATCTTGTCCGGTTGATGGAGCTGGCCCGGCGATAATCCGAGCTAAAACATCATTTATTGCAGCGCCTTGCAGGCTGCATTGAAGACCATTTCGCGCAGTGCCGGAAAATCGTCGATGCCGTAGTCGGCAGCGTCATCGCTGCAGGCGATCTCGACGCGGCCTTTCCACAGGCGCAGGTCGATATCCTCCGGCTTGATCACCCGGCGCGCGGCGATGTCGTAGAAGCTCCAGACCCGCGGCGTGGTGTATTCGCCGACATTCTGCTCCACCACCAGCGCCAGGCGCCCGTTGCTCAAGCGCACGACCGAGCCGATGGGGTAGACGCCGACGCTCTCGATGAAGTGATCGAGAATCTCGTCATCCAGCTCGCCTTCCATGCCCCGCATCAGGCCGAGCGCGGCATTGGGGTCGATCCGTGGCCGATGCGGCCGGTCGGACGTCATCGAGTCATAGACGTCGCATACCGCCGCCATGCGGCCGAACAGGCTGATATTCTCGCCAGTCAGTTGGTTGGGATAACCGGAGCCATCGCAGCGCTCATGATGCTCAAGGCAGACCAGTGCGACATCCTCAGCGATTTCGCCGCCCATCTGGAGGAACTCATAGCCAAGCGTGGTATGCGTCTCGACGATCTTGCGCTCGCCCTCGCTCAGATCATCGCTGATCGTCGCCACGTCGATGGGCAGATGGCCCATGCCCACGTCCATCAGCAGCCCGGCCAGCCCGGCTTCCTTCACCCGAGCATCATCGAGGCCCATCTGGCGGCCCAACGCGATCATCAGCGCGCTCACCGCCAGGCCGTGCGCATAGAGCGAACTATTCTCGCGGCGGATGCGCATCAGGCCGTTGAAGGCGTGCGGATTGCGCTGCACGGAGGCGAAGAGATCCTCGATCACCGGCTCCACCTGCCCTCGCGAGATGGCTTTGCCCAGCCGCGCCTGCTCGAAGACGGCGCTCATCACGCGGTTGGACCGCGCCACCACCGCCTTCGCATGGCCCACCTCTGCACCGACGCTCAAGGCCGTCGTGGAGCGGGGATTGAACGGAACGACGTTCGATCCGCTCGCGTGCTCCGGCACCAGCTTGCGCAGCCGCTCCATGCGCACCCGCTCGGCAAGACCGACACCGCCCGAGGGGGCGGAGGAGCCTGCCGCCACGAGCGGTCGACGCAGCGTCGTCGCCGGCGGACGCGGACCGCCCGCACCCGCGACATCATCGCCCTTGTCGACGTCGATCATCACGCCCTCGACGTCGCTGGCGCGCAGGTCGGCAAGGATTTGGGGGTCGGTCAGCAGGAATTTCGTCCGCCAGAACGGGTGCTTGAGCCACGGCCCTTCAAGTTTGTGAATGAACATGCCGAGTTTCACGTCAGCAACATCGATTCTCTTGAGCATCTGGACTCCGCCGGTCAGGTACGAGCGACGACGATGGCGCCCGCACGATACTGAACGGCTAAGAGCCATGGTTATTTAATGGTTCGCCTTGTCCATGCACCATGATTGTCGGCCTTTTTACGCCGAGAGGCGAAACGGCGCTGCATTGACATCGTGAACAGGACGCAGCACGCAGCCCGCATGGCAAAGGAAACCCGCGCCACTCGGGCGCTGAGCAAGGCCGGCATCGCCTTCACCATCCATCTCTACGATTATGATCCGGCTGCCGCCCATATCGGCTTGCAGGCCGCCGAGGCGTTGGGTGAGCCACCCGAGCGCGTCTTCAAGACACTCATGACGCTGGTGGATGGCAAGCCGGCCTGCGCCATCGTCCCGGCGAGCAGCGAAGTGGCGATGAAGAAGTTTGCAGTAGCCCTCTCCGCCAAGAGCGCTGCGATGATGAAGCCGGCCGATGCCGAGCGCCTGAGCGGCTACAAGGTGGGCGGCATCAGCCCTTTTGGACAGATGAAGCCGATCCGCGCGGTGATCGACGAGAGCGCTTTGGCCCAGCCGCACATCTATCTGAATGGCGGCCAGCGCGGCCTGCAACTGTGCATGGCGCCAGATCAGGCGATCGCCGCACTTGGCGCGACGGTTGCGGCCATCACCGCCTAACGCGCAGGATCAGGCGAGATCGCCTTGCGTGGGCACTGATGGGCCACGCGGCTTCCATCGCGACATGGTGAGGGTGAAGCAGGAGCCCCCATTGACCGTGCGGTAGGTCGCCGCGCCGCCATGCGCCTCGGCAATGCCCCGCACCACGGAGAGGCCAAGACCGCTGCCTTTCGCCGCTCCGCCCTGCTCCATATAGCGACGGAACGGATCGAAGGCATGGCGGGCGAACTCCTCCGTCATCCCGGGGCCCTCGTCGGTCACGCTCAGGAGCACGCTGGACGAGGAGATGCGCAGCGTCACGGCCAATTGACCGGGATCGGCATGGCGATGGGCATTCTCGAGCAGCGCCATCAGGGCCTGTCGAATACGTGCGGTATCGACATAGCATAGGCCGCGATCGAAGACGGTGACGATGCGGAAGCCCGCGGTCTCCAGCTCGGGCTGCATCAGCCGGACGACCGTCTCCATTTCTTCGGCGAGATCGACCTGCTGGAAGCGCATGTCCAGCCGGCCGCCTTCCATGAGGCTCACCGTGCGTAGATCCTCGATCAAGCGGGTCAGGGCATTCACTTGCGTGACGAGCGAGCGCAGCAGCGGCGGATCGGGCGCAAACACCCCGTCGGCGAGGCCCTGGAGACGCCCGGAGAGGATCGTCACCGGGGTGCGCAGTTCATGCGCGATGGTCGCGTTCCAACGGCGGACGGCCTCTCCCGCCTGCTCCAGCCGGTCGGCCAGCAGATTGAAGTCCTCCACCAGCATCGTGGCCTCGGTCGGCGCCCGATCATCGCTGCGCGCACGGACCTTGATATTGCCATCCGCAATGATCCGGGCGGTCTGCGCAACCGAAACCAGTGGCTGAACGATCCGCCGGGCCAGCCGCGTCGCCACCAGCACGGCAATGCCGGTGGAGACGACGCAAAACAGCCCGATGAGCAGCCATTCGATGCCGTGCGGGCGCCAGTCGTCCGTCAGCGGAAACAGCATATGCGGCGCCACACGGATGATAACGCCATAAAAGATATAGAGGCCGATGATCGTGATCAGCACGGAAGCGACCGTGGAGATCACCGTGGACAACACGATCTGCCGCCCCAGACCGCCTGCCGGCTTCTTCACGAAATATCTGCCAGACGAAAGCCCACGCCGCGCACATTGTTGATGAAGCCGTGGGCGCCGGCATCCTCCAGCTTGCGCCGCAGCTTGCTCAAATGCGTATCCACTGTCCGGTCGAGCGCATCGCCGCCCGGCAGGCAGGCATCGACCAGCTCGCCACGCGAGAACGCCCGCCGGGGCGCGCGCGCCATGTGCGCAAGAATGCGGAACTCGGTGAGGGTGAGGGACAGGCTCACGCGCTGCGGATCGTCCCCGATGATCACGCTGGCCAGATGGCTGTCCATATCGATTTCGATCGGCCCCACTCGCAAGGTGGAGCCCCGGCTGCCACCCGACCGGCGTAGCACGGCGCGCGCCCTTGCGGCCACCTCCAGCGCATTGAACGGCTTGACGACATAATCGTCCGCTCCGATGCGCAGCGCCTGCAGCTTGTCGATATCCTGATCAAGCGCAGTCAGCATGATCACGGGGGTCGAGCCACGACGCCGCAACTCGGCCAGCACGTCCCAACCATTGAGCCGCGGCATTTGCACATCGAGCATCACGAGGTCCGGCTTGAGGGCAAGGTGCAATTCCAGCGCGGTGCGCCCGTCAGCGGCACGAACCGTCCGGAAGCCTTCCCGCTCCAGATAGGCGGCGATGACATCGGCGATTTCCGGTTCGTCTTCCGCGACCAGCACGAGCGCGTTTTCGGCATCCATAGCATATCCTTCTGCCTTCAAGCCGTTACCGCAGTTCCAAACGGGGGGCCACCGGCCTCCACAATTTCTCTACACTTGACCAACACTGCCTCGACAAGCCAGTCCCAAAGGGCCAGCGCGGACAAGCAAAAATCAAGAGTCGGACATGATGACAAAATGCCCCCCCAGGCGCTCCGGCGCCTATATCGTTATCGCGTCGATGGCGCTTGTATTGTCCGCCTGCTCAGGAGGTGAGACCCCATCCTCGCCTCCGCCGCCAGAGGTATCGGTCGTGAAGGTCTCCCCCTCGCGCGTCGACGTGGCGGACGAACTGCCGGGCCGGGTGATGGCCTTCCGTGTGGCGGAAATCCGCCCGCAGGTGAATGGCGTCATCCAGCGCCGGCTGTTCGAGCAGGGCTCCGAAGTGCGGGCCGGCCAGCCCCTGTTCCAGATCGATGCGACCCCGTTCCGGGCGGATACGCAGAGCGCCGCGGCCGCCGTGCAGCGCGCGCAGGCCGCTTTGAACCGCGCCCGCATCCAGGCCGAGCGCCTGGCGCCGCTGGTGAAGGTCGATGCGATCAGCGGACAGGCCTATGACGATGCCGTCGCCGCGCGCGACCAGGCCGCTGCCGATCTTGCCCAGAGCCGCGCCACGCTGGCACGCCAGCAGGTCGATCTCGGCTTCGCCACGATCCGCTCGCCAATCAGTGGCCGGATCGACCAGTCCATGGTGACCGAGGGCGCCCTCGCCGCCGTCGGCGGCGCAGAACCGCTCGCCACCGTCCAACAGATTGACCGCGTCTATGTGGACGTGCGTCAGCCGGCCGCCCGCCTCGAAACGCTGCGCGAGGCGGCGCGTGCCGGCAATTCCGCCCAGGGCGCGCCCGTGGAGATCCTCTCGTCCGAGGGCAAGCCCTATGCGGCGACCGGACGCCTGCTCTTCTCCGGCATCAGCGTCGATCCCGGCACGGGCGAAGTGATCGCCCGGGTCGAGGTGCCCAATCCCACGCGGGCGCTGCTGCCCGGCATGTTCGTGCGTGCGCGTCTGCCCCGCATGGTCCTTCCCAATGCGCTGACCCTGCCACAACAGGCCGTGCTGCGCGATCCCGCCGGTCAGGCCAGCGTCCGGATCGTCGGGAAAGACGGCAAGGTCGAGCTGCGGCCGGTGCAGACCGGGGATGTGCGCGACGGAAACGTCCTGATCACGCAGGGCATCAAGGCTGGTGAAACCGTGATTGTCGAAGGCCAGGACCGGGTCCAGCCCGGCGCCACCGTTTCGGCCAAGCCATGGCGCCCTGCCGCCGCCGCCAAGCCCGCCGCGCCCGCGGCCGCGCGCTGAAGACGAAAGCGAACCCATGCCCCGTTTCTTCATCGATCGGCCCGTTTTCGCCTGGGTGGTCGCCATCGCGATCATCCTTGCGGGCGTCATCGCCATCCCGCGCCTGTCGCTGGAGCGCTATCCGAGCATCGCGCCGCCAAGCGTCGAGATCACGGCGACCTATCCCGGTGCCACGCCGCAGACGCTGAATGACAGCGTCGTCAGCCTGATCGAGCGCGAACTCTCAAGCGTGCGCAACCTGCTGTACTTCGAAAGCTCGACGGATACGTCCGGTCAGGCCACGATCACCGCCACCTTCCAGCCGGGGACCAACCCGGAACTGGCGCAGGTCGACGTGCAGAACCGGCTCAAGGCCGCCGAGCCGCGCCTGCCGCAGATCGTCCGCCAGCTCGGCATCCAGGTCGATTCCGCCAATCGCAACTTCCTCAATCTGGTGAGCCTGGAATCGTCCAACGGCCAGCAGAACCTCGAGGAACTGTCGGATTATGCCGCGCGCTATGTTGTCGAGGAGCTCAAGCGCCTCCCCGGCGTCGGCCGTGTCCAGCTGTTCGGCGCCGAGCGCGCGATGCGCATCTGGGTCGATCCAGCAAAGCTGGCGTCCTACGACATTGCGATGAGCGATATCACGGCGGCGATTGCGGCGCAGAACACACCGGTTTCGCCCGGCGTGCTGGGCGGCGAGCCGATTGCCGAAGGCCAGCGCGTCAAGGTTCCGATCACCGTCGAGGGCCAACTGAAAACCCCCGAGCAGTTCCGCGAGATCGTGCTGCGCGCCGGGACCGACGGCTCCGCCCTCAAGCTGGGCGATGTCGCCCGCGTCGACCTTGGTTCCGCGTCCTACTGGTTCCAGACTCGCCTCAATGGCAAGCCCGTCGCCTTGATGGCCATCCAGCTCGCGCCCGGCGCCAATGCGGTCTCCACCTCCGCCCGCGTGCATGAGCGCATGGTCGAGTTGGCGCGGGCCATGCCCAGCGGCATGTCATACCGCATTCCGTTCGACACCGCGCCTTATGTGAAGATCTCGATCGAGAAGGTCATCGAGACGCTGGTCGAGGCGATGGTGCTCGTCTTCCTGGTGATGTTCGTCTTCCTCCAGAAGTTCCGCTACACCATCATTCCCGCCGTCGTCGCGCCGATCGCCCTGCTCGGCACCTGCGCGGTGATGATGCTGGCCGGCTATTCCGTAAACGTGCTGACTATGTTCGGCATGGTCCTCGCCATCGGCATCATCGTCGACGACGCCATCGTGGTGGTCGAGAATGTCGAGCGCATCATGGCCGAGGAAGGGCTGCCGCCCAAGGAAGCCACACGCAAGGCCATGGGCGAGATCACGGGCGCGATCATCGGCATCAGCCTCGTCCTCACCGCCGTGTTCGTGCCAATGGCATTCTACAGCGGCTCGGTCGGCGCGATCTACCGGCAGTTCACCATCTCCATGGCGGTCTCCATCCTGTTCTCGGCCTTCCTTGCCCTGAGCCTGACGCCAGCGCTCTGTGCGACATTGCTCAAGCCGGTCACTGGCCATGAAACCAAGAAGGGCTTCTTCGGCTGGTTCGACCGCAAGTTCGACACGATGACGCACGGCTACCACAATTGGGTGACGCGCGCCCTGAAGCGCAGCGCGCGGATGATGGCGAGCTTCGCGGTTATCGTGGTGCTGATGATCGTCGGCTATACAAACCTGCCATCCTCGTTCCTGCCCGATGAAGACCAGGGCTATTTCATGACCGTCTTCCAGCTCCCCTCGGACGCGACGTCCGGCCGGACGCTGGAAGCGCTGGAAGTCTTCGAGAAGCACACCGCGCAGCGCGCCGGCATCGCCGATACCATCTCTGTGCTGGGCTGGGGCTTCTCCGGCGCGGGCGCCAATGTCGGCCTTGGCTTCACGATGCTCAAGGATTGGAGCGAGCGTGACGGCGCGACCGCATTTGGCGAGGCCGGCGCGGCAAATCAGGCCACCGGTGCCGGCGTGCGCGAAGGGCTCGTGATGAGCCTCATCCCGCCCTCCATCGATGGCCTCGGTACCACCGGCGGCTTCTCCGCGCGCCTTGAGGACCGCTCGGGCCGTGGGTTCGATGCCCTGATGGCCGCGCAGTTCCAACTGCTCGGCATGGCCGCGAAAAACCCGGCCCTTGCCGGCGTCTATCCGGAAGGCTTGATGCCCGGCACCAGCGTCGAGATGGTGATCGACCGCCAGAAGGCGCAGGCCATGGGCGTGCCCTTCGAGTCCATCACCTCCACGCTGAGCGGGGCCATGGGCTCGGCCTATGTCAACGACTTCCCCAATAATGGCCGCATGCAGCAGGTCATCGTGCAGGCGGATGCCCCCTTCCGCATGAACCTTGAGGATGTGCTCAAGCTGTATGTCCGAAACGCGGCCGGAAACACGGTCCCGCTCTCGGAGCTGGTCACGCCGCGCTGGGAGACCATGCCGCTGCAGCTGGTGCGCTATAATGGCTATCCCGCCATGCGCATTGCCGGCCAGCCCGCGCCCGGCCACTCCAGCGGCGAGGCCATGGCGGAGATGGAGCGCCTTGCGAGCCAGCTACCGCCCGGCTTCGCCATCGAATGGACCGGTCAGTCGCTTCAGGAAGTGCTCGCCGGCAATCAGGCGATCCTGTTGCTGGGCCTCTCGATGCTGGTCGTCTTCCTGGTGCTGGCTGCGCTGTACGAAAGCTGGGCAATCCCGGCGGCGGTGATGCTGGTCGTCCCGCTCGGCGTGCTCGGCGCTGTGCTGGCGGTCACCCTGCGCAGCATGCCCAATGATGTGTTCTTCAACGTGGGCCTGATCACGATCATCGGCCTCAGCGCCAAGAACGCGATCCTGATCGTGGAGTTTGCCAAGCACGCTTATGATAACGGCATGTCTGCCGTCGACGCCGCTTTGCACGCCGCGCGCCTGCGCTTGCGGCCGATCCTGATGACCAGCTTCGCCTTCACGCTTGGCGTCGTTCCGCTGATGCTGGCGGGCGGTGCGAGCAAGGAAACCCAGCGGGCCATCGGCACCGGCGTCTTCGGCGGCATGATCAGTGCCACCATTCTCGCGATCTTCTTCGTCCCCGTCTTCTTCGTGGTGGTGATGAAGCTGGTTGAGCGGCAAAAGCGCAAGAAGCATGTCGATGGTTCATCGCAGACGCCCGCCGCCTACCCCGCATCGGAGAATTGAGATGCGTAAATTTGCCCTCGCGGCGCTGCTGCTGACCAGCGCCTGCTCGATGAACCCGCGGCTGGAAACACCGCCTGCCCCGGTTGCGCCGGTCTACCCGCTCGCCTCTCCCGAAGAGGCAGCCAGTGCCGCGGCACTGGACTGGCGCGAGATGTTTGGCGATCCGCGCTTGCAGCGGCTCATCGAGCTGGCGCTGGAGAATAATCGCGATCTGCGCGTCGCCACGCTCAACGTCGAGGCTGCCCGCGCGCAGTTCCGCGTCGCAAGGGGCGCGCAACTGCCGACGCTGGATGCCAGCGCGGCTTATTCCCGGCAACGTGTCTCTGCGGCAACGTCCCAAACCGGCGCTGGGGCGGAGTTCAGCCAGTTCTCCGCCAATGCCGCGCTGACCAGCTTTGAGATCGATCTGTTCGGTCGCCTCCGCTCGCAGAGCGAGGCCGCATTCGAGCGCTATCTCGCCACCGACGAAGGCCGCCGTGCCGCGCGCATCGCGCTGATCGGGTCGATCGTCGATGCCTATCTGGCCGAACGGCTCGCCGAGGAGCAGCTTGCCCTCACCGACCGCACGCTGGGCGATTGGCAGGATTCGCTGGCGATCACTCGCCGTCTCCAGCAGGCGCGGCAGGTCAGCGGGCTGGATGTTGCGCAGGCAGAGGGACAGGTGAGCCAGGCCCAGGCCGATCAGGCGATGCGCACGCGGATGCTGGCCGAGGCGCGCAATGCGCTGCAATTGCTGGTCGGGGCGCCCCTGCCCGCCGACCTGCCCGCACCCATCGCGCTCATGGACCAGCCAATCCGCACCCAGCTGCCGGTCGGCCTGCCCTCAGCCTTGCTTGCCAGCCGGCCGGACATCCGTCAGGCCGAGCATGAACTGGTCGCCTCCGATGCCGATGTCGGCGCGGCGCGTGCTGCCTTCTTCCCGCGTATTTCGCTCACGGGTCTGTTCGGCTTCACCAGCATGGCGCTGGACAGCCTGTTCGATAGCGCAAACCGCAACTGGTCGTTCACGCCGCAGATCACCCAATCGATCTTCAACGGCGGCAGTTTGCAGGGCCAGCTCGATCTGGCGAAGGTTCGCAAGTCGATCGCCATCGCAAACTACGAAAAGGCCATTCAGTCAGCGTTCCGCGAGGTCGCAGACGGGCTGGCCGGGCGGGAGACCTATACCCACCAGATCGAAGCCCAGCGGGGCGTGGCCCAGTCGGCCGCGCGGCGTGCCGAGCTTTCCCGCCTGCGCTATCAGGCCGGGGTCGATGCCCGGCTGGAACTGCTCGACGCGCAGCGTAGCGATTATGCTGCGCGGCTCGCGCTGCTGGAATTGCGGCGTCAGGAGCTCTCCAGTGCCGCCGGCCTCTACCGTGCACTGGGCGGGGGCGATGAGCCGACCGCGCCGACTGCCAGTCAGCCGACGCCGCCGAACTCCCAGTGACCATAGGCTTTCCCTCGCAGCAGTGAGGGCACCTGTGACGCCGGAACCGGCTTACTGAACAAGAAGCCCTGCCCCAGCGTGCAGCCCCGCGCGCGGAGATAGCGGGCCTGCGCGATGGTTTCGACGCCTTCCGCGACCGTCTGCATCCCCAGGCGCCGGGCCATCTGCAACACGGCGTCGATAACGGCCGTCGCGCCGGGGGTGCTGTCCTCGATCCGGTCGATGAACGACTTGTCAATCTTGATCACGTCGACCGGAAATTGCTGGAGATGGCTGAGCGAAGCATAGCCCGTGCCGAAATCATCCAGTGCGACCATCACTCCAAGGCCGCGCAGCTCCTCGAGCATCCGCGCGACTTCTGGCCCCAATTGCCCGATGAGCACAGTCTCCGTCACTTCGATGTCGATCTGGGCCAGACCCTGCCGATGGGCCCGGGCGGCATCTTCCAGACGGGCCGGCAAACTCGGCGCGCGAAAGTCGCCCGCGGACACGTTGACCGCGATCCGCCCCGGCTCCAGCCCATCGGCCCGCCAGCGCGCAATGTCCGCAAAGATGCCGCAGATCATCCGGTCGGTCAGCCGCACCGACATTTCGGCATCCGAGAACGCCGCCTCGATGGCCGCAGGCGGCAGAACCTGGCTGTTCTCGGCCACCCGCAACAGCGCTTCCCAGCCGTCGATCTGCCCGGTCTGGAGGTTCACCTTGGGTTGGTAGAACGGCACGATGCGGTCCTCGTCCAACCCTGCGCGCGCCATGACGAGCATGCGGGTTCGCCTCTCGGATGCTACCTTGAGGGACGGGGAGAACTCCCGGACGGAGCCGGGCATGTCGGCCTTGGCTGCATAGAGAGCAAGGTCAGCCGCGATCAGGAGGTCCCCGGGCTCAAAGCCATCGCGCGGCCAGACAGCGACACCGACGGAAAAGCTGACCGGAATGCGCAGTTCTTCGATCTGCACCGGCACTTCAAAGCAGCGCTTCAAGGCGTCCGCTACCGGGCGATATTCGTCCGCCGCAGACAGGCCAGGCAAGATGATTGCAAACTCGTCGCCGCCCAGCCGAGCCGCTGTCGCCCCCTCGGGGATACAGGAGGACAGGCGCCGAGCGACCTCCACCAACACCCGGTCGCCTGCGGCATGGCCGAGCGAATCGTTCATTTCCTTGAATCCATTGAGATCCAGGATCATGAGCGCCACCGGATCACCGGAATCACATGCCGCGTCGATCGCGGCCTGAATACGAACGCCGAAGAGCGCCCGGTTCGGAAGCCTAGTGAGATGGTCGTGATACGCGGCCCAATTCAGTTCGGCCTGGGCCTGCTTCTGCTTGGTGATATCCAGTATCGATCCGACAAGCCGGACTGCTACGCCCTTGTCGCCGCGCACGATGACACTTCGCGCCTTGGTATCGATGAACGTCCCTTTGGCCGTGCGAAACCGAAACTCCTCGAGCCAGAACTTCTGGCCACTCTCCAGGGCCCGCCTCTGGTTGGCGAGGACCCGCTCCCGGTCATCGGGGTGAATACGCTCGATCCACCAATCGAAATGCGTGGCTTGATCCAGTTCCGGATAGCCCAGGACTTTTTTGTACGCCCCGCTCCAGGTCGTGATGCCGGTTGGCAGGGAGCAGTCCCATATGACGTCGTTCCCAGCTTCCGCCGCCAGGCGGTAGCGCTCCTCGCTCTGCCTGAGCGCGGTTTCGGCGATCACATGGTCGTGGATGTCTTCCAGCGTGCCATACCAGGCGAGGACTTTGCCATCTTCACCCCGGTGAGGCCGTGCGCGCGCCCGGTACCAGCGGTACATCCCGTTCGCCATGCGAATGCGATAGCGGACATCGGCGGCATCCGACTGATTTTTGACAACGTCCGCCCATAAGGCCTGAACGGTCGGAAGGTCATCAGGATGAACGGCCTGCGTCCATCCATATCCTAGCCCGGCCTCTAGATCGAGGCCCACCTGTTCAGCCCAAAGTGGGCCAATTTCGGTGATGCGTCCATCCGCATCGGCCATCCAGGCGATCTGGGGATTGAGCTCGACATAGGCGCGATGATGCGCTTGCACATGGGCTAGTTCATCGAGCGCCTCGGCAAGCTGGCCGTCATCCGCCGATGCCGCACTGCCACCCATCAATCCACGCCAGGCCAGAACAAGGGCGGTCATGAAGAGCAGACTGGCCACGCCTTCGACGATGATACGATCCATGTCAGGCCCGGTAGTCGTTCCGGCACGCGCACCCAAGGCCGCAACCCCTGTCAGCAGGATCGCTGAAAAGGAAACGCCTGTCACCAGCCCCGCCATCACAAGCCAGGCCCGACGTATGCTCTGCGATTTCATGTTGAACGTATGACCGAGAATGGCCGTGGCCGTTAAAATGCCAGACCCGCAAATCGCCACAATGATCAGCATGCCCCGAATCTGCTGATCAACCACGACCAGATGGTAAAAGCTCTCCACGCCGTCCAATCGTCTCTGAGTTTAGGAGAGTGCTAAGCGTTCAAAGGTTAGTAAAACGTTGCCACAGGACGAAACGAACGGGCTATCGTCAGATCGATCAAATGGTGCTCACAAACCAGGAAAGATGACGCAAAGAAAAATCGCATTTTTCGGCTCGACCGACGAGCCGAATTCCGTAGCGTTTCTCGCTCAATCCCCCTGGAAGCGCGGCACCCGCTTCTCCAGAAAGGCCGCGACGCCCTCCTGAAAATCCGCGCTGTGGCCGGCCGCTGCCTGATTGGCGGCTTCGATGCCCATCGTCTCCGACAGGCTGTGATTGAGTGCGGCAGCGACCTGCTTGCGGATCATGCCGATGGCGCGGGTCGGCCCCTGCGCGAGTTTGAGGGCAAGACCGCGTGCGGTTTCGCCGAGCCTCTCGTCGTCGGTCACGCGGGCGACCAGTCCGGCGTCCTGCGCCTCCTGAGCGCTCATCGGCTCACCAAGAAGCGCCAATTCCAGCGCCTTGGCGCGCCCGGCGCTCTTCGCGACCAGCCATGTCGCGCCAGCATCGGGCACGAGCCCGATATTCACGAAGCCAAGCTGCAGATAGGCAGAGCGCGCCATCACCACGATGTCGGCGGCCAGCGCCAAGGCGACGCCAGCGCCGACAGCCGGTCCGTTGATCGCGCTCACCACCGGGATATCGAGGCCGGCCAACCGGAGGAACAGAGGATGGTAATAGGTCGCCAGGGTCTCCCCGAGATCGGCGCCGATGCCTTCGCTATCGGCCAGATCCGCGCCGGAGCAGAACGCCCTGCCCGTCCCGGTGATCAACACGGCCCGCGCACCTGCACGCACGCCCTCATCGAGCTTGCGGGTCAGGTCTGCCAGCAGGCCGGTGGAAAGGGCATTGAGCCGCTCGGGGCGGTTAAGGGCAAGGGTCAGCACCCCATCGTCCAGCGTGGACAGCACGATCTCGCTCAATCGATCCTCCCTTGCGGCGCGGTTGCCGACCGCTGTTCTGACTGGGCGCAGGCTAGCATCGTACCCGCGCGCGGCAAGCGTCGCGCCAGAGCGAGTATGGATCGGCAAACACGAGCAGCAATTTGCGGAATTGCGAAATGAGCTGGTTCCGCTACGGTGCGGGCGTCTTGAAGGACGTCCTGGTTTATCGGCACAGGCGCTAACCCGCGGATGAAAAATTTGCGGATCGTGCCCACTGTCCCGGCCAGTGCGGCGATCCCTCACCCCGACTCGTACCCCGGAGACAGTCCTTGCCACGCGGAAACAGATTGTTCGTTGGCCAGAAAGTGCGCGACCTGCGTCTGCAGAGCCGGCTCGATCAGGCGGACATGGCGCGGCTGCTGGGCATCTCCGTCTCCTATCTCTCGCAACTGGAGAATAACGACCGTCCCCTGACCGCACGGGTAAAGGCCGCGCTGGCGGCGGCCTTTCCGCTCGACTGGTCCGATTTCGATGCCCGGCCTGAGGAGCAGTTGCTCGGCGCCTTCAACTGGGCGCTCGCCAATCCCGGCCATCGCTCACCGCCTCCCGATCCCGAGCGGACCGAGCGGCTGCATGTTCAATACCCCGAATTTGCAGCGCGCTATGTCGAGTTGCATCACGCGCTCCGACAGACCGAAGGTCGGCTGGCCATGGCCGAACAGGCGCTTGGTAACGGCCTGCTGCCGGGCGCACGCGCGACTTTCGATCAGGTGAGCGATCGGCTGCGGCTGTTCGACAATTATTTCCATGATCTGGACACCGCCGCCGAGGATCTCGCCACGCAGCTCAGCATCGGCGCGCGCTCCGATGCGGAAGGCACCTTAGCGGCGCTCAGCGCGGCACTGCGCGACGAGCATGATTGCACCGTCAGTCGCGAACCACTCAAGACCACGCTGTTGCGCGCGCCCTCCCCCGATGGCCGGACCTTGCACGTCAATGATCGCCTGCCCGCCGCAAGCGTCGCCTTCCAGCTCGCCAGTCATATCGTGCATTTGCGCGAGCTGGCCGATCCCACGATGCGCGCCGTCATCGCCCAGCATCCGGTCGGCGCGCCTGCCGATGCCCTGCTGCATCACGCGCTCGTCAATTATGGCGCTGCCGCCTTGCTCATGCCTTATGGCCTGTTCCGCGAGACGGCCCGGACGCTCCGCCATGATGTGGATGCGCTGGCGGACTGGTTCGGCGTGAGCATCGAGCAGGTCGCGCATCGGCTCGCCACGCTACAGCGACCGGGCCAGCGCGGCATTCCCTTCTTCTTCTGTCGCATTGATCCGGCCGGCAACATCACCAAGCGGCATAGCGCCACGCGGCTGGACTTTGGCAGCTATGGCCCGCTCTGCCCCCGCCTGAGGCTGCACGAGGCCCCGACCCGTGCTGATTATAGCGGTGCGGAGCGCGCGGAAATGCCCGATGGCGTGCACTATATCCTGCTCGCTCGCGCCATCGCACGGCCGGACCGCCGCCACGCCATCGTGCTCGCCTGCGAACGCGACTATGCCGCCCATCTCGCCTGGGCTGACACGCTGGACCTCGCCGACGATACCGCAGTCACCCCCATCGGGCCGGGCTGTCGCCTGTGTCCGCGCGAGGGCTGCCCGCAGCGCGCCTTCCCGCCCATCGACCGCCCGATCCATGTCGAGCGGGATGGCCGGCACATCATTCCCTACAGCATCGGCTGAAGGGCGTGCCGGCCTGAACCTTCAGCGCATCAGCACCAGCTCTTCCGCCATGCTCGGATGCAGCGCGACGGTGGCGTCGAAATCGTCCTTGGTCAGGCCCGCCTTCACCGCGATAGCCGCAGCCTGCAGAATCTCGGGCGCATCCGGGCCGATCATATGGATGCCGACCACCCGCCCGGTCGTTTCCTCGCAAATCAGCTTGTAAAGGCTACGCTCGTTGCGATTGGCCAGCGTGTTCTTCATCGGCCGGAAGTCGGAGGTGTAGACCTTGACCGCGCCCAGCGTGTTGCGTGCCTCGCCCTCGGTCATGCCGACCGCGCCGATCGGCGGATGGCTGAATACGGCGGATGGAATGCAGCCATAATCCACCGTCCGCGGATTGCCGCCGAACACGGTGTCGGCAAAGGCATGGCCTTCCCGGATCGCAACCGGGGTGAGCTGCACCCGGTCGGTCACGTCGCCAACTGCGTAGATGCTCTCGACGTTGGTGCGGCTATATTCGTCGACCTTGATCGCGCCCTTCACCGTTTCCACGCCAACCTTGTCCAGGCCCAGCCCGTCGATCTTGGGATTGCGGCCGGTGGCGAACAGCACCAGATCGGTCTCGATCGGATCGCCACCCTCGATGAAGACCTTGAGGGAGCCATCCTCCTGCTTCTCGATCTTTTCCAGCGGGGCGTTGAAGCGGAAGTTGATGCCCTTGGCCATGCTGATCTGCAGCAGCCGGTCGCGAATTTGCTCGTCATAGCCGCGCAGGATCTGGTCGCCGCGCAGCACCACCGTGACCTGACAGGCGAACTCCTGGAAAATGCCGGCGAACTCGTTGGCGATATAACCACCGCCGAAGATCGCGACGCGCTTGGGCATCTTTTCCAGATGGAAGACCTCGTTGGAGGTGATCCCCAGCTCCGCGCCGGGCACATCGGGCACATTCGGCCAGGCGCCGACCGCGATGAGGATGACCTTGGCGGTCACCAGCTTGCCGCTGGCCAGCCGCACCTCATGAGGCCCCTCCACCGTTGCGCGCTCATGGAAGGTCGCCACTTTGTTATTGTCGAGCGTCTGCTGATAGAGCCCTTCGAGCCGGGAAACCTCCCCGATCACATTGTCGCGCAGGGTCGGCCAGTCGAAGCGGCAGTCGGAAATATCCCAACCGAAACGGCGGGCGTCCTTGATGTCCTCGGCGAAATGCGCGCCGTAGACGAGCAGCTTCTTGGGCACGCAGCCCCGGATCACGCATGTCCCCCCGACCTTGTGCTCCTCCGCCACGGCGACCTTGGCACCATGCGCCGCTGCAATGCGCGATGCCCGCACGCCGCCTGATCCGGCGCCGATTACGAACAGGTCGAAGTCATAGTCGCTCATCAGGGGAGATCCTCGGATTATCTTGATCGTGTCCGCGCATATGGGCGTGAGCGCACCGCGCGCAAAGCAATTTTGCGAGGGGCGCCACCAGATTCGCTACGTCTTCCGGCGCCGCGCAACGCTGTGAGTGGACGGAAAGGCGCCGCGCACGGGGCAATTACGCCCGCTATCGCTAGCCTCTTGTCACGCCCCGCCCTAGGCTCTAGGGCATCTCCAGATTGAAGACCAAAGTAAAGCAAAGGACCTCTCATGAGTGAGACCGCGGATCGCGTGAAGAAGATCGTCGTCGAGCACCTCGGCGTCGAGGCGGACAAGGTGACCGAAGACGCGAGCTTCATCGACGATCTGGGCGCTGACAGCCTCGACATCGTCGAGCTCGTCATGGCTTTTGAGGAAGAGTTCGGCGTCGAAATCCCCGACGATGCAGCCGAGAAGATCGCCACCGTCAAGGACGCGATCGATTTCATCGACGGCAAGCAGTAAGATAGCGGGAGCCCGGTTCGCGGCCTCGTCGCGGACATGCACCGGCCAGTGAATACACATGGATACGGCTCTCCGGTTGCGGGTTTGACTCGCCATGGGAGGGCCGTTCGTGTTTGATCAGCGCCTGGCGTTCCGGGCAACTGGCCGGGTGACTGGATCAGGAGAGTGATATGCGTCGTGTCGTCGTAACAGGTCTCGGCATGGTTTCGCCCCTTGGCGGCGACGTGGAGACAAGCTGGAAGAACATCATTGCCAGCCGGTCGGGCGCGGAAACGATCACCCGTTTCGACGCGACCGATTTCCACACCAATTACGCCTGCGAAGTGAAGGCCCCGGATCATGAATTCGGCTTCGACCCGAACAAGCGCGTGGACCACAAGGTCCAGCGTCAGGTCGATCCGTTCATCGTCTATGGCATCGACGCGGCCGGCCAGGCCATAGAAGATGCCGGCCTGACCGAGATGAGCGAAGCCGAGCGTCTGCGCACCGGCTGTTCGATCGGCTCGGGCATTGGCGGTCTGCCGGGCATCGAGAGCGAATCGCTGGTGCTGGAGCATAAGGGGCCCAAGCGGGTCTCGCCCCACTTCGTCCACGGTCGCCTGATCAACCTGATCTCCGGTCAGGTCTCAATCAAATACGGCCTGATGGGCCCTAATCACGCCGTCGTTACGGCCTGCGCGACGGGCGTTCACTCAATTGGCGACGCTGCGCGCATGATCGCGCTCGATGATGCCGATGTGATGCTCGCTGGCGGCGCGGAAAGCGCCATCTGCCCCATCGGTATTGCTGGTTTCGGTCAGGCGCGCGCGCTGTCGACCGAATTTCGCGACGAACCCTGGCGCGCCAGCCGCCCGTGGGATCAGGCCCGCGACGGCTTTGTCATGGGTGAAGGGGCCGGCGTGGTCGTGCTCGAGGAATATGAGCACGCCAAGGCGCGCGGCGCGAAAATCTATGCGGAAATCGTTGGCTACGGCCTCTCGGGCGACGCCTATCATGTGACGGCACCTCATCCGGAAGGCTCAGGCGCCTATCGTGCGATGGAAATGGCCATGCGCAGGTCCGGGCTTTCGCTTGCCGACATCGACTATGTGAACGCCCACGGCACCTCCACCCCGCTCGGCGACGAGCTGGAGCTTGGCGCGGTGCGGCGGCTGTTCGGCCCGGCGCTGGAGACGATGTCGATGTCGTCCACCAAGTCGGCCATCGGGCATCTGCTCGGCGGTGCCGGCGCGGTCGAGACGATCTTCTGCATCCTGGCGATGCGCGACCAGATCGTGCCGCCCACGCTCAACCTGGATGATCCCAGCGACAGCTGCCAGGGTGTCGACCTCGTTCCGCACACGGCAAAGCAGCGGAAGGTCAAGGCCGTGCTCAACAACAGCTTCGGCTTTGGCGGCACCAACGCCAGCCTTGTGCTCAAGGCTCTCTGACGGCCGCAATGCGCCGCATCGTCCTCACGGTCGCTGCTCTGCTGCTGGCCGGATTGGCCGTTGCGGCGCTTCTCTTCGTCCATGGCTGGTCGAGGCCCGGCCCGCTTGAGGCCGATGCGACGATCATCGTTCCCGAAGGCGCGACACTGCGCAAGGCGGCCGACGAGCTGGAGGCGCAAGGCGCCATCGGTTCCGCCACCGCCTTCCTTGCCCGCGCGCGGTTGCTGGGCGGCGATGGATCGATCAAGGCGGGCGAATATCGCATTCCCCGGCGGGCGAGCAGCGCCGACATTCTGGGCATCCTGCAGAGCGGCAAGACTCTCGTCCACCTCGTCACCATCCCTGAAGGCATGCCCTCCATCCTGGTGCATGAGCGGCTGATGGCCAATACCGAGCTGACCGGAGACATTCCCGTGCCCGAGGAAGGCTCGGTAATGCCGGACAGCTATGGCTACCAGAAGGGCGAGACACGCGCGGCGGTGCTTGGGCGGATGCAGGCCGCGATGACGAGCTTCGTTGCCGCGCAGTGGCCCAAGCGCTCGGCTGCAACGCCAGTCAAGACACCTGAGCAGGCCGTCACCCTGGCCAGCATCGTGGAGAAGGAAACCTCCATCCCCGCCGAGCGGCCGACGGTGGCCGGTGTCTACGCCAATCGCCTGCGCGAGGGTATGATGCTGCAGGCCGACCCCACGATCATCTACCCGATCACCAAGGGTAAGCCGCTTGGCCGCCGCATCCTCCAGTTGGAGATCCGCGCGGTGAACGACTACAATACCTACGCAATGATCGGCCTGCCCAAGGGGCCGATCGCCAATCCGGGACGCAGTTCCATCGAGGCCGTGCTGCGGCCGGCGGCAACGAACGCGCGCTACTTCGTGGCTGATGGCAAGGGCGGGCATATCTTCGCGGAGACGCTGGCCGAGCATAATACGAATGTGCGCAAATGGTATGACATCCGCCGTCAACGCGGCGAAATGTGAGCCTCACTCAGCGCAGCAGACCTCTGCCGCGCAACCGCAGCGCATAGCCCAGTTGCAGCAGCGCAATCAGCACGATGAAGGCCGGGAACAGCGCCGCACTCGCGCCCTTGACCGCCAGCAGATCGGTGCCGAGGAAGGAGTAGCTGAACTGGACCAATATGGCGATCAGCGCGATGAGCGAGAACCAGACGGCGGCGGCGCGCCGTGCCAGAAGGGCAACGGCGCCGGCAAACGCGGCGGCAACGGCCACGCCGTAGCTCAGCCAGGCCCAGCGCGGCATATTCGCCCAGATCTCCGCCTGATATGGATCGGCCATCGCCAGCTCTTCGAGATTGGCGGTCGATTGAACAATGAAGGCGGCAATGCCGATCAGGGTCCATATCAGAAACAGAATAGCCGGAATCCGCGACCTGCTCCGGCCGCGATGGTCCCCCACACCTGTCATCACACACCCCTTCCCCATGGCTTGTTGCACGGCCATTTTAGCCCGGTTCTGATATGACGCAAACTGTCCTCGAACTGCCCCGCGGTCCCCTCATCGTCACCGCTCAGTTGAGGAGCGCGGACCAAGCCTGGGCCGACGGGCTGCGTCAGACCCATTATCCTGCCGCTCGCAATCAGGTGCCCGCCCACATCACCTTGTTCCACCATCTCCCGCCGTCCCTGCATACCGAACTACGGACGATGCTGAAGGGACTGGTCGATCGTCCCCCACCTCCGGCCAGTCTGGGCGAGCCGTTCGGGTCAGGCGGCCTTGTCGCGCTGGCGGTGGAGAGTGACGGGCTTCTCGACATACGCGCCATGATCGCCGAGCGGTTTGAGCGGCACCTCATCCCGCAGGACCGCACACTCAAGCGCCTTCACATCACGGTCCAGAACAAGGTCGCTCCCTCCGTCGCGAAGGAGACGCTGGCGCTGTTGCGGGCACAGATCCGCCCTGCCCCTCTCGTCATCGCCGGCCTTGCGGTATGGGTTTATGAAGGCGGCCCCTGGTCTGCCCTGAGCCAGCACCGCTTTCGTCGCTGATCGTCGTCACAAACGAAACGGCCCGCTTCATCACGAAGCGGGCCGCTGCATCAGCCGGGCCTTGCCGGCCGTTCCGTCACAATCAGAACGAGATCGACGCCTGCACATACCAGCTGCGCGGACGTGCGTAGATCTTCTCGGCATAGCCGAGCGTGCCGAGCGACGCATTGCCCTGCACCAGATACAGCTCGTCGAACAGGTTCTGCACGCCACCGGTCAGCTTCCAACCGGTCGCCTTGTTGGCGAGCGTGACGGAGGCATTGCCGACGAAATAGCCGTCCTGCTCGATCTCCGGCACGCTGCCGGTGATGAACTTGAGGCTGGCGCTGTAATTGCCATCGAAGCGGGGTGTCAGCGTCACGTCATCGTTGAGCGGGATCTCATAACCGATGCCGAAATTGCCCTGGAAGGAGGGCGTGAACGGCAGGTCATCGCCCGGCTGAACCGTCGCAGTCGCGCCCGGAACAGGCGTGATGCTCAGGATCTCATCGTTGAGCGTGCTCGCCGCGATGTCGATCCGCAGGCCGTAAGCGCGCGGATGATAGCTCAGCTCGCCTTCAAGCCCGCGAATACGCGCCTTGCCGCCGTTGAATAGCAGCGGCACGACGCCCTGACGGAAGATCAGCTGGATATTGCTGTAATCCGCCTGGAAAGCCGCCGCGTTGAAGCGGAAATCGCCGAAATCGAACTTGGCGCCGATCTCGTAGCTATCCACCTTCTCCTCGTCGAACGGCGTCGGCACATTGCCCGGAGGCGCCGCATTGTAGCGGGTGTTGAAGCCGCCCGACTTGAAGCTGCGCGAGTAGGAAATGTAGGTGCTGACATTGCGCGTCCACGAATAGCGCACGCTCGCCGAGCCGGTCAGCGCAGAGAAGCTCTGCGAATAGGGGCCCGGATAGATGAACAGCGGGCCACCCTGCGGGATCGCCAGCGTCGGCAGCGGATCCGGGTCCGGCAGCGTGGCTGGGAACAGGTTGAACACGATGCCGTGATATTTCTTCTTGTCCCGCGTGTAGCGCAAACCGCCAGAAATCTCGAGATTCTGGATCGGCTTCACCGAAAGCTCGCCGAATACCGCGATGGAATCCGTTTCCAGATCAGAAACCTGCAGGTCGCGCGAGCCGGGGCCGCCTGCCAGCAGGGACCCGATGACCGGCGGCGACGGCGGGAAGGCCAGCGGCACGGTCGCCCGCTCGTTGGTCTTCTCATTGAAGTAATAGCCACCGATGATGCCGTTGAGCACCGGCGATTCATACTGCAGCTGGAGTTCCTGGCTATACTGGTCGGACTGCGAGCCCACATCCGTGGTGATCAGCAGCAGCGGGGTATTGTCCGCATCGCGCACGCCGCGCGACTGGGTGGAGCGATAGGCGCTGATCGACTTCAGCAGGACATTAGAGGTCACATTCGCGGTGACCGTGCCCGAGACGCCCCAGACTTCCGAAGTACTCAGCACCGGCGCCGTGCCGCCATTGACGAACGGGCCCTTGTCCTGGAAATTGTTGGCGCAGCGAGCATCGTTGATCTGCGGCACGTTCGGCGCACCGAAGCGCGGATCGCCGGGCGTGAGCGGCGCGAACGGAATGGTGGCGCCGGGGCAGCCGGCCGCCACGCTTGCGATCGCCGCGACCGGTGCGTTCCGGTTCACGCCGGCGAAGACGAACGGCGCACCGTTCTCGTCCCGCTTGGTGTAGTCACCGCGGATGTTCACCTTGATGTCCGGGCTGGCTTCCCAATAGAGCGCGCCATTCAGCGTCGCGCTATCGTCATTGCCGAGATCAATGCCATCATATTCGCGGATCACATAGCCATCGCGCTTGCGGAAACCGCCCGAGACGCGCGCCGCCAACGTGTCGCCCAGCGGAATGTTGAGGGCGGCAAAGCCTTCCATCAGACTGTCCGAGCCAAGGCGCAGACGCACATCCGCGCCGAACCGGCCCAGCTCCGGCTGCTTGGTGCGCACGAGAATGGCGCCGCCAATCGTGTTGCGACCAAAGAGCGTGCCCTGCGGGCCGCGCAGCACTTCAACGCCGGCGATATCGCCGAAGTCGATGGCGCCACCGACAGCGCGGCCGACATAGACTTCATCCAGATAGATGCCCACGCCCGGATCGACCGCCGCTGTGGGATCCAGCTGGCCGATGCCGCGGATGAACACCACCGTCGCGGCGGAGTTGCCGGAGAGCTGGCCGGCTGTCTTGAACTGGAGGTTGGGTGTGATCGTCTCGAGATCGGACGTCTGGTTGATCTGGCGATCTTCGAGCACCTGCGCATCGAAGGCGGAGATCGCGACAGGCGTATCTTGCAGGGATTCGGCCCGGCGACGCGCGGTCACGATGATCGTGCCGGCTTCCGATTCCGTATCCATCGCCTGGGGCGTCTGGGTCGCGGCCGTATCCTGGGCCAAGAGCGGCGTGGAGATCAGCGCGCCGAGCGCTGCGCCAATGAGAAATGGGGCTTTCATGATATCCTCCCTGTGGTTTCTTGGCCGGCGCAGCGATGCCGCGCGTGCCCCGCAGGGCATTGACCTGGCCGGGAAAATAAGCCCACCATGCGCAACTAGCAATGCGACATAACAATCAGTGCGGGGCTGTGATATACGCGCAACACACCGTTAGCTTGGAAATGATTTTCGGGCGGCAACCCTCAGCCATGAGGGGACCGCAAGCATGAGGAGGGGAGCCATAGACCAGTCTGCCGAACCATCCGATGCTCTCTCGCTCGGTCTTCTGGGCGATCTGGCCGGCTATCATCTTCGCCGCGCCTTCGCGGTAATGTCTGCCGACTTCTCCCGCACCTTTGCCGATAGCGACATGCGGCAAGTGCTCTTTGCTGTGTTGTCGGTCGTCTCCGCCAATCCCGGCATCAGCCAGGGCCGGGTGGGCACAGCGCTCGGCATCAAGCGCACCAATATGGTGACGCTGGTCAATCAGCTCGTCGCGCTCGATTTCGTGACGCGCCGGCCTTCGACAGCGGACCGCAGGGCGTTTTCCCTCACGCTGACGGACAAGGGCGCCGCCGCCTTCACCGAGGCCGCCGCACGCATCCACCGCCACGAAACCCAGCTTCTGGCGCATCTCGATACACAGGAGCAAGAGCTGCTGATCGATCTGCTGCGCAAGATCAGGCCCGTGGGCGCCGAGGGCTTGTCCCCCTCGGACGCACCCGACGTCAGCCGCTAGGCGACGCCGACCTCTTTCAACGGAATTTCGCCATCCGCCAGTTGCGCCCGGTCCAGGCGGCTCCCGGCGACGACATGGGCGCGGCCCTGCACATAATCCTTGGTGCGGTTGACGCAGTCGAGCGCGATGACATGCCCCTGCCGCAGATAGACGACCGAGAAGCTGCGCGAAGCCGGATCGCCGCGCACGATGCACTCGTCGAAATCCAGCGACAGGCCGATGGTCTGCAAGCGCAGATCATATTGGTTGGACCAGAACCACGGCACCGCCTCGTAGGGAGCGGGGTTGCCCATGATATGCTGCACGGCCGTGCGAGCCTGATCATTGGCATTCTGCACCGATTCGAGCCGCATCCGGCGCCCCGCCGCAAAGCGGTTCTCATGCGCGGCGCAATCGCCGATCGCGTAGACGTCAGGCAGCGAGGTCTCGCAATATTGATCGACATCTACGCCGTTGCCGCCGCTCGCCCCCGCGAGAATCAGCGGCCCGGTCTCCGGCACAATGCCGATACCGACGATCACCGCATCAGCCGGGATCACCTCGCCATCGGCCAACCGAACGCCGGTGGCCTGCCCCTGATCACCGGTCTCGATGGCATCCACCGAGGCCGAGAGGCGCACGTCCACACCATGGGCGCGATGTTCCTGCGCGAAAAAGTCGGACAGTTCCGGCCCGGCAACGCGCGCCAGCAGCCGCTCCTGCGCCTCCAGAAGCGTGACCTGCTTGCCGAGCTTGCTCAGCACTGCCGCCGCTTCAAGGCCGATATAGCCGCCGCCGACGATGGCGAACCGCTCCGCCGTGGGCAGAATGGCCATCAACCCATCGACATCGGCGCGCGACCGCACGGTGAACAGGCCGCTCGCCGTCGAGCCCGGACAGGACAGCCGCCGGGCCGAGCCACCGCCCGCCCAGATCAGCTTGCCATAGGAAAATTCCGTACCCTTGGCTGTGACCACCTGATGCGCGACCGGATCGATCGTCTTGACCCGTTCCCCGAGGAACAGCGAAATCGCCTGATCCGTCCAGAAATTGGCCGGGCGCAGCAGGATGCGCTCGAAGGTCTTTTCGCCGGCCAGATAGTCCTTGGACAGCGGCGGACGCTCATAAGGAAATTCCGGCTCATCGCCGATCAGGCCCACGGACCCCTCATATTTGAGCTGGCGAAGCAGGATCGCCGCCTGCGCACCGGCATGGCCTCCCCCCACGATCAAGCAGTCGAAATGCTGCACGTCATCTCCCCAATGCAAATTACCCCGCGGCCTTGCCAGAGAAACGAAGGTGCCGCAATCGAACGGTCAACCATTGACCATCCGATTTCGCCTGCGTATAGCGCGCCGGCCTGACGCCGCAAGGCGGCAGCAAGCCCTTGGGGCGGAGTAGCTCAGCCGGTTAGAGCAGCGGAATCATAATCCGCGTGTCGGGGGTTCGAGTCCCTCCTCCGCTACCATTTTCGTCGTCTCAGGGCCTTTCGGCGAAGTGCATCGATTTTCGCGATCAATTAGCCCACTTCCTCCATTTCCGCGCGTTTTCTTCACTTTCGCTTCGTCTTCCCGCAAGATGCGACCGCGTGAGTCGAGCGACGGGATGGCTAAGTGGCCATGAAAATCTCCATCAACGACAGGCTACACCGACTTGTTGATGGGGTCGCAAGAGCGCGCGAGAATATCCAGGCGGTGATAGATATCCATGGGAAGCTGATGATAGACGGACGCAGGGATGCGGAGTTGTTTGCGGCATGTAAAGCGCACCTTGCGCCGTGAGCGCTGAATTACCCCCAGCCCATCTATATAGATACAGGGGCCTGAGCGGCGCTCAGAAGGATTTCACGAGGGACATCATCGTGAACCGGCGCATGTACTGGGCCGCACCCAACACGTTCAATGACCCTTTCGATTGCGCACCGGTGCCCGACTTTTCGGGCACCGCGAGAGAAATGACACTGAAACTGCGGGAAACTCTTCGGCGGAACTTTCCAGACATGGCGAGGTGGGAGATCAAGCGGCTAGCAAAATCCCGACTTGAGAACCGCGATGAATTGATCGATGGCCTTCGTGAACGCGTCGAAGAAACTCGGCGAACCTATGGAGTTTGCTGCTTTAGCGAGCGCAACGATCACCTGCTAATGTGGGGCCACTATGCCGAAAGCCATAAGGGTATCGCCCTGAGATTTAGGACTGCGCAGCTTGAGACTCCGCACTGGGCACCCCTGAAAGTGGAATATTCTCAAGACCGCCCGATCGTAAATGTCGCAAAATACGAGAATGACGAGCTCATAAGAAAGACCCTCCTGATAAAGCCGGAGCCTTGGAGCTACGAACAGGAATGGCGCCTCGTGAATTTCCATGACGGCCCAGGGGTTTATCATTTCAGGCCGGAGTTTCTCGACGGGATTATTTTTGGAGCAGCGACGTCAGATGACCTCAAGCGAGAGATCGCGAGCTGGGTCAAGGAAAGCCGAAAGCCGGTGAGCCTTTATCAAGCCGAGCTTGATAATCGCCGGTACGAGCTCCGTATAAATTTGCAGGATGAAGCAGTGTAGTTGCGACCGCCGGCCACGCCTTGTTCGCGACCGGAAGAGCGCGCCGTAGACCTGGCGCGCCCTCCCCTTGCTCAGACGAGTTCCTGAAGGTCTGCAGGGCTGAAGCCCTTGAGGTCGCTCCAGTCCTGCTGCTGCACCTTGCGGGGCCATTGCGGATCGCTGATCAGCGCGCGGCCTACGGCGATGAGGTCGAATTCGTCGCGCTCCATCCGCTCGATGAGGCGATTGAGCTCCACGCTTGTCGAGCTTTCACCGCCGAAAGCCGCCAGAAACTCGCCGGAGAGGCCCACGGACCCGACGCTGATCGTCGGCGCGCCGGTTAGCTTCTTGGCCCAGCCGGCAAAATTGAGGCCGGCCTCGCCGTCGATCTCCGGGAATTCAGGCTCCCAGAAGCGGCGCTGCGAGCAGTGGAGGATATCGACGCCGGCATCCACCAGCGGCTGCAGCCAATCCTCCATCTCGGCAGGCGTCGCGGCCAGCCGGGCGGAATAATCCTGCTGCTTCCACTGGCTGACGCGCAGAATCACCGGGAAATCTGGCCCGACGGCCGCGCGAATGGCGGCGACCACCTCGCCGGCAAAGCGCGCCCGCTCGCGGATGGTAGATCCGCCATATCGATCCTCGCGAACATTGGTGCCGGACCAGAAGAACTGATCGATCAGATAGCCATGGGCGCCGTGGATCTCGATGGTATCGAAGCCGAGCCGCTTGGCGTCAGCCGCCGCCCTGGCAAAGGCCGCCACGGTATCGGCGATATCCTCCTCGGTCATCGCGACGCCGCGCGGTTCGCCGGGCGCGAGTAGGCCGGAGGGGCTTTCCACCGGAGCGTCCGGCTCCCAGCCGCTACCGGTGCGAGTCGAGCCGGTATGCCAGAGCTGCGGCCCCATCCGCCCGCCGGCGGCATGGACCGCCTCGATCACTCCCGCCCAGCCGGCAAGCGCCGCCTCACCATGGAAGAAGGGAATGCCCGGATCGTTGCGCGAGGCTGGCCGGTCGATCACCGTGCCTTCGGAGAGGATGAGCCCTGCCCCGCCCTCGGCCCGCCGCCGGTAATAGTCCGCATTGGGCTGGCCAGGGATGCCGCCGGGGGCCTTCGCCCGCGTCATCGGCGCCATCACGATACGATTGGGGAGGGAAAGCGATTTGAACTTAAAAGGCCGAAAAAGTACGTCGCCAATGCCAGGCATAGCCGGTAACTCCAGGGTTCAGAGTGGGTCGTCGGCTTGGTAGATAGGCGCGCGACGCCAAATGCCAAATGTCGGAGAGGATTTGCGGGCAGCGACCTTTCCGGCTGTTCGCCGCAAGCGCGGTCATCTGGCGTTCAGGCTGGGATGCGATACCTGCGGCGTGCCGACCGACCGCCTGTACGCGCAACCAACCCGCGCGCTCATCTTCCGCCAAGGCCGGCATTCCTCCCCCGACCATCATTGCCCTGAGTTTCAGGGTGACCCCGCACGCAATGGGCAATAGACTGGCATCATGACCTTTTCCGATATCTTCCGGCCCATCGTTTCCGCCACCGTTGTCCTCGGCCTGATCGCCTCGGCGCCACTGGCCGCACAGGGCGAGGTGCCCGGCCTCCTTCAGCCGCAATCCAAGGCGGGCGAGCAGACGCTCAAGCCCACCGTTCCGGCCGAGCGCCCGTGGCTCTACGAGAAGAGCGACGTGCCCATCGACCCGGCATGGCAGTTCGGCGTGCTGGACAACGGCCTGCGCTATGCGGTGCGCCGCAACGATGTGCCGGCCGGACAGGTATCGATCCGCGTGCGGGTGGATGTCGGCTCGCTGATGGAAGAGCCTGCCGAAGCCGGCTTTGCGCATTTCATCGAGCATCTCTCCTTCCGTGGATCGCGGGATGTACCCGATGGCGAATCGAAGCGGATCTGGCAGCGGCTGGGCGCTGAGTTCGGCAGTGACAGCAATGCGCAGACCACGCCCACCGGCACCACCTATGCGCTCGATCTGCCGCGCGCGACGAACGAAGGCATTGACGAGAGCCTGCGCATTCTCGCCGGGATGATGCAGCAGCCCAACATCAGCAAGGCGCCGGTGGAGGCCGAACGCGCCGTCATCCTCGCCGAGCGGCGCGAGAGCCTTGGCCCCGGCGCCCGGCTGGGAGACGAAATCCGCGCTTTCTATTTCGCCGGCCAGCGCCTCGCCAGCCACAGCCCCATCGGCACCGAGCAGACGCTGCTCAAGGCGACGCCGCAGGCCCTGCGCGCCTTCCACGACCGCTGGTATCGCCCCGACCGCACCGTCATCGCCATTTCCGGGTCCATGGAGCCGGCCGCGCTCGAAGCGATGGTCCGCGCGCATTTCTCCAGTTGGAAGGCCAAGGGCCGCGCGACGCCGCTGCCGGACTTCGGCAAGCCCGATCCCTCCGCCCCGGCCACCAAGGTGATCGTCGAGCCGAGCGTGCCCTATAGCGTGGGCCTCGCTTATCTGCGGCCATGGGTGTTCAACGAAGACACGATCGTCTTCAACCAGATGCGGCTGGCCGACATGGTCGCGCTGGAGCTAATCAATCGGCGCCTCGAAGCCGTGGCCAGCGACGGCGCGTCATTCGTGCAGGCCAATGTCTCGCTGGATAACAGCATGCGCTCGGCCAATGCGACCTATGTGACCATTGTGCCCAATGGGAGTGATTGGGAGAAGGCGCTGCAGGAAGTGCGCGCGATCATCGAGGATGCCCGCCGGGTCGCCCCCAGTCAGGTCGATATCGACCGCGAGTTTCAGGGCATGGAAGCAGGCTTCGCCGCGCTGGTGGCCAGTGCGGCCATTGAGGGCAGCCCCCAGCAGGTCGAGAGCATCGTGCAGGCGGTGGATATTCGCGAGACGGTTGTCTCCCCGCAGGACCAGCTAGCCATCTACCAGTCCTCCAAAAAATATATGACGCCCGAGCAACTGCTCGCGGCGACCAACCGGCTGTTCTCCGCTACGGTGGAACGCGCCCTGCTGAGCCTGCGCGCGCCCCAGGACAATGCCGAACAGCGCCTGCAGACTGCCTTCAGCGCGCAGGTAGAGCCCAATTCCCGCGCGCGCCTGAGCGATTCGCGGGTGACCATGGCCGCGCTGCCCAAGCTGCCCGCGCCGGGCAAGGTCGCCTCGCGCACTGACCTCGGCGTGCTGGGCATCCAGAACGTCACGTTCGAGAATGGCGTTCGCTTGCTCGTCGCCGGCAATCAGGCCGAACCGGGCAAGGTGCATATCAATGTGCGCTGGGGCCATGGCCGCCAGAGCTTCGCGCCGGATGAGCGCGCCGCCTTGTGGGCGGTGCCCTATGCGCTGACTGCCAGTGGCATCGGCGACCTCGGCCAGCGAGAGCTGAACGATCTGATGAGCGGCCGCCGCCTGTCGCTGAACTTCGGCATCGATGACGATGCGTTCACGCTCAGCGGCACGAGCAGCCCGCAGGATTATCCCGACCAATTGCGCCTGTTCGCCTCCAAGCTGGCCTTCCCCCGCTGGGACGAGGCGCCGCTGCGCCGCTCCATGGCAATGCTTGAGGCGAGCTATGATCCGGTGCCGGCCTCCGCTGCGGAAGCCATTGGCCGCGATCTTGAATGGATGCTGCGTGACAAGGATGCCCGCTTCAGCCCGGCCTCTCCGGATGATCGCACGGCGTTGACGCTGGATACCTTCCGCAAGGTCTGGGCGCCCCGCCTCGCCAACGGCCCCATTGAAATCCAGGTGTTCGGCGATCTCGATGTCGAGCAGGCAATTGCCGCCGTGGCCGCCAGCTTCGGCGCTCTGCCCAAACGCGCCGACGCACCGCCACCGGCCCGCAACCTCGCGCTCAATTTCCCCGCTCATGTCGCGACCCCGGTTCGCATCGTCCATGACGGGCCGGACGAACAGGCCGCCGCGATCATCGCCTGGCCGACCGGCAGTGGCGTCGCCGACATTCGCGAGAGCCGCCAGCTTGAGATGTTGGCCCGCATCATCACCGACCGGCTGTTCGAGCGGCTGCGCTCCATCGACGGTGCGGCCTACACGCCCAGCGCATCCAGCAACTGGCCCGAACGGATGAACGGCGGTGGCTTCCTGGTCGTGCAGACCCAGCTGAAGCCCGAGCGCATCCCGTATTTCTATCAGCTGGTGGATGAACTGGTGCGCGATCTGACCACCAATCCGGTGACGGAGGATGAACTCAACCGCCAGATCGCGCCGGTCGGTCAATTGTTGACGCGCGCGGCCTACAGCAATGCCTTCTGGATGGACCAGTTGCAGGGCTTCTCCCGGGACGAGAACCAGCTTGGCTATGCGCGCGCCCTTGGGCGTGACCTCACCAGCATCACGCCGGCCGACCTGCAGGCGCTCGCTGCCCGCTATCTCGTGCCGGAGAAAAGCTGGTCCGCGGTGGTTCTGTCCGAGAGCGCGCCGGCCCCGGCGCTCGGCACATCGGCCAGATTGGGATCCGCTCCGACGCGCTAGGCGCCAACTCGCCCCTTGCACGAGCGCCGGTGACGGCCCAAATGGGAGCCAGTCGCATCCTTGGCCGGCGCGCGTTCAAGCCGGCCTCCGTCCTTCGCGCGAGAGCCAGCATGTTCATCGAAACCGAGCAGACCCCCAATCCCGCAACCCTGAAGTTCCTGCCGGGGCGCCCGGTCATGACCTCCGGCACGCGCGATTTCGCCAGCGCGGACGAGGCAACGGCTTCGCCGCTCGCCGAGGCGCTGTTCAACCTCGGGGATGTGACCGGGGTGTTCTTCGGCCGGGATTTCATCTCGGTCACGGCAGCGCCGGGCGTTGCGTGGAGTTCGCTGCGCACCGACGTGATCGCAATCCTGCTCGACCATTTCTCGGCGGACATGCCGCTGTTCGCGCCGGGCACGGCGCACGAGATCCGCGTTCCGGCGGAGAATGAGGACGATGGCGCCATGCCCGGCGACGACCCGGCCGACGCCGATATTGTCGCGCAGATCCGCGAATTGATCGACACCCGCGTGCGCCCCGCCGTCGCCAATGATGGCGGCGATATCGTCTATCGCGGCTTTGAGCGCGGCACTGTCTTCCTGCGGATGCAGGGCGCCTGCGCCGGCTGCCCCTCCTCAACCGCGACACTCAAGAACGGCATCGAGCAGTTGCTCAAGCATTATGTGCCGGAAGTGACCGAAGTCCGGGCCGTCTGAGCCGATCGATGCGCCGGATCGTTCCCCCACGCGCACGATGAGCCAGCCCTTGGCGCAGCGCACGCTCATCATCGATTGCGCCACGCCGGCGCTCTCCATTGCCCTGTTCGATGGCGACGGGCTGATTGACGCGACGCATCGCGAGTTGGGGCGCGGTCACGCCGAAGCGCTGCTGCCCGCCATCGCTGCGTTGCCCGAGGGCGGCCGCGCCGACGCCATTCTCGTGGACATTGGCCCTGGCAGCTTCACCGGCGTGCGCGTGGGGCTGGCTGCCGCGCGCGCGCTGGGCTTCGCATGGCAGGTGCCTGTTTCCGGCTATGGCTGTCTCGATCTGGTTGCCGCCATCGCCCGCGCCCGGCTTGCACCGACAGAGCCGTTCGCAGTGACAATGGTCGGCGGACATGGCGAAATCTTCTGGGCGGAAGCGGCATCGCCCGTCACACCCGACAGCCCGCCCCTCATCGTCCGATCCACGCCAATCGACGAACTGGCGGCGTCTCTCAACGTCGGCCTGCTCGTCGGATCGGGCGCACAGACGCTGGTCGATGCCGGCGCGCGAGGCCGGGCCACTCCGCTGCTTCCCGATGCCCGCGCGGTGTTCCGCCTGCCGGTGACGCAACGCACCCGCCCTCCCGTGCCGGATTACGGGCGCGGGGCAGACGCCCAGCCCATGGCTGCCGCAAGCAAGCCCAGACCAGCGCCGGTTCGCTGATGCAGGACAAGGAGGCGCTCCGCATCGTGGCCAGTCTCGATCCTTGTGTGGACGAGATCGGCGCCGCCGTGCAGGTGATGTCGGCCGCCTTCCCACCGGAATTTGGCGAGGCATGGTCTTCTGCGCAGTTGATGGGCATGATGCAATTGCCCGGCTCCATTCTGGTGACTGGCTACACCCAAGCCGGACCGGTCGGCTTCGGCCTGATCCGCAGTATTGCCGGCGAAGCGGAGCTTCTTTTGCTTGCCGTCCACCCCGATCATCGTGGGCGGACACATGGCCGCCGATTACTTGATCGATGCATGACAGAGGCCGAGGGCACCGGCGCAGAAACAGTTTTTCTGGAAGTGCGCGCGGGGAATCCAGCTCTTCATCTTTATATCAAAGCCGGCTTTCATCAGTATAATGTTCGACTTAACTACTATTGTGGATCGAACGGTTCCCGCTTTGATGCTTTGAGTTTGAAACTCGTTTTGGGACAGGGAGCGCCCTGAGTCCGAAACTTCTCTTGCGCTCATCGTTCAATCCCCATAATGTTTAATGGTAGAATATAGCCTAAGAATAGTGATTCTACGGGTCGCAAGTTGATAATGGGAACTTCATATGTCCGATACTAACGCTCAAGACGAAGTGCTGATCACACTCACCTCGGATATCGTGGCTGCCCACGTATCCAATAACAGTGTGGCTGTGTCGGACGTGCCGACGCTCATCCAGAATGTTTACAGTGCGCTGGCCGGTCTTCAGCAGGACGTCGCGCCGCCGCAACCCAAGCAGGAGCCGGCCGTATCTGTCCGTTCTTCGATCAAGCCCGATTACATCGTGTGCCTGGAAGACGGGAAGAAGCTGAAGATGCTCAAGCGGCATCTCATGACCCATTATCAGATGACGCCGGAAGACTATCGCGCCAAGTGGGGGCTCCCCGCTGACTATCCGATGGTCGCGCCCAACTATGCCGAACAGCGCCGCACGCTGGCCAAGAAGATCGGTCTCGGCACCACGCGCAAGCGCGGCCGCAAATAATCCCGCGCCCCGCGCGCGAACGCAAAAATCGAACGATGCCGCCTTTGCACAAGGGCGGCATTTTTCTTGTCAGCCAATCGTCAAAAAGCCGAAATTGCGGGTTCCAGAACGGGTAAATTCAGCTACACAGTCCCCATGTCCCGGACGATTGACATAGAAGCGCTGTGCGCAGAGCGCGGCCTGCGCATCACCGAGCAGCGGCGCGTGATCGCCCGCGTGCTTTCCGAAAGCGAAGACCATCCCGATGTGGAAAAGCTGCACGAGCGCGCCTCCGCAATCGACAGCAACATCTCCATCGCCACGGTGTATCGCACTGTGCGCCTGTTCGAAGAGGCAGGCATATTGGAGCGTCATGATTTTGGCGATGGCCGCGCGCGCTATGAGCCGGCGCCAGAAGCCCATCACGATCACCTGATCGACGTGGAATCCGGCAAGGTCGTGGAGTTCGTGGACCCGGAGTTGGAGCAGCTCCAGCGCCAGATTGCCGAGAAGCTGGGCTATCGCCTCGTGGATCACCGCATGGAGCTCTACGGCGTCTCGCTCGATCGCGATCGCAGCAAGGACTAAGTGAGCCGCCTGCGCGCGCTCGCAAGGCTTGCGCGCCTGATCGGCGTCGTCATTGCCTGCGTCATCCCGCATCTTCTCGCCCGTCGCCGCGGCGTTTCGCCCTGGCCCCAGCGCTTTCTCGCGCGCGCCGCGCACGCCACGGGCTTTGACGTCCGCATCGAGGGCACGCCCATGCTGCACGATGTGTTCTTCATCGCCAATCATGTGAGTTGGATCGACATTCTTGCGCTGGGCGGCGCGACCGGCACCGCGTTCATCTCGAAGGATGATGTACAGCGCGCACCGATCGTCGGCTGGCTCGCCGCGCAGAATAATACCGTGTTCATCACCCGCGAGCGGCGCGGCGCCGTCGCCGGGCAGATCGACACCGTGCGCACCGCACTGGCCGCGCATCAGCCCATCGCGCTGTTCCCGGAAGGGACGACTGGGGACGGCCGATCTCTGCTGCCGTTCAAGCCCGCGCTCTTTTCGGTTCTTCTCCCGCCGCCCCGCTCGATTCTCATCCAGCCGGTCGTCATCGATTACGGCGCGGGAACCGATCTCGTCGCCTGGAAGGAGGGCGAGAGCGGCATCGCCAATGCGCTCCGCATCCTCGGCGCGCCAGGCCGGCGCACCCTGACGCTGCGGTTCCTCGATCCATTCGATCCCGGCGATCATCCCGATCGCAAGGCACTCGCCGCCAGCGCGCGGGCGAGGCTTGCCGCGGCCATGGGCCTGCCCGGCTGAACGGCAGGCCCCGCAGCGGCCTGCCCTTCCCCCCTCGTCCTAACGGCTGTATAGGCGCGGGCATGACCCAGACCCCACCCAAGACCTACCATGTCAAATCCTTCGGCTGCCAGATGAACGTCTATGATGGCGAGCGCATGGGCGAGTTGCTGGCGGCGCGCGGCATGACAGCGGCGGGCGATGGTGCCGAGGCGGATCTGGTGGTGCTGAACACCTGCCACATCCGCGAGCGGGCCGCCGAGAAGGTCTATTCGGACATTGGCCGGCTGCGGCGGGAGGATGGCACGCGCCCAATGATCGCCGTCGCAGGCTGCGTGGCGCAGGCGGAAGGGTCGGAAATCACCCGGCGCACCAAGGCCGTCGATATCGTCGTCGGCCCGCAGGCCTATCACCGCCTGCCTGGCCTCATCGACGATGTGGTTGCGGGTCGCGAGGCCGTCGATACGGACATGCCAGCCGATTCCAAGTTCGACGTGCTGCCGGGTCGGGCACGCCGATCCGCACCGTCTGCCTTTCTCACCGTGCAAGAGGGGTGCGACAAGTTCTGCACCTATTGCGTCGTGCCCTATACGCGCGGCGCGGAGGTCAGCCGCCCTTGGAGCGCCATCATGGATGAGGCGCGCGCGCTGGTCGATGCCGGCGCCTGCGAGATCACCCTGCTCGGCCAGAATGTGAATGCCTGGTCCGGCGAAGACGAAGCCGGTCGCCCGCAGGGGCTGGACGGGCTCATCCGCGCGCTGGACAGGCTGCCCGGCCTCGCCCGCATCCGCTACACCACCAGCCACCCCAACGACATGACGCAGGCACTGATCGATGCCCATGCCGAGGTGCCGGCGCTGATGCCGTTCCTCCACCTGCCGGTGCAGGCCGGCTCGGACCGCATCCTCAAGGCCATGAACCGCAGCCACAGCCGCGACTCCTACCTACGCATCATCGAGCGCGTCCGCGCCGCCCGGCCGGACATCGCCCTGTCCGGCGATTTCATCGTCGGCTTCCCCGGCGAGACCGATGCCGAGTTCGAGGAGACGCTGAGCATCGTCAACGAGGCGCGCTATGCGCAGTGCTTCAGCTTCAAATACAGTCCGCGCCCGGGCACACCCGCTGCCGATATGGAAGGCCAGATCGCGCCAGAGGTAATGGACGAACGCCTCAAGCGCCTGCAGGCCACGCTGAACGTTCATCAACTGGCGTTCAATCAGGCCAGCGTCGGCCAGCGCACGACCATTTTGCTGGAGCGCAAGGGGCGGCACCCCGGCCAGCTCATCGGCAAGACGCCCTGGCTCCAGTCGGTCCACATCGATGGCACGAGCGCGACTATCGGCGATCTGATCGCGGTGGATATTCTCTCGGCCGGGCCCAACAGCCTCGCCGGCGCGCTCGCCAGTCCGCTTGCCGCCTGAGGTGGGCGGGCGCGGGCAACGGTCCCCTGAAAACACCGCTTCACCTCTTTGCAGAATACGCCACCGTGCCCGCGCGGCATGTGAACGGCTTCACTCAGTGACGATCTCGAGGGTATGAAGTTTTCCCGCTTTTTCAGCTTTTCCGGCCATGATCTCGCCATCGATCTGGGCACCGTCAACACATTGGTTCACGTCGCCGGCAAGGGCGTCGTCCTGAACGAGCCGTCCGTCATCGCGATCGAGACGATCGCGGGCGTCGGCCATATCAAGGCCGTCGGCAATGAGGCCAAACTGATGCTGGGCAAGACGCCGGAAGGCGTGCGCGCCCTGCGTCCGCTGCGTGACGGCGTCATTGCCGACATCGAAATCGCCGAGCAGATGATCAAGCATTTCATCGACAAGGCGCTGGGCAGTGCCCGCATGGGCCGCAACCGCGTGGTAGTCGCGGTGCCCTCGGGCGCGACGATGGTGGAGCGCCGCGCAATCCGCGACGCCACCTCGCGCGCAGGCGCTGCCGATGTGCAGCTCATCGAGGAGCCAATGGCTGCCGCAATCGGCGCTGGCTTGCCGGTGGTAGACCCGATTGGCGCCATGGTTGTGGACATTGGCGGCGGCACCACCGAGGTGGCCGTGCTGTCGCTCAGCGGCATCGCCTATAGCGGTTCGGTGCGTGTCGGCGGCGATAAGATGGACGAAGCGATCTCCTCCTACGTCCGGCGTCATCATAATCTGATGATCGGCGAAATAACGGCCGAGCGCGTCAAGCAGCAGATCGGTAATGCCATGACGCCCGACGGCGCTGGCATAGCCCTGGGTGTGCGCGGGCGCGATCTGGTCAATGGCCGCCCGGTCGAGATCGAAATCAGCGAAGCCCAGATCGCCGAGGCCCTGCGCGAATCGATCAACCAGATCGTCGGCTCGGTGATGACCGCGCTGGAGGAAACCCCGCCGGAGCTGTCCGCCGACATTATCGATGAAGGCATCACCCTCACAGGCGGCGGCGCGCTGCTGCGGGGCATGGACGAGGCCATTGCGGTCGCGACCGGCTTGCCCGTGAAGATCGCCGAAAACCCGCTGATGTGCGTGGCGATGGGCGCCGGTCGGGCATTGGAAGATCCGATCTACGACGGCGTGCTCGCCCCCGCCTGAGGCTCTGCGTCCGAGCAGGTGCCGGCGCGCCTTCCAATCGCCATTTTAGCTGTCGGTGGAACCCGCTAGTCCTGGGCGACACTGCTGGGGAGAGGACATGGCGCAACCCACGGAAGCCGCCGCGCTCGCGGCCAACAAGCAACTTGTGCTGGCGATGTGGCACGACGTCATCGACGGCCGCAACATCGAGGCTGCGGGCAAATATATCGCGCCCGATTACATCCAGCATTCGCCCGGCATCGGCCAAGGACTGGCAGCGCTCATCGCCTTCCTGCGCACCGAATTTCCAGACATGCAGCCGTTGGAGCCCGGCACCTATCCGCTGACCCGGTTCGAGTTCGTCCTCGCCGAGGGCGACCTCGTCCAGCTCATGTTCCAGCGGCATTTGCCGGACCCGCACGATCCCGCGCGGCTCACGCCGGTCTGGTGGTACGACACCTATCGCATTCGCGATGGCCTGATCGTGGAGCATTGGGATTCGGCGCACGGCTAAGGGGCGTGCCGCAAAGAAGCGAGTGCCGGCCATTCAAGATCAAAATTTCGAAACGGCGATAGCGCTGACTTTGGATTTTTCCATCGTCATTCCCGCGTGCGCGGGAATGACGAGAAATACTTGTCCCCCATCACACCTCCCAGGGAAACCGACCCCGCCGCAAGATCACACCCGCGCCCTCACCCAAACCGCCCCCCTCTTTTCACCTCAACGCCGAGACTTCCCGCTTGTCGCTCCCCCCGCCCTTCTGGCATGAAGCTTGGCAATGACAGACACTCTCATCGCGCCCCGCGCCCTGAGTCGACCGCTTGGTCGCCCGCTTGCCTAAGCGCCCCGTGCCAGCCCAGGCCGGAGAACGGGCCCGCCTCGAACTGGTCTTCGACAAGCCGTTTCTGCTCGGCGCCCTGTTCGGGGAATATGACCAGAACCTCGTCGCCATCGAGAACCGCCTCGGCGTGTACATCTCCGCACGGGGGAACAAGCTGCAGATCGAGGGGAATGCGGAAGGCGCCGCTCGCGCCCGCGACGTCCTGCAGGGGCTCTACAATCGCCTCGCCGCCGGCCAGACGGTCGACAGCGGCGCGGTGGAGGCGGTGATCGCCATGTCCGCCGAGCCGACGCTCGATGGCATCATCCGGCATGATGTGTCGGAGCCGCCCAAGGTGATGATCCGCACCCGCAAGAAGACCATCGTGCCGCGTTCGGCCAATCAGGGCGTCTATATGGACGCGCTGGCCCGCAACGAGCTGATCTTCGCCCTCGGGCCGGCCGGCACCGGCAAGACCTATCTCGCCGTCGCGCAGGCGGTGAGCCAGCTTATCACCGGCTCTGTGGACCGCCTGATTCTTTCGCGCCCCGCCGTGGAGGCCGGCGAGCGACTGGGCTTCCTGCCTGGCGACATGAAGGAGAAGGTCGATCCCTATCTCCGCCCGCTTTACGACGCCCTCTACGACACGCTCCCCGCCGAGCAGGTCGAGCGGCGCATCGCCTCGGGCGAGATCGAGGTCGCGCCGCTCGCCTTCATGCGCGGCCGCACGCTCGCCAATGCCTTCATCATCCTCGATGAAGCGCAGAACACCACCATCGCGCAGATGAAGATGTTCCTCACCCGCTTTGGCGAAGGTAGTCGCATGGTCATCTGCGGCGACCCCAAGCAGGTCGATCTCCCACAGCCCGGCGCATCGGGCCTCGCTGATGCAGTCGAGCGGCTGGAGGGCATTGAAGGCATCGCCGTCACCCGCTTCACCACGGCGGATGTGGTGCGCCACCCCATCGTCGGACGGATCGTCGCGGCTTATGAGGGCCCGAATGCTTGAAGTGCTGACCGAGGCCAGCCCGGAATGGGCCGAGAAAACCGACTGGAACGCGCTCGCTGATCGAGCCGTGCGCGCCGCGCTCGCGCAAACTTCGCAATCGGTGATCATCGACAGCGATGCCTGCGTCGAACTCTCCATCCGGCTGGCAGACGACGCCGAAGTCCAGCAGCTCAACGCCTCCTTCCGGGGCAAGGACAAGCCGACCAACGTCCTCTCCTTTCCGATGATCCAGAGCGATCTCATCGAATCCATCGAAAATAGCGACGATGGTGAGGTGCTGCTCGGCGACATCATCCTCGCCTACCAGACCTGCGCCCGTGAAGCGCTGGAACGCGCGGTTTCGCTGGAAAATCACGCGACGCATCTCATCGTTCACGGCACGCTCCACCTGCTCGGCCACGATCATGAAAATGATGCCGAGGCCGAGGCGATGGAGGGCCTTGAAATACGAGCCCTTGAAACGCTGGGCATTGATGATCCATATGGGGATCGCGAGCCCGGCATGACCGGGCCGATTGACGAAACAGGGAATTGATCCAGAAGATGTCGGAGACATCCGCACCGTCCCCCTCCAAAGAGGGCGACAGTAGTAGTAGCAGCGAAGGCGGACGAATATGGCAGGGCCTCAAAGCCCTGCTTTTCGGCGATAATGGATCGACCAGCCTCAGGCACGAGCTTGAGAGCGTCATCGAGCAATATGACGATCAGGAAGATGAGACGTCCCGTAAGGGCGACCTCACCCCGATCGAGCGTCAGATGCTCCGCAACATGCTCCATTTCAGCGAGCATACGGTGGACGACGTCGCCGTGCCGCGCGCGGACATCATCGCCATTTCGCAGGATGCCAGCTTTACGGAGCTGATGGCGCTGTTCGCGCAGGCCGGCCACAGCCGCATTCCCGTCTACAAGGACACGCTCGATCATGTCACCGGCATGATCCACATTCGCGATGCCTTCGCCATTCTGGCACGCGGAGAAGCGCACCCGGAGTCGCTGGAGACGCTGATCCGTCAGCCGCTCTATGTGCCGCAGAGCATGGGCGTGCTGGACCTGCTCGCCGAAATGCGCGCCAAGCGCACGCACCTTGCCATCGTGCTCGATGAATATTCCGGCACGGACGGTCTACTGACCATCGAGGATCTCGTCGAGGAAATCGTCGGCGATATCGAGGACGAGCATGACGAGGAACCGGAGGCACTGCTGGTGCCGCTGGAAGATGGCATGTGGGATGCCGACGCCCGCGCCGAGCTGGAAGATATCGCCCGGACCGTCGATCCGCGCCTTGCCGAGGTCGATTCCGATGTCGACACCATTGGCGGTCTCGCTTTTGTGATCGCGGGGCGCGTGCCGGAGACCGGCGAAATCATCGAGCATGAGCCGAGTGGCTGGCGCATCGAAATCGTCGAGGCGAATCCGCGCCATGTCGCGCGGGTGCGCCTGCATCCGCCCGAGGCACTGGCCGACGATCTGGAGCAGTAGGCCAAGGCCGCCGCGAAGATCGCCAGCGGCCGGTCTAACGCGATCCTAAGCGGCGCGCGCCGCTGGCCTGGCCATGTCGCTCTCGGCAATCAGACCCGCCATGAGCTGGGCCAGCCAGCGCGCATCATCCTCGGCGCGGTGGCGCCGCGCCCGCTGACGATCCGCCGCGTCGAGCAGCCGCGTCAGAACGGTGCGATCCGTATCATGAAACAGGCGAAGCTCGGCGAGGCAGCGGATCGGCAGATGCGTCGCTTCGCCCGCCGCTACAAAGAGCGTGCGCGACCACGCATCATCGAAATAGCTGTCGGCAATCACCTCATGCCCAGCCACGGCCGCGCGCAATTGCCGTGCGACGCAGCGGGCGTCCAGCCCATCGCGCTCAAGCTGCGCGCGCGAAATGCCGTGCAGGCTCTCGGCTTCCTCGCTCCACTGCCAGTCGGCCCAGTCCGCATGAGGACGGATCAGCCAGGAGCGGCTCCAGCCTTCGGTGCTGGCAATGCCGACTTCAATGGGGAAAGACCGGCCATATTGCGGCAGGCAGGACGCTTCAAAATCAACGGCGATGACGGCCATGCGACATACTCACATAAGGAGCTGCCCCATCACGCTCCATCCTCACCCGTACAGGACGCCCGTTGCCGGATTTTGTTCCTGCCTTTTCTGATCCTGGAAACAGGTCTAGCGGACTGAGGTTAAGATTTCGCGTCATGCCCGGCGCTTCGGGCGCAGGCTGGTGGGTCGCTCACCGATGCGGGAGCAGCGCGCCGACGATCTGCCGGTCTTCCTGTCGCAATACGCCCCAGGCGCGCGCCGCCGCGCGGCTGTCCATGGCCTCCACGCCGATCCCCATGGCTTCGACGGCGCGGACGAACGCTGCCGAGGGCCTGACCAGCCTGGGTCCAGTGCCGAGGAGGAGAAATTCTGCCGGCGGGTCGAGATCCAGGATCGGGCGCAGCATCTCGACCGTCAGTTGGTCGATCGTCGTCGCCGCGTCCCACGGGACCACGCCAGCCGGATCGATCAGGATGCCGCTGTCGAACACATGATCGCGCACGCGAAAGCCGCGCCCGGCAAAGCCGGTGATGACCGGGCCCGCGGGCTTCTCGTCGCGGAGCAGTTCCATGCTCTTTCCTCCCCGCCCGACGGATGCCGCGAGATCAGCGCGGCATCGTCTCGTTCTTGAGGGTCCGCTCGGCGCCGGCCACCTGACCGCCCGCCTTAGCAACGAAGCTGTCCGAGCCGACCTTGGTCCACACCAGCAGCGGCGCGGACATGTACATCGACGAATAGGTGCCGACGAAAATGCCGAACAACATGGCGGCGGTGAAGCCGAAGATCACTTCCGGCCCGAGGAGCAGCAGCACCACCAGTGTGATGATGATCGTCAGCGAGGTCATCACCGTGCGTGCGAGCGTCTCGTTGATCGAGAGGTCAAGCAGCGGAACCAGCTCCATCTTGCGATATTTGCGCAGATTTTCGCGGATACGGTCATAGATGACGATGGTGTCGTTGAGCGAATAGCCGATGATCGTCAGCAGGGCCGCGACGATGTTCAGGTTGAACTCCATCTGGGTGAGCGCGAACAGCCCGAAGGTGAGCGCCACGTCATGGAACAGCGCAAACAGCGCGCCGAGACCGAACTGCCACTCGAAGCGGAACCAGATGTAGATGGAGATCGCCAGCATCGCGAAGAACATCGACCAAGCGCCAGTCTCGAACAGTTCGCCCGAGACCTTGCCGGACACGGTATCGACACTGCCGAACACCGCATCGGGATGGGCCTTGAGGATCGCCGCCTTAAGCCGCTCGGCAGCCTGGTTCGCGGCATCCTCGCCACCCTCGGGCAAGGAGGTACGGATCGAGACGTCCTTCGCCGAGCCGAACTGCTGGATATTCGCCTCCCCCTTCACCGCCGCATCCACGGTGCCGCGCAGGGCATCGAGGTTGACGGGCTGCGAGAAGGTGACCCGCATCATCTGGCCGCCGACGAAATCGACGCCCAGATTGAGGCCGCGCGTGGCGACCAGAGCAATCGACGCTATGATCGAGATCATGCTGATCGCCATGGCGATGTGCCGCCACTTGAGGAAGCCGATGTTGGTGTTGTCCGGGACAAGCTTGAGCAAGCGCATTGGTCTTGTGCCTCAGATCGTCAGTGTCGTCGGCCGCTTGCGCAGCCAGAAGGAAGCGAACAGGCGCGTCACCGTCACGGCCGTGAAGACCGAGGTGAAGATGCCGATGGTGAGAACCACCGCAAAGCCCTTGATCGGCCCGGAGCCGAAGTAGAACATCAAAGCGGCGGCGATCACGTTGGTCGTGTTGGCGTCAAAGATCGCGCGCTGCGCTTCCTTATAGCCGGTTTCGACCGTCTGCATGATGCTGCGGCCGCGTCGCTGCTCCTCGCGGATGCGCTCGTTGATCAGCACGTTGGCGTCCACCGCCGCACCGATGGTCAGGACGAAGCCGGCAATGCCCGGCAGGGTCAGCGTCGCGTTGAACAGCGCCATGATGCCGACGATCATCAGCACGTTGAAGATCAGCGCCAGGTTCGCGTAGATGCCGAAGCGGCCATAAGCCATCACCATCAGCAGCAGCACCGCAGCCGTCGCCACGCCGCCGGCGATAATGCCCTTGCGGATGGAATCAGCGCCAAGATCCGGCCCGACCGTGCGTTCCTCCACCACCGTCAGCTTCACCGGCAGTTGGCCGGAGCGCAGCGCGATCGCCAGCTGGTTGGCGCTTTCCACGGTGAAGTTGCCGCTGATCTGCGCCGATCCGCCGAGGATGGGCTCGTTGATGTTGGGCGCCGAGAGCACCGTGCCATCGAGGATCATCGCGAAGGGCTTGTTCACGTTCTGCTGCGTGGTGCGCGCGAACTTGTTGGCACCCGAGCTATTGAAGCGGATGCTCACCACCGGCGCATTGGTCTTGGGATCATAGGATTGCTGGGCGTCGATCAGCTCATCGCCCGCCACCATGGTCTGCCGCTTCACCGCGATGACCGGCTGGCCGAGTGGATTGTCTGGATACGGCACAAGCACGCTGCCCACCGGCGCGATGCCGCGCGCCAAGTCGGCCGGATTGGCCGTCGTGTCGACCAGCTTGAACTCAAGCTGCGCGGTCTGGCCGAGCAGATCCTTGAGCTGAGCGGGGTCCTGAAGGCCCGGCACCTGCACGACGATGCGATTGCTGCCCTGGCGGATGATGGTCGGCTCACGCGTGCCCATCTCGTCGATGCGCTTGCGGATGACTTCCGTCGCCACTTCCATGGCGCTCTCGACGGCGGCGTTGATGCCGGCTTCGGTCGGCGTCACGACGATGGTGCTGCCATCGCGTACCTGCACATCGAAGTCGCGCTGGCCCGTGAGGCCGGCGCCGCGCGTTAGCGGACGGATGCGCTCGACGGCGGCATCCACCTGCGTGGCATCGCGCACCATGAAGCGCAGCGCATTGCCCTGCGTCGACATCTCGCCAATGGCGATGCGGCTATCAGCCCGCCGCAGATCGACGCGGATCGCTTCCTCGATATTCTGGATGCGCTGGCGCGCCACGTCCTTTGTGTCCGCCTCGAGCAGAATGTGACTTCCGCCGGAGAGGTCGAGGCCCAGATTGACGCGCGCCTGCATGAAGCGCGGCAATTGCGAATAGGTCTGGTCGGGCAGGAAGCTCGGCACGGCATAGAGACTGCCGACGACCAGCGCCACAAGGACGAGCCAGATCTTCCAGCGGGGAAAGTCGAGCATGGCCCGTCAGTCGTTCGCGGGCTTGGCGGTCATCGGATCGACGACATCGCTCAGGGTCGCCTTGACCGCCTTCACCTTGATGCCCTGGCCGAGTTCGACATCCACATAGGTGTCGTCCACCCGGGTCACCTTACCGACGAGGCCGCCGCCGGTGACGACCTGATCGCCTTTCTTGACCGCGCCGATCTTGGCGCGATGCTTCTTCATCTGCTGCTGCTGCGGACGAATGAGCAGGAAGTAGAACACCGCAAAGATCAGGATCAGCGGAACGAAGCTCATGAAGCTGGCCATTCCAGAAGAGCCCGGTGCAGCGGCGGCGAGTGCAAAAGTTGTGAACATTGCGATCCTTGAGCAGGGCAATCAGCAGATGGATGAACAGCGCGCCCCGCAGATGCGGCCTCACGCACACTGTTTCAAGGGCGCGCGGCTAGCATATCGCCCCGGTGCAGGCAACCGAGATCGCCGGGCGCCCTTCCCCCGCGCCGCCGCTGCGCCGCGCGCCGGCCGAGCAAAGCGCGCCGAACAATCGCCCCGTCACCCCGCCCCGCCTGCCGGCCACCAGCAAAATGAAAAATCATGCGCAAGGAGGCGCCAACGGACCTTGCAACTTCCGCGCGATACGCCTAGGAGCGCACCTCCGGTCGGGACGTAGCGCAGCCTGGTAGCGCATCACACTGGGGGTGTGGGGGTCGGAGGTTCGAATCCTCTCGTCCCGACCAAATTTTCGCCGTTTCCCCGGACGGCCAGGCAGGCTGAAATTAGCCTAGCATTCACATAGTCCATCACAGTGCTCATTGAGCAACCGCGCTATTAGGATAGCGCCTAAGGATTATCGTCAACACATCGTTCGGCGACACCGGAGCTTCAAACTTTTCTGGCGATGTCACCCAGCCGCATAGCAGTACTGCGCGCTTTACCACCTCAGGCCATCATGCTTCATCACGTCCAGCAAATTGCCCCCTTTCGCCCCCGCTGGTGCCGCAACGTTTAGTCGGATGGCACTGGGCGAGGTGCGCCTTCAGGAGCAGTTTCGCGCTGTTGTCCTGAAACGCGCCGGCTCAGCACGCTCTTAGCCCAAAGCTGCCCCGGCTTTTCCACGAAGCGGTAAGTGATCTCGGCGAACGCGATGACCCCAGCAAACAAAATCAGCGCAAGCACGTCAGCCATCCACGCCCCGCCACCGACATAATTAATGCCATCGATCGACACGACGAGATCGGCTCCCGTGGCTTTCTCCACCGCGCTGAGGACGTTGACGTATCTGTAGAGCAAGAAAGTGTGCACCATATAGATCGAATAAGACAGTAAACCGAGCCTGACAAAGGCAGCCTTGCGCAAAAGCGCGCTGATGGCGCCTCGCTCCCGCGCAAAGATCAACAGGGCGATGAGAAACAGATAGGGTGCGATCAATGTCAGCGCCCCAACGCCGACGAATGCCAAAAATGTGATGATCGCCCCCACAATCAGCAGCTCGATCAACGTGTCACGACCCCTCAAATCGAGCTTTTCCACCTGCGCTATGAGATGCCATGCCACAACGCCGAGTGAGAAGCCGTACAGGCAGCGCACAAGCGCACCATCATGGAAAGCCTGCATGTAACGGTCGGTGAGAAATGGAAGGGCCAGCGGAGCACAGATCGCGATCGCAATGCATATTGGGATCATAAAGCGAGACGCATAGCGCATCAGGAGGGCGAAGATGAGATAGGTCCACACCTCCGCCGCGATCGACCAGCTAGGCCCGTTCCATGTCAGGTCGTCTTGCCCCACGAATATGCCGATCAGAGCGAGCTGGGCGAACCAATCGTCGATGGTAAACGGGAAAGCAAAGGGTTTCCGGCCTCCCAGACCGGGCATGATAGTGGCGAAGACGATCTCAAAGGTGAGAAAAAGCAGTAGCACGAACAGATGCAATGGAAAGATCCGGCCGAGACGGAGCCATATGAACTTGCCCACCGGAAACCCATCCGCGAGTTTCCGGCCATAGCTGGAGGCAATTACGAATCCGGACAGCACGAAGAAGAAATCGACGAACAGATATCCGTTCTTGACGACCTCAAGCTGCGAGATGTGATTTTCGCCTTTGATGTGGATGCACACGATCACGCATGCAAAGATACCGCGCAGGCTATCGAGCACGACATATCGATGGCGACCCGAAGCCGATGTATCTGAATTCTCCACGGTCATTCGCGCTATCTTAAGGGCAATTCCGCGTCAACCGACGCCCCCCCTCAGCCCGTTCCTCTTTCAGTACATTCATGCTTATTTCGGCTAGCTATAGGCAGACGCAGCTATGACTGCTGGCTTCGAGCCTGCTGGTGACAAATGGCGGCGAGCGGTGACGACAGCAACGAGCAATATCACCGTAAGCGCAATCGCGCCCGGCAAGCCTGAGCCTGCCGGGCGCGATGTTGATCGGTTCAAGCGGTCACGCGGCGGGGTTAGCCGCCGCGTGACCCCTTAGAACTTGTAGCCGACCGTCAGACCATAGGTGCGCGGCGGGAGCCAGGTCACGCCGAGAAGGCGGCCTGTCGCCAGAGCGAAGGTGCTGCTCGGGCGGAACACGTCGAACAGGTTCTTGGCCCAGAGCTGCGCGCGGATGCGGCCGTCGTTGGTCTCGTAGGCCAGCGAGGCATCGACCATGGTGTAGGCCGCGCTGCTCTCGATCTCGCGCATATACTCGCTGAAGTAAGTGCGGCTCTTATAGGAGACGTCCACGCTCGGCGTGAAGGTGCCGATGGGCGCGATCACATCATATTCGCCGTGCAGGTTCCACGACCAGCGCGGGCTGTTCCGCGTGTCGTTGCCGGCGAGCTGGATGTTGCCGCCGCTCGGGGCGCCAAAGGCCGTCGGATCGGGGTTGGTCACGGCGTTATACGGCGTGCCACCGGCGATGTTGGCCGGGTTGAGCGGATCGAGCGTCAGATAATCGACGAAATGCGCATCCGTGTAGGATAGCGCACCACTCAGCCGCAGGCCGGGCATCGGGCGCAGCATTGCGTCGAGCTCGATGCCCTTTGCGCGTGTCTTGGCCGCGTTCTGGAAGATCGTGGTGTAGCCCGTCGGTCCACCGGCGATCGTCTTGTTCAGTTGCAGGCCGTTCAGCGTGTAAGCATAGCCAGCGAGGTTCACGGTCAACATGCGGCCGAAGCTCGCCTTGATGCCCGCCTCATGGTTGAACATCTTCTCGGGGTTCACGATGGTGGTGCTGCCTGCGGCATTCTCACCCGAGCCGGCCTTGAAGCCTTCCGAATAGGTGTAATAGAGCAGGATGTCCTGATTGGCCTTCCAGACCAGCCCGGCTTCCGGCGTGAAGTCGCGGAAGGTCTTCTCCACATGCGTGCCCGCGGCGGTGTAGCGGAGCACCGGCCCCACGCCGTTGCGGGTGATGATGATGGAGGGGTTCTCCGACTCCACATGCTCACTGCTCCAGCGGCCGCCGAGCTTCACGCTGAGGCCCGAGAGCGCCTCGCTGAACATGCCAAGCCCGATCTCATACTGGCCGAAGATCGAGAAGGCCTCGGTCAGCAGGTTCGAGCGCGTGCAGACGCGCTTGGGCGCGATGATGTTGCTGCCGCCGGTCACGCCGTTGGGCGAGTAACCGCACAGGCCATAGGCCTCGTTCAGATCGATGCCGGCAGCCTGCAGCACGCCGATATTCTGCGCCATGCCGGTCCGGTTCGCGAGGCCCACATTGTCGATCGGCCGCTGGCGTTCATGGAAGAAGAACACGCCGATGGTGCCGTTCACCCATTCGGACTGCAGGCCGAGGCGCAACTCGTTGCTCCACTGCTTGCTGTCGATCCGGCGCTCCTGCACCGTGGTCGCCTGACCGTTGGTCGGCAGGCTGTCGATCACCGCCGAAAGGTCGAGGTCCTGGAACAGCGAACTCTTGAAGGAGCGGTAGTTGGCGATGTTGGTGACCGTCAGCGCATCGTTGAGCGGCACATTGAGCGTGCCGGTGAAGGCATAGGTCTCGGTCTCAGTGCCCGGGCTGGATTCCGTCGCGAGATCACGCGGGTTGGTCGCATAGCCGCCTACGCCGAGCGGCGCGAGACGGGCCACGCCGGGGAAGGATGCGCGCAGATAATGGATCGCGCCGGAAGCATCGCTCTGGCGGAAATATTCGCCAGAGACTAGCAGCGTCGCCTCACGGCCAAGGTCGAACTCGAGCGAGGCGCGGCCCATGCGGCGGTTGAGATCGTCAACATCCTTGCCGGACACCGGGTTGACGCCATAGCCGTCGCGGTTTTCGGTCTTGATCGCCAGACGGGCGCGAATGCCCTCGGTGATCGGGCCGCTGATCGCGGCTTCGGTCGTCAACGCATTGTAGCTGCCATAGCCGATGCGGCCATAGCCCGAGAAGATGTCCGTCGGGCGGGCGGTGATGACGTTGATCGACCCACCCACCGCGTTGCGGCCATAAAGCGTGCCTTGCGGGCCGCGCAGCACCTCGATACGCTCCAGATCGAAGAGCGAGGTGAGCTGGGCCTCGGCGCGGGCCACGTAAGCACCGTCGACGTGGAAGGCCACGCCGGTGGAGCTGCCCGTGGTCGAGGTGTTGGCACCCACACCGCGAATGAAGATCTTCGCCTGATTGAAATCGCTGCCGAAGTTCACCGACGGCACGATCGTCTGCAGGTCAGAGATGCTGTTGACGCCAGCGCTGGCGATCCGGTCGGCGCCCAAGGCACTGACGGCGGCGCCCACATCTTGCAGCGATTGCTCGCGCTTCTGGGCGGTGACGATGATCTCCATGCCGTCATCGGCGGCGGTCGCTGTCTGGGCGGCCTGCGGGGTTTGGGCGAGGGCGCTCGTCGAGGCCAGGAGCAGCGCGGGGATGGACGCTTGGATGGACAGGGAAATCCGTTTCATTCTCTCTCTTCCGTTTCTGTTATGCTGGCCCTGCGGGATGGGCATGCATGTTCAATGCGCCCGCACTCACTGAATGCAAGACCCGACTGCCCCAAAGGGCAGCCATATCATTCATTCGAGACACAGGTGTAACCTTTGCGCCACGGCTCGCTTTGACCCACGTCAAACCGCCCCGCGCCTTGTCGACACGCGTTGCAAATGCGCATCTGTGCTCGCGAAGGAGGGGCGCCATGCTGGCATGAAGAGCAGCCATGCGCAGTCCGGACGCTACGGAAACGGGAAGCGCCCGAGCCGGCGGTGGCCGGCTCGGGCGCTTGATGATCGGGCGAATCGTCCGCGACGATCCTCAAGAGAGGGAAACGGTGTCGGCGCTATTCCGGGATGGAGCCGTCCTCGTCGTCCATATTCTCCTCGCCTTCATAGGCGCCCATGTCGATGAGGCCGCTGCGATCCATCTGGTTCATCGTGTCCACCAGGTCCGGCGCATCGATGGGCATCACCTGAGCGGGATTCGGCTTGCCGCCATGCTCGGTTTCGGGCTCGCCGCGATAGGGATTGGCCTGCGCATCGGCGGCGACATCCTGCGCCTGCGTGCCGCTCTCATCCTGCTCGGCATTGTCCTTGTCGGGATCGTTGAAGTCCAACGGCGGGGTTTTCTGACTCTGCGTCATGGATAGGCCTCCTATAATGCTGGGGACCAACCCCTCAGCCTTCGGAGGAAGAACGCGCCCCTGCCCCATCGGTTGCCGCGCCCTGCCCCGGCCGCAAGGCGTCCAGTCCAGCCTCGCCCTCCTGGCCGAACAGGCCGCGCACCCGGATTTCCTGCTGCGGCAGCGGGATTTCGATGGCATTCTGGCGCAGGGCATCGTCGATCGCCCAGCAATAGGTCGCCAGCGTGCGCCCCGGTCGTTTGACGGCGGACAGGGTGGGCCAGACGACCAGCTCGAACTTGAGCGCGTTCTCGCCATAGCCGACGAGCCAGACCTGCGTGCGCTTGCGCCCGGCATCGGGCAAAGTCAGCGGCACGGCCTTGGCCGCCTCGATCACGGCGTCGCGCACCTTCTCCTTGTCCGCGTTAAGGGCCGTGCGAAACGGGATATGGACGCGGCGGGTCATGCGGTTGCGCGTCCAGTTGGTCACCTTGCCGTCGATGAGATTGGCATTGGGCACGAGCATGTCGACATCGTCATTGGTCAGCACCGCCGTGGCGCGCGGGCCAATGGAGCGTACCTCGCCCATGGTGCCGTCTTCCAGTTCGACGAAATCGCCCACTTCGATGCTCCGGTCGAACAGTAGCACCAGCCCGCCCACGAAGTTGCGCACGATATCGCGTAGCCCCAAGCCGATGCCGACACCCAGCGCACCGGCGAACAGGGAGAGCGCGGACAGATCCACTCCCAGCGCCGACACCGCCGCTGCAAGCCCGAACGCGACGATGACATAGCGCGCAATCTGCCCGCCGATATGAATGGCGTGGGAGCGCTCCTCCCCCATGGTCTGCTGCGCGCGGCGCACGAACTTCTTGAGCAGCCACACCGCCAGCAGCGCCGTCGAGAAGACGACGATGGCCGAGATGATCGCGCCGATGGTGAGCCCGGACGCCCCGATATAGGCGATGGGTTGGGTCAGCAGTGCATCGGCGCCGTTTAAAGCCACATGGCCTCCTGTGGAGTGACCGCACCGTGAGGGCCGGCTATCGGGATGTCAAATCGGTGGCTTAGTCGAAAAGTTCCGGCCCTCAGCAAGTGCCTCACTTGTCCCGTTGCAAGACAAGCTGTCGCAAAACGGCTTCGCGCGGAGCCATGTCGTGCTATTCCGCAGGACATGGAAACCCGGCGTGATGCCATTTACTATCAGCAACTCGCCCGGGTGGCGCGCTTGAAGGCCGACAACTGTGGCGATGCAGACGTCGCCCGCCGCCTGCGCGAGGCCGCTATATTGCATGAGCGCACTGCCCGCCGCCTCCAGCGGGAAGGATCGCCGAGCCAGCCCGAAGAATAATGCGCAGCATCGATAGGGTCGATTGAGCCATTCGTCGCGATCAGCTAACGCCTCATGGCCTGCGCGATGAGGAGAGACGATTGAAACGGCGTATTTTTGCTTCAGCCCTGCTCTGTGGCCTCGCCCTCTCTGCGGTGGCGCGCGCGGGAGAGACGCCGTTATATCAGCCCTCACCGGACTGGGTCATCGCCGCACAGCTTCCCGCGCCGTCCGCGCTTGCCGCGAGCGGCCCCGCCATCCTCATCTTCGACCGCCAGCAGCGCATCGCAGACGGCAGCCTGTGGACCTACTCGGACACCGCGCAGCGCATCACCTCGGCCGAACAGCTCAACCAGCTCGCCAACCTCACCCTGCCCTGGCTGCCGGACAAGGGCGATCTCATCATCCACGAGCTGGCAATCGTGCGCGATGGTCAAAGCATCGATCTGCTGGCCGGCGGGCGCACGTTCACGGTCATCCGGCGCGAGCAGGCGCTGGAGCGGCGCGAACTCACCGGGCTGCTGACCGCGACCATGGCCGTCGAAGGCCTGCGCGTGGGCGACATCCTGCGCCTGCGCGCCTCCACCACCGGCAAGGACGCCGCGCTTGCCGGCCATGTCCAGGCGCTGACGCCGTTGATCACCGCGCCGGTCACGCTCGGTCAGGGTCGCCTCCGGACCCTGTGGGACAATGACAGCCCGGTCAAATGGAAGGTCGGCATCACCGGCATCGAGGCCAAGCCGGTGCGCGGGGCGCGCTTCACCGAGCTGAGCTTTGCTCTGCCCGGCCCGCGCCAGACGGAGATTCCCTCCGATGCGCCCATCCGTTTTCAGCCGCTGCCACTGCTGGAGGTCTCCACATTCAAGGACTGGGCCGACGTCTCCAGGACAATGTCCCCGCTGTTCGCGACGCAGGGCCTGCTCAAGCCCGGCAGCGCCCTGCTGCAGGAGGTTCAGGCGATCATGGCTGCCGAGCGTACGCCGCTCGGCCGCGCCCAGCGCGCCCTGCGGCTCGTTCAGGACCAGATCCGCTATCTGGCGGTCTCCATGGATGGCGGCAATTATGTCCCGCAAACGCCGGAACAGAGCTGGGCGCTACGCTATGGCGACTGCAAGGCCAAGACACTGATGCTGCTCGCCATGCTGCGCGAAATGGGTATCACGGCAGAGCCCGTGCTCGCCCATGCCCAGCTCGGCGACGCCGTCGTGAAGCGCCTCGCCAGCCCGGCTGCCTTCAACCACATTCTCGTGCGCGCGCAGATCGATGGCGAATCCCTGTGGCTGGACGGCACCGGCATCGGCTCGCGGATCGAGGATATCCACGATACGCCGCCCTTCCGCTATGTGCTGCCGCTACGCCCGGAAGGCGCCGATCTCCTGCTGATCGAGCCGCGCAAGGCCGGCCGCCCCGCCTTCGACCTGACGATGACCATGGATGAGACCGCCAGCATCGATCTGCCGAGCGTGTTCGATCTCTCGCTGGTGTTGCGCGGCCTCGCCGCCATGCAGCTCAACGTCGTGCGCACCCAGCTGGACAGCGAGAAGCAGCAGGAGGTGCTTGGCGAGTTCCTCTCCAGCGTGGTCGGCGACTCCCAGTTTGCGGACATCAGCCTCACCGGAGACGATCAGGCCGGGATCGTGACGATCAAGGCGCGGGGCGTCACCGATTCTGAGTGGGCGTGGACGGACAAGACCATGCGCCGCGCGGTCGACAAAAGCATCTCGTCGATCAGCTTCGCGCCGGATCGCGCACGTGCGGCCTGGTCCGCCATCCCGGTCGCGACGCCGGCGCCCGAGGGCCGCCATGTTCGCACGACCATCCGCCTGCCCCAGCAGGGCGCGGGCTTCCGCGTTGAGGGCGAGCCTGCGCTGGCCGCCCGCATTGCCGGCTATGATTTCAAGCGCGCGCTCAGCCTTGAGAAAGGCGTGCTCACCATCGATGAAAATGTCGATTCCACCGGCATCGAGATCCCAGCCAGCGAGATCGGTGCCGAGAAGGACCGTCTCGCCACCGCGCAATCGCAGGCGCCGCGCCTGATCGCGCCGGCCAATGCCCTGCGCTCGTGGGACATCACCGGCAAGGACCCTACCGGCGCGACCCAGATCGCCGCCGCGCAAGCCGTCTACGCCAAGGCCATTGCCGCCAATGCCGACAAGGCCGCGCCCTATCGCGATCGGGCGACATTCCTCCGCGCGATCAACGATCGCAAGGGCGCCCTTGCCGATCTCGGCAAGGCCATCACGATCGAGCCAGACATCGACCTCTATCTGATGCGCAGCCAGATCCACAAGGAAATGGGCGACCTCAAGGCAGCGCTGGCGGATGCCGAAGCGGGCCGCGCACTCGACCCCGCATCCGTGGGTGCGGTGTTCAGGGTCGCCAACCTGCGCGCCGAAAGCGGCGATCTGGATGGGGCCGTCGCACTGCTGGATCAACGCATTGCGCTGGGCGGCGAATCCCGCCGAACGTTCCAGGAGGGCAAGGCCGACATCATCGGCACTTATGGCGACCCGGCCACGGCGCTTGCGCTTGTCGACACGCTGCTGGAAGACCGGCCGGGCACGCCGTCACTGCTCAACATGCGCTGCTGGATCAAGGGGACGCGGCAGGTCGAGATCGAAACAGCCGCGAAGGATTGCACATCGGCACTGGAGTTGAGCAACAGTCCCTATGGCATTTTGGATAGCCGTGCGGTCGTCTCCTATCGCCTCGGCCGCTATGAGGATGCGCTCCGCGATCTCAATGCCGTGCTGAATGCCGTCCCCAATCTCGCGGAAAGCCGCTTCATGCGCGGCGTCGTCCTCGCCCGCATGGACCGCGGCGCGGAGGGCCAGGCCGATCTCGCCATCGCCCGCCGCATCAAGCCCCGCATCGACGCGGACTATGCGCGCTTCGGCATTGCCCCGTAAGGCAAGGAAGCGAGCATCGAGCACCAGCCTATCCCACCTTTGTCACCCCGGACTTGATCCGGGGTCCAGCTTTCTTGGTGGGATGCTTGAACCTTCGGCTGCATTGAAGCAGCGGGACCCCGGATCAGGTCCGGGGTGACGAGGGAGGAGGTCGCGACCGACGGATGTCCCAACCGGCGCCCGCAAACTCTCAAGCGCGCGCGAGCAGGCCTTCGGTCAGTCCCTCGAACATCCGGCGCCCATCGGTGCTGCCATGGGTCTTCTCGATCGCGCGTTCGGGGTGCGGCATCATGCCCAGCACGTTGCCGCCCTCATTGAGAATCCCCGCGATGTTCCGCGCCGATCCATTGACGGCCTCAGCATAGCGGAACGCAACGCGGCCCTCTCCTTCCAGCCGATCCAGCGTCTGCGCATCGGCAAAATAATTGCCGTCATGATGCGCGACGGGGATGTTGATCGTCTGGCCGGCCTCATAGCCGCTGGTGAATGCGCTCTGGCTGTTCTCCACGGTCAGCGCCACGCTGCGACAAACGAAGTGAATACCGGCATTGCGCATCAGCGCGCCCGGCAGCAGCCCCGCTTCGGTCAGCACCTGAAAACCGTTGCAGATGCCGAGCACATAGGTGCCACGCGATGCCGCCTGAGCGACGGCCTGCATGATCGGCGAGCGCGCCGCCATGGCGCCGGAGCGCAGATAGTCTCCGTAGGAAAAGCCGCCGGGCACGCCGATAAGGTCCAGACCCTCCGGCAGTTCCGTCTCGCGATGCCAGACCATCTCGGGCTTGGCGCCGCTCACGGCCTCGAAGGCCACGGCAAGATCGCGGTCGCAATTGGAGCCCGGGAAGACGATGACAGCGCTTTTCATCGGAAACGTCCTTCCTGTCGCCGGCTCAGCCGATCGCCTCGATGCGGTAATTCTCGATCACCGTATTGGCGAGCAGCTTGCGGCACATGGCGTCGATCTCGTCCTCGCTGGTGCCGTCGGCCAGATCGAGCTCGATGAGCTTGCCGGCGCGGACATCATTGACGCCGCCAAAGCCCAGCCCTTCCAGCGCGTGCTGGATCGCCTTGCCCTGCGGATCGAGCACGCCGGATTTCAAGGTGACGAACACGCGGGCTTTCATCGGGACTGTCCTTGTCATGTTGATCGGTGATGGTGATCGGATGCGCCGGCCCTAGACCCGGTCTTTCGTCGCCGCAAGGGGTGAGCGCGCGTCGATGCGTTGCGCAGCCAGGGCATCGCGCCGAAAACGGTCGAAGCAGCGCCCGCCGACGCGGGCCAGCTCCGCCTCGCCCAGCTGCAGCACAGCGTCAGCTCGCCCGGCGCCGAACAGATCAGCAAAGGCGGTCTCGTAGCGGCTCGAGAGGCCGGGTTGCGCAGCCTCCAGCTGGCGGGGCAGCCATTTGCCGGCGCCATTCCAGCAGTCGCGGGTGCGCAGGCTCAGTTCCGCTAGCAGCGGGTGGAGTCGCGCGCCGATGGCCAGCTTCTCGGAGCGGCTGCGCTCGCCGCGCAGATCGTCCAGGGCGTCCGTGATCTGGTAACGGAGGTCTTCGAGCGCCTCGGCACTCAGCGGCCTCGGCCCCGCCGCGAGCCGCGCCGCGACCTTTGCCTGCAGCACCTTGCCTAGCGCGATCCGCCGCCCGATCACTTCGCCCTCGGCCACCATAGAGAGCAAGGAGGGGCGCCCCTTGGCAATATCCTGCTCCATGAACCAGGCGAGCGTGGAGGGATCGTGCACGAACATTTCGACCGGCACGCCGTCGACCGTCTCCGATTCCCGATGCGCCAGCGGCAGCGCGCGATAGACCACCACCAGATCGATATCCGACCAGGCGCGCCCTTCACCGCGCATGATGGAACCGGCCACAAAGGCGTAATCGGCTCCGGGAAAGCGTTCGAGGAAAATGGACTTGGCAATGGCCAGCGCGCGCGCGGGATCGGTCATCATGATGGCGGCGCCTTATCAGCCCCGCGCGCGGAAGAAAATGCGCCTGAGCCAGAGCGGATCGGGTTTGAGGTGGTGGCGGGCTGGGGCGGATCGGAAGCGCTCGGGCGCGGACAACTTAGGCCCCCACCGAAGGAACGCGCCCTTCTCCTTCCTCCGTCATTCCCGCGAATGCGGGAATCCAGGTCCGTGCCGGCGCGTTAAGGCGACGTCGAAGCTGGATTCCCGCGTTCGCGGGAATGACGAGGATGAGGCCGCTATACCAAAATCGTGAAGCGGCGGCTGGACTACCGAATCCGATAAAAATCCCCCACCCGATCCAGCGCGAAGCCCAGCACCAGCTTGCCCGCCCGCGCCGGCCAGCCGAGCGCGCGTTCGGCGGCGACGAGGCTTTCGCACGCGCAGACGACCCGCCACAGGATATCCACCAGACCGGGGCCAGCCGCCGCCAGCGCGCCATTCAGCCGATCGCGCGCGCTCATTCCGGCGAGCGTCGGCGCTTGGCCGGGCGCCCCGCCCCGCCCGGCGCGAACGGGTACAGCCGCCAGATCCCAGTTCATCGTCACGCGCGCACCCATGCCGGCCTGTTCCCAATCGCGGCGCAGCGCCTCGGCGGCATCGAACTGCCGCTGGCTCAGCATCCCACGGGCATGGAGCCAGCTCGTCGGCGATTCTGCCATGTTGACCATCACGCGCTCGCGCCGCCCATCGGGTCCTTCGATCACTCGTTCCACTGTCTTACCGCGCCGTTCAGCCATGCCCTGCGTCTCCCGTTTCGAGTCGCAAAGACCATTGCCATGTGGCGACAAATGTAGGACATAGCGAACCGATGAGGTTAACAAATCAGGTGAGCCGATGATTACGAGGATCAGGGAAGTCCGCAAGGCGCGGGGCCTCACGCTGGAGGGAGTGGCGGCCCGCTGCGAACCCCCAACCACGGCCCAGACCATCGGTCGCCTCGAAACAGGCACGCGAACCGTATCGGTGAAATGGCTCAACCGTATCGCCGCCGCGCTGGATGTGCAGGCCAGCGATCTGGTCGATCTGCCCGCCAGCGAGAAAGTTCCCGTCGCCGCGCTGGTCGGCCCAGACGGCGCCGGCGCGCCCAGCCGCCCGCTCACGCTGGTGCCGCCCGCCGTGCCCAAAGGCGCGCTTGGCATCCGCATGACCGCCGCGCTTGGCGATTACCGCGCCGGAGACGAATTGTGGTGCGAACCCCTGCCGCCGGAGCGGTTCGCCGACGCGCTCAACCGCGACGTGCTGGTGCCCCGCCCCGCCGGCCGCTTCCTCTTTGGCCGCCTCATCGGCCGCGACGGCGCCATGCTCCACCTCCTCCCGCTCGGCATCGGCATGCGCCAGCAAGTGGTGAACGACCCCGCCTGGATCGGCTTGCCGGTGCGGCTGATCAGGGATTTGTGAGGTGTTTCGTTCCCGCTAAGCGCCTTGCCAAAATTAGTGTTATCCACTAATTTTGTCGGATGGACAAAGCGATCAGCGCCAGCGAGGCTAACCAGCATTTCTCGGAACTTCTTCGCGAAGTTTCGGAGGGCGAGAGCTTTACTGTGATGTCGCGCGGACGACCCGTTGCCCGTGTCCTCCCCATCGATCGGCATCAGGAAGCACAGTCGGTCCGCAATTTGCTCGCATTTGTGGCCGATCTACCGGTCCGCCACGCCGGGGCATGGTCGCGTGACGATCTCTACGAATGAGCCGCATTGCGCTCGACAGTAACATCCTCGCCTATCTCGCAGGGGTGAGCCGCGCCCCGGAGGATGACCCCAAGATCGCAAAGATCCGCGCATTGGTGGCGCAGCTTGCCGAGGTGGCAAGCCTCATCGCACCGGCACAGACCCTCGGCGAACTGTTCGTCGTCCTGCGCCGCGCCGGCGCCAGTGCCGACGAGGCCCGGGCCATCCTACTTGAATTCGCGAGCGCATTCGGCAGCTCGGCTTCCGAGGCGCGCACTGCTCTGGCGGCGGCCGATCTCGTGGTCGATCACAAACTGCAGTTCTGGGATGCCCTGATTGTCACGGCAGCGGCGGAAGCGGGCTGCAGCCTGCTCCTGTCCGAGGATATGCAACATGGCTTCGTCACGCGCGGCCTGACTGTCATCAACCCGCTGGCACCCACATGGCACCCGAAGCTCAAGGCCCTGCTGAAAACCGCGACCGGTTAAGGCTGCGGCTTACTCCGCGGCGTTCGCCACGCCCGCCGCGCCCGGCTCCGCCACCGGGATGGTCCAGATCGTCACATTCATGAACATTACCATCGCCGCGACGATCATCAGCCAGCCGCGCTTGGCATCGTGCCGCCAGCCGATCATGTAGATGCCGCCCACGCCCAGCGCGATGCCGGCGAGCATGAGGATGGAGAGAATGGTCCCGCTCATGGCCGCCCGATAGCGCCAGCCGCGCGGCCACGCAATCCACGGTGGCATTCTGGGCCCGCGGATACTAGATAGCGGCGCGAAGCCGACTCGTTCAGATTCAGAGTTGGGCCGGGGACCTTCTGCCATGCGTATCGCCATCGCTTCCGACCATGCCGCAACCGACCTCAAGGCCGCGCTGGCCGAGTGGTTGCGCGAGCAGGGTCATGATGTGAACGACCTTGGCCCGGCCGCGGGCGAGAGCGTCGACTATCCCGATTATGGCTACAAGCTGGCCGCAGAGATCGCGGCCGGTCGCGCCGAGCGCGGCGTGGCGCTGTGCGGCTCGGGCATCGGCATTTCCATTGCCGTCAATCGCGATCCGGCCTGCCGCTGCGCGCTGGTGAGCGAGCCGCTCTCCGCCCAGCTTTCGCGCGAGCATAATGATGCGAATGTGATCGCGATGGGCGCCCGCCTGATCGGCCCGGAAATGGCCAAGGCCTGCCTCACCGCTTTCCTCACCACCGATTTCGGCGGCGATCGCCACGCCCGTCGCGTCGGTAAGCTCGGCAATCCGCCAGCGCTCGCAACGACGGCGTGATGCCGCGCCCGATCCGTTGAACACAGACGTCTGATAACAAGGAACATCCGCTCATGACTGCCTCGCCAGCCGCTGCCGATCTCGACAACCAGCCCGCCGTCCGCGCTCAGGGCTTTTTCTCGACCGGCCTTGCGGACGCCGATCCGGAGGTTTTCGCCGCCATTCAGGGCGAGCTCAAGCGCCAGCAGGACAAGATCGAGCTGATCGCCTCCGAGAACATCGTCAGCAAGGCGGTGCTGGAAGCGACCGGCAGCGTGTTCACCAACAAATATGCCGAGGGCTATCCCGGCAAGCGTTATTATGGCGGCTGCGAGTGGGCCGACGTGGTGGAGAACCTCGCCATCGAGCGCGCCAAGAAGCTCTTCGGTTGCGACTTCGCCAACGTGCAGCCCAATAGCGGCAGCCAGATGAACCAGGCAGTGTTCCTCGCGCTGCTGCAGCCGGGCGACACCTTCATGGGCCTCGATCTCTCGGCGGGTGGCCACCTCACCCACGGGTCGCCGGTCAATATGTCCGGCAAGTGGTTCAACTGCGTGTCCTACGGCGTGCGCAAGGAAGACCAGCTGCTCGACATGGACGAGGTGATCGCCAAGGCGCGCGAGCACAAGCCCAAGCTCATCATCGCGGGCGCGACCGCCTATCCGCGCGTGTGGGACTTCGCGGCTTTCCGCGCGATTGCCGATGAAGTGGGCGCCTATCTGTTGGTCGACATGTCGCACTTCTCCGGCCTCGTCGCAGGCGGCGCGCATCCCTCGCCCTTCCCGCACGCCCATGTCGTGACGACGACCACGCACAAGTCGCTGCGTGGCCCCCGCTCGGGCATCATTCTCACCAATGACGAGGCGCTGGCCAAGAAGTTCAACTCGGCCGTCTTCCCCGGTCTGCAGGGTGGCCCGCTGGTGCATGTAATCGCCGCCAAGGCCGTCGCCTTCGCCGAGGCGCTGCAGCCCGAGTTCAAGGCTTATGCCCACCAGATCGTCGCCAACGCCAAGGCGCTGGCGGCCAGTCTCGCCGACGCTGGCGTGGCGGTGGTATCGGGCGGCACAGATAATCACCTGATGCTGATCGACCTGCGCTCGCGCAACACGACCGGCAAGGCGGCCGAGAAGGCGCTGGATCGCGCCTACATCACCTGCAACAAGAACAGCGTGCCGTTCGACACGGCGAGCCCGTTCGTCACCTCCGGCCTGCGCCTCGGCACCCCGGCGGGCACGACGCGCGGGTTCCGCGAGGCCGAGTTCCGCCAGATCGGCGGCTGGATCGCCGAAGTGGTCGAGGGGCTGCGTCGCAATGGCGATGAAGGCGATGGCCAGATCGAGGCGCATGTGCGTGAGAAGGTGAAGGCCCTCACCGTCGCCTTCCCGATCTACTGAGCAAGGACCGCGACCGATGAGCAAGCCCGACGATCTCGCCCAGCGCGCCAAGGCGGAAGCCACCGGCATGGCCAAGCAGGGGCTTGCCCATCCCTCCACCAAGCCAGTGCTGACCGGTGCGGCCATTGGCGCCGTGGCCGGGCTGGTCCTTCCGGTGGTCTCGCTGCCGCTGGGCCTTGTGGCCGGCGCCGGTATCGCTTTCTGGCAGAGGATTCGCCGCTAGATGCGCTGCCCTTATTGCGCCCATGAAGACAGCCAGGTGAAGGACAGCCGCCCCACCGAGGACGGCGCCGCCATCCGCCGCCGCCGCCAGTGCGAAGGCTGCGGCGCGCGCTTCACCACGTTCGAGCGCATCCAACTGCGCGACATCGCCGTCGCGAAATCGAACGGCACCAGCGAACCCTTCGACCGGGACAAGCTCGCGCGCTCCATCGAAATCGCCTGCCGCAAGCGGGCGATCGACACGGTGCGCATCGAGCGGCTGGTCTCCGGCATCCAGCGCCAGCTGGAAACCAGCGGCGAGACGGAAGTGCCCGCCGCCCGCATCGGCGAACTTGCGATGGAAGGCCTCAAGGGCCTGGACAGCGTCGCCTATATCCGCTTCGCCAGCGTCTATCGTGATTTTACCGAGGCGAAGGATTTTGAGTCCTTTGCGGGGTCGATCCGTGAGGTTGGCCGGGAGTGAGGCTGAGACCTGCCCCACTCACGTTCGCCCTGAGTAGTCACGAGCCCGTCGAAGTGGCGTATCGAAGGGCCTTGCCATGAGCTTCTACACCTATCTGCTGAAGTGCGCCGATGGCAGCTATTACGCCGGCCATACGGACAATCTGGACCTGCGCATTGCCCAGCATGAGTCTGGATCAATTCCCGGCTACACAGCAACGCGCTTGCCGGTCGCTCTTTCGTGGTCGGAATCGTTCGGAACTCGCGAGGAAGCATTGCGTGCGGAGCTTCAAATCAAGGGCTGGTCGCGCAAGAAGAAGGAAGCGCTGATCGCGGGAGATTTTGCGGCCCTCAAGGAAGCGGCGCGCAAGTCCTTCGATACGCCGCTTCGACAGGCTCAGCAGCAACTCAGGACGAACGGGGAAGAAACAGCCGCATTTCCTTCCGTCAGCGCTCCTGCCTCGCCTGCGCTCAGCTCGGCCCTTCGACTTCGCCCAGGGCGAACGGAGGAAAGTGAGCAAGTACAAGGGCATGACACCCCACGCCCCGTCATCGTCCTCGTCCGCCCTCAACTCGGTGAGAACATCGGCAAGGCGGCGCGGGCGATGCTCAATTTCGGGCTGACGGAGATGCGGCTGGTTACCCCGCGCGATGGCTGGCCCAATCCGGCGGCAGGCCCCGCAGCGGCGGGCGCGGACGAGGTTCTGGCCAACGCGCGGGTTTTCGAGACGCTGGCCGATGCCGTGGCGGACTGTCCGCATGTCTATGCCACCACCGTGCGCAAGCGCGGCGTGACCAAGCCTGTCGTGACGCCGGAAGAAGCCGCGCGGGATATCCACCTTGCGCAGGGGCGCAGTGCCATCGTCTTCGGCCCGGAGCGTTCCGGGCTGGAAACCGACGATGTGGCGCTTGCCCGGGCTATCCTCACGGTGCCGATCAACCCGGAGTTCGGCTCGCTCAACCTCGCGCAGGCCGTCATCCTGTGCGCTTATGAGTGGTCCAAGCAGGCGGCGCTCAGCCAGCCCACCCACACCGACCTGCTGCCCCCCGCCCCGCAGGAAGAGCTGGAGGGCATGATCGCCCAGCTCGATGGCATGCTGGAGCAAGCCGGCTATTTCTACCCGCCAGATCGCGCCCCGGCGACACGGCGCACCCTGCGCGGCGTGCTCACCAAGCCCGGCTGGAACAGCCTGGAGGTGCGGACGCTGCGCGGCGTTCTTTCCGCGCTCGCCAATCCGCGCCCGCGCTGACAATCAGCGACGCTGACACCGCGCGACAGGCCCATTGAGGCCCATCTTGCGCGTCAAAACCGACGAACCTCCCTGCCATCGCGGCCAGCCGTGCCACCGCTCTGGTGCCCGAGCGCTTTCTTGTTCAAGGCTGGTGCGCGTCAGGAAGAAGAATGAGAACAGACGTTTCGGGTCGTGAACATCATTGGGACGCCATGCGCGCCCTGCTCATGCTGCTCGGCATTCCCTATCATGTCGCCATGGCCTACCGCGCCAATGACGTGTGGATCGTAAATGCGGGCGAAGGCGATCTGGTTTTCACTTGGATCGCCGGCATCATCCATCTGTTCAGAATGCCCGCTTTCTTTGTCATTGCTGGCTATTTCGCTGCACTTCTGCTGATGCGCCGCGCGCCCGGTGCGTGGATGAAGAATCGCCTGATCCGCCTCGGCCTGCCCTTCATCGCGGCGCTACTCACCCTCAATCCGCTGCTTAACCTGTTCTGCGAACTCTCCAATTTCAGCCTCTGGGGCGCCTTGGGCTCGCTGGAGAAGAACAGCCTGCAATCCGGCGGATATTGGGTGCGGCATTTGTGGTTCATCATCGTGCTGCTTTATCTGTGCGGCGCGGCCGCTCTGCTCTGCCATCTCGCGCCGCGCGCGGCGCAGGCTATGCTTCCCGCCCGTATCGATGACTGGCTTGGCCGGCATATGGCAGCGGCCGTGATCGGCCTCGGCGTCGTGATCGGCGCTTGGCAGGCCGGGGCGATCGAGCTCTTCTATGCCTGGGGTTTTGCCACCAACCTGCCCCAGCAAATCCTGCGGATCGACCAGTTGATCCAGTTCGCGCCGTGGTTCGCGCTTGGCTGGCTGGTCTGCCGCGCCCCGCAGTTCCGCGCAGCACTGCACAAGCCTTCCGCGTTGCTTGCGCTGATCGCCCTCGCCGCCACCCTGCTCTACCTCCAGATCGGACGAGACGTGCATCCGATGACCGAGCGGTTCATCGGCACCATTGCGGCGATCACCATGACCCAGGCCCTCATTGCCGCCATGAAGCGGCTGGCCGACAGGCCAAGCCCGGCAGTGCAGGCGCTGGTGAGCGGGGCCTTCGTGATTTATCTTGTCCATCTGCCGATTACGGCCGGTCTCGTGGTCGTCGGCCAGCACATCCCCATGCCGGTGGTGGTAAAGGCGGGCGTGATCACCGCGCTCACAATGGCGCTCAGTTGGGGCTGCTGGCGCATCGTCCAGGCCTCCCCTACCCTGCGCCTGCTGTATGACGGCGTGGGGCCGGAGCTTCCGCGCCTGACCACACCCCCCGCGCGAAAGACCGCCACCGCGACGGCACCTTGACTTTCCGCCCCTCGCCCGCCATAGGCGCGCCTTCGCAATCGGCCCCGCACCCCGGTGCAGCGGCGGCCCTGCCTCTGAAAATGAGTGTCAGGCGAAAGACCGGGATCGACGCCAAACCCTTTCAGGGCGCGGCAGACGTTGTTCGCAATTGAAGGAAAGTCATCATGACGAAGCGCACAAGCGCCAAGTACAAGCTCGACCGTCGCATGGGCGAGAACATCTGGGGTCGCCCCAAGAGCCCGGTCAACAAGCGTGAATATGGCCCCGGTCAGCACGGCCAGCGCCGCAAGGGCAAGATGTCCGACTACGGCATCCAGCTGCGCGCCAAGCAGAAGCTCAAGGGCTATTATGGCGACGTGACCGAGAAGCAGTTCAAGAAGAGCTACATCGAAGCCAGCCGCATGAAGGGCGACACCAGCCAGAACCTCATCGGTCTGCTCGAGCGTCGTCTGGACGCGGTTGTCTACCGCGCCAAGTTCGCGCCGACGATCTTCTCGGCCCGCCAGATCGTCTCGCACGGCCACATTTATGTGAACGGCGTGAAGTGCAACATCGCCTCGCGTCTGGTGAAGCCGGGCGACGAGATCACGCTTGGCAAGAAGGCGCAGGAAATGGCGCTCGTTCTCGAAGCTCAGAGCCTGCCCGAGCGCGACATCCCCGACTATCTCGCCCCCGATGGCGCCACCAAGATCACCTACACCCGCGTCCCCACGCTGGACGAGGTGCCCTATCCGGTGAAGATGGAGCCGAACCTGGTCGTCGAGTTCTACTCGCGCTGATCGATCGGCCTCTCAGGCAGATTTCAGAAAGGGCGGCCCGACAACGGGCCGCCTTTTTTTCATGATCGCGCGCCTGCTCTGCGACGCAGGCTCTGGTCCTAGGCCAAACGCCGCGCTCAAGGCGCGGCGTTCAGCGCTTTCTGCAGGAAGTTGGCGGACTGGACCAACATGTCTTTCCGCGCTTCGCTGTCATCCAGATAATGGTCCAGCTGCTCGTAGACGACCAGCGTCCCGTCCTTCCCCGCCTGCCGCAGCCGATCAGCCATCAACCGTGACTGGCCGACGTTCACGTTGCGATCGAACGTGCCGTGGAACATGAGGACCGGTGCCTTGATGCGCCCCGCCTGCCGGGCAGGCGAACCCTGCTCGATATAAGGGCCGGAGCCGATGAAGTCCTTCTGCAGATAATAGTTGCTCCAGCCGGACCACTCGCCCTTCAGCCTTTCGAGATCGGTCACAGGGGCGATGGCAATCACGGCGCGGAACAAATCCGGTTCCACAGCAGCCGACTGAAGCGCGGCATAGCCGCCGTAAGACCAGCCAGAGACGACGAGCTTGCGCGGGTCGGCAATCCCTTCGCGGATCAGCCAACGCCCGGCATCGACAACGTCGCCGATGGCCACGTTCCAGCTCTTGAACCCATTGGTCTGGAACCACGTATCGCCATAGCCGGACGAGCCCCGGAAGTTCGGCTGCAGCACAGCGTAGCCCTGATTGGCCCAGAACTGCACCATCCAGTCAAACCCCCAGCTATCCCGTGCGCTCGGGCCGCCATGCGGCATCACGATGGCGGGAAGCCCTTTTCCGTCGCTCCCCGGCGGCAGGGTCAGATAGGCGGGAATCTTGGTGCCATCCGCGGCATCGAACGTGATGTGCCGGACGGTCGCGAGCGACAGGTTCTGCATTCCCGCGCGGCTAAAGGCCAACTCCGTCAGGCCGCGCGTCTCACGGTCCAAAAGATAATAGCGGCCGGGGTCGACATCGCTCCCAGCCCAAAGCAGCAGCTTGCACTCATCCTGACTGGAATCCTGAAAATGGATGAGAGGCAAGTTTGGCAAGCCGCGCGAGAGCGCCTTGCTCAACCGCTTGAGCTCGGGGTCGATATATTCAACCTCCGTCTTATCGGTGGTGTAGGAAATGCCGATGACGCGTGAATTGCGTCCGATCGTCACGAACCCCTCGACGTCGACATCCGGGCGGGCCAGCAGCAGCTTCTCGGACGCTTGGCCGTCAAGCGACACCGAATAGGCGGCATAGCGCCCGTCCAGCTTTCGCAAGCCGTAAGCAAGGTTCAGGGCAGGATCGACATAATAGGGATTGAACCCCTCGCCCGTCCTTGAATCGAAATCACCCAGGAACCGCCAGTTGCTACCGTCTGCACCGCTGTACTGGTAGCGTGTGATGCCGGACGCATAGCCCTCCGAGGTTCTGTTGGGATCTATGCCACGAATGCGAATGTGGCCTTGGCCGTCGCTGATGAACTCGGTATTGGCTGGGCGTGGCCGCTCGATCGCAGACACCGTCCGCATGGAAATCGTGTCGACCTGATCCACGCCAAGGCCATCGGCAACCTGCGCTAGCCGCGTGCCGGTTGTGGATTCCGGCACAAACTCGCGGAGCAGAAGCACATGGCCGTCCTGCCCGGGGTTCCAATCCAGCACAGAACCGCCGAACAGCCGGTAGCCCAGCGCATTCCCCTTGGTACCCGGCAATCGAAGTGACTGCATCCGCTTGCCATCTGCATCGATTGCAATCAGCCGGCTGGCGTAGCTGAGCTGGCCATCGTTGAGTGGGAACACCCCATAAATACTGCAAAGGAGACGGCGGGTTCCGCTCCAACGGCACCAGCTCAGCCGTTCGGGTGATCCCGATGCCTGCAGGATGCCGACAGGATGGGAGTCGTCCCGAGTGAGATCGAGAATGCGGACCTGCGTGCCGCGTGCACCAATGGGCTCAATGGTTGCAAGCAAAGCGCCGTCGGGGGAGAGACTGGCGTGCTGCACGCTCGGGCGCGCTCCAAAGGTCGCGGCCGCCTGCTCGACGCTCGACGGGGCACCCGCCGCCGCGCCGGCCGCCCCCGCGCCGACCGCGATACTAAACAAGCTCGCGCCCATAACCCGCGCGACGACGCCGGTCGAAATCATAGAAATCCCCCCTCGTAAATGGCCCCACCAAAGCATGACGGCACAGCCATGCCTCTGATTAAGCGGCTTCATGTTGAACACGCAAGCAGACCCTGACATGAGCGACTATCACCTTGCCTGTTGCTGGAAGAAGTACCCATGCGCCTCCCTCGTCTCGCGATCGCTCTCCCTCTCGCGCTTCTCGCTGCGTGCCAACCCACAGCCACGCCACTGAAAAGCACGGCCGATGCCGCGCCCGTGTCAGCGGACCCGGCATTTGTTTTGCCTGCCGCCGTGATGGCAAAACCCATCGACATCAATCTGCTCAAAAGCGTCACGCGCACCCTGTCCTCGGACGCGTTCGAAGGGCGCGCGCCCGGCACTGTCGGCGAGGAAAAGACCGTCTCCTATCTCATCGCCCAGATGCGCAAGGTTGGACTGAAACCCGGCAACAAGGGAAGCTGGACGCAGGACGTGCCGCTGGTCGAACTGACGCCCTCGCCGGACATGACCTTGCGGATCGCCGGGGCACAAACCGCCATCAACCTCGCCTACAAGACGGATATGGTCGCGGGCACCTATCGGGTGGTGCCGACGAGCACGGTGGCGGCCAGCGACATGGTGTTCGTCGGCTACGGCATCAACGCGCCCGAGCGGGGCTGGAACGATTATGCCGGCGTGGATGTGCGCGGCAAGACGGTGGTCATCCTCGTCAACGATCCCGATTACGAGATGGAAGGTCTCGACGGTCCCTTCGAGGGTCGCGCCATGACCTATTATGGCCGCTGGACCTACAAATATGAGGAAGCCGCGCGACAAGGCGCCGCTGCCGCGCTGATCGTTCACGAGACATTCCCGGCCGCTTATCCATGGGACGTGGTCGTCTCCTCCTGGACCGGGCCGCAGCTCAACATCGATGTGCCGGGCGATCATATGGATCAGTCCGCCGCGGCTGGCTGGGTGACGCTCGATGCTGCCAAGCGCGTCTTCGCTGCGGCCGGCAAGGATTTCGCGGCACTCAGCGCCGCGGCCAAGCGCTCGGGCTTCCGGGCCGTCCCCCTAGGCGACCTCAAGGCCAGCATCACCATCAACAATACGATCCGCCGCCAACGCTCGCGCAACGTGATCGGCATCCTCCCCGGCACCAGCCGGCCCGATGATTATGTGCTCTACACCGCGCACTGGGATCATCTGGGCCGATGCGAACCGATCGATGGCGACGACATCTGCAATGGCGCGGTCGATAACGCGACGGGCACGGCCGCGCTGATCGCGCTGGCCAAAGCTCACCGTGACGCCGGACCAACTGCGCGCACGCTGGTCTTTCTCGCCGTGACGGCGGAGGAAGCCGGCCTGCTCGGCTCGGCTTATTATGCCGAAAACCCCGTCTTCCCGCTCGCGCGGACGGTGGGTGGCATCAACATGGATGCGCTGAATATGGCGGGGCCGACCCGCGATGTGGTGGTGATCGGCGGCGGCAAATCCGAGCTGGAGCTGTTCCTCGAACGCGCCGTCAAGGATGCCGGCCGCGTCATCAAGCCCGAGCCGGCGCCGGAAAAAGGCAGCTTCTACCGCTCCGACCATTTCAGCTTCGCGAAGCAGGGCGTGTCCATGCTGTATGCCGAGAGCGGCGAGGACCTGGTGGATGGCGGCGTGACGGCCGGCCAGGCCGCGGCCGAAGATTACACGGTCCACCGCTATCACAAGCCGCAGGACGAATATGATCCCCGCTGGAACTGGGCCGGCGCGGCAAGCGATCTCCAGCTTCACTATCGCATCGGCCGCGAACTGGCGCAGAGCGACGTGTGGCCCAACTGGTTCCCAACCGCAGAATTCCGGACGATTCGCGACGAGAGCCGGAGTGGAGCGAATGCGCCAAAGTAGACGGAACAGGTTATTAAGAGCCTTGGCGTTAAAACCTTAAATCATCGATTTGTTAAGGCCAGTTGTTCTGAGCAAGCGATGAGTTGTTGCGGTGCAAAAATGAGTTGCGCGAAAGCGCAGCCAAAGCTAGCCCAAGGCGCAAATCAGGGAAATTCCGTCGACATGGCTACTGTTCACCCGCGTTCCTTTCACCCTTCCCGGGTAGACCATGAAAGAACGCTCGAGGCGGGCCTGTCCGTTATCACGCAAGAGGCCGCTGGTCTCGCAGCCTTGGCTGCGTCGCTCGATCAGTCCTTTTCGGATGCCGTCAACGTCATCTTGAACACGCCCGGCCGTGTCGTCGTCGCCGGCGTCGGAAAGTCCGGCCATATTGCCCGCAAGATCGCTGCAACCTTTGCTGCGACCGGCACGTCCTCCTTCTTTCTTCACGCCGGGGAAGCAGCCCATGGCGACCTGGGGATGCTGAGTCAGGGCGATGTGCTGATCATTCTCTCCAACAGCGGCTTTTCGCCGGAATTGCGCCCGCTGCTCACTTATGCCGGGCGGCGGGGCGTACAGGTGATCGGCATCGTCTCGCGGCGTCATTCGCCGCTGGGCGTCGCAGCCGATATCGTCCTGCAACTGCCCGACGCACCAGAGGCCTGTCCCGTGCGGATTGCGCCGACGACCTCCACCACGATGATGTTGGCGCTTGGCGACGCGCTGGCCATGGCTGCCATGGAACGTCGCGGCCTCACGCGCACCGATATTGCCCAATGGCATCCCGGCGGAGACATCGGCTCGCGCCTCGCGCCGATCGAAGAAGTGATCAACGTCAACGACCCGCTTCCCCTGGTCCGCTGGGACGCGCCGATGCGCGACGTGGTTTTCGAGATGACAAGCGGCGGCAAGGGCGTGGCGGGCGTCGTGTCCGATGATGGCTCCCTGGTCGGCATCATCACCGATGGCGATTTGCGCCGCGCCTTCGACCATGTGCTTACCGCCCGTGCGGCCGATATCATGACCAGCGCCCCCATCACTGTGCCCGTGGGCACGCTGGTGGAAGAAGTTCTCACCCTCATGAACGATGCCAAGATCACGGTGCTGTTCGTCACGGCGCAGGATGACCGCGCAAAGCCCGTGGGCATCGCGCATATTCACGATCTCGCGCCCTGAGCGGGTGCGCCATGATCGCCGGTCAACGTCACGCCCAGATTGACCGCGAGGCCGACGGAACCCCGGCTTGCATTCCGCCCAACATTGGACGACGGGAAGCCGCATGAGTGAGCGCCTTGCCCTGGCTGACGCTGGGACCGTCATCATTATCCCGACACGCTATGGATCGAGCCGTTATCCCGGCAAACCGCTGGCGCCCATCATGGGCCCTGATGGCATCACGAAGACGCTCATCGGGTGGAGCCATGATGGCGCACTCGCCGTCTGCGAAGACGCGGCCGTCGTCGTCGCGACGGACGACAAGCGGATCACCGACGAAGTCGATGACTTTGGCGGCCAGTCGCTGATGACGCCGGAAAGCTGCGGCAATGGCACCGAGCGGGTGGCGGCCTGCCTCGACGCGCTGCCCAACGCGCAGCTGCTCGTCAACTTCCAGGGCGATGCGCTGCTCACCCCGCCGGCTTTCGTCGCTGCCCTGATCGACCATATGCACGCCAATCCGGAGGTGCAGGTCGCGACCGTGGCGGTGCGGTGTTCAGACGAAACCTATCGACACCTCGCGGAGGATGCCGCGCAGGGCCGCGTGGGTGGCACCACCGTCGTGGTCAACGGTCGTTCAGAAGCGCTGTATTTCTCCAAGCGCATCCTCCCCTATCTCCCAGAAGGCCGCATGCCGAACGAGGACATGCCTGTCCTGCTCCATCTTGGCCTCTATGCCTATCGCCGCGCCGCGCTGGAGCGCTATGTCGCGCTGGGGCCGACGATGCTGGAGGCAGTCGAGGGCCTCGAACAGTTGCGCTTCCTCGTCGCGGGCATACCGGTCTCGGTCGTCACGCTTGAGGAACAAGGCTATCCCATCGTAGAGGTGAACAACCCCAGCGACGTTCCGCTGGTCGAAGGGATTCTCAGCGCGCGCGCCTTGCCCTAGGTGAGGATCGTGCGCGAGACACAGGATCGTCCGGGCAAGCCGTGCCATACCAGGCGGGGGCGTGCGCGGCAGACCATGGTGCTGTTGGCGTTGCTGGGGATGACGCCGGGCTGTGCGTCTTTGTCTCGCGACGTCCTCTATTCTCCCCATAACAAAGCCGGCGTGACCCAATGGGACGGCGCGCCACCCCAGACCATCAGCGTCACCACGAAGGATCATCTCGCACTCACCGGCTATTACTGGCCGGGCGCGCCGGGCGACCCCGACATCTTCGTCATGTTCCACGGCCGCAACTGGAATGCCGAAATGAATGCGAATGCTGCCCAGCATCTGGCCGGGACAGGCAATGCGGTTCTGGCTGCGTCTTACCGCGGCTTCGGCGCCAATCCGGGCCGACCGAGCGAAGACGGCCTGATGACCGATGCGAGCGCGTTCATCGCAAAGGCGAGGGATCTGGCCGGGCCCGGCGCGCGCGTCTGGTTGATCGGCCATTCGCTGGGCTCTTCCGTGGCGCTTCATGCCGCAGCAAGAGAACCGGATATCGCTGGCGTGATCGCGATGAGCGTTTTCGTTCGCATTGCTGCCGCCGCGCCAAAGATCAGCCGCGCCTTCATCCCGGATCGATGGGACAATCGGGAGGCGTTGAAGGCGATCAAGGTCCCGGTGTTGTTTGTGCAGGGCGATTTCGACCGCCTCGTTCCGAAGACCAGCGCCGATACGCTGTTTGCGGCTTATTCCGGCCCCTCCAGTCTGGTCACAGGGGTGACCTCCCGTCATAATCCCGACATGGCCCTCCTGTCGCCCTGGCTGAACCGCGTGATCGAAGCGATGCGTGCCGATCCCCACGCCGCCGTGCCCAAGCCGCCGACGGGCTGGCTGGAGAAAGTGCATCGCCCATGACGCTCGCCGCACAGACGATCCTCGCCGTTCCTCCTTTTCCCGGCGGCAAACCCTATCCGGTCGTCCTCAGCGCCGCGGAGGACGAGAGCCATGTCCGCTCGGCAACCGCGGAGCAAATCCTCGCGGCCCTGCGACAACATCGCGTCGGTGGTCCGTTCTGGGCGCCGGACGATCCTTGGACAATCGCACAAGAAAGCGTGACAGGGTCCGCCGACGATCCGCTGATGCTGCTCAGCGCCATCGCAGGCAAGCGCGTTCGTCTTAACGGTGAAGGCACATTCGCTGCGCTTGCCGACCGCGCGCCCGGCGCCCCCGAGACTGAGGCCATCATCGCCGCTTTGGTTGAGCGGCATCTAGTGCAGAACGTCGCCTACGCAGACCCGTTCACCGGCCAGCCAACCAGCGCACTCGATTTGATCGAAACGCTGGCGAGCTGGCGGCGCTTGATCGACGCCAACCGCCCGATCGCCGCGGCATTCGGTTTCGCGCACTGGAAGCGCGATACGGTGGACCCCTTGCTCTGGGCCGGCAGCGCCGTCCCGTTCCGTCCCGCCAATCCCGCGGCCCTGCGCGATCTCAAGTCCAGCGATGCCATTGCTGTGTGGAAGGCGCGCGTTCCCCCTGCCCTGCTGGCGGAGATCGAGGCGGGTCCCTGGCCGGTGATGGAAGTGGAGGATGGCTTCATCCGCTCAGCCGGGCTCGGTGCCGACTGCGTACCGCCGCTTTCCATCATCGTCGATGATCTGGGCGTCCATTACGACCCCACCCGCCCCAACCGGCTGGAGGAGATGCTGGCGCAAGGCACCCCCTCCCCCGACATGCTGGCCCGCGCGCGCCGTCTGCGCGAATGGCTGGTGCGCGAGGCCGTCAGCAAATATGGCATCGGCCGGGCGGCCACTTTGCCGCGCCGGGGCGGCCAGAAGCGCCATCTTCTCGCGGTCGGCCAGGTCGAGGACGACCGGTCCGTCCAGTTCGGTGGCGGGGCGGTCCAGTCCAACCTTGAACTGCTCCGCCGGGTTCGCGCAGGCGCACCGGATGCGTGGATCGTCTATCGACCGCATCCCGATGTTGAAGCGGGCCATCGGCGCGGCGCCATCCCGACGAATATCGCGCTGGAACTGGCGAACGAGATCGACCCCGGCAGCCCGATCAGCGCGTTGATCGCCATGGCGGACGAGGTGCACGTCATCACCTCCCTCGCCGGGTTCGAAGCGCTGTTGCACGGGACATCGGTGACGACGCACGGCATGCCCTTCTTTGCGGGCTGGGGGCTCACCAATGATCTCGGCCCATCCCTGCCGCGTCGAAACAGGGCCTTAACGCTAGATGCGTTAACAGCCCATGTGCTTATTCAATATCCGCGCTATCTGGACCCCGTAACCAATTTGCCATGCACGGCAGAAATACTTGTCATGCGTCTCATTTCTGGTGTTCAGCGTCAAAATGTTGCGCTAGTCCCGCTCAGAAAGTTGGTTGGTTTGGCTAGACGGGCCATCGCGCACATGTTGGGAAACAGATGAAATTCCAGCCCATAGCGCATCGGAACTTCCTGTTCCTGCAGGGGCCGCCGGGGCCCTTCTTCTGGCAATTGGCCGAACGACTTCGCACTCTCGAATGCGGTATTTTTCGCATCAATCTGAATGGCGGCGATCTCGCCGATTGGCCCGGCGAGGCCACCAATTATCGCGGAAGCCGGAAGCGGTGGACCCTGTTCATTGATCGCTTCCTGAGCGACAATGCCATCACCGACATCATTCTGTTCGGCGATTGCCGCCCTCTGCACATGGCGGCCCATCGCATGGCACAGCTTCGCAAGATCGACGTGCATGTCTTTGAAGAAGGTTACATTCGTCCGGACTGGCTGACCCTGGAGCCGAGCGGAGTGAACGGCAACAGCTCGCTGCCGCGAGACCCGGAATGGTATCTGCAAGCGGCGCGCAACCTGCCCCCATTGCCGCAGCGCCCGGTCATCACCGCCAGCTTCAATCGCCGCGCGCGCGATGCCTGGCGCTATTACTCACGCACTTGGTTCGGGCGGCCGCTCTATCCTTTCTACCAGTCGCACCGGACCGGGTCCCTGATGATGGAGGGCTTTGGCTGGCTCTATAAATTCGGGCGGGAAAAGGCAGATGCTCGCCGCGCCGAGGAGACCCTCGCGCGGCTGCCTGAGGCCCCCTACTTCCTTTTCCCGCTGCAACTCTCGACTGACTTCCAGATTCGCGAGCATTCGCCGTTCGCGGACATGAAGGAAGCGCTGGATTACGTGCTTTACAGCTTCGCTCGCCGCGCCCCCAAGCATGTCCGCTTGCTCATCAAGGAACATCCGCTCGATTGCAGCTTCATGAGTTGGCGCAATCATATCATGAGCCAGGCGCGCAAGGCCGGCATCGAAGATCGCATCCTCCACATCGCAGGCGGCGCGCTTGAAGAGCTGACGGCGGACGCCCTCGGCATGGTGACGATCAACAGCACCTCAGCCACGCTGGCCCTCGCCGCTGGCGTCCCCACCATGGCGCTGGGCAAGGCGATCTACAACATACCGCAAATCACCCACCAAGGTCGGCTCGACGACTTCTGGATGCGCCCGCAAGCGCCCGATCCGAACGTCTACGAGTCCTTCCGCCGCGTGCTGCACGATCGCTGCCTTGTCTATGGCGGGCTGGCGAGCGAGACGGCGACGAGTATATTGGTGGAGTCGTCCGTGGAGCGGCTGGTTAGCAGTCGAACCGGCCAGTGGCAGCTTGCGAGCGTTGCCACTTACGGCTGAGCAGCTAACTCCTCCAACCAGGGATCGAGCTTGGCGAAATGATCCGCCCAAGTTGGCGGCTGCCAGCTAGCAAGACGCTTTAGCTGATCTGCACGCCGAATGCTGTCGGGCTGCGCAAAATCCTCAATCAACTGAGACCAGCCCAGACCATCAATCGGACTGAGATACTCTGGAATTTCGCCCGCAAGCTCACGAAAGACCCCAAGATTGCTGGCTATGACCGGCGTCCCGCTGGCCAACGCTTCCACGAGCGGAAGACCATATCCTTCGACGAAAGATGGAAAGAGCAGCGCTCGCGCCCCGCACATATAGGCTTGGAGCTCCGCATCGTCACAGCGTGACAGCTCGATAACATGCCCACGCAGCGCCGCGCTGCGCTCCAACATATCGACCGCCTGCTCACTTTCCCAGCCGCGCTGGCCAATGATAACGAGTTGCGGGCACGCTGCCCCCAAACGCCGAGCCATCTCTGCCCATATCGTAAGAATAAAGAGGTGATTCTTCCGTCCTTCAATCGTGCCGAGCATGACAAAATAGGGCCGCACCGGCAAAGTCGTATCGGGTCTCGGGGCTTGCTGTCTATCAGAGAAATCCGCTCCTAAAGGTGCCAGAAGCGTCGGCGGCATTTCCAACGATCCTTGGTAACTGGCAAAAATTTTCAACTCATCAAGCGTATCGCGGCTGTTTCCGATGATGCCAGTTCCATTGCGCAATAACGCAGTGATGCGGTGACGATGCTTCTCTAATTCTCTCGGACGACAATATTCGGGGTGAGTTATCGGAATGAGATCATGCACAAAATAGATTGGTCTCACGCCCGATTTCTGAACCCAAGCCTCATGGCTCACCTTATCGAGGCCCGTGTGACCGACATTCAGATAAATGGCTCCCGAGAGGTCACGCCGCCCCACCCGACCTCTCAAAAGCTCCCGCACGCCCCGCCAAACGAGGGAGGGCAATCGGTGGCCACCACCACCTCTATGGGATGAAAGTAAGACCTCGAACAATTCTCGGGAACATTCAAGGGGATAAACCGCTGTCACCTTCCCGAACTGAATGACTGCATGGGCGCGACCGCGATAATGAGAAATATACGCAAGACATGTTCGATCAATACCTGTCGGCAACAACCCTCTTTTCATGCGCCAAATCAAACGAGATACATCTATAAGCATAGATTTTAACTTCATAGAATTAATATAAATATTCAATGCCACTATATTTAAGGATAATATATTAGGATCATCGTCTATTTTATTTTCCCTGCATCTTTCAAATAAAGAAGGTTGGGGGCGACCCAATCGCCGTTAGTCCATTATCGCTTCTGATGCCATTGTCGAGCGCAACCAATTTGAACAGAAACTGAGTTTCACTTTGACGGGAAACCATGCGGGACACCCTCTTCGTGTGCTGGTGCAGCAGAGTTTGGCAGCGCCGCGCGACGGGCTGACACCTCCGATGTTCCTAGCGAGAATGACCGTCGAAAGCATTGCTATTCGGTTATTGCTGGATTGCCTTCCGCCAGACCCATCAGTTTGCACCACGTCAGCCCGGCGAAAAAGCACAGACTCGACACATCATAGGCGCAGCCCCCTCCGAAAAAAACAAGCACCGACCGCGACGAAAGCGCACCTTGTCATTGCAAGCTATGTCGGCCAAGACGCTCGCGAAACGAGAGAGAACGCCGAATGTCTTACATCCTACCGGCAGAGTGGGCCCCTCAGGAACTGCTTTGGATTGGCTGTCCCGGCGACCCGTCGGAATGGCCCTCAGCGCGTTCGGATGCCCAGTTCCAGGCAGCGGCATTTGCAAATGCGGTCTCCAGCCAGGGCCAGCGCGTCATACTTCTCGCGCGCAACGAGCCAGATGCCCTCCACGCCCGCACCCTTGTCTCCCCCGCCGTAGAGGTCCGCCACGAACCCTTCGGCGACATCTGGCTACGCGACACCGGTCCAATCGGCCTCCTCGGCCCGAATGGCTCACGCGCCCTCGTCGATTTCGATTTCAACGGCTGGGGCGGCAAGTTCCAGATGCCGGGCGATGAGGACATCGGCGCGCGGCTTGCCGCCACAACCGGCCTGCCCTGCCGCCACGTTCCCATCATCCTGGAAGGCGGCGCGCTCGATACGGACGGGACGGGGCTCTTCGTGACGACCGAGCAATGTCTGCTCAACCCCAATCGCAACCCCACGCTGGATCGCAAGCAGATCGAGACGATCCTGGCCGGCACGCTTGGACTGTCGTCAATGCTCTGGCTGGGTGATGGCTTGCTGAACGATCACACCGATGGGCATGTCGACAATCTCGCCCGCTTCGTCGCGCCCGGCATTCTTGCCGTGCCGCAGGCCAGCACCGAGGATGACCCCAACACCGCCATCTATGCCGATGCCACAGCGCGCGCCCGCGCCTATGGGCTGGAGGTCGCCGCAATGCCGTCGGTCGGCCGATATGAGATTGACGGGCACATCGTCCCGGCGAGCTACATGAACTTCTGCATCACCAACGGCGCCGTCATCGTACCCCAATATGATGCACCCAATGATCAGGCCGCGCTGGATGCGCTCGCGCCCTTCTTTCCCGGCCGGGCTATTGTCGGCCTGGCGTCCGATGCCATATTGCGCGGCGGCGGCAGTTTCCATTGCATGAGCATGCATCTGCCCGCCGCCGTCTGACCCCCTTCGCCGCAGGATCTATCATGTCTCATCTCACCGTCGCCGCGCTTCAGCTCGCCTTTTCGGACGATGAGGCCGCCAATATCGCGCTGGTGGAGGAGCATGTCGCCAAGGCCGCAGCGCGCGGCGCCAAGATCATCCTGCCGCCCGAACTATTCGAGGGCCTGTATTTCTGCACGGTCGAGGACGAGGCTCTGTTTGCCCGCGCTCGCCCGCTCACCGAGCATCCTGCCGTGCTGGCGATGCAGAAGGTGGCCAAGGCGCAGGGCGTCTACATCCCCACCAGCTTCTTCGAGCGGGATGGCCAGCACCATTATAACAGCCTCGCGATGATCGACGATCAGGGCGAGATCATGGGCGTCTACCGCAAGAGCCATATCCCGGACGGGCCGGGCTATGAGGAGAAATATTATTTTCGCCCCGGCAACACCGGCTTCAAGGTGTGGGAAACGAAATATGGCACGATCGGCGTCGGCATCTGCTGGGACCAATGGTATCCGGAAACGGCCCGCGCCATGGCGCTGATGGGTGCGGAACTGCTTTTTTACCCGACCGCGATCGGCTCTGAGCCTTATGATGGCGATCTGGAAACCAGCCGCATGTGGCGGCGGGCGATGCAGGGCCATGCCGTTTCCAACTGTATGCCGGTTATTGCCGCCAATCGCATCGGCAGCGAGCAGATGGCTGGCGCCGCAGGCGAGCAAAACTTCTACGGCCACAGCTTCATCACAGACGAATGGGGCGATCTGGTGGCGGAGGCGGAGGACTGGCAGACCGGCGCGCTCATCGCCACGCTCGACCTCGACCGTGCCCGCAAGCACCGCGCCGGCATGGGCTTTTTCCGCGATCGCAGGCCCGAGCTTTATGGACGGCTGGCGCAGGATGTGTAACCATCGCTGCATAAGGAGATGTGTATGACCGTGGCTCGCCTCTACATCATTCCCGCCGCAGACGGCAAAAGCGCCGAGATGGAAGCGGCCCTCATGGCGCTGTCAGGCACGGTGAAGGCTGCCGATGGCTGTGAAGGCGTCGAACTGATGCGGGATCTGGGCAACGAGCACCGCTTCATCTTCATCGAGAAATGGGCCAGCGAAGAGCATCATGCCAAGTCGCTCGCCTCGCTACCGGAAGGCGCCCTGGATGGCGTGCAGGCTGCCGCCGGTGGTCCGCCGGATGGCGCTTATTACGATTATCTGCTGCGATAAGCCCGGCGAGCGCGGCGGTAGCTTTCAGTCCCCGCGTTCACCAGCCTCTTGAGCCGGGCCTTTAGCTTGGCGAGATAAGGCCGGTCAGCAATGTCTGCACCCTGGAACCTGTTTGGCATGCGCGTTCTCTCACGACCATTGCTTCGTCGTGAAGGAACAGCCGCGCGCAAGGTTGCCGCCCGAACTTCATCCAACGGGCGCAATGCCCGACGGATAAAACCTGCCTATCACCGCGTCGCTTAAAGGCTATCCCGCAAAGCCAGCGCCCGATCGAAAACCGCCTCGAACATCTCCGCCGTCAGCCGCCCGGTGTTCGTATTGTAGCGCGAGCAGTGGTAGCTATCGATCAGCATGCGCCCATCGGGCATCCGGTGCTCGGCGAGATGCGCGAAGCGGGCCTTGGGCAGCCGTCCACCCAGCACTTTCACCGCGGATTGATGCGCGATCTGCCCGAGCGCGATGAAGATGCGCGCCTTGGGCAGCAACGTGACCTCCGCATCCAGAAACGGACGGCACGTGCGGATTTCCTCGGGGGTCGGCTTGTTCTGTGGCGGCAGGCATTTCACGCTCGCGAGGATCGCGCAATCCACCAACTCAAGGCCATCATCCACGCGCGCCTCATATGTGCCACGCGAAAGGCCGAATTTGTCCAGCGTGGCGAACAGGAGGTCGCCCGCATAATCGCCGGTGAACGGCCTCCCCGTGCGGTTGGAGCCATGTTTGCCGGGCGCCAGACCCACCAGAACAATGCGCGCATCCGGATCGCCAAAGGCGGGGATTGGACTGTTCCACCAGTCCGGATGCTCGATGCGACAGGCTTGCCGAAAGGCGACCAGACGCGGACACAAGGCACACTCGCGCGCCGGTTCGGCGCCGGGCACGGGGCTTATAACAGGTCTGGTCATGGACATGCCCTGCGGATAGGCCCTGGCGGATGAACAAGGCAAGCATCCACCCTCTGGCGCACGACCATCGGTCGCCGGGAACCGGCGAGCAGATCTACGCTATTGGTATCGGCGCCAATCGCCCGATGGCGGGGATGCGCCCGCGCGACATCGTGCGCGCCGCCTTCGATGCCCTCGACTTCGCGCCCCTCAGCCTTGTTCGAGCCTCCCCCATCACCGACTCGCGCCCCCTGGGCCCGTCCGCGCGCACTTATGCCAATGCGGCAGCCATTGTGAGCACGAGGCTGCTACCGCTGGCGATGCTCGACCAGCTTCAGGCCATCGAGCGCACCTTCCATCGCCGCCGCTACCGCCGCTGGGGCGCGCGCACGCTGGACCTCGACCTGCTGCTCTGGTCTGGCGGCGCCGTGCGCAGCAAACGTCTGACGGTGCCGCATCCGGCCATCGCAGACCGTGCCTTCGTCCTGGAACCGCTGCGCGCGATCGCTCCGAATGCACAAGATCCTGTGTCCGGCCGCACCATCCACCATCTGGCCTCCCGCCTGCGCAAGCCCAAGCCAGCCAGATGATCGCGGCTGTAAAAGCCGCCAAGCCGGTTGACCGCCAGAGCCCGCACCTTTAGGGGATCGCGACACCCGCTTGGGGGCCCTTAGCTCAGTCGGTAGAGCAACTGACTTTTAATCAGTAGGTCGCTGGTTCGAACCCAGCAGGGCTCACCATTTTCCACCGGTATTCACTATCCCACTCTTACAGTGACATTTTTCCACCCTTAGCGCGACATCGACGGAATTCTGCGGTTTAGCGCAGGCGGTTTCTGCAAAATGGGACATGCATCACACGAAAAAGAGACGCGTGGAAAGATGGGTTCGAATCCTGTCGCCAGATACCAAGTTTCATCCCTGCCCTAAATGTCAGATCAGAGCTGAGCGGATTGCCCGATTAGAGGTCAGCGGTCGTTAAAAGGGAAGCAAGCGAATGGCTGGCCGATTTCATTCGTCGTCAGCAATCCTCTTGTTCAAGACAACGATCGCTCCAAGTTCAGATGGCGAGAATTGGGACATTACTGCCGTCCGACGCTGCCGTGCCGAATGGCGGGTTTCGACAAAAGTCGACAACGAGTGTTTGTCAAACCCAGCCGGCATTCTGACCGAATTCGCGATGGTAGCAGACTTGCTACTTTGGGAGAGCGTCCTCACTACTGCGGATGCGAACACGCTGGCGACTAGTCGTGTAATCCGCTATAATCTGCAGTAGTCTCGTACTCGGGGGAGACGGCACTTGGTGGATCAGGACGCGCAGCCGCAGGCCCTGCAGATTGAAGGTTTTCCGGGCGCAAGCCCACGATGGCAGGCCGTTCCTGTGGCGAAATTGAATTCGCCTCCTTACAACCGAATCTGCCAGGTCGTGGCATCGAACGGCACCCAAGCCTTGGGAGGCACGGGATGGCTGTATGCCCAAGGCCAGATTTTGACGGCCGCGCATGTGGTCGCCGGCGCGACATCGGTCAGGGTCCGTTTCGCAGGCCAAGCGAACTGGATTGATGCTGCCCTCGGAAAAATCGCCGACGGATACTTCGCCCCCAACGGCACGCAGCGAAAATGCTCGCCGCAGGATCTCGCGCTCCTAGTCCCGCCGGGAGGCCATGGCATCGCTACGGACGGGTTCTCGCAATTGGCTAGCGCAGGACTGGCCGCTGCCGTTGGGTTTGCCGATGGTGTTCTCGTGCAGCATGTCGGCAACGCCGCCGACGTCGGCCCCTTCCTGGCCCACAATTGTGACACCGACCAAGAACATAGCGGCTGTCCGCTGTTCATCGGCAATGCCGTTCGCGCGATCCATGTTGGGCTGTTCAGCGGTTCCCGCATCTATCTATCGCCACCGCAGTCGCAAACCCAAGCGTATCTCAATAGCGCCGTTCGACTGAATGCTGCTCTGGCGGCTCCACTAGAAGGTCCGGGGGAATGACAATGACGATGAAGACCTGTGTCCTTCCCATTGTCGGCCTTGCCACCCTTCTTGCAGGCTGCGCTCCCCACATCGCGGGAACCGAGCGTCCGCCCACCATCCTGCCGCAAGACAAGGTCTACTACGACACGCAAACGGTCGTCGGTCCCTGTGCGACAGATGCCGAAGCTGTGCCCTTGCTCGCCGCCCTTGCTTCCGCCGTGATTGCGCAAGGTGTCAACCGGATCGGCGATGCCATCAAGGCTGCGGCAGACACCGAGACCAAAGTCGTCACCGCGCGGCGCAATGTGGAACTACGCAGGGGGAAGGGGTTGGGACCCTGCATCACAATCGTGCGCGGCTGGTTGTATCGCGAACCGCCAGCCTATGATCCTACGCCATCGCCGTTTTACGTGAACACCAGATCCCAATGGCCCACGAACAGCCAGCCCGAGGTCACGCCCTTCTGGCGGCGCGGGCTGCACATGGCCGGAACGCCGGACTTCTACTTCCAGGGACGGATCGTGACGTCTACCGACGGCGCGGCCTACACCGTACTGCCGGTGATGGCCTCTCTCGATCGGCCGATCAGCTCGACCCCGCTGCGTCCCTCGGGCACCCGCAGCGTGCTCGTATCGTTCGCCTTCGCGGAAGCGGGAAAGTCACTTGACCTTCAGAAAGGCGGCGGCACCACAATCGTTCTCGGCAAGATGCAGCCTGGCAAGCTCCTGCGGTTCGCGGACGTCAATTGCTACGCCGCCGGAAAGGACGGGAAACTTGCCCCGGTGACTGCGTGCCCGGCGGAAGGGACGTTCGACACGCTGGTGCGCAGTCCCTTCGAAAGTGATTGGTTCAGCGTGTCCCTCGGCGACAAGAGCAAGCCAATGGCGGTTCAAGCCCTTGTGTCGGAAACTCGCAGCGCCTCGCAATTCTTGTCCTTTGTGAGCGACGTCTTCGGGGCCACCAAAGGCACGCTCACCGAACGCCTGCAGCAGGGGCTGATCTCGTCCGTCGGCGACGCAGCGGAGGAAACAGAGCTGGCAGCGAAGGAAAAGGCGGCGAACGATGCCGACACGGCCCAAGGCAAAGCGATCGCGGACCTCAAGGCCTGCACCGCGGCTCCCGACGATCCGGCCAAGCGCACTGCCGCACGAGTCTCGCTCAGAAGCTACATCCAGGCAGCGCGCAAGGCTGAGCGCCAATCGACGGTCAGTGCAGGGCTGGTCGACGCGATCACCACCGACGGCACCGATGCCGGGCCGTGTCAGACCGCGCTTAGCGCCGTGATTACGGGATAACCAAGCGCGGCAAAAGTGCACGTTTAAATGCATGTCGCGACGCTTGACCCCCGTCAGACGGTGGAGGTTCAGCAGGCGCCTTCGCTTTTTTTTCCGATGTCATAGAGATTGGCGATGTCATCCCCCAGAATGCGCCAAAACCCGTCTTGTGACGCCGTGCCACCGGATGGTGGGAATGTCCCCTAAGTTGGTCGTGGCCACTGCAACATCGTAACACCCTGTCCGAATTCTGGCACCACCTCACCGCTTGCCAGCCGCTGACTTTGCACACACTATCGGTTCAGGGTTTCGCTAGCGGGTGGCAGTCACGGGAGGGGGAAATGGCCGAACCAAACAAGTCGATACGCGTCTCGCTGAGCGAGTTCTCAGTTGAAGTCCGGGAGGACGACGTCGTCGTGCGCAATATTCACGACTGCAGTTTCGGCCGCCACGAAGGCGAGAATAACCTGACCCCGGTTATGCATCGGGGCATGCTTTCGAGCTGGAAGCGGAAGCGAGACTACAAGAGTGCGACGTACCCGGAGCCGAACGGCGGCGCGCCGATGAACTTCGCGCTCTTCCTAGAAGAACATCTTGCCGTCGCGTTCCACGAGGGCAACACCGCCGCCCAGTCGCATGGCTGTATCCACCTCAACGGCGCCGAAGCGGCTTGGCTGTTCGACTGGGCGGGCACATCCCCAGTCGCGGTGACAATCGCGGGCCCCCATCCCAATCCGGGAACTCGCGCCCTCCTCTACGCGGTCGGCGCAACGAACATGACCGCACGCGCCATCGTTAACATCCGGCAGGCGCTCGCCTCCACGGGGATCGCCGCAGGGTCGGGCACCGGCTACGACGACGCCTTGGCGGCGGCAGTCTCTTCCTACCAGGGCCAACACGGGCTCAAGGTCGATGGCAAGGTTGGGCCGGAGACCGCGCTCCACATGGGCTTCGACCTCTAGAAGGGGCGGCGCATGCCGGCTGTACCCCAGAGCGACGCCGCTAACGATCCCGAGATCTGCGGGCAAGCGGCCCGTGGCACGCCTTGGTGGAAGCTGGGGTGTGCCTGCCTACTGGGGGTAGCCGTGCCTCTGGTCCTCGGTGTCGCGTATCTCTTCATTTGCATGCCGACCTGGACGGGCGCCGCGGCCGACCTCATGGCAGGCGGCATGGTCACTCCGGACGACGCCGAGGTAGCCATCACACCTTACACTCCTACTGCCTCAGCCATGGAATACGCGGCGCTGTCAGGCCGCGGGGAGGGCCTCGATTGCTCGATCCCGCCGATCATCGAACAGAATGCTTTCCCTGGGACGCAGGTCAGCCTCGCCTATCGCCAGGCCTGCGTCGCTCACGATTACTGCTACCGCCACGGCGCGGCCACCTATGGCTACACGCAGTCAGACTGTGACGCCACGCTAGCGCGCGCGACGTTACGAATTTGCCGGCGCTCCTCCACGACACCGGACGAGCGGAATGCGTTAGGCGCGCGCGCCGCGTCTACGCGGGCCTGATGGCCGGGGGCGCCGGCTCGTTCCGTCCGGCAAGGCCCGACGCGCTGCTGTCAGGGATTTACGCCTCCGATTGGCAGAAGGCGCATTGCTACCTCGGGGTGAAGGTCAACGCCGCCTTCAAATTATGGGGCGAGCGGCTCGCGATGCACGTCCCCGGCGGCTGCGACCTCACGAAAGCACTGGCGGGCAAGTACGACGAGCTGGACCAACGCGCGCTCGACCAGGTGATGGAGGCCTGGCTCGACATGGCTTCCGTGGCGGGCGAGTACGACCCCTATCCCCTCGGCACCGCGCGGCTGAGCGTTCCCCGCCTCGCTGACAACGGCTCGGGCAAGACCTCCCTGTTTTTCTATATGCAGCGTGCCGGCGGGGCGGAGGTCCGTGAATTTTACTGGGCCGCGCGTGTACCCGGGCAGGTCCAGGTGACCTGCGACGCGGCGCAGTGTGGTGGTGGCAAGCGCGTGATGCCGATCTCCACCGGCTGGGAAGGGATCCCGAGCGCGCCCTGGGTTGCCAAGCCGAGCGGCCGCGGTGTGGGTCTACTATGGTGGAGACGGCGGTTCACGAACCAGAGCACAACCGGAGGCAACGTCGGCCGCTTATGGCAGGTGGCGCCACAGGACAGGAAGGAGCGTTTGGCCTGGCGCTTCAACTTGGCACCGGAGTGGGAGCCCAACGCACCGAACCCTTATTTCGTGACAGGACTCGGCGGAGACGAGCGGTTGGCGGCGTTCTACTACGATCGTTGCCCGCGGGAGAATCCGCGCCGGCTGGTCCTCCGCCAGCTTCGAGTACGGAGTGCGCAGTCCATTCAGCCGGGAAAGACGGATTTCAGTGACCCACGCTCAATCGACGATCTTGGGGGCGGCCCCCTGCTATCAGCGCTCGCAATCCCCCCACTTATCCTCCGCGACAAGGACGGCGTCTCCGTCACCATCTTTCGCCGAGAAGGCGAAGCCGGCGGATTCCGTAAGAGCATCGGTGCGCAGACCTGGCGCGTACCCGACGCAGCCCCCCGTCGGGGGACAGCAGCAAAGACGCCTTCGCCAACAGCACAGTCCCAGACGAACACCGACGACTGCCCAACCAAGGAGGCGTTACTCCACGGCCGCCCCGCCGAGCCGACGACCTCGACCTACGCCCTGACCGAGGAACAAGAGCCGTTCGCGCCGCTTCCCCAAGGCTTGAAGCCACCCCTGTTGCTGGCGATCCGCTGCCAGCATCCAGGCGAGCCCGGCTGGTTCGACTGGCTCGAGATCGGCCTCCGCTTTAAGGCGCCGGAGCGGTGCGCAGCCAAGCAGACGCTCACCGAGCTCAGCCTTTTGACTGCCGGAACTAAGAGTGGGCAACTGCTAAGGCTCGAGGGCCGCTACGTGTCGCGCGTACCGATCTTCCGGATAGCTTCGACCGGCGACTACGCAGCCGTGTTTGTTCGGTTCGTGCTACGCAAGGCCAGGCAGGGGGTCCGGCTGGAAGCTTTGTCGCGGATTGTGATGATCCACGGCCAAAAGCTGACGAAGGGCGACGAGATCCGGCTGGGCGTGGTTAGTCCACCCGATGAGACGATGGCCTCGTCAGCGCTCGCGCGCTCATCGCGCCTTGTTCCGCTGGTCGGCGACACCGACGGGGATGGCTGGCTAGACCTCGTCATCGCTGATCCCGATAACGGCGCAACGGCATTGTCCTACCCGAGCGGCTATGTGCATCGACAACTGGCCTTTGGCACTCAACCGATTGTGCGGCGATACCCCCTACACGCCGACGGCGGTTTCAGCATAAGCAGACGTTCGGACCTTGATCGCGGGTGACCGAAGTTGGTCGACACAGACCCCAAAGCAATTCGCCCGCGTTCTCACCGGCAAGCGTTCTGCTTATGGCCAATGTGGCTACAGGAGAACGACCATGGAGATGCCTGAAACCGAACTCACCGCCGTAAAGCGCCCGGTCTGGAATGCCGGAAGGACCGTGGGTGCAAAGCGGGCTCTGAAACCAAAGCAGATCTGGGAAATCCGTTTTTATCTCAATCAGCGCCGCCGCCTGCGAGATCGGGCGCTTTTTGATCTAGCGATCGATAGCAAGCTTCGGGGCTGTGATCTGGTGCAGATGAAGATCGGCGACATTGTCAGCGGCGGACAGATCCGAACGCGGGCGATCGTGATGCAGCAGAAGACGGGACGGCCCGTTCAGTTCGAACTGCTGCCGGATGCTCGGGCGAGCCTGCTGGCTTGGCTGGATCGGCGCGGCGGCACGGTGGACGATTATGTCTTTCCCAGCAGGGTTGATCATAATGGGCATCTCAGCACCCGCCAGTACGCGCGGCTTGTCGACGAATGGGTAACAGGTGTCGGTCTCATGCGAAGCGAGTATGGCACGCACTCGCTTCGCCGAACGAAGGCGTCGATAATCTACAGGGCTACTGGCAACCTTCGCGCCGTTCAGATCCTGCTCGGCCATAGCAAGATCGAGAATACGGTCCGCTATCTTGGAATCGACGTGGAGGATGCTCTTGCCCTCGCCGAGAATACGGAGATTTAAACCCGATGGCGCTCGTTTCCGGTGGAGAGCCGGACACGGGCGCTTGGGACAAAGCGGCCGGTCACCGTTGCTTGTGTGAAGGTCCGGCTGCGCCGAACCCCGACATCTGTGGAGCCGAGTAAGCCATCAACAAGAGCGGACCGGCGGTCTCCAGAACTGGATGATCAAGAAGGGCACGCCAATACCGGCAAATCGTAACCAATGTCGCCATCACCCGTTATGCCACCCGTTCAATGACCAGACATTCGTCCCGGAACCAGAGGCGGCCATACTTCGCGAGAGTTTCGCGTGTCGCAGCCAAATAGCCAGGCCTCGTCATCTGCTCTGCGACGCGCTCGTTCTCGATTTGAGCCACATATGTCGCGGCGATCCAGGCAGAATAAAGTACCGACGTGCCGATCAGCGTGGCGGCCCGGTCTCCTTCGCTGCCCAGCACGTGCATCTCGAACCGAATGGATGCGGTCTCGTCGGAGAGAGTGTCAAAGACATAGTGCGCGGTGCCGCCTGACAAGGCCGCTTGCGTGGCCCGGATCAGGTCTTGCCGGCTGTTCGGGAAAGGCTGCTCGCCCGGCCAGACCTTGTGAATGATCTCCATGGCTGGATCATCCCCGGCGGATTGCACCACGACCAGCCGACCGCCCGGACGCAAAGCCCGCGCCAGCGGCGCCAGCACGCGCTCAGCCTTGAACTGCACGTCGGCCTTGAGGCGAAAGGGCTGGCTCGCCAGGACCAAATCGAAATCGGCCGGTGTCGCGGCCGGGCGAGGAATGACCCGGTCGAGGATGAACCGATAGGCTTCACGATAGAGCAGGAGCACAGTCGGCGTTTCTGGCGACAATGCGCCCGTCGCGGGGTTGACCTTCATCCGCCAATGGTCCGCGAGAAACGGCATGAGAGACTGGATTTGCTGCTCCATGTCGGCGGAGGTCTCGCCGTGCAATGCGACGTCCTTCCAGACCAGCGCCTTCTGCGCCTGCGGACGGGACCGGCGCAGCCAGGGAGCCTCCGCATAGGAAATGTTGGTGAGTGCCACGACCGTTTCGGGATGCTCGACGAAGCGATCCGGCAGCTTGTCGAGCGCGAGGCGCAAATCCTCGAGGCTGATTTCCTTGCCGACTACATAGAAGGGCAAGCGCGGGAAGCGCCGGTGCATGGCACGCAGTAGGCGCGACATCACCGTGCCGTCGCCAACGCCGGCATCGAAGAACCTCAGTGCGGGCTGCTGCGGATCGAGATGCTCAAGCTCCTGCGCCACGCGGTCGGCGATCACCAGCTTCTCGGTACAACTGTGCACGAACATCAGGTAATTCTGGCGACTGTCGTAGAAGCGCGGCTTCGGCCCGGAGGGTTGGGGCGCTTCATCCTCCGGCACGCGGTGGGGCCGGTTTCTATTCGTCAGCTGCATATCCGCTCCCCTATCGCCTCGCGAACTTTGCCTGCCCTTCGCAGGCGTAGCGAGTTGTCCATCCACGGATGGCCGGGTAAACCACATTGCATCCCACTCGTCCGAGAAGCACGGTTTCCGGGCCTTCCCAACCTGCCTCAGGCGGAACTTCCACTTCGCCAATCCGGCATGGACGCGCGATAGTATCTGCGGCGTGCCGTTCTGCCGGACAGCGCCGGCCCGGCACGCTATAAACGCCCGACGATGACCCCGCCCCCTGACTTCCCTGCCGATGAAGGCGCCGCCGACACCCGACCGTCCCGCTCGTCCGTGCGTGCCCGGCGCAAACTCCAGCGCAGGCACGGCCTGGTCGAAGACGTGTTCCAGATCATTCGCGCAGACATCATGGCTCTGCGCATTCCGCCAGACTCGCGGATCTCGATCGACAAGCTGGCCCGCGAACTCGGCATTTCGCAAACGCCGATCCGCGAGGCCTTGAGCATGCTGGAAGCGATCGGCCTGGTCGTGCGGCGCCTCTATGCCGGATATTGGTGCGCGCCGCAGCTTTCTAGGACGCAGATCGACGATCTCTTCGCCGTCCGATTGCTGCTGGAGCCGCACGCCGCCCGACATGCCGCGCGAAACATGACCGACGCGGATATGCGCGCGTTGACACGCCATGTCGCGCTGATGGACCCGCAGACCCATGTTTTCGGCTATGATGACTACGCCGATCGCGATGCGGAATTGCACGAGATGATCGCGCGCGGCAGCGGCAATACGATCATTCAAGAGACGCTGGGACGGCTGCACGCGCACCTCCACATTTTTCGCCTGAAATCGAATACCGAGGTCGCGATCGAAGCCAGCCGCGAGCATGGGCTCATCGCGCAAGCGCTGAGCCGTCGGGACGCGGACGGGGCCGAAGCCGCCATGCGGCTACACATCGGCAACTCCTATGAACGGCTGATCGGAGAGCCGCAGCAAAGCTAGGCTTGTGGCGAACCGTCTTGCGCAGGTCCATTGACTGCCAGCGCAACTAGGATATCGTATAGGAAATACGAAAAACGGTGGAGAGGACCGTCTTTTATGCGTCGAGCGAGAGCCATTGAGCCCAGTCAGGCACCTCCCGTGGTCTGGAAAGGCGGGCGGGCGCAGGTGACGGTGCACAGCCGCATCCCAAACTCCATGCTTTTGGCCGAACAACTCGGGCCGCTGTTGCTGATCCAGATGCGGTGCGGCTCCGTGACGATTTCCCGGCCGGAAGGCGCATTGACCCCCGCCGATCGTCAATCGACCTTCATCCTCGTCCTGTCCGGCGGGGCCAGCCTGCGCCATTATGGCCGGCAGATCGAACTATATCCCGGTGACATCACCATGTACGACCACAGCGCCGAATACACCCTGCACTTCGGGCAGCCGACCCAAGTGATCATGATCCGGGTGAACTCAACCGCTATCCGGCAGATTTTTCCGGTGCCCGACAGCTTCTATGGCCAGCGCATTCCTGGCGATGTGGGGCTGACATCCACCGCGCTGGCAATGGCGAAGGATCTCTCCGCCAAGCTCGAAACAAGGCCCGGTCTCCACTTCAACGAGCGTGTGGCCACGCATTTGCTGGATGTTCTGGCCACCGCCTACGCGGAAGTCATGGACGAACCATCATCCGCGACGTCGCTGATGGAACGGCGCTTCTGGAAAGTCCGCCTTTTCATCGAGGAAAATCTGCGCGACCCGTCGCTCTCTCCCTCGCTCGTGGCGGAACGGCTTAAGCTGTCCGACCGCTACCTCCGCATGATCTTCGCGGTAAGCGACGAGTCCCCATCGGCCTATATCCTGCGGCGGCGGTTGGAGGAATGCGCGCGGCAGTTCAGCGACGAGCGCTGGCGGGGCCGATCCATTACGGAGATTGCGTTCAGCTGGGGATTCAACAGCGCCCCGCATTTCACGCGCACGTTTCGCCAGCATTTTGGCATGGCGCCCAGCCAGTATCGCCTAAAACACGCGACGGAGCGCGCAGAACCGGCCCTGTTGCAGTAAATCTTGGAACAGCGGCATCCGGAGGAGAGCGCATAAGCCCCACTCCGGAATGACGGATTTACGCGCTCGTTATCGCGCGCCGGCCACGGCGATATTGGCCCCGGCCACATAAGAGGCCGCGTCGGAAACCAGGAACATGACGGCGGCGGAGACTTCCTCGGGCTGACCGGCCCGGCGCATCGGCAAGGCCGAGGCGATCCGGTCCAGTTTCCCGGGGACATGAATTTCGGTGTCGATCGGGCCGGGCGACACCGCGTTGACACGAATGCCCTGCGGCGCGACTTCGCGCGCGAGGCCCAGTACGAGGCTGTCCACCCCACCCTTGGTGGCCGCGTACCAGACATGCTCGCCGGGCGCGCCATAGAGCGCGGCGCGCGACGAGATCAGCACGATCGAGCCTCCTCCCCCGCCGTTCGCGGTGGACATGCGACGCACGGCCTCGCGCGCGCACAGCAAGGCGCCGGTGAGATTGACATCCACCACCTTGGCCAGGAGGTCGTCGCTCGCGTCCACAAGTGTTGAGGATTCGCCGACAATGCCGCCATTATAGACCAGCGCCGCCAGCGGGCCGACCTGATCGACGGCCGCAAAGAGCGTGGTGATATCACCGGCAACACCAGTATCCGCCTGGACCGCCTGCGCCCTTCCGCCTTCCGCCCGAATGGCATCCACCACGGCCGCTGCCATGTCCGCTCGGCCGGCATAGGTGAGCAACACATGGTAGCCCGCCTTGGCGGCGTCTCGTGCGATGGCAGCTCCAATGCCCCGGCTTCCGCCGGTCACCAGAAATACGCTGCGATCGCCTTGATCCACCATGTTTGATCCTCTTGACTCGGCATCCATACGCAAATCAGGATTTCAGGCGTTTGCTGGCGATGCGGCAGCCTTCCGCCATGGCCGACAGCTTAGCCCAGACGATCTCCTCATGCCCCACGCGCGACCCGATGCCACAATCGGTACCGGCGTGGAGATTCTCCATGCCGACCAACTTGGCGAAGTTGACCAGCCGCTCCGCGACCAGTTCCGGATGCTCGACCAGATCGGTGTAATGCCCCACCACTCCCGGCGCGAGAATCTTGCCATCGGGCAGCTTGAGCGTCTCGAACACGCGATACTCGTGAGCATGGCGCGGATTGCTCGCCTCGAACGTGTAGGTCTGCGCGTTGATCATCAGCATCAGGTCGGCGATGTGCTCAAAGCCGATATCGTTCACATGCGGACGGTGGCCACTGCCCCAGCACATGTGGAAACGGACCTGCTCCTCGGGCAATCCTTCCAGCGCGTGATTGATGACCTCGACGCAGAAGCGCAGATAATCGCGATATTCCTCGACGCTCCAGTCGGGGTAGAACATCCACGCCGTCGCGAACTCGGGCTCGTCGATCTGAACGATCAGGCCCGCATCGGTGATCGCCTTATATTCCTCGCGCATGGTCGCCGCGACCGCCATCATATAGTCGCGCTCGTCCCGATAATGCAGGTTGCGGGTGCCGGCGCCGAGGCTGAGCGGGCCGAGCGCCGCGATGAAGCCGTCCGCGCCATCCTTGCCGACCAGCGCCTTTTTGAGCGCCGCAATATCCTTCTGGATTGCTTCCTGACCGATATAGGTGACCGGCCCATCGCAGATCGCTTCCGTCTTCGAGGGCTGGGGCACGACGCCGGGCTTGGAAAAGCCGGGACGCACCGGGCCGCCCGAGCCGGCGAACCACAGGCCGGACTCATAGAAGCCGGGGAAATCGCGGCGATCCCGCTCGGCCACAAATGCGCGTTTGGGTGCGAGGCCTTCGGGCCGTTCGCGTTGCCCGAAGCCGGTGATGCGGGCCTGAATATAGCCTACATAATGGCCCATATTGGCGGCTTTGACATATTCGCCATCGTTAACGATATCGACACCGCAGGCGATCTGCTTGTCCACCACCCACTGCACCGCCAGCGGCAGTTGCTCGTCGATCTCGGCGCGATGATCGTCGGCCTTCGCCAGCAGCACGTCCAGCTTGACGGGCCGGGGCAAGTTGCCGCCGTGGCTGCTCAGAATGTGGTCGGTAGAACGTCTCATATCAAATCAATCTCCATGGCGGTCCTCGCCAGCGCTGCCGGCGAGGACTGCGCGTTGAATTAGAAAGTCTTGCTGACCTTGAGGTACCACTCCCGCGGCGCGGCAGGCTGGCCTTGGCTGCTGGCGAAACCGATGCTGCTGTAGATGAAGTAGTTGCGATAATAGGCCTTGTTGGTGAGGTTCGTCGCACCCAGCGAGACGGACAGGCCAAGATCGTCATTCTGGTACGTCAGGCGTCCGTTGAAGGTCGAATAGGCCTTCTGGAAATAGGCGGGATCGACCGCATCAAACGGAATGCTGCCTGTGTAGAACCAGTCCAGCCGCGGCGTGACCGAGCCTGCCAGCGACGGAACCGGGACGCGATATTCGATCCCTGCATTGGCCGTCCATTCTGGAATGCCGATGCCAACGGCGGTCAGCCGGTTGGTTATCCGCCCCGGCGCGTTGAGGTCGGGCGAGGTGAATTGCGAATAGCCCAGCGACCCATTGATCAGCAGCCCCTCGACAGGCCTCGCCTCGAGCTCCAGCTCGAAGCCTTTGGCCTTGCCCGGCAGGTTCACGAAGAACGTCCGGCCAATGCACTGCACACCCTGACCGGCTGCAGCCTCCGCAGGGGTGCGGGCGCGACAGGTGGTAATGCCATTGCCATTAGCAACATCGGGAATGACGATCTGTGTGCCCGGCAATGGGCCACCGTTGGTGCCGATCTGCGCTTCCTGCCCGCTGAGGCCGAAGATGCGCGTCTTGTAATCGGTGTAGAAGGCCACCGCGTTCAGGCGCACCCGTCGGTCGAGAAACTCGGTCTTGATGCCGAGTTCATAGGCCTGCGTGCGATCGCCGGGATATTGCTGATTCTGCGAAGGCTGCAGCGGCCGCCCATTGAAGCCAGGGGCTTGCGAGCCGGTGGCCGCCGACACATACGCGATGGTCTGGGCATTGAGTTCATAGGTCAGCCCGGCCTTCCAGTCGAAGCGGCTCTCCTCGGGTTTGACATTGAACGTCAGGTTCTGGGAGAAGTTCGGATTGCCCGGATCGCGATCGTCCAGATTGGAATAATGCACGTCCTTCGCATCCTTCGAGTAGCGGCCGCCCAACACGACGGACAGGCGCTCGAACGGACGCACAGTGACATTTGCGAACACCGCCTTGCTGGTGGGCTCGTAGGTCGTGTTCTGATATTTGAGGAAACCGTTCCACGGTGAGTAGGTGACGGCCCGATTGCGGCCATCGGCATCGAACAGGAAGACACCGGCAACCCAATCCAGCCACTGGTGGCGCCCGGAAAGCCGGGCTTCCGCACTGATATATCGGGAGGTGATCGTCGCCAGCGTGTGTTCCTGCACCAACGGCGAGCCATCGGTATCGAACGCATGCGTGTCGCTGAAATTGCGATAGCCAAGGATGCCGGTGAATTCGATATCGCTCGTCAGGTCGATGGACAGCTTGCCGGAAACGCCCCAGTTCACGACATCCACGCGCGGGCTGTAGCAGACCCCGCCATGATTGGGATTGCCGTTGTAGAAGGTGCTGCCGGCAACCACCGTACCGGCGCCAACCGGATCGCAATAGGTCGCATAAGTGGAGAAGCGGTTGCCGGTCAGAAACCTGTTATCATAGGCCACGCCCAGCAGGTTGGCCTGCCCGACCCAGGACGCGCGCGTCGCGGCGCGAGAGGCATTAGTCGCGATCAGAGTATCGGCGACATTCTCCGACTGATCCTGGATATAATCGGCGGACAGAGTGAAGCGGATGCCGTCGCTCGGCTGGAATTTCAACGCGCCTCGCACCGCGCGCACGTCTTCGCCACCCAGCGTCCCGACCTGACAATCATCGGGCCGGTTGTTGGGAGAAGAGGCCAGCGTCTGGTCGACATAGGGGATGCGCCCCGCCAGCTGCGGCGTGCCATTGGCCTCCATCTGACACCGGAAATCGAGCCGCTTCACAAATCCGTCGCGCCTCTTGGAGAGAACGGAGAGCGACATGCCGAGCTTGTCCGCCACGATCGGCAGGTTGATTCCGGCGCGGAAATCGCGGCGCTTGTAAGCGCCGACCGTGACGTCCACGAAGCCGGAGGCCTCGGTAAGGCTGGGCTGCTTGCTGACGAGAACGACGCCACCGGCGAGCGCGTTGCGCCCGAACAGCGTGCCCTGCGGGCCGCGCAACACCTCGACATGCTCCAGATCGAGCAAGTCGAAATTGGCGCCGAGCAGAAGCGGATAGTAGATGTCGTCGATATAGAAAGCGACGGCGGCCTCACCGGCTAGGCTCGTATCGCGCGAACCGATGCCGCGAATATAGGTCGTTACCCCCGGGCCGAAGGCACCCTGCGCCCGTGAGAAGGTGGCGTTGGGCACGACCTGCGAAATCTCCGCTGCCGACTGGATACCGCGTGTGGCGAGCGTGTCGCCCGTGACGGCGGTGATCGCAATCGGAGTATCCTGCACATTGGTCTGCTGCCGGGTGGCGGTCACGACGATATCGGAAAGGCCATTCCCCGCCGTGCTGGCCCGATCGGTTGTGCCTTGCGTCTGCTGCGCCTGCGCCGCTGCGCCGGCGCTCACCGTCGCAAGCAACATGCCGGTCAACATCATCCCCGCCTTCTTGCTAATAGCCTTCCGCATTTCACCCTCCTGAACCCCGCTTTTCTTTGCCTCGGGACCTAAACCATATGAGGTGGGCCTGCGCGCACTTATCCGTTTCGGAAGTTTGCCTTGCGGATTGGCCGGGACAGTCGGCTCTTTATTGCCCGCGCCCCATCGGCGATGCAGACAGGCGCCCGAACTCTGGGCACGGTGCCGGGGTCGAACGGGAGAGCGGCATGAAGATCACCGGCGGCAAGGTGATGGGTGCGACGGTCAATTTCGAAGGCGTGATGGCGGGAACGCACATCGTGGTGCGCCTGATGACCGACCAAGGCATCGAGGGCATCGGCTCTGTCAGCCGGGTGAACCCGCGCACGCTCAAGCCCCTCATTCTGCTGATCGAAGCGATGGTCGAGAGCCTCATAGGGCATGAGGCGGAGGTCGAACCCATTCACGACCGGCTCACACGCCCCCTCCTCGGCGCGCCGGTCAGCGGGCTGGAGTTGCGCGCCGGCAGCGCAATCGATGTCGCCCTTTGGGACATCAAGGGAAAGGCGGTCGGTCAGCCGGTCTGGAAACTGATGGGCGGGTTTCGCAACCGGTTGCCCGTGTCCGCCAATTGGGGACTGATGCCCGGGCCGCCCAAGGACGCGCTCGCCGCCCACATCGCCGACCTCCTTGGCCGGGGGTTTCGGGCGATCAAATGTCCGGTCGGCTTCGCCCCGCTGGCGAGCGCGATCGAGCATGTCCACTTCGTGCGGTCATGCGCCGGGCCGGACGTGCGCATCATCGTCGATGGCAATTTTCAGTGGACGGCCAAGCAGGCCCTGCACTTCGCGCGCGAGACGGAGGCGGACGATCTCTATTGGATCGAAGACCCCGTCGCCTATCATGATTATGACGATATGGCCTTCGTGCGGGCCAATGCGAGGCAGGCGATCTGCGCCGGCGAAGTGTTCCAGCACCCCCACGAATTTCGCGCCCTGATGGAGAAGCGCGGCAGCGATTATGTGATGATCGACCAGGACCTCGGGCTCACGGGCTTCCTTAAGGTCGCCCATATAGCGCAGGCCTACGGACTGCCCGTGGTGAACCATCTCGCGCCTGAAACACTGAGCCACGCGATTGCCGCCGTACCCAATGGATTGATCGTGGGCCTCGTCCCCTGGGCGCAACCGCTCTTCCAGGAGAAGCTGCAGATCGAGGACGGTGATCTGATCCTGTCCGATCGGCCCGGCCTCGGGCTAAGCTTGGATGAGGACGTGCTGGAGCGGAACGGGCTCGGCGCCCGAATGTTCTAAGCGAACGGACGTCGCCCCGCGGCCCACTCCACGCCGCGCTGGATCAACGTCTTGAACACGGGGTTCTGCCAAGGGCCGCGATGATCGGGCTGGTCGGGCCGATCCGCAAAGGGTTTGTCATAGGGGCGATTGGCGTGCCCCAGAGCCAGATACAGCAGGCCACCCTCGCCGACATGGCGCCGATACATCAACGGCCAATTCTTGGTTTCCATCATGCGCCCGCCAAAGGCTTCGCCGCCCCAGTGGCATTGCAGCAAAACCTCGATATCATCGCGCACCGTCTCGACGCAGTAGAGCTCGTCGTCGATCTGGAACGGCGCAATTCCCTCCAACAGCGGGTCATCCGGATGGGCGATGTCCACGCGAAAACGCTGATAGAGCGGGTGCGTGATGAACCGCGTGCCCATGATCTGCGGCACAATCTGATTGTCCCCCACCGAGTTGCTGGCATGGAGCGCGAACCAGCGCCCGCCGCGCTTCAGAAAAGCCTGCATGGCGCTCGACGCCGCTTCCGAGACCGGCACTTGCGAGGTGTAGCTGACAACCAGGTCGCAGTGCGCCCACGCATCCACATTCTCATAATCGATGAAGCAATCTGTGCGAATGCCGCCGGCATCATACAGCGCCTGCGCCAGGTTGATCCGGGCGTAATCAAAGTCGTGATTGCGATGGGGGCTTCCGCAAACCAGGTTTGCGACCAGCGGCAGCGCCATCAGCGATCGACCCTGCGGAACTTCTGGATCTGGTGATCGATGCACGCCTCGCGCGCGATCCGGTTGAACCCAGAGCCAAAGGAGACCGAAACCTCGGCCACATAGAGGCTGCCTTGCGAATCGAGCGCCAGGGCGTGCGGCGCGATGAAGTTTCCGGGCGCCGAGCGGGCGCTGGAATCGGCTCCCCACCGCGCGACGATATTGCCCTGCGGCGCAAACACCGTCACGCGGCCGGGCAGATCCCTGTCCGCAAAGCCATGCGTAAAAGACCCTTGGCCGGCTTCCATCGGCCGCCAGAGTTCGGAGACGTAAATCAGCCCCTCGTCGTCCACCACGACGTCCGTCGGGCGCAGCACGTCATCCCAGATGGCGATGAACTTGCCGGAGCGGTCGAAGAACTGCAGGCGGTCGTTCTCGCGGTCGCAGACGATCACATTTTCCTGACGATCGAGCGCGATGCCGTGGGGGAGATGAAATTCGCCCGGGCCGGTCCCCACCTCGCCCCAACTGTTGAGCAGTTCGCCTTTGGGTGAGAAGTGATGGATGCGCGCATTGCCATATCCGTCCGCGACGAACATGTCCTTGTTCTGCGCGATGCATACATTGCAGCAGCAGTTGAAGCCATCCGCAGAGCGTTCCACATACTCATTGTGATGGATCTGCGGCTTCCGGCCTTTGATCGATCCATAGCCGGTATCGCTGACCTTGCGCGGTTCGCCCAGCATCCACTGGAAATTCCCCTCTAGGTCGAACACCCGCACCACGCTGTCCTGATCGTCGGTGCAGTAGACCAGGTCGTCATGGATGGTGATGCCATGGGCGCGATTGAATACGCCATCGCCCCATTTGTAGAGGAAGTTGCCGTCTGAATCATACACCATCACCCGCTCTCCCTTGCGGGTGTGGAGGAAGACCCTGTCCCGGGAATCGCAAGCGACGCCGGCTACGTCCTCATGGCTGAATTCATCACCGGCAGGACATTTTTCCCAATTGGGCACGACTTCGAATGTGATTGAGCCAGTGGACATGGTTTCTTCCTGTGTGGGCCGTCCGCACGGAACAAGGCGGCCTGAAAGGGGGAGGACAGACCGCAACCTAGGAAGCACTCCCCGGAGCCACTTGCCCGGGCCGGAAAATGATGCTGCCCCTCGCGGTATGCGGCGGCGAGATCAGAAAAAGCGGCCGACCGTCTGGCTATGCTCCACAAAGGGCGGCTCGACGAAATAAGGGCCGGCGAGCGCCCGCCACTGGAGGAAGCCGTCGGACTCCCGGAAGCCGACCATATGGTCTTCGACGCTGTCCCATTCCACGCGCAGGCGATAACGGGCCGGGTCTTCGATCACCCGCTCAAGTGTCATACTGTGTGAGCCCTTGGCGGCCCGCAAAATAGCCGCCGCCTGTGCCACGGCCAGCTCGAAAGCCTCCGCCTTCGCCGGATCGATGGTGAGATGTGCGATTTCGGTGATCATGATCTTCTCTGTCGACGTTGCTGCCAGCAGCCATGAATGCCCATTGCTACCGGAGCGCGCTTATCCGTCGCGGAAGTTCGCTGTGCCTTTTCTACGCCCGACGCCTGGTTTGCAGGAGGCCCCACAGGCGGGGGCGCTAGACATACCGCGACGGGCATCTGCAACTTCCGGCCAGGGTAAGTGCCGCCCGGCGGGCCGTGTCATCCCGATCCTGCAAAATCACCGTCAGGAACGCGCCGACCATGATTCCCCAGCAGATCAGCATGAAACAGGTGGCGCTCCTCCATTTCGGGCCGGATGTGTCGGCGCGGTTGGTCGATGATCTTCTCAAGATCGGTTCGAAGTCTGCCCTTATCGTGACGACGCCACCGGTACGCGACGCCGCGGAGCGGGTCGCCGGCCCCTTGCGGGCGCAAGGCTTGCGCACCGAAATCTGGTGCGACAGCGGCAGCGAGCCATCCGTAAGCGACTTCGAGGCCTTGCTGGCGATAGCCCAAAGTCGGGCCGCAGATGCCGTCATCGGCATCGGCGGCGGCAGCTCGATGGATCTTGCGAAACTCGCCGCCGCCCTGCTGGATGGCCGCCAGACGATCGCGGATGTTCAGCGCGACGGCCTGTCTGGCCCGCGCAGATGCTGGCTCGCGTGCATCCCGACCACCGCCGGCACCGGCAGCGAGGTTTCGCCCATTGCCATCCTGCTGGATGAGAATGACCTGCTCAAGAAGGGCGTGGTGAGCGAGCATCTGGTGCCGGATGCCGCCTATATCGACCCGATGCTCACGAAGTCGATGCCGCCCGCCGTCACCGCCGCAACCGGGCTGGACGCGCTGACTCATTGCATTGAAGCCTATGCCAACCGCTTTGCCCATCCGGTGATCGATACCTTTGCTTTGGAAGGCGTGCGGCTGGTCTTCCGCAGTTTGCTGAACGCCGTGCGCAATGGCAGCGATGTGCAAGCGCGGACGGACATGGCGCGGGCCAGCTTCTATGGGGGCCTATGCCTTGGCCCGGTGAACACGGCCGCCGTTCATGCGCTGGCTTATCCGCTCGGCGGTGAGTTCCATGTCGCCCACGGCGTGTCGAACGCCATCCTTCTGCCGCACGTCCTCGCCTTCAACCTGCCCGCAGCGGAGGCACGCTATGCCGACATCGCGATGGCGGCTGGCGCGGATGGCAACGGAACGACGGCCGAGATCGCGCGCGCAGGGCTGCGTTTGATCGAAGGATTGTGCCGCGATTGCGGCGTGCCCATGCGCCTCTCCGACCATGGCGTGCCGGTCGATGCGCTGGACCGTATGACGGATGGCGCAATGACCGTCACCCGCTTGCTGGACCGCAATGTGCGCCCTGTCGAATGGCGTGACGCGCGCCAAATCTACGGCGCTGCATTCTGAATCGACATGCGGATAGAAGATAAAAAACAACGGGTTTTGGGAGACGATTTTTGACTGTCCATCACGATGCGCATGATCCTGGCGTCTCCCAAGCAACGGCTGGTCCCACGCTTGGCGCACGCGCAGATGACACGGACATGCCGACCCGCGGGCAAGCGCATTATTCGCTCTTCGTGCTGACGGTCGTCGTCCTGTTCACGGTCGTGGACCGTCAGGTTCTCGCATTGCTGATCCTGCCCGTGCAGCGCGATTTCGGTATTTCCGATACGCAGGCGGCTCTGTTGCTGGGCGCGGCCTTTTCTCTGACATACGCCATCGCCGGCCTGCCCATCGCCCGCATCGCGGACACCCGCAATCGCCGCAACATCGTCGCCGCCTGCATCGCTTTCTGGAGCGGTGCCACGATGCTGTGCGGTCTGGCTCAAAACTACACGCATCTCTTCCTCGCTCGCATGGGCATCGGCGCCGGCGAGTCGGGCTACGGCCCGGCGACCTGGTCGATCGTGACGGACTCCTACCCACGGGAAAAGGTGGCCTTTGGAACCGGTGTGCTGTCCATCGGCGCGACGGTGGGCACGGGGCTTGCGCTCTTCATGGGCGGCGCGGTGCTCGCGATGGTCGAACACTTCCCGACGGTTAGCCTGCCCTTCGGCGGCACGATCCGCCCCTGGCAGTGGGCCTTCATCATCGTCGGCGCGCCGGGCCTCATCTGGGCGCTCGTCGTGCTGACCACCAAGGAGCCGGCGCGGCGTGGACTAAAAGGCCGTAAGCTGAAAAGCGTCCCGGTGAAGGATGTCGCCCGCTTCATGCGCGATGACTGGCGCGTCTATCTCGCTGCGATCGGCGGCCTCGCCATGAAGCTGCTGATGGTTATGGGGATCTCGCAATGGATGCCAACGCTCTACCACCGCGAATTCGGCTGGGAGCTGTCCGATGTGGGCATGATCACGGGCGGGATCGCCATGGTCCTCTCGCCCATCGCCCTGCTGCTCGGCGCGCGCGTCTCGGAACGCTGGATGAAGCAGGGGCGCTCCGACGCTAATCTGCGCATCGTCTTCTACGGCCTGTGCGTATCCGTGCCCTGCTACATCGTCGCGCCGTTGCTGCCCAATCCCTGGATAGTGCTGACGCTTCAATCGGTCGCCGTGTTCGTTTCCGCTATGGGCGCCGGCCCTGCCATCGCCGCCTTCCAGCTTGTCACGCCCAACAGCATGCGCGCGCAGGTCAGTTCGGTGAGCCAGTTCTGCACCAATGTTCTGGCCTTTGCGGTGGGCCCGCTCCTCGTCGCGATCCTGACGGACTATCTCTTCCGCGATCCGCAACTGCTCAACTACTCCATCTCGCTAAGCACTGCCCTGCTTGGCCCATTGACCCTTTTGATCACCTGGCAGGGCCTCAAGCCATTTGCCCGCAGCGTCGACCGCATGGCCCTGGAGGCCGGGCAATGAGCGCCCAGGATCAGACCGGTGAGGGAGACCGCGACGCCATGGCCCCGATCGACACGCTCGAAATCATCGACGCGCAAATCCATGAGCCTTTCCCTGCAGTTCGGCTGAACGGGGCAGACATGCACCTGTTGACAAGGATGCAGATCGAACTCGCGCGCGAAGCGATGGACGCGATCGGCGTCGACCGGGCGCTCGCCGTCACCGACGACGCGTTCATCGAACTCGCCAGCACCCTCTTCCCTGGGCGCTTCCCGGGGGTCCATACCTTCTTCCCGATCGTCGACGACTTCGGCCCTGCTGTCCGCAAGGTCGCAGCCAATCCCGCCATGGTGGCAGGGCGCGCATTGGTCGGAAACTTCGCGACAGCGGAAATGCGCCCAGAGTTCGATACCGGAAAGTTCGATACTCTTTATGCGGCGGCAGAAGAGGTCGGCCTGCCCATCTTCAACTCCACCCACGGCGGATGCGCGCGCATGGCGGAGATTGCCGAACGGCATCCCACCTTGACGCTGATCATCGACCATATCGGCGTCGCGCAGCACCCCGTGTCGCCGCCCGAGACGATGTCCTGGGCGACCTTCCCCGACCTGCTCGACCTTGCCCGCTACCCCAACATTGCCGTGAAGCTCTGCGGCGCCCCGCTCCTGTCGGAAAAGTCTTACCCGTTCGAGGATCTGTGGCCGCGGCTCGACCAGTTGATTGCCGCGTTCGGCGCGGAGCGGATCATGTGGGCCAGCGATTATACGCGCTTGCGCACGGCCGATCTTCCCCGCGGTGCCCGCCCACGGCGCCGCGGACTGACCTATGCCGAAAGCCTCAACTTTCTGCTGCGGAGCGACCGGCTGAGCCTTGCGGACAAGCGCCTGATTTTCGGCGGCACTGCGACCCGCCTGCTGCGCCTGCCGCCCATCGGCACGGACTGGCCAGTGCCCGAGATGCGATGGTAGCGGCATGACGGATGCCGAGACCCTGCTGGCTCAGGTCGAAGAAGCCTGCAAGCGGCTGAAGATCGCCCAGACGACATTCGGGCGGCAGGCTGTCAACGACGGCAAGTTCGTCAGCCGCCTGCAGCAGGGCGGCCGCGTGACGCTCCAGACGGTAGAACGGGTCCACCGCTTCATCGCCGAGCAGGGCGGGCCATCGGCAGCGACGTTGCGATCGGCCATTATCGGTCGCGCCGAGATGAGCGTCGAGCACAGCTTCCGCTTCTACGACAACCGCCAGAAATATCTGATGTTCGTGAACACCTCATCGGAAAAGCAGGTGATCGCCGACCGCGCGTTGCAGCAATTGGCCCTCGCCCAGCCCCGTCCGCCCGCGATCCGCTTGTTTGATGGGGGCGCCGGCGATGGAACCGCACTTACCCGGCTTCTGCGCGGCGCGCACCGCCGTTACGCTTGGCTACCTTTCTACATCGTCGCGAAGGAAATCAGCCTCGAAAACGTGCGACTGATGCTGGAGAAAATGCCCGACAGGTTTCAGGAGCATCCGGCGACGGTGCTGGTCGTCACCAACCTGCCCTATACCGAGGCCCCTTGGCTCAACCCGCGCAATCCTGTGGACGCCAGCCGGATGGTCTGGGAAGAAGTGCCGCTCGATGGGACCACCGCCGGCGATTTCGAGGAGGCGATCGCCGAGCTTCAGCCATTTCTGGAACGCAACTGGCGCGTGCGCCGCAGTGCCGCCACAGGGCGCCCGCTGCATGAAGTCCCCGCCGTCCTCATCCTGTACCGCCGCGACCATCGGTTCGCGCTCGACGCGGTCATTCCACGTCGGGGCCGGGCCAGTGCCGATTTCGACTTCGTACTACTGTCCCAACCCTATAGCGCGCGGGCAGAGCTATCCTTCAAGGCGGAGAAGATCGTCGCGCCGCTCGCCCGCGCGTTGCGCCTGAGCGGGCAGCTGATGGGCGTGCATTCCTTTGGTGACGATCCGGGCATGGAGTTGATTCAGACCATTTGGCCGGACGAAGCCCCCTTCGTCCACAAGCGGCAGATACTGATGGCCGCTGTCCAGGCCGAACTCGGCCGTGACGCGCGCAAATTCCAGCTTCACGATCTATCCGATGAGCGCTCGGTGTTCCGCTATGGCATCCAGACGCTGGATACCGAAATCGATCAGTCGATCGGCTCCTCCACGCTGCTCGCGGCCTGGAATGCCGCCAGCTACGTGGCGCAGATCGAAGACGACCGGCTGTCCGTGGCGATGAACAGCGATCGCTATCTCGAGGCCACCCGCCAGACGCTGCGCAAATATGGCGGGCTGTGGTTCCAGAACGAAGCCTACATCATCTCCCGTCGCGCAGACCTGGGATAGCCATGGAAAGAAGACATATGGATAATCACGCGACCTGCCCATTCTGCCACGCGCGCTGGACACAGGAGATGATTGATCAGCTCGAAAGATTTTCGAGTGCCGGCGGCTGCGCCTGTTGCAGCCTGACGCCAGACCTTGTGGCCCACCAGCCACTGGAGACGCCCAAACGCGACCTGTGCTGCGCGACTTGTGGCAAGGCGATCTACCTCGCGCCAAATCTCGTCGGTACCCATATTGAAGAGATTCAGACGCAGCTCAAATCCGATGTAAATCTCTTCTATTTCTGAATATATTTCCATCGGTGGAAATATAGATTGATAATTTTCGAAGGGTGGGATTTATCCCAACGACGGTGGGAACGAATGTGGTTTACCCACCGACACGGTCGTTCAAAATCAACACCATGGATCAGCCAACGCGATCATTGCCCGCCTGGACAATGACTACACGCTTGGCGACGCAAATGGAGAGTATGATGTTGGACGTTCTTTCAGATCTTGTGGCTGGGAAAGCCAGCGTTGACGATCAACCCGCACAGGGTGCCGATCTGCCTGACACCCTGCCGGTCGTGGACATCTCCAGACTGCAAGGCAGCGCGCGAGGCCGTGAGACGCTGATCGCACATCTGAGGAGCGTGCTGCACCGTTTCGGCTTCTTCTACCTTAAGGGTCATGGCGTCGACCCCGCGCTGTGCGCCGCAGCCCTCGCCGTCTCCAAGCAGTTCTTCGCATTGCCGGAGGAAGACAAGCTCGCCATTGAAATGATCAGATCGCCGCATTTCCGGGGCTATTGCCGGGCCGGCATGGAGCTAACAGGCGGTAAGCCCGACTGGCGCGAGCAGGTGGATTTCGACCGCGAGGAAGCCCCGCTGCCGACTGGCCCCGACACACCCGCCTGGCATCGCGCCATCGGGCCCAATCAGTGGCCCGATGCCCTGCCGGAGATGCGAGGCATCATTCTGGCCTATCAGGCGGAGGTAACGCGGGTCGGGATCGAAATCCTCCGCGCGATCGCCCTGGCGCTCGGCCAGGACGAAGATGCCTTTGCGCCCATGTACAAGTCGGGCCCACGTCAGCATCTCAAGATCGTGCGCTATCCCGGTCGCGATCAAGCTACGTCGAAACAGGGCGTCGGCGCCCATAAGGATGGCGGGCTGATCACCATCTTGCTGCAAGACGTTCTGCCTGGCCTGCAGGTCCAGCTTGAGGACGGATCGTGGATCGATGCGCCGCCGGTGCCGGACACATTCGTCGTGAACACCGGCGAATTGCTCGAACTGGCTACCAACGGTTTCGTTCACGCGGACGTCCATTGCGCCACCTCACCGGAACCGGGCACGGCGCGGTATTCCATTCCGTTCTTCCTCGGCGCGAGCCACGAAGGCAGCATCCCCTTGATCGATCTGCCCCCCGAACTCCGCGCGGTCGAGCGCGGGGTCAGTTCGGATCCCGGTAACCCGCTGTTCCGCGATGTCGGTATGAACCACCTCAAGGCCCGCTTGAGATCCCACCCGGATGTAGCGGCGCGCTTCTACAGCGATTGCACGTAATTCTGCTGAGGGGCTCTCGTTAGGCCGATGCCGCCGAGAGAGTAACCTTTTTTGGAGTGCGCGCGTTGCGCACGATCCGGAACGGCTCCCTTGAAGCGATTATTGGGATAGCGGATCTTCGCATGTCTCGGCGTCGACCTGGGGATTACCCAGTTGCAGCTAGTCCAGTGCAATGCCCATTCCAGTCCTTATCACCTTAAACGGATATCACCGGGATTGGTGGGTCAGGTCACGTGCATCATCCGCTTTCAATCGTCGGCCATTTCGGAAAGCCAATAACGTACAGCCGACGAAAGATCGCTGGCTGAGCGGGTCGCTGTCGCTGAATTCGGTGTAGCAGATGACAAAGAAGTGATTAGCTCCCAAGGTCGAGCTGCAGCGGCATTCGGTCAACTTGTGGAACTGGGCCAACCTTCCACGCATGCCTGTGCATCTGCATGCTCCTGGGCGCAGGGCTGACGTTGACCCAGTTTCTCGGTGTATTGCTCGGCCTTCCATCACTTGTGGTTGAAAGTCAGCGGCTTCTTCTGAAGCCGGTGGTGGCTTTTGCAGCTGCGTTTGGCATTTTTTCATTCGCGGCTTCTTACTTTCAACCCAGCCGCCACGAACCAGATGAAGAGGATGAGGAAATCTAACTGCGCGGTTCGCTGTTCTGAACGACGAGCGGCTGTCATGGCATTAGCGGCTGCATGTTGGCGGTAAAGGCTAAACTCTTGCGGCTGGATCATGCACACAACCGGCACTTGCCTAAAGTTGACTTTGATGACGTGTGAGAGTTGATCCCCCGTATGAATCATTCGTGGCAAGAAACACTTCTAGCCTTTGTTGCCCGGCGGCGACGCTCCCTTCGTGAGAGCGAGGCTGCATTCATCCTGTTGGCAACAATTGCGGGCCTTTGCGCAGGTCTGCTTACCAATGCGCTGCAGTTCCTTGTCCACGGCATCAGCATCTCTTCTACGGCGTCACGATCAATCGCCTAAGTGCGCTGGGCTCAATCCATCATCCCTGGCGCCTGCTGGCCCTGCCGGCAGGCGGGCTAATGCTGGTCATGGCGTCGCGCGCACGGCGCCGCCGCAAGAGAGCGCCGATCGACGTGGTCGAGGCGAACGCGTTGCACGGGGGCCGCATTCCGTTTGCTGACAATGTGGTCATTTCAGCCCAGACCATCATCTCCAACGGTGCAGGCGCGTCGGTCGGCCTGGAGGCGGCCTATGCCCAGATGGGTGGCGGGGTCGCTTCGGTTCTGGGGCAATGGTTCAAGCTTCGACGAAACGACTTGCGGACTCTGGTTGGCGCGGGCGCCGGAGCGGCCGTGGGTGCTGCCTTTGGGGCGCCGCTTACCGGCGCCTTCTATGCCTTCGAGATCGTGATCGGCAACTACACGCCCGCAGCCATCGCGCCAGTTATGGCCGCAGCGCTAACCGCCAGTTTCGTCACTCGAGCGCTTGGCGTCGAGCCCTATCTGGTCGCGACCACTACGGACCGGCACCTAGCGATTGCCGACTATCTGGCCTATGCTGGGCTCGGCTTGGTCTGCGCCCTGATCGGAATAGCAATCATGCGCCTGGTCACTTCGGCCGAACTCCATGTGCAGTCGTGGACTCGGCTTGGACGGTGGCGGCCTGTGATCGGCGGTTTACTGCTAATACCGATTGCATGGATCTCGCCGCAGGCGCTCTCAGCGGGGCATGGAGCCCTACACCTCGACCTGCTCCTCCGCCCCACACTGACCTTCCTCGCCGTCGTGCTTCTGCTGAAAATTGCGGCCTCGGTCATTTCGCTGAGCTTTGGTTTCAGAGGCGGACTGTTCTTCGCATCGCTGTTCCTGGGTTCGCTCGTCGGCCAGATATTTGCCGGCCTGATCAACATGAGCCTCCTGGCGGTGACACTGAACGTGAATGACGCGGCGCTGGTCGGCATGGCTGCGCTCAGCGTCTCGATCGTCGGTGGCCCGATGACGCTCGCGATCCTGATGCTCGAAACCACGCACGACTTTGCCCTGATGGGCGTAGTGCTGACCGCGACGCTGATCTCAAGCGCGTTCACACGCGAAACATTCGGCTATTCCTTCTCCACATGGCGCCTCCATCTGCGCGGCGCGAACATCCGCAGCCCGCGTGACATCGGCTGGACAATGGCGCTCACGGCTGGCCGGATCATGCGCAAAGATTGGGTCACGGTGCGCGAGGATATGACTGTTGCCGATTTCCGTATGCGGGTTGCGCTTGGTTCGGCCAGCAAGGCTGTGATGACCAATGCGCAGGGGAACTATTGCGGTATCGTGGCAACGACATCGGCCTATCGGCCCGATCTGCCAGCAACTTCGCCTCTCAAGGCACTGGCCACACTTGCTGACACGAGTTTCACGCCAGCAACGGGCATAGAGGCCATGTTGCACATGTTCGACATCCATGCCGCAGACGAAATGGCTGTCGTCGGTGAGCGCGGGCAGGTGCTTGGTGTGGTGAGCGAAAAACATGCGCGTCGCCGCTACTTCGAAGAGGTCGAAGCGTCGCAGCGCGCGCTATTTGGGGAAACTTGAAGACCGGTGCGGCCCGAAACGCCTTTCATTCAAGCGGCGACGCTATCCTGCGCGACTTGGTCATAGGCCTCGACAGCCTGAACCGAATACATAGGGCTCGGGCCTGCCCCCATAGAGAGCGCCATGCCCATCGTCTCCATGATTTCTTCGGACGACGCGCCGTGCTTGACCGCGGTCTGCGCATGAAAGGCGAGGCAACCGTCCCAGCGCCAGCGCCATGGATGACGCTCCTTGTTTCTTGCCGGACTATCGGCCGGTCAGGCTGAGCAAGCGAAATGCGGCGACAATCCTCTCCGCTTGCGCCCGGGCCAGAGCCGCCGCAGCCCCGGTCGCTTCGCGCTCGGCGTTCAGACGGTCGAGTTGCGGTTTCAGGCCGACGCGCACTTCATGCGCAACGCTGTCGCGTGCCTGCCTCGCAGATTCGGCCTGCCTGGCAGATGCTTCTTCGACCAGCAGGGCGGTCTGAGCGGCCTGAAAGGCAGCAATGACCTGCTCTCTCACCTGATTTCGGGCCGCTTCGAACCGCGCCTCGGCGGCCCGAACGCTGCTGTCGCTCTCGGCCACTTTCGCCGATGCGCCGGCATTGAATATCTGCCAACGAGCCCGCACGCCAACGGTGGCGCTATCTGCCCGATAGCCTGGGAAGAACTGATCGCGGACCATCGCGCCCTCGGCGAAAGCGCCGACCGTCGGCAATCGTTCGGCACGTGCGCCCCATGCAGCGGCGCGTGCCGCGCGCACACCCGCCTCGGCACCCGCAAGCCAGGGATTGTGCTGAAGCGCGGCATCCATGGCCTCGTCCAACGTCGCGGGAAGCGCGGGATTGGCGGGGAGCGGTTCGAGCGCTTCGGGCGAAAGCCCCGTCAAAATGGAAAAGCGGGCATTTGCCGAGACCACAAATCCCTGGGCCTGAGCGAGACCCGCCTGTGCTTCAGCAAGTCGCGCCGCAGCCTGCGCCACCTCGGTGCTGGGACTCTCGCCCGCCTTGTAGCGCAGCCGGGCCTGCCGCTCGATCTCCTGCATCTGCGCGACGAGTTCGTTACTGAGCACCATCAGGCGGCGGCTGGTCAACACGTCGCCATAGGCCTGCGCGACGGTGGCGACCATCTGGCTGCGGGTGGCGTCTTCGCCCGCCCGGGCAGCATCATTGCCGGCGTTCGCCTGCGCTATCCCTGCGCTGACGCGTCCGCCGGCATAGAGCGGCTGCTCGATCGTCACCTGCCCCGCGCGCGGCGTCACATTGGCCGCCCCCAGACCAAAGAAATTTTGCGGGTCGAGACGGCCGACACCGATGGTCCCGGTCAAGGTTGCAGTCGGCAGGCTGCCAGCCTTGGCTTCCCCCAAACGCGCGGCTGCGGCGTCGCTGTCAGCGCGCGCCGCTACGATCTCGGGCGTATGCGCCACCGCTGCAGCGATCGCCTCCTCGAGCGTCACCGCCGCCGCAGGCATGGAAGTGCCCGCAAACAGACCAATCATGATAATCCGGGCAACCTTCATCTGAAAGCATTTCCCGGGCGCACGCCCATGGCCTTGAAGATCATCGCTGCCGGACAGAAACCGGTAATGCCTGCCTGGATCATGTTGGCGCCGGCGAAGATCGTAAGGGCTATCCACCACGGGTGGACTGTCAGCGCCAAGGTGACACCGAGCAGCACGACGAAGCCGGCGAACATCAGGACAGCGCGATCGATATTCATGGCATTTTCCCCTTGGTAATGGTGGTCAGAAGCGAAGCTTGCGGATGCCCATCACATGTAGGGCCAGCTTCTCGTAGAAGGGCTCGCTCTCGCCCCTGCGGACCTTGCGCAGGAAATATTTCTCGAAGCCGACCTTGGCGAGATGGACCCATTTGCCACTGGACGACCAGTTGACGTTGCGCGGCGGGATCTGCGGTTGGGCGACGAAGGCGACGCCACCGTCACCAAAGTCGGCGAGGCAAACAGCGTTCCAAGTGGCCTCGGCAGTTGCTTCCTTGCCGTCGATGATCGCCGCGAGATTGGCGGCAATCGCCGTTACCATGCTCTCGATCATGAAGCCGGTCTTGGGCACGCCTACCGGAACCGGGGTCGGTCCCGTTGGCGGGATGGCAACACAGACCCCGAGCGCAAAAATCTCCGGGAAGGCAGGATTGCGCTGATGCTTGTCAACCAGGATGAAACCGCGCGGATTGGTGAGTTCCTCGATCCCGCGCACTGCTGCTACCCCGCGGAAGGCAGGAAGCATCATCGAGAAGCCGAACGGCAGGTCGTGCGACTTCTTGACGGTGCCGCCCTCGTCAAGCTCATCGACATGCATCATGCCGGCCTCGACCTTGGAGACCTTGGCATTGGTGATCCACTTGATGTGGCGGTTGCGCATCTCGCTCTCGAGCAGCCCCTTGGTGTCGCCCACCCCGTCGAGGCCGAGATGACCGATATAGGGCTCGGAGGTAACGAAGGTCATCGGTACCTTGTCGCGAATCTTGCGCTTGCGCAGCTCGGTGTCGAGAATGAGCGCGAACTCGTAGGCCGGACCGAAGCAGGATGCGGCCTGCACCGCGCCGACCACGATAGGTCCGGGCTTCTCGCAGAATGCGTCGAACTGGTCAGCAGCCGCAGCAGCATGCGCCGTCTGGCAGACCGACACGGTATGGCCGTCATCAGGCCCCAGCCCCTCAATCTCGTCGAAGGCAAGATCAGGGCCGGTGGCGATGATCAGATAGTCATAATCGATGGACGTGCCGTCGTTCAGCTCGATGCGCTTCTCGACTGGATGAACCCGCTTTGCGCCGACCGATGTGAAGCCGATCTCCTTCCTAGCGAAGACGGGCGGAAGATGAACCTGAATGGCTTCAGGCTGGCGCCATCGCACGGCAACCCAAGGGTTAGACGGAACGAAACTATAGGTCTCCGAGTCGGAGACCGTCAGGATGTCGGCCTTGTCCTTGACGGCGGCCTTGATCTCGTAGGCGGCGATCGTTCCGCCCAGACCCGCACCTAGAACCACGATCTTCGGCTTGCCCATCGCCCCATCTCCGCTTAATCAATCGTTATTGACTAATATAAGCATATCACGATATGCGCAATGGAGAAATTGAAGGAGGCATCCATGTTCGGATTCGGAAAAGGCAAGACCCATCGCGAAATCGAGCCGATGGAACTCGACGCCCTGCTGAAAGCAGACGCTGTTCTGCTGGTCGACGTGCGCGAGCCGGACGAGTTCGCTGCAGGCCACATTGCCGGTGCAGTAAATATGCCCCTGTCGACCTTTTCACCGCTTAATGTTCCGGATGCCCAAGGCCGGACTGTCGTGCTGCAATGTGCTGGCGGAAAGCGCTCGGGCATGGCGCTTGAAAAGTGCGGCCAGGCGCAATCGACCATCGATACCCATCTGGCCGGCGGCATTGCAGCCTGGAAATCTAGCGGCCTTCCCGTGGTGATGGACTGAAGCGACGACTGGGGAGCACATGATGGCGAAAAAAGCGAAAGCGCCTTGGCTTTATGGCGTGTTGCTGGTCCTGCCGTCATGCGGCGGCGAACCAGCGCAGGAGCAACGGTCTTCCAGCTTGCCCGCAGGCAATACGCTGCGCCTTGCCCTGAGCGACATTGCCGACATGAAAGCTGTTGGCGCTGAAATCGCAACCCGCGACCAAGCCGAGGCCCTCGCGCGCATCCCCGGCACGCTCAGCAGCCTCTCCGTCCGCGCTGGCGACGTGGTCAGCAAGGGGCAGCGCATCGGCATGATCGTCGATGCGCGCCTCGGCTACGAAACCAGCGCCTCTGGTGCAAACGTCGCAGCGGCGCAGGCCGAGGCTGCTCGTGCAAATAGCGATCTCGCCCGGATCCAGGATCTCTACAGCAATGGCGTCTACGCCAAGGCTCGACTTGATCAGGCAGTCGCGGCTGCCAAGGCCGCCAATGCAATGGTAGCGGCCGCACAGGCCCAGCGAGGCGCAAGCGCGAGCATCGCGGAGCAAGGCGCCGTGCTGGCCCCGGCCAGTGGCCGCGTGCTGCGCGCCGACATTCCGGCCGGGTCGGTCGTGGCGCCGGGCATGTCGATTGCCACTGTCACCGCCGGCCCACCCGTTCTGCGCCTCATGCTGCCGGAGTCGGCCGCAGGCGCAGTTCAGGCCGGCTCGCGCGTGCTGGTGACGGATGCGCGCTATTCTGGCGTCCGCGAAGGCCGCGTCGTCCAGGTCTATCCGGGCGTCAGTGGCGGACAGATCCGTGTCGATGCCACGCTTCCTGGCCTCTCCACTGATTTGGTAGGACGGCGCGTCAGCGCTTCGGTCTCTGTCGGCACGCGCAAGGCGCTGGTCGTTCCGCGCAGCTTCGTGACGACACAATATGGGATCGATCAGGTACAGATCGTTGGCAGCGACAAAGCAGTGGGGGTTGTGCCGGTGCAAATCGCGCCGACGGACGACCCTGCCAAGGTTGAAATTCTGGCGGGCGTCGCCGCCGGCGACACGCTGTTCCTGCCGAAAGGCACGAAATGAACCTCGGAATTTCCGGCCGGCTCACGCGCGCCACGATCTCTTCTCCCCTGACGCCGCTATTACTGTTGGCGGCGCTGGCCGTTGGTCTGCTGGCTCTCTTCTCCATCCCCCGGGAGGAGGAGCCGCAGATCAGCGTGCCGATGGTCGACATTCAGGTGGTGGCACCAGGGCTTTCGGCTGGAGACGCAATCGAACTGGTCGGCATCCCGCTTGAGACAGTCGTCAAGAGCATCGACGGAGTCGAGCATGTCTATACGCAGGCGCAGGATGACGGGGTGATGGTCACCGCCCGGTTCCTCGTCGGCTCGAACCCGGAAGACGCGGCCATTCGTGTCGAGGAAAAGCTGCGCGCCAACTGGGACCGGAAGCCGGTCGGCATTCCAGATCCCAAGGTGACCGTGCGCGGCATCAACGACGTGCCGGCTGTCGTATTGACGCTCACCCCAAAGCCCGGCGCGGCAGGTCAGTGGAACGACGCCAGCCTCTACGAACTAGCCGCCAAGCTGCGCACCGAAATCGCCAAGGTCGACAATGTCGGCCTCACGTTCCTCGTTGCTGGCAGACCCGAAGAAATCCGCATTGCTCCCGATCCGGCTCGGCTGCGCCAATATGGCGTACCACTCGCCAACGTCATAGAGGCTGCGAGCCAAGCCAATCGGAGCTTCCCGCTCGGCGACATCCGCGAGGACGGCAAGGCCGTGGCAGTGACAGCCGGACGCACCCTTTCTTCGGCGCAGGAAGTCGGTCTCCTCACGGTGCGATCCGCCTCGGGCGCACCGGTCTATCTGCGGGATGTCGCCGCGGTGACGCAGGGGCCGCGGGAAGATCAGGCACGCGCCTGGCGATGGGCGAAGGCCGGCGACACATGGACCAGCGCGCCAGCCGTCAGCATCGCCATCGCCAAGCGCGCGGGCGCCAACGCCGTCGTCGTCTCGGATGCGATCCTCAAGCGTGTCGAGACACTCGAGGGCAAGCTCATCCCGGATAGCGTCGCCGTCGCCGTCACCCGCAACTATGGCGAGACCGCGAACGAGAAGGCCAATGAACTGCTCTTCCATCTCGGCCTGGCAACGATCTCCATCGTCGTCCTGATCGGTTTTGCCATCGGCTGGCGCGAGGCTGCCGTGACAGCAGTGGTCATCCCGACGACGATCCTGCTTACCATGTTCGCCTCGAATCTCATGGGCTACACGATCAACCGCGTCAGCCTGTTCGCGCTCATTTTCTCAATCGGTATTCTCGTAGACGACGCCATCGTCATGATCGAGAATATCGCCCGCCACTGGGCCATGGACGACAATCGGACACGGACACAGGCGGCCATCGAGGCGGTCGCCGAGGTCGGCAACCCGACCGTCGTCGCCACCCTGACGGTGGTAGCGGCGCTGCTGCCGATGCTGTTCGTCTCGGGACTAATGGGGCCGTATATGGCGCCGATCCCGGTCAATGCCTCCGCGGCGATGATCTTCTCGTTCTTCGTTGCGGTCGTGCTCGCCCCCTGGTTGATGATCCGCTTTGCCCGCAAGACGCTGGCGCATGGGGCTGGCGGGCATGACGAGAGCGGCGGAAGGCTTGGCCGTCTCTACGCGAAAGTTGCCCACCGGATCATCGACACGCGCAAATCCGCCTGGCGCTTCCTCATCGGCGTCGGGATTGCGACGCTGGTCGCCTGCTCGATGTTCTATTTCAAGGCCGTGACGGTGAAGCTGCTTCCCTTCGACAACAAATCTGAGGTGCAGGTGGTGGTCGATATGCCGGAGGGCACGTCACTTGAGAATACCGGCCGCGTGCTGGAAGACGTCGCCGCCATCGTGCGCCAGCTGCCGGAGGCGACGGCGATGGAAGCCTATGTGGGCACTTCGGCACCCTTCAATTTCAACGGCCTTGTTCGCCATTATTTTCTGCGCGCGCAACCCGATCAGGGCGATGTCATGGTAACCCTGCTCCCCAAGGGCGACCGCAGTCGTTCCAGTCATCAGATCGCGCTCGATCTGCGCGAGCGGCTGAAAGCGCTCAAGCTGCCGGTGACCGCTTCGATTAAAGTCGTCGAGACACCGCCGGGGCCGCCGGTGCTCGCGACGCTGCTGGCCGAGGTCTACGGGCCCGACGCCGCGACGCGCCAGAAGACGGCCGCCGAGCTGGAAAAAATCTTCAAGTCCGTGCCGTTCATCGTCGATGTCGACAACAGCGTCGGCGAGCCGCGCCCTCGCCTGCGTCTGGTGCCGCAGCGCGATCGGATCGACTATTACAGCCTTTCCGAGCGACAGGTGTCCGACAGCATAGGCATGCTGATGGGCAGCCAAACGGTCGGCTATGCACCGCGCGGCGACGGGCGCACACCGCTGCCGATTACGATTGCGCTGGCTCAGAAGGACCGCAGTTGGACCCAAGCGCTCGCCGCAACACCCGTCGCCCAGACGCCAGCCGGTCAACTCATCGACCTCGGCGCCGTGGTCGATGCGCGCAACGAGACGGGCAGCCCCGCCATATTCCGTCGCGACGGCCGCTATGCTGACATGGTCACGGCCGAGCTGGCGGGCGCCTATGAAGCACCGATCTACGGCATGCTCGCTGTTGATCGCGCCGTCGACGACCATGATTGGGCAGCCAAGGGCCTCGTCAAGCCGCAGATTCGCCTCAACGGCCAGCCCGAGGATGAGTCGAAAGTCAGCATGCTCTGGGACGGTGAATGGGAGATCACCTGGGTAACGTTCCGCGACATGGGCGGCGCTTTCATGGTCGCGCTACTCGGTATCTATATTCTTGTGGTCGCACAGTTCAGCAGCTTCAAACTCCCGCTGGTCATCCTGACACCGGTCCCGTTGACGCTGATCGGCATCGTCATCGGCCATATGCTGTTTCAGGCCCCATTTACGGCGACCTCGATGATCGGCTTCATCGCCCTTGCCGGAATCATCGTGCGCAACTCCATCCTGTTGGTCGATTTCATCCGTCACAGTGCTGAATCGGGCAGGCCGCTGCGCGATGTGCTGATCGAAGCCGGCACGATCCGGGTTAAACCGATCGCCCTTACAGCCGCGGCGGCTATGATCGGCGCGGCAGTGATCCTCACGGACCCGATCTTTCAGGGTCTTGCGATTTCGCTGCTCTTTGGCCTTGCCTCCTCGACGCTGCTGACGGTGCTCGTTATTCCAGCGATCTACGTGGTGCTCAGGGACGATGAAAGGCTGGCGACCCAGTGAAGATGAGAGAGATGGAGCTGAGCCTCCTATGCGAGCACGCGACGGAAGTGGCAGCGATGCTTAAACTCTTGGCGAATCCGCAGCGACTAGTCCTGCTTTGTCGCCTCAGGGAGGCTGAAGCTTCTGTGACTGAGCTGACAGACCTTTGCGGCCTGTCGCAATCGAGCGTATCGCAACATCTCGCCAAGATGCGCGAAGGGGGCATTTTGCAGACGCGCCGCGATGCGCAAACGATCTATTACCGGCTGGAAAATTCGCACGTCGACGCGCTGATGGAATTCATGTGCGAGCGATTTCAGCCAGAAGGGCACCTACGCTAAGCACGCGTCGCGCCCGATGGACGGAAGGGACTGCCAGCCATACCAGGGGGCCGCCGGGTTTCGACGGGATACCTGCACCATGCCACTCTTGTTCCTACATAATCGTGCCTCCCATAAGCTAGCGGGTCTTGCGCAGCCTGAATGCAGGTCGGTCTAACAGTGATAGGTTCGCTGCGGATTGTCGCCAAATGGTGGTTCGCAAGCGCCACCAGAGTTTGACCGGATCGCACACATCGTGGATTGCGTCGCGAGCTCCCGCTGGCGTAGCCTGGTCTATGTAGAGATCGCGCAGCCGGTTATGCCTCGCTTTCTGTCTTCTCCGACAGCGTCAGTGCATCGGCGATATTCACGCCAAAATATCGGACCGTGTTTTCGATATTGGTATGGCCTGGCAGGATCAGCCGCCACGGATTTGTGGGTTCAGAACTGGACAGCGCGCCAGCGTCAACTGAGACCACCTTACACGGCCAGCCCACCCACCCTCACCACAAAAAAACGGCGACCTCTGAAAGGTCGCCGTTAAGGGGGTCCGCTGACCGGCGGGAGCCAGTCAGTGAGGGAATGATCGGCGCGGCATCGGGTTCCGCCTGCCGATAAAAAATCTCGCTCTGCCGTGATGACGAGCTCCAGATGAGCCGATCTCGCCAGAGACCGGCCAAAACTCAGATCATCGCCATGCCGCCATTCACATGCAGGGTCTGGCCCGTGACATAGCCAGCCTCGCGGCTGGCGAGGTAGACCACCGCCGCGCCAATATCCTCTCCGGTGCCGAGCGCGCCGGCTGGAATGCGCGAGAGGATGGCGTCCTTCTGGGCGTCGTTGAGCGCGTCGGTCATGGCCGAGCGGATGAAACCGGGCGCGACGCAGTTCACGGTGATGCCCCGGCTGGCCAGTTCCTGTGCCAGGCTCTTGCTCATGCCGATCAGGCCAGCCTTGGACGCGGCGTAGTTGGCCTGGCCCGGATTACCGGTCACGCCGACGACGCTAGTGATCGAGATGATCCGCCCCGTACGTGCCTTCATCATCGGCTTGGCCGCCGCGCGGATCAGGCGGAACGCTGCCTCCAGATTGATCTTCTGGACAGTCTCCCACTCCTCGTCCTTCATGCGCAGGATGAGGTTGTCGCGCGTGACGCCGGCATTGTTGATGAGGATATCCAGCTTGCCGCCCAGCGCCTCGATCGCGGCGGGCACCAGCGCGTCCACTGAAGCCGCATCGCTCAGATCGCACGGCACGCAGACGTGATCGCCGCCCAGCTCGGCGGCAAAGGCCTCCAGCTTGGCGACATTGCTGCCGGAGAGCGCCAGTCGCGCGCCCTGCGCGGCCAGGGCCCGGGCCACGGCAGAGCCGATGCCACCGCTCGCGCCAGTGACCAGCGCGGTCATTCCATTGAGATCGAACATGATGCAGTCCCTCCTGTCTCTCACACGCGGCCGAGCAGCGCCTCGATGTCATCCATCGAGATCACGCTGGTCACGGTCGCATCCGGCGCGATGCGCTTGACCATCGGGCCGAGCACCTTGCCGCCCAGCTCGACGAAATCGGTAATGCCAGCCTCCCACATCGCCGCAATGCTCTCGCGCCAGCGCACCCGTCCGGTCACCTGCTGGACCAGCAGATCGCGGATCGTTGCCGCGTCGCTCACCGGCGCGGCCGTGACATTGGCATAGACGGGAATGAAGGCGCCGGGCGATTGCGTGTCCGCTAGCGCAGCCGCCATCGCATCGGCAGCCGGCTGCATCAGCGGGCAGTGGAACGGCGCGGAGACCGGCAGCAGCACGCCACGCTTGATGCCATGATCCTTCACCAGCCCGATCGCGCGCTCGATGGCGCCGACATGGCCGGAAATGACGACCTGGCTGGGATCATTGTCGTTGGCGACGGCGCAGACTTCGCCCTCGGCCGCAGCAGCCGCGAGCGCCTCGGCCTTCTCGATGTCGGCTCCGAGCAGGGCAGCCATGGCGCCCTCACCCACCGGCACGGCGGCCTGCATCGCCCGGCCGCGCGTCTTGAGCAGACGGGCCGTGGTGGCGAGATCGAAGGCGCCCGCCGCGCACAGGGCGCTATATTCGCCGAGGCTGTGGCCGGCCAGCGCATCCGCCTTGTCGCGGAGCACGATGCCGCCCTCCTTCTCCAGCACGCGCAAAGTGGCAAGCGCATTGGCCATGATCGCCGGTTGGGCATTTTCGGTCAGGGTCAGATCCGCTTCCGGCCCCTCGGTCATGATGCGGAAGAGATGCTGGCCCAGCGCCTCGTCGACTTCCTGGAAAATCTCGCGCGCCACGGGCGATGCTGCGGCCAGCGCCGACCCCATGCCCACGGCCTGACTGCCCTGCCCCGGAAAGATGAATGCACGCACCGCCCTGATCCCTGCTTGGTCTGTGAAGGCCTGCGCCCTAGTCCGGGGGGGCGCCCCGGGCAAGTCCTGTTGGCTTGACCGGCACGACGGCGCGCCAGGATGGACATTCGCCATTGTGCGCCCTGCTCATGGGGCATAGGGGAAGCCAGGATGTTAAAGCCACGGTTCTCCAACGCGATCAGCCGCGTGGATGCCCGCGTGATGCGGGGCCGCATCGGCGCGATCGGCGGCGCCTTGCTGCTCAGCCTGGTCGCGGTACTGTTCGCCAAGCTGGGCGAGGCCGCGCAAGGCGTGTTTACCGGCGTGGCCGATGCCTTTCCTTATGCGCCGCTGGTCATCACGCCCGGCCTGTTCATCGCGGTGACCTATGTCACGCGGCACTGGTGCCCGGAGGCGCGCGGATCGGGCATTCCGCAGACCATGGCGGCGGCGCGTATGCCGGATCATCCACAATCCCGCCGCCTGCTCTCGCTCCGGACCGCGCTGTTCAAGCTGTTCGGCACGCTGGGGATGCTGCTCGCGGGTGGCTCAGTCGGTCGCGAAGGACCGACCGTGCAGATCAGCGCCGCCATCATGGCCGCGGTGCAGCGCTGGCTGCGCGTGCCGGTTTCGGCCGGGATTATCATTGCCGGCGGTGCGGCAGGCGTTGCCGCTGCGTTCAATACCCCGCTCGCCGGGGTCGCCTTCGCCATCGAGGAACTGGCCGCTGCCTTCGAGCAAAAGATTGCGATCGTGGTGATGGCCGCCGTGATGATGGCGGGCATCACGAGCCTGTGGCTCTCGGGCGATTACATCTACTTTGGCGCCATGCATCAATCGATGCCGATCTCCTCCATGCTGCTGCTGACGCCGGTCGCCGGGCTGGTCGGCGGCGTGGCGGGCGGCCTGTTCTCCCGCGCGCTGATCGCTCTTGCCTGGTCCCGCAGCCCGCTCACCCGCGCGATGCGGGCCAAGCCGCTGCTCGTCGCGGGCATTTGCGGGCTCGTCGTCGCCATCACGGGCATTCTCACCGCCGGAATCAGCTGGGGCACCGGCTATGAGACGACCCGCGCGCTGCTCGCCGGTGAAGAGGTGTCCTGGAGCTTCGGCCCCGCCAAGCTCGTCGCCACACTGGCCACGGCGCTGAGCGGAGCCCCCGGTGGCATCTTTGCGCCATCGCTCTCCGTCGGCGCCGGCCTTGGTCAGCTGCTGGGGCTGCTGATGCCGGACCAGCCGCACGGCGCCATCGTGCTGCTCGGCATGATCGGCTATTTCGCGGGTGTGGTGCGGGCGCCGCTCACCGCCGCCATCATCATGATGGAAATGACCGCAGACCGCACGATGATCCTGCCGCTGTTCGCTACGGCGATCTTCGCCAACTGGGTGAGCGGGCAGATTTGCAAGCCCAAGCTCTATCACGCGCTGGCCCGGCAGTTCCGGCCCTGATCGCTTATCGGCGAGAGCTGGCATTGCGCACTTGCCTTGCGGGCACTTTTCAGCCATAGGCCGCCCCTTCGCCGGGCAGGCTCTCGCTGCGCCCGCCGCGAAGCTTTGTTTGAGACGACAGCCGGAGGGGCATGCGCATGGGGCGTATGTCAGCAATCGGCCAAAAGACAGGACGCATGAACCATGCCCTATTATGAGCATGTCTTCCTTGCGCGTCAGGATCTGGCACAGGCCCAGGTCGATGCGCTCGCGGAAAATGCCACCAAGATCATCGAGGCCAATGAAGGCAAGGTGACGAAGGTGGAAAGCTGGGGTCTCCGCAACCTCGCCTACAAGATCGCCAAGAACCGCAAGGCTCACTACGTGATGCTCAACATCGACGCGCCGGCTGGCGTGGTCGCCGAGCTGGAGCGTCAGACGCAGATCAACGAAGACGTGATCCGCTTCATGACCGTCCGCGTTGAAGAGCTGGAGGGTGGCCCTTCGGTGATGATGCGCAAGAACGAGCGCGACCGTGAGCGTCGTGGTGAGCGCGGCGACCGTGGTGACCGCCCGGATCGCGGCGATCGCGCGCCCCGCCGGGACCGCGAAGAAGCCTCGGACGGCGAATAAGGAGACCTGACACATGGCACGCCCATTTTTCCGCCGTCGCAAGACTTGCCCGTTCTCCGCTAAGGACGCACCGCGCATCGATTACAAAGATGTGCGCCTGCTGCAGGGCTTCGTCTCTGAGCGCGGCAAGATCGTTCCCTCGCGCATCACGGCCGTCTCGGCCAAGAAACAGCGCGAGCTTTCCCAGGCAATCAAGCGCGCCCGCCATCTGGGCCTGCTGCCCTACATCGTGAAGTAAGGAGGGCGGACCCATGGAAATCATTCTGCTCGAGCGTATCGAGAAGCTGGGTGCAATCGGCGACGTCGTAACCGTCAAGGACGGCTATGCGCGCAACTATCTGCTGCCCAACAAGAAGGCGCTTCGCTCCAACAACGCCAACAAGAAGGTGTTCGAGGCCAACCGCGCCAAGATCGAGGCCGACAACGCAGCCCGTCGTGACGACGCTGCCAAGGCGGCCGAGAAGGTCGATGGCGTTCAGGTCGTCCTGATCCGTCAGTCGTCGAACAGCGGCCAGCTCTACGGATCGGTCTCGGTTCGTGACATCGTGGAAGCACTCCACGAAGCCGGCCACACCAATGTGAGCAAGTCGATGGTCGTGCTGGAACGCCCGATCAAGACGCTCGGCCTGTTCGACGTGCGCGTCTCTCTGCACCCGGAAGTCTCCGTCACCGTTCAGGCCAACGTCGCCCGTTCGCCTGAGGAAGCCGACCTGCAGAAGGACGGCGTGGACGTCATGGCCTCCATGTTCGAGAAGGACGAAGCCGGCTTCACCGAGGATTACGATCCCAATGCCGAGCCGGGCGAAATCGCGACCGAGGCTGCCGAGCCGGCTGCCAATGAGGATACGGAAGAGGCCTGAGCCCCTTCCCTCCGCAAGCTTTAGAAACCCCGCCGGACGGATCGTCCGGCGGGGTTTTGCTTTGTGGGAGATCGGATCGGCCGTCACCGGGCGCTGCCGGGCGGTTCAGGTCTCCAGATGCAGAAAATCGCGCGCGTAACTGCGCATATGGGCACCGCCATCGACGATGATCGTCTGGCCGGTCACCGACTCCGCCCGCGCCAGGTACAGCACGGCCTCGCCCACCGCCTCCGGCGTCGGCAACACGCCGAGCGGCGCGTGGCTGGCGAGCCGCTCCAGTTGCTCGGGCGTATAATCATAGGTCGCGAGCGTCAGCCCCGGCGAGACGGCGTTGACCCGAATGGCAGGCGCCAGCGTGCGCGCCGCGATCCGCGTGAAAGCCTCCAGCCCCGCCTTGCCCAGCGTATAGGCGAGCTGGTCGCCATGCGGCTGGGCCAGGCGCTGGTCGAGAATATTGACGATCGAGGCGCCAGCATCATCGGGCCGGGCCGCGGCGGCAAAGGCCTGGGTCAGCAACACCGGCGCAACCGTATTGACCTGATGATAGTCGGCCAGCTGGCCGGCGCTGACATTGGCCAGCTCGCTCTCGCCGAACAGCGAGGCGCTGTTCACCAGCAGATCCGGTGCACGGCCGAAATGATCGATCACCGCCGGCATCAGCCCTTCGACGGCACCGGGGGTCAGAAAATCCGCGACGAAGCCATGCCAATTCACGCCCGTTTCGGCGAGGCACTCGGACAGGAAGCGATGCGGCTCCGCATCATGCCGGCCATGGATCGCCAACGCATAGCCGGCGCGCGCCAGATGCATGGCGATGCGCGCGCCGAGGCGGCGGTGCCCCCCGGTGACGAGCGCGAGCGGGGCCTGCGCCGTCATTTTACGCCCATGAGGCGCAGCACTTCCTCTCGGCTCTTTTCGTCGCGCTTGAACACGCCCATCATCCGGCTGGTGCGCATGATCGTGCCATGGGTGCGCACCCCCCGCCCGGTCATGCAGCCATGGGTCGCCTCGATCACCACGGCCACGCCGAGCGGCTTGAGATTCTCCCAGATGCAGTCGGCGACCTGCGCCGTCAGACGCTCCTGCACCTGCAGGCGGCGGGCGAACGCCTCCAGCACGCGAGCGAGCTTGGAGATGCCGACGACATAATCCTGCGGCAGATAGGCAATGTGCGCCTTGCCGACGATCGGCGCCATGTGATGCTCGCAATGAGACTGGAACGGGATGTCGGTCAGCAGCACGATCTCGTCATAGCCGCCAACCTCGTGGAAGATGCGCGAGAGGTGATAGGCCGGGTCTTCGGCATAGCCCTCGCAATATTCCCGCCAGGCGCGCGCGACGCGCTTCGGCGTTTCAATGAGGCCTTCCCGCTCTGGATCGTCGCCGGCCCAGCGGATGAGGGTGCGGATCGCCTCCTCGACATCCTTGGGAACGTCCGGCTTTGCCGGCTTGGGACTGTGTTCGTTCTGGCTGGCCATGCCTACCCCCGGGAAAAGGACAAGAGGACACGCGGGTGTGCATGTCGATATGCTGATGCGGCGCAGATAGGCCGTTGGAACTTTCTATTCAACCGCAGACGCCCGAGTCGGGCCGCTTGCGCCCAAAAGGGCAGCGCGGACTTGGCATGAACGGCTTACCGTGGCGCGAAAGAGAGGGAAATTATGCCCCGCCCTTACACCTTCCGTTGACGTTAGGGTAAGGCCGAGGATTGGCCGATTTCTTGGGCTTGCATGGATCGCCCAACCGGCGAAACCCGCAGCTGACCCTTGCGCGAAGGCGATGGCATGGCCCATATTGGCCGCACCAAAGGCCCCGCCAGACCTACAGGAGAGTGACCATGGAAGCCTTCATCTATGATGCCGTGCGCACACCGCGGGGACGCGGCAAGCCGGACGGGTCGCTCCATGAGGTGACGCCGGTACAGCTAGCGGTCCAGGTTCTCCAGGCGGTGCGCGATCGCAACGCCATCGACACGGCGGACGTGGATGACGTGATCCTCGGCTGCGTCGCCCCGGTCGGCGAGCAAGGGACGGACATCGCCCGCATGGCGGTGCTGACCGCCGGCTATGCCGAGACCGTGCCGGGCGTGCAGATCAATCGCTTCTGCGCCTCGGGCCTGGAAGCGGTGAACATGGCCCTGGCCAAGGTGATCAGCGGCGAGGCGGAGCTGGCCATTGGCGGTGGCGTGGAGAGCATGAGCCGCGTGCCGATGGGCGCGGACGGTGGCGCCTGGGCTTCCGATCCCAATGTGGCCTATGCCAGCTATTTCGCGCCGCAAGGCATTGGCGCGGACGTGATCGCGACCAAGTTCGGCTTCTCTCGCGACGATGTGGATGCCTATGCGGTCGAGAGCCAGAAGCGCGCCAAGGCCGCCTGGGACGACCAGCGCTTCGGCAAGTCGATCATCCCGGTCAAGGACGTGATCGGTCAGGTGCTGCTCGACCATGACGAGCATATGCGCCCGGAAACGACGATGCAGAGTCTTGCCAGCCTCAAGCCCAGCTTTCTCGCCATGGGCGAAGAGATGCCGGGCTTCGACACCATCGCCCTGCTCCGCTACCCGGAGCTGGAACGCGTCAACCACGTCCACCATGCCGGCAACAGCTCGGGCATCGTCGATGGCGCTGCGGCCGTGCTGGTCGGCAGCAAGGCGATGGGCGAGAAATATGGGCTCAAGCCGCGCGCCCGCATGAAGGCCATGGCCTCGGTCGGCTCAGAGCCGATGATTATGCTCACAGGACCGGAAAGTATCGCCAGCAAGCTCCTGAAAAAGGCTGGAATGTCGGTCGGCGATATCGACCTGTGGGAGCTGAACGAAGCCTTCGCCAGCGTCGTGCTGCGCTACATGCAGGCGATGGGGCTCGATCACGGCCAGATCAACGTGAACGGCGGCGCCATCGCCATGGGCCACCCGCTCGGCGCGACCGGGGCCATGGTGCTGGGCACTGCGCTCGATGAGTTGGAACGCTCCGGCAAGGGCACGGCGCTCATCAACCTGTGCGTCGGCGCGGGCATGGGCACCGGGATTATTATCGAGCGGGTTTGAGGCCCGCGAATTGAAGGCAGCAGTTCAACACCGTTCGTGCTGAGTAGCTCCTGAGCTTGTCGAAGGAGCGTATCGAAGCGCCCAGCCTGCTCAGTGACCCTTCGATACGGGTCTTCGACAGGCTCAGCCCCTACTCTGGGCGAACGGAAAGTGAAGACGAACGAGTCAGGAGGCACACATGGCTACGACCATCACGACCGAGATCGACGGCGACGGCATCGCCCTTCTCACCATCGACGTGCCGGGGCAGTCGATGAATGTCATCACGCCCGACTTCCTGACCGATTTCGCTGCCGCCATCGCGCGGATCGATAGCGAGGAGGCCATCAAGGGCGCCGTCATCTGCTCCGGCAAGGACAGTGGCTTCATGGCGGGCATGGATCTCAAATATCTCTCGGCCATGCTGCGCGAGGCGACAAGCGGCGATGTCGACATGGCCGCCCTGTTCGACAATGTCTTCACCCTCAACGACTTGCTGCGCAAACTTGAGACTTGCGGAAAGCCGGTCGCCATTGCCATCGAAGGTACGGCCATGGGCGGCGGTCTGGAACTGGCGCTCGCCTGCCATCACCGCGTGCTCAGCAACGATCCCAAGGTGCAGATCGGCCTGCCGGAAATCCTTGTCGGTCTGTTCCCCGGCGGTGGCGGCTCGCAGCGCCTGCCCCGCCTGATCGGCATCCAGGGCGCGCTCATGTACATGCTGCAAGGCAAGAGCTGGCGCCCGGCCGAGGCGGCGGCGATGAAGGTCGTCGATGAACTGGCCGACCCGGGCCAGACCGTCAATGTCGCCAAGGCCTGGGTGAAGGCCAATCCCGATGCCCACACCCAGCCATGGGACATCAAGGGCTTCAAGGTCCCCGGCGGATCGGGGCAGTTCAACCCCGGCTTCATCCAGACGATGATGGCCGCGACGGTGATGACCACCAAGCAGACCCAGCGGAACATCCATGCGCCGCATGCGCTGCTCAGCGCGGTCTATGAGGGCATCCAGTTGCCGATGGACCGGGCGATCCGCGTCGAGAGCAAATATTTCGCCAAGGTGGTGGCCGATCCGCAGGCGGGCAACATGGTCCGCACGCTGTTCGTATCCAAGCAGGCCGCCGAACGCGGCGCGCGGCGCCCCGCTGGCGTCGAGAAGGCCCCCACAAAAAAGCTGGCCGTGCTCGGCGCCGGGATGATGGGCGCGGGCATCGCCAATGTCGCGGCGCAGGCCGGTATCGACGTGGTGCTGCTCGACCGCGATCTCGCCTCAGCGGACAAGGGCAAGGCCCATGCGCAAGCGCAAATGCAAAAGCGCATCGGCCGGGGCATGACGCCGGATAAGATGGAACAAGCCCTCGCCCGCATCACCCCGGCGGACAGCGTGGATGCGCTGCAGGGCTGCGATTTCGTGATCGAGGCCGTGTTCGAAGACCCGGCGATCAAGGCGGAGATCACCCAGCGGGTCGAATCCGTGCTGGGGCCGGACGTGATCTTCGGCTCCAACACCTCCACCCTGCCGATCTCCGGCCTCGCCAAGGCGTGGTCGAAGCCCGAGAACTTCATTGGCGTGCATTTCTTCTCGCCGGTGGAAAAGATGCCGCTGGTCGAGATCATCCTCGGCAAGGGGACCGGCGATGCCGCCGTCGCCAAGGCGCTCGATTTCGTCGCGCAGATCCGCAAGACACCCATCGTCGTCAATGACTCGCGCGGTTTCTACACCTCGCGCTGTTTTGGCACTTATGTGCAGGAAGGCGCGCAGATGCTGGCCGAGGGCATCAACCCCGCGCTGATCGAGAATGTCGGGCGCCAGCTCGGCATGCCGGTCGGCCCACTCGCCGTCTCGGACGAGGTCTCCATCGAGCTGGCCCATAAGGTGACGCTCGCCGCGAAGGCCGCACTGGGCGATGCCTATGTGCCCGCGAAGGCCGATGATGTCGTCGCGCATATGGTCGAGATCGGCCGCCTCGGCCGCAAGAACGGCAAGGGCTATTACGACTATCCGGCGGACGGCGGAAAGAAGGCGCTCTGGCCAGGCCTCGCGGCGGAATTTACCCGCACCATCAACCAGCCGACGCCGGCCGAGGTGCGTGAGCGGCTGCTCTACCGCCAATTGGTCGAATGCGCCCGCTGCTTTGCCGAGGGCGTGCTGGTGACGCCGCAAGATGGCGATATCGGCGCAATCTTTGGCTGGGGCTTCGCGCCCTATACGGGCGGCCCGTTCAGCGCGATCGACACGATCGGCCCCGCAAAGGTCGTCGAGGTGCTGGATCGGCTGACAGCCGCGTATGGCGAACGCTTCGCGCCGCCTGAGCAGTTGCGGGAGATGGCAGCGAGCGGCCACGGCTATTATGACGGCGCGCAGGTGAAGGCCGCCTGAGAGGATAATCGGCCGAGCAGCCGGATCGCCCTGTACCCTCTCCCCTTGAGGGAGAGGGATGCGAAGGCTTGGCAGCGTGCTGCCTAGCCGAAGCTGGGAGAGGGGTATGCGATCCACGGGATCGCGCGGACCATAGATCCGCCACCCCTCATCCAACTGCGCCTAGCCGCTCATAGCGGCAAGGCTTCGTATCCTTCTCCCCCAAGGGGAGAAGGATTAAGCTTGTCACAGCCTTTGCCGGCATCAGGGAGGACAACCCATGCTCACGCTCTACATCGCCCCGGGCGCCAGCTCGATGGCGCCGCACATCGCGCTCGTGCACATCGGTGCGCCGTTTGAATTGCGCTCCCTCTCCTTCGCCAAGCGCGAACAGGCCGAGCCGGCCTATCTCGCGATCAACCCCGAGGGCAAGGTGCCGACCTTGGTGACCGAGGAGGGCACGCTGACCGAAGTGGCGGCCATCCTCTTCTATCTCGCGCGGCGCTTTCCGGAGGCAGGGCTGCTGCCGGATGATCCCATGGGCACCGCGCAGGCTCTCTCATGGATGTCGTTCGCCGCGTCGACGCTGCATCCCTCCTTCATTGCCGGGCAAGAGCGCGCGGAGGCTGCGCTCGAACAGGCGGAGCATCGGCTTGCGGGTCAGGAATGGGCGGTAGGCGGCAGGCTTTCGGTGGCCGACATCCACCTTTTCCGTCTATTCTGGCGGATGCGACACACGCTCGCCCTGCCGGTGGAGAACTGGCCGGGCCTCACCGCCCATTACGACCGGATGATGGCGCTGCCAGCCGTTCGCAAGACCTGCGAAATCGAACAGTCGATCGGCTATGAGTTGCGAGGTCTGCGGGTACCCTGAGCGCTACGCCTCAGGTTAGGCGTCCGCCCACACCGGCAGATCGAGCGTGAAACGGGCGCCCTGCCCCAGCGCGCTTTCCACCGTCAGATCGCCGTTCATGGCGCGTGCGAGACGGCGGGAGATATAGAGCCCCAGCCCGCTACCATCCCCGCCGGAGAGACCCAGCCGCTCGAACCGCTCGAAAATGCGCTGGTGATCGGCGGGGTCGATGCCGCCGCCCTGATCCGCAACGACGACGCGGGCGCGCCCGCCCTCGCTATCGACGCGGACCCAGATGGTGCTGTCGCGCGGGGTATGCCTCACCGCATTGCCGATGAGATTGACGAGAATCTGCAGCACGCGGCGATACTCACCGCAGGCCATAGCACTCTCCCCCAACGGCGGGGTCTGGATACGGATGCCGCGCTCGCCAGCGCGGACATGCAGCAGACCGGCCGCGCGGCGTGCCAGATCGGCCAGATCGACGCGCTCCTTCGCCACCCGGAAATCGGGGCGCTCGATGGCGTGAAGATCGGATAGGTCGTCAACCAGATCGAGCAGATGGCGGCTGGCCTGGGCGATGTCCGCGCCATAGCCTGCATATTCCTCGCGCAGTTCACCATGGGCCTGCGCGGCAATGCTGCCGGCATTGGCGATGATCCGCCCGATCGGCTGGCGCAGGGCGCGGTCCAGCCGGGGGGCGAAGCCGGCATCGAACATGCCATCGCCAAAGAGATCGTGGATCTCCGCCGACGGCGCCTCTGCCTCGACGCGGGGTTCCTGTGCGGGCTGGCTCTCCTGCGGCACGGCGCGGCCGCGATAGCCCATCAGCGCGCCATGCTCATCGAACAGCGGCTCGCCGGATATGCGATAGAAGACGGCATCGTCGGCCCGCAGGCGCGCATGCTGGTCCGTAAATGGCATGCGCAGCGCCAGCGCCTCGACCAGCGGCATCGGCGACACATCGTCCGCAATGATCGCATCGAGGCGGAAATAGGCCGTCAGCGGCTCGCCATCGCGAGGCGGCTCATGCCCGATGGCGGCGGCCTCGGCAGCGACCTGCCGGAAGCGCAGTTGCGTATCCACCTGCCACGGCCAGCCCGGCTCGGCGGGCGCCAGACGGCGCGCCATCAGCACGCCCAGTTCACCGGGCCATTGACGCGGAGCGCGCACCTGCCAGTCGACGATGGACATGGCATAGCCGTCCGCCTCGGGACGGATTTGCACCCACATGCTGAGATCGGCCTCGCCCTGAGCCGCCTGCACCGCGCGGGAAATCGGTATGCGCAGCCGCGCGGCGAGGCGGACGAGCGCGGCCAGCGCAGGAATGGCGAGCGGCCCATGCGGATCGCCGCCTGCATCGGCCTGCAACCGCGCAAGCGGCGCGTCGGCCGAGATGATGCGGCCGTCGCCGTCCAGCCGCGCCAGGATTGGCTCCGTGCCGGGGGGCGCGACTGTCATCGGCCGTCCAGCAGAGCCAGCTTGTCCGCCAGCGCGCGCGGGTTCATCCGGTCGAGCAGCCATTGCATGGCCTGTTCCGCGTCAAAGGCGCGGTAGCCCTCGACGAAAGCGACGAGCGCGGCATCGCCCCCTTCGGCGAGACCGGTGACCGGGCCGAGCATCTCTGCGACCTGAAAAGCGCCGGGATCGTCCACGCCCATGACCCGCAACAGGGCAAAGCGATCGCGCTCCTGCGGGCCGATCAGCGCCTCCAGCACCTCGTCCAGCGCAATGCCGCCCTCGCACTCCACGATGGCGGCGAAGAGCAGCAGCCGTGCTTCCGCCAGCGCGTGCGGGGCGATGGCGAAGCGTTGATCCGAATTAAGCGCACGCGCGCAGCGGCGGGCCTGTGCGATGGCGCCCTGCCCTTCATCATGACGGGCAATCAGCCCCTCGGCAGCGCGCGCAATGGCCGTCGTCAGCATGGGATCGGTGCCGGCGGCTTGTGTGCTACTCCCGTTCACCAGCAGGGCCGCGACGGTCCACACGAGATCGTGATAGAGCTCGGCCGGCAGGTCCGGCAGCATCGTTGCGGCGAGCAACATCGGCCCGCACCAGTTGCGCTCCGCCAGCGCGAGGCCAGCCAGTGCATCGAGATACCGACCATTATCGCTGGCCTCGCTCTCCAGCCGCGAGCGATCGCCATGGCGACCCTCGAGCCGATATTGCCGCATCAGCAGCGACACGCAGGCGCGATGACGCAGATGGCGCAGCAGGTCCGGCGAAAGCACGGCGATGTCCCGCTCGATCGCCTGCCGCGCATAGCCTGTATCGGGCATGCCGGAGGCCGAGGCCACGGGCTCACGGGCGAGTCCGGCGACCAGCGCCTGTTCGACCGCGTTCATCAGCCCGGCAAGATGGATGCGCGTTTCGGCCAGCAAGGCATCGGTCCAGCGGCCCGGCGCATCGTCGGCCAGCCGCGCGAGATCGGCACCATGGCGAACCTCCAGCGCCAGCCCACGAGCAAAGCGCGCGGCAAACACCGCGCCTTCCCGCTCGCCGCCCTGGCGTTGCTGAACCGGTTCACCCACGCCCGTCATGCCCCATCCCTAGCCAAACAGGCTTAACAGGCCCTAAAATTCGGACCTTCCCACATGGAACAGTCGCGCGGCCAGCAGACCGGCCAGAACCCAGCCGAGCAGCGCAAAGGCTATTCCCACATAACCGACGATAACGCCGGCCAGCACCATCAGCAATGCCGCCGGGACGCCGGGACGAAGCTGCACTTCCCAAAGCGCAGTGGGCGGGGTTCGTTCCGACCCGAAGGTGAAAAGAGTGAGGAACAGCAGCACGAACAGCACCGTGGTGAGCGCCAGCGGGTCCGCTCCCGCCGCGCGCAAACCGGTCATGCCCAACAGCAGCAGCGCGCCGCCCTGCACCAGCGCGAGCGGCCAACGCCGACCGGTCGCGCGCAGGGTCAGCTGGGCATAACGATTTGCCAGAGCCGCAATGCCGAGCGCGGGCAGCATGAGGAGCAGCGCCGGAAAAGCCCATCCGCTGAGCCCCACTGCCACACTGCCCGCGCACAGCAGCACGGCAAGCAGCGCGATATGTCCCGGTTCCGCCTGCCGGTGCATCAACTCGCGCAGCAACGTACGCGAGAGCGGCGCAAGCAAGGCCGCAACGCCGCCGCCATCGCGCCAACTCGCGTCGGGGGCGTAATCGCTCAGCGCATTCAGCGCCAAATCGGCGCTGGACTGATCGGTGAGGAAGGCCAACCGCCCCTGCAGCACCGGCTCGGGCGGCAGCATGATCCGCTCCACGCCATCCTGAACGGCGCGACGGAGCAAGGTGAGCACCAGATCCCACTCGCCCAGCATATCCAGCGTTGCGAGCAGCCGGGCCCCGGAAACACAGAACGCCCCGCCCCACATGCTGCTGGCATCCAGCCGCTCGAAGCTGGCCGTGCTCGCGCCAGAGGGCAGCACCAGCACCGCCTCGCCCCCGCTGATCGTCAGGGCGTCGAGCGCTTCTGAGGGGATCACCGCCCCTTCCGCCATCAGCAGAACAAGGTCTTCCGGCGCAATCGTGCGGGCCAGTTCCGGCATGTCGCGCACGACGCTTACCGGGCAATCGGTCTCCCGCGCGATATGATCGGCCATGCGGGTGAGGCCGGGCAAGTCCGCCTCGGCCGCCACCGCATCGGCATGGATGATGAGCTTTTCCGCGCCCGCGCCCAGCGCCAGCCGCGCCTGATATTCGATGAGGCTCTGGCCGCCAAAATCCAGCAGCGCCGATGACACGGGCGACTGCAGACCGTCCCGTGCGGCATTGCGCGCACTGAGCAGAGCGACCAGCACCATGGATGCTACCTAGAGACCGACATTCGACACAGACAATCTGTCTGGCAATGCGGTGGCCTGATTGCAAGGCCCCCGTTTCGACACATGGGGCTGCCTGGAGAGTAATCAGCCGACACATACGGTCGGGCTGTCAGTCTTCGTTTTCCGCCCCGACCGTCGCGAGCGCCTGGGTGATGCGCCGCAGGATGACCGGATCGCCCGGCGCGCCCACCAGCGCTTCATCGGCGAGGTTCATCAGGCGGTTGACGCCAAAGCTGGCGCAGAGCCCCTTGAGTCGTAGCGCCGCCATCGTCCAGTTCGCATCGCAGCGGGAACGGGCGAGAAGATCAACCTGCCGGCCTGCGCTCTCGAGGAATGCGCGACGCAAATCCGCGATGAGCGCACGGTCGGAACCGACTGCCGCAGCAAGGGCTGCTTCGAGCGTGCCAGGATCATATGCCATGGCAATCTGATAACCTTCGAAAGGTGAACAGAGTGTAAAACCGGGTTCCCCCTCAGAGGGAACATGTTAAGGAAATGCCATGTCCGACGCCCGAAAAGTCGAAAATCCGTCCCAAAACGGTACGGATGGGCGGGATATCGACCAGATTAGCGGCATCAATAAGGGGCCAGAACACGTGAAACAGGACGGCGTCTCGCGCCGCAACGAGTCGGATGCAGGCTGGGACTCGCCCGCCTTTCCCGATCGTTCTTCTGGGGGAGATCAAGGCATGGCCACATCCTTCGCAAGCGGCGCCGAAGAGCGCGAACCGCTCAGCCCCGCGCGGAAAGCCGCATTGTGGGGTTTGGGGGTCATTGCCGTCGGCTGGGTCGCGCTTGTGGTCGCCAGTGGGACCGATCCGGACATCGGCGCGCGCTCCGCATGGCTGATCAACCTGATCGCAGTCGCGACGGCACCCTTGTTGATCCTTGGCGGCCTCGCCGTGATCCTGATGCGACGCCCGGCTGCGGCGGCCGCCTCGATCAGCGCCGACGACGCCGCGCAAATCACCAGTGAAGCGCGCCAGGCCCTGACCATGCTCACTGACGTGAACGGCCAGCTTGCCGGCCAGACCCGCGAAACCGCCCGGGCAGCCGAGGCGGCGAGCGAGTCCCTGCGCCGATCCATGACGGACATCGCCGCGCAGACCGACCTGCTCGGCCAGAACAGCACGACCTCGCTGTCGCGCGTGACTGCCGTCGGCGACCGCCTCGCCGCGATGGTCGATACGCTGCCCAAGCTGGAGGACCGGCTAGCGACGCTGGGCGAAACGCTCGCACGGGTCGGTGGCGATCTGGGCCAGCGCCACGACGCGCTTGATCATCAGTTGCAAGCGACAGCTTTGGTGGCGGAGGAAGTCCGCCTGCAGCTCACCGATGCCGGCAAGGCGCTCTCGGCGCAGATCTCCGGGCTGCGTGACGGCGCGCATGACGCGGGAGAAGAGCTGACCAACCTCTCCGAACTCTCCTCCGCCCGTCTCGACCTCACCATCGACCGCGTGAAATCCGTGCTCGATGCGACGGAGCAGCGCCTTGATGCGCAGAATGCCGCGCTGGCCGCCCTCGTCGAACAGAGCGCCGCAGCGATCGATCGCGCATCGAGCGGCGGTCTGGATCGCTTCGCGTCCACCTGCCGCGAGATGGAAGCCCTGCTCGACGGTCTCGATGCCCGATTGGAAGGGCAGACCGGCAGGAGCGCGCAATGGCTGACCCAGACGAGCGAGCAGGCGACCGCGCTTGCCCATTCGTTCGATGCGCTGGAGCAGGCCTCTCTCGCCCGCACCCAGCAGCTTTCCGGCACGCTCAGCCGGCTGTCAGGGGAAACCCAGGCCCTGATCGAGACTCTGGGGCGCGGCGATGGCCATGCCGGTCAGCTTATCCAGCGCACTGAAGCGTTGCTGCTCGCCCTCGACAGCAGCGTGCGCGAGCTGGACGAGAGCCTGCCTGCCGCGATCGGCCGGGTTGAAAGCCAGCTTGGCACGATGCACGAACGCATCCGCACGGCAGGGCCTGCGCTTGAAGCCGTGGAAGCGGTGGCAACCGGCGTCGTCAGCCAGTTGCGCGAGTCCGACAAGGCGACCAACACCCAGCTCAGCGTGCTCACTGAGGCTTTGTGCAAGTCTCAGGATGCCCTTACCGCGCAGCGCCAGCAGATCGCCGCGCTGGCCGATGCGGTCGAGCAGGCAGGCCGGGGCATGGAGGTGCTTGGCGAGACGGTCGGCCCGCGCCTGGCGGAAGCGCTGGGCGAAGTCCGCAATGCCGCCGACGCTGCTGCCTCACGCGCGCGCGACGCGATGGACAGCGTGATCCCGGCAGCCGCGCAGGGTCTCGCCGAGGCCAGCGACAAGGCCATCCGGCAGGTGGTCGAGGCCACCGTCTCGACCGAACTGGCTCGGCTGGCTCAGGCGGCCGACGAGGCTGCGCAGACCGCCCAGAAGGCAACGCACAAGCTGAGCGGCGACATGCTGACCCTTGCCGAAGCCGGCAAGACGCTCGACCTCGCCATCAGCGCACATCGCGAGAAGCTGGAGACGCAGGACCGCGACCTGATCTCCGAACGATCGGCCATGCTCATCGGCGCATTGGGCGAGCATGCCATCGATGTCGGCAAATGGTTCGAGAAGGATGTCTCGGACAGCGACTGGAACGCCTATCTCAAGGGCGACCAGGGCCTGTTCGCACGGCGCGCGACCAAGCTGGTCAACAATGCAGAGGCGAAGCAGATCCACGCCCTCTATCAGGAGGATGCCACCTTCCGCGAGCATGTGAACCGCTACATCCGCGACTTCGAAATGCTGCTGCGCACGGTGATGGCCGCCAAGGATGGCAGCACCCTGGCGCTGACAATGATCTCGTCGGATATCGGCAAGCTCTACGTCGCGCTTGCACAGGGCATCGACCGGCTTCGGCCAAATTGAGGCCGAACTGAGCGGGGCGCGCGGCTGAAACCGCGCGCCCGCCTCCCCGCTTATTGCCGGAGGCTCTCCGGCGCGTTCAGAAACCCGTCGAAGCTGCGGATGGTCACCCAGCCATATTCCCAGTTCGCGTAGAACAAAGCGAAGAACAGGGCGGAAAGCACCGTCGTGCGCAGGATCATGCGGAAAAAGCGAAACTCGTGGGGCGCGCTGTCCGCCTGCCCCGGCACCTTCTCCTTCCCAAGCTCGTCGCTGGTGCGCACGCCGAACGGCAACACCAGAAACAGACTGAGAAACCAGATCAGAAAATAGATCGCCAGCGCGGAGCCGATTTGCATCCTCGCCTCCCTCAGCCGGCCTGCACGATCGTCACGTCGACGATCGGCTTCTTGCCAGTCCACTCGAACGCCACGCGCCGCGCGCCGATGCGCACTGCTTCCCGCACGGATTCGACGTCGCCACTCGCCTTGCCCTTGGCAACCACTGCGCCCACAGCCTTGGCCGCATCGGCCAGGAACTGCTCGCGATCATCCTCCACCGGCACACCCTTTGTGCGGATATCCGGCGCGCCGAGCATCTTGCCCTTCGCGGAAATCGCCAGGCCCACGCTCATATGGCCGTGGATCATGATCTTGCGACGCTCGTTCATGGTGTTGCCATCGGCCGGCAGGATCACGTCGCCATCCAGCACGAGGCGCCCGGCGCGCGTCTCGCCGATCTTGTGCGGCCCATCGGGCGCGAGGCGGATGATGTCGCCATTGGTCTGCACGATGCCGCGCTCGATGCCCTGCTCGGCGGCAAAGCGCGCCTGTTCGGCCATATGGCGCAGTTCGCCGTGCACCGGCACGATCATCTCGGGCCGGATCCAGCCATACATTGCCGCAAGCTCGGGCCGCCCGGGGTGGCCGGAGACGTGGATATGCGCATCGTTCTCGGTGATCATCACTACATTCTTGGCCGCCAGCGCATTCTGAATGCGCCCGATGGCCAGCTCGTTGCCGGGAATCTTGCGCGACGAGAAGATCACCGTGTCGCCGGTATCCAGCTTGATCGGGTGTTGATCGGTCGCGATGCGGGCGAGCGCGGCGCGGGATTCGCCCTGGCCGCCGGTGGCGATGATCATCGCCTCGCGCGGCGGCACTGCCATGATCGCGTCGAAGTCCAGCATCGGCGGGAGATTCTGCAGATAGCCGCAGCTCTTGGCGATGGTGATGATGCGATCGAGCGAGCGCCCCGCCACGCAGAGCTTGCGGCCGGTGAGCCGCGCTACATTGGCCAGCGTTTGTAGGCGTGCGGCATTGCTGGCGAAGGTGGTCACCACCACCCTGCCCTTGGCGCCGGCAATCGTGCTCAGCAGATCGGCCTGCACAGAGCCTTCCGAGCCGCTGGCCTCGGGATTGAAGACATTGGTGCTGTCGCACACGAGCGCCAATACGCCCTCGTCACCGACGGCTTTGAGTTCTTCCGCTGTGGAGGGCACGCCGATCTGGGGCTCATCGTCGAGCTTCCAGTCGCCGGTATGGAAGATGCGGCCAAAGGGCGTCTCGATCAGCAGCGCATTGCCCTCCGGGATGGAGTGCGCCAGCGGCAGATAGCGCATCCGGAAATCGCCCAGCGTGAAGCTCTCGTCCTCCTGGATGACATGCAGCGTCACGCTGTCCGTCAGACCTTCCTCAGCAAGCTTGCCCCGCACCAGACCTGCGGTGAACGGCGTTGCATAGATCGGCACGTCGAGATCGGCCGCAAGATAGGGCACCGCGCCGATGTGATCCTCATGCCCATGAGTGAGCACGATGCCGAGCAGATCCTTCTGCCGCTCCTCGATGAACGCGGTGTCCGGCATGATGAGATCGATGCCGGGGAAGGACGGATCGGAGAAGGTCACCCCCAGATCCACCATCAACCATTTGCCACGACAGCCATAGAGATTGAGATTCATGCCGATTTCGCCTGACCCACCAAGGGCCAGGAAGAGAAGTTCATCGCCTGGCGTCATGCACTTTTTCCGCTGCGTTCATAAAGGAGTGCCAGGCCGGTCAATGTGAGATCCGGCACGATGGCATCGAAGAGATCGGTCTTCTGGTCGAACAAAATGGCGAGGCCGCCGGTGGCAAGGACAGTCGCCGGACGGCCGATCTCCTTGCGCATCCGCATGACCAGCCCCTCCATCATTGCCACATATCCCCAGAAAACACCAATCAGCATCTGGTCTTCCGTGGTGCGGCCGATCACGGAATCATTGTTGCGCGGGGATTCGATGGCGATGCGGGGCAATTTCGCGGCATTGTTCACCAGCGCATCGAGCGACAGGTTGATGCCCGGCGCAATGATCCCGCCCTTATAGGCGCCGGTATAATCGATATAGTCGAAGGTCGTCGCGGTGCCGAAATCGATGACGATCAGATCGCCTTCATAAGCGTCATGGGCGGCGATGGCATTGAGCGCGCGATCCGCGCCGAGCGTCTGCGGCATCGGCACGTCCACATTGATGTGCCACTCCACCGGCGGCTTGCCGGCAATCAGCGGCTCGACGCCGAAATATTTGCGGGCGAGCGTATCGAGATTGTGCATCGCGCGCGGCACGACGGTAGAGACGATCACCGCCGTCACATCCTTCATGCCCAGCCCTTCGAGCTGGAGCAGCTGGTTGATCCACACGGCATATTCATCGCCGGTGCGGCGCGGATCGGTGGCGATCCGCCAGCGCGCGCGGATCGTGCGATCCGGCGCGATCAGCGCGAAGACGACATTGGTATTTCCGGCATCGATGGCTAGCAACATGGGCTGATCCTCTCAGGCGGCGTTGCGCGTTTCCAGCGCCGAATTCAAGGCAATATGCCGACATCGCCGCTGTGCACGACCGCCTGTGTCCCGTTTTCACAGGCCAGCATCAGCGCACCATCGTCGCGCAGGCCAGCAAAGCGCCCGTGAACGGGGGCGCTCCCCGCGCCCGTCACCACCAGCGGCGTGCCGATGGGATGCGCCCGCGCAAGCCAGGCCGGGACGAGCGCGCTCATCCCCTCGGCGCGCCAGCGTGGCAGCCAGCGGTCGACCGCAAGAACCAGCGCGTCGAGAACCGCCTCGGCAGTGAGGCCGGCCCCGCCCGGCAGTGAATTCAGCGCCACAGTCGGGCGGTCGGCGAGCGGGGGCGCGGTGGCGATGTTGACCCCCACCCCCGCGATGATCCCCTGCCCCTCCCGCTCCAGCAACATGCCCGCAAGCTTGGCGCCATCCGCCAGCACATCATTGGGCCATTTCAGCAGGATCGGCGCATTCTCTGCGAGGCTTGAAAGCGCGTCATGGACCGCGATCCCCATCATCAGGCTGATGCCGGTGACAGGCGGATCACCCGGCTGCAGCGCGATCAGGGTCGACGCGTAAAGATTGCCCGTCGGGCTCTGCCACGCGCGCCCGAGCCGCCCCCGCCCCGCCGTCTGGCGCTCGGCGCGCAACCAGTGCCCATCCGGCCAGCTGTCGGCCTGCGCGCGCAGATCGGCATTGGTGGAGCCGGTTTCCGACACGACATGGATGCGCGCGTGCGCCATCTAGCCACGCCCCTTTGACGCCATGCGGTGATCGAGGGTCATCGACGCGCCCATTGGGCACCGCCGCGTCGCCCCGCTCGGGAGGCGACGCGCGGCGGTCTCAGAACAGCGAAGCTGCAGCAGCCGCGCTCGCCCGGTCGAGCCAGGGGTTGAGCAGATAGCCCACCACGATGATCGCTGCGCAGGCGGTCATAAGCCCGTATTCCAGCGGGCTGCGGGCAGTGCCATAAGGCTCGGCCGGCTGGTCGAAGTACATCGTCTTGACCACCTTGAGATAATAGAAGGCACCAATCACCGAGGCGGCAATACCGATGGCGGCCAGCGGCGTGAGGCCCGCACCCACGGCGGCATCGAACACCAGGAACTTGGCCCAGAAGCCGAACAGCGGCGGAATACCCGCCAGGCTGAACATGAAGATCGCCAGCGCAGCCGCCAGACCCGGCCGCGAGCGCGACAGGCCTGCAAGGCTCGCGATCGTCTCGACCGGATTGCCGTCCTCATCCCGCATCTGCAGCACGCAGACGAAGCTGCCGACCGTCATGATGATGTAGATGAACAGATAGCTCATCACCGCTGCAACGCCTTCGGCCGTGCCGGCCGCCAGGCCGATCAGCGCGAAACCGATGTTGTTGATCGAGGAATAAGCCAACAGCCGCTTGATGTTGGGCTGGTTGATCGCCGCAACGGCGCCCAGCACGATGGACGCCAAGGCCATGAAGATGATGATCTGCTGCCAGGCGACGCCGCTCGGCCCCATCGCGCTGATCGCGACGCGCACCGTCAGCGCGAGCGCGGCGACCTTGGGTGCGCTGGCGAAGAAGGCGGTAACCGGCGTCGGCGCACCTTCATACACGTCGGGCGTCCACATGTGGAACGGCACGGCACTGATCTTGAAGGCAAGGCCAGCCAGCACGAACACCATGCCGAACATCTCGCCGGTGCTCAGGCCATCGGCCATCGCTGCAGCGACACCAGTGAAGCTGGTCGTGCCGGAGAAGCCATAAAGCAGCGACATGCCATAAAGAAGGATGCCGCTCGCGAGGCCGCCGAGCACGAAATATTTGAGGCCCGCTTCTGCCGAGCGCGAATCCTTGCGGGCAAAGCTCGCCAGCACATAGGCGGCCAGGCTCTGCAACTCGAGGCCGATATAGAGTGTCAGCAGATCGGCCGCCGACACCATCATCGACATGCCGATGGACGAGAAGAGGATCAGCACCGGATATTCGGCGCGCAGCCCGCCGTCGCCATCGAAGAAGCGCGGTGCCACGACGATGCAGGCCGCAGCCGCGAAGAAGATCAGTGCCTTGGCGAAGCTCGCAAAGGCATCGGCGCGGTAGAGACCCTCGAAGATCAGGCCGCCGGCATTCACCGCCGGCGTGGCGAGCAGCAGCCCGGCCAGGGCCAGCGCCAGCACCGAGAGCCAGCTCACCGTGCGACCGGCGCTATCGCCTGCAAAGGCACTGACCATCAGCAGGACCAGGCCCGAGATCGTCAGCGTGATTTCCGGCAGGACCGAAGCAAATACGCCCAGGCTATCCATCAGTGCGCCCCCTCGGCGTGTTCTTCGTGATGTGTTGTTGCGGCCTTGCCCGTGCCCTTGGTGAGATGGGCGTCACCGGCGGGCTTCACTGCCTCGGTGCGGGCCACGATGCTGGCGACATTGCCGCGCATCGGCGCCAGGAAGCTCTCGGGATAGACGCCCATCCACAGCACCGCAGCGGCAATCGGCACCAGCAGCGCCATTTCACGCGCCGAGAGGTCCGGCATGGCGCGGACGTCGTCCTTGACCAGATCGCCGAACACGACGCGCCGGTAGAGCCACAGCATGTAGGCGGCGCCCAGGATGATGCCGGTGGTGCAGACCAGTGCGACCCAGCTCGATGCCTGATAGATGCCCATCAGCGACAAGAGTTCGCCGACGAAGTTGCTCGTGCCCGGCAGGCCAACGGAGGCCATGGTGAAGAGCATGAACAGCAGCGCATATTTCGGCATGTTGACGGCAAGGCCGCCATAGCGACTGATCTCGCGGGTGTGCAGGCGATCATAGATGATGCCCACGCACAGGAAGAGCGCGCCGGAAACCAGGCCGTGGCCCAGCATCACCATCATGGCGCCCTCGACGCCCTGCTGGTTGAAGGCGAACAGGCCGACCGTCACGATCGCCATGTGCGCGACCGAGGAATAAGCGATCAGCTTCTTCATGTCGCTCTGCACCAGCGCGACGAGACTGGTGTAGACCACCGCGACCATCGAGAGGCCCCAGACCAGCCAGGCCAGTTCGGCCGAGGCGACCGGGAACATCGGCAGCGAGAAGCGGATGAAGCCATAGCCGCCCATCTTCAGCAGCACGCCGGCGAGGATGACCGACCCTGCCGTCGGCGCCTGCACGTGCGCATCCGGCAGCCAGGTGTGGACCGGCCACATCGGCATCTTCACCGCGAAGCTGGCAAAGAAGGCGAGGAACAGCCAGGTCTGCGCGTGCGGCGGGAAGTCATAGGCCATCAGCTCCGGAATGGCGGTGGAGCCGGCCGTGCGGACCATCCACAGCATCGCAATGAGCATCAGCACCGAGCCGAGCAGCGTATAGAGGAAGAATTTGTAGCTGGCGTAGATCCGGTCCGCGCCGCCCCAGATGCCGATGATGAGATACATCGGGATGAGGCCGGCCTCGAAGAAGATGTAGAAGAGGAAGATGTCCTGCGCCGCGAAGACGCCGATCATCAGCGTCTCCATGAACAGGAACGCCGCCATATATTCGCCGACGCGGTCCTTCACGGATTCCCAGCTCGCGCCGATGCAGATCGGCATCAGGAACACCGTGAGCGCGATCAGCATCAGCGCGATGCCGTCTATGCCCAGCGCCCAGGCGAACCGCCCGAAGATCGGCGCATATTCGGTGAACTGCCACTCCGCCGCACCGGGCGTCATGTCGAAGCTCAGCCAGAGAATAGCGCCCAGCACCAGGTCGATCAGGGTCGCGGCGAGCGCGATCCAGCGCGCCGACTGCGCCGAGACGAACAGGCAGGCGATGGCGCCGATCATCGGAACGGCGAGCATCAGCGAAAGGATGGGGAAGCTCTGGCTCATTTCGGCATGATCGCCCAGGTGACTGCCGCGGCGAGGCCAATCAGCATCACCAGCGCATAGGAATAGAGATAGCCCGACTGCATGGCCCGCGTGACCCGGCTGCCGGCGACGACGACCGCCGCCGCGCCATTGGGACCGAACCGATCGATGACCCCCTGGTCGCCGCCCTTCCAGAAGACGCGGCCAAGCCACATGGCCGGGCGAACGAAGATGAGATCGTACAACTCATCGAAATACCACTTATGCAGCAGGAAATCGTAGAGCATGTAGAACTGCGCCGTAAACTTGGCCGGCCAGTCGGTGTGGCGGATATAGGCCAGCCAGGCGATGACGAGGCCGGTGAGCATGACGACGGCCGGCGTCGCCTTCACCCAGAACGGCACTTCATGCGCGGCATGGACGAGATGCTCGTTGAAATAGAGCGTGCTGGCCGCCCAGAAGCGGGCGCCCTCTTCGACCCCGAAGAAGCTGTAGTAGAACACATAGCCACCCAGCACCGCACCAAGGCTCAGCACGATCAGCGGGATGAGCATGACCAGCGGGCTCTCATGGGGGTGATAGCCTGCCGTGCCGGTCGCCTGCGCATCGACGCCATGGCCGTGCGGATCATGACCCGCATCTTCCTGCGCGGGCGGATTATCCGCGCCATGCTCGGCATGGCCATGTGCTTCGGCGTGGGCATGGTCGTCATGACCGTGGCCGTGGGCATCATGCCCATGGGCATCATGCACAGCGTGCTGAATGTGCTCGCTGCCTGCCCAGCGGGGCTTGCCCCAGAAGGTCAGGAACATCAGGCGCCAGCTGTAGAAGCTGGTGAGCAGCGCCGCGAAGGCGCCGACGAAGAACGCGCCCGTGCCATGACCGCCCGCCGCGAAGGCGCTCTCCAGGATGGCATCCTTGGAGAAGAAGCCGGCAAAGCCGAAATAGGTGCCGGGAATGCCGACGCCGGTGATGGCCAGCGTGCCAAGCAACATTGTCCAGAAGGTGATCGGGATCGATTTCCGCAGGCCGCCATAATAGCGCATGTCCTGCTCATGATGCATGGCATGGATCACCGAGCCGGCACCAAGGAACAGCAGCGCCTTGAAGAAGGCGTGCGTCAGCAGGTGGAACATGGCGGCGCCATAAGCGCCGACGCCGGCAGCGAAGAACATGTAGCCGAGCTGCGAGCAGGTCGAATAGGCGATCACGCGCTTGATGTCGGTCTGCACCGTGCCGATGGTGGCGGCGAAGATGCAGGTTGCCGCGCCAACGATGGTAACCACCGCCATGGCCGTCGCGCTCGTCTCGAACAGCGGCGAGAGGCGGCAGACCATGAACACACCGGCCGTGACCATGGTCGCGGCGTGGATGAGCGCGGAGACCGGCGTCGGGCCTTCCATCGCGTCCGGCAACCAGGTGTGGAGGCCGAGCTGCGCGGACTTGCCCATCGCGCCGATGAACAGCAGCAGACATAGGACGGTCATGGTATCGAAGCGATGGCCGAGGAAACCGATGGTCGAGCCGGCCATGGTCGGGGCCGCCGCCAGGATCGCCGGAATGTCAATCGTGCCGAACACCAGATAGATGCCGAAGATGCCAAGCATGAAGCCCAAGTCGCCGACGCGGTTGACGACGAACGCCTTGATGGCCGCAGCGCCCGCCGAGGGCTTCTTGTACCAGAAACCGATCAGCAGATAGGAGGCCAGGCCCACGCCTTCCCAGCCGAAGAACATCTGCAGCAGGTTATTGGCAGTCACCAGCATCAGCATCGCGAAGGTGAACAGCGAGAGATAGGCGAAGAAGCGCGGCTGATCCGGGTCCTCGTCCATATAGCCCCAGCTATACAGGTGAACGAGCGCGGAGACGCTGGTGATGACCACGAGCATCGTCGCCGTGAGCGAATCCACCCGCAGCGCCCAGCTGACGTCCAGCGTGCCGGAGCGCATCCAGGTGAACAGCTCGACAATCTGCGGCTGCGCATTGCCGGTGAGGTAGGAGATGAAGATCGGCCAGGACAGCGCGCAGGAGAGGAACAGCGCGCCCGTCGTGATGATCTTGGACGGCACATTGCCGATGGCGCGCTGGCCCAGCCCCGCGATGATCGCGGCCAGCAGCGGACCGAAGACGATGATTGAGATCACGCGATCAGCCCTTCATCTGGTTGACATCGTCGACGGCAATGGTGCCGCGCTGACGGAAATAGATGACGAGGATCGCCAGACCGATCGCCGCTTCACCGGCGGCCACCGTCAGAACGAACATGGCGAAGACCTGCCCGACCAGATCGCCCAGATAGGCGCTGAACGCGACGAGATTGATGTTCACCGCCAGCAGGATCAGCTCGATCGCCATCAGGATGACGATGATGTTCTTGCGGTTGATGAAGATGCCGAGCACGCCGAGCACGAACAGGATCGCGCTGACGACGACATAATGACCCAGGCCGATCATGCGGAAAGACCTCCCTTTCCGTTCGCTTCGAGCCCTTCGACTGCCTGCTCAGGCAGGCGCTCAGGACAGGCCAAGGCCGAGAAGCGGGGTGCGCGACGTGTCTCGACGACGCTCGACACGAACGGAGCGTTGATGCGGAAGAGGCTCACAGCTCTACCCCCTTGCCCACCGGCTGATCGATGTTGCGCACGGCATCCTCGGGCCGGCGGCGGACCTGCTTGCCAATGTCCTGCGAGCGCACGCCGCCCCGGGCGCGATGCGTCAGCACGATGGCGCCGATCATCGCGACGAGCAGGATGAGCCCGGCCGCCTCGAACAGAAAGATGTAGCGCGAGTAAAGCAGCGCGCCGATCGCCTGGATGTTCGGCATGTCCGTCGGTGTTGGCGCAGACCGCTGCGCGAGCGTGACCTCACCAGCCTGCCAGATGGCGATGCCGAGCACCAGCTCGACCAGCAGGATCAGCGCGATCGCGCCGCCCAGCGGGAAATAACTGACGAATCCCGCTCGCAACTCCGCGAAATCGATGTCGAGCATCATCACCACGAAGAGGAAGAGCACGGCGACCGCACCCACATAGACGATGACGAGCAGCATCGCGACGAACTCGGCGCCGAGCAGCACCATGAGTCCCGCCGCGTTGAAGAACGCCAGGATGAGCCAGAGCACGCTGTGCACCGGATTGCGCGCGAGAATGACCATCGTGGCGGATGCCACGACGATGCTCGCGAACAGGTAGAAGGCGAAAACTTGAACGGTCAAAACGTCCCCCTCTGGTCCCTTCGCGGCGCCTTAACGGTAGGGGGCATCGGCGGCAAGGTTCGCCGCGATTGCCCGCTCCCATTTGTCACCATTGGCGAGCAGTTTCGCCTTGTCGTAATAGAGTTCTTCACGGGTTTCCGTGGCGAACTCGAAGTTCGGGCCTTCCACGATCGCATCGACCGGACAGGCTTCCTGGCAGAAGCCGCAATAGATGCACTTCACCATGTCGATATCGTAGCGCGTCGTGCGGCGCGAGCCATCGTCGCGCGGCTGCGCCTCGATGGTGATCGCCTGCGCCGGGCAGATTGCCTCGCACAGCTTGCACGCGATGCAGCGCTCTTCGCCATTGGGATAACGGCGCAGCGCATGCTCGCCGCGGAAGCGGGGCGAGATCGGGTTTTTCTCATAGGGGTAGTTGATGGTCGCCTTTGGCTTGAAGAAATACTTCAAGGTCAAAGCGTGCGCCTTCAAAAACTCCCAGAGGGTGAAAGATTTGACGAGATGCGCAATCATGCGCCGCCTCCATAGCGGGTCAACATCAGGAACCCGGACACGAGGAATACGAAGAAGAGCGAGAGCGGCAGGAAGACCTTCCAGCCCAGCCGCATGAGCTGGTCATAGCGGAAGCGGGGCACTGTCGCCTTCACCCAGCTGAAGATGAAGAAGAAGATGAAGGTCTTCGCCAGCAGCCAGATGATGCCCGGCACAATATAAAGCGGCGCCCAGTCCACCGGCGGCAAATAGCCACCCCAGAAGAGCAGCGCGTTGAGCAGGCACATCAGGATGACATTGGCATATTCACCGAGCCAGAAGAGCGCGAAGCTCATCGACGAATATTCGGTCTGGTAGCCGGCGACGAGCTCGGATTCCGCCTCGGTCAGGTCGAAGGGCGCCCGCGCCGTCTCCGCCATGGACGAGATGAGGAACACCACGGCCATCGGGAAGAGCAGCGGATTGAAGCCATGGCCGTTGAGGAAGCCATAATAACTACGCTGCGTCTCGACGATGGTCGAGAGATTGAAGCTGCCCGACCAGAGCACGACGCTGATCAGCACGAAGCCGATCGAGACCTCATAGGAGATCATCTGCGCACTGGCTCGCATCGCCGAGAAGAAGGGATATTTGGAGTTGGACGCCCAGCCCGAGATCACCACGCCGTAAACGCCGAGCGAGCTGATCGCGAGAATATAGAGCAGGCCGACATTGATGTCCGCCAGCACCATCCCGGCATCGAACGGAATGACCGCCCAGGCCAGCAGCGCCACCGTGAAGGTGATGATCGGCGCGAGGATGAACAGGCCCTTGTTGGCAGCACTCGGGATGATCGTTTCCTGCAGGAAGACCTTGAGGCCGTCCGCGAAGGACTGGAGCAGGCCGAAGGGACCGACGACGTTGGGACCGCGACGCAGCGCCATCGCCGCCCAGATCTTGCGGTCGGCATAGATGATCATCGCCACCGCCAGCATGAGTGGCAGCGCGATGAGCAGGATGAGGATCAGGTTGGCGACGAACCAGCCGAAGCCCGTGCCCAGATAGGTCTGGAAAAACTCGGTCATTCCGCGGCCTCCGCGAACTCTTCACCCATGACCAGTTCTGCCGAGCAGCGCTTCATCGTCGGGCTGGCCCGGCAGATGGCGTTGGTCAGGTAGAAGTCCTTGATCGGCAGGCTGATCGGGCCGCTCGCATTGCTCGCCAGCGACGGGGCCGACCAGCCGAATTCGACCAGGCCTTCCTGCGCCAGCGCGGGGACGGCGGCGTACATGGCCGCGCGCAGTGCCTCGAAGCTGTCGAACGGCAGCGTCTTGCCCAGCACATCAGAAAGCGCGCGCAGGATCGTCCAGTCCTCGCGGGCATCGCCCGGTGCAAACACGGCCTTGTCGCCCCGCTGCACGCGACCTTCAGTGTTCACATAGGTGCCGGCCTTCTCGGTATAGGCCGCGCCGGGCAGGATCACGTCCGCTGCATGGGCGCCCTTGTCGCCATGATGGCCGACATAGACCTTGAAGCTCTTGCCGAAGAGATCGAACGGCACATCGTCCGCGCCCATCAGGAACAGCAGCTTGGGCTCGCTCTGCGCGATCGCCTTCACGCCGCCCTGTGCCGCATAGCCGAGCATCAGCCCGCCCATCCGTGCAGCCGCCATGTGGACGACGTTGAAGCCGTTCCAGTCAGCCTTGATGAGACCGAGCGTGCTCACAGCCGCCAGCGCGGCGCCGTGCACGCCCGTGGCCGCCAGCGCACCGCCGCCCATGATGAGCGCCGGGCGGTTGGCCGCAGCGAAGGCATCAAGCACGTCCTTGGGCAGGTTCGCGAGCAGCGCGGCATCATTGCCGAGCGAGGTCACCTTATAGGTCAGGTCCACGTCAGGCCCGATGGTCCAGACCTTGGCGCCCTTCTTGATGGCCTTGCGGATGCGCGTGTTGATCAGCGGCGCTTCCCAGCGCAGATTGGTGCCGACCAGCAGGATCGCGTCCGCCGTCTCGATGCCAGCAAGCGTCGAATTGAAATTCACCGCCGAAAGGCTGGAGACGTCATAATCGAGGCCGCCCTGGCGACCTTCCAGCAGCGAACCGCCAAGGCCATGGACCAGTTCACGCGCGGCGAACATCGTCTCGCAATCGAGCTGATCGCCGGCAATCGCCGCGACCGAACCGTTCGCGCTCTTCGCCACGGCAGCGATGGCAGCAAAGGCCTCGTCCCATGTCGCGGGGACAAGCTGCCCATCCTTGCGAACATAGGGCTTGTCCAGCCGCTTGCGCATCAGCCCGTCAACGGCGTGGCGGGTCTTGTCGCTCGCCCACTCCTCGTTCACATCATCGTTGACGCGCGGCAGCACGCGCAGCACGGCGCGGCCGCGGCTGTCGATGCGGATGTTGGTGCCCACGGCATCCATGACGTCGATGGCGAGCGTCTTCTTGAGCTCCCAGGGCCGTGCCTCGAAAGCATAGGGCTTGGACGTCAGCGCGCCGACCGGGCAAAGATCGACCACATTGCCGGAAAGCTCGCTCTTGGCGGCATGCTCCAGATAGGTGGTGATCTGCATGTTCTCGCCGCGATAGATCGCGCCGATCTCCGGCACGCCGGCCACTTCCTCGGCAAAGCGCACGCAGCGGGTGCACTGGATGCAGCGGGTCATCACCGTCTTGACGATGGGGCCCATATATTTCTCGGTGACCGCGCGCTTGTTCTCGTCGTAGCGCGATTGGCCACGCCCATAAGCGACGGACTGGTCCTGCAGATCGCACTCGCCGCCCTGATCGCAGATCGGGCAATCGAGCGGGTGATTGATGAGCAGAAACTCCATCACGCCCTCGCGGGCCTTCTTCACCATCTCGCTATCGGTGCGGATTTCCTGACCGTCCGCCGCTGGCAGCGCGCAGCTCGCCTGCGGCTTGGGCGGCCCGGGCTTCACCTCGACAAGGCACATGCGGCAATTGCCCGCAATAGAGAGGCGCTCATGATAGCAGAAGCGCGGAATTTCCTTGCCGGCCAGCTCGCACGCCTGAAGCACGGTCGCTCCGGCGGGAACTTCGATGTCAATGCCGTCTACTTTGACTGTGGGCATGATTACTCCGCTGCCTCCAGCACAGGGGCGCCGCCGCGCTTGGCCGCGATGCGGCGCTCGATCTCGGGGCGGAAATGGCGAATGAGGCCCTGGATCGGCCAGGCGGCTGCGTCGCCGAGCGCGCAGATGGTGTGGCCTTCGACCTGCTTGGTGACCTGGAAGAGCATGTCGATCTCTTCCACCTCGGCATCGCCGCGCACAAGCCGCTCCATCACGCGCCACATCCAGCCGGTGCCTTCGCGGCACGGCGTGCACTGGCCGCAGCTCTCATGCTTGTAGAAGTAGCTGAGCCGCGCGATCGCCCGCACGATGTCGGTCGACTTGTCCATGACAATGACCGCTGCCGTGCCGAGGCCGGAGCCGAGCGCGCGCAGGCCATCGAAATCCATCGGCGCGTCCATGATCTCGGCAGCCGGCACCAGCGGCACCGAAGAGCCGCCGGGGATGACCGCCAGCAGATTGTCCCAGCCGCCGCGAATGCCGCCGCAATGGCGATCAATCAGCTCGCGGAACGGGATGCTCATGCTCTCCTCGATCACGCATGGCTTGTTCACATGGCCGCTGATCTGGAAGAGCTTGGTGCCGCGATTGTTCTCGCGACCGAAGCTGGAGAACCAGCCGGCGCCGCGCCGCAGGATCGTCGGCGCAACCGCGATGCTCTCGACATTGTTGACCGTGGTCGGGCAGCCATAGAGGCCCGCGCCCGCCGGGAATGGCGGCTTGAGGCGGGGCTGGCCCTTCTTGCCCTCGAGGCTCTCGATCTGCGCGGTTTCCTCGCCGCAAATATAGGCCCCTGCCCCGCGATGCACGAACACGTCGAAATCATAGCCCGAGCCGCAGGCATTCTTGCCGAGGAAGCCCTTGGCATAAGCCTCTTCCACCGCCGCGAAGAGCACCTTCGCCTCGTAGATGAACTCGCCACGGATGTAGATATAGGCGGCGCGCGCGCGCATCGCGAAGCCGGCGACGAGCGCGCCCTCGATCAGCTTGTGCGGATCGTGGCGGATGATCTCGCGGTCCTTGCACGAGCCCGGCTCGGACTCGTCCGCATTGATGACCAGGAAGCTCGGACGCCCGTCCTTGCTTTCCTTGGGCATGAAGCTCCACTTCATGCCGGTCGGGAAGCCGGCGCCACCGCGACCACGCAGGCCCGAGGCCTTCATGATGTCGATGATGCCATCCTGGCCGATTTCCAGCAGCTTCTTGGTATTGTCCCAATCGCCCCGCTTCATGGCGGCGTCGATGCGCCAGTCCTGATAGCCATGGACGTTGGTGAAGATGCGGTCCTTGTCTTCCAGCGGGCCGACAAAGGGCGGCGGCGCGGCGGGCGTTTCGTCAGCCATTACCATTCCCCCCGATAATCATGATTCTCGGTGACCATCGCCTTCGTCGCAGTCGGCCCGCCCTCGGGCGCGCTGGTCTGGCGGTCGATCTGCGGACCGATCTTGGGCTGCTTGCCGGCCGCGAGATCGTCGAGGATCGCCGTCATGCTCTCAAAGGTCAGGTCTTCGTAATTGTCGTCGTTGATCTGGACCATCGGCGCATTGGCGCAGGCGCCGAGGCACTCGACCTCGGTGAGCGTGAACAGGCCATCGGCGGTCGTTGCGCCCTTCTTCAGGCCGCGCTTGGCGCAGGCGTCCAGCACATCGTCGCTGCCGCGCAGCATGCACGGCGTCGTGCCGCAGACCTGCACATGAAACCGGCCGACCGGCGCCAGATTGTACATGGTGTAGAAGGTCGCGACTTCATAGGCGCGCATGAACGGCATATCGAGCTGGGCGGCGACATATTCGATCACCGGAATCGGCAACCAGCCCTGCGTGTTCGTCTCCGCACCGACCTGCCGCTGGGCGAGATCGAGCAGCGGCATCACTGCCGACTGCTGGCGTCCCTCGGGATAGCGCGCGATGACCTTCTTGGCCTGCTCGGCATTTTCCGGCGTCCAGGCGAAACCGCCCCAGCGGGCGCGGACTTCGGCTTCATCGGGGATCTGGGGCGCGTCAGCCATTCTCGCGGATCCGCTTGCTGTAGGCCGGCGCGCCGAAGGTCAGCCAGAAATAGACCGTGGCGCATGCCAGCCCGGCGACCACGCCATCAGGAACATCGGCCATGCGGTCCAGCACGATCAGCACCATGCCGGCAAGGCTCAGCACCAGGATATGCAACCAGACGGGTGTTGCGTCGCCCCTCATCGAATGAACTCCACGCGCGACACCTTGTCGCCCTCGAATGAATAGACTGCGATCACGTCGAACGGCTCGACCAGCTCCGAGCCATCGCTGGCCGGGCCGCGCGTGACATGCTCGCGCATCAGCACATAATTGCCGATGGCCTGCGCCTCGACGATCTCCGCATGGTTCTGCGGCCATTTGGCGAAAGCGGCGGCGAGGCCCGAGCGGGTCCCTTCCTTGCCTTCGCGCACGACCGCACCGCGATAATTCGCCTCGCAGGCCTCGTCCGTCATCAACTCGACATAGGCGTCGGCATCCTGACGATTGTAGCGCGCGATCATTTCGCGGGTGATGGCGATGCGCTCGTCGGCGGACAGCATGGTTGCAACGCTCACCGGTCGCACTCCCCGAACACGATATCCATCGCACCGAGTACGGCGGTGGTGTCGGCGAGCATGTGGCCCTTCATCAGGAAGTCCATCGCCTGCAGATGGCTGAACGCGGTCGGGCGGATCTTACAGCGATAGGGCTTGTTGGTCCCGTCGCTCACCAGATAGACGCCGAACTCACCCTTGGGGCTTTCGGTCGCCACGTATACTTCGCCCTCGGGCACGTGGAAGCCCTCGGTATAGAGCTTGAAGTGGTGGATGAGTGCTTCCATCGACTGCTTCATCTCGCCGCGCTTGGGCGGCACGACCTTGCGATCGAGCGAAGCGACCGGGCCGTCCGGCATCTCGTTCAAGCACTGCTTCATGATCCGCGCCGACTGGCGGACCTCCTCCACGCGCACCACGAACCGGTCGTAGCAGTCGAAGTTGGTGCCGACGGGCACGTCGAACTCCATGCGATCATAGACGTCGTAGGGCTGAGCCTTGCGGATATCCCACGGAATACCCGAGCCGCGCAGCATCGGGCCGGAGAAGCCCCAGCGTAGCGCGTCTTCCTTGGAGCAGACCGCGATATCGACATTGCGCTGCTTGAAGATGCGGTTGTCCGCCACCAGACTGATCGCATCCTCGAAGAGACGCGGCAGACGCGTATCGAGCCAGTCGCCAATATCGGTGAGCAGCTTGAGCGGCACGTCCTGATGAACGCCACCCGGCCGGAAATAGGCGGAGTGCATGCGGGCGCCGGATGCGCGCTCGAAGAAGTTGAGGCAGTCCTCGCGAATCTCGAACATCCACAGGTTCGGCGTCATCGCGCCAACGTCCATGACGTGCGAGCCGAGGTTCAGCATGTGGTTGCTGATCCGCGTCAGCTCAGCAAAGAACACGCGCAAATATTGCGCGCGCAGCGGCACTTCGAGGTTCAGCAGCTTCTCGATGGCCAGCACATAGCTGTGCTCCATGCCGAGCGGCGAGCAATAGTCCAGCCGGTCGAAATAGGGCAGCGCCTGCAGATAGGTCTTATACTCGATCAGCTTCTCGGTGCCGCGATGCAGCAGGCCGACATGCGGATCGCAGCGCTCCACGATCTCGCCCTCAAGCTCCATGACCAGACGCAGCACGCCGTGAGCAGCCGGGTGCTGCGGGCCGAAGTTGATCGTGTAGTTCTGGATCGCGGTGTCGCCGAGCGCCGGATCGGCGTCGTCAACGAGATGCTCCAGCTTGTCGAGATATTCGGACATCAGGCGTCACCCTCGGGCGTCTTGGGCTTGCGCGTACGCTTCGGCTTGTTTTCCACCGGGGGCGTGTCTTCCACCGGCGCAGACGCAACCTCCGCCTTCTTGGCACGCGGTGCACGGGCCTGCTTGGTCGCGGCCTTGTCGGCCGGCGCGCCGGCACCGGTATCCGCAGGCTTGTCCGTCGTCTTGGTCGTCTTTGCGTCCAGGGAAGCGGATGCAGGCGGGGGCGGCGGAGGAGGTGGCGGCGGCGTGGGCGCACCCGGCGCCTCGCCCTTGGCCTTCTCGTCGCCCGGCAGCACATATTGCGCGCCTTCCCACGGGCTCATGAAGTCGAAGCTGCGGAAGTCCTGGGCCAGCTTCACCGGCTCATAAACCACCCGCTTCTGCTCTTCCGAGTAGCGCAGCTCGACATAGCCCGTGAGCGGGAAGTCCTTGCGGAACGGATAGCCCTTGAAGCCATAATCGGTGAGGATGCGGCGCAGGTCCGTGTTGCCCTCGAACAGCACGCCATACATGTCGAACACTTCGCGCTCGAGCCAGCCGGCAACCGGCCAGAGATGCGTGACGGTCGGCACCGCATGATCCTCATCGGTGCGCACCTTGACGCGCAGGCGATGGTTCTTGGTCACCGAGAGCAGATGATAGCAGACCTCGAAGCGCTCGGCCCGCTCGGGATAGTCGACCCCGGCGATCTCCATGAGCTGCTGATAGTCGAAACGATCTCTTAGAAGCTGTAACGCGTCGGCCAGCGCCTCGCGCTGCACGCCCACGCTCAGCTCGAAATGCGCATCCTTGATCGCCAGCACGGCATCGCCCAGCGCGGCGCGAATGGCATCGGCCAGACCCTCGATCGGCTCGACCCGCGGTGCGGAATGAACGGCTGTCACCATATCCGCCCCCTCAACGCTCTATCGTGCCGACCCGGCGGATTTTCCGCTGGAGCTGCATGATGCCATAAAGCAGTGCTTCGGCGGTCGGCGGGCAGCCGGGGACGTAGATGTCCACGGGCACGATCCGGTCGCAGCCGCGCACAACGCTGTAGCTGTAATGATAATAGCCGCCGCCATTGGCGCACGAGCCCATCGAGATGACGTATTTCGGCTCGCTCATCTGGTCGTAGACCTTGCGCAGCGCCGGAGCCATCTTGTTGCACAGCGTGCCGGCGACGATCATCACGTCGCTCTGGCGCGGGGACGCGCGCGGCGCGGCGCCGAAGCGCTCCATGTCGTAGCGCGGCATGTTCACATGGATCATCTCGACCGCGCAGCAGGCGAGGCCGAAGGTCATCCACCAAAGCGAGCCGGTGCGCGCCCAGTTGAACAGGTCTTCCGTCGAAGTGACGAGAAAGCCCTTGTCGCTCACCTCGGTGGAGAGCGCCTTGAAGAATTCGGGATCCGGCTGCGTGGCCGGCGGAACCCCGATCAGCGGAGCGCCCAGCGTGCCCGGCCGTTCAAGTTCTACTCCCAATCGAGTGCTCCCTTCTTCCAGGCATAGACGAGGCCGAGCACCAGCTCGAAAATGAAGATCATCATCGCGCCCCACCCGGCCCAGCCGATCTCAGCGAGACTCACCGACCAGGGGAAGAGAAACGCCGCTTCCAGATCGAAGATGATGAACAGGATCGCGACGAGATAGAAGCGCACGTCGAACTGACTGCGCGGATCCTCGAATGCGGGGAAGCCGCACTCATATTCGCTCAGCTTTTCCGGGTCCGGCTTGTGCGATCCCGTCAGCCGGCCGACGGCCATGGGCAGGAACACGAACGCGCACGACAAGCCCAATGCGACAACCAGAAACAGCAGGATCGGCAGATATTGCGACAGATCGACCACTTGAATCCCCTAGGCTTAATAGCCTTTGATGGGGGCGCTTTAGGACTGCTGCACCTGCGAGGCAACCCTTGGACGGACTGAGAATGATTCGCAACAAATCAGCCGAGCCTCAGCCCTTCGTCCTGGACCTCAGAGCGATCGAACGCCCACCATTCGTCGCATTCGATCACGCAAGAGATTGCAAATGCCTCGCAACAACACTATCAACGAATCATGCTTGTCTGTATCTGTAATGCGATCACGGAACAGGAACTGCGCAGCGTTGCTCGCCAGGGTGTGACGTGTCCCGAAAGCGCCTACCGGGCGCTCGGCAAAACGCCGCAATGTCGCATCTGTCTTGATCATGCAGAAGATGTGATGGTGGAAGAGCAATCCTCCTGCCGGTCGCGCTGCAGCCGCAGCCTCAATGCGCCGAGCCAAACCGGCACTTGGGCAACGGCCTGACCCGACTTGGGTCGGCCCTTCTTTTCCTGACTATCATTGGCATTAGCGAAGAACTGCGCCGCTATTAAGAACCTATCGCACCCAAGATTGCGAGACGTTCTCGCGTGAATTATTGCCACTTTGCTGCTAGTTGCGCTCCATCGACTGACGACATGGAGACAGAACATGAAGGGTGACGAAAAGGTCATCGAATTTCTCAATGGCGCGCTCAAGAACGAGCTGACGGCCATCAACCAGTATTTCCTCCACTACCGTCTTCTCGATCATTGGGGCATCTCGAAGCTTGCCAAGTTCGAATATGAGGAATCGATCGACGAGATGAAGCACGCCGACAAGCTGGCGGAGCGCATCCTGTTTCTCGATGGCCTGCCCAACTTCCAGCTGCTGGGCCGCCTGCGCATCGGCAGCACGGTCGAGGAAGTGCTCAAGGCCGATCTCGATACAGAATTGGAAGCGATCCCGCTGCTGCGCGACGCCATCCAGCATTGCGAGAGCGTGCGCGACTATGTCAGCCGCGACCTGTTCCAGCACATCCTCGACAGCGAGGAAAACCATGTCGACAAGCTGGAGACACAGTTCGAGATGATCGAGCGCATGGGCCTGGCCAATTATATCCAGCTGAACAGCGAGGCTGTCGAAGGCTGACGCGCCGCTCAGACGCAAAAAGGGCGCCCCTGCTGGCCGAATGGCGAGCAGCGGGCGCCCTTTTTGTGGCTCTGGAACGGCGCCGGCGACGGTGTCACCACTGGCACCGCACCGATCCGCCTCACATGTTGCGTAGCGCGCCTGCAAGCAGCTTGTGGAGCTTGCTGTGCAGCACGTCATTGGCCGCCAGCACCTGGCGCCGCTCGACAGGCTCGGCGCCACCCCGGAAGTCGGTGACGAAGCCGCCGGCCTCGCGGACCAGGAGAATGCCGGCCTGCACATCCCATGCCGAGAGGCCGCTCTCCCAGAAGCCATCATAGCGCCCGGACGCGACCCAGGCGAGGTCGAGCGCAGCGGAGCCATAGCGGCGGATGCCCGCGACCGACGGCGCAATGGCGCCGAAAATGCGGCTCCACTCGGTAAAGTCGCCATGGCCGATGAACGGAATGCCGGTGGCAATCAGTGCCTCGGTCAGATCGCGACGCGCCGAGACGCGCAAGCGCTGGTCATGCCGCCAGGCGCCACGGGATTTCTCCGCCCAATAGCTCTCGTCCGTGATCGGCTGATAGATCATGCCGGTCGTCACTTCGCCCCAGCCCTGGCCGGAGCGGTGCGGCTCCTGGACGGCGATGGAAATGGCGAAATGCGGGATGCCGTGGAGGAAGTTAGTCGTGCCATCGAGCGGATCGATCACCCAGCGCGGCTTCATGGGGTCGCCGGCGATCTCGCCGCCTTCCTCAAGCAGGAAGCCCCAGTCCGGCCGTGCCTTGCTCAGCTCGGCGACCAGCGTGTCCTCCGCCTTCTTGTCGGCGACGGTCACGAAGTCGGCCGGCCCCTTGCGGCTGACCTGAAGATGCTGAACCTCGCCGAAGTCGCGCCGCAGTTGCGGAGCCACTTTGCGAGCCGCGCGCTCGATGACCGTCAGCAGGCCGGAATGGGATACCATGTCAATCTGTCTCCTCCGGCGCGGAAGAGCGGCCGGTCAGGGAATGAAATCACTTCTTGGGCGGTGCGACCATCTCGGGCCGCAAACCGCAAACGGCCGCCATGGCGCTGAGCACCTGAGTCGGATTCTTGCGGTCCAGCTTCTTCTCGGTCATCAGCTTGTCGGTATTCTCGCTGATCTTGCTGAACGGATTCCCGTAGGCACAAGTGAAGAGAATGCTCTTCACCGGCTGCGGAATCTTGTCGGACTGCAGACCGCTAACCATGATGCGGAAATTCTCCGCCGCGTGCTGAAGCTGCGCTTCGCTGGGCTGCCCCGCAGGCCTGGCCGGCTTGGCCTGCGCCAGCAGCGGCGCGGACCAGGCAAGGCACAAGGCCAGCGCGGACCCGGCGACGAGGCGGAGAGCGCGCATCAGTCGGCCCGCTTCACATATTCGCGCTCGTAGACGTCGACGATGATCCGGGTGCCGGTGGTGATGTGCGGCGGCACCATCACGCGCACGCCATTGTCGAGAATCGCCGGCTTGTAGCTCGCCGATGCGGTCTGCCCCTTCACCACGGCGTCCGCCTCGACGACGGTCGCCTCGACCGTCTCGGGCAGCTGCACGCTGATCGGGCGCTCTTCATACATTTCGAGCATGACCATCATGCCGTCCTGCAGGAAGGCTGCGGCATCCCCGACGAGATCGGTGGGCAGGTTGATCTGCTCATAGGTCTCCGTGTCCATGAAGACGAGCATGTCGCCCTCGGCATAGAGATACTGGAAATCCTTGGTGTCGAGGCGGATGCGCTCGACCGTCTCGGCGGAGCGGAAGCGCACATTGTTCTTGCGCCCGTCGATCAGGTTCTTCAGCTCCACCTGCATATAGGCGCCGCCCTTGCCGGGCTGGGTGTGCTGGATCTTCACGGCGCGCCACAGGCCGCCTTCATATTCGATATTGTTGCCGGGACGAATATCCACGCCGCTGATCTTCATGGGTCGCGCCTGTCTATTTCAAGGATGGAAAGAGCCGGTGCGCCCTCTAGCCGTGTTGACGCGCAACGGCAAGGGGCGCGGGCAATCCCGCCGCCCATGCGCTGGCGGTGGGCGACGAATTGATCTTGCGCAAGGCGCGCGATCGTTCCGTCCGGCACGATCGGATCATTGCCAGCCGGATAAGATTCAGGAGAGCAACATGACCCTTGATACCCGCGAGACGCTCGACGACCTGTTCCCGCATGACCATGCGGTGCTTCACGCGCTGAAGCTGCACAACGCGCATTTCCGCACGCTTGCCCAGCGACACCACCTGCTCACGCGCCAGATTTATCGGATCGAGACCGATATCGAGCCGGCCTGCGACGAACGCCTGGAGGATCTCAAAAAGGAGAGGCTGGCAATCCTGGACGACATGTCGACCCTGATCGCCCAACAGCGGAGCTGAGGCACACCGCGCCCGGCCTTAAGGCTGGGCCGCCGGCTTCGCGACGGAATCGCTCTTGCTGCCCTTCAGGCGCGGGAACAGCAGGCCGAAGAGGTGGTCAATCGCGAAGATGGTGATCAGCGCGGTCATGAACATGGTCAGCCCGGCGAAATCATGCAGGAAGCCCTGCGCCGCTGCCTCGCCGCCGTGATAGGTCAGCAGCACGAGCAGCACGATCCGCACGAAATTGGCGAACACGGCGACCGGCACGATCGCCACGATCATCAGCAGCGCGTAGCGCACATTGGCGTGGTGGCGCAGATAGACGTAGAATAGCGAGATGGCGGAGAGCGAGATGAGCGAGTTGAGGCCCGCGCAGGCCTCCGCGACAAGCAGCTGATACTGGCCGACCTGAATGGTGACGCCCGACGAAGCGACCGGATAACCGACCAGATACAGGAAGCCGACGGCGGATTCGGACAGCATGATCTTGAGCGGATTGGTGACCATGGCCACCAGCGTCTCAGGCGGCGGCAACACGAACAGCAGGTAAATGAGCGGGAACCAGAGCCGCTTGAGCGCCTCCCAGCCGATGGCGCTAAACAGCGCCGCGACGACGAGGCCATACATGAGAAAGCCCTCTGTCTCGACGATGTTGCTGACACGCGAGACGAAATAAAGCGGCAGGAGAATCGCAAAGGCGATGGCAATCGGAAGCCCCGGCGCCGGGCGCGCGACGACCGCGGCGTTCTGCCATTCCCGCCACAGCAGCCACAGACCGGTGGCCAGCACAATGGGACCATGCGCGCCTTGCTCCGTCGACCAGCTTTCCCGGGCGACGAGCAGCAGCGTCGGAACGAGCACCGCGAGGATACCCGCCCCCAGAACAGGGTTGGCCATCAACCAGTTCAACAGCTCGAAACGGGTTTTCTTTTCGGTGATCACAGGTGCATTTGTCGCCATTGGAACTCTCAGCTCTTTGACCTGCGCCTAACCCGAGCAAGGTTAAGAGCTGATGATGATAGGGCCAGCCATCGGGATAAATTTGGTTTACGCTTGTTTACCTTTAACGTGAACGCTGCCTTCTCGCCAATAGGCAATGGCGCGTGCCTCGACGCTGACGCGCGGCGGTGCCTCGTCATCGCACAGCGGATCATCGAACGCGACGTGCGGCACGCAGCGGGCGACCCCGTCCCGGCTGTCATGCGTCTTGAAGATGATCGCCTCATCCGTCGTCATGTCCGGGAACCACAGCCAGCGATGTGCCGGGTCGTGCGCGACGACATAGCCCTCGAAGCTCCAGTCGCCCGAGGGACTGTCGAAAATCGCATCGGCCAGCAACAGCTCTTCCCCGGTGACCGACCGCGCATCGCAGATCGCCAGCGGCACATCCTGCGGGGCGGGCGAAAGAACCCGCCAGACATTGTAATGCGCGGCCCGCACAATGCCTTCCCCCGTGGGCTGACGTTGCGCCGAAAAACCCCGCGCGGTCGCGTCGCTGACATCGACATGGGCGAAGCGCGCGGGGTGGCTGTTATCGCTGCTGCCGGCCTTGCCGGAGCGTTCCGAAAAGCGCAGGATCGGCGGACCGGTGACGATCACCACATCCGCCCCCGTCTCGCGCAGCAACAGCGCTTCGATCTCCTTGGCATAAGCCGGGAAATTGGTCTTGTCGGCAAAGTCGGTGACCGCCGTGGGCGCCTCAACCAGCGCCACGCCGGCCGTGTCGAGGCCCAGCACCTCATGCCGTCCATCGCTGGCGGCCATGCCGTGCTCCTCGATCACCACCGTGTCCCGACTGTGATCGTTCGCATAATAACGCGGCCGTTCGTCGGTGCGTGCGACATAGTTGATCGTCACAGAGGGCCGGTCAGCCCGAATTCTGGTCATCCACTCCTCCGTTCCGCCCGGAGTGTGCCTTTGTTGGGCCCGGACCAATAGTGCTTTCGTGCGATGAACTTTGCCGTCAGCGCGGCTCGAACGCAACGGATGTCCTGATGACATGGAATAGGGGTGGCAGACAGTCCAAAGGGACGCGCGTCACTCGGCCTCGCGGAAGCGGATCAGCCCTTCCTGCGCGACGCTGGCCACCAGGCGACCGTCCCGCGCGTAAAAATGCCCGCGCGCGAAGCCCCGTCCATGCCCCGCCCAGGGACTGTCCGTGACGTAAAGCAGCCAGTCGCCGCACTCCACATCGTCGTGGAACCAGACGCTGTGATCGATGCTGGCACTGGCCACCCCGGGGCTTCCGATGTGCAGGCCATGGGGTCGGTAGGCCGTCGCCAGCAGCAGCATGTCGCTGATGAACCCCAGCATCGCCCGCTGCATGGGCTGCTCAAGGCCGAGCGGCCCCTCCCCCACGCGCATCCAGCACAGCTGCGGCGCGGCATCGTGCATCTTGATGATGCCGGACTGGATATCGCCCACCGGACGGAAGCGCACCGGGCTGTTGCGCCCGGCGATCCAGCGCAGCACCGGGCCGGCCGGGAGTTCATGCTGCTCGATGAGATCGCCGAGATCCTTGAGATCATCGGGGTCCGGCACTGGCGGCATGTCGCTCTGGTGCGCCGGGCCGCGTTCGGCCTTATGGAAGGACGCGATCATGTTGAAGATCGGCTTCTCCTGCTGCCAGGCCACGATCCGCCGGTTTGAGAAGGCGCGGCCATCCATGTCCGCGTCCACCTGATAGTCGATAGGATAGTCCTCACTGCCCGGGCGCATGAAATAGCAATGCAGCGAATGCACGGGCCGGTCCGCCGCCACCGTCTTGGCCGCGGCCGCCAGCGCCTGGCCGACCACCTGCCCGCCATAGACGCGCCCTGCCCCGCCGGGCTTGCGATGGCCGAGGAAATGCCCGGGCTCTCCCGCCGGCTCGACATCGAGCAGGCGAATAAGCCCTGCGGTGAGCATGGACATGGGCGTGGCGTCGCTCGACATGAAGAGCATATCCCGTTCTGTTTCAATCGATTCACCGATTGGAATGCCCGTGTTTCCCGCCTCAAGGCAAGCGCTGGACGGCGCCCCGCCCATGCCGTAGCGTCGTTTCATGACAGAACTCTTCGCCTTCAAGCTGTTGCGCCCCGAGGAATGGTCGGCATGGCGCGACTCAGGTGTTTTTGCCGGCGCACCGGTGGATCTGGCCGATGGCTACATCCACCTTTCCGCCCGCGAACAGGTGCGGGAAACGGCAGCCAAATGGTTTGCCGATGTCGATCCGGCCATCCTCGTCATGGTCGATCTGCCGCCGCTGGGCGACACCGTGCGCTGGGAAGTCTCGCGCGGCGGCGCTCTGTTCCCGCATGTCTATGGCCCGATCCCGATGAGCGCGGTTGCCGGTCACAGCAAGCTGCGGCTAGGGGCGGACGGGAAACACGCATTCCCGGCAGGATTTGAAGAACCATGACCCATCAGGTGCACATCATCGGCGGCGGCCTTGCCGGCAGCGAGGCGGCGTGGCAGCTCGCCCAGGCCGGCGTGCGCGTGCGCCTCTCCGAGATGCGGGGCAGCGGAGAGCAGACGCCCGCTCACGAAACCGATGCGCTGGCCGAGATGGTCTGCTCCAACAGCTTCCGTTCCGACGATGCCAACAGCAATGCCGTCGGCCTGCTCCATCAGGAAATGCGCGCGCTCGGCTCGCTCATCATGGCGCAGGCGGACAAGTGCAAGTTGCCGGCGGGCTCCGCGCTGGCGGTGGACCGAGACATTTTCGCGCAGGGCGTGACCGCTGCCATCGAAGCGGATCCGCTGATCGAGCTGGTGCGCGAGCGCGTTGACGGCATTCCGGCGGAGGGCCCGACGATCATTGCCACCGGCCCGCTCACCGCCGCACCCCTGGCCGAGGCGATCGCGCGGACGACCGGCAAGGACCAGCTCGCCTTCTTCGACGCGATCGCGCCCATCGTCCATGGCGACAGCATCGACATGTCCATTGCCTGGAAAGCGAGCCGTTGGGACAAGGGTTCACCCGACGGCGACGGCAAGGATTATATCAACTGCCCGATGGACAAGGATCAGTACGACGCCTTCGTCCAGGGTTTGCTCGATGGTCCCAAGACCGAGTTCAAGCAGTGGGAGAAGGACACGCCTTACTTCGATGGCTGTATGCCGATTGAGGTGATGGCCGAGCGCGGGCGGGAGACGCTGCGCCACGGGCCGATGAAGCCGGTCGGTCTCGATAATCCCCGCACGGGCCGCTGGCCCTATGCCGTCGTGCAGCTGCGGCAGGACAATGCGCTAGGCACACTGTGGAACATGGTCGGCTTCCAGACGAAACTCAAATATGAGGCGCAAGTCGCTCTGTTCAGGACGATTCCCGCGCTTGAGAACGCACAGTTCGCGCGGCTGGGCGGGCTGCATCGCAACACCTTCATCAAGAGCCCGGACCTGCTGGACGATCGCCTGCGCCTGCGTGCCATGCCGCATGTCCGCTTCGCCGGGCAGATCACCGGCTGCGAAGGCTATGTGGAAAGCGCCGCTGTCGGCCTGCTCGCTGGCCTGTTCTGCGCGGCGGACCTCGGCGGACGCGACATGCCCCTCCCCCCACCGCAGACCGCGCTGGGCGCCCTGCTCGGCCACATCACCGGCGGCGCCGATGCGGAGAGCTACCAGCCGATGAACGTCAACTTCGGCCTCTTCCCGCCCATCGAGGACGAGAGCGTGCGCAAGAAGCAGCGCAAACAGGCCTATACCGACCGGGCGCGCGAGGCGCTGGCGGGATGGAAGGCCGGCCTCCATGCCGATGCAATGCCGGTAATGTGACAAAAGACGGCGCGACTGCAGCCTCAGGCCTCGCGCACCTGCGCGCTGAGAGTGAGGCGCATCGGCTGGATGCGGCAGTGGATGCGCTTGTCGGGGAGTGGCAGGCCGTCATTCCGGCGCTGGATTCCGATGTGCGGGCGATTGCGGCGCGGGTCGCGCGGATCGATGATCGGTTGCGCGCGGAGACGGCCGCGGTGCTCAAGGCGTCGGGGCTATCCGATAATGAGTTTCGTCTGCTGGCGGGCCTGATGCGCATCGGCGCGCCCTATCGCGCGGCGCCGACCGACCTCGCCGGGCGCTATGTGCCGGTGACCTCGGGCGGGTTGACCGGGCTGGCGCGGCGGCTGGAACAGCGCGGCCTGATCCGCCGCGTCTCACATGCCAGCGATCAGCGCTCGTTGCTCATCGTACTCACGCCCGACGGCATCGCGCTGGCCGGGCAGACGATGGCCGCCTTTAACGCGACGGAGCAGCGTCTGATGGGCAGCCTTACGCAGGCGGATCGGCAGCGCTGCAACGCGATCCTGCGCAAGCTGCTCCATTCGATCGAGGCCGCGCTGCCCTGAACGCGGGCGGCGCAGCGCCGGTCAGGCGTCGGCGAACTCGACCACCGGGATGGTATCGACGGCCACCGCGCCATCCCCTGCATTCGCAAGGCGGACGTGGCGCACCCAGGCCGGGTCTTCCTGCGGGAAATCGGTGCGCCCATGGCCGCTGCGCGTCTCCTCGCGGGCGAGCTTGGCGGTCGCCACCAGTTCGGCAGTGAGTGCAAGATTGCGCAGTTCCTCGGCGGCGACCAGATCGGACTGATCGACATCGGTCGCGGCGATGCGCTGGATCTCCTGAAATTTTGCAATGGCATCGGTCAACCGGGTGCGGTTGGACACCACGCCGACCTGCGCCCACATGATCTCGCGCACCCTCTCGAACAGGGCGACAGGATCCTGCGCGCCCGTGCTGCGCGCCAGCCGCGCGACCTCGGCCTCCACCGCAGCGGGATCGAGCGCGGGCAAGTCAGTCGTCTTCGCGCGCTGCGCTGCGCTCTGCCCGGCAATGCGGCCAAAGGTCTGCGTCTCCAGGAACCCGCAGCCCTGCATCCGGTCGCCGCCATGAATGCCCCCGGACGCCTCGCCTGCGGCATACAGGCCCGGCACCGCCGTCGCAGCGGTCACATCGATGCGCGCGCCGCCCATCAGGCGCTGGAACATGAGGGTGATCTCCACGATCTGCCCGCCCTCATAATTGCCGACCGGTGCGCGCGAGCGGGCCACCTGCCCGTCCTCGACATGCCAGACCACCGGCCCGCGCCCCTCAAAATTCTCGGTATAGACGGCGCGCGCCATCATGTAGCGCGGGGCGCATTCCATATTCTCGGGATCATATTTCTCCATGATCCGTTCGCCGAGCGCATTCACATAGGCGGCGCCGTAGATCGGCCCGGCGGGCGGCGAATCGCGGAACTGAACAAACTCCATGTCGATCAGCGGGGCACCGGCATGGAACGCCAGACTGTAGGAATCGCCCGTGGTGCGGCTGCCATGCTCGACCACTTCGTCGCAGAGCTTCGTGTAGAGCCGGTTCACCCCGCCCGAGGCGAGCACGACGGCCTTGGCGCGGATGATGAAATGCTCGCCATCCGGGCCGACCGCATATGCCCCCACGACGGCGCCATCGCTGAGCAGCAGGCGCGTGATCATGGTTCCTTCCTGCAGCGTCACGCCGGCATCGATCAGGCCGGTGCGCATGGGCGCGATGACATTGGCGTGCTTGCCCTTGCCCAGGCCCTGCGCCTGCAAGGTCCGGCGCACCGAATGGCCGGCGCGGCGGGAGATGAACCAGCTTCCATCCGCATTGCGGATGAAGGGCACGCCCCGCTTTTCCATATCTTCGGCCAGAAAGCGCCCATGCTCTGCGCATTGCGCCACCAGATCGCGATCGCAAATGCCGCCGCTGGCCTTCGCCCAATCCTCGACGAACAGCGCGGAACTATCCGCCTCATCCAGCAGCGGCACGCTGAAGCCGACCAGCGCGTGCGGGCTCGAGCCGCTATCGCCGACCGTGCCCTTGTCCACCAGCATGACGGCCACGCCCGCCGCCGCGGCCTCCAGCGCCGCGCGCGTCGCCGCGGAGCCGCCGCCGATCACCAGAACATCCGTCACCATTTCGCGGGCCACTGCGCATCTCCTAAAACCATCATGGGGGCACCGAGCGCAGCAATGGCGCGCGCGGTGAGTTGCCCTGAGGGTATTTTCGCCCTTGCTGCCTGTCAATATATCTTAGCGCTAAGATAATTCTGGCGTATGACGGACGGGTGGAAAGCATGATAGAGACTGCCGGTCGTGACTGAAAAACAACCCCTCCCCGATGGCACCATCGTCGTTGAACTGGCCCGCTCCGGCCTGGAACTCACAGTGGCGCCGGGCCAGTCGATCCTCGAGGCGGTGCGCGATGCCGGTGTTCCGGCCAGCTCAAGCTGCGAACAGGGTACTTGCGGCGCCTGCGCGACGGAAGTGCTCGCCGGAACGCCCGAGCATTTCGACGCGGTGTTGACACCGCAGGAGAAGCGCGAGGGCAAGATGATGATGATCTGCTGCTCCGGCGCGCTGACCGAGCGGCTGGTGCTGGACCTTTGATGAGTGACCAACCGACTTGCCGGATGACAGCGGATAACTCGTATGGTATACATAATCGTCTACCAATGATTCAGGAGAGGTTTGCTGCGCCCGCCTCCTGGTCCTGTTGCGGAAGCCCCGGTTGCCGTGATCAAATATTGATGGAGTGGTGAGTGCTCTCGATCCTGAAAAACACCTGGTACGCCGCAGCCTATTCCCATGAACTCGGCAAAGGCACGCTGGCCCGCACGCTGATCGACCAGAAGGCCGTGCTGTTCCGCGACAGCCATGGCGAGGCGGCTATGATCCTCAATCGCTGTCCGCACCGCTTTGCGCCGCTCTCCGCCGGCCGGATCATCGATGACACGCTGGAATGCCCCTATCACGGGCTGCGCTTCAATCGGGATGGCGAATGCGTGCTCAATCCGCACAGCAAGACCAAGGCCGGCCTCCCTGCGGCGAACATTCGCGCCTGGCCGCTGCTGGAGCGCTACGGCATCATCTGGTTCTGGCCCGGCGACCCTGCAAAGGCCGACCCGGCGCTGCTGCCGGTCATCGATTTCCTCGAACAGCCCGATGACTATGCCGTGGTGCGCGGGCTGTTGCACGTGAAGGGCCACTACGAGCTGGTGGTGGATAACCTGCTGGACCTCAGTCACGCCGCCTTCATCCACCCGCAGTTCAGCGGGGGCAATTACACGCCAGAGCAATTGCTCGCCGCCACCACGCAGCGGCTGGAGCGTGGCGATCGCTGGATCACCAATCATCGCATCCGTAGCGGCCTAGGCCCCTCCTCGGCGCATGTCGGCCTGTTCGGCATGGACCCCAAGGTTGTGGTGGAGACCGACACCACCATGACCTGGCATCCGCCGGCGATGCTGGACTTCAAGCTCGGCAGTTGGGAGGTCGGTCAGCCGCGCGAGAGCGGCGCGCATATCCCGCAGCTCCACATCATCACGCCGGAGACCGAGTTCACCTCCCATTATTTCTTCGTCAACGGCCGCAATCGCCGTCGCGATGAGCCGGAGGTCGACCAAGCCCTGCTCGATTTCTTCGATATGGCTTTCCGCCAGCAGGACGAGCCGATGATCGAGATGGTGCAGGAGAATATGGGCGCGGTCAGCGACATCAACGAGTTGAACCCCATCCTGCTTGCGACGGATACGGCGCCGGTTTCCGCGCGCCGCATGTTGGCCGATCTCATCGCCCGCGAACGCGCCGAGGAGACCTCCGCTTCCCTGAATGCTCCACGCGCACCCGCGGAGATGGCACACTGAGGCCCTCGCGCACCCACAGGTCAAATATTAGAAAGCGCGCGACCACATGGCATTGACGACGCCAGATTAGTATACTATTTTTTATATTGTTTGCTGCCTAACCGAAGCTTCCCCAGAAGAAAGCGGGGTTGGACCAGCCGCTGCCTGTCCTGCGAGTCTCGCGACACACTGGATTGGGCGCCTGAGGGGAGACGGTCTTCAATGCGCATGCTGCTATCTGCAATCGCCCTGGCCCTGGCCGGCCTCACGCTGGGCATGCCGGCGCGCGCGGCAGAGCCGGAAAAGATCGTCGACTCAAGCTGGACCGATGTCGGCAAGACCGGTTACGCCACCAAGCGTCTCGTCCTCGCCTCCGCCTGCCCGGAAGCCTGCCCCTGGGGCGAACTGGGCGAATTCGTGCGCGATGCGATGGCGCCGGAGGGCTATGAGATCATCCTCTGCCGCAATTGCAACCGCACCGAAGGGCCGCGTCTGGTGGGCAAGGCAGCCCTGCCCCCGCCGCTGAAGGAAGGCGATGTGCGCCACGGCACGACCCAGCGAATCAACGCCCCCATCGACTTTGGCATCACCGAGGCATCGATGATGAACTGGGCTTACCGCGGCCAATATATCTATGCCAAGGACGGTCCCTATCCCGCGCTGCGCCTCATCGCGCGGATCGAGGACCCGACCTATCTGCTGGTCGCGGTCAAGCCGGAACTCGGGATCAAGAGCCTCGCTGAAATCCGCGCCCGCAAGCTGCCGGTGCGCATTCTCACCGATGGCCAGCCGAGCGAGGCGCCCGTGCTCGCTTATTACGGCCTCGACAAGGCCAGCGTGGAGAGCTGGGGTGGCTCGATCCAGAGCCCGCATGACGTGACGGCGGAGACCCCATTCGACGTCGTCATCTCCAGTCTTGCCAGCCCGGCGAACAATCCTGAATCCTCCTTCTGGACGACGCTGACCGTCGCGCACAAACTCCACTTCCTCGATCTGCCGGACGATCTGCTCGACAAGATGGTCAAGGAGGCGGACATGGTCCGCACCACCGCCCGCTGGGGCGTGCTGCGCGGCGTGGATCGCGCGATCAAGACGGTCGGACGGTCCGGCGAAGTCGTGTTCGGTCGCGCCGATATGCCAGACGACATCGCCTATGCCGCCGCACGCGGCATCGATCGGGCACGCGGCGAGCTCAAATGGTTTGTGCGGCCCTATTCCATCGATCCGCGCACGGTCGGCGACGGCAAGGGGGTTCCGCTGCATCCCGGCGCCGCGCGCTATTATCGGGAGATGGGCTACATCGACTGAGCGGGCGGCTCGCAAGCCCCGGACATGACCCGCGTATGACACCACCAACGACACAGGTCGAACGACCCCAAGGCGCTCGCCAGCAGAAAGAAGCATCATGACCTCGTCACCCAAGCCGCTGACCACTGGCTTCATCGTTCCGGCCGCGCTGAGCGGCGCCATCGGCCTCTATCTGGCATTCGGCAAGTTCGACACGTTCATGTTCTTCGGCTTCCCGATCCTTGCCGGCATCGTAGGCGCGCTGATCCTGCGGCGGCTGGACCCGAAGCGCACGACGGCGGACCATGTGACGGATGCGATGCGCATCTATTTCGGCCTGCATCTCATCTGGTCGTCCTCGCGCTACTGGCTCACCGACATGCAGCCGGTCGTGCCCCACCCCATCGGCGGACCGTTCATCCAGTCGCTGCTCGATATGGGCCTCTTCCCGGGCATCAAGGCCATGGAGGGCCTTGTCGGCATCGTGTTGCTGACCAACCGGTTCGTGCCGCTAATGCTGGTGCTGCAGGTGCCGACCAGCTTCACGATCTTCTACCTCAACGCCATCGTCGTCGGCCTGCCGCGCCAGCTCATCACAGGACCGCTGGAGATCGGCGTGAACTGCGCGCTGCTGCTGGCCTATTTCCGCTATTACCAGCCTTTCCTGACCGCGCGCGCCTACGCCGCGCCACCGCGCTTCATGGGCGAGAGCGCCCTCGACACGCAGGAGCCGCCCCGCCCCCTTTGAAACCATCCGCCGTGAGCGCGCGACACCAGAATCGCCCCCGGCCACAGACCAACGCCTGACACGGAGAGAGAGCAGCATGGCATCCTTCACCCCAGCAGCCGGCACGGCACTGCCAGCCGAGCCCAGCGGCGCGGCGTCAGCTGTGGTATCGCATGATCTGGGCACGGCCATCGACAATGCGGCGTGGAGCCCGTTCCAGAAGCTGCTGCTCGGCTGTTTCGCGCTGGTCTTCGCGGTCGACGGGCTGGCCAACCAGTCTCTCGGCATCGTGCTGCCGGCCCTGATCGCGGACTGGGGCATTCCCCGTGGGGCGTTCGCGCCGGTGACGGCCGCCAATCTGGCCGGCGTCGCATTGGGCTCGATCATCGGCGGGATCATGGGCGACCGGATCGGCCGCCGCTGGGCCTTGATCGTTGCCATCCTCCTGTTCGGCCTGATGACGGTGGCGGGTGGCTTCACGCATGACGCCACGCAATTGCTGCTCGTGCGCTTCCTCGATGGTCTCGGCATCGGCGCAGCGATCCCCAATGGCGCCGCACTCATCTCCGAGTTTACGCCGGAGAAGCGCCGGGGCCGCGCCATCGCCATCGGCATGGTGTTCATCCCCATTGGCGGCATCATCGCCGGCGGGCTCGGCGCCTCGGTATTGGAGATGTTCGGATGGCGGACCCTGTTCTTCGTTGCCGGCGCCATGCCCATTCTGCTGGCCCTCGCCTTCATCGTCTTCCTGCCGGAATCGCCAAGCTTCCTGCTGCGCGCCGGCCGGCACGAGGATTTGGCGCGACTGCTCAAGCGCTGCCGCATCTCGCATGACCCGGCCCATCGCTTCGATGCACCGCCGCCAGCCAGCACGGTCATCGCGCCGCTGCGGCTGCTGCTCTCGCCGGCGCTGCGCCACCAGACCCTGCTGCTCTGGGGCGGCTTCTTCACCTGCCTGATGGCCTCCTACACCATCTTCAGCTGGGTCCCGACGATGCTGAGCACATTGGGGTTCGATCTCACCATGACCAGCCTCGGCATCACCACCTTCCATATGGGCGGCGTGGTCGGCGCGTTGTTCAGCGGCATCTTGCTCGATCGTACCGGCTTCAGCCGCGCGCATATGGGCCTGGCAGGCGCTGCTGCCGTGCTCGCGGGCGTTCTCGCCGTGTTGCTCGGCAGTGATGTGGTCTCGGCGCTCGTCATCTTGCCGGTGATGGTTGCGCTCGGCTTCTGCATGGCAGGGCTGCACAACACGCTCTACACGCTGGCCGCCACGGCCTACCCAACCGCAGCGCGGGCGACCGGTGTGGGCGTCGCCTCCGCCACGGGCCGACTGGGCGCGGTACTCAGCTCTTTCACCGGGGTCATTTCGCTCGATTTGGGCGGCTCCTTTGCCTTCTTCGCTGTCGTTGCCGTGCTGCTGGCGCTCTGCGGCCTGGCTGGATTTGCCGCCCGTGAACGCCCCTCAAGCAGAGCGGCCTGAATGGAGATGCTCATGAAAATGATACAAGCTAAGCTTCTGCGCCGCTCCGCGATCACGGCGCTTCTCTTGAGCTGCACCACAACGCCGCTGGCAGCCGAAACCGGCGCGGCGCCGCAGGTAACCATTCGTCAGGGGACTCTGAAGGGTGCCGAGACGAACGGCGTGCGCACGTTCCTCAACATTCCGTTCGGTGCATCGACAGCGGGTGAACGCAGATGGAAAGCACCCGTGGCGGCTCAGGGCTGGCGCGGCGTCCGCGACGCGACCCAGTTTGGCCCGATCTGCCCGCAATGGCGCCCACCGGTCGACCAGCGGCCGATGAGCGAGGACTGCCTTTCGGTGAATGTCTGGACACCTGTCAGCCATAAAGGCCCCTTGCCTGTGATGGTCTGGATCTATGGCGGGGGCTTTCTGAGCGGCTCCAATCGCGAACCCGCTTATGACGGCGCCGCACTCGCAAAAATGGGCGTCGTGCTTGTCACGCTGAACTACCGCATCGGCCCTCTCGGCTTCATGGCCCATCCGGGCCTCACCGCCGAAGCGCCTTATAAAGGCTCGGGCAATTACGGCATTCTCGACCAGATCGAGGGGCTGAAATGGGTGCGCGATAACATCGCGGCCTTTGGCGGCGATCCGGGCAACGTCACCGTGTTCGGCGAATCCGCCGGCAGCACCGCGATCAGCATCCTGCAGGCTTCGCCCCTGGCCAAGGGATTGTTCCACCGCGCGATCGGCGAGAGCACGTCCCAGTTCGATCCCGATGGTGGCCTCGTCGGCCGCAAGGACATGCGCGAGGCGGAGGCTTATGGCGCGGACTTTGGCCGCAAGCTCGGCGGCGAAACAGTCGCGCAGCTCCGCGCGCTGCCGATGGACGCGTTCACCAAGGAACTGGCCTTCTTCTGGCCCACCGAGCGCGACGGCTATGTGCTGCCGGACATCGTCTACAACATCTTTGCTGCGGGCAAGCAGAACGACGTGCCCACACTGGTCGGCTCCAACTCCATGGAGGGATCGAACATCCGCAAGGACTGGGTGCAGCGGTCTGATGCTAACGGCGCGGCTTACGACCGGATTTACGGGGCATCCAAGGATCAACTGGGCCAATCTTCGACCGATGCCGTCCAATGGCAGATGCGCAGCTGGGCCAAGCTTCAAGCCAAGACCGGTAAGTCCGGTGCGTGGCTCTACTGGTTCGATCAGCCCTGGCCCGGCAAGCCGGAAATGGGTGCCTTCCATTCAGCGGAGATCGTCTATGTCTTCCGCAACCTGCAGGTCGAGGATCAGCCGTGGACGCCTGAGGATCACAAGCTCTCAGACCTTGTCTCGCATTATTGGGTGAACTTCGCGCGCACCGGCAATCCCAACGGCCCCGGCCTGCCGGAATGGCCGCGCTATGACGATGCCCAGCCCAAGCTGATGCGCCTCTCCCCGCAGCCGGCCGTCATCGGCACCCCGCGCGCAGAGGCGCAAGCCTTTCTCGACAGCTATTTCGATGCGCGACGCTAGCGATCCTACTTCGGGCGCCGGCGCCGGATCGCGTCAGAGGACCGCAAAGGATGTGGCTGTGATCGACTGCGGCTTGTTGAGCAGGATCGCGAAATCGATCAGGTCGTTCGCTTCGTCGCGGTAACTGAGCGTTCCGCTGCCGGTATCGTAAATGACGAACAGGTTGGGATCCGCAGACTGGGTCGAATAACCGAAGTGACCGCTCAGATCGCTGAGGTTGCTGAGCCGGTCAAAAATGCTCTTGTCGAGCGCGATGACGTCACCCGCGCTGACAGAAAAGTCGCTAATTCGGTCGACATTGCTCGGCCCCAGCGCGGTGTTGAAGACGAACTGATCGGCTGCGCCGCCCCCGGTCAGCAGGTTAGAGACATGGTTGCCGATGATCGTGTCGCGGCCTCCCCCGCCGATCGCGTTTTCGATCACGGCCCCCGCCGCGATTGTATATCCCCCGGATATGCCAAGATTCCGCGATACATAAAGTGTGGGGTCGACGCCGGCCGTGAGCGGATAGGCATTGAGGTTGATGACGCAGTTGAGCGAACTGCCCGCATTGCTGATCGTGTCCACGCCCCCCGCATCCCAGATGCATGCCCAGCCCGTACCCGACTTGCTGGCGGTGGGCAGCGTGTAGACGTCGTTACCGGTTCGGTATGAGAGATTGGCGCCATAGATCGCCTGTATCGCAGCAACATCGAAGACCATCGGTGTCTTCGACAAGCCCCAAGCATAACTGGTTGGGGGCGCCTTCACATCCCAGCCAAAATTGTAGGACATAATCGTCCAGATGCCCTGATTCAGGTCCAGTGTCCCGAGCGCATAGGCATCATTGGCCGCGACACCCGGAAATTGGGTCTGCGTGACGCCGTTGATGGTATCCGTGAAGGGGTGGCCTAGGCCGAGGGCATGGCCAAGTTCATGCACCAGCGTGTCGAACGCGAGGCCGCCTTCGCTCAGATTCTGCCAATAGGATATTTCATAGTTGAAGCGGCCGACTTGCGTGGCATTGTATCCGCCGAAGGGAATGGTAAAGTCGGCCAGAATTCCAGGCTCGGTCCAGGTCGAAGCGGGCGATTTTTCGAGAGCGATATTCGCGCCGCCCGCCGCTTCGCCATAGTCGTCCGTCTCCTGAAAGTCCAAATTCGCGATATTCTCATAAAGAGCCAATGCCGATCGCACGGCGCTCTTCTCACTTTCCGACCAGACCGAAGCGCCCGAGACGGCGGAGAAAGAATAAGTGATGATGCCACCGGACCAGCCGGCCTCGCCGATAATCAGAGCGTCGACATACTCACTGCCATAGCCGGAGGCCGCGACATCGTTGGTCGTGTAGGCTTGTGCATTGATCTGCAGCGGAACGGTGGTGCTTGCAGAATTACCCGCGTCATCGCTGACGGTGGCCGTAAATGCCTCAGCCCCGATGCCGAATGACACGATGTCCGCGTGCGTGAGATTCAGGGACCATGCCCCGGCGGCATCCACCGTCACCACCCGCTGTTCAGAGGCTCCGAAGGTGACGACGACGTTGCTGCCGGCTGTGCCTGTTCCGTGCAGACTGGTCGCGCCCTGCTGAAGAACAGAAGCGCCAGCCACCGGGCTCGTCACGAGGTTGATGATCGCCCCCGTCGACGGGTTGATCGAACTCGCGATCGGATCGAGAAAGCCCGATATCACGGGCGCCACCGGCGGCGTGGTATCGATGGTCAGGACAGTCTCATTGTGACCCGCTTCGGACAGATTCCCTGCCGCATCGCGCTGCCGGACCTGAATCTGCTCGGCCGCATAGGTTCCCGCAGCAAGGCTGAAGGTCTCCCCCTCGCCCTTGAGCCAGGTCTGTCCGCCGTCGATACTGTATATCCAGGATGCTCCCGCCTCCAGAAGCGTGACGAGAATATGGCCGTCATTGGTCAGGCCGTCGGTCTGGGATGTCCCGTTATCGTTGGCCAGCGATAGCCGGGGCGCCACGGGTGCGACCAGATCGACGAACACGCTCGGATCAAAGCCGGCGAGATCCGCTAGAGCGACGTTGGCATCCGCCTTCACCCCCTGGCCGGCCACCTGCGAGCGCACAGCCCCATCGGCGAACACGAGCAGATCGTTGAGCGTGCCGCCGCTTGATGCCACGACGACCGTCTCGACGTGCCCGCCTGCGGTGCGGGTGAGCGTCAGGCGCGCGCCGGTGAGGGTCTTGGTGTAGTCGGCCCATTGTCCCCGGAAGTAAACCACATCCACGCCGCCGCCGAGCGAGGCAGCGTCGATCGTGGTTCCCTCGGCGACGTACACCCTATCGACACCGGCACTGCCGAGGATCTGGAACGCGACGCCCGGCTTCGAAGCGGCGACCGTCTCGCCAGCAGGGTTGAAGCATCCGATCTTCACTATGGCGTCCAGAACGGCACCGGGCGCCGCCGCGCCTTGAGGGGCCAGTGAGGTTTCGCTGGTCGGCACTGGAGCCGCCGTTCCTTCTGCAACATGCGTGTAGAGGGCGTTTACGCTCACGCTACCATCTGAAAACACCAGCACATCGGGTGCGGTGGTCGCGTTGGCGCCTGCCACATGGACGGTCTCCACTTTACCGTCCACCGTGCGCGTCAGGATCAGCGTCGCGTTATTGCGACTCAGCGTGTAATCGGAGAGCTGACCTTCGACATAAATGCGGTCCGCTCCGCCTCCCGTATTCAGAACATAGCTCGCCCCGGGGCGGACAAAAACGGCATCGATCAATGAGGAGCCGAGAAACTGGATGTCCTGACCATCCAACGCCAATCCACCATATGTCACAATGAAATCGATAAACGCGAGGCCATCGCCTCCGTTCTTCATCATGATGTATTTAGAGGTCGTCATTGAAATCCAGGTCGGTTAAGATCGTTATATTAAATTAACAATCGTTAAATAAAATATTTGATTTATACTTCGACTTCAGCTCTCTCGGACGCACCGAATTCCGCAAAATTGTAGAGACAGTCATTTACATACATTGACTTTACATATCAGGAAATAGACCATTATTTCCGTCGCGCTTATCAATAAGCGCAATCCACCGCCACGCTAAGGGTGGGTTGCGGCGCTTTCGGAAAGCGGCAGGAAGCTGATTAGCGGGGTGTCATCGTCAGATAGGCGGACCAAGCTGCCGCGATGGGCTCCAGCACCGGCGATCCAGCTTGTTCTACAGGTCGCGCTCCGCCAGCCAGCGGGCGATGAAATCGGCGATCAGATGATTGTTGGTCTCGGTCGGGAAGCCATGGGTGTTGCCGACGAACCCATGCGCGTCGAGCGGGACGAGGTCGACGGATACGCCCGCCTTCTCCAGAAACTGCGCGGTGCAGTGATCGTAACCGGCATGATAGGATGCGCCGCCGACCAGCACGATCACCGGCACCTGCGCCAGATTGACCAGCCGCGGCATTTTGCCCGCCACCGTCCAGCAGCCCACCTTGTGGCCATCCTCCGGCGGCAGTTGAGTGAGCGGCCCGAAGTCGCGCAGATCGGTGACCGGCGGATCGAAGCGCAGGCCAGCATAAGTGATGCCGAAGGGCCGCGCGACCGGATCGCCCGGCGCGCCCATGGGCGGGGCGTTGTAAAAAGGCGGGCCATTCGGTTCGGCGGCGACGATGGCTTTGACGAGGCCGGGCCGGGCATCGGCGATCTGCCAGCCTGTCGTCCCCGCCCGCGAATGGGTGACCAGAATGGCGGGGCCGATCCGGTCGAGCAGCGCTGCGCCCGCCTCCCGGTCCAGCCGGTCGACATAGAGGCTGACCGCCAGCGCATCGCCGGGCGCGCCGAAGGGCACCTCGATGGTCGATTGGCGCGCACGACGCATGTAGGCGGTAGCCGGATCGTCAGGGGCGTTCGTGCCGGGCAGATGCGCTGGCTTGCTGGTCGGCGGAGGCGGTGCCGCCTGCCCTTCCCGCGCGGGAAGTCCGGCGGGAGGCATCAGCTTGCGCCCGTCGACCGCCTCATAATGCGGTGAGCGGCCGAGCGTCGGGCGATCGACCACATAGACGGCATAGCCCTTGCGGAGGAACAGCGTCGCCCAGCCCTCGCGGCCGTCGGGCGTACTCCAGAAGCTCGCCCCGCTGGACGCCCCACCATGAAAGAACACCAAGGGATAGGGATGCGTCTGCTGCGCCGGGATCTGATATTCGACGTACATGGCGCCGGCGATCACCGGCCCGTCCGGCGTCTGCGCCTCATGCCCGCCGACGAAGAAATTGCCCTGCCGCGCAATGACGAGCGGCTGCGGTGCAGCGGCGCTCTGCTGTGCGGGCGCAACAGAAAGCGGCAGAGCCGCCAGCAGACAGGCGAGCAGTGGCAGGCGGATAGACGTCATACCCGCTTAGCGCCGAAGATAGACAGTGAGGTAGGTGATGCCGATGGCCGCGGCTATGCCCATAACCGCGGCGAGGCCGTGCCGCGCGGGCACCATGCGCGAACCCTGCGCGGCGGTTGAACCGCCGGGCGGACCTGCGCTCCACGCCAGCATCGGACGATAGCGATGGAGATAGCCGAAAGACATGACCGCGTTCAGCCCGATAATGATCGCCGCCACACCCATGCCGAACGGGCGGCCATGCGATGCCGTGACAAAGGCAATCATCAATGTGATTGGCCAGGCGGCCACAACCGCCAGCGCCGCGAACAGATCGAGCAATAGGGCCAGGCCAATGGTGACTTCCAGCGCCTTGACCAGCGCCATCACCCCGGATTCTGCCAGTGCAGGCACGAGACCCGGCCCGGGCTGGATCGACCGGTCCAGATAGAATTCCAGCCAGTAGTTCAGCCCGTGGAACAGGAACCAGCCGCCATAGAGAAACTGGCAGGCATAGACGACGCTGCCGAAGGTCGTGCGCCCACCGGTGGGCGAAGCGACTGTGCTGGGTGCCATGGCGGATCGCCTCCGGTACAACTGACGGACCGGACGAAGCCCTTGGGCTTCGTCCGGGCGCCCCCCTCAGCCTTTAGAACTTCTTCGAGAGCTGGAACGAGATGTACCGGCCCATCGAGCTGGAATAGCTGGAATCGAACCGGATCGGCGTGGCGCCGCCCGCATTCACCACCAGCGGCGGATCGGCATCGAACACGTTGAGCACGTTCAGCGATGCCGCCAGACCATTGGTGATCATCGATCCGGTTTCGCCGAAATTGTAGCGCAGGCTGAGGTCCACCGTCGTGATCGGATCGATGTTCTGATACTGATCGGGCACGGCTGCCGGCAGGAAGTCGCGCGTGATCGTGCGCGAATTCACATAGTTGAGGAACACGGTGCCGGAGAAGCCGCCGATGTCCACGCCCGCTTCCACCTTGCCGGTGAAGCGCGCCGGATAGCCGAAGTGGTTCACCTCATCCTTGAGCGCAACGCCGGGCACCGGCGAGGTCTTGTAGTGGAGGACATAATTGGCCCGCGCGCCGAAGCGGAAATCGATGCCATTGCCATAGAGTGTATAGTCGAGCGAGACGTCGAAGCCGTCCGTCTCCACCACGCCGCTGTTATTGCGGCGCGCGTCGACAATGGCGATGACCGTCGTCGGGTCGACCAGGCCCAGCACCGGCAATTGCGGATCGGCCGTGATCTGGTTCCAGTACGCGACATACTGGGCCAGCGTCTGGTTGGTCTTGTTCGGGAAGTAGACCGGGTTGAAGACGATGAAATCGTCATAGGCGCCCGAGTTCAGCACCGCGCCGATCGGCGCGTTGTAGGCGGCGGTATCCACCTTATCCTTGTAGACGATATTGTAGTAGGTCAGGCTGAAGTTGAAGCCCTTGGCCAGCTCCGGCGTCAGGTCCATGCCCAGCGACCAGGTCGTGGCCGTCTCCGGCTTCAGGTCTGGATTGCCGCCAATCGGATAGACATATTGGAACGAGCCCGCAGCGGGCGACAGGCCCACGGCCGAGCCGCTGCCGGTGCGCGGCAGGAAGCCGGCGGTGGCATATTTGTTGACGTCGACCAGCGAGGGCGCGCGGAAGGACGTGCCATAGCTGCCACGGAACTGAATGCCCGATGCCGGGGCGTAAGTTACACCGAAGCGCGGATTGGTCGTCGAGCCGACGTCGCTATAGCGATCGTAGCGGACGGCGGCGTTGAACTCGAGCTTCTCCAGACCCGGCCGGGCATTGTCCGGGCCGAACAGCGGCACATAGGCTTCTGCATAGACCGAACGCACGTCGCGCTCGTTCGAGGTCGGCACACCCGCGAAGGTATCGACATTCGCAGTGCGCGTGTTGGAGAGCTGGCCGTTGCCGAACAGATAGTCGAAGCGGATCTCCCCACCGAGCGAGACGCGCACGTCACCGCCCGGCAGGCGGAAGAGCGAGCCGCCGATATTGGCTGAGCCGCCATAGCTGCGATTGAACACTTCAAGTTCCGTCTGCGCGCGGAAGAGCGCCAGAGTCGCCTCGGAATTACAATCGAACTGCTGCCCATCGCAGAACGGGTTGAAGAACGGCACGCTCGCCGGCTTGGTGGTGCCAGCGACGGTAGCGCCGAGCGCCCGATTGAGGCCGTTGGTATTGAGCTGGTTGGTCGCCAGGCTGTAGCCCTTGTTCTCACTGTAATATGTGGTGACGTTGGCGTTCCAGTCGTTGCTCAGCTTCATTTCCAGCCCGCCAGAGAGCGACCAGATCTGCTCATAGCCGGTGATCGTGAGCGGACCCAGGTCCTCAAGGAAGCTGTAAGGCACGGTCAGCGTGCCATTGGCCGGGCAATTGAGCGTGGCGCTATCGTCCACCTTGCCGGGCGCGCACGGGCTGAACGGGTTCGTGTTCGGCACCGAAAGCGTCGCGGTCGAGGCAATGCCACGGTTGGTGAGTTCACGCCGCGAGAACAGGCCGTCGGCCACGAACGTCACGTTATCGTCGAAATCCTGGCGGAAGGTGCCGACCACCGTATGGCGCTTGCCGGAAGGAATGGCATCGGCGCCGATCCATGCATTTTCGCGATTGGGCGTCGCCGTCAGCTTGCCCAAGGTCACGTTCGTGCCATTCTGCCCGGCGGGAATACCATAGAAGCTCGACCCGAACTGAACGTTGCCTGGATTGGTGAGCACCGGGTTGGGCGCGCCGCCATAAGGCGAGAGGTCGCTGTTATACAGGTTCGGCCGGTCGGCGGCTTCCAGCGCGGTGCGGTTCTGATACTCGTAGGCGAGGAAGAAGCCGCCGCTGGACCAGCGCCGCCCGAAGGCGACCGAGCCGATATACTCCTCGACGGAGTCGGCAAAACCGGCACGGGCCTGCACCTCGAACACATTGTCCGGCCGGCGCATGATGAAGTTGACGACACCGCCGACCGCATCCGACCCGTAAATGGCCGAGCCGCCGTCCGCGACCACTTCGATGCGCTCCAGCGCGATGGCGGGGATGTTATCGGCGTCGAAGAGCTGGCCATTGGCGCCCTGCGGGGCGACACGGTGGCCGTTCACCAGGCTGAGCGTCGAGGCCGTGCCCAGACCGCGCAGGTTGATCGACTTGGCGGCGAAGGAGTTGAGCGAGGTGTTCTGGATGATCGATCCGCCCTGCTGCTCGTTATTGCCGCCAAAGTTGACGATCTGGGGGAGCTTGCGCAGGGCATCGTTGGTGGTGCTGACGCCGAGCTTCTCGATCTCCTCGCGACCGACCGGGATGACCGGCGAACCGACCGGCGCGACGCCCTTAATGCGCGTGCCGGTCACGATGATCGCGGCATCCGCGGCATCCGTGGAACTGCCCTGCTGCGGCGATGCATCCTGCTGCGCCATGGCGGGCGCTGCGCCGAGCGCCGCCAACACCAGAGCCGAAGCGGAAACCGCCAGTTTCAGACCGGTCCGTTCGCGGACAGAAATATTCCGTGCCTTCATCTCATCTCCCTCCCCTTGCTCCCGATCATGGCCGGGATGCCTGAGCGACTGGCACCTCGCCAGACCGCCGAATTCATCGGTATATTAAATGTTATTTGATTTTGTATAACTATATTGAGCCGTGGCGTCAAGGCGATCCTCGCGTTCCCAAGGCGGCGCAGCGCGCGGCTTTACGCGCAGCATCGGGCGGTAATGCTGGAAATAGGCGAGCATCAGCAGCACGTTTACGCCCAATTCGGTCGGCCCGGTGAGCAGGCCGCTGAGCCGCGCAGTGATGAAGGTGTTGAGATAGAACACCGTCATGCTCGTCGGCACTTCCAGCACGAGGGCCAGCGGAACGAAACGGTTGCTCAGCAGCATTACGCCGACAATACCCTCCAGCACCTTGACCGCCGGGAAAATGCCAGTCGTGAAGAGCGAGGCAAGAAATGGCCCGGCAATCGGATGCATGGGCGCCCCGGAGGGTTGCATGTCTGTGAACCAGAAGCGCAGGCACGACCAGAGCAGATGCCCGCCAAAGTAGATGCGCATCACGTCGGTCGCCTGGTCAATCGTCCGCCAGTCGGCATGGCGGCGCGTGTTCGCCCAGGCCACCGCAACACCGGCCACCATCGGCAGGCCGAAGAAGATGAAGGAATCAAAGCTCAGCAGATTGAACGAAAAGCCCGCGATGCAGATCAGTATCGCCGCGACGATCTTTGCCTGGTGCCCCATCGATGCATCCCCTCCAGCGCAGGATCAGGCAGGAGGCACTTCGTCCCCCTCACGCCTTCAGCGCTGATGGTCATGCTAGGGCCATCCCCCGCATCGTGTCAACATTTTGAATTTAGTTTTGACTAACGATCTTATTTGTTCGGCGGCGGCAGGTCGCCCAGCAGCGGTGCCAGCGGAACGCGCGCATATGTCACCTGCCCTGCCGCGCCTGCTGGCCAGCCTGTCCAGGCGGCGTGAAACGCGTCCCTCCCGGCGCCCAGACTGCTGATGAAGTCGCCACCCGCGGAATAATCCTTCGCCAGCGCGTCCGGCACCCGCGAGGACGCGGGCGAGACGCGCTGCACCGGTCCGAAGCGCTCACCATCGGCAGACGCCGCGATATAGAGGTCATAGCTGCCATCGGCATGATAGCCGCGCCAGAGGAGGCCCAGCACCCCATTGGGCGTATAGGCCAGCGCCGGCCGCGACGACCGCACCACGCCTTCAGGCGCGGCCGGGCCATCCAATGCCTGCCAGTGGGCACCGCCATCAAGCGTGATGCGCACCGAGGGCGTCCCTGCCTTGTCGGACGCCAGCGCCAGCGCATATTGCCCCGCATGGGCCGGATGCGCGGCGATCGGCGGATAATGGACCAGCCGGTCGAAATACTCGACCTGTGTCACAAGGTGCCGCTGCACCGTCGCTCCGCCATCCGCGCTGGTGGCGAAGACCACGCAGAGGCATTTCACGCCATCGACCGGCACAGCTTCCGCCAGATAGCTGAACGCGAGCGTGCTGTGGGCGACGACATAATGCCCGTCCCAGCGCTGCGGCCAGCCGGGCGCACCAAAGGCGCGGATCGGCCCCCAGCTTTTGCCGCGATCCTTCGAGACGGTGTAGAAACGCTGCGAGCGCAGCGCCTCGCCCGGCGGGGCCGGATATCCGCCGGAGAGGATGATATCCCCGCTTGCTGCGTCGATCACGCCGCGCCCCCCGTCCCATGGCACATGCGTCGCTTCGGCCGGGACCGTGGCATTGGCCTCGAACCGCGCCTCATCCCCCGTCGCGATGCCGCTGGAGATCGGGGACCAGCTGCGGCCCCAGTCGGTCGAAATGCGCATCACCACCCGCCCTGAGGCATGCTCGCCCTCCGGGGCGTTCTGCGGCAGCACGCCCGCCAGCGTCGCGCCGATCAGCAGTTCGCCCTGCGGACCAACGTCCACATAAGGCGAGTTGCACACGGGCGTGTCGGCCATCGCCCAGACCAGCGGCTGGGTATCGAAGCTGCGTCCGCCGTCCTTGGACAGCGAGAGGTGGCACTGCATGCCCCGCTCGCCGGCGGGTTCGCCAGGCCTTGTCATGGCCAGATCCCGCCATATGACCGCGACGCGCTGCGGGTTGGCGGGGTCGACTGCGATTTCCGGCACTGAGGCGGAAAAGGCCGCGCCGCCGGTGCTGAGTTGCTGGACTATCGGCATCTGCGCCTCCGGTCGTGCCCCGGCAGGATGACAGCCCGCCACCAGTGCCACTGCTCCTAAGCCAGCAAGCGCCCGCACCCCGCCCTTACCCTGCGCCAGACCGACCATATCCACTCTCCCTCGACCAGCAAAAAGACCGATTTGGACGGCCCCTTTACAATCGATTGTATTCATGTGAGTCTAACAATTCCAGATGCCAATTTGCGATGCGGCACAAAAAATCAGACTAAATGAGAGGTTTATATGGGAGAATCATTCGCCAAGCGCCCTGCGCACAGCCTGTGGTCGCGACTGGTGGCGGTTACGGGCGCATCGGTCGTCGCGCTGGCTTTGCCAGCCGCCGCACCGGCCCAAACGGTTGACAAGCCGGACAGCAATCCAGTGAAGATCGACGCCGACGGCACAGTGCATGTGCCCGCGATGAGCGTGCCGGTTTCCAGCTTCCTGACCGATGAAGCCAAGGCCTATCTGGCCGAGCATCTGCACGACATGCAGGACCGGGAATCCAAGACGCTGCCTGAAAATGGCGTCCCCTTCTTCATGAAGCCCTATATGGCCTCGGCCAAGGCGATGTTCCCGCTGGTCCGGCAGGAAACGACCATCGCAGGCGTGCCCGCCATCACTTACACGCCTACGCAAGGGGTCAAGCCGCAGAACCAGAAGCGCGTCCTGCTCAACCTGCATGGCGGCGGCTTCGGCGGCTGCTACCCCGGTTGCGCCGAGTTGGAATCGATGCCGATCGCGTCGCTCGGTGGCTATAAGGTCATCACGATCGATTATCGCCAAGCACCGCAATATCGCTTCCCGGCTGCCAGCGAAGATGTCGCCAGCGTCTATCGCGAACTGCTCAAGAGCTACAAGCCGGCTGATATCGGCATCTATGGCTGCTCGGCGGGTGGCATGCTCGTTGGCATGGCGATGGCCTGGTTCGATAAGGAGAAACTCCCCATGCCCGGCGCCATCGGCATTTTCTGTGCCGGCATGACGCTGGAGAAAGGCCCCGGTTTCGGCGGTGATGCGCATTATACCACCGCCGCCATCGGCGAGGCGAACCCGCCGGCGGAACCGCCGCCGCCGCTCGGCAAGGGTCTTCCCCCGCTGCAGTATCTCGAGAAGGTCGACATCAAGGACCCGCTGGCCGCACCGGCCAACTCGCTCGAACTGCTGGCCAAATTCCCGCCGACGCTGTTCATCACCGGCACGCGGGCCTTTGAGCTGAGCTCCGCGGTCTACTCACATGGCCAGATGGTGAAGGCCGGCGCCGATGCCGACCTGCATGTGTGGGACGGTCTGTTCCACGGCTTCTTCTACAATCCGGTCATCCCGGAATCGCAGGATGCCTACAAGGTCATCGTCAACTTCTTCGACAAGAAGCTCGGCAAGTAGCGGGTGGAATGCGGCGCAGCGGTTTCCCGTCTGCGCCGCATGTCAGTAGGGAGCCGGCGGCGGGCCAGCCTCCATGCCGGCGCCCACCCAGTCGAACCGGTCGTCATGATCCTTGGCGATGGGCACCGGCGCAAAGCTGCTGGCGGCGTTGATGTCTCCCCGGCCCGTATAGCGTGCCTGCACCGGGAACGGATAGGTTGGGCGGCGGCGGACTGTGCCATCCTCCAGAATGGCAGCGCCTTCCACAGCACCGGGCGCCGCGCCCCGCTCTACCCAGTTGACCATTGGCCCGAGCAGGTCGTGCTGGTACGCGATATAGCCGCCAGCGCAGTGATAGACGCCGGGGAACATGTAGACCCGCATGAACGGATCGGTCCCGGCAAAGCCGCCCATCGCGTCCCGGACGCGCTGATAATAGTCCGGCAGCAGCCATGATCCTGCGGCATTGTCCGCCTCGCCCTGCCACATGATCAGCTTGCCGCCGCGCGCCTTGAATGCGGCGAGATCGGGATTGCTGGCATTATAATAGCCGCCCTTGTCGATCAGATCGGCCAGGGCCGCCGCATCGGGCTTCCATGTGCGCCAGTCGAAATCCTGATGGGCCTCGCCATTGTAGATCATGAACTTGATCTGGTTCGCCGCCAGTTGATAGCCGTCAGCCACGAAGCTGCCCGGCCCGGTCCACAGCAATTCGGAGCCGTAAGGCTCGCCGCCAAAGAACAAGGGCCGGCCCTCTGCATCCCTCGGCCCTTCGTAAAGCCGACGCATCGTCTCGGCCTGCTGCGCCGTCACGCAATCGGCCCGCTGCCCCGGCTTGCAGACGAGCGTGCGCGGATCGAACCGGCAGCGACGGGGATTGTCGATCTGGCCATCCTTGAGGCCATCAAGGCCATCGCACGCCGCCATCACTGCCCGATGAAGCAATTGGGTGGATTGCGGCGTGAGAATGGGTTGGCCATCCGCGCTCCTGGCCACCTGAGACTCATGAATGATGCGGACGACGCCCGGCGTGATCCACAGAGCGGGCGCGCCTGCGATGATGCCGTCAAAATCATCGGGATAGCGCTGCGCTTCCATCATGGCTTCGCGCCCGCCATTGGAGCAGCCCATGAAGTAGGAGTAAGCCGGCTTGCGTCCATAGAAGCGGGCGATGATCTCCTTGGCGACACGCGCCGTCACATGCGCCGCGCGATAAGCAAAATCGGCCCGCAATTGCGGGGCATGAGCCGCCCAGAGCGTATCGCGCGCGTCCGGCCCGACATGGCCGCTATTGTTGAAGCTCACGGCAAATGCGCCGCTGAAGGCCGTCTGATTATCGCAGGACGGCGACACCGTCTGGTAGATCACGCCACAGGCCCCGCCACAGCCACCCTGCAGGTAGCGACCGGTGTAGGTTTCCGTCGGTAGATGCAGCTCAAACTGGATCTGCGGCGCGATCATGCCCCTGATCCGGCAGAATGCCACGCCATTGTCACGCGTCTCCAGCGTTGCGCTGCTGATCCGCGCCGGCGCGTCCTTAATGGCCAGCAGATCCTCGGTGGGCAAGGCGTCGCAGGCCATGACCGGCATCACGACCGGCCGCTCGGGCAGCGGTGTGAAATGGACCGGCGGCATCGGGGATTTCGCGGGCTGAGACTGAAGCGACGCGCTGCTGACACAAGCGAGCATGACGCCCACCGCGAGTCGTGCCAGCCTCTTGATCCAACTTGTCCGCATAAGCTTTCCCCCTCTCCGCTACCTTCGCGTTCAACGCGGTTTTATGGTCTGATCCGCTTCGTCGGCCTCGCCGTGATAATGTCGGTCGATGAGGTCGAGCAACACGGGTTCGCGCTCGCCGATCGGCGCCGCGCCTTCCGCACCGAAGCGCAGCGCGACATGGGCCGGCACGCCATGAGCCGGCCATTGCGGCAGACCGGCTCCGTTGGGATTGCCGGTGCGCGCGAAGTTCAGCCAGTATCCGCTCAGCAGCCGATGGATCATCTGCTCCTCGGCATCGAGCGTCCGCCCTGCGGGCTGATAATTGCCGAAGATATAGGCCAGCTCCGCGCCATGATGGGCCGTGCGCGGGCGGCCGGCCGGTTGGGGCGGCGCATAATCGAAGACATAGCGATAGACTGGCGCCCGGCCGGTCTTCGTCTGCAGGCCAGACCACATCGCGGCGGTGAAATTCCCCCACTCGACATTGGTCAGACGCCAGCGGGCATCGGTGGGATCGGCCTCCCCATCTGCACCGATGGCGGTAGCGATGGCCGGTGCCAGCGGACCATATTCGGCCTGCAGGCCCGCATTCAGCGCCTCCCGGCTGATCTCGGGCGGGCGCCCGAATTCCTGCGTGGTGCCACCGATAATCATCGGCACATCATTCTGCGCCCCGGCCAGATAAATCTCGCGCACGCTGCGCGGCAGCAGCCAGCCGTCGACATTTGGCTCATATTTCTGATCGTCCGGGATCAGCAGCTTGTCCGTGGGCAACTTGCGCAAGGCGGCGAGGCTGGTCACGCCGCGCTCAGCCATGAAAGCCTTGCCCAAGGCCTCGACCTTCCGCAGCGGCAAGGCCGCCCGCACCCCGAAGGACGAGCCGGATTCGCCGATGGCCTTGGCGAATAGCCCCTTGGCGAGCGGCGAGGCGGTGAGGATGTTCACTGTTTCGGAGCCGGAAGACTGGCCGAACACCGTCACATTCTGCGGGTCGCCCCCGAAGGCGGCGATATTCTCCTGCACCCAGCGCAGCGCGGCGACGGCATCGAGAACGCCGTAATTGCCCGAGGCGCCATGCGGCGATTCCGCACTCAGCTCCGGCGTGGCGAGGAAGCCGAGCGCGCCCACCCGATAGCCAAAGCTCACCAGCACCACGCCCTGCTGCGCCAGCGCGCGTCCATCGAAGATCGGCAGCGCAGTCGATCCACCGCGAAAGCCGCCGCCATAGATCCACACCATCACCGGGCGCTTGGCCTGCGCGCCCATCTGCGGCGTCCAGACATTGAGATAAAGGCAATCCTCGGACGTATCCTTGCGTGCCGGCAGGCCACCGGGGCAAGCTGGCGCAAAGGTCGTCGCCTGCCGGGGCCGGGTCCAGCCCGCCGGCGCTGCAGGCGGCCGCCAGCGCAGGTCACCGGTCGGCGCGGCTGCATAGGGCACGCCCTTGAAGACAAGCACGTCATTCTCGCGAGCGCCAACGACAGGACCATAGGTCGTCGCGGCGCGCGGTGCCTCTGCCGGGGCCCCCTGCGCCTGAGCTGAAGCGGGCGCTGCCACGAGCGTAGCTGCCATCGTCAGGGCTGCCAGCAAGCGGCCTCTCCCGGCGATCTTCCTCATGCGATCAACCATTGGCGCGGCCCTCGCTCGCGCAATCATGGGTGGCGAAGAAGTCGAGCGTCTGCGGCAAATAGCGCACCCAGGCATCGCCATGCGTGCCCTCGGGGATCAGTTCCATACGCGCGTCGATGCCGGCAGCTTTCAGGCGCTCGGTCAGTGTCTGCGTGTCGGATGCGTTCGCGCGATCATCCTTGCCGCCATGCACCAGCAGCACGCTGGAGATGGGCTTCAGCTGCTCGACCGGATAGTCCGGCCAGGGCGGCCCGCCGCTCGCGGAGATGGCGCACCAAAGCTGCGGATCGGTCTGCGCGAAATGCAGGACCCCGGTCATGCCCATGGAATTGCCCATCAGATACACGCGGCGCGGATCGATATTATAATCCGCCATCGCCTTGGCCAGCACGTTGCGCACATCCGCCTCGGCCAGCGCGGATTGCTGCTCCGGCGTCATCGTCGCTTTCTTCCCCATGTCGGGCAGCGCCGAGGGGAGCGGAAGATTGGCGCCATAATCGGCCATGCCATTATAGCCATTGGGCGAGACCACCACGAAGCCATGCTTTTCCGCCTCCCGCTGAAGCGCCCCCCCGGCATCGTCAAAGGGGCCATCAGCCGTGTTGCCGTAGCCATGCAGGATGAGCACCATCGGCCAGTGCCGGTCTGCGCGCCAGTTTGATGGCAGAAACACCCGGTACGCGATCTCCTCACCCTTGGCCTGCGGCATGGCATAAGTGAGCTTGAGATCGCCGGTCTGTACCGTGCTCGCATTCGCCGCGGCGGCATTGTTCTGCGCATCCGACGCGGCCCCGTTGCACCCGGCCAACAGCAAGCCCAGAGCACCGAGCGCGAAAAGCGCCTTGCCCCCGGAAAATCGCGCAGCTAGCTTGGCGTCAGGCCTGTGAAATGGGGGCATCATCGCTCTCCTCAATCCTCATCTTGCAATCCATTGCGAATCATCTTTATTCATGATCGTATAACAAAGCGAGATCGGCACCAGCGTTCTTCTGGATAAATTGACCGACCGCTGACCGGACAGGAGACGCCCTATGCCCAATCGCTCGATTTCGCTCTGGGCCTTCACGGCGGCGCTGGCCGGCCTGCTGTTCGGCTTCGATACAGCGGTGATTTCCGGCGCAGAAATGGCCATTCAGCGGACCTGGTCGATGGGCAGCGCGATGCACGGCCTCGCCATATCCTCTGCCCTGTGGGGCACGGTGGTCGGCGCCTTGTTCGGCGCGATCCCCAGCGATCGCTATGGCCGCAAACCGACGCTGATCTGGATCGGCATCCTCTATCTGGTCTCCGCCATCGGATCGGCGCTGGCGTGGGACCCGTGGTCGTTCATGGCCTTCCGCATCATCGGAGGCCTCGCCATCGGCGCTTCCTCGATCGCCGCGCCCGCCTATATTTCGGAGATTGCCCCGCCGGCCTGGCGCGGCCGGCTGGGTATCCTGTTCCAGACCATGATCGTGCTGGGCATTCTCATCGCCTATGTCTCCAACGCGCTGATCAGCGGCGCACACCCGGCGGACTGGCGGATCATGCTCGCCATCCCGGCCATTCCCGCTGCGCTCTTCCTGCTCGCCACCGTCGTGCTGCCGGAGAGTCCGCGCTGGCTGCTGCTCCACAAGGGCAATGAAGCTGAGGCGCGGCGCGTGCTGGCGATGGCCGGCGGCGATATCGAGGCGATCCGCGCCACGGCCGATCCTGCCGGCGAAAGCCGGATGACGCTCCGCCGCTTCTTCAACGGGCATCTGCGCCGGCCGATCATGCTCGCCTTCCTGGTCGCCTTCTTCAACCAGCTCTCCGGCATCAACGCGATCATCTATTATGCTCCCCGCATCTTCGGCCTTACCGGCGCGGAGGCGAGCGCCACCCTGTACGCGACAGTGGGCGTCGGCGTGGTCAATCTGGTCTTCACGCTGGTCGGCATGGCGCTGATCGACAGTGCCGGGCGCCGGAAGCTGATGCTGATCGGCTCGGTCGGCTACATCGTCTCGCTGGCCATGGTCGCTTACGGCTTTGCGAGCGCGCATTACACGCTGGTGCCGGTCTTCATCTTCCTGTTCATCGCCGCCCATGCCATCGGCCAGGGCGCGATCATCTGGGTCTACATCTCGGAAATCTTCCCGAACAATGCCCGCGCGACGGGTCAGGCGCTCGGAACCGGTACGCATTGGGTGCTCGCCGCCGCCCTCACCCTCATCATGCCCGCCGTGCTCGCCAGCGTCGCGCCGGTATGGATCTTCGGCTTCTTCGCCTTCATGATGGTGCTGCAGTTGCTCTTCACCCTGTTCATGATGGTCGAGACGCGCGGCCGCTCGCTGGAGGAGCTATCGGCGGATCTGGCGAGCGAGCCCGCCCGGCCCTGACCGCCGGGCTACTTCCCGATCAGGCCGACAAACAGGTAGAAATTATAGGCCTGCAGCGCGATGGCGAACCAGCCGAACGCATAGAAGGCGATCCGCAGCCAGCGCCGGCTCTTGGACCGGACCTCGCGGGGCGATGTGGTCTGCACGGTCATAGCCCGGCCTCCTTCGGTGTCGCTTTCCAGGCAAGCATGGGACGATAATAATCGAGGTAGCACCAGATCAGCCACAGATGGATCAGCAGCACGCACAGGCCGCCGATGATCATGTCGCCGATGGCGGCGAGCACCTGCGCATTGGTCACCGTGCCCTTTATCCAGCCCCAGATATCATCGAGGATCAGGGCATCGAGCATGAAGGTGCCGAAAATCACCGGGAAGGCGACCACCAGCATCAGCGGGACGCCCCGGTTGAAAACCAGCGACAGGCCCAGCAGGATTTCGACCACCTTGGCCATCTGGAACATCCAGCCGGTCCGGATCATCTCGGTGATGACCACATGTTTCATCGGTGCATCAAGCGGCATGTATATGCTCGGTAGCGGCATGAACCCAAAGAACCAGTTGAGACCGCTCAGCAGGCTGAAGATGCCGAGCAGCATCCGGGCAGAAACCACCATTGGCTTGAACATACTGTCTTCTCCCGCTCCGCGACCCCACCCGAATTGCGCCGATTCGAGTTGACAGCGCCCTTGTAACGCGCATGAATTGCTAGGCAATCATGTATTAGGATTTCTCATGACGCCGCAGACTCTGGGCCGGATGACGATCAGTCGTGTCATGGAAATGGAGTCGGCCATGCCGCTCGCGATGATCTTTCCGCAGGTGACGGCGGATGATCTCGCCGGCCTTGCCCAATGGTATCGCGATGACAGCCTGACCGGCGACCCGGCGACCTCCCTCGTCACGCTCAGCATGCACAGCTTCGTCGTCCAGCTCGATGGCCAGAACATCCTGATCGATAGCTGCAATGGCAATTGCAAGGCGCGTAGCGTGCCCGACATCCACATGCTCGACACGCCCTATCTCGAGAATCTGGCGAAGCTCGGCCTGCGCCCGCAGGATATTCACATGGTGCTCTGCACCCATCTCCACATGGATCATGTCGGCTGGAACACCCGGCTGGAGAATGGCCGCTGGGTGCCGACCTTCCCCAATGCGCGCTACATCTTCGGCAAGCGCGATTATGATCATTGGTCCACCCAGCAGGATATTCCGCCCCATCGCGAGGCCTATGAGGATTCGGTCCTGCCGGTGGTGGAAGCCGGGCTGGCCGACATCGTCGATACCGACGATCCGCGCGCGGCGTTCAAGGAGATTGGCGATGGCGTGTGGCTGGAGCCCGCCTATGGCCACTCGCCGGGCAGTTGCCTCGTCCACGCGCAGGGCGGCGGCGCGGCGGCGACATTCTGGGGCGATGTGATCCATCACCCCGTCCAGCTCCTGCGGCCCGACCTGCAGCTGATGTTCGATGACGACGGCAACGCCGCCGCGCAGGTGCGCCAGTCGCTACTCGCACGGCTGGCGGATACCGACACTTTATGCTGCCCCGCGCATTTCAGGGGCAATTCCGTCGGTCATGTTCTCAGTGATGGCGACGCCTATCGCTACGATTTCGTCGGCTGATCGGCCTGTCGCCGGCTAGGCCGTAGGCGGTTTCATCGCGGCGATCCGGAACCGCCGGACCGAGACCAGTTCCAGCACGCCCGCCGCGACATAAGGGTCGGCCTGCGCCGCCGCCTGCGCGGCGTCGAGATCGGCAGCCTCGATGATGACGACGCTACCGATGGGGCGTTCATCCTCGTCCAGCAGGGGGCCGGTCAGCGGCATGGCTGACCCGAACCCCTTGCGATAGGCGATATGCTCAGGCCGCTTGGCCTCGCGAAGCTCGGCGGCGCCAAGCTCGCGATACTCGACCAGAAAATGCGCCATCAGGCTGCTGCGCCCACCGGCTGGAGATCATCGCCGAGCGGCTGGATGTCCTGCCACTTCTGCGTCGGCTCGAAGTTGAACGTCTCGGCCGTGATCTGGCCCCAGTCGAACTGGCCCTGATCGGCTTCGGGCATCTCGCCGGTCTCCGCCAGCCGCCGCGCCGCCTTCAACATCATGCGCCGGAACGCCACGACAGCCATGTCCGAGCGCCCGAGATGCTCTTTCGAACGGTCGGCGATCTTGCCCATCGTCTCGCTCACGGCGTGATCCTGCAGCGCCACGCCGATGATGCCGGACATGTTCTGCGTCCGCATCATCTCGCGGTCCTGATTGTACCAGACCGACATGCCGTTGGTCTTGAAGAACTGTTCGTCATGCGGCGTGTTCGCCTCGCCCATGCGGTGTTCGCGGTCGATGGTCTGGCCGGGATCGTAGAAGAACTGGATGTGCCAGGTGGTATAGTCGTCACGCGGAACGAAGGCATTGACCAGCCGGCGATTGCGGCGGAATTCCGGCGCCTTGGGGCCATCGGGCGGAATGAAGGTGTAGAAGGGCAGCGGCACTTGCGTCATGCGGCCCTGCTTCTGCTCGCCATCGTTGCGGACGGCGCAATAGCGCATGCCGTATCGGGTATATTCGATCTCGAGCTTTGGCCGCAGATCCTTCTCGTGCGGCCATTTCGCCGGCTGATCCCAGGCGCTGTCGCGGTGCAGGATGCCCGCATGCGAGCTGTCGACCGCGCCTTCCAGCGCTTGCGCGTAGTTGCACTCGTAGATGACCTTGAAGGCCTCGCAGCTGCCCGGCGGCATATCGAACCAGGGGAAGTGCGGGAACACCGGCTCCTTCTCCTTCGACCCCATATAGGTCCACACCATTCCGCCCGCGACGCGTGTGGGATAGGCCTTGACCCGCATTGCCTTGGCCAGCTTGGAATTTTCCGGCTCGGCCGGCGTATCGACACACTGGCCGGTCACATCGAACTTCCAGCCATGGAACAGGCAGCGCAGGCCGCACTCACCGTTGACGCCCAGCGCCAACGAGCTGCCGCGATGCGGGCAATGCTCATCCAGCAGGCCGATCCGCCCCTCGCTATCCATGAAGGCGACCAGCTCTTCGCCGAGCAGCTTGATGCGCACCGGCTTGCCGTCTGCCTGCAACTCCTGAGTCAGCAGGGCCGGCATCCAGAAGCGGCGCATCAACTCGCCCATCGGCGTGCCGGGACCGATCCTGCAAAGCAGCTCGTTATCTTCGTGAGAGAGCATTTGACGCACCTGACATTGTTAGACAATAAGATATAAATATCGTGGCTCGCCCGAAAAGTCACTACCCAAAAGTTGCCGGCATGCGCGCCGGCCCGATAAGGCGGAGCAGCCGCCGCACTGGACTGGAGATACTGCGTGGACCTGGACGATATTCTGCCGGTGGAGAACTTCTCGGACCTGACGATCCAGACGCTGGCCGACCGGCTACAGCGCAGCAGCGGCGCCGAACAATGCATCTACCGCGAGAGCGAGCTGGACGAACTCTGGCGGCTGATCGACATTGCCCTCAAGGCCGGCGGCGACACGCATTATGATTCCGAGCAGCTTCATCATCTGCGCGATCTGGTCCACCGCGCCCATGATCTGGTCGGCATGGAAGACCGCCCCCGGGAGGCGGCGGAAGTGCTGCGGGAAGCGTTGCTGCGGTAGAACGCCGCACCCTTAGGCCGGGAACGGCCGGCTGGCCTTGCGGGTTCTTTGGCCATGAACAGCGCCAAACTCATTCTGCTGATTCCCGCCTTCTCGCTCGCTGCCTGCGGCGGTGCGCCGACGGGAGAAAATCAGACCATCGGTCCGTCCAACGCGGCCAGTCCGGCAGCGATCAACGCGGAAGGTCCAACCGAGCCTCCTGCCGCCGACGAAGCAGGTGCGGCCAGCAATCGCGCCGCCGCGCCCAATTTCACCCCGCCGGTGCTGACACCGGAAGCGGAACGCACCGTAAAAGGCGCGCGCAACGTACTGATCTCCTTCGCGCGCGCGATCGAGCAGCGGGCTTTCGATCAAGCCTGGGCATTGCTCGCGCCGGCAGACAAGGAAAAGTGGAGTAAGAGCGCGTTCGCGGCACTCTTTGCCGACCTCTCCAATATCATGGTCGCAATGCCGGACGGCATGATGGAGGGCGCGGCGGGCTCCAGCTACTACACCGCGCCCGTCACGATCACCGGGAAGGATCGCGATGGGCGACCAGTGCGCATGGAAGGCGAAGCCGTGCTGCGGCGGGTCAATGATGTGGATGGCGCAACGCCCGCGCAATTGCGCTGGCATTTCCAGAGCTTGACGCTCGACTGGACCCACTGAGGTAGGCGGGCGGCGCCAACCGTCCTCGCCCCGCCCTCACTTCCAGTAAACGAACCCCATCGCATTGCCCGTCCCGGCCTCGCTGCGATAGCAGGGCACATAATCGAGCACATGGCCCTCCAGCCCAAGCTGCGCCATCGCGCCGGCCACCGGCACCCAGTTCTTCATCTCGGACGTGCCATCGCGGAACGTCTCTTCGCCCATGTTGAAGACCGGATCAAAATTCTTGCTTTCCAGTGCGTTGAGAAACGTTTTGTCCACCGTTTCGTCAATGACGAAATGGGTCAGCCCGCCACTGGCGATCAGCGCAACGCGCTTGTCGCTGTCCCAACCGCGGATCGCTTCCAGCAGGGACTGGCCGAACTTGTAGCAGCGCCGCACGCTCGGCTGGTTGGGTGGGAAGAAGGTGTTCACCGTCACCATCACGCTCGGGCAGGGCCGGTCGCGCATGATGCGGCGATAGACGAAGCCCCAGGCGTGGGGCGCCTCCGGTCGCGGCATGGCAGACATCGCCGCGACATCGAACTCGTCCGCCATTGCCTGATCGATGATCTTGAGCGCCAGGTCCGGGCAGCCGGGATAATCTGCGCCGCCAGCCGGAATATAGCCTTTGAGCGATGGCGCAATGCCCGGCGGCAGTTCGCTCAGCCGCTCCGGCGTGAACTCGTAATTGGTGATCGTGTCGCCATAATGCACCGCGAAGGCGGGGTTGAGCGTCTTGCGAAAGATCTCGTCCTGATCGTTGCCGACGATCACGGCCACGTCCACCCGCGCCTCCTCGAACAGGTCGGCCAGCGCCTCGATATTCTGCTGGCAGCGCGCCTGCCGCTCGTCCCACACGGATTTGACGGTCTGCTCGCCGAGCCGCTCCCCGGCCCGTGCTTCCACTAGCTCATCGTAGGTCCAGGTGCCGCCCTTCCACGCATGCTTGTTGGCCTTGTCGGCAGGAACGCGCAGGCCCCAGCTCTCGGTTTCGGTGACCAGCATCGGGCCATGGCTCGTGCCGATACCAAGAACGATCTCTGCCATGCTCTGCTCTCCTGCCGATGCTCTTTTGTGGTCGTTGCACGGACGGGCAACGTGGGGTGTTGATGTCCGCTTCATTATCGGATACCTGTTTGTATAACAATCCTGCATCGCGGGTCAATCGCGGGCAGAAGGGGCTGCGGCGCTCAATGAGCCGACGGAAGCCCCGAAGATGAACGCAATGGAGGAAGGATGACGAACATGGCGAGCCAGGCAAGCGCGGACGTTGCGACGTTGGATATTGCGGGCCGTTACCCGGTCGTCGAATCCAGTGCGGATGCGATTGCGCGCATTCGGGCGCTGCTCCCGCAGATCGCGGCGGCGGATGCCGAGTCGGAGAGCGCCCGACGCCTCTCCCCGCATGTGGTCGATGCCATCCGCCAGACGGGCCTGTTCGGCATCGTCATGCCGCGCAACCTTGGCGGATCGGAGCTGGGCTTTGCCGATCTGGTGCGTGTCACGGCAGAGATCGGCACTATGTCTGGCTCGGCGGCCTGGATTTTCGGCGTACTGGCCGGGCATAGCTGGCTCATCAACCTCTTCCCCGAGCAGGCGCAGCGCGAGGTGATGGACGATCCCACCACACTCATCGGCACCGTCTTCCGCCTCGGTGGCGAGGTCGTGGAGGAAAATGGCGGCTACCGGCTGACAGGCGGCGCCGGGCGCTTCTGCTCCGGCATCGATTATGCGAGCTGGGTGATCATCGGCAATGCCGTGAAGAAGGCGGATGGCCGCATGGAGCCGCGCTTCTTCGTCCTGCCCAAGTCCGAGATCGAAATCGTCGACGACTGGTTCACCATGGGTATGCGCGCGACGGGCAGCCGCTCGATCAAGATCGACAGCGCCTTCATCCCCGCCCATCGCAGTTGCAGCCTGGCCGACATGCTGGCCGGTTCCACTCCCGGTGCGCGGGTGCATGAGGGTGCGGTCTATCGCATGCCCTTCTCCAACATCGCGCCCTTCTCCATCGTCGGCGCGCCGCTCGGCATGGCGCGGGGCATGGTGCAGCGCTTTGCGGCGGATATCGGCAAACGCTTGGACGGCGCCGAGCCGCTGGAAGTCGCCGAGCAATCCGCCACCTTCGCCCGCATCGCGGAGATTGGCGCCGAGGTCGACGCTGCCCTGGCGCTGATCCTGGAGGACGCCCGCATGGTGGATGAGGCACGCGACCCCGCGGAGATCACGCCGCTGCTGGGCGCGCAAATCTCGCGCAACTGGGCCTGGGGCGTGCAGCGCGCACGCCATGCCGCGAACCGGATCTTCGAGGCATCGGGCGGCAGCGCCATCTATGATGGCAGCGCCATGCAACGGCTGTTCCGCGACATGAACTCCGGCGCGCAGCACTTCGCCTTCACCTGGGATCGGGCGATGACGGGCTATGGCCGCGCCGCCGCCGGGCTCAAGGCCGGGGCCTTCGCCATTCCCAAGGGGAAGTGAGTCACGAGGGGCTGACGGAAATCAGGGGAGGACGCGGCATGAGGAGCGTGATCGAAAAATACGGTATCGTCTTCTGCCGCTATTATCTCGGCGGCTTCAACCTCGTTTCCGGCCTCAACTATTTCATCCTCTTCTGGCCCCAGCCCAAGATGGGCGCGGCGGCCGGCAATGCGTTCGTGCTCGCCGCCACCGATCTCAACCTGTTCACCTATGCCAAGATCATCGAGCTGACCGCCGGCGCCTGCCTGCTGCTCAACCGCTTCGTACCGCTTGCGCTGACGCTTCTGATGCCGGTGACGCTGATGATCTTCCTCACCAATGTCCCGTGGGTACCCCTGCCCCACATCCAGCTCTCGGTGACGCGCAATCTGGTCATGCACCTCATCTTGCTCGCGGCTTATGCCAACTACTTCCTGCCGCTGCTCAAGGCGAAGACCGCGCCGCAGCCGATTTGGAAGCGGCCCTCCCGGCTGATGCGGGCACTTTAAGCAGGGATCGACAGGCGAATGGCGAACTTCAGCTTCAAACTCGACGGCCAAGTCGACATGATGAGCCTCAATCCACTCGAAATGACAAATTTTGAGATGGTCGGCGCGCTCTTCGGCATTATGGGCATATTGATCACCCTGTTCCTCAGCCGAAAGGCCGCCGCACGGCAACGCCCCCATGAGTTCATTCCGCAAGAAACAGACGAAGACGCCATCGGCTAGCCGGCCACTGCGCGAGCGGACAGACCTGGCTTGAAGCGGTTTCTGTCCCTGAAGAGTCGCGGCGCGATCCTCATCGCGTCGACCGCCATGTTCATGGTCCAGCTCGATGCGTCCGTGCTGGCGGTGGCGATCCCGCAGATTTCAACCGACTTTGGCCTGCCCGCCATCGAGCTCAGCCTCGCCATCACCATCTACCTCACCATGCAGATCGCGCTGCTGCCGATCAGCGGATGGGCGGCCGAGCGCTTTGGCCCGAAGACCGTGTTCATGATCGCGACGGCAGGCTTTGCCTTCTTCTCGATCTGCTGTGCCGCCGCGCCCTCCTTCTGGCCGTTCATTGCCGCGCGCGCCCTCCAAGGAGCCACGGCCTCGCTGATGACCCCGGTGGCCCGGCTGCTGCTGTTACGGCAGACCAGCAAGGAGGAACTGGTCGATGCGATGGCGATCGTGGCGATGCCCATGCTCATCGCGCCGACGCTCGGTCCCTCGATTGGCGGATTCATCGTGCAATATGCGCGCTGGGAGTTCATTTTCCTGCTGAACATCCCCGTCACCGTTGCTCTGCTGCTCGCGGCATGGCGCACCATCCCGGCCAGCGCGCCCGATGCCTCTAGACGACTGGACATGGTCGGCGCCGCGCTGCTGGGCGGATCGCTCGTTTGCCTGCTCACCGGCTTCGACCGGCTGGCCAGCGGCGTCGGTCGCCCATTGCCTTGGATGTTGCTCGCGGTCGGCACGGTCCTGTGCCTTGCCGGACTGAAGCATATTCGCACCCATCCGGACCCGGTGCTGAAGCTCGATGCCCTCAAGGACCCAAGCTTCCGGACGACGGTGATCGGCGCGGGCGCCATCGTCCGCATCCCGGCGCGCGCGATGCTCTTCGGCCTGCCGCTCATGTTCCAGATGGCCTATGGCTTTACGCCCATTCTGGCCGGCGTCATGCTCATGGCGCTCAATGGCGGCGACCTGTTGGCCAAGCTGTTCATTCGCCCGCTGTTCGACCGCTTCGGCTTCTCGGGACCGGTGATGCTTTCGAGCTTCGCAGGGCTGGCCGCGATCGCCGTGGTGGCCCTGGCCGATCAAGGCCCCTGGCTCGCTGCCCTGATCTTCTTGGCGCTGCTCGTCGCCGGACTGGCCCGCTCGGTGCTGTTCACCGGCATGACCTCGCTGACCTATGTCAGTCTGGACAAGGACACGATGACGCAGGGCAATGTGCTCGCCAGCATTTCCATGCAATTGTTCGCGGCGCTGGCGGTCTCGCTCACGGCGCTGCTGCTCGGCCTCCTGACGCAATTTGCCGGCCATCCAGAGCCGGGGCTGATGGAGTATCGGGGCGCCATGCTGGCCGTGGCGCTGATCGGGCTCGTCGCGACCCTGCTCATGCGCCGGCGCATCCCGCGCCATTTGAGCCAGCTCGCCGTGCGGGATGAGGACTAAGCCGACGGCTAGAATCGCCTAACATTTTACGCTAACGATATCGGCCAACCCCCGGCGATGACAGCCTGTGAGGATATGCCGTGCTCCTGATTGACGCCCATTGCCACGTCTCGCCCCTGTGGTTCGAGCCGGTCGAAACCCTGCTCTTCCAGATGGACCGCCACAATGTCGCGCAGGCGGTGCTGACGCAGATCCTGGGACAATTCGACAATCGCTATCAGCGCGATTGCGTTGCGCGCTATCCGGATCGCTTCGTCAGCGTCGGCGCCATCGATCCGGCTGCGCCTGACGCGGCGAACCAGCTCGGTGCGCTAGCTGATGACGGCATGGCTGGCCTGCGCTTACGTCCTGATGCCCGCAGCCCGGGTGACGACCCGCTGGCCATCTGGCGCGCAGCGGAGCGGCACGGCCTCGTCATTAGTTGCGGCGGGCCGAGCGCGCAGTTTGTATCGCCCGCGTTCGCCGATCTCGTCAGCAGCGTCCCGACCTTGCCCATCGTGCTGGAGCATCTGGCGGGATGGGTCAGACCCGACTGCGACCGAAAGCCCGAGACCTGGACGGCACTGCTCGCGCTCGCGCGCTTCCCCAATATCACGGTCAAGATCCCCGCGCTGGGGCAGTTGATTGCCCGACCCGTCGGTCAGCCTCTGCCTGCATCCGGGCCTGTGCTCGACCCGGCGGGCGGCGCACCGCTGATCGAGCTGCTCGATGCCTTCGGGCCAGACCGGCTGATGTGGGGCAGCGACTTCCCCGTCGTCTCCTCGCGCGAGGGCTATGCCAATGCGCTCGGCTGGACGCGCGATGTGTTCGAGCAGCACCGCCCCGCCAGCGTCGCGGCAATCTTCGGTGGCAATGCCGGCAGAATATTCTTCCGGCGCAAGGCTTGAAGACTGGAATAGATTGTTATACAAAACGATATATTCTATTGCTGGAGCACATCCCATGGCAGAGGCTGCCAAATCCACGATCATCTGCATTTCCGCGAACGGAAAGACGAGCTCCGCCAGTCAAAGCGCCGCAAACCGGATGCTGATCGCCACCGCGGACGGCGTGGTGGATTTTCGCCGAGACAATCTCAATGTGCCATGGACCCGGCAGCCCGATATGCTGCTCCCCGGCCATCATGTCAGCGCGCTCGTCTATGACGAGGTGACGGACATGCTGTTCGCCGGCCTGCATTATGAGGGCGGCCTGATGGTCAGTTCTGACCATGGCAAGAGCTGGGAAGCGCGCAACAACGGCCTGCAATCCGGCCATGTCTACAGCCTGCTCGTGCAGCACGACGGCGACCGGACGATCCTCAATGTCGGGACCGAACCCGTGATGTTCTACCGCAGCTTCGATCTGGGGCAGAGCTGGACCGCTTATCCCGGCTGCACGCAGGTCGAGGGCACCGAGCACTGGTTCTTCCCTCGCTCCCAGCCCCATGTTAAGCATATCGCAGCCCATCCGTCCGAGCCGGAGACGATCTACATCTGCGTGGAGCAGGGCGACCTGCTGCGCACCGAAGATGGCGGGGAAAGCTGGACGTCGCTCAACTCCATGGAGCGCCCGGACGACAAGTTCCGCCGCGACCAGCACCGGGTGACTTTCTACCGCGACAACGCCGCCGAGATTTTCCTCACCACCGGCATCGGCCTGTACCATACGGCGGACCGTGGCGAGACCTGGGAGCGCCTGACCGACACCAGCCACCCCTGCGCCTATCCGGACCCGCTGTTCGTGCATCCCCGCAAGGAGCTTATGTTCATGGTCGGCGCCGGCATGAACCCCAATCCCAATTGGGGCGCGGAAGGCACGGCCTATCCCAAGTTCATGATCAGCACGGACCATGGCAAGACCTGGCAGACCAGCATGGTCGGCATGGCCGATCCGATCGCCGGCAATCTGGAAGTCGCGGCGATGCACGATTCTGCCGAGGGCGGGGTGGAGCTCTTCGCCGGCTCTGCCTGCGGAGAGCTGTACGCAAGCCGGGACGAGGCGCAGAGTTGGCAGCGCATTGCCGACGGGCTTCCGGCGATGTCCAAGGGGCCGCACTTCCGCCACTTCCTGCCGCCTGATGAACGCGCGGATTATGAAGAAAAGCTGCGCGCGCTCAACGCGTTCGCCTGAGCAAGAACGGTCGATCGTCAGCGGGCGACAGACTCGCTGGCGGCTTTCAAGGGGGGAATGGTCTTGGACAGGCTTCAATCGTTGGCTTCGCGCATTGAATGCGCTCGGATGTGGCGGCCTGATCAAGATGCGGCGGCGCGCAGCGCCGGTCCCTCGTCTCACTGACGGGTGCAATTTTCGCTCATGATCGACTGCCACGCCCATCTTGTCTCCGACGACAAGGCCACCTACCCGCCGGCACCGCCGGGCGGTCTGCTGCCCCCGATGGCGTTCGACAATCTCATGACGGCCGAGACGCTGCTGGAGGAGATGGACAAGTCCGGCGTCGAGCGGGCCGTGCTCGTGCAGCGCGGATCAATCTACGGGTTCGACAGTCGCTATGTTTGCGACAGCGCCGCGCGCTATCCGCAACGCTTCGCCGCCGTCTGCTCCATTGATGCCACGCAGGCGGATTGTGGGGAGGCCGTGCGATATTGGGTCGGCGAGCATGGCGCCGTCGGCATTCGGCTGATGGAACTCATCAAGGGTTCGGACATCGCGTGGCTCGACTCCTCGGTGGCGCGCGACGCCTGGCAAGCCGCCGCCACGCTCGACGTGCCGGTCTGCGTCCATTTCTTCCCGTGGAACCGCGACATCGGGCTGGCGCATCTGGAGCGGATATTGCGCGAAGTGCCGGGCCTGACAGTCGTCATCGACCATCTCAGCTCCATTCAGAGCGATGCCGGCGGCCCGGACCATGGCATCGATGATCGGCTCCGGTCGATCGCGCAATTCGACAATGTCGTCGTCAAGTTCACGACCATTCCGCTGGGGCGGCTGGACAAGGCGGGGATCGACCCCTGCCCCGTCATCGAGCGCGTATGCGATCTGTTCGGCGCGGAGCGGATGATCTGGGGATCGGACATCACCCAATCGCCCGGCAGCTATGATTATATGGCTGCACTTGGTCGCGCAGCGGTACGCAATCTCACGGCCGCGCAGCAGGAGATGATCCTGGGCGGAACGGCGATGCGCGTTTACGGCAAGAGCTGGGGCAAGGCCTGAGCGCAACGGGCCTTCGCGACGAGAATTGGAGGGGAATGATGGAGTCCGTGTCTCGTGCTGCCGTGAAGGTCGATATCGAACGATCTGAAATCAGAGAATTTCCGTTCCCGCCCCTCGGCGACAATGACGGGCTGCTGAAAGTCGAGGCCTCGGGCGTCGGCGGCAGTGACCCCGAAATGTACCGGCGGGAGAACACGGCGCCCTGCATCATGGGCCATGAGAATGTCGGCACCGTGGCCCGCATCGGCGACGCTGCGGCGCAGCGCTGGGGCCTGCGCGCCGGCGACCGCATCGCCCTGCACGAGTATCTCCCCTGCTGGCATTGCCACTGGTGCCGGCAGGGCGATTTCCGCCTGTGCATGGAGGCCGACTTCTTCAACGTGAAGGATCGGTTCAACACCCTGCGCTACGGCACCTGCAATGCGGACATTCCGCCGCATCTATGGGGTGGTTTCTCGGAATATATGTACCTCGCGCCCAATGCCGTCATCCACAAGATCCCGGCGGACATGGATACCCGGCTGGCGACGCTCGCGGTGCCGCTGGGCAATGGCGTGCAATGGGCAGTGCTGGATGGCGGTGCGGGACTGGGCAAGACCGTGCTCGTCTTCGGCCCCGGCCAGCAGGGCCTCAGTTGCGCGCTCGCCGCCAAGCAGGCGGGCGCGCTCACCGTCATCATCGCCGGCATGACACGCGACCGGGCCCGGCTGGACCTTTCGCTCAGCCTCGGCGCCGACATCGCCGTGGACGTGCAGCAGGAGGATCTTGCAGCCGTGGTCATGCGGGCGACCGGCGGCATGGGCGTGGATGTGGTGGTGGATACCACCGGCGATCCCGATGGCAAGATCGCCGAGCAAGCGGTGGCGCTGTCGGCCAAGGGCGCCTGGCTCAGCCTCAATGGTCTTAGCGCTTCGGTGCCGCTGGGCGAGATCAAGAAGCGCTACCTCACCGTGCGCGCACCACGGGGCCACAGCTATCGCGCGGTGCAGATCGCGCTCGACATTCTCGCCAGCGGCAAGTGGCCGGCCGAAAAGCTGTGCAGCCACGATTTCCCGCTGGAGCAGGTGCATGAGGCGATCCTCGCCACCGCCGGGCGCGGGATCGAGGGCGCAATTCACGTTACCGTCTCCCCACACAGGCGTTGATCGCAGCCCCCGCTGCCTCCCGCCCCTGCCTATTGCCTCGCCCGCCAAAATCCTCTTCCATGGCGCACTGCCACCAGCCGCAAGGAGCACATATTTGGCCACGCAGATCGACATGGGGGACTCCCTGCCCAATGTGGTGGCGGATGAACTGCGGGCGCTGATCGTGCGGGGCACGCTGCTGCCCGGCGAACATCTCGGGCAGACCCAGCTTGCCGACCGGTTCGGACGCAGCAAGGTGCCCATTCGCGAGGCCCTCAAACTGCTGGCGGCAGAAGGCTTCCTGCGCCACGACCATAATCGGGGCTATTTTGTGGCGCCGCTGGAACTGGAGGAAGCCCGCCAGCTCTACAAGCTGCGCCGGTGGCTGGAAGCGGAACTGCTCGCCACGGCGGTCTGGCCGACCGACGCGCAGATCGCCGAATTCCGCCGCCAGTTCGATGCGCTGGATGCCATGGATCAGGTGAGCGATTTCACCAATTGGGCGCTGGCGCTGGAAAATCTGCGCCTCGCCCTCTTCGCGCTATCGCCAGAGCAAATCCTGCTGCGCGAAGCGACCCGGCTGTGGCGGCTGACCGACCGCTATCGCTCGCTCATGCCCCGCACGATGGGCGAGAGCCCAGAGCGCAAGCTGATCGACGCCCTGGCCGCGCGGGACCGCGACGCGCTGCTCGCCGATTATATGCAAGCCCGCGCCAAGATTGAGGGTGCGCTGGAGCAGGTGTTTCAGCACGGCCGCTAGGCGGCAAGCCCGTTCAGCCCTGCGTGCGTGTCTGAAGGCTGTGATATTTGAACTGCTTGCGAGCCTCATCGAGGCGCATCCCGGTGCGGCAGGCGGCGCGGATGCTCTCTTCGGCCGCGTGGATTTCCTCGGCGGCGGCGAGGACGGCCTCCTCATGCGCTTGCGGGATGACGATCACGCCATCGGGGTCGCCGCGCAGGATATCGCCGGGCGCCACGCGCGCGCCGCCGATGTTGACCGGGCAGTTGGTGACCTCGACCTGCACCCGATCCTTGCCGGTGCGCATCCAGTGGCCCTTGCTGAACACCGGATAACCCAGCGCGCGGCAGAGCGAGACGTCACGGCTGATCCCGTCGATGACGGTGCCGGCAAGGCCGCGGCGATGGGCGATCTCGGTGAGGATATCGCCCCAGATGGTGGCATCCTCGCGGCCGCCATTGTCGATGACCACGACATGGCCGGGGGGGACGTCATCGATATAATCGCCCACCGTGCCCGGCGGGGTCGAGGCGGGGCCGCAGAGCATGGTGTAGGCGCGGCCGGCCATGCGGAAATCAGGGTCGCGGCCGGCGATCTTATAGCACTGGCCGACGATGCCGAGCCGATCGAGCGCGTCACTCAGCGTGGCGGTATCGAGCGCGGCGGCGCGGGTGACGTTGCGGTCGTCTGTCATTGATGGTCGCCCTTGAGCATATATTCGTAGTTCGCGCCGAGCACGGCGCTGGCGCTCTCGCCCGTGGCAAGGCGGCGGGTCATCTCGCCTTCGCGGCGGACGATATCCTCGGCGGCATCGAGCACGCGGGCGATATCTGCGGGCGCGATGAACACGGCGGCGCTGGAATCGCAGATGACGTAGAAACCGGGCTCGACGGTGAAGTCGCCGACGGTGACGGGCACGTCGGTGGCGTCTTCGTAGACGCGGTTGCGCGCCGTGCGGGCGGTATAACCGCGACAGAAGACCGGGAAGCCGATCTCGCGGGCTTCATCCACATCGCGGGCTAAGCCTTCGCAGATCACCCCAGCCACGCCCTTGTGCTGCGCGCCGCGCGACAAAATGCCGCCCCAGCAGCCGGCATCGATGCCGGTGCGCTGCTCGACCACGATCACATCATCCGGGCCGCTGGCGTCGATGGCGGCGGCGCCCAGATGCACCGGGGGACGGTCGGCGGGCGCGTTGCCGGCCTTGAGCTTCACGGTGTGCACGCGCCCGGCAATGCGGCGGCCCGGCGAGGCCGAGCGCAGCCCGGTCACGCAGCCGGCCAGGCCCAGCTTGTCCAACGTGTCCGACACGGCGCAGGCATCCAGCTGGCGCAGCCGCGCGACATGGGGATCGCCCGCGCTCATGCTGGCGGCAGGTCCAGCTTGAAGAGGCGCGCGGCGTTGCCGAACATGATCTGGTCCTTCTCCGCCTGGCTCAGCCAGTCGAAGCCGGTGATGAACGGGGCAATGTCGTCCAGCGTCTTGCCGGTCGCGGGGTCGACCGCAGAGCCGACGCCCGGGCATTCCGCGCCGAACAGGCAATTGTCGGCGCCGACGGTCTTGATCAGCAGCCGCAACGCTTCCTCGGAATAGAGCACGGTATCATAATAGATGTGCCGCATCTTATCGAGGAACTCCTCGCCCTTGCGCAGGCCGGAGGCGCGGAAGCGGCCGACATGATAGGGGATCGCGCCGCCGCCATGGCTGCAGACGATCTTGAGGTTGGGGAAGTCCTTGAACACATCGCTTTCCAGCAGGCCATAAACGGCCATCGTCTCTTCCAGCAGGAAGTTGAGCGTATAGGGCGCGCGGCGGCTGCGCGACCCGGCGGAGTGGATGTGCGCCGGCACGTCCAGCTCGCACAGCTTCTCGTACAGCGGATACCAATAACGGTCGCCCATCGCCGGCGGCTCGGTGCCGCTGTTCTCATAGGGATCGGGGTTGAGCAGGCAGCCCTTGAAGCCCAGCATTTTCACACAGCGCTCAAGCTCGGGCAGAACGTTCTCGATCGGCTCGCCAGCCACTTGCGGCAGGCCGCAGATGGGCGCGAAGCGGTCCGGCAAAAGCTGGCACTGGCGGGCGATGATGTTGTTGGTGGCTTCGGTAAACCAGTGGACCAGAAAACCCGGCTTTTCCGAATGCATCATCTGGAACGGGCGGGGGCTGAGCAGCTGGTAGTTGGTGCCGACCCGGTCGAGCATGTCGAGATGGCCGCAGGGCGCCATCTCCTTCTTGTTGGTGTAGGCGAGAATTTCCTCATCCGTGAGGTCGGGGAACTTCTTGCCGTGTTCGCCGCGATGCGAGAGCAGCATCGACTTGTAAATCCACAGTTCCGCCGGCGCACTCACATGGCCATGACAATCGACAATCATCGCAAAATCCCCACCCGCAGCTGGTTATCAGATCATAGGTATACATTTTTGTATACCTATCCTGAATTTCCGGTCAAGCGGGTGGAGGGTGTTTGTCGGCCAAAAGCCTCGCGCGACCGGCCCGGGATTCCTAGCGCGTGAAAATGTCTACATTTTTGTGAGACACCACGCTAGGGATGCCCGGAACGACCATAATTTCAAGGCCGCTGGCTCTCCGGCCAACCAGGAATGCCCATGATGCAGGAAACAGTGAAATCCGAACGCGGAGTTCCCGCCAAGATCGCCAATGAGCTGCGGCTGCTCATCGCCCGCGGCACGCTGGCACCCGGGATGCGGCTGGGGCAGACCGAACTGGCCGAGCAATTCAATGCCAGCCGCGTGCCCGTGCGCGAGGCGCTCAAGCTGCTGAGCTCGGAAGGCATCATCGAGCACGACCCCAACCGGGGCTTCTTCGTCACCCGGCTTTCCCGCGATGAGGCCGAGCAACTGTTTGCCCTGCGCCATCTGGTCGAGGACGAATTGCTCAAATCCGTCGACTGGCCGGACGCCGAAGAGCTTGCCGAACTCGAACGTCGCGAACAGCGCCTCGAAGAGCTGCTCGACGAAGGCGACCGCACGAGTTGGTGGAACGAGCATCGCGAATTCCACACGATGATCTTCAACCTCTCCCCCAAGAAGACCATCGTGCGCGAGGCCATCCGCCTATGGGCATTGACCGATCGCTACCGCGCCCTCCTGCCGCTGCCGCGCCGGAACAGTGAGGAGCGCAAGGTGGTGGACAAGCGCGAGTTGCTGAACGCTATCCGCCAGCAGGACAGCAAGAAGCTGCTCGCCGCCCGCCGCACCCGCCGCGAATCCTTTGAGCGGATGTTGCTGGAAACGCTGGAAGCACGCGGGCTCTAAAGCCAGCCACCTGCCACGCTCAGCTCTAGCGGGCGATCCTCACGCGTCGCGAGCGCAGCGAAACCCGATATGCGATGTGGAGGTATCCACCGTCTGCGGATAGCGCGCGGCGGGGCGATAGCGCTGGCAATAATTGGGCGCGCACAGATGCGATCCGCCCTTGAGCACGCGGCGGGGAAAGCCGCTATAGGGGTCACGGCTCGCATCCTCGCTGGCGCCCCGCGGATTATGCGGCGCGCAACAGGGCTTGGTCGGCGCGTCATGCCGATCGACATACCAGTCGCTCGTCCACTCCCACACATTGCCAATCATATCCCACAAGCCAAAACCATTTGCCGCATAGGCCCGCACCGGCGAGGTGCGCAGATAGCCGTCCGAGAGATCATTCTGGTGCGGGAAATCGCCCTGCCAGGTGTTGGCCAGCATGGCCCCGCCGGGGTGCAGTTCGTCGCCCCAGGCGAAGGCCTTGCGATCCAGCCCGCCCCGCGCGGCGAATTCCCATTCCGCTTCCGTCGGCAGGCGCTTGCCTGCCCAAGCCGCATAGGCCCCCGCATCGGCGCAAGCGATATGGACGACGGGATGATCCGCCAGCCCGTCGATGGAACTCTGTGGCCCCAAGGGATGGCGCCAGTCGGCCCCGAACGAGAAAGTCCACCACCCCATTGGATCGTGCAGCGGCACGGGGGTCGGCGGCGGCGTAAACAGGGAGGAGCCGGCCTTCAGCATCGCGGGATCGGCACCCGGATAGTCGGCAGCGTCGGGCACCGTTTCGGCCACCGTCACATGGCCGGTCGCTTCCACGAACCGCGCGAACTGCGCATTGGTGACCGGCGTTTCATCGATCCAGAAAGCATCGACCGAGGCCGGATGCGCGGGGCCCTCATCGGGATAATGGTCGTCCGACCCCATCCAGAACTGCCCGCCCGCCACACGGATCATGCCGTCCTTCATCTCTGGCGCACTCATCATGCCACCCTGCGCCTGATCGGTCATCGCGTCTGCTTGCGTCCTTCCTGCGCCTCGATCCGTCGGTCCTCGAGACTGCGGCGGACGAGATAAGCGTCAATGGCGTCGACCTGTGCCGGCGTGAGCTGGCCTGCGAAGCTGGGCATGCCCATCTCCGCCAGCGCGCCGCCCAGAACGACTTGCGAAAAACCCTTCGTGCCGAGCAATCCCGTCCGGCGCAAGTCCGGATAGGCACCGGCGCTCACCGCCCCGCTGCCATGACAGCGCAGGCAGAAGCGGCCGAACAGTCTGTCGCCCTGCGCGATTTGGGCCGGCGTCCCCTTGTCCACCACGTCGGGGAACGGCAGCGGCTCAGCCGGCGTGAAGGCAGGGAGCTTCGCCGCCCCATCCAATTTGAACACCAGCAGCCGGTTGGGGCCGATGGTCTTGCCGACCTTGAGCGCCATCACCCCGCCGGTGAGTGGCCAGCCGCCGCCCCAGCCGGCCATGACCGCGATATATTGCACCCCATCCAGCCGATAGCTGATCGGCGGCGCGACGATGCCGGTCTGCGCATCGAACGACCAGAGCCGCTTGCCGCTCTCGTCATCATAGGCGACCAGCCGCCCCTGCGCATTGCCGGCAAAGACGAGGCCTCCCGCCGTGGCGAGCACACCGCCATTGAAGGGCGCGGCTTCCTCGCTTGTCCAGCGCGGTTTGCCGGCGATCGGGTCCCAGGCGATCAGCCGCGCCTTCATGCTGTCATACAGCGCCTTGCGGTCTGCCGCGCTCATGGCGCCGCCGCCGCTCATCGCAACGCCGGACGTGTAGGCGCCGATCACCTGCGCCTCCCGCGGGTTGGGGCCGAACGGCATGCCGACGTCCTGCGCCGGAATGTAGACCAGCCCCGTGCGCGGGCTGAAGGCCATGGGCGGCCAGTTATGTCCGCCGCCCGAGCTGGGGAACTGGAAATGCGGCTTGCCGGTGCGGTAATAGCGTGCTTCCGGCACGATGTCCGGACGGCCAGTCTTGGGATCGATGCTCTTCGTCCAATTCTGCGGCACATAAGCGGTGGCATTCAGGAACTCGCCGGTCGCGCGGTCGAGGATATAGAAGAAGCCGTTTTTGGGCGCCTGCATCAGCACTTTGCGCAGCTTGCCATCGATCTCCATGTCCGCCAGCACGATATTCTGGGTTGCGGTATAATCCCAGGCATCGCCCGGAACCTGCTGGAAATGCCAGACATATTCGCCGGTCGAGGCGCGCAGCGCGACGATGGAGGAGAGGAAGAGATTATCGCCCTTCCCGTCCGAGCGCATCGCATGGTTCCATGGCGAGCCATTGCCGGTGCCGATGTAGATCAGGTCCAGCGCCGGATCATATTCGATCGCATCCCACACCGTGCCGCCACCGCCATAGCGCCACCATTGCCCTGCCCAGCTTCCCTGCGCCTTGGCCAGCACCGCGTCGGATGCGGCATTGTCCTTCGTGCCCGGCTTCCCGGGGACGGTGTAGAAGCGCCAGGCCAGCTTGCCGGTCGCGGCGTCATAGGCACTCACATAGCCGCGCACGCCGAACTCGGCGCCGCCATTGCCGATGACGACATTGCCCTTGATGACGCGCGGCGCCCCGGTGATCGTGTAATTCACCGCAAAGGGGCCGGACTGGTCGATCGTCTGCGTTTCCCAGACCGGCTTGCCGCTTTTGGCATCCAGCGCGATCAGCCGCCCGTCGAGCGCGCCGACATAGACCCGGCCCCGCGCCACCGCGACACCGCGCGAGACCGGCCCGCAGCACGAGCGCGCAGACGACGCGCGGACTTGTGGATCATAGGTCCACAAGCCCTTGCCGGTGCGCGCATCGATGGCGGAGACGACATCATAGGCGCTGACCACATAAAGCACGCCATCGACCATGATCGGCGTTGCTTCCTGCCCGCGATCCGTCTCTAGATCGAACGACCAGGCCAAGCCCAGCCGCGATACGCTCTCGCGATCGATCTGGTCCAGCTCGGCAAAGCGCTGCGCCGTCTCGGTGCGACCATGCAGCGGCCACTCGGCATCGGCGGCGGCCTGACCACCGTCTGCGGCATCGCGGCAGGCGGAAGGGAGGACAAGCAGCAGCGCGGTCAGCGCCATCATGCGCCTGAACATCAAACCCACGATTAAAATTCCCTCTCCCTCGGCCCACTGCCACCCGTCGCCCGCTATGCGGTTCGTTCCGCGTCCGCCAGCGCCCGGCCGAGCACCGGATGCGCGAAGTGCATCGCCAGTTCCTGCCGATAAGGCCATGTCTGCCGCTGATTGTCGACCAGTTCATCCGGGCCGAGCGGGTCTTCCGGGAAGGTCTTCGTCAGCGGCTGGAGATGCGCGATGGTCTTGTACCAGCCGGCATCATAATCCGCCTGCCATTGCACGACATAATCGAGCCGCTTGATCTTCCAGACGCCGTCCTCGCGCACATAATCATTCTCATACATGCCGGCTTCGTAGAACTGGTCGGGCAGGCCTTCCGGGCGATAGTCGCGGCTCTCATGATTGCCGCCGAGCAGCAGTGCGCGAAACCGGCCCTTGGCGGTCCGGCGATCCGGCGCGACGGTGATGATGTCCTGCATCTGGAAATGGTCGAGCAGGAAGCCATAGACCGGGCCTGGGCGCCCTTGTGTGAAGAACTGGCGGAACCAGTCGCCATAGAGCCGGCGCGCGCCCACCTTGCCGCGATAGATGCCGGAGAGAAAGATGATCTCGGCATCGTCGGAGAACAGCTCGGCCAGTTCGTCCGAACGGTTATAATCGGTATAATAGCCATAGGCATTGTGGAGCCGGCGGATTGCATTGAGATCCTCCAGCATCCCGATCCGCTCGGTCAGGGCCTTTACATCGCTGCGCAGCGCTTCGATCTCGCTCATAATCCTGCTCCTGATTGCTCTTTTGCTCTGTGCGGGCCGCCAGGGTGGATGCCGGGTTGCCTCATCCGCCAAGGCATCGGTTGCTCCCGATTGCAAAGCAACGGCCCGGTCCGCTATCAGTTATAAGGGAGGGGCTATCGCTTATGGCATTCACGATTCGGCAATTGGAGATTTTCGTCGAAGCGGCGAAGGACGAGAATTTCCGTATCACGGCCGATCGGCTCGGGATCAGCCAGCCCTCGATCAGCAATCATATCAAGGCGCTGGAGCAGAAAGCCGGCGCTCGCCTGTTCGATCGTCAGCGGGGATCGACCGCGCGCCTCTCCGCTTTGGGCCGCGATTTGCTGGATCAGGCGCGTTTACTGCTGCGTGAGGCGAACAAGGTTCAGTTGGGCGCCACGGCCGGCAATGCGCAGAGCTATGTGCTGCGGGTCGCCGCCGGCCCTTATCTTATCGATCAATGGATCAGGCCGTGCCTGCCGGATTATTACGCGCGCGGCCAGGTGCCGAATGTGGAGCTGATTCTCTCCGCGCCGGGCGAAGAAATGCTCTCCATGCTCCGCAGCGGCAAGGTGGACGTCGCCTTCTTCACAGGCCGGCCACCGGTCGCGCCGGATCTCACCATCGAAACGCTCCGGCGCGTGACCAGCAGCCTCTTCGGCACGTCCGCGCTGGTCGAGGCAGTGGGGAGCGATCCTGCCAGGATCAGCGCCGCCCCGATGATCATGATGCCGGACAACACACCGCATAATGACTGGCTGATCAACGCGCTGGCCGATGCGTGCATCTACCCGTCCAATGTCGTCGCGCGACCGCAGTTCACCGATGTCGCGATGGGGCTGGCGCTCAATGGCACGGGCCTTGCTATGCTGTTCGACGAAGAAGCCGCGCCTGCCACTGCGCGCGGACAACTCCATCGCGTCCCGGTCGATTTCGAGCCGGGCTATCGTCTGATGCTCTCGCGCAAGGGGTTTGACGATGCCCGCGGGCGTCTGGCCATCGATCATCTGCGGCGCACGCTGCAGGCCGGACGCGCCGCCAACTGAGGGTACCGGCCGACGCCTGCCCTCTTCACTCCGGCGCATCTCAATGGCGCGGCACGGAACGCTCCGCGCTCTTGCTCATTGTGCTAGCGATCAAGGAGACCGCACATGATGAAAACTTTGCTCGCCGGCGCGGCGATTGGTTATTTCGGCAAGAAGCTCTACGATGAAGGCAAGCTCGATCCCTATATCGCGCGCGCCAAAAGCACCCTCGCCGAGCTTTCCCCTGAACAGGCGGACACACGCGCCCCGCGCGGCGTCGGTCAGGACGAACAGCCCAATATGGCATTCTGAACCGGGGTTGCAGCCGAGAGTCGGCCAGCACCCGTCCAGTTGAGAGGCACATAAAAAAGGGGCGCGGTCATTCCGCGCCCCTTTCCGTTCTCTCTCTCGCAGCGCCTGAGATCAGAAGCTGTAGCTAAAGCCGATCTTGACGCCGTGGTCCTTCCACTGGTCGCCGATGTTGCCCACGTAGGTGGCGCCGATGGAGCCGCCGGGCATGATGTTGGCCTGCACGCCGCCCTCAAGGCGCAGGGTATCGCGCGTCGTGGGCAGGCCCGCGACCGAGAAGGCCTCACCGGTCGAGAGGATGTTGCGGCTGGTCGCATCGACATCGCCAAAGCTGCGCAGCCACGCCGCCGAGACGCGCGGGCTGAGCACCGTGGTGGCGCTGACCGGTACCGCCCCGCCCAGACGCAGACCCAGGGTGGTGTAGGTCACATCGCGGGTGCTGTCCGTGACGCCCAGCGCGGTCAGGGCGCTGCCCGTCTCGGTGAAGGCATCGCTCTTGAGATGGACATGGGTCACGCCGGCAAAGGGCTCGGCGGTTACCGCGCCCAGCGGGAGAGCATAGCTCACCTCACCGAAGGCAGAGGCGCTCCTGGCATCATAATCGCCCGCCAGCGCATCATTGACGCCCAGGAACGCCACCTTGCGCGTCCCGTTCACGTCGAGCCAGCTATAGGAAGCGCCGATCCGGGCGCGCAGGGCGCCCCAGCCCCCGCCGGCATAGACCAGCGCGCTGTTGCCGTTGACGGTCGCCTCGCTGCTGCGCCCATCGATGCGCACCTTGTTCTGCTCATGCGCGAAGGCCACGCCCAGACGCCAGCCACCAAGGCCCGTATCGACACCGGTGATGAAGCCGAAGGTGCTCTGCGTCGCCTTGATCGCATTGCCATTGCTCTTGAGCGTGCTCCACGCACCGATGCCCTGGCCCCAGACCGCCGTGCTGCCATCGCGCAGCGTGCGGGCCGAGGAGCCGGCACCGGCCAGCGTGCGGCTGACGACATCGGCCTGCTCCATGCGACCGATCACCATGTCGCCAAGCCGGCGGGTGCCGTCCACCATCAGCGTGCCCGTGGTCGCCCACAGCTCGCCCGAGAGCGCATCGAACGCCCGGACGGCGCCGGCTTCCTCAAGCTGCCCGGCCACCGCACGGGACAGGCTGGCATTGTCGTCACTCGCATCCAGCGCGAGGGCCACGGCCAACTGGTTGGGCGTCACCGCCACGCTCTCGAAGCTGCGATTGTTGCGCGTCAGCACCAGCCTGACATTATTGGCGTCATAGCTCAGCTCCGGCGTCAGGAACGGCAGGTCGACATCGGTGGCCGCAAACTGCCCGCTCACCCCGCCCGCGGCCGTGATGATCGTGTACTCATTGCTGAAGCGATAGTTGCCCGCAGCCGCCAGCACCGAGACCGTGCCGCCCTGGATGGTCGCCGTCCCGCCGACGATCAGCTTGTCGCTCTCGCCCTCGGCATTGACCTCCACCTCATAGGTCGAGCCTGCCTGGAACACGACATTGCCCGCTGCGGTGAGCGTGCCGATCGAGTTGCCCGGCAGGAGCGTGCCGCCATTGCCGACCACGATATTGTTCACCTGCCCGCGACCGCCCAGGGCCGCATCGCTGCCGACCGTGATCGTGCCGCCCATCGAGCCGTTCACCCGCGTCACGATGCCCTCAAGGTTGAGCGCACCGGTGAACGAGCCAAAGCTCTCCCCGGTCAGGTTGATGCTGACGGGCGCGCTGGACGGACCATTGAGAGCAATCGTTCCGCTGCCGCTGAAGCTGCCGCCGAACAGCGTGTTGCTGCTCTGGTTGACGGTCAGCGTGCTCGTGCCCAGGCTCACCGTCCCGCCCGCGCCACTCAGGCCCGCAACGGTCTGGTCGGTGCCGCTCAGGTCAAACTCGCCATCGTCCACGACCAGATCGGTCGCGCTGTCGAGCTGCGCCAACAGCCGCACCCGGCCCGCCTGCACCACCGTCGACCCGGTATAGCCATAGTCGCCCGAGAGCAGCAGCGTGCCCTCGCCCTGCTTGATCAGGCCACCATTGCCCGAAAGAGCGCCGGTATAGTCATAGTCGCCAATCTGGTTGAAGATCAGCGTGCCATTGTTGGTGGCATCGGCCAGCAGATCGCCATTCTTCAAGCCATTGCCCACCTGCAGCGTACCTGCAGTGTCGATCAGCAAAGTGCCGCCCAGCTTGCCCGTTAGCAGCACCGTGCCGCCATCAATGGTCGCATCGCCTGCAAAACCACTGCTGTCGCCCGAGAAGGTGATGGTGCCCGTGCCCGTTTTCAGCACGGTGCCCGTGCCGCTCAGCCTGCCCTTGTAGCTCGTGGTCGCGGGGTTGGCGAACACCAGTTCGCCCTGTTCGGCGACATTGACATTGTTGCTGATCGTCCCAACAAACAGAGCCGTACCCTGCTGCACGTCAAGCTGGACGCCGCTCATCGAGCCGCCGAAGGTCACTATATTATCGCCGGTCTTGATCACCGTGCCCTGACCGGAAATCTGGCCGAGATAGCTCACATCGTCCGCACGATCGAACAGCAGCGTGCCGTAATTGGTGACATTGGCAGTGATCGAGCCGGTCGTGCCGCCGTTGCCGAGGTTGACCGTGGCGCCGTTGCTGATCCCCAAACCGCCTTCGAAATCGCTGGCGTTGGTCAGGGTGAGCGTGCCGGCAGACACGTTCAAACCGCCCGTTCCAGTGATCCGTCCGGAAAAGACCTGCGAGGCATTGACCAGCATCAACCCCGCATCACCGACGATCACCGTTCCGCTGCCGCCAAGATCCTTGATCTGTGCGCTGGCTGCACTGGTCAGGTCGAAGGTACCATTGACCGTTACGGAACTCGATTGGTTCACCCGGCCCTGATTGGAGAGGGCCAGTGTCGCACCGGCATCAATCGTCGTGGCGCCCGTGAAGGTATTCATCCCGCTCAAGGTGATCGCCCCGCCCGCCACGGTCAGATCGCCCGTGCCGGAAATGACCCGGTTGTGATGAAGCGCGTCGGAGCGATCGAACACCAGCAGGCCGTTGTTCACAAGGTCGCCGTCGAAGGAGCCACTGGTGCCGCCATTGCCGATCTGCAGCGTGCCGTCCTGCCCGATGATCGTGCTTGCGGCACTCGTCGTGTTGGCCAGCACCAGCGTGCCGGCGCTCACGTTCAGCGCGCCGCTGTAGTTTCTGCTGTCCCCGGTCAGGATCGTGGTCCCGGCCAGCACATCGACCACGCCGGTGCCTGACAGGCCGGCGGCCAGCGTGTAATCGGTCTCGCTGTGGTTGAGGACCAGCTTGCCGGCCCCGGCACCGAACTGAATGCCATTGACGGCATCGATCACGCCAGCCGCCTGGGCCGCACTGCCTGCAGCCGCGCCAATGTTCAGCGTGCCCGTCGAACCGGCCTCATAAGCCAGCGTGATGCCGCGATTGCCGTCAGACTTGAGGGTCGCGCCATCGGAGACGGTGACGACGCCGCTGCTCCCGGCATATGTGCCGACCATGACGTAAGACGTGCCTCGCGCGAGCGTGCCTTCACCGCTGATGTTCAAAGTGCCCTGACTGCCATCCACGAAGCCGACAATCAGCTTGTCACCGCCCAGCAGCGCCTCGTCCGTCACGGTGGCCGTGCCTGATCCATAGCTGCCGATAGTCATGTTCCGGTCGGTCGTTACGCTGGACCCGCTGCCTGAGACTGTCATCTGACCGTTGCCGTTGGCGCTTGCGCCAAGTCTCACATCCGCATCGCTGCCGGAGGCGGCAATCGTCGCGCCATCCGTCACGGTGAGGATGCCTTCGCCGCTGGTGCCGATCCCCAAGCCGCTTGCGCCAATTTCCCAGCGCGTTCCCACGCCGCTGAGGGTGCCGGTGCCGAGCGATCCGGCATTTACGCCGAAACTCCCGCTGGTGGATTGCATCGTCGCGCCGCCGGACAGGATGAGCGTGCCCTGGCCGCTCCCGCCAAACTGCAGGGAGCCGCTCTGCAGATGGCTATTTTCACCCGAAACGGTGATGGAGCCGACACTGCCCTCGACCGCACCGACGGACGTGGAGGTGTTGACCACGACGGTACCGCCATTCTCGATCGCCACGCTGCCGTCGCCATAATAGCCGACCGTCAGGAATTCGGTCGTGACCGTCGACCCCGTTCCCGTGACGAGCAGCGAACCGCTCTCATCTTCCATGCCCGGCATTGCCGAATTCGTGCTGTTGCTGACGATGATGTTGGGGGCGTTGAAGGTGCCGCCATTCACCACGGTCAGCGACGCCCCGTCGAGCCCGCCCAGGAAGACGATGTTCCCGCTCGTCGTACTGCCATCGATGACCGTCGCGCCGCCGGTGAGCATCATGTTGCCAGCAAAAGCGCTATTGTCGCCCGTGAGGGTCAACGCTCCGCTGCCGGTCTTGATCACAGAGCCCGAGCCTGAAATCGCACTGGAGAGCGTGTAATTCTCAGACTGGGCGAATTCGAGTTTCGTGGCACTGGTCGCAACGACGATACCACCGTTCAGCGTGGCGCCGCTGGCGAGTGTCAGCCTGTTGGTACCGCCCGTGAAATTCAGGGCCGCGGCCCGCTCGCCATTGCCACCAAGGCCGCCGGATACGGAACCGCCAGTCCCGATGGAAAGAGCAAGGTTCTCGCCTTGAATGCCTGCGCCGCCCGCACCGTTCGTGAACATCCCGGCCCCACCGGCGCCGCCTGTCACCGCTGTGTCGATCGTGAGGGTGGTAAGGCCGCTCATGTTCTCGATCAGGATGCCAAAGCCCCCGGCCCCGCCGAAGTTGCCGCCTTGGGCATCACCGCCCGTGATGCTACCCCCGGAGATCGAAACAGTGCTGCTCCCGGTACCGCCGGTGAGCACAAGGGCAGAGCCGCCATTACCGCCAAAGGACTGACCTTCGCGGCTCCCGCCGCCCGCGCCGCCGGTCAATATGCTGTCTGTAATGCTGATGGCCGTATTGCCGGCCGGCTGATCGATAACCAGACCGCTGCCACCATTGCCGCCCACGCCAGCCCAGCCATAGGCGCCGCCTGCGCCGCCGGTGGCACTGACGGTGATTGCGTCGTAAGAGTCGTTAAGACCGGTGACGACCGCGCCGAAGCCGCCGCCCCCACCGCCGCCACCATATCCAGCAAAACCTGCGAGGCCGCCATTACCCCCGTTGCCGCCCGTGAGCGTACCCGAGCTGGGCAGATCGGTAATAAGCCCGACATAGCCATGCGCGCCGCCACCGCCGCCGCCACCCGAACTGTTGTCGCCACCGTTGGAGCCGTCCGTGCCCGCCTCACCGGCGAGAGTTCCACCCGCACCGCCAACGCCTGCATTGTCGCCCGAGCCAGCCCCGCCATCGCCGCCCGTCAGGCCGCTACCGCCACCGGCACCGCCGGAGAGATAGCTCGATTCAGAACCGACCCCGTCCGTCCCGCTGTTCCCCGTTGACGTAGTGCTTGCGCTCCCGCCTGCGCTCGTGAAAGTACTATCCCCCGCCATACCACCCGCGCCGTCCGACGCATGTGCAGGCAGGCTGCCCACCGCGACCAAGAACGTCGTCGCCACCGAGCAGCGCAGAATGGATTTGAAGGACGTCCGGCGATTCCCGACGGGATGAAACATGCAATAACCCCACGTTCAAATTAACAACTATAAATATTCAATATATCTCAACGAGATAATCATACCAACGGATGGGCATTGATTATAAATAATTAGTTAAAATAATTTATTTATTTCGATATATTTGGCTGAAATATTGAATTACGACGACACGTCATTTCGGAAAAGGAGAGGTGCAACTTAGGCCGCACCTCTCAATTCATCTCGATTCAAAGGACGCAACTGCTCGCGCCCTTCGTTTTAACGGTCGGAATGGCCTCAGAAGCTGTAGCTAAAGCCGATCTTGACGCCGTGGTCCTTCCACTGGTCGCCGATGTTGCCCACGTAGGTGGCGCCGATGGAGCCGCCGGGCATGATGTTGGCCTGCACGCCGCCCTCAAGGCGCAGGGTATCGCGCGTCGTGGGCAGGCCCGCGACCGAGAAGGCCTCACCGGTCGAGAGGATGTTGCGGCTGGTCGCATCGACATCGCCAAAGCTGCGCAGCCACGCCGCCGAGACGCGCGGGCTGAGCACCGTGGTGGCGCTGACCGGTACCGCCCCGCCCAGACGCAGACCCAGGGTGGTGTAGGTCACATCGCGGGTGCTGTCCGTGACGCCCAGCGCGGTCAGGGCGCTGCCCGTCTCGGTGAAGGCATCGCTCTTGAGATGGACATGGGTCACGCCGGCAAAGGGCTCGGCGGTTACCGCGCCCAGCGGGAGAGCATAGCTCACCTCACCGAAGGCAGAGGCGCTCCTGGCATCATAATCGCCCGCCAGCGCATCATTGACGCCCAGGAACGCCACCTTGCGCGTCCCGTTCACGTCGAGCCAGCTATAGGAAGCGCCGATCCGGGCGCGCAGGGCGCCCCAGCCCCCGCCGGCATAGACCAGCGCGCTGTTGCCGTTGACGGTCGCCTCGCTGCTGCGCCCATCGATGCGCACCTTGTTCTGCTCATGCGCGAAGGCCACGCCCAGACGCCAGCCACCAAGGCCCGTATCGACACCGGTGATGAAGCCGAAGGTGCTCTGCGTCGCCTTGATCGCATTGCCATTGCTCTTGAGCGTGCTCCACGCACCGATGCCCTGGCCCCAGACCGCCGTGCTGCCATCGCGCAGCGTGCGGGCCGAGGAGCCGGCACCGGCCAGCGTGCGGCTGACGACATCGGCCTGCTCCATGCGACCGATCACCATGTCGCCAAGCCGGCGGGTGCCGTCCACCATCAGCGTGCCCGTGGTCGCCCACAGCTCGCCCGAGAGCGCATCGAACGCCCGGACGGCGCCGGCTTCCTCAAGCTGCCCGGCCACCGCACGGGACAGGCTGGCATTGTCGTCACTCGCATCCAGCGCGAGGGCCACGGCCAACTGGTTGGGCGTCACCGCCACGCTCTCGAAGCTGCGATTGTTGCGCGTCAGCACCAGCCTGACATTATTGGCGTCATAGCTCAGCTCCGGCGTCAGGAACGGCAGGTCGACATCGGTGGCCGCAAACTGCCCGCTCACCCCGCCCGCGGCCGTGATGATCGTGTACTCATTGCTGAAGCGATAGTTGCCCGCAGCCGCCAGCACCGAGACCGTGCCGCCCTGGATGGTCGCCGTCCCGCCGACGATCAGCTTGTCGCTCTCGCCCTCGGCATTGACCTCCACCTCATAGGTCGAGCCTGCCTGGAACACGACATTGCCCGCTGCGGTGAGCGTGCCGATCGAGTTGCCCGGCAGGAGCGTGCCGCCATTGCCGACCACGATATTGTTCACCTGCCCGCGACCGCCCAGGGCCGCATCGCTGCCGACCGTGATCGTGCCGCCCATCGAGCCGTTCACCCGCGTCACGATGCCCTCAAGGTTGAGCGCACCGGTGAACGAGCCAAAGCTCTCCCCGGTCAGGTTGATGCTGACGGGCGCGCTGGACGGACCATTGAGAGCAATCGTTCCGCTGCCGCTGAAGCTGCCGCCGAACAGCGTGTTGCTGCTCTGGTTGACGGTCAGCGTGCTCGTGCCCAGGCTCACCGTCCCGCCCGCGCCACTCAGGCCCGCAACGGTCTGGTCGGTGCCGCTCAGGTCAAACTCGCCATCGTCCACGACCAGATCGGTCGCGCTGTCGAGCTGCGCCAACAGCCGCACCCGGCCCGCCTGCACCACGGTCGACCCGGTATAGCCATAGTCGCCCGAGAGCAGCAGCGTGCCCTCACCCTGCTTGATCAGGCTGCCGTTGCCCGAAAGAGCGCCCGTGTAATCATAGTCTGCGACCTGATTGAAGATCAGCGTGCCGTCGTTGGTCGTGCTGGCGGTCAGCTCGCCATTGTGAATGCCATCACCAACCTGCAACGTGCCATTGGCGTTGACGGTCACGGCACCATTCAGCTTGCCCGTGAGCAGCAGCGTCCCGGCATCAACCTTCGTCTGACCTGCGAACGTGCTGCTATCGCCGGCCAGTACCAGCCGGCCCGACCCGGCGTTCACGATCGTGCCGTGCCCAGTGATGCTGCCGCCATAGCTGGAAACATCGCTGCGGTTGAACACCAGCGTGCCGTTGGCGTGGACGTCGCCAGTCAGCGTGCCGGCCGTTCCGCCATTACCGATCTGCAGGGTGCCATCCGCCGCGATCGCGGTCGAGCTGGCATTCATCGCGTTGGCCAGCACCAGCTTGCCGCTGTTCACATTCAACGCGCCGGTATAGGCGCTGCCATCGCCGGTCAGCACCGTCGTGCCCGCAAGAACATCGACCACGCCATTACCCGACAGACTGGCGGCAAGTGCATAATCGGTCCCGCTGTGGTTCAGGACCAGCTTGCCAGCCCCGGCACCGAACTGAATGCCGTTGACGGCATCGATCACACCAGCTGCCTGGGCCGCACTGCCTGCCGCCGCGCCGATGTTCAGCGTGCCGGTGGAGCCGGCGCGATTGCCGATCTTGATCACCTCGGCGCTGAGTTCTGCGCCATCGGCCAGCGTCAGGACGCCGGCCCCCTCGGCACCGATGTAGAGGCCTTCCTCCGTCCGGATCGCCGAAGATGCGCCGCTCACCGTCACGCTGCCGCTCGAGGCGACATCATTGCCGATGTAGACGCGCACCGCCTCTACCTTGCCGCCGTCCGAAACCTCCAGCGTGCCGCTGCCGAACAGGCCGACATTAATGTAACCCGCCCAGTTCGTCAGGCCGTCGTTATAGGCACTCCAAGTCGAGCCGGCGCCGGTCACGATCATGCTGGCCTGCGATCCCGTGAGATTGCCGAGCGTGCCCTGCACCGCGCGCAATGTGCCGCCATTGGAGATCGAAATCGTCGACTGTGCCCCCGCCTCGTTGCCGGCAATGAACAGCCCGCTCATGTCCCAGACCGAGTTGGCACCGCTGATGTTCGCCGCGCCTGTAGAGCCGCTGACGGTGCCCACATAGCCATCCGTGCTGGTGACCCGACCGCCCTGCGCGATGTTGAGCGTTCCTTCGCCGACGTTGCCGACGTAGAGAATGCCGTCATTGGTCCACGTGCTGCCCGCGCCGCTCACGGTAGCCGTGCCCTGACCGGTCGACTCCCAGCCAATGATCGCACCTTGCGAACTCGCCGAGGCGCCATTGCTGACCATGAGCGTGCCCTCGCCAGAGATGCCGATACCGATGCGACCGCTGCCGATCTCAAGCGTGGAGCCTGCTCCATCGACGCTGACGCTACCGACAGCGGACTGAGCCCCACCGATTCGCAGGGATTCGCCGGTGACCCGGCCGCCCGCCTCGATGGTCAGCGTACCGCTGCTGCCCTCCTGGCTCGCCACATCGATCAGGGCGGCTGCCGACAGCAGGGCGCCGTTGGAAACCGTGGCGGTGCCCGTGCCGCTGTAGCCGACCCGCATGTTGCCGGCGTAACCGTTACGGGCGAGAACACTGTAGGTCGTGCCTTCGCCGGTGAGGGTCAGCGTTCCGCTCGAGCCGGTGTCGACGCCAAGCGCGCTGGTGTAGGACGTGACTTCTGCGCCGCCGGACACCGTCACATTGCCCTGGCCAACGGTGTCGTTGCCGGTGCCGCCGATGTACAGGCTGAGGCCGTTGCGCCACACCGTGTCGGCACCGTCGACGATCATCGTCGCCGTGCCGGACCCGTTTCCGCCGATATAGCTGCCGTCAGCCTCCAGCAAACCACCGTCGGTCACCGAGATGCTGCCCTCATCCGCACTGAACCAGCCATCGGCCGAAACCCAGTCGGCCGGCAGTTCGGAATGCAGCGTACCGACACGGAGCGCCGAACCCTGACCACTGATGCTGACCGAGCCGCCCGCGCCCATGTAAATGCTGCCATTCACAGTTTCGACCGAGCCGCCATTTGTGATGGTCAGCGACCCGGAGGAATTGGGATTGCGACTGATCTCGATGAGGCTTGAGTTGATCCAACTCGCGCCGCCGTCAACGGTAACGCTCCCCGCGGTGCCATTCATGCCAATGGCCGCCGAGACAGAGTTGAGCTGCCCCGCCGCCTTGATATTGAGCGAAGCCAGCTCCGCGCCGCCCACGGTCACCGTGCTGGCGCTGAAGTCGCCCGTGAGGTCAAAGGCACCGCCGGTGACATCCAGCGCACCGTTGAAGAGAGCGCCATTGCCGGTGAAGGCAAGCGCACCTTCGCCCGCCTTGACGAACCTGCCCTGGCCGACCAACGTGCCGGCGAAGACGGTGTCGCCGCTCTGGTCGAGCACGAGCACGCCGCCATCGGTGGAGACAAGGCCAGCTTCTCCGACAGTGAGCGAGCCCAGGGTCGCCTGATAGGTGGAGCCACCCACGCCCAGCACGCCCCCTTCGACGACATAGGCCTGACCCACACCGAATGCGTCGCTGCTGGCAGCGTTCAGCGTCCCTTCGCGGACCGTCCAGCCGGTCGTCCCTGTCCCCGTGAGCGTCCAGGTGCCGGTCCCTACCTTCACGAACTCATCGAAATCATAATATTGCGTGCCGACCAATCCGGCATCGAACGATGCGTCGATCACGCCGCCCAGCGCCAGGGTATTGGTACCGCTCGCGATATCCGCATCCGCGACGAGGCCGATGATGTTGGAGCCGGCATGCAACTCCAGCGTCACGTCGCCGGCGCCCATCAGAATGGCGTGGCCGAAGGAAGGCGAGGCCTCGATGGTGCCCGAGTTGGTGATCATGGTCGCCGGGCTGTTGGTGACGATACCGGTTTCACCCAGGATCGACCCGGAATTGGTGATCTGGACCATGCCGCTGAGCGTGTCTGCATCGACAGCCGCGATCCCGCTCAGCGATTGCAGCGTGCCGGTGTTGCTGATAACCACATCGCCAAGCGGCGTGCGCGCCTGAACTGCGCTTCCGGTTCTGCCGGTGACAATGCCGCTGTTGGTGATGGTGATTTTACCAGAGCCGGGCGCATCCTCGTCGAAGCCGGCGACGGCGAGAATGCCGGTGGTGCCCTCCGCAATGCCTGCGTTGGTGATGGTGATATTGCCGATCTGCGAGGCGCCCTGAATCGCCGGGCCGTTGGCCGAGATAGCCTCACCCTGCTCCTGATTGTCGATCACCACTTCGCCGTTCGGCGTCCAGCCGACCAGCGCCTGATTGTTCACCGAAGACACGTAGGCGTTGTTCGTGATTTTCGCCAAACCGTTGTAATTGACGACGCGGATACCCGCCGCCTGAGCCTCCACCTGGCCAGTGTTCGTCACGGTCACCTCGACCGGCTCGGCGTCGTTGAAACCGCCGTCGGCGTAAATTCCCCGCTGGGTGAAGTCTGCGGCCCCGTTGGTTTGCTGGACCGTGATGGCCCCGCTATTGGTGATGTTCACCGATCCTGCGTTGGTGGTGGCAGAGATGCCATTGGTTTCCACGCCTGAGACCGTCAGCGCGGCGCCATTCTCGATCGCGATGTCGCCCGCGATCTGGTTGCGAACCCAAATGCCACCGTTGCCACCCACGCTGTTGACCGTGACGTCCGGGCCCAAGGTGACCGAGATGTCGTTCCGACCCTGGATATTGGAACTGACGTTTACGCCGCCATTATCAGTGGTGCTGATCGTGGAATTGGTGATGAGCAGCGTCGACGTAATGTCGCCAGAGGCTGTATTGCCCCACGTATAATAGCTGACGCCATCGCCCGTGATACTCCATTCGTCCTGTGCGCCGTTCACAATGAGGCTGGTATCGCCTCCTTCAATACGAGCCTTAACCGACGAGGGTTCGCAGAAAAACAGGGTCAGATTACCCTCAGTCTGGCAAATGCCAGGCTCGGCGTGGGCGGCCGATGCGCCTGCCAACATCCCCGCAATGCCGACGCTGCTGAACAGACCTGCCTTGAGAGCCTGCCGAACGGCGCTGCGCGTTTTGATTGCCTTACCCTGCATTACGAAATCCCCTCGTGTGGGCCCACCGCCCAGATGATGTGAAGGGCAAACCGCCATGCAGGTGCGGTTCAACGGGAATTGAGACAGGGATCGAAGCGCGACGACAGGGAGCGCAGCCTGAGGTTCAAACGAACCCCATGACCTTCTCACAGCAGGCTACACACGATATCCGAAAATGCTCTGTTTCATCCCCCGGTAGCCCCGCTACCCCATTGGGGCCGGAGGCTTTGCGTCCCGCCGTTACCGACAGTTTGCCCTTGTCGAAGGCAACGAACGCCCGTGAGGCGGAGCCGTCATCTTCAGGAGGAATATTAACGTTAGCTGAGCGGCAGCGCAACAAAAAAGCCCGGCCTTGTCGAGATGGCGCGCATGCAGATCGGAGCCATGCAGCTGATTTGTCGTGTGAAAATTATCGCCCTCGGTCTGGAGCGGGGTCATAACCGGCCGTGTTAAGCCGATAACTATAGTTAACTTCAACGCAAGCACGACGTCGATTGCGCTGCATCCGTCGCTCTAAAATATGGTTGCCCCCCGCGACGAGATCGTTACAGCCGTCGCTGGTCGGGCAACCACGCCGAAAGGCGCCGCACTGCCTCCCGCACTTCGGCTTCCGTGATCGCAAAGCTCAGCCGGATGAACCGATGGCCATTGACCGGATCATGGTCGACACCCGGCCCCGTGGCGAGCCCAGTCTCAACGAGCAGCTTCTTGCAGAACGCCGGGCTATCATCGGTAAAGTCGCTAACATCCGCATAGATGTAGAAGGCGCCATCCGGCGGCGCGATGCGTCGCAGGCCAAGGGCTGGCAAGGCTTCCATGAAAATGTCCCGGTTGCGGGCATAAGTGGCGCGATGCGCTTCCAGTTCCGACGTGCAGTCCAGCGCCGCCAAAGCGGCATGCTGACTGATCGACGGCGCGGTCAGGAACAGGCTGCCCATATAGGCGCGGGCACGCTCGACCATGGCGCGCGGCACATAGAGCCAGCCGAGCCGCCAGCCGGGCATACAGTAATATTTGGAGAAGCTGCTGACGATCATCGCATCGGCTGCGAATTCTCCCATCGAGCGGCAAGGCGCGCCGTAGCTGAGGCCATGGTAGATTTCGTCCGAGATGATTGCGATGCTGCGCTCTGCGCAGAGTCGGGCAATCGCCTCCAGTTCGGCAGGCGCGATGATCGTTCCGGTGGGGTTGGCCGGGCTGGCGACGATCACGCCCTGCGGCGCTGGATCGAGCGCTGCCAACGCGTATGCGGTCAACTGGAAGCGATCCTGCTCGCCGCATTCGATCTCGACCGGCGTCATGTTGAGCGCGCGCACGGTGTTGCGGTAGGCCACATAGCCCGGTCGCGCCATGACAATACGGTCGCCCGCCTTAAACCGGGCGCTCAGCGCAAGGACCAATGCCGGCGAGGCCCCGCAGGTAAGCAGGAATTGATCAGGCTCGGCTGCCATGCGGTACCGCTCCCGATACAGCTGGACGAGCCGCGCCTGCAGCGCAGGACTCTCCCAATAGCCCATCGGATCGATGCCAAGCGCGTCGCGCGCAGCGTCCAGCGCAGCCTGCGGCGCCCCCGTGGAGGGCTGGCCAAACTCCATATGGAGAACGGAGCGCCCCTCCGCGCCAAGGCGATAGGCCAACTTGCTCAATTCTATGGCCTGAAACGGCTCGACTTCCATTAGATCTTCCATCGCTCGGTACAGCGCCGATAGCCGGCGGGCGCGCAGATGCCAACGGTGCGACCCCACTCGGACCGGAGACAGATGCCTGGGAAGGCCGGCTGTGGTCCGGCGTTGCCACCTGCGATCGCCCGATAAGCTGGAGCACGCACCACTGCGCTATCGCGTCGAACCTCATGCCCACCTTACAAATGATCCGATTGCAAGCGATCTCCGCCTCGCTCCAGTTACAAGCAACCATCCCGTGGGTCCCCCTGCGGCCACTGACGGCATGGTCTGCTGCACACAACTCACGCAATTGGCGGCTTCTCATGAGTACGAAGCAGATTCCACTCCGCCGAACCGCAAAAACGGAAGATTAGGCGGCACGGCACGACGCAATCAGGATATGGCCGGGCGTCGTTAGATTAGGTTGGTGACATTCAAAGGAGATGTGAATGTCCCTCAATTCGCTCATCGAGTTAGATCGGGCGCACTGGATACACCCTGTCGCTCCATGGCGTGACCATGAGGAGCGCGGCGTAACGGTCCTGCGCTCTGGCAAAGGCGCCTATCTGACCGATATCGAAGGCCATGAGCTGCTCGACGGGTTCGCCGGGCTCTGGTGCGTCAATGTCGGCTATGGTCAGGAGAGCATCGTTGCCGCCGCGACCGAGCAGATGAGGCGCCTGCCCTACGCGACGGGCTATTTCCACTTTGGCAGCGAGCCTGCCATCCTGCTTGCCCAGAAGCTCGCCGAACGGGCGCCGGGCGATCTCGATCACGTCTATTTCACGCTGGGCGGTTCGGACGCGGTGGACGGGGTCATTCGCTTCATCCGCTATTATTACAATGCGACCGGCCGGCCGTCGAAGAAGCACATGATCGCGCTGGACCGCGGCTATCATGGCTCCTCAACCACCGGCTCAGGCCTGACCGGCCTGCCCTCCTTCCATCTCAACTTCGACGTGCCGGGGCCGACCCAGCATCATATCGCGCCACCCTATGCGTATCGGTCGGATGCGGCGAACGATGCCGAGTTGATCGCGCTGTGCGTGGCGGAGCTGCGGGCGAAGGTCGAGGCCCTGGGCGCGGAGAATGTCGCTGCCTTCTTTGCCGAACCGGTGATCGGTTCGGGCGGTGTCATCGTACCTCCGCGGGGCTGGCTCGCCGCCATGCAGGCGACCTGCCGCGATCTCGACATCCTGTTCATTGTCGACGAAGTGATCACCGGATTCGGCCGCACCGGCCCTCTGTTCGCCTGCGAGCATGAGGGGGTTGAGCCGGACTTCATGACAGTCGCCAAGGGCCTGACGGCCGGCTACGTGCCCATGGGGGCGCTGTTCATGTCCGATCGCATCTATCGAGCCATCGCCGACAACACGCCCTCGGACGTCCCAATCGGCCATGGCCAGACCTATTCCGGCCACCCGGTCAGCGCTGCGGTCGGCCTTGAAGTTCTGCGGCTGTACGAGGAAGGCGGCTTGCTCGCCAATGGCCAGAAGGCCGGCGCTCATTTCGGCACACGGCTTCAGGAACTGCGCGATCATCCGCTGGTGGGCGACGTGCGTTCGCTCGGCCTGCTGGCCGGCGTCGAGCTCGTCACCAACAAGGTGACAAAGGCGCGCCCCGCCAAGGAACTCGCCCTGCCCGATCGCATGGCGCGGATCGGCTATAAGAACGGGCTGATTTTCCGGGCGTTTGGCGATGGCATCATCGGGTTCGCGCCGCCAATCTGCATCACGGTTGACGAGGTCGACCTGCTGGTTGACCGCTTCCGCCAGACCCTGGACGAACTGCTTACCATCAAGGAGATCCGCGATGCGGTTGACTGATTTCAAGGCCCTTTCTTTCGATTGCTACGGGACCTTGATCGATTGGGAATCGGGCATGGTCGAGGCGCTGAGCGGCCTCGTCGCGCGCGCCGGCGTGCAGCTCTCGCGCAACGAGATCCTACAGGCCCACGCGCGCCACGAGTCCGAGCAGCAGGCCCAGACGCCGGGCAAGCTCTACCGCGATCTTCTGCCGATCGTGTACAAGCGCCTCGCCGAGCAGTGGGGCGTGCCGGTGACGGTCGAGGAGTGCGAGGAATATGGTCGGTCGGTGCGCGATTGGCCCGCTTTCGTGGATTCCCCTGGCGCGCTTCAATATCTCAAGAAATATTACAAGCTGATCATCCTCTCGAACGTGGACAATCGCACCTTCAGCTACAGCAATGCCCGGCTCGAAGTCGATTTCGACGCCATTTATACGGCCGAGGATGTCGGTGCTTACAAGCCGTCGGACGCAAACTTCGACTATATGAAGGCGCATCTGGCCGATCTGGGGCTGGAGGCCGGCGATGTGCTCCACACCGCGGAAAGCCTGTTCCACGATCACCTCCCCGCCAATCGGCATGGCCTGGCGAGCTGCTGGATCTTCCGCCGCCACGCGCAGGAAGGTTTCGGGGCGACCATGACCCCGGAAAAGGCCCCCGACATCGATTTCCGCTTCAATTCGATGGCCGACTTGGTGAAAGCTCACCAGGAAGAAATCCGCAACGGATAAAACCGCCCGAGGGAGGTCGCTCACGCCGATGATCAACGCGCCGAAGTTGGATCGTATCGACATCAACATCCTGGCCGAGCTGCAACGCAGCGGCCGGATCACGAACGCCCAGCTCGCCGACAAGGTGGGCCTGTCACCAAGCCCTTGCCTCTCGCGGGTCAAGCGGCTGGAAACGGCGGGCTACATCTCCGGCTACAGCGCGATCATCAACCTCTCGAAGGTCGGCGGCAGCCAGATCGTTTTTACCTCCGTCACGCTGGGCGATCATCGGCGCGCGGACTTCGCCAAGTTCGAGCAGAAGATCGCCCAGTTCGAGGAACTGGTCGAGTGCCACCTCGTGAGCGGTGGCTTCGACTATATGCTGAAATTCGTCGTGCGTGGCATCGCGGAATATCAGGAGATGATGGAGGAGATATTGGAGAGCAATATCGGCGTCTCCAAATATTTCTCCTACATCGTGATCAAGTCCGCTGTCGTGCGCGGCCAGCCGCCGGTCAAGCTGCACGTTCCTTCAATGCGCTGACAGAGATAGCAAAGCTTGATCGCCTCTCTTCCGAAGAGAGGGGTTTTCACGCCAATCGCTCTGCCACGGCCTTGCCGCATGTGGCGGTGTCCGCCTTCCCGCCCAGGTCGCGGGTTCGCAATTCATCCTGTGCCAGCACATCCTCGATGGCACGCAGGACTGCGTCAGCAGCCGTCTGCTCGCCAAAATGCTCCAGCATCAGCGCGCCGCACCAAATTTGGCCAATGGGATTGGCGACCCCCTGCCCTGCAATGTCCGGCGCGGAGCCATGGACTGGCTCGAACAGCGAGGGCACCGAGCGGTCGGGATTGATGTTGCCGCATGGCGCAATGCCGATCGTGCCCGTGCAGGCCGGGCCGAGGTCCGAGAGGATATCGCCGAACAGGTTGGAGGCGACCACCACGTCGAACCGATCCGGATTCATCACGAACTGCGCGGCCAGGATGTCGATGTGATATTTGTCCGTTCGCACCTCGGGATAGGCCTGCGCCATCTCCTCGACGCGACCGTCCCACCATGGCATGGTGATGGCGATGCCATTGGATTTAGTGGCCGAGGTCAGATGCCGCTTAGGCCGCTTGCGCGCCAGGTCGAAGGCATAGCGCAGGATGCGGTCGGTGCCGAAGCGGGTCATCACCGTCTCCTGCATCACGACTTCACGGTCCGTGCCGGGGAAGGAGATGCCGCCGATCGCGCTATATTCGCCTTCGGTATTCTCGCGCACGATCATCATATCGATGTCGCCAGGCGCGCGGCCCGCCAGTGGGCAAGGCACACCGGGCATCAGCCGCACTGGGCGCAGATTGACATATTGGTCATATTCCCTGCGGAACTGGATGAGCGAGCCCCAGAGCGAGACATGGTCGGGCACCGTGTCCGGCCAACCGACCGCACCGAAGAAAATCGCGTCGACATCGCCGATCTGCGCCTTCCAGTCCTCCGGCATCATCACGCCGTGCTGGGCATAATAATCGCAACAGGCGAAATCATGCCATTGCTGCTCGATGGTGAAGCCATGGGCTTTGGCGGCGGCTTCCAGCACCCGGATGCCCTCGGGCACGACTTCCTTGCCGATTCCGTCCCCGGGAATCACCGCGATCTTGTAATGGCGCGTCATATGCGTGCGCTGCTCCTGTCGGTCTGGTTTCAAGCCGCCGGTTTCAAGCCGGCCCAATGGAACGTCTTGATCTCGAGATATTCCTCAATGCCTTCCGCGCCGCCCTCGCGCCCGAGGCCGGATTGCTTGGTCCCGCCAAAGGGCGCCATCTCCATCGCCAGCGTGCCGGTGTTAAGGCCCACCATACCGAAATCGAGCGCCTCGCCCACGCGCCAGGCGCGGTGGAGATCATTGGTGTAGAAATAGGCCGCAAGACCATAAGGCGTGGCATTGGCCAAGGCGATCGCTTCCTTCTCATCCTCGAAGCGGAAGATGGGCGCGATGGGCCCAAACGTTTCCTCGCTTGCGAGCAACATCGTCTCGGTTGCACCGGTGAGGACCACCGGTTGCGTATAGCCTTCGGGAGCTTCGGCCGACGCCGCAATGCTGGCGCCATTGGAAAGCGCGTCCGCCACGTGCGCGGCGACCTTCGCCTTGGCTGCCGCGTTGATGAGGGGGCCAATGGTAGTGCCTTCTGCCGTGCCGGAGCCGACCCGCAACGTCGCCACGGCCTGCCCGAGCCGCGCGACGAAGGCATCGTGAATGCCCGATTGCACGAGCAGGCGATTGGCGCAGACGCAGGTCTGGCCGGCATTGCGAAACTTGCTCGCCATCGCACCTTCGACGGCCAGATCGAGATCGGCATCGTCAAAAACGATGAACGGCGCATTGCCGCCCAGCTCGAGGCTCAGCTTCTTCACTGTGTCGGCGCATTGCCGCATCAGCAGCGATCCCACCCGGGTCGAACCGGTAAACGACAGTTTGCGCACGACCGGGCTACCGGTCAGTGCCGCGCCAATGCTCTCGGGCAGGCCAGTCACGACGTTGAGCACCCCGGCCGGCAGCCCCGCCTCCTGCGCGAGCGCCGCGATTGCCAGGGCCGTGAACGGCGTCAACTCGGAGGGCTTCACGATCATCGTGCAGCCGGCGGCCAGCGCCGGGGCGACCTTGCGGGTAATCATCGCGGCTGGGAAGTTCCAGGGCGTGATCGCGGCGCAGACGCCGATCGGCTCCTTGCGCACCAGGATGCGGCGGTCGCGCGTAGGCGCTGGCACATCATGGCCCGAAACGCGGCGGCCTTCCTCCGCGAACCATTTGATGAAGGTGGCGGCGTAGCGGATTTCTCCCGCCGCCTCGGGCAGTGGCTTGCCTTGCTCGGCGGTCATGATGCGCGCCAGATCGTCGACATTCTCCATCACCAGCGCGTGCCAGCGCTCCAGGATCGCGCATCGCTCGCCGGCCGTGCGCGCGCGCCAGTCCGGCAGCGCCGCGTCCGCCGCCTCGATGGCGCGATGCGTATCAATGTCGTCGCAAGCCGGCACCGTGCCAATGGCCACATCGTCCACAGGATCGGTCACCGTCAGCCGGCCACCGGACACCCCCTCGACCCACGCCCCGCCGATCAACGCGCGCTCGATCAACAAGTCGGTCCTGACCAGTCCCGCAATGCCCCTTCTGGCCACAACTGCATTCATCGGCACACAACTCCTGTCTGTCGGCCAATTTTAGGGAGGCAGCGCACGGTCCGGCTGTTCGATTCTCGCAGGACGCGGCAGATCGGCCCGAAAATCCTGTCTGCTTCGGAACAAGATTGCGCGGCGGATGTGACACAGGCCACAGACCGAACGAACGACACAGGAAAGGAAGATCATGTCCGAAGCGAAGGATGAAGCGACTTATGACGACTGGCAGCGGCTCGACATCCGCGTCGGGACGATCCTCGACGTGCAGCCCTTTCCTCGGGCGCGCAATCCTTCCTACAAGGTCCAGGTGGACTTCGGCGCATTCGGTACGCGCTGGTCGAGCGCGCAGATCACCAGCTATGCACCCGAAGCGCTGATCGGCACGCAGGTCTGCTGCGTGGTCAACTTCGCCCCGCGCAACATCGCCGGCTTCCAGTCCGAGATCCTGATCCTCGGCGCGCGCGACACCGATGGCAACGTTATCTTGCTGACGCCTCGCAGCGCCGTGCCGATCGGGGAAACGGTGTTTTAAACGGGCCTTGGCGCCCCTTTTCGGTCGAGCGAAGTCGACACACGAACGGATGTTGTAAAGAGCTAAATGCACGATGATCAATTGTGCGGGGCCCCTCCTCAAACGCAAAGGGCCCAGGAGTTGTCTCCCGGGCCCCGCATCGCTCGGGGGGCGAACTCAGAATTTGAAGTTGAGGCGAGCGTAGTAGAAGCCACCCTGCCAATCGACGACCGAGTCCGTCCGGTAGATCCGGCCAGCCGTAGGCTGGAGCAGATCCGGCGCGGGATAGTGATCGAGGATGTTGCGCGCGCCGACGGAGATGGTGAAGCTCTCGTCGAACGTGTAGCTCGCCTCCAGATCGATCTGGGCCTGTGTCTTGAACGACTGGGTGGGATTGGCGACCGTCTCCGACGGCGCCGTGGCCATGGCCGTATAGGGACCGAACAGGTTGGCCCGCGCCATGAGCGAGACCGCGCCCATGCTGTGGACCGCCGACAGCGTCCCGCGCCAGCGTGGCGCCGCGTTGCGGAAGTTGTAGTCCTGATAGACGGTAAACAGCGACGGGATCTTGAGGCTCTCGATCTTGTACCAGTTGGCGTTGAAGCTGGCGGCGAAGTTGGTCTTTATGCCCCCGCCCCAACGATGGTCGTAGGTCAGGATCGCGTCGAAACCGCGCGTGTCGGAATCGAAGGCGTTCTGGAAGAAGTTGACGCTGGCGATGCTGTCCGCGCCAACCACGCCCGCCGCGATCATCTGCGCCTTGAGCGCGTCCGTCACCGCGACATTGCGCGTGGAGTAGAAGGCGTCACGGATCTTGATGATATAGCCGTCGAGCGAGAGGCTGAGGCCGGGCATCGGTGCCAGGGTCAGGCCCAGCGTGTAGTTGGTGGACTTCTCAGGCTCCAGTTCCTTCGCGCCCAGGAACTGGGACACGGGATTGGTGGCAGGGAAGAGGCCGGCCTGCGTAAACACGCCATTGACCGTTCGGATCGAAACCGACGTGGTATTGATGAGGCCCGGGGACGGCGCGTGGAAGCCCGTGCCGATCGAGCCGCGCATCGCGATGCCCGGCGTGAACTCGTAGCGGAAGGCCGCCTTGCCGTTCACCGTGTTGCCGAAGTTCGAGAAATGCTCGAAGCGGCCGGCAAGGTCGACGAACAACCCCTTGATGGGATCAGTCGACAATTCGAGATAGGCCGAGACGCTTTTGACACCCCAAGTACCGGCGGCCGAGGGCGGCACGCCGTTCACGCCGTTCGAACCGACCGGCAACACATTATAGGCGGGGTCAATGCCGGCAAAGCCATCGGCTGTGCCGGCCTGGTAATTGGCGCAGTTGATGCCCTTGTTGGTTGGCGCGCCGGGGTTCAATGTCCGTGTCGCCTCGTTGCAGAAATCGAACGGATCGGTCGCCGCGAACGGTCCCCCGCGATAGGAATCGAGCTCGCCCGGCCGGATCGTATATTCCTCGTTGCGATACTCGCCGCCGAAGCTGACGACGAGCGGCGTCTCGAACGCAGCGACCGGGATCGAATAAGAAAGGTCGGCGTTCAGCGCGAGCTCGCTGTCGATGTAGGTCGAGGGCTTGAAGGAGCGCGGCGAGTTCGGGCCCAGTGAGGCATTGACCGTGTCAACGATCTCATAGGCCAGCTTGTCCCAACCGTAGCGCGCGCTGATGTCATAGCTGAGCGCATCGGAGGCGGTGGTGCCCTTGATGCCGGCGACCGCGCTCCAGTCCGTTACAACCCCGGAGAAGACAGGGCTAAAGCCGGCGGGGAAGATGTCTGTGAAGGAGAAGACGCTGCCGTCCTGCAGGCGGACAGGCACGCCGTTCACTGGCTGATTATTCGCCGGGTAGCGATAATTGGCATAGGCCGAGCCCTTGGAGCGCGAGAAGTTGCCGAAGGCATAGACTTGCGCAGTGTCACTGATGTCGATGCCCGAGTTGACGACGGCGCGAAACGCCTCGGTCTTGGGCTGGCCCCATTTCTGCAGCGGGGTGTCCAGATCGACCAGCGCGGCATAGGCCGGGTTCGCTGCCGCATAAGCGCGGGCGTCGAAGGTGGTGCTGGTATATTGGTTGGCCCGGGTGGTGTAATCGTCTCGGCTATATTGGGCCGTGACGTTGACGAAGCCGTTTTCCGTGAGCTTCATGCCGACATTGCCCGCGACCATCAGGCTGTCGCCGTCGCCCTCATAATATTGGCCGGCCTGGGCGGTCAGCGAACCGCCATGATCGTCGTCCTTCAGCATTAAGTTGATCACCCCGGCAATCGCATCCGACCCATATTGGGCGGCCGCGCCGTCGCGGAGCACCTCGACCGATTTGAGTGCGAGCGACGGGATGACAGCAGAATCGGCTCCTTGCGCGCCGGTGCCGGAAATGGCCACGCTGGCCGACTTATGGCGGCGCTTGGAGTTCATCAGCAGCAGGGTCTTGTCTTCCGGCAGGCCGCGCAGCGTGATCGGGCGGACGAAGGTGCCGGTGCTGGAGTTGGGCTGGCGCGTAACGTTGAGGGAGGGAACCAGCGTCTGCATCACCGCGACGGTGTCGGTGCTGGAGATCTTCTCGATATCCTCCTGGTTGAAGTGATCGATGGGAACAGGCGAGTCCTGAACGGTGCGCGGGGTGCCGCGCACGCCGGTCACGACGATGTCCACGTCCGCCTCTCCCGAATTGTCTGCGGGAGCCGTCTCGGTCTGCGCGATCGCTGGCATTGCGAGCGTGAGCGCTAGAAGAGACGGGGAAGCGAGACCCAAGCGTTTCGCGAAATGCTTCATGAGAACCCCTTTTTGACCGTTGCTTATCTTTGCCCCGGATCGTCTGTTGTCCGGTGGAGGATGAGGCCCCGAAAGGCCGGCCGCCATGAGGGGAATAGTAAGGTCGGGCCCATGAGCGAGTGTTGCCGTTTTTTGACGGATCGCTGGAAGAATATGCCATCGCAGCGAGCGGCAGCAGGGCGATCAATCTGAAATACGTCTTTCGTCGTATATGACCGCATGGTCGGACGATGCAGCACCACCCCGCTTCTGGAACATCCGCATGAACCGATATTTTCTGCGGGTTTCGGTATATTGCATCCAGTCAAAAGAATCCCGCGCGCGAGGGAAGCGGGGTGACGGTGGCCCGGCTGCGAGCAGGATTGCGCGCCTGTCCCGCAGGCGGGCGGTGACCTTCGGGCCAAAGGTCCCGCCACGAGCGATTCTGCGTGAAACGGCGAACGGAGACGTCCCTTTTCGGCATAAAATGCTTCGCCATGGCCCGCTTTCGGCAACATCGCGAAGATCGCGCTGATAGCGTTTGCTTTCCAGGCCCGGGGGAGGATCGGGCGCTCCGCACAGGATCCAGCAAGGACCAGCGGTCAGCCTGGCGATCCCTGAACAAGGGTTCGTCATGAAGGCGATGCTATCTTCCCGCTGCACGAAGGAATCATCTATGAGCGTTGGAGACAAGAACCTTGGAATGGATCGCCCGATCCAGCGGCGCGACTTCATTCAAGGCGTGGCGGTCACGGCGGGGGGCGCCATGGCGGCCGCCAGCGCCGGCCCGGCCATCGCCGCGAAAGCCCGCGCAGCCGCGTTCGCCAATGCTGACGGCTCCGCCACACCGGAGACCTACCCGCCACTGCGAACCGGCATGCGCGGCCAGCATCCCGGCGCATTCGAGGGCGCGCATGCGCTGCGCGACGGCGAGAGCTTTCCGGGCGCTGAGGATACCAAGGAAAGCTACGATCTGGTGGTGGTCGGCGGCGGCCTGAGCGGCCTTGCAGCCGCCTATTTCTTCCGCAAGCGCGCCGGCCCCAATGCGCGCATCCTGATCCTCGACAATCATGACGATTTCGGCGGCCACGCCAAGCGCAACGAGTTCCTGTACAACGGCAAGCAGCTCATCGCGAACGGCGGCTCGTCCTACATGGTGGCGCCATCCAAATGGACCTATGAATCCATCTCGCTGATCCGTGAGCTGGGCATCGAGAAGGGCACCCCCACCGACCGGGTGGACGGCCAGCTCTACCGCTCGCTCGGCATGCAGCCCGCCACCTTCTTCCGCAAGCAGGTCTATGGCGCGGACAAGCTGGTGCCCGGCGGCACACCCACCAGTCCGACCGCGCAGTGGCTGGCACAGACGCCCTTTCCCAAGCAGGTGAAGGACGATCTGCTGCGGATCACCACTGCCAGCATCGACTATATGAGTGGGCTTACCCCAGCGGAGAAGACCGCCCGGCTGCAGGCTATGAGCTATCGCGACTATCTGCTGAACGTGGCGAAGGTGCATCCCGACGTCGTGCCTCTGATGCAGGGCATGTGGTGCCTGGGTGCCGATATGGGCACGGCCTGGTTCGCCTTCTTCCGCATGCGGCCCGGCTTTCAGGGCCTCGGGCTTGAGCGGCCGGCGCTGTCGCCCGAAAGCGAGGAGCATCGGCTGGACGATTTTTCGCTGCCGGCCGGCAACAGCGACATTGCCCGCCTCATCGTGCGCGCGCTCATTCCGGACGCCCTCGCGCCGGGCCATTTCGCGGCGGTCGAAACCAAGCGAGTCAATTATGCGGCACTGGACCGCGCACAGCAACCGACGCGGATCCGCCTGTCCAGCGTGGTCATCCGGGTGAAGCATGCCGCCACTGCCGGGCGCCTGTTCGATCCGGACAACAGCGAATGCGAAATCACCTATATGTCCGGCGGTAAGGCGAAGCTGGTTCGCGGCGCGAATGTGGTGCTGGCCTGCATGAACAATATCGTGCCCTATCTGGTGCCGGAGCTGCCGGAGGATCAGAAGACGGCGCTCCATGCAGCAGTCCGCGCCGTCAACCAGGAAACGAACGTGCTGTTCCGCAATTGGGAGCCCTTCGCCAAGCTCAAGACCAACGCCGTCACCTTCCCGAACAGCTTCTATGGGCGCATGAGCCTGGCCGCCCAGCGCTATTTGGGCGAGCTAGTGCCCTCGCGCACGCCGTCTGAGCCCATTGTCGTGAGCTTCGGCACCGGTGCCAATTCGGGCATTTGCTCCAACACCACCATGCTTGGCGAGCTCATGGGCGGATCGCCGCCCGAACCCGGCACACCGGCCGACGACCAGTTCCGCATGGCGCGGATGGGCCTGCTCCAGACGCCGTTCGAGCATTTCGAGCGCGCGATCCGGAGCCAGGCAGCTGCCGCGCTGAGCGGGACCGGCTTCGATCCCGCGCGGGACATCCTCGCTATCACGGTCAATCGCTGGGCGCATGGCTTCACAACCGGCCGCAATTCGCTCTTCGAGCCGGATAAGCTGGGCCAGACCTCTCCTGTCGTGACGGCGCGTGCGCCGTTCGGGCGGATCACCATCGCCAATTCGGATGCGGGTGGCGTCTCCACCGCCGGCACCGCCATTGACGAGGCGTTCCGGGCCGTGCGCGAACTCGAGCAGAACCAGATTGGCTTCTACGAACAGATTTGACGCGACGCCGGGCGATCACACATCGCCCGGCAGATAAAGGGGCAGACATGCGTAACTGGAATCGCCGCAAGCCGATGGCGCTCGACACGCTTTCATCGGCGCATCGCCTGCGCCCGACGCTGAGTTGGTGGCACCTCATCGCCTTGGGCGTTGGTGCCATCGTCGGTACAGGCATCTATACGCTGGTCGGCATCGGTGCCGGCCTCGCCGGTCCGGCAGTCATCCTGTCCTTCGCGATCGCGGGCGCGGTCTGTGCCTGCGCGGCGCTCTGCTATGCGGAAGTGGCGGCGATGATCCCTGCATCGGGGTCAGCGTATACGTACAGCTATACGGTGATCGGCGAGCTTGTCGCCTGGATCGTAGGCTGGAGCCTCATCCTTGAATATTCGCTGGTTGTCAGCGCGGTCGCGGTCGGCTGGTCGGGTTATACCGCCGGCTTCCTCACCTCGCTCGGCATCCCCTTGCCCGCGGCGATCAGCGCCGGCCCTCATGCGGGCGGCCTGCTGAATGTGCCGGCGGTGCTGATCGTCTTCGCGGTGGCCGGGCTGCTCGCGCTCGGTACGCGGGAGAGCGCGGTCGTCAACGCCATCCTGGTGGTCATGAAGATCGTGGCGCTGGTCCTGTTCATCGCCGTGGCCCTCCCCCATTATGACGCCGGCCAGTTCCATCCCTTCATGCCTTATGGCTTCGCCGCGCATGACGTGAACGGCGTGCAGCATGGCGTGATGGCGGCAGCGGCGATCATCTTCTTCGCCTTCTACGGGTTTGATGCCATCTCGACGGCCGCGGAGGAAACCAAGAACCCCGGTCGCGACCTACCGATCGGCATCGTCGGCTCCATGCTCATATGCACAGCGCTTTATGTGGGCGTCGCGGCGGTCGCGGTCGGCTCCATGCCCTACACCAACTATGCCAACAGCGCCGAGCCGCTGGCGCTTATCCTGCGTTCGCTGGGTCAGGGCAAAGTCGCGGCGATCATCGGCGCGGCCGCGATCATCGCACTGCCGACCGTGATCCTGGCATTCCTCTTCGGGCAGAGCCGCATCTTCTTCGTCATGGCGCGTGACGGGCTGCTCCCAGCGAAACTGGCCCGGGTCAATGCCCGGACCGGCACGCCGATCCGCATGACCATGGTCACCGCCCTGGTGGTGTCGGTGCTGGCCGGCCTCGTTCCGCTCGATGCGATCGCCGCGCTGGCCAATGCCGGCACGCTGGCGGCTTTCATCGCGGTGGCCGCCTGCATGCTGATCATGCGTCGCCGCGAACCCGATCGTGCGCGCATCTTCGCCACGCCGCTGCCCTGGGTGGTCGGCCCGCTCGCGATCATTGGCTGCCTCTATCTGTTCTGGAGCCTCCCCGGCACGACGAAACTCTTCTTCCTCATCTGGAACGTCGTCGGGCTGGTGATCTATCAGTGGATCGGCCGCCGCACCGACGAGGCGCCAGCCGCCTGACGGCAACGACCAAAAACCCGTGCTCCTGCCTTCGCGGGAGCACGGGTTTTTGCATTTCGCCGCCGCTCAGGCGGACCGGCCTATTTCAGCGTTTTCAGATAGGCGATGATGTCCGCACGTTTGCCATCGTCCGGCACGCTGATGGCCATCCGCGTGCCGGGCACGAGCTTGGCCGGCGCGGTCAGGAATGTATCGAGTTCCTTGGTCGACCATGTCCTGCCCCACTTCGCGAGCGCCGGCGAGGGTGCGGTCATGCCAGGCACGACGCCGGCCTTGCGTCCGACCACGCCCGCAAGGCTCGGCGCCAGCTTCTTCTCGCCGGGCTTCGTGCCGTGGCAGACGGCGCATTGAGCAAAGGCCGCCCGGCCCTTGTCCGCCGACTGGGCGAGCAAGGGCGCGGATGACAAGGTGAGAACTGCACTCAGAACAAAGGTCGCGATACGCATCTGGTCTCCACTCAGCTCAACAGGTTCCAGGGACGATAGATCAGGATATTGCCATCGTAGCTATAGGTCAGCGTCTTGCCGTCCGGCGAAATCTTGTAGGTCGCCTGCAGGTCGACCTTTCCGTGACGAGTCACGGTCAGGCTCAGCGTCGCGTCGTCGACTTTCCTCAGCGAGACGACATTATAGGCCAGGCCCCCGGCGGTACTGTGATATTCGATGCCGGGCGTGCCATCGACCTGCGCCGCCCAATGGCCGGAGGTAAGCGCGCCAGACGCTGTAAGCGTCGTGAATGATACGAGGATCTTGCCATCCTCCGTATAAGCGAAACTGCGGATTGCGGCCTGCGGCTTGGCGCCCTTGTAGGTGGAGGCTGCAAGATCGACCTTCCACAGGCCAATGATGCCCGCGGGGGCCTGCTCCCGCGCATCGCGGAGCGACTGCGCCGGTTCGGCGGCCGAAACGGGCGATACGGAGAGGCTGGTTGCCATCATGGCTCCGGCGAGCAGGGTTCTGATCCAGGAATTCATACCGATCCTCCAGCAAAGGCCGCGCAGTGGCGGCAGAATATCGGAAGGAATATTCGCAGGGGTCCGCGACATTTTCTGCCGATTGCGCAGTGATGCGCGCGCGTCTCTGCGGGGAGGAGCCCGTCAGGGAGTGGAATTGCGGGATGTTACCGCTCCGCCAGGCAGCACCTTGCGCATGGCAATGCTCGAATGAATGCGGGCGACGCCGGGCAGGCGCGAGAGGACGTTGGTATGCAAGTCCTCGTAGGCCGCAGCGCTGCCCGTCGCGACGCGAATGCTATAGTCCGCATCGCCCGTCATGAGGTAGCATTCCCGTATCTCCGGATGCCGCCGCACCGCGCTCTCGAACCGGCGGAGATATTCCTCGGTCTGTTTCTCCAGCGTGATGCGCACGATCGCCACCGTCGCCTCATCTTCTTCCGGCAGCCCCACCACGGCCACATAGCCACGGATCACACCTGATTTCTCGAGAATCCTGACCCTGCGCAGGCAGGCGGAAGGAGACAGGCCGACCGCTTCCGCCAGGCTCTGGTTGGAGATACGGCCATCGGTACGCAGCAGCCGGATGATATGTCTGTCGATCTTGTCCATGATCGTCGAAGCATATTGCGCACCTGCGCCTCTTTTCTACTGAATTCCGGCTTGAAACGGCAACTTCTGCATCTGTTGGGCAGAACATTCGAAGCGCCTGCTGATATCCCTTGCCCCCATCAGACGCGGGGTGACCAATGGACAATTCCGACAGTATCGAAGGCGCGATTCTGACGATCGATCTGTCCGCGCTGGTCGCCAATTATGCCCGGCTGCGCAACCGGGTCGCACCCGCCGAACTGGCGGCCGTGGTGAAGGCGGACGCCTATGGCTTGGGCGCGAGCATCGTGGTGCCCGCCCTCGTCTCGGCCGGGTGCAGCCATTTCTTCGTCGCGCATCTGGCCGAGGCGCTCGCCATTCGCCCACTCGTGTCGGCAAACAGCACCATCTATGTGCTGAACGGGCTGACACCCGGCGCCGAGGCGATATGCGCCGACCATGCTATCGTGCCGGTGCTTAACAGCCTGGGCCAGGCGTGGCGCTGGCGCGATCTGGCGATCCAGCGCAAATGCCCACTATCCGCCATTCTGCAAGTCGACAGCGGCATGTCGCGCCTGGGCCTCTCCCCGGAGGAGGCCCGGCAACTCGCCGGCGACGAGCAGTTCCGCCTCTCTGTGCCGCTCCGCGCGATCATGAGCCATCTCGCCTGTGCAGACGAACCGCAAAATGCTGCGAACGATCGCCAGCGCACGCAGTTCGAGAAACTGGCCGAGCTGTTCCCCGCTGCCGCCCGATCACTCGCCAATTCCGGCGGCTGCCTGCTCGACAGCGTGTTTCATGGCGACATCGCCCGCGCCGGCATCGCGCTTTACGGGGCCGACCCTACCGATAGCGCGGAGGCGCCCTTCGCCCCCGTGGTGCGGCTCGATGCGAGAGTGATCCAGCTCCGCACTGTGCCGGACGGCGCTGGGGTCGGCTATGGGCTCGACTGGCAAGCGCGCGGGGAACGGCGCCTTGCGACGTTATCGGTAGGCTATGCCGATGGCTGGCCACGCGCCCTCTCCAATCGCGGAGCGGCATGGTCCGGCGGCGTCCGCCTGCCGATCACGGGTCGCGTGTCGATGGACAGCATGACCGTGGATGTGACGGCACTCGCGCCCGGCGCGCTGACGGAAGGCGATTTCGTCGAGCTGATCGGCCCGCACCAGCGCCTTGAACAGGTCGCGCGCGATGGCGGCACCATCGCTTATGAGATCCTGACGAACCTCGGCGCCCGCTATGCCCGACATGTCCTCCCCCTCGCCTGCCCCACCCCCATATTGGAGACAATGTCATGAAGGTGCTGATCCTCGGCAGCGGCGTGATTGGCGTCACCTCCGCTTATTATCTCGCCAAGGCCGGGCACGAGGTGCATGTCGTCGACCGGCAGCCCGGCCCGGCGCTGGAAACCAGCTTCGCCAATGCCGGTGAAATCTCGCCCGGCTACGCCTCGCCCTGGGCCGCGCCCGGCGTTCCCTTCAAAGCGCTCAAATGGATGGTCTCGAAGCATTCGCCGCTCATCCTGCGGCCCGGTCTCGATCCGGCGCGACTGCTCTGGCTGGCGCAGATGCTTCGCAACTGCACGGGCGCGCGCTATGCGGTGAACAAAGCGCGCATGGTGCGGATCGCGGAATATAGCCGTGACAAGCTGATCGCCCTGCGGGCCGACACCGGCCTTGCCTATGACGAGCGCATGCAGGGCACGCTCCAGCTCTTCCGGACGCAAGCGCAGATGGACGGCATCGCCAAGGATGTCGCTGTGCTGCAGGCCGATGGCGTACCGTTCGAGGTGCTGGATCGGGAGGGCTGCATACGCGCCGAGCCCGGGCTTGCCGATGTTTGCGGAACATTCGTCGGCGGCCTGCGCCTGCCCAATGACGAGACCGGCGATTGCTTCCTGTTCACCAACGCCCTTGCCGAGCTGGCGCAGAGGCTGGGCGTGCACTTCGACTATGGCACGGCAATCGACGGGATCGAGGTTGATGCGGACAGGATGACGGGCGTGCGCACCAGCAAGGGATTCATGCGTGCCGATGCCTATGTCGTAGCCCTCGGCAGCTATTCGCCCGCCCTGCTGCGTCCGCTCGGTATCCGCCTGCCGGTGTATCCGGTGAAAGGCTATTCGATCACGGTGCCCATCGTCGACGAGGCCCGCGCGCCTGTCTCGACGATCCTCGACGAGACCTACAAGATTGCGATCACGCGTCTGGGTTCGCGCATCCGGGTCGGCGGCATGGCGGAGATCGCCGGGTTCGATCGCCGCCTGCGCCCCGCCCAGCGCGAGACGCTCCAACTCTCGCTCGGCACCCTGTTCCCCGGTGTCGCGGACATGGGCGCGGGAACTTACTGGTCGGGCTTCCGGCCGATGACGCCGGATGGCACGCCTGTGATCGGCAAGACGCGCTACGGTAATCTGTTCCTCAATACCGGTCACGGCACGCTGGGCTGGACAATGGCCTGCGGCTCGGCCCAGGTCGTCGCGGACATCATCTCGGCTCGACCCACGGAAATCGAGGCCGTCGACCTGGCCATTTCGCGCTATGCAGCCTGACGCCGCAAGCGATCATTTTTATCGACAAGGAGTAAGCATGAGCATCGAACGTCTCGATCAGGGCCCACGCATGAGCCAGGCCGTCATCCATGGCGACACCATCTACCTTGCCGGCCAGGTCGGTGCGCCGGGCGAGAGTGTCACTGCGCAGACGCAGGCCGTGCTGGCGCAGATCGAGGCGCTGCTCGCCCGCGCTGGGAGCGACAAGTCGCGCATCCTGAGCGCCACCATCTGGCTCGCCGACATGGCCGACTTCGCCGAGATGAATGCCGTCTGGGATCGCTGGGTCGGCGGCAGGGGCGCCCCAGCCCGCGCCACCGGCGAAGCCAGACTCGCCACGCCCGACTACAAGGTCGAGATCATTATCATCGCGGCGCGAGACTGAAGGCGCCTCTCACTGTTCTGCCTCAAGCATCTGCTTGATTAGCGCGCGCACCTTCGCGGCAGGCGTGTCCGACTTCGCGAGCAGCTCGCGCTGCAAGGCCGCCGATGCGTCGAGACGCGCCTCGACCGCTTCGATCGCGGCCTTGTCCTGCCCGCGAATATGCATGTCGGACTCAAGCTCGAACTGATCGACTTCCTCGGAATCGAGCCTGAAGTTCCTGACCGAGACGCCATAATAGTGACATGACGTCTCGGATTCGGGCGTGATGCCGTGCAGCAGGTGCAGCTCGCCCAGCGCAGGCGGCACGTTTTCCATGCCGTCAATCCGGCGAAGAAGCGGCAGGTTCGTGCGGATCAGTTCAGGCCCGTAGAAATCGGTGATGCTCTCAAAATCGGCAAGGCCCTCATACCGGTTCCCGGCGCCATAGAGATGGTCGAAAAACGGGGTCCAAGGCACCTTGCTCTGGCGCACGAGACGGTAGCTGCGCGGCCGCGGCTCTTCCCGCATCGCGGTCCGCGCCATGCTGTCGCCACCCGCGATATGATGGTGGACATAAGGCAGGTGAGTCAGATCCATTAGATTGTCGATCAACAGCTGGGCGCGGCCACCGACGCGAAAATAGTCGAACGAGCTTGCCCGCCATCCCGGCTGGTCCAGTCCGAAATCCTCATAGGGCGGCAGCAGATCGGGGTCCGCCTTCTCGCCGTCCCCCATCCAGATCCAACAGAATGGGCCGCGCTCCAACAAGGGAAAGACGGGCTGGCAGAAGTTCGCGCCGGTGCCCTGCGACGGGATGTCCACGCACTTGCCATCGGCTGCAAAGGCGAAGCCGTGATAGCCGCAGACCAGCGCGTCGCCGCGCACGCGCCCCTTGGCCAGCGGATAATAGCGATGGGGGCAGATGCCATACATCGCCGTCGCGACGCCCGCCTCCGTGCGATAGAGCGCCACAGGCTTGCCGAGAATGGTCCGCTCGATCGGCCCGTCGTCAATCTCGCTGGCGAAGCATGCGATGTACCAGCGATTTCGCACCATCAGCGTTTCGAACCCGAACGGATACATTCATTTCTCCATCATGCGATCAAGGATGGCAGTCGGCTGCCGCGCCGGGTCGACTCGGCAGCCGGCCGTCGCGTCTCAGAACTTGAACGAGCCCTTCACGCCGTAGGTCCGCGGCGGTTGGTAGACTGTGTTCAGCACCCCGCCCGAGATGCTGTTATATTGCGACAGGGTCGGGATCCTCTCGTCCGTCAGGTTGCGGATCCACGCTGTCACGGCCCAGCGGTCATCGATCTGGGCAAGCTGCAGCGAAGCGTCCGCCTCGAAGGTGTCGCCGCTGTTCTGCTGGGGAAGATTGTCGAACCCGATGATGCGATTCGACCGGTAACGGCCATTGAGGTTGAAGATCAGCTTGTGGCCCGAGCCAAGCTCGAACGTCTGCTCCAGTCCGGCGTTGATCGATAGCTTCGGCGAATTGAGCAGCGGCTTTCCGCTGCAGTTCACCGTGAAGAACGCGCCACTATCGACAGATGGGCAGGTGGTTGCGGGCGGGATGCCGGAATTTCCGCTGTCCGGCTCTGTGTAGATGAAGTTATCGGTCTTGGTATTCAGATATTGCACCGCGCCTGTCAGAACGGTGCCGCTGCCGACCTTTAACGCACCATCGACGTCAATGCCCCAGATCGTCGACCGGCCGATATTCTCGGTGAAGAAGGACGACGCCCCGCGCGCATCCAGGCCCAGATGCGCTAGCTGTTGATTGCGATAGCGCCAGTAGAAGCCTTCGATGTTCAGGAGGACGCGGTTGTCGAGCAGGCGGTTCTTCAGCCCAACTGTGAACGCCTGGATCGTTTCTGGCGCGTAGGTCTCCTTGCCGAACGTCAGATTGAAGCCACCCGACCGATAGCCCGTCTCGTAGCTCGCATAACCCAGCGAGTTCTCGAACAGATCGGCTTCAGCAGCCAGGCGAAAGGTTGCCTCGCCCTTGTTGAAGTTCGAGTTATAGGCGGCCGGCACGTAGAGGATCACATTGCCAAAAGTCCCATATGGCGCCGCCGTGAACGGTGCGGCCGGGAAGCCGGCCGGCAGATCCGAGGCCGGAATCGCCTGCTGCAGATCGGCAAGCGACAGGGCGGACGGCAGCGACGGGCCACCCGCACAGGGTGCGAAGTTGGGCGGGACAATAGGCCGCGTGCACTGGTTAACCACGGCGATCGTGTTGGCCGTGAGCGACTTATCGTCCTTCGTGTAGCGCAGACCGCCAGTCAGTCGAAACGCGTCGCTGAGGTGGAACGTCAGACGACCGAACCCGGCCCATGATTTGTTTGATACCGATAAATTCTGGATATTCTCGACCGTATATTGATTGAAGGCCGCATTCGCACTGATCGTCTCATCGAAATAGATGCCGCCGATGAGCCATTCGATGGGACCGAGCCGCTTGCCGTCGAGCCGCGCCTCCACGCTCGCCTGATGGCCATTCTCGACTGACCAGCCTGCCCGGAAGGCCGGGCCGCTGAAACGGTTGTTGACCGTGCCTGCGCGATAGGCAGGGACGAGGGTGAAGGTACCGATGCCGGTCACCAGGTTCGCCTCAGCATGCGTTCCCCAGGTCGTGTTGTCGATAAACTGCGTGTCGATCGGGGCAGGATTGTTGAAAGCGCCGGCGTTGACCCGCGTCGCGAAATAGGCGCGCGCTGCCGGCGTGAACATGCCGGGGCGCTCGCCGAGCGAGACCGGCGTGAAGACGTAGTTGGCCGGCGCGGTGGCGCTCGCCGGCGCTGCGGGCGCAAAGGAGAATGCGCCTTCGAACGACGCGCCGGGGCCCTGGCCGCCGATGTGTGCGTAATCGGCCGACAAGCGCACGCTCAGATCTCCGGACTCCCAGGCGACCTAGCCCCGGACCGCCTTGACGTTCGTATCATCCGTGCCGTCGGCATTGTATCCGTCGTTTTTCACCATGCGTCCCGATAACCGGATCGCGGCGTCCTCCCCGAGCGGAGCATTGGCCATGCCCTCGAGGTCGAAGGCATTATAGTTTCCGTAGCCGAACGACCCGCTCGCCGCGAACGTGCCGAACTGCGGACGCGCGGGAATGAGGTTCACCGCGCCCCTCGTGGCGTTGCGACCGTAGAGCGTGCCCTGCGGCCCCTTGAGCACCTCGATCCTCTCCAGATCGAAGAAGGTGCTTGCCGTCGCCGAGGGCCGCGCGACGTAGACACCGTCATAGTTGAAAGCCACCGCCGGATCGCTGAAGCTGTTGTTGGTGAAGTTGCCGACACCTCGGATAAAGAACGAGGTCAGCGCGCCACCGCCGCGGGAAATGAACAGCGATGGTGCCACCTTGTTGAGAACGGTGGTGTCAGCGGCGCCGGCCGTGGCCAGGTCCTTACTTGAGACGACGTTGATGGGGACTGCCGCCCTCTGCACATCCTCCGACTTTCGCTGGGCGGTGACCACAATCACGTCGAGCCCCACATTCTGCTCGGCGGCCTGCTGCGGACCAGTCTGCGCAGACGCAGGCGAACAGCAGATCATCGTGGCAAGCGATGTCGAAATCATAAGAATCTGAGCGGTTTTCACAGCACGGCCTCCCCTAGGATGCGGCCTGCAGTCGACTTTATCGTCGATCTAGGCCCGCCTTTTTGGTTAGCCCTTGCGAGATCAAAACAAAAATCGATTGAATTGCTGGCAGGAATAAGCAGAATTTATTCATGGCTGGCCTGGGGCGTCCCGAGGATCTCCGCTGCGCAGTCGACGATCATCGATCGCACATAGCTGATGGCTGCGTCGCTGGTACGCAGTCGATGCCACTGCACCTCGCCCACGACCCGGTCCAGCGTGATGGGCGCGTCATGGATGACGATCGGGAGCAGGCGCGCATAGTGCCGTGCGTGACGACGATGGATCGTCGCCACCCGGTCCGTGCCGATGACCGCGGCGGGAAGGAGCGAAAAGTTCGGCAGCCGCACTTCAACTCTCCGTTCGACATGCAGCGCCTGATAGTTGCGTTCCGCGATCGATTGCTGCCGATCCGGCCCAAAATAGGCAACGGCGTGGCCAGCCTCCGCGAAATCCGAGGCGGTGAGCGACTCCGCATATCTGCCTTGATTCCAAGCGATGACGCATTGCTCGTCTTCCCAGAGCGTCTCCTTCGGATGGCCGGAGAGCAGATAGCCGGAAATCGTGAGGTAGAGGTCAATTTCCCCGCGCTCCAGCCGCTCGCCGGCGCGCCAGTCAATAGGGATGAAATCATAGGTAAGGCCCGGCGCGATCTTCGCCGATCGCCGCAAGACCTCTGCAAGCAGCACGTCGAAACTATAATCCGACCCGCAGAGGACTATCCGCCTCTCGGCGGTTTTGGGGTCAAAGGATGCTGGCGTCGTGATTTTGGAGTGGATGAAGATGAGCGCCTCGCGGACTGGGTCGCGCAGTTCTTCGGCCTTGGGCGTGAGCAGCATCGCGCGTCCCGATGTCACCAACAGCTCATCGCCGAAGTAGTCGCGTAGGCGGTTGAGCGCGGCGCTGACGGCCGGCTGCGTGAGGTTGAGCTGCCTTGCGCTACGCGACACACTCTTCAACTCGATGAGAATGTCGAGCGCGACCAGCAGATTGAGATCAAGTCCTTCGAACCGCACGGCCACTGCTCCCCAATGTGTCCCGCGTGCATGGTATAAGTGCGATTTATTCCAATCAACATTTATATCAATTGGACTGAATGCACGATCACCGCCTAGCCATTTTCATATCAGGAATAGGAGCGGATCGATGGCACTGTCAGGCCTCCATCATATTCACCTCACCTCACGTGAGCTGGACAAGGCCCTGGCTTTCATGGCCGACTTTGGGCTGGTTCTGGATACGCAGGTGGACGGCGTTCACTATCTGCGAGCCGCAGGCGCGGCGGCCTATCAGGTCGTTCTGGAGCGCGGCGACACCGATCAGTTGATCGCCGTCGCCCTGGAAACGGACAGCGAGGCCGACCTGGTTCGCCTTTCAGCGCGCGCGAGCGGATCCGCTCCGCAAGCTCTCGAGGGGCCGGGCGGCGGCCAGTTTGTCGAGCTGACGGATCCCGATGGCAAGACCATCCGGCTGGTTCACGGCATCGCCCGCCGGGAGGCGGAGGCGGCACGCACGCCAATGGTCGTCAACTACGGAACCCATAAGGCCCGCATGGGCAGCAGCCAGAGCTTTGCCGAGATTGGCCCGGCGCAGCTGCTGCGCATGGGCCATGTCGGGCTGTTCGTTCGCGACATGAAGGCCTGCGACGCTTGGTATCGCGATGTTCTGGGCCTGTTGCCGAGCGATCTCATGCATGCCGGGCCGCCCGAGAACATCGTCGCCGGCTTCTATCGGATCGACCGCGGCGACGAGTGGGTGGATCACCACACGATCGCGCTGTTCGGCTTCGGCAAGAGCGACCTGCACCATATCTCTTTCGAGGTCGCCGACAGCGAATCCCAGTTCATGGCGCACCGCTGGATGACGCGGCAGCAGCACGAACCGATCTGGGGGGTCGGCCGGCATCCGCGCGGCAGCCATGTGTTCGATGTCTGGCGCGCACCGGGAGGGTACCGGTTCGAGACCTTCACGGACACCGACATGCTCAATGCAAGCGCCGTCGCAGACCTCCTGCCCATCGAGAAGATGGAGATGGATCTGTGGTGCGACCGCAGTCACGAGACCTATTTTTCCTGATTTAGAGGACAAGCAGACATGGCAAAAAACTATGATCCCGCGACCGGTCTGGCGCATGGCAGCTTCGGCATCGGCATGTATCGCCAACCGGTTCCAAGAGGGGCTTTCCCGGCCTGGTGCAGCCCGAGGGCACCATCTTTGACCTGTCCGAATATTATGCGGACACCCACGAGGTCTTCGACGATTGGGACATCGCCCTGGACCGTCTGGGCGAGATAGCGGCAAAAGGCGGAGAGACTGGTATCCGGTTCGAGACCGTGGAGATCCTCCCCGCACTCAAGCACCCGAACATTCTGGGCGCCGGCTCGAACTACAAGCAGCATGTCGCGGAGATGATGACGAACAACAAGTTCAATCAGCATAACCGCCAGCCTGGCGAATCGGATGAGGACTTCTTCAAGCGCAACTATGCCGAGGTGGCTCGGCGGGCCACCGAGGGCATGCCCTATTTCTGGACGGGGCTGCATTCGGCGCTATCCGGCGCCAATGATGACATCATCCTTCCGCTCATCGGCGAGCATATGGAATGGGAGCTCGAACTCGGTGCCGTGGTGGCGCGGACCGGCCGATACCTCCCGCCCGAAGAGGCGGAGAGCTTGATCGCCGGCTATGTCATGGTCAATGACCTCGGTTGCGTCGATGAGTTCCGGCGCACTGACATCAAGTTTGGATATGACTGGGTCAGCAAGAACCAGCCGAACCATTATCCCACCGGCCCCTTCATCGTACCCAAGCAGTTCATCGATTGGCGGGACGCGCAAATCGTGCTCAAGGTGAACGGCAAGACGATGCAGGACTGGCCGGCCTCCGACATGATCTTCTCGCCCGCGCAAATCCTGTCCTACGCCTCCGAGCGCATCAAACTTTTGCCGGGAGACCTCCTGATCACCGGCTCTCCCCCGGGCAATGCCGGGTCGCATGGGGGATGCTGGCTCAAGGCTGGCGACGTCGTCGAAAGCGAAATCACGGGGCTCGGCCGCCAGCGCAACGAGGTCGTCCCAGAAGACGCTCAAGGGCGTAAGCCAACCTATGGGCCATTTATCACCGAATGGTGACCGCATATGGAAGAGGACTGAGGGCATGTCGTTCCTGAAAAATGCTTGGTACACCGCCGGGTGGGCGAATGACGTCACCGATGCGCCGCTGGCGCGCACCATATTGGGCGAGCCGGTCGTGATTTTCCGCACGGAAGACGGCCAGCTCAATGCCCTGCAGGATGCATGCCCTCACCGCTTCGCGCCGCTCAGCAAAGGCAAGCTGAGCGGCGACCGCATCGCCTGCCCCTATCACGGCCTGGAATTCTCCGGTGCCGGGCAGTGTCTGCGCAACCCGCACGGGAAGGGCACAATCCCGGCAGCACTGTCTGTCCGTTCTTATCCGCTCGTCCAGCGTTATGGCATGGTCTGGATCTGGATGGGCGACGCTGCGACGGCCGACCCTGTGACGCTGCCGGACATCCCCCGGCTCGAGGAAGAGGGGTTCACCTGGATTCGCGGCCAGCTCCACGTCAACACGCATTATGAGCTGGTTGTCGACAACCTGCTCGACCTGACCCATGTCGAGTTTCTCCACCCGATCCTCGCTTCGCCCGGCAACTCGCTGCGCACGCAGTTTCAGTGCGAGCAGGACGGCGACGTCGTGCGGGCCTTTTATGACGTCGAGGGAGAGCCGATCACGGGTCTTTTTCAGATCCTGTGGAGCGCCCCTGCAGAACAGGCCGACCTGCACGCATACATGCACTGGCACTGTCCCTCGAACCTCTATCTCGACACCGGGATGATCAGTCCCGACGATGCCGATGGTGGGCCGAAGATTCCGACGGTCCACTTCCTCACGCCGGAAACCGAGGACTCCACCCATTATTTCTGGGCCGCCGGCCGGAATCGTCATCATGACAACGAGCAGGTCGCCGGCATGCTGTATTTCGGTACCCAGAATGCGTTCGAGAACGAGGATGAGCCCATGATCCGGGCCGTCCGCTCGCGCATGAAATCGAATGATCTTTTCGCGCACAAGCCCGCCCTGCTGCCGATGGACGAAGCGGCCGTGCGCGCGCGGCGCGTGCTCAGCGCGAAGATCGCGGCCGAACATGCGGGCTGAGCGTGTCGAAATGCTCTGAGGCGCGGGCGCGGCAATTCCGAAGATCGACGTAAATCCGCTCGACGAGACTTTCTTCGCAGGCCGCTTTGCCTTCCATCAATTGGTACGCGATTCCGGGGCCGTGGCTTTATTAGGAGCTAGGGCTGCTACTCGATGGTGCGCCGTCCCCAAGGACGCGCCTCTTCAAGCGATTGGCGACGGTTGTATCCGTACGGGGCATCGGTCTTGCCGATTTCCCCAAGGAGACTCATTTTCGCCCGCCCTCGCTCCTACTGGAAGCGGATCCACCGCTTCATGGTCAAGCACGCAAGATGATTAACAAAATTGCTGCGCTCGCGAAGATGGGAGCAGTTTCCGGTGCCCGGGCAGCGACCGTCTACTATACCGCCCCGACAGCCGCTGCCCGCCGGTCACGCGCGGCCCGACGGACGAAGCGATCATGTCGCTGTTAGAAACGCCACCTTGCCTTCAGCGAGGTCCCAGCCGGCAGCGATTGCGCAATGGATCACGAGCTGCGTCGCGGCTGTCAGCTGCCGGTTCGCCGGAATCTGCCTCGTAGAACCCAGTGGTCAGGGCTCTCCTCAGCGGGAAGCCTCCTCGAAACCAGACCTCCTTACAGCCTGAGCATAAGGTTTGATCGCCAGATACATGAGCGCCGCGCCGCCGGGGGCCATTACGGCGGCGAAGAACGCCATCGAATAGCGCAGCATGCTCTCGTCCTTCAGCAGGAAATCGGTCACGAGCGCGATGAGCAGCGGCCCGAGACCATTGCCGATGACACTGATGGTGAAGAGATACACAGCGCTGATCTGAGCCCGCATCTCGCTGGGCGTCACCATCTGGATCGCGGCATTCTGCGCAGGGGCGCTGGCGAGGCCGATGATCGAGGAGATCATCCCGCAGAAGAAGGCGAGCCAGGGGCTGGGCATGAGCGAGGTGGCGATCGCGAAGGGAGCGGACAGTGCTTGCGAATAGAAACAGACCCGCGCCATCGCATCGGGATTGCCGCGCTTGCCCATATATTCCGCGAACCAGGTGCCCAGCGTCAACGCAATCGGCGTAGAGATGAGGAGCGAGAGCGCCAGCAGTGGCCCGATCTGCGCCGGTCCCCAGCCATAGGTGCGCTCATAAAAGGCCGCGCGCCACGTCATGAGGCCCGTCGTCTCGATCGCGCCGATGCCGATGCTGAGGAACAGGGGCAGGAACAATATGCGGTTTGACAGGAGATACGCCCCCACTTCGCGCAGCGGTACGCTGCCCTTGCCGCGGCGATTGCGGCGCACCGGTTCGCGCACGGTGACGAGAAAGAGCAAGGCGGTCGCCAGCCCCGGCAGAGCGCAGACGAGGAAGACGAGTTGCCACTCGCGCATCTCGCCCAGAACCGGGATATGGACCGGCCCCATTCCGGCAAAGAACGCCACCAGCAGGCCACCGGCCAACAACGCCGTGGCCTGACCGGCGCTGATGCCGAGCTGATAGACCGCGAAGGCACGCGGCAATTTTGACCGCGGCACCATGTCCGCGATCATCGACATGGACGAGGGGCCGGCGACGGACTCCGCGCCCCCGACGACGCCGCGTGCGAAAAACAGCCCGCCGAAGCTCCTGGCCATGCCACAGAGCGCAGTGGCCAGGCTCCACACCGTCAGGCCGGCCGTCAGGATCATCTTGCGGCTGCGCTGATCCGCGACGCGAGCCATCGGCAAGCCGACGACCATATAGGCCGACGAAAAGGCGAAGCCGATGATGAGGCTGATCTGGGTGTCGCTGAGCGCCAGGTCGCGCTTGATCGGCTGGACCAGCAGATTGATGATGTTCCGGTCGACATTGGAGAGCATGGTCACGAAGGCGATCAGCCAGATCGTGTACCAGGCGCGGGCCGGCGACGGCCAATCGTCGCCGGCTCCAGACGCGCCGGCCGATGCCGGTTGCGCCTGACCCGTGGCTTGCGTGCCGACCGGCTCGCTCATCGCTTGAGGCGCACCCCGACGCGGAACGCGCGTCCGACCTGATCGAACAGCACCTGATTGGTGATGCCCACCGCGCTGGGTGCAATCGGCGGATCCTTGTCAAACAGGTTACGGATCGCGATGAAATATTCGAAATCGCTGCGGCCGGCCTTCACGTTCCAGCCCAGCGTGAGGTCCGCGTAGAAGCGGGCAGCCACGCGATTGGTGCTGATGCTGTTCGCGAGGCCGACACTATAGCCTGCATCCTCGGGACCGACGAACTCGACGAGGAATTTGCCCTCGGGAATGTAGCGGCCGTGCGCGCTCAGGCTGAACGGCCCGGCCTTAAGGGTCGCCATGCCGTCCAGCACATAATCCGGCACGCCCGGAGTGTTGCTGGCGCGGAAGCCGGTCTGGCCGGCGCGGTCGACCGAACCGGCGCTGTCGATGATCATGAGGTCGAACGTCTTGGTCGCCAGCAGCCGCAGGTCGAGCGATGCGGCGGCCCCGATGCGGGTGCGATAGCTCGCCTCGATGTCCAGGCCCCGGGTCTTGAAGCCATTCACATTCTGCAGACGGTCGTTGATCAGCGTCACTTCGCCTGCCCCGTTCCGCGTGATCAGTGGGCAGAACTCGGTTGCGTTGTTCACCAGACAGCGCGTCGCGATGGTCGATGAGCCGATCTGCGCGATCGCGTCGTTTACGCGGATATTGTAATAATCGACCGAGAGGTTGAAGCCGCGCAGAAACGACAGGTTGCTCAGCACCACGCCGGCCGTGAAGGTATCGGCCTTCTCCGGGCGCAGCGTATTGTTCGAGCCCGAGACGATTTCGATCAGGCCCTGCTTGCTCGTCACCGGATCGGTGAAGGACGAGAAGCTGCGCGTGACCGAGCCGAACAGCTCGTTCACATTGGGCGCCCGGATATCGCGAGAGAGCGTGCCACGCAGACGCAGGAAATCGACCGGCTCATAGACGCCGCCGAGCTTCCAAGTGGTGACCGCGCCGCTCGTGCTGTAGTCGGTGCGGCGCGCGGCGCCGTTCAGCTCCAGACTCTTGCCCAGCGCACTGTCCTTGAGCAGCGGGAGGACCGCCTCGACAAAGGCTTCCTTCACCTCGACCTTGCCGTTGGAAGCAGCGAAGTTGGAGACGTAGAAGGCGCCGGTGGGCGAGAGCGGGTCGGTCGAGCCCTTCACCTCGTCGCGGCGATATTCGGCGCCAGCCGCCAGCGACAGCGGGCCGGCCCACAAGTCGATGAGGTCGCCCTGCACGTCCAGCGCGGCAACCTGCTGGGTGATCTTCAGGTCGAGCATCGATGTGCCGGTGACATAGGCCAGCGCCTCCTGACTGAAGCGGCCCGCGCCGATCAGGTTGAGCGGCTGGCAGCCATTGGTCGGGTTGGTGAGCGTCGAGCGGCAGATTGGCGTGCCGCCGGGGCCCGAGGTAACATCGGCCGCGAGCAGCAGGCGCGAGCGGATGAGGTTGTTGGTCGCTTCCTGATGATAGGTGCTGCGGCCATATTGATAGTAAGCGTTCCACGTCCAGTTATCAGTGATGGCGCCGGAGAGGCCACCGATGATGCGGAAGGCAGTGCTCTTGGTCGCGCCGCGGGCATTGCCGAGGTCGAGCCCGGCGCGGCCCATGTTGAACTGGGTGATGCCGTTGGCATCCATGACGTCCGTGACCGACCGCGGGAGATACGGATTGTCGCGGCGGACCGGACCGATCAGCGAGCCTGTGCTGTCGCGCAGCTGCGCGCTCACCGAGAACGCGCGGACTTCGCCATAGGATGCTTCCAGCGTGGCCTTGAGCGCGTCGCTGAATTCATATTCGGCATGGCCATAGGTGCTGAAGCGCTCGACCGGCACCTTGAGAAGCAGGCCGGCGAGGAAGGCGTTCTGGCCCTTCCCACTGCCGCCCTGCTGAAACAGTGAACCCGCGAGCCTGCCGACCTCATAGGGCGCCGTCGTCCCATCCGGCAGGAACTGGAGGCCCTTGAGCGGGCCATTGCTGAGGATGAGGCCACCGGGGGCTATGGTGGCGGTGTGGACGTTGTTGAGAATGCTCAGCGCCGGGGCGCCCGCACCGGCCGCGCCAGCCGGGCGGCCGACGAGCGTCCACTCCTGCGCGCACAGCGAGCGGGCCTGATAGCAGTCCGCCAGGCCATCATTGTCTTCATACTCCCCGCCGAACACGACGTGGCCCCGGCCACCGGCGAAGGATGTGCCGCCGGCCGCCGAGAGGAAGATCGTGCGGTCGTCGCCGCGCTGCGAGATGCCCGACTGGGCCTCGGCGCGAAGGCCATCGAGCTTGTTGTTGAGGATGAAGTTCACGACGCCCGCAACCGCGTCCGAACCATAGGCCGCCGATGCACCGCCGGTCACGACGTCGACGCGATCGATGAGGATGCCGGGAATATAGTTGGTGTCGACCGTCCCGCGCGCTGTCGTCGGCACGAACCGACGGCCATTGACCAGCACCAGGGTGCGCTCGCTGCCAAGGCTGCGCAGTTCCAGCACGCGGGAGCCGACGGCATTGCCGGGCGTCGTCTGTGTGGCGGAAGGGCTGGAGGTGGCCCGAAAGCTGGGCAACTGGCTCAGCACGTCGCCAATATTCGTCGCGGCAGTCGTCTCGAGTCGGTCGCGGCCAATCGCGGTGACGGGAGTCGGCGCGGTGAAACCGCCACGCGTGATGCGCGAGCCGGTCACGACGATCTCCTGCGAACCGGATGCGGCCTGATCCTCGGCCTGCGGTGCTGGACCGCCCTGATCCTGCGCGTGCGCAGCAGAGGCCACGCCGATCGCAGCCATCGCCAGAATGGCCGCAGAATTTCTCAAAACCCGAACTCGTTGACGAAGCGCCAGCATTGCAATCCTCTCCCCAGTCTCTGCCCATATCGTTCGCTCGACCGCGCCTGTGCGGCACGGCGTAGAGCACGTATAGACATTGAATTTACCGCCCTAATGTTTAGGGCGACTAGTAATTCATATCCTATCTTTTAAAGTGAAGGCAATGGGTGTTGAAGCATCAAGACCAACAAGGCAGGAGGGCGATGATGGGAAGGTCGAAAGACGCAAAGGATTCGCCGAAAATCACGCCCTTTTCTGCAAAGGATGCGAAGGCGCGGTTCGTGCCAGGACCGCCGCCGGCCCGTGGCCAGGAACCCGGTTCGGATGCTGATTTGCGGGTGCAGATGTCGTGGTGGCTGGTCGGCACCGGCCGCGCGTGGCGCAATCTGCTGGATGAACATCTACGCTTCGCGGGCCAGACACAGCCCCGCTGGCGCGTGCTCGCCTGGGCGCGACTGCAGCCGGGGATTACCCAGACCGAACTGGCGGAACATATGTCCGTCACCAGCGCCACTTTGGTGGCCATCGTGGACGAGCTCGTCCGTCAGGGGCTGCTTGAGCGGCGCGAGAGCAGCACGGATCGCCGGGTCAAGAACCTGCATCTTACGCCAGCGGCGCATCCGATCATCGAGGCGATCTCGCAGGAGGTCAGCGACATAAGGGACGCGCTGCTCAGCGACGTCTCCCGCTCGGAGCTGGAGACCTGTCTCTCCGTCCTCCAGCGGGTTAGCCAGGCGATCGAGAATTATGGGCGAGGCGAGGGATAGAGCTCAGGTTGCTCCGTCGAAGACGGTCCCGGCATAGCGCCTCTGGCGAACGTCCCAACCTCTCCCCTGCACCGCAACCGCGATGCGATCAACCGCTGCCTGCTACCCATCCGCGAGGTGCGACACGACTTTGCCGTCCGATATCCATCTCGTGCGCCGATCCCCGCAGCGCCAGAACGAGATATGCACGGCTGGAAACCAGCGCAGCGAGCCCGATCAGAAATGATGTGTCTAAAGCAATTTAAGCGACACTTTTCTTGCCTTTGGCCCGGCGCATTGCGAACTTCATCCTCACGTGCCGCACGGTCGCGCATCTGCACACGCAACCGGACATCTTCTCTGTCAATCGCTTCGTCTTCGGTCTGCAATGGCGCTCTTCTTGCGATCGGACAATCGAGCGCGTCGAGACACCGAGCGATATTGTTCTGCAAGTGCTCCATCCGCCAAGCGACCTTTGCGGCGGTGTCGCTCTTGTCGCGGTTGCTGACAGCCTTCGTGACAAGCGTGTGTCCATGTCGCCTAGTGGCCTGGCTCCGTCCGGAGGAGCCAATCAAGAATCTCGGCCCGATTTTCATCGAGGCGAGGCGGGACTTCGCCGACTTGAAGGCCGGGAGTGAGGCGGAAGCCGGCACCGGGGTAGCGCACTGGTCCCGTAAGAGGTCCCTCGGGGATATCGAAGGATACAAGCGCATCCGGACGCGCCAGTTCGGCCGCTTCATCGACCCGGCGCACCATCCCGCAAGGGATGCCAGCTTCGCTCAATCCTGCTTCCCAGGCGGCCGCATCCCTTGTGGCGAACACCCTCTCCAGTTCCGCCTTCATGGCGTCGAAATTGGCCCGCCGTGCTTCTGGCGTGGCGAACAGTGGATCAGTCAGCCAGTCCTCTCGTCCGGTGAACCGGGCAAGCGCGGCAAACTGGTTGGGCTGCACGACGCCGAGCGAAATCTGCCGCCCGTCCCTGGCTGTGAACAACGAAGCGGTGGGCAGGCCGCTATAGCCAGTATTACCCATGCGGGACATCGCTTGCCCGGTCAGCAGATAAGGCGTCACGGCCGACGTCATGAAGGCCAAGCTGGCATCGAACATCGACACATCGATATAACTGCCGCCGCCACCCTGCAGTCGCCGCACCAGTGCGGACAGGATGGCAAGTGCCGCGGTCTGGCCGGTCAGCGTATCGACAATGGGAAAGCCGACGCGCACCGGCGGGTCACCCTCTTCGCCGCTCAGCATCATCATCCCGCTGGTCGCCTGCACGATATTGTCGATGGCCGGCCAGTCGCGTTGAGGACTGTCCTGCCCATAGCCGGACACCGAGCAGAAGATGATATCCGGCCGCAGTTCTCGAACTGCCTCGTAGCCAAGGCCGAGACGTGTGATGACGCCGGGCCGGAAGTTCTCCAGCATCACGTCACACCGCGCCACGATCGCGTGGGCGATGTCGAGGTCGGCGGGATCCTTGAGATCCAGCATGATCGACTTCTTCCCTGCATTGGCCGCAATGAATGCAGGTGAGAGACCTTCAAAGCGCGGATCCGATCCGTAACTGCGGAAATTGTCGCCCTTGGGCGACTCGATCTTGATGACGTCGGCCCCCATCAGCCGCAACAGGTGCGACGCATAAGGCCCGGCCATCACATGGCTGAAATCGGCGATGCGGATGCCCGCAAGCGGTTGGGTCATGGTTTTTCCGGAAATTGTTTGCGAACGATCGTCCATGCGGGGTCTTTGCAAAGGCCGCAGGACGCCCCCGTGAAGAGTTGACCCGCCTTCGCGTCACGCTTGAGTTGCCAATCGAGCCACGCCACCGCGATCCGGCCATAGTCCCCGCCGTTCACCGCGCCGAACGTTCCGCCATGGCCCGTGTTCTTGTTGGCGTAGAAAACGGGCACATGAGCAATGCGGCCCACATCGTCATTCCCGTTGGGATAGGCGATGTCGGTCGGCCCGCCCAAGATGTATGCGACCGGTGTATGCAGCTTGCGCAGATCGTCCTTGGCGATCGAGACGCGGCTAAGGCCATTGCCTGGCCGGTTGTACACACCGCTGTTGAAGATGACGGCCGTGCGAATGCGCGGATCGGCAGCGGCGGCAAGCGCCTGCAGGCCACCGCAACTATGTCCCATCACGGCAACCTGCTTGGTATCGACGTCGCGTCCGTAGGGGCTACCCTTCACCCAGTCGATTGCAGCGAGGAGCTGGTCCACTGAGGTTTCGTCCGCGGTTGTGGGTGGCGGCATGGGCGGCTCGGGTCCCCGCTGGTTTCCAGCAGCCGGTTCCGTCGAGGGCCTCTCCCCTTTCGGAGCCCCATTGGCGATGACGATGTAGCCATGGCTGGCGATCTCGCGCAGGAAGCCACTGGCCGACAGCCCGTCATTGCGGCAGCCACCATTACCCCACAGCACCAACGGCAGGCGTCTTTGTGGCAGCTTCGCCGGGCGATAGATGGTGTAGCCGGGCGCGTCCGCTCGCCCTTCCGCAATCGCGGGCAGATCGCCTGTTCCGCCGGGCGCTCCGATGATGCCAGAAGGTATCTGGGCCGATGCGGACGGGGCCTGCAGGATGGCAGCCAAAGCACAGAGCAGCGGCGCGACGTGCTTCATTGATTTCCTCCACACTGGATTTTGTCGCGACCCTGCACGGAAGCGCGTGCGGTGCGGAACGCCCTGAGACCATCAATGCCGAAGCGGGACAGGTCGCGGGCATTGCCCTCCGAATCGCGCAGATAGAGCGCATCGAATCGCGCCTGCTCCTGACGCGACACGCCATTGATCGTCACATGCTGCGCGCGCGCTTCTTCCAGTCCCTTTTCAAGCGCAGCATAAATCTCGCGCGCGAGCGCTGCTTCCCAGACCGCTTGCGACTCCTCGAGGATAGCCCGATCCTGCGCACTCAGCCGATTCCAGCGCTCCATCCCCATCGCCCGAGCAGGATAGGCGCCGCGTGGAATAGCGAGGTTGTTATAGTGGCGGGCGACCTCGGCGAAATGTAGCGACTTGAACGTGTCGCCAGGTGCGATGACGCCATCGATCACACCCTTCGCCATGGCCGAATAGACGTCAGCCATCGGCATGTTCACCGGATCGGCGCCGAGGGATTCGAGCACGCTCAGCAGCTCCGTCGGCGCGCGCAGACGCAGGCCGCGCAGATCGGCCAAGGTGTTCACCTGCCTGCTGGTGGTGACGACGCCGGCCAGCGATCCGCCCTGCACCGCCAACACCTTGAGCCCTTCCAGCTCATGGCCAATTTCGGGGTTCGCCGCCGCGATGCAACGATAGAGCGCCAGTTGGGATTCAATGCTGTCCGCACCGCTGTAGAAACCCGTCTGGATGCGGATGAGATGGGCGCCGCCACGCGCGTAGATGGGCGTGATGAGGCCCACATCCGCGACACCGTGGCGCAGTTCCTCCATCGACATGTCGGACGAAAGCAGCGCCCCGGACCAGCTCGGCCGGATGCGGATGCGGCCGTGCGAGCGCTGCTCGACAAACGCCATCCACGCCTGATCCGCTTTGCTAAACGGATGATTGGGGCTGTAGGGCGTTGCATAAGTGAGTTCCGTCACATCCTGCGACACGGGCCGAGCGCAGGACGCCAGCAGCAGCAGTAGCGAAGGCAGGAACGCCCGCAGCCTCATGCAAGCCCCCGCTCGGCAAGGAAGCTGGCCACCGTCGCCACCATCCTGTCATGGTCCCAGTTCTTGGCGTCCACCATGTCGGCGTCAATGGTCAGCACCGGCACGCCTGCTGCCTCCAGCGACAGCGCGGTCAGCTTTGTGCCCGATTGCGAGAGGCGGTTGTCCGGCGGGAGCAACACAACGCAGGCGTCGATGCCGCAACGCTCCGCCTCGCTGGTCATCCAGCCGTTCATCCAAGGCGGCAGGTGCAGTACTTCGTTCATGGAGCAGATACGGCTGGCCAGCGCATCCATTGGCTCGCCCTGCAGTTCACGGATATATTGCGGCCCGGCGAACGGCATATACATCGACCAGACGAAGACCGCGCCGAGCCGTTCCTCCAGGGCCTGATAGAAGCCGGGGTCGTGCCACACACCCGCGCCGATCCACATGAGGCGGACCTTCTCGTTGCTGGCAGAGCCGGTACCATTTGCGATGCGCTCCATCACCTCATCGCGGAAACGTTTGGCATGGGCGACCGCCCAATCCGATCCGCGATGCCATTGCGGGATCATCGTGTTGGGCATCTGCTCAGCGATCGACACGGGGCAAGGCCGCGCCCGGCCGATGGCCTGCGCCGCCTCCCAGATATAGCCCTCCTGCTCGTTGATCCGTTCCATCAGATAGTGGAGCTTCGCCTCGTCGAACTTTCGCCCGGTGCGGTTCTCCAGCAGGGCGATAAGATCACGCATCTCCGCGACCATCAGCGCGATACGATCGGCATCGTAGACCTGGCGCCAGTCGCCCCGGCTATGCTCGAACCAGCGCGGGTCCTTGTGCTCCCATGCCGGCGCCTCCATCGCAAAAAATTCGCTGCCCAGCGCCTGCGCCCATTGGCCGAAGACATGCTGGATGCAGTCGCAGGTCAGCCGCGCCACCAGCACGGTCGGCGTGGGCAGGCCTCCCCAGGGGGCGGTCTTAGGATCGTTAGCGAGCGTGCAGGCGAGGCCCAGCGAGCAATATTTGCAGCTATTCTCGGGATAGCCATGCCGGGCCATTACCTCAAAATACTGGTTCGAGAGCTGCTTTGCCGAAATATAGGCCGACCACCACTGGTTGGTGATGATCGGAATATCCATCACGTGGAAGATTTCGTGCGGCGTGTCGGCCTGCACGATAGCAAAAGGCTCGCCCTCATCCACGACCCGTCGCCGCAGATCCGCACCGAACTGCTTCTGATAGGCGCTGGCTGCTGCCGTGCAGGCCAGATCCTTGCGGCTGCGCTGCCCTGTTGCCCGCGTCGTGACATCCTGGCTCATTCAAAAACTCCTGCAGCGTCGAGCTGTGCGATGCGGGCCTCCGAGAGGCCGCAGGTGTCGCGGGCGATGGTGTGAGCATGCTCGCCCATGCGCGGCGCGCGGAACGGCTCCAAGCGATCATGCGAAAACTTGATGGGGGTTGCGATGTGGCCGAACGGCCCAAGCAGCGGGTGGTCAAGCGTCACCAACGCGCCGCGCCCGGCAAGTTGCGGATCGTGATCGATCATGTCTTCACAATCCTGCACCACACCGCAGGCGATGCCGGCGGCCTGAAGCTCGGCCATAATGGCATGGTCAGCGCGTTGCGCGACCCACGCCGCGACGTCGCCGCCGGCAATGGCGTGGAGTCTGGCAAGCTCTGCTTCGTCCCTCAGGCTGATCGCCACCCATCGATCCTCGCCCTGCGCCTGGAAGACATCCTGAAAGAAGACAGCGGGATCCGCATTGCCCGAGCGCTGCGGGCGCTCGCCGCGCCGCGCCGCCGCCAGATAGTCCCGCATCTGTTGCACGCAGATCTCGTACATCGAGGCATCGATATGACAACCAAGCCCGGTTTCGCGGCGATGCTGCAGCGCCGCCGCCACTGATCCTGCCATGACGAAAGGCACGATGACGTCGCCATAGGGCACCGCGCCAGGGATGACGGGGTCGCGGTCGGAATAGCCGGTGAGGAAGGTCCGCCCGGAGAGCGCGCCACCGGTCCCGTCGACACCCCATTCCTGCGCCAGCGGACCGGTCTGGCCGAACACGCTGCCCGACACCATGACGATGCCCGGGTTGCGCGCCGCCAGTGCATCATAATCGAGGCCAAGCTTCTTCATCGTGCCGGGGGAGAAATTCTCGACCACCACATCGGCCCAGTCGATCAGCGGATCGATGAGTTCACGCGCATCAGGCTTCTTCATGTTCAGCGACAAACTGCGTTTGGAGCTGTTGAGATGCGCGAACCAGGGCTTGTCGTCCCAATTGCCTGGGCTGGACACGGAAACCTGCACGTCGAGACGGGCAAGATCGGGCCGCGTGCGGCTCTCGATCTTCACGATCTCCGCGCCAAGATCGCCGAGCGTCTTGGTCGTGATCGATCCGACCAGTGCCCAGGCGAAATCCAGCACCCGAACGCCCGCCAGCGGCCCCGGCCGCTCGCCGGTGTGGATGGCGGGCGCGGCAATGGCAGCGCCCTTGCGGATCGTCGCGAAGCGCTCCGGCAGGCCCGAAGGCGTATCGAAGAAGTGGCGCGCCGCCAGATGCGGATCGGCCAGCACATCGCCTGGCTCGTTCGCCACGCAGGCATTGATGCCGCGCCTCAGCCCTTCGGTCGCGATCTCATGCTTGGTACGCGAGAGGAAGAAGGCGGCGATCGCCGCTTCCCACAGCGCCCGCGTGTCGGCCGGCAGCGTGGAGCGATTGTAGCTCAGCCAGTCGGTGCCGTGCAGCGGATTGGGAACACCGACTTCGTCCATCCAGTCCGAGAGGGCCTGATTGGCGGGCGCGCCGAGCCGCCCGGTCATCAGCGAGTGGAAGCACCAGCCGTCCGCCAGCCGCCAGATGGCCCGCACGGTCGCTTTGCCATAAGCGAGCGCACCGCCCACGCGCGTGAGCTTGCGCCGGTCGAACTGCCAGCACAGCACGCCGTTGAAATTGCGACTGAAGGCCACCTGTTGGATCGAGACATCGACATGTTGCCCCTTTCCGTGCGTGCCGCGCGAATAATGAGCGGCCATTGCCCCGGCCGCAGCCACCATATCCGCGTGGAAGGTGCAGGCATCCCCCGCTTCCTTCACCGGTGCCAGATCCGGCTCGCCGGTGACGCGGAGGGCACCTCCCATGGCAGAGGCCACCAGCTCGCCGCCTTTCCATTGCGACCGTGGACCACCCGAGCCGAAGCTGGTGACTGACACGTGCACGGCAGTCTCCGGGATGGCAATGCCCCCCAACCCCTCCAGCCCAATATCGTCGATGACGAACGATGCGCCCTCCACCGGACCGCCCAGCTCCGCCCCAATCGAAGCCAGGAAGCGGGCCAGTGGCCGATCCGCCATGCCGCCCAGAATGGCGACGCGATGACCGGATAACGGCATCATGCAGAAAGCTCCTTCAGAAATTGCGTAATCTCGCCGGCCGCGCGGTCAGTTCCGCGCCAGTCGCGCCGCGTCATGATGAGGTGGGGAATGCCGGCCTGTGACAAGGCCTCACGCTGCGCGGGCAGATGCCAGATGCGCGCCTCATCCTCCTCCGCAAACCAGAGCACGACCGCCGAGGTGCCGAGTGTCCGCGCCCTGTCGACCAGATCCGATGCGCGATCGAAAAAGGCGCGGCCGCTCTGCGAGGCGGCATGGAGCTGGCGCGCGATAGCAGTTATCGGATCGCCGCTCGCCTCCTCAATCGCCACGCCCGGATCTTGCCAGGCGTCCGCCAGCGTCGGTCCGCATGCGGACCAGCGGGCCGCCTCGATGACGGCATGGAGACGGCGATCAGGCGGCGGCGTGCCAGCCAGCAGGCAACAAGGCGCAGCCATGCCCGCCATCCCGTTGGCCGATGCGCGACGCCGGTTCGTTTCGGCGATGCCACGCTCCAGTGCGGGGGCATCCAGTCCCAGCCGATCGGCAAGCTGGCGGACAGCGGCCACCATATGCGCCGCGCTGCTCGAGCGGGCGATCCGCGCCACGTCGAAGATCAGCGGCTTGGGGCCCCTGACCTCTCCCTGTCTGCGTAGCTCGCAGATATAGTAATAGAGCCGCTGCGCAGCGTCGTCCGCTCGGGAGAAGATGACGGCGTCGAGACTGTCCAGGACCCCATCCGCCCAGTCCTGCACAATAGATCGCGCCCAGAGCGGAAATTTGCTTTCCAGCCAGCGGTCGGCAGTGGGCATGGCGCGATCGACATTCCAGGCCACCGGGCCGGAACAGGCGCCCGTCGCGGCGAGCAAGTCTTGCGGCAGATCGGGGCCGACATAAGCGATCATGGTCATTGTCCAAATACGGTGGGCAGCCACAGCACCATGGCCGGGAAGAGAATGATGAGCAGCAGGTGGATGAGATCGCTGGCAAGGAAGGGCATCACGCCCCGGAAGATGCGGCCGAGCGGCACATCCTTCGCCACGCCCTGAATCACGTAGAGGTTCATGCCGAGCGGCGGATGGACGAAGCCGATCTCCATCGCGCGGGTGATGAAGATGCCGAACCAGATGGGCGACATGCCCACGCTCTCGACGATCGGGAGCAGGATCGGCGTGGTGAGCAGCATCAGCGCAAGGCCATCCAGCACCGATCCGAGCAGCAGCAGCAGAACCGCCACGACGAGGAGCGTGGGGATGGTGCCGAGGCCCATCTGCGTCACGCTGCTGCCCACTGCCTCGGTGAGACCGGTGACGCTGATGAAGACCGAGAAGGTGATCGCCCCGATGATGACGAGGAAGATAAGGCCGGCAGTGCGCAAGGTCTCCGAGAAGGCGCGGAACAGCACATCCCGATTCAGGCGGCCACGCCAGGCCGTGATGACCAGCGCGCCAGCCGTGCCGATGGACGAGGCCTCCGAGGGGCTGAACCAGCCCAGCACGATGCCGCCCAGCACCACGGCGACCAGCAGCAGCATGTCTGCAATCTTGAGCATCGCCCGGCCACGCTCGGGCCAGCTAGCACGCGCGCTGGCCGGGGCGATCGAGGGCTTCCAGCGGCAGAGCAGCCAGATGACCAGGCAATAGAAGAGCATCTGCGAGATGCCCGGGATCAGCGTCGCAGTGAACAGCTTGCCGATCGATTGCTCGGCAATGATGCCATAAACGATCAACGCGCCGGATGGCGGCAGCATCTGGCCCAGTGTGCCGCCCGCCGCGACCGTGCCGGTCGCCAGGGCGTCGGAATAGCCGCGCTGGCGCATTTCCGGCAGGGCGACGAGGCCGATGGTCGCCGCCGTCGCCAGGCTCGATCCGTTGATCGATCCGAAGCCGGCGCACCCGCCCACCGACGCATAAGCGAGGCCGCCGCGCCGGTGACCGATCATCTTGGCCGCGGCATCGAACAGGTCGCTGCTGGCATTGGCGGAAAAGAAGAGATGCGCCATCAGCATGAAGAGCGGCAGCGTCCCCAGCTCGTAGCGGGTCAGCGTCTCGACCACGACGACGCCCGCCTTGATGAGCGCCGCTTCCGGCCCCAGCACGATCATCAAGCCGCCTACGCCGACAAGGCCGAGCGACACGCCGATCGGCAAGCCGGCCATGAGAATGGTCAACAGAATCAGCAGGCCGATAAAGCCTGTCTCGGGTGTGGCGAACATCATGAGCGGGGCCGCTCGGCGAGCTGGCGGACCAGCAGGACAATGACGACAACAAGCGAGGCATTGAGGAAGGCGCGCATCCACCGCCATGGCACGCCGACCAGTTCGCTCACTTCCTGGCTATTCCAGAGATCGGACGCGAGCCAGCAGGAGCCGGCGAGCAACCCTGCATAGAAGACGATCGAGAGCGCCGTGCAGGTGCGCTCGGCAATGTCGCGCCGAACGCCCGTCAGCCGATCGAGGATCAGATGCACGCGGGCATGGTTCCGGGCGATCGTCGCCGCCACGAGCGCCAGCGCTCCGGCGACCAGAACCGCGACCTGAACCAGCTCGATCGCGCCCTTGAGCGGCAGGCCCGTGTGCCGCCCGATCACGGCGAGCAGGTTCAACAGCGCGGCCGCGATCAGGGCGCCCCCCCCGATCCAGACCATGGCAACCCTGGCAGAATTCATGCGCCAACCTCTTCGACGCGACCATCGGCCGCTATTGCGATGGCAGGCAGTCCCGCCTTTTGCGTGATACGCTCGACATAGGTCCGGATGTCCGCCGCGCGGGCTGGCGAAGCAAGCACGGGCCGCCCCGGCGCGTCGACATCGACGGGGATAATGCCCACGTCCATCGCGCCGCCACCATGGAGACGGATGGTGCCGAGAAAGGCGTTCACCGCTTCAGGATGAAAGGGCGCGAGCGTGTAGGCCGGGTCCGGCTCGAAACCGAAAAGCTTGCGCCGCCGATCCGCCCATTCCGCGCGTGCCGGATGATCCTGCGCCGGACTGAGCGCACTGGTGACGACGCAGCCATTGCCAAGTCCATGGAAGATCGGTTTCCCACGATAAAATTCGATACCGCGCACGATATGCGCATGATGACCAATCACGACGTCCGCCCCCGCATCGATTGCAGTGTGGGAAACCGCTCGTTCGTAAGGCGCGAGTTGCGCGGGTGTGTGGACGATACCCTTGTGGAGCGCCACGAGCACGATGTCCGCCTGCTGGCGCGCGGCCGCGATATCCTCCCGCAAGGTCGCGACGGCCTCTGCGGTCAGCGTGGTGAGCGCAGCCGCCGGCGCAATCGGCGCGCCGTCTGCCGTATCGACCCGCAGAAAGGCGCAGCCGGCAGTATCCTTACCGGCCCAACTGTTTTCCGGGCCAACACAATTATAGCTCAGCAGCGCGATCCGATGGCCACCGCGCGTCACGATCGCTGGCGCGCGGGCGGCTGCAAGCGTCAGCGCCGCGCCGGTGTGATGCACGCCTTGCGCATCGAGACCGGCCAGCGTGTCGGCAATGCCCTGCGAGCCGCAATCGGCGATGTGATTGCCGGCAAGACTGAGCATCCCGAACCCTGCCTGCGCGATGGCGGCGAGATTTTCGGGCGGCGCACCGGGCGCCGGCACATCTCCCTTCAGTTCGACGACACTCGCCGTGTGGGGCACTTCCAGATGCCCCACTGCGAGGTCGGCAGCGCGCAGGGCGGGGGCGATCCCAGCCAGCCAATAGGCGCCATCCGGCTCATCCAGAACCAGATCGCCTGCCAGCACAATCGAGATCGCCTCCTTCGCCACGCACTCCGCTCCCTTAGAAGGACTTGCGCACGCTGACGGCGAAGAGCCTCCCAATGGGATCGCTCGCCGTCGCGTCATAGCCACCGCCGCCATTGCCGTTGGGCGCCAGATTGACATAGGGTGGCGCAATATCGAAGACGTTGCGCACTTCCATCGCGAGCGTGAGCCCCTTCTCGAAGAAGCCGGTCGCCTGTGGATCCCCGATGCGCCACGTCAGCGTCAAATCGACAGGGGTATAGCTCTTCACGGACTGCACCGGGTTGGAAAGGTTGTTGGTGTATCCACCAACATGCGTGGCCAGAACACGCGCGCTCAGTGGCCCGTGATCCCAGGTGATGCTGGCCCGCGCCTTGAACTTGAGCGGATTGAAGATGACGTTGCGCCGGTCGACCAGCGGCGCGGCTGGCGTCACGGCGATGTTATACTTGGTGAGGTAGGTACCCGACACGTTGAAGAGCAGATGGTCGTCCGCACCGATGTCCGCTTTCCAGGTTCCGCTGAAGTCGATCCCGCGCGTGATCGACACGCCCAGATTCTGGCTGCGTCCGTCCACGAACAGTGTCACATTGGCCGGATCGCCGCCGGGGAAGGAACCTCCGGCCAGCGCGACGCCCTGGCTCAGCAACTGCTGCACCCGCGCCGCCGCCGCCGATCCACGCAGAATTATGCCCGTGCCGGCATATTGCGCCTCGTTACCCAGGATGGTGAGGTTGGAGAGGTTGGCCAGCACCTGATTCTCATATTTGACATCCCAATAGGTGACGCCGAAACTCAGATTCGATGTCGGCTCGAAGTCCAAGCCGACCGACCAGGTGGTCGCCGTCTCCGGCTTCAGGTCCAGATTGGGACCGGAAAGCGCATAGCCCTGCAGCGGCGCACCGCCCGCCGGGTTCTGGTAGCTCTGGCCGAATATGTTGTTCGAGTTGCCGTAAATCTCGGGGATAGTCGGCGCACGGAACGACGTGCCGTAGCTACCGCGCAGCTTGACGCCGCGCACCGGCTGCCAGTTCAGGCCGAACTTGGGGTTGGTGGTGCTGCCCACGTCACTATACTTGTCGTGGCGCACGGCGGCGTTGAGTTCCAGCCGCTCGAAACCGGGAACCGCGTTGTTCGCCCCAAAGATCGGGATGTAGAGTTCGCCATAGAAGGAGTCCACCTCGCGGCCGAAATAGCGGTAGGTAATCGGCGTCGTCGGCCCGCCGCGAGCGGAGCCAAGCGCGACGTTGAAGTCCTGCCGCTCATAACCCGCCGCCAGCTTCACGTCGCCGCCCGGCAGCGCGAAGAGCGAGCCGTTGAGGCGACCTTCATAGGTCGTCAGGTGGCCATTGGTTGGAGCCAGGAAGATCTGGTCGGCAATCCCGGCCAGCACTGCGGCGCTGGTGCGACCACGGCTGTACGGGTCAAACGCCGTCGCGGGGTTGCTACTGGCGAGCGCGACGTTCAGCGCGGCGTTGTTGATGCCGTGATAAGAGCCTGAGAAATCATTGGTCTTGCCATAGCCGAACAGCACTTCGGCTTCCCAGTCATGGGGCAGCTTAGCACGAAGGCCGGGCGTGATTTGCCAACTTTCCGCAGAACCGAACGAGTCATTGATCGGCACGCTGCTGCCGAAATTATAGTCGAGTGTATAGCTGGTCCCGCTAAAGCCAGCGGGCCGCACGAAGAAGGCGTTCGTCTGCGGCACCGTCAGGCGCGCGTTGGAATAGGCGGAATTCCGGTAAAAATTACGCTTTGAATAGAAGCCGTCATAGAAGACGCTCAGCCAGTCGGTCAGGTCGAAGCGACCCGTGCTATTGAATGAGTCGTAGCGCTGCTCCGGAATGAGATCCTGATTGTCCAGCTCGTCGCACCTGTTGAGCGTGCCTGCCGCCAGCGATCCTGCCGTCGCTTGGGTCACGCCCCCCGCCGGGATGGCGTAGGTCGTACCGTTCGCATTGATGTTACCCGGGGCGCACCGCACGATCCGGTAATCCCCGCCGCCGAAGCTCGTCTGGTTGCTGGTAAAGAAGCCGCGATCGTCGCCACTCAGGTTCGAGCGCTCGACATGCTCGTAGGCGACCATGATCTGCCCGCGTTCAAACACCTTGCCGAGGGCGGCGCCCAGCGTCGTCTCATGGAAGTCGCCCCGCGACGATATGCCCGAGCGCGCGAACACCTCGCCGCCGTCGAGTGACCGACGGGGAATAAGATTCACCACGCCCGCGACCGCATCCGAACCGTAGATGGCGGATGCGCCGTCGGCGACCACCTCGACCCGCTCGACACCCAGCGACGGCAGGACCGACGGATCAATCGAACGGCTGTTGTTGGTCACGCGGTGCCCGTCGATCATCACCAGCGTCGCATAAGGCCCGATGCCGCGCAGGTTCACCGAGTTGCCATAGGTGATGTTGCCGCTTCCGCCCGACTGGCCACGCGAATTTTCCGAGACGCCGAGGTCGAAGACCTGCGGGATTTCCTTAATCATGCGATCGACGGTGACCGCGCTCGAGGCCTCCATCTCGGCCCGGCCAAGTGTCGTGACAGTCGACCCGACCGGCGCTTCGCCGCGCACGCGGCTGCCGGTGATGACGATGTCCGGCGCTGCCGCCTCCTCGTTCTGCGCCACCGCCATGGCGGGCAGAGCCAGTGCTATCAGGCTGCTGCCCAGCTTCAGTGCCGTTCCTGGAGTGATCCTGCCCTTATAATCCTTGCTCATCCCAACCTCCCTCACCGCCCCTGCGGCTTTTATGTTTAATCGACGTTTCCGTTCGCGACCGGCAATTTGACCCAGGAGCCGCCCGCGCTGCCCCGCTCGACCGTGAAAACCGGGGCGGGAGTCTGTTGTATTTCCTTGAGATTGCGCTGGCGGGGGTCCGCACCGGCGATGGTCACGCGCAAACGCGCGCCAGCCGGCACGATCCGCGAGACCGGCGTCAGATCGATCACCAGATTGGCCTGCTGGCCGACCGGGAGAGGTGCTACATCCGCCTTGCGCCCTGAGTGCCAGGGCAGACCCATGACGTCATAGGGTGCCTTGCCATTCTTGCGATGCGCTAGTGCCAGCCGGCCGAAGGCCACGACCTCCGCCTGTCCGTCGGCCGCCACTTGATCCAGATAGACGAAAACATCGGCATCGGGCTTGTCCGCCGAGACGCGCAGGTTCACGACGGGATAGCCGATCAGCTTGAGCGGCTCGTCCAGCGGGGCGCTGGTATAGCTCAGCCCCTTGTCGTCCATGGGCTTGGCCCAGAAGGCAAAATAGTCTGCGCCGGGCAAGTCGTAGCGCACCGTGAACTTGTCCGCGCCCGCGCGATCCGGCTTTGCACCGAGCGTTCCGTCGTTCACCGATCGCGCGGTGCCACTGCGACCGCCGTTCAGGAACCACTGCATTGGCGTGACGTTGGCACCCGGCAACGCGTCGGAGCGGGCATAGCCACCTTTCCCGTCCAATCCCTCGACCCAATAAGTCGCACGCGGCTCTTTCTCGATGCCGTTGTCCGCGCCTTTGAGATAATGGTCGAAATAGCGCACGACTTCGCCAGTGAAGTCGAATCCAGGCGGCGGCACGCAGTGGCTGCCAGGCCCCGCGAGAAACTTCGATCCCTTGAGGTTCGCCGCGCTTAAGATGGACTGGGCCGTTGGCTCGTCATGCCAGTTGCTCCAGAAATAAGTGGCGATGCCCGCCCGCTGGATCGCGTCGAGATAATTATAGACGCCGACTTCCTCCCAGAAGCGATTTCCAGTGAAGGCGGAAACGCTGTCGCGATAGGGCATTCCATACCAGAGGGCGGCCATCGGCGTGTTCTGGGCATGCTGGGCAACGGCTGATTTAAGCTGCTGCCCGTCCGCGTCGCCATCGACCGGGACGCTCGCCAGATCGTCGCTCAACGGCTCGTCCGGCCGGGTGTTGAACTGTGCGGTGATACCGCCGCGCCGCACGAAAGCATATTTGTCGAGGTCCGACGCACCAATGAAAACCGCCTTGAGCGCCGGGGGCGCAGTGGTCGCGGTGTGAAATGTTGTGCCCCCCAGATAGGAGCATCCGATCATGCCGACTTTGCCGCTGGCAAAGGGCTGGCGCGCCAGCCACTCGACCAGATCATGGCCATCTTTCGCCTCCGTGCGGTCCTGAAAACCCCGCCGCGCGCCGAAGGACGCGCCCTTGCCGCGAATATCGGCGACTGCGACCACGTAACCGGCCGAAATCAGCGAGCGCAGCGCCAGGCCGTCCTCCAGCGCGGCTTCCCTGATCGCGCCGTCCTTATCCTTGAAACGAGCGCGATAGGGCGTGAACACGAAGATGACCGGAAGGCGCTTTTCTTCCACCTTGCCGTCACTGGCCGGTCGATAGATATTGACGGCCAGCTTCGTCCCGTCCCGCACAGGCACGTAGAGCGAGCTGCGTTGCACATCTGCATAGTCTTTAGCCGGACCCGGCACGGCTGCCGTAACGGCAGCCAGCGCGCCGATCCATCCAACCGCCCGCATCCTCGCTCTCCTATTGTTGACAATTTCATCAGCGATCAACCCGCCGGATGCAATCAAAAAACAGATGACAATATTGTTGACAATATTGTCAGGAGATTAGACGCTCCTCACATGAACGAGCAGTTGGACAAGCGGGCACCCTCGGCCGTCGAGGTCGCCGACTGGGTGCGTGACCGCATTCGCACAGGCCGTTTTGTGCCCGGCCAGCGGTTGGTCGAAGTGGACATCATCCGGCAAACCGGCGCTAGTCGGTCGAAGGTGCGCGAAGCGTTGCAGCGGCTGGAAGGCGAAGGCCTGGTGCTGATCGAAGAATTCCGCGGGGCATCCGTCCGAAGCACCAGCCTTGAGGAAGCTGCGCAAATTTATCGGGCGCGTCTTGCCCTAGAAGGTATCTGCGCCGCCGACTTCACACGAAACGCCTCGGAGGAACAGAAGCACCAGTTGTGCATCGTCCAGGAGCAACTCGACAAATGCGTGAACGATCGGGCGCCGGATAAGTTTGGGCGGCTGAATATCGAGTGGCATCGACTCATTGTGAAAGGCTCAGGCAACACGGTCATTGCCGAGTTGCTCAAACGCCTGAATGTTCCCATTCACCGAATGCTGTTCGAGAGTTTCTACGATGAGGAGCGCCTGCGTACCGCAAACGCGGACCACCAGAACATGCTGCGCCTCATTTTGGCCGGAGAGGCCGATGCGGCCGAAACGGCCATGCGCAGCCACATCGGTGACGGGTTCAAAACACTGTCAAAAATCGAGAGTGAATTTTATCGATGAGGTTCGTGAGAGCGGTGTTCATCGATTGTCAGGAACGGTGGCCACTGACAGAATCGGCCTAGCCCGCGATAAATCCGGGGCGCGCACCTCAGCGCTATTCCTCTCCGCCATCCTCGACCGCGCTTGAAGCGCTTGCCGCAGCGCGTGCATCGGCGAGCGCCTTCCTCGCCTTGCCGGCGAAGGAGGCCTTCGGGTCCAGCTTCAGGGATCGCTCCAGCAAGGCAATCGCTCGCGCATGATTGCGATCACGACCTTGCTTCCCGTCCAACTCGGCCTTCCCAAGCATGAAGCAGCTTTCCGCCTCCCCGAGCCCGCACGCCTTGTCGAACATGCCGAGCGCGCCGCTACGGTCTTTACGGACTCCCTGACCCCGGTGGATCATCATCGCGAGATTGCCGCAAGCGCTCGCGTCGCCAGTCTGACACGTCTTCTCGAACAATTCCGTAGCCCGCACATAGTCACGCGGCACGCCGAGGCCGTCCCGATAGAGAACGCCGAGATTATAGCATGATTTGTCATCGCCCGCGTCGCAGCCTTGCCGGAACAGGCGCGCGGCTTCTGCATGATTCCGGCGCAATCCCTTGCCCAGCGAATAGGCAGCGCCGAGGTTCATGCATCCGTCGGACGATCCCTTGTCGCAGGCTTGCCTGAAGAGAGCAGCGGCGCGGACGTCATCCTTCGTAACGCCATCCCCGCGAATATAAGCGAGGCCGAGGTTCGAGCATCCGGTGGCATCGCCGCTCCGGCAGGCATAGGCATAATAAGCGGTGGCTCGGTCCATCGACAGGGCAACGCCCTGCCCCTGCCCATAAGCGAAGCCGGCCATGGTGCAGCTTGCCATATCACCAAGATTGCACGCCTTGCCGGCAAAATAGGTCGCCCGCACCAGATCGCGGGCGACACCCCGGCCTTCACGGTAGCGCTCGCCCAGTTCGGCGCAACTGTCCGCATCCTCTCCGTCGCAGCGCGTGACAAGGTCCGGCACGGAGGTCAGCGCGTCCTCTTGTGACGCCTCCATTCCTGGGGGCGCTTGCGTTGCTGTCGCGACTTCCTGCGCCTGCGCAGGAGGCACCACGGAGGCGATTGCCAGCGCGAGGACGACCATGGGCCGCAAGGCCGAGGTCATCCGCCTTGTCCCTCGGCGCCCTCCCGGACGAGCTGTGCGCGAAAGCGCAGCGATTGCGGCGTAGCCTCAAGCACGTCGATCATGAAGTCGCCGATATGAACTGTCTTTTGCGCTCGCGGAAAGCGCATGGGCTGGCCGGAACCGGCATGAGCGAGGTCGTCGATGCTGTAGCCACGCTTCTCGAACACCAACTCGCCATTCTTCACGCCCAGATAGGCAATGTCATAAATCTGCCCGACCACATCCGTGTCGTAATCACTGGCGATGGGGATCTGCACACCCTTCGCATAATCCCGTGGCGGAACGACGGCATGTCCCGCCCGCGTGGTCTGCGGGGTGCCGAAGGTTTCAACGCCGGGCGCCTTCGAGCGAATGACTGGCACCTTGGGATCAAGGCGCATGCGTTCGTGGATTGCCGCCGGGCTTTCCGACGCCTGGGTGTCAGCGATCAGGGCTTCGGCAAAAGCGACTTCGTCGATCTGCAGGGGGAAGCCGTCACTCTGCGCGCGATCCGCGGCGCAGACGAACTGCAATTGCGCATCGCCGATCGTGTTGGGCAGGACGGCTTCGGTCGGAAAGCTCACGGCGGTCTCGTCGAGCCGTTGATCCTCAGCGTCATAGCGCATCGCCATATCCCAGCTTTCGGTGCGCTTCTTGCAGTCGGTCACCATATAGGCGCGGATGAGGGCCGCTGGATCATTGGGATCGCGGATCACCTGGCTGGCCTGATACCGGACGATATCGCCCTCACGCTCGATGGAGCCCACATCAACGAAAAGAACCCGGTCTGCACCCTGTGCCACGAACCACCACTGCGAAGAGCGCGCCTGGGCGGCCATCGGCGCCAGCGCGAGCAGACCGCATAGCAACGTACCGATTTTGCCGTTCAACAGCTGTCCTTTCCTCATGGTCATTTGCCGGGCGATTCCGCCTCTGGCGCGCCTAGCGGCTCAATGGATTTGCCGTCCTTGGTACAGGTAAACCGCGACGCGCGCAGGGGCGGTTGCACGCTCACCGCATCTGCCCGCCAGATTTGCCCTTGCTCCGGGCTGGACGTCATCGCACTGCGGTCGATACGCATGCCCGCCTCCGGCGCCAGCTCTTCTTCGAAAAACCGAACGCACTTCTGAACGGCGCTATCCGTGATCCCGGCAATCACGACCTCATCTTCGCCGATACCGGCGGGCAGCATGCCGGCGACAGGATCTGCCCTCACCACATCTTGCGGTGGGGCCGCGGCAGCGACCAGCATTGTTATCATGAGCATAGGATGAGACCTCTACAAGCGGAAACAGGCTCTTGTGGCCACCGATGCGCAGGATATGAAACTGTTTTTCCCAATCGATCGTCCAGCCGTGCGACGCTGCCGTTGGCACGACGGTCGACGGAAACACGCACACCCTACTTCGGCCGCCAGTAAGGTGCCGTGGTTGCGTGGGCACGCATGAGCAGCAGCCACCCTGCGCAACTAGCGGATCGGCGTTAAGACCGGAGGTCCGGTGCATGGCCGATCTGTACTATCATTCTTGCTCAGATGCTAACCACCCGGCCACTGGCATGCCCTTTCGACAAGATGCACTTTTGAAGATACCAATGCCTAAATACTTATATTATTTCGGAATAATCTGACAATTTTAATTGTCGCAAATTCGAAATCGGCGAATTTTAATCGCCATTTAAAAAACTATACGCGCCGCAAGGGGCCACGCTCAGAGGTCGAACCTACTCCACCGTCACGCTCTTCGCCAAATTCCGGGGCTGGTCGACATCCGTGCCCTTGAGCACCGCGACGTGGTAGGCGAGCAGTTGCACGGGTACGGCATAGACCATCGGCGCGATGAGGGGGTGGACCTTGGGGAGTGCGAGCGTCGCGAGGCAGCCTTCGCCGGCGGCGGCGATGCCCTCCTCGTCCGAGATCAGCACGACCTTGCCGCCGCGGGCCTGCACTTCCTGCATGTTGGAGACGGTCTTCTCGAACAGCGGGCCTGAGGGCGCGATGACGATGACCGGCACCGCCTCGTCGATCAGCGCGATGGGGCCATGCTTCATTTCACCCGCCGCATAACCTTCGGCATGGATGTAGCTGATTTCCTTGAGCTTCAGCGCACCTTCGAGGGCCAGCGGATAATCGGTGCCGCGCCCCAGATAGAGCACATCCCGCGCGGGCGCGATATGCGGCGCGAGGGCCTGGATCGCCTCGTCCTGCATCAGCGCCTGATTGATCGCGGCCGGGGCCTCGGCCAAGTGGCCGACGATCCGCTGCTCTTCCTCGCGCGTCAGCCGCCCCTTGGCGCGGGCGAGATTGGCCGCGAGCGCCGCGAGCACGGCGAGCTGGCAAGTGAAGGCCTTGGTCGAGGCGACGCCGATCTCCGGGCCCGCATGGGTCGGCAGCAGCAGGTCCGCCTCGCGCGCCATCGAGCTGGTCGGCACGTTGACGACGACGGCGATCTTCTGCCCTTCCGCCTTGGCATGGCGCAACGCCGCGAGCGTATCGGCCGTCTCGCCGGACTGGGAGATGAAGAGGGCAAGGCCGCCCGCCTCCATCACCGGCTCGCGATAGCGAAATTCCGAGGCGAAATCGAGATCGACCGGCACCCGGGCGAACTGCTCGAACCAGTATTTGGCGACCATGCCGGCATAGAAACTGGTGCCGCACGCAACAATCGTAACCCGGCCGATGGCCGACAGGTCGAAGTCCGGAATCGGCAGCGAGAGCGTGTCGTCGATCCGCCGGAGGTAGCTGCGCAGCGTCTGCGCCACCACCACGGGTTGCTCGTAAATCTCCTTGAGCATGAAGTGGCGGTGATTGCCCTTATCGATCATCGCGCCGGACACGCCGGAAATGGTGACCGCGCGCTCGACGGGATTGTTGGCCCGGTCGAACACCTGCGCGCCCTCGCGCGTCACCACCACCCAGTCGCCCTCGTCCAGATAGGCGATGCGCTGGGTGAGCGGGGCCAGCGCCAGCGCGTCCGATCCGAGATAGGTCTCGCCATCGCCATGGCCGACCACCAGCGGCGAGCCAAGGCGCGCGCCGATCAACAGATCAGGGTGACGACGGAACAGGATGGCGAGCGCGAAGGCGCCGTGCAGACGAGGCAGGACCTGCCTCACCGCCTCCTGCGGCGCGGCGCCCTGCTCAACCAGCTCACTGACGAGATGCGCGACGACCTCGGTATCGGTCTCGCTGGCGAACACCCGCCCGCGCCCGATCAGCTCATCGCGCAGCGCCTTGAAATTCTCGATGATGCCATTGTGGACCACCGCGACTTCGTCCGTCGCATGGGGGTGCGCGTTGCTCGTGGTCGGCGCGCCATGGGTGGCCCAGCGGGTATGGGCGATCCCCGTCGCGCCCGCCAGCGGCTCGGCGGCCAGCACGCGAGCAAGATTGACCAGCTTGCCCTCGGCCCGCCGCCGCTCAATCCGGCCATCCACGATCGTGGCGACGCCGGCGGAATCATAGCCGCGATATTCGAGCCGCCGCAGCCCGTCGAGCAGGCGCTCCGCAACATCCTGCGTGCCGACGATGCCGATGATTCCGCACATGGGGGTGAGCCTTCCTTGAATTCAGATCGTGTAGGGGATGCGGATGCCCGGCATATTGGCCGGGAAATCCCTGCTGTTGCGCGTCACCAATATGCGCCCGCTCAACTGGGCCGATGCCAGAATGATGGCATCAGGCAATTTCAGCGAGCCGCGCTGCTGCCGAAGCGATGCGGCCCGCCGCCCCACTTCCTCGCTCACTTCCGCGATCGCGAAAAGATCCAGAAAGCGCTCGGTATCGGCATGGAGCCCGTCCGGGGCGCCGGCCATGATCTCGATCCAGCTGATCCGGCTGATCCACGGTCGGCGGGCGCGCTGCAGCTCCGCCCAGGCCTGCGGGCGTTCATGAAGCGCATCGATGAGAATATTGGTGTCGAAGTAGAACTCGCTCACGGCTGAGGTGCGCCCTCGGCGCTCTCCCAGTCCCGATCCCACTCGCCACGGGCGTGACGTTCATAGGCCAGCCCATCCACTGACGAGCCATGCTGCGCCCAGAGGCCGAAAAAACGCTCCACTCCCTGCATGGACTGGGCGGCACGATAGCTGCTGACGGCCTCGCGGAGGATGGCCGCGCGGGATGTCCCCTGCTGCGCGGCCTGCTCCTCAAGCCACTTCACATCGTCGTCGGAAAGGTCAGCCAGGAAGCGCATGATATATTGATATCATATCGTGATATCATGTCAATGCGTGCCTCGGCCACGCAAGAAAAGAGGGCGAACCACATAGCTGGCCGCCCTCTTTCCTATCCCAACTGCCCAAATGCACCCGGCGGCGCATTTCCCACGGACAGGTTCGGCTCGCACCGATAAGGATCGATGATCAGCGCTGCACTCCCCACAACCGGGCAAAGCCGATTGTGTCCCACGAAGGATCGCTGCTCATCTGCTGGGCTCGACCCTCTCAAAAATGCTGCCAGGGCGATTGGACATTTTCGACAATCCCGCAGAAATTTTCCTCCGTTCGTCGATAAAATGCCACCGGATGGCAAGTGCCTCAGCTGTCTTTCTTGTGCGCCGCACTTTTCTTTTTGCGCATCGCGTCATGGAAGCGATCGGCCCAGCCCGGCTTCACGAACTGTTCCGCGCGGACCAAGCGTAGCTCTCCGTCCCCGACATCGCGCGATACGGCGCTGCCTGCCGCGACGATGGCATCCCGGCCGATCCGCACCGGCGCGATCAGCGCGCTGTTGGAGCCGATAAAGGCGCGGTCGCCGATCACTGTTTCGTGCTTGAAATAGCCGTCATAGTTGCAAGTGATCGTGCCGGCACCGATGTTCACCGCCTCGCCCACCTGCGCGTCGCCGACATAGGAGAGATGGTTCACCTTGCTCCCCGCGCCCAGCACGGCCTTCTTGATCTCGACGAAATTGCCGACCTTGGTCTTTTCGCCCAGCCGCGCGCCGGGCCGCAGCCGCGCGAACGGCCCGACCGAGGCATCGCGGCCCACATGCGCACCCTCCAAATGGCTGAAGGCATGGATCGTCGCGCCCTCCTCCACCACCACGCCGGGGGCGAAGATCACATTCGGCTCGACGGTCACGTCGCGGCCCAATTGGGTGTCATAAGCGAAAAACACGGTCTCCGGCGCGACCAGCGTCACACCGTCGCGCATCGCTTCCGCGCGCCGTGCCTGCTGCCAGCTCGCCTCGACCGCCGCCAGTTCGGCCCGGCTGTTCACGCCGGCGACCTCATCAGCGCTGGTTTCGATGACCGCGCTCGCCCGCCCGTCGACGGCAGCGAGCATCACGATATCCGGCAGATAATATTCACCCGCTGCATTATCATTGCTAACCCGGTCGAGCAGCGCGAACAGATCCTCGGCCCGCACGGCCATCAGGCCGGAATTGCACAGATCCTCGGCGCGCTCGGCCTCAGTCGCGTCCTTATACTCGACCATCTTGCCAATGCGTCCATCGGCAGTGGCGATGATGCGGCCATAAGCGGCGGGGTCGCGCGGGCGGAAGCCGAGCACGACGCAGGCCGGCGCATCCTCGTCATGCAGGCGTGCGATCATCGCGCGCATGGTCTCGGCGCGCACCAAGGGCACATCGCCGTAGAGAATGAGCACATCGCCCGCAAAGCCCTGTAACGCCGCCGCGCTCTGCGCCACGGCGTGGCCCGTGCCGAGCTGTTCGGCCTGCACCGCGATGTCGATCCCGCGACCGGCCACGGCGGCCTCCACCTGCTCGCGCCCGGCGCCGACCACGACGATCTGCCGCGCCGGATCGAGCGCGCCGGCGCTTGCCAGCAGGTGGAGCAGCATCGGGCGGCCAGCGAGCGGATGCAGCACCTTGTGCCTGGCCGACTTCATGCGCGTCCCCTGGCCGGCAGCAAGAATGATAACGGCAAGCGGGCGGTTGATCGGATCGGGCACGGGCACTCTCTTGTTGGCGAGATCGAGGGGCGATCAGGACAGGGCAGGCAAGCCTTGCCATGTTTGACTTGATCGCGCCACTGCCCAGAAGGCATGGGGCAGCGATGACCACCTTTGCTTTCGACCTTGTCGGCTTCGATCTTGACGGCACGCTGCTGGATACCGGCGCGGACCTGACCGCCGCCGTCAATCACGCGCTCGCCACCCGCGGTTACGGCCCCTTTCCGGTCGAGACCATTCGCCCGTTCATCGGCAAGGGTGCGCGGCGCATGCTGGCGCGGGCACTGCAGGAATCGGGTGAGCAGGACGAGGCGCTGGTCGATGCGCTGCTGCCGATCCTGCTGGACCATTATGCCGCCAACATCGCGGTGCATACCCAACCCTATCCGGGCCTGATCGTTGCCATGGACGCACTTTCCGCGCGCGGGGTGCGACTGGCCGTCTGCACCAACAAGCGCGAGGCACTGGCGCGCAGCCTGCTCGATCAGCTCGGCCTCACCCACCGCTTCGCCGCCATCGTGGGCGGCGACACGCTCGGCCCCAACCGGATGAAGCCGCTGCCCGATCTGCTGCTGGATATGGTCGAGAAGGCCGGCGGCGGCCGCACCATCTTCCTGGGCGATACCGACAATGACACCCTGGCCGCCCGTGCTGCCGCCATCCCCTCGATTGCGGTCAGCTTCGGCTTCGTGCCCTGCACGGCGGAAGAGATTGGCGCGGATGCCGGCATCGACCATTATGACGAGTTGGTACCGCTGTTGGAGCGCTGGACGGTCTAAGCCCCTCCCCGCCCCAGCGCCGCGATCTTTGGAATCGCGCTGGCAGAGCGAATCATCTACGGGGTTGCCCATGGCCCGCATCGATCGCTCGATCTGGATTTTGCTGCTGACGGGGGCGCTCGCGACCGTCATCGTCTACGCCCTGACCGGCAGCGCGGAAGCCACGTTGACCTCGGCGGTGGCCTGCCTGTTCGGCGTCGCGCTGCTCTTCGATGCGCTGGAGCGCCGCGCAACGCCGTCCCTGATCTCGGCACCTGCCCCTGACGCAAATGGCGCGAGCCTCAGCCAGATCGACACGCTGCTCCAAGCCTTGCCGCATCCGAGCCTGATCGTGGAGCGCGGGCGGATCGAGCGCTGCAATGACGCCGCGCTGGCGCTGCTCGGCCGCCACATCATCGGGCAGGACGTGCGGCTGGCGCTGCGCCACCCGGCCGCGATCGATCTGCTCACCGGTCCCAATCAGGCGCAGGCCCCCGCCCGCGTTGACATCATCGGCCTGGGCGCCGCCGGCCAAAGCTGGGCGCTCGACATTCAGCCGATTGCCAATGGCCGCCTGCTCGCCTTGCTCTTTGACCAGAGCGACAAGCAGGCCGCCGAGCGGATGCGCGTGGATTTCGTCGCCAATGCCAGCCACGAGCTGCGCACGCCGCTGGCCGGCATCCTCGGCTTCATCGAAACCCTGCGCGACCCGGTCGCTGGCGCGGATGCCGCCACCCGCGAGCGCTTCCTCACCATCATGGATGGCGAGGCACGACGGATGCAGCGGCTGGTGGACGATCTCATGTCCCTCTCCCGCATCGAGGCGGACAAATATCGCTCGCCCGACCAGCCGGTGGCCTTCGCCCCGCTGGTGGAGGAAGTGGTGCAGGTGTTCCGCCAGGGGCAGAACAAGCGCGGGCAGGATATCGTGACGCAGGTCGACCCGGACTTGCCGCCGGTGCGCGGCGACCGTGCGCAGTTGAGCCAGCTGCTTCACAACCTCATCAGCAATGCGCTCAAATATGGCGCGGCCGGCACGGCGGTGACGGTTCGGGCCGAGCCGCATGAGCGCAACATGGTGCTGCTAGCGGTGAGCGATCAGGGCGAGGGCATTCCACCCGAACACCTCCCCCGCCTCACCGAGCGCTTCTACCGAATCGACTCAAGCCGCAGCCGCGCGATGGGCGGAACGGGCCTCGGCCTCGCCATTGTGAAGCACATCGTGCAGCGTCATGGCGGAATTCTTCAGTTCGACAGCAAGGTCGGGGTCGGCACCACCGTGCGGGTGGAACTGCCGGTCTTCCGCGCTCTTGCGGGCGAGGACGCCGCGGCCGGCGCCGCGCGAGCCGCACCTGCCGGGGTGACCGAGTCACAAAAGTGAAACAGAAACGTCACACAGGCGCGAGGAACCCGGTTCTAAGGCGACGCCGGGCAACACAAGCGCCTCCCGGAGACCAGTCCATGCGTCATGCATTTTTCGCCGCGTCCCTGCTCATGCTCGCGGCCTGCCAGAACCAGCCCGGTGGCGGCGCGCGCGATCAGATCCGCGCTGTCGGCTCTTCCACTGTCTATCCCTTCGCGCAGGAGGCAGTGCGCCTCTTCCAGAATGACAATCCCGGCGTGAAAGCGCCGATCATCGAATCCACCGGCACCGGTGCCGGCATCAGCCTGTTCTGCAAGGGCGTCGGCGCCCAGAACCCGGATATTGCCAACGCCTCTCGCCGGATGAAGAAATCCGAGTTCGAGGCGTGCAAGGCGAACGGCGTCAACGAGATCATCGAAATCCAGATCGGCCTCGATGGCCTGGCGCTGGCGGAGTCCGTGAAAGGCCCCAAGATCGCGCTGACCACCAAGCAGGTCTACGAAGCGCTGGCCGCCAATCCTTATGGCAAGGGCCCGAACAAGGCCAAGACCTGGAAGGACATCGACCCCGCGCTGCCTGCCATTGCCATCTCCGTCTTCGGCCCGCCCTCGACCTCCGGCACGCGCGATTCGCTGGCCGAGCTGATCCTGACCCCGGGCTGCGACACCGACCCGGCCATGAAGGAACTCAAGGCCAAGGATGAAGACAAGCACAAGCAGCTCTGCACGCAGATCCGCGAGGACGGCGCCTATGTCGATGCCGGCGAGAATGACAATCTGATCGTGCAGAAGCTCAATGCCAATCCCGATGCGGTCGGCATCTTCGGCTTCTCCTTCCTCGACGCCAATCGCGACACGGTGCGCGATATCGCCATCAATGGGCAGGAAGCGACTTATGAAACTGTTGCCGGCGGCTCCTATCCCGGTGCCCGTCCGCTCTACATCTATGTGAAGAAGGCCCATCTCGCGGCCATTCCGGGCCTCAAGGCCTATATGGAAGCCTTCGCTAAGAACTGGGCACCCGATGGCGCGCTGGCCCGCCGTGGCATGGTCGCCGCGCCCGAAGATGTGCGCACGGCCAATGCCGAGCGCATCGCAAACCTCACCGTGCTGAACGGCGACGAACTGCACTGATCGGACAATCCAACCGGTGACGGCGCGCTGCCGCCACCGGTTCCTGCCAGGTTGAATGGCCAAGGGGGTATGAGCGAATGACCGGCGTAATGATCGTCCTGATCATAGGCGCGCTTGGGGTGATCGGCTGGATCATCGCCCGGGCACGCGCCACCCGGCTGCAGGCGGAAGTCGGCCGTCTGGCAACCAACAGCCGCCCCACCCAGCACGGTTGGTATGTGGCGCTGTGGACCATGCTGCCGGCTTTCGCCTTCCTCGCAGTCTGGGCGAATGTGATGCCCGCGCTGATCGCGGACTCGGTGCTGGCCACGCCCGCAGCGCAGACCCTGCCCACCGATGATTTTTCGCGCAACGCGATCCTTGCCGAAGCACAATCCATTGCCAGCGGGTCGCAGGCGGCGGCCTTCAATCCGCAAGCCACGGAGCTGGTTGAGCCCTATCGCGTCGCGACGATGCGTTATTCGACCATGGGCGCGATCCTCGCCGCGATCCTGGCCTTTGCCTGCGGCGCCTATGCCCTCTCGCGCGTCCGCCCCACCTTCACCGCGCGCCACCGCGTCGAGAAGGTGGTGATGTGGTCGCTGCTCGGCGCCTCGTTGATCGCCATCGTCACCACCGCCGGCATCGTCGCCTCGCTGGTGTTTGAATCGATGCGCTTCTTCTCGATGGTCAACCCGCTCAACTTCCTGTTCGGCCTCAACTGGAGCCCGCAATCGGCCGCGATGGGCTATGGCAATGAGGACGCCTTTGGCGCAGTGCCGCTGTTCTGGGGCACGATCTTCATCGGCGCCATCATTGCCATGATCGTCGCCATTCCGCTCGGGCTGATGAGCGCCATCTACCTCACCCAATATGCCCGCCCGACGACGCGCAAGTGGATGAAACCCATCCTTGAGGTGCTCGCCGGCGTTCCGACGGTGGTCTATGGCTATTTCGCCGCGCTGACTGTGGCGCCGGCACTGCGTAGCCTCGCGGTCTCACTCGGCATTTCCAACGCATCCTCCGAGAGCGCGTTGGCCGCGGGCCTCGTCATGGGCATCATGATCATCCCCTTCGTCTCCTCCATGGCGGACGACAGCATTGCCGCCGTGCCGCAATCGATGCGCGACGGCAGCCTCGCCATGGGCGCGACGACCAGCGAGACGATCCGCAAGGTGCTCATCCCCGCCGCGCTGCCCGGCGTTGTCGGCGGCGTGCTGCTGGCGGTGAGCCGGGCCATCGGCGAGACGATGATCGTGGTGATGGCCGCCGGCCTTGCCGCCAACCTCACACTCAATCCCTTCTCCAGCGTGACGACCGTGACCACGCAGATGGTCCAGTTGCTGACCGGTGACCAGGAGTTCGACAGCGCCAAGACGCTCGCCGCCTTCGCCCTCGGGCTGGTGCTGTTCGTCGTCACATTGCTGCTCAACATCGTCGCCCTGCGGGTCGTGAAGAAATATCGGGAGGCTTACGAATGAGCGGCGAGACTGTTCTCGACCGGGCTGCGGCCAGCGACCGCGCCGAACGCGCGCCGACCGACTGGCGCGGCGACGCGATGAAGCGCCGCATTGCGCGCCGCTATGCCGCCGAGCGCCGGTTCCGCCTCTGGGGCATGGCTGCGGTGCTGGTCTCGGCAGGCTTCCTCGCCTTCCTGCTCATCTCCATGATGGGCAATGGCCTGCGTGGCTTCACGCAGACGGAAGTCGCCGTGCCCATCGATTTCCCGCGCTCGCCCGCACTGATCGATCCGGCGGTGCTGGCGACCAACCCCGAGCAGGCGCTGGCCAGTGCCAATCTGCCGGCGGTGCTGGAGCAGGCCACGAGGGAGGCGTTCGGCCTCCCCGAGACCCAGATCCTCTCGCCCAACGCCGTACTCACCTTGCGCAAGGCGATCATCAGCGATCCGACGATTCTCCAGCGCAAGGCCACGGTGAGCCTGCCCGCCTCGACCGGCCTGGACGTGGCAATGAAGAGCGATGGCGCACCCGCCGACGAAGCGCTGGTGACGAAGCTCGGCGATGCCGGCGCGCTCTCGACCGCCTTCAACATCGGCTTCCTCACCGGCAGCGATGGCACGGACCCGACCATGGTTGGCATCTGGGGCGCGCTCAAGGGCTCGCTGATCACGATGGTGATCACGCTGGCGCTGAGTTTCCCCATCGGCGTGTTCGCCGCGCTCTATCTGGAGGAATATGCGCCGCGCAATCGCTGGACCGACCTCATCGAGGTGTCGATCAACAATCTGGCAGCGGTGCCCTCGATCATCTTCGGCCTGCTCGGCCTCGCCATCTTCCTTAACGTGATGCACCTGCCCCGCTCTGCGCCGCTGGTCGGTGGCATGACGCTGGCACTGATGACCATGCCGGTCATCGTCATCGCCGGGCGCAATGCGATCAAGGCGGTGCCACCATCCATCCGCGATGCGGCGCTCGGCATCGGAGCCTCGCCAGTGCAGGTGGTGTTCCACCATGTGCTGCCGCTCGCCCTGCCCGGCATTCTCACCGGCACCATCATCGGCATGGCCCGCGCCTTGGGCGAGACCGCGCCACTGCTGATGATCGGCATGCGTGCCTTCGTCTCGCAGCCGCCGGGCGGCTTCACCGATCCCGCCACCGTGCTGCCAGTCCAGATCTTCCTGTGGTCGGACGAAGTGGGCCGTGGCTTTATTGAAAAGACCTCCGCCGCGATCATCGTGCTGCTCGCCTTCCTGCTCACGATGAACAGCATCGCGATCTTCCTGCGCAACAAATTCGAGAAGAAATGGTAATGGCCGATATTCAGACCAGCGCACCCAAGATGTCCGCTCGCGGCGTCAAGGTCTTCTATGGCGAGAAGCAGGCGATCGACAATGTCTCGATCGATGTGGACCTGGATCATGTGACTGCCTTCATCGGCCCCTCGGGCTGCGGCAAGTCCACCTTTCTGCGCACGCTCAACCGCATGAACGATACGGTGGCGAGCGCGCGGGTTGAAGGCGAGATCACGCTCGACGGCGAGGATATCTACGCCTCCGGCATGGACGTCGTGCAGCTGCGCGCGCGGGTGGGCATGGTGTTCCAGAAGCCCAATCCCTTCCCCAAGTCGATTTATGAGAACATCGCCTATGGACCGCGCATCCACGGCCTTGCCGCCAGCAAGAGCGACCTCGATCAGGTCGTGGAGAAGTCGCTGCGCCGCGCCGGCCTGTGGGAGGAAGTGAAGGACCGCCTCAACGAGAGCGGCACCGCGCTCTCGGGCGGCCAGCAGCAGCGCCTGTGCATTGCGCGCGCGATTGCCGTGGACCCGGAAGTGATCCTGATGGACGAGCCCTGCTCGGCGCTCGACCCGATCGCCACCGCCAAGATCGAAGAGCTGATCCTGGAGCTGCGGGGCAACTACGCCATCGTGATCGTAACGCATAACATGCAGCAGGCGGCGCGCGTCTCCCAGCGGACGGCCTTCTTCCACTTGGGCAAGCTTGTGGAACAGGGGCCGACGACCGAAATCTTCACCAACCCGCGAGAAGAGCGCACCAAGGATTACATCACCGGACGCTACGGCTGACATCGGCCGATTGGATGGACAGGAACGAGCTATGACGGAACACACGCTCAAGGCCTTCGACGACGACATCAACGCCCTGCGGGCGCTGATCGCGGAGATGGGCGGCCTCACCGAGGATGCCATCGACAATGCCATCAAGGCGCTGACGACACGCGATGTGGCGCTCGCCAAGAGCGTCGTTGCCGGCGACGCGCGGATCGACGAGCTGGACGCGCATATCGAGCGGCTGGTGGTGCAGACCATCGCCCTCCGCGCGCCAATGGCGGACGACCTGCGCGAGATCATCGCGGTGCTCAAGATCGCCGGCATCGTCGAGCGCATGGCCGACTATGCCAAGAACATCGCCAAGCGCGTGGAGACGGTGACGGCCTCCAGCCGCATGGAGCCGCTCTCGCTGCTCCCCTCCATGGCGCAGATCGCCCGCGAGATGGTCAAGTCCGCGCTCGATGCCTTCGCCGCGCGCGATGCGCAGCAGGCGCTGGCCGTGATCGAGCGGGACCGGGCGGTGGACGATTTCTACAATTCCATCTTCCGCACCATGGTGACGTTCATGATGGAGAACCAGAAGATGATCTCCGAGAGCGCCCATGTTCTCTTCATCGCCAAGAATCTGGAGCGCATCGGCGACCACGCCACCAACATCGCCGAGATGGTCCATTATGTCGCGACCGGCGCCAAGCCGCCGGAGCGGGAGAAGGGAACGTCAGTCGACCTGCTGGCGGAGGACTGAGTGGTGGTCCGCGCAAAGATGTTGCTCGTCGAGGACGATGCGGCGCTGGCGGAACTGCTCATCTGGCACTTCCAGCGCGAAGACTTCGACGTCACGCAGACGCCCGACGGCGAGGAAGCGCTCATTCTGGCGCAGGAGAGCACGCCGGATATCGTGCTGCTCGACTGGATGGTGGAGAATCTCTCCGGCATCGAGGTCTGCCGGCGGCTGCGGCGGATGCCGGAGACCGCCAATGTGCCGATCATCATGCTCACTGCGCGCGGCGAGGAAGAAGACCGCGTGCGGGGCCTCGAAACCGGCGCTGACGATTATGTCACCAAGCCGTTCAGCCCGCGGGAGTTGATCGCCCGCGTCAACGCTGTGCTGCGCCGCGTCCGCCCTGCCCTCGCCGGCGAAGTTCTGACCTTTGCCGACCTGGAAATGGATACAGTGGCCCACAAGGTGCGGCGCGCGGGGCAACTCGTCGCGCTCGGCCCCACCGAATTCCGCCTGCTGCGCCATCTGCTCGAACATCCCGGCTGGGTGTTCTCCCGCGAGCGCCTGCTCGACAGCGTTTGGGGGCAGGACAGCGAGATCGAACTGCGCACCGTCGATGTGCATATTCGCCGGCTGCGCAAGGCCGTGAATGCCGGCGGACTGCCGGACATCATCCGCACCGTCCGCTCGGCCGGCTACTCGCTGGATGCCGACGCCGCCTGACCGCGCGCCTTTAGAAACGCGCGGTCGCGCCGCTCGTCAGAATTCGTATTGCGCGCGCAGACCGAAGACGTCACTGCCATAATCGTCGCGCGATCCGGCGAGCACCGGCGTGTCACTGACCTCGACGCGCAGATAATTGGCCAGGAACTTCACCCGCTCGATCGGCACCCAGATGAGCGACACGCCATAGGTCTGCTCGCGGCCGCCATTAATCAGGCCATCGTCGAGATCGAGCCAGTCATAGCGCAGGTTGAGCTGCCAGGCGCCCGAGCCGCCCTTGTCCAGCCCGCGTGTGGGCTTGATCGAGCCGAAGGCGCCGTTGCGATAGCCCCGGCCGGAAGCCCCGGCGAGGATGTAGCCGACTTCCCCATAACCACCAAAGAAGGTCGGATCGGCAAGGCCCGGACGCGCCACTTGTTGCCAGAAGCCTTCCGCTGCCACATGCCACCGCCCCCGCAAGGCCGCAAATTCCAGGCCATAGCCCGTCTCCGCGCTGGCGCTGAACAGGCCGGTGTCTACAAAGCGCACATCGGTCGTCCGCGCGCCGGGCCGGGCGCGATAGTGGAGGACGTCCGTCAGATCGTTCAGCTCCCGGTGATGCAGCGAGCCGCCGAGATGAAGCTGCGTTTCGCCGAGCTTGGGCATGAACACCAGCCGGCCATCCAGCGCATAGCTGTTGCTGGTGACGCCGGACGTGCCCAGCGCCGCGAGATCATCCGCAAAGGCGCCGGCGGAAAGCAGTATGTCGCCGATGCGGTAGGTGGCCGACAGCCCCAGCCGCCGCTCCAGACCAAAGGCCTGCGTATAGGCCGCGCGCTCGAGGAAGCTGGTTTCCAGATCGCTGGTCAGGTCTTCCAGCGTGGTGATGCGGTGATGCCCGACCGTCAGCGTAAGCGGCCCACGCTCATAAGTGAGCCAGGCGTCGGTGAACTGCGCGCTGCCGGACGCGAAATCCAGCTCCAGCCGATAGCCAAAGCCGCCGCCCAGCGTGCCGTCCGCGCCGAGATAGGCGCGGCGCACGTCGGCCGACCAGCCCAAAGTGGGCGCATTGATGCCATCCGGGCGGGAGACGACGTTGGTATCGAGTTGCAGCCGACCGCGTGGTTTGAAGGAAAGCCCCCCCTCGCCGGTAAATTGCGGCGCGCCACGCCAGCTCACTTGGGTGTCCGGCTTGGCGCTCGCTGCGGGCGCAGGGGTGGCCGTCTGGGCAGAGGCGACCGCCGCCTCGGGGGCCGCGGAGGGCGTCGAGGACGCGCCCTGTGTGCCCTCGACCTTGCCGAGCCGGGCCTCCATGCTCTCAAGCTGCGCTCTTAGCCGCGTAATCTCGGCCCGCAGCGCGGCGACGTCATCCGGGGTGGAGGCTTGCGGGGACGCCTGGGCCAGAACAGGCGCAGGAAGCGTCAGCGCACTCGCAGCGAGAAGCGCCGCCATCAGGGGAAATCGCAAGGTCCATGCTCCGTTCAAATGTCGGACGCCGGTATGACAGTTTGATGACAGTTTTGCGACAGTCGGGTGAGAGACCTCGCGGCGACGCGCCTGCCCCTAGTCCTCGATCAGCTTCATCAGCCGGCGTTCGACAGGCGCCAGAATTCCGGCCAGTTCCTGCCCCCGGCGCAGGATGACGCCATTCTCCCCGATCAGCGCCCACATGCCCTGGCGGTTGCGCAGAGACGGGCGCTTCTCGATGCGCACCTCCGGGCGTTCCGCCGTGCGGCGGAAGGCGGAAAAGATCGCGACGTCCCGATTAAGATCGATGGCGTAATCGCGCCACTGCCCCGCCGCGACCATGCGTCCGTACAGATCCATGATCCGCGAGAGTTCCAGTCGGTCGAAACTCGTCTGCGTGGGCGGGCTATTGACCGGTGTGGGCCGGGGAGGAAATGGTGTGACGTTGCTCATCAAGCCGAGGTGCGGGACTGGCCATCAGCGCCGTCCGCGCGCCGGGCTTCCTGCTCGGCGACCAGATCCGCCAACCGCTTGCGCAGCACTTCGACTTCGCACTGGAGAATTTCCAGCTTCTGCGTCGCCGGATCGTAGGTCTCGCTGCAGGGCGTACCATAAGGCGTAAACGGCTTCTGATATTCCTTGGCATCGACCAGCGTCGCGCGGGCTGGAATGCCGATCATCACCGCACCGGCCGGCACGTCCTTGGTCACCACGGCATTGGCCCCCACCCGCGCGCGCTCACCCACGGTGATCGGGCCGAGCACCTGCGAGCCCGATCCGATGATCGCGCCATCGCAGATCGTCGGGTGGCGCTTACCGGCGATTCCGTTCGCCGGATCAGTGCCGCCCAGCGTCACGCACTGGTAGATGGTGACATTGTCGCCAATCAGCGCCGTTTCGCCGATGACCGTGAAGCCGTGATCGATAAAGAAATTCTTTCCGATCGTCGCACCCGGGTGAATGTCGATGGCGGTCAGGAAGCGGGAAAAATGATTGACCAGACGCGCAAGGAAGAAGAGCCGCCAGCGAAACAACTGATGCGCGACCCGATGCAGGCCGAGCGCCCAGACTCCCGGATAAATAAGGATTTCCAGCCGCGAACGCGGCGCGGGATCGCGCTCTTTCACGGAATCGAGATAGGACAAAAGCCCCATGGCAAAGCGTCCCTTGCTGGCCGACAAGAGCAGCTATCTAGTCGCGATGCGTTGAAATTTCTAGAGCGTTGCCAGGATTAGGCCCAAGGACAATTTCCTTGCCAAGCCGGAAACGGCGGGCCTATTGTCCAGTGAGTTAATTGAGAAAGGCTTGCCCTTGCCCGACGCCTGGATGGATTTTGCGCTGATGCTGTTGCCCTTCGTGGCCGTCGGCTTCGGTGCGCAGATAATCGATGGCGCGCTCGGCATGGCCTATGGCGTCATTTCCAGCAGCCTCCTGCTCGCGCTCGGTGTTCCGCCCAAGGCAGCCTCCGCCAGCGTTCATGCCGCAGAGACGTGCACCACCGCCGTCTCCGCGATCAGCCATGTGCTGCATGGCAATGTCGACTGGAAGCTGTTCTGGAAGCTGGTGGTTCCCGGGATGATCGGCGGCGTTGCGGGCGCCTATTTCCTTTCGAACATCGATGGCGAGCTGATCCGGCCCTATATCCTCTCCTACCTTGCCTTTATCGGCCTCTGGCTGCTGTGGCGCGGCCTGCGCCATACCGAGGCGCATGTGCGCGACCCCCGGTTCGTGTCGCCGCTCGGCCTCCTCGGCGGCTTCCTCGATGCATCCGGTGGCGGCGGATGGGGTCCGGTCGTGACCTCGAACTTGCTGATCCAGGGCACGAGCCCGCGCCACACCATCGGCACGGTCAATACGGTCGAGTTCTTCCTGACGCTGTCGATCAGCATCACCTTTCTCGTCCATCTCGGCTGGGAGACGTTCACCACCGCCACGACCGGGCTGTTGATTGGCGGCGTGCTGGCGGCGCCGCTCGGCGCCTGGATCGCCAAGCATGTGCCGGCCCGGCCGTTGCTCATCATGGTCGGTTGCGTGCTGACCTTGACCACCGGCTACGGCATCCTGCGCTCGCTTGAACTGATCGGCTAGATCGATTAAATTGCCCCTTTCCAGCGGAAAGGGCGATCAATGTCGATCTACATGCCGACCCTCAAGCAGCTCCAATATCTGGTTGCGCTGAAGGAACATGGCCACTTCGGGCGTGCGGCGGATGCGTGCTTCGTCACCCAGTCGACGCTCTCCGCCGGCATTCGCGAACTTGAATCGCTGATCGGCGTCACCTTGGTCGAGCGTACGCGCCGTATCGTGCGCTTCACGGCGCTGGGCGACCGCATCGTCACCAAAGCCCACCGGGTGCTGCGCGAGGCCGAAGAACTGGCCGCTATCGCGCAGGCATCCGGCACGCCACTGGTCGGCGAATTGCGGATGAGCGTCATCCCCACCATCGCGCCGTTTCTCCTCCCCCGGCTGCTGCCCAGACTGCGCGAGGAGCGCCCGGCGCTGCAGCTTTATCTGCGCGAGGAAACCAGCCATGCGGCGCTCGACTCGCTGCGCCACGGCCATGCCGATTGCGTGCTGCTCGCCCTGCCCTTCCCCTGCGGCGACGCGGAAATCGAGGTGCTGTTCGACGATGCACTGTTCGTCGCCTTCCCCAAGGACGATCCACGCGATCCGCCGGCCCTGATCACGCCCGAGATGATCGACGGCAACCGCCTGCTGCTGCTGGAGGATGGCCATTGCCTGAAGGAACATGCGCTGGCCGCCTGTAACCGCGCGGAATTGCGTACCGAGGCGACCATCACCGGCACGTCGCTGCATACGCTGGTGCAGATGGTGGATAATGGCCTGGGCCTGACCTTGCTGCCGGACATGGCGATAAGGGGCGGCATTCTTGCCAACACCAAGATCACCGCGCGGCCGATCCAGTCGCCGAGCGCCCATCGCGAGATCGCCCTGGTTTGGCGGCGCAACTCGCCGCGGGAAGCCGACTTCCGATTGATGGCGGACATTTTGCGCAACGCCGCGACCAGCCAGCAGGAGACAGCCGAGGCCGCCTGAGCGCGGCGGCCGTCAGATCGGGTCCAGCCGCCCCTGCCGCCAGATCGCGGCGCGCGCGTCGTCGGCGCCTTTCGCTTCGACCCAGCCCGCCGAGCCGTCATGCCGGATCTCCTGCTTCCAGAAGGGCGCAGAGACTTTGAGCCAGTCGATGAGAAACGCACAGGATTCGAGTGCGGCGACGCGGTGGGCGGAGGCGGTGCCGACGAAGACGATGCGCGCGCCGACCGGCAGTTCACCGAACCGGTGGATCACCGTCACGCCGAGCAGCGGCCAGCGGGCGCAGGCCTCTTCGACCACCGCTCCGATCTGCGCTTGTGTCATCGCGGGATAATGCTCCAGCAGGAGCGCGCGCAGCCCGCCATCATCGCGCACCAGCCCCGTAAAGCTCGCGATCCCGCCACCATCCAGCCCTTCAAGCCGAGCCAGTTCGCGGCCGGGATCGAAATCCTCCGCCGTGACGCTCAGCGAGACCGAGGGCGTGGCGTCAGCCACCGGTCACGGGCGGAAAGATCGCCAGCTCGCGCGCCTGGCCGATGGCAGTGTCCAACGGCACGAACTTCTGGTCCAGCGCCGCGCGCAGACGCGCCCGGTCGGCAAAGGCCGCCGCATGACCAGCGCTACCGGCTGCCAAGGCATCGAGAAGTTGCGCAACGGTCGTCTCCGGCGAGGGCACGGGCTGCTGCTCTTCGTCCAGACCGATCCGCTCGCGCACCCAGGCGAAATAGAGAATCGTGATGTCGGCCATGATCAGATCGTCATGTGCTTGAGGCCGGCGCGCAGATAATCCCAGCCGGTAAGCAGGGTGAGCAGAGCGGCCGCCCACAAGGTGACGAGGCCGGCAAGCTGGATGAACGCGATATGCGGCAATCCGCCCGCCAGAATGAGCGCACCCAGCGAGACAAGCTGAAACGCCGTCTTCCACTTGGCGAGGCGCGACACCGGCACGGAAATCCGCAGACCCGCGAGAAACTCCCGCAGGCCAGAAACCGCAATCTCCCGCAGCAGGATCACCAGCGCCGCGATGATATGGACGCCGTTGATGTTCTGGTTGGCACACAGGATGAGAATCACCGCGCCGATCATGATCTTGTCCGCGATCGGATCGAGAAACACGCCCAGCTTGGAGACCGTGCCCTGCGCGCGGGCGAGATAGCCATCGAAATAATCGGTGATGCCCATCAGGCAGTAGAGCCCGAACGCCGCGAGATAGCCGAGGCGCCAGGCGTGGACAGACTCGGCCGGCCACAAAAGGGCGACGAGCAGGGGCACCGCGAGAATCCGCGAGAGGGTGAGAATGTTTGGCAAGAACTTCACGACAATGCGGGTGCCACAGCCGTTCAGCGCAGACAAGGGGCTGCACGATGCGGCATCCAATGTCTTTTCACCTGCCCATTTCGCCGCTAGAAGCCCGGCGACGGCACGAGTCCGGCCGGATCACAAGAGTTCACGCACTTATGCAGGCATCCCTGCGGCTGCTCGGCCACCGGAAGTTTCTGCCCCTGTTCGTCACTCAGTTCCTCGGGGCCTTCAACGATAATCTCTTCAAGACTGCGATGATCCTGTTCGCGACCTATGGCGTGTTTCAGGACCCGCAGCAGGAATCGGCGTTCAACGCAGTCGCGACCGGGCTGTTCGTGCTGCCCTTCTTCCTGCTCTCGGCGCTCTCTGGCCAGCTTGCGGACAATATCGACAAGTCGAGGATCATCCGCACGGTCAAGCTCGCGGAAATCCTCATCATGACGGTCGGCGCGGCCGGCCTGCTGGTGAGCGCGCGGCACCCGATGACCGGCGTTGGCCTCATGCTGACCGCATTGCTGGCGATGGGCGTTCACTCGACCTTCTTCGGGCCGATCAAATATGCGATTCTCCCTCAGCATCTGGAGCAGGATCAGGTGCTCGGCGGGACAGGGCTCGTCGAAGCCGGCACCTATATCGCCATTCTGACCGGGACGATCGTCGCGGGCTGGATCAGCCCGACCGCTGCGGCGTGCGGCGTCCTCATCATCGCGATGATCGGCTATCTATCCGGTCGCATGGTGCCGCCCGCCCCGCGCGTCGGCCCGCCCATCGACATGGATTACAATATCTTCCGGGCCTCCTGGCGCCTGATCTCGGCGACCATGCACATTCGCCGCCTGTTCCTGGCGATCATGTCGATCAGTTTCTTCTGGATGATCGCCACGGTGCTGGTCATCATCTTCCCGCCGCTGGTGAAGAACGAGTTCACCGCGACCAAGGAAGTGGCAAGCATGTTCCTCGCGATCTTCTCGATCGGCGTGGCGGTGGGATCGGTGGCGGTCAACCGCCTGCTCGGTGGCGTCGTCTCCGCCCGTTACTCGCCCATCTCGGTGCTGATGATGGCCGGCTTCATCTGGTTCTTTTCCTACGCATCCGGCGACTGGGTGCGCGCGCCTGCCGATACGCTCTATACGGTCCGCGATTTTCTCGCCGCGCCACATAGCTGGCGCATCGTGATCGCACTGTTCGGCATCGCGACATTCGGCGGCATGTTCGTTGTGCCGCTCTACGCCTTCCTCACCACCACGGTGAGCAAGGACCAGACCGCGCGGACAGTCGCCGCCAACAATGTCGTCAACTCAGGCGCGATGGTCTTCGGTGCGCTCGTCATCATGGCCGCGACCAGCGCGGGCCTGAGCAACCGGGAAGCACTGCTTATTATGTGCGGCATGTGCGGCATCTGCGCCCTGCTGGCGCTGAAGCTTCACCGGGCGTGTGAAGCGGACCTGGCAGCCGCGCGGGAAGCCGGCAGCCGCTAAGTCCTCACACGATGAACGTGTAGGCGACCGTAAAGAACGCCGCGAAGCTCAGCACAAACAACTTCCAGTCCTTGTCTTCGTCCGGCGCGGGGCGGGCTTGCGACGTCGCGTCCGGCGCAGGCCGGAACACATGGCGGGGAAGCGACTGGCGAAACGGATGTCTCGCCTCTTCGTGAGTCAGAACGGGGGCGCGTCTCATAGTTAAGAACTGTTAACCATTCTGACCCGACAGGGAAGCCCGGAAGATGGTTAACGCGCCATGCGGCACCCGCAAGTGCAGTTTTGCGGTGAAATTTTACCGACTTCACCTCCAACCGTCTCAAAAACGGACCCAGTTCCAAGATGATAAACTTTTCGTCAATTATATTTGGCCAACGTCCGGACACGAACCCTCGAACCGTCTCGCGCTCATTAATCCGGAGTTTCGCCCCGTCATGGTCAAGCAGAGCAAGTGGGCTATGCCCCTCCTCATCACTCTTCTGACCACCGCCTGCGGAGGCGGTGGAGCGGGCGGCGTCAATTCCACGCCGACCCCGACACCGACGCCGACTCCCACAGCTACCCCGACACCGACGCCGGCCCCGACGCCTACCCCTACGCCGACTCCCACACCTACCCCGACACCGACTCCCACTCCCACGCCGACGCCCACCCCGACGCCGGCGCCCGCCCCCAGCCCGAACCCGATTGTCGGGCCGAATACGAGCCTGATGGGGCCGCTGCAGAGCCAGACGTTCACCAGCAATGGCGGCAATCTTTCCGGCCGCTTCTATGCCGATGAGCGGCCGGTCGAGAATGGCCAGTCGGCCCGGGGCACGCTCTCGATCTCCTATAACGCCGCCACGCAGAGCTATTCCATTGCCACGGCCAACCGCAGCGCCACCTTCGCCCCAGCCGATCTGGTCGCGTCCGGATCCCCGGCGTTTATCAGCTTCCAGAAGCTCGGCACGACCAGCGAGGCACTGACGCTGACACGGCCCGGCACATCGGGAGAACTCACCTATCGTTATGTCGGCGGCGGCGCATGGGAGCGCGCCACCGTGTCCGGCAACACGCTCGACTTCACCTATGATCCGTTCACTTATGGCATCCAGACGCCTGCCGGCCAGCTCCAGCCATCCGGCACCGGGCGCTATGCCGTGAGCCTTGTCGGCGCACGGGCAATCGATTCTCCCTTTGCGGTAGCCGGGAGCGGCGCCCTGCAGATCGACTTCCAGACCGGCGCGCTGACCAGCAGCGGCGTGCTGACCACGATCGACGTGGACACCGGCCTCATCAAGGGCATCGGCGCCTATTTCGGTGAGGCGGCGCTGACCAGCGGCACCACAGCCTTTTCCGGCAACTTCTTCATGGATGACGGCAAGCGCTTCAACGGCGGTTGGGACGGTCGCTTCTACGGCCCCAATGGCGAGGAAGTCGGCGCCACCTGGTATCTCTATAGCGCCGACGGCGAGGTGACCGCCGGCTATATGCTCGGCCGGCAGGACAGCACGGTGGCCGGGCTGAACATGTCGCTCACCACCCTGCAATTCGATGACAGCTTCGAGCACCGGTTCAGCCAGCTGAGCCTCACCGATACCGGCAATGGAAACAGCGCGAACAATGCAGCGCTGCTGCGCTCCAACGGTCTGTTCACCTATAATGCCGCGCAAGGCAGCTATCGCTATCAGGATAGCGACCGGGGCATCGACACGACATTCGGTTCCGCCAGCCTGGACTCGGCGGCCTCCTCGAACGCTCTTGCTGTCTACAGGATCACCGGGGGCGACGGCCTGTCCTACACGCTCTCGCTCAACAAGGCCGGCTCGGGCAACACCGCCATTGCGCTCAGCTATGCGAGCTTCGGCCGGTGGGAGCGCGCGCAAGCACCGGGCAGCGACAGGCTCGACCGCTGGTTCGCCTGGGGCATCCGCACCAATGGCTTCCAGATCCCGACCGGTTCGGGCAGCTTCACGGGCATCATTCGCGGCACGGCGGCGCAGTTCGGCGGCGGCGCGACCTATGCGCTGAGCGGAACGAGCAACTTCGCCGTCAATTTCGGCGCCGGCACATTCACTGGCTCGCTCAACCCGATCGGCAAGAGCAATTTCGACGGCAGCACCCGCAATTTCGGCACGTTTACCTTCGACCGCGGGGTCATGGACATCGACGCCGGACTGACGGCGGACGTCGTGAACGGCAGCAATGCCTATCTCGGCTTCTTCGAGGGCGCTCTCTACGGCCCGACGGCGACGGAGATCGGCGGCACCTTCGGCTTCCAGACCGCGCCGGGCGATACCAGCAGCACATATTATCTAAGCGGCGCGACGGTGGGCAAACGCACCAATTGATTTGTCCATAGCGCACCGGCAAGGGCCTGCCATGACATTGCGACGACTGAGTTGGCTGGGGCTGATCCCAGGCCTGTGCCTGCATGCCCCGCTGGAAGCGCAGGCGCAGGCCCAACCGCCCGCTGGCAGCACGCCGACCGTTTCCGAAGACGCCAGGTCCATCTCCGGCCTCAATGCTGCGCAACTGTTCGACCTCGCCGATCAGGCGCGCGTCGCGGGGCGCCTGGAGGATGCCGAGACCATCTATCGTGCGCTTGCCCGCGATCCCGATCTCAAGGTCCGCTCCGAAGCGCGCTTTCGCCTGGGCATGATGCTCGATGAGCAGGGCCGGCAGACCGATGCCGCCCTCGCCTTCCGCGCCATATTGGATGAGGAGCCGGGCGCGACCCGCGTGCGGCTGGAACTCGCGCGCGTGCTGGCGGCGATGGGCGATGAAAGCCGCGCCCGCCAACAATTGCGGCAAGCGCAAGCCAATGGCTTGCCACCGGACGTGCAGCAGGTGGTGGATCGGTTCGCCGCCGCATTGCGCTCCAACCGGCGCTTCGGCGGCAATTTCGAGCTGGCCATGGCGCCGGACAGCAACATCAACCGCGCCACCGACGCCAAGGAACTGGATACGGTGATCGCCCCGCTCACGCTGGACGAGGATGCGCGCGAGCAATCCGGCATTGGCCTGCGCCTCTCAGGGCAGGTCTATGCCCGTGTCGGGCTGGGCCAGGGACTAACGCTGGTACCGCGCCTTTCGGGTGACGGCACCTTCTATCGCGCCAGCCAGTTCAACGACCTCTCCGGCAGCGCCCTGCTGGGGCTGGAGTGGCAGCGCGGCCGCAGCCGCCTGATGCCTTCTGCCGGCGTCACCTGGCGCACTTATGGCGGCAAGGCTTATGCGCGCACCGAGACTGCCGATCTGCGCTGGACGCAGCGGATTGGGCGGCGCGCGCAAAGCGATGTCGGCTTTTCCTACGGCCAGTCGCATTACTACCGCAACGCTCTGCAAGATGGCGCGCTCTACAATCTGAGCGCCGGCATCGAGCGCGCGCTGTCTGCCCGCAGCGGCGTCGGCATTCAGCTGAGCGGCACGCGCCAGACCGCGCGCGATCCCGGCTATGCGACCGCCTCGGGCGGGGCGACCCTGCTCGGCTGGCGGGACATGGGCCGCACGACCCTGTTCGCCAATGCCACGGTGCGGCGGCTCGAAGCCGATGCCCGGCTGGCCCTGTTCCCGGAGCGCCGCAAGGAGTGGTTCCTGCGCGGATCGGTCGGCGCGACCTTCCGCCAGATCGAGGTGGCAGGCTTCTCGCCGGTCGTGCGGCTGGCCTATGAGCGCAATATCTCGACGGTCGGCATCTACGATTATCGGCGCACGACCGTGGATCTGGGCATCACCCGCGCCTTCTGACTCTGCCCCATGCGGTGGGGCGTGACGGCGCGCGGGAAAGGGTGTAACGGCTCGCCCATGCCTCGTTTGCTCGCCTCGATCCATGATGTGACGCCGCATTTTGAAAGCGAAGTCGATGCGCTGTTCGACCGCCTGAGCGGCCTGCTCGGTGGTCCGCGCCTCGCCATGCTGGTGGTGCCCGATTTCGAAGACAAGGCGCCCCTCGCCGGTAATGCCGCTTTTGCCGGCAAACTGCGTCGCTGGGCCGATGCCGGGGTGGAAATGTTCCTCCACGGCTGGTGCCACCGCGACGATGCCCGCGAAAAGGGCTTCATGCAGAAGCACATGACGGCCGGCGCCGGTGAGTTCGCGCAGCTCTCGCGGGAGGAAGCGCGTCGCCGGCTGGAGCGTGGTCGCCCGATCGTCGAGGACGCCATCGGCCGGCCCGTCACCGGGTTCATCGCCCCGGCCTGGCTCTACTCGCGGGACAGCCTGCAGGCGCTCGCCGATTGCGGCTTTCCGCTCGCCGAGGATCATCTCAAGGTCTGGCAGCCGGAAACCGGCCGCGTCGTCGCCAAGGGGCCGGTGATCACCTGGGCCAGCCGCACGAAGGGACGGATCGCCAGTTCGCTGATGGTCGCCGCCGCCGCCCGCGCCGCGCCCTGGGCGCTGCCCAATGCCCGCATTGCGGTGCATCCGCCGGACACCACCGTACCCGCTTTGCTCGACAGCATCGACGCGACGTACAGCAAGTTCATGCGCACCCACACGCCCGCGCGCTATGCGGATCTTGCCGCCTGATGGCTGACGAGAGGCCGTTGTTCGTCCTGAGCGTGCTCCACAGCCTCGAACCGGGCGGGGTCGAGCGCGATCTGCTGCGCTTTACCAAGGCCTGGCGAGAGGCTGGGCTCGATGCCCGCATCGCGCTCGGCCGGTGGGAAGGCCGGCTGCAGGAAGAGGCGCCGGACGTCCCCTATATCATCCCGCCCCCGGGCCGGCTCGCGCGGATCGAGACCGAGAGCCTGTGGATGATGCTGAAGCTGCCGGGCATCGTGCGGCGGTTGAAGCCCGATGTGCTGTTCTTCCCCAGCAACGGGCTGATGGCGGTGGCTGCGGTCACGCGCCTTGTTCTGGGCAAGAGCTGCCCGCCCATCGTGCTGCGCCCGAGCAACAGCCTCGACGAGCGCCACAGCAGCCCGCTGCGACGGCGGCTGAGCCGGTTCATCATGCATGGCCACAGCCATATCTATGCGGCTGTTGTCGCGATGGCGCCGCCGGTCCGCGACGAAATCGAAACCGAGATGGGCGTCCCACCCGAGCGGATCGCCATCATTCACAATGCCTCGATGACGGCGGCGGTGGCGCAGCGTCTGGCCAGTCTGCGCGACAGCACGCCGCGCAATAACCCGGGCCGGCATTTCCTGGGCGTGGGGCGCCTCTTCCCGCAAAAGAACTTCGAGCTGCTGCTGGATGCCTTTGCGCGGATCGCGCGACCGGACGACCGGCTGACGATCGTGGGCGAAGGCCCGCTCCGCGCTACGCTGGAAGCGAAGGCGCAGGCGCTCGGCGTCGCCGCGCAGCTTAGTCTTCCCGGCCATCACAACCCTGTCGACCCCTGGTTTGCGCAAGCCGATGCCTTCATCCTCTCCTCGGACTTCGAAGGCGTGCCCGCAGTGGTCGCGGAAGCGCTGGCCGCCGCGATCCCCATCGTCGCGACGGATTGCACCATCGCCATGCCGATGATGATGGAGGATGTGGGCACGCTGGTTCCGATCAAGGATGTCTCGGCTCTTGCCGCCGCCATGGATCGCGTGTGCGACCAGAAGCCGCAGATATCCGCCATGCGCGCGCGTGCATCGCTGTTCACGATGGAGGCGACGCTGGAGAAGTGGATCGCCCTCTTCCGCCGTGTCGCGGGGAAATAGACTTTGACCCCGGCCAGATTGTTGCTATCCGCAGCGCGGACGCGATCGGGCCTTATCAAGTAAGCAAACACACATGCAGACACCAGCCCCTGCTCCGTCGAGCGACGATCCTTCCAAAGACCCGATTCCGCTTCCTGTCCGGCAGACCTCGTGGTGGGTGTGGATCACCCCGGCGCTGTCCATTGCCATTCTTGCGGTTGTCATCTGGCAGTTTCGGTCGTTCCGCCTGGACGATCTGTTGCAGACCATCCCGGCCAATCCTTTGTTCTGGGTCGCCTTTTTCGGCTATTATTTCACGGGCCTGGCCTTCGATTTCATCATTTTCCGCTGGCTCTGGCATATTCCGGGCGAAGGTCTCATCGCCCTTGCGCGCAAGAACGTCACCAACGAGCTGATCGTCGATTATCTCGGCGAGGCCTATTTCTACAGCTGGGCCCGCAAGAAGATCAAAATGGAGGGCTCGCCCTTCGGCGCCGTCAAGGACGTCGCGATCCTCTCCGCTGTGGTGTCCAACATCTTCACGCTTGCGATGATGGCCTTGGTCTATCCTTATGCCAAGAGCCTGAACCTCGGCATTACCAGTTCCGCCCTGGCCGCATCGGTCGGCGTCATCATGGTCGTCTCCCTGCTGGTCTTCGTGTTCAGCAAGCGCATCTTCAGCCTCACGCGCACGCAACTCTGGGCCATTTCCGGCCTGCATTTCGCGCGACTACTGGTCGGTAACGTCCTGCTCGCGGTGGTGTGGAGCCTGGCCCTCCCGGACGTGGCGCTGGGCTGGTGGCTGGTGCTGGCCACGGTGCGGATGCTGCTCTCGCGCCTGCCGCTCATCAGCAACAAGGATATCATCTTCGCGGCGGTCGCCGTGTTCGCGGTCGGGCAAGACAGCGAGATCCACATTCTCATCGCGCTCATCACCACCCTTATCCTGCTGACCCATCTCGTCATCGGTGCGGTGTTGGCCATCGGTGATCTCGCCACGATCAGGGTTGGCAGAAAAGAAAAGCGGGCCTGATGGCAGGATCGCGCGACAAGGTGGACGCCATGTGCGCCCGCGCCGGGTGACATCCATGCGCATTGTGGATGTCGCCGCCTTCTACACGCCCTATGGCGGCGGCGTAAAAACCTACATCGATCGCAAGCTTCTCGCCGGACCCGCGGCGGGACATGAAGTGGTGGTGATCGCACCAGGGCCGGGTTTCCGCGTTGAGGATCATGGCCCCAACGCGCGGATCATCTACCTGGAAAACCCTCAATTTCCGCTGGACCGGCGTTACCATTATTTCCGCGACGTCGACACGTTGCACGATACGCTGAGCCAACTCGAACCCGACGTCGTCGAATGCTCCTCGCCCTGGCGCAGCGCCCGCTTTGTTGGCGAGTGGCCAGGCAAAGCACCGCGGGCGCTGGTGATGCATGCCGATCCCATGTCGGCTTATGCCTATCGCTGGTTCGATCCTTTCCTACCCCGTCCGGCCATTGACCGGGCTTTCGGCATGTTCTGGCGCCACCTTAAGCGAATGGACCAGCTTTTCGACGGCTCGATCACGACTGGCGAGGACCAGACCAATCGCCTGCTGGCGGGTGGGATGAATCGGGTCGTGACCAATCCGATGGGCGTTCAGCCAGGCATTTTCTCTCCGGACTTTCGTGATGAAGACCTGCGCGCCCGCCTCCTTGCGCGCTGCGACCTGCCGCCTGAAGCAACGCTGCTGCTGGGGGCTGGGCGGCACGGCCCGGAGAAGCGCTGGCCTATGGTGATCCAGGCCGTGACCATGGCGGGAAACAAGGCGCCGGTCGGCCTCGTCATTGCCGGCGATGGGCGCGATCGCGCGCGGGTGGCCCGCGCCGCCGCGCAAATCCCGCACGTCCATCTGCTCTCACCGATCTCCGACAGGCAGGCAGTCGCGCGTCTTTTCGCCAGCTGCGATGCCCTGATCCATGGCTGCGAGGCAGAAGTGTTCTGCACCGTCGGCGGTGAGGCGCGCGCGGCAGGCCTGCCCCTCATCATGCCGGATCGTGGTGGCGCGGCGGATCACGCCCGCTTGTGCGAAGGGTGGCTGTACAAGTCAGCCGATCCAACAGCCGCAGCCAAGGCGATCCTGGACTTTATTGCAACGCCCAAGGAAGAGGTGCGAGCCAAAGCCCTCCATTATGCGCAACATGTGCGCACCATCGACGAGCATTTCGCCGATCTGTTCGCTTATTATCAGCAGCTCGTCGACAACCCCGTCGTGCGACGGACGGGCACGCTGGCAGCCTGACACGCGAGGGCGGCTACGCCAGCCCTCCCCTTTCCGCTACTTCTTGAGCGGGCCAAAGCAGACCAGACTGCGACGATATTGCATGGTGACGTTGATCGTGGTCGGGCCATTGCCGACGGTCGCCCGCGCATCGCGACCCTTGGGCTGGCCCCAACACAGCTTGGGATCACCCGGAAAAGCGACGCCATCCACCGACAGGCCGAGCTTGCGGTTGGAATCGCGGTCATGCAGCAGGCTCAGCGTGTAGGTGCCCGCGCTCGGCGCGCGGATGCAGAGCACGACCGGGCCGCTGGCCGGCACCTTCATCTCGGCGCGACGAAAGGGTTTGCCCGCCATGAGCAGGACATTGTCGTCGGCGAGGAAATCCTCGTCGCTATTGGGATAGAGCTCGACGCGAACCAGACCCTGACGGTCCTTCAACCCGTTGATGTTGATCATATAGGCCGGGCCGCTTTCATTCGCGCGGCAGCGCCCTTCGGCCATCCCCAGCGTGGGGCTGGACGGGATATATTGCGGCGATCCTGCGGCCGCCGCCGCGGCAAGCAACACACTCAGTGTCATCAGCACTCATTCTCCTGCACCGGGCAGACCCCGCACCGCATGGCGCGCGATCCGCACTGGTCAAACTACCATAAGCCCGGCTCAAAGCCGGAACCGACAAGGGCGCAGAGGCCCGTTGCGACAAGCTGAAAGCCTATCTGCATGACATCATCCGGCTCGGCAATGCCTGACTGGCACGGACAGTTACAGCGTCAGCGCGTCCGTGAACCGTTACAATGCCGCGCCGACCTGAAAGATCCATGGCATGATGCGCCTGAACACAGGATGGATCGGCCGTTGCGTGCCCCTTGAGGGGAGCGGCTACCGGATGCTGCGCTTGATGGTCAGATATGCGACCAGGTGGCTCTCGCGATGACGCAGTTCGCGCTCATAGGGCATCAGCGAGCGCCGGTCCGGATCGTAGAAGTCGCGCACGCGCCGCTTGCCGCCATCCAGCAGGTTTTCGCTGCCGAGCGTCACCGTCCAACGGGAATTCGGGCGATATTCGACAAAGGCGGCGACATTGGGCGCGATCCCCCGGTTGAAGTCCACCTCGTCGATCCGATAGCTGTCCGACCCGCTATTGCCGGTCATGCTCGTGCCCCAGGCGAAGCGGCCCAGATCCTGCCGGAAGCGCGCCTCGTAGTAGAAGGGCGCATAGCCGGAAAAGGGGCGGTAGCGCAGCGTGTACGGATCCCGCACGGAGGTATCGATGTAGGAGCCATAAAGGGTGAGCCGCCCGCCTTTGACGCCCAGCCGGGAGAGCGGCAGATCGATATTGGCCGCCGCGCTGAACTGGGTGCCGTCGCCCAGATTGCCCGGTGCATCAAAGCCCTCCGGCGTCGGCACGCGGTCCTGAACCTTGGCAATGAAATCATAGCCCAGATCGAGTGTGATCCGCCCGTCGCCCGGCAAGGCGCGATCGACGCTCAGCTTGAACTCCCAGGCCCGTTGCGGGAGGAGATCGGGATTGCCACCGTTCACCCGGTCCGCCGAAAGCTCCGCGGCGCTGACGAAATCCTCGAAATCGAGCTGGGCCACGGTCCTTTCGGCGCTGATCTGGCTGTGCCAGGCGCCGTGGCGCCAGTCCAGCGCGACCTTGGGCTTGACGAAGTCGAGTGTCCGACGGGCGCTGACATCGCCGCTTACGCTGAGACGCGAGCGTTCATAGGCAAGGCCCAAATCGATCCGCAGCCGGGATGACAGTGGCCGGCCCGCATTGGCAAAGACCTCGCCGCGATCCTCCGTCACCACCGCGTGGCTGACGGGCAGATCATAAACCGTGACGGCCCCATCGGGATCGACGGAAAACAGATCCACTTGGCCATCCAGCCGGGTGCGGACGCCCTCCACGCCTGCCTCGACGGTCCAGCCCGAGAATGCCGTGCCATTCCAGCTCAGGCGCGCCAGCGTCTCGTCCCGCCAGTCATGCTGGTTCTGAAAGAGGCCGCCCAGATCGTCCCCTGCCAGGCTGGCCTCGGTCGCCTGATCGCGCAGGCTGCGATATCGCCGGGAGGCCAGACCGAGCAGCTTGATGCCGCCAGAGCCGAGTGGGCGGGTGATGTCGCCGCTGACTTCCATGGTGCGGGTAAACCAACGCTGCACAAGGGCGTCGTTGCGCTCGGATCCGTCAGCAGATTGCACGAAGCTGCTTTGCGTCAGGTCATCATAATTGAGGTTGAGACTGGCGCTAAGATTGACCGTGCGATGCTCCCCCTCGTTCAGCGTCCACCGCACAGAGCCGGAGGGCTGGGGATTGCGGAAGCGGCTGAACTTCTCGCGATATTCCTGCTCGGTGCCGCCGGGCAGCGTGACCAGCTGGTCAAACCCCTCCTCCGATGTCGCAGCATTTTTAACGGCGAGTGCGACGTTGAAAGTCGAAGCGCCCCGATTCCACAGCGCGGATATGCTTCCTTCCGGAAGGATCGCGCCGCGATATTCCCGGCGCAAGGTCGTCTCAACTGTCGCGGCGAGCCCGCCCTCCTGCGACAGCACGACATTGGCGACCAGCGCGCGACCGGCATAATCCGTCCCGAACCGATCGCCCGAGGCGAGTTCGATGCGGACGACGCGGGCGGCGGGTATGCGCGAGAGCAGCGTGCCGAGCGTCTCGCTCTTGGCATTGGGCCGTCGGCCATTGATCACGACATTGCCTGCCGCCTGCCGAAAACCGCGAATCTCGGCATCGCCTTCGTCCAGTGTGAAGCCGGGCACCAGGGAGATCATCTCCAGCGCATTGCTGGGTGCGGAGGGGCTAAAAAAAGCGGCCTCATAAACGGAGCCGCGCGATTGGTCTGCAGGCTGCCCCTGTGCCAGCGCTGGCAAAGCTGGACCGGCCAGACACACATATCCAAAGATCAGCCACTTGCGGCGTGACAAACCAGATCCCCCAAGGCGATACCCACACCGGCTCTCGGGAAGCCGACTGGCCTGCTCGCTCCCACAGGCCAAGTCCCTCATTATGGTTAACAATTCCTCATGTCATGGCCCGAAGACGCACCTTGGCAAGAAAGCATGAAGGATGTGGCAATCAGATCATAGCATGCTAAGCAATTTGCGCGTTAAGCGGCAAGGCCCAGTTCTTTGTCGGTCGCAGGGCGCCCCCATTTGTCCCGGGGAGGCATAGGGCGCTTACGCCAGTCGAAATCCGGCGAGAGGCTGGAGACGGCGCGCCCTTCGGGTATGCGACCGTTGCCGCCGCCCTGGCTATAATCATAATAGAGCTTGATCAGCTCTTCATGGCTGCGGTGCTGCGCGGCCGGATGCGCGACGCAGGCTGCGCGCCAGCGCAACGCCCGGTCGAACTGGGCGGGCACCGCATAATCTTCGTAATATTCGAGGAACCACAGCCGCTTGAACATCGGCGTGAAGGCGACCTCCGCCCAGCCGAAGCGATCCTCGAACAGAAAGTCCGCGCCGGTGGCGTAGCGGCGCAGGAAAGCATCCACCTTGCCGAACTCCGCGTCCACAGCCGCGCGCATTTCCTCACGCTTGTCGGCATCGCGGTTGAGGATCATGCGGTAACCCGCGCCCGAGAACGGGCCGGACAGCTCCGCCAGCATTCCCTCGACGGCGTGGTGGAACGGGTCGGGATGCGCGACGGCAGGCTGCGGGTATCGCTGCTCAAGATAGCGCAGGATGACCATGCTCTCCTTGAGGCTCTCGCCATTCTCAACATCGAGCAGCGGCAGCGCCGTGGTGCCGCCGCTCTTTGCCAGCAGCCAGTCCGGGCGCGGCTTGGAGATGTCGATCTCGACATCCTTCAGCGCCACGCCCTTGAGCGCCATCATGATCTCGATGCGCTCCGAGAAGGGGCAGCCGGGAATGTGGTAGATGGTGAGATCCTGCGTCATTGCCCGGTCCGCCTCTTATCGTTGGGGTATGACCGCCGCCCGGCTCAGGCGGCGGGCTGCGGCTTGGCCTTGAGCAGATCCTCGCTCTTGGCCTTCTCGAACATCGCCTTGATCGCCGGACGCTCGTTGATGCGCGCCAGCCAGGCGCACAGGCCGGGCGTCTTCTGCTCGTTCACATAGTCGCCGAAAAAGCCGCCGGGGCGCTGCAGGCCATTGGCAATGGCGAAGTTGCAGATGTCTGCGAGGCTAAAGCCGCTGTCGACCAGATAGTCCTGCTTGGAGAGCGTCTCCTCCAGCCGCTGGACCGACACGCCGACCTTGCGGAACTCCTCGTCCAGCATTTCCTGCGGGAAACCGTTGCGGGCGCGGCGCCACTTCACCTGTTGCTCGGGAATGGTCACCTTGTTGGTGACATGATCCTCGAACTCCTCGTCGGTCATCTTCTGGGCGATCGCCTTGATGCCGAATGCCCAGCCGATGGTGGAGACGCACCAGCAGAAATACTCGTCCACCCATTTGGTCCACACGCGCATTTCGGCGCGCTTGAATGGATCGGCAGGGCGCAGCGATGTGCCGGCTTCCGGAAACACGTCTTCAAGATATTCGCAGATCACGGTGGATTCGGTGACGACCTGACCATCATGCCAGAGCGCCGGCACCTGACCGCGCGGGTTGATCTTCTTGAACCAGTCCGAATGCTGCTCGAACTTGGCCGGGTCCACGAACACCGGCTCGAATTCGAGGCCCTTCTCATAGAGCGTCGCGAGCGGCTTGAGCGAATTGGCGCCGGGGCCAAAGCTGTACAATTTGAGGGTCATGTCTCTCTCCGATAGTTCTTAGCGCGACCATGGCTCCGCATGGCGCCCCAGCGCAATTCGATCGCGCAATGCGATTATTCGCCCTTCTTGCCGTCGGCGAAGACGCGCGTGCGGTCGCGACCCCAGTTGATCAACGCCTCGGTGCGCAGACGCGCGCCCTCCGGGTCGCTCTCGATCGGCGCGACGGACTCGATGATCGCCTGGAAATGCTTCTCCAGCCCCTCGCGCACTTCCGGATAGGGAATGATGTAGAGCGCGTTTTCCTGAATGCCCTTCATGATCGCCTCGCCCAGCTTCTCGGGATCGAGCCCATGCTGGTGGATTGAGTGCAGGGAGGCGATGGAATCGTCATTCTCGACATAGCCGCTCGAACCAAACTTCTCAGGACGCAGGCGGCTCGCCTCGGCGATGTTGGAGCGGATATTGGCCGGCGTGCAGACCGAGACGCCAATATCATATTGCGCCAGACCCTGCCGGTAGCCTTCCATGAGGTTGATGCTGGCCGCCTTCGCCGCCGAATAAGGGCCGGCCAGCGCGCTGCCCATGAACCCGCCGAGCGAGGACACTGTCACGATATGCCCCGGCACGCCGGCCGCGATCATGCGCGGGACGAAGGTGACCATGCCATTGATGACGCCGCCGAGGTTGACCCCGACAATCCAGTCAAAGTCATCATAGGTCGTCTTCTCGATGGGCCCGAAGCTGTTGACGCCAGCAGTGTTCGACAGGATCGTCGGCGCGCGGCCGAAAACGGATTCGACCTCGTCCGCAGCCTTCGCATAGGCGTCGCGGTCCATGATATCGAGCTTGATGCCGTGGGCGCGGACGCCCTCTGCCCGCAGCTTCTCAAGGGCGGCGTCGATAGCTTCGGCGCGCACATCCGCAATGACAATCTCAGCGCCCGCCCGTCCGAACACGGTTGCCTGACCGAAGCCGGCACCCGAAGCGCCACCGGTGATGAAAGCCAGTTGGCCCTTTAAATCCTTCATGCAATCCACTCCTCGCTCCGGTCATCCGACGGGAGACTGACCTGTTATGCCCCTCAGGGTGTTCCGTGCTGCTGCGCCAGGCCGCTGGCCCTTCGCTTTGCGCGGAATGATTCCCCATTCCCCGCCCGGTTTTCACTCAATGCCGGACAATGTCAACAATGAGTCGGCGCTGCGCGCGGTCGACGAGGAACGTGAAGCGGCGACCGTTCGGCAAGTCCGTTTCGTAGCGGACAAAGCCGGTCTCGGCCGATTCCCAGTCGGAAACGCTCATATCCGCCCCGTCCGCCCGGGACCAGCGGCCGGGCTCAGGAAATGTCGCGAACGCATCGAGATCCGCCGCGCGCGCGGCGGAGAGCGCGCAGGCAAAAGCCTCGAGTGCGGTATCGCGATCATGCCAGGCAATCCAGGAGAGCGGATTATCCTGCGCATAAGCGTTGTTGTTGCCCTGCTGAGTGCGGCCAAATTCATCGCCGGCGGTGAGCATGATCGTCCCGGTCGAGGCAAAGAGCGTCGCAAGCAAGGCCCGCAGATCGTCCCCGCGGGCCGCGATTACGGCGGGGTCGTCGCTCGGCCCCTCGACACCGTGGTTCCAGCTGAAATTCTCGCCATGCCCATCGCGATTATGCTCGCCATTGGCGAGATTGTGACGATGGACATAAGCCACGGTATCGGCGAGCGTGAAGCCGTCATGAGACGCGAGCAAATTGACGCTCCGGCTCGGCTTGCCGAAGATGTCCGATGATCCGGCGAGACGCGTGACGAAGGCGCCGATCCTGCCGTCGCCACGCCAGAAGCGGCGCACATCGTCGCGATAGCGGTCGTTCCACTCCAGCCAACTCTCAGGAAAGCGGCCGAGCTGATAGCCGTCCGCGCCAATATCCCATGGCTCTGCGATCAGGACACGATCCGCCAGCCAGGGATCGCGCGCGATCTCATCGAAGATTGGCGCCTGCGGATCGAACGTCGGGCCGCGCGCGAGCACTGGCGCGAGATCGAAGCGGAAGCCATCTACGCCCGCCTCGCGCACGAAGCGTCGGAGCGTGTCCAGCGCGAGCGCCCGCACCGCAGGCTGGGTAAAATCAAGCGTGTTGCCGGTTCCGGCAACGTTGACGAGGTCGCCATCGGCCTCCAGCGCATAATAGCTCCGCTCGCCCAGCCCGCGCATCGACAAGTTCGGCCCGATCCGGTCGCTCTCACCAGTGTGGTTGAACACAAGGTCGAGAATGACGCCGATGCCGGCCTCGTGCAGGCACGCCACCGTTTCGCGCAATTCCGCCATGCCGCCGGGACAAAGCCGGGGATCGAGGGCCATGGGCACGATCGGGTTGTAGCCCCAGGCATTGGCCAAACCACGCGCGACCAGATGCCGCTCATCGATCCAGGCGACGATCGGCATCAGTTCGACAGCGCCGACATGCAGCTTCTGGAGATGCGCGATGACCGCCGGGTGTGCGAGCGCCGCCACCGTGCCGCGCAGCGCCGGCGGCACGTCCGGGTGCAGCATGGTGAAGCCGCGCACGTTCAGCTCGTAGATCAGGGCGCCCTGGCGGAAGTGCGGCGGCGCTGGCGGGAGATCGGCCAGCGGCGCGGTGACGACGCTGCGCGGCACCAGCGGCGCCGTCTCCACGCCGCGCTCGGCAAGCTGGGGATCAAAGACAAAAGGCCGATCGATCGCGCTCGCCCAGGGATCGACCAGCAGCTTGGCAGGGTCGAAGCACAGCCCCTGCTCCGGCGCCCATGGGCCGTCAGCGCGAAAGCCATAACGCTGGCCGGCGGCAACCCCGGCAATCTGCGCCTGCCAGACATCGCCCTGTTGGGCCATGGCATGGCGATGCTCGCATCCGTCATTGTCGAACAGGCACAAAGTGACGGTAGTGGCGTCGGGTGCCCAGACGGAGAATGTCGCGCCCTCACGGGTGAGGTGAACGCCGTACATTCAGGCCCTCAACGCCTGCGACGCAAAGGCGCGCCGCCTCATGTCACGACATCCGGGGCAGTGCGGCCCGTGTGGCGCGCGATACCGGCAATCGCCTCCGCCGCTGCGATCAGCTCCGCCAGCATCGCAGGCGTCTCTTCATCCAGCGTGCCGCCCACGGGTTCGTAACGCTCCAGATAGACGCGCAGCGTCGCGCCTTCCGTGCCTGTGCCGGAAAGACGGAAAACCACGCGCGAACCGCCCTCGAACAGCACGCGCAGGCCCTGATTGGCACTGACCGAGCCATCGACCGGGTCGGCGTAGGAGAAGCTGTCCGCCGCTGCGACGGTGAGCGCGCCGAAGCGCGCACCGGGCAGCGCGGGGAGCGCCGCCGTCAGCGCTTCGATGAGCGCATTGGCCTTTTCCGTCTCGATGCCTTCATAATCGTGCCGCGCATAATAATTGCGGCCAAAGCGCGCCCAATGATCGTGGGCCAGGGCATCGACGCTGATCTTCCGCTCGGCTAGGATGTTGAGCCAGAGCAGCACGGCCCACACGCCGTCCTTCTCACGCACATGGTCACTGCCCGTGCCGGCGCTTTCCTCGCCGCAGATGGTCGCCATGCCGGCATCCAGCAGATTGCCGAAGAATTTCCAGCCGGTTGGCGTCTCGAAGCTCGGGATGCCGAGCGCTTCCGCCACGCGATCCGCTGCCGCGCTGGTTGGCATGGAGCGGGCAATGCCCTTGAGGCCGCCGCGATAGCCCTTGGCGAGATGGGCGTTGGCCGCCAGCATCGCCAGCGAATCCGACGGCGTGACGAAGCGCCCCTTGCCGATGATCAGGTTGCGGTCGCCATCGCCATCCGACGCGGCGCCGAAATCGGGGGCGTCCGCGCTCATCATCAGATCGTAAAGCACCTTGGCGTGGACGAGATTGGGGTCCGGGTGATGATGGCCAAAGTCCTCCAGCGGTGTGCCATTGCGGACGGTGCCGGGCGCAAAGCCCAGGCGTCGCTCGAAAATCTCGGTCGCATAAGGGCCAGTGACCGCGCTCATCGCATCGAAGGCGAGCGTGAAGCCGCCCGCCGCCATGGCGCGGATGGCGGCGAAGTCGAACAGCTCCTCCATGAGATCAGCATAATCGGCCACAGGATCGACCACCTCGACCGCCATGCCGCCGACCGTGACGGTGCCCAGCGCATCGAGATCAATGTCACCCGCTTTCACCATCTGCCACTGGGTGATGGTCTGTGTGCGCGCGTAGATTGCCTCGGTCACTTTCTCCGGCGCCGGCCCGCCATTGGAGACGTTATACTTGATCCCGAAATCCTCGTCCGGCCCGCCGGGATTGTGGCTGGCGGAGAGGATGAGCCCGCCCAGCGCGCCATATTTGCGGATGAGGTGGCTGGCGGCTGGCGTCGAGAGGATGCCACCCTGCCCCACCATCACCTTCGCAAAGCCATTGGCGGCGGCCATGCGGATCGTCTGCTGGATGACCGTTCGGTTATGATAGCGCCCGTCGCCGCCAATCACGAGCAGGGCACCATCCTTGCCATCAATCGCATCGAAGACCGACTGGACGAAGTTCTCGGCATAATTGGCCTGCTGGAACACCCGCACCTTCTTGCGCAGGCCGGACGTGCCGGGCTTCTGGCCTTCAAACGGCGTGGTGGGAACGCGCGTGATCGTCATCTCTGCTCCTTGAGTTGCCGGTAGAGCGCAGCATAGGCAGCGCCGCTCCGTCCCCAGCTATTGTCCGTCTTCATGCCCGCCTGCTGGATCGGCCGCCAGCGCGCTCCCGCCCCATAAAGGCGGATGGTGCGGCTGATCGCCGCTGCAAGGCCCTGATAATCGACCGGCGAGAACAGCACGCCGGTGGCCGCCCCCGCGTTCATCGCGGCCTCATTGGCGTCGATCACCGTATCGCCCAGCCCTCCAGTGCGCGCGACGACCGGCACGCAGCCATAAGCCAGACCGTAAAGCTGCGTGAGGCCGCAGGGCTCGAACCGGGAGGGAATGAGAATGGCATCGCCCCCACCCTGCATCAGATGGGCGAGCGGCTCGTCATAGCCGATGCGAATGCCGACGCGACCGGGGTGGCGGCCGGCGGCGGCATGAAGCCCTGCCTCGATCGCCGCATCGCCGCTGCCCAGCACCGCGAGCCTGCCGCCCAGGCCGACGAGGTGATCGATAACCTCCAACAGCACGTCCATGCCCTTCTGCCAGGTGAGCCGTGTGATGACGACGAACAGCGGCCCATCGCCGCTCTCCAGCCCGAAGGCGGCCTCGATCGCCCGCTTGTTGGCCACGCGACCGGAGAGGTCGTCCGCCGTGAATGGCGCGGCCAGCGCTGCATCCTTGGCCGGATTCCACTCGGCAGCGTCAATGCCGTTGACGATGCCATGCATGCGGTCCTGCCGGCCGACGACCAGCCCCTCCAGCCCCATGCCGAATTCGGGTCGGCGGATTTCCTCGGCATAGCCGGGGCTCACGGTGGTGATCGCATCGGCGAGGACCAGCCCCGCCTTCAGCATCCCCACGCCTCCATGATATTCCACGCCCTCGATCGACCATGCGACCGGTGGCAGGTCCAGCCGGGCAAAGAAAGCCGCGTCGAACCAGCCCTGGAATGCCATGTTGTGGATGGTCATCACGCTGGCGGGCCTTGTCGTCTGATCCCCGGAATAGACCAGATAGGCCGGCGCCAGCCCGGCCTGCCAATCATGCGCGTGGAGCACATCGAACGGCTTGAGCCCCGCGCGCCCGGCGGCGAGATCGGCTGCGGCCTTGGCGAAGGCGGCAAAGCGCAGGCCGTTGTCCAGCCAGTCCCGCCCCATGGCATCGGCATAAGGTCCGCCATCGCGCTCGAAAAAGCCGGGGGCATCGAGCACCAGCAGCGGGCGCCCCTCATGCTTGGCAGCGAGAATGCGCGCCGGCGTGCCGAGCAGCGAGTCATAGCGGAAGACGGTGCGCTTGCGCGGCAGGGCCTTCAAGACGGAGGGGTAGCCCGGCAGAAAGCGCGTCATCGCCACGCCATGCCGCGCCACCGCCGCCGGCAAGGCCCCGGCCACATCGGCAAGGCCGCCGGTCTTGATGAGCGGCCAGCATTCGGACGCGGCGGAGAGGACGGAAAGCTCTGTCATGTTCGTAACAACCCGATGGACGGCGACGTGCCTTAAGGCAAAGGATGAAAAATCCGGTTCGACACGCGCAAGTGCTGCGCGCGGCCCTAGACGCTAGTCCAGCCGGTCGATCATCGCCTTGGTGATCAGACAGATGCCGCTTTCCGTGCGGCGAAACCGCTGCCCGTCCAGGCCCGGATCTTCGCCGACGACCAGACCTTCCGGAATGCGGACGCCGCTATCGATGATGCACCGCTTGAGCCGCGCACCGCGACCGATGTTGCAATAAGGCAGGATCACCGCCTCCTTGACGCTGGCGAAGCTGCCCATCTTCACGCCGGTGAACAGCAGACTGCGATGGGCCTCGGCGCCCGAGACGATACAATCCTGCGAGATGAGCGAACTCACCGCCATGCCCCGGCGGCCTTCCTCATCATGCACGAACTTGGCGGGCGCGGCGATGATCTGGTCGGTCCAGATCGGCCAGTCGCGATCGTACATGTTGAGCTTGGGCACCACGTCGGTCAGGTCGATATTGGCTTCCCAATACGCATCGAGCGTACCGACATCCCGCCAATATTCCTCGATCTGCTCGGCAGCGCGGATCGCGCTGGATGAAAACAGATGGGCGACGGCTTTGCCGTGCTTGACGATATAGGGGATGATGTCTCCGCCGAAATCGCGCTTGCTCTCCGGATCATCGGCATCGCGGCGCAGTTGCTCGAAGAGAAATTCGGTCGTGAAGACATAAATGCCCATCGAGGCGAGCGCGACATCCGGCTTGCCGGGCATGGCTGGCGGGTCGGCGGGCTTCTCGAGGAAGCTGGTGATCTGGCCCTTATCATCGACATGCATGACGCCAAAGGCCGTCGCCTGCATGCGCGGGACTTCCAGGCAGCCCACGGTCACATCGGCATTTTCCTGCACATGCTGCTGGAGCATGAGCTCATAATCCATCTTGTAGATGTGATCGCCCGCCAGGATGACGATATATTTGGGCGCGTGGCTGGCGATGATGTCGATGTTCTGGAACACCGCGTCCGCTGTACCCTCATACCAGTGAAACTCGTCGATGCGCTGCGAGGCGGGCAGAATGTCGAAGCTCTCGTTGCGCTCGGGGCGCAGGAAGTTCCAGGCGCGCTGCATGTGGCGGATGAGCGAGTGGGCCTTGTACTGCGTCGCCACGCCGATGCGCCGGATGCCGCTGTTGATCGCATTGGAGAGCGCAAAATCGATGATGCGGGACATGCCGCCGAAATACACCGCAGGCTTCGCGCGATTGTCGGTCAGTTCCATCAGGCGGCTGCCGCGCCCGCCGGCCAAGACATAAGCCATCGCGTCGCGTGCCAGAGGTTGTTTGCGGCCTTCTCTTTGTGTCACCTGTTCCCACTCCTTCCTCTGGCGCGCCATTATGACGGCGGACGCCTCAATCCTCTCCGTGCAGCATGATTGTGGCGAGCGGCGGCAAGGTCATCCTCGCCACGCCTTTCTCGGCCTTCACCGCACCCAAATTCCCGACACCGCTGCCCCCATAGATCGCGGCATCGGTGTTCATCACCTCCTGCCAGATGCCATCATGCGGCAGCGGCACGCGATAATCATAATGCACCACCGGCGTCATGTTCGCGATCACCGCGACAGGCGCCGCGCCGGGTGCCTTGCGGACCCAGGCGAACACAGAATTCTCGCGATCGTCCACGATCAGCCATTCAAAGCCCTCGCCTTCGCAATCGCGCTGATACAGGGCGGGAAGAGACCGGTACAAACCATTGAGATCACGAATGAGCGTCCGGATGCCGGCATGGGCAGGCGCACCCAGCAGCTCCCAGTCAAGCGCCCGCGCTTCGCTCCACTCGCGGCGCTGGGCGAATTCCTGCCCCATGAACAGCAGCTTCTTGCCGGGATAGCCCCACATGAAGGCATAATAAGCGCGCAGATTGGCGAATTTCTGCCAATCGTCGCCGGCCATCTTGTTGAGCAGCGAGCCCTTGCCGTGGACCACCTCGTCATGGCTGAGCGGCAGCACGAAATTCTCGGTATAGGCGTAGGTCAGCCCGAAGGTGATCTCTTCGTGATGGTACCGCCGGTGGATCGGATCACGCGCCATGTAACTGAGCGTATCGTTCATGAAGCCCATGTTCCACTTGAACCCGAAACCCAGCCCATTGTCATGCACGGGATGCGTGACGCCCGGCCATGTGGTGGATTCCTCGGCAATCGTCATGATGCCGGGATGGGCGCCGTAGATCGCCTTGTTCATGGTCTGGAGGAAGGCTGCGGCCTCCCAGTTCTCGCGCCCGCCCTCCGCGTTGGGCACCCAAGCGCCCGGCTCGCGGCTATAGTCGCGGTGGAGCATCGAGGCGACGGCATCGACCCTTAATCCGTCGACATGGTAGCGCTCGGCCCAGAACAGAGCATTGTTGACGAGGAAGCTCGCCACCTCGCGCCGCCCGAAATTGTAGATCGCCGTATTCCAGTCCGGGTGGAAACCCTGGCGCGGGTCTTCATGCTCATAGAGCGCCGTGCCATCGAAGCGGGCCAGCCCGTGCGCATCGGTCGGGAAGTGCGCAGGCACCCAGTCGAGCAGCACGCCAAGGCCGGCGCGGTGGGCGCCATCGACAAAGCGGGCAAAGCCGGCCGGATCACCAAAGCGGGCCGACGGCGCGTAAAGGCCGGTGGTCTGGTAGCCCCAACTCGGGTCATAGGGATGCTCGGAGACCGGCAGGAATTCGATATGCGTAAAGCCCATGTCCGCGACATAGGGGATCAGTTCCTCGGCCATCCGGTCCCATGACAGGAACCAGCCGTCCTCATCCCGTCGCCAAGACCCGGGGTGAACCTCGTAGATGCTCACCGGCACACGGCGCGGATCGACCGAGGCCCAATGCGCGCGGTGGGCGGCATCCCCCCAGTCCGGCTTCGCAGGAGAGAAGGTCATCGACGCGGTTTTCGGACGAAGTTCGGAGGCGAAGGCGAACGGATCGGCCTTGAGCGGCTGGACCGTGCCGTCCGGCCCGACGATCAAATATTTATACGCCTCCCACGCCCCGAGGCCGGGCATGAAGATTTCCCACACGCCATTGTCGCTGCGGCGGCGCATCACATGGCGTTGGCCGTTCCAATCATTAAAGTCGCCGACCAGCGCCACGCGCTGTGCATTGGGCGCCCAGACGGCAAAGTGGACGCCACTGGCGCCTTCATGTTCAATGAGATGCGCGCCGAGCTTGTCGAACAATCGGAAGTGCGTGCCTTCCCCGATCAGCAGATCGTCGAGCGGCCCCAGGACCGGCCCGAAGCTATAAGGGTCCGTGATTGTCCACTCGGCCCCCTGCCCCTTCGCACGATAGCGCAAAGGCTGACGCGGTCCCGACACTGCGCCTTCGAACAGACCGCGCGCATCGACGCGCTCCAGCGTGCCCAGCCGCGTGCCCGCCAGATCATAGGCGTCCACCTGCTCGGCACCCGGAATGACCGCGCGCACGAATATGCCCGTCGGCCCTTCGTGCGGCCCGAGCAGCGAAAAGGGGTCGGCATGCGTGCCAGCCAGCAAGGCTTCAAGGGCCGCTTTGGGCGGCTTCACATAACTCCCCAGATGTCTTTGGCATATTCCGCGATGGTGCGGTCTGAGGAGAACCAACCAACGTTCGCAATGTTCCGCAGCGCTGCGCTTTGCCAACCGGCGGGGTTTGACCAGCGCGCATCGACAGCGCGCTGGGCCTGACTATAGCTCTCGAAATCGGCAGCGACCATGAACCAGTCATGGTCATAAAGGCCGCCGATCAGTTCGACATAACGGTTGGGGTCGTCCGGCGAGAAGACGCCCGAGGCAATCGCCGACACCGCCTGCTGCAACTCGCGCGACTCCTCGATGATCTGGCGCGGATTATAGCCATTGGCCCGCTGGTGCGCGACTTCATCCGCCGTCAGACCGAAAATGACGATATTGTCATCGCCCACCCGGTCCTTGATCTCGATATTGGCGCCATCGAGCGTGCCGATGGTCAGCGCGCCGTTGAGCGCGAACTTCATGTTGCCGGTGCCGGATGCCTCCATGCCGGCGGTGGAAATCTGCTCGGAGAGGTCGGCCGCCGGGATGATCTTCTCGGCCAGGCTCACATTGTAGTTCGGCACGAAGACGACCTTGAGCAACCCGCCCACCGAGGGGTCGCTGTTGATCCGCCGGGCGATGTCATTGGCCAGTTTGATGATGAGCTTGGCATTATGGTAGCTCGGCGCTGCCTTACCACCGAAAAGCTTGACGCGCGGCACCCAGTCGATCTCCGGATGGCTGCGGATCTGGTCGTACAGCGCCACCGTCTCGATGAGATTGAGGAGCTGGCGCTTATATTCATGGATGCGCTTGATCTGCACGTCGAAGAGCGCGGAGGGATCGAGGCGGATGCCCATATGCTCGCGCAGATGCTGCGTCAGCGCCTCCTTGTTGGCGCGCTTGATGGCGCCCAGCCGCTCGCCGAGCGCCGCGTCATCAGCGAACCGGTTCAGCTCGTGGAGCTTCTCGGCGTCGTCCATGAACCCGTCGCCGATCGTCTCGCGAATGAGCGCGGTGAGGCCGGGATTGCAGTCCAGCAGCCAGCGCCGAGGGGTGACGCCATTGGTCTTGTTATTGATCCGGTCCGGGTAGAGCCGGTGCAGATCGGCAAAGACGGTCTGCTTCATCAGCTCGGTGTGCAGCGCCGCGACGCCATTGACGCTGTGCGCGCCGGCGAAGGCGAGATTGGCCATGCGCACGCGGCGTTCGCCATTTTCGTCGATCACGGAAATGGCGGAGATGGCTGCATTATCGAGCTGCTTGCTAGCCCGCGCCTCCCGCAGCACCAGCGCATTGATGGCGTAGACGATCTGCATATGCCGGGGCAGCATCCGCTCGAACAGCGGCAGCGGCCAGCTCTCCAGCGCCTCGGGCAGCAGGGTGTGGTTGGTATAGCCGAATGTGGCGCGCGTGATGGTCCACGCCTCAGCCAGTTCGAGCCCGTGATCGTCCATCAGCAGGCGCATCAGTTCCGCGACGGACACCGCCGGGTGGGTATCGTTGAGCTGGATGGCGACCTTGTCCGGCAAGGTGCGGATGTCGCCATGATATTGCATGTGCCGCCGCACAATGTCCTGAATGGAGGCGGACGAGAAGAAATACTCCTGGCGCAGGCGCAGTTCCTGCCCGGCCTGCGTCGAATCCGCCGGATAGAGCACGCGAACCAGACTTTCGGCGCGCACCTGCTCGGCCAGCGCTCCGGCATGGTCACCGGCATTGAAGGCATCGAGCCGCAGCGGATCGACCGGGAAGGCATTCCACAGCCGCAGCGTGTTCACGCGACGTCCGCGCCAGCCGACCACGGGGGTGTCGACCGCCATGGCGATGACCTTCTCGGCCGGATGCCATTCGACGCGACCGTCGACATCGCCGACGACCTCGCCGCCGAAGCCGACGCGATAGGCGCTCTCCCGCCGCTCGAACTCCCACGGATTGCCGTGCGCCAGCCAGTTTTCCGGCAGTTCGACCTGCCAGCCATCATCGATGCGCTGGCGGAACATGCCGTTCACATAGCGGATGCCATAGCCATAAGCGGGGATGTCCAGCGTCGCGAGGCTCTCCATGAAACAAGCGGCGAGACGCCCGAGACCGCCATTGCCCAGCGCAGCGTCCGGCTCGATCTCGACGATCTCGTCCAGATCGACGCCATGCTCGGCCAGCGCCGCGCGCACCTCCTCGACCACGCCGAGATTACTCAGCGCATCGCGCAGCAGCCGACCGATCAGGAACTCGAGGCTGAGATAATAGACTCTCTTCGCACCTGCAGCATGAGCCGCCTTGGAAGATTCCATCCACCGCTCGATGATCTCGTCGCGCAGGGTATAGATCGTCGCGGCGAGCCAGTCGTGCGGCAGCGCAGCTTGACTATCCTTGCCAATCCGATGGACCAGCGCGTCGACAATCCGCATCTGAAGCGCCTTGTCCGACCTGCTGTCTCTGCTCGCCATTAGCCCTGCCCCTTTTCGATTCATGCCGCGTCGCGGAATCACCCATCGATAACACAGACGCACGCATGCGCCAGCCTTGCTTTCAATGCTTTTCGCGGAACGGCCGGACGGGTTGAGGCGCAATTTTCGATTGAATCTTAGTAGTTGCTGTCTGCATTTATTTGAATAGCATTCATTTGAAGCTGACCTTTCGAGTCGGCGACGCAGACGGGGAGGATATGGCTGCGCGGCACAGGTTCGCGCAGGCAGATGGCGTTCGCTCATTCGATGTTCCTGCGCACGATGACGCGTATCCACGCCGCTCACTCTTCCTCGAGAGACGACCACGCTGCGCGAATGGCTCGCGCGACGCAGGGGAGGAAGACTGATGAACCCACGAACTGACAGATGGACGGCGCGTGCCCTGATTAGTTGTACGGCACTCGCCTTTGCCTTCAACGCGCCAAGCCCGGCAAAGGCCCAGTCCACCGAGGCGGACGCGCAGGAGACGCAGGCGATCGTCATCACCGGATCGCGGATCGTGCGCCGCGATTATACCTCAGCGACGCCGCTGACCACCGTGACCAGCGACACCTTGCAGTCCTCATCGGATCTCAGCATCGACCAGGGGCTAAAGGAAATGCCGCAGTTCACCGGCGGCGTCGGCGCGACCGGTCGCGGCGGTGCCGGCCTGACCGGCCTGGCCGGATCTGACGTGCAGGCCACACCGACCAACAGCCCCGGTATCGCGACGCTCGACCTGCGCGGCATCGGCGCCAATCGAACGCTGGTCCTCCTGGATGGACGGCGCACTCAGCCGGCCAATGCGACACTGGTGGTCGACATCAACACCATTCCGAAGGCAGCGCTCGACAGCGTCGAGGTCATCACCGGCGGCGCGGGCGCAACCTATGGCGCGGATGCCGTTGCCGGCGTCGTCAATTTCAAGCTCAAGCGCGACTATTCCGGCGTCACGATCGATACCAGCATGGGAATCAGCGAACGTGGCGATGGCCGGCAGTTCGAGATATCCGCGCTTGTTGGTGGCAACTTCGCCAATGGACGCGGCGACGCCATGCTGGGCGTGACCTATCAGGACCGCGACATCATCTATCAGGCGGATCGCCCCTTCTATCAGGCCGGTTATACCGATCCCGCCAGCAGCGGCGGCGCGGTCTTCTTCGGCAGCAGCTTCGGCGTTACGCCGCGCACCAATACGACCGGCGTACCGGGCGTGGTGGCCGGCTTCGACTTTGGCGCACCAGCCGGCAACCCGTCCCAGGCGGCCGTCAATCAGGTGTTCGCGCGCTACGGCTTCGCGCCGGGCGAAGTCACGATTGCCGGGCCGGGGCTGTCGACCAGCTTCTTCTTCAACAAGGCGGCAAATCCGCTCGATGCCACGATCTTCTCGGGCGTCGTCGGCCGCGTGACAGGGGCGCCCGCACCCAACTACAACGGCACCGATCCCAATGTGAAAATCCTGGAGAACGGCAATGCCTCCTTCGTCAGCAAGGAAGGCTATCTCCAGTTGCCGCTGCGGCGAATTTCGTTCTTCGGCAGCGCGCATTACGACATCACGGACGACGTTACGGCCTATGTTCAGGCCAAGTTCGACCAGAACAATGTCCAGACCCAATCCACTTATGCCACGGCGTTCAGTCAACTGAATGCCGGTATCACTTTCGACGCCGCGACATGTGGCGCGGCGGTGGGGCATCCTGTGCCGCAGGACCTCTGCGACATCCTGCGCAGCCGCGCTCGCCCGAATGCGCCATGGTCGCTCAATCAATCGATGACGTTCATGGGCCCCTCGCGCACCGAAACGAACACCTATAATTATGAGGTGATTGGCGGCTTCCGCGGCAATGTCGGCATTCGCGACTGGACGTTCGATGTCTTCGGCGGTCACGGCAAGAGTTCGCAAGTTACGCGCTATGAGAATTTCATCGATCTGGATGCCTACCAGACGCTCATCGGCCTACCCAATTACGGCGCCGGAACAACCTTTCTGCACCCCAGCCTCGGCATGTCCGCAAGCTGCACGAGCGGCCTCAACCCGTTCACCACCGCCCCGGTCTCGCAGGACTGCCAAGACCTGATCCAAGCGAACATAAAGGCTGAGACGGTCGTCGGGCAGACGCAGGCTGAAGTGAACTTCCAGGGCGGACTGTTCGACCTGCCAGCCGGTGAAGTGCGCTTTGCGGCCGGCGCGTCCTATCGCGAGAACAACTTCTTCTATGAGCCCAGCGGCCCGCTCAACGCACAGACGATCAACAGCGGTGTCATCAGCCTGCCCGGCGTCTCGCGAACGGAAGGCAAGATCTTCGTCAAGGATTTCTACGGCGAGGTCCTCATTCCGCTTCTGTCCGATCTGCCCTTCGTTCAGGCACTGAACCTCAATGCGGGCTATCGTCACTCGAGCTACAACACGGCAGGCTCGGTCGGCACATGGAAAGTCATTGGCGACTGGGACGTGAATGACTGGCTGAAGTTGCGCGGCGGTTATCAGGTGGCCAATCGCGCACCGAACATCGCGGAAATCTTCCAGCCGGGCATCTACACCGTGGTCAACTGGCCCGGCGGCGACCCGTGCGCGACCCACGCCAACAATTCTGCTTATCCCGGCTATGGCAATCGCGCCGACAACCCGGATCGCGCGCAGGTTCTGGCACTCTGCTCCGCGATCTCAGGCGGCTTTCCGATCGGCCCGGATTTCGTCGGCAATCAGCCGCAGCTGTTCCCGCTCGGGCGGGATGTCACATTGGGCAACCCAGATCTCAAGTCCGAGGAAGCCCGCACCTTCACGGCCGGCATGATCATCCGCTCGCCATGGCGGGATTCCCCGTGGCTCAGCCGGCTGACCCTCTCGGTCGACTATTATAATATCAAGATCGCAGGCGCCGTGTCGACCCTGTCGACCGATTATGTCTACCGCCAGTGCTTCAACTTCGATGGCACAAGCAATCCCACTTACGATCCCGGCAACGAGTTCTGCACCCGGATCATCCGTGAGCCGCAAAGTGGCTTCTGGTCGGCGACCCGCGCCTTCTTCGAGAATCTGGGTAAAATCCACACCGCAGGTATTGACGCCAATCTTAATTGGACCGTCCCGGCGCCCGGGCTGTTCGGGGACGAGGGATCGTTCATCACCAATATCGCGTTCAACTATCTCGACAAGTTTGACGTTCAGAGCTTGCCGGGCGGGCCGACGGCCGATTACCGCGATACCATCGGCAGCAACCAGTATAGTGCGCAGTTCAAATGGAAGCTGTCGACCAATGTCGCCTATAATTTCGGCCCGGGGGCGATCAGCCTGACATGGCGTCATCTGCCCAAGGTTCGCTACTTCACCTACGCGACCAGCACGACGGCGACTGAGCTCCCAATCCCCGCCTATGACATCTTCGACCTCTCCGGGCGGGTCGCGGCGACATCCACCGTCGAGTTGCGGTTCGGCGTGGACAATCTGTTCGACAAGCAGCCCCCGCGCCTCGGCGTGCGGGCGGGCACGCTCGCGCAGGGAGGCTCTTCGCAATCCGGTGTCACGGACCCGAGTACCTACGATGTGCTTGGCCGGCGCTTCTTCCTCGGCGCCCGGTTGCGCTTTTGACGAGGGCGTGGCGGGCGCACTGGGCGTCCGCCACGCCTACTTGCCTCCCGGCGCACCCCTGAACGGTTGCAGACAAGGCAGTTCGCGCGGGCGGTTGCACATTGCTCACGCGCAAACTAATTTTGCGGACCGCAGAGATTTTTGCGACTTTTTGGGCGATCGCGCCCTTCTGGCAAGGTTACGAAGGAACGGCATCGCATGAAAAGCGCTCCCAAGACGGCAGGCAGCGAAGCTGAAATCTTCGGGAAGGTCCTGCCACCGAAATCGGGCTATCCTTCCCCGGACATGGCGCTGACCATCACCATTGTGATGCTGGCCCGCCGCTGGCGCGCGCTGGTCGATGAGAAGCTGCGGGATATCGGCCAGAGCGCATCGCGCATGGAGGCGATGTCCTCCATCGCCTATGCACCGCCCGGCACGACCCAGATCCAGATCGCCAAGCGCGTCGGGATCGAAGGCCCTACCCTCACCCGCACGCTGGACCTGCTGGAGGCCGAAGGGCTGGTGGAGCGGCTGCCCGACCCCAGCGACCGGCGCAACAAGCTGATGCGCCTGACGGCCGAAGGCTACCAGACGCTGGCCCATATGCTCCAAATCGCCGCCAGCCTGCGCGCGCATTTGCTTGAGGACGTCTCCGAGGAGAAGGTGCGGGAAGGCTATGACTTCTTCTCGATGCTGCTCCAACGCATCGAATCCGGGCTCGATCTGCCCGCCGATCAGATCGGCAAGCTGCCGGGATTCGCGAATGACGGACTGCCGCCCACGACCTGCTGACGATTTATGGGCTCGGATGGTCCGCGCCGGATAAGCGGGCCCACGGACAATGCAATCGATCGATTGCCAATGCGGGCACCCGTCCCGAAGGACGTGGTTTCAACTGATCATCATGGGAGATGGTGGAAGGGGCTGGATTCGAACCAGCGTACGCTCACGCGGGCAGATTTACAGTCTGCTGCCTTTAACCACTCGGCCACCCTTCCAGAGGCGCCTGACCCGGACGGCGGGGCCGTCAAACGGATTGGAGGCGGCTCAATGGCGAATGGGGCCTTGCCTGTCAATGCCATGGTGTGGAAAAGCGCACGCATGAAACGGGGACACAGAACAGGAAAGCCGAAAGGCGGGTATCCGAGGCTCTATGGGCGCCACGCCATCACGGCCGCGCTCGCCAATCCGGAGCGGGTGATTCGCAAGATCTGGGGCACGCGCGAGGCATTGGCCGCGCTCGATCTGCCGCCGGTGCTGCCGATCGTCTATTCGGACGTGGCGGATCTGGGCCGCATGGTGCCAGGCGACGCGCCACATCAAGGCCTTGTGGCCGAGGTGGAAGCGCTGGAGGACATCTGGCTCGGCGATCTGCTGGAACAGGGCGTGCCGGATGAACAGGCGCGCAGGCCGATCCTGGTGCTCGATCAAGTGACCGACCCGCACAATGTCGGCGCAATCCTGCGCTCGGCCGCCGCCTTCAATGCGCTCGGCATCGTGACGCAGGACCGCCATGCACCGCCCGAATCGGGTGTGATCGCGCGCGCGGCAGCCGGCGCGCTGGAAATCGTTCCCTGGGTGCGGGTGGTGAACCTCGCCCGCGCGCTCGATGAAATCGCCGAAGCCGGCTATTGGCGCATCGCGCTCGATGGCGACGCACGCGATACGATCGTCGGTGCGCTGGACAATACCACTCGCGTCGCGCTTGTGCTGGGCGCCGAAGGTGAAGGCCTGCGCCTGAACAGCGTCAATCATTGCGACATGGTCGCCCGCCTGCCGATCAGTCCGCGCATGGAGAGCCTCAACGTTTCCAACGCCGCTGCAATCGCGCTATACGCCTGCATTACGCGCTAGGCGCAAGCCTGGCGCCGTGCCTCGCGGGGGATGAGCGATTGACGAACCGGGCGATGATCACGCGCTGGCTGCTGGTGCTGATCGCGCCCCTGCTGCTTTCGAGCTGCCTGCTCGTGCCGACGCGATTCGCGGCGACGCTCGATATCAAGGCCGACCGCAGCTTCACCTTCGCTTATGTGGGTGAGGTACAGCTGCTCAAGAGCAGTCCGTCCGACATGACCGACGGACTGCTGGATGAAGACAGCGCAGCGGAGGACGACGCCACGGACGGGACGACGGACGATGCGCAGATGTTCAAGATCGCCAGCCAGCCGCAAAGCAAGAGCGGGACTGCGGACGACGCCGATGCCGACGATGAGGCGCAACTCCGGCGTCTCGCCGAGGCGCTGAGCAAGGAATATGGCTACCGTTCCGCGCGGTACATCGGCGACCGCAAGCTGGCCATCGATTACCGGATCAGCGGGCGGCTCGACCATGGCTTCGTTTTCCCGTTCAACCCGGATGGGGAAGTCGTCCTTCCCTTCCTCGCCATCGAACTGCGCGGCAAGGATCGCGTGCGCGTCAAAGCCCCCGGCTTTGCCAATGATGGCGATGCCGCTGCCCTGCCGATGGGCACCGCAAGCGGCCGGGAAAGTCCCGGCGGGCTTCTCGATGGCACATTCACGCTGACCACATCGGCAGAGATCGTCAGCCAGAATCAGGAAGAAGGCGCCGAAACCATGACGGATGGACAAAGACGGATCGTCTGGAAGGTCACCCCGGCCACCAGGGATGCACCGATGGCCGTGCTGCGCGTGGCGCCGCTGCCATGAGGGCGCGCGCAAGCCTTGCGCTGCTTGTCGTAAGCGCTGCCCTGTCTGCCAGCGCAGCCCGCGCTGCTGACAGCGAATCGTTCGGCATCTGGACCAATCCGCAGCGCAGCGTGCAGGTGCAGGCACATCGCTGCGGCACGGCGATGTGCGGGACGGTGATCCAGGCCAGCGAGAAAGCCCGCGCCGACGCGCGCAAGGGCGGCATGGACAGTCTGATCGGCGCGCGCCTGTTCAGCGGCTTCGTGCCCGAGAAGGAGAATGTCTGGCGGGGCAAGGTGTTGGTACCGGATATCGGCAAGACCTTTTCCGGCACCATCACCCTGGTCAACGAGCGGACGCTGAGCGCGCAAGGCTGCCTGATCGGCCGCATCGGCTGCCGATCACAGGTCTGGACCCGGGTGGATAACTAGACCCGGCGGGCGCCCCCTGGCGCGCACCGGGCCAAAGCGCTCAGTCTTCCGGCGCGATCGTGACGACCATGCCCTCAAGCTCCGAGCTGACCGGGATCTGGCAGGAGAGACGGCTGGAGGCATTGCGATGCTCGGAGCTGTCGAGCAGATCGTCCTCGTCGCCCTTGAGCGGCGGGAGCTTGTCCGCATAAGCCTCGTCCACATAGACATGGCAGGTTGCGCAGGAACAACAGCCGCCACAAATGGCCAGCAGTTCGTCGATTCCGTTGTCGCGTATCACTTCCATGACCGTGTGGCCATTCTGGGCCTCGATCTCGTGGCGCGCGCCGTCCCGTGTCACAACCGTCAATTGCGGCATTTTTATCTCCAAACCATGGTTTGGCTCGCTATGAGGGGCTGCTGGACAGAAATCAACCCGGCGACGCGCGCCGCTCTTTATCCTGGGACGAACCATGCTCGATGATGCCGCATTGCGGACTTCGCTGGATGCGCTGGCGGCAGATCAGCCCGCGATCGCCGCGTTGATCGAGCGGCTCGGTTACCCCCCATCCCGTCAGCGCGAACCGGGTTATGAAACGCTGCTGCGCACCATCGTCGGCCAGCAGGTGAGCGTCGCCGCGGCGGCCTCCGTATGGAGCAAGCTGGAAGCGGCGCTTGGCGCCGGCTGCGCGCCCGATGCCCTGCTGGCGCAGGATTTCGAGACGCTCCGCGCCTGCGGCCTCTCCCGCCAGAAACAGGGCTATGCCCGCAGCCTCGCGGAAATGGTGGTGAGCGGCGGACTGGACCTGCACGCCCTGCCGCAGGATGATGAGGAGGCCATCGCCGCGCTCGTGCGGATCAAGGGAATCGGCCGCTGGTCGGCGGAAATCTATCTGCTGTTCGCGGAAGGCCGCAGGGACATCTGGCCGGCGGGCGACCTCGCCGTGCAGATCGCGGTCGGGCAGATCATGGGCCTCGATGCGCGCCCGGCCGAACGCGAAACCCGCGCGCTGGCCGAGGCATGGCGTCCGCACCGCAGCGCCATGGCGCTGATGGCCTGGCACCATTATAACACCCCGGTCTTCTGATGCGCCGCGTCCCCAGCCCCCTCCCCGTCAGAGCAGCGCGTCGATTGCCGTGGCGAGGGCAATATCGCGCGCGCTCAGGCCCCCGGCATCATGGGTGGTCAGGCGAATATCCACGCGATTGTAGACGTTCGACCATTCCGGGTGATGATCGGCGCGTTCGGCCAGCAGGGCGACCTTGCTCATGAAACCGAAAGCGGCGACGAAATCATCGAACCGCAGGCTGCGCGAAATGCCGCTGGCATCATCCGACAGGCGCCAGGCCGGGAGGGTGCTGAGCGCTTGCGCGCGCTCCTCGTCGGAGAGACGGGCGATCCTTGGCATGGCGGTCTCCTTTTCGCGCGCCCCCTTCTCGGCCACGCGCGCATGGACCGTCAAGCCATGAGCGGCGCGGCGCTCCGGCTGGAGGATGTCGCCTGCCTGCGCGGGGGACGGCTGCTGTTCGCCGGCGTCAATCTCAGCCTGACGGCCGGCGGCAGCGCCCAGATCGCCGGGCCGAACGGCATCGGCAAATCGAGCCTGCTGCGCATCATTGCCGGGCTCCTGCGGCCCTTTGCGGGCACCGTGACCTGCGAGGGCGCCGTGGCGCTGACCGACGAGCTCGATGCGCTGGACCGGGACCGCACGGTGCACGATGCCCTCGCCTTCTGGGCCAAAGTGGATGAGGCGCCATTCGCGCGCATTGATGCCGCGCTCGATGACCTCGCCATTGCGCATCTGCGCGATATTCCGGTGCGGATGCTCTCAACCGGCCAGCGCAAGCGCGCCGCGCTGGCGCGCACGCTGATCACCGCGGCACCGATCTGGCTGCTGGATGAGCCGGCGAACGGCCTCGACGTCGCCTCGGCCGCGCAGCTCGGCCAGCTGGTGAACCGGCACCGTGCGCAGGGCGGCCTCGTGCTCGCGGCCTCGCATATGCCGCTTGCTTGGACGCAGGACGCGGTGATCGACCTTCATGCGCCGGCCCCGAATGCGGGCGGGGAGCGCGACGCATGATCGGCCCGATCATCCTGCGCGACCTTGGCCGGGCCTGGCGAAGTGGCGGCATCTGGCTGCCGCTGGCCTTTCTGCTGCTGATTGCGGCGCTCTTTCCCTTCGCGGTCGGCCCCAATGCCACGCTGCTCAGCCAGACCGGCGGAGGACTGCTATGGGTCGCGGCACTGCTGGCCAGCCTGCTGCCCATCGACCGGCTGATCGAGCCGGACCGCGACAGCGGTGTGATCGACCAGCTCGTGCTGCGCGGCGTGGGGGAAGGCACGATCCTGTTCGCCAAGGGCGTCGCGCATTGGCTGAGCTTCGGCCCGCCGCTGCTGATCGCCGCGCTGCCGGCCGGGGCGCTGCTCAAGCTGGAGCCGGAGATGCTGCGGCTGGTGATGGTCGGTCTGGCGCTCGGCACTCCCGGCCTTGCCGCGCTGGCTCTGCTGGTGGCGGCACTCACCGCGGGCCTGCGGGGCAGCGGCGCGCTCACCGGCCTGCTGGTGCTGCCGCTGGCGGTGCCGATCCTGATCTTCGGGGCCGGCGCCCTGCAATTTGGCGGAGACAGCGCGCTCAAGCTGGTGGCGGCCTGCTCGCTGTTACTGTGTGTGGTGGCGCCGGTGGCCGGCGGCGCGGCGCTAAGGGCGGGACGGGATTAGGTAGGGCGGGATTGAGGGGCGCGGCATACCAGGCCTTCCCTCTTCCCCGTTCATGTCGAGCGAAGTCGAGACACCAAGCACAGCGCTAGACGTGTCTCGACTTCAGCCTACGGCTGAAGTTTATCCTGAGCGCCCGCCCTGCGGGCAGTCGAAGGGCTCGACCCGAACGGAAAGGTGGGCAGGTTTACGCAGGCGCTTGCGGTGCGCTGACTCTACGAGCGAACCCCTCCCCCGAAAGCCCCTCAGTCCCGCGTCCAGCGCGCCCAGATTGCGGTGGGGAGCAGCAGCCCCCGCGCCTCTTCCCGCACGGCCAGCTCGCCGCATTCGATCCGTCCTGGCAGATCGCCCAGATGCGCGCGGAGCAGTTCACCGATTGCCAGGGCGGACATGCGCACGGCGTAGACCGTGAGGAACAGGAAGCGGCTCTCGCCATCCAGCAAGCGGCGGCAATCGGCGATCAGGCCGGGCAGGTCTTCCTCAAGCCGCCAGATCTCGCCATCCGGCCCTCGGCCATATTTGGGCGGATCGAGCAGGATGCCATGATAGCGCCGCTCGCGCCGCACCTCGCGTGCCACGAATTTGGCGGCATCATCGATGATCCAGCGGACGGGATTGCTCTCCATGCCGGAGAGCGCCGCATTGGCACGCGCCTGTGCCACCGACTTCTTCGAGGCATCGACATGCACGCACTGTGCCCCGGTCGCGGAGAGGGCCAGCGTGCCGACGCCGGTGTAGCCGAACAGGTTGAGGAAATGGGGCGCGTCGACGCCGTGCAGCCGCTCGCGCGCCCATTGCCAGACCGGCGCCATGTCCGGGAAGAATCCGAGATGGCGGAAGGGCGTGCAGTTCGCCTGAAAGCGCGCCTCCTCCCAGCGCAGCGGCCAGCCATCGCGCGGCACGGGCTTGTCAAAATGCCAGCGCCCGCCGCCATCCTCGTCCGATGCCGGAATGAAGCTGCCATGCGCGTCCCAATCGGCCTGCGCCGGCTGCCACATCGCCTGCGGCTCCGGACGAATGAAGCGATAGGGGCCGTAGCGCTCCAGCTTGCGGCCGGCGCCGCTATCGATGAGGCCGTAATCGCCCCATGGCTCGCCGACCATTGTGGTGAGCGGGAGGGTGGGTGGCAGGGTTATAGACATCTAGCCCCTCCCCTTCACGGGGGGGGGTCGGAGGTAGGTGCTTACGTAGCGCTCTGGAGCCGACGTAGCCGACACCACCCCAACCCCTCCTCTGAAGAGGAGGGGCTTCAGAAAGGACGCTCTACCCACGGCGCGGCGTGGCGCGTTCCGCGATATATTCGGTGACCGCCTCGAACGTGCCGGGCAGCGTCACATAGCGCTCCTCGCGCCCGAACAGATCGCCCACGCGTGACGGCAGCGAGGGACGCACGCCGGTGGCGCGTTCCACGGCATCGCGGAACTTGGCGGGATGCGCCGTCGCAAGCGTCACCACCGGCACGGACGGATCGAGCGGCACGGCATGGGCCGCAGCGAGGCCGACCGCGCTGTGCGGGTCGATGACCTGAGAGGCCGCATCATAAGCCCAGCGCATCGCCCGCGACATGTCGTCGCCATCGACGCGCGCGGACGAGAAGAGCTTGGACGCCCCGTCGCGCTGCGCGTTCGTGAGGCGCATGGCCTTTGTCGCCTCGAATCCTTTCATCTGCTCAGCCAGCGCCAGACCATCGCGCCCGCCAAGATCGAACAGTAGGCGCTCGAAATTGGAGGAGACCTGGATGTCCATGCTGGGCGTGGCCGTCGGCACGACGCCTTCCTGGCTGTAGTCGCCCTGCGAGAGCGCCCGGTGGAGAATGTCGTTCACATTGGTCGCGACGATCAGCCGCTCGATGGGGAGACCCATGCGCGCTGCGACATAGCCGGCGAACACATCGCCGAAATTGCCGGTCGGCACCGAGAAGGCGACCTGCCGATGCGGCGCGCCGAGGCGCACGCCGACATAGATATAATAGACCACCTGCGCCACGAGTCGCGCCCAGTTGATGCTGTTCACCGCCGACAGATCGAAGCGGCCGGCGAACTCGGCATCATTGAACATGCGCTTCACCAGTGCCTGCGCATCGTCGAAGCTGCCCTCGATGGCGATGTTGTGGACGTTGGGCGCCAGCACCGTCGTCATCTGCCGGCGCTGCACATCCGACACGCGATCTGCGGGATGGAGCATGAAGATGTCGATCTTGGCACGGCCCGCGACGGCATCGATCGCCGCTGAGCCGGTGTCGCCGGATGTGGCACCCACGATCGTCAGATGCGTGTCGCGCCGGCTGAGGAACTTCTCGAACAGCAGGCCGAGCATCTGCAGCGCAACGTCCTTGAACGCTAGTGTCGGCCCGTGGAACAGCTCAAGCAGCCAGTGCTGATGATCGAGCTGCACCAGCGGCGTCACCGCGGCGTGGGAGAAGCGGCCATAAGCCTGCGTGCAAAGCTCCCGCAGCTCGTCTTCGCTCAGGCAATCGCCCACGAACGGGCGAATGACGCGCACGGCGGTCTCGACGTAAGAGAGGCCGCGCATGGCCTCCAGCTCGTCGGCGGAAAAGCTGGGCCAATGCTCGGGCAGATACAGCCCGCCATCGCTCGCCAGCCCTGCCAGCGTTGCGCCCTCGAAATCCAGCGCAGCCGCGCGTCCCCTGGTGCTCACATATTGCATGACCGGCCCTTAGCCTTGTGGCTGCCGTAGCGCAACGGAGTGGATCAACCCTCGCGCGCTTCGCCCCGCCAGCGCTTGCGCAGGGCGAGCGCATAGATCACCAGCGCGATGGTGGCGAACAGGAACCACTGCACCGCGTAGGAGCGGTGATTATTGGGCACCGACGACGGATCGGGCGGCGCGGAGGCGAGCAGGCCGGGCGCCGGCTCCTCCGCGACGATCATCAGCCGCAAGGGCGATGCCTTGCCCTGCACACGGGCCAGCAGTGAGGAATTGTCCGGCTCATGGGTGGCTGTGCCAGTCACCGGGCCGCCCTGCCAGTCGGTCTTGCCATCCGGTCGCACGCTCACGCCCATGTCCACCACAAGTCCCGGCCCTTCGGCACCGGTCGCGCAATATGCGATGTGCCGCCATCCGGTCTCGCCGCTGCGCGCCCGACCACCGATCACCTGCCAGTCGACCACGCGCAGGCACTGGGCCGCGAGACGGCGGAACATGTAGCTTTGATCAGTGGGGTTCTGCCGGGGAAAGGCTGTGAGCGGCAGATGCAGATTCGCACGCCAGGCATCCAGCGCGGCTTCCTTCTGATGCGCACGGCCGATCTGCCAGATACCCAGCGCGATCATCACGGCGACGGCGAGGCCGACCAGCACGGTCGGCACCAGCGGCACGCGGCGGCTCATGGCGCGCCCTCGCCCGGCTGACGCGGATCGGCAATGCGTCCCTCGCGCGCCTTGTTGCGATATTCGATGATCAGCAGCGCTGCCTTGGACAGGCGCAGACAGCCGATGACCAGCGCGGAGGTGAGCGGCACCCAGAGCAGGATATGCACCCAGAATGGCGGATCGGCGGCCAGTTGGACCATCAGAGCCAGCGCCGTGACCAGCCCGCCGACGATCAGAATGAGGAAGGCCGCCGGGCCATCCCCGACATTGAACGCGGCCAGATCCAGCCCGCAGGCCCGGCAGCGCGGCGCGAATCGCACCCAGCCATCGAACAGCGGCCCGACGCCGCAGCGCGGGCAGCGGGCCTTGACGCTCGCCTGGACCAGATAAGCCGGTGTGACCGCGGCTGCCTTTGGCGCCTCTGCGGGCTTAGTCTCGCTCATCCATCCTGTCCTTCGCAAATGCCGCGTGCCGAAAACGAAGCGACGCGCGGAAGGGCTTTCCGCGCGTCGCCTTTGCTATCGATAAATGAGGAGCGAGCATGGGCCTTGGCGCCGCACATGCTGTGCTCCCCGGCCGATCAGCCCGCGTGCATCGGGGCTCCCCAGCCGCCCCACACATAGATGGAGACGAACAGGAACAGCCACACCACGTCGACGAAGTGCCAGTACCAGGCGGCCGCCTCGAAGCCGAAGTGCTGGCTCGGCGTGAAGTGACCCTTATAGGCCCGCACCTGGCAGACGATCAGGAAGATCGTGCCGACCAGAACGTGGAAGCCGTGGAAACCGGTCGCCATGTAGAAGGCCGAGCCATAAGGCGTCGTGCCGAAGGCAAACGGCGCATGCGCATATTCATAGGCCTGCACGCAGGTGAAGACGATGCCGAGGATGATCGTGAGCCACAGGCCCTTCTTCAGGCCGTCCCGGTCGCCGTGGATGATCGCATGGTGCGCCCAGGTGATGGTGGTGCCCGAGCAAAGCAGGATCAGCGTGTTGAGGAGCGGCAGCTCGAAGGGATTGAGAACCTCAATGCCCTCGGACGGGAACAGGCCGTCGATCGGCGGCAAGGCCGTCGGGAAGAGGCTGAAATCGAAGAACGCCCAGAACCAGCCCACGAAGAACATGACTTCCGAGGCGATGAACAGGATCATGCCGTAGCGCAGGTGAAGCTGCACGACTGGCGTGTGATCGCCGGCATGCGCCTCGCGAATAACGTCCGCCCACCAGAAGAACATGGTGGCGAGCACGCCGGCCAGACCGAGGAAGAAGCCCGCGCCGCCCCAGCTGCCCATTTCAGAGGGGTGCATCCAGGCAACGGCGCCCAGCGCCATCACCAGGGCCGACATCGAGCCCATCAACGGCCAGAAACTGGCGGGGAGAATGTGATAATCGTGATTCTTGGCGCCGGCCATATCGTATTCCCTGTATCTAAGCGCTTTATCCGAGCGCTCGTTTGCGCGCTTCTTTAGCTCTGGTCATCCGGCTTCTCAACCGGATAGAATGTGTAACTCAGCGTGATTTCCTGGACGTCCTTGCCGTCAGAATCATCAAGGAACGCCTTGTCGACATAGAACAGCACGGGCATCCGCACCTGCTGCCCCGGCTGCAAGGTCTGCTCCGTAAAGCAGAAGCACTGCACCTTGCTGAAATATTTGCCGACATATTCGGGCGTGACGTTGAACACGGCCCGCCCGGTGACCGGCTTGTTCGAGGTGTTCTTGGCGATGAAGATCGCCATCGACTTGCCACCGACGCCCACGGTCACGCGGCGCTTCTCGGGGTAGAATTCCCACGGGATGCCGCCGCCGATATTCGAGTCGAACCGAATCGACAGCTGCCGGCCCTGCGTCTGCAGCGAGACCGCCTGGGCGGCCTCTGCGGCATCGACGCGCTGGGTGGTGCCGCCGAAACCGGTGACCTGACAGAAGAGCCGGTACAGCGGGACCGCCGCGAAGCCGAGGCCAAGCATCGCCACCGCCACCAGCGCCGCCAGCAGGGCTGTCTTGCGGTTACTCACGCGCTTTCCGGCAATCGTCGTCATCGCGCCGCTCCTCAGGCCATTTTCGCGATGGTGATCGCGAAGAAAAGCACGACCAATGCGGCAAGGATCCACGCCATGATCCGCGCCCGCGCCCGCTGGCGCTCCTGAATGAGTTTCTGGTCTTCAGGGGTCATGCCGCATACACCCAATGGTCGACGACAACCGCGCCGAAGAGCAGGAAAAGATAGAGAACCGAATATTTGAACAGCCGCCGCTCCGGCTTCATTTGGGCGGGATCGCTCTCCCGGCGCAGCGAGACCTGCAGGGCCATGGCCGCGAACACCGCTGTCGCCAACAACGCAGTCAGTCCATAGATCGGGCCGGTCAGCCGCAACACCACCGGCGCCAGCGCGGCGACGCCCATGATGCTGGTATAGCCCAGGATCTGGCGGCGGGTGGTCACCTCCCCGGCCACCACCGGCAGCATCGGGATGCCGGCATTGGCGTAATCCATCCGCACGAACAGCGCGAGCGACCAGAAGTGCGGCGGGGTCCAGAAGAAGATCAGCATGAACAGAGCGATGGGCAGCAGCGCCACATCGCCCGTCACCGCCGCCCAGCCGATCAACGGCGGAAAGGCACCGGCCGCACCACCGATCACGATATTCTGCGCCGTGCGTGGCTTGAGCCAGATGGTGTAGATGAACACATAGAAGAGGATCGACGTCGCCAGGATGCCGGCGGCGAGCCAGTTGGTCGCAAAGCCCATCAGAAGCACGGAAAAGGCAGCGAGGCCGACGCCGAAATGCAGCGCCGTTTCCCGGCTCATCCGGCCGGCCGGCAGCGGACGACCTGCGGTGCGCTTCATCTTCGCGTCGCGGTCGACTTCATACCATTGATTGAGCGCACCAGCCGCACCGGCGCCGAGCGCGATGCAGAGAATGGCGGTAAAGGCGAGCACCGGAGACAGGCTGCCGGGTGCGACCAGCAATCCGCACAGGCCGGTGAAGACGACGAGCGTCAGCACGCGCGGCTTAGTCAGCGCGAGCAGATCGCGCCAGTCCGCCGGGAGCGGAACCGTCGACCCGCCAAGCGGAGACTGTTGTGGCGCGGTGCCCATGATCGATGCCTTGCTCGCCAAAACCTCTGACCTTGCGTTCAGTTCAACTCGTCAGTTCATACCGCAAGCGGGAGCGCTTGCGCGCCCCCGACCGCCATCTTGTCTGTTCAAGCCGCCATCCTGAAGACGGCGGCTCGCGGTGAAACCCGCTGCCGATCAATCGATGACCGGCAGGGTTTCAAACTGGTGGTACGGCGGCGGGCTGGACAGGGTCCATTCCAGCGTCGTGGCACCCTCGCCCCACGGATTGGCAGCGGCCTTCTTGCCGGCCAGCAGCGAGATGAAGACGTTCACGAAGAAGATCAGAACGCCCACGCCCATGATCGCATAACCGAACGAGGCGATGCCGTTCCAGTATGCCAGCGCATCGGTGTAGTCCGGCACGCGGCGCTGCATGCCGCTCATGCCCAGGAAGTGCATCGGGAAGAACATGATGTTCACGCCGATGAAGAACACCCAGAAGTGAAGCTGACCCAGGAACTCGTTGTACATCTTCCCGAACATCTTCGGGAACCAATAGTAGAAGCCTGCGAACAGCGAGAACACGGCACCGAGCGAGAGCACATAGTGGAAGTGCGCGACCACATAATAGGTGTCGTGCAGGTTATCGTCGATGCCGCCATTGGCGAGCACCACGCCGGTCACGCCACCCACGGTGAACATGAAGATGAAGCCAAGCGACCAGACCATGGGGGTCTTGAAGCTCATCGAGCCGCCCCACATCGTGGCGATCCACGAGAAGATCTTCACGCCGGTCGGCACCGCGATGACCATGGTGGCGGCCGTGAAGTACATCTTCATGTTCACGGTCATGCCGGTGGTGAACATGTGGTGCGCCCACACGATGAAGCCGACGACGCCGATGGCGACCATGGCATAGGCCATGCCGAGATAACCGAAGACGGGCTTGCGGCTGAAGGTGGAGACGATCTGGCTGACGATGCCGAAGCCCGGCAGAATCATGATGTACACTTCGGGGTGGCCGAAGAACCAGAACAGGTGCTGATAGAGAACCGGGTCGCCGCCGCCGGCCGCGTCATAGAAGACGGTGCCGAAGTTACGATCGGTCAGCAGCATGGTGATGGCCGCGGCCAGCACGGGCAGTGCGAGCAGCAGAAGGAAGGCGGTAACCAGCACCGACCACACGAACAGCGGCATCTTGTGGATGGTCATCCCCGGTGCGCGCATGTTGAAGATGGTGGTGATGAAGTTGATCGCGCCCAGGATCGAGCTGGCGCCCGCGATGTGCAGCGAGAGAATCGCCATGTCGACCGCCGGACCAGGGCTGCCGCTGGTGGACAGCGGGGCATAGACGGTCCAGCCGGTGCCCGCGCCATTGCCGGTGCCGCCGGGCACGAAGGCCGAGCCAAGCAGGAGCAGGAAGGCAGGGATGAGCAGCCAGAAGCTGATATTGTTCATCCGCGGGAAGGCCATGTCTGGCGCGCCGATCATGATCGGGACGAACCAGTTGCCGAAGCCGCCGATGATCGCCGGCATCACCATGAAGAACACCATGATGAGGCCGTGGGCCGTGATCAGCACGTTCCAGAGGTGATAGGCCTGATCGATCGTCGCATCGGGACCGTCCGCGAAGGTGGCCCAATGCTGGAGATACTGAATACCCGGCTCAGCCAGCTCGAGACGCATGAGGCCCGAGATGGCGCCGCCAATGACGCCGGCCATGATCGCGAAGATCAGGTAAAGCGTGCCGATGTCCTTGTGGTTCGTCGACATGAACCAGCGGACGAAGAAGCCCGGCTTGTGATCGGCATCATGATCGCCATGGGCGTGCGCCCCGTGGAAATCGTCTGCGGTTGTGGTGCTCATCTTGGAAGTCCTCAGGATGCAGTCGCGGGCGCCGCAGCGGGCGTCTCGGCGTTGGCGGGAGCAGGAGCGGCGGCGGGTGCTTCAGCGGCAGCGGCAGGCGCGGCTGCGTCACCCGGCATCTGGCCACCCTGCGAGCGGACCCACTGTGCGAACCGCTCGGGGCTCACCGCTTCGATCGAGATCGGCATGAAGCCATGGCGTGCACCGCACAGCTCCGAGCAGACGCCATAATAGACGCCTTCCTTCTCGATGGTGAAGGTCTTCTCGTTGAGACGACCCGGCACAGCATCTTCCTTCACCCAGAAGGCGGGAATCGAGAAGGAGTGGATCACGTCAGCCGCGGTGATGATCGCCTTGATGGGCACGCCGACCGGCAGGACGACGCGATTGTCGACCCCGAGCAGGCGGGGTTCGCCCCGCTTGAGCGCTTCTTCAGGCGGCAGCATGTTGGAGACATATTCGCCGATGCCGAGATCGGGATACTCATAACCCCAGTACCACTGATAGCCGGTCACCTTGAGGGTGATGGCGTTGGCGGGGGCCGGCTTGAACTGCTTGGCCAGCAGGTCGATCGACGGAATGGCGATACCGATGAGGATCAGCACCGGTGCCAGCGTCCAGACGATCTCGATCGCCGTGTTGTGCGAGGTGCGCGAGGGCACCGGGTTGGCGGCGCGACGATAGCGCACCACGACCCAGAGCAGCAGCCCGAGCACGAACAGCGAGATAACCGTGATGACCGGCAGCAGAATCACATTGTGCATCCACAGCGCATAATTGCCCGTGGAGGTCACCTGCTTCTGGAAGGTCGTCTCGCCCACGGCGGGCTGGCCGACGCCTTCGACCGGCGCAGCATGATCGAACGCCGGCGCGGCGGGAGCTGCGGGCGCAGCGGCGGCCGCCGGTGCGCCCGCAGCTCCCGCCGCGGGTGCAGCAGCCTGTTCTGCCTGCCCGAAAGCGGAAGATGGCGCGAGCGTGCTCAGTCCGAGCGCGATCGCCACCATGAAGCCATTGATTCTTCTAGTCATGCGGTCGACCTGCCTTCAATTTCAGGCCGCTAGCGAAAGACATCGACTGCGGCCCCCCTCATTGATCTTGCGGCCCCTATACGCAGCCAGCCTCCCAGCCTCAAGCGCAGAAATTGCCCGAATGCCAGCCGTTGATTGTCAGCCCGTCCGCCGCTATCTGCGCCGCTCTATATAAGAGGTCGGGGAAACATGACAGAATCGGAAGTGCTCGCTGAATTTCGCGCCTGTGACGCGCTGCTCCAGGGGCATTTTCTGCTGTCCTCGGGCAAGCACAGCGCCAACTATCTGCAGTGCGCGCGCGTGCTGATGAATCCCGAGCGCGCCGGCCGCATCGCCGTTGCGATCGCCCAGTCTATCCCGCGTGATATTCGCGCCGCCATCGACGTCGTTGTCTCGCCGGCAATGGGCGGCATCATCATCGGCCACGAGATGGGCCGGGCGCTGGGCTGCGATGCGCTGTTTCTGGAGCGGCCGCAGGGCACCTTCCTGTTCCGTCGCGGTTTTTCGCTGATGCCCGGCCAGAAGGTGCTGATGGTCGAGGACGTCGTGACGACCGGCCTCTCCTCCCGCCAGGCGATGGAAGCGGTGCGCGCGGAAGGCGGCGAGGTCATCGCCGAAGCCGCCGTGGTCGATCGCTCGGCCGGCGAGGCCAATCTCGGCGTGCCCTTCTTCCCGCTCGTGAGCCTCAACTTCCCCGTGTACGACGCTGACGATCTGCCGCCCGAACTGGCCGCGATCCCGGCCACCAAGCCGGGCAGCCGGGCATGACAGCAATGGCGGACCAAGGCGGCCGCCACCTGCGCCTGGGCGTCAACATCGATCATGTGGCGACCATCCGCAATGCGCGGGGCGCCTCGTACCCCGATCCGGTCCGCGCCGCCCTGCTCGCGCAGGAAGCCGGCGCTGACGGCATCACCGCACATTTGCGTGAAGATCGCCGGCACATCACGGATAAGGACATTGCGCGCCTCTCCGCCGAGCTGGAGATCCCGTTCAATTTCGAGATGGCCGCCACGCAGGAGATGCTCGAGATCGCACTGCGCCATAAGCCGCACGCCGTCTGCCTCGTGCCAGAACGTCGCGAGGAGCGCACCACCGAGGGCGGGCTGGATGCGGCCGGGTTGCACAATCACCTCGCGCCCATGGTCGATCGGCTCGGCGAAGCGGGCTGCCGTGTCTCGCTGTTCATCGAGGCCGATCCGCGCCAGATCGATGCGGCGCTGCGCCTCAAGGTGCCAGTGGTGGAACTGCACACGGGCAAATATTGCGAAGTCGAAGGCCCCGAACAGGCTGCGGAGCTCCGCCGCATCACCGACATGGCGGCGCTGGCCGCCAAGAACGGCATCGAGCCCCATGCCGGCCATGGCCTGACTTACGAGAATGTCGCGCCGATCGCAGCGATTCCGCAGGTCGCTGAACTCAATATCGGCCACTTCCTTATCGGCGAGGCGATCTTCTTGGGCCTGCGCGACAGCGTGGCGCAGATGCGCAGGCTGATGGACGAGGCGCGCGGCCAGGCATGATCGTCGGCCTGGGCTCTGATCTCTGCAATATCGAGCGAATCCAGGCTTCTCTGGACCGGTTCGGAGCGCGATTCGAGCAGCGGGTGTTCACCGATCATGAGATCGCCCGAGCCAATCGGCGCCCGTTTACCAAGGCCGGCACACTCGCCAAGCGCTTCGCGGCCAAGGAGGCCTTCAGCAAGGCAGTCGGCACCGGATTCAAGGCCGGCGTCTTCATGAAGGACATTGGCGTCGTCAATCTGCCCTCCGGCGCACCGACGCTTGCCCTCACGGGCGGCGCCAAAGCGCGACTGGATGCCTTGACCCCGCCCGGCGCCAGCCTATTTGTTCACCTGACATTGACCGACGATCATCCCTGGGCGCAGGCGTTCGTCATTCTGGAGGCGCGCTTTCCGTGACGGATGAGGCATCGATCAAGGCGCAGGAAACGCGCCGGAAACGCGCTGACAAGAAGACCGATTGGGTCGGCGAGATCAAGAGCATCGTGTTGCTGCTGGCGGCGGTGCTGGCGTTCCACAGCTTTGTGGCCAAGCCTTTCTACATCCCATCCGAATCGATGATGCCGACCATGTTGGTGGGCGACCGGCTCATCGTCTCCAAATATGCCTATGGCTGGTCCTACGTCTCCCCGACGATTCCCAATCCGGCCGCGATCCTGCGCACGACGTTGCTCGGCGGACCGCCCGAGCCCTGGGGTGTCACGCTGCCGTTCATGAACGGGCGGGTTTGGGGCAAGATGCCCGAGCGCGGCGACATCGCGATCGTGACGCCGCAGAACAGCAACGAGGATTATATCAAGCGCGTCATCGGCTTGCCCGGCGATCTGCTGGAAGTGCGGGACGGCGTGGTGATCCTCAACGGCAAGCCGGTGAAGCAGGAGGCCCTGCCCGCCATGCGGATGCCGGTGGACGCCAACAGCCGCTGCGATCCACGCCAATTCCCCGGCGCGCTCGAAACCCAGCCCGATGGCACACAGGTGTGCGTGCTCCCGGTGCTGCGTGAGACGCTGCCCAATGGACGCAGCTACACGATCATCGACATGGGCGCACGCGAGACCGACTGGTACGGCCCGGTGCGCATCCCCGCCGACCATGTATTCCTGATGGGCGACAATCGCGACAATAGCGCGGACAGCCGCGTCTCCGCCGCAATGCAGGGCCTTGGTGGCCCCGTGCCTTGGGAGTCGCTGGGTGGACGTGCGGAGTTCATCACCTTCTCGCTCGACGGCTCGACGAAGCTTAATCCTGCGACCTGGATCAGCAGCTTCCGAAGCGGACGCGCGGGCATGTCGCTGCACCCTGAAGAGACAGCAGGTTCGGCGCAGCGCTGAGCGCTTTTGCGGTAAGAGCGGCTCCTCACCGATAGCCGAGATAGCCGCGCACGGCCCGACCGACGCGTTCTTCCAGACCGGGCCGGTCCAACTCTCCATGCGCACCAGCCGCATCGACCATGCCCTTGATGATCGCGAGCATATCCTGCGCGGCGAGCGCCGTATCGGATTGGGGTGGAAGGTCCGAGCGCTGTAACACGCTGGTGACGATCTCGCGGAGCCGCACGCCCACCGCGTGAATCGCCGGATCGAGCGGTAACCGGGCCTCCTCGATATCAAGAAGGCGCGCCAAAACGGGGCGCCGGAGTTGATGCGCGACCGCTGCCGCGATGAGCAGGGCCAGCGCCGCCTCCCCCGTCTCGGCCGTTGTCGCCGCCTCCCAATCAGCGATCAGCAGCGCGGTTTCCCGCAAGATCAGCGCGCCGATCAGGGCGTCCTTGCCCGGAAAGTATTGATACAGCGACCCGATGCTGACGCCGGCGCGCTCGGCAACGGCATTGGTCGTCAGTCCGCCGAGTCCCTTTTCCTCCAGAATGCGAGCCGTCGCTTCGACGATGGCCTTCACCGTCTCCAAAGAGCGGCTCTGCCGGGGCGATTTTCTGGGGATGGAGCGCTGCTGGGAGGAGATGTTGGTCATGCCATCAATGCGAGTAGCCAATCTTGAGCATTTACTCGCATTTAGTCCGCGCAGACACAGACTGACAAGGACCTATCATGACCAATGCAAGCCTTTCGTTCGAACCCACCCTCACCGTCTTCATGCTCGTCAAGACGTCGCCCGAGTGGCTCGGCTTTCCCGTCGACCAGCGCTTCGCGCTGCTGAACGAGCAATTCGCGCCCATTCTGCGCAAGCACGCCGGCAAGGTTGCGCTGCGCTTCTTCGACGTGGAGTTCTACGCGACGCGCGTCACCGACATCTGGATGTGGGATGCGATCGACCACCACGCCTACCAGTTGCTGGTCGAGGACCTGCGGGAAACAGCCTTTTGGGACCGTTATTTCGATATCGTCGAAATTCTGACCGGTGTCGAAAATGCCTATGCCAAGAATTATGGCCGGCCGGTCATTGGCGGATGAGGCGTTTAACAGGATGACGGCCCAGATGCCGGGCCGGGATGGGATGTGTGAAGCGGGCGCCGGATCGGCGCCCTTTCACCATCAGGGCTGCGGCATCTCCGGCGCGCCCGGCGGCATGGCACCCGGGGCGCCCGGACCTCCGCCCTGCTGCTGCATCATCTGCTGCATCTGCATCATCTGCTGGGCCTGCATGACCTCGGCGCGGGTTTTGAATTCGAGCAGCTTGATCTCGAACTGAAGCGGCGTGTTCGGCGGGATGACGCCACCCGGAGGGGGGCTGTCGCCATAAGCCAGCTCGGCGGGGATCCACGCACGGATGCTGCCGCCGCGCTTGAGCAGGGTCACCGCCTCGGCAAAGCCGGGGACCAGCGACTGCAGGTCCATCGGCGCGCTCTCATTCTCGTCGAACACCGTGCCATCGGGCAGCGTGCCCTTATAGGCGACGAGCGCAAAATCATCGCGGGTGGGGCTTTCGCCCGACCCTTGCGTGATCATCTGGTAGCGCAGGCCGCTGGCGGTATGCCCGAACTGGCGGCTGCCAGCCCAGGCCAGCACCGCTGCAACGGCCAGCACCAGCACGACCGCAAGCCAAAAACGACGAACCGAACCGCGCCTGATGGGCTGCAAGGGAACCGCCGTGACGGACATGGGCCGTGCCTCTTCTTACTGAAACCGGGAGAATCAACAGGGCCGCAAGCGCGGCCCTGAAAGTAACTTAACGGGCGCCGTCGCGCTCTGCGCGCTTGCGCTCCAGCTTGCGGGCACGACGGATGGCCGCAGCCTTCTCGCGCGCACGCTTCTCGGAGGGCTTCTCATAGTGACGACGGAGCTTCATCTCGCGATAAACGCCCTCACGCTGCAGCTTCTTCTTGAGCGCCCGCAGCGCCTGGTCGACGTTGTTGTCGCGCACGATGATTTGCATAAGCTCGTCAGTCTCCAGTTCTATCGCTTGTCCGCAGGGACCGGAGCACACTCCGGACGCGGTATCAATCTGCCTAAAATAACATACGCCGCGACAATCTGCCACGGCGGAACGGGCTGCCCTTATCAGGGTGACCTTACCGGATCAAGACCGGAAAGGCTTGGAAAAGGCCACAATCATTGCGGTGTGACATTGCGGATGCGGTCCAGGGCAGGGGGGCCGCGATGCGAGTCGCTGGCGATATACACCTCCAGCGCGTCCACATCCACCGGCCCTTCGGCCAGCACCGGCGCCGGCGCGAACAGCCGCAGCCCATCACCGCCCTGCGCGATGAAATTGTTCATGGCGACCCGATAAGTCCCCTCATCTCGCAGCGCCGCGCCATTCAGGCGGATGTTGAAGACGCGTGCGCCGGCGGGACGGCTGGCGTCGAACTCATAGCTGAATCCCCTGGAAACGCTGAGAATCGACGGGCGATCGCCACGGGTGAACTGCTGCTCCAGCGCGGCACGGATGTCTGCGCCCGAGAGCTGCTTGACGAGCACCACATTGCCGAAGGGCTGCGCGGAGTAGAGATCGCCAAAGCGCACGCTGCCATCGGCCAAGGGCGCGATAGGCGCGCGGAGCCCACCGGGATTCATGAGGGCCAGCTGCGCCCCGCCCCGCTCCGGCGCTTGCACGGAGGCCAACTGCGCATCGGCGATGAAGTTGCCGAGCGTGCTCTGGCCGCTCACATCGGCGATCTGGGTCAGGCTGCCGGCCAGCTTGCCGACGACTCGGTCGCTCACGCTGGAGGCCGCCGTGCGATAGCGGGCCACGAGATCGGTCAGCTCGGGCTGGGCGACAGGCGCATCCTCGCGCTGCTCCACAAGAAGGTTCTCGGCCCGCTTATCGACCAGCCGATGTGCGGCGACATCATAATCGAGCGTGATGCGGGTGAGCAGCGTGCCATATTGACCCGCGCTGGTGGCGAGCAAGGGTCGGCTGGGATCAACCGTGCCATAGCGGCAGACATAGGCCTGATGGGTATGGCCGGAAATCACGAGATCGAAAGCAGGATCGAGCCGCGCCATGATCTGCGTCAGCGGTCCGGAGAGCGAGCCGCAATCGCCGTGATCGCCCTCCCCACCCGGATAGCCGCCTTCGTGGATCAGCAGCACCAATATCTCTGCCCCGGCCTGCTTGAGCGCGGCGACATAGCTGTTCGCCGCCTCCGCTTCATCAAGGAAGCGCAGATTGGCGACACCGCTGGGCGCCACAATCTCCGGCGTACCCTTGAGCGTGACGCCGACAAAGCCGACGGTTACCGTCTTGCCACCAGCGAGAGCAAAGCGCTTGAGGCCATAGGCCGGGAACAAGGTCTGCCCATCGGCCTGCTGCACGTTCGCCGCTAGAAAGCCGAAGCGCGCGCCGGGGAAATCGCTCATCACCTGGCATGGCTGCAGCCGCGTGAACTGGGTACAGCCGCCGGTCTGCATCCGGCGCAGCTCGTCCGGCCCGCGATCGAACTCATGATTGCCCACCGAGTTGAAATCGACGCCGACGGTGTTCATCACGCGGATCGTCGGCTCATCGAGGAAATGGCCGGAGATGAGTGGCGAGGCGCTGATCATGTCGCCGGCGGAGACCACGGCGCTGTTGGGATTCTCGGCCCGCAGGCGGGAGACGGCCTGCGCGAAGTGGATCGCCCCGCCCGCTGCCGTGCGCGGCGCATCGGCTGCGGCGCCCGGCGGGAGTACGGTCTGCCCGACAGTATCGATATGGCCGTGAAAATCATTGAAGGCGATGATCTGCAGCCGCGCAATACTGTCGCCAGCCGGGGATGCGGGCCGCTGCGCAGTCTGTGCGCAGGCGCCAAGCAAGAGAAGGCCGAGCGGGAGGCTGGCGCGGATCATCGAGGAAAATTGCATCGTCACTCGTCCATAGCTGGCGAAAAGCGGGTCTCTGTTAGCAGATGCTCCGGGTCATCGCAGTGACAGCGGCACAGGCCGCCGCCTTTCGCTCGACAACCCGCCCTCTCCCGCGCATCATCCAAGCCATCGCCCCACGAGACCCAGGAGGGTCCGGCGCAAGGAGAGAGGATCATGGCTACAGCCGCCCAACCACACCCGATGAGCGATGCCGAATGGCAGGCCCGCCAGCAATTGGCCGCCTGCTACCGCATCTTTGCGCATATGGGCTGGGACGAACTGATCTATAATCACATCTCGCTGCGCGTGCCGGGCGAAGAGCAGGCGTTTCTCATCAACCCTTTCGGCCTCCATTATTCGGAGGTCAAGGCATCCAATCTCGTCAAGATCGACATTGACGGCAACACGCTGGATGGCAGCCCTCACCCGGTCAACCGCGCAGGCTTCGTGCAGCACAGCGTCTTCCACCGCCATGTGCCGGATGCGCATTGCATCATCCACACCCATACCACGGCGGGCATGGCCGTCTCATCCACGCAGGAAGGGCTGCTGGCGACGAACTTCTATGCCGGCTTCCTGATCGGCAACATCGCCTATCATGATTTCGAGGGCGTGACGGTGCGGCCGGAGGAAGGCGCGCGCCTCGTCGCCAATCTGGGTGACAAGCGCTTCATGATCCTGCGCAACCATGGCTTGCTGGTGATGGGCCAGACGTTGCCGGAGGCATTCCTGCGCTATTTCGTATTCGAGCGGGCCTGCGAGATCCAGCTGGCAACGCGGCAGGCCGGCACGCCGCTGATCATCCCGGACGAGGTGCTGGCGGTGCATAAGCGCGACATGTTTTCGGCCATTCCGGCCGAGCGGTTCGGGATGCTCGACTTTGCCGCGATGGTGCGCGTGATCGACCGGATCGACCCAAGCTGGCGCGACTGAGCATTGCTCCGGCACGCCGCTGGTGGCAATCAGGGGCGTGTTTCCGGGAAGATTCTCCATGAAGGTATTGGCAATGGCGGCTGCGATCACCCTCGCAAGCGGAACGACGGCGGCTACGACAGACACTGTGGCGCAGGACGACCCCTTCCTCTGGCTCGAGGACTGGCATGGCGAGAAGTCCATGGCCTGGGTGGAGGCGGAGAATGCGCGCACCGTGAACGTGCTGCAGAACGACCCGAACTACCCCGGCATGGTGAAGGACGCGATCGCCATCGCCACCGCGACCGACCGCATCCCGATGCCGAGCCTGATCGGCGGGCGCATCTATAATTTCTGGCGGGATGCCGCGCATCCGCAGGGCATCTGGCGGCACACCAGCGCCAGCGAGTATGCGCAGGCCAGCCCGCGCTGGACGACCGCGCTCGATCTCGACGCGCTGAGCAAGGCCGAGGCGAAGAAATGGGTGTGGAAAGGCGCGACCTGCCTAGAGCCGGATGAGCGGCGTTGCCTGATTTCGCTCTCTGACGGTGGCGAGGATGCCACCGACATTCGCGAGTTCGATCTCACCACCGGCACCTTCGTCAAGGGCGGTTTTGCGCTCTCCACGTCGAAGCAGGGTGTCGACTGGGTGGATGCCGACACGCTCATCGCCTCGCGCGACTGGGGCGAAGGCACGCTGACGGCATCGGGCTATCCGTTCGTCGTCAAGACGCTGAAGCGCGGCGCGCCGCTGAGCGATGCCACAGAGGTGTTTCGCGGCGCGAAGGAGGATGTCGGCGTTTGGCCGGCGGTGCTCAACGATGGCGCGGGCAATCGAGCAGTGTTTCTGGTGCGCTCGCGGACCTTCTTCGAGAATGATTACATCCTCGTCACGCCGCAGGGCGTCCGCAAACTGCCGCTGCCGGCGAAGTCCACACTCTCGGGCATGATCGCCGGCCGGGTGATCCTCAAGACCAGCGAGCCTTGGCGCAGCGGCGGCGTGAACGTGCCGACCGGCAGCGCGGTGGCGATCTCGCTCGATGATCTGCGCGCCGAGCGAACGCTGGTGCCTCAAATATTGTTCGCACCGGGCGCCCGGCAATCGGTCGAGCAGGTCGCCACGACCCGCGACCATGTCATCCTCGCCACCACGGACAATGTGCGTGGTCGCGCTGCCGTATTGACGCCGACCGCAACGGGCTGGACATCGACCGCGCTGACCCTGCCCGACAATGCCTCTATCGGCATCGCGGCGGCCAGCGACCGGGACAATGCGGCCTATCTCTCCGTCACCGGTTTTCTCCAGCCGACGACACTCTGGCAGATCGATGCCGCCAAGCCGGCGCCGGTGCAGGTGAAGGCCCTGCCAGCGCGCTTCGATGCCAGCGGGCTGGTGGTTGAGCAGTTCGAGGCCAGTTCTACCGACGGAACGAAAATCCCCTATTTCATCGTCCACCGCGAGGGCATGGCGCGCGATGGCAGTACCCCGACGATCATGACGGCTTATGGCGGGTTCGAGGTTTCCTACACGCCGTCCTACTCGGCGCTGATCGGCAAGCTCTGGCTGGAGCGGGGCGGCAGCTTCGTCGTCGCCAACATCCGTGGCGGCGGGGAATTCGGGCCGGCCTGGCATCAGGCGGGGCTCAAGACCAAGCGCCAGATCATCTATGATGATTTTGCTGCCGTGGGCCTGGATATCTTCGCGCGCAAGCTCTCCAGCCCCAAAAAGTTCGGCATCTTCGGCGGATCCAATGGCGGACTGCTGATGGGGGTGGAGTTCAACCAGCACCCAGAGCTATGGAATGCCGTGGTCATTCAGGTGCCGCTACTGGACATGCTGCGCTTTGAGCAGATCGCCGCCGGGCCGAGCTGGGTCGATGAATATGGCAGCATCTCGTTGCCGGAGGAAAAGGCGTTTCTTGAGACCATCTCGCCCTATCATAATGTGGTGAAGGGCAAGGCCTATCCTGAGCCCTATATCTGGACGACGACAAAGGACGACCGCGTCGGCCCGCAGCACGCTCGCAAGTTCGCGGCGCGGCTCAAGGATTATGGCATCCCCTACCTCTTCTACGAGGACACAGCAGGCGGCCATTCCGGCGATGCGGACATCGAGCAGAGCGCCCGGCTGAAGGCGATGGAGATGGTCTACTTCACCCGCAAGCTCGTCGACGGCAAGTGACGCGGGGCCGATGACCAAGTTCACCGTCAACGACCGCCCGGTCGAATATAAGATGGACCCGCAGACGCCCTTGCTGTGGGCATTGCGGGACGCCTCCAATCTCACCGGCACCAAATATGGCTGTGGCACGGGCGACTGTGGCGCCTGCATAGTCGACATTGACGGTCTCGCGATCCGCTCCTGCCAGGTCACGATCGCCGCGATGGAAGGCCGGTTCGTCACAACCATCGAGGCGCTGTCGCCCGATCGCAGCCATCCTGTGCAGCAGGCCTGGGCAGCGCAGATGGTGCCGCAATGCGGTTACTGCCAATCCGGCATGATCATGGCGGCCTCCGTGCTGCTGCGCCGGAACAGCAACCCGACCGACGCGCAGATCGACGGGGCGATGACCAATATCTGCCGCTGCGGCACCTATCCGCGCATTCGCGAGGCGATCAAGCAGGCGGGGCGCATCATGCGTGGCGAAGAGCGCGTCGCGGCCGCGCCGGCACCGGGCATCGCTCCGGCAGACGCCGCGCGTCATGTGCCTGCTATGACCCCGCCCAGTGATGGGCGCTCGACGGCCGATTGAGCGTCCCGCTGCGAGACAAGCTTTCGCATCGCTGTCAGCAATGTTCAGCATGACGACAGCGGGCTTGTCGTAAACACATCCTTAATGGCGAACAACCGCCTGCTTTGAGGATGTAACCACGATGAGCCGTCTTTTGACCTTCGGCCTGCTGGCTTCCACCATGCTGGTCACGGCGCCGGTTGCTGCGCAGGAGCGCAGCGCCAACCGCGGCGACTGGATCCGCAACCAGAACCAGCAACAGCAATCCGCGCCCCGGCAGGATGGCGGCGATCGCCGGCGTGACTGGTCGGGACAGCGCGGTGGACCGTCGCGTGGCGAAGGCATACGCCCGCAGCCGGCTCCGCAGCAGCGCCCGCCCGCTACGGTGACCACGACCCGCGTCGCGCCGTCCGATGCGCCCCGCCCCAATTGGCAGGACCGTCGCGCACCCGACCAGGCCGGACGGCCCGACAGGCCCGAGCAGCGCGAGCGTCCCCGCGATCAGCCGCGAAGCTGGAATGACACCAGCCGGAACAATGCCAACTGGCGTGACGACAACCGCCAGCAGGCGGAGAACCGCGCAGAATGGGAACGTCGCCGCGAGCAGGCCAATCGCGATGGCAACCGCACCGACTGGCGGGACCGCGACGATGCGCGCCGCTGGGATGGTCGCCGCGACAATGACTGGCGACGCAATGACAGCACCAGCCGGGACCGCGCCGACTGGGAGCGGCAGCGCCTGAACGAGCGCCAACGCTGGGCCGACCAGCGCCGCTGGGACAATCGCTGGCGCAACGACCGGCGCTATGACTGGCAGCGCTACCGTACGCAGTATCGCTCGGTCTACAGGATGCCGACCTATTACGCGCCCTATGGCTGGAACTACGGCTATCGCCGTTTTTCGATTGGCATCTACCTGAACGACATGCTGTTCGGGCGGAATTACTGGATCAGCGATCCCTATGAGTACCGCCTGCCGCCCGTATACGGCTCGCTGCGTTGGGTGCGCTATTATGACGATGCGCTGCTGGTCGACACCCGCGACGGCTATGTCGTCGATGTGATCCACGACTTCTTCTGGTGAGCGGGTCGGCGCCCGCATCAAGCCCTTCCTGAGCGGCCTTCAGGAAACACTGGGCCGGTTCCCGCTTCGGCAGGGGCCGGTCCTTTTTTGGATGCGGGCGCACCGCCTCCCCTTGCTAAGCCCGGGATCGGGATGGCAGGAGACAGGCATGAAGCAAGATTGGCCAGATGACGCGGAACTTCCCTCGCAAGCCCGCGCGGAGATCGGCGTTCGCGTGCGCCAGCGCCTCTCCCGCAACCCGATGATCAGCCGTGTACAGACCGAGCGCGCCGAGATGTTCCTGCGCCACGGACTGGTGACGCCCAAGGAATGCACCGAGCTGATCGGCAAGATCGATGTCGGGTGCAAACCCTCCAAGCTGTTTTCCGGCACCGAGTCGGCGTACCGCACCAGCAGCAGCTGCAATCTCGATATCTACGATCCGCTCGTGGTCGCGGTGACGAAGCGCATCGATGCGCTGATGGGCATCGAAGGCGACTATGGCGAGCTGCTGCAGGGCCAGCGTTATTACGAGTCTCAGCAGTATCAGCTGCATTGCGATTATTTCCCCGCGAAGGTGCACTATTGGCCGGCGATGCGGGCGACTGGCGGACAGCGCTGCTGGACGGCGATGGCCTATCTGTGCGACGTCGAAGCGGGCGGCGAGACGCAGTTTCCGCGCTTGGGCGTAACGATCCCGCCCCGCACCGGGACGCTGCTGATCTGGAACAATATGACCGCGGACGGCAGCCCCAATTACGATACGCTGCATGCGGCCCTGCCCGTCACCAAAGGCGCCAAATATGTCGTGACCCGCTGGTATCGCGAGCGCCCGTGGGAACCGCGTAACAAGCCCTGACTCCGCGCTCCGCCACGCGGGGGAACCTCCGACAAATTGCGACACTTATGAGCGAAAGCTGACACAGGCGTTCGAGCGCCATTCAGCCCGTCGAGCCGATAAGGATCAGGCGACCAAGGCCGCAGAACGAGGCGCCTGGCCGGCACTGAAAGGAGTGTCACATGATGAAAAAGTTTCTGCTCGGCGGGCTTGCAGCCCTCACCCTCATCCCCACCACCGCGATGGCCCAGCCCTATCATGCCCAGGACCGGCAGGATGTGAGGGAAGCTCGTCGCGACGTGAACGACGCCCGTCGCGATGTTCGCGATGCCAAGCGTGACCTGCGCGACGCCCGCTGGGACTATCAGCGCGAGGTGCGCGACTATAATCGCGAGCGCCCCTGGCGCGCGGCCCCGTTCAAATATCAGAACTTCAAGGCAGGCGTCGCCATCCGGCCTGTCTATTACGGTCGCAACTATGTCGTGAATGACTGGCGCCGCTTCCACTGGGACGCCCCCCGTGCGAACCAGGTCTGGGTGCGCCATTATGACGACGCGCTGCTCGTGAACACGCGCACCGGCAGGGTCGTGAAGGTGATCCACAACGCCTTCCGTTACCGCTGACCACGCGTCCCTTTTCGGGATGGGAATGAAGAGGGCGGCGCCGACATTCGGCGCGGCCCTTTTTTGTGCGGCTGAGCATGCTTTCGCGCGACGAAACGAGCCGGTCGAGCGTTGTGATGAACCGCGCGCGGCGCTACGCATCGATGCATGCGATCCCCCGATCGACCTTCCCGGAAAGGACTTCCCATGTTCCGCGCCCAGCGCCTTACCCGCAGCCTCTCGTTGCTGCTTGCCGCCGCCGCTTCCGCCACGCCCCTGCTGGCCCAGACGCCTGCGGCGCAACCCGCCGGCCAGACTGCCTCGAGCGAGGATCAGCGCCTGACCGCGCTGTTCGCCCGCGCCAACGAGGCCACGCTCGCCAACAACCCGCTCGACGCGCTGTTTCGGGGTGATATGCGCCATGCCGACCGCATGGGCGATTATATCAGCGATGCCTATTTCGCGACCGAGCGCAAAATCGCGCAGGACAATCTCGCCGCTCTCCACGCAATCAACCGTGACCGGCTGAACGCCCAGAACAAGATCGCCTATGATGTGTTCGAGTGGGAAGTGCAGGACAAGCTGACGAAGCTCAGCCCGCCGCTGGTCAACATCAGCGCGGTCATTCCGATCAATCATTTCACGGGGCTTCACACCTTCTACCCGACCTTGTCGTCCGGCAAGGGCGCGGCGCCGTTCAAGACGCTCGCCGACTATGAGAACAACCTCAAGCGCCACAAGGACTATGTCCGCTATCTCGACCGCGCGATCGGCCGCTTCCGCGAGGGCATGGCGAACGGCGTTGTCGAGACGAAGCTGACCATCGGCAATACGATCTCGCAGCTCGACGCCCTGTTGGCCCAGCCGGTGGACGAGTCGCCTTTCTACCAGCCGGTGAAGGATTTTCCCGAGGACATCGCGCCGGCTGACCGCCAGCGGTTGACCAAGGCCTATCGAGATGCGCTGATCAACGAGATCAACCCCGCCCAGAAGCGGCTGCGCGACTTCCTGAAAGCGGACTATCTGCCGGTGGCACGCGAGGGCGTTGGCCTCAGCGCCATGAAAGGTGGCGCGGAGCTTTATGCCGCGCTGGTCAAGAGCATGACGACGCTGCCGCTCACGCCGGATTATATCCACAATCTCGGCCTTTCGGAAGTCGCGCGCATCCGCAGCGAGATGGAGCAGGTGCGGGACGAAGTGGGATTCAAGGGCACGCTCGGCGCCTTCTTCACCCATTTGCGCGAGGCCCCGGAATTTCACCCCAAGTCCCGCGAGTGGATGACGGAGGAATTCTACCGCATCGGCAAGATCGTCGATGAGAAGGTGCCGAGCCAGTTCTCAACGCTGCCCAAGGCCAAGCTGGAAATCCGGCCCTATCCCGAATTCCGCGAGAAGTTCGAGGCTGGCGGTTCCTACGAGAATGGCACGCCCGATGGCACGCGCCCCGGCGTGTTCTACTTCAACGCCTATGACCTGCCCTCCCGCAGCATTCCGGGCATGACGACGCTCTATCTGCACGAAGGCGCGCCGGGCCATCACTTCCAGATCAGCCTCGCGCAGGAAAATGCCAGCCTCCCCGACTTCATCCGCTTCGGCGGCAACACGGCCTATGTCGAAGGCTGGGCGCTGTATGCCGAGACGCTGGGCTATGATTTCGGCCTGTTCAAAGACCCCTATCAGCGCATGGGCCATCTTGACGACGAGATGCTTCGCGCGATGCGGCTGGTGGTGGATACCGGCATCCATTCCAAAGGCTGGACCCGCGATCAGGCCATTGCATACATGCTGGATAACAGCTCAATGGGGAAGACGGACGCCACCGCCGAGGTCGAGCGGTACATCGCCATGCCGGCCCAAGCCCTCTCCTACAAGATCGGTGCGCTGACCATCCAGCGGCTGAAGAAGAAGGCGCAGGCGGCGCTTGGCGACCGGTTCGACGTCAAGGCCTTCCACGATCAGGTGCTGATGACCGGCGCGCTGCCGATGAGCGTGCTGGAGCGCAAGATCGACGATTGGATTGCCCACGCCAAGGCTCGGTAATCGGCTGCGCCCTGTGTGCACCCGGTGGCGCCGCCCAAGCGAGAGCCACCGGGATTGACCCCGACATCGGCCTCAATCACTATTGCAATTCGTTCGCAATAGCATATCCTGCCAGCCTTCATTCTGCTGGAAGGGGTCGCCATGACCAGGGATTTATCCGCTTTTTTCACCTTTCGGGACCTGCGGTCCTTTCCGTTGACGGCCATGCACCTCATCATGGCCGCGCGGCTGTGCATTATCTACAGCCAGTCAGGCCGTGATCCTGTGCCGGACCTCGCCGTCCGCTTGCGGTCCATGGATGCCGCCCGGCGCGTCATTCTGCTCGTGCGGGGATTGCAGGAGGGCTGGCCCGAGCATTTCCTTGTGCATCGCCCCTGCGCGATGACGCTCAGCCCTGACGAGGCGCTGCTTGGCGATCTGGCGGTGACGGCGATCCAGGGCGACGAGGCGGAAGCCACGCGCCTGCTGCGCGAGACGCTGCCCTGCGATGTCACGCATTTCCTCTTTCACCAGACCGTCGCAGCCGTGGGGGCGATCCGGTCCGCACAGTTGCAGCCGCATCGTCCCGCGAATTGATGCGGCTGCTGAACGCGGGGAACGTTGGAGGGTAGCTCACCCCCGTTCTACTGATTATGCGGCTGCCAAATCCAGCGCCTGGGCAATCAGCTTGCGGCTGTTTGCAATGCCATAAAGTGCGATGAAGCTGCCCATGCGCGGCCCCTGCTGGGCGCCGAGCAAGGTCTCATAGAGCGCCTTGAACCAATCGCGCAGTTGCTCGAAGCCGTAATGCGGGTCCTTGCCGATTTCGTAGACGATATTCTGGATGTCCTCGGCCGAAGCGTCATCCGGCAAGGCGGCGAGTTGGGCATCCAGTTCGCGCAGGGCCTGCGCTTCGTTGGCCTCCGGCGCGCGGCGCTTAAGCGTGGGCGCGACGAAATCGCGATTATAGGCCAGCGCATTGCGCACGAGGCCGGCGACGCGCGGATAGCGCTCCACCGAGGCATCGGGCGCGTAATTGCGCAGATAGGCCCAGACCTGATGCTCGGTCGCATCGGCGCCCATGACGCCGACCAGATTGAGCAGCAGGCCATAGGTCACCGGCAGCGGATCGTCCGTCACCTGCCCGCCATGCACGTGGTGGACGGGATTGCCGAGGCGCTTGTCCACGGCCTGCGTCGCATAGGCGGAGCGGAACTGCTCATAATCATCGACCGCGCGGGGGATGACGCCGATGTGCAGCGACTTGGCCGCCTTGGGCTCGCGATAGATATAGAAGGCCAGGCTCTCTTCCGAGCCATAGGTCAGCCACTGTTCGATGCTGAGACCATTGCCCTTGGACTTGGAGATCTTCTCCCCCTTCTCGTCCAGGAACATCTCGTAGTTGAAGCCCTCGGGCGGGCGTCCGCCGAGCGCGCGGGCAATCTTGGAGCTTTGCGTGACGCTGTCGATCAGGTCCTTGCCGGCCATTTCATAATCGACGCCGAGCGCTACCCAGCGCATCGCCCAGTCGACCTTCCACTGCAGCTTGGCGCCGCCGGAGAGGATGCTCTGCTCGATCGTCTCGCCATCATCCTCGAAGCGGACGATCCCGGCATCGGCGTCGACGACCTCGACGGGGACCTGCAGCACGATGCCGCTTTTGGCGCTGATCGGCAGCACCGGCGAATAGGTTGCCTGCCGCTCCTTGCGCAGCGTAGGCAGCATGATGTCCATGATCGCCTGATAGTTGCGCAGCACGTTGCGCAGGGCGTCATCGAACTGGCCCCCGCGATACATGTCGGTCGAGGAGACGAATTCGTAATCGAACCCGTAGCGATCGAGGAATGCGCGCAGCATCGCGTTATTGTGATGCGCGAAGCTCTCATATTTCTCGAACGGATCGGGCACCTGGGTGAGCGGTCGGCCGAGATGTTCGGTCAGCATTGCCTGATTGGGGACGTTGTCCGGCACCTTGCGCAGCCCGTCCATATCATCGCTGAACGCAATGAGCCGCGTGGGCGCGCCGGTGATTTCCTCATAGGCATGGCGGACCATGGTGGTGCGCTGCACCTCGTTGAACGTGCCGATATGCGGCAGGCCCGAGGGGCCATAGCCGGTCTCGAATAGCATCGGCGCTTCGCCCGGCTTGCCCTGCGGATAGCGCTTGAGCAGCTTGCGCGCTTCTTCATAGGGCCAGGCCTTGGAGACCTTCGCGGCCTCCCGCAGTTGAGCGGCATAATCAGCATCAGTCATGCGGCGAGCCTCTAGCGCCAAGAGCGCGCGCGCAACAACCAAAAAGGCCGGAGAGCAAAAAACAGAAATGCGACGAAACGAAAATTTTACCAATTGGTGTAAGACATCGTGAACGTCCGCCGGAGACGCAAAACCCCTGGGGAGGGGAGAATCGGGTGGGCTTGTGTGGGAGTCTCACCGTGGACCATAAGATCGACCGGCCGCAGCGCGTCTGCGTCCAAGTTCCTGTTATCATAACGACCGTGCTCGACGTGCAGGAGGCCACATTGGTGGACCTGACCGAGGACGGCGGCCTGATTTCAGGATGCAGCCTGAGCGAAGGCACACGCTTCCAGATCGATTATATGAGCGAGACGATCTATGCCCAGTCCATCTGGCATGAGGTTGACCGTACCGGCTGCCGGTTCATTTTCCCGCTAAGGGATGGCGCGCTCTATCAGCATCTCGAACTGGCCCGATCAGCCCTTTTTGCGGAAAGTGCGGCCTTCGCGGATGTGAGCGCTAGCCCAATCCGCGGTTTTGGGCGCCGCCTCGCCTGAGTCCCGTCTTTTACCTCAACATTCCTCGCCGACGAGCCGCCGGCCGTTGCGCCGGACCGGGGGGCCGGATTCTGGCTGGAGAATCTTGAGCAGAGCAAGCGCGAGCCTGACTTCCACGAAATCATCACCCTCGCCCGTGGCCACGCGCTGAGCCTCTTCGGCAAAGCCGCTGTCGCGCAGATGCTGCGCTGCGGCCTTGCGGGCCACATCGATGGGCACAGCCGTCACGGCCGGTCGCCCGAAGGCGCCACCAGCGGACCATCCGCGCCATAAGGGCGCCAGGGTTGCGACACCCGCCCTTCCCGCGCCTTGAAGAAATACTGGCTGCAGATCAGCCAGCCCTTGAGCGGCTGCAACGGCAGGATGCAGGTGGCGAGCACCAGCGGCAGGGTGGTGACCAGATGCAGCCACAGCGGCGGATCGGCCTTTACCTGCAGCACGAGAGCGAAAACGACCGCAGGCACGCAGGCGAAGCAAATCACGAAGAAAGCGGGGCCATCGGCCGGCTCGGCATAATCATATGAGAGCCCGCAGACCTCACAGGAGTCGCGGATCGTCAGGAATCCCTTAAATAGCCGGCCCTGCGCGCAGCGTGGGCAGCGGCCGCGCAACCCGGTGCGCACGGGGTCATGCCGAGGCCCGTTTTCTTGCTCTTGCGTGGTCAGGTTCGACATGGCGATTGCTCCATTTCATTTGGCAATCAGATAGGCGATATGTAGGCTTCATCCTACCATACATAAAGCGGGCGCTTGCCATGCAGAACTGGGTTGCCCTGATCCGCGCCGAGAATCTCCGCGCCGACCACGGGCCAAAATATGCGGCCATTGCCGATGCCCTCCGCGGCGCGATCCACTCCGGCGAGTTGCGACCCGGAGAACGCCTCCCCGCGCAGCGCGATCTGGCCGCGCAGCTCGGCGTGGACCTGACGACGGTCACCCGCGCCTACACGCTGGTGCGCGAGGCCGGGCTGATCGAAGGCGCCGGGAAGCTCGGCAGCTTCGTGCGCAACGACATCGCCCTGCCCCGCTTTGGCGAAACCGCGAGCGACCGAGGCATGAATGTACCTCCGCAGCCGGGCTTCAACCTGCTTCCGCAGGCGATCCACAATGGCATGGCCAGCCTGCTGCGCGCCGGTCGCCATTCCCCGATCCTCCAGTATCAGCCAAGCCTCGGCAACATCGCGGACCGCGCGCAAGGGGCCGAGCGGCTGGCGGCGCTCGGCTTGCCGAGCGAGGCGGACCAGATCGCCATCACGGCGGGCGCCCAACATGCCTTGCATGGGCTGGTCCACAGCATTCTGGAGCCGGGCGACCGCCTGTGCTGCGCGCCGTTCATCTATCCCGGCATGATCGCGCTGGCGCGGCGACGGGGTCTGGTGCTGACGCCCGTCGCTGTCGATGACGAGGGGCTGGTGCCGGATGCGCTGGACGCAGCCCTGCGCGAGGGCGCGCGCGCCGTCTATCTCACGCCCACCAATGACAATCCCACCTGCATCACCATGGGATTGCGGCAGCGGGAGGAAATTGCCGCCATCATTGCCGCGCATGGCGCGACGCTGATCGAGGACGATGCCTATGGACAGCTCTGCCGCGCTGCCCATCCGCCCTGCGCAGCGCTGATCCCGGCGCAAAGCTGGTATATTGCCGGCACGTCCAAGCTCATCTCGCCGGTCTTGCGCGTCGCGCATGTTCGCGCGCCCTCCGCAGAGCAGAATCTGCAACTGGGCGCGGCGCTCGGTGACAGCGCCGTGATGGCGCCGCCGTTGAACGTCGCGCTGGTCAGCCACTGGTTGCGCGAAGGGCTGTTCAGCGCGCTGATCGATGGCGTGAGGGACGAAGCGGTAGTGCGGCACCGGCTCGTGACGCGCCATCTGGGCGGCCTGCCCTACCGGATGCAGCCCGAGGGCTACCATCTCTGGCTGGACCTGCGGGATGCCAGCGGACGGGCGCTGGATATCGACGCGCTGATCGGTGTGCTGGGCGGCATGGGCCTTTCTGCCGTGTCCGGCAGTGCGTTCGCCATTGGAGATGGCCCGTCCACGCATATCCGCCTGTCCGTCGGCGGCGCGCTCGACCATGGGGCGATCGAACGTGCGCTGCGGCACCTCCGGGACCGACTAGGGCGCTGAGCCCCACCCCCGGCCGGCGGTTATGCGGTAAAATAACCGAACGGCGCGTTCCCCTTATGGACCAAGCACGCTATGGCTGTTGAGTGTCCCCATCCCATCCGATCCTGCCGGGCCTGCCACCGGCGCTCCATGCCAGCCATGCCGGCATCTGGCTGACCGATGGCAGCGGCGAACAGACCATCGGGCTTGGTCGCGGACAAGCCCTCGCGCGCGCCGCGGATACGCCGCTTCTGCTGGTCAACGCGCCGTTGCTGGGATCGCGACTGGGTTATGCGGATCTCTCTGGCCTCGACTTGCTGGAGCTATTTGCCTTCCTCTTCCCCGCCCAGTTCGTGATTCCCACAGTGGCGGGGCTCGCCCGGGCCATGGGTCTGGCGCCGCCGGCCGGCGATGCCGAGGCGGCCCGGCTCATTCCGCAGATTGCCAGTTCCATGCTGGGCTGGACCGAGCGGGCCGACTGGGCGGAGCGCGAAGGCGCCTGGACCAGCCTCAATCAGCTCGAGCGGCTGCGGTGGAGCTGGGCGCCGCTGCTGCGCCCGCGCATTCGCCAACCGGCTGAGGCCGAGCGATGGCTGTTTACGCGCCTGCCGCAATGGGAGGAGCAGGCGCCCCGCCCTGCCCCGCGCCCCGTGACCCTCGACGAGGCGGATGTGCTGGCGCGCCTGCGCAGCCTGACCGGCAGCGGCGCCGAAACGCGGCAGGGCCAGCGGGATTTCGCCGCCGCCGCCTCCGGCAGCTTCGCGCCCCGACCGCGTGAGGACACGCCCAATGTCGTGCTGGCGCAGGCGGGCACAGGCATTGGCAAGACGCTCGGCTATCTCGCGCCCGCAACGCTGTGGGCCGAGCAATCCGGCGGGACGGTGTGGATCGCCACCTACACCAAGGCCCTACAGCGCCAGCTCGACCGCGAAACCCGGCGCCATTATCCCGACGATGCCGCCTTCCGCCGCCATGTCGTCATTCGCAAGGGGCGTGAGAATTATCTCTGCCTGCTCAACCTGGAAGATGCCCTGCAAGGCGGCTTCGCCGGGCGCGCGGCGGTGCTGGCGCAGTTTGTGGCGCGCTGGGCGGGCTACACGCGCGACGGCGACATGGTCGGGGGCGATCTGCCGGGCTGGCTGATGGCCCTGTTCCGCCGCGCGGGTGCGACAGCGCTCACTGACCGGCGCGGCGAGTGCATCTATGCAGGCTGCCCGCATTTCCGCACCTGCTTCATCGAGCGGGCGACCCGCGCCAGCCAAAATGCGGACATTGTGATCGCCAATCACGCGCTGGTGATGATCAACGCTGCGCGCGGGCGGGAAGCCCAAGGCACGCCAACCCGGATCGTTTTCGACGAGGGGCACCATCTGTTCGATGCGGCGGACTCGACCTTCGGCGCGGCACTCACCGGGCGCGAGGCGATCGAACTGCGGCGCTGGATCATGGGGCCGGAAAGCGAGCGCAAGGGGCGCCGGCGCGGCCTCGCCGCCCGTCTCTCCGATGTCGCGAGCTATGACGAGGAAGGCGCCGAGGCCATCGACGCCGCACGCGAAGCCGCTCGCGCCCTGCCGGGCGAGGACTGGCTGCGCCGCGTCGTCGAGCATGGCGCCGAGGGAGCGATCGAGGCGGTGCTCGCCGCCGTGCGCGACACCGTCTACGCCCGCGCCGAACGGGACGGACGCGACACCGATCCGGGCTATGGGCTGGAAGTGGACCTGAGCGAAGCGGACGGCGCACTGATCGATGCTGCCACGGATGCGGCGCGCGCGCTGGAGGCACTGCTGGGGCCGCTCCAGCGGCTGGGCAAGCGCCTCGTCGCCGTCATTGAGCTGGCGCCGGACTGGCTGGATGGCCCGGCGCGCGCGCGCATCGATGGCGCGATCTCCGCCCTTGGCTGGCGGTGCGATCTGCTGCGCGCCTGGATTGCGCTGCTGCTGCGCGTCGGTGGGCCGCCCGAGCCCGCCTTTGTCGACTGGCTGGCAGTGGATCGCGTCGAGGGCAAGGAATATGACATCGGCCTGCACCGCCACTGGCTGGACCCGACCAAGCCGCTGGCGGAGACGGTGATGCGCCCGGCCCATGGCGTGCTCGTCACGTCGGCGACGCTGCGGGCCGGCGGCGATACCCAGACGGCCGTCGAGCGATCGGGCGCGGTGCACCTCGGCCGCGCGCCGCAGTGGTTCGAGGCGGCCAGCCCCTTCGACTATGCGCGGCAGAGCGAAGTGCTGATCGTCACCGACATCAAGCGCGGCGATCTGCCCGCGCTGGCCGGCGCCTATGCCCGGCTGATCGAGGCGGCGGGCGGCGGGACGCTGGGGCTATTCACCGCCATTCGCCGGCTGCGCTCCGTGCAGAAGCGCATTGCCGATCGGCTCGCCCGTGCTGGCCTGCCGCTCTATGCGCAGCATGTCGACCCGTTCGACCCCGCAACCCTGATCGACATGTTCCGGGACGATCCGCGCGCTTCCCTGCTCGGCACGGACGCGCTGCGTGATGGGATCGACGTGCCGGGCGATTCGCTGCGGTTGGTGGTGATGGAAGGCGTACCCTGGGCCAAACCCTCGGTCCTCCACGCGACGCGGCGGCAAGCCAGTGGTGAGCCGACCGCCTATGACGATCGGCTGGTCCGCGCCCGCCTCGCCCAGGCATTCGGACGGCTGATCCGCCGGGGTGACGACAGCGGCCAGTTCGTAATGCTCTCCTCGGCCATGCCCAGCCGATTGTTGAGTGCTTTCCCCGCCGATGTGCCCATCCTGCGCATTCCGCTCGATGAAGCCATCGCTCGCGTACGCTCACGCCTTGGTTCCTCGGCCGATATCGGGCAGAGACCGCTGGACGGATCTTATGAGACTAGGGTGTCCACCAAGGAATGAAGACGGTTATCGTTCTGCGCCATGCCAAGTCCGACTGGAGCGATGCCGCGCTGCGGGACTTCGACCGCGGGCTGAATGGCCGCGGCGAACGCGCGGCAGCCGTGATGGGCCAATGGGCCGCCGGTCACGGCGTAACCTTCGAGACGATCATCGCATCACCCGCCGTCCGCGTGACGCAGACATTGGCACGTTTTCGCGACGCTTATGGCCCCTGCCCCGAACCCATGCGGGACATGCGGCTCTATCTGGCTTCTGCCGGAACCATAGCAGAGGTGTTGAGCGAAACCGCGCCGGACCGGGCCTCGGTTCTGTTGGCCGCCCACAGTCCCGGCCTTGAGGATTTCATCCTGACGGCCAGCGGCCAAGAGCAGCTGGCCGGACTGCGCGCATCCGTCGAAACGAAATTTCCGACCGCCGCCATGGCCGTGCTGACCTTCGATGTGGCGGGCTGGGCGGACCTCGCCAGCGGATTCGCTGATGCGGCGACGCTTGAAGCCTTTGTACGGCCACGCGATCTGGATCCGAGTCTGGGGCCGGACCAGCGCTGATTCGCATCACCGGCAGGCCGCTCGACCGGGGTTGAGCGCCTCCTCGAGATTGTTGCGGATCACCCTTAGCCTTGCGATCACCGTGGAGATGTCCGGCGAGGCCGGCGCGGGCGGGCGGATCGGCCGATCGACGCCCGCCCCCGAAAACAGGTCGTCCATTGCGGTGCGTGTCGGACTGGGACGCCCGTCACTCGCTGCCGGCGGAGGCGCTTGCATGAGCCGCTCAGCGGGTTGCGCTGCGTCTGCCTCAGGGGTGGAAGGCGCCGACGCCGCCTTGCGCACGCCGGCCAAGGCCCGCTGCGCACCTGGCACAGTAAAGCCTTCCTCATTCAACAGTCGATGAATCCGACGCGCAAGTTCCACGTCCGCTGGCCGATAATAGCGGCGATTACCAGAACGCTGAAGCGGACGAAGCTGCGGGAACCGGGTCTCCCAGTAGCGCAAGATATGCTGCGCCACGCCCAGTTCACGAGCCAGCTCTCCAATCGTCAGAAACGCGCCGTCATCTTTGGCCATGCCTTATTCTGCAACGAGATAGGCGAGCGGGTCAATCCGCGACCGACCGCACGAGCCCATCACGCGACAGTTAACCGTGAGATATTCAGGCGCCGGCGACGCGTTCGCGCAGCGTCTGGCTAGGCCGGAAGGTGAGAACCCGCCGCGGCGTGATCGGCACCTCGACGCCGGTTTTCGGATTGCGCCCGACGCGCTCATTTTTGTCGCGCAGCACAAACGTCCCAAAACCGGAAATTTTGACATTCTCGCCTTGCTCAAGTGCCTCACTCACAAGGTCGAGCACCTGCTCGACAATCTGCGCGGATTCAGACCGCGAGAGGCCGATCTGGCGGTTGAGCCGATCAGCGATCTCAGCGCGGGTCAACGTGTCTTCTGAACTCATTTCGCCCCCAAATAACGAAACCAAGCGTGCCCTGTCCCCCAACAGGCCACATCGCAGTCTCTGCGGCAGAAACTCTTACAATGCAATCGGCAAGAATCGAAACAAGCCGCAGTTATTTCGTGATATTATTGAAAAATAAGATTATCAGAACACGGGCTAAAACCGCAGGGCACTCGCGCCCCAGGTGAAGCCGCCGCCCATCGCTTCCAGCACGAGGAGATCGCCCCGCTTGATGCGCCCATCCCGCACGGCGGTATCGAGCGCCAACGGGACCGACGCGGCCGAGGTATTGGCATGCTGATCGACGGTGACGATCACCCGCTCCGCTTCCAGGCCCAGCTTGCGCGCCGTGGCATCTAGAATGCGGGCATTGGCCTGATGTGGGACCACCCAGTCGATATCCTCGACTGCGATATCGGCCGCCTCGAGCACTTCGCGGAGAACCTGCGCAAGGTTGACGACCGCGTGGCGGAAGACGTCCTGCCCCTTCATCCGCAACTTGCCGACCGTTCCGGTGGTCGAGACGCCGCCGTCGGTATGGAGCAGGCAGTTATGCCGGCCATCGGCGTGGAGGCGACTGGCGAGAATACCCCGCCCGGCCTCCTCATCGGTATCCTGCCCGCGCAGCAGCACGGCGCCCGCGCCGTCGCCGAACAGCACGCAGGTGCCGCGATCTTCCCAGTCGAGCAGCCGGCTCATCGTCTCCGAGCCGATCACCAGCGCGGTCTTTGCCGCGCCGCCACGGATCATGTTGTCCGCCACCGTCAGCGCGTACAGAAAGCCCGAGCACACGGCCGCCACATCGAACGCGACGCAATCATTGATGCCCAAACCGGTCTGAACGCGCGTGGCCGTCGCCGGGAAGGTCTGATCGGGCGTCGTGGTCGCCAGAATGATGAGATCGACCTCGGTGGCCGGGACATTTGCCGCCTGCAAAGCCTTGCGCGCCGCCTCGACCGCGAGCGTGGAGGTCGTTTCGCCCTCCCCGGCCAAATGGCGAGCATGAATGCCGGTCCGCTCGACGATCCACTCGTCGCTCGTGTCCACTGTCTGCGCCAACTCATGATTGTCGACACGGCGCCGGGGCAGGGCGGACCCGGTCCCTTCGATCACGGACCGCAAGGTCATTTGGCGACCAGTTCCTCTTTTCCAATAGGCCCAACGCGGGCGATGTCCTGCGCGATGCGGGCACTCAGATCTTCCTCGACCAGCCGCGCGGCGACGTGGACGGCGTTGGCGATGCCCTTTTCGTCGGCACTACCGTGGCTCTTCACCACCATGCCGTTGAGGCCAAGGAAGACGGCGCCATTATGATTGTTGGGATCAAGATGCACCTTGAGCAGGTGCAGCGCCGGCTTGGAGAGCAGGAAACCGGCCTTGGAGCGCAACGAGCTGGTAAAGGCACGGCGCAGCACGTCGGTGACGAACCGGGCGGTGCCTTCAGCCGTCTTGAGCGCGATATTGCCGGCAAACCCCTCGGCGACGATCACATCCGCATCGCCCGAGCCGATCTTATCTCCCTCGATGAAGCCATCGAAGCGGAGCGGCAGGCCGATGCCCTTGCGAAGGACCGCAGCGGCATCGCGAATTTCGTCAGTGCCTTTGAGATCCTCTGTGCCGATGTTGAGCAGGCGCACGCGCGGCATCTCGAGATCGAGCACGACACGGGCGTAAGCGGCGCCCATGACCGCGAATTCAACGAGATTGCGCGCGTCGCACTCGGTGTTCGCACCGAGATCGAGCATGACGACATCATTGTCGCCCAGCGTGGGCAGGAATGCCGCCAAGGCGGGCCGGTCGATCCCCGGCAGCGTGCGCAGAGCAAGCTTGGCAATCGCCATCAGCGCGCCGGTATTGCCGGCGGAGACGGCAGCCTGCGCCTCGCCGTTCTTCACAGCCTGAATCGCCAGGCCCATCGAGCTCTGGCGGGACTGGCGGATCGCCTGACTGGGCTTGTCGCCCGCGTTCACCACCTTGTCGGTGTGAACGATTTCAGCGGCTTGCGAGAGATTGGGGTGGTTGGCGAGCGCGGCACGAATCCGCGTCTCGTCACCAAAGAGCAGAAATTGCAGCCCTTCATGCCGACGACGCGCCAAGGCAACGCCCGCGATCATCACGCGAACGCCCTCGTCACCGCCCATCGCATCAATCGCGATCCGCGGCGTCTTCACAGCATGATTCCCCGGTCGGGCCTCAGGCGCCGATCGCGATGATTTCGCGGCCGTTATAGTGCCCGCAAGCGGTGCACAGATTGTGGGGGCGCTTCAGCTCACCACAATTGGGGCATTCCTGATAGGATTCCACGCGCAGCGAGTCATGGCTGCGACGCATGCCGCGCTTGGACGGCGAAGTTTTTCTCTTTGGGACAGCCATGAGGGCACCTGTCTAAAAAACGCAAAACATCAATAACGGGTTCGCTTGCCTGGCCGCCTGCAAAGGCGTCTTGGCGGCCACAGAGGACCGCGGCCAACCGAGAGCCGGGCGTTCGCGAGAGTGAGCGCCTATAGCGCTTTTTCCTGATGGTGCAACCGATTCATTGGACAAACTGGGCGCTTGCGGGACCAGACCGGACATTGGGTGATAGGAAGGCCGCATCGCGCCATCAGTCGCGCACGCCCGTGACGCTGTCGCCCACAAAGGGGTTACTGGCCCGCTCATGCGCAAAGCTGCTGGGCTGGCCATGGCCCGGCACGAAGATCGTCTCACCACCCAGCGGCCAGAGCTTGCGCGTGATCGACGCGATCAGATCCTCATGATTGCCGAGCGGAAAATCAGTACGGCCGATAGAGCCTTGAAACAGGACATCGCCGACAATAGCGAGCTTGGACGGGCCGTGATGAAAGACGACGTGACCCGGCGTGTGGCCGGGGCAATGGATGACATCCAACACCAGCTCGCCGACGGTGACCGTATCCCCATCGACCAGCCAGCGTGTCGGCTCGAACGGCTCGCCGGGTACGCCCCAGCGCTTGCCATCATCATCCAGTCGCGCGATCCAGAAGCGATCATCCTCATGGGGCCCTTCGATAGGCAGGCCCAATTCCTTGGCGAGCACGCCGGCCTGCCCGCAATGATCGATATGACCGTGCGTCACGAGCAGCTTCTCCAGCGTCACGCCGGCATCCGCCACCGCCTTTTTGAGCCGCGCCAGATCCCCGCCGGGATCGACCAGCGCGCCACGCATGGTTTTGGTGCACCAGATGAGCGAGCAATTCTGCTGGAGCGGCGTCACCGGGATCATCGCGGCGCGCATCGGGGGATTTTTTGGATCGGCAGTCATGCGGTCTGATCTGGCAGTCGAATCCGCCCGGCGCAAGGGTAGCGCGGGGCAGCGGCGTTCAGGACGCCAGCATCTCCTCGACCCATGCCGGCACGAGCTGGCTCGCCGGGCCGAGGCGGGATTCATCGAACCAGGCGCTGCCTTCTGAAGGTTCGAGATTCAGCTCCAGCGTCCGCGCGCCATAGGCCTGCGCCATGCGGACGAACCCGGCGGCCGGATAGACAGCGCCCGACGTGCCGATCGACACGAACAGATCGGCACGGGCCAGCGCCGCTTCGATCCGCGCCATCTGATAAGGCATCTCTCCGAAAAACACGATGTCGGGCCGCAGGTCGGGCGCGCCGCAGGTGGGGCACGCCGCTGCAGGCGGGAGAGGACCGGTCCACGGCAGACGGTAATCGCAGGCGGCACACAGCGCGCTGTTCAACGCGCCATGCATATGGAGGAGGTTGCGCGAGCCGCCCCGCTCGTGGAGATCATCGACATTCTGCGTGACCAGCAGGAGCTCACCGGGCCAATGCGCCTCCAACCAGGCCAGCGCCTCATGCGCGGGATTGGGCTCAACGCGGTCCAATGCGGCGCGACGCATATCATAGAAGCGATGGACCAGCGCAGCATCGCGCGCCAGCGCTTGGGGCGTGCAGACATCCTCGATCCGATGCTGCGCCCACAGGCCATCTTCCGAGCGGAAGGTCTCCAGGCCGCTTTCTGCCGAAATCCCGGCGCCGGTGAGGATGACAAGTGCGTTCGAGTCTGGCATCGGCGCGATGAGACAGATTTGGGGCGAAGGACGCAAGCATCATGACGGCGATCGGCATCTTTGGCGCGCGGGGGCGCATGGGTCAGGCGATCGCGGGGGTTGCGGCGGATGCCGGGATTGCGGTGGCGGGCGGAACGGACAGTCAGCCGGGCGGGACCATCGGCGCAGAAGGCGCGGCGATCACCAGCGATGCGATGGGCCTTGCGGGCAGCGCCGAGGTGCTGATCGACTTCTCGGTGCCCGGCGCGCTGCAGGCGCATCTCGATGCCTGCGTCGCGGCGGGGAAGCCGCTGCTGATTGGCACGACCGGCCTCGAAGCAGCGCATCACGCCGCCATCGACCGCGCCTCGACGCACATCGCGGTGCTGCAGACGGGCAACACCTCGCTCGGGGTCAATCTGCTGGCCGCGCTCGTTCGGGAAGCGGCCGCGCGACTGGGCGACGATTGGGACATCGAAATTTTGGAGATGCATCACCGCCACAAGGTGGACGCTCCTTCCGGCACGGCGCTGCTGCTCGGCGAAGCGGCGGCGGCCGGGCGCGGGATCAGCCTCGCCGAGCATAGCGCGCGGGGGCGCGACGGGATCACCGGCGCGCGCAAGGCCGGCGACATCGGTTTTGCGGCGCTGCGCGGGGGATCGGTCGCGGGCGACCATCTTGTGGTGCTGGCCGCCGATCAAGAGCGGATCGAGCTGGGTCACCGGGCCGAGAGTCGCATCATCTTCGCCCGTGGTGCGGTGAAGGCCGCGCAATGGCTGATCGGCAAGGCGCCTGGGCGCTATGCCATGGCGGATGTGCTGGGGCTGTAGGTCTTGAGCCGCCAGCGCATTCTCAACCGCGACCAGATTTTCACGCTGTTCTCGCGACTGGCGGAACATAATCCCGAGCCGCGCACCGAGCTGGATTATGGCAATGATTTCCAGTTGCTGGTGGCCGTCGTCCTCTCCGCGCAGGCGACCGATGCAGGCGTCAACAAGGCGACACGGCGGCTGTTCGAAACGGTGAAAACGCCGGCGGACATGGTGGCGCTCGGCGAGGAGGCGCTCAAGGAACACATCAAGACCATCGGCCTGTTCAACACCAAGGCCAAGAATGTCATCGCGCTCTCGCAGGCCTTGGTGGAGACCTATGGCGGCGAAGTGCCGCGCGACCGGGACGTGCTGACCACCCTGCCGGGCGTGGGGCGCAAGACAGCCAATGTGGTGATGAACACGGCGTTCGATGAGGAGACCTTTGCGGTCGACACGCACATCTTCCGGGTCGGCAACCGGACGGGGCTGGCCCCTGGCAAGACGGTTCTTACCGTCGAGAACGGCTTGGAAAAGCGCGTCCCTCAGCCCTTCCGACGTGATGCCCACCATTGGCTGATCCTGCACGGCCGCTATGTCTGCAAAGCCCGTAAGCCCGAATGCTGGCGCTGCATCATCAGCGATGTATGCCTATTCAAAGAAAAGACGCCCGCACCCTGATTTCACCATATAGGTAAATTTCCCCTGTCCTACAGCACCGATTCGGTGGCTTATGGGCGCTGCGGCGATTCGGCCGCGGCACCTGCCACAGGAAAGACACGGACATGGCCGACCGCTTCGAAACCCAGACCGACACCCTCACCCAGCCGGCGCGCGAGGCCTTTGCCATTACGCCCCACGCCACCAATGAAATCGACCCTCTGCCCAAGGCCATCTATGTCGGGACAGGCGGTGCCATCACGCTGCGCGCGGCGGGCTCCAGCACGGACGTGGTGCTCAAGAATGTCGCGTCAGGGCAGATCCTCGACATCCGCGCTCGCTACATCCGCGCCAGCGGCACGACCGCGGCCGACATTGTGGGCCTTGCCTGATGGTCGGTCCCGGATTTGGTTTCGGCGCTGCAGGGTCTGCGCGCCGTCATCGGCCCCTTGGCGTCTCCCCGACGCCGACGCCTACACCAACCCCGACGCCCGCCCCCAGTTGGACGAGCAGACCCGCCATGACCGGCGCCGCCAGCCCTCCGCGCGTCGGCGATATGCTGACCGCTCTGGGCGGCATCATCGTGAACGGCGCGGCGACGGGATGGCAGTGGCTGCGCGATGGCGTACCCATCGCAGGCGCCACCGCCAACAGCTATGTGCTGGCCGCCGCCGATATGGGATCGATGATCAACCTGCGCGAGCTGGCCAGCGGGGCCGGCGGCAGTGGGTCGGCCGATGCGGACCCCGTCGGGCCGGTCGCTGCGGCGCTCATCGCGGCCAGTTACAGCGCAGGCTTCACGCTGGCGCAGTTCCCGAGCTACGAAGAGAAGCGGATATACCAGCGCACGACCAACAGCGGCGGTGGCCAGGGCAAGGGCACCGGCACGATCCGCGTGCCGCTGTCCGGCACCGTCACCGCCGGCACGGTCGGGGTGCGTATCCGCTCCGCCGAGGATGGAACAACGATCCTGCAGGGGCCGTGGACCGCCGGCACGATCGCAAACGGCGCCACCTATGTCGACGTTACCGGCGTGGATGCGCGGCTTGGCTGGTTCTTAGTCGATCTGAAGGGCGCGGATGGCGCCTGGCAGCTGGGCACCGTCAAGGTCGGCATGGGCATGCTGACCGGCTTTGCGGGTCAGTCGCTCACCGTGCGGATGCTGGGGCGACAGGCCACCGATTCGACGGCGACCTTCGCCTCGCTTGGGATCGCGCCGGATGCCAACAGCGCGGTGCTGGCGCGCTATGTGGATGGCAACACCTACAATCCCGCCGCCGCCACCATGCCATGGCAGACGCCGGCTGATATGAGCAATAGCACCGGCCCCAATTCCGTCGGCGTCGGTGAGTATCTCAACCGCATGATCGCGCTGACCGGCGTCAACTGTGGCGTTGTCGGCCATGCAGTCGGCGGCACCACCATCGCCAGCTTCTATAGCGGGCAGAGCAACTGGACGGCGCTCACCGAGGTGATGAACCGGGCCGGCAATGGCTTCGAGGCCTTTGTCTGGGGCCAGGGCCATACCGAGGCCCTCTATGGTATCCCGCCCAAGGCTTATGGCCAGGCCCTGAGCACCCTCTTCAGCCAGCTGACCGCGCTGAACAGCCTGCCGTCATTCGCCCGCCTCGTCTGGACCATCCCCTCCATGGGGCTGCTGCGGAGCTGGGGCACGCCGTGGCAGGTGAGCCGCATCCGCAAGGGCGCGCAGGATTGGTGCGCGGCCAATGACGGCACCTATGTCCATATGGACGATGCGCTGATGAGCGGCGACGGCATCCACCAGACGCAGGCCGGATCGCTGACCATGGCCCGGCATCTCTATCGCGCCCTGCGCAGTTCTTATGGCGCGAGCGCGGGCCTTGGCCCCGCGCCCCTCTCCGCCACCCGATCCGGCACCACGATCACGCTTACGCTGAGCAATGTCGGCCAGGGCGCGCTGGTGCTGAGCGGCACGCCGGGCAACCGCTTGTGGGTGTTCCCGCGCGGCCGGGTGAACCCGATGGCCAACAACGCGACCGATAACCGCTTCCCGGTGGCATCGGTCAGCGCAGTGAACGCCACGACGCTCGCAATCACGCTCGCCAACGATCCCGGCCCCGGGCATGAGCTCGACCTCTGGGTCTACTTCCCGAGCGGCCCGGCCAGTGCGGCGACCGACACGATCCGCGATGACCGGACCGATGGAGACGGCATCACCACCGGCCGCATCGTACAGGGCAGCACGCTCCCCATCGCCATCGCGGCGCCGACGCCGGGCGGCGCGATCAATGCCCCGCCGAGCGGCTTCATCCCGCCGATCAGCCCGCTCAGCATGGCCGAGACGAGCACGACCTACGCCGCCAGCACCGGTGGCGCGGCGTTCGGCCAGCAGATGACCGGCGGCACCGCGCGTGGCAGTTACAGCCCGGTCTTCGCGCCGATCACGGTCGAGGGCTTCTTCACCTGCCCGGACCCGCTCCCCGGCGCGATCCAGGTGCTGTTCGGCGGGTTCGGAAGCAACGGCTCCCGCTTTGTCGCCATCGATGGCGCCGGCAAGCTCCGCGTATGGAGCGGCCTCACCGGCACCACCGTGCTGGCGCCGGGCAAGCGCTACCATGTCGCCTGCCAAGCCGGGCCGGGAGGGCTGGCGCTCTATGTGACCAACGTCACCGATGGCCTTCCCGGCACCCGCGAGAGCTATGCCGCGTTCGGCGAGACGATCGTGCCGGCCACCTCGGGCTATTCGCTCCGCAACCACAACGGCGAATACGGGCTCACCGGCGGCGCGCTGGATGAATGGGCGGTGTTCAACAGCGAGCGCTACAGCGGCGCGACCTACACCTGTCCGAGCGGCCCGCTCACCGGCGATGAACCGGACATCGTGGCGCTCTACCGCTGCGACGGCGACGCAAAGGACGTGGTGACAAGATGACCAGCCCACAACTCGCGCGGAAGCTGGATCAACTGATCGGCAAGGTGGAAAGCCTTGCCGAAACGGTCGACCGGCAGGCGCAGGAAATCGGCCGAGCATCCGAGCGGCTTGCGCTGGTCGAACAGGACACCAAGCGGACCATGGAAGTGATCGAAGCCTGGCGCGCGGCGAAGCTTTGGCTGCGCTGGAGCCGATGGGTGGCGGGTTTCATCGCCTCGATGATCGCCGCGTTCGCGGCCTTCAAGGGCTTGAGCAAATGAACGCGCGGGACACGCTGCTGGGCGGCGCGGTCGGCAGCGCTTTCATCGGCCTCGCCATCATGATCGCGGCGCCGTTCATCGCGCGATGGGAAGGGACACGGACCGACCCTTATCGTGACATGGCGGGCATTTGGACGGTCTGCACCGGCGAGACCCGCGTGCCGATGCGGCGTTACACGCCCGCCGAATGCGCGGCGATGCTGGACCGAACGCTGGCCGCCGACTGGGCGCCCGCGGTGCTGCGCGCCGTGCCAGCGCTCAAGGATCGGCCCTATCAGTTCGCGGCGGCTATTTCGCTTACCTACAATATTGGTGAAGCGGCCTTTGCGCGCTCGACAGTCGCGCGGCGGTTCAATGCGGGCGATTGGCCGGGCGGCTGCGATGCGTTCCGGCTCTGGGTGATGGTCGATGGACGGCGCGTACAGGGGCTGGTCAACCGGCGCGAGGCAGAGCGCCGGCTCTGCCTGACCAACCTGTGACGCTGCAAGGATGGCCCGCCGCCACCTGCGCGCTCGCCCTCGCTCTTATTCTCGCGCTGGCATGGGGGATGCGGGTGGACCATCTGCGCGAACGCCATGCCGCCGCACTCGCAAAGGTTCGTCACGATTATCGCGCCGCTCAGGCCAAGGCGCAGGCGGATTTCGACGCGCAGGTCGCCGCGCTGCGCGTCCACAACAGGAGGCTCAACGATGTTGCCGAACAGAAGAGCGAGGCTCTTACCCTTGTTTATCGTGATCGCGTTGTGCGCCTGCCAGCCGCGCCCCCTGCCTGTGCTCCCGATCGCCCCGGCCTGCCCGCGCCCGGCGATGCCGGGCGTGTTGACCGATCCGGTCGCGATCCCATCCTTCTTGACCGCGCCGACGCGCTGATCTGCGCGGTCAATACTGCCCGTCTGGAGGCGGCGCGCGCCTGGGCGCGGGAGATGCAGACCGGGCCGTGACCTTGCGGCCGAGCCGCATTGCGGATTGACCCCCGCGCGGCGAAATCATAGGGAGTTGCGACCTTGCCGGATTAGCACAGTGGTAGTGCAGCGGTTTTGTAAACCGAAGGTCGCGGGTTCAAATCCTGCATCCGGCACCATTTCCTCACGGATGTGAGAGTGGTTGCAACCTCGCCCTATTTCGCCTCAAAGGACGCCGATGGATGTCCGGCGATCGTCGAGAGCATTCAGGTCGGCGCTCAGGTGCATCGCATCCGAGCGCTCATCGGGATGAAAACTGCGCGACAGTCCGGCAAAAACGCGCCGCTGTTGCACTTGATTGAGATGCGCGTCTGCAGTTGTGTTGGGGACCTCGGGCGCTGTCTCGCCAGCCCACTTATAGCCGGCAATTCCGTCCATCAATCGAACGACTGAGTCCCTCAGCGAACCCGACGCCTGGAGCGCATCGCCCACAGGGTTGGCATAGGAGACGGGGCTCATGGAACGGCGACGCCAACCAACAATCACATCTTTGATCACGTAAAGTCCCCCGTCGACGCCCCGAAGCATTTACAGGCCGGTGCAACCTTCTGCTGCCTTGAGCGTTTACACCCTTTTTTGGGCGGAGCAATTGCCATCCGCGTGGGAAAAATCGCGCGCCGAGCGGCGCTGCGGGCACTCGATTTGAGGCAAAAAATGGATCGTTTGGCGCCGCGATGGAGAGTTCCCTGCGCCAACGGCGTTGAGCGCGGAAGTCCAAACCCCGCCAGAATGGCAGAAATTCTGGGATATGGCACGCTCCGACCGCGCTAGCGTTAGCGCGTCATGCCCAATTGATGACCGCAGAAGCACTGCCACCGGCATGCCTCTGCTCGACCGAAAACCGTATTAAAACGGAACGATGCATTTGACAGCGGGCTCAACTATTTGCACTTTATTTGTCGGAGTAAAACGCGCGATGATGCGCTGAGGCGCCGCAGACAGGCGAAGAGTGAAGGGAGCGGATCATGCGCGAGCACGCGGCCAGCGGAGTCACGCGGCGACGGCTGATGGGAGGCGCGGCTGCCGGGACGCTCGCTTTGCTAGGCTCTCCACTCGCCGCGCGCGCCCGGACGCTGGGATTGGGGGCGCAAGCGCCCTTCCCGCTGATCCGCAGCGGCGTGCCGGCTGGGGTGATAATCGATAGCGAGGCCGACAGTGCGGTGGGCCATGTCGCCACGCGATTCGCGGAAGATATTGGGCGGGTGTGCGGCACGGCTGCGCGCGTGTCGAAAGGCTATGGGAGAGCGCCTTCCAGCGTGGCTGTCATCATCGGCGTGCTGGGCCAAAGCCGATTGATCGACGGTCTGATCGCTGCCGGAAAGATCGACGTGGGCGATCTCGCGGGGGCTTGGGAAGCCTTTCGGCGAATCGTCGTGGATCATCCGGCCAAGGGGATCGAGCGCGCGCTGGTGATCGTGGGATCAGATCGGCGCGGCGCCGTGTTCGGCACCTATGATGTCTCCGAGCAGCTCGGCGTCTCGCCATGGCATTGGTTTGCCGATGTGCCGGTCGCACGGCGGCGGGATGTGTCGATCTCCGCCACGCCGGTGCGGGATCAGCCCAAGGTGCGCTATCGTGGGTTCTTCATCAACGACGAGGCGCCCTGCCTGAGCAGTTGGGCGGAAAAGACGTTCGGCGGCTTCAACACCGCGATGTACGCCCATGTCTTCGAGCTTCTGCTGCGCCTCAAGGGCAATTATCTTTGGCCGGCGATGTGGGCACCGCGCGCTTTCGCCGCCGACGACCCGCAGAACATGACCCTTGCCGATGAAATGGGCGTGGTGATGGGCAATTCCCACCACGAGCCTATGCTCCGGGCGCAGGACGAGTGGCACCGCAATCCTGAAGGCGGCGTGACCGGCGGACGCTGGGATTACACGACCAACGCCGACAATCTGCGCGAATTCTGGCGCGGCGGGATCGCCCGCATGATGTCGAAAGGGAATGGCGGGCGCTATGAGTCTGTCGTCACCATCGGAATGCGAGGCGATGGCGACGAAGCCATGGCGGAAGGCACCGCGATCCCGCTGCTCGAACAGATCGTGACGGACCAGCGCGGCATCATCGCGCAGGCGACCGGGCAGAGCGCGGACAAGACCCCGCAGGTCTGGGCGCTCTACAAGGAAGTGCAGGATTATTACGATCACGGCATGCAGGTGCCCGACGATGTCATCCTGCTCTTCGCGGACGACAATTGGGGCCAGATCCGCCGCCTGCCCGATCCGACCGCGAAACCCCGCAGCGGCGGCTATGGCGTCTATTATCACTTCGATTATGTGGGTGTGCCGCGCAACTATAAGTGGCTGAACACCAACCAGATCGAGAAGGTCTGGCAGCAGATGGACCTCGCCTATCAGCGCGATGCCCGGGCGATGTGGATCGTCAATGTAGGTGACATCAAGCCCATGGAATATCCGCTAAGCTTCTTCCTGGCGATGGCCTGGAACCCCGAGGCCATGACGCCGCAGGCGCTGGCCGCTTATCCGATGCGCTGGGCGGCGGCGACGTTCGGCCCCGAACAGGCCGAGGCGATCGGTGCGATGATGACGGCCTACAGCCAATATGCCGCGCGGCGAAAACCCGAACTGATCGATCAGGACAGCTTCCCGCTGGGCGACGTCACACCGCGAGCGCTGGACGGCGGCGTGTTCGGGGCGCTGGTCGCTGAGTGGGATGCGCTCGAACGCCGGATGCTCGCCACGCGGACGCGGCTACGCCCCGAGCAGCACGATGCTTATGATCAGCTCCTCGCTTACCCGATCAGCGCGATGGCCAATCTGTACCGGCTCTATTATGGCGCGTCGTGGAACAAGCGGCTGGCGCAGGACAACGACCCGCGCGCCAACCATTTCGCGGACATGGTGGAAACGAGCTACCAGCGCGATGCCGATCTGACCGCGCACTATCATAGGCTCAATGGCGGCAAGTGGGATGGCATGATGGCACAGGTGCACATCGGCTATGTCATCTGGCAGCAGCCGACCCAACAGAGCATGCCCAGCATATCGCGGGTCGGCGATGGCACGACGAAGGGCGCCCCCCTCTTCGTCACGCCCCGCCCTGCAGACCCCCGCGTCATCACGATCGCGGCGAACGACTTCTCCCGCGCGCGCCAGGCCAAGGGCCTGCGCTGGACGCCCATCGCTCATCTCGGCCAGGGCGGCAGTGCGATGGTGGCCCTTCCGCAAGGTCGTCCCGCGACCACGCCGGCCGACGGGGTCGCGCTCGATTATGAGGTGGACGTCCCCCAGGCCGGGACCGGCCAGATCACGGCCTATCTCGTCCCCACGCTGGACACGATGGGACAGGCCGGAGTCGCGCTCGGCGTGTCTCTGGACGATGGCCCGGTCACGGTCTTGCGGGCCGTGCTGGAGCCGACGGGCGGCGCACAGGACACGCCCGCCAAGCAGCGCTGGGCCCAGGCGGTCATCGACAATAGCGTACGCCTGACCGCCGACCTCGGCCCGGTTGAGGCCGGGCGGCACCGGATCGGCATCTGGCGGATGGACGACAATGTCGTGCTGGAAAGGCTGGTGCTGGCCATCGCTGGCGGAGAGGGCCGCATGCCTGCTCCGGCATGACCCATGAAAAAAGGGCCGGAAGTCCGGCCCTCTCTTCCTTTTGCGACGGACGGAACCGGTCAGCCGAAGCTGACCGACACCTTGCGTCGGCGCATGACGATGCCGACCAACGCTAGGCCGCCGAGCATCAGCGCCCAGGTCGCAGGCTCAGGAATGGGATTGGAGGCCGGCGGCGTCACGGGCGGATTATAGGCCGCCTCGCTCACCTGCACATAGCCGCCAAACCAGTCGCCCCAGCAATCGGGGCAGGTGTAGTTCGCCTTGAACTGGAGGGTTACCGACCCGGCATCGGCAAAGCCGGAGCCGATCAGCGCGTTGCTCCAGCCCGGCGTCAGATTGCTGGCGATGCTCGTGCCGTTGAGCAAAATGTCCGTGAACTGGAATTTCGGCGAACCGCTCAGAAACAGATCCACCTTGCTGTAGCTCGGCAGATTGAACGTGAATGTCTGGTCCACGGTCGAGAATTGGGAGACCTGGACACCCCAATAGTCGATGCCGGCCCACTGGCCTGCTGGGTTGTTGATCCCGTCGGTAATGGTCGAGGTCGCCAAAGCGGGGACCGACACCAAAGACAATGCGAGCGCCGCAGCGCCAAGCCTCACGTTCATCATGCTGTTCTCTCGAAGAAGATCGGGCTCCGTCCTGGTGCGTCGCTATCGACGATCCGGCCCTGTTGCAGCCATGATAATCGACGCGCATTCACCGAACAACTTCCTTAACCATCAATATCTTAAGGAATGAATAAGGCCGCTTCGCGCAGCGTTCCGTAGCGGCAATCCACCCGTTCGGTATAATTTGTGACAATTTGCGGCTGGACGAAAATTGCGCGCTCACCCATTCATCGGGCATGAACCGCGCATTCCTGCTGCTATCGGGCATCGTCCTGTTGCCATCCTGCACCATGGCTCCCGCTTATGAGCCGAAAAGCGCCTCGGCTCTGGGGGTGCCCGATCAATGGTCCGTGCCGGCAACGCCGGACCGGGCGGACCTGACCCGCTGGTGGCAGAGCTTCGATGATCCGGTGCTGGGCCAGTTGGTGGAGCAGGCCGCGCAATCCAACCTCGACCTCGCACAGGCGACGGCGCGGCTGCGGCAGGCGCGCGAGGCGCTGGTGGTCAGCCGCTCGAGCCTTCTCCCCTCGGCCAGTGGCTCGGCCGGTTACCGCCGGACCGAGCCGCTGCGGGGCGGCGACAGGGCAACGACGCTGCCGGATGGCTCGGTCGTGACCGTCGGCGATGGGGGCACCGACAGCTTTTCGCTGGGGCTGGACGCCAGCTACCAGCTCGATCTCTTCGGCGGCGTGCGCAGCTCCGTGGCGGCCAGCCGGGCGCAATATGAAGGCGCGGGCTTCGATTATGCGACCGTGCTGCTCTCGGTGCAGAGCGAGGTCGCGCGCAATTATGTGCTGGCGCGCGCCTATCAGGCGCAGATCGAGAATGCCCGGTCGAGCCTCGCGATTCAGGACGATAATCTGGAGATCGCCGGCTTCCGCGTGCAAGCCGGGCTGGTTTCTTCGCTGGATGCCGAGCAGGCGCGGGCAAGCCGGGCACAGACTGCCGCCAGCGTGCCGCAGATCGAGCAGCAGTATAATGCCGCCGTCTCCCGCATCGGCGTGTTGACCGGGCAGGCACCCGGCGCGCTCAAGGAGATGCTGGCAGCGCCCAAGCCTATCCCCCACGGACCGGAGGAGATCGCCGCAGGCATCCCCGCCGACGTGCTGCGCCAGCGCCCCGACGTGCGCGCCGCAGAGCGCAACCTCGCCGCCACCACCGCACAGATCGGCGTCTCGCGCGCCCAGCTTTTCCCGGCGCTCAGTATCGGCGGCAGCCTCAGCGCGGGCGCCACCAGCATCGGCAGCGTGCTCGATACGATCACCGGCAGCCTGTTTGCGAGCCTCAGCCAGCTCATCTTCGATGGCGGCCGCACCAGCGCCCAGATCCGCTCCGCGCAGGCGGGTGCGGAAGGCGCCTTCGCCAGCTATCGGTCGACCGTGCTGACCGCGCTGGAAGATGTCGAGAACGCGCTGGTTGCGCTGCGCACCGCCGGTGAGCGGGAACGACAGTTCGCCATCGCCTTCGATGCGGCCAACACCTCCGCTTTGCTCGCGCGGGACCAGTATCGCACCGGCCTAACTGACTTCACCACGCTCAACACGCAGGAAGCCTCGCTCATCTCGGCCCGCAACGGCCTGGTGCAAGCCCGCGCCGACAAGGCAACCGCCCTGATCGCTCTTTACACCGCACTGGGTGGCGGGTGGGATTCCACCGTCACGCCGACCGCGCCTCAATGACCGGAAGCACAAGCATGGCAGATCAGCAACTCGATGATTTCCTCGGCGTGAAGCCGCAGCCGGCCTGGCGTCGCCATTTCAAATGGGTCGCCATCGTCGCCGGCGCGCTGCTGCTCATCCTGCTCGCCTGGCGCTTCTTCGGCAGCGCGGAGGCGCCCGGCTATGTGACCGCGCCGGTGCAGCGCAGCCACCTCGTCACCACTGTCTCGGCGACCGGCAAGCTGGCGCCGACCAATCAGGTGACGGTCGGCTCGCAGCTCTCCGGACTGGTGGTGCGCGTGCTGGTGGACGTGAACGACCGTGTGACGCAGGGCCAGCCGCTGGCCGAGATCGACCCCGAGCAGATCGAGGATCAGATCCGTCAGGGCCGCGCCCAGCTCGCCGCAAATCAGGCGCAGGTGGCGCAGGCCAAGGCCACGCTCTCCGAATCGCAGGCGCAGCTTGCCCGGCTGGAGGAAGTCGCCCGACTTTCCGGCGGACGTGTCCCTTCCAAAACCGAGCTGCAGACCGGACGCGCCAATGTACAGCGCGCGCAGGCTGCGCTGCGCGTGGCCGAGGCCAATGTCGTCGCCAGCCAGGCCGCGCTTTCCCAGAACCAGACGCAGCGCGCCCGCGCGATCATCCGCTCGCCCGTGGCGGGCGTCGTGCTCGCCCGTCAGGTCGACCCCGGCCAGACGGTCGCGGCCTCGTTCAACACGCCGACCCTGTTCGTGATCGCCGAGGACCTCTCTAAGATGAAGCTGGAGGTGGCCATTGACGAAGCCGATGTCGGCACGGTCAAGGAAGGCCAGAAGGCGACGTTCATCGTGGATGCCTTCCCTGAGCGGACCTTCCCGGCCGTCATTACACGGGTCGACATCGGCTCCAATCTGTCGGCCAGCGCGGCCAGCGCATCCTCGACGTCGAGCACGTCCGCGAGCGGCACCACGGGTCAGGTCGTCTCCTATGCCGCCGACCTCAGCGTCGATAACGAAAAGCTCGACCTGCGCCCCGGCATGACCGCGACGGCGGATATCGTCACGTCCGACAAGAAGGATGTGCTGCTCGTGCCCAACGCGGCGCTGCGCTTCTCCCCGCAGGGGCAGGGCGGCAGTCAGGCCGGCGGCGGCCAATCCGGCATCACCGGCGCGCTCTCGATGGGGCCGCGCCGCAGAGGCGGCGGCAATGACCGCAGCGTCACCGTGGGTCGCGGCGCGCAGCAGCAGGTCTATGTGCTGGGCGACGACGGTAAGCCGAAAGCGGTGCAGATCACCACCGGCGACACCGACGGCTTCCATACCGAAGTGCTCTCCGGCGACCTCAAGCCCGGCATGAACGTGATCACCAGCCAGCTCAGCGGGGCCGCCAGCAGTGGCCGATAACGCCTTCATTTCCCTGCGCGGCATCACCAAGGTCTATGGCGAGGGCGCGACCGCGTTCCAGGCGCTCAAGGGCGTCGACCTCGACGTGGCGCAGGGCGATTTCGTCGCGGTCATGGGCCCGTCCGGCTCCGGCAAATCGACGGCGATGAACATTCTCGGCTGCCTCGATGTGCCGACCTCCGGCGCCTTCATGTTCAAGGGCGTGCATGTCGAGACGCTGGACCGGGATCAGCGGGCGCTGCTGCGCCGCAAATATCTCGGCTTCGTCTTCCAGGGCTTCAACCTGCTGGCGCGCACGACGGCGCTCGAAAATGTCGAGCTCCCCCTGCTCTACCGCGGCGATGCCAAGGATGCGCGGCGAGAGGCGGCGATGAGCGCGCTCGAGAAGGTCGGGCTGGATAAATGGTGGGACCATACGCCCGCCGAGCTCTCCGGTGGCCAGCAACAGCGCGTCGCCATCGCGCGCGCGATCGTCACCAATCCCGATGTGCTGCTCGCCGACGAACCCACCGGCAATCTCGACAGCGAGCGCTCGGTGGAGATCATGGAATTGCTGAGCGGCCTCAATCGCGATGCGGGCATCACCGTGCTCATGGTGACGCACGAGCCGGACATGGCCGAGTTCGCCCGCACCATCGTGCATTTCAAGGACGGGCTGGTCGATCGCATCGAACAGGGCGCCGGCAAAAAGGCGATGCACTGATGCTGGGCACCACCTTCCTCCTCGCGCTGCGCTCGATCCTGCGGCACAAGCTGCGCTCTTTCCTGACGACGTTGGGCATCATCATCGGCGTTGCGGCGGTCGTGACCATGGTGACGCTGGGCAAGGCAACGACAGCCGCCGTGCAGCAGCAGATCGCGGCGCTCGGCACCAACATCCTGCAGGTGCGGCCCGGCCAGGGCTTCGGCCGGGGTGGCGGCGGGCCGCGTCCGCCCGAGTTCGAACCCTCGGATGTGACGGCCATTCAGCAGCAGGTCGCCGGGGTCACGGCCGTCGCCCCGCAGGCGCAGGCCAGCGCGACGGCGATCTATGAGGGCGCCAACTGGTCGACGACGATCAACGGCACGACGATGGATTATTTCAAGGTGCAGCCCTGGCCACTGAGCGCCGGGCGCATGTTTACCCCCGCGGAGGAAACCGCCGGCAAGGCCGTGTGCATCATCGGCTCGACCGTGCAGCGCAACCTCTTCCGGGGCGACGATGCCATCGGCAAGCGCTTCCGCATCGGCGACGTCAGCTGCGACATCGTCGGCACGCTGAGCACGCGCGGACAGGCCGGCTTCGGCGGCGATCAGGACGATGTCGTCATCATGCCGATCAAGACCGTGCAGCGGCGCTTTACCGGGACGACGGATATCCGTCTGCTGATGGTGGGCGTCGATCAAGCCTATTCGACCCAGCAGGTGCAGGCCTCCCTCACCGACCTGCTGCGGGACCGGCGGAAGATCACCGGCGGCAAGGAAGATGACTTCAACATTTTCGACACCCGTCAGATTTCCGACACGCTGACCGGCACCACGACGCTGCTCACCCGCATCGTCGCGGCGGTGGCGGGCATCAGCCTTGTGGTCGGCGGCATCGGCATCATGAACATCATGCTCGTCTCCGTGACGGAACGGACCCGCGAAATCGGCATCCGCCTCGCCATCGGCGCGGTGCAGCGCGAGGTGCTGCTGCAGTTCCTCGTTGAGGCAGTCGTGCTCTCCTGCCTCGGCGGCGCGATCGGCCTGCTGTTGGCCCAGATCGCCATCGCGGTGGCGACGCCTTTGATGCAGGTGCCGTGGACGTTCGACGCGCAGATCAACGTCTTTGCCTTCTGCATTTCGGCGCTGATCGGGGTGGTATTCGGCTTCTTCCCCGCCCGGCGGGCGGCGGCCCTGAACCCCATCGACGCGCTTCGGCACGAATAGGGGGTCTAATCCTCCCCCGTTCGTGTCGAGCGTAGTCGAGACACGATAGATCAGCGCTGGCGTGTCTCGACTTCAGCTTGCAGCTGAAGTTTATCCTGACCGCCCGCCTGCGGGCAGTCGAAGGGCTCGACACGAACGGAGCGGCGGTGCGATGCCGAGCATCACAACTCCGGCAAGCTCTGCGCCATCAATCCCCAGCCCCGCAGCGACTTGTCCCGTGACCGCTCGATCAAGGCCTCCGCATCCGCGATGCTGAACGGATGCGCATCCTTCGCATCCTCCAGCTCCTCCCAGCTGATCGGCACCGCAACCGGCGCGCCAGCACGGGCGCGCGCGGAATAGGGCACCACCGCCGTGCCGCCCCGCTGGTTGCGCAGATAATCGATGAAGATGCGCCCCTTGCGCTTGGCCTTGCTCATCGTGGCGACGAAGCGCTCCGGCTCGGCCATGCTCATCGCCTCTGCGAAGCGATGCGAGAAATCCTTGTGCGTGTCCCAATCATGCCCCGGCGTGAGCGGCACGATCACATGCACGCCCTTGCCGCCGGACAGCATGGCGAAGCTGACCAGCCCGATATCCTCCAACCGCCGGCGGATATCCCGGGCCGCGCGGATGATCTCCGAGAAATCCAGCGCCTCATCGGGATCGAGATCGAAGATCATCTTGTCAGGATGCTCGACATCGCTGGCCCGCGCGGCCCAGCCGTGAAACTCGATGGTCCCCATCTGCACGCAGGCGAGCAGGCCCTCGCTATCCTGCACGTAGAGATAATCCTCCGTGCCGCCATCCTTCTCGCGAATGGGCACATGATGCACATGGGCGCCGAACGAACCGCTATCATGCTTCTGGAAAAAGCACTGCTTCGCCCGGCCCTGCGGACAGCGCACAAGGCTGATCGGCCGGTCCGAGACGAAGGGCAGCATGATCGGCGCGATCGCCGCATAATAATCGGCCAGATCGCCCTTGGTCTGCCCGCTCTCGGGGAAAATCGCCCGCTCCCGGTTGGAGATCGGCACTTCGCTTTTCGCCTTGGGTGCGGGCGCTTTCTTTTCGGGCGTCACGGCGGTCGCATCCTTGTCGCTGCGCAGCCCCAGGAAACTGCCATGCCGAACTCGGCCGTCGCCGGTAAATTCCGCAAAGGCCACCTCGGCAACCAGGTCCGGCTTGATCCACTGCGCGCCGCGTGCCTCGCCCCGGGGCACCTCCGCCGCCGGGGTCTTGAGCGCGCGCGTGGCGAAGCGGGCCGCGAGATCGTCCATCGTCGCCGCATCGAAGCCGGTGCCGACCTTGCCCTTATAGACCAGTTCCTCCCCCTCTCGCTGGCCCAGCAGAAGCGAGGCAAACGGGCGCCCCTTGGCGCTGCTGCGGCTCCAGCCGATCAGCACGAACTCCTGCCGCAGCGTACATTTGACCTTGAGCCAGTTGCGGGTCCGCGCGCCGCGATAGGGCGCGTCGATGCGCTTGGAGATAATCCCCTCGCCACCCGCCTTGCACATGGCGGAAAATAGCTTTTCGCCCGCGCCAATGACATGATCGGCAACGTGCAGCGGGGGCTGTGCCGCATGGAGCAGCGATTCCAGCCGCTCCTTACGCTCGATGTTCGAGCTGGCGCGCAGGTCCGTGCCATCCAGGCTCAGCAGATCGAAGGCGAAGAAGCTCAGCGCAGCCTTGCCCTCACCCTTCAACGCGGCCTGCAACGTCGAGAAATCGGGATTGCCGCCCTTACCCAGCGCCACGATCTCGCCGTCAATCAGCGCCGGCGGCAGATCCAGCGCGGCAAGGGCATCGGCAATGGGCTGAAACTTGTCCGTCCAGTCGAGGCCGCTGCGCGTGAAGAGCCGAACATCCGCCCCGTTGACGGCTGCGAGCGCACGATAGCCGTCGAACTTGATCTCGTGCATCCACTCATTGCCCGTTGGCACCGCGTCGACCAGGGTCGCCAGCTGCACGGACTGGAAATCCGGCCGCTTGGCTTTCGACTGAGCTTTCGACGCCCGGCGCTCAGGCGCCGCCGCCTTCTTGGCAGCCTTGTCATTATGCGCAGCGGCGGCCTCCATCGCCTGGGTAAAGGCCTTGCCCTTCTTGCCGGCCAGCGACTGCGCGCCCGCCGTATCCGCCGCGATCTCCGCCATGGTGCGGTCGGTGAGCACGGACGTCAGCGATTGCTCCACCAGAACGTCGCCGGTGCTGGCGAAGGCGTCGTCGATCTTGCGCAGCAGCCAGTTCTCGCGCTTTTCGCCGGGGCGCGGCTTCATGCGCACCAGCAGCCATTCGCCCTTCATCCGCTCGCCTTCCAGCCGGAAATGGAGATGGCCCTTTTCGATGTCCTTGGCGCTCTTGCCTTCCACCGGCGCCCAGCTTCCCTTGTCCCACAGCATCACCGTGCCGCCGCCATATTCACCCTTGGGGATGATCCCCTCGAACGTCGCGTAGGAGAGCGGATGATCCTCCGTCCGTACCGCGAGGCGCTTGTCGTCCGGGTCCACGCTCGGCCCCTTGGTCACCGCCCAGCTCTTGAGCACGCCGTCCACTTCCAGCCGGAAGTCCCAGTGCAGACGGGTCGCGTCATGCTTTTGCACGATGAACAGATTGCCGCCGGGGCTGCGCTCCTGCTTGCCAGCCGGCTCGGGCGTCCGCGTGAAATCGCGCTTGGCGTCATAATCGGCAAGGGGGCTCTTTCTGGGCATCAGCTCTTCTCCTTTTCCTTGTCGGACGCCCTCTCTGCGAGGCGAGGCTCGATCCAGCGCCGCTCCACCAGCCGCAGAAAGGTCAGCATCACCACCGACACGATGCTCGCCACCAAAACCAGCGGCCACTGCGCCGCACCGCACGCAATGCCCACCACGGTCGCCAGCCAGATGTGCGCCGCGGTGGTGAGATTATGGACCTCGCCCTTGCTGAAGACGATGAGGCCTGCCGCGATGATGCCGACGAACGTCCCCGTCGCCTCAAAGATACGCAGCGGATCCATGCCCGACTGGCCGGTCGCAAGCTGGCGATAGAGCGAGATCGAGCTCACCGTCATCACCGCCGCGCTGAAGCAGATGAGCCCATGAGTGCGGAGCCCGGCAGCGTGTCCTCGCAATTCCCGGTCCAGCCCCAGAGCCAATCCCAGCAGGGCCGCGATGCCCAGCCGCAGCATCACCTCCCCATCGACCCAATGCAGCGGCGTTCCGGGGTTGAGATCCATGTCAGGCGCTCTTGCGGCGGCTCGACCGTGATGCGGTTGCCCGGCTTCCCGCCGCCTTCGAGGCCGGAGCCTTTGCGCTCTTGCTGGCGGTTGCCCGGCTCTTGGCGGGCGCGCTCTTGGTTGTGCCGCCCTTCTTGGCAGCCCCACCATCGCCAACCGACTTCTTGAGCGCAGCCATCAGATCGATGACATTGCTGCCGCCGGGCCGGCTCGCCTCCTCGGCATCCTCGAGGATGCGCTTGCCGCCCTTCGCCTTGCGCTTTTTCTCGATCAGCCCCTCGAGCGCCTGGATGTAGCGATCCTGAAATTCGGCCGGGTGGAACGGCGCGCTTTTCTTGTCGATCAGCGCGGTGGCGAGATCGAGCAAATCGGCCTCCGGCTTGGTGTCGCCGATATCGCGGAAGAAGCCCTGTGCCTTCACCACCTCGTCGGCATAGCGCAGCACCTCCATCACCAGCCCGCGCCCGCACGGCTTGATGGAGACCAGCTGCTCCCGCCCGCGCACGGAAAGCTGTCCCAGGCCGACCTTCTTCGCCTGCCGCAAGGCATCGCGCAGGACCACATAGGCTTCCTCGGCCAGATCGTCCGCCGGCACGACGTAATAGGGTTTGTCGTAATAGAGGACGTCGATCTCGCTCGCGTCGACGAACTGGACAAGGTCCAGCGTCTTGCGGCTCTCGATCTTAACGGCCTCGATTTCCTCATCGTCGAGCAGCACATACTGCCCCTTGGAAACCTCAAAGCCCTTCATGATCTCGTCGCGATCAACCGGCCCGACGCCGGGTGCGACCTTCTCATAGCGGATGCGCTTTCCGCTAGGCTCATGGACCTGATGAAAAGCGATCTTGGCGCCCGAGCGTGTGGCGGAAAAGACCTCCACGGGGATTGAAACGAGCGCCAGCTTGATCTGCCCACGCCAATATGCACGCGCTGCCATGAGATACCTCCGGGAATGAACCCCGCGGCGCGGTGGTTGGTTCCCTGCGGGGTCTCAAGAGGCTTGGACAAATTCCGGGATTCGGCGGAAGGCGGATGTTGCGCTCTATTTTTCAAAAGCTGCCTTTCCGGACACGACGCCATTGCGGACCTCCCCTCCGTTCGTCCTGAGTAGCTGCTGAGCCTGTCGAAGCGGCGTATCGAAGGACAAGCCCGTGCGCTGCGATGCTTCGATACGGCTCTTCGATACGCGCCTGCGGCGTACCTCAGACCCTACTCAGCATGAACGGTGAAGTTTGACCCTAACGCATCACCGTCACGGGGCGATGGTCCACGCAAGTCGCGCCGCTAGCGGTGCGGCGAGGCAGAGGAAAGTGCCAAACGGCAAGCGCATGTTCCCGGAGAGCGCGTGCCCCTTCAGACGCAGGATGACAGCCCAGATCAGCCCGCCCATGCTGGCCAGCAACAGCACGACCGGCAGCAGCTGCCAGCCGAGCCACGCGCCGATCGCGCCAAGCAGTTTGGCATCCCCCAAGCCCAGCCCATCACGTCCACGCAGGCGCCGGTAGCTCGTGGCCAGCAGGAACAGGCCGATATAGCCGATGGCGGCGCCGATCATGCGGTCCGCAAAAGGCGCGGGCACCAGCCAGTCGCCGAGCGTGAGGCCCAGCACCGCGAGCGGCAACGTCAAGGCATCGGACAACCAGAAATGGCGCGCATCCAGCACCGCCAGCGCCAGCAAGATCCACAACGCCACCGCGACCAGGGCGGCAGCAGGCAGCGGCAAAGCCCAAGCGCTGAAGCCACCGATGAGGGCTGCACCCAGTTCCATGATCATATGCGCCGGATCGATCCGCGCACCGCAGGTCCGGCAACGGCCGCGCGTCCGCAAGGCGCTGAGCAGTGGAATGAGGTCGATCGCGCCCAATGTCCGCCCGCAGGCATCGCAGGCGGAGCGCCCGCGCATCACCGACCCGCCCCGCGGCCAGCGGGTCACGATGGCGCCGAGAAAACTGCCGGCGATCAGGCCAAGGCCACAGCCCAGCGCCACGCGCAACAGATCGGCCCCCAGCATCGCTTGGTCAGAACCGGCCGACGGTTCGCAGCACCTGCTCGCCATTGACTGCCTGAAAGCCGTTGGCGCCCAGCGCCGCACCGATCAGCGGATCGGTTGTGCGCATGCGCATCGTTGCCTCATAGCTGCCGTCCTGCTTGATCCGCACGAACAGTTGCTCCTGACCGGACTGGCTGACCAGCGGCAGTTCCACTGCATCGCCCGCGCAGCGCACCGCGCCGGCAAGGCCATTGGCGAGGCCCAGCCCGCTCATGATCGCCGGCACGCGCGCGCGCACCCGCCCTTCCGCCTTCGTGCACATGCCGCCGGAGAAGTGGACGGTCATATCCTCGAACTCGACCCGGCTCACCGGCAGCGGCGCCAGCGGTGCGCCGAGCGCGACCGATCCGGTCACATCGTCCACGCCGCGCCGGTTGAGCCCCAGCGTGAAGGCCCCGCTGATATCATCGCGGTCGCCCAGCCGCCGCACGATGTCGATGCGCACGCGGCCCACGAACAACTGGATTGGGCTGAGGAACACATCCACCGTGCCCAGCTGAACACCGCGGATCTGCAACTCCTCGGCGCCACCCCACCAGATCGGCCCGCGCAGGGATCGGGCGGCGACGCCCATGTCCTTGAGGCCGAACAGCGCGAAGGCGGCATAAAGCGGCCATGTCACCAGCAGGGCGATCAGGAAGATCACGCCGAGCATGATGCGCGCCCGCGTCGTCTGGACCATCGCCATCATGGCTGCGTCTCCTGGAACACGGCCTGCACGGAGACGGTGCCTTCTGCCGCGCCGGGGACGATGCTGATCGTCTGGACCGCAACCCCGTCTGCCTCCAGCCGCGCGATCCATTGCAGCAACGGCCCGACGCGCGCCGAGGCGATGTTCACCGACATGCGGCCCTGCCCCTGCTGGTCGGCGCGATCCAGCGTGAAGCCCGCTTCCGCCGCTGTCTGGCCGATGCGTTGATCGACCGCAAGGCGCTCGCCCTGCACGCGCTTTTGCGGTTTCTGGCGCAATTCTGCGACCATGGCCCGCACGGACGCGTAGCGATCCAGCGCGGCGCCCTGCCGCTCCCAGCCGGCCGCCAGCCCATCATTCACCGGGCGCCAGATGCCCAGCCACAGGAAGATCAGCAACGCCACGATGCCCAGCCCCGCCATGAAGCGACGCTCGGCCAGGCTGTGATTGGCCCACCAGGTCCGCAGCCCCTGCATCAGCGCACCACCGTGATATCGGCGACGATCCGCGCGCCGCGCTGCTGCACGGCATTGGCGCTGATCCGCCAGCCGGCCTCCTGAATGGCGATCAGCACCTCATTGATCTCCTCGGCCTGATTGGCGGACAGTTGCACCCGCAGCGCGCCATCGCTGCCCTGATTGATGCTGGTGAGCGTGACATTGGCGTTGACCTGCATGGCGCTCATCAGCCCGGCGACCGTGCCGGTGAACCCGCCGCGCCCGCCCCGCGCGCCGAGCAAGGCGGTCACGCGCGCCTCTGCACCGGCCGCATCGGCCACCGCAGGATCGACACTTTGCGCGATGGCCACGGTCTGCGCGTCCAGTCGGGAGGCCTCCGCATTCAGCCGAACGATGGTGATGAGCGAGACGATGAGGCTGGCCAGCAGAATGAGCCCGAGCATGATGGCCATGCGCCGCCAGCGATCCTTGCCGAACAAGGCCGGCGCGCGGCGAGCGAAGGCGCCCTGCCGCAGATCCAGCGGCGGCGTCGCCAGCGCCAGCAACAGCGCCTCATCGACATTATCAGGTGGCAGACGGGTCAGCGGCGCCTCGCCGATGATGAGCGGCGCGTGCGGCTCGCTGCCATCGAACGCGCTGTCGCGCCCGCGCACCACGTCCGCGCCGCCAATGGGCGCATGGACAAAGCCATCCTCAGGCGCCGGCAGCAGCAAAGCGGAAGGGACGAGACTTGCCTGCGCGATGCCATGCTCTGTCGCCCAGTCCACCCAATGCGTCATGGCGCTGCGGCTGGTGACGGCCACCACATGCGGCGCATCGGGATCGTCATTGGCGGCAACGGCGGCGTGAAGCTGGTCCCCATCGCCAATGCTCGCCTCCAGCGCCATCAGCCGCGCCGCGGCGGCGCCTTGCTTTGGCGTCATGCCGGGGCAGGCGATGAAGTGGAGCGTCGTCACATGCGGCGGGAGCACCAGCATGGCGTGGCCGACGGCGGGCTCGGTCTCGTTCGCCTGTTCGGGCGGAAACCATTCGATGCCGCGTCCGCGCCGCACGATCTGCTCGTCCGCCACCCGATACCAGACCGGGGGCGTGTCGCTCTCGCGCGGCAGAACAATGACATAATCGTGCTTCAACTCTCGTCACCCCATTGGCGGCGCATCAGCCGGGCCGGCTGCGTCTCCGCATCGATCAGCACAATCTCACTCACCTGGTCTCCCCCGAGATCCGCTCGCAACGTCGCTTCGAACCAGCGCGTCCTGGCCACGGTCTGGTTCTTCACATCCTCGGGCAACGCAAGCCTGACAAGCTGCGGGAGAGACCAGAAGGCGTTCACACTGCCATACCCATCCGCAGGGCGCTGCGCCAGCACCTGCCGCGCCTGTTCGAGCCCGAGACTGTCCGGCGCGAGCATGGCCAGCAGCACGGCCTGCCCCGGCAGCAGCGTATTGATGTTGATCGGCGAGAGGCGCGTCGTCGGCAAGGCGCAGACCCACGGGCGGATGCGCTGATAGACCTGCGGCGTCATGGCGTTGACCATCAGCAGCTCGCTCGGATCGGCCATCAATGTGTTGGCCGCGCGATAGGGCGGATCGAACCCCGCATAATAATTGTCCTCCGCGCCGCCATTGCCCGGCTCTGAATCGCTGTCGATCCAGTCGGCGGCGGAAATCGCGATCTGGGTAGCGGCATTCTGATCGACGCCGAGCAAGCGCATCAGCGCCGCGAACTGAGCGATGCCGACCGGCCGGGCAGCGAGCTGCATGGTGGAGGCATCCCCCTCTACCCCGCCCGCCGGCTCCGGCCCCACGACCAGACTGTTAAGATTGAAGCAATTGCCGCGATCCACCAGCTGCACGGTCACCGCGCCGCCGGGCACAGAGATGGTCTGGTCGCGGCCCAGCCAGCCGCCCTGCAAGGTGGTGCGATCCGCGTTCACCGCCACAAGGTCGCTCACCAGATTGGCCACCATCTGCTCGCCGGTGAGCAGATAGGCGCGGCCCTGATCGGCCGAGACAATGTTGCGGGTCATCCGGCTCGCCAATGTGAGGCGGTCCAGCGCAACCGCCGTGACGACAGACAGAATGGCCACGAGTAGCAGCACCGTGAGTAGCGCGGCGCCCCGCTCACGCGTCGGCGTTGCCGTGCGGGCATGAAGGAGGTCAGGGCGCACTGGCAGCCTCCGCCTCTTGAGCCGGCGGCTGATACATCGCCGTGCCGACCGGAAAGCGCAGCGTCACTGGCGCAGCGCTCCGGCGCCCGACTGTGAGTTCAACAACGGTCGGCAGCTCGGTCGGGCGCACGGAGGCCCAGCGGTCCTGCCAGACGCCATTGCGCGCCCGGTAGCGCAGACTGAGCGCCGTCACATGCTCGAACAGCACGGATGGGGCCGGCGGCTGCGCGCCATCGAGCGCCGGGTAGCCGATGCGTTCCAGCCGCCCGTCCCGCCACCAATATTCGATCTTCTGCAAGGTCGGGCGGCGCAATGTGGCAGGATTGCTCCAGCCCGCGCGCACGAACTGGATCAGCGGCTCCTCGCTCTGCGCGGCGCGGCCGAAAAAAGCCGGCGCGAACGTTCCGGCCTCCGTCCGGCTGATCCGCGTCACAGCCTGCGAGAGATCGGCATCCAGCAGGGACACGCCACGCTGCACATCGGCCAGCGCATCGAGATTGCGGCTGATTGCGGCCTGTCCGTCCACGCTGGTGCGCAACAGCACGACACCGGCCGTCGCGAGCATGGCGAAGATCATCACCGCCACCAGCAGCTCGATGAGGGTAAAGCCCTCCTCGCCCGCATGGGCCTGGCCAATGGCGCGCGCGTCAGTCACCGCTGGTTACCTTGCCGTCCATCGTCATGCGCACCGGCAGTTTCTGCCCGTCCCGCTCCAGCGCAAAATCGAGCGGCTGATCGGCCTGCCCCACGCTGTCGAACATCACCCGCAGGCGGGTCTGCTGGCCGAGCGCGGCGCGGGTCTCGCCGGACCAGTCATGCGCCGCGAGCGGCCCTTCCGTGATCGGCTCCCACTGCCCCTGCGCCCGCCGCTCGAAGCCATAAGCGGTGGTGGAGACCCACAAGGCGACCGGGCGGCCGGCAATGATGGCGCTATCCCGCGCGGCGCGCACACGCCCGGCAAAGCGGTCGACATCGCCCGAGACCCGCCCGCGCGGATCGGCCATGGTGAGGACAACCGCGCCCGAGATCAGCCCGATGATCGCGATGACGACCATCAGTTCGACCAGCGTGAAGCCGGCCGTGCCGCGCGTCACAGGCGAGGCCGGTGCCCGCCGCATCATTGCGCCGGCCGCCCGAAGGTGAGGACGGCAGGCGACTGGCCCGGCCCGGCATCCACACGCACCGTCACGATGAGCAGGCGCCCATCTTCCCCCTTGTCGACCCGCTGAATCCACGGCCATTTGCGGCCGCCATTCTCGGCCACGCCGTTGCTCGCGCCCAGCGCCGGGGGCTGCGGATCGGTCATTTTCTCGATCATGAGGTTGCGCGCGACGATCTGCGCCAAGGTGCGGCTGTTGAGATCGACCGAGGTCCGCGCCGAGACGCCTTGCAGGCGCACCAGCGCCAGCGCGGCGAGGCTGAAGATGGCAAGGGCGACCAGCATTTCCAGCAAGGTGAAGCCGGCGGATGCGCACGCGCGGCGCGGCACGGGCAAGCCCTGCCGATGACCGGGCGTGCCCCGCCTCATGCCTCAATCTCCCTGACGGACCGGCGCCGGTGCGCTGCCCTTAAAGATCGCTCGAATAGATGTCGGCATTCTCGCCCTCGCCTCCTGTCTGGCCGTCGGCGCCCAGCGAATAGACGTCGAAGGCGCCGCGACGGCCGGGAGCGGCATATTGATAGGGCTTGCCCCAGGGATCGTTCGGCAGCTTCTTGACGTACCCGCCGACGCGATAGCGCTCCGGCTGCGCCAGGCCCGGCGGCGGCGCGGTGAGCGCATTCAGGCCATCGCTGGTGCTGGGATAAGTGAGGTTATCCAGCCGATACTGCTCCAGCGCCGATTCGATGACGGAGATATCGGCCTTCGCCTTGGCGACATTGCTCGTACCGAGCGCGCCGAACACGTTGATCGCCACGATGGTGCCGAGCAGGCCGATGATGACGATCACCACCAGCAGTTCGATCAGCGTGAAGCCCTGCTCGCTCGGCCGCTGCGGCCCCCGCAGGGCACGTCCGAAGGATCGCGACCGCCGTGCCTTTCGGGGGAGGGAGGAAGCGAGAAAACGCGCGAACTTCATGAATCAGACTCCGGCACCGGTGAGATTCTGCAATTGCATGATCGGCAGCAGAATCGAGAGGATGATGATCGCCACGATACCACCCATGAGGATGATGATCAGCGGCTCCAGCATGGAGAGCGCCGCAGCGGTAAAGCTGTCGAACTCGCGCTCCAGATATTCGGCGGCGCGCTCCAGCATCAGGTCGAGCTGGCCGGCGCTTTCGCCGCTGGCTGCGAGATAGACGAGCAGCGGTGGGAATACATCGGCACGGCGCATCGCAGCGGACAGGCTGCCGCCGCCGCGCACCGACTCCACGATCTCGCTCGTCGCGGCCCGTAACACGCGGTTGTGGATGGTCGGCACGGTGAGCGAGAGGCCTTCCATCACCGGCAGGCGGCTCTGCACCATCGTTGCCAGCGTGCGGGCCATGCGCGCGGCGTGCAGATCGCGCAGCAGCCGGCCGACGAACGGCACGCCAAGCAGCATCGCATCGGCCCGCAAGCGTACATCCTCATTCTTGAGCGCGCGCCAACCGATGAAGCCAAGCGCCACCAGCACGATCAGGATGGCCCACCACCAGCTTGCCAGCAGGTTGGAGATGGCCATCACAATGCGGGTGAGCAGCGGCAGTTGCTGGCCGAGCGTATCGAACTGTTCCACCACCAGCGGCACCACGAAGATCATGAGCGAGATAATGACGATGACCGCGAAGGCCGCGAGCACGGTCGGATAGGCCAGCGCCGTCAGCAGCTTGGAGCGCATGACGGCCTGCCGTTCGAGCAACACCGCCAGCCGCTCGGTGAGCATGGGCAGGCTGCCGGAGCGCTCGCCCGCCGCGATCATCGCGCGATAGAGGCCGGGGAAGCTGCGCGGGTCCATCCCCATCGCCTCTCCCAGCGTGCGCCCCTCGACCACGCCCTGATGGACTCGCGAGACGATCTCGCGCACATGGGGCTTCTCGCTCTGCCGGGTGATCGTGCGCAGCGCTTCTTCCAGCGGCGAGACCTGCGCCAGCGTGGAGAGCTGACGCGTGAACAAGGTGAGGTCCTTGTTTGAGAGCCGATTGCGCTCAAAGCTCAGCAGGCTGCGCGCCGGCCGGGCCTTGCCTTCGGCCTTGGTACCCGAGGAGCCCCGCCCCTCGCCGATGCGCACCACGAACAGCTTCTTCGCCGCCAGCGCGCTGCGCGCATCGGTGGCGGTTTCCGCGCGGATCAGCCCGCGCTTCTCCCGCCCGGCGCCGTCGATGACGACATAGTCGAACTCAGGCATGGCCGCTCTCGGGCATCGCGATTTCAGGCATCGACCGCTTCGTGCCGCGAAATGCGAATCGCTTCTTCCGCGCTCGTCTCGCCGCTCAGCACCAGCGCCCGCGCGGCGGAAACTAGATTGGGGGCATTGAGATAGGCGTGGCGGGCAATGCGCGATTCATCGCCGCCCTCGTTGATCATCCGGCGGATCGTCTCGTCCACGCGAATGGCCTCGAACACGCCGATCCGGCCCTTGTAGCCGCTATTGCCGCACTGGTCGCACCCGCGCGGGCGATAGATTAGCGTACCCTCGTCAATGCCGAGCAGCGCGCTGACCGACTTGTCCGCCGGCACCTGCTCGCGACAGTGCGGGCACAGCCGCCGCACGAGCCGCTGGGCGATGACCGCGCGCAGCGTTGAGGCGAGCAGGAACGGCTCCACCTTCATGTCGCGCATCCGGGTGATCGCGCCCACCGCATCATTGGTGTGGACGGTCGAGAGCACGAGGTGGCCGGTGAGGGAGGCCTGCACGGCGATTTCCGCCGTCTCCCGGTCGCGAATTTCGCCGACCATCACCACATCGGGGTCCTGGCGCAGAATGGCACGCAGGCCGGCAGCAAAGGTGAGGCCGACCTTGGCATTGACCTGCGTCTGGCCGACACCCTCGATGGCATATTCCACCGGGTCTTCGACCGTGAGGATGTTGCGGCTACCGTCATTCAGCTGGCGCAGGCCGGCATAGAGCGTGGTCGTCTTGCCGCTGCCGGTCGGGCCGGTGACGAGGATGATGCCGTTCGGCTCCTCCAGCGCGCGACGGAAGACGCCATCGGCGGTGCCAGTCAGCCCGAGCACATCGAGCGAAATGCCGGCATTCTCCTTGTCGAGAATACGCATGACGACCCGCTCGCCCGCCCGGCTGGGCAAGGTCGAGACGCGCACGTCCAGCAGCTTGCCGCCCAGCGTGAGGCCGATGCGGCCATCCTGCGGCACGCGCCGCTCGGCAATGTCCAGCCGCGCCATCACCTTGATTCGGCTGACGACGACCGGGGCGACATGCGGCGGCATCCGCAGCGTCTCGGTCAGCACCCCATCCATGCGCATCCGCACGACAAGGCCGGTCTCGTAAGGCTCGATATGGATATCGCTGACGCCCTGCCGCGCCGCTTCGGCAAGAATGCCGTTGATCAGGCGGATCGCCGGTGCGTCGTCGCCGCTGTCGAGCAGATCCTCGGCGGTCGGCAGGTCGCCGGCGATGAAATCGAGATCGTCCCCGCCCATGGCAAGCGAGCCGGCCATCGCCGCTGCCGAGCCTTCCATGGCGTAATGGTTGGAGAGATGCTTGTCGAAATCCTGCTGGCTGACGATCGAGACATCGAAGCTGCGGGCAAGATGCCGGCGCACCTCCACCAGCACGCGCGGATCGGCGCCCTCCCGCATCGCGACGGCAAGGCGGGGCTGCGCGGCATCCGCCTCGGCCTTGTCCGCCACCAGCACCACGCCATGCTTGCGTGCGAAGGCATAGGGAATATCGACCGGCAATGTCTCGTGAACCAGCGGCGCGGGTTCGTCAGATGCCTGCACCGGCGGCATCAGTTCAGCCGGCACCGGCAGGGGCGCGCCTTCGGCCTGAGCGGGGCGCTCGGGCTCGCTCATGGCACGTCCGTCGTCTTGACCGCGCCCGGCCGCACGACCTGCTGGGAGCGCACCTCCTGCCCGGTCGCGATCCGCCCGTCGACCACCTGATCGCCAGGCTTCGGCTCGGCGACCGGCGGCGTCGTCCCCAGATATTCGCGCACCAGCTGATCGATGGACGGCTCGACATCCGGGTTGGCGAGCATCTGCTGGCCGCGAATATAGCCATAGCGCTGGGCGGTCATCTTGCGCGCATCGGCGCGGCTGCCGAGAATCGTCGGGCGGATGAAGACCATCAGGTTGGTCTTGGCCTTCGCCCGGCTGCGCGACTTGAACAGCTCACCGATCAGCGGAATATCCCCCAGCAGCGGGATCTTCTCGATCGTCCGGCGCTCATTCTCGTCGAGCAGGCCGCCGATGGCGAGGATATCGCCATTATCGACCAGAACCGTCGTCTCGAACTCGCGCTTGTTGATGATGAGATCGCTGCTGTTGTTGGAGACCGGCCCGGCGACGCTGCTGACCTCCTGCTTGATGAACAGCTTGATCGTCCCTTCCGAGCTGATCTGCGGCGTCACGTCGAGCATGATGCCGACATTCTGCCGCTGCACGGTGCGGAACTTGTTATCGAAATTGGGGCTGAGCGCCTCGCCCGTCGCAACCGGCACTTCCTGCCCGACGAGCATCTTGGCCTGCTGGTTATCGAGCGTGGTGATGTGCGGCGTCGAGAGGATGTTGCTCTCGGTATCCGACTGAACCGCGTTGATGATCGCGCCGAACACGCCGTTGCTGCCCAGTTCCGTCGCGATGCCGCCAAAGCCGCCGCGCGCCGCCGCCAGCGAATCGACGGCCGCGCTCTGCAGCTGATTGGCAAGGCCGCTATTCTCGGTCGTCGTGGTCGTGGTGCGCGTGCCGTCCGGCGCCACCACCACCGTTTCCGTCTGGCTCAGATTTCGGGCGGCAAGCGCGCCGGCCAGCGTCAGGATGTTCGGGCTGGCATTGGAATAGTTCGTCGCGGCAAAGCCGGTCGACGTGCTGCCGACAAGGAACTGCACCCCGAGCTGCCGCGCGGCATTGTCGCCGATCTCGACGATGATCGCTTCGACCAGCACCTGATCGCGGCGAGTATCGAGCTGACGGATCACTTCGCCCAGCATCCGCTGCGTGTCGCCATTGGCGGCGACGATCACCGCATTGGCGCCCTCATAGCGGGTCACGACCGCGGGGCCGCGCCCGATACCGCTTCCGCTGGCCGCCGTGGCCGCAGCGGGGGTCGAGACCGGCGCTGCGGGCGCCGCCGGCGCGCTCCCAGCCGCAGCCGGCGTGCTCGACCGCGTGGGCGCCGAGGGCGTCTCCGAAACCACCCCGGCCTGACCCAGCAACTGCTGGAGTACCGGCAGCATCTTGTCCGCATCGGCATGCTGCAGCCAATAGACGCGAATTTCCGTGCCGGAGGCGGCGCGCGAATCGATATCCCGCACCATCGCGGCGAGGCGCTGCACGGTCGTCGCGTCACCGCGCAGGGCGATGCTGTTGGAACTGTCGATCGCGACGATAGTCGCGCGGGACGGCGCGCCCTCCTCGCCCGCAAGCAGCCCTTGCAGCGACGTGGCGATCTCGCGCGCGCCGGCATTTTTCAGCGTGATGAGCTGCGTGGTCGATCCGTCCGTATCCACCTGCGCGAGCACCTGGCGGATGCGCCGGATATTGTCGGCATAATCCGCGACCACAATGGAGCGGCCGGAGCGGTTGGCGGTGATCGAGCCATCGCGGCTCACCAGCGGGCGGAGCGTTTCCAACGCCGATTGCGCGTCGATGGAACGCAGGCGGATGACTTCCGTCACGAACTGGTTGCTGTTGGCCGCCCGGCCCACCTGCCCCGGCTGGCCCGCCGCGCCCTCGACCGGCTGGATGCGGAAGGCGCCGCCCGCCGCAGGCACGGCAACCAGCCCGTTGGCGCGCAGAGTCGAGAGGAAAATCTCGAAATATTCAGAGCGCGACAGCGGCCGATCCGTCACGACCGAAACCTTGCCCTGCACCCGATTGTCGATGATGAATGTGCGACCGGTCACCCGCGCCGCATCCTGAATGAAGGCGCGCACATCGGCATCCCGCACATTCAGCGTCAACTGGCCGACCGCCGGCACGGCGAGCAGCAGCGCGATCATAGCGCTGCCGGCGAAACGGCGGAATTTGGGAAGCAGGGTCATTGGCGTTCCGGGAGATTGAGTGAGATGGGCACGGTGGAGGCACCGCGCTCGACCATGAGGGACAGGCGCGCACCGGGCCGGAGCGCCGCCTGCAACTGGGCGATGTCGCCCATTGATGTTACGGGCCGCCCGTTGATCTGCACGATGATATCGCCGGGCCGGAAGCCGACCTGTGACAGTGCGCCGCTATCGCTGCCGGCGTTGAGGACAATGCCGGTAACCTTCCCGTCCTGATTGCGCGGCGCCATGTTGACCGCCTTCATCACCGAGTCGGGCGTCAACGCCGCGGCAGGGGCCTGCGGACCGGCGCCGGTCACCATCTCCGGCGGCATGGCAGGGCCGCCCTCGGCCGGCGGCGCGGGCACCACGGGCGCGTCGCCACCGGACTGATCGATGTAGAGCGTCTCGCCGACACCGCCGCGCTCGATGACGACATGATCGAACTGCACGGCCTTGAGGATGATGCCCGGGGCGATCTGATCGCCCACCGCATAGCTGGCCTGCTCGCCCGCTTCATTGGCGATGATCGCCGAACCCTGGCCCGACGCCTCGTTGAGACGGATGCCGAACAGGCGGAACGGCAGGGACGTGACTTGCTGCACGCCACCGCCCGCGCTCGCGCCGGTGCGGAAGAACGGATCGAAGCCGGCGAACAGGGCGCTCCGCGCATCCGCGGAGACGAGCACGGGCTCACGCGCGCGCCAGTCGCCGAACAGGCCAACCGGCGTGCCGAGCGCCCAGAGCAGCCGGGCGATCTGAATAATGAGGACGACGAGCAGCACCGCCTCGATCCATTGACCGAGGCTGGAAGAACCGGCGGGCCGGCCCTGTCGCGCGCGCCGAATGAGATCGGTCCACCGCATCCTAGATTTGATGCCCTCCAGCAAAGCAAGCGCTGCCTATGCGCGGTGTATGACTGATCCGTTTCACCATGGTTACCAAAAAATGACAACCGACGCTGAGATGCGCTGAATGGCCGGTCGGACGCCGTCTACCCCGCAAAAATAATCGCCGTGGAGCGGTTGATCCAGCTCCGCTCCCGTTGCTAGACGCACCGTTCAGCCATGTCGATGCTCGACGCACCTCTTCTTGCCGGTCAGCCGGGCATTCAGCGCCTCCCTCGGCGCGACCTCACGCTGTTCGTGAAGAAGGGTTTTCTCGATTCGGACGAATGCGCAGGGCTGATCGATCGCATCGAAGCCAACCGCCGGCCTTCCACCATCGCCGATGATCTCGGCTACGAAGCCTTCCGCACCAGCGAGACCTGCGATCTGGAGGATAGCGACCCCTTCGTCGCCGCGATCAACGCCAAGCTCGCGGCCTATAGCGGCATCGATCCCGCGCAGGGCGAACAGTTGCAGGGGCAGCGCTACGCCGTGGGTCAGGAATTCAAGGCGCACACCGATTATTTCGAGCCGGGCGGCATGGATTTTGAGCGCTATTGCGGTCGCTCGGGCAACCGCACCTGGACGTTGATGGTCTATCTCAACCAGCCCGCCGCCGGCGGCGCCACGCGCTTCACCCAGGTCGACAAGATGATCCAGCCGGAAACCGGCAAGCTGGTCGCCTGGAACAATCGCCTGCCGGACGGGACAATGAACCCGGCCACCATCCATCACGGCATGAAGGTGCGCTCGGGCGTGAAGTACATCATCACGAAGTGGTATCGCGAGCGGCTTTGGGCGGGGTAAGCCATGTGGTCACGATAGCCAGCATATTCGACACAATGAAAGCGCCCGACCTTTCCTTGGTCGGGCGCTTTCTGGGTCTTTAGTGCGGCTTCCCGCAGTGGATCAGAATTTCAGCGACGCTGAGAGACTGAAGGTCGTACCGATATTGTAGAAATTATAGTAGACGCGCCGGTCGCCCAATTCCTGATATTCGCGATACTTGTTGTACAGGATGTTGCGGACCTCTGCCTTGAGGTCGACCTCGCGGTTTCCGATCAGCACGCCCTCTCTCCAGACGAAGTCGAGATTAAAGCCAGGATGCTCGAACACGTCCGGCTGAACGCCAGACACGCCCCGGCTGGTCACCCGCTTGCTGGCGTAGGAGAGGATGAATGTCTGTTGCGACAACCGGTCCGTATTCTCCATGCCGAGCTGGAAATTGACGATGTGATCGGACTGTCCGGTCAGCGAGGAACCGTCCTTGAAATAGGCAGTTGCAGCAGTCACGACGCCGTTGGCCCCAATGGTGGTATCGCCGCTCGCAACCTTCAGCTTGGACTTGGTGTAAGTGTAGTTCGCAATCGTCACCAAACGGCGGGCCGCGAACATATCGCCAGCAAACCAGTCGGACATGTTGAAATATTTCTGCACGTCAACTTCAACACCGTACAGACTTGCCTTCGGCGCATTGGCGAAGAAAGTCGACGCGCTGTTTCCGGATGAGTCGAGCGATAGATACGCCTCGATCGGCCGATCGATCGTCTTGTAGAACCCGGCGACGGACAGCCGCTGGTCGCGATCGAAATACCATTCGTACCGGCCCTCGAAGTTGGTCAGTTTACTGTCCGTGAGGAATGGATTGCCCGTATAGGTCCGGTTGGTTTCGGGGTCGAAATAAGGCTGAAGCACCAGCTCGCGGAACTGGGGCCGTGCGATGGTCTTGGAGGCATTGAAGCGCAGCTGCATGGCCGGCTGGAACTCCCAGGTCACCGTTCCGGCCGGAAGCCAGTAGTCATTCTTCAGGGCAGTGCGGAACACCGAAGCGTCCGAGAGGAAGACCTGAATACGCTGGGTGCGCTGGAACGCCCTTTCAAAGCGGACGCCAGCATCGACGGTAAGGCCCGGTATCAACTGCCAGTTGATCTTGCCGTAACCGGCGTGATTCTTGAGGCGAGCGCTCCAAGCCGGGTTCGGCTCGACCTCGTTCGCTTCGATGCCATAGGGATTGATCGCACCACCCGGTCCGACGGCATTGATGACGCCCGGCGAAAACAGGATATCGGGCCGCAATAGCAGAACACCCGTCGGCGTTGAATTGTCAGCGTTCAACTGGAATTCGCGGCGGACGGTAGTACGGCGCGTCACCTGATAATAATAGCCGGCGCCCAGACTGATGTCCGGGGTAAGCTTGTAGGTGACGTCACCCCCTGCTGCCCACAAATCCTCATTCAGGTCCGAGAAGGCAACGCGTGGGCGATTACCCACATTGCCGGTCAGGCTGATCTGATAGAGGTTGCCATAGGGATCCTCACTGTTACCCGTTCGAAAATACTCGAAACTCGTCTCGGCCGGCGCTTCGCGCTGAGAATTGGCGTAACTGGCACGCAGATCAACACTGAGCCCATCGAACGGCTTGAACTCTCCGACCACCTGTGTGTCGATGAGTTGGCGCTCGTACCAGGCGGTGTCCTGCACCTGGAATGTGGCCCCCTGGGACCGGGTGCCGATTCCGATGCGCGTGCTTTTCAGCGTATCGCGAATGTATAGTGCAGTCGTCCGGATCTTGTTGTCGCCAAATTCCAGGCCAACGCCCAGAAGGCCGTTTGCGACGCTGCGATCCGTCGTCGTCACCCGCTCAAAATTCGAGTTCAGGAACCCGAGATCGTCCTGGCTCGAGAACTGCTGGATGGCGTCGCGGGTCTGCCACTTGTTGCTGAACCCGGCAGTGGCGATCAAGCCGAGCGCTGCGTCGCTGCCCAGCTCGAAGGACGTGCCGGCGGACAGGCTGCCCGAGAAGTTGGGCGGAATTGTGCCGTCGCGCTGTGCGATCGACAGGCTTGGCGTCACCAGCGACCCAGCGAGGGTTCTGTTCTGTTCATTGGTGATCTGACTAGTCGTGAGACCGGTCGCATAATAAGCCGCAAGGCCCGCCGGCGTGTTGCGCGTGCCATTGTCGAAGCCCGTCCAGTCGGTCTTCGACCCATAATAGGTGTAACCATTGATGCCGGTCGTTTCCGAATGAAAGCTGCCGCCGATCGTCGCGGTGAGGAAACTCTCCTGCGGCACCACGCTGGTGGTAAGATTGACCACACCGCCGCCAAACTCGCCGGGGAAGTTCACCGAGTAGCTCTTCTGGACGAGCGAGGACGAGACGATGTTGGTGGGGAATAGATCGAGGGGAATTGAGCGCTTGAGAGGCTCGGGGCTGGGTAGCGGCAGGCCGTTGAGCAAAGCGAGCGAATAGCGGTCGCCAAGCCCGCGCACATACACAAAGCCATTGCCCACAACGCTCAGGCCCGTGACACGGCCCAACGCGCCGGCGATGTTGCCTTCGCCGGTCCGGGCGATGTCCGCTGTCGAAAGAACCGAGACAACGGCCGGCGCAGCCTGCTGAACATTCGCATTGCGACGGCCCGTGACAACAATATCCCCGCCTGGGATGGAAATGTCCGGAGCAGCCTGCTCCTGGCCGTCAGCAGCAGGAGCCGTATTGTCGCTTTCCTGAACCGCCTTGGCTTCCTGAGCGATCGCTGCAGGGGCAACGAACGCCGTGGATAGAAGCAGCAAGACCCCGAACTTGAGCGGCGTCGCCATGGAATATCCCCTAAATATAATCGGTGTCACGGCGGGGTGCGACGATCAGCGCCGCACCCCGCTCAACAGTGAGGTTCGGGCAACCGATCAGGTGGTCGGAAGCGAGCTGCAGTTCCGGTTCGTATTGCTCGTATCGTCGAACTGCGCGTAGCTGGAGTTGCAGGTCCAGCCCTTGTACCACGTGTCGTTCGCGTCCTTGACGGCGCCGACATAAGTCGTGCTGTCAAAGAAGTCGCGGAAGTCCGTGCTCAGGCCGGCGATCGTCTTGGGATCGGTTCCCGCGACTGCGTTTTCTGCGGCACCGTTGATAAATAGGCTAGTCAGCGACGACGTATAGGCGTCGTTATTGCCGTTGGACCCGGCGCCAAAAGCCAGAGCCACGTCCGCAGCCGTATAGCGGGCGGCGTTCGAGTCAGAGCTCTTGTTGCCCAGGAATTTGGCGCTGTTGCACTGGAGCAGGACCGAATAGGCCTTGAGAGTGGCACGATCCGCCGTCGAGCCTGACCCGTTCAGACGGATACATTCGTTATTCGGCGTCACCATGACGCCGTTGACCAGCGTCGTATCCGAGTTGCCGCGGAACAGCGACGAAGCCAGATCGTTGGCTTCGTTGTTGGTGCTGGATTGCGACTGAAGGGCTGTGAAGTTCGCGACGTATAGCTTCGAGCGCGGTGCGTCGGTCTCTTTGCCATCACTGTCGATCTCGAACAGTGCATCACCCTGGCCCGGACGCTGGATCAGCATGACATGCTGGAAAGCGCCTTGCGCACCCGTGTCCAGATCGAGGCTGTCGTCGTCGGCGCCGGTTGCGATATAGTGCTTGAACTTCACTACACCGCCGAAGAACTCAGCGCCATCGTCCGAACTGTTGTGCGATTGGATGTAATCAAGCTTGGTCCCGCTACCGATGCCTTCGGTCGTGAGCGCCTGCAGTTCGGTGTTTCCGCTGAGGATAAAGCCAGAGAAGCGAATCTGGACATATTTCATGGACCCCGCATTGTAGGTCGGGTCATTGCCGCCAAACCGCGCGGGGTTCACCGAACCCTCGGTGTTGCGCTCGCAATCGACGCCCACGGTGCCGAAGTTGCAGTCGGTGACCGGCGCGCGACCCATCAAGATCACGCCACCCCAGTGACCGATCGATGTGTCGGTTTCCTGACCGAGCACGTTGTCGCGGCTGGTGAAAATGATGGGTGACGTCTGCGTGCCCTCGGCGACCAACTTGTTACCACGGTTGACCGCAAGGAAAGCCGCGCCTTGGCCCATGACAATTACGCCCGGCTGAATGGTCAGTGTAACGTTGGTGTCTGCAATCAGTTGGCCCGACCCGTTAGCGACTGAGCTCTGCAGGCCCAGGCCCGCGATCTCGCTTGCGCGACAGCCGACCGTGGTACTTTCGCGGGGCGAGCCAGAACTTGGCGCGGAGAAACCGCCGTCGCAGCCGACATCCACGCGGCCGTTGTTGATGGCCGGGTTAAGATAATAAACGAGACCGGGAATCTTCTCCAACGTCAGGTTACGGCTGATGACGCCGGGCAGCGAACAGACGCGCCACGTTCCGGTCGGTCCGGAGATCGTACCCGAGTCAGTCAGCTGGGTGGGATTGTTGATCGTCGGACAGCCGAGCGCCGCGGTGACCGAGTTGGTCGGCGTCGGTGTAGGAGTCGGCGTGGGGGTGGGCGTTGGATTGTTGATCACGATACCGCCCGTACCCGGGGATGCGATCTCGCTCGCACCGCAACCGGCGAGCAGCGGCAGGGCCGCGCCTGCCAGCATGAAGTTGATAGTCCGATTGATCAGTTTCATCGTCGTCTCCGCTGCCGGATGTTCCGGATTTCGATTGCAGGACGGCCAACGGGAGTAGCGACTCTGTGAAGTCCCCCTTGCGCCCTCGGCGCGGCAGCTAGGCGATGAGTGTGACAGCGGGATGCAATCCCCGCGTCATTCGCGTGACGAATTCATGTCAGTTTTGTTGCAGGGCTTGGAGATCGGCGGACCGCAAGGGTTTTGGACGCGAACATCCGCCCAGCTTTCGGAAGCGGGAGGATGTATGGCATTGCAACTGCCGCTGGCTGGCTCGCCGCTCCCCTCTATAGAAAAAGGTGCGCAAGACCTGCGTCCGCGCACCTTCTCGTGATGATGTCCGGCCGGGAGCCGGATCGGCCTCAGTGCTGATCGAGGCGCGCCAGCAGGGTGCGGGCGACGGCGTGGCTCGAATAGCTGGCGCCATCGGCCAGATCGAGCTGCTCGGCGGGCAGCGACTGAACGCGCATAAGCGCCTCGCGCGCCTCGGCCTTGCGCTGCGTGCGCGCATAGACCGTCGCGATGTTGATGAGCCGCGCGGGATCGGCAGCATCGGTCATGCTGGCCGGCTGCAACAGGCGCTCGGCTTCATCCAGTTTTCCGGCAGAAATGGCGGTGGCGGCATAGCTGCCCGTGGCACCGCCGGTCTGGGCGATCGCGCCTGTGCAGCCCAGTGCCGCGAGCGCGGCGCCTCCTGCAATCAAAATCTTGAAATTCATGACAATTCCTCTCGTATCTTTTGAAATCTGACCGAGAGTATTTCAGTTTTATGACTCGCTATCAATATTCGAACAAAAATTTTTAAATTCATAAAATCATAAGGATAGTCATGATTTTTCGTGTGTACGTACGAGAGGAGCATTTTGTCATAATTCTGTAATATTCATGATTCTGCGCTTCGCAGCAACGTTCAGGGCGCGAAACGCCAGAGCCGCGAAGCAGCGCCCCACAGAAGTCGGGTCTTCAAAAGCTGTGCGAGAAAGGCATCAGGTGGGGAGCTTCTGTTGCCCGGCGCTCCCCGTGCCGCTGGAATCCGATTCTGTTGCCCGGTTCGGTCCAACCGCGTTCTGTTAGGGTAATGTCAGGCCGTGAGGCCCTCAATTACGCTGCAAGAGCAAGTGCTTCGTTATCGTTGGCACTTATGGGTTTTGAGCCTTGAACGGGTTACTCAGCCCGGGCAAAAACAGCGTTTTTCAACACACGTCGATCCTAGTTCGGCCCCGTCAGGAACAGTTCTTCCTGAAAGGAAGAGCCACTTCTGGTGGAGCCGCCGGGTACCGCCCCCGGGTCCGCTGCGCCTATTACACGCCGCAGTTTATCGCCATAGCCGGACAAGCCGGCAGATCCTCATATAGGGATCAATTCGCGGTTGAGAAGCCCGCAGACGCAAACAGCCCGGCATAATCCCTGTGGACTATGCCGGGCCGGTCGAACCAAACGCTCAGCGAGCGTTTAGATCAATTGGTAATTCACTTGGCCGCGTCGATCGCGTCAGCCTTCTCGTCGCCCATGTTCCGCACGGCATCCGCACGATTTTCAAGACGATCCACGGCGTTTTCCGCGCGGTCTTCAGCAGCGCCGTTCATGTGGTCGCTCGCCTGCTCAAGCTGGTCAGCCTGGTTGTCAATCGCGTCCGCCCGGTTGTCATAGGCATCTTCGACGTTCTGCGCTTCCTTGGAATCGCATGCGGCCAGCGTCAGGGCTACGCCTGCAGCGGCAAGGATCATCATGGGTTTCACGCGTCTGTCTCCTGTTAGGTCCCGCCATCTGTCACGAGACTGCAAACAAAACCCCCGCAGCGACAAAGGTTCCCGGCTCGGCAACCTTTCGTTCACCGCGATGCGACGGACCGATCAGGGCTTCGCCTTCAGAACGTCGCGGATTTCCTTGAGAAGATCGACCTCGGAGGGCCCAGCAGGCGCTGCAACCTCCTCCGCTTTTTTCTTAACGAAGAAGCGGTTGGCCTGCCGCACGATCAGGAAAATGACGAACGCCAGAATGAAGAATTTGATCACCGCCGTGATGAACGAGCCATAAGCGAAGACCGGCACCGCCGCAGCCTTCATGGCCTCCAGCGTCGGTTCGGTCCCGGCGGGGACGGCGGCCAGCGGCACAAAGTAATTGGAGAAATCCAGGCCGCCGAGCAGCGCGCCGATGACCGGCATGATGAGATCGTCCGTCACCGAACTGACGATGGCGCCGAAGGCTGCGCCGATGATGACGCCCACGGCGAGATCGAGGACATTGCCCCGTGCGATGAAGGCTTTGAATTCGGTCAGCATCGTGTTTCTCCCCTGCCGTCTGCGGGCTGCTGATGATGGATTTGGATGATGCGGGGCAGCTAAGCCCGTTGCGGGCGGGCAATCAACACCCTATTTAGCGTATCACTCAAGCGATACACCGCCTTATGAGGGGACAGACCGCCATGGCCACGCTTTCATCGCCATTCAAAGCACTGCGCATGTTTCTGCTGCTTGCCTTGCCGCTGGCGCTGGCGGCCTGCGGCATCAATTCGGTGCCCACCGCCGAGGAGAATGCCAAGGCCAAATGGGCTGACGTGCAGGCGGCTTATCAGCGCCGGGCCGATCTTATTCCCAATCTCGTCGCCGTCGCGCGCAATTCCGCGCAGATCGAGCGGGAGACGCTGGAAGGCGTGATCAGTGCCCGCGCCTCCGCGACGCAGGTGCAGGTCACTGCGGATCAACTGAGCGACCCGGCCAAGGTCCAGGCGTTTCAGGCTGCGCAGAACAATGTGAGCGGCGCCCTCTCCCGCCTGCTCGTCACCGTCGAGCGCTATCCCGACCTCAAGAGCCAGGAGCGCTTCGCAGACCTGATGACCCAGCTTGAGGGCACGGAAAACCGCATCAACATCTCAATCCGCGACTATAATCTCGCGGTGCAGGACTATAACACGCGCATCCGCACCTTCCCGGAGATGATCGGCGCCAAGCTGATCCATGGCGCCAAGCCGCTGACGCCCTTCGAGGCCAAGGCCGGTGCTGACACCACGCCGGATGTCGGCGCGATGTTCAACGGCAATTGACCCGTTCCCACCGCCCTGTCGCGCCGGCCATCGTGCCGGCGCTGATGCGCTTTATGCTGCTTCTGGCCGCGCTGCTCATGCTGCGGCCGGATGCTGCGCTTGCCCAGAGCTTTCCCGCGCTGACCGGGCGGGTGGTGGACGGCGCCGACATTCTCGACCCCGCCACAGAGGCAGCCCTTACCCAGCAATCCGAAACGCTGGAAAAGACCACCGGCCGCCAGCTGGTCGTGGCGACCGTGCCGGACCTCAATGGCTATGAGATCAGCGATTATGGCTATCGGCTTGGCCGCGCCTGGGGCATCGGCGAGAAGGATACCAACAGCGGGGTACTGCTGCTGGTCGCGCCGAACGAGCGCCGGCTGACCATTCAGGTCGGCTATGGTCTGGAGCCGATCCTGACGGACGCACTGTCTGGCCGCATCATCCGCGATGTCATCACGCCCCGCTTCCGCGATGGGGATTTTCCGGGCGGCATCAGCGCGGGCGTCGCCGAGATCGTGCGCATTCTCGAACTGCCGCCTGAAGAACAGCGCAAGCTCGCCTCGGCCGCAGCCGAGCAGGACAAGCGCCAGGCGGGCAAAGGTTTCGGGCCGGCGATCTTCTTCGCGATCTTCATTCTCTTCTTCGTCGTGCTGCCCATTTTCGGGCGATTGCGCGGCGGCCGGCGCTATCGCGGCGGCATCCACCCCATCATCATCTGGGGGGCAGAAGCGGCCATTCGCAGCGCGCTCAACAGTCGCGACAATGATGGCGGCGGCTGGGGTGGCGGCGGTGGCTGGGGCGGCGGTGGCGGCTTTTCCGGCGGTGGCGGCAGCTTCGGCGGCGGCGGCGCGAGCGGAGGCTGGTGATGGGCAGGCGGATTTCCATGAGCGAGGCCGATCATCGCATCGTCACCGATGCCGTGGCGAAGGCCGAATTGAAGACCGACGCGGAGATCGTGACCATCGTCGCGCGCCGGTCGGATGCTTATCATGATGTCGGGCTGCACTGGTCCTTGCTGTTCATGCTGCTGGTGCCGCTGGTCGCTGCCGCCTTCCCCTCAGCCTATGAGCAAGCCTTGATCGGCCTGACCGGCGGCTGGCATCATGAGTTGCCGCGACACCTGCTCTACCTGCTGATGTTCGGGCAGATGTGCCTTCATTACCTGATCATGCGCTATCTGCTGGCGATACCGGCGCTGCGGATGCTGGTGACGCCTGGCGCGACCAAATCGCGCCGCGTGCGGCGGCGCGCTCTGCTGCTGTTCCGCACCTCGGCCGAGGCGCGGACCCGCCGCCTTACGGGCATGTTGCTCTACCTCTCGCTCGATGAGCATCGCGCGGAAATCGTCGCCGACGAAGCCATCGCCTCGCGCGTGTCGCCGGAAGTCTGGGGCGAAGCAATGGCCACGATGATCGACGAAGTGCGCGCCGGGCGCATCGCGCAAGGCATGGCGCTCGCCATCGAGAAAGCCGGCCTCATCCTTGCCGAGCACTGCCCCAAAAGCGCCGACAATCCCAATGAGTTGCCGGATCGGCTGATCGAACTGTGAGCGACACCACCCCTGAAGACGAATTCCGCTTCCCCGAGGAAACCATGTGGGAGGGCCGGTTCATCACCGCCAAGCGGCGTGGTCGCTGGGAATATGTCTCGCGCGCCCGCGGCATCCGGGCCGCCGTCATCATCGCCATCGATGAAGGCGCGGACGGGCGCCATATTCTGCTGGTCGACCAGTTTCGCGTCCCCCTCGGGCGGCGCTGCATCGAACTACCCGCCGGACTGGTGGGCGACGAATCGGCTGGCGAAAAGCCCGGCTTGGCCGCCGCGCGCGAGCTGGAGGAAGAAACCGGCTATCGCGCAGGCCGCATGGAGGATTTGGGCGAATATTGGAGCTCGCCCGGCATGGTCTCGGAAAGTTTCACCCTGTTCCGTGCCTTCGACCTTGAGAAAGTGAGCGATGGCGGCGGCGTTCCCGGCGAGGACATCCGCGTCCACCGCGTCCCGCTCGCCGGCTTCGCCGACTGGATCGCAGGCCGCCGCGCGGAAGGCTATGCGGTGGACGTGAAGCTGCTCACGCTGCTCGGCGGGGCGATGATCCGCTGAGGCTGTTCCGCCGCGTTGCGCTGGCAGCAATCCTCCCCTACCTAGCGCGCGGACCGGCTGCGAGCGCCGGCGATGCCCAACCGGATGCCATTGTTCATGCCCAAGGTCGCCATCAAGATTTGCGGGGTCAAGACCGCCGAAGCTATCGATGCGGCCGTGCGTGGCGGCGCGAGCCATGTCGGCCTTAATTATTTCCCGCCCAGCCCGCGTTATCTCGCGCCCGATCGGGTGAGCCTCATCGCCGCGCGGGTGCCCGCCCATGTAAAGCGGGTGGGCGTTCTCGTCGATCCGAGCGATGATCTGATCGATACGCTCGTCGCTGCCGGCGGCATGGAGATTGCCCAGTTGCACGGACGCGAGACGCCGGAACGGGCTGCGGCCATCCGCCAGCGCACCGGGCTGGAGGTCTGGAAAGTCATCTCCGTGAAGACCGCCGGCGATCTCGCCACTGGTGCGGCTTATGCGGGCGCGGCCGATTTCCTGCTCTACGATGCCAAGACGCCGGACGGCGCGGCTCTGCCCGGCGGCATGGGCCTGCGCTTTGACTGGCGGCTGCTCGCCGGCCATCGCCCGCCGCTGCCCTGGGGCCTCTCGGGCGGGCTGGATGCGGAGAATGTCGCCGACGCCATTCGCCTGACTGGCGCGCCGCTGGTGGATGTCTCTTCCGGCATCGAGAGCGCGCCGGGCGTCAAGGATGTGGCCAAGATCGCTGACTTTTGCCGTGCGGCGCAGGCTGGCTGATTGGATCCCCCTGGCGGTTCGCGGGCGCTGTGCGGGATCGAATGCACGTGATTGCGGTTGAGCTTTCATGCCGATGACGACCAACCCCGAATGGCTTCACCTCGCGCTCTATGCGGGCGGTGCGGCGCTGATCCTCATTCTGATCTTCAAAATCCCCTATGTGGGACGGGCTCTGCGCGCCCTGTTTTCGTTCGCGTTGCTGGCGTTTGCCTTGTTCGTGCTGTTTCAGCAGGCGCCATTCGACCCGTCCCTGTCCCGCTTCAGCAGCCGGCTCGGCGTCGACTCCCAGCAAGTCGTGGGCGACGAGGTGCGCATCCGGATGTCGCCCGACGGCCATTTCTGGGCGACGGCGCAGATCAATGGCGTCGACAGGCGGATGCTCATCGATAGCGGCGCCACCGTTACGGCGCTGTCCACGGGGACGGCAGACCTGGCAGGCGTGCCCCGCGGGGCCAGCCTGCTGCCGGTCGTGCTCCAGACAGCGAACGGAACAGTGCAGGCGGAAACGGGCACCGTCGAGCGCCTCGCGATCGGCCCGCTGACGGCCCAAAATCTCAAGGTCGTGATCTCGCCCGCGCTGGGCGACATGGACGTGCTGGGGATGAACTTTCTCTCCCAACTGGCCTCCTGGCGCGTGGAGGATCGAACCCTGATCCTCGTGCCCGCCCCGCCGGCCTGATGGATCAGACGGAGGGCAAAGCGGGCGCCGCTTGCCGGACTGCCCCAAAGGCCAGCCGCCGAATGCGTCAATGCGGTGGACAAGGCCGCGACCTTCTGCAAAGCGGTTGGGAATGATGACACTGCCTGCCATAGCCAGATGCATCGGGACACGATGGCGCTGATCGCTCGACCCTTTCGACGCGACCCGACCCCAGTGACCAAGAGAGACGCACAGTGACTGCTGCAACCACCCTCCCCAATTCCCGCCCCAATTCCTTGCGCGCCCTGCCTGACGAGCGCGGCCATTTCGGCCAGTTCGGTGGCCGTTATGTGGCCGAGACGCTGATGCCGCTCATCCTCGACCTCGAGCGCGAGTATCGCGCTGCCAAGGAAGACCCGGCTTTCGAAGCCGAATTTAACGGCCTGATGACGCATTATGTCGGCCGCCCCTCGCCGCTCTACTTCGCGGAACGGCTGACCGCTTATTATCGCGAGCGCGCCAAGCCCGGTTTCGGCGCCAAGATCTATTTCAAGCGCGAAGAGCTCAATCACACTGGCGCGCACAAGATCAACAATTGCATCGGCCAGATCCTGCTCGCCATCCGCATGGGCAAGACGCGGATCATTGCCGAGACCGGCGCCGGCCAGCATGGCGTAGCGACGGCCACCGTCTGCGCGCGCTTTGGCCTGCCCTGCACCATCTTCATGGGCGCCAAGGACATCGAGCGGCAGCAGCCCAACGTCTTCCGCATGAAGCTGCTGGGCGCGGAAGTACGCCCCGTCACCAGCGGATCGCAAAGCCTGAAGGATGCGATGAACGAAGCGCTGCGCGATTGGGTGGCGACGGTCGAGAACACCTTTTACATTATCGGCACTGCCGCCGGTCCGCACCCCTATCCCGAGCTGGTGCGCGACTTCCAGAGCGTGATCGGCAAGGAAACCCGCGAGCAGATGCTGGCTGCCGAAGGGCGCCTGCCCGATTTGCTGATCGCGGCCGTCGGTGGCGGTTCCAATGCCATCGGGATGTTCCACCCGTTCCTGGACGATCCAGATGTGGCGATGGTCGGCACCGAGGCGGCGGGCCACGGCATCGATACGGACAAGCACGCGGCCAGCCTCACCGGCGGCAAGCCCGGCATCCTCCATGGCAACAAGACCTATTTGCTGCAGGACGAGGACGGCCAGATCACCGAAGCGCATTCGATTTCGGCGGGCCTCGATTATCCCGGCATCGGCCCCGAGCATAGCTGGCTGCACGAGAGCGGCCGCGTGCGCTATGTACCGGTGACCGATACCGCCGCGCTCGACGCCTTCCAGCTCTGCTCGCAGCAGGAAGGCATCATCCCCGCCCTCGAAAGCGCCCACGCTCTCGCCGCGCTGGAGGCGGAGGCTACGGCGATGCCGCAGGACAAGCTGATCGTCGTCAACGTCTCCGGTCGCGGCGACAAGGACATCTTCACCGTCGCCCAGGCGCTGGGAGCGAAGATATGAACCGCCTCACCTCCACCTTCGCCCGCACCCGCTCAGAAGGGCGCGCCGCACTCGTCACCTTCGTCACCGGCGGCGATCCGACGCCTGCTGACACCGCCTCCGTGCTCGATGCGCTGGTCGCGGGCGGTGCGGATGTGATCGAGCTGGGGATGCCGTTCACTGATCCCATGGCGGACGGGCAGGCCATTCAGTCCGCCAATCTGCGCGCGCTGGCGGCGGGGATCAGCACGGCGAAGATCTTCGAGATCGCCGCCGCCTTCCGGGCCCGCCATCCGGAGACGCCGCTGGTGTTGATGGGCTATGCCAACCCGATGACCGTACGCGGCGCCGACTGGTTCGCCGCCGAATGCGCCAAGGCGGGCGTCGATGGCGTGATCTGCGTCGACATTCCGCCCGAGGAAGATGCCGAGCTTGGCCCGGCGCTGCGCGGCGCTGGCGTCTCGCTGATCCGCCTTGCGACGCCGACCACGGATGCCGCGCGTCTGCCGGCCGTGCTGGAGGGCGCCTCGGGCTTTCTCTATTATGTGTCTGTCGCCGGGATCACCGGCTTGCAGCAGGCCGCGCAAACCAGCATCGAATCCGCCGTCGCCAAACTCAAGGCCGCAACCGATCTGCCCGTGGCCGTTGGCTTCGGCGTGCGCACGCCCGAGCAGGCCGCCGCCATCGGCGCGGTGGCTGAAGGGGTCGTCGTCGGCTCGGCCATCGTCGAGCTTGTCGGCAAGCATGGCGCCCAGGCCGCTGGCCCGGTCCGCGACTTCGTGGCGACCCTCCGCGCCGCGCTCAATCAGAAGGAGAAAGCCGCATGAGCTGGCTGAACCGCGTTCGCAATGCCCTGCCCTTCATCGCCAAGAAGACCGAGACACCGGACAATCTCTGGCACAAATGCACGAGCTGCGGCCAGATGATCTTCCAGAAGGAATGGGACGAGAATCTCTCGGTGTGCCCGCGCTGCGACCATCATGGCCGGATCGGCCCGCACACCCGCTTCGCGCATATTTTCGATGAGGGCACGATGCACATCCTGCCCGCGCCGGTTGTCAAGGAAGACCCGCTCAAGTTCCGCGATTCCAAGCGCTACACCGATCGTCTCAAGGCCGCTCGCGCGCAGACCGGGGACCAGGATGCGCTGATCAATGCCTCCGGCCGGATCGATGGCCAGCCTGCCGTTGTCGGCGTGCAGAACTTCGCCTTCATGGGCGGTTCGATGGGCACGGCGGTTGGCGCGGCCTTCGTCGCGGGCGTGCAGGAAGCCGTGCGCCAGTCCTGCCCTTATGTGATCTTTACCGCCGCTGGTGGCGCGCGGATGCAGGAGGGCATCCTCTCGCTGATGCAGATGCCCCGTGCCACCGTCGCCGTGCAGCAACTGCGCGCGGCTGGCCTGCCCTACATCGTGGTGCTGACCGATCCGACCACCGGGGGCGTCACCGCCAGCTATGCGATGCTGGGTGACGTGCAGATTGCCGAGCCCAATGCGCTGATCGCCTTTGCCGGTGCCCGCGTGATCGAGAACACCATCCGCGAGAAGCTGCCCGAGGGCTTCCAGCGGGCCGAATATCTGCTCGCACACGGCATGATTGACATGGTGACGCATCGCAAGGAAATGAAGGCGACGCTGGCCAAGACGATCGGCTATCTGACGACGAAGCAAGCGGCATAAAACCACCGATTACCGTCCCGTCCGCGCCTGCTTGAGGACTCGCCGACCTGCGCAGCAGGCCGAGTCTCCCGGCAAGCAGGCCGGGCGGCACCTGACCCAGAGGCCTTGCGATGGCTGACCACGCCGTTTCCGACCACCCTGCTGTGCAGGCGCAACTCGATCGCCTGATGGCGCTTTCGCCCGGCCGCGACGTGCTGGGGCTGGAGCGCATCAGCGAACTCGTCCGCCGGCTGGGCAACCCGCATCTGGAGATGCCGCCGGTCTTCCATGTCGCCGGCACCAACGGCAAGGGATCGACCTGCGCCTATTTGCGCGCGGCGCTGGAAGCCGACGGCAAGAGCGTCCATGTCTTCACTTCTCCCCATCTGGTGCGGTTCAACGAGCGCATTCGCCTTGCCGGCACGTTGATCGACGATGACACGCTCGCCCGCGCGCTGGAGCAAGTGCTCGACATCGGCGGCGATCTGAACGCCAGCTTCTTCGAGATCACCACCGCCGCAGCTTTCATGCTGTTCGCCACCGTGCCGGCGGATGCCTGCGTAATCGAGGTAGGCTTGGGCGGACGGCTGGACGCAACGAACGTCATCCAGACCCCTGTCGCCTGCGGTATCGCCTCGCTGGCGATCGATCATGAGAGCTTCCTCCTCGCGCCGGACCATGACGTGCCGGAAGACCCGCTGAGCCGCATCGCGTTTGAGAAGGCCGGCATCGCCAAGGCCGGGGCGCCATTGGTCACCCAGCATTATCGCCCGGCGATGAACGCCACGATCGCGCGCGTGGCCGACAAGGCCGGTGCCGCGCATCTGCCTCGCGGGCGGAGCTGGGACATCGCTGAATATCAGGGCCAGTTGCATTATCGCGACGAAGCCGGGCGGATCGAATTGCCGATGCCTCGCCTCCACGGCGCCCACCAGATTTCCAATATGGGCCTCGCCATTGCCATGCTCCGCCACCAGCAGGCGGTGCCGCTCCCCGAGGCTGCACTGCGCGCCGCGCCGCTCTGGGCGCACTGGCCCGCGCGCATGCAGCGTCTGGAAGGGGGCCCGCTCAATGCGATGCTGCCCGGGCGGACGCTGATGCTCGATGGCGGGCATAATCCCGATGCCGGCAAGGCGCTGGCCGACGCGCTGACGGAAAGCCATCTGGCCGATGAGGGCATCGACCTGATCATCGGCATGCTCTCGAACAAGGACGTCGCCGGCTTCCTCAAGCCGCTCCGTCCCTTGATCCGCTCGATCCGCTCGCTGCCGGTGCCCGGCCATGAGCATCACGGGCCGGAGGTCTTCGCGCAAGTTGCCCGTGCCTGGGAGGTGCCGCATCGTAGCTTCACCACGATCCAGGAGGCGCTGACGGATGTCGCCGCCGGGCCGCGACGCACCGTGCTCATGGCGGGCACGCTCTATCTGGCCGGGCAGGTGCTGGTCGCGAACAACCAGCCGCCGGTCTGAGGCGCGTCGCTAATCGTCCTGCGTGCTGGGCTGTCGCACGGACTCCACCACGAAGCCTTTCGTCCACATGATCCAGAGCAGGATCATGCCCGGAATGGCGGCCACGACGGTGAATGCCCAGAAACCGACCCAGCCCAGCCCCTCGGCGAGATAGCCCGAAGGCGTCGAGAGCCATGTCCGGCCGACTGCGGCGAAGGATGAGAGCAAGGCAAACTGCGTCGCGGTATAAGCCAGGCTCGAGAGGCCGGACAGATAGGTGACGAACACCGTCAGGCCGATGCCGCTGGTGAAATTCTCCGTCCCCACCGCCAGCGCGAGCATCGGCGTCGAATGTCCGGCCACGGCCAGCGCGCAGAACAGCAGGTTGGAGAGCATCATCATCGCGCCGGAGACGAACAAAGCGCGCCCCATGCCCAGCCGGGCGATGAATGGCGCACCCAGCGCCGACCCGGCAATCAGCGCGGCAAAGCCGACGAACTTGTTGACGGTGACATATTCGGTGTCGGTAAAGCCCAGCTCGACGATCATCGGCGCCAGCATCACCTGCCCCATGGCATCGCCAATCTTGTAGATCAGCACGAAACCCAGGACGAGGAAGGCGCCGTGGCGGGAGAGGAACTCGCGGAATGGATTGACGATGGTCTCCTTGAGCCAGTCGCCCATCGCTAGCCCCTCGCGCACCGCGCGGTGCTCCACATAGCGCCCCGGCCCCGCTAGCAGCGCGCCAATGGCAGCCGGGAGCACGCAGAAGGCGGTGATGCCATAGGCGACGGCCCAACCCAGCCCGGCGCCTTCGGTGGAGGCGAGGAAGATCGTCCCCGCACCGGCCAACAGATTGCCGGTGCGATAGCCGAACTGGTTCATCGCCGTGCCGTGCGGCAATTCCTGCTCGCTCAGGATCTCGATGCGATAGGCGTCGATCACGATGTCCTGCGTGGCGGAGAGGAAGGCGACGGCGATGGCCCAGAGCGCAAATCGTGCCAGATCGGCGGCCGGATCGCTGGCGCCCAATTGCCAGATTGCCGCGAACAGCAATGCCTGAATGAAAAACAGCCAGGCGCGCCGCTGCCCGAACAGGCGGGTGAGCACCGGCAAGGGCAGCTTGTCGACCAGCGGCGCCCAGAGGAATTTGAGCGTGTAGGGCGTCGTCAGGCCAATGGCGAAGCCGATCGTGGACTTGTCGATGCCGACCTTGGAGAGCCAGAAGGTCATGGTCGCCAGCAGCAGCGTCAGCGGAAAGCCGCTCGATATGCCGAGCAGGAACGCGACGAACGGCATGGGCCGCAAATAGGGACGAAAGCTTGGAACGAAGAAGCCGCTCGCCACGACTGCACCGACAATCACGGCGAATATGAGGGTCTGCGACATGCACACTCCGACTGCTTGGGCCTGAACCCGCAGTCTTAGAGCGCTATGCCGGAATTCAAAGCATCGTTTTTGCCGGCGCGCCTCAGCGCAGCCCTCAGTTGCGCTTGAAGAGCTTCAGCCCCGCCGGCAGCCGGCCGGGCGAGCGCCCACCGATCACCCGCTCGCACACGCCAATGGCACGGATAAGATCGCGCGGCAGAAACGGCTTGGAGAGGCACCCGAGCGCAATGTCCTGATCGCGCGCTTCCTCCGGGCAGGTGGCCGTCGCGAACAGCACGGCGATGCCGAGTTCGCGGGCATGGCGGGCCAACTCGACGCCCGAGCGGACACCGGCAAGCCGCACATCGGTCACCACCAGATCGACCGCGCCCTGTTCGAGGATGATCGCCGTCGCTTCCCGGAAGCGATCGACCGTCGCGACCACCTCATAGCCGGCCGTCTGGAGGGTATGTTCTTCATCGAACGCGAGCAGCGGCTCATCCTCGACGATCAGGATGCGGCGTATTCGCTGCGTCTCCTTCGAGAAAAACATTGCCGCCTCATTCCCGTTGCGCCAAACCGCAGACCGAAAACGGATCGATCCCGGCGCACAAAAACGCTAGGTCGCGCGGCTGCGATTCGCCAGTGCAGCGATGACACAGCCGCCCCAAAAACGGACACAGATTTTGTCGAACACTCGTGGACCTTCCGGACCTCGCCGTCCCCAGCGCCCTGTAGCCGGTGCCGCAGCCGGCGCAACCGATCGTCGAGCCCAGCCGCCCAGAGCGCGCCGGGGCGCAGGCCGCGTCGCGCCGCAGGTGCGCCAGGCCGCCGATGATGGCACCGCGCGCGAGGGCGAGCGCATTGCCAAGCTGATGGCCCGCGCGGGCGTCGCCTCCCGCCGGGATGTCGAGCGGATGATCGCCGAGGGGCGCGTGGCGCTGAACGGCACGCTGGTGGAAACGCCCGCGACGCTGCTCAAGTCGCTGCGCGGCGTGACGGTGGATGGTGTGGCGGTGAAGGAGCCCGCACCGGCCCGCCTATTCCTGTTCCACAAGCCGGCCGGCCTCCTCACCACCGCCAAAGACCCCGCCGGGCGTCCGACCATTTATGATCGCCTGCCCGCCGACCTCCCGCGCGTGATGCCGGTCGGCCGGCTCGATCTCAACACGGAAGGTCTGCTGCTGCTCACCACCGATGGCGAGCTGAAGCGGCAGCTGGAATTGCCCTCCACCGGTGTCGAGCGCACCTATCGCGCGCGCGCGTTCGGGGAGATCAGCCAGGCCCAGCTTGAAGAGTTGATCGAGGGCGTCGAGATCGAGGGGATGCGCTATGGCCGGATCGACGCCAATCTGGAGCGGCGGACCGGGCGCAATCAGTGGATTGAAATGACGCTGACCGAAGGCAAGAACCGCGAGGTGCGGCGCGTGCTCGAACATCTCGGCCTCAAGGTCAGCCGGCTGATCCGGACCCGCTACGGTCCCTTCGTGCTGGGCGATTCCGCGCCTGCAGAAGTGGCCGAGGTGCGCCAGGTCGATCTCATCAAGTTCCGCAAGACGCTCAAATGAGGATCATTTCCGGACAATGGCGGGGCCGCCCGCTGGCGGCGCCAGTCGGCGAGGAAACGCGCCCGACAGCGGATCGCACACGCGAGACACTATTTTCGATGCTCACCAGCCGGCTGGGCTCATTCGAAGGGCTTGCGGTGGGCGATTTCTTTGCCGGCTCCGGCGCGCTGGGCCTCGAGGCACTCTCACGCGGGGCAGGGACATGCCTGTTCGTCGAGCGCGACCGGGCTGCGATCGCCGCCTTGCGCAAAAATGCCGAAAAGCTCGGACTTGCGCGACCCGACATCCGCCAGAACGATGTTCTTGCGCTTGGCGCCACGTCGGCGCCGCTGGATGTGATTTTCATGGACCCGCCTTATGGCACCGGCGCGGGCGCCGTCGCACTGGACAAGCTCGCCCGGCTCGGCTGGGTCGGCCCCAGCACCTGGGTGAGCATCGAGACGGAAAAGCGGGAAGACATCGCAGTCAAAGGCTTCGATTGTGATGCCGAGCGCGTGGTCGGCAAGGCCAAGTTGGTCCTGCTGAGGCCAGCGACCTAGACGGACGCCGACCTCAGCAGAAGCTCAGTTAATTACTGCCCACCGGGGTTCTTGCACCCGTCCTTCACGGTGCGCGAGCAGACCGGATATTCTGCTGGGGGCTGCGGAGCGGTCTGCTCCACGGGCCGCTGCGGCATCATCTCAACCTGACCACCACCGGGGGGCGGAGGCGGCGGCGTCATCGTGCCGCCGGGTGCAGGGGGCGGCGGGGGAGCCGGCGGCGGCGGCGGCGGGTTCATGCCATCGCCGGGCATGGGGTTACCAGTCGGCGGGGGCATGGTGTCCGTCCCGCCCGGCATCGGCCCGGGTGTGCCGCCCGGCATCGGCGCGGTCGCGGACGGCGGGCCGACCGGCGCGCCACCCGGAGGCGGCATGTCTTGTGCGTGGGCAGCGAAGGCCAGTGCCGAAGCGGCACCGCAGGTGAGAATGGTTGAGAAGCGCATGATCGCATCCTCCTATGAGTGATCGTTCTTGTGGGATGGAAATCCCGCAACGGGACAGCCGTTCCGTGCGAACCATCCACCGCAGACCGCCGGGGGCGTAATCGGGATGAAGCGGTCGGAACGCACGCCAAGGCCCTTGCCCCAGCCCCACCCGTTCCCTAGTTGTTCGCCTGTGACCGATCCTTTGTCAGCCCCCTCTCCTGCCGACCCGCCTTATATTCAGGGCCTCAATGCGCCGCAGCGCGAGGCTGTGCTGACCACGGAGGGGCCGGTTCTGGTTCTGGCCGGCGCCGGCACGGGCAAGACAGCGGCACTGACAGCGCGCCTCGCGCATCTGGTGGCGACCCGCCGCGCCTGGCCATCAGAGATCCTGTGCGTCACCTTCACCAACAAGGCCGCCCGCGAGATGCGCGAGCGCGTGGGGCGGATGATCGGCGAGGCGGTCGAGGGCATGCCTTGGCTCGGCACCTTCCACTCCGTCTGCGCCAAGATGCTGCGCCGCCATGCCGAACTGGTCGGGCTGCAGAGCAACTTCACCATTCTCGATACCGACGACCAGTTGCGCCTGATGAAGCAGATCATCGTCGCCGAGGGGATCGATGAGAAGCGCTTTACCGCCCGCGCGCTGGCCGGGCTGATCGACAAGTGGAAGAACAAGGGCCTCACCCCCGGTGAAATCGACGCGGGCGAGAGCGAGGCCTTCGCCAATGGCAAGGGCGCGGCGATCTATGCGCTGTATCAGGCCCGCCTGCGCGCGCTCAACGCCTGCGATTTCGGCGACCTGCTGCTGCACATGCTGACGATCTTCAAGACCGATCGCGAGGTGCTGGAGCAATATCAGCAGCGGTTCCGTTACATCATGGTGGACGAATATCAGGACACCAACACCAGCCAGTATCTATGGCTGCGGCTGCTCGCCCAGCAGCGCAAGAACATCTGCTGCGTCGGCGATGACGACCAGAGCATCTACAGCTGGCGCGGCGCGGAAGTGGCCAACATCCTTCGCTTCGAGCGCGATTTTCCCGGCGCCGCGATCATCCGGCTGGAGCAGAATTATCGCTCGACGCCGCATATCCTCGCCGCGGCCTCCGGCGTCATCGCGCAGAATGGCGGGCGGCTCGGCAAGACCTTGTGGACGCAGGAGGCCGATGGCGAGAAGCTGCGCGTCATCGGCGTGTGGGACGGGCCGGAAGAGGCCCGCCGCGTCGGCGAGGAGATCGAGTCGCTGGAGCGGCAGGGCGTCGGCGCCGAGAAGATCGCCATCCTTGTGCGCGCCTCCTTCCAGACCCGCGAGTTCGAAGACCGCTTCATCCAGATCGGCCTGCCCTATCGCATCGTCGGCGGCTTCCGCTTCTATGAGCGGGCCGAAATCCGCGATGCGCTGGCATATCTGCGCCTCGTCAACCAGCCGGCCGATGATCTTGCCTTCGAGCGGATCGTCAACGTGCCCAAGCGAGGCCTTGGCGACAAGGCGGTCGAGAAGGTCCATCGCCTCGCCCGCGCCATGGGGGAGCCGCTCACCAGCGCGGCGGCCCGTATTCTCGACACGGACGAGCTGACCCCGCAGGCGCGGCGCTCGCTGGGGCGGTTCATCGGCGATCTCGCCCGCTGGCGCGATCTCGCCAATGCGATGAACCACGCCGATCTCGCGCGTCAGATTCTAGACGAGAGCGGTTACACCGCTGCGCTGCAGGCCGAGCGTACGACGGAGGCCAGCGGGCGACTGGAGAACCTGCAGGAACTCACCCGCGCCATGGAGGAATATGAGACGCTCGGGGCCTTCCTCGAGCATGTCAGTCTGGTCATGGACAATGAGGCGCAGGCGGATGAAGCCAAGGTCACGCTGATGACCATCCACGCCGCCAAGGGGCTGGAGTTCGACACCGTGTTCCTGGCGGGCTGGGAGGATGGCCTGTTCCCCTCGCAACGCGCGCTCGATGAGGGCGGCCTTGCCAGCCTGGAGGAAGAGCGTCGGCTGGCTTATGTGGCGATCACCCGTGCCCGCCAGCGCTGCCTGATCCTGCACGCCGCCAACCGGCGGGTCTATGGCCAGTGGACCAGTTCCATCCCCTCGCGCTTCATTGGCGAATTGCCCAAGGAGACGGTGGACGAGGAAAACACCATGTCCGGCGGCGCCAGCCTGTGGCGCGCCAACTGGTCCGAGCGGGACGATCCCTTCGCCAATGTCGCGCGCGGTTCAGGGCGCGGACCAGGCTGGCAACGGGCGCAAAGCCAGTTCTCGCGGGAGCCGACGCGCCTCGTCGAAGCGCGGCAGAGCGCTGTGAGCCTCGGCAACAAGGGCCGCAGCGACGTCAGCCTCGGCACCCGCGTCTTCCACCAGAAGTTCGGCTATGGGACGGTGACGGGCATCGAGGGCAATAAGCTGGAGATCGATTTCGAGCAGGCCGGCGCCAAGCGGGTTCTGGACAGCTTCATCAGCCTCGCCTGAGGTGCGGCACCTCAGGCGGCGCAATTGTGTTCATGACGCCGCAGGTGCGCCAGGAAAAATGACAAGCCGCTTTATTTCCTGATGACTCATTAACCCTGTTTTCTTAGGGCGGAGCTGCGACCCGAAGGGCGCTGGCAGCCCCAGTGCTCAAACTCGGCCCGGCGGAGCGTGGGTTCCTGCCGGGCCTTTTTCGTTCCGCCTAAGCGAAGGCGCGCGGCAATCGAAAATCTTTGCCCTGCGCGCGTTTTGGTCCGTTGCGCCGTCGCCAGCCTTGCGCCAAGGAACATGCATGGTCAGCCCATCTTCTCGCGAGCCGGACGGCACCGCCGGGCGCAAGCCACCGACCCATCCCTTTCAGATCGGCGCCTTCCGCGCCTATCTGATGGTGCGCCTGTCCACGATCCTCGCGTCGAACGGCATGGCGCTGATTATCGCGTGGGAAGCCTACAACATCGCCCGGCAGACCATGTCTCCCGGCCAGTCGGCAGCGCAGCTCGGGCTGATCGGCCTCATCCAGTTCGTCATGGTCTTCGTGCTGACGCCCTTTGCGGGACTCGTCGCGGACAATTATTCGCGCACCCGCATCGCCATGGGCACGCTCTCGCTGCTGCTCTTCTCGGCAGGGATTTTGGCGCTTTCCAGCTATGAAGGGTGGATCAGCCTGCCGCTGATCTTCGCCCTCGCCGCGCTGATCGGCTTTGCCCGCGCTTTCCAGGGGCCAGCGCTCGGCTCCTTGGGCCCGAACATCGTCCCCAAGGACCTGCTGCCCCGCGCCATCGCATTCAGCAGCATGTTCTGGCAGGCCGGCAGCATCGTCGGGCCGGCCGTCGCCGGCTACGCCTATGCGTTCAAGCCCTATTTCGCCTACATGTTCAGCAGCGCGCTGTTCGGCATGGCGGTCATCGGCATGATCTTCGTGGGCAAGGTCCCGCAAGCGGCCCGCCAGCGCGACCGTCATCCGATCGGCCAGATCATTGACGGCCTCACCTATGTGCGCACCAACCGGCTGGTGTTCGGCGCCATCACGCTCGATCTCTTTGCCGTGCTGCTGGCCGGCACCACGGCGTTGCTGCCGGTCTATGCGCGCGATGTGCTCCATATCGGCTCGCAGGGCCTGGGACATCTTGCCGCAGCGCCCGGCATCGGCGCGGGTCTGACGGCGCTGTTCTTCTCGTTCCGGCCGCTGCGCCACAATGTCGGGCTGAAAATGATGCTGTCCGTCGGCATCTTCGGGTTGGCGACCATCGTCTTCGGCCTCACCGCCTTCATGCCGCAGCAGACCGCGATCATCGTCGCCCTGTTCGCCATGGCGACGTGGGGCAGTGCAGACATGTTCTCTGTGTTCGTCCGCCAATCACTCATCCAGCTTCACACCCCCGACGACATGCGCGGCCGGGTGACCAGCGTATCGATGATGACAATTTCCGCCTCGAATGAGCTGGGCGATGCCGAGTCGGGCTTTCTCGCCGCGCTCATCGGGCCGATCGCTGCTGTGATTGCCGGCGGCGTGGGTGCGATTGCCATCACCTTGTGGTGGTCGCGCCTTTTCCCTGAATTGCGGAATGCCCGGACGTTCGATCCGCCCGAGGTTCATTTCCGACCTTCCCACGCGGGCGCTGCTCCCGCAAAAGAAGGATAGAGTCCGCCCCTTGCAAATCTCTATCGATTAAGTTTTAATTGATCGATCGCCTTATGGAGGATTGCCCATGAAAGTCTCGTCCATTCTCGAAACGATCGGCGGCACGCCGCACATCCGCTTCAACCGCCTGTTTGGCGACGCGAATGTCTGGATCAAGTCCGAGCGCTCCAACCCCGGCGGATCGATCAAGGACCGCATCGCGCTGGCCATGATCGAAGCTGCGGAAAAGGACGGCAGCTTGAAGCCCGGCGGCGTCATCGTGGAGCCGACCTCCGGCAACACCGGCATTGGCCTTGCCATGGTCGCCGCCGTGAAGGGCTATAAGCTCGTCCTCGTCATGCCCGAGAGCATGAGCCTGGAGCGCCGCCGCCTGATGCTGGCCTACGGTGCCAGCTTCGACCTGACCCCGCGTGAAAAGGGCATGAAGGGCGCCATCGAGCGCGCGCTGGAGATCGTGGCCGCCACACCCGGTGCGTGGATGCCGCAGCAATTCGAGAATCCGGCCAATATCGATGTCCATGTCCGCACGACGGCGCAGGAAATCTTCAACGACTTCGCCGATGAGCCGCTGGATGCACTGATCACCGGCGTCGGCACGGGCGGGCACATCACCGGCTGCGCGCAGGTGCTCAAGGCAATGTGGCCGGGCCTCCAGGTCTTTGCCGTGGAGCCGACGCTCTCCCCGGTCATCAGCGGCGGCGCGCCCGGCCCGCACCCCATCCAGGGCATCGGCGCCGGTTTCATCCCGGCCAATCTGCATACCGATCTGCTGGACGGCGTGATCCAGGTCGATCCCGCCGATGCCAAGGATTATGCCCGCCGCGCTGCCAGCGAGGAAGGCGTGCTGGTCGGCATCTCCTCCGGCGCGACGCTCGCCGCCATTGCCCAGAAGCTGCCGGAACTGCCCGCCGGCGCCAAGGTGCTGGGCTTCAATTACGATACTGGCGAGCGCTATCTTTCGGTGCCGGACTTCCTGCCCGAAGCCGGCTGATCCGGGTCGACCATCCCGTGCCGGCGAGCCGTTAAGACTTGCCGGCCGGAATTTCCCGTTATGGCACGGCTGTCCCTGTGGCCGGGCGGCTGGCCGTGCCGCTCTTGCCTAACGCGACCTAAAGGCACACATACCGCCCCTCTCCGGCCGCGCATGGCGGCTGTGGCGGAAGGACGTATGGCAACCAACGGTCTGATTGCGCGAAAATCGGCATTCCCGGCGCTCTCTTCGCGCCAGGGCCGACTCGTGCTGGCTGGCCTGCTGGGGCTGATCCTGACCGGCGCTCTGGCGCTGCTCGCCATCGGCAATCGCACCAGCGTTACCGCGCTGTCCGGCAGCGAGGCCGTGAGCACAGCTCTGCCCAAGGCACCGGATAACAGCCCCGTGCCCGTCGTCGAGCCGCTGGTGCTCGACGCCTCCCATCCCGATCAGGCGCGCCAACTGAACGCGCAGATCCCCTTCTCGACCGCGCCCAATCCTGCCGCGCGCCCCTTCACGTTCAAGGGCGACGCGATGGCACTGGGTCGGGCAACCGACTGTCTTGCCGCCGCGATGATCTACGAAGCCGGCGACGACGCCAAGGGCCAGCGCGCGGTGGGACAGGTCGTGCTCAACCGCCTGCGCCACCCCGCCTTCCCCAAGACGGTGTGCGGCGTGGTGTTTCAGGGGCAGGAGCGGGCCACCGGCTGTCAGTTCACCTTCACTTGCGATGGCGCCATGGCGCGCCGCCCGTCCACGGCAGCCTGGGATCGCGCCCGGGGCAATGCCGCGCGGATGCTCGCAGGCGATGTCTATGCGCCCGTGGGCTACAGCACCCATTATCACACCGACTGGGTGATGCCCTATTGGAGCAAGTCGCTCGACAAGGTCGCGGCGGTCGATACGCACCTGTTCTTCCGCTGGGAGGGCTGGTGGGGCACACCGCCGGCCTTTGCGCGGAGCCTCAGCATCGCTGCCGAGCCCGCCATCGCCAAGCTTGCCGCCTTGTCGCCCGTTCACGCCGATGATGGCGCGCTGGCCGGCACCTTGCCCGGCTCGCTGATCGACGACGCCACCGCGCCGGCCTTGCTTAGCGCTGCGGATATCGGCAAGCGCATCGGCCCCGGTCGGCTGGCTGCCATCGAGCCCGGAGGCACGGGCTTTGTGATGACGCTCGATCCGGGCGGCGATCCGGCCCGCTATGCCGACGCCGCCGCGCGCCTGTGCGCCGGCCGCGCGCAGTGTCGCCTGCTGGCCTGGACGAGCGACAAGGCGACGCCGCGCAGCTTCCCGGTCGCGGAAACCAGCCTCGCCTCCATGTCCTTCTCCTATATCCGCATGAAGGACAGCGGCATTGAGCGCACGCTCTACAATTGCGACGAGTTCCGCGACGTGCCGCGCGTCAACTGCATGGTCCGCCGCACGCCGAGCGCACCGGCGCCCAAGCTGCTGGCCGACGAACGCGGGGAAGGCTCGCGGATCAACCTGCCGACCGGCGCCCGCCCGGTTGCCGACATGCAGCGCGGCGAGCTGGTGCCGCTCAAGCCCGGCGATGCCGCGCTGTTCAAGGCGCCGCTGCGGGCTGATGCGCCGGCATCTGCAAAGCCCTGAACCTCAGCCATCGACGTGAAAACGGCTCCCTCTCCGGAGAGAGGAAGCCGCTTCTTGGTCCTGCAGGATAAGCCCGATCAGGCTGCCGTCAGGAACGCCTCGGGCGGCAGTTCCATCAGCACCTCGGCGCCGCCCTCGATCTTGCGACGCAGCGCGCCGGCTTCCGGCATGATGCGCTCGGCGAAGTAGCGGGCCGTCACCAGCTTGGCCTTCATGTAATCGGGGTTGCCCGTACCCGCATTGAGCTGCGCCTGCGCGGCCATCGCCATGCGCAGCCACATCATGCCCGTCGCGACGATGCCGGTGATGTGCATATAGGCATAAGCCGCAGCCCCGGCATTGTTCGGGTTCTGCATGGCGTTCTGCATCAGCCACATGGTCGCGGCCTGCAGTTGCTGATTGGCCTTCTCCAGCGCCTCAGCAATAGCAGCCGTCTCCGGCACGGCCTTGCCGGCGGCGACATCCTCGGCGACCATCTTGAACAGCGCCTGCACCGCGCGACCGCCATTGGCGGGGAGCTTGCGGCCGACCAGATCCATGGCCTGAACGCCATTGGTGCCTTCGTAGATCATGGTGATGCGCGCATCCCGCACCGCCTGCTCCACGCCCCATTCGCGGATGTAGCCATGGCCGCCGAACACCTGTTGCGCGAGGACGGCGACATCGAAGCCCTTGTCCGTGCCATAGCCCTTGATGACCGGGGTGAGCAGCGAGATGATGTCATCCGCCGCCTGACGCTCTTCCTCGGTCGGCGCATATTTGATGAGATCGACCTGCAGCGCGCCCCACAGAACCAGCGCACGCAGGCCCTCGGTGAGCGCCTTGCACTCCATCAGCATGCGGCGGACATCGGGGTGCACGAACAGCGTATCAGCGGGCTTGTCCGGCTCTGCAGCGCCGGTCAGCGCGCGGCCCTGCCGCCGGTCCATCGCATAATGGACCGCCTGCTGATAAGCCAGCTCACCTTGCGCGAGGCCCTGAAGGCCCACGCCGAGCCGCGCTTGGTTCATCATGATGAACATCGCAGCGAGGCCCTTATTCTCCTCGCCGATCATCCAGCCGGTCGCATCGTCATAGTTCATGACGCAGGTTGCGTTGCCGTGAATGCCCATCTTGTGCTCGATGGAGCCGCATGTAACGGCGTTGTGCGCGCCCAGCGAGCCATCGTCATTGACCATCATCTTGGGCACGAGGAAGAGCGAAATGCCCTTGCTGCCCGCGGGCGCGCCCGGCGTCTTGGCCAGCACGAGGTGGATGATGTTCTCCGCCATGCTGTGCTCGCCGGCCGAGATGAAGATCTTGGTGCCAGTGATCTTGTAGCTGCCATCATCCTGCGGCAACGCGCGCGTCTTGATGAGGCCGAGGTCGGTGCCGCAATGCGGCTCGGTCAGGTTCATGGTGCCGCACCACTGGCCGGAGACCATGTTGGGCACATATTTCTGCTTGAGCGTATCGTCGCCCTTGGCGAGGATCGCGCTGACCGCGGCGCCGGTCAGGCCGTGATACATGTTGAAGCCGTGGTTCGATGCCGTGAAATATTCCTCGGCGGCGATCGCCAGCACGATGGGCAGACCCTGCCCGCCATATTCCTCCGGCGCATGCAGCGTGGTCCAGCCACCCGCGACGAACTGGTCGAAGGCCTCCTGAAAGCCCGGCGGCGTCGTCACCGTGCCATCGTCATTGCGCTTGCAGCCGATCTGGTCGCCGACGGCATTGAGCGGGCTGAGCACCTCGCTGGCGAACTTGCCGCCCTCTTCGAGAATGGCCTGAACGATATCGCTGGTCGCCGAAGCAAAGCCGGGATTGTTCGTCAGACGCTCCAGCCCGACGATCTCGTTGAGGATGAACATGGTGTCGGCGACGGGCGCCTTATAGCTGGGCATTGGCCTCTCCGTGGTAGAAAGTCTTAGTTGAGTTCGCCTGACAGGCGCTGATTTTCTTCGACGAGCGCGACGAAATTCTTCAACTCTTCAATCGCTTCGTCGATATCCTGCCGCTGCCGCTGGAGCAATCCGATCCGCTCCTCGCATTTGGCGACAGTAAATTCGCGTTGGGTGCGCCGACCATCGCCGGCATCGTACAGGTCGATCATGTCGCGGATTTCGGCCAGGCTGAATCCCACCCGCTTGCCGCGCAAGATCCAAGCGAGCCGCGCGCGATCGCGATGGCTGTAGACCCGCGTCAGGCCCTGCCGGCGCGGCGAGATGAGTTCCTCATCCTCATAAAAGCGCAGAGCGCGCGGCGTCACTTCGAATTCATCGCACAGGTCGGAGATCGAAAACTCTTCCCGCCCGTCCCGTTCCGGCTGGGGAATGCCGGCAATCATCTGGAGCTTCGTCATTGCATCCATCCTTCCATGAAGGTCAGACGCACAGTTTACGTTTACGTCAACGGAAAATCAACCCCTCCGCGCCGGTGCTCAGACGGGACTGAGCGACATATCCGTTACAGCTCAATGGGCGTGCGGCTCGCGGTCGATCCATTCGAGCCCGTCATCCGTGACGCGGCGATAAAAGCAACTGACGCGGCCCGTGTGGCACGCCGGCCCTACGGGCTTGACCAGCAGCCAGATGGCGTCCTGATCGCAATCCAGCCGCATGTCGACGATGTGGAGTTCGTTGCCGGACTCCTCGCCCTTGCGCCAGAGCTTGCCCCGGCTGCGGGACCAGAAATGGGCGACGCGCGTTTCGATCGTCGCGGCCAGGGCCTGCGCGTTCATGTGCGCCAGCATCAGCAATTCGCCGGTATCGACATTGCTCGCCACGGCTGTGATCAACCCATCGCGGTCATAGCGAGGATTGAGCCGCAGCCCTTCCTCCCGATCATCGTCTGCTTTTGCCATGCGGTGCCTATAGGCTGCGCGCGACGGGCTGTCAGCCCCGTGCACGCAGCGCAGCGCGCCAGTCGTCCAAATCTCGGAAAAGAAAATGGGGCGATCGACGGGATCCGAACCCGCGACCTCTGGTACCACAAACCAGCGCTCTAACCAACTGAGCTACGATCGCCACAGCGTCCATCGACGCTATCGAGAGGCGGCCCATAATGCCCCGGGAGGACCGCCGTCAAGCACAGAGCGCGCCCCTTTCGGGATTAGCACGCTTTTCCCGGCAGACCGGGCATCGTCAGCCTTCACCCCGGCTGAAAATCAAAAAGGCCAGGCAGAGCCCGGCCTTTGCCGACATGGGACGTCGCGTTCCCTGTCGGCGATCCAATCAAGCGGTGCCCCGGCCGGAAAGCGCGGGGCAACGATCGATCGAGTTGATTAGTTGACGGCGTCCTTGAGACCCTTGCCGGCCTTGAACTTCGGCTGGCTGGAAGCCTTGATCGCCATGGTTTCGCCGGTGCGCGGATTGCGACCGGTCGAGGCCTTGCGCTGCGAAACGGAGAACGTGCCGAAGCCAACGAGGCGAACTTCATCGCCCTTCTTGAGAGCGGCGGTGATCGCGTCGAACACTGCCTCAACAGCCTTGTTCGCATCGGCCTTGGTGAGGCCGCTCTGATCCGCGACCGAACTGATGAGATCCTGCTTGTTCATGCCTTGGGAACCCCCTTCTTGAGAAAACTTGTGGTGGGAATCATGCGACGAAGGCGCGCATAAAGGCTTGCTTCGTCGCAAGTGTCAAAGAGATTTGCGCCTCAAACCCGTTAAAAACCCTGATTTACGCTGTTTTTCACGATGATCGGTCCGGTCCGGACGACGGACCGGCCCATTTATGACGATCCTTAACCGCCCTTAACTTCAAATCGGGCTGTTTTGGGCATCGGCGTCATGACGATCATCGCGAGACTCAGTGCCGCATCCGCTGCTCATGCTCGGCTGCCGAGCCGATCGGAGGCTGGGCGGCGAGATCATCTTCCTCGGACCAGTCAATCGGTGTCAGCGCCCCGGTGAGCGCGCGAGCAAGCACCTCGTCCACATGGCTCACCGGCACGATTTCAAGGCCTTCCTTGATGTTCGCCGGAATCTCCACCAGGTCCTTCTCATTCTCCTGCGGAATGAGCACGGTCTTGATTCCGCCGCGCAGCGCCGCGAGCAGCTTTTCCTTCAGCCCGCCAATGGGCAGAACCCGGCCGCGCAGCGTCACTTCGCCTGTCATCGCGACATCCTTGTGGACGGGGATGCCGGTCAACGTGGAGACGATGGACGTCACCATGCCGATGCCAGCGCTCGGCCCATCCTTGGGTACCGCGCCTTCGGGAAGGTGGATGTGAATATCCTTGCGGTTGAAGATGCTCGGCTTGATCCCATAAGCTGGGGCGCGCGCCTTCACATAGGAGAAGGCTGCCTGAACCGACTCGGTCATCACGTCGCCGAGCTTGCCGGTCGTCTTGATCTGGCCCTTGCCGGGGACCGTCACCGATTCGATGGTGAGTAGCTCGCCGCCCACTTCCGTCCAGGCAAGGCCGGTGACGGCACCGATCTGGTGCTCTTCCTCGGAAATGCCATGACGGAATTTCCGCACGCCCGCATAATCGCCCAGATTCTCCGGCGTAATGGTGACGCTGGTTTCCTTGCCCTCAAGGATACGGCGGAGCGCCTTGCGCGCCAGACGCGCAATCTCGCGCTCGAGCGTCCGCACGCCCGCTTCCCGCGTATAATAGCGAATGAGGTCGCGCAGCGCGGCTTCCTCGATGGCAAATTCGCCTTCCTTCAGCCCATGGGCCTCGATCTGCTTTTCGATCAGATGCCGCTGCGCGATCTCCAGCTTTTCGTCCTCGGTGTAACCCTCCAGCCGGATGATCTCCATGCGGTCGAGCAGCGCCTGTGGAAGATTGAGGCTGTTGGCGGTCGTGACGAACATCACATCCGACAGATCGAGGTCGATCTCCAAATAATGGTCCTGGAACTTGCTGTTCTGCTCCGGGTCCAGCACCTCGAGCAGCGCGGAAGCCGGATCACCGCGGAAATCCTGGCCGAGCTTGTCGATCTCGTCGAGCAGCACCAGCGGGTTCATCGCCCCGGCCTTTTTGAGGTTGGACGCGATCTTGCCCGGCATGGAGCCGATATAGGTGCGGCGATGGCCGCGAATCTCGGCCTCGTCCCGCACGCCGCCCAGCGACTGGCGCACGAACTCGCGGCCCGTTGCCTTGGCGATGGAACGACCGAGCGAGGTCTTGCCGACACCCGGCGGACCGACGAGGCACAGGATCGGGCCTTTCAGCTTGTCAGAGCGCGCCTGCACGGCGAGATATTCGATGATCCGGTCCTTGACCTTGTCGAGCGCGAAGTGATCGGCATCCAGCACGTCCTGCGCCTTCACCAGATCCTTTTTGAGCTTGCTCTTCTTGCCCCAGGGCACGCCGAGCAGCGCATCGAGATAATTGCGGACCACCGTCGCTTCGGCCGACATGGGCTGCATGGAGCGCAGCTTCTTGAGCTCGGCTTCCGCCTTGCTGCGCGCTTCCTTGCTCAGGCGTGTCTTCTTGATCTTCTCGGTCAGCTCGGAAAGCTCATCGCCCTCCTCGCCTTCGCCGCCGCCCAGCTCGCGCTGGATCGCCTTGAGCTGCTCGTTGAGATAATATTCGCGCTGGGTCTTCTCCATCTGGCGCTTCACGCGGCCACGGATTTTCTTCTCGACCTGCAGCACGCCGAGTTCGCCTTCCATGAAGGCAAAGACCATTTCCAGGCGCTTGAGCGGATCGCCCTCGACCAGCAGCGACTGCTTGTCGGCGACCTTCACGGCAAGGTTGGCCGCAATGAAATCGGACAGGCGACCAGCCTCGGTGATCTCGCGCAGTTGCGCGGCAGCTTCCGCCGGCAGCTTCTTGTTGAGCTTGGCGTAATTCTCGAACTGGTCGGTGACCGAGCGCATCATCGCCTCTACCTCAGCACCGCCCACGACGATGTCGTCCAGCGGCGCAACGGTGGCGACGATGTGATCCTCGGCATCCGTCAACGCGGTCAGGGAAGCGCGCTGCTTGCCTTCCACCAGCACGCGGACATTGCCATCGGGCAGCTTGAGCATCTGCACGATGCTGGCAATGACGCCCATGTCATAAAGCGCTTCCCGGTCCGGATCGTCCTCGCTCGGGTCGAGCTGCGCGACGAGGAAGATGTCCTTGTCGCCCGCCATCGCCTTTTCAAGCGCCGTCACGCTCTTGTCGCGTCCCACGAACAGGGGCACGATCATCTGCGGGAAAACGACGATATCCCGCAGCGGCAAGAGAGGCAGATCAAGATCCATTGTCACTCCAATCCAGCCAGGGGGCCTTACCCCTGAGCCTGCGAACCGCCTTCGTGCAGAAGGGGCCGCTTCACAACTCGGTCGCTTTTCCCGCGCATCGCGAAAAACGATCAATGCATCATATCGTTCAGCCGCGCGCGCATTTCAACGGCGCGAAAAGCTACTGACGGCTGAACTGGTTAAGCGCGGGTAAAAACTATCGCCTTTTTACGCCGATCAGAACGGCATCTTGAAGCCCGGCGGCAGCGGCAGACCAGCCGTCATCTTGCTCATCTGCTCGTTGGCGGCTTCATCCGCCTTGGCGCGCGCATCGTTGAAGGCAGCGACAATCAGGTCTTCCAGCATCGTCTTGTCGGCTGGCACGATCAGGCTCTCATCGACCGAAAGGCCAAGGATGCGGCCCTTGGCGCTCGCTCGCACCTTGACCAGTCCGCCGCCGGAAGCACCCTCGACCTCGATGTTATCGAGTTCAGCCTGCGCCTTCTGCATTTCCTCCTGCACCCGGCTGGCCATGCCGAGAATGTCGTTGAGGTCCTTCATCAGCCTTCACTCCTATATTGCTCATCATCCGGGTGCACGAGCCGTGCTCCGGGGAATGCTTCCAGCGCGGCAGCCACGATGGGCGCAGCGCTGATCTGGGCAAGCCGCGCTTCCTTGGCGGCCTGCTCCTGCTCGCGCAGGCTTGGCTGGCCGTGGACATCCGTCGAGCGGACATCCCAGACCTCGCCCGTCACCTCACGCAACGCCGCCGCTACTTGCCGGGGGAAATCGGCATCGAGCGGCTGGAGGATGCGGAAGGCCAGTTCCGGCGGAGCATAATGCACAAGGCTCACATAATCATGCAGCTCCGCGCTGAGCCGGGCATGGCGCGCCTTGAGCGCCTCGACCATCGCGGCAAAATCCGTCGGCAGCGCTGGCGTTGCCGCTTCCGACTCCGGCTCAGGCGCGGCTGGCGGCGCGGGCGGCGGAGCGCTCGGGGCCGCCTGGGCCGCTTCGCTCAACGTCCCACTGGGCGCAGGGGCCGGCATCGTCGGGCTCGCCTGCCCGCCGCCCCCAGCACCGTCGCGGATGAGGCGCGCCAGTTCGGCCGGGTCCGGCATGGCTGAGGCGTGGATCAGCCGCAGCAGCGCCATTTCGCAGGCCGCGTGGGGCCGCGCGGCAGCGGCAACCTCGGCATGGCCTTTGAGCAGCAATTGCCACAACCGATGGAACACCGGGAAAGACAATTGCTCTGCCCAACCGGCAATCGCGCCGCGCTCGGCCTCCGGCATGCGATCGAGCCCGGCGCCCCGCCCGGCCTTGGCCGTCGTCGCCGCATGGATGAGATCGAGCAAGGCATTCACCGTGGCGAGCGGCTCGACGCCGAGCGCTTCCTGCTCGCCCAATGTCGCCAGCACCGCCGGCGCATCGCCATCGAGGATCTGGTCGAACAGCCGCCGCGTCGCGCCGCGATCCGACAGGCCGAGCATTTCGCGAACCTGATCGGCCTGCACGAAGGGCCGTCCATCCTCGCCGACCCCGGCATGCGCAATCGCCTGATCGAGGATCGACTGGCCATCGCGCGCCGAGCCTTCCGCGGCGGTGGCGATGAGGCGCAGGGCATCGTCCTCGGCAACGACGCCTTCCTTGCCGCAAATCATGCGGAAATTATCGACCAGCAACTCCACCGGGATGCGCCTCAGGTCGAAGCGCTGGCAGCGGGAGAGCACCGTGATCGGCACCTTGTTCACCTCGGTGGTGGCGAACAGGAACTTCACATGCTCCGGCGGCTCCTCAAGAGTCTTGAGCAAGGCATTGAAGGCATTGCGCGAGAGCATGTGCACTTCGTCGATGATGTAGATCTTGAACCGCGCGGAGACGGCTGCGTAACGCACCGCCTCGATGATCTCGCGCACATCATCGACGCCGGTGTGGCTGGCCGCGTCCATCTCGATCACGTCGATATGGCGCCCCTCGGCAATCGCCTTGCACGGTTCGCAGACGCCGCAGGGATCGATCGTCGGCCCGCCCTGCCCGTCCGGACCGACGCAATTGAGTGCCTTGGCGATCAGCCGCGCGGTGGACGTCTTCCCCACCCCGCGCACGCCGGTCATCAGGAAGGCGTGGGGCAAACGCTCGCGCTTGATCGCATTGGCGAGCGTGCGCACCATCGCTTCCTGGCCGATCAGCTCGGCAAAGGTCTGCGGGCGATAGGCGCGGGCGAGCACGCGATAGGCGGGCGCGTCAGGCGCCACAGCCGCTTGCGGCCGGGGCGGTTCGCCAAGGTCGAAGCCCGGATCGTCTGAGGAATCGGTCATTGCGTTCGTTCTAGCCGCACTCGCGCCGGAAGTTAATGCGCGATCGGGGCGCGGACGGATCGCCGCAGGAAGGGCAGCGCGATGCCAATGAAGATCAGGCCCATACCGGCAAGATGATAGCCATGCAGCGGCTCGTCCAGCAGCAGCGCGGCGAGCAGCGCGCCGAACACCGGCTGCAGGTTGATCACCTGCCCCGCATCGCCCGCCCCGATCTGCTCCACCGCCAGGTTGAACAGAAAGTAGGCGACCAGCGAGGGCAGCAGGATGACATAGGCGACGCCCGCCGCGACGCCGGGCGTCATGATCACCCGCGCATGTGCCAGTTCATAAGCGGACAGCGGCGCCATGCACAGCACGCCGATGAACGCGGTGATCGCCAGAAAGCTCAGCCCGTGGATCTTCGGCCGCAGGCGCAGAAACACCGTGTAGAGCGACCAGAGGCTGACCGCGCACAGCACCAGCAGATCGCCCCGGTTGAACACCATCGAGAACAGGGCCGACGGATTGCCCTGCAGGATGATCGTAAGCACCCCGGCGGCTGCCATGATCACGCCGACCACCTGCATGGCGCGCGGGCGATTGCGGAAGAACAGGAAGTCGAACAGCAGCACCAACGCAGGAATGGCTGCCTGGATGAGCAGGCTGTTCGCCGCCGTCGTATATTGCAGGCCGGAATACATGAAGGCGTTGAAGCAGCCGACGCCGATCACGCCGAGGAACAGAATGATCTTCCAATTGGCTTTGGCCACGGGCCAGTCCTGCCGCAAATAGCGCCACGCCACCGGCAGCGCGATCAGGGTCGCGCCGCTCCAGCGCCAGAAGGCCAGTGTGAAAGGCGGCATTTCCGTGTGGATCGCTCGCGCAACCACGGAGTTGCCGGACCAGAGCAGCATCACCAGCACCAGCATGAGATAGACGATGGTTCGGGATCTGCCGGCCATGAACTCAGTCCTTTCGCGCGCGCCGCTCAGCCACGAAAGCGCGGCCTGCCTATGACGCCATGCCCATGACGCCCTATCCTGCCCCCGGCAAGTCCGCGTGCAGGCCCGCAAGCAGAAGAGCGCTGCAGAACAAGGCGATGACAATGAAGAGGAGGTGGAAGCCGGAACGACCCGCAGCGAATTCGTTGTGGCTGCTTCCGTCAGGACCTGACCAGGTTGGCGAAGACTACGTCCGCCCGACTTCCGAGGCGGATATGGCGGCATGAGGCGGGAAATGCAAGCGGCGCGAAATGTGCGGGGGATAGGTGCGACATGCTTTGACACCCCCTCCTCTTCAGAGGAGGGGCAGCGAGCGTTACGCACTTGTTCGTTACGCGCAGCGGGGTGGTGTTTTCGGCCTCGCGCAGGAACGCACCTCACCACCCCAACCCCTCCTCTGAAGAGGAGAGGCTTTTTTTGCCTCACGCCCCCTGCATATTCCGGCTCTCGGCGGGAATGTGCACGGTCAGCGTCTCCAGCGCGTCACTCAGCACGATTTGGCAGGAGAGCCGGCTGGTCCGAGTGGTGGAGGCGGCCAGATCGAGCATGTCTTCCTCATCCTCGCTGGCGCGGGGAAGCTTGCCGAAGTCCTCCGCGTCCACGATCACATGGCAGGTGGAGCAGGCCATCTGCCCCTCGCAGGTGCCTTCCAGCGGCTGGCCGGCGGCCTGCGCCACGTCGAGCAGAATGTCGCCCGCGCTGGCCTCCACTTCCTGCACATGTTCGCCATTGGCGCTGATGAAGCGGACTAAGGTCATGCGGGCACTCCCTGTGCGTCGGCGGCCTGATTGAGCAGACTCGCGGCTTCTTCCAGATCGGCCATGCTGGTGTAGCGCCCCATGCCGATCCGCACCGAACTGCGCGCCTCTGCATCGCTCAGACCCATGGCCTTGAGCACATGGCTCGGCCGGCCGGACCCGCTCGCGCAAGCAGACCCGAGCGAGACGGCGACGGTCCGTACATCCGAGATCAGCCGCGCCGCGTCCAGCCCAGGCCGGCGGAGATTGAGATTGCCATGATAGCGCGCCTCCCCGGTGCCATTGAGGTGCCAATCCGCAAACAGCTCCAGCGCGCGCGTCCAGAGCGCTTCGACATGGGCGAGGTCGGCATAGCGGCGCTGCGCCGCCAGTTGCGCGGCCACACCGAAGCCCGCGCACAGCATGGGCGAGAGCGTCCCCGGCCTTACCCCCTGCTCCTGCCCGCCACCATGCATGAGCGGCGGCAGGTCGAGGCCTTCGCGCAGCCACAGCGCGCCCACGCCCTTCGGGCCGTGGATCTTGTGAGCGCTGATCGCGATCAGGTCCGCCTGAGGGGTCGCAAGTCGGCCAAAACCCTGCACGGCGTCGCACAATGTCGGCACGCCAGCCGCGCGCGCGATCACGAACAGCCGGTCGAGTGGCTGCACCACGCCGATCTCGTTGTTCACCTGCATTACCGCAAGCAAGGCGGCTCGCTCATCGATCGCCGCCTCGGCAATCTCCAGATCGACCAGCCCGTCGGCATTCACCGGCACGATCACCGGCTCGAAACCCTCGCGGCGCAAGGCCATCACCGTATCGAGCACGGCGGCATGTTCGGTCGCCACCGTCACCACCCGCCGCCGGCTGTGCGGAGCGGCCCGCGCGGCGCCGATAATGGCCATGTTCAGCGCCTCCGTCGCGCCGCTTGTGAAGATCAGGCGGCCATCCGCCCGGCCCAGCGCATCAAGGATGCGGCCCCGCGCCAGCTCGACATCCGCCGCCGCAATGCGGCCGATGCGATGCGCGCTGTTCGGATTGCCATAATGATCCATCGCGGCCACCATGGCATCCGCAACCTCCGGCGCCAGCGGCGTGGTGGCCTGGTAATCGAGGTAGATCATCGTCTTGCGTTCCCGTGCGCGATGGCCTGCCACTCAGTGAGAAAATCGTCAATGTCGGCCGCGCACGTGTCATGCCCCATAGTGACACGGATCACCTCGGCGGCCTTAGCCTGCGGCCAACCCATGGCCGCCAACACATGGCTTGTACGCAAGCTGCCCGACGAGCAGGCGCTGCCTGCCGACACCGCGATCCCGGCCATGTCGAAGCGGATGAGCTGCGCCTGCGCGGACACGCCCCGCATTCGGTAGCTGGCGATGGTCGGCAATCGCGGGGAGGCGTCCGCCACGATTGCGCCGCCGGCTGCGAGAATAGCCGCGTCCATCCGCTCGCGCCAACCGGCGACGTCAGCCAACCAGTCGCGCGGAGCTTCCAGCGCCGCCGCAAAGCCTAGCGCCAGCGGCATGGCCTCGGTGCCGGCGCGGTAGCCCTGCTCCTGCCCGCCGCTCGGCGCCAGCAGCGTCAGATCCCGTACCAGCAGCGCACCAATGCCGATCGGTCCGCCCAGCTTGTGCGCGCTCAGAACGATCAGGTCCGGACCTTTCGGAAGCGGCATCTTCCCAGCCGATTGGCTGCAATCGGCCAGCAGCAGGCCATTTTGCGCGTGGATGCGCTCGGCGAACGCCTCCAGCGGCTGGATCACGCCGGTCTCGCTATTGACCTGCTGGATCGCGATCAGCGTACCCGGCGCAATGGCATCGGGCAGGCACACGATCCCGTCATGATCGACCGGCAGCCGGCGATCCTCCGGGATGTGGCGCAGCACAGCATCATGTTCGCTCGCCCCTGCCAGCAAGGGAGACGCCTTTGCGCGCGTCAACGCGATAGCCAGCGCCTCGCTCGCGCCGGCGGTGAACAGCACATGCCCATCCCAGTCGAGCGCCTGCGCCACACGGCGGCGGGCATCCTCCAGCAAGGCGCGCGCCTGACGGCCTGCGGCATGCGGCGATGAGGGATTGGCCCAGGCATCGAACCCGGCCAGCATCGCCGCGCGAGCCTGCGGCAGCAGCGGCGTGGTCGCGGCATGATCGAGATAGATGCGTCGGCTCATCGCCCCTTCCCTACAGGCCCGCCGCGCCGCGGCAAATGGATTTGCCCTCTGGTGCAATCAGCCATGTTGCGGCGCAACACAGACCTGATATGCGAAGACATGGATCCCGCCTTCAACATCATCCTCATCCTCATGGGCGTGGCGTTTCTCGCCGCGACCATCGACGCCATGGCGGGCGGCGGCGGCCTCGTCACCATTCCCGCGCTGCTGGCGGCGGGCATCCCGCCCGTGGCCGCTCTGGCGACCAACAAGCTCCAGAGCAGCTTTGGCACCTGCGGCGCCGTCATCGCCTTCGCCCGGCGCGGACATATTGATTTCCGCCGCTTCGCCATGCCGGCGCTGGCGTCATTTATCGGCTCTGCGGGCGGCGCGTTTCTGGTAACGCGGATTGATTCCGGCTTTCTCTCCGCGCTGCTGCCGATGCTGCTGATCGCGATGGTGCTCTATTTCCTCCTCTCGCCCCGCATGAGCGATGAGGACAGGCACAGCCGCTTCGGCCCGCTCGTGCTCATCGTCACAGCGGCGATCATCGGCGGCTATGACGGCTTTTTCGGGCCCGGCACCGGCTCCTTCTTCACCACCGCGCTGGTCGGCCTGTTCGGCTTTGGCCTCATCCGCGCCGTGGCCCATACCAAGCTACTGAATTTCGCCAGCAATTTCTCCAGCGTGATCGTCTTCATCATCGGCGGGCATGTGCTCTGGATCACCGGCCTTGCCATGGCCGTCGGCAGCATCGCAGGCGGGCAATTCGGCGCCTATCTCGCGATCCGCTTCGGCGCCGGAATCGCGCGGCCTCTGCTGATCGTCATGTCCCTCGCGCTCACCACCAAGCTGCTGCTGGACCCGACGAACCCCCTCACCGCCGCTGCTCTGGGCTGGTTCGGGGGCTGAAGCGGGCGCCCTCAACCAGAAACATTGCGAAAATCGCGCGTCCGCCTATATAAGCGCGCGTCCCGCGTCGTCGGCCAGTCTCGGTCGCCCGCTCCCATTTCAAGTCTCAGGTGCCATGCCCGACGTCATTTTTCCCGGTCCCGAAGGCCGTCTCGAAGGTCGTTTCAGCCCTCCGCCCCGGCCGCGTGCGCCTGTTGCGCTGATCCTGCATCCGCACCCGCAGGGCGGCGGCACGATGAACGATCGCATCACGCAAGCACTCTACAAGACCTTCGTGAAGCGCGGTTTTGCGACGCTGCGGTTCAATTTCCGGGGTGTCGGTCGCTCGCAGGGCGTGTTCGACAATGGCATTGGTGAGCTCTCCGATGCCGCCGCGGCGCTCGACTGGATCCAGAGCTTCCACCAGGAAGCGCAGACGACGTGGATCGCCGGTTTCTCGTTCGGTGCATGGATCTCCATGCAGCTGCTGATGCGCCGGCCGGAAGTGCGCGGCTTCATCTCCGTGGCGCCGCCGGCCAACATGTACGATTTCTCGTTCCTGGCACCCTGCCCCGCCTCCGGCATCATCGTGCAGGGCGTGAACGATGAGGTCGTTTCGGCCGCCTCCGTGCAGAAGCTGGTCGACAAGCTGCGCACGCAGAAGGGCATCACCATCCATCATGACGAGATCCGCAACGCCAATCACTTCTTCGAGCATGAGCTCGACCAGCTGATGATGAGCGTCGACAATTATCTCGACATGCGCCTCGCCCCGGATTCGCCGATCCGCTGATGCTGATCCTCGCCGGGACCGTTCGCTTGCCGCCGGAGAACCTGCCGGCGGCGCGTCTGGTGATCGCGCGGATGGTCGCGGCCAGCCGCGCGGAGCCGGGTTGCATCGCCTACAGCTTCGCCGAGGACCTCGAGGAGCCCGGGCTGCTGCGTATCTTCGAGGTCTTTCGCGACCGTGAGGCCCAGCAGGCCCATGCCGCGAGCCAGCACATGAAGGACTGGCGCGCCACATGGGATGACCTCGGCATCGGCGACAAGCAGATCATCCATTATGAGGTTTCGGCCACCTCGGAGGGCTGACACGCGCCAGTGCGTTCACACCGTCGCGGGCGGAGTCCGGCGGCGGCGCTTCAGCACGATCAACATGCCGGCGCTGCCGATCGTGAGCATCCCGACAATCGCCACCGGATCGGGCACATGCCGGAACACGATCCAGCCGAGCACCGTCGCCCACAGCACCTGCAGATACGTGATCGGCGCCAGCGTCGAAGCCGGGGCGTGGCGAAAGGCTGCCGTGAACAGATAATGCCCCACCCCGCCCCACAGACCCAGCGACGCCAGCAGCGCGCCTTCCAGCAGCGTCGGCATCCGCCCCGCCCAGTAGAAGGGCGCCACCGCGCCGAAAACGAGGCTGCCCACGGCGGCACTGTAGAAGAGCAAAGCGAAGGTCTTCTCGGTCGCCGCCAGCGTGCGGGACATGAGTTGGTAAGTGCCATTGAGCATGGCGGCGCCCAGAGCGAGCATGACGCCCACGACATCCAGCCCGCCACCCGGCCGTGCAATCAGCACAACGCCGGCGAGTCCCAGCAGCACGGCGCCCCAGCCCCGCAGCCCGACCTCCTCGCCGAGCAGCAGTCCCCCGCCCAGCGCGACCAGTGTCGGCGCGAGAAACATGATCGCCGTCGCTTCCCCGACCGGCATGCGGGTGAGCGCGAGCGCCATCAGTACGGAGGCGCAGGCGAGGCAGCAGCCCCGCATCCAGACGAGCGCGGTGCGCGTCGTGCGCACCATCTCCCGCCCGCCGCGCGGCGCCATGACGACGAGCATCAACAAGAGGTTGCCGATGAAACGCGCCGCCACGATCACAGGCGCCTCGAAATGCGCGGTGAGCACTTTCGTGGTCGTATCCAGCGCCGCGAACAGCAGCAGAGCGGCGGCGCAGAGCAGAATTCCACGAATCGGTTGAGTGCTAGTCATCTGAATGCTCGTCGGCGACAACGTCCCCGCCGACCATGGCTGGGTGCGTCGAAAATCTTGATCTGCGCGATCCGGCTAAAGAGAGCGGGACGCCACGCGGCCCTTGCCGGGCTCAACCCTGCAGGGCCTCGACCTGCTCGGCCAATTCCAGCCAGCGCTCCTCGGCCGCATCCTTCTGCGCGCGCGCCTTTTCGATCGTCGCGCTCAACTCGGCGAAGCGCTTGGGGTTCTTGGTATAGAGATCGGGGTCGGCGAGCGCGGCTTCATCGCGCGCAATCGCCGCCTCGAGCGCCTCGATCTGCCCCGGCAGCAGATCGTAATCCCGCTGATCCTTGTAGCTGAGCTTCGCCGCCTTGGGCGGCGGTGGCGCAGCGGGTGCATCCGCCTTCGCAGCCGATCGCTTGCCGGCCGCATTGGGCTTTTGGCGCTTGGCTTCCCAGTCCGCATATCCGCCGGCGATCACATCGATCCGGCCCGAGCCATCAAGGCCGAGCGTGACGGTGACAGTGCGGTCGAGGAAGTCGCGATCATGGCTGACGATCAGCACCGTGCCATCATAATCGGCGATCACTTCCTGCAGCAGGTCGAGCGTTTCCAGGTCGAGATCGTTGGTCGGCTCGTCCAGCACCAGCAGGTTCGATTCGCGCGCGAATTCGCGCGCCAGCAACAGGCGCGAGCGCTCGCCACCCGAGAGTGTGCCGATCTTCGCCTCGGCCAGCGAGGGATCGAACAGAAAGTCCTTGAGATAACCGTGGACATGCTTGCGCACGCCGCGCACGTCGATCCAGTCGCCGCCCTCGGCCAGCACATCGCGCACCCTTTTGTCCGGCTGCATCAGCGAGCGTTGCTGGTCGATCACGATGCCGTCCAGCGTCTTGGCCAGCGTGATCGTGCCGCTGTCCGGTTGCAGATCGCCGGTCAGCAGGCGCAGCAACGTCGTCTTGCCGGCCCCGTTTCCGCCGACGATGCCAATGCGGTCGCCGCGCTGGATGCGGATCGAGAAATCCTTGATGACCGCACGGTCGCCGAACTGCTTGGTGACATGCTCGGCGGTGATCACGCTCTTGGTCTTGGTGTCGTTGGCAGTGACCTCCAGCTTGGCGCCGCCCTGCGGGCCGATCATCGCCGCGCGCTGGGCACGCATCTCCCAGAGCTTGGCCAGCCGCCCCTGGTTGCGCTTGCGCCGTGCAGTCACGCCGCGCTCCAGCCAGTGCGCCTCGATCTTCAGCTTGGCGTCGAGCTTCTCGGCCGCGCGGGCCTCGTCGGCATAGGCCTTTTCCATCCAGGCCTCGAACCCGCCAAAGCCGATCTCCTGCCGCCGCAGGCTACCCCGGTCGAGCCAGAGCGTCGACCGGGTGAGGCGCGTGAGGAAGGTCCGGTCGTGGCTGATGACGATGAATGCGCCATTGAAGCGCGTCAGCCAATCCTCCAGCCAGGTGATCGCGGCGATATCGAGATGGTTGGTCGGCTCGTCGAGCAACAGGATATCGGGCTCGCTCGCCAGTGCGCGGCAAATCGCCGCTCGCCGCCGCTCACCGCCCGATGCGGTCGATGCAGCACGGGAAAGGTCGATGCCGAGCTGGTCCGCAATCGCCTCCACCTCATGGGCAGCCGGCGCCTTGGCGCCGGACGTCGCAAAATCATGCAGCGTTGCGAAGGCGGAGACGTCCGGGTCTTGTTCCAGCATCACCACATGGCGCCCCGGCACGACCGAGCGCTTGCCTTCATCCGGCTCCGCCGTGCCGGCAATCAGCTTCAGCAGCGTGGTCTTGCCGGCCCCGTTGCGACCGATCAGCGCAAGGCGATCACGCTCGCCGACATGAATGTCCAGACCACGGAACAGCCAGCCGGCGCCCTGGATGAGACCGAGATTCTCGAAGGAAAGAAGTGGCGGGGCCATGGCAAGGCGCTAAAACAGATGCAGGCGGCGGGAGCAAGGGCTGAGGCGCCAGATGAACGGGAAGAAACTCGATGGGTCAGGATGCGTTCAGAAGCTTCAGCCCATTTCTATGGCCATCACACAAAAGGGAAAATGTTCCATGCGTCGTTTGCCAATTCTGCTCGCTGCAACTGCCGCTCTCATGACGCCGGCGATCGTCTCGGCCCAGCCGCAACCGCCGGCACCCCAGGCTGCCAAGGGCCCGCTGCTGAGCCTGAGCGTCAGTGAATCGGTGAACAGCGCGCCGGATATGGCGACGATCAACACCGGCGTGCAGACCCGCGCGATGTCGGCAAAGGATGCGATGGCGCAGAATGCCACCCAGATGGATAAGCTGATCGCCGCGCTTGTGAAGGCTGGCATCGCCCGCAAGGACATCCAGACCAGCGGCATCAACCTCAACCCGCAATATGATTATAGCGACCGCACGGATGGCAAAGGTCCGCGCTTCATCGGCTATGAAGCCAGCAACCAGCTCACCGTCGCGGTCCGCAAGCTGGATAGCGCAGGCGATCTGATCGACTCGCTGGTCGCAGCGGGCGCAACCAACATCAATGGCCCGAGCTTTGGCATTGCCGAGCCGGACAAGCTGCTCGATCAGGCCCGCACCAAGGCGCTAAAAACCGCGCAGGCCCGCGCAAACCTTTATGCGCAGGCGACCGGCTTCCGCACCGCCCGGCTGGTCAGCATCTCCGAAGGTGGCGGTTTCGCGCCGCCGCCGATGCCGATGATGGCGATGCGCGACTCTGCTGCAGCCGCGCCGCAGACCAAGATCGAGCCCGGTGAGATCGCCACCTCGATTTCCCTCAACGTCCAGTATATGCTGGAACCCTGAACGGGGGACAGATGGGACATTCAGCGCTTGTTCAATGCTTGATGGCTAACACGGCATCATGAAACATCTTTCATCCTCTCTTCTGCTCGGCGGGCTGATGGCACTGGCGGCCACCAGCCTCCCGGTTTCGGCGCAGAGCTTTGCGCGGGGCGATGACCAGCGGGCGGCGCGGCGCGCCATGCTCGATGGTGAGGTGATGCCGTTTTCGATCATCAAGCGTCGTGTCGAGCGCGAGATCAGCGACGCCCAATATGTCGGCGTCGCCCCATCCGTTCGCGAAGGCGTGTACCGGATGCAGTTCCTCCAGCAGGATGGCAAGGTCATCTGGGTTGATGTGGACGGCAAGACCGGCAATATCATCGGACGGACGCGCTGATCCGGCCGGATCGCCTGCGCACGCTCCCTCAATCGGAAAGGAAAAGCCATGCGTCTGCTGATCGTCGAAGATGAGCCGACCTTGGGCAAACAGCTCAAGTCCACGCTCGAAGGCGTCGGCTATGCCGTCGACCTGGCGACCGATGGCGAGGACGGTCATTTCCTGGGGTCGACGGAGAGCTACGACGCGATCATCCTCGACCTGGGCCTGCCGGAAATCGACGGCCTGACTGTGCTCGACCGCTGGCGCAAGGAAGGCTCGGCGGTGCCGGTGCTCGTGCTGACAGCGCGGGACAGCTGGTCCGACAAGGTTGCGGGGCTCGATGCCGGTGCGGACGACTATCTCGCCAAGCCGTTCCAGAGCGAGGAGCTGATCGCCCGCCTGCGCGCGCTCATTCGCCGCTCGTCCGGCAATGCCTCGTCCGAGCTCATCGCCGGCAGCGTGCGGCTGGATACCCGCTCGGGCAAGGTCACGCTGAACGGCGAGCCGGTGAAGCTGACCGCGCAGGAATATAAGTTGCTCTCCTACCTCATGCACCACAAGGGCAAGGTGGTGAGCCGCACCGAGCTGATCGAGCATATCTACGATCAGGATTTCGACCGGGATTCCAACACCATCGAGGTGTTCGTCACGCGCATCCGCAAGAAGCTGGGTGCCGACGTGATCTCCACCATCCGCGGCCTGGGCTACAGCCTGGAGGACCCCGCTGGCTGAACCGCTGCCGCACGATGCGGAGACGGCGCCCCCGCCAGCCTCCAGCCGCAGCACCGGATCGCTCAGCCGCCGCATTCTCGGCATCTCGGCCATCTGGATCGGCCTTCTGTTGCTCGGCGGCGCGCTGGCGCTCGACCGGGTGCTGGTCAGCACCGTCACGCGCACCTTCGATGACGGCTTGTCCTATGTGCTGACCGCCATGATCTCCTCGGCAGAGATCGGCCCGGAAGGCGAAGTGCTGTTCAACCGTCCGCTTGCCGACCAGCGGTTTCTGGAGCCGGCGAGCGGGCTCTATTACCAGATCAGCGGTCAGGGCCATGAAGACTGGCGCTCCCGTTCGCTGTGGGATCGCGCGATCCGCGTCACGCCGGGCATGACCACCAATCCCGGCGAGGGGATGGACAGCAACCAGTTCCCCGATGAACCGCTGCGCCTGATGGCTCGCACGGTGATCCTGCCGGGCAGCAATACGCGGTGGATTTTCATCGTCGCGCAGGCGCGCGAGGGGCTGGACGCGCAAATCCATGCGCTGCGGGCCACCCTGTTCAACAGCTTTGTTATCCTCGGCGTCGGGCTGATCATATTGGCTGGCCTGCAGGTGTTCTTCGGCCTGCGTCCGCTGCGCCATATCCGCCGCGAAATCGCGCGCATGCGGGATGGCGAGAAGAGCCGCGTAACCGTGCCCCTGCCCCGGGAGGTCCAGCCGCTGGTCGAGGAATTGAACGCGCTGCTCGCCCATAACGAGCAGCAGGCGGAGGAAGCCCGCCGCCACGCCGGCAATCTCGCCCACGCGCTCAAGACGCCGCTGACGGTCGTGATGAACGCCGCGACGGCCCAGTCGCCCGACCTCGCCACCACGGTGGTGCGGGAAACCGGGACGATGCGCCGCCAGATCGACCACCATCTCGCCCGTGCCCGTGCTCTCGGCCGGCGCGGCGCGGCACAAAGCCGCACATTGGTGTGGCCGAGCCTCGAAGCGGTGGAGCGCGCCGTCGAGCGCCTCTACCCTGATGTCCGCATCGACCGCGACGGCGCGCAGACGGCCGTCGTCCGCGTCGAGCGGCAGGATCTGGACGAGCTGCTCGGCAACCTGGTCGAGAATGCCGCCAAATATGGCGGTGGCAGCGTGTTCGTCACCGTGGTGCAGAGCACGCCCTGGGTCGACATTCTCGTGGAGGACGACGGCATGGGCATTCCCGAGGCCGCGCGCGAACGCATCTTCGATCGCGGCGTGCGGCTGGATAGCGGCAAGCCCGGCACCGGCCTTGGCCTTGCCATCGTGCGCGATGTCGCGGAAATCTACGGCGGCTCGGTCACGTTGGACGAGAGCGAGGACCTCGGCGGCCTGATGGTACGCCTGCGCCTCCCCGCCGGATAAGGCCTCACACGCCGAAGGATTGCAGGATCGGGCACGGCCCTTCTTCGGAACGGGCACAGGTCCGCGCGAGTTGGCGCAGCGAGGCGCGGGCCGCTTCCAATTGCGCGATCTTTTCATCGAGCTGGACCAGCCGCTCTTCCGCCAAGGCGCGCGCGCGGGCACGATCCTGCCCCGCGTCCAGCGACAACAGCGTGCGGATTTCCTCCAGCGTAAAGCCGGCCTGCTGCGCCGCTCGAATGAAGCGCAGCCGCCGGACATCCTCCTCACCATAGCGCCTTATGCCCCCGGACAGGTCGTTGCCGGCCTGCTTCTCGGGCGTGGGGAGCAAGTCCTTGCGCTGATAGAAGCGGATCGTCTCGACCCCCACACCGCCGGCTTTCGCCAGACCCGAAATGCTCATCGCCGCCATGCTTGACTCCGTACCGTGGTACAGACCCTATATGGGGTGCATGGACTTCTCAGCAAGGATGAGCGTCAATGCCTGAACCCCGCGCCACGAGCAGCCGTAAGGCCGTTCTCTATCGGATGGTGATGCCCGGCCACATCTGCCCGTATGGCCTCAAGGCGCTGCACCTGCTGCGCGGCAAAGGCTATGATGTCGAGGATCGCTGGATCGAAACCCGCGCCCAGCAGGAGGCGTTCAAGGCCGAGCATTATGTGACCACGACGCCGCAGGTGTTCATCGACGGTCAGCGGATCGGTGGCCATGATGACTTGCGCCGCTTCCTGGGCCTGAGCGTCAAAGATCCGAACGCGACGAGCTATACGCCTGTTCTGGTCGTGTTCGCTGTCGCGGCGCTGATCGCGCTGACGATCGATCTGTTGACGGCCGCGCCGCTGCTCAGCCTGCTCACCCTCGAGCGTTTCATCTCCACGACGATGATCCTACTGGCGATGCTCAAGCTGCAGGATGTGGATCGGTTCGCGACCATGTTCCTGGGCTATGATCTGCTGGCCCGCAAATGGGTGCCCTATGCCTCAATCTATCCGTTCGCCCAATTGGGCGCCGGCGTGCTGATGCTCGCGGGGGCCCTGCCCTGGCTCTCGGTACCAGTCGCCGCGTTCATCGGCGGCATCGGCGCGGTCTCGATCTACAAGGCCGTCTATGTGGAGAAACGCAGCCTCAAATGTGCCTGCGTCGGCGGCGGGACCAATGTGCCACTCGGCTTCGTGTCGTTCACCGAAGACTTGTTCATGGTCGCCATGGCCCTGTGGATGGGCCTCAATGCCTGGGTACTTCCCGGCGCGCCGATGTAAAGGCGCGGGTGCCGGGCGCCGCTGATGAGCGCCCGGCCCGAAACGCCTCTTACTTGCCGCGCTTCTTGCGGTGGCTTTCCAGATCGAGAACGTCGTTCTCAAGGCCCTCGGGCAGCAGGCCAAGGCGGCGGGCGACCTCCTGATAGGCCTCGACCTCACCGCCGAGATCGCGGCGGAAGCGGTCCTTGTCCAGCTTCTCGTTGGTGGCCATATCCCACAAGCGGCAGCCATCGGGGCTGATCTCGTCGGCCAGGATGATACGCGAGAAATCGCCATCCCAGATGCGGCCGAACTCCAGCTTGAAGTCGACCAGACGGATACCGATGCCGGCGAACAAGCCGCTCATGAAGTCGTTTACGCGGATCGCCATGTCGGCGATGTCGTGCATCTCTTCCTGGCTCGCCCAGCCGAAGCAGGCGATATGCTCTTCGGTGATCAGCGGATCGCCGAGCGCATCATCCTTGTAATAATATTCGATGAGCGTGCGGGGGAGCTGCGTGCCCTCTTCAATGCCCAGCCGGGTGGAGAGCGAGCCAGCGGCGACATTGCGCACCACGACCTCGATCGGCACGATCTCCACCTGACGAATGAGCTGCTCGCGCATGTTGAGCCGCTTGATGAAGTGGGTGGGCACGCCGATGTTCGCGAGCAGCGTGAAGACATGCTCGGAAATCCGGTTATTCAGCACACCCTTCCCGGAGATGGTCCCCTTCTTCTGCGCATTGAAGGCAGTCGCATCATCCTTGAAATACTGGATCAGCGTGCCGGGTTCAGGACCTTCATAGAGGATCTTCGCCTTGCCCTCATAAATCTGGCGACGACGGGACATGTGCGGGTGCCTACTCATCAGTTGTAAAAATCAAGGCCCCGGCGGCGCGAATCAGCGAGGATCAGCGGACACCGGGGCTCTCCGTCAGCGCATAGCGCAAGGCACATGGCAGTGCAATTTTCAGACGAACCGAGCCGGGCTGGCCCGCTCGGCGCTTGCCGGGCATTACGCTGGAACATATAAAGAACAAATGAAACAGGAGACGATTACCGACCGCTTGGCGATCCTTGCGGACGCCGCGAAATATGATGCTTCCTGCGCATCCTCCGGGACCGCCAAGCGCAACAGTCGCGACGGCAAGGGGATCGGCTCGACCGAAGGCATGGGCATCTGCCATGCTTATGCGCCGGATGGGCGCTGCATCTCGCTGCTCAAGATCTTGCTCACCAATCATTGCATTTTCGACTGCCATTATTGCGTCAATCGCAAGAGCTCGAATGTGCGGCGCGCGCGCTTCACGGCCCAGGAAGTGGTCGAGCTGACGCTCAACTTCTACCGGCGCAATTATATCGAGGGCCTGTTCCTCTCCTCCGGCATCATCAAGTCTGCCGACCACACGATGGAGCAGTTGATCGAGGTCGCGCGCGCGTTGCGGGAGGATCATGGCTTCAAAGGTTATATCCACCTCAAGACCATTCCCGAGGCCGATCGCATGTTGGTCGAACAGGCCGGTCGCTGGGCCGATCGCGTCTCGATCAATGTCGAACTGCCGACCGAGCGCGGTCTGACCGATTTGGCGCCCGACAAGAATGGCGGGCAGATCGAAGGCGCGATGGCGCGGCTCGGTTCGGCCATGGTCGAGGCGAAGGATGCGCGCAAACGCTTCAAACATGCGCCGATGTTCGCGCCCGCCGGCCAATCTACCCAGATGATCGTCGGCGCGGATGGCGCCAGCGACACGCAGATCATCGGCCGGGCCAGCGAATTGTACGACCGCCATCGCCTGCGCCGCGTCTATTATTCCGCCTTCAGCCCGATCCCCGATGCCAGCGCCGTCCTGCCGCTCAAGCGACCGCCGCTGATGCGCGAGCATCGGCTCTATCAGTCCGACTGGCTGATCCGCTTCTACGGATTTTCGACCAGCGAGGTGCAGACCGCGACCAACGATGACGGGATGCTGGCGCTCGACATTGACCCCAAGCTGGCCTGGGCCTTGCGGCACCGGCAGGATTTTCCGGTCGACATCAATCTGGCCTCGCGCGAGAAGCTGTTGCGCGTGCCAGGACTGGGCACGCGGGCGGTGGCTGCCATCCTGCAAGCCCGCCGCCATCATCGTCTCCGGCTGGATGATCTCGCCCGGCTCACCCGCACGGTGACGAAGTTGCGGCCGTTCATCGTCACGGCCGACTGGCGCCCGACTGGCTTGATCGACACGGCAAACCTGCGCGCCCGACTGGCCCCGCCGCCCCGCCAGATGGAACTGTTCGGGTGAGGCCGGCCTCGGTCCCGCACCCACCGGCGCTCTTCAGCGCCGAAATAGAAGATGCCCATGATTTCGATGCCTGGCGTGATCTGGCCCGCGCCCTGGTCTCGCAGGGCGTCACACCGGAGCATATCCGCTGGGCAGCGGCAACGGACGGCGGGCGGGATTTGTTCGCGTCCAAAGACACGCCTGAACCGGCTCCATCACCCCGCGCGGTCACGGCCAACAAGCGCTTCATCGGGTTGGCCCGCAAGGTGATCCTGCACAGCTCGGATACACGGTTGGCGCTGCTCTATCGCCTGCTGTGGCGCCTGCAAAGCGACCCACACCTGCTTGAAAAGACGAGCGATGCTGATGTGCACGCCCTGACGCAGTTGGAGCGGCAGGTGCGCCGCGACATTCATAAGATGCGCGCGTTCGTGCGATTTCGGCTGGCCCATGATCCCAATGGAACGGACCGCTATGTGGCCTGGTTTGAGCCGGATCATGCCATCGTGCGCGCCAATGCCCCGTTTTTCCTAAACCGGTTTGCGGGCCAGCGCTGGTCCATCCTGACACCCGATCTCAGCCTTCACTGGGATGGCGCTCAGCTTGCGGAGGGGCCGGGCGCCGACGCCCGGGATGCCCCTGGCGAAGACGAGATCGAAGGGCTTTGGCAGCGTTATTATGCCTCCATCTTCAACCCCGCGCGGCTCAAGGTGGCGATGATGGTGAAGGAAATGCCTCGACGCTACTGGAAGAACCTGCCGGAAGCCGCGTTGATCCCCGCGCTGATTGCCGGCGCGCAGGCTCGCGAGGCTCAGATGGTCGATCAGGGCGCCGATCCCTTCCAGCGCCCGCCCCCGACGTCCCTCGGCGAGATTGCCGAGGGCATCTCAACCTGCACTGCCTGCCCGATCGGTTGCAACGGCACGCGCGCCGTCGCGGGCGAAGGCCCCGGCAACGCGCGGCTGATGATCGTGGGCGAGCAGCCCGGCGATTTCGAAGAGCAGCAGGGCCGGCCTTTTGTTGGCCCGGCGGGGCAGTTGCTCGACGGGCATCTGGAGACGGCGGGGTTCGATCGTGCCGAAATCCGGCTAACCAACGCCGTCAAGCATTTCAAATTCGAGCAACGCGGCAAGCGTCGTCTCCACCAGAACCCGACCGCCGGGGAGATCGACCATTGCCGCTGGTGGCTCGATGCCGAAAGACGGATCGTTCAGCCAACGATCGTGCTGGCCTTGGGCGCCAGCGCCGGGCGCGCCCTGCTGGGCCGAACACCCAGCATCGCCAAGGAGCGCGGCCAACCCTATCAGCTCGCGGACGGCAGCCAGCTCTGGCTGAGCGCCCATCCCAGCTATCTTCTGCGCCTGAGCGGCGAGGCGCAAGCGCGGGAACAGAATTTGTTCGCCCGCGATCTGGCGGCGGTCCGCGTGGCGCTGCAAGGTTGATGAGTGCAAGAGACGCGGTGCGACGGCCCCTGATGTTGCGCATAGGCCTGCGGAGATCACTTGGAATAAAAGGGGAGCAGAGAGCATCGAACTGACCATCTCCCGATCGCAGCGAACGCAAGTACAGGCCGAAATCGGGAACGACGGAGCCGAGAGACGCGCGACATCGGTACTGCGCTCATTTTTAAAGGCGGAGAGTGTACGCCGAAATTTTTGTGTCCATAAGGCTTTGACCAAGGACAAGATCCTTCACGGCCGCCACGCGCGACGCCTCTTTAAGACGCGATTAAAGGATGCGACCAACCGCGATCATGCGCTTCGTGTCGCCGAGCAAGGGAAGCACGCGCGAGCATTGCTTCCCGTCCCCATAAAGGCCGCCCCGCAACAATTTCGCGGCGAGGACAACGAAGCCTTGCCCGACGAGATTGTCCGCTGGAGGGACCCTGAAAGTCCTCCAACCCGATCCCGTCGTGCGCCAGCAAACCCGGCTGGCCGGGAATCGAACCTGGCAGCGAGCGATGGGAAAGTGTTCGCGCAACTGCCGCCTTCAGAGATGACATTACAAGCTGCGAGATTGACCTGACGGCGCCAACGAATAGCGAGCTGTCCGTTTTTTCACTAGCTGGTCCGCCTAAGCGTCGCCTTCCGCAGGCAGCAGCACGACCAGCCGGAAGTCGGGATGCCCCATTGGCGCCAACGGCATCTGCTTAGCCTGCACTGCGCCCCGCACCGGATTACCCTGTCCGCTCCTGAGCAACTTACGCCATTCAGAGTTGGATGCCCGTATGGCCGCTCAGGTCTGAATCGATGACAGGTTTCAGCAACCGCCCTCCACCTTTGAACAACGCCATCACGACGAATGCCCCCTGCCCCACCGTCCGCTGAGGCCGTGGACATAGCCAAGAGAGCGCTCGGTGGCCGGGTCCCGTGCGATGGAACGATGGAGCGGCCCATCTCAATCGGCACATGGCTCCTAACACCGCATATGCTGAAAGGTGCGCCGGTCTGCCCGACTGAATGGACTGCCAGCCCGGGCAACCGCTCTGTCCGCCAGGGGTTATCCCGGCATGGCTCGCTCGAAATCAACCCATACCACTGGCGACAGCAAGGCTCCGCTTGCGCCCATGGAAGCGGTTTTGGTCGAGGAACTGCCCGCCCCACCCGGCTGGCAGTATGAACCCAAATGGGATGGCTTTCGCGCGATCGCTGCACGCGATGGTGACGATATTGAGATCTGGTCCAAATCGGGCAAGCCGCTCGGCCGCTACTTTCCGGAAATGATTGCCCATATTCGCAACCTTCCTGAGAAGCACCTGCTCCTTGACGGCGAACTGGTGATCCCGATCCGCGATCATCTCTCCTTCGATGCGCTTCAGGCCCGCCTCCATCCCGCGGCCTCGCGCATCGCCAAGCTCTCGAGGGAGACCCCCGCGCAGCTTATCCTGTTCGACGCGCTGGCAATCGGCAGCAGCAACCTTCGCGACAAGCCGCTGGCGGAACGACGGGGCGCGCTTGAGGCGCTACACAGCGCGATAGCCAATTCATCACTGATCCTGTCGCCGGCCTCGACATCGCTGGAGCAAGCCAAAACCTGGCTAGCCGAAACGGGCGGCGCCCTTGATGGCGTGATCGCCAAGGCGCTCGACGAGCCCTATCGACCAGGGGAACGCGCGATGCGGAAGGTGAAGCAATTGCGCACGGCCGATTGCGTGGTTGGCGGATATCGCAAGACTGCCAAGGGCGATGTCGCCTCACTGCTCCTTGGGCTCTATACTGAGACTGGTCATCTCGATCTTGTCGGATTTAGCTCGGGTTTCCCCGCCACCGAGCGCAAGGCCCTGATCAGAACACTCAAGCCGCATGAAGGCGGGCCGGGGTTTACCGGAAAGGCGCCCGGCGGACCCAGCCGCTGGAATCCCGACAAGAGCGGCGATTATATTGCGCTCGATCATGGGCTGATCGCCGAGGTCATTTATGACCAGATCACCGCAAGCCGGTTCCGCCACGGTACCCGCTTCCACCGCTGGCGCCCTGACAAAGCGCCCGCGCAATGCACGTTCGATCAGTTGGTGCGAGAGTTGAAGCCTGCCGAACTCATTCAACTTGTCGAAAAGAGCGAGGAAATCGGCAAGAAACTCCCGCCCGAAGGCCTGACCTAAGCGAACGGGCGACGCGGATCGACGCACTGAAAGCGGAGCTGTCTCGCGACTGATCCTTCTTATGCCCCGATCCGCGCGCCCGTTTCGCCAGTCACGGGATCGCGACGGGGATCAGGCACAGCGGCCATTCGCGCCTCGGCGGCATCGCCGGGCCCTTCCCGGCAGATGTCCCAGCTCAACCCTTTCGGGTACGCGCCAACAACCTGAAAATCTTCGCTGGACGCGACGCAGCGGTGGCCGGTGCCGACGGGCAACATCACCGCATCGCCCGCCACGACTTCGACCTGCCGGCCATCGGGTCCGCCGAGTTCGAGCATCGCCCTTCCGGCAAACACGCCGAGCGCTTCATGCGTGGTCGAATGATAATGATGATAGTCGAACACACCGTCACGCCAGTCGGGCAACCAGCCGTTCTCCGCGAACAGCGCTTCGAACCGTTCGGCCAAATCCGAGTTACCGCCCTGCAATACGCCGCGATAAACGATTACGGGCAACCGATCGTTGTTCGGCACCCAGCCGTTTTTGCCCAGGAGGAAGCTTTCAGTCTCCATCATGACATAGCTTTCGGGGTTCTTTTGCGTTTGGGCTTATCGGCAAGCTCGATCCAAACTGGCGCATGGTCGCTCGTTTTTTCCCAGCTACGCACATGGGCGTCAACGTGAGCATCGACCAGTCGGCTGGCGAGGGCCGGGCTGAGCAGCAGATGGTCTATTCTAAGGCCTGCATTTCGGCCGTAGGCGTTCCGGAAATAATCCCAGAAGGTGTAGATGACTTCGCCGGGATGAAGCGTGCGAAGCGCATCTGTCCAACCTTGGTCCAGCAACCGGAAATAGGCCGCCTTCACCTCAGGCGCGAACAGGGCGTCGTCGAGCCAGCGCTCGGGCTTATAGACGTCCAGATCGGTGGGCATGACATTGAAGTCACCAGCAAGCATTACTGGCAGCCCGGTTTCGAGCAACCCGGCAGCGTGATCGATCAGCCGCTCGAACCAGCGCAGCTTATAGTCGAATTTGGGGCCAGGTCGGGGATTGCCATTCGGGAGATAAAGCCCGCCAATCAGGATACCGTTGACCGCCGCCTCGAGGTACCGGCTTTGGCTCGGGTCCGGGTCGTCGGGAAGCCCTCGCCGGGTCTCGTGAATTTCTCCGACGCGGCTCAGCATCGCGACGCCGTTCCAGGATTTCTGGCCGTGCCAGATGACATCATAACCAAGATCGCGGATGGCGCCTTCGGGAAAGCGCTCCTGGGGTGCCTTCAACTCCTGGAGCACGACGACATCGGGTTCAGTTTCTTCCAGCCAACGGAGGAGGACAGGCAGTCGGCCGTTGACGCCGTTCACATTGTAGGTCGCGATCTTCACCGCCGAGCACCCGCATGTCCGGCAGCACCCCGTCGGCGCCCGCCCAAGCCCCCGAAGAACCCTGGACCGACGCGCTTCATCTGCGCCACATCATGAATCCCGCCAATGGCATATCCACGAAATCCTTTGGCATGAGAGTCGTTCCAGCTTGGTCTAAGGAAGGTTCCAGCGGCCCACGCACGTCGCTCACCCGCGGAAATGCTGGTTGAGCCGAGTGCTACGGCCGCTAAGGACGCGTTTACTTGCGGGGACACAAATCTGCCGGTCGATGGATCAGGGCGCAGTCCTACCAAGCTAGGGACCGATGCAGCGAAGGCGGCGCATCGTTGAACAACGTCGGGGAGTTCCGATCAGGATAATCAACATAAATCAGACTAAATTTGCTCGCGACCCTGCGACCAGGGGCGAACGTGCGCGTTTCAGGCTTCCTATCGTCCAGTGCAGGAGCAGAACCTGGAAGACTTTGCAGGCCGGATTGCGGCCGCGGCCACTATGATCGCCGCTATGATGACCGCTGCCAATATCGGGCCGCGAATTGCGGTCGATCTTGTTGGGGAACACGCGAAATGAGCGGCGGGCATGGAGTGGGTGTACGGGCCCTGACACTATGGAAAGCGCTGCAAGCCGAGGACGTTCTCTATCTCGCCGATGATGAACAGGAAGCAGAGGCGCTGGCCGCCGCCCTCGGCAAGCTAGCGCCCGAGAACGTTGTCATCTTCTTACCATCAAGTGACACACTGCCCGGCGACAGTGCTCCTGCTTCACCTGCGAACATTGGGCAGCGTGTTGCCGCGCTGCGCATGCTCAGGCGCTCCATGCAGGCGGGCGGCGTCAAGCCCATCGCTGTGGTAATGAGCGGCGAAGCGGCGGCAAGGCTTTATCCGGATCCAGCAGCCTTTGACGCTGCGCCACCTACGCTGAGGGAGGGCGACAAGATCCATCCTGCGGGGTTTGCGCAGGACATGAACGCGATTGGCTATGTCAGTGACGACCGCGTAGACGAACCGGGCGAGATCGCGGTGCGGGGTGAAGTCATTGATATCTATCCGGCGGATGCCGGTGCGCCCGCTCGCATCGAGATTTCTGATGGGCAGATCGCCAGCATCCGGCATTACGACCCGGCGACCCAGCTTAGCACTGGAGATTGCGAAGCGCTGGAGATCGGCCGCGCGCTGGAGCCAACGGATGGTCGGCGTTGCAGCGTTTTCGCTCATCTTCGGCCGGGGCGCCTGTTTCAAAGTGGAAAAGCCGACCAGCGCCGTCGTCGATTTGCTCGACTGGCAGCTGAGACAGGGGGCGAACAGCCGGCGGACGCCGTGGCGGAAGGTGAGTGGAGGGCGGGCGAAGAAGGCTGGAAGACAAGTGAGATTACCGATGCTCAAATCGGAGCCCTCCCCCGTTTCGCTGAGCAACGCGCACCACTCAACGCGATGGTCCGGTTTGTGAAGCCGCGGCTTGATTCCGGCGACCGATTACTGCTCGTTGGAAGCGAGCGGGATGTCCGATTCCTGCGGTCTCGCATCGCGCGCAAATTGGGTCTCGAATTACATGACGTGGCCGATCTCGGTTCCGTTCTCGCGTCTCCGAAGTCGAGTGGTGGCGCTCTAATTGCGCCGATCGACGCGGGCGCGGTCGGAGACGGATTGATCATGCTGGCGGCCGCCGATCTCTTGGGCAGCCGGGCGTTGCTGAACGAGGCCCCGGAGACGGCATCGTCAGAAATTGCGCGCGCAGGCGGCGATATTCGCGTGGGCGATGTGGTCGTCCATGAAGACCATGGCGTCGCGCGAGTCCTCGGGCTCAATGCTGCGCCAGCCGAGGGCGGATCGGAAGCGATCATTTTGGAATATGCCGGCGGTACCCGCCGACTGGTGCCTGCCGGAGAGGCGGGGCGTATCTGGCGCTATGGCGCCGATGCGGACGCAGTAAAGCTCGACAAGCTTGATGGCACGAGCTGGGCAAAGCGGCGTGGCGAGATCGACGAGACCGTCGCGGCGAGCGCAAAGGCGCTTTTGAAGCTGGCGCAACAGCGCATGAATACAAAAGCCCCTTCACTGGAGCCGGAGGCGGCTGCCTATGAGCGCTTCGTTGCGACCTTCGCGTTCAATGAGACGGCTGATCAGGCGCGGGCCATCGCAGCCGTGCGCGATGATCTTGCCAGCGGTCGTCCAATGGACCGACTGATCATTGGCGATGTAGGCTATGGAAAGACCGAAGTTGCCCTCCGGGCTGCGGCATTGGCTGCCCTAGCCGGGCATCAAGTCGTAGTCGCAGCGCCGACTACCGTGCTTGTGCGCCAGCACCTGGAAACGTTCGAGCGCCGCTTCGCAGGGCTGGGGGTCAAAGTCGCTAGCCTATCCCGCCTTTCGAGTGCGGCAGAGAAAAAGGTCGTCAAGGCGGGCTTGGCGGACGGATCGATCGACATCGTCATCGGAACGAGCGCGGTAATGGCGAAGGACGTGCGCTATGCGAAGCTGGGTCTCGTTGTCATAGATGAGGAGCAGCGTTTTGGTGCAGCTGACAAGGCGAAGCTGCGCGGCCGGGCCGAAATCCATTTGCTCGCGATGAGCGCAACCCCGATCCCGCGAACACTCCACCGGGCGATGATCGGACTTCAGCAGATTTCCGTCATCGCAACGCCGCCAGCGCGCCGCCAGCCGATCCGTACCAGCCTTGCCGAGCCGAACGACGCGCAGATCAGAACGGCGTTGCTACGCGAGCGCTCGCGGGGCGGGCAAAGCTTCGTCGTCGTGCCACGGATCGAGGATCTCGCGCCCCTCTCGGAGCGATTGCGGCGCATCACGCCCGATCTTGTGCTCATCGAGGCGCATGGCAAGCTACCGGCGGCGGAGATTGACGCGGCTATGGTCCGTTTCGCCAATGGCGAGGGCGATGTACTCCTCGCAACGAATATTATCGAGGCGGGTCTGGACGTGCCGCGCGCCAATACCATGCTCGTTTGGCACGCCGACCGTTTCGGCCTCGCCCAGCTTCATCAACTGCGCGGACGGGTCGGCCGGGGCAATAGGCGGGGACAGGTCATGCTGTTCACCGAGGGTGGGACGATTGCCGAGCAGACGATGAAGCGCCTGCGAACGCTTACGACTTACGACCGACTTGGCGCGGGATTCGAGATAAGTGCAGCAGACCTTGATCAGCGCGGCGCCGGCGATCTGTTAAGCGATGCTCAGGCGGGGCATATGAAGCTCATGGGCGTCGACCTTTACCAGCATTTATTCGAGGCGGCGTTGAGGGCCGCACGCGGCGAGGATGACGGGCTTTGGCTCGCGGAGGTGAATGTTGGAACGGCTGGCGCGTTGCCCGAAGACTGGATTCCCGACGTCGACATTCGTCTGGGTCTCTATGTGCGGATCGCCAGGGCGAGCGACGAAGGAGAACTCGAAGCCTTAGAAGAAGAGCTGATCGATCGGTTCGGCTCGCTCCCGGATGCTGCTGGGCGCCTTCTTGCGGTCGCGCGGATCAGGCTGCTCGCTCGATTGGCCCAGATAGAGAGGGTCGACGCAGGACCTGCAGCAATCGCGCTGACTCCGCGCGGGCGACGCAGGAAGGTCCCGACCGGGCTGGTCCATAAAGACGGGCGCTGGCTGCTCAAGGAGCGGATCGCTGAGGAAGAGCAACTGGAACGGCTGGAAGGCGTGCTGCACGCCATCGCGCCATAATCGCATTGGTTCTATCAACGATCACCACGTCCAGGCTCAATGTGACCGCAATTATGCTACCCTCATTGTCAATTCAGGCTAGGTCACGGCTAGTCGAGCTACAAGCAGGTGCGGCGGCTTAAGGAAAGCCAGAATACCAGTTCCATGAAGCACAGTGCGGCAACAACGTATAACACAGGCGCAAAGGTGCCGATGAGATCGTAGCAATAGCCTGAAGCAACCGACGCGAGGGCGTCAAAGCCGGCCGAGAGTGCGCAGCCGAAGACGATGGCGCTGCTCGCGCGCCAAACCAGTTACCAAACACCATGACGATCGCGAGGATGGAGGTGTGTGCCCCGATGCCCAGAAAGGCAACCGCAGGATAGAGAAGGCGCGAGCGACTTGGCACCGGTGAACAAAGCCATGCCGCAGCCTTGAAATCGGTCATAAAACCGGCCGAGTTTGCACACGATCTACCGCGGACGGAGACGGATGGCCCCTCTCCCGAAACCTTAGGATTTTCGAGAAAATTTGCGTACGCGCTGGCTCGAAAAAGATCACTGAGGTGCAGGAACTGGCGGAGAGGGTGGGATTCGAACCCACGGTACGGTTGCCCGTACACCGCATTTCGAGTGCGGCGCATTCGACCACTCTGCCACCTCTCCGCAGAGGTTTTCGCGTCGCAGTGCCCTGAATGAGAGCGCCGCTGCGGTAGTCGAGCGCGCGCTGTTAGCGGATGATCGGGGCTTTGCCAAGCAGTCGGTGCGGGAAAACTTGCACTCGGTGCCGGCGACACTAAATCTGTCTCATGAATCAAGCCCAAGCCCGCAAGTCATTCTCTTCCGTGACGCACATTCCGACGATCAGTGCCGCCCATCGCGTGTCGCACGCGCATTTCGGCATTGGGGAGAAGGTCCGGCACCGCCTGCTGGGGTTTCGCGGGGTTGTGTTCGATATCGATCCGGTCTTTTCCAACAGCGAGGAATGGTATGAGGCCATTCCCGAGACGATGCGGCCGGAGCGGGATCAGCCTTTCTACCATCTGTTCGCGGACAATGGTGAAGCGACCTATGTCGCTTATGTGAGCCAGCAGAATCTGGTGGCCGACGGAACCGACGAGCCGATCGATCATCCGGCTGTCACCGCCTTGTTCGGCGAGCATCGCGGCGGGCATTACGCGCTCGACCCGAGCTACTGGCACTGAATGAAGGCGCCCCGGCTGACCCAGCCGAGCCCCAGCTATCGATCAGGATTTGATCCGCCACCCCTGCCGCAGCCCGATATAGCACACAGCTGCCAGCACGAGGTTGAGCGCGAGCAGGAGCGCCGCGCCGACAGCGATGGGCGAATCGGCTGCGGCGAGGAAGCCATAGCGGAAGCCCGAAATCGCGTAGAAGAACGGATTGACGTGGCTGATCGCTCGCATGATCGGCGAGACATGATCCATCGAGTAGAAGGTGCCGGAGAGCAGCGACAGCGGCGCAACGAGAAAGTTGGTGACGGCAGCGGCATGATCGAACTTTTCCGCCCAGATGCCGGTGAGAATGCCGAGGAAGCCCAGCATCGCCGAGCCGGCAATGCCGAAATAGACGACGGCCCAGAGATGATGCGGGGCCACATGGACGCCCGGCCAGGCCAGCATCGCCAGCCAGATCGCGCCACCGACAAAGGCCGCACGGGTCACCGAGGCCGCGACGAGGGCGAACAGCAGTTCCCCCGCCGAGAAAGGCGGCATGAGATAATCGACAATCGTGCCCTGCAGCTTGCCGGCGAGCACCACGGTAGCGGTATTCTGGAAGCTGTTCTGCACCATCGCCATGATGATGAGGCCGGGCGCCACGAAATCAGCGAAGGGCACGTCCATCACCATCAGGCCGCCACGCCCCAGCGCGACGGTGAAGATGATCAGGAACAACAGGCTGGTAAGCGCCGGCCCCCAGATCGTCTGCAGATGCACCTTAAGGAAGCGGCGGACTTCCTTGAGGTAGAGCGCCTTCATCCCGGACCAGTTGACGCCGTGGATGACGGGAACGCCCGGTTCATGACGAATGAGCGGTTGGGTGTGCGAGGAAGCAGGTTCGGCCATGAAACTGCCCTATCGCGTCCCACCCGCAGCAGCAATGGCACAGCGATACTGTGCCGCCCGGCTTTGTCGATGACAGGTCGTTTGACCTTTGGGCCATGGATGCCCATATGACCCGATCATTTGAAGGAATAGGCATGTCCTGGACAGACGAACGCATCGATCAGCTCCGGCAGATGTGGGAGCGCGGCATGACTGCGAGCCAGATCGCTGAAGAGCTGGGCGGCGTGAGCCGCAACGCCGTGATCGGCAAGGCGCACCGCCTTGGCCTGCAGTCGCGCCCCTCCCCCGTGAAGGCGGCGGACTCCAGCCGCGCTGCTGCGCCGCAAAGCCGCAAGGCCGCGCCTCCGCCGGCACCCGCCGCACCCAAGGTGGAAGCCGCGCCGGCACCCGAGCCGCGCGTCGCAAAGCCGCAGCCCAAGGCGCCGCCGGTGGTGGAAGCACGGCCGCAGCCGCCCGTCGCGGCCCAGCCTGCTGCCGACGCACCGCCGCCGCCTCCCCAGCCCCGGATCGTCTCGGTTGGCCCCGGCGGCTTCCTGCGGCAGGGCCCGGGCGAGATGCAGCAGCCGATTCCGCCGGCACCGCCGCGCCGGCTGGTTCCGGCCAAGCCCAGCCCGGAAATCGCGGACAAGACCAGCCTGCTCGATCTCAACGAGAAGATCTGCAAATGGCCGATGGGCCATCCGGGCGAGCCGGACTTCCACTTCTGCGGTGAAAAGGTGAACCCGGGCTTCCCTTATTGCGTGGAACATTGCGGGCGGGCCTATCAGGCGCAGCTGCCGCGTGGCACGCGCCGTCCCCCGCCGCCCATGCCTTATGGCGGCCCCCGGGTGCGCTGAGGCATCAAGCGATGACATAAAAAAGGGGCCGGTTTCGGCCCCTTTTCTGTATCTGGCATTCCAGTGCGACGTACACCCTCCCGCCTTATGAAGCGGGAGGGCGCAATCGATCTTAGAAGCGGAAGCTCGCCGTCGCGCGAACGGTGTGATGATCGAACACATCGTTGGTGCGCTGGATGTCGGTGAAGCCAGCCGGCGTAATCACGAACGGGTTCGTCAACGAGGGCGGCGTGCCCTGACCGGCACGAACCGTGTAACCCTCCGTGTTGAAGCGGGTGTAGCGATACTGCACGCCGATCGAGAAGTTCTCGCTCACGCGCTGCTCGATGCCGCCGCCAGCAGTCCAGCCCCACTCGTCCGCGCTTTCGTTGGACTCTGTGAAGGTGTTGAAGGTGTTGCTGGTGGCGAAGTTGTTCTTGATCTTGGCGTAGGCGACACCGCCGGTGCCGTAGATCAGCGTGCCGGTGCCGAGTGCCAGACCAGCGCGCAGACGGGCGTTGGCATCCCAGTCAATCCGACGCGACAGGACATAGCTGGCCGGGGTCGTGCTGAAGCCGCTGACCGAATTACCGATCATCGTGCGACCGCCTTCGATGACAGCGCCGACGACAAAGTTGCCCATCTGCATGTCATAACCGGCATGGACACCCCAAGCGACGCGACGATCCTTGTCACCGGCACAGGAGCCGGGCGTGGCACCAAGCGCGCGGCCACGGCAGAAGCCGGGCGCGAAGGCATTGCCGGGGACAGCCGTGGAAACGGTATCGCCGTAATTGCCATCATTGTTGGTGTCGAAGGTCAGCGTCTCGAGCGTGTCGCGGTCATAATTGGGCTGCCAGGCCATGCCGAGCGAGCCACCGACATACGGACCGGTCCAATCACCCGCGCCATCCTGCGCCAGAGCCGGAGCAGCCAGCAGGCCTGCCATGGCGGTGGTGAGCGAAATGAGAGCGATCTTTTTCATACAATAAATCTCCTGCCTCTGAACTGGCTGGCCGCAATACGTTCACCCCCTCGAATTGGTTTCGCGAACTCGCTCACAAAATTCTGTTAACCACGACACCTGTCTCTTTTTTGTAACGGTTTGGCCGCGAATATTGCTGCCAGATGAACGAAACGGTCACGATTATTGATTTTGCGTACTTCGTTGCTCGCTGAGCTGTCTGCATCTGCAGGCTATTCTATTGCATTTGGCCGCGGTGCGGCGCTGCGATGATCGATCCGCTAGAGCGCTCGGACGCCGACATGGTTCCACCACCCGCCGGATAAGATCACGCCGCTTGCGCCCGTCACTCCGCTGGCCCTATAGTTCCCGCATGTCCGACAACCTGTTCGACCAGAACATCGCCCGCACAACCGAAAGCTACGACGCCTCCGCCATTGAGGTGCTGGAGGGGCTGGAGCCGGTGCGTCGCCGCCCCGGCATGTATATCGGCGGCACGGATGAGCGCGCCCTGCACCATCTCGCCTCCGAAGTGCTCGACAACGCGATGGACGAAGCGGTCGCCGGCCACGCTACCCGCATCGAGGTGACGCTGGAGGCGGGCAATCGGCTGACGATCACCGACAATGGCCGCGGCATCCCGGTGGACCCGCACCCCAAATTCCCCGGCAAGTCGGCGCTGGAGGTCATCCTCACCACGCTGCACTCGGGCGGCAAATTCTCGGACAAGGCCTATGCGACGTCGGGCGGCCTGCATGGCGTCGGCATCAGCGTGGTCAACGCGCTGTCCGTCGACACCGAGATCGAGGTGGCGCGAAATCGCGAACTGTTCCGCCAGCGCTTCTCCAAGGGGCACCCTGTGGGTCCGCTGGAGAAGGTGGGCGCGGCGCCCAATCGACGTGGCACCAGCGTCAGCTTTACGCCGGATAGCGAGATTTTCGGCGAGCTGAAGTTCAAGCCCTCCCGGCTGCACCGCCTCGCCCGCTCCAAGGCCTATCTCTTTGCCGGTGTGGAAATCCGCTGGAAGTGCGATCCCGCCATCATCACGGATGACACACCCGCCGAGGCGGTGTTCCAGTTCCCCGGCGGCCTCTCCGATCATCTGCGTGAGCAGCTGGGCAATCGCGAGTGCGCGACGGCGGAGTTCTTCCGCGGCACGCAGGATTTCCCGGACGGTGTCGGGCGCGTGGAATGGGCCATCGCCTGGCCGCTCTGGTCCGACGGTTCCACCAGCTGGTACTGCAACACCATCCCGACACCCGACGGCGGCACCCACGAGACCGGCCTGCGCGGCGCGGTCACCAAGGGCATCCGCGCCTTTGGCGAGTTGGTCGGCCAGAAGAAGGCCAAGGACATCCAGACGGACGACATCATGTCCGGCTGCGAGCTGATGCTGAGCGTGTTCATTCGCGATCCGCAATTCCAGAGCCAGACCAAGGACCGGCTGACCAGTCCCGAAGCCGCGCGGCTGGTGGAAGCGGCGATGCGCGACCATTTCGACCATTTCCTCACCGACAATATGGACCGGGGCAAGGCGCTGCTCGGCCATGTGCTGGAGCGGATGGACGAGCGCCTGCGCCGCAAGCAGGAAAAGGAAATCAAGCGCAAGACGGCGACCTCCGGCCGCAAGGTCCGCCTGCCGGGCAAGCTGACCGATTGCTCGTCCGATGACCCCGAGGGCACTGAACTGTTCATCGTGGAAGGCGACAGCGCCGGCGGCAGTGCCAAGCAGGCGCGTGATCGCAAGACACAGGCGATCCTGCCGATCCGCGGGAAGATCCTGAACGTCGCCTCGGCCACCTCTGCCAAGATCCTCGCCAATCAGGAAATCGCAGACCTGATCCTCGCCATCGGCTGCGGCACCCGCAAGGACTGCAACCCGGACAATCTGCGCTATGAGCGCATCGTCATCATGACCGACGCCGATGTCGATGGCGCGCATATCGCCACCTTGCTGATGACCTTCTTCTTCCAGGAGATGCCCGAGCTTGTGCGCCGCGGCCATCTCTACCTCGCCCAGCCGCCGCTCTATCGCCTCGTGGCGGGCGGCAAGAGCTGGTATGCGGCGGACGATGCCGCACTCGCCAAACTGCGCAGCGGCGAGCTCAAAGGCAAGAAGCTGGAGGTCAGCCGCTTCAAGGGCCTGGGCGAGATGAACCCCATGCAGCTGCGCGAGACCACCATGGACCCCAAGAAGCGCAAGATGATCCGCATCACGCTGCCGCAGGAATATGAGGAACGCGCGGGCGTGAAGGATCTCGTCGATCGGCTGATGGGCACCAATCCCGCGCATCGCTTCGCGTTCATTCAGGAGAATGCCGCGCAGGTCGACGAGGACGTCATCGACGCCTGAGCCGGGCGAGCCCACGGAATTTCGCGCTTGAAACCGCCCGTAACGGGAGCGTTATCCCGCGCCTCGCGTTTCCCCACCAAGCAGTCGGGAGACATATGTGCGCACTGGAATTTTTGGATCATCGTTGCTGGCGGTCGCGCTGCTTCTTTCAGGTTGCGATAAAACAAAGGACAATCAGGATCAGACCGGCGTCGCGCTGGAAGACATGCAGTGGAGCGACGAGGCAACCGATCAACTGACCGAAGCGCTGGCCCAGCGCGCCGCCCATGGACTGGACCAGAAGGATTTCGGCCTCGCCAGCTCGGGTGAAAAGGCCGGCAATGCGGAGCTAACCAAGGCTGCGCTCGCTTATGCACAAGCACTGGCGCGCGGCGCGACTGACCCGACCAAGCTGTATGAAATCTATACCGTCCCCCGCCCCTCGCCCGACCTTCGCGCCGGGCTTGCGCAGGCCTTGCGGGAGGGCAAGGTCGGCGCGTGGCTGGCCAGCCTCGCGCCGCAGGATGCAAGCTACCGCAAGCTGTCCGAGACCTATCTGGCGCTGCGCAAGCAAGGCAATGGCGCCAGTACCGAAATTCCGGCAACCAGCGCGCCGCTCAAGCCCGGTGAGAGCGATCCCCGCATCCCGGCCATAGCCCGGCAGCTCGTCGCGACGGGTTATCTCGACAAGGCGAATGCCAGCGCGGACACGCGCTACACCCCGGCAATCGCCGCCGCCGTGCGGGCCATGCAGGCGGACTATGGCATCGCGACCGACGGGGTGATCGGGGATGATGCGCTGAAGATCATCAACCTATCAGACGCTGACCGTGCCCGCGCCATCGCGGTGAACATGGAGCGGATGCGCTGGCTCGAACGCACGCCGCCTGCGACGCGCATCGATGTGAACATTGCGGCGGCCCGGCAGAGCTACTGGCGCGACGGTAAGTTGGCCGATGTGCGCCGCGTGATCGTGGGCGAACCGGACCATGAAACGCCGATGCTCGGATCGCCCATCTATCGCCTCGTCGCCAACCCCACCTGGACCGTGCCCCGCTCTATCGAAGAGAGGGAACTGGCCGACAAGGGCGCGGACTATCTCCGCCGCAACAACATGGCGCGAAAGGACGGCTGGATCGTCCAGCAGCCCGGGCCGAAGAATTCGCTCGGGCTCGTCAAATTCGACATGAAGAACGACCACGCCATCTACCTGCACGACACGCCGGCCAAGCAGCTGTTCGATGACGTACAGCGCCAGCGCAGCCATGGGTGCGTGCGCGTGCAGGACGCGCTTGGCTTTGCCGACATGATCGCGCGGGACGAAGGCGTGACGGCCGAATGGCAAAAGGCACGCGAAACCGGCAAGGAGAGCTTTGTCCCCCTGCCCCGCGAAATCCCGGTGCGGCTGCTCTACCAGACCGTGATCTTCGACGATGCCGGCGATCCGGTGGTCCGCGACGATCCTTATGGGTGGAACAACCCCGTCGCCGCCGCGCTGGGCTTCGGCTCGGGATCGGAGCGGCGGGTGCGGGGCGACCGCGGCGACATTGGGCCGTGAGCCGTGCGGTGCCGGGCGGTTTGGGCTAGCCTTCCGCCCGGCGCCGGCCGGGCCGCAGCAGGTAACGCCACACCCCGACGAGATTGATGACGAGCAGCACGATGTTCTGCACGCCGATGCCTTCGCTCTCCGGCTGGAGGAAACCCCAGCCGATCAGCGCCATGGAGCTGGTGACGAAAATCACCATCGCCCAGCCCGTCCATAGCCTGCCGAGATTGAGCGACACGATGAGCGCGGCCAGCGTCGCCGCGGCCGCGCCATAATATTGTAAGGCTGTCAGCAAGCCCTCAGACATGCAGGTCAGGCCGCATCGACATGACGACCTTCAGCAAATTCCTCGATGATTTTGGCGCAGAAGGCGTCCAGATCATCCGGCGTGCGGCTGGTGACGAGGCCGTTGTCGACGACCACTTCCTCATCCACCCAATCACCACCGGCATTTTCGATATCGGTCCTGACGGTGGGGTAAGAGGTGAGCGTGCGCCCCTCGACCACATCGGCCTCGACCAGCAGCCACGGACCATGGCAGATCACGCCGATGGGTTTGCCAGCCTCGGCGAAGGCGCGAACCAGATCCACGACATCATCATCGCCGCGCAGCTTGTCCGCGCCGACGCTGCCGCCGGGGATGATCAGACCGTCGAAGTCATCGACAGACACATCGGCAACCGCGCGATCCACAGTGTAGGTGCCGCCGGGGTCGAGATCATTATTGTTGGTCTTGGCTTCACCCGTCTCGATGCCGATCACGGTGACGGTGGCGCCCGCCTTGGTCACGGCATCGCGGGGTTGGACAAACTCGGGCTCTTCCGTGCCGCGCGGCGCGATGAGGATCGCGATGGATTTTCCTTCCAGACTCATAGGGTCTCTGCCTTTCCTTGCGTTTGGGGATATTCCGGACAACGCACCGGCAGGCGATCCGAGCCCGAAGGACATGCAAGACAGGCTGAACCGAACCAATCATGCGCCGGCGGCGGAGCAGTCCCTCCGCCGCCGGCGCCCTCATTGAGGATCAGAAGCGCGCGCGCACGCCACCGTAAACCGCGCGGCGCTCGACCGGGTAATAGATCGCGGAAGTTCCCGTGGCAGCGATCACTGCCGAAATGTCGCCAATCGCCTTCTTGTCGGTGATGTTCCGCACGTCGAGGAACAGGTCGACCCCGCTCGTCAGCGTCGCGCCAGCCGTCAGGCCAAGCAGCGCATAGCGGGGCGTGCGCGTGCTGTTGGCGTAATCGGCAAACGCCCCCTGCGGCACCCATTCGAGATTGGGCGCGACATTGAGCGCCGCCGTCCCGATCCGTACTTCACTGCGCAATACATTCAGCGGCACCACCGGCAGGCGGTTGTTCCGGAAAACCGCGTCGTTGACGAAGTGGAAGTCCGAATATTGCCAGATCTGGCGCAGGCGCAGCCAGGGGGTCGGCGCGAGGCTGACGGCGGCCTCGATGCCACTGTGCCGCGTGCGATCCGCGTTGAAGGTGGCGGCCGGAACGGTGGTGCCATTGGGGGAATATTGCAGCAGCTCATCGCGCAGGGTGGCACGGTAGGCGGTGATATCCCAGCTCACCATGCCCGCCTGCCCGCGGGTGCCGATTTCCGCCGTCCAGGCCGTCTGCGGAGCGATGGCCGCAATGAGCGTGCTGACCGGCGGCGTGCCGACGCTCTGGAAGACCTCCCCGAAGCCCGGGAATTCCGCCGAGCGGCTGTAGTTGGCGAAGAGCTGGATGTCCGGTGTCGGCTCGATGAGCACGCCGAATTTGGGCGAGAATTCACTGAAGGCGAGGCGCCCGCTCTGCCCCGTGGAGACCAGCACGGTCCGCTTGCGGAAGCCATCGGCATAGATGCCACCGGCAATCAGCGTGACGCCCGGCACCGGTTGGAGGCGGGCCTCGCCATAGACATTGGCGGTGCGCGCGGTCTGATCGGCATCGAAGGTCAGCGCCCCACGTTGCCCATTCACATTCCGATACTGGCGCGCCCGCGTTTCGCCATGGCGGAACTCGCCGCCCAGGGTGAAGGAGAGAATGCCGGCATCATGGTCCAGCCGGGCGAAGACGCCCCGGTCGGTCGATTTCTGATCGATCACTTCATAGATGGGGTGGAACAGATCCTTCATGTTGAGGAAGGCCCCGACATCGAGCCGGGTCTGCCCCCAATCGAAGCGGGTGCGGTTCTGCAGGCGGATCGAGTCGATATCCCGCCCCTGATCGCCGCTGAAATTTCCCTTTTCCGGATTATTCAGAACATCCGTAGCGGCAAGCGCACCGGGCAGGTCCTGACGGATGCGGTTGAGGCTCGCATAGAAGCGCGTGCTCACAACGTCGGACAGAGCGAGGCCGACATTGCCATGGACGCGCATGCTCTCGCGATGGGCGTGCTGGCGGTCGCCATCCGAGGTATCGGCGCTCATGCCGACCCAATAGTCGGCCGGGCCACTGTTGCCGCCATAGGCCGCCAGCCCCCGGACTGTCTCGAAGCTGCCGGCATCGGCGCGCAGATACAGGCCGAGCGCGTCCTTGCCCGTCGGCGTCACGCCATTGATCGCGCCGCCCAACGTGCCCGAGCCGAAGCGCAGGGCGTTGGCGCCACGATAGACCTCCAGCCGCTCGAAGAAGATCGGGTCCAGTTCCTGAAAATCGCCATTGTCATCGGCGAGATTGATCGGCGCGCCATCCTGCAACAGCGTGATGCCGCGCATGTGGTAGCCGCGCGAGAGGCCCGAGCCGCGAATGGAGAGGCGAACCTCCTGCCCGTAGCGCGGCTGGGTGTAGACGCCCGGCGAAAAGGCGAGCGTATCGCGCAGCGAGACGATGGTCTTGTCGGCATAATCCTCGTGCCGGACGACATCGGTGCCGCCCGGCGTGGCGCGGGCGAGCCGCTCGGCTTCCTGCGTTTGGGACTGGCCCACGACGATGATGGTGCGCTCGCCATCGGCGGCGGCATCGGCAGCCTCCTCGGCAAAAGCGGGCGTGGCCATGGCGAGCATGGTTGCGAGAGCGATAAAGGACGTTTTCATGATGATGTCTCCCCCCGTTCGGGGCCTGAAATATTGTGGGTCAGGCGATCAGGCGGCGAAGTTCGGCAAGGGCCGCATCTTCGCTATCCTGATCGCTCAGCAGGGATTGCAGGCGCCCGTCGCGACCCATGAGGATGACGAAGGCGCTGTGATCGATGGTGTAATCGCCGCCCTCCAGCGGGATCTTCTGGTAGAAGACCCGGAATGACTTCGCGGCGTCGGCAATCTGCGTTGGCGAACCGGTGAGGCCGAGAATGGGCGTGCCGAACAGATCGACATAAGCACCCACATCGGCCGGCTTGTCATGGCCGCTATCCACCGAGACGAAGACGATGCGGAACTTGTCCCCATCCTTGCCCATCGCCTTGCGCAGATGCGCCATGCGGCTGAGCGTCGTCGGACAGATATCCGGGCAACGGGTGAAGCCGAAGAAGATCGCATAGGGCGTGCCCTTGAGCGTCTGCGCGGTGACCGGCTTTCCATCCCTGTCGACCAGCGAGAAATGCTGGCCCACATCGGCCGGCGCCCCCGCAATCACTTGCGGTGGACCTTGGGTGACGAACCGTAGGGCCAGCAGAATACCAAGGCCAAGGGCAGCGAGCGCCACCAGCAGCCAGAGCCACAGACGAATGCGGGCCAGCCGGCGCGGATCAGTGTCCGCCATGGCTGCCTCCATAAGTGACGGCCTCGACGGCGAATAAGACCTGCACCTTGCCGGCGCGGGCGAAGTCGAGCGTGACGGGAATGGTCTCGCCGCGCACCAGCGGGCGCTTGAGGCCCATGAACATGACGTGGAAACTGCCCGGCTTGAGCGTCACCGAGCCGCCGGCCGGGATCGGCAGGCCGTGCTTGAGCGGCCGCATCCGCATGACGCCGCCCTCCATGCTCATGCTGTGGACTTCGACGCGGGCGGCCACGGGGGTACTGCCTCCGATGAGCCGCTCATCCGCACGGGCGCTGTTGGTGATGGTGAGGAAACCGCCACCCGCAGACTGCCCACGCGCGGTTTCCGGCGCCCAGGGTCGATCGATGGTGAGGCCGTCCTTCTTGACGCCCTGCGCGGTGGCAGGTGCCACCAAAGCTGCGGCGAAACCCGCCGCGATCAGGATAGGAATTTGCATTGTGAAGCACTCCGACATGCCCGCGCGTAACGACGCGCCGACAGGACCGACAAATCAGCTCAGATTGTCAGGCGTTGGCCGGAGGGCCGCGTAATGGGGGACGGAGATAGGTCTCATGCCGGGGCAGCCGCAGATCGGGCTGCAGCAGGGCCGTCGCGAAGATGAACGCCAGCGCGGCTTCAAGCACGACCGGATCGGTTGCGGCAAGCGCCTGAGCCGTCAGGCCGCCGAAGGCGCAGGTCTGATCCGATTGGGTCTGCGGCGTCTTGTCCTTGCCCTCGACGGGAATGTGCAGCGTGATCGGCCCGGCCCCGCCGGACGAGCACAGCTCGACGGTGAGCGTCTTGCCACTGACGACGGGCATGAAGCCCGCCGGCATCAGCGCCTTGAACAGCAACGCGAGGCCGAGCAGCGTGGCAGCCCAGCAGCGGTGCGAAAGAACAAGGCGGCGCATATGCAACACGGCCGCGCTCCTAATCCCCTCCGCCGCATTTGTCACCCGCGAACGGATAAAACCTTATAGCGCCCGCGCAGCGGCGGATTTCCTAGAACAAATAGCTGAGGCTGTGCAGCGTGAGGCCGACCAGACCGCCGACGAGGGTGCCGTTGATCCGGATATATTGCAGATCGCGCCCGACCGCATTTTCCAGGCGTCCGGTGATCGTTCGCGCATCCCAACTGCGGACGGTTTCGGAGACCAGCAGGACGATGCTGTCGCCATAGCGCGCCGCCGTGCCGACCGCGACGCGCCGGGCGAAACGATTGACCACATGCTTGAGCGCGGGATCGTCGCGGAGCGTTTCGCCGAGCTGGCGCACCACCTCGCCCATCCGCCCGGCGAGCGCCGCCTGCGGATCACGCGCAGCGCGGAGCATGGCCTCGCGCGCGGCCTGCCAGATGCCATCCAGCCAGCGCTGCATGGCCGGGTTGGCGATCATTTCGTCGCGGATGCGGTCGACCCGCGCCTGCATCTTGGGGTCGGTCTGGAGATCGTCCGCAAGAGTCGCCAGTCCCTCCTCCACCTTGGAGCGCAGCCGGTGCTCGGGGTCGTCAGCAGCCTCCTGCAGCAGCCTGTCCAGCCCGTCGATGATCTTGTTGGCCAAGGTCTCGTCGAACCCCGTGAAGCGCATGATCTTGCCCGAGCGCTCATGCACGATCTGGCGGATGAGTTCGCGATTGGCTTCCAGCGTCCGCGCCCCCCAGCGGATCAGGGCGTCGAGCACCGGCTGGTGACGCCCGTCCTTCATGGCGGCGGCGAGCAACTGGCCCAGCAGCGGCGCGGCATTGAGCTGGCCGATGCGCTGGACCAGCACGCCCTTGAGCATCCCGCCCAGCCGCTCATCGTCCAGCGCTTCCAGAGAATCGGCCAGCAAGCGCGAGGCACCGCGCCGCAAGCGTCCATCACCGGCGGCTGGCGCCGCCAGCACGCGCCCGGCCGCGCCGGCGACATCCAGCCGGCCCATGCGGCGAGCGACGACGGCGGGGGTAAGGAAATTATCGCGCAGGAAGACGGCCAGCGTATCGCCGATGCGATCCTTGTTGCGGGGGATGATCGCGGTGTGCGGGATCGGCAGGCCCAGAGGATGACGGAACAGCGCAGTGACCGCGAACCAGTCGGCCAATCCGCCGACCATGGCCGCCTCGGCGAACGCCCGGACGAAGCCCAAAGCCGGATGCAGGTCCTCGAACCGACGCGCCGACACATAGGCAATCGCCATCACGACCAGCAACCCGGTCGCAATGATGCGCATCTGCCGCACGCCGCTATGTACGGGAACCTTGATCATGCGACGTCTCTAGCCGACTGCTGCCCCTGGGTCATCCGGCAAGGCATCGCGCGGCCGGTCCATCCCGGCACGCGAACCAAGCCGCTGCCGGAAGAAGTCCCGCCAGCGACAAGAGTTCCTGAAACCCCTGCTTATTCGGCTGGCAGAGCGGCCTCGCCCTTGCCGTCATAGGTCAGCACCCGGCGGCGCAGCCACGGGCCGATCCGCTTTTCCACGCCATCAGCGAGGCTGAACGCAGCCGGCACGATCGCGAGGGTGAGCAGCGTCGAGAGGATGAGGCCGCCGATCACGGTGATGCCCATCGGCGAGCGCCAGGCGCCATCACCCGTGAGCGAGAGCGCGGTCGGCACCATGCCGGCGGTCATGGCAACTGTCGTCATCACGATCGGCTGGGCGCGCTTGTGGCCGGCTTCCATGATCGCCTCGAACTTGGGCACGCCCTTGTCCATCTCCTCCAGCGCGAAGTCGATCAGCAGGATCGAGTTCTTGCCGACGATGCCCAGCAGCATGAGCAGGCCGATATAGACCGGCAGCGAGAGCGGCTCGTTCATCACCAGCATCAGCAGCAGGCCACCCAGGGGCGCCAGCGCCAGCGAGCACATGTTCACCAGCGGCGAGATGAAGCGTTTGTAGAGCAGCACCAGGACCGCGAAGACCAGCAGCACGCCAGAGGTCACGGCAATGACGAAGTTCTGGATCAACTCCTCCTGCCAGCGATCGCTGCCGACAGCCTGATTGCTCACGCCCTGCGGCAGGTTGCGCATGGTCGGCAGCTTGTTGATCGCCTCCATGACAGGACCCTTGACCGCGCCCTGCGCCAGATCCGCACCGACGAAGATGCGGCGCTGCTGGGCATAACGCTGGATGGAGGTGGGCCCGGAGCCGAAGCTGATCTCGGCGACGCGGCTGAGCGGCACAGTGCCGCCGCCCGCCGTGGGGACAGGCAGGTTCTCGATGTTCGAGAGGTCGCGCCGCGCCGATTCCGGCAGCATGACCCGGATGGGCACCTGGCGATCGGACAGCGAGAATTTCGCGCTGTTCTGGTCGATATCGCCCAGTGTTGCGATGCGGATCGTCTGGCTGAGCGCGGACGTCGTGACGCCAAGTTGCGCGGCCAGATCAAGCCGCGGACGGATGATGAGCTCCGGCCGCTGCATGTCGGCATTGACGCGCGGCGCCACCACACCGGGCAGGCTCTTCATCTCTTCGGCAACCTTCGTCGCCGTCTCTTCCAGAAGCGCCGGGTCAGAGCCGGAGAGCATCACGGAAATATCGCGTCCCGTGCCGAACCCGCCCTGCTGGGACGCGAACGAGACGCGCGCGTCCGCAATTTCCGCAAGGCGCGGCGCCAGTTCGCGCTCGAACTCGATGCTGGTCCGCTTGCGGTCCTTCTTGAGCGTGATGAAGATACGGGCGTTGCCCTCGCCGACGTTCGCCATGGCGGTATCGACTTCCGGCTGCTTGTTCAGCAGCTCGGTCACCTGATCGGCAATGGCCTCGCTCTGACGGAGCGTGGTGCCCGGCACTGCCTCGATATTGATCCGGCTGAAGTCCTGATCGGCATTGGGCTCGAACTGCTTGGGCATCGAGACGAGGAGGATGACGGTCAAGGCGAAGGCCGCCAGACCAAAGCCCATCATCCAGACGCGATGATCGAGGAAGCGCGCGCGAATCCGCCGCCCCAGCCCACCGCCACGGGCATAAGCCTTGGCCTTGCGATCATCGAGCGCCCAGCCAAGCAGGCTCATATAGCGATCCATGAGCCAGCCTTCGCCATGCTTCTCCTCGCCATGATGTTCGAGGAAGTAAGCAGCGACCAGCGGCGTGATCATGCGCGCAACGGCAAGGCTGATCAGCACGGCGATGACGACCGTAAAGCCGAAATTCTTGAAGAACTGACCGGTGATGCCGGGCATCAAGGCGACCGGGAAGAACACCGCGACGATGGACATCGTCGTTGCAACCACCGCGAGGCCGATCTCGTCCGCCGCGTCGATGGAGGCCTGATAAGCCGTCTTGCCCATGCGCATGTGCCGCACGATGTTCTCGATCTCCACGATCGCATCGTCGACCAGCACGCCGGCCACCAGACCGAGCGCGAGCAGGGACAGGGAGTTCAGGTTGAACCCCATCAAATCCATGAAATAGAAGGTCGGAATTGCCGAGAGCGGAATGGCGATCGCGCTGATCACGGTGGCACGCCAGTCGCGCAGGAAGATGAACACCACGATGACGGCGAGCACCGCACCCTCGATGAGAGCGTGCATCGAGCTGCTATACTGGCTCTTAGTATAGTTCACGCTGTTGAAGCGCTGGTAGAAGCGAATACCGGGATTTTCTGTCTCAAGCTGCTTCAACACCTTGAGCGTTTCATCGAAGACGCTGACGTCCGATGCGCCCTTGGCGCGCTCGATGGAGAAGTTGACGACCTGCTTGCCGCCGACCTTCGCCAGGCGCTTTTGCTCGCCATAGCCATCGGTCACGCTGGCAATGTCCGCCAGCAGGATCGTGCGGCCGTTGCCCAGCGATATCTGGGTCTGGCCGAGGCTGTAGGCATCCTGCGCATTGCCCAGCACGCGCACCGACTGGCGCGAGCCGGCGATCTCTGCCTGACCGCCCGCCGCGTTGACGTTCACCTGACGCAGCGCCTGATTGACCTGGGACGCCGTGACACCGAGCGACTGCATCTTGGCCGGATCCAGCGTCACGCGGATCTCGCGATCGACGCCGCCGCCGCGCCCGACGCGCGCCATGCCTTCGATGCCGAGCAGGCGCTTGGCCACCGTATCGTCGACGAACCAGCTCAGCTGCTCGATCGTCATGTCCGAAGCCTGGACCGAGAAAAACGCGATCTCGGCGCCGCCGACTTCGACCTTCTGGACGAACGGTTCGAGAATGCCATCGGGCAGATCGCTGCGGATCTGGTCGACCGCGTTCTTCACTTCCTGGGTCGCGACGTTGGAATCGACGCCGATCTGGAACTGGACGAAAGTCTGGCTCGATCCTTCGCTGGCCGTCGACTGGATTTCATCGACGCCATTGATCGATCGCACCGCCGCCTCGACGCGCTGGGTGATCTGGGTCTCGATTTCCGTCGGCGCGGCACCCGGCTGCGTGATCGTGACGTTGACGGCCGGAAAATCGATGTCCGGATTGTCCACGACGGCCATGCGGCTGAACGCAATGATGCCCGCCAGCAGCAGGCCGATGAAGAGCACGATCGGCGGCACCGGATTGCGGATGCTCCAGGCCGATATGTTGCGAAGACTCATCTCGTCTGTCCTGCCAATCTAGCGTGTGACGGCCGCCACAAGCAGCGGCGCCCTGTTAGACGTCGCCCGTTAGACGTCGCTTGTCAGGCGTCGCCGGTCAGCCGCCAGCCCTTCCGTCCGTTGCACTCTTCGCGAGCCGGGGCTTGACCGTCTCGCCCGGGCTGAGGAAGCCGCCGGCATAGAGCACGACGCGCTCCGAACCATTGAGCCCCTGCACCACGGCAATGCCCCGCGTCGTCACCGCACCTGTCTTCACCGACCGGCGCTCGACCTTGTTATCCTTGCCGACGACGTAGACATAGCTGCCCTTCGGGTCGCTCTGAATCGCGGACTCCGGCAGGACTGCTGCCGACACGCGCTCCATGGCAATTTCCGCATTGGCGAAACCACCCGGACGCAGCGCGGCATTATAAGGCACGGCGATGCGGACGATGCCTTGGCGCGACGTCTGGTCGATCACCGGCGCGATCTGCCACACGCGGCCCTCGAAGCTCTGCGTCATGCCGACAGGCGTCACGCGTGCCACGGCGCCTTCGGACAGCAAGGCCAGCTCGTCTTCGGAGAGCAGTGCCTTCATTTCCATTTCGCCTGCGCGCGCGATGCGGAACAGCACGGCACTGCCGCCGGAGACGACCTGACCCGGCTCGACCGAACGCGTGAGCACCAGCCCTGCGGCGGGCGCGCGAATATCCAGCCGCCCGACCTGCGCGCGCATCTGGTTGAGCTGCGCCACCGCCACATTGACCCGGGCCACGGCAGCATCGCGCGTCGCGGTCTTCTGGTCGATGTCAGCGCGGGACACGAACCCGTCGCTCACCAGCGCCTTGGCGCGATCAAGATTGTTCTGGGCCAGCTTGGCGTCGGCCCGAGCGACCTGCACGGACGCTTCGAGCTGGGAAATCTGCTGGGCCTGCACCGACCGCTCGATGGTCGCGAGAATCTGATTCGCGCCGACCCAGTCGCCCGGCTGAACATGAACGGCGACCACGCGGCCACCCTCGCCAACCACGCCGACGGGCATATCCACCCGCGCTGCCAGCGAGCCGGTGGCATTGGCGGTGCGCGTCACGGCTTCCTGCGCGGGCACGGCGACGGTGACGATTGCCACCTGGCTGACCTGCTCGCCCTGATCGCCCGAACCGCCGAAGAATCGATAGGCCAGCATCGCGATGACCGCCAACGCGACCAGCGCGCCAACGACCAGCAGCAGGCGCCGCCGCTTCTGCCGACTCTCGGCCTCTTCCGGGTCCACACTGGACACGCCGTATTTCATGTTCGCTTCATAGTTCATGAGTTTCGCCGCCTAGGCGCCCCTTAGCTCGAACTGTATTACATGAATAAGTCACTATCGACAAGCGGGATTATACCCACCTTCTCGCAGCCGCAACACCCTGTGTTCACTTCGCTTTCTAAGCTGAAGACCTTACAGGACAGCAGCATGAATGAACGCTGAGCAAAAGCGATGCTCGGCGGATGCGCCTGCATGAAATCCGAGTGTTACAGCGGTGCCGGCTTGTAGACTTCGTCTACTTGCTGTCAAACGAAATTGAGCAGCGAAAAGTCTCCGCCGCTTGCAAGGCTAGCGCCCCATTTTCCGCTGCGTCTTGCCGTAGCGCATCTTGCGCGTGCCGGGTTTGCCCTCCGTTGCGCGGCCAAGATAGCGCCCGGCATTGGCGGTGACTTGCTGATCGACGGGGAGCCCCAGTTCCTCGGCTTCCAGCTTGCGGATCTGGTCGCGCAGGCGGCCGGCTTCCTCGAACTCGAGATCGGCAGCCGCGGTGCGCATCTTCTTTTCGAGATCCTCGATATAGGCGCGCAGATTGTGGCCCACCATGTGCGGCGCATCGTCGAGGCCGGTGTCGACGGTCACCTGATCCTTGCTGGCGACATGGGCGATGATGTCGCCGATCTGCTTCTTCACGCTTTCCGGCGTGATGCCATGCTCCAGATTATAGGCGACCTGCTTTTCGCGGCGACGATTGGTTTCGTTGAGCGCGCGCTCCATCGAGCCTGTCATGCGGTCGGCATAGAGGATCACACGCCCATCCACATTGCGGGCGGCGCGGCCGATCGTCTGGATGAGGCTGGTTTCCGAGCGCAGAAAGCCTTCCTTGTCGGCATCGAGAATGGCAACGAGCCCGCATTCGGGAATATCTAGGCCCTCGCGCAGCAGGTTGATGCCCACGAGCACGTCATAGACGCCCAAGCGCAAGTCGCGGATCAGCTCGATGCGCTCCAGCGTCTCGACATCGCTGTGCATGTAGCGGACCTTGAGGCCTGCCTCATGCATGAACTCGGTCAGATCTTCGGCCATGCGCTTGGTGAGCGTGGTCACCAGGGTGCGGTAGCCCTTTTGCGCGGTCAACTTGGCTTCATGGATGAGGTCGTCCACCTGATCCTCGACCGGCTTGATCTCCACCGGCGGATCGATGAGGCCGGTCGGGCGGATGACCTGCTCGGAGAAGGTGCCGCCGGTCTGCTCCATCTCCCAGTTGCCGGGCGTGGCCGAGACGCTGACCGTCTGCGGGCGCATCGCGTCCCATTCGTTGAAGCGCAGCGGGCGGTTGTCGATGCAGCTTGGCAGGCGGAAGCCATATTCGGCGAGCGTCACCTTGCGGCGATGATCGCCCCGCGCCATCGCGCCGATCTGCGGCACGGTCTGGTGGCTCTCATCCACGAACAGGATCGCGTTTTCCGGTAGATATTCAAACAGCGTCGGCGGCGGCTCGCCCGGCAGGCGGCCGGTGAGAAAGCGCGAGTAATTCTCGATGCCCGCGCAGGAGCCCGTGGCCGCGATCATCTCCAGATCGAAATTGGTGCGCTGCTCCAGCCGCTGCGCCTCCAGCAGCTTGCCTTCCTCGACCAGTTCCTTCAGCCGCTCGGTCAGTTCGTGGCGGATCGCCTCCATCGCCTGCTTGAGCGTCGGGCCGGGGGTGACGTGGTGCGAATTGGGGAAGACCTTGACGTAATCGAGGCTCGCCGCCTTCTTGCCGGTCAGTGGATCGAACTCGACAATCTCCTCGATCTCGTCCCCGAAGAAGCTGATCCGCCAGGCATTATCCTCATAGTGGCTCGGGAAAATCTCCAGATTGTCGCCCCGAACGCGGAAGTTGCCGCGCGCGAAGGCGGCATCGTTGCGCTTATATTGCAGCGCCACGAGCTTGCGGATGATCTCGCGCTGATCGGCGCTCTCGCCCTTTTTGAGGCTGAAGGTCATCGCCGAATAGGTTTCGACCGAACCGATGCCGTAAATGCACGAGACGGACGCAACGATGATCACGTCATCGCGCTCCAGCAGCGACCGGGTCGCCGAGTGGCGCATCCGGTCGATCCCCTCGTTCACGCTCGACTCTTTCTCGATGTACGTATCCGAGCGAGGCACATAGGCCTCGGGCTGGTAATAATCATAATAGCTGACGAAATATTCTACCGCATTGTCAGGGAAGAAGCTCTTGAATTCCCCATAGAGCTGCGCGGCGAGGATCTTGTTGGGCGCCAGCACCAGCGCGGGGCGCTGCACCGCCTCGATTACCTTCGCCATGGTGAAGGTCTTGCCCGACCCGGTGACGCCGAGCAGCACCTGATCCTTCTCGCCAGCCTCGGCCGCCTCGACCAGCTCGGCAATGGCCGTGGGCTGATCGCCGGCCGGCTGATAATCGCTCACCAGCTTGAAACGCCTGCCCCCCTCCGCCTTTTCCGGCCGTGCCGGACGGTGGGGAACGAAGGACTGGTCGGTCTGGGGTTCAGCCAGATTTGTGCGGATTTGGATCGCCATAGGGGGAATATGGCGATTGTGGCCGCCGGCGGCAATGGGGCGGAAGAACAAAGCGGGATCGACGATGACTGGGCCCGCCATCATGATATGGGGTGAGCGTCAATCAGGCTTTTGCCACCGATCCGTCCGTCGTGCCGTTCTCGAGCTTGCCCTGCGGAGGCTAAAGCGCCATCACCGGCCGGACGAGCTTGGACACACAGGTGCCGGGCCTTGCGAAGAGGACATGCCCATGCGCGCCGTTTTTCTGATCACCCCTGCCCTTCTTGTCCTCTCCGGCTGCGACAGCGGCCCGAATGTCTCGGCGACCAACGCGACGCCCGAGGAAGTGCAGCAGCAAGTGGCGGCTGCCGGCGGCGATGGTGTCATGGTCAGCCCCGGCCGGTGGGAAGGCCAGATGACGGTGCAGGAGATCGAGATGCCCGGTCTGCCCGCCGAAGCGCGTGATCACATGAAGGCGCAGATGGGCGCCGGGCGAAGCTTCACCAGTTGCGTGACCGAAGAGGATGTGAAGGAGCAGAAAGCCTTTTTCACCGGCGAGCACGACAAGAGCTGCAAATATGATCACTTCACGATGAAAAATGGTAAGATTTCCGCCCTACTCAAATGCGATGGCGGCGCGCAGGGCCGCATGGAAATGAAGATGGACGGCGAATATGCCCCCGACCGCTACCGGATGGAAATGGCCTCAAAGGCCCAAGGCGGGGACGCCGCAGGCGAGATGACGATGAAGATGACAGTGGACGCCAAGCGGGTCGGCGCCTGCAAGGGAGACGAACAGGGCTGACAGCCTCGGTCGCCCTGCGGGGCGAGAGGGACCCGCCCATGCGAAGCGTTTCAATTCGGGGCGGCAGAACTAGCGTGGAGCGCGACCGGTTAGCACCAGCCGAATTCTACTGTATGGAGCCGCTGGTTCGCGCGGCGTTGAGTCGGGCAAGCGGTCCATCCCGGCGGAGAGGCACCCATGATCGGCTACACGACGGTGGGCACCAATGACCTGCAGCGCGCCATGGCCTTCTATGATGCGCTGTTCGGCAGTGTCGGCATCCGGCGGTTGCTGGAGCTGCCCCATATCGCGGCCTGGGGCGCCAGCTGGAGCAAACCGATGTTTGGCGTCGCCAAACCCTTCAATGGCGGACCGGCGACCCCCGGAAACGGGGCGATGGTCGCCATGGGCCAGCGCACGCGGGAGAAGGTGCGGCGATTGCATGGCAAGGCCATCGAAATGGGCGGGGTGGATGAAGGCCCGCCTGGTCTGCGCAGCGCCGATGGGAGTCAGGCCTTCTACGCCGCTTATGTGCGGGATCTCGATGGCAACAAGCTCTGTTTCTACTGCGTCGGCCCCGGCGAAGGCGATGCTGAGGCAGCCGCCGCGGCCGGCTAGATCAGCAAACACGCGCCGGCGGTCAGAATTTTCCGGGCGACCTGCCCTGCGCTTGTGCTAACGGCGCGCCATGCTGACCATCAATGATATCACCGTGCGGCTGGGGGGCCGTGTCATTCTCGATGCCGCGAGCGCCGCCCTGCCGCCGCGGTCGCGGGTCGGCCTGATCGGCCGCAATGGCGCCGGCAAGTCCACCCTGATGAAGACGATCATCGGCGAACTCGACCCAGATGGTGGATCGGTCGACATGCCCCGTGACACGCGGCTGGGCTATATCGCGCAGGAAGCGCCGAGCGGCAGCGCCACGCCGTTCGACACCGTGCTCGCTGCCGATACCGAGCGCGCGGCGCTGCTGGTGGAGAGCGAGACGTGCGAAGATCCGGACCGGCTGGGCGACCTGCACGATCGCCTGATCGCCATCGATGCCTACACCGCGCCCGCGCGCGCGGGTCGCATCCTCACCGGCCTCGGCTTCGATGAAGAGATGCAGAACCGGCCGCTCGACAGCTTCTCGGGCGGGTGGAAGATGCGCGTCGCGCTGGGCGCCCTGCTCTTCTCCGAGCCGGACCTGCTCCTGCTCGACGAGCCATCCAACCACCTCGACCTCGAAGCGACCTTGTGGCTGGAAAGCTTCCTTAAGGAGTATCGCGGCACGGTGCTGGTCATCAGCCACGAGCGCGACCTGCTCAACAATGTCGTCGACCATATCCTGCATCTGGAAGGCGGCAAGATCACGCTGTATCCGGGCGGCTACGATGCCTTCGAGCGGCAGCGCGCCGAGCGGCTGGCCCAGCTCGAATCGGCCCGCGAGAAGCAGGCGGCGGAGCGTGCCAAGCTGCAGGATTATGTCGCCCGCAACAGCGCGCGCGCCAGCACGGCCAAGCAGGCGCAATCACGGGCCAAGGCCCTGGCCAAGATGCAGCCCATCGCCGCCGCGCTGGAAGACCCCAGCCTCTCCTTTGACTTTCCCGATCCCGAAGCGCTACGCCCGCCGCTCATCACGCTCGACATGGCGGCAGTCGGCTACAATGAGACCCCGATCCTCCAGCGCCTCAATCTGCGCATCGACCCCGATGACCGCATCGCGCTGCTCGGCAAGAACGGCAACGGCAAGACGACGCTGGCCCGGCTACTCGCCGCGCAATTGCCAGCCATGGAAGGCGCGATGAATGCCTCGGGCAAGATGAACGTCGGCTATTTCACCCAATATCAAGTGGAAGAGCTGGATACGGAAGACACCCCGCTGGAGCACATGACCCGGCAGATGAAGGGCGCCACCCCCGGCGCGGTGCGGGCGCAGCTTGGGCGGTTCGGCTTTTCGGGCATAAGGGCTACCCAGAAGGTCGGGTCGCTCTCCGGCGGCGAACGCGCGCGGCTGGCGCTGGCGCTGATCACCCGCCACGCGCCGCACCTGCTGATCCTCGACGAGCCGACCAACCACCTCGACGTCGATAGCCGCGAGGCACTGGTCCAGGCGCTCAACAGCTATTCCGGCGCGGTGGTGATCGTCAGCCACGACCGGCACATGATCGAGCTGGTCGCCGACCGGCTGGTGCTGGTCGATAGCGGACTGGCGCAGCCTTTTGACGGCAGCCTTGAGGATTATACCGACTTCGTGCTCGGGCGCGGTGCCAGTGCCCCCGCGAAGGAGAGCGGATCCAAGAACGATCGCAAGGCCGATCGCCGCGCGAACGCCCAGGCACGCGAGCGCTACAAGGGGCTGCAGGCGGCTGTGAAGAAGACAGAGAAAGCGCTGGCCGATCTCACCGCCGAGCGCTCGCGGATCGATCTCGCCCTGTTCGATCCGGCAAAGGCTGGCCCGCAGGAAAAGGACCGGACGATGAGCGAACTGATGCAGCGGCGCGCCAAGCTCGACGGCGCCATCGAACAGGCCGAACAGAGCTGGATGGAAGCCAGCGAAGCGCTCGACAGCCTCGACGCGGCCTGACCGGGGCGAGCCTGCCATGACCACCGCCGACCGCCTCGACGCCTATCTGGCCCGCCTCGGCCTTGAGTCGGCGCCGGCGCCCGATGCGGAGGGTCTCGCCATTCTTCAGGCGGCGCAGCGCCGGCGCATCGCGTTCGAGAATCTGGATGTGCGCCTGGGCCGGCCGATCCTGATCGATGGGGACAGCGTGTTCGACAAGCTCGTCACCCGGCGGCGCGGCGGCTATTGCTTCGAGCAGAACCGGCTGTTTGCCGACATGCTGGGCACACTTGGCCTGCCGGCCAGACCGCTGCTAGCGCGGGTGTTGCTCGGCGCGGCGCCCGGCGACATCCCGCCGCGCACGCATACGCTGTTGCTGCTTGAGATCGAAGGCCAGCCTTGGGTGGCCGATGCCGGATTTGGCGGCAGTTTCGTGCCGCCCCTCCCCTTGCAGGACGGCGCCGAGGCCACGACGCCGGACGGGGCCCGCCATCGCTTGCGCCGGACCGGCCAGCCCGGCGACGTCCTCGGCGAATGGCTGCTGGAGCGCGCCGGCCCGACGGCCTCCACCGACGGGCGCAGCGCTGAGACCGACGACTGGCAACCACAATATGCGTTTCACCTCGATCCGGTGGCACCCATCGATCTGGAGCAGTGCAACCACTGGACCTCCACGCGGGCGGCCTCGCGCTTTACGACCCTGCACATTGTCAGCATCGTACTGCCCGACGGCTTTGCCGCGCTGACCGAGCGGAGTTTCTCGATCGCGCAGGGGTCTAACCGCGAAATCCGAGATATTGCCGCTCCGGAAGAGTATCGGGCAACGCTGGCGGAGGTCTTCGGCCTCGCACTTTCGTCGGACGACGTAACGAGCCTGCCCCTGTTCGCGCCGAAGAGCCATGCAGGCGGCGGATGATAAGCGAGTTTGCCCCGGTCTCAATGTTGCGGTGCTCCTGCGGAAGCAGGAGCCCAGGGCCTCGAGGAACAGCGGTTGCGCCCTGGGTTCCTGTTTTCACAGGAACACAAGGCGGTTCCTAGGCTTGACCGCGCCTAGCTCAATGATCGCACGATGAAGATCAGCAGCATCCCACCCAGCACAGAGCCGATGAAGCCGACCGGGCGGAAGTTGCCGCTCTTGCCATCCATCAGCCCCGCGACGAAGCCGCCGACGATGCCACCGCCAATGCCGAGCAGGATCGTGGCGATCCAGCCGAGGTCTACGGCGCCGGGATAGAAGAAGCGCGCGAAGACGCCAACGATGAGGCCGACGACGATATAGCCGATGATCCGGAACATAGATGCATCCTTCCTGCCTGCGGCGTCATGAGCGCGCGCCGCTGAGCGGTTATTGCGCGGATCGGCGCGCGCCGCAACGGCGTCGAGCGCTTGCCTGCGCAGGCCAAAGGCGTATAGCGCCCGGCATCCAAACCGCCTGTCCTTGCCATTTGCCGGGAGTCTCACGCGCGCCATGACCGTGACCATCAAGACCGCCGACCTGATCGAAAGCGTCGCCGATGCGCTTCAGTTCATCAGCTACTATCACCCGATGGATTATATCCGCGCGCTGGGCACGGCCTATGAAGCGGAGCAAGGGCCGGCGGCCAAGGACGCCATCGCGCAGATCCTCACCAACAGCCGCATGTGCGCCGAGGGCCATCGCCCGATCTGCCAGGATACCGGCATCGTCAACGTGTTCGTGAAATGGGGCATGGATTGCCGCCTCGACGACACCAGCAAGTCGCTGCAGGAGGTCGTCGACGATGGGGTGCGTCGCGCTTATCTCAACCCCGAGAACAAGCTGCGCGCATCCGTGCTGGCCGACCCAGCCTTCACGCGGCGGAATACCAAGGACAACACGCCCTGCGTGCTGCATGTCGAGATGGTGCCGGGCCATCATGTCCATGTCGATGTCGCGGCCAAGGGCGGCGGCAGCGAGAACAAGTCCAAGTTCAAGATGATGAACCCGGCTGACAACATCGTCGACTGGGTGCTTGAAATGCTGCCGCAAATGGGCGCCGGCTGGTGCCCGCCGGGGATGCTCGGCATCGGCATCGGCGGCACGGCCGAGCATTGCGTCCACCTCGCCAAGAAGGCGCTGATGGAGCAGATCGACATGGCCAGCCTCAAGGCGCGCGGGCCGCAGACGGATATCGAGGCGCTGCGCATCGAGATTTTCGACAAGGTGAATGCGCTCGGCATCGGCGCGCAGGGTCTGGGCGGGCTTGCTACGATCCTCGACGTGAAGATCCTCGACGCCCCCTGCCATGCGGCGGGCAAGCCGGTGGCGATGATCCCCAATTGCGCCGCCACGCGCCACGCGCATTTCTCGCTCGATGGCTCCGGCCCGGCCTATCTGGAAGCGCCCAAGCTCGATGAATGGCCCAAGGTGGACTGGAAGCCGAGCGCCGAAGCGATCCGCGTCGATCTCGATGCGCTCACGCCCGAGATGGTGCAGAGCTGGAAGCAGGGCGACCGCCTGCTGCTCAACGGCAAGATGCTCACCGGCCGCGACGCAGCCCACAAGCGCATTCAGGACATGCTGGCGCGGGGCGAGCAACTGCCGGTCGAGTTCAAGGGCCGGGTGATCTATTATGTCGGCCCGGTCGATCCGGTCGGCGAGGAAGTGGTCGGCCCGGCTGGCCCCACGACCGCGACCCGCATGGACAAGTTCATGCGCATGATGCTCGATCAGGGCCTGCTCGCCTGCGTCGGCAAGGCCGAGCGCGGCCCGGCGGCGACCGAAGCAATCAAGGACGCCAAGAGCGCTTATCTGATGGCGGTCGGCGGCGCGGCCTATCTCGTCGCGCGGGCGATCAAGGGCAGCAAGGTCGTCGGCTTCGAGGATCTGGGCATGGAAGCGATCTACGAGTTCGAGGTGCAGGACTTCCCGGTCACCGTCGCGGTGGACAGCGAAGGCAACAACGTCCACCAGCTCGCGCCGCTCGTCTGGCAGGAGAAGATCGCGCGGGAAGGCCTGCTGGAGAAGGCATGAACCTGACCCGACATAGAGCGCAGCGTTGATTTCTTCGCCCATCTGGCTGCCGGCGACGCTGCTGGCGGGCCTGCTGCAGGCGTGGCGGACGGCCGTGCAGCGGCGCGTCGGGCAGATGATGTCCGTCAATGCCGCCGGGCTGGTGCGCTATCTCTACGGCCTGCCCTTCGCAGCAGCGCTGATGCTGGGATATCACGCCCTGCTGAGGGACGGGCTGTTCCCAGCCTTCTCCAGCGCCACCGTCATCTACAGCGCATTGGGTGGACTGGCGCAGATACTGGCGACGAATCTGCTGCTGATGGCCTTCCATCCTCGCAATTTCGTCGTCGGCACCGCCTACTCCAAGACGGAAGCTGCACAGGGCGCGCTGCTCTCCATTCTGCTGCTGGGCGAGACACTGAGCCTGCTGGCCTGGATCGGCATCGCCATTGGCGTGGTGGGCGTCATGCTGCTCTCTACCGGGGGCAAGCGAATGAGCGCGGGCGATTTTCTGCGGGCGCTCGGCCAGCCCGCCGCGCGCTACGGCATCGCGTCCGGCTTCTTCTTCGCGCTCACGGCGATTGCCATTCGGCGCGCGACGATGGACGTAACCACGCCCGACCCCATTTCGGCCGCACTGACGGTGCTGGTCATCACCGTTGCGCTGCAGACGGTGATGCAGGGCGGCTACCTGCTGTGGCGAGAACCAGAACAGGTGCGGAGGGTGTTCGAGACATGGCGCGTCTCGGGGCAGGTCGGCTTTCTGTCCGCGCTTGGCTCGGCCTGCTGGTTCACCGGCTTTGCGACCGCGCCGGTGGCGCTGGTGCGGATCGTCGGCCAGAGCGAGGTCGTCTTCACGCTCAGCTTTGCGCATTTCTATCTGCGCGAGCGCCTGCGCCGGAGCGAAGTGATCGGCCTGCTGCTGGTCGTAAGCGCGGTGGTGCTGGCGCTGCTCGGCGCCCGAGGTTAGGGCGGCGCGCCATTAATACCGCACTGCACAACGTCATTTTAACCGCTTGTTCCTAAACCGCCCTTTGAGCGGGAGACAAAAGCGCGTGAACATGACGAACCGGCTGGAAACGACGATCTTGCATGTCGCCGAGCATACCGGCGCGCTCGGCCTGCGCACGCTCGACCTGCAGGTGGACATTGCCGAGCTGGCCGACCGCGTGACCGATCAGGCGTCCATGCTCGAAACGCTCGAGGATGCCGCGATCGCGCTCGGCCAGATGGGCGATGACGTGGGCGACAATGCCGATCAGGCCCGCGCGCAGGCCAGCACCGCGCGCAAGGTGGTCGATGATTCGAGCACGCAGCTCGCCTCCGCCTCGCAGAATGTGCTGGATCTGATCGATCAGGTATCCCGCATTCACGAGCGGCTGGACGGGTTCAATCTCGCCCTTGCCAGCGTGAGTGACACCAGCAAGGTGATCAGCGGCATTGCCGGCCAGACCAACCTGCTCGCGCTCAACGCGGCCATCGAGGCCGCCCGCGCCGGCGACGCCGGACGGGGTTTCGCGGTGGTGGCGGCGGAAGTGAAGAAGCTGGCACAGGAGACGGCCCTCGCCACGCAGCAGATCGAAGGATCGATCCGCGAATTGCGCAACGAAGCGCAGACCATGCTCGATCGAATCGCTCAAGGCGCGGAAAAGGCCAATGGTGCCCACGCCGCCTCGGGCGAGATCGCCGCGCTGGTCGCGCGGTTGCGGGATCTGATCCTCGGCCTCTCCGGCAACAGCGAGGCGGTGTCGGCCAACATCCACGCTATCCTCGGCTCGGTCGGCGAAATCCGCACCGGCCTCTCCGACCTTGCCGATGCCTCCATCGACAATGCCATCGGCCTCCAGCGGCTATCTACGCGCGTCATCGACGTGAGCGAGGACACCAACCAGCTGCTCCAGTATCTCGCCGAAAGCGGCGTCGACATCCCGGATTCGCCTTATATCCGCTTTGCGTCCGAAGCGGCGGCGGCCATGGCCTCTGCCGTCGAGGAGGCCATCGCAGCCGGCGAGATCACGGCCGATCAGATCTTCACGGACGATTATGAGCCGCTGGCGGGCAGCAATCCTCCGCTGTTCAGCCATCCTGCCCAGCCTCTGATCGAGCGGATTGCGGCGGGCTGGCGGGACGGTGCGCGGCAGCTGCTAGGGCTGGTTAGCTTCAATTGCCTCGACCGCAACGCCTTTTGCGCGCTCGCTCTCCCCGTGCAGGGGATGGAGCAACCGTCAGCGGCCCTGGAGCAGGCGAGCGATCAGGGCCAGCAGGGGCAGATGCTCAATGCGCCGCACATGCGCGCGCTGGCGCGGAACACGCGACCGTTCACCGTGCGGACGAGTCGCCGCCCGCTGGCGCAGGGCAGAAGCGGGCTGTTCAAGCAGGTGGTGGCGCCGCTCTCCATTGCGGGCCAGCATTGGGGCGTCATCGAACTGATCTATCAGCCGCCGCTGGGTGCGCCGCTCACCATCGCAGCCTGAAGGCTCAGCCGCGTTGGCGCGGCACCAGATGCCAGGCGCACGCCGTCGCCATGCCGCCGCAAACCATCAGGGCCAGAGCGAGCGAAGCCGGCTCTCCCGCCGTCACGCGCGAAAAGATCGCCACGATCAGGCCGGCCAGCGCCAGTTGGACGAAACCCAGCAAGGCCGAGGCCTGACCGATGCTGTGCGGATGGGTGGACAAGGCGCCCGCCTGCGTCTGCGGCTGCACGATGCCCCAACCCATGGTGTAGAGCATCTGCGGGATGACCAGCGCGACCCATATGTGCGGCCAGGCAGAGACGGCGAGCAGCATGAGCAGCGGCCCGGCCGCCTGGAACAGCACGCCGACCCGTAAGGTGCCATCCACGCCCAGGCGACGGACGAGACGATAGGACAGGAAATTGCCCGCGATGAACCCGGCCGTCGCCAGCGAGAGCATCGCGGCATAGCCGGCGGCCGAGACGCCGAGATAATCGATGATGACTTGCGGCGCGGCAGAAGAAAACAGCAGGATGCCGCTGTAAGCAAAGGCGTTCGCGATGATGTAGGCCATCAACGCGCGCGACCGGGCAAGGCCTGCGAGGGTGCGGAACAAGGCGCGCAGATCAAAGGGGAGCCGCTCTTCGCGCGCCAGCGTTTCCGGCAAGCGCAGGGTCGTCACGATGACCAGCACACCGCCCATCACGGCCAGCGCGACCAAGGGCGCACGCCAGCCGCCTGTCGCCACCAGAACGCCGCTGATGAGTGGTGCCAACGCGGGAGTGAACCCCATGATGATGCCGATCAGCGCCAGAGCGCGCGCGGCGTCCTCCCGGCCGAGCTGATCGCGGACCATCGTGCGGGCCAGCAGCACCGCTGCGGCCGCCCCGACGCCCTGCAGCGCACGGGCGGCGAGCAGCATCGGGAAGCTCTCCGCAAAGGCCCCCAACAGGCCTGCCAGCGTAAACAGCAGCAACCCGCCGATAACCACCGGCCGGCGGCCCAGCGCATCCGCGCACATGCCGCCCAGCAGCTGCGCGATAGCGAAGCTGATCACGAACGCGCTCATCGCCGTCGGCATATGAGTGGGGTCCGCCCCGAGGCCGCTCGCAATGGCCGGCAAGGCGGGTGAAACGCCCTCGATGGCGGCCGGCAAGGTCGCCGTCAGCGCGGCCAGCAACAGGACATGCCCGAGCGGAAGGTGCGAGGGGGCGGACGCGCTTTGCGCCGCGACGCCGGGCGCCGCCTTGGAAGGATGATCGGTCAGAATGGGGGTCCGTTCAACTGTTGCCGGGGCCGTCCAGCTTGCCGAACCGCGCCTCGAAGCCGGCAGTGTCGCCGCGCGCCAGGAAGCCGGCTTGCTCCACCCAATTGTCGCGCACGATGCGGCCCTTGAAGGTGCCCAGATTGGCATCGACCGTTGCAATGTCCGCCGCGTTCCAGGCGGCGATCTGGTCGAAGCGGGTAATCCCGAGTTCTGTCAGCAAAGCGGCCAGCTTCGGCCCGACGCCCTTGAGGAGACGCAGATTGTCCGGCGCACCCACCGCTGCGGGGATGCCGATGGCGTTTGGGGCCGTGTTGACTTGAGCTTGAGCCGGAGCCGGAGCCGGAGCGACCGGAGCAGCAGCAACCGATACCGGGGCCTCTGCGGCAACCTGCGGCTCGTGCTTGCCCTCGAATTTATGCACGACTTCCTCGGCGATGTTGCGTGCCGCTTCCGTCACCGCACCCACGGCGGTGGCCGAGGTGTCGATATGGTCCGCCGCTCCGAATCGTGACCGGAAAACCCACACCAGCAGAATGATGAGCGCGATTGCGCCGATGATCATGATGATGCCTTGGGACATGCCGACAATCCTCTGTGCCTGACTCTTCGACCGATCCATAAGGCGGCCTCGGCGGATTTGCCAGCATCACGAGGGCGCGCATTTCGGTGCACGTCGCCAGGCACGTCCCTATGGCCGGCCTTTTCCACATCTTTATTTTTCCGGCCCGCTTTCTGCGCTTGCTTTCCGGCAAGCCCGCGCAGGACCGCGCGTCGCTGCACTGCAGCATAAGCAGGCATCGCCCAACCGAGTCATTTCGTCGATGAAATGCGGCCCCGCGATCGCCATTATACCTTGCATCCGCAATCATCTGTGGCACTATCAATAGTGTTAGGGGTCCGGGGGCTACGCTATAGATTGTGCTTCGTGATGTTCTGGATAGCGCGCCAAGGCGCGTAACCCGGCGGAAGTTCCCGCCGACATCCGAATTTGAGGTCTCTCCGGCCAAGGCTTGACGAAACCGAACGAAGCAAGAACATTGGGGGTTGAATCATGGAGTTTCGGGATTTGCAGGCGGAAGGTTTGGCAGAAGCAACGCTGGCCAGCGAGGGCATCATGGAGACTGTGCGGACAGGCGATGCGCCTGAAAAGGCGCCCAAGAAGGCGGCAGCATCGAACACCATCGACGCCCGCCGCTTCGATGTGGTGACCGATTCCACGCGCGATGCCCTGCTGACCGAGTTCGGCAAGGAGACGCTCAAGGATCGCTATCTGCTGCCCGGCGAATCCTATCAGGATCTGTTCGCGCGCGTCGCGGCGGCTTATGCCGACGATGAGGCGCACGCCCAGCGCATCTACGATTACATCTCCAAGCTGTGGTTCATGCCCGCGACGCCCGTGCTTTCCAATGGCGGCACGGGACGCGGCCTGCCCATCTCCTGCTATCTCAACAGCGTGGACGATAGCCTGGAAGGCATCGTCAACACTTGGAACGAGAATGTCTGGCTCGCCTCGCGCGGCGGCGGCATCGGCACCTATTGGGGCAGCGTGCGCGGCATCGGCGAGCCGGTCGGCCTGAACGGCAAGACCAGCGGCATCATTCCCTTCGTCCGCGTGATGGATTCGCTCACCCTCGCGATCAGCCAGGGCTCGCTGCGGCGCGGCTCGGCGGCCTGCTATCTGGACGTCTCGCACCCGGAGATCGAGGAGTTCCTCGAAATCCGCAAGCCGTCGGGCGACTTCAACCGCAAGGCGCTCAACTTGCATCATGGCGTGCTCATCACCGATGAGTTCATGGAAGCGGTGCGCGAAGGCGCCGAGTTCCAGCTGCGGAGCCCCAAGGACGGCAGCGTGCGCGCTACCGTCGATGCGCGCTCGCTCTTCCAGAAGCTCGTCGAGACGCGGCTGGCGACCGGCGAGCCCTATATCGTCTTCTCGGACACGGTGAACCGGATGATGCCCAAGCATCATCGCGACGTGGGCCTGAAGGTCTCCACCTCCAACCTCTGCTCGGAAATCACCCTGCCGACCGGCAAGGACCAGTTCGGCGAGGATCGCACCGCCGTGTGCTGCCTCTCCTCGCTCAACCTCGAAACCTGGGACGAGTGGAACGGCGACAAGATGTTCATCGAGGACGTCATGCGCTTCCTCGACAATGTGCTGCAGGACTATATCGACCGCGCTCCGGACGAGATGGCCCGCGCAAAATATTCCGCCGGCCGCGAGCGGTCCGTTGGCCTCGGTGTCATGGGCTTCCACAGCTTCCTGCAGGCCCGTGGCATCTCGTTTGAGGGCGCCATGGCCAAGAGCTGGAACCTGCGCATCTTCAAGCACATCAACGCCAAGGCCAATGAAGCCTCGATGGTGCTGGCCCAAGAGCGCGGCCCCTGCCCCGACGCAGCCGATCAGGGGGTGATGGAGCGCTTCTCCTGCAAGATGGCGATCGCGCCGACCGCCTCGATCAGTATCATCTGCGGCGGCACCTCGGCGTGCATCGAGCCGATCCCGGCGAACATCTATACGCACAAGACGCTCTCGGGCAGCTTCATCGTCAAGAACCCCTATCTCGAGAAGATCCTCGCGGCGAAGTCCAAGGATTCGACCAATGTGTGGAACTCGATCCTCGAGAAGGGCGGCAGCGTGCAGCATCTCGACTTCCTGACCCAGGAAGAGAAGGACACGTTCAAGACCAGCTTCGAGATCGACCAGCGCTGGCTGCTCGAACTGGCCGCCGACCGGGCGCCGTTCATCGATCAGGCGCAGTCCTTGAACCTGTTCATCCCGGCCGACGTGGAGAAGTGGGATCTGCTGATGCTCCACTTCCGCGCCTGGGAGCTGGGCGTGAAGTCGCTCTATTATCTGCGCTCCAAGTCCATCCAGCGCGCCGGCTTCGCAGGCGGCGTCGAGGCGGACAACACAGCCGAGCTCAAGAAGATCGAGCTGGGCGAGTCCACCGATTATGACGAGTGCCTCGCCTGCCAATAGGAAGACACTCGACGAGAACGTAAACCTTTCGGGAAGAGTTGCAGGCTAGGGATCGCAGGATCCCTAGCCTTTCTTCGTGCAAAGTGCACTGAGGAGAGAGCAACTTATCGAAGGCGGTGAAATTCCGTTATGAGGACATACGGGAAATCGTAAACATGCCTTCGTTTCGTATCCGTAAATTTCGAAGCTCAAAGGGTGACCGCGAAGCATCGATCGTGATCATAACGGACCTCGATGGGTCACCAGCGCCCCACTATTTTCCCAACCTGTTTGCGACCGTAAATTACGAACTGGTTGGTCGATCTCCCCACACCGTAGACAAGGTTTTAAGGGCTATCGGCACGGCAAAAATGTGGGCCGAATCGATCGGCAGGGACCTCGACCACGATCTGTCCGAAGGCTGCTTTCTAAGTATGTCGGACGTGACGGACGTTGCGCGTTTCCTGGGCCTCAGCGCGGCGCAACAGGCTTCGGAATACCTATCTTCATGTAGAACTGCTCCAAGCAACGTCATTTTCGACGCGAGGAAGTTCAATCAAAATGCGTCGAAATCGGGAGGGAGCAAGACCGCTACGGCGGTTGAGATGGGGAACAGGCTTCGCTGGCTCGCCAGCTATGGAGAGTGGCATCGCCGGCGTCGGTTTGACAATCGGACGCTGTCGGAAATCGAGTCGCACCTCAACGAATCCGCGAAGGCATCCATCGCCGAACTTCGCTCCAAGGCCCCCGCGTCGTCGTTGCGCTGGCACGATGACGAATTGCTCGAAGCCCCTGACATCCCAATTCTCAAGCGCATCGAAGACATTCTACACCCAGATTCGCGTGAAAATCCCTTTTCCTCAACATTTGTGCGGTGGAGGAACTATCTCGCGTGGCGCCTGCTCTTCGATACCGGCGCGCGTCGTGGTGAAGTGACATCGGCAGCAACAGACAGCGTGCTGGTGCCGAAAAGGCGATTCTCCATCACCGAATCAAAGACGGTCCCAAGGACCGTCCCGATCATCGACAAGACTGCAGACGCGTTCGATCATTTCTTTATGGAGTATTGGCTCAATCTTCCTGACGGCTGCGAAGCTCATCGCAACGGCGCGCTGTTTACCGATGCGAAAGGCCAGGCACTTACCAGCGGGAAATTCATAAACCGCATTTTCCTGGCCGTGCGCCAAATCATAGGGCCTCAGCCGTGGAACATCACTCCTCATACGATGCGGCGGGCTTGGAACCATATCCTGAGCATGAAACTCGACAGTCTCCCGGAGGACAAGCGCTTCTCCGCTCAGAAGGAAGCGCAAATGCGCATCCGGCTGATGGGATGGTCCGAAAATTCTCGGCAGGCTGCACGCTACAACCGTCGTCACATAAGAGAGCGATCTGATCAGATCGCGCAACAGATGATGGACGAGATTTAGCCCAACGAGTAAAATATGCCCATCGAGACAATATTTTATCCAGACCAATCTAGAGAGGTTCGGCTTCTGGATGGTCGGCTAGTCACGGTCAACCCGTATGGCACGAACTATTTCAGCAGCGATCAGGGAAGACATAGATATGATTATTCCTGGCGTAGCCAGGAACTGCAGTGGCATGATTCGCTGGGAGAGATTCTGATAGGGCTATTGTCCACTCATTCTCTAGCATACGCTGAACAATGCGCCATCCATTGCGGCTTCCTTATAAAAGGCCTCGCAGGTGCTTCAATACCTTGCGAAAAGTTGATGCTGGAACACCTAGAGGACTATCCTCAGCGTCGCCCTATTTCGACCTGGCCCTTTGTCCAAGCGACCCTAGCGCGTTGGGCGGAACGCCGACTGCCAGGGCTCGACCCCCAGATAGCCAAATTTCTGTCCCAGCCCGAAAAGTGGGAGGAGAAAGGCAACGGCTGGTACTTCGCGCTTGTCGCGAACAACCCCAGCCGTGGCGCTTTGACCGAACAGGAGTTGCGTAATGTCTATCACTCCCTGAACCAGGCATATGCGAACGGCAGTATTTCCACGGATCAGTGGGCGCTCTGCTTCTTCCTCATCGCCACCGGCGTCCGCCCGATCCAAATCGCGCGGATGAAAGTGAAAGACGTAGTTATCACGACGGGCCCCGAAGGCGTTGAAATGACCCTCATCATCACCTTAGCCAAGACAAGAGATGCCATAAAGAGCACGCGGTGGAGGCGAAAGTGCCCGACCCAGCTTGTAGAGGTGCTGTCGGCTTATTTGAAAACACCGAAAATGGCGGCCGCAAAGCCCAACGATCCGCTCTTTTTTGATCAGTCGATCAAAGTGGCCAAGGGTCTTCGTATCATTTTCGACGCTTTAGAAACGCATTCAGATCGCGTGAAGGGCCCCATTCCCTTGTTTCCCTATCGTTTTCGCTACACTTTGGGAACCAGAGCGATTGCTCTTGGCGCCAGAGACGAAGAGGTCGCCCGCCTGCTCACCCACACATCACTCCACTGCGTTCGTTATTACCGAGCCGCGATGCCTGCCCTTCAAGCGCCAATTGGTGAAGCGATCGGCGATGAAATGACGATCTTTGCGCGCGCCTTCAAAGGCCGGCTCGTTGAGAGCCTTGAAGAGGCTACGCGAAAGGGAGAGGAAAGCGCCCTCATCACGGCGTATGAACATCTCAACGGTCAGGACCTTGGTGCCTGCGGTACCCGAGCGCAGTGTTACCAGGATGCTCCGCGAGGTTGCCTGACCTGCTCCAAATTCGAGCCGTTCCGGGAAGCTTCCTGGGAGGCATTGCGCGATATCTTGGTCAAAGACCGTGACACTGAAAAAAACGATCGAATTCGAAACATTACGCAGGAACAGATTGACGCTGTCGATGAGATTATCGCCGAACGGCAGGCGGCGACAGCGCTATGACGGCGATGATCATTCCTTTTGTCGGACGCTCCGAGTACGACGCCGACCGCAACCTTGAAGCATTCATCGAAAATGCCCGCCACTACAAATTTTTCCATGGAGCCAACGCAGTAGATTGGCACGACGGCACATGGGATTTGCGCCCTTTTTTTTCCAAGGCAAGCTCAACGCCACCGGGTCTGAGGGTTCACTTTACGAACCTCGAAACGACTCGTCGCGGTAATCGCTCGGCCGACGCTGTCGATTTGCCAGAGCCGTATCTTAACGCGGCCAAAGCCCTTTTAGTTGAGCATCTTCGAACGACGGGCGAAAATTCGCCGGGAAGAATGGTCACAGTCCTGCGGATCCTAGAAAGAGCGTTTCGCGATCTCGAAGTGCCGCCACAAATTCAGAATCTCTCAGCGAGCATCCTTGATCGAGCTCAAGCTATCATTGTTGAGAGATATAAGGACGCATGGACCTTTGGTCGCTATCTGGAACGACTCGCGATGAACACGCTCGCACCTGCCCAGATTACAAAACAAAGAATTCTATGGAAAACTTCCATCGGATACCAAGCTCCGGTGAGAAATGATCGGGTAAACAGTGACGGGGCCAGAGGTCGGGTCGATAAGCTTCCCAATTTACAAGCCATCTTCGATCTCGCATCGGTGTTTCACGACAGCGATTACATCCCAGATCAGGTTGTCACGAGTTGGTTTGCGCTGGCCATGTTCGCGCCGTCCCGGGTTACCGAGATCATCGGCCTGCCGGTCAACTGCGAAACCGAGATGGATGGCATTTACGGTTTAAGTTGGCGCCCTCTAAAAGGCGGCGGCGACATGACGAAGTTCGCGGTCACCACGGAAAACGCCGAAATCGCCAAGATTGCAATTAAGCGCCTCAAGGCCATCAGCGAGAAAAGTCGGATCGCACACCGGTGGTATGAGGAGAACCCGGGTCAGCTTTACCTGCCGCCAAGCTTTGAGCATCTCCGTGGCAATCCTCTCACCCTGTGGGAGGTTGCGCAAATTCTAGGGCGCGCCCACCCTATCACCCAAGGTGGGCGCTGCGATCGAGCGCTGATCAGGTGTGGAAAAACATACGACGATTCCCGTCTGCATCCAGAGCGCCTTGGTCGCGTTCAGCATGTCCTCGTGACGTTTGAAACGCTCCAAGATTTTGTTCTTGGAGAGCTTCCAGACGCGTTTCCATACGTTGATAAACGAAACGAACTGAAGGGAAGCGATGCGCTGTTTTGCCTTCCAGATGAGGCCATGCGCGGTGGTGCGAGCACCAACCATTACATCCCACGATACTTAACCTACTCACAGATCAAGCATGAACTCGGCTCAAAATCCACCGGGCTTACCGTTTTCGCGCGGCACAATCTTACTAATCCCGAAACGGGAGAACCATGGCGCTTGAATACGCATCAGCCGCGCCACCTTCTGAACACTCTGGCTCAATCAAAACACCTATCCCAAGAAATTATCGCATTCTGGTCGGGGCGTAAAAACGTCAAGCAGAACGCCTCCTATAATCATGTCCACCAGGAAACTTATATTGAGGCATTTCTACTTCTAGACGATGCCGCGCCAAAGCAATTAAAGGTGGTTGGTCCGCTGGCAGGCAAGATTGAAGAGCGCATGCGGAAGGAGTCGATATCCCGCAATACGGCACTCCGTTTGGAAGTCGGATCGACCATAACCACCCGCTTTGGGCTTTGCCGTCACGACTACTCGCTGATGCCCTGCCCAAAAGATAAGGACTGCATTCGATGCGGGGAAAACACCTTCATCAAAGGCAATTTGGACCACTATAACGAGGCGATCCAGCAGCTCGCCATCTCAGAAAAGGCCGAAAAGCTAGCTCGAGCGGCGATGGATGCCGGCCGTTATGGCGCGCAGCGCTGGGTAGATCTGCACAGTGAGAAGGCCCTGCGCTGGAAAATGGCAGTTGATCATCTGACAGACCCCGCCATCGACGATGGGACCTTGATCACGCTGCCACCTGTCGCCAGGCCGCAAACCAAATCTGCACTCGCATCTGCCATCCGGGACGAGGAAGCCCCCTCGACTAATATCGCGGTCGGCTCCGACAACGATGATGATGATGGAGGCTTTTCCTTTTTTGACCTTTGGGATCAAAGGCCAATCTGATGCCTGGAGCCCCGCATCTGTCGCCTGCAGATATCGACCAAGCGGTCGACATGCTTAAGGGCTGGAGCTCGAAGCTAACCTGGGATCTCTTTTTGAGAACCTTGGCGATGGAGCTCCCACATGGGCACGTCTACTCCAAGGTCGCGATGCTGAAGCATGAGCGGATCAAGTCCGCTTGGTCAGAGGCACGTCAACGACTTGCGGACGAAGTGCGAGCAGTCGGCGAAAAAGGGCATGGACGAACCGTGGTCGCTGCGCTCCGCGCCAAGTTAGACGAAGCGCGCAAAGATCTTTCTGAAGAACGCAGACGAAACAACGAACTCATCGAGCAATTCAAACGCTGGCAATACAATGCGGAACGGCACGGCATAAAATATTCTCAGCTCGATGCCCCACTCCAGCGCCCATCTCGGTAATGCGCGGCAAGCAAGCGCCCATTGTGGAGACCAGTTAAAACTGCCTCAATCGGCCTAACGTTGCCTTGACGAGGTTTGCCCACATGCTCCGGGCAGTCTTTCGTCGCGGCACGCTTGCCGTGCTTTCGGCTAGACGTCGCAGAGGCCCGGGCTAGGCAAAGACGCCCGCATCTACGGCCTCTATATACCGCCAAAGCAGGTCTTCGTGACCCGACTTCACAATATCGGCAGCTGTTTTCCCGCCGAACGCAGGGATGGGACTCGATAAATAAGAACTGCGGGCCTTTTCCGAGGAACCGAATCTCGGCGCCAGCCTCTCAATCGCGAGAACGTCTTGGGGAGAGAGGTCTGCCATGCAGCTATCATACCACCTCCACATCAACATCGAAAGAGTTCGTCCAACTCGGGCGGACGCCGCAGACTGTGACCAATGCAAATGGCAGGTTCTTCGGACACTCCGGAACGGCAGGTTCCAAGCGACTTGGGGCAGAAAGCTGCCGCTCCAGCGGCGAAGCGCCGGAGGCAGCAGCAGGTCAGCTCGGCGAACTTGGGGCGTCGAGCATTGGGGCGAATTCGGCACGGAGTAAGATCGTATTCCGATCTTTTGCCGTTGATCAGGAGCGGGTGAACCTAACGCAATCGGTTCCCTTGAGAGTTTTCATTCCAGGGAAACGGCGGGACACCATCAATCAGTCACCTTTGCGCGGCACCCAGCGCCAAGCCGCTCCTTATAGCGCGGGTGGCAATTCCGATGCAGTAACAGTCTGCTTATTGATCTCATGAAGTGCAACGAGTTGGCGGTGGAACCGCTCGATATCAAGCTCTACTACAAGCCAATCGACCAGCGCCGGGCAAGGGAGGGTTTCCGGCAGAGACTTCAGGTTTTCTGCCATCGCCGCAGCACGCCGTCTCATCGCTGGCGATCGATCAAACACCGCCGCCACGGCAGCATCGGCCTGTTCGGAACTCATGTACAAGGAGCTTCCGGCCCCGGTGACCACTTTATTCATTGCAGCGAAGAATCCATCCAGGCTGAGCCGCTCTCCGATCGACGCCGCGTGCAGCGCAATCTTGTGAAGTTTCGGATCACGCAGGAGCTCGGTGCTATCGGATTTCACCCAAGGGACTTGGCGCTCTTGGCACCAGGCCTTATCCCAACGCCCTTCGACCTCCTTGCAGTCCACGTCCTCCAAGATCGGAATGTGGGCCACGAGCCGCATAGGCGCGCCCAGCGTCTGAGACCTCGGTTTGTCGTCGACTGTCTTCTCCGGGCGGATGTCGGCGATGATCAGCGCGTTCTCCGTCGGCGCCAGCGCGCCGCGGTCCGCGCCGTTCGATAGGAAGCCCGGCCTCACCCCGTGGTAGGGGTTCGGTGCCGGGGCGCCGTCGCTGCGCGTCTCCCAGCCGCCAGCACCGATGAAGCAGCTGCCTCCGTATCCTGGCGCCGACCAATTGCAGAAGGATGTGGCCAAGGTCCGACGCACGCAGATCGTCGGCCTGCGCCACCTTGGTCAGCATCTGCCCGAACTCTTCCCAAGGCGTCTGCTCGGGATCGTCCAATGCGCTCCAATGCAAGACGCTAAGGGCAGTGCGTCGATCTAGGGCAGGAATATCAGCCCAGCTGCTGCGAACGTCCGGCGCTGGGCTAGGTTGATCATCCGCTTCACCATAAGCGACAAAGCCGGCGCCACGACGCTCAACGACCCAATTGCGCGCTTCTTCCGCAGTCATCGGAGCGAGGTGCTCGGACTTTTCGTTTAGCTCTAGGGTCAGGACTCATTGATCAGAGCCAGAAGCAGAAGGTCGCGGCGATGGTGATGGCGGACATGAAGGTGTGCGCGCAGCGGTCGTAGCGGGTGGCGATGCGTCGCCAGTCTTTGAGACGGGCAAACAGGTTCTCGATTTTGTGACGCTGGCGATAGAGCTGCTTGTCATAGGCGTGCTGGACCTTGCGATTGGCTGTTGGCGGGATGCATGGGGTGATGCCGCGGCTGGCAAGGGCATGGCGAAACCAGTCGCTGTCGTAGCCCTTGTCAGCCAGCAGTTCCTTGGCCTGGGGTAGCCGCGAAAACAGCAGAACTGCGCCTTTGTGATCGCTCATCTGCCCTTCAGTGAGCAGCAAGACGATCGGCCGACCCTGCCCATCGCAGACCGTGTGCAGCTTCGAGTTCAGCCCGCCCTTGGTGCGCCCGATACATCGGGAAAGAGCCCCCCTTTTAGGAGGCTGGATGCGGTGCGGTGCGCCTTGAGATGCGTCGCGTCGATCATGATCCGGTCGGGCTCGCCGGCGGCGCCAGCCAGTTCGGCGAAGATGCGGTTAAAGACCCCGAGCCGGCTCCAGCGCACGAACCGGTTGTAGATCGTCTTGTGCGGACCATACCCCTTGGGAGCATCGCGCCACATCAGACCGTGCTTGATGACATAGACGATGCCCGAGATAATCCGACGATCGTCCACCCGTGGAATGCCATGCGACAACGGAAAAAACGGCTCGATCCGACGCATTTGCGCCTCGCTCAGCAGAAACGAAACCTCCACGACAGCGCCTCCTCGACGCTGACATTGAATCAACCAATCACCGTCTGCGCAAGCAATTTAATGGGTCCTGAGCCTAGTCTTCATCGCCATAAACTAGCTTCCAGAGGCAGCCGTCTCGGCCACCGGCGTTTCGACCGGTGCCGCGTCAACTGGCTTGAACTTTACAGCAAGGCCGGTGGCAGTGCTGGCGCCCCAGCTCATCAGCGTCACATGTGCGTCGCCATATTGCGCTTTAATAATAGCGTCGGCCCCAAGCTTCTCCCCGCGTTCCCACAGCTCACGATAGATTTTATCTTGACTAGGTGCCTTGCTGAATATCGTTGCTTTGCGCACCGATGTCTTGACCTCGCCAAGCACGTCATACGCCCGGCCTGTGATGTCATAAGGAAATACCGGGAGGCCGACTTCCTCATTGATCATCACATATTTCTTTTCAGCCTTGTCAGCTGCGAACGCTGAGCTCATTGGCAAAACAGACAAAGCAGCAGTGGCTGCGACCAAGGCAACACGTATTTTCACTGGCAATCCCCCCTATAAGCGCACGAAGCCGTGTTGGGCGGAAACTAAACACCTCCTAAAAGCGGTCAAGCCGATTAATGACGATGAATCACGGGCGAGGCTTATCGGCAGATTTGCTTTTTCAGTTAAACTTCAGCCACTAGAGCGTGGTTGATCTCAACACCGGCTGCGCTACCGCAAATCGCAGTCACCCAGAAGGACTTTTGCCCGTTGCTTGGCATTGCCGCACTTGACCGCAAACGAGCGATGACAGCGCGCCGTTGTGGCGTCGCGGATGCAGCAGGGAACGATGACCGGACCGCCGCTGACGTCTGTCTCTCTGACCGCTACAGCATGTAGTCGAGTGCGCGTGCCGTGGCGAATGGCAAGGCGGGCCTCGAGGAGGAAGCCTTACATTTCTGGCTTCCAGGCTGATACCGCCCGGAAAAAAGTTTCGCTTTCTTGATAAGCGTTGGCGTCGGCGATAGGAAAATAGCTCAGTTTCACGACGACTGTGCGTGTGTCCGGATCAATGTAGATGAATTGCCCTTGCAAGCCGATCGCCATGTAGGCGTTGGAGTTCACGAGGGTCCACCACTGGTACTGATAGCCCTGATCCTGCCCTTGAGCGACGGGTTCAGGATAGACCGGAACAGTCGACTCCCGGACCCAGTCGGCCGGAATGATCTGGCGTTTGCCGACCCGTCCTTGATCCAGCATCATTTGCCCCAGCCGGGCATAGTCTCTAGCCACTGCATTGAAGCCCATGCCGTTCGTGGCCCGCCCGTGGGGAGGCGGCCCGTCCGTCAGGAAGAATCCATCGGCCTCGGCGCCCAGAGGCGTCCACAGGCGCTCGCTCATATATTCGTTGATTGGCTTGCCTGTGGCCTTCTCCAGAGCCCAGCCGAGAATATTCGTGTTCAAGGTTGAGTAACGGAAGGTCTTGCCGGGTCTATCGGCTCGCTTGGCGAGGAACGCCTCGTCGACGCTGCGACGGCAGTTGAGCACCATGATCTCTTCACGCAGCCGCGCTGCATCACTGCTGCTGTCCGGCTGATAATTATCTTCGCGGTCCGCGCCCGAACGCATGAGGAGGAGGTCGCGAATCGTTGCGCCATCGAATGCGGTCTTCTTGAGCTCCGGCACATAAGCCACGACTTGCTCATCCAGAGATTTGATGTGCCCATCAGAAAGCGCCGCTCCCACAAGGATCGACGTCATGGATTTGGCCGTAGACATGGAGAGGAAGCGGGTCTGCGGCCCTGTGAAGTTGCGATAGGTCTCATGGACGATCTTGCCGTCCTTGAGAATGATGAGCGCATTGGTGAACGTGCGTTCCAGCGCGTCTTGGGCCGGGATTTTCTCGCCCTTGTATTCATATGTGAAATCCAGCGGATGCTGGCTGCTCAAGAACGGCGAGGATTGGCCGCCGGCTTTGACAGGGACGGTGTTGAAGATCGAGCCGATGCTGTGGAACGTCAGCGCGTTGATCTTTGCATCAATAAAGTTGCGTCGAAGCTCCCGAATTGCCGGAGTGGCACGCGGGTCTGGTTGGCAGGCGCCCGCACCAGCGGACTTTTCCTGCGCGGATGCTGACTGCCCGCTGAGGGCTGATGCTGCGACCAGCATAACGCATGCTGACTGGAAGAGTTTGCGCGAGCGGTTCCTCATTTTAGCGTCCTCCCTTGAGGTTGGTATTCGACGTGGAAGATGTGCTCGGTAAATTGAAAAATCAATAAAGATATTGACAACTCAATATAGGAGGGTAGGTCTCTGCTGAGTGAGGCATGACGGCGTCGAATGGCAGCCTGTCTCTTTGCCTCTCGGATGCAGCCAAAATGGCGCATCACACCAGGGAGGATGTCATGAGAAAAAGTGCTCGTTCGGCGCGCGCGCGTAGGGAATCCACAACCACTTATGCGGCGACATGGCTTCTGCTGGCGGTCGTCCCGTTGTCGCTCTCACATGCTCAGACAGGCGAGGATGACGCCCCGGCAGTGCAGGACATCGTCGTCACCGGCTCGCGCATTCAAGCCGTCTCCGGTGCGAGCTTGCCTTCCCCAACGACCATACTGGATTCCTCGACGACGAGGTCGCTCGGGATCGCCAATGTGGGTGATGCCTTGCTGCAGCTGCCCTCGCTGCTCAACAGCGCTTCTCCCGGGCAGACGATTGCCCTCAGCCCCCAGAATATCGGCTCGCGCATTGCCAATCTTCGCGGCTTGGGCGCGGAGAGAACCTTGATCCTTGTGGATGGTCGCCGCTTTGCGCCGAGCACGGCAAGTGGCACGGTCGATATGGCATTGATCCCCAGCGCGATCGTCAGCCGCTCCGACATTGTGACCGGTGGTGCCTCTGCGGCTTACGGCTCAGACGCTGTGGCGGGGGTGATCAACCTTGTGACGGATACCCGCCTTGAGGGGCTGCGGGCGCAAGCGCAGTCGGGTGTCGCGCAACAGGGCGACAACGGCACGGTGCAAGCCTCATTGGCAGGCGGCACGGGCTTTGCGGGCGGTCGCGGCCACATTGTCCTGGCGGGCGAATATGAGAAGAACAAGGGACAGGGCGACTATTATTCACGGGACTGGTCGCGTCGCGAAACCTGCCAGCTTGGCAACTTTGCAGACCCTTCCCAGCCAGCCAATCTGATCGTCGACAATTGTCGCACCGGCTTTCTCACGGGGCCGGGCCTCATTGATGGCGGCCCCTTTGCAGACCAGCAGTTCAGCGCCGATGGCCGTTCGCTGGTACCGTTCGTTCCGGGCCGGTATCGCGGATTCTTCCAGTCGGGGGGCACGGGAGAGGGAGAAAACGCCTTCTTCCGCGGCCCGGTCATGGTGCCGGCCTATGAACGATACAGCCTCTACGGATATGCTGATTTTGAGATTAGTCCGGCCCTCAAGCCTTTCGTGAATGTTTCGTACGGGTCCGTCCTCGGGAAGAATGTCGGCGCGCAGGGCCGCTTCAGTCGATTTACCGGCGGCGGCCTCGTGCTGAGCGGCGAGAACCCCTTCCTGCCGGAGGTGATCCGCAATGCCATTGGCCCAGCTGGAACGATCTCGGTTGGCAAGGCGATGAACGATCTTGGAAATGCTCTGGGCCGCTCCAAAACCTCCACATTGCGTGCAGTGGCCGGGATAACGGGCGAGCTCGGCGCGCAGTGGCGTTATGAGGCTTATTATCAGCACGGGCAGACAGATTATGAACAGCGTCTTTCGAACAATCTGATACCCGCTCGCCTGCGGCAGGCGATCGATGCGATCCAGCTGCCCAGCGGCGCCATCGTCTGCCGGGACCAAAGCAATGGCTGTCAGCCGTTCAACCCGCTTGGGCTGGGGAATTTCACGCCGGCCGCCGCGGCCTTCGTAACTGGCACCGCAGCGTTGGATACCAAGATCAAGCAAGATGTTGTGAGCGCAAATATCAGCGGCGAAGTCGTGCCTCTTCCCGGTGGCCCCCTCGCGGTGGCTGCCGGTGCCGAGTATCGCCGGGATTCGCTTGAGACAGTCGCCGACCCCATCTCACGCGCCAATGGCTTCTATACGTTCAACGCCGCCAACATCGCAGGCGCATTCGACGTCACGGAGGGATATGTCGAGGTCAACGCTCCTCTGTTGGCCGATGTCCCGTTTGCGCAGTCCTTCGCGCTTAATGGCGCAGTCCGGCGGACCGATTATTCCACGTCGGGCGCGGTAACGACATGGAAGGTCGGCGGCGTTTGGGAGCCGTCCGACTTCCTGCGCTTACGTGTGACCCGCTCGCGTGACATCCGTGCTCCCAATATATCGGAGCTGTTCTCGCCCTTGGTGAGCGGTCAGGTGTCCGTTCTGGACCCCCGCTCCAACTCGCAGGTGCTCGTGCCTTTGCTGACTGGCGGCAACCAAGGGCTTCGTCCGGAAACGGCGAATACCACCACCATCGGCGTGGTCATCACGCCTCTTCGGACCAGCTCGGATACGCTGACGTTCTCGGTCGATTATTACGACATCAAGGTGAATGATGTAATCACCTCCACAGGGGCGACAAACATTCTGCAGCTCTGCCAAGCAGGTTCCGCCTCTGACTGCGCGCGGGTAACGCGAAACGGAGCGGGTGCAATCACGCTGATCACGGACACACAGGCGAACCTCAACGGCCTTTCGACGCGAGGCGTTGACTTTGAACTGAACTATCGTCGCCAGATCGGCAGCGGGTCGCTGAGCTTCCGCGGCCTCGCGACCTATGTAGACCGGCTGGTAACGCTCTACAATGCAACCGGCACCAGCGTCGACCTCGCCGGGCAGACTGGCAATTCCAATTTCGGCGCGGGACCGGGCGTTCCCCATTTCCAGGCGACGTCTTATCTCACCTGGAAGAGTGCTGGCGGCACGAGCATTACCGTGCAGAATCGCTACATTGGTAAGGGGCGTTACGACGTGCTCCAGGTTGGTCCGGATGAAGCCGGTTATCAGGATGCCATCAGCGGACCGCCCGATCAGAACAACAGCAACAATGATAACAGCGTTTCGTCCCGCCTCTATACAAACCTGTCCATTTCACAGACCATTCCGGCCTTTGGCCGAGGCTCCTTTGAGGTCTACGCGGTGGTGAACAACCTTTTTGATCGCGATCCGCCGATAGCGCCGGGCGCCTCTTCTGCCACCAACGGCATATTGTTCGATCAGATCGGCCGGACGTTTCTTGCCGGGGTTCGCGTGAATTACTGACTTAACGGTGTCCGAGATAGGAGGTGCGTTGTGAAGGTGAAATCACTTCTGGCGATGGGGCTGATGGCCGCGATGATGCCTGTGGCCACATATGCTCAGGAGAGCGCCCCCCGCGAGATGACGCGGCAGAGGTTTGAGGAATATCTCCGCCTCTTTAGCGCAGGGGACGAGCGCTTCGCACAATTCTATGACGAGGATGTCGTTTTCCATCACGCGCCGATCTTTGGCGTGCTGAAGGGGAGGCAAGCGATCATCGATTTCTACAAGAATATTCGCTTGCAGGTCAGTGAGGAAGTGACGTCTCATGTGGTCGTCGTGGATAACGAGCACGGTGTAATGGCAGCCGAGCTGAGCACGCGGCTTGTAGCGCTCAAGGACGGCGTAGCGATGCCTTCGGGTCATCTCAACACCGGCGACATGATCGTCTCCGAAGGTACGGTCTATTACACGCTGAAGGACGGGCTCATCACGACCATCAGGGGCAGCAGGTCTGGAGCGCGCAAAACGGAGGCTGGCTCCATCGGCCACTGACGGGGCTCGGCAGGCACAAAGACGTGCTTAGGACAGGGACAGGAGCGGATATGTCTGGCGTTGGGCAGTTGCATTCAGCGGATTTTGTGGGCCGCCGCGCTTTCTTGAAAGGCGGCGCATCCACTGTGGCAGGCACTCTGCTGTTTGCCGGAAAAGCCAGGGGACAGGGCGCCGAGCGCTCCTTCGGACCGGTGGTGGAAACGGCGCATGGCGCCATCCGGGGCTTTGTGACAGAGAGCATTCATAGCTTCCGCGGCGTGCCCTACGGAGCCTCGACGGCAGGGCGCAACCGCTTTCGTCCCCCCGAACCTCCGCGATCATGGTCGGGTGTGCTCAATACGTTGGGATGGGGAGCCACCGCGCCGCAAGGCGACTCCACCACTGATCGCAGTTTCGCCGACAACCCTTATGCCTTGGCTGAAGGCGATGTGGGTCTTCAGACCTTCGAGAGCGAAGACTGCCTTGCTCTCAATGTCTGGACACCATCGGTAAATGATGACGCGCGCCGGCCCGTCATGCTGTGGCTCCATGGCGGCGGCTTCTGGTCAGGCTCCGCATCGACGGCTGTGCACGATGGTGGACGGCTCTCGCGCTTCGGTGACGTGGTGGTCGTGAGTTGCAACCATCGCCTGAACGTTCTCGGGTTTACGCCTATCGACAGCCCCGGCTTTGAGGGATCCGGCAACGTTGGTATGCTCGACATCCTGCTCGTCCTGCAGTGGATACAGAACAACATCGCTCGCTTCGGCGGTGATCCGAAGAACGTCACGATCTTTGGCTACTCGGGTGGCGGACAGAAGGTCTCGGCCCTCATGGCGATGCCGCAAGCGCGCGGTCTCTTTCACAAGGCCATCGTCCAGAGCGGACAGACCCCTGCCCTGCTTACCGCAGCGCAAGGCGAAGATGTAACACGGCGACTCTGTAGCGTGCTCGGTGTCGGACCCGGTGACGGCGCCGCACTGCAAGCGCTGCCCGTAGACGCGCTGCTCTCGGCCTATCGCGCCGTGATCGCGCAACCGCCGCGCCAGCTTTGGGGTTTTCCCGTCCGCTTTTCGCCCGTGGTGGATGGCCAGATCATCGCCGGGCAGCCCCTGGAGCCCTCCACTCTCGCGCTCTCCGCGCATGTACCGCTGATGATTGGCAGCGCACGGCAGGAGATGGCAGCCGTCACCCTGAGCGGAAATCCCGAGGCACATCATATGCGCTTCGAAGACCTGCCGGAGCGTCTGGCAGGCTATGTCGGCAAAGATCCAACCGCAGTGATAGCAGGGTACCGCACTATCTATCCTGAGATGTCGCCTTGGGATCTTTTTGCCGTCATGACCGCTGACATCCCAACGCGTATCAACTCGATCAGAATAGCGCAGCGCCGGCATGCGGCGCGGAGTGCCCCCGTGTTCATGTATCGCACCGACTGGCAAACCCCTGGCTTCAACAGCCTGATGAAAGCCCCGCACGGCCTTGAGGTGCCCTTGGTCTTCCGCAATGTGCAGGAAGGATCCGGCGTCAATGGTGGCGGCGAGGATGCCAAGGCATTGTCCGAGCGTTTGAGTTCGGCTTGGGTGGCCTTTGCGCGCAGCGGTACGCCGAGCACACCGTCCCTTGAATGGCCGGCCTATGAGCCGACGCGAAGAGCGACGATGCTGTTTGATCGTGAATGCCGCATTGCGCACGATCCTGACGGTGAAGCACGCCGGTTGCTGGATCAGCTTCGCATCGGCCAGGCATTGTGATGAGTGCCACCGCTAATCTGTTGATGAGCCGCAAAGGGAGAGCGCGAATGAACGTGAATTTGGGACGCCGCATCATGGCAGCATTGCTTGTCACGAGCGGACTGGTCGTCGCGGCGGGGGGCACTTCTGCTCGCGCTCAACCCTCGGACGAGGTGAAGACATATCGCATGCAGATGTTCGATCCGCCGATGCGGATGCTGGCGAACCGAACGCTCGCGGAAATGTTCAACACTGCGCCGGTCCCAGCCGGTCCAGCCGCCCTCGAACTGCGTCAGCGCCTGCGCCCGCTCGACTTCACGTACGAGTTCGACAAGAAGCGGCGGAACGCATTAGATATTGTCGAGCGCACTAAGACGGACGCCTTGCTGATCATGAAGAATGGCGAGATCGTCTACGAAGGATATTACAATAACTCCGGTGAAAAGACGCTCTTCAATTCCTACTCTGTTGCGAAATCTTTCAACGCGATCATGGTTGGGCTTGCGCTCCGTGAGGGGAAGATCGCGTCGCTGACGACGCCAATCACCACTTACATTCCGGAAGTGAAGGGCTCCGGGTACGAAGGGACGACAATACGCGACCTTCTCGAGATGCGCTCCGGCGTGGACTGGATCGACAATTTCATGACCCCCGGCAACCTTGCCTATGACGCTCATGTCGCGTCCTGGGTCGAGGAAAAGGCGCGCTATACGGATGGAGCGAAACTCACAAAGCCTGCCCATAAGCCAGGGACACATTTCACCTACAACAGCATGGATGCAGCCTTGGTCGGGCTCGTCGTCGAGCGTGCGACAGGGATGCCGGTCAGTCGTTATCTCAGCGAGCGCCTCTGGAGACCTGGCGGCATGGAGGCTGACGCCTTCTATGTCATCGATGGACCTTCTGGCGTGGGTCGTGAATTTACAGCGGGCGGCTTTAACGCCCGCCTAAGGGACTATGGGCGCATTGGACAATTGATGCTGAACGAGGGGATGCTCAACGGTCAGCGACTGCTGCCGCCGGACTATGTAAAAACCCTGCGCCAAAGCATCACCGCCGAGACCGGCGAGGGCTTGGGATATGGCTACTTCTGGTGGACCCAGACTGGCACTCAGGCCTTTTCAGCCATCGGGGGCGAGGGCCAGTTCATCTATGTCGATCCGGAACACAAGACTGTTGTCGTGAAACTCAGTCACGGACCGGTCGGCCCGGAAGCTGTCCCAGTGATGGCCGAGACGATGGCGTTCCTCAAGGCCGCTGCGCGGTGGAACCCGAAATGAGATAAGGGGTCACAGGTGGGCCGCCGGGCTAGGTTATCCCCGGACCGGCGGACGGCTAACCTTCCACAACATGGGGTGCGATCGCAACAATCTTCTTAGCGATCGAGCGGAGCCCTGCATCCATGATCCCCAAGTCCGCGGACGAGAGATTGCCCATCCACTGCTGGTAGAACTCGTCGCGTTCGCCCCGGATGGCAGATCGAATGCGCTCGCCCTCGGGGGTTAGCACCACCACGCGACTCTTGAGGTTTTTCGGGTTGCGGTAGCGCTGAATGAAGCCGCGCTTCTCTAGAGAGCGGAGGGCTCTACTGACCTCGGCCGGGTCAACGAGGGCGCGTTGTGCAATTTGCGTGGCGTTGCAGGGCTGAAGCTCCACGATCTGGGCCATGGCCCGCCATTCGGCCAAGGACAGGTTTGCCACCTGCTTGACGTGATGAGCCGTAATACGATCCACCAGTTTCGCGACGAGCAGCACGAGATAAGGGATGTTCCACGCCCCGACGGTGCTCCATTGCTCCTCAAGTATCGCCATCATCCGCTCGACTTCACGGGAGTCAGGGTAGATTGGCGGGTCCTGAATCTTGGACTGCTCTGAACCGGTTCCGTTATGCGGGGCGTTTTCCATAAAGCTGCGCCTAGCATGGCTCCGATTATGTGCAAATGAACACACGAAACCGGGCCAGCCGTTGAGAGCGTCCCACAAAATTTTTGCGACGTGTGAGTGAAGCGGTCAGCCTGTGCGTTTTGCCTTTCTTGTCCCTTCCGCAGCAATCGCCATCATGCGACCAAAGGTGGGGCATAGCGCCTGGTTGGGAGCCGGACAGGCGGCAGCGTGGCGAAGACCGTTTCGCATCGCGCCAAGGCAACGAACCAGGCGGCCGACCTCCCCTTCCCAGCCAACAGCATTCGCTGATGGGAGCATCGATCAAGCGGTATACCGAACGTTGCGTCGGTAATTCATGTCCGAACCTGCAACCACGAAGCTGCTCCCGCACTTGGTTCGCTCGAATCAGGAAACCAGCGGCCTTTGGTCCCTTTTCAAAGGCCTCAGCCCTAGTTGGGAGCCGCGACGGCGCCTCGTTCGCGAAGAATTCGTGCCCTTGGTAGATTTTCTCGAATTCAGCGGTGCGCCCGCTGACACGATCGTATCCGACGCCCTTCAAAAGTTCGATGCCGACGCAATCACCGCAGCCCGGACTTTGATCGAATGGGTTTGCAAACACCGTCTCGAAGATGCCGGAGGCAACCCAACATATGGGGCGAGCGACGACCTTGCCAAGCTATACAGGCAAGCTTCGGAACTGTTAAACATTCGCGCCTTCGCAGCACTCCAAAGATACCTTCAACCGCATCTTACGCAGCGCCCCGAGCGTCGTTGAAGAGCTATCCTTTATTGATAAGTTTGCGCATGCGGACTTCGTTCATCCCAATGTGCGTGACCGCCCCTTTATTTTCAGGCCAATGGATCTCAGGTGCAGGGCGCAGACAGCAGAGTGGCGGATTTTGGCAGTAACCCTACCGAGAAACCCGTCCGGCGGGAATGAATGTGAATATTACGACGGGCCGGCGGCGATCGACCAGATTACGGCATCCGCTGATCACCCGCGAACGTCCGACCATCACAATAGCAGTCATTCGCTTAACGGAGCTGCCAGGCTGGAGACGCGCCAGTTTCAGACATGGCCTCGGAACCGTGCATCCCGATAGTTGCCGTTCGTTCAGCGCTAAGCGCCTTTAACGGCTACGTGCGCGCTCCGCCTCGCTGCCGATGCGTCGCGCCTTCAACAGATCGTGACGCGATAGAATACCGATCACCTTGCTGGTGATCGGGTCGACGATCGGAACGCGCCCGACGCCCGTCTCGACCATCAGATCGGCCACAACACCAACCGGTGCCTGCGCGGTGGTAAAAGGCTGCGAGGCATCCGATACGGCATCAGACAAAGGGGCATCTCCCGGCGCGCTTTCAACTTGCCAGCGCAACGCGTCGGATCTCGACACCAGACCGAGCAACCGCCCTTCTTCACCGATTACCGGATAGCTGCGGTGCTTGGCGGTGCTTCCGAAAAAGGCGATTGTCTCGCCAATGGTCGTCGATCCTGACAGCATCTCCGGTTTGGGGGTCATGATCTGCCCGGCCTGCAGGAAATCGAACGGATCAACGCTATATTCCTGGAGGATATGCCGGCCGCGCCGCGAGATCTTCTCGGTCAGGATCGAGCGGCGCATGATAAGCACGCTGACCGCATAGGCGCATACAGAGGCGGCGAATGCGGCGGGTAGGCTGTCGAAATGACCGGTCAATTCAGCCGCGAACACTGCGCCAGTCAAAGGCGCCCGCATGGCTCCACTCAAGATACCAGCCATGCCCAGCATGGCGCAGAAGCCGGGATTGGCGCCAACCGCGAGGCCGACGATGGAAGCGCAGGCACCGCCCAGGATCAGCAACGGCGCCAGGACACCGCCTGATGTGCCGGAGCCCAGAGCGATCAGCCAGACGACCGCTTTGACCACGAACAGAGCGAGGACAACCCGGGTCGCGAGCGATCCATTGAGCAGATCCTGGATGCTCTGATAGCCAGCCCCGAGCACATGTGCGTCGATCAGCCCGCCGATACCGACGACGATGGCGCCCAACGCCGGCCACCACATCCAGTGGATCGGCAACCTGTGAAATTGGTCCTCGATCCGGTAGAGGAAAGTCGACAAAAGCACGGCTTCGAGACCGACGATCAGCCCGACGCCGCCAGCGCCCGCCATGACCAGCCAGCTGGTGACTGGCACACCGTGAAAGGGAAACAATGGCCCGCTTCCGACGAGCAGGGGGCGCCAGGCCAGCGACACGAGCGCGGCGACGACGACCGGTACGAAGCTGCGCGGTTTCCATTCGAACAGCAGCACTTCCACCGCGAGCAGAATGGCAGCAACAGGCGTCCCGAAAATCGCCGTCATACCGGCAGCTGCGCCTGCGACGAGCAGCGTCTTGCGCTCCGCAGCACTCAGATGGAAGCACTGGGCGAAGAGCGATCCGATCGCTCCGCCGGTCATAATGATCGGCCCCTCGGCACCGAACGGGCCTCCACTGCCGATCGAGATGGCAGATGAGAGGGGTTTGAGGAATGCAACTTTGGGGGACAGGCGGCTTTCACCATAGAGAATGGCCTCGATCGCCTCCGGTATTCCATGGCCACGAATCTTGTCCGATCCGAAGCGAGCCATCAGGCCAATGATCAGGCTGCCGATCACCGGAATGATGGCGACACCGAATCCGATCGAACTGTCAGTGATGAGTGCCGGGCTGGCGGAGAATCTGCCGAACCAGAAAATATTGGTCGCTATCGCGATGAGCTTGAGCAATGCCCAGGCCCCAAAAGCGCCGCCCGTGCCAACGAACAACGAGGCTGCGACGAGAATCAGCATGCGCCAGTCAGCGCTATGATCGGCGAGCCTATGGGCATGGGGTGGCGGTGTTATTGCGGTCATGGTGCCTTTCCAATGAATCCGCGGCGCATTATATCGCAATACGATATTTATCAACGGGATTGGGAGTAATCATGACCGAGACTGCTGTCACTGATGCCGACTACGCGATCTTGGCGGACTTTCGTCATACGTTGCGGCTGTTCATGGCATTCAGCGAGAGCAGGGCGGCCGCAGCGGGGCTAACAGCGCAGCAACATCAGGCATTGCTCGCGATCCGCGCGGCTCAACCCGGCACGGCGACGATCGGCTATGTGGCCGAGCGGCTCATTCTGAAGCCCCACAGCGCCACTGGCCTCATCCACCGGCTAGAGGCGCTGGGGCTGTTAATGCGCCGTCTTTCGGTGGCCGACCGGCGACAATCGCTTCTTAAACTGACGGCAAAGGCGGAGACGATACTTGCTGACCTATCAGCCACGCATCGGGAAGAGATTAGGCGCCTGCGTCCTCTATTGACGGCTTTGCTCGATCGCGCAGGAGAATAGAAAGTAAAATTGGGTCCGCTGGTCCGCCCTCATAGCGCCATTCGCTGTTTCAGTTTGGCATGTCGAAACCTGCGCTACGTTCATGCTCACGCAAAGACGCCATTCCTCGATCCTTTCGCTCCGATATGTCGGCAAGAGCTTGTGGAACTTGTCGGAGAGTCGCTGTGCGCGCGGCTTTAGCGCGGGATGCCTGCAGTCAAAGGACGCCGCCTCGGGAGGCCTGTTTCTCAGCGACGGCAGAAGCCCTCGAAGATGCGTCGGAGACGTGAAGCAGATATCCAAAGTCACCTCTGCGGGAGAGAACATCCGCCAGAGAGTAGCTGTCCAGCACCCTGAGGAATGCCAGCATGGCTTCGTCCAACACGCTGGTCAAACCACAGGCAGGCGCGATAAGACATGAGCTGCAACCGACGAGATCGAAATCGTCCTCCGTGTGGCGGATCAGGGCGCCAACATTGATCTCTTCCGGCGGACGGGCGAGCCGGATGCCGCCATTGCGGCCGCGTACGCTTTCCAGATAGCCGGCGTTCACAAGGTCGTTCACCACCTTCATCAGGTGGTTCTGGGATATGCCGTAGGCGCGCGCGATACCGGCAATCGAAGCCAGCTCCACGGGCTTCCGTCCCAGATAGAGCAGCACGCGCATGGCGTAATCGGTGTAGCGCGTCAGGCGCATCGGCACTCCGCAATTAATGATGCATTATCATTGCATGTTTTAAATCGCCTGTATAGATGCATCAATGTTGCATGATTTGGAGTCGGCGCAATGGCGCAGTTACAACTCGACGATGACGGTCTGAAAAGGCTGGTGGACGCCTTCTATGGCCGCGTCCGCGTGGATGCTGAACTGGGCCCGATCTTCGACCACGCCATTCATGATTGGCCGGAGCATCTCGACAAGCTGGCGGCCTTCTGGTCCTCGGTGATGCTCACCACCGGGCGCTACAAAGGCCAGCCCGTCCCCGCCCACATGAAGCACCGCAGCCGGATCACGCCGGCCTTGTTCCAACGCTGGCTGGCTTTGTGGGCAGACACGACGAACGAACTCATGGCGCGCGGCGCTGCCATTACCCTGCAGGCAAAGGCGGCGCGCATCGCCGAGAGCCTGCAACTTGCCCTGTTCTTCCGGCTGGATGACCAGCCCTTCCCCCGGCCCGCACGCCAAACAGCAGACGCGACGGACCCTGCATAGAGGAGTACGCTGCCATGACCGATATTCCACTCGTCGACCTGACCGTCCATCACGCACCGCGCGACGTGCGCGATCGGATCGCGCTCGGTTTCACCAAGGTTCTGCGCTTCTGCGCCGACACTTTTTTCGCCAAGCGCTACGGCCATCGCGCCATCGTTCTGGAGACCGTGGCGGCCGTCCCCGGCATGGTCGGTGCGACCATCAATCATCTCACGTGCCTGCGCCGCATGTGCGACGACAAGGGCTGGATCCGCACCCTGATGGAAGAAGCGGAGAATGAGCGGATGCACCTGATGACCTTCATCGAGGTCGCCAAACCGACCCTGTTCGAGCGGCTGGTCATTCTGGCGGTGCAATGGGTGTTCTACCTCGCCTTCTTCACGCTTTACCTGGTGAGCGCGCGCACCGCGCACCGCATCGTAGGCTATTTCGAGGAGGAAGCGGTGATCAGCTACACCCACTATCTCAAGGAAATCGACGAGGGCCGCAGCGCCAATGTGCCGGCACCCGCGATTGCGCGCCATTACTGGAAGCTGGCCGACAGTGCGACCCTGCGCGACGTGGTATTGGTGGTGCGGGCTGACGAGGCGCATCACCGCGATGTCAATCACAGCTTTGCCGACGAACTGGCGGGCAACGCGCCGGCGGTCAAGGCCGCGCCCTATCCTGAGCATGCCGACGACGTCCGGTTGGCGGCCTGATCATGGCTGAGCCGCGCCCCTATCGATCCACTCCCGTGTTCAATCAGGACACGCTGCCCGCTGCCCTGCGCGCCCGCCACGATACCAAGGCGGGCGTGTGGGGGGTGATCCGGGTGATCGAGGGCGCCCTCACGCTCACCTATATTGACCCGCCCTCGGAGGTGACCCTCACGCCCGAAAGACCGGGGCTAGTCCGCCCGCAGCAGCCGCATTTCGTGACGCCCGTCGGGACCATGAAGATGCAGGTGGATTTCTACGATCAGGCGCCGCCGGGACACTGATCCCGAGCTACCCCTCCCATTTCTTCATACATCATATCTCAGGAGTATTCGATGTCGCAGCCTCTCAGCGATCGGACGACCGCACTCGTCAAGGCCACGGTTCCCGCTCTCGAAGCCCATGGGCTCGACATCGTCCACGAGATGTACGCGCGCATGTTCCGCAATCCAGACATTCGCGAACTATTCAACCAGTCCCATCATGGCGACGCCGGATCGCAGCCCCGTGCACTGACCGGGGCGATCCTGGCTTATGCGAGCAATATCGAGAATCTGGGTGCGCTCGCCCCGGCGGTGGAGCGCATCGCGCAGAAGCATGTTGGCCTGCAGATCCTGCCCGAACATTATCCCCATGTGGGCAGGGCACTGCTCGGCGCGATCAAGGCCGTGCTGGGCGAGGCGGCGACCGACGAGATTCTCGAAGCCTGGGGCGAGGCTTACTGGTTCCTCGCCAACATCCTCATCGCGCGGGAAGAGCGCCTCTACACTGAGCAGAAGACAGCGGACGGCGGCTGGAGCGGCTGGCGAGAGTTCGAGGTTGCGGACATTGTGCGCGAGAGCAACATCATCAGCTCATTCATCCTTAGCCCCACCGATAGCGGCCCGGTCATGGCGCACAAGCCGGGCCAGTATCTGACGTTCTGGTTCGAGATTCCCGGCCATCCGCCGGTGAAGCGCAACTACTCGATCTCCACCGCGGCCAATGGCGAAACCTATCGCATTTCCGTGAAGCGCGAACCGCACGGACTGGCATCGGGCTGGCTGCATGACGCAGCCATGATTGGCACGCGCCTCAAGGTTGCGGCGCCTGCGGGCGAGTTCTTCCTCGACACGCATCATGAGCGGCCGGTGGTGCTGCTCTCGGGCGGCGTGGGCCTCACGCCGATGGTGGCGATGCTTGAAGCGCTGGTCGAGAACGGCGCCGATGTGCCCGTTCATTATATTCACGGCACCCATGATCGCACGACCCACGCCATGCGCGACCATGTCCGTACGCTGGCCGCGCGGGGCGGGGCCGTGCGGGTGACCGACTTTCATCAGACGCCGTTGCCCGACGAAGTCTTGGGGCGCGACTATGATGCCGCCGGCATCATCACGGACGAATGGCTGGTTGCCAGCACCCCCGTTGCACAGGCGGACTACTATATCTGCGGCCCGCGTCCGTTCCTGCGTCATGCCGTTTCGGCGCTATCGCTGGCGGGCGTGCCGGCAAACCGCATTCATTACGAGTTTTTTGGCCCCGCTGACGAACTGCTAGCAGCCTGACAGATACGACGTAGGACGAAATCCGCGAACACCACTTGTCGCCGACTGTCAGGATTGTCACCAATCGTGGCATTCCGAGCCTAGCGAACGGACGTCCGCTTTGGACGAATTCTGCCGTTCACCATCGCGCGGAGGAACGGCGGCAATGTCCCAAACGCCGCGAAGTTGGCCCCTCGCCGAAGGCGAGGAGCCGATTGGTCAAATCTCGGTATTCTCGGCGAGGGCAAGCGCATCTTCCACGTCAATCCCGAGATAGCGCACCGTATTCTCGATCTTGCTATGCCCGAGAAGGATTTGGACGGCTCGAAGATTGCCGGTGGCCCTGTAGATGATCGATGCCTTCGTTCGCCGAAGCGAGTGGGTTCCATACTCGCTTCGCATCAAACCGACCCCTGTCACCCATTCGTCGACAAGCCGAGCATACTGGCGAGTGCTGAGATGCCCGCTATGATCAACTCGGCTCGGGAACACATAATCATCGACCGTGCCGCCCCGGCGTTCGAGCCAAGCTAGCAGGCTTGCGCGAGCGTCTGGCAGCAGTTCGAATTGAACGGGCCGGCCTGTTTTCTGCTGCATGACGATTGCCCGCGTTCGGATCTGCCCGCCGCTGACAAGGTCGCCGATTTTCATCTGCACCAGATCGCAACCCCGAAGCTTGCTGTCGATCGCCAGATCGAACAGCGCCCGGTCTCGCAGGCGGCGGCGCTGATTGAGGTAGAAACGGATTTCCCAGATCTGCTTCGGTTTCAAGGCCCGCTTTGCACCCACTGTCCTTCCGGCATTCCAAACCGGGCGCTTGGCGGCAGTGAGTTCTGTTTCACGCATCTCCATGATCGTTCTCCTTTGGCCACATTGGCCACCGGAAGAACGCTTGCCGATGAAGATCCGCAGGAGTGGCAATGCGGCTCGCGCCGACCAGACTGCGCCGTTCGGCGTTCGGGTTTGGAACGGCAGCTTACCCCAGAACCGGTCATTTGCTCAGCGCAGAGCGGTATGGCATTACGCGCCTCAAGTCTGGTCCTCGGCAGCGTGATGAACGAAGTGCAATTTTAGGAACCGTGTTGGCCTGCTAAGGTTGGCAATGAAGGCGACATGCGCCTCTGAATCACTGCATACCCAAGTTTGCAAAACGCCAGCCCAAATCAGTCGCCTGCAATCCGATATCGCTGAGGGTTTTGCAGTAGAACCGGCACTTCACCTCGCAACGCAAGGCGATAATTCTCGAGTTGAGGATCGAGCGTGCGCTCCATCTGCTGCAGCATGAGGCGTTTCATCCGCTCCGCGATCGGGCGGTGGGCTTCATCGTCGATAAGATTGACGCGCTGTCCCGGATCGGCCTGCATGTCGTAGAGCGCCAGCAGGCGGCCGTGGACATATTGGTCGACGCGTTGCGCGATCCTGGCATCGGTTTCTGCCGCCTTGGCCATAGCGGGATAGGTCAGGCCCCACATGCTTTCCAGCTTGAGCTTCGTCTTGCCGTCTGCCCACGCTGTGAAGTGCAATGCGTATCTCTGGTCTTGCAGGGTCCGCGATGGATAGAGCCAGCCACTGGAAACATAATCGACGTAGGACATCACGAACGGCTGCTGGACGGCACCTGATCCTTTGATCAGCGGCACCCAGCTATGGCCGTCGAGGTTATTGGGCCGGTCAATCCCGAGAAGCTCGAGCAGCGTCGGCAGGATGTCGAGATTGCTCGCGAGATTATCGAAGCGGCGCGGCGGTGTCATGCCCGGCCAGCGCAGAACGACCGGCGTTCTGATGCCGTAATCGTAACAGGTCGCCTTGGCGAAGGGGAACGGCATGCCATGATCGGAGACGAAGAGGACGATCGTGTCGTCCGCCGCACCGCTCTCGTCCAGCGCCTTGAGGATATTGCCGACGGCGATATCGAGCCGCTGGGCAGAGTTCCAATATTGCGCGATCTCCTGCCGTATCTCGGGAAGGTCCTCGAGGTTGGCCGGGACGGTGACGTCATCGGGACCGAGCGGATTGGGGATCCGATATGGCCCCTCTTGCCCGTGATCCAGTTCCTCGGCATCCCGGCTGCCATAGAACGGCCTGTGCGGATCGTTGATATTGCAGTTGATGAAGAACGGTTTGTACTGCGCCTGAGCCTGCGTAATTGCGAGCCGGGTCAGGTCGGCATGAACCGTCGGATGCCGGTCCTTCCCCTCCTGCTTCATGTGCCATGGGAACGAGGTCGCAGGCTGCATATGCCCGATCTTGTGGCTCGCCGCACAATAATAGCCCTCTGACGCCAGCAAGGAGCAGAGCGTCGGGGTACCTTCATGCATGGGGAAGAAGCCGTTGCCACCGTTGCGATGCGGCAGCAGCCCACTCATGAACGCCTGGCGGGACGGCATGCAGATCGGCGCGACGGTTCGGACCTGTTCGAAGACATGGCTCTGGCTCGCCAGGCGATCCAGGTTCGGTGTCAGATTGCGCCGCCCGTTCATGAAGCCGAGCGCTGTCCAATCGATGTCGTCGGCCGTGATGAGCAGCAAGTTCGTGCGCTTGCGCTTGTCGCGCTTCACATAATCGCGGTCCTGAGCGAGGCTCGGCACGGCCATCAGCGCGCCAGAGGCGATGCCGGCCATCAGCAGTTGGCGCTTTGAGAAGCTGATCACGATGTCTTCCTTAATAAACGAATTCTGTCTTCCGCCCGCCGATGATCATCTCGCGAGTGGATTTGAGCGGCCACATGGCTTCCGGCAAGGAGGCATCGAAGCGATCGACCTTGTCCTTCATCGCGCGGACGCGATCGGGCATCGCCGAAGACAGGTCATTCACTTCCCAAGGGTCAGCGTCGATGTCGTAGAGCCGTGTCTGTGCCCAGTCGTCGGAATGCCACAGTTTGAAACGCCCTTCCCGAATGGCCCGTACCGGCCGCTGGCTCCACATCAAGGTGCGCTCGTCCCCCGTAGGGTGCGCGACGGTGGTGACGAGATCGAGCCCCTCAAGTTCTTGCGGAACCGCCTGCTTGGGTGCCGCCGCCTTGAGAATGGTCGGCAAGATGTCGATCGAGCTGACGGGCGCGTCGATCCTACCCCGCTGCTTCAGGCCATTGGGCCATGACATGAGGAAGGGCACGCGGGTGCCCCCTTCAAGATAGGTGAACTTGCCTGCGCCCCATGGGTGATATTCCGGACAGTAGCCAAACTGCACGGGGCAGCCATTGTCCGACAGGAAGATCACGATCGTATCATCGCGCACGCCTGCGTCGCTCAGCGCCTTGAGGATCTGCCCGACGCCCACGTCGAGCGCGTCGATCATCGCCACATAGGTGCGGCGCACGGGGTCGGTTATCTCGGAGCGATTGTCATAATAGACCTTCGGCACCTGCAGCGGCCAATGCGGGGCGTTGTAGGCGACGTAACCGAAGAAGGGTTCGCCCGATGCGGCACTGCGCCGAATGAAGTCGACAGTGCGCTCGGTGATCGTTTCCGTCAGATACTGGTTCGGCTGCTCCACGATCTGCATGTCCGGTCCCTCGAACAGGCGGCCACCGCCTTCCCGCTTGATGGGTTCGTAGCGATCGGCCTTGGTCGGCGTGGTGACGAGTCCTGGGGTATCGGGCTCGGCATAGATTGTTTCACCGGCCAGGAAGCCGAAGAACTCATCGAAGCCGCGGCGGGTCGGATAGAATTTCGGTTCTGCGCCCTGATGCCATTTGCCGAAAACAGCCGTCCGGTAGCCCATCGGTTTCAGGCGCTCAGCGATTGTGGGCACGTCTGTGGGGAGACCTGCCCCCGCATCCAGATTGCCGCGGTCATTGATGTTGTACATGAAGCCGTAGCGCGCCGGAGTTCGCCCGGTCAAAAGCGCGGCGCGTGATACGGCGCAAACGGAGGCAGCAACATAGCCTGCCGAGAAGGTCACGCCATTCTCGCCGATGCTGTCGATGTTGGGCGTGTCGATGGTGCCTGCCTTGTTGATCGAAACGTCGGTCCAAGGAAGGTCGTCCACCAGGATGACGATAACATTCGGCTTCTTCTGTTCCTGCTGCGCTTGCACCTTGCTCACCGGCGCGACCGGGACATGGGTGCAACCTGCGATCCCGAAGAGGCTGGCAGCAGCCAGCATTTTCACCAGGGTTTTCATGATCAGCCTTCGATGTTGGATTGTTTGCCGAGCCGATCGAGTTCGAAGATCGGCATGGACGGTTGGTAGCGATCCGTGAGCTTGGCCTCGAGATAGATGGCGCAGCTCCGAACAAACAGGTAAGGATCGCTTTTTGCAGCGGAAATTTGTGGGAGAACCTGCTTGGCCAGATCTGGCGCGCAGTAAGTAAGCCCATTGATAGCCTGAAGCCGCACCGGCTGGGATTGGCCCGCATCCAAGAGACCCGCGAGCGCCCGGACGCCCGCTTCTCCAAGGCCGAGATGCGTCGCTGCCTCCGCCGCTGCGATGCGCGCTTGGGGACTCGGATCAGCCGCCATGACGGACTCAAGCCGCCCCGCCGCCGGCCGAGCCGCTGATCCCATGATGAGAAGACCGTTGGCGGCCCAGTAGCGCATCACCGCATCGGGATGGGACAGGAGCTCGGCAAAGCGATCAACGTTCGCCGGTTCGCCACGCGCCGCATCCGCGGCCAGCGCCATGATGTCCTTGAGGGGATAGGCGCCGGGCACACGGCTGGCTTCATACCCCTCCGCGGCCATCCCTTCCGGGATGAAGCCATTGTCTCGGGTGGCGAGCATGTGGGCATCGAGGGCGCGGCTCATGCTGTTCAGACGGTTCTTGAACTCAGCAAGGACAGCCAGATTTTCGACCTGATCGGGGTCGTTCTTCAGATCATAAAATTCTTCCGCAGCGCGAGTTTCGAAGAACGTCCGCTGCTTGCTATCGCACTGGCCCGCCAAATAGGCCCGCTCATAGGACTGATAGCCCTTGGCGAGCCAGGCGAAGGCCTGATGCTGACCGCAGGGCCGATGCGGTGCATAGTTGCGGATATATCGATAGCGGCCATCCGTCACCGTGCGGACAAAGTCGTAGCGCTCGTCCATCCGGTTCCGCATCCCGAAGGCGAAGCGCTTGGAAGGGGCACGACGTGCTCCGAGAAATGCATCTCCCTGCATCGTCGCAGGGGCACGCTTGCCGGCCAGGGACAGCACGGTCGGCGCGAGGTCAATGAAGCTCACCGGTGCTTCGACCGCGCTTCCAGGGCGATGCGGCGCCAGATGCGCAAATTTGGGCGGCACCCGCACCACCATGGCGCAGCGCAATCCTTCATCATAGCAGTAGCGTTTGGAACGCGGGAGCGAGCCGCCATTATCGGAATAGTAAAAGACGATCGTGTCGTCCGCGAGGCCATCTGCTTCCAGCGCGTCGAGCAGACCGCCGACCTGCGTATCCATCTGCTCCATGAGATTATAGTAGCTGGCAAAATCCTCCCGGATTTCTGTCGTGTCTGGCAAGTGCACAGGGACTTTTATGTCTGACGGGCTCACGCGACCGGCCACCGGATTGAACAGGCGGGACTCATGCGTGGTCATCAGGTTGAAGACCGACATGAATGGAGTTCCTTCGGGCCGGCCACGCCAGTGCGCCTGCGGACCCTGCGCGCTCCAGATCGCATCGGATTTGACGTCGCAATTATAATCGGTCTTCGCGTTGTTGGAGCAGAAATAGCCTGCTTCGCGCATCAGCTCCGGATAAGTGCGGATAAAACCCGGCAGATGAGCACGGGCGCGCATATGATGCGCCGGGCCGCAGCTCTCGGGATATACCCCCGTCAGAATGCCGAAGCGCGAGGGCGCGCAGACCGGCGCGTTGGAATAGACATTCCGATATAGGATGCCCTCCTTCGCCAGCCCGTCGATAATCGGCGTATGGGCCAAGGGATCGCCATATGCGCCGATGAACGGGTTATTGTCCTCGCTGACGATCCAAAGGATGTTCGGCAAATCGCCTTTCGTGGCACGCACGGCCGACCGCGCACCCGTCGCTGTTGCAAGGGCAGCCATGCCAGCGACGATCTGTCGACGGGTCGTGAGCCCCCTCCCCATCAAATATTTCCTGACCAAAAGAGCTTGGCGGTCACCGCGGATCGGGAAGGCGCAACATCGACAGTGGGCTTCTGCGGTGGCGAAGACGGATGGACAGATGGGAAAAGCGCAGAGAAGAACTGCTTCCGATATACCCCTTGAGTTGCAGCGATCATCGCAGCTGATCCTTCTCCCGCCGACGATCATGTCGTCACAATTCAAGCGCGTGATTTACCGCTAAATCATACGTGCTTGTGCGCCCTTGTCAACCAGTGCTCAATGCGCATAGGGATTTGCAATGACCAAACGCCCCCGTCGCCGAAGCAAGAACGTCGTGACGATGGCGGAGGTAGCCAGCCTTGCTGGCGTCTCGACAATGACGGTGTCCAACGTCCTCAATAACAAGCCGAGCGTGTTGCCAGAGAGGCGGCGAGCCGTGCTCGAGGCGATGGACAAGCTGAATTATCGCCCCAATGTCGCTGCGCGTGCATTGGCAAGCGCGGGCTCGATCCGGATCGGCCTGCTCTACCGCGACGTGGAGAATGCCATTTTGGGCGCGATGCTGGTCGGCGCGTTGAAGGCGTCCGTGCGCTTTGGGTTTCAGCTCATCATCCGCAGCTATGATGAAACCAAGCCTCTCGATGAGGTGGCGGCCTTTGCGGTGAGCGGAATCGATGGCTTGCTGCTCCCACCACCGCTTTGCGAACTGGCCAGCTTCAGCGGCATTTCGACGAAGCTCAGCATCCCGATGATCGGCCTAGCGCCCGGAACGAACCTGTCGGACATTCCTGCCGTACGGATCGACGACGAGGTAGCCGCTTATGAGGTCACGCGCCTGCTGTTGGAGAAGGGGCACCGCCGGATCGGCTTCGTGAAGCTGCCGGGTTCGATGGTGGGGCAGACGCGACTGGCTGGCGTTCAGCGAGCACTCGCCGAGCGCGGGGTTGTGCTGGAAGAGCGATTTATTTGGGAAGCACGTCCGATCTACGAGGCCGGCCTCGCCCTTGCCGAGATGGTCTGCAAAATGGACGAGCGACCAACCGCCATCCTGGCCGGCAGCGATGACATCGCAGCAGCCTTCGTCAACGTCATGCATCGCTGCGGGCTGGACGTCCCGAAGGATATTTCGATCGTCGGCTTTGACGACACGCCGATTGCGGTAAAGATCTGGCCGGCTCTAACCACTGTGCGCCAGCCCCTGGCCTACATTGCTGAACAGGCGACCGAGCGGCTCATTCAGATGATCCGCAACCCCGATCAGTACACCAACGACGTGATCTACATTCCGCATGAGATCATTCAGCGTGCCTCGGTATCCGACCGTACTTTGACGGACTGATAAAAAGGGGCGGTGAACATCTTCACCGCCCTTCCCGATCATTTTCAAGCGAGGCTTACGAGCCTCAGTGCATCAGAAATGCACAGCAGCCCGCACGCCGAAGTAACGCTCGCCATCACGCAGAACCTGCTGATAGACTCTGCCGCCATTGAAGGTGGAGTTGAAGAGATTGCCGGTGAAGTTCTTGTCGAACAGGTTCTTCACGAAGACCGACACCGAATAAGCGCCGTCCTTGCTTTCCAGGCCCAGAGCCGCGTTCACGACGGCATAGCCGTCCTGAATGGTCTTGGGGTCCTGATCGAGGCTGTACTGCACCTTGGTCTGGTACACGACGTTCGACTGGATGAACCCATCGAACGGCATGCTGTCGCCGAAAGGCACGGTCTGGCGCACGTAGAAGGTGCCGCGGAAATCCGGCGCATTGGGGAGCGCGCCGCCGCTCAGGTTCTGCGATCCACCGACGCAGCCCAGCGCCGCTGTCTGGCCCACATAGCAGGGGCCGATCGGGAACTCGTCGATGCGCGCATCCGCCCAGGTGCCGCCGAGCGAAATGTCGAGCAGCCGCGTGGGCTTCACGGTCGCCTCGACCTCGATGCCGCGCGTCGAAACGGTGCCCGCGTTCAGCAGGTAGAAGGAGATATCTCCCGGCAGGCGCGCCTGGGACTGATAACCGCGATACTTGGTGTAGAACAACGCAGCATTGAGCGAAAGCTTGCGGTCCAGCGTCTGAACCTTCGCGCCGACCTCGAACGCGTCTGACAGCTCAGGATTGACCGGCTGGTCTGTCGGCTGGGTCGCAAAGATCAGGTTGAAGCCCTTGCCTTTGTAACCGCGTGCATAACTGGCATAGACATTGCCGAGGTCGCCCAGACTCTGGCGGACGCCGATCTTACCCACCACCGCTGTGTCGCTGGTGGAGTTCGAGAAATTGGCCGCCGTGCCGGTCGCCCCTGTAAGCGGCAAGTCACCAGGAACCAGCACGTCCGCAGGATCACGGTCCGCGCTCCAGTCGAGCGTCTCGCGCAACACCCGCAGGCCGCCGAACAACTGTGTGTTCTCTGTCAGATCGATGTTCGTGCTGATAAACGCCGCGATATTCGAGCTGGAGGTGCTGCCCGAGAACTGCCCGCTGCGCGGGCCGGCCAGAAAGACCTGACGACGCTGGAAGGTCGTGTCGATGTCCACCTTGGAGGCAAAGGCGCCCACAAGCACGTCAAAGCCGCCGAGATCGCCCGAGACCAGGCGGATTTCCTGCGTCAGTTGCTGCAAAGAGGTGGTGCCGCTGTTGACGTCCCACAGGTTAACGCCCGCAACAGGGGCGGTCAGCGACGTGTAGTCCGTGTCGCCGCGACCGGTGAAATCCCACTTCCTGATTGCGCTGATCGAGACCAGTTCGAAATTGTCGGTCAAGCGGGCCTTGATGCGCGCGGAAATGCCCCACTGCTCACTGTCATTGGTATTGTCCGAGTTCAGGTTGACCTGACGGTTCTCGGCAGAGGGGATGACGGGGGCCACGGCATTGGCATAAGCCACCGTGCCAAGCTCGCGCAGGGTCGGGACGGTCGTATCACTGCCCTTGCTATAGTCGCCGATCACCGTGATTTCGAGATCGTTCGTGGGCTCGAAGCGGAGTTTCCCGCGCGTTCCCCAGACATGATAGCCCGAGAGCTTGCTGTCACCAACGCCGGAGACGTTCTCGACGAAGCCGTCATAATCCTTGAAGAAACCGCTGAGGCTGAAGCCCAACGTCTCACTGACCGGGCCGGAAATCGAGCCGCGCAGCTGCAGCTCGCCGCCTTCGGCATACGTCGCGTCGAAGTCGCCCGTGAGCGTGCGACCCGGTGCCTTGGTCGTGACCGAGACGAGGCCGGCGGACGCGTTCTTGCCGAACAGGGTGGATTGAGGACCGCGCAGAACCTCGACGCGCTGAACGTCGATGAGGTCCTGGAATCCCTGACCGGACCGGGCCATCGGTACGTCGTCGACGATAACGGAGACGGCCGGCTCAGTCGCTGCCGAGAACACGGTCGTCCCGATGCCGCGAATGCTGAGCGAGCTGTTGGACTGGTTGCTGCCCTTCGTGAACGTCAGCGACGGAGAGGCATTGGCGACCGACTCGATAGACGACGCGCCGATCGCATCGAGCTGCGCGCCGGACACCACGGAAACGGCGACCGGGACTTCCTGAAGCGTCTGCTCGCGAAGCGCTGCCGTGACCACGATGTCGCCGACGTCTGCGGTATCATCGGCTTGGGGCGCCGTGGATGCTTGGGCGACCTGCGCCATAGCGGCGTGCGGCAGAGCGGCGGCGAGAGCGCTGATACTGCACAGCGCGACGATTCTGAAATGGCGGATCATAAGAAACTCCTCCCCTTATTGATCTCGGGTAGACGCGAAATTTAGCGCTACATATAGTTGGCCGTAAGCGCCGTCAACTGGTGCGATTCATCCTCGCGAGCGTCGGAATGTTCGGCTTCTCCGAGGCCGCCATCGGTGACATTCTTCGGCATGTCACTGTGCTGACAATCTCATCCGGGCGCTCTTCGCCGCGACGTTCCGTCGGCTCAATGCCAGCCGATCAGTAACAGCCAAGAACGAGGAAACAGTCCGCGATTGAAGCGCTTATCGCGATCGTCTGATCGGCGCGATCGCCACGGCGCCAAGCAGAGCGAAAACCGTGCCTGCAATGAAGACAGCGGCATAATTCTCACCGTCAGCACTGCCCAGCACGAGAATGATTGGGGCAAGCGCCGGCGCCAGCGACTGAGGCAGCGAGTTTGCAATCTGGAAGACCCCCATGTCCTTCGCGCGCTCCTCCTTGTTCGGAAGAATGGCCGCGAGCAGAGCAAGGTCCACGGCGAAGTAGAGCCCCTTCCCCAGCCCAGCGACAGCAACGCCGACGAGAAACTGCGGGACCGACGGTGCCAGTGCCACGAGAAGAAACCCTGTCGCCTCAATGATCGCAGCCAGAGCGACGAAGGGCTTGCGACGCCCCGACCAGTCCGCAACAAATCCGCCGACGATCGAAATGCTGATGGTCGCGACGGCGATAATGGCCATCGACCGAACCATCACCTGTGTGGCGTCGGAACGTTCGAGCGACAGCTGATCTGTGAGAAAAAACAACTGGTAGGTCAGCAGGAACGACCAGGCCATCATGATGAGAAAACGGCTGACGAACGCCCAACTGAAATCGCGATCGAGGAACGGCTTGATCAGCGCGCGCGGTATTTCCGCGAGGTTCGTGCGAGCCCCTTCGTCCGCAGGCGCTGCCCGGTCAGGCAGGATCAGAACGAGCGCGAGGACGCCGATCACCGTGATGCCGAACGGTGCGAGGAACATCAGCAATGTGGAGGTCTGCGTGAACTGGGTGATCCAGCTCCCGGCGAACGTGGCTGCGGTCGAGGTCATCCCGAGCATCCCGGCGACGCGGCCCTGCAAGCGGAACGGGACGACATCCGGCAGAATGGGTAGGCAGGCGGCCTGCATCGCGTTGAAACCGGCCTGGCAGATCACCCAACCCAAGCCCAGCAGCAAAAGATTGGGCGCGGTCCCCAAGATGGTCAGGCCCACAGCACTGACAGCTAGCCCGCCGACCAGCCAGGGCCGCCGACGGCCAAAGCGGCTTCGGGTCCGGTCCGACAATGCGCCGCAAACAGGCGCAGAGACGAGCGCCACGAAAGCACCGGTCGCGAGGATGATGCCGAGCCACTGCCCCTTCTCCGCCTCGGTCGCGATTTCACCGACCCGCAGCGCGATGGTCAGGACCACCGGGGTCAGTAGGGCGACCCAGATGCCGAACTGGGCGAGCACATACACCGCAATGAAGCCGCCCGAAACGGGGCGGACAGGCTCCATCGGAGCATCGGGTGCTATCGTCATCGTGACTCTCCGAAAGAAGCCGCAGGGGCTTTAGGGCCGGTAGAACTTCTTTTCGGCATCGGCTTTCACCTTCGCCTCACTATCCGGGAACAGGCCGTTCATCTTGGATGGCAGGTTGGGCTCGATGTACCACTCTTCCGGGAAATCAGCGGCTCTCGTTCCCCCGATCTTGCGGCTGACGAGGCCCGCGCTGGTCTTCTCCGAGAACGGCACCACATGCTGGCCCTGATTATTCGCAAGCTGCTCGAAGAGCGCCTTGCGCAACGTAATCTTGGTTTCGAGCCAGGCGGGATCGTTGATGAGGTTATGCTGTTCGTCGGGGTCGGACTTGAGGTCGTACAATTCCTCAAGATCCCAGACGCCATGATACTGGATGTACTTCACGCGGTCGCGCTGGATGGCAAAGGTGGTCGGCGTCTGCGGGAAGCTCCACTCCCAGTAATATTCATACACGAAGTCGCCGGCCGCCCACGTCTTTTCATCGACCTTGCCTTCGGCCAGCGGCAGGAAGCTCTTGCCTTCCATCTGCGCCGGCTTGCCGAGATGCGCGACATCGAGGAATGTCGGCGCGAGATCGAGATTGCGGACGACCGCGGGATTGGTGGCGCCCTTGGGCAGAGTGCCCGGCGCCCAGACGATCATCGGCACGCGCACGGACGGCTCATAGGCATTGCGCTTGTCGATCAGACCATGCTCGCCGATCAGGAAACCATTGTCGGAATAGAAGACGACCATCGTATTTTTATCGAGGCCGTTCTTCTTCAGATAGGCCATGATTCGGCCGAGACTCTCATCCACCGGACTGAGCGTGCGATAGTAATCGCGCACCTGCTCCACCATCGAGCGGTCGGTGTGATAGGGGAAGTCCGCGCCATGCCAACTGTTGCGCTGATTGCGCACCCACATCGGCTTGCCGGCATTGTTCTCCGGCGTGTCAGCCATGCTCGCGGGCAGGTCGATCTTCAGGTCGGCATATTGGTTTTTGTACCGGTCAGGCGGCACCGGATCGGAATGCACCGCCTTGTGGCTGAGATACAGGAAGAAAGGTTTGCTCTTGTCCCGGTCCTTCTCCAGCCACGTCATCGCATAGTCGGTCAGTTCGTCGGTGATGTAGCCCTTCTGCTGGACAGGCTTGCCGTCCACATTCAGCATCTGGCGCTCGCCGGCGGCGATCCGTGCGGGCGACAGCAGGTCCGTGGGGAAGTAGGTCCCCTGCCCCTTGAAGCTCACCCAGCGATTGAATCCAGGCCGGGGCGCATCCGTATCCGCGCCCATGTGCCATTTGCCGAAAAAGCCGGTCTGGTAGCCCGCCTGCTGGAGATAGGCGGGGAAGAAGGTCAGATGCTCTTCCGATGAATCATGATTGTCCACCACGCCGTGATTGCGCGTGCTCTGACCGGTCAGGATCGTGGCCCGGCTCGGCGAACAGAGCGAGGAGGTGACGACGGCGTTCGGGAAATAGACCCCTTCCTTGGCCAGCCGATCGATATTGGGGGTGTTGAGGCCCGGCTTGAGAAACCCCATCGCATCGTAGCGGAGGTCATCGACCAACACGAAGACGATGTTCATCGGCTTGCCGGGGTGAGCAACCGTCTGCGGTGCAGCGGGCGCGCCAGCAGTCGGGGTGGGCTGACCGGCCCAGGCTGCTGTGGTCAGCAGGATGCCGGCCGAGAAAGCGGCGGCGCGCAAGGCGATGCGGGAGCGGGTCATGACGGCATGTCCTCCTTGTTGTCCCTGATGATGCAACGGAAGCCGATATGGCTGGTCGAACTGTCCACCGACTGCGGATGGCGTGCTGCCGGCCGGTAGCGCTGGCAGTAATTGGGCGCGCAAAGATGCGAGCCGCCCTTCAAAACCTTGCGGCCGATCGGCACATGCGGCGTACAGGGATCGACGCTATCCCGTTCCGTGCCACCGCGTGGGTTGGATGGCACGCAGCAGGCACCGGCAGGCTTCGTTTCGGCCTTGGGCAAGGCGTACCAATCGACCGTCCATTCCCAGACATTGCCGATCATGTCGAAGAGGCCATAGTCGTTGGGCGGATAAGTACCGAGAGGGGACGTGCGGAGATATCCGTCGGTCATGAGGTTCTGGTGCGGGAACTCGCCCTGCCAGTAATTGGCCAGGACACGACCGTCTGGCGCCAGTTCCTCGCCCCAGGCATAGTCCAGGCCCTCAGACCCGCCGCGTGCCGCATATTCCCACTCGGCTTCCGTCGGCAGGGCCTTGCCCGCCCAATCGGCATAAGCCTGCGCGTCCTCATAGGCGATGTGGACGACCGGATGGTCCCACAGGCCGTCGAGCGCGCTGTCCGGTCCGTGCGGGTGCCGCCAATCCGTGCCGAAGCTGAACTGCCACCACTCGCGGAAATCTCGGAGATCGACCGGGCCGCTCGTTGGCATGAACAAGAGGGAGCCCGGCCGGGCGAGTTCGGCCGGCATACCGGGATAATCGGCAGGATCAGGCGCGATCTCCGCCAAAGTCCGGTGGCCCGTGGCCTTGACGAACTCGGCGAAGGCGCGATTGGTCACTGGCGTTTCATCCATCCAGAAGCCGTCGACACGGACCTGCCGCACGGGCCGTTCCTCTGGATAGAATCGCTCCGATCCCATGGTGAAGACGCCACCGGGTATGTACCGCATGTTGGAGGTGCCGCCGGTCGTCATTTATTGCCGCCGATCATCTGGGACAGCGCAACGCGCTGGGCAGCACGTAGAGAGCCGTTCCCGTTTACCACCGCAACTGCTCCATGCCGCAGAAAGGATCGACCGGACTATCCCCCACAAAGGGCTGCTGACCGAAGAGGCGCAGAGCCAGTTCCTCCTGAACGACGGGCAATGCGCTATACGCGTTGATACAGGTCGACATATTCGGCGCGTCGTAGAGATAATAAGGCTGCCCGAACGATACGAGCAGCGTCGGAATTTCACGATTGAACTGCACCATGGCGAGGCGCGAGCCGCCATGCAGCTTGGTGAAGTCGAGGTAGATGTGGCTGATCGCCGGCGTCGCCTCCTGCCCAACGAGATAGAGCAGCAGATCGCAATCGTCACGGGTCGGCAGGTTTTCCGGGTCGTAAAAGCGAAGATCATGCCCCGTGGCCTTCAACGCCTCGAGCAGCGGATCGAAGCTGCGGGGTGCTGCGCCCGAGACGAAATTCCAGCCTTCATCGGCGATCACGACGATGCGTCGGTGGCGCTGGACATCAAGCGGCAGCAAAGCCTGACTGTCCTTGACCAGCGTGATGCTCTTGCCGGCAGCCTGCCGCGCGGTTTTACGGTGATCATCGTCGGCAAGCTTCGCTTTCAGCGCGTCGAGCGGCGGCAAACGGTCTTCGGGCGCAGCGCGGTGCAGGCCGAGCGCCGCTTTTAGGGTCAGCATGCGCGTGACAGCCTCCTCCAGCCGCTGCGCCGAGAGGCGCCCTTCCCGCAGGCCTCTGAGCATATGGTCCATGTCCGCGCGAGGCTCACGGCTGAACAGGAACACGTCGCAGCCATTCTCGATCACCGCCGGAACAGCCGTCGCGCGGTCCATCCAGCTGGTCAGCCCGCCCATCACTGTCGCATCCGAGACGATGAGGCCGCGAAAGCCAAGCTCGTCGCGCAGCAGATCCTGATTGAGCAGGCGCGACACGGCGGCGGGCGTAAACGCATCCCGCCCACTATCCGGATACCGCGCACGTACATAGGACGGCAGGGCGATGTGCCCGGACATGATCGTCATCACCCCGGCTTCGATCATCGCGCGGAAGATACGGCCGAAGCTTTGTTCCCAGGCGTCCAGCGACAGAGCGTTGACGGAAGTGCTCAGATGCTGATCGCGATCATCGATCCCGTCGCCCGGCCAGTGCTTGGCGCAGGCCGCTAGGCCTTCCGATTGCAAGACCCGGATATAGGTCGAAGCGTGATTGATGATCCGCTCCGGATCGGCCCCGTAGGACCGCGTACCGACCACGGCGTTGCGGAACGCCTGATTGATGTCGACGACCGGGGTGAATGACCAATTGTAGCCGAGCGCCTGGCTCTCTCTTCCCACGACACGCGCGAGCCGCTCGGTGAGATCGAGATCATTGCAGGCCGCGATGCCCATCTGGTTGGGGATTTGCGTCGCAAAGGGTGCGCTCAGCATCCCGCCTTCGATATCGCCGGAAAGGATCAGCGGCACGTCCGAGCGATCCAAATGCGCGCGCGTCGCCACCCAGGCCGCTTCGAGGTCATGCGTCGGAAACCGGTGAACGCCGCCCGGCGCAAAGCCGGCCAGCCAATCCACCTCTTCCAGCGTATCCTGCCGGGAAGAGAGAATGAAAAGTTGGGAGATCTTCTGCTCGACACTCAGACTGTCGCGCGTCCGCTCCACCCACACGCGGTCTTGCGGCGAAAGGGACAGGGGATCGTTAGACGAGGCGCGATCGATGGTCATGATACTCGATACTTATGAGGGTTCGACTGAAAGCTGTGGCCCACCCAACAGCCGCAAGATACCCGGTGCCTGCCTGGAGAGAGAGCGGCAGGCACCGGGAGCCAGGGCAGCGCGGGTCATAGCCCGGCGCCCACGTGAAGCTGGTTGTGGATGCGCGGACCCGAGGATTAAACGCGGATGCCGCAGACACGTCAGTACTTTGATAGCTTTTGGCGTAAGCCAGCCCGGATTGGCTTAGAGGATCTCGGTTACGCGAGGCTTGTCCTGCGAGAGCCTCCGCAGTTTGAGGTCGCGGCGCCGGATGATCGGGGTTTTTTCTTGCGAACCACAGCAAGTCGTTGTCGGCGATCCATGCAACTGCGTCATCATGGGCATTTCCAATCCCATTAGCACTGAAAGTCATCATGCACCTCTCCGATCTCCACACGACCCCCAATCGCCGGTGGTACGACGAGAGGTAAGCGATGTAGCGCTACATATCTAGTCTGCGGCCGGAGTCAAATCATGCGAACATAAGCTGTCTGTCGCGATCATCCGCAAGTTCAGATGTAACAGAGAGTGCTTTCGCAGCCAAGCGAACGGCAGCTATCGCCTTAACCGGACGTTCAAGGGCGCGGCGCTGAATGACGGGTTTGTCCCACGACCTTCCGGCAGCAGGCGACCAGACCCGGTCGTTCCTGGCCGGCAATGCGAACGTCAGCTCATGCCGAAACCTGCCGCTCGGTTTGCCCAAGCGCCTAGGTTGCAGACCGCCGACCTTGCGGCCGTTGGACAGCCTGAAACCATCCCCTGCAAGCGGATGTTCGTTAATCTGGCCTGGTAGCGTCCTCTTCAGCCGAAGAGCCGGACTATGAGGGGCCACACCTTAGGGGCCCAAACCCAGATCGCCGTCGCCACGATCGACGCGCAGATTCCGCTGAGGAAGCCGATTGTACGCTCTCTGCGAATGTCCGGGACGCCGGCTATCTCTTGGAAAGCACTCACGTCCTGCGCAATTATGCGGCGGATCGATTCAAGCTTCTGCTGAGCGTCGTCCTTGTTAGACAGCGCAGTGTTGAGTGCGTGCACAACGGTGGCATGTTCGACGCGTGCCGCCTCAGCGTCGGCCCGCAATTCATCTATCGCTTCAAGGCTTTCACTCAAAGCGGCCTTTGCTTCGTCTAACCGTGCGATGCGCTGATCGACCGAGCGCCTACTGCCGCCGGAGATAGTAGCGTCCACGCCCATGGCGCGAAGTATCGCTTTGAGAATACTTTCGACCAGATTGCCCGTGATCAGATCGAGCGTATTGAGAAAAGGCCCTAGACTCATTCTACCCCCATTCGGCCCTTGCGGGTCTTGGGCGATCAGCTGCCAGTGTGCTTCCGCCCCTGCAGCCAGCGCTAATCGCCTTCTATCAACCCTCGAAAATCGCCTTTGAAATCTTCGTAATCTTGACCGTGAAGCCACTTGCGGTCGAGCTATGGCTTCTTCGTAATTGCTCCAAGGTTGCAGGGTGCTCTTTGTAAAAAACAACCGCCTGGCCGGTATAATCTGACGGGCGCAGATCATACTGCTCAGCATAAGCGTTGCGCTCATGGCGCTCACCGCCGACCAGTTCAAACTTATAGTATGGCATCGATTTTCCCTCTTTTGCACCAGCATATTTCTTAGGGAGTTGGCGAGCTGAGAATAAATCTCTGCCCAAGGCAGGTCGCATGGCCGCCAGACTAGCAGAAATTTGCGTCCCTATTCGATAAAGTAATTGGGCGTGAATTCCGTCGAGCACGGACGACTCCCGCCCCGATTGCGGTCATTCGCGGCGCCAAATCAGGTTGCTGAAAGCTGCCGCTCGTTAATCCGATCGGCAGTGCCGAGATGGCTTTCTCCCTGTAACTGATGGCCTTATCACCGTCGGGAGGATGACGATTGGAGGAAAAAAAAGCCCGCCCCGCGAGAGGGGCGGGCTGCAGTCTGGGCTCAAGCAGAGCCCCTCGGGTCGCCTCGTTAAACTTCAGTCTGCGCTCAGAATGCGAGACGCATGTTCATAGCAATTGCGCGCTTTTGGCTACGTTGAAATGCGCCGACAATGCCGAAGCCTGCGATCATCATCGCCCAGGTTGCTGGCTCGGGAACCGGAGGCGCCTCCACCCGAGTTAGAACCGTATTCCCTGCCGGGATGACATAAGAGGTGGGCGTCGAATAGACGGTACTCACCGCGCCGGATGTAACACCGAACATGAAATCAAAATCAGTCGTATGATATACGACGCTTTGCCCGTTCTTGTTTCCGTATATTACAACATGATCGCCGTCGTCGGGATCAACATACGACCAGAGGCTGCTGTTCGACAAATCATGCGTGAAGCCTTCGATGACGTAATGCAGAGCCGTGAGCGCGTAGACGCCACTGTCGCTGTCATGCGAGATCGAGAAAGTGCCGCTCAGGGTCGGATACGCGCCGAGCACAAACTCGTTCGTGAACGCATAATCAGTTACTGTCACCGCCGCCTGAGCCGTTCCCGGCACTATCATTAGGGCTGCGCCCAGCAGCATCGCGAACTTCGTCATACTCTTCCCCTGCTCCCTCATAAAAATGACGCACGATCCGGTGCTCGTATGCGAGATCATGCGCGGTGTTACGGCTGCGCTAAAGGGCGGGCAGTTGCGGCACATCCCCCCGAACGAGGGGTGGGCGGTTACTGTCTCAATTTGTGTCATATGATTGGTTGATACGCGAGGCGCGTACCGACTGAGAGTTGATATCCCCTCGTTTCGGGGGTGTCTGAGGTGACTAAATCATCCTATCGTGGCGGCAAGGGGAACAACGATCAGCGCACAAACACAGATCCGATCGATCTTCGTTCTTGAGGATGTAGTCGCGACGCGCGAATGGCTTATTGCGCTGCTTGCAACGGCCTATCCGGCAGTACCCGTCGCCTCAGCAGGCAGTCTTGCGGTCGCGCGTCGTTGGTTAGGCGCGCAGCCACCGAAGAATGGTCGGGTTCTCTGCCTCGTGGATTTGGGCTTACCGGATGGTTCGGGCGTTGATTTCATTCGCGAACTTCTGGCACGTAACCCCGCGGCGCAAGCTGTGGTTACAACGCTCTATGATGACGATGAGCATCTTCTGGCAGCCATGGCCGCCGGCGCACATGGCTATCTGCTGAAAGACCATGAGCCAGCTGATATCATCCATCGTCTGCAAGCGATGGTGGAACGAGGCGAAAGCCCGATATCGCCGGCGATGGCCGCCCGCATTCTTACGCATTTTCGAAGCCATGCGCGTTTCGTGCGCAGTCAGTCTGAGCCGGTGCAGTTGACCGCCCGCGAGACCGACGTGCTCCGCCTGATCGGACGCGGTTTCAAGATCTCGGAGGCTGCTGATACGTTGAGCCTGAGTGCTACGACTGTTCAAGGCTATCTCAAGACCATCTATCGCAAGCTAGACATCGGGACGCGCGCTGAGGCGGCGGTGGAAGCCGTCAGGCGCGGTCTCGTCTAATCCCTTGCTTGATAAAAATTGCGTGGTTCTCCCCCTGAACGAGGGGAGCACAGGCGCGAGCCTTCTCCCTAGAACAGACCGGCAAACGGAGTGGGGGTTTATGAGACGTGCAATCTTGAAAGGTGCGGCGAGCGCGGCATTGCTTTTCTGCGGCGTCGTCGCGCAAGCCGAGAAATATCCCAAGATCGCGGAGCCGGTGTCATTCGCTCCCACCGCTGATCATGCCGGCGATGCAGGGGCGCTGGTCTGGGTGAACAAGCCAGGGTCCGCCAAGGGTATCAAAAAGGTCATCATTCCCTTCTTTCAGGTCCAGTTCGTCGTGGATAGCGACACGAGTGCTGTCGCAGGGAACGCCTCGTCCAAGATGATGGTCAAACTGGTTGGGCCGACGTCCGATCAGATGCAGGCAATCACGGATCGGCTTTATGCCAGACTTTTGAGCGATCTCGCAGCGGCCGGCCTAGATGTCGTCGATGCGCGGCAAGCGCGCGGTTACGCCAATTTCGCCAAGCTCCAGGATGGCGGAAAACCGAGCGGCAGCAAGATCGACGGTCACGAGGGCGTCAACTCGCTGTTTTTTGCTCCTTCAGGGATGACCTTCTATTTTCTCCCCACTCAAGACATCGCTTATACCGGGGCTGGGTCCTTCGGCGGGTTCAGCACTGCGATGCTGCCGCCGCGCGAGCAGGCATTGATGGAGGAATCGGGCGCGGCAGTGCTTGGCTTTCGCGCGGTCGTCGATTTCGCCAGCCTGACGAACAACAATAAGCGATCTCCCTTCCGGATGCTGCGCAGCAAGGCGAAGACGTCAGCGGAGGCTGGTATCGCAATCCGACCGATCGCGACGCAGCTTTGGCTGATGACGCCGCAGGCGAAGCCGGGCGTCACGGACATGCAAAACCGGATGCGGTTCGAAGTTCAGGCGCCGTTGCTAATCGACACCGATGCAATCACGGCCATGACTGATGCGCGGACGGGCGGCGACAAGACGTCCGAGACCTTCGGCAATGCGCTGGGCATGTTGCTGGGTGGCGGCTCGTCCAAGAAACGCAAATATGACATTCATGTCGACCAGGCGGTCTGGGAGAGGGACGTCGAGGCCGCTCTCCAAGGAGTTGAGACCATGCTGATGACGCGCCTGAAGGGCGAGCTCTAGCGTTTCATGACCTGACCGCTATGCTGTCGCGGTGGGGGACTGACATCTATGATTGGATCCTTGCCGGGAGCGTCGGGACCCGGCTTGAAGCTAGCGGCATTATCAGCATTTGACCGACCCCAATTGCTGCTTCGGTTCTTTGCCTTCGCTATTCTGGGGCTGGCGCTGGGCACGGTCGTGCTGATGCTTCGTGTTCCGCTCGTCTCGGTCGACGCCGAGATGGGCGCGAACGGCACAATCAGTATCTTTGACGCCGCAAAGCGCATCACTGTGGCGGGCGAGTCTGTGGTGACGTTCCGCTCAACGGTGAGCGGCGAGGTGGTCCGCATTCCAGCCGCGCTCTTGCCCGGCGTTGCTGAGCCGCGCGGCAGTCGTGCCGAGAACCAGCTCTACTGGGCGGCACGGGATCGGCTGGCAAGCATAGTCGCTGCCGGGCCTGTTGCCGTTGAGGCCGGAAATCAGCGGCTCGAAGCAGTCGCGCGGCAGCGAAATTTTTCCGATTTGACCACCGGTTTCTGGCTGTCCCTCACGGCTGGCGCGATTGCCGCCCTGACTGGCCTCTGGGTGTGGATCCTCCGTCCGCGTGCCTGGGCACCGATCATGTTCGCCCTGAGTGGAACCGGCCTCTTTGTTGGATGCGCGACAATTGCGCTGAACATCAGTTCGGGGCTCGGTTTCAGCGGAACCCTCGATCAGATCATGCTGATCGCGAACTATCTTTCCGGCGTGGTCTGCGCAGGGAGCCTCGTTGCTTTGTTCGCCCGGTTTCCACGGCCGCTGGTGAGCCCGTTCTGGCTTTGGATGCTTGCGATCGTGAGTGTCGCGATTGCCCTCGATGTCGCTTTCGATCTTTTCCCAAATGCGGTCGATGTCGCCATTCTTTCCGCAGGTCTCGAGAGCATCGCGATCATCGTGCTGCTCGCGCTGCAGACCTGGCATGCCCGCCGTGATCCGGAAACACGTTCTGCGCTGATGCCGATCACAATCGGCACCGCCGTATCGGTCATCCTGTTTCTCGTTCTATCTCTGGCGGGTCAGTTCAATGGTGGAACGCCACTCGTGTCCCCGGACATGACTGCGCCCTTGCTGCTGATGCTATATCTGGGCCTCGGCATCGCGATTATCAGGGCCAGACTGTTCGCGCTGGGGCGCTGGGCGCTTAGTCTGCTCCTTTCCGCATGTGCCATTCTCTTCCTCCTCATCGTTGATGCAGTTCTCCTGGCCACGGTCACGCAGCAACGCGATCTCGCGCTGTTCCTCTCTGCGATGGCGGGAATCACACTCTATTTGCCGATGCGTGAGTGGTTGCTTCGGCGCGCAGAGCGTCTACGCGACGGACAGGCGCGCGACCTGCTGCAATTTGCCGGGGATATGGCGCTCGCACCGACAGCGCAACTGGCTCGTCAGGCATGGCATGAAGCCGCCAAAGCGATGTTTGAGCCGCTCGAGACTGGCGCGATCACATTTTCCGGTGATGAGCCGCGAATCCTGGACAACGGAAGCGCCTTCTATTTCCCTTCGCCAATGGCGGATGACGGCTTGCTGCTGCGCTTCCCCGGTGGGGGCACGCGTGTCTTCAAAGGGAGCGACTTCGAGACCGCCCGGCAGTTCTCCGAGCTCGTCCGTCGATTGCTCGATGCACGGGATGCCTACTTACGCGGGGTAACCGAGGAGCGGGGAAGAATTGCGCGCGATTTGCACGACGATGTAAGCGCGCGCCTTTTGACGAGCCTGCATCGCCCAAGTGCCGAGGCGATGCACGAAGATGTGCGAAGCGCCATGGCTGATATCCGAACAATCATCACCGGCCTGTCAGGTGCGCCGCAATCCTTCGAGGCGATGCTCGCCAATCTCCGCCATGAAAGCCAGGGCCGATTGGAAACGGCGGGTACTACGCTGGATTGGCCGATCCCAGCCACGACGACTGAGGACTGGTTACTCGATTATTCGACAGGCCGGCAGATTGTGTCGATTGTTCGCGAATGTGTGACCAACATCATTCGCCACGCCAATGCGACATCGGCGCGGATCTGGGTACATGTTACCGAGGATCGCCTTATCGTGGAGATCTGCGACGATGGACGCGGGATCGTTGAGGACCAAACGAAAGGCAATGGGCTTCTGAACGCCACACGAAGAGCAGCGTCTGTCGGAGGGGAGTTCTCGGTCGCGTCTAGCGGTCGAGGCACGCAGGCGCGTCTGAGTGTTCCCATATTGCCGCAAGAGGTGCCGCTGCAAACGGCAAGGTCACTAATATGAGCCTTTGACCGCGATCGCCCTGAAGTCGGACTCTCAGATGGCCAAGTGAACATCCTAAAAGTAGCCGTTCGTTCATCTCGCTCATAATGTTCTCAACTGGGACGATTCTGCCGTTCGCATGCGCATGCCGAACGGCAGATCTTTTCAGGAGCCGCCGCTCAACGTCGGCCCGGCCGGCATTCCGACAGGTCAGAAACTTGGCCGGTTGCGATCAGTCCGCTATTAGCCGACAAGCTCATTGACGCTGAGGGTCGTTGCTAACGGCTGGCGGATCAAAACGCGGCGGCCGCGTCGACGGAGGGCACCGCCCAGCACCCCGAAGCCACCAAGCATCATCGCCCAGGTCGCTGGCTCAGGGACAGCACTTGTCTGCCCCACCATCCCAAACCGCACATCGTCGAAACCAACGATGTCGCTGCGGGTATAGAAGGACAGGCTTGTCACTGCACCCGACGTGGTAAAACCGACGAAGGCGCCGCCGCCGCCCTCCACTCCCGGCAGATCGATGAACTGAGCCGATCCGTCATTGAAGCTCAACTGCACTGGCCCACCGACAAGCGTGTTCTGCAACCCCGTCAGGAGTGCGCCGAAGGTATTGATGGGCGTATCGAACGTGAACGTGATAAGGCCGCTACCAAAGTGGAGATAGTTGCCACCGCCCAAGGTCGTATTGAAGCCGCAACGGTGAGCGCAGCCTGCAACTGGGGTTACGCTGGTGATGGAGCCACTGCTCCAGGCGAACCCGGCGGGAGCTGGGGACTCGAAATCGACGAACGTCAGCCCGGGCGCTGCTATATCAAAGGCGGTAGCGGCCGCGACGGCTTGGGGCATTTCACCACGAGTGGTCGCGTGGCTGTCTCCCGCCATTTGAAACGTAACGGCAGCAGCGGCCGGACTGGCAGTTGCGAGGACCATGAACGCGCTGATGTACGAACGAATGCACATGACTATATTTTCCCCTGTTGATGCTTGATCGGGGAATACGTAACGGTCTGGCCCGTCAGAACCCCTGATCAGGGGGGTGTCCCAATCCGGGATCGCGATCGTTGAGCGGTACTTTTACAAGCACCGCGAAACCAGTCGTCACATCGATCGGGCCAAAGGTTCCGCCGATTTGCTCGGCACGACGGCGGCAGTTGACCAAGCCGTTGCCGGCAGGGGTACTCAAACTCGCGCCCTCTCCGTCATCGGCAAGCATCAGCGACAGCCAGCCGTCAGCGACTTTCACCTCTACCCTAACGTGAGCAGCACTTGCGTGGCGCAGCACATTGGTGACGCTCTCCCTCACAATTGAGAGAAGGTGGCGGTATTGAGCGGATGTTACCGTTTCATCTGGGATCGCCTCCGCTATCCAGTCTAGCCTGATTTGTGCCGCTTCCAGCCGCGTTGCCGCCTCGTGGCGAAGCTCGGCAATCAGGCCCGCGAGCAACCGGTTATGAGCTGATGCCCCACGTACGATACCGCGTATTTCGAGCAGGGCGCCCCGCACGTCATTGCGCATCGCATCCGGTTTGTCGCGTAGAAGGCTCGTCACGAGTAGCCCGCTGACGTCATCGTGGAGATCACGCGCGATACGTTCGCGCTCCTCGTCCCTGCCCCGCACATAATTGTCGCGCCCAGCGATCAGCTGCTCAAGCAAGTGCATGAGATTGCCAGCCGTGACTGTATCTTCGACAGTGAACAGTCGGCGGCCCTGATCGGCATGTCGGCAAACGACAGGGGGCAGAGACCCACTTCCGGGAAGACGCAACGCGACGCCACCCTCGGCGCACTCCAAGGCTTGGACCTCCTCGCTGACAGAACCGATCTCTGTAGGATCGAACAACGACCTGAGCGCTTCTTGCCAGCGAACCTCGACCGCTTCCTGCGAAACCGCAAAAGCCAAACCAGCGGCGTGTTCGAGTATCTGGCGAGCCTGCCAGGATCGTTGACGTTCGGCGCGACGGGCGGCGGCGATCCGAAACGGTGTCCAGGCAGTGACAACGCTCGCCAGTCCGAGCGGTAAGGCGAGGCCAATGCTGCCGGTCGCAAGAAAGAGAAGTGCAGTCGCCAGCAGCAGAGCGATAGAAAGTGCAGTCGCGACCATCAATCGCGCGGCCCAGCCTCCTGCGGCAAATGGCTCGATCGGCCCGATAGCGAGCCCGAGGCCGATGAAGATCAGGGTATTGATGGGGGTCGCCATCAGTGCCAGCGGAGTTGCCTCGAACAACCGGGCACCGAAGACGTCGAGCAGAAGATGCAACGAGGCTCCGATCAAAACGACGAATGCCAAACAGCTCATGCGCAGTCGCACGCGGGCGTCGCGCCGGCCCACTATGGTTTGCTTACCCACCAACACGACGATTGCGATGATGGCGATGGCAGCCGCGAGGTCGAACATGCTGTCGTTCCCGCCAAGCGTTAGGACGAGCGTCAATCCAGCAAGCAAGACTTCTGCGGCCGCAATCATGCCAGCGCTGCGCCGCGAGAGCAGCGCGCCGGGATAACGCAAGAAGAGGGTAGCCAAGGCTGCGTAGAAAAGCAGCAATCCCGACATCATAACTATCATGCCGAACGCCTCGGCTTCACGCGGTAAAATTGCGGCGACCCAATCTGTGGCCGAAAGATAGTAGCCGACACCAGCCAACAGATAGCAGCGGGCCGCCCAAGGACTTTCCGCCGAACGCAGCATCCATGCGGCAAACACCATCCCGATGCCGCCGCTCGCCAGTTGGGTGATAAATACGAAATCGCGGAAACCAGGCTGCCAAGGCGTCGCAACAGCTAAAACACCCGCCGCGACGAGGATCGGGACGATCACCCTCGCCGCTGTCCACCATGGATCCCGTCTTTCCCCCATCATCTCCCTCTGCACATCAAGAAGGGGTTTCGATACCCTAAATTGCGGGGTGCGCTGTGCCCCGAAATCAGGCAGCATGGTCTGGTGACGATGACCCCAACCTCAGCGATTGTTGTAGAGGATCAGCCCACTGTTCGCGCCTGGCTGAGCGCATGCGTCCGCAGCGGCTTTCCTGAGATCGCGGTGACAGAGGTGGGCACTCTACGTGCAGCGCGCGCGGCGCTGCACGAAAGCGCGGCCGGATTCGATCTCGGACTGATAGACTTGGGTCTGCCGGATGGCTCGGGCATCGAACTGATTGCCGAAATCGCACGCTGCTTCCCGCGAACGATTGCGATCGTCACGACGGTTTATGATGACGATGCCCATCTGTTCGGCGCCCTTGGTGCAGGGGCTGGCGGGTACGTCCTGAAAGACGCAAACGACCAGGAGCTCACTGCCAGCCTGCGCGCGATTATCCGAGGTCAGCCGGCGCTCTCGCCGTCGATTGCGCAACGCATCCTTACTCATTTCCGTTCAGATATACCGCCGCTGGAAACACCACGGGAGATACTAACTCCGCGTGAAATCGAGGTGCTTGCTTGGCTTGGCCGCGGCTTCACTGCGCGTGAAACGGCAGAGCGTCTGGCTTTGAAAGAGCAGACTGTGGCCAGCTACATCAAAGTCATTTATTCGAAGCTGAACATCACTCGGCGTGCCGAAGCGACGCTTGAGGCGCGCCGCCGCAAGCTGGTATAATGATGGCGGGCCTCGGCGACCTTGCGATTAGATATAATCATCGCGAACTTATCAGGGTGTTTCCATGCCTTTGGAAAGTCTACTTCGGAGCGATTCGATCGCGAGCGTTATCATTATAAGACGCTCGCGGCAGGTGATCTCATCGACCGGCTTTGGTCGGAAGCCGCCGGCTCCGGAAGACACGGACGCGGCGTCCACAGCCGCCCACCTATCGGACATCCAGGTCCGCACCTATGTGCCCTGACAGCGGCCATTTGTTCAGGGGCTGAAGGCCGGAAGCGCGCCAATCGATTTTTATGTTGAATGGGCGCGCTTCGCCGGCCTTTAATGGTTGTTGCGAAGGCCGTATCTCAAGGCGAGCGGTTCGGGCATAATGTGGCCGTGAAAGGCTTCACTCGATATTATCGCGAACCCGCTTTTAGAGCCGAGGTCGATGCCCAATTTGCGCTCGCGGCATCTGCCAGCCGGCCAGGCATCTGGATCACCTATGCCATTCATGATCCGACGCGGGCTGACGATATTGATCACCGCGCCGAAGGTTTGATTGTCTACGTCGGCCAATCAAAGCAGTTTGCGACGCGTGTTCGAGACAGAATGACTTCTGCGGGCCGCGCCGTGAAACGGCCGACGGACCGAATAGACGGCCTCCTGTATGACATCATGTCGAGAGGCGCCGCTCCTCGGTGGAGCATTCTCGAAGAGGTTGAGAGCGCTCTCGACAGTCTCGTCTCAGAAACGAATTGGGCAACCCGTTTACGTACAAAGGGATATCCACTCGTCAACCAGTGGTCGGAGCACAGGCTTGGCACTCTTGAAGTGAGCCGCAACGATGTTGACCCCAAACGGCTCTGGCCGATGACTGCATCCGACGCGATTGGCTCGAAAGTGGATGTGGTGATCCGCGATCTGGCTACCGGCGAAGAAGTCGTTGTGGATCTGAATCTGATGCCCCCGAACACGCGCCTGCAGAAAATCAAGGCCCACGCGATCGCTAACGGTCGTCGGGCCCGACTGATAATTCGGTAGTTGCGGGCACGGCAGATCTCGCCAACATAGCCGACACTCCACCCCTTCAAACGACTCCCTAAAACCTACCGTTCGTTCAGCACGCTGTCGCGGCGTAGGGATCGACAGACCCTGGGACGTTTCTGCCGTTCCGGGGTGATGTGTCGAACGGCAGGTTCCGACTGAAGCCGGCGGTCTGCCGAATCAACGGCCGCGCCACATCAAGCGGCAAGTTCCTTGGCAACGGCCGAAAAATATGAGGGGTAGGCTTGGAGGGCAGGGATTGTGGCTTGATGCCGACAAGCCGTACGAACGCCCTCGCGGTCGCGAACACCGTTCCATAGCACAGACAAAAATTGGCAACGATCCGGTCTGCGAAACCGGCCTCCGTGAAAGCTAGCGCGGACGGATCGGTCAGACCATATTTAGTTTGCTTTTGAAGCTTTGAGAGATCCGCGAAGAGGACTTCATCCATGCTTTCGGCTAAGTTGGCCAGTAAGGCAGTGATCACCGCTCGATCGTATGCGAACGCCCCCTCACATAAGGCAACCGCATCTTCGACCGTTGCCCGGTCGCCGCTCACCCTGATATCGAGATCGGCCATGTGGTGATCGATTTAATGGTATGGGCGGCCATTGACCCAGTCTGCCAAAGCATCCTGCAGAAAATCCGTTCTGGAGAGCGACCGAATCGACGATGACGAGTTCCAGGAAATGATTCGAGCTGCCGCAAAATGCAGGAGTTGGCCGGCTTCCATCGGTGCGCGGAGCGGATCGGCATTTTGATTCAGCCAGCTTTGTAGTTGGGACACGATCGCCGGAGACAGCGGCGACTTCCGGATAACGGCGCGTTGATCGCCATCCGTGTTCGCGGCGATGGCAGCAGCGATCATCTCGAATACAGCGATGAGCGCTTGTTTGATCTGCGGACAGGCGAGATGATAGGCTAGAGTGTGGGCGGCCAATTCGGTTACGCGGTCCTGACCTTCTTCTTCTAGGAAAGTCATATTCGCCACGAGAAACGCAGCAGCCCGCGAGTTTCGATTGCAAAGAGATTACAGGAGCTCCCGCCGGTGAATGGGGAGCACTGCCTTGTTATCAGAACGTTCAAATCCTTCGGATCAGCGCGAGAGTGAAGAGCGCTTCACAGGGCTGGAGGTATTGAAACTTTGCGCCTTGAGATAGGCCGAGATGTCGCGCGCCTCCGCCTCGGTCATCACATGCGCGAAGCTCGGCATGCCCGCGGGTGTCAGCGCGCCCTTGATCAATATCTGAGGCAGCATGTCGATCACCTCCGGCGAAGAAGCACGCAGATCCGGCGTGGTGCCGCCGTTGACCGCCTGTCCACCATGACAGATCGCACAATAGTCGCCATAGAGTGCCATGCCACGCCGCTCGGCAGGCCGGTTGACGGCAATCGGTGGACGAATGAAGCGCGGGTCGGCCTGGGGTGCTGCAGGCATGGGCGCGTGGCCGTCCAGCGTGAACACCAGGAGCCGCCGGCCTTCTCCGTATCGCCAGCCATAGCTGGCCATGATCGGGCCACCCGCATTGGCCGCACCACCGCCAACGCCGGTCAACACCGCGAGATATTGCTTGCCATCGACCGCAAAGGAAACGGGCGGCGCGACGATGCCGCCGCCGACATAGCGCTGCCACACCGCCCTGCCGGTATCGGAATCCACAGCAATGAACTGACCATCAGGGCGCCCATAGAATACGAGCCCGCCAGCGCTCGTCATGGTGCCGCCGATGATCGGGGTCGGATCCACAGTGCGCCATTTCTCGCGCTGGCGGACAGGATCCCAAGCCAGCAGGCCCGTGCTGGAAGGCCCGGCCGGGCTCAGTCGTGCCGAACGATCGAACTTTCCTGCTACGAAGCGATAGGAGGCAAGATCTGGCGCGTCCTGATAGCTGGCGCTGTTGATCTGATAGGGAATGAAAACAGTCTGCCGTCTTGGATCGTAGGACATGGGCTGCCAGTTGTGCGCGCCGGCGCCCGTGGGCGCAATGACCGCCGGTCCATCGCCATAGCGGATGTTCGGCGCCTCCACCGGTCGCCCGGTTTTGAGATCGACATGGCTCGCCCAGGTGACAGGCACGATCTTTTCGGCCGAAAGCAGTTGTCCGGTCTTGCGATCCAGCACGTAGAAGAAGCCGTTCTTCGGCGCATGCATGAGCACCTGCCGGACCTGGCCATTGATCGGCAGGTCGGTCAGGATCATGTCCATGGCCGAGGCGAAGTCCCAGCTGTCGCCCGGGGTCTCCTGATAGTGCCAGACATAGTCGCCGGTATCGACATTGAGCGCGACCACCGAGGCCAGAAACAGATTGTCGCCGCCGCCGGGGCTGCGGACATGCTGGTTCCAAGGCCCGCCATTGCCTGTCGCCACATAGACTATGCGCAAGGCAGGATCGTAGGAAAAGGCATTCCAGGGATTGCCGCCCCCGCCCATTTTCCACCATTCGCCGGTCCATGTTTTGGCCGCCATTCGCATGGCCTTGTTCTCGAAGCCATCTGCGGGATTGCCGGGCACGAGGTAGAATTTCCAGGCCTGCTTGCCCGTCTCCGCGTCATAAGCCGAAACGAAGCCCCGGGTGCCGACATCGCCGCCCGCATTGCCGATGATGACCTTGCCGCCAAAGACACGCGGCGCGCCGGTAATCGACAGCGGCAGCTTACGGTCGAAGGTTTGCGCGGTCCAGACTTTCGCTCCCGTTCTGGCATTCAGCGCGATCAGTCGACCATCGACCAATGCCACATAAACCTTGCCGTTCCACAGCGCGACGCCGCGGTTGCGATCCCAGACGATCGCCTCGGCGGCTCGGCCCTGCACCTGGGGATCATAGGACCAGATCTGCTTGCCCGTGCGGGCATCCACGGCATAGACGACGCCCCAGCTCCCGGTCGTGTAGATGATGCCGTTCCAGACCAACGGCGTTGCTTCCATGGCACCCTTGGAGGGCAGGTCCAGCGACCAGGCGAGCCCGAGACGCGCGACGCTCTCGCGGTCGATCTGATCGAGCGGGCTGAAGCGATCCTCGGCGTGGGTCCGCCCATGGCTCAGCCAGTCCCCGGCGAGCGCAACATCACCGATACTGGCGTCGTCCACCAACTGCGCATGGATATCAGGCGCCTTGCTGCACGCCGCGAGCAGCGACGCCGCCATGATCGCGAGAAGCGCTTTGCCCAGAATGCCGCTCAACCGTGCCCCACTCATCATGCCTTACACCCCGCTCGCTGCAAGCGGCAGCGCCCTGATCCGCCGGCCGCTCGCGGCAAAGATCGCGTTGGCAAGCGCGGGGGCGATCCCCGGCACGCCGGATTCACCCACGCCGCGCGGGTCCTCCTCACTCGCCACGATGTGTACTTCGACTGGCGGCGCAGCATTGATGCGCAGGAGGCGGTAATTGGCGAAGCTCGTGGCGGCCATGCGGCCTTTGTCCACCTGTGCGGCCTCGCTCAGCGCGGCGGACAGACCGAAGAGAATGCCGCCCTCCATCTGGGCACGAATGCCGTCGGGATTGATCGGTCGACCGCAATCGATGGCGGACACGATGCGCCTGATGCGCAGCGGCGTGTCGGGCAGCATGGCCACATGGACGATCTGCGCCACGAAGCTGCCGAAGCCCCAGAGCACCGAGACGCCGCGCCCCTCCCCGGTTGGCAAGGCCTCGCCCCATCCTGCCTGCTCGGCAGCAACGTCGAGTACATGGCGCAGCCTCGGCTGATCGATCAGCCGGCGGCGATAATCGATAGGGTCAGCGCCGGCCTCATGAGCCAGTTCGTCGACGAAGCTCTCCAGCGGGAACAGGGTGCGGGCGCGCCCGACGCCGCGCCATGACCCGGTCCGCACTCCGCTTTCCGCGCGGTGATAGGAAAGGTCGCGGACCGGCAGCGCATATGGCATGTCGATCGCAGACTGGATCGCGCCGAGATCCACACCATCCTTGAACATGCGGGCATCGACGCGCGCGAAGACGGAGGAGCCGGCAATTTGATGCGACCAGCCAGCAGGCTTGTTGTTCTCATCGAGGCTTGCGGTGAGTCGATCCAGATAGGCGGGACGAAAGAAATCCTGCCTGAAGTCCTCCTCCCGGCTCCACAACAGCTTGACCGGCCAGGGCAGTTTTTGTGCCACATCCACGGCACGCAGAACGAAGTCATTATCCAGCCGCCGCCCGAATGTGCCGCCGATCGGGAAATTGTGAAGCACCACTTGCTCGACCGGCAGGCCCAGCTTTTGCGCAACCGCGTCGCGCGCAGGGCCGGGCACCTGCGTGCCAGTCCAGATTTCGCACCTGTTCGTCGTGACGTGCGCCGTGCAATTCAGCGGCTCGATGGGTGCGTGCGCGAGGAAGGATTGGCTGTAGGTCGCGCTGATCCGCCGGTCGTTCGCTGCCAGCACCGCTTGCGGGTCACCGCTCGAAAAGGCCATCGCGCCGGGCGCGTTCAGTGCGGTTTCAAGGCCCTGCATCACATCGTCCTGGCTTTGCACCGCGACGCCCTGCGACCATTGCGCCTTCACCGATCTCGCAGCGCTCAGTGCCGCCCAGGACTGGTCGGCAACGACGGCAAAGGCATCATCCAGCTTCACCACGGCGATCACGCCCGGCAGTTGCAACACCGGCGCCTCATCAAGCGCGAGGAGCCGGCCCCCGACTTCCGGACTGGTCACGATCGCCGCGACCTTCATGCCCGGCACCTTGACGTCGATCCCGTAGCGGATGCTACCATTTGCGATTGCGGCGCCGTCTACACGGTGGGCATCCCGGCCGATAATGCGGTAATCCGCCGGTGCCTTCAGGCTGACGGATGCGGGAACGTCCATCAATGCCGCCGCAGTCGCCAACTCACCATAATGCGCTTCCCGGCCAGTCGGCGGATGGCGCACGACGCCCGCAGTCGTCTCAAGCTCTTCTCTGGGGACATCCAGCTGGCGCGCGGCAGCGTCGAGAAGCATGGCGCGTGCCGTCGCGCCGACCTGCCGCATGGGCTCCCAGGCGGAGCGCGCGGATGTGGAGCCGCCGGTGGCCTGTCGCCCGCCGATGCCGAACCGTTCAGGGTCGGCGGGTGCCTGCTCGACCGTGAGCCGGTCCAGCGGAAAATCCAGTTCCTCGGCAACAAGCATGGCCGCCATCGTGGCGACGCCCTGCCCCATTTCGCTTAGGCCGAGGAAAACGGTCGCGCGCCCGCTCACATCCAGCAGGAGGCACGGCATCGGCTGAAAGCCGGAGCCCGAACGAGGCGTCGCTGTGGCACGTCCCGGGCCAGGTTTCAGCGCAAGCGCCAGGCCCGAGGCCACGGCAAACTTGATGAGGGATCGCCGGCTGGTGTCCATGTCGGATCTCAGCGCGCGCCGGCTGTGGCTCCTGCCGATCCGCTCATCGCTTCGGCATAGCGCTTTGCCGAGCCGTCCATGATCGCCTTAGCATCTTCGGGCAGCATCAACCGTTCCGCCACGAGGCTTTGTGTCGTCTTGCGCATTTCAGCAACATAAGCGTCAACGGTCGGGTAGCGTTCTGCGATGGACAGACGCGGGTCGCCAAGCTTTTCGCGCGCCGCCTTTGTCGGCTCGAACGGCACGAAGGAGCCTGTGGCGGGGCAAAGTCCGGACCCCGTCGCCGAAGGATTCCAGCCAGTGTACGTGCCGAGCGGCACCATCAGCTCGGCATTGTGGATGCCCGCGACCGTGTTACCATCGGCGTCGGTCTTCAGCCGATAATCGGGGTAGGTCAGGCCCTCGACAAGATCGCCTGAAGCGGGATCAGCAAAATTGAAGGTCTGAAAGCTGGTGTCGACGACCATTTGCGGAATTTTCGGGAAGCGCGCTTGCATCTCGGCCAGGCTGATCAGCGTCCCGTCGCTGCGCATGGGGTGTCGACTGGCAGGCGGGGCGCGATCGGCAGTGACCCACTGATCCAGCGCCACGAGCAGGCTGCGCATGGGCTGCGCATAAGGCATCGGATTGCTCAGATTTTTGCACATCGTCCGCTCCGCCTTCCGGGCGGGACCATGCTGCGTGCCCGCAAGAAGGTATACGCGGACGTTGTCGGGGATCTGCACATCCTCTCCCTTGGTGTCCGTGTAGAGCAGGCTCGTGCCGAACGACATCTCGGATTCGGAGTCTGTGTGGATGATCTTAGGGCAAGTGCCCAGCGCCGAGCAGCGCATCAGCACGCCATCATATTGCCGGCTGATCGGATCGAACATGGCGGCATAGGTGAACGGGAAGGCGCCGTATTTGTCGCCGGGCCGACCGAACGGCTCGTTCTGCGAGTTGAGGCTGGCGCCCGAGATGTGGATGAACGCGCCATCGACGACCTGCCGGCCCTGCTCGTCGTCATTGAACAGATAGACGAGGGTCTTGACCGTGCGCCCGGTCTGCGAGGCGCCGAATGCAAAGGTCTTGGTCAGGGGTTTACGGCCATTTTCGCGCAACGGGTTGCCTGCAGTCTCATGCCGGAAGAAGGACATGAGATCGCGCATGGAGGTGAGCGCGAGACCATAAACGAACGGATCTTTAGCCTCATATACGAACTCGACAGGGCCGCCAGCGCCAGCGGGGCGCATGACTCCCACCTCAAGCTCGTTCACATAGCGCCAGGTACTGCCGTCACGCAGCGGCTCTGTGGATCCTACGGCACGCAGATAGGCGCCCTTGTCCGCGACGTTCGCAGCAGGATAGGTCAGGTAGATCTTGCGATCGCCGGCCTGTCCACCAAAGCCCTCTCCTTCAATCACACGGCCAGTGATCGGCGTGGCGTTGGTACCCCGCGCAATTGGGAGCCGGGCCTTGAGGCTTCCTGAATCCGGCAAGCGGCTGCCATAGCCCACGGCCATGGTTTGCGCCTTGGCCAAGGGATAGCCCGGCTGCCAACCACTGAACACGATCGTATAGCCCTGCTTCATGAGGAAGCCATCGCCGGCGGCTTCCGGGCTATCGAGCGGCGCCGGGGCAGCGCCGTTGAACTGGCCCAACGACAGCGGGCGCCCTCGATTGACCGGCTCATAGAACAGGTGTCCGTTGCCGGCGGACGGATTGGTCGGGCGCAAGATCCAGACGTCCGTATCCATCTCGACCAGACCTTGGGCATTGCGTGGCGCGCGCTGTAGGTTCTTGACGCCCGCATTAGCCGGAAGGTTTGGATCCACCTCGAAATGCGCCACGGCGCGCACCCACTCATAACTACCGACCGCGCCAAAGCTCTTGCCGCCAAACGCTGCCTTCACTTCGCTCACATCAATACGGCTGACGCGGGCAGCCGCCGGGTCTGACGCCGCTGTCGCGATGGTGACGCTGAGCAGCAAGGCGCTCATGAACCTGGACATTCAGACCTCTCCTAGTTTTTACCGCCGGCCCATCATCTGGCGGCCGATCTCCTCAACGGCGCGACGGCGGAGGCATGGTGCAGCCGCCGTCGCGTTCAGCGATCACCAGCGGAACCGCACACCAGCCGTAATGTAGCGACCCATGATGCTGGCGACCTGTGCATCATAAGGCAGATTGCCAGAGAGGACGATCGGAGGATCGCGATCGAACAGGTTCTGTACGTCCAGACTGAAGGTCACGCCATTCAGGCCAAACGCTGCCGGCTCGTCGATCGTATAGCGCAAGCTCATGTCGGTGGTGAAATAGGCGGGCACTTCAGCACCAGGCACGACGGAATCGTTCAGATAGCCCTTCGTGTAGTTGAAGTAGAAATTGCCGGCGAAACCACCGGACTGGTAGCCTAGCGTACCACGCCCCTTGAGTGACGAGGGATTGTTGATCGTATCAAGATCCTGCTCGAGCACAGAATTAGGGGCAATCTTGCGCTTGTAATTGAGCAGATAGGTCGCCGCCACGCCGAGGTTGATCGTTCCGGTGCCGGCATCGATGGCATAATCGATCGTGCCTTCCAGCCCGTCCGTGTCCAGCAGGCCGACATTGACCTTCCGGCCATCGACATAGGCGCCGATGGTGGTCGGATCTTCCTTCACGCCGGTGTAGAAGTAAGGCGAGTTCTGCCAGAAATTGACCAGATCCGCGCTCGGGTTGCGGACGACGAGATTGCCCAGCAGCGGCTCGCGGGCCGGCGTCAAGGCCAGCACGTCAGAGCCAGGCCCCTCGATGCGATCCTTGTAGTTCACATTGAAGTAGGTGAGGCCGATGCGCAGTCCCGGGACGGAGATTGGCGCGAGATCAGCGCCTAGCGACCACGTGGTCGCCCGCTCGGGGCCAAGGTCCAGGTTGGAACCGCGCACCCACAACGTCCGGGTCTGACCCGACGGAGAACTCGGGTCCGTGAAGTCCTGAAACGCGATCGTCAGAACCGACGGATCGATGTCTGACAGGGTTGGCGCTCGGAAAGAGCGGCCGTAGGTGCCGCGGAACGATAGCCCCGTAAACGGTCGATAGTTGAACGACAGCTTTGGGTTCACCGTCGAGCCGAAGTCGCTGTAGTCATCATAGCGCACGGCGCCAGCGACAGACAGCTCTTCGATGCCTGGTGTGCTGTTGGAGCCGCTGACAAGCGGAACATACAGCTCACCATAGACCGACTTCACGGTGCGCTTGGTGTAGCTGGGCCGATAGCTGATCGTGCCGACATTTGCGGTATTGGCATTATCGCGGAAGTAGCTGTTGAGATGGTGGTCCTGATATTCGCCACCCACGGCAAAGCGCACGGCGCCGCCGCTTATGTCAAAGAGCGGCCCGTCCAGTTTGATGCCGAAGTCCGCCATGCGGTATTCGACACCAATGTCGCGAAAACCGAGAATCCGGTCGAGCGTCGCAGGGTTGTTCTGGCCGCCAGACCCAAATGGATTGAACGCGGTCAGCGGGGATGTATCCGCCAGCACCTGTTGCATTTGGGGAATATTCAGAACGGGCTGGTGACGCTCATCGTCGTTGCCGCTGTAGGAGCCGTAGCCACTCAGGGTCACGCCCGAGCCGAGATTGGCTTCAAACCCGGCAGCACCTTGCCAGGCGAGTTGCGTGCCATAATGCTGCTGCGATCCGAAATCGCCCGAGAAGCTGTAATTCACGAGCACGCTTGCGGCAGCGGGATTGGTCGGGTGAACGAAGAAGGGATTGCTGCGGGGAACGGTGAGATTGCTCGTAATGGGACCAATCTTCCGATCCGACTTGCGGTCGGTGTAGAAACCTTCCGTCCAAAGCTCGATATCAGGCGTCACCCGCTGGCGGACTGTCGCAAGGACGGAATGCCGTTCCTGACCCGGAATCGCGTCTGCGCCCAGAAACGCGCTCTCACGATTGGGGCGGCCAAGAATGAGATCGGAAGGTTGCAGGTCGGTGCCGTCCTGCCCGGCCGGGATCGCATAGCGTGTCCCTCCGACCTGGATGTTCCCCGGGCTTGCCGCGAACAGTCGCTGATCCGTGCCGCCATAGGGGCGAAGATCGTCTGTGTAGAGTGTGCGCGCCGACGCCCGGAGTGCTTCTCGACGGTTATACTCATAGGAAATGACCGCGCTGCCGCCGCCCCACTGGATCCCGCCAACGCCGCCGAGGATGAGGTTGGGCGCATCGCCGCGCGCGCTGATGCCGCTCTTGGCGTATACTTCCAGCCCTGAGAAGGGACGGCGTGTGACGATGTTGACCACACCGCCGACGGCATCGGATCCATAGACCGCAGAACCCCCGTCCGCCATGACCTCCATGCGGCCGATCGCGGAGGTCGGGAAGACCGAGGGATCGAAGAATTGTGCCTGCGTGCCGGCCGGTGCGAGACGGCGGCCGTTCAGCAAGGTTAGTGTTGCTGTAGTCCCGAGACCACGAAGGTTGATGCCATTGCCGCTGGTAATGTTCGCGGCAGAGCCATTGGCGCCGCCGAAATACTGGTCGTTTGCGCCCAGGCCGACAACCGAGGGCACTTGCCGAAGAAGTTCGGCCGTTGTGGTGGCGGGCTGAGCCTGAATGGCCTCCTGATCGAGAGACACAACCGGGGCGCCGACGGGCGCGACGCCGCGAATGCTGGTGCCCGTCACCACGATGTCGTTGAGGTCGTTGTCGGTGGCGTCGCTCGCCAGGCCGGACTGCGCCATTACCAGCGCCGATTGAGATGCCAAAATGGCAATCAGGCTCGCCCTGATCGCCATCGTGGTGCGCAAATTCTCCCTGTTCTTCGTCATCATTACCCTCCCTTGAAACTTTATATTTTCGTCACGTCATATGTTCGATTGATCGCCGGACGCTTGTGATCGGCTGCCGGGTCACCGACGCGCAGCCAGCGACAGTCACGGCTCGACGGTGATCTCGGTCTTCCGCTCACCCGCATCACCCGTCTTTGGCTCGTCGTCCCAAGAGACGACGTAGTTCGGGGAAGTGAGGCCCGCTCCCTGAAGCAGACTCGCCGCCTCCCTGGCCCGCAGTTCGGAGAGGCCTTTCCGCTCGGTCAGCGCATCTCCGTCGCTTAGAATCGTGCGGCCCCGATAGCCTTTGATGACGATGGCGCGCGCCTGGACCTGCCTTGCATAGTCCATCACGGCGACCAGGAACCGCGGATGCCGGAACCCGACCGTGCCGTCGAAATCATAGCGCAGCTCGAACGAGCGGCTTTTGTATGGCGGCACGACCTTCTCCGGCTCCGGGAAGGAGAATGCCAGCCGTCCGCGGCTCGGACCGGGCGGGCGTGGCGATTCAAAGGGCAAAGTATACCTGTCTTCGGCCATCAGCAGCGTCTGGCAGTAATCAGCCCGTTCGGGCATCACGGACACAATGACATTGCGCAACGGGATGCCGCCACAAATCCGGGGTTCGTTCGTTTTCTCGCCCTCGACAAGAACCTTATGGCCCAGCGACGGAGGAGAGAAGGGCGCGCTCACATCCGTCTGGATGCCGAGATAGTAGGTCTCCCCGTCATGCTCGGCCAACCAGCACGGAACCGTTTTGGTGTCGCGCACGATGGGGCAGGACACAAAGGCCAGATGATCTTCCGCAGCGCGGGCTGCAGAATGGAGCGTGAATGCGGCTAGAGCCAGCCCGCGCAGGATGACAGTGCGCCGCATCACAGGCTCGCCAGGAAGATCTCGAGGTCGAGTCTTTCCTGCTCCGTGAACTGAATATTGTAACGCCGATCGTAGAAGTCGATCAGTTCCCGAATGCTGGCGGCTGAACCATTGGAGAAGTAGGGCGCGCGGGAGGCCAACGCCCGGAACTGCTGCATCACGATTGTTCCTACGTCGTTGCATTTGCCGGAAATCAAGGCCCGCCCGGGGTCTTGCGTATAGATCACCCGGCCGAGGTAGGGATGCGCCGGCACCCCGGCTTTGCAGGTGACCTTGAACAGCGGCATCTCTGCCTTCTGGTCGGTCCAGGGATTGGCTGGTACTTCCTTTGCCCAAGGCAGATTCGTCGTGCCGAGATCCATCCAGCCATTGGCGGTATCCATGCCCGTCATGTGCATGCCGTGGCAGGTTGCGCATGTCCGCTTCGTGGGGTTTCCAAGACCAACGGTGTTGAGATGCATGGAATCCTTGATCCAGAACGTGCGGAACATGAAGATGTCCTGCCCGCGCAGAATGGCTTCACGTTTGGCGCGCTGCTCGCGCGTTTCGCTCGGTTTGGCGACTTTCCAAGCTTCCCCCATGGGGAAAACGTAACGGGTCGTGTTGTTGCCGAGCACACCGGCCTCGCCACGCGCAAGATTGCGTGGACCGAATGCCGGCGGGCCGTCTGCTTCGACCAGACTGCCAGCCTGCGCCATGCTCACCTGAGCAGCGTATACGCGGCGCTCGAAATCCTCGATCTGGCTCGTCTGGGCAGCGGTGAGCCGGCCCTTGAACTCCAGGTGCGTGGCTGCAGCGTCCCGCATTTGAACTTTGAGCGTCGGGAAGCGCGCATCGCTCATCAGGTTCATGCTGGTGGGGCGGCCCGTCTCCGGATCGCGCGCAGTCGGCAGTCCATTTTTTCCGATGAACGGGCTGACCCCGAAATTCTGGTGCGTCGTATATTTGACGTTCGCAACGGGACGAGGCCTGCGATACACGGATATTCTGGGCTGACTACTGGTGAGGCCATATCTGGCATCGGTGTTGCAGCCGGTCGGATCGCGCACGACTTCGATGGTAAATTCGGGATCGATCGCCTTTCCGTTAGGGTCTTTTGGAGGCCAGGGGAGGCTGATCCGAAACAGGCCGCGGTGGAGCAACAGGGAGTGCGAAGCGGGGTCGCCTGGTGTCAAGGTCGGGCAGTTGGCGCCATCGACCATAGCGAAGATCGGATCTTTGCCCTTGGTTTCAGTCCATCTTTGCTGGATCGATGCGACTGACAGGCCCATGCCATCGGAGGGCTGGTGACAACTGACGCAGGCGCGTCCGTTGGCCCCGATTGGTTCGAAGAAAGCGTGCCCCTTAGTGACGATAGGGGCGCCTACGGTGTAGATACCAACTTCGCCCCACACATTGGGATATGTCAGCATCTCAGGTATCGTCTTGTCTAGGCCGGGCGACCACCAGTCGCGCTCGCTCGTTTTGGCCGCGGGGCTTGGATCGCTCTGTGCCGATACCTGATATGCCACACCAGCAGTCAGGATCAATCCAGACGCCAGTAACATGGCGCCTGACAACCTTCCAAACACAGCCCTCTCCCCGATAACTCCATTTCATAGTTATATATGAACTTAACTTTTTGCAAGTGGCCAAGTCTCGTGGCGGAGGTTAAGATCGAAGGCCTGGCGCCCAAGGGAAGTGACTGATGAGCTCAGAGCCACAGAACGCGTTGCAGTTTGGTTTTCTCGGGGAGCACATCGGGTTCCAGCTGCATTTGTGCGGGCGGGCGGTCTGGCGGCTGTTGAGGCCGAGTTCCAAGGCGCGCGCCAGCAGGCGACCTTCCGGCTTTAATAGTGCCGTCGTGATCATAGGGTGTAATCCGGGCATCTCCCCCAAGCGTCTGGCAGAAGCCCTTTATCTCGATCCTCAAGCGACGAACTCGATCCTGGATAGACTGGAGGACGAAGGCTTCGCTGACCGCGTCCGATCCCCCTCAGACCGCAGGCGCGTAATGCTTTCGCTCACTAAAAGGGGTGAGGAAGAAATGTCTGTCGTCGAGACGCGTAGTAAACGACAAGAAGATCAACTAGCGAAAAGCTTGACCGACGAGGAACGGGAGACGCTGATTGCGTTACTAACAAAGGTCAGGAACAACATCATGATTTCAAGCTGAAGATACGTGATTTCAGATTTTGTAGAGCTTCGTCCCGTTTTATCGCAACCGAGACGGAAACAGCACCGCTTGGATCGGTCTTAACCTACAGGATATTGGATTAATGAACGAAGGGCAGCTTGGCGCGGTCAGGCTCGTAAGGAGACTTACCGGATTGTCCGACAAAGCTGCCTCGACACTCTGCTCCCAGAGCAGACGCGCTACGCGGCTGAACGAACGGTTGTTTTGCTCGCTAGCCAGCTATTAGCGGACAGTTCGGAACGTCCAACAGCACTGACATAGCTGAGAAAGCTCTCGCGGGCTGACGAATGGCCGGTTTCGGTGCAACGGGACGTTCCCAGAAGCAACGACGACCGGCAGCAAAGTCCCAAGCTCGGTCACTCGCTACCATACCAGTTTGATGAACGCAGGGCAGGTTTTAGGAAGCCGTTTCGAGCAGTAGAATGTCTGAAATGTTGGCGTCTGCAGTCGTGAGCAGCCTATCAGAGGACCTTAGAGCCGCCGCCTATGGTCGAGGGATAACCAACAGTCCCGCTTGCTGTACCAGGCGTCCCACAGCGATCAATTCATCCACCCGTCGGACGATGATCTCCCGCAGCTGTGCACTGGTCGCAGAAAATCCGAACGCTCGCGATATCGCCGGGACAAGATCATCGACGCCGGCACCAAAATTTGCGGTGACAATCTGCATCGCCGCCAGTTCGATTTCGGCTGGCGGGAGCATTTCCGGCTTCCGTAGGGAGTTGGAGCTCACAATTGACCGATCGCGAACAACGGTCTCCTGACCAGGCGCTAGGTAGAATGGTCCTCCATCAAGGGACGCTCGCGACTTTGCGACGACGACCGCGCTTTCGATCACCTGCCGGATCCGGGAGCCTGCTCGTGCCAACCCCCAAAGTGAGCGCAGACGTGCGACAATCTCATCGAAATGGATTGGCCCCTCAATCTCCACGATCTTCGAAACATATTCAGCCAGGAGCCCGAGGGGCGCTTCGTGCAGCTCGAAAGCCGTGTTCACTGGAAAGTTCGCCTCGACGTAAGCCAGGGAAACCGAATGGTTTTGAGCTGCGCTGCTCACAACGGCCGTCAGGACGTCCGTATCATCGACGATCTCTGCGTCGAACGATAAGCGGGCGTTGCTTTCATAACCACCTATCAATGAACGGCATAGACCTACAGGAAGTAATTAGAGATGCGCGGCCCAATGCTCCTCAGCGATAATCGAAATGGGAGCGCCGGCATTCCGCATCTCGACCGCTTTGAGAATCTTATTTCCAAATGACGAATGCTTCCAAGACTCGGTGGCATAGGCGCCGATCACAAGGTAATTGGTTGCCTTGGTGAGGCTCCCCCCGGTCCCGCCCCTCGACGTCACTGCCTCTTCGCAATGTTTCCTTTGTCCAAAACTGAACGTGCCAGTGAAGCAGTACGCCATACCCTCAAAAGTGACGATCGGCGCGGGGTGACAGAGTGGAAGCGACGTCGCTTTGGAAGCTTCGCCCAGTTCGGCATCCCCCGCGGTAAATGCGCTCAACGCAGAGAACAGGTCACTGCACTCCTCCGAATCGGCCACCCCGTCCGCTAGGATAGCCCTGACTCGATCGTACAAAGTGGCAATGAGGGGCTGCTGGCTAACGGAGAGATTCGCCACCAGCCATTTCTCAAGGAAGTGCACTTCAGCGGAATTAATCGAGCCGTCGGCAATCAGCCCTCGCGCTAAACCGATCAGTTCGTCGACCTGCCTCGACTGTAGCCTATCGCTATTCACGCGATTCAATGCCTGTTCGTCCATAAGCGCCCCTCCGCCTGGAAACTAATGTTGCTTACCTTGGAATAACGATCAAGTCGCCCTGCTTAATCGACGGAAATGGCCGCCTTTCGAAAGCTGAACAGACGACAGGTATTGGGAAGGCCCAAAGCCAACGGGAAGCTCACGTAGCGGTCTGAATGTCTGCAAGTGGGGCGGCTAGAGCCATGCCGTTCTCCAAGATCGTTGATCCCGCGAGGCGCAGCGACGGTTAAGGGGCGGCGTTTGGTATCGAATGTTAGGTAGGAACGATAGCTAACGCATTCTGATCCCTCTTTCATGTTGCCATTTGACATCAAATTATATATCTAATGCCATTATGTAATCGGAGATGACGATGGCGCTTGTAACACTGATCGAGACCGAGCCTTGGCCATTTCGACCGGAGCCAGTCACCGACGAAGAAGCCGCCGCTATGTTTCGTGCGGTGACGAGGTTGTTTGGGCTGTGGGATCTGACGGACGAACAAGCCTCGGTCCTTGTCGATCTGCCACTCCGGACCTACCGGCGCTGGAAGGCTGGCGATTTGGGCAGGATCGATCGCGACGGAAAGGCCCGGCTTTCGAACATGATGGGGATCCACAAGGCGCTGCGGATCATCTTTAGCGACCCCGCTCGCGGCTATCGCTGGATCAAGTCTACCAACGAGGCATTCGGCGGCCGATCGGCACTCGATATCATGTTGGGCGGCGAACTGACCGATCTGATGCGCGTGCGGCGCTATCTGGATGCTGAGCGCGGCAGCTGGTGATTGACCGCAAGGCGATTGCGCAGGCCCATGTCGAATGGACTAGCGCCCGTCGCATCATTCGAAGTGCCTATCCGCCGATCGATCTGTTCGAGGACATCGCCCATCCGGCGGACTGGCCGCTTCTGATTTCCGCAGAGCAGAAGACCAATCCTCGATTGATGGAGACAATCGGCGCACTCGACCTCATTCCGTCCGAGCGTCGCGTAGGCGGCCCCGGCGCAAGCTATCTCATGGCGCCGTTCACTCACTTCAGTCCCGATCGACCAAGCCGATTTACGGCAGGGCACTTCGGCGTCCTCTATGTTGCCGACAGTTTCGAAACCGCTCTCTCTGAAACGATCCATCATCACCAGCGCTTCATGGCCAGGACGGCCGAGCCTCCGGGATGGACATCCCGGTTTCGGGAGATTGTCATCGACGTCGATGTCATCGCGCACGATCTGCGCGACGAAGCACTCTATGCCGATGCGCTGCGTCCTGACGATTATGCAGAGAGCAAGCGACTGGGCGCCGATCTTCGAGCGGCTGGGTCAGATGGTCTGATCTATCCAAGCCGGAGACAGGCCGGGGGCGAATGCGTTGCGCTCTTCTACCCCGATCGCGCTGCCAACCCTGTCCAGGGTCGGCATCTCGACTATCATTGGAATGGGTCTCGCGTCGATTTCTACCGAGAGCCAGCGACCGGGAACGTCATTCAGATTACGCTGTGAGCGGCTGCATTCTGAATGACATATCCGCAGAGGGTGACGCCCTCAGCTATATCTCACTTAGGTTGGATCGGTGCATATGATTGACTTGCGGGATGGCGTGACCGACCGGCAGCTTTCGGAGTTCGCATCTGGACACTCGGATGACTTCTGTGTCGGCGGTAGCAGCCTCGGAAGCGCGCGCATCGCGATACCGCTAGCGCTTCGCTAGCTGCGCCAGATAAGCGCAGAACATGTCGGCGAGCGCATCCGCATAGTCGATAATCTCTGCGTCGCTTCGTGGCGTCGAGGAAAAGTTGCTGCCTACTTCGCTGAGTGTTGTCTTGATGAGATCGCCGGCGCGCTGGCGCCCTTCCTCGGTCGCATTCGGCAGCACTTCGCGCATGAAATCGCCGACAATGTCTGCCGAGGTGGTGCGGAACTCAATCGCTTCCGGGGCGTCGCGATAGAGCGGTGCCGCGTCGTGGAGCGCGCCGCGGATCGGCGCCTCCTCGCACTCGGACCGCAGAAAGGCGTGAACGAGCGTGCGCACCCGGACCATCGGGCGCTTGTTTCTGTCCGCTAGGATGCCGCGCAGCAGATCGGACGTGCGGCGCCACTCGTCGCTCTGGAGGCGGAAGAGGATCGACGCCTTGTTGGGGAAATATTGGTAGAGCGACCCGACGCTGACACCAGCGCGCTCGGCCACGCGGGCCGTGGTGAATCGCTGCGCGCCTTCGGCCGTCAAAACCTGAACAGCCGCATCCAGCACTGCTCCAACAAGGTCGTTCGAGCGTGCCTGTTTTGGCTGTTTTCTCGAGGAAACGCTGGCAGTCCGGGGGCTCGGCACTAGGGCATCCATTCAATGCGAATAGGAAAGGCGACGAATTATTCGTATTTTCCCGGTCGAGCAACATCCAAGTCGCTCGATCATCGGAGACCTATCATGACCACGCTCGTCAGCGCCCCGGTGGCGCCACTGATCGATCGCCTCTTCGCAGAGGCCGACGCCCATTCTCCGCTTGCCAACGCGGTGTTCGCCGCGATTTCGAAGGATGAGCAACAGCGGCTGATGCGCAGCAAGACGGACTATCGCTCCTTTTATGCTGAGCTCAAGGACTATGCACTGCCGGTGTCGCGCGATACCGGCCGACTGCTATATATGCTGGCGCGCGCCATGCGGGCAGAGACCATCGTCGAGTTCGGGACGTCCTTTGGTCTCTCGACGCTGCATCTGGCGGCGGCGCTGCGCGACAATGGGGGCGGACGGCTCATCACCAGCGAGTTCGAACCGTCCAAAGTGGCCGCGGCCAAAGCGAACATCGCCGCAGGCGGCCTGTCCGACCTGATCGAGTTTCGCGAGGGCGACGCGCTGGAGACGCTCGCAAGCGACCTGCCCGAGACCATCGACCTGCTGCTGCTCGATGGCGCCAAGGCGCTGTATGGCGACATTTTATTGCTGGTCGAGGACCGGCTGCGCCCCGGCGCGGTCATCTTGGCCGACAATGCCGATTATTGCCCGGACTATCTCGCCCATGTGAGCGCGACCGAGAATGGCTACATCACCCTGCCATTCACCGACGAGGTCGAGTTGTCGATCCGGCTTTGAGCGACCGGCGACTTTCAGATCGATTGGAGATTCAAGATGATCGTCATCACCGCACCGACCAGCCAGATCGGTAGCAAGCTCGTCGGCACGCTGCTGGACGCCGGCGCGCCTCTCCGCCTCATCGTCCGTGATGCCGGCAAGCTGCCCGCGAGCGTTCGGGACCGTGTCGAGCTACTCGAGGGATCGCATGGTGACCCCGCCATCGTCGATCGCGCGTTCGACGGGGCAGACGCCCTGTTCTGGCTCGCCCCGCCGGACGTGACGAAGACGCAGGAGCAGGCCTATCTCGACTTCACCCGACCGGCCGCGAAGGCGATCCGCCGCCACGCCGTCCCGCGTGTGGTCGCGATCACTGCGCTGGGGCGCGGCACGCCCTGGCAGGATCGTGCCGGCCTCGTCACGACCTCGCTCCGGATGGACGATCTGCTGATGGCGAGCGGGGTCGCCTATCGCGGCCTGGCAATGCCCTCCTTCATGGAGAATACGGCCCGTCAGGCCGGCGTCATCCGCGAGAAGGGCCTGTTCGTCGGCCCGATCCGGCCCGACCGCAAGCTCCCCTTGACCGCGACCCGCGACATGGCGACGGCCGCCGCTCGGCTGCTCACCGACCGGGACTGGACCGGCCAGTCTGACCTACCTGTGCTCGGCCCGGAGGATCTGTCGTTCGATGATCAGGCGGTGATCCTCTCCGAAGTGATCGGTCGCCCGGTGTCCTACCAGCAGATATCGTTCGACCAGTTCAGGCAGCAATTCCTCGATCGTGGCGCGAGCGAATCCTTCGCGCAGGGCTATGTCGACATGTATCGCGCCAAGGACGAGGGCATCGACAATGTCGCCCAACGCTCGCCCGAGACGAGCGGGCAGACAAGCTTCAGGACGTTCTGTAAGGCGATTTTCTAGACTGAGGGCCGACTGGCGCCGTCCGACTGATGTAAGAGGTTAGCTGAACGGGCGTCCGCTTTGGAGGCGAGCATCTGGCCATGAAAATGTCCGACTCCAGGGCGAATGTGCATATTGCGCGGACACCTCAAATGAGCCGTCCTTGCCCTAAGGGCAATTAGGGTTTGGGCATCATGTAACCTGCAACCGCATTACGCCGTCCGGCAGTCCTTGAATGCTAAAATCGATCTCCGGCACGCGACGCAGCTTAGGCGGAGGCACTTATAGATGGCAGCTAAGCATCGAGTTAGGGGTGACAACCAGACTGCATGCTGCGATAGTCGAGATGCGCCGACGAGAAGCGGCGTGGGGCTTGGTAACCCCGCAAGCAGCAGAGGCTTGGCCAGTTATGGCCGGGTCGCTGTCGCGTATGTCCAAGGCTTGCCCAAAGGCGTCAGCGCATTCGGGCTCTGCTACGGATGTTACCAAGGCCCGGTTTAAGGCAGGCGGTGACTGACAAATGCGCATTAGGATGTCCGGCAGCTATAGTATCTACGATTTCCAAGATGCGATGGACTGCATCATTCAGACGCTTAGATTGAATGGTGTTAGAGAACTGAGGTCGGTAAACATTTACCTCCGCCCGCACGATGGTGACAAAGAGTTGAGCTTCACCGACCAAGAGACCGGCGCACCCTTCAATATCCTGAAGTACGGCGGCCGCAAGGAGCGTGAGTTCCGCGTGATTTCGCCGCGTTTTGGTCCAGCGCATGAAGATGAAGATTCAGGAATTAAGTAAGTCATCGGTCCTCGCGGCGCGGCCAACATTCCCAAGGCCATTCGACTTAATTACGCGGCCATGGGGCGTGTCGTCCAGCATGGCGTAGGAACGCTCCTCCGCTTCGGCAGGTGGTATATCGCCAATAGGCGCGAGGAGCCTGTGGTTATTGAACCAGTCACCCCATTCCAGCGTGGCGTACTCAACGGCCTCAAAGGATCGCCAGGGACCACGCCGGTGGACCACCTCGGCCTTGTAAAGGCCGTTGATGCCGACGCCTTGCGCGGGATCTCGTTGGCTTGGCGCAGCTCGCGGTTCTCGCGCTCCAGCGCCTTGAGCTTGTCAGCCACATCGGGTGGGCACGCCGGCCCGCTTGCCGCTGTTCACCTCGGCCTTCTTCACACACTCCAGCAACGTGTGCCCCGAAGAGCCGATCTTCTCGGCAATGGATGTGATCGCGGCCCAGCTGGACGGATGGTCGCCTTCGTGATCCAGCACCATGCGGACCGCCCGCTCACGAACCTCTGGTGCAAACTTGTTCGTCGTCTTGCTCATCGTAGACCCTTCCTCTCAGGAGTTAGGGCTTCGGACAATCCTGGGGGGTCAGAACGCTGCAGATAACTTCGATATCAACCTCTATACTCGTTATCGCTGCCGACGAAGCGTGCCCAATCAAGTGGGAGCCATCAGGATGCTTCATATGAAAATGGCCAAATTAGTTTGTCGGCCGCTATGCACTGACCGTTCAACCCCAGAGCGTGGACCATGGTTATACAAAGGCATTATCAGGAGGAAAAGATTGCAGTCTTAGCTCAGAAGGGGGTAAAATTCGGCAAGCTTCAGCCTCCCCGGCAAAACTTAGCGCTGATGGTCTGGAAACAGGGCCCAGCCCCCAAAATTCCGCCTTCGGCGGTTGCGTTTATCAGACTTCAAAGATGAACTTTGAAGTCTGATAAACACTCAAAGGTTTACACTTTCGGTCGGATTTTGTAATATTTTTGTTTATATCCAATAATTTAACCCAAGTTTACGATCGAGAGCGTCCCATAATGCCAGTGATCCCCCGGATCATCGGCACGTTGCGGCTCGGCACTCTCGCCTGCCAGTAAGGAGCGGGCATCGTCCACTCAATCGATCCCATATGGGCCGGAGCGCATGGCGTCTCCGGCCCATATCTTTGGCGGGCGACGCCCCGCCTCCATGCATTGTCGCCAAATCCCCCAGCAAAGATGGTACGACCTGGCACGCCACCGTTCAGGCAACCGAGCGCAGGGGCGTTCGTTCAACGATATTGCGCAACGCGTTCAAGGAGACAGCATATGACCACCCGGACAGCATCGGCTCAATATGAAGGCATGGGCAAGGCCGGCAAAGGCCGCCTCACCACCCAATCCGGCGTGCTCAAGGAGCAGCCCTATGGCTTTGGCACGCGGTTCGGCGATGAGCCCGGCACCAATCCCGAGGAGCTGATCGCGGCGGCCCATGCCGGTTGCTTCACCATGGCGCTCTCCTTCGCGCTGGAGCGCGCCGGCTATGCGGACGGGTCGCTCGACACCAAGGCTTCGGTCAAGCTCGAACAGGGCGACGGCGGCTTTACGATCACCCGCTCAGACCTAGTGCTGGAAGCCACCGTCCCCGGCATAGACCCCGATGAGTTTGCGCGGATCGCGGAAGAAGCGAAGAAGACCTGCCCGGTCTCGAAGCTGCTCAATGCCGAGGTGACGCTGGAACATCGCCTGAGCTGATCCGGCACGCGAGCGCGCAGCAGGACAGGTTCTGCGAGCCCTCGGAACGACCTCGCCTTCTAGCCGTTATGTCTGCCAACAAGGGCAGGACGATCAGAAAGGCAAGGACATGACTTTCGCAGGATTTCGCACACCGGCCATCGCACTCGCGGCCGCGACCATGACCCTCGCAGGGTGCAGCGATATGGGCCTCGGCGGCGGCCCCGGCTATGCCTCCAACAATGATGGCTATGTGCTGGGCGCCAATGACCCGATCTATCGCGACGACCGCGGCGGCTACTATTGCCGCAAGCCGGACGGTACGCGCGGCGCGATCATCGGCGGCCTTGCCGGTGGCGTTCTCGGTAACATCATCGCGCCCGGTGGCAGCAAGACGATCGGCACGATCATCGGCGCTGCGGGTGGCGCCGTGGCGGGCCGAGCGATCGAACGCGGCGAGGTGCGCTGCCGCTAAGGCCTCGCCGGCCAACGCAAACGTGCTTCGCAAAATTTCGCAAATCAGGAGAGCATCATGCTGAAAACATTTTTCTATGGAGCGGTCGCCGCCTTCATCGGCTCGAAGCTCAAGAAGATGAACGATGAGGGACGCCTCGAGCCGTATAAGGATCGCGCGCGCAAGCGCGCTCAGGAGCTCAAGGACAAGCTGGCGGAACATCGCCAGACGTCCGAGACGGATACGGCCCGGCAGGAGATCGGCAAATCGCTGTCGTCCGGCAAGGCACAAGCCAATGCTTCGGCATCGCCGGATGTTTCGAAGCCCGCAAAGGCCCATCCCTGGCCGGTTGATCCACAGGCCATGCCGAGCTGAGCGATTAGTCCTCCACATGAAACGGGCGCCCGAACGGCGCCCGTTTTGCTTTGTCAGCGGCGCTCGATCAGCCTGTTCAGCTCCACCTGGCGCTGGGCGATCAATTCCGGCACCGCGTCGATTTCCTTCTCCAACGCATCGCGCAGGCTGCAAATCTGCGCATCCGTAAGGTGCTCGATGCCGATATAGCCATTCTGCGCGGACTCGATGGCGCGGATAATCTCGTCCAGCTTGACCTGCATCGCGCTCGCGTCGCGGTTCTGGGCATTCTGGATCAGGAACACCATGAGGAAGGTCACGATGGTCGTGCCGGTGTTGATCACCAGCTGCCAGGTATCGGACCACTGAAAGAGCGGCCCGCTGACCCCCCATATGACGATGATGCCCAAGGCGAGAACGAAGGTGAATGGCTGGCCCGTCCAGCTCGCCATGCGACTGGCGAAACGGGTGAAAAACATCTCGATCATGTTGCGCATTCCAGCAGGGAGGATGCGGCGGATGTGTAACCGGTCGGGGCCGGGCTGGCCAGCACGCAGGCACGCCCACCGAGGTTGCTGCGCCCGCCTGTGCGCCAAGACAGAGCAGCCGAAACGCAGGCTCTAGGCATGAGCCTTCTGGCCGGCTACTCTCCCGCGCATGAAGCTCACCTCCGCCCGCGCGCTTGCCGCCCTCGCCCTGCCCGCAGCCATTTTGTTGAGCAGCTGCGCGACGCCGGAAAGTCGCATTCGCGCAGGGCTCGTGCGCGCTGGCCTCAGTGAGCCTATGGCGGGCTGCATGGCGCGCACCCTCACGGATCGCCTGAGCAATGCGCAGCTTCGCCGGATCGCGACGCTGACCGATGGACGCGGCATCGACCCCAACCGGACGACGGTGAGCGAAATGGTCCGCCACCTGAGTACGCTGGGCGATCCCGAAATCCTGCGGGCGGCAACAGCCTCGGCCATTAGCTGCGCGATCTGACGCATACACCTGACGTCGTCCAGCCAATCCGACTTGTGACGCCTTGGTCCAAGGGCGCGCTGGGCCACGCGTAAATAGCGTATCCGAACCGTCGATTTTGCAACTTTGCAAATTACGCCGGCGTCGGCTTGGGCTATGGCGCGGCCAACCTCTTCTCAGGCTCAGGATACTGCACCCATGAACATCCATGAATATCAGGCCAAGGAACTGCTCGCGAAATTTGGCGCCCCCGTCCCCGCCGGCCATGCCGCGCTGACCGTGGCGGAAGCCGTCGAGGCCGCCAAGTCGCTCCCCGGCCCGCTCTATGTGGTGAAGGCGCAGATCCATGCTGGCGGGCGCGGCAAGGGCAAGTTCAAGGAGCTCGGTCCGGATGCCAAGGGTGGCGTGCGGCTGGCCAAGACGATCGACGAAGTCGAGGCGCACGCCAAGGACATGCTCGGCAACACGCTGGTGACGATCCAGACCGGTGAGGCCGGCAAGCAGGTCAACCGCCTGTACATCACCGATGGCGTCGACATCGAAAAGGAATTCTACCTCGCCCTCCTCGTGGACCGCGCCAGCGGCCGCATCGCCATGGTCGCTTCGACCGAGGGCGGCATGGACATCGAGGAAGTGGCGCACTCCACGCCCGAGAAGATCCACACCATCACCATCGACCCGGCGACCGGCTTCATGCCGCATCATGGCCGCCGCGTGGCTGCCGCGCTGGAGCTTTCCGGTGATCTCGCCAAGCAGGCCAGCAAGGTCGCCGGCGCGCTGTACAAGGCGTTCCTCGGCACTGATGCCAGCCAGATCGAGATCAACCCGCTAGCCATCGCCGGCGGCAAGATCCAGGTGCTGGACGCCAAGGTCGGCTTCGACGGCAATGCCCTGTTCCGCCACCCGGACCTGATGGAATTGCGCGACGAGACCGAGGAAGACCCCGCCGAACTGGAAGCGAGCAAGTACGACCTCGCCTACATCAAGCTGGATGGCGATATTGGCTGCATGGTCAACGGCGCTGGCCTTGCCATGGCGACGATGGACATCATCAAGCTCAATGGCATGTTCCCGGCCAACTTCCTCGATGTGGGCGGCGGCGCCTCCAAGGAGAAGGTGACGGCGGCGTTCAAGATCATTCTGAGCGACCCCGCGGTGAAGGGCATTCTCGTTAACATCTTCGGCGGCATCATGCGCTGCGACATCATTGCCGAGGGCATCGTCGCGGCGGCTAAGGAAGTGAACCTCTCGGTTCCGCTGGTCGTGCGGCTTGAGGGCACCAACGTAGCGCAGGGCAAGGAAATCCTCGCCAATTCCGGCCTCGCCATCGTGCCGGCCGACGATCTGGGCGATGCCGCCAAGAAGATCGTGGCCGAGGTGAAGGCACTGGCCTGATGCAGAGCGCGGCAGAGGGCGGTTGCCGCTGTGGCAAGCTGCGCTTCCGGGTGACCGGAGCGCCGCTGTTCACGGCGGCCTGCCACTGCCGCGGCTGCCAGCTGATGACGGCGAGCGCTTTTTCGCTCACGAGTTGCTATTTCTCGGCCCGTTTCGAGGTGATGGCGGGCGAACCGGTGATCGGTGGATTGCACGGGGCAACCCGGCATTTCTTTTGCGATCATTGCCTGAGCTGGGTGTTCACGCGACCTGAAGGCATGGACGAGATCGTCAACGTGCGTACCACCTTGCTGGACGTGCCACCGACGGACCCGCCGTTCCTCGAAACCTATACCTCGGAAGCGCTGCCCTGGGCGGTCACGAAAGCCAGACACAGCTTCGAGACCTTCCCGCCCATGGAGCAGTTCCAGCCCCTCATGGCGGAATTCGCCGGTCTCGCGCACGATTGACGTTAACGTGAACGTCAACTAACATTTGAATGTCTTAAGGAGAGCGCAGATGAAAATCCTCGTCCCCGTAAAACGGGTGCTCGATTACAATCTCAAGCCGCGCGTGAAGGCGGACGGGTCCGGTGTGGACCTTGCCAACGTCAAGCTGAGCATGAACCCCTTTGACGAGATTGCCGTCGAGGAAGCCATTCGCCTGAAGGAAAAAGGCGTCGCGACCGAGATCGTCGCGGTCTCCATCGGCGAGGCGAAGTCGCAGGAGACGCTGCGCACGGCACTGGCCATGGGCGCGGACCGCGCGATCCTGATCACCCATGAGGGCGTGGCCGAGCCGCTGGCGGTGGCCAAGCTCCTCAAGGCGATTGTCGATGAGGAGCAGCCGGGGCTGGTGATTCTCGGCAAGCAGGCAATCGACGATGACAGCAACCAGACCGGCCAGATGCTCGCCGCGCTGCTCGGCTGGGCGCAGGGCACCTTCGCCAGCAAGGTCGAGGTCTCGGGCGATACGGCGAACGTGACGCGCGAAGTGGACGGCGGGCTGGAAACGGTGGCGCTCAAGCTGCCGGCCATCGTGACCACCGACCTGCGCTTGAACGAGCCGCGCTATGCCTCGCTGCCCAACATCATGAAGGCCAAGTCCAAGCCACTCGCGCAGAAGACGCCGGCCGATTACGGCGTGGACATGACGCCGCGGCTGACGACGCTGACGGTGACTGAACCGGCCAAGCGGCAGGCGGGCGTGAAGGTGAACAGCGTGGATGAGCTGGTCGAGAAGCTGAAGGTGCTTGGGGTCGCCTGAGCGACCGATCACTTTTCCGTTCGTGTCGAGCGAAGTCGAGACACGCCGCGCACAACGCTTCTCGACTTCGCTCGAAGCGAACGGGATGCGGATGAAGGGACAGGATAATGAAGACACTGGTTCTGGTCGAGCATGACAATGCCACCCTCAAGGATGCGACCCTGCCGGTCGTGACCGCCGCCGCCAAGCTGGGCGAGGTGCATTTGCTGGTCGCAGGCAAAGGTTGCGCCGCCGTGGCCGAGCAGGCCGCGAAGATCGCGGGCGTGGCCAAGGTTCATCTCGCCGATGATGCCGCGCTGGAGCACCAGCTCCCCGAGAATGTCGCACCGTTGATCGTCGACCTCATGGGGCATCATGACGCCTTTCTCGCGCCTGCCACGACAACCGGCAAGAACATCGCGCCGCGCGTCGCCGCCTTGCTCGACGTGATGCAGATTTCGGACATCATCGCGGTGGATGGGCCGGACACGTTCACGCGCCCGATCTATGCCGGCAATGCCATCGCGCAGGTGAAGACGAGCGACGCCAAGCTGGTCATCACCGTGCGCGGCACCGCCTTCGACAAGGCGGCGCCCGAGGGCGGATCGGCTCCGGTGGAGGCCGTGTCCGGCACCGGCGATGCCGGCACCGCGCGCTTCGTGTCCGCCGAGGTGGCAGCCTCGGAGCGGCCCGAGCTGACCAGCGCCAAGGTGATCGTTTCGGGCGGTCGTGGCGTCGGCAGCGGCGAAAATTACAAGGCGCTCATCGAGCCGCTGGCCGACAAGCTCGGCGCCGCTGTCGGCGCCTCCCGGGCGGCGGTGGATGCGGGCTTCGTGCCCAATGATTATCAGGTCGGCCAGACCGGAAAGATCGTGGCGCCGGACGTCTACATCGCCGTCGGTATTTCCGGCGCCATCCAGCACCTTGCCGGCATGAAGGACTCCAAGACCATCATCGCCATCAACAAGGACGAGGATGCGCCGATCTTCCAGGTGGCCGACGTCGGACTGGTGGGCGACCTGTTCCAGATCGTGCCGGAGTTGACGAGCAAGCTCTGAAGCGCGGGTTGAATTTGGCAGAATGCGGGCGCGTCGATATTGGACGCGTCCGGGTTCTGCGGGGCCAAGACCGGATCATGTTGGCGCTCGGACCGTCCAGAAATGTTGTTTGTCTGAATAACGGAAGTCAGAGATCGAGGAGCCTGAGCGTCGCTCCTGAACGCGAGCGTTGGCGGACCCAAGCGAGGGTTACGCTTTACGCAGCTTCTCGTTTCAACCGGTGACACGCGCCGGCGCTAGCAGATGAAGAAACAAGGTTCGGCAGGCAATTTCGCCCGCTATAGTCGCACCGATGGCTCTTGACCTTGGACGGCGCCTTGCGCCCATACGCTTCCTCGCTTTTGCGGCGATCCTGCTTGTCAGCCTGCCGCTGCTGCATCCGGTTCTGGGCTGGCGTCATGCCATGATGGCGGGATTCGACGTCGCGGCCGGCATCTTTCTGCTGTCCGTCTGGCCTTTGCTGGCGCGCGCCGGCCCGGATCAGATGCGCCAGTCGGCCGCGCGGAACGATGCCAATCGCACCTTGCTGCTGGGGATCACCGGCGCGGTCTCGCTGGTGGTGCTCGTCGCGATCTTCTCCGAGCTTGAGAACAGGCACGATCCCGGCATCGAAGCCATGGCCCTGGTCATCGCGACCCTGGCACTGGCGTGGATCTTCTCCAACATGGTCTACGCCCTCCATTATGCCCATATGTTCTACGTGCGGAGCGAGGGCGACACAGATGACGAGGGCAGCGCGGATGCGCGCGGCTTCGACTTTCCCGGCACCAAGGAGCCGACCTATTGGGATTTCGTCTATTTCAGCTTCACGCTGGGCATGACGTTCCAGACCTCGGATGTGGCGGTCACCTCCACCTCGGTCCGGCGCGTGGCGACGATCCACTGCCTTGCCGCCTTCGTCTTCAATCTGGGCGTACTGGCCTTCACGATCAACGTGCTGGGCGGCAGCGGCAACTGAGCCCGTCGCGCCGGCTGCGACACATTGATACAAACTCCGCCGATTGCGACAAAGTCTCGTGACAAGTGGGGGCTATACAGTCCTCATCAGCGTTACTCTCCCACGGCGCTGATACTCTCCCACAGTCCCCGACGGCCCCTCCCTCCCCCAGGGAGGGGTCAAGGACGTTTGGGGGTAAGCGCCCCCCGTTCCCCACCACAACTAAAATTGCGATTAGTGCTCCTGCGCAGGCAGGAGCCTAGGGCGGCAAGGACATGCGGCTGCGCCCTGGGCTCCTGCCTGCGCAGGAGCACGCACTTCTATCTAGCTGTCGTAATTCTAGCCCTCAGGCGGCGGTCCAGCCGCCATCCACGCTGATGTTCGCGCCGGTAATGTTGCTCGCGGGATCCGAGCAGAGGAACATCGCGATGGCGGCGACCTGCTCCACCGTCACGAACTCCTTGGTCGGCTGGCCAGCCAGCAGAACATCGTTGATCACCTGCTCGCGCGTCATGTTGCGCGCTTTCATCGTGTCCGGAATCTGGCCCTCGACCAGCGGGGTCCAGACATAGCCCGGCGAGATGCAGTTGGCGGTGATGCCAAAGGTCGCCAACTCCAGCGCGATCGTCTTGGTGAAGCCGGCAAGGCCGTGCTTGGCCGTCACATAAGCCGACTTGAACGGCGAGGCGACGAGGCTGTGCGCAGAGGCGGTCTGGATGATCCGGCCCCATTTGCGCTGCTTCATATAGGGCACGGCAAGCCGGGTGGTGTGGAAGGCGGATTCCAGATTGAGCTTGATGATGAGGCTCCACTTGTCGAGCGGGAATTCCTCAACCGGCGCGACATGCTGGGTGCCGGCATTGTTGATGAGGATGTCGACGCCACCGAAGGCCTCCGCCGCCTGCGCCATCATCGCCTCGATCTCCTCCGGCTTGGTGAGATCATGGCCGGAATAGATCGCCTTCGCACCACTCGCCTGCTCCAGCGCCAGCCGCTCCTTCTCGATGGCGTCTGCATCGCCAAAGCCGTTGATGACGAGGTTGACGCCCTCGGCCGCCAGCGACTTGGCATAAGCAAGGCCGATGCCCGACGTGGAGCCGGTGATCAGCGCTGTCTTGCCTTTCAAACTCATGCCTGCTTCTCCTTGATCTGACCGGTCAGCGCGAGGTCGAAGGTTGCGCTGCGGCCACTGACGATGTTTTCCGCGATAAGCTGGGTGCCGTGCGAGAGCACGGCGGCGACGGCTGCATCGCCCTGCGCCCAGTGATCCAGCATCGTGCGGCGCGAAAATTCGAAATCGCGAGCGCCGCTGTGCCATGCGCGCAGGCGGTGGATAAGATGGATGATGTTGACCGATCCCTCTTCGATCATCCCCGCCAGCCGCCGCGCCTCGGGTGTTTGGGCGAGGTCCTGCGGCAAGCGATCCAGCAGCGCGCGGATCGCCTCATGCTCGCGCCGGGCGCGGAGGAAGCGGTCCGTGACCTGCCGGGTGCGGCTGGAATATTGAATGTCCTTCTGCCGCGACCAGACATCGCTCATTTCGCGCGGCAGCGGCCCTTCCGCCGGGAAGAGATCGACCTGGAAGATCAGCAGATCACCGGATTGGTGCTCGAGGACATGACTGAGCGGGGTATTGGAGACCAGACCCCCATCCCAATAATGTCGCCCGTCAATCTCCACCTGCGGCAGGCCCGGCGGCAGGGCACCGGAGGCCATGACATGGCGGGCATCGATCCGGCCCCGCCATTGCGGGTCTTGATTGTCGAAATAGACGAAATTGCCGTTCTCGATATCCACTGCGCCAATGGAAAACCGCATGGGACCGTGATTGACCCGGTCCCAGTCGACCAGCCGGTCCAGCGTCTCGCGCAAGGGCGCCGTGTCGTAATAGCTGATCGCTTCCGTCGTTCCGGGCGGCGCCCATAGGGGCTGCAAGAAATGCGGGCGGAAGAAACCTGGTACGCCCCCGAGCAGCACGGCGCCGGCGGCGGCGAGATGTGCGCCCTCGCGCAGATGGTCGTCCTCGGGCAGGCAGATGTTCGGTAGGCCGCTGCTGACGAGAGTCCAGAACTCGGTCAGACGCGCCACCCATTGATCGGGCGCGTTACCGGCGATGATGGCGGCATTGACGGCGCCGATGGAAATGCCCGCGACCCAGTCGATCCCGATGCCCAGCGCCGCCAGCCGCTCGATCACGCCGGCCTGATAAGACCCCAGCGCACCTCCGCCCTGGAGGACCAGCGCGACCTGATCGGGCAAAGGAAGCGGCGCATGGCCGCCGCGGCGACGCGGAGTCGGCATATCCATGGTGCGACGCAATATCCCATTCCCCGGCCGTCCACCAGCGCCGAGCGGGGGACCGGATGTCGTGATCCCCACAGAATTGCCGGGGCCGTGGGATAGTTCCTAGCCTTGTTGCATTTCACCGTCGCAGTGGGGAGAATTTCCCGACACATCGATCATGGCGTGATCATGCAAGCACGCGCTGGGGAAGGGACGAGAATGCGGCTCGACGACGAACGGGAAAGCAGCAACTACGAGATCCAGCGCGGCGGCGGGGGCGGCTTCGGCGGCGGGGGCGGCAATCTGCTCGGCATTTTGCTGCCGATGATCGGCAGTCGTTTCGGCTGCGGCGGCGTGGTGATCGCGCTCGCCGTGTTTGCCTTCATCAGCTTTAGCGGCGGCGGGCTGCTGACCGGCGGAGATTCCTCCCAGCCGGCGACCGAACAGGGCGCTCCTGCGGGTCAGGAGGGCGAGCTGACGCAGATGCAAAGCTTCTCGCTCAAGGTGCTCAACACCACCGAAAGGGTTTGGGGCGATCTCTTCCGGCAGAGTGGCCAGACCTACAAGCCCACCATCCTCTCCTTTTATGCGCAAAGCGGGCGTTCGGGCTGCGGGGCGGCGCAATCGGCCATGGGACCATTTTACTGCCCGCTCGACGAGAAGATTTACCTCGACACGGATTTTTTCCGGGAACTGCAGCAGCGCTTCGGCGCGCCGGGCGACTTCGCCCAGGCCTATGTGATCGCCCATGAAGTCGCGCATCACGTCCAGCATCTGGAGGGCCGGCTGGATGATGTGAACAAAAGGCAGCAGCAACTGGGCGAAGCACAAGCCAATGCGCTGCAGGTCCGCATCGAGCTGCAAGCCGATTGCTACGCAGGGGTGTGGGGACGCCGTACCGGTCTGATGGAAACTGGCGATCTTGAGGAAGGCCTGCGCGCTGCCGCCGCGATCGGCGATGACACGCTGCAGAAGGACGCCGGGCGCCGGCCGGTGCCGGACAGCTTCACCCACGGCACCAGCGCCCAGCGCGTGGCTTGGCTGCGTCGGGGCTACGACTCCGGCGACCCTGCCCAGTGCGACACCTTCAGCGGCGACATCTGATCGTCGAAGCGGGCAGGTGATTCGCGAACAAGGGCGACATTGCATTCGATTGCAATGTTCAGCTAGGAGCAAGGCGCCCTCATCCATGATCAGAAAATGGCGGGTTTCTTTGAATTTTTTTCGCTTCTTTGAGGCGATCCCCGGTTGATTCCGTCACCTCTCGCGGGCGCGAGATAAAACCCAGCGGTGAGAGAGATGAAGAAGGTTTCCCCTCCGGCGAAAATTTTTTCTCTTTTAGATTAAAGGCTTATATCTAAATTACATTTTTGCATCAGCGAGTTTCGTTTTTCGCACTTGCAGCAAAAAACGGATGTGCTATTTAGAAACTGCCTTTCAGGCATCCTCTCCTAAGACTCAAGGGGCCGATCTCTCACGAGGTCGGCCCTTTTTTTTTGTATAAAACTGCATTAGGCAGGCCCGTCTCCATCGCTCTTACAAGATTACTTCGGAGAGGGAGCCGCCGGGAAGACCGGCACGGGCGACGGGACAAAGCGGAGGATCGAGCGCTTAGAAGCAGCTCTCCTCCGCTTTTTCGTTTCTGGACATTGCGCGGGACTATCGAGGCAGCAGTGTCTTGCTGTCATTGGGCAGGCTGACTGCGTAAGCGGCTTTGAGTGCGCGGGTAGGGCACAAGGATGCTCCCCAAGCAACGCGGCAGCCAGGCATCCTTGACAGCTTTGCAAGAAAATAGGGGAGCGCGAGCACGAAACCACGCACGGTCGCAATCAACGCCAGTCGATCAGTCAGGAAGGCAAGCGGCCGAACGCCGCTCGTCGCCAGCGCACCCTGCTAAGATGCGCGAGCTATCAGGACGAAGACAGCTAACCGACGGCCGCTATGATCAATCGTCGCGAGAGACTTTTTCCTGCCGTTCGTGGCGCTCCTGCGCCTCAACGGTCATGGTCGCGATGGGGCGGGCTTCGAGGCGACCGAGCGAGATGGGCTCGCCGGTCACTTCGCAATAGCCATATTCGCCATCGTCGATGCGGCGCAACGCGGCGTCGATCTTCGAGATGAGCTTGCGCTGACGATCGCGGGTGCGCAGCTCGATGGACCAGTCCGTTTCGCTAGAGGCGCGATCGTTGAGATCGGGCTCGCGCAGCGGTTCGCTCTGCAGCGTGGCGAGCGTGCCCTCTGCCTCAGCGAGAATCTGCTTTTTCCAATCGAGCAACCTGCGGCGGAAATATTCCAGCTGCAGCGGCCCCATAAACTCTTCGTCTGCGGAAGGCCGATAGCCTTCGGGAAGATCGATCCCCGAGCCTTTCGAGCCGTTTTTATCCGACGAATCTGCAAGCGAGGCCATTCACTTCTCCGCGTCGATCAAGTCGCCGATTTCCGGCGCTCTCGCGGCGCCTATAGAGCGCAGCCGAGAGTGAAACAAGCACTGTTTCCAGCGCATTGAACGATGACTGAACAACGGCCGAATCCGCTGTGAAACTGCGGCCGAACGAGCCTATTACCGCTGCCCCCGCCAGGCTTGGGCGGCGGTGCCGGTCGCGTCCCCACCACTGGCAGATCGCTGGCCGCTTGATCGGCCATGGCGCGCAGGGCATAGGCGGTGCGCCATGCATGATATCAAAGCCATTCGCGAAAATCCCGCCGCCTTCGACGCCGCCCTCGCCCGCCGTGGCATGGAGCCGGTTGCGGACGATCTCGTTAGCAAAAGTAAGTTAGCTAACCAGTATAAGGCTGAAGCTGATGAGCGGCGTAACCAGTTCAAAAGAGCGACGGAGGAAAATTTCCGGCGAGTTCACGAGATCGTCAAAGCTGAGCATCCCGACTGGACGAAGAAGCAGATTGATCAAGAAGTTTCCGTTCACTTGGGCGGTTTCGCCCGATCTGGCTTGGCTCAAGAGGAAGAACGTATAGCTTCTATGCGCGAGCTAGAGGGTCGCATACTTTCGGACGAGGTTCGTGATCGCCTCGCCGCGATCCCCAATCTCCCCGCCGAAGATGTACCCGATGGCGTCGACGAGACTGGCAATGTGGAAGTGCATCGCTGGGGTACGCCGCGCAGCTTCGACTTCACGCCGCAGGACCATGCCGATTTCGGTCCTGCGCTCGGCCTCGATTTCGAGGGTGCGGCTGCCATGTCCGGCGCGCGCTTTGCGGCGCTGCGGGGGCAGATGGCGCGGCTCCACCGGGCGCTCGCGCAATTCATGCTCGACCGGCAGACGGAGGCCAATGGCTATACCGAGGTCAATCCGCCGCTGCTGGTGCGTGATGAAGCGGTGTTCGGCACCGGGCAGTTGCCCAAGTTCGCCGAGGATTTGTTCCAAACGAGAATTAACGTCACTGATGAAGACATCGATCACGCAATTGCTCGGGCGCTTGTAGACTTTGATTGGAAGGGCAGTCCTTCCGAAGTATCCACGGCGATTGTCTCAAAGGTCGCAGCGCAAATCAAAGAGTCAGTGACGACTAGTGCCACGACCCGCCGCTGGCTCATCCCGACAGCAGAAGTGAGCCTAACCAACCTCGTGCGCGAGCAGATTTTGACCGAGGCCGCGCTGCCGATACGGTTCACGGCGCTCACGCCCTGCTTCCGCTCGGAGGCGGGATCGGCGGGGCGCGATACGCGCGGGTTCATTCGCCAGCATCAGTTCGAGAAGGTCGAGCTGGTGGCGATTTGCACGCCCGATCAGGCGGCGGCCGAGCATGAGCATATGCTCAAATCCGCCGAGGGCATTCTTGAGGCGCTGGGCCTGCCCTATCGCCGGATGCTGCTGTGCGCCGGAGACATGGGCTTCTCTGCCACCAAGACCTTCGATCTGGAAGTGTGGCTGCCGAGCCAGCAGACCTATCGCGAGATCAGCTCCGTCTCGACCTGTGGTGACTTTCAGGCGCGGCGCATGAATGCGCGCTACCGGCCCGAGGGCGAGAAGGGCACGCGCTTCCTCCACACGCTTAACGGATCGGGTCTCGCCGTGGGGCGGACGCTGGTGGCGGTGTTGGAGAATTACCAGAATGCCGATGGCAGCGTGACGGTGCCTGAGGCGCTGCTACCCTATACCGGCGGCCTCAAAGTGCTGACGCCGGCCTGATGCGCATCCTGCTCACCAATGATGACGGCGTGAACGCGCCCGGCCTCAAGGTGCTGGAAAAGATTGCCCGCTGCTTTTCCGACGACATCTGGATCGTCGCACCGATGGAGGAGCAATCGGGCGCCGGGCATAGCCTGACACTCTCCCGCCCGCTGCGCCTGCGCGAGCATGGCGAGAAGCATTACAGCGTCTCCGGCACACCCACCGATGCGGTGATGATGGCGGTAGGGCATCTGATGAAGGACCAGAAGCCCGACCTGCTGCTCTCCGGCGTCAATCGCGGCGCCAATCTGGGCGAGGACGTGACCTATTCCGGCACCGTCTCGGCGGCGATGGAAGGCGCGATCTCCGGCGTGCGCTCGATCGCGCTGAGCCAAGTCTACTCGCGCGAGGGGCTGGGCGACAGCATCCCGTTTGAGGCGGCCGAGGCCTGGGGCGAGCGGGTGGTGCGCGCGCTGCTCAAGCAGGATGCGCTGGAGCGCACGCTCATTAACGTGAACTTCCCGGCCCTACCCGCCAGCGCGATCAAGGGCATCAAGGTCGCGCGCCAGGGCTTCTACGACATCGACCGCACCCGCATCGTGCCGGGCACCGATCCGCGCGGTTATGATTATTTCTGGTTCGGCCTGCACCACAGCGACTCAGCACCGGAAGCGAGCGACCTCGCGGCGGTTTCGGAGGGCTATGTATCAGTGACGCCGCTGCACTACGACCTGACGCACTATGAATTGCTCACGGCGCTGGAAGCGGGGCTGGCGGGGGCCGGGGAATAACGGCAGTGATCTGAAGCCCCTTCTTGGAAGATGAGGGGAGAAGGTTCACTCCTGCCCCCACCTCGCCTTGCACCTTGCCCTCCCCGCTGGCACAAGGCCGGTGATGTTCCAGCGCGACGATCCCCGCGTGCCGCCGCGCGCCTTTTTGCGACGGCGCTCGTCCCTGCCGGTCTGGGCGGACCTCGCGTGGCGGGTGGGCGCGATTCTGATCCTCGCGACGTTCGTTCTGATGGTTCACTGGTTCGAGCGGGATGGGCTGCGCGACAATCTCGACGGGGAGGTTAGCTTTGGCGATGTCGTCTACTTTACCGCCGTGACGGTCACCACCGTGGGCTATGGCGACATCGTGCCGGTCACGGACCGGACGCGATTGTTTGAGAGCATTTTCGTCACCCCGGCGCGCATCTTCGTCTGGCTGATCTTTCTGGGCACGGCCTATCAGTTCGTTTTCCGCAATGTTTGGCACAGGTGGCGCATGTCGCAGATCCAGAAGTCCCTCACCAACCACATCATCGTCGCCGGCTTCGGCACGAGCGGTTCCGAGGCGGTGCGGGAGCTGGTGGCGCGCGGCACCGACCCGCGCTGCATCGTCGTCATCGAGCGCAGCGACGAATCACTGGCGCTGGCCGAGGCGGCTGGTTGCAACGTCCTGAAAGGGGATGCGACCCGCGACCAGACGCTGATGGACGTGCGGGTGCAGGAAGCGCAGGCCATGATCGTTTCGGCAGGACGCGACGACACCTCAATCCTCGTGACGCTGACGGCTCGCCACCTGGCGCCCGATATTCCGCTGAGCGTCGTCGTGCGGGCGCCGGACAATGAGTCGCTGGCCCGCCAGGCGGGTGCGACGACGGTCATTAATCCGGTCAGTTTCGCCGGATTGCTGCTCGCCGGTTCCTGCCAGGGCGCTCATATCGCCGATTACATGGCCGATCTTGCGGCATCGGGCGGGCGCGTGCAGCTGCGCGAGCGCCGCGTCACGCAGGCCGAGGTGGGCGAACCGCTGAGCGCGATCCAGACCGGCCTGGGCGTGCGGCTCTACCGTGCCGGGCGCGCTTATGGTTTCTGGGAGCCAGAGGCCGCGATGCTCTATGCTGGTGACATGATCATCGAGATCATTCCCAACGACGGCGAAACACCGCCCAGCCCCAGCCCGGCGTAACGGCGCAGATGGACCGCGCGGGACGACTCGCCTTTTGCTTGCCGGCGCCCTATATGCGCGCGCAATCATGGCATTGAAAATTCCCGACGCGCCCAAGGTGGGCATGGTCTCGCTCGGCTGCCCCAAGGCGCTGGTCGATTCAGAACGTATCCTCACCAAGCTGAGGAGCGATGGTTACGCCCTGTCCCCAGACTATGATGGCGCGGACGTGGTGCTGGTGAACACCTGCGGCTTCCTCGACAGCGCCAAGGAGGAAAGCCTCGAGGCAATTGGCGAGGCCATTGCCGAGAACGGTCGCGTGATCGTGACCGGCTGCATGGGCAATGAGGCCGAGCTGATCCGCGCCCGCTTCCCGCAGGTGCTGGCGATCACCGGTGCGCATCAATATGAGGATGTGGTCAATGCGGTGCACGACGCCGCGCCGCCCGTCCCCAATGCTTTTGTCGATCTGGTGCCCGAAGGCGGCCTCAAGCTCACCCCGCGCCATTATGGCTATGTGAAGATCAGCGAGGGCTGCAATCACAGCTGCGCCTTCTGCATCATCCCCGACCTGCGCGGGAAGCTCGCCAGCCGGCGGATCGATGCGGTGCTGCGCGAGGCGGAGAAGCTGGTCGCGGCGGGCACCAAGGAACTGCTGATCATCAGCCAGGACACCTCTGCTTATGGGGTGGACGTGCGCCATGAGGAACGGCTGTGGAAGGGCGAACCGGTCCGCACCCACATGACCGACCTCGCCCGCGCGCTTGGCCAGCTGCGTACGCCGCAGGGCGAGCAGCCCTGGGTGCGGCTGCATTATGTCTATCCCTATCCGCATGTCGACGCGGTGATCCCGCTGATGGCGGAAGGGTTGCTGACGCCCTATCTCGACATCCCCTTCCAGCACGCCGCGCCCAATGTGCTGCGCGCCATGAAGCGTCCCGCCAACGAGGCCAAGGTGCTGGAGCGCCTGCGCGGCTGGCGGGAAATCTGCCCGGACATCGCGATCCGCTCCAGCTTCGTCGTCGGCTTCCCCGGCGAGACGGAAGCGGACTTCCAGTATCTGCTCGACTGGCTGGAGGAAGCGCAGCTCGACCGCGTCGGCGCCTTCCGCTTTGAGCCGGTGGAAGGCGCGCAGGCCAATGCCCTGCCCAATCATGTGCCGGACGAGATCAAGGAAGAGCGCTTCCAGCGGATCATGGACGCCTGCGCGCGTATTTCAGCCGCCAAGCTGACCGCCAAGATCGGCCGGACGCTGCCTGTGATTATCGACGAGGTTGGCGAACCGGATGAGGACGGCAGTGTCGGGGCGACCGGCCGCAGCCAGGCTGACGCGCCCGAGATCGACGGGCATGTTTATCTCCGCGACGTCGATCCGGGGCTTGCGGCGGGGGATTTCGTGACCGTCGAGATCGAGGATGCGGACGAGCACGACCTGTTTGGCGTGCCGATTTCGGTCTGACGAAGCTTTCCAGCCTCCCGTTCGTGTCGAGCCCTTCGACTGCCCGCAGGCGGGCGCTCAGGATAAACTTCAGCCGTTAGGCTGAAGTCGAGACACGGGAAGAGCGGTGCTTGTGTGTCTCGACTTCGCTCGACACGAACGGGAGGTGGGGATTGCGGGCCTACTGCGCCGCCGCGAAGGCCCCCTTCCAGGCCGGCTTTACCGCGCCCAGCACGGCCGCATCCACCGGCACTTCGATCTCGTAGATCCCTTCCGCATAGGGCCCGGCCTCATAGGGCATGATGACGAAGTGGACCCTGTCGAGCGCGCCGCCGCCCGAGGTCGCGGCAATGATCGTCTGCTTGGTTGGATCAACACATTGGTCGAATTCGGGGATCGGGCTGCCCTCCCCGCTGCCAACGGGCTCTCCGCGCCGCTTGGTGCGCTCGGCGTTCAAAGCCGCGCAGAAGCGGTCTTTAGCGGCGCGGCCTAGCGCAGCGCTGTCGAACAGGTCGCTGGCCTCCAGCGCCTTGTTCCCGGCCTTGTCCCAGTAGAGAACCTTGACCAGTGGCATGCCGTGGGCGCCGCCCGTATAGCTATAGCCTTCGCTGCGCAGAACGAGCAGCGTCGGCACGTCGGCCGCCACGGACCAGTCCTCGGTGTAGCTATAGCCACGGAAGGGATAGCCGGCTTCCTTTGCGGAGGCTTCTTCTGCCCGGATGCCGTCCTCCGTTTCCTTGCGCTGCTTCTCCGCGCTCTCTTGCAGCATGGCATCGAGCGGGGCGATGGCAGCGGCCTCGGCAGGCCAGCTGACGCGAAATTCGGATTCGCCCTTGGTGAACGCCACCGACTTGCCCGCCACCGCGTTGGCCTGCATCGCATTGGCGGGCTCTGCGACGTTCACCGCATTCTCGACCGGCACCTGCATATTGTTGGCGACGGTCTCATTGCCGCAGGCGGCCAGCGCGATGCACAGGCTGAGCAGAGTGGCGGACTTGATGGGGGCCATGGGGCAATCCTTTCACGAACGGGGCGAGCCTAACGGATCAGCCGGCGCTTGCCGAGGCCCCTTGCGCACTCTAACCCTGCATTATGACGGACCCAGCCGATCTCGTGCGCCCCGACACGGGCCAGACCGCCCATCTCATCCACCTCATCGATGCCGCCAGCCATGAGCAATGGCTCGCCGGACGGACCGAGCGGGAACGCGCCGCGCTCGTGGCGCAGAATTATCAGCCAAAAGCCTATGCCCACGCCATCCTGCCCGGGGAAAAACCCGATGCATGGAGCGTGGTGACATATGTCGCCAATGTCGACTCGCTCTCCAGCTGGTGCCTTGCCAAATTGCCGGGCGTGCTGCCGGCTGGAACCTATCGCTTGGCGGATAGGGAGCCAGGTCCCGCGATCTTCGGCTGGATGACGGCGCAATATCGCTTCGAGCGCTACAAGGCGAAGCCGGCGGCCAAGGGGCCGTGCGTGCTGCTCAGCAGCCAGCCCGGCGCCATTGACGGTGCGGCCGCGCAGGCCCGCGCGACGGCGCTTGTGCGGGATATGGTCAATACGCCGACGGCCGAAATGGGACCGGACGAGATCGAGGCGCAGACGCGCGCGGTCGCCGAGCGCCATGGCGCCACCATGTCGGTGACGCGCGGCGATGCGCTCGAATCGGGCTATCCGATGATCCACGCCGTCGGCCGCGCGGCGGACCGGGCCAATGCGCCCCGCCTCATCGAGCTGGTCTGGGGCCGCGAGGATCATCCCCGCGTCGCGCTGGTCGGCAAAGGCATTACCTTCGATACCGGTGGCCTCGATATCAAGCCGGCCTCCGGAATGCGCCTGATGAAGAAGGACATGGGCGGCGCGGCCCATGCGCTGGCGCTGGCGGATCTCGTAATGGGTGCGGGCCTGCCGGTGCGCCTGCACCTGCTGCTGCCGGTCGCCGAGAACGCCATCGCCGGCAATGCCTTCCGCCCCGGCGATGTGCTGCGCAGCCGCAAGGGGCTGACCGTGGAGATCGGCAATACCGATGCGGAGGGACGGCTGGTGCTCGGCGACGCGCTGACGCGGGCCGGGGAAGACAAGCCCGAACTCATCATCGACTTCGCCACGCTGACCGGTGCGGCCCGGGTCGCGCTCGGCCCGGACCTGCCTGCGCTCTTCACCAATGATGATGCGCTGGCGGCCACGCTGGCCAGCTGTGGCAGCGACGTGGATGATCCCCTCTGGCGCCTGCCCCTTTGGGCGCCCTACAACGACCTGTTCAAGAGCGACATTGCGGACCTCTCCAACAGTGGCGAAACGCCGTTTGCCGGCGCCTCGACGGCGGCGCTGTTCCTCCAGCGCTTCGTGCCGGACAAGACCCTGTGGGTGCATTTCGATACCTTCGCCTGGCGGCCGACCGCCAAACCGGGCCGACCCAAGGGGGGCGAGGCGCTCGGTTTGCGCGCGACCTTTGCCATGCTGCAAAAGCGCTACGGACAGTCGGGGGATTGAGCGATCCGGGCGTCTTCGCCGGGGGCCGGGATGCACCGTCGCGGTCGGGTATCCCTTGACCTTTCGGCCTGTTTTGCCGCAGGGGGCGCCGATGAAACAGACCATCGCCGGGACTAGCGTGGCGTCGTCGCCCGAACGCAAGAGCGTGAAGCTGGATGGGACATCCCGCAGCTACGATCCGCGCGTGCGCGCGATCCGGCCCGATCTGGCCGATGTCGCCCTCGCCGATCTGTATTTCGCGCCGCATTATGCCGCGCCGGTGCCGCGCAGCTGCGTGGTGGCCGCAACGATGCTGCGCGCCGCCCCGGATGCCGCCTCGAGCGCCGTGAGCGAGCTGCTCTATGGCGAGAGCTTTCACATGCTCGATGCCCGCGCCGGCTGGGCCTGGGGCTATTGCGGCCATGACCATTATGTCGGCTATGTGCCGCTGGATGCGCTGGGCGAACCTGCCGAAGCCAGCCATATCGCACGCGGCATGACGCCGGTGTTCGCGGCGGCTGACATCAAATCCCCGGTGCAGATGCTGCTGCCCGCCGGGGCCCAACTGGCGGGTACGGCGCAGGGCGATTTTCTCGCCATCGATGGCGGGTTCGTTCATCAGCGGCACATCCGCACCGTCGCGGATGTCGGGAGCGACTGGGTTGCCGTCGCGGAGCGCCATCTGGGCGCGCCCTATATATGGGGCGGTCGGGGCCTTGGCGTCGACTGCTCGGGGCTTGTCCAGATGGCGCTGGCCGCCTGCGGCATCGCCGCGCCGCGCGACACCGACCAGCAGGCCGAGGCCATCGGCGAGGCGCTGGGCGACAATGCCGCGCTCCGACGAGGCGACATCATCTTCTTCCCCGGCCATGTGGGGCTGATGGTGGATGGCGAGCGCCTGATCCATGCCAATGCCCACGCGATGGCCGTGACCATAGAGCCGCTGGACGATGTCGTCGCGCGGCTCCGCGACACGCATGAGCAGCCGGTGACAGGCCGGCGCAGGATTACGACATGACAAAGATTTTCATTGACGGCGCCGCCGGGACCACCGGCATCCAGATCCGGGACCGGCTGGAGGGGCGCAGCGAATTCGATCTCATCACGCTGGGCGATGCCGCCCGCAAGGACGATGACGCGCGCGCCGAAGCGATCAACGCCGCCGATATCGTCATTCTCTGCCTGCCGGACGATGCTGCGCGCCAGTCCGTGCAGATGATCGCCAATGATCGCACGCGGGTGATCGACGCCTCGACGGCGCATCGCGTGGCCGACGGCTGGGTGTATGGCATGCCGGAGGTCTCCGGCCATGATGCGGTCGCGAAAGCCCGCTTCGTGAGCAATCCCGGCTGCTACTCGACCGGCTTCATCGCGCTGGTCGCGCCGCTGGTGAAAGCCGGCATCATCCCCGCCGAGACGCAGCTCACATGCAACGCCGCCTCCGGCTATTCCGGCGGCGGCAAAGCCATGATCGCCGAATATGAGGGCGCTGATGGCGCACCGAGTGCCTTCCGCACCTATGCGCTCGGCCTTGGCCACAAGCATGTGCCCGAAATGCAGGCCCGCTGCGGCCTAACGCATCGCCCGCTGTTCGCGCCGGCCGTCGTGCCGGTCTATTCCGGCATGATTGTGGACGTCCCGCTGCATCGCGATCTGTTGGCCAATGGCGCGGATGCCGGCACCATCCGCGCGGCGCTGGCCGAGGATTATGCCGGCTCGCCGATCATCAGCGTGGCGGATGGCTATGAGGCTGCGACGCTCCCCATCGAGCTGCTGCGGGACAAGGACATCATGCGCCTGTTCGTCTTTGCGGACGAAAACAGCGCGCAGATCCGACTGGTCGCGGCGCTCGACAATCTCGGCAAGGGCGCGTCCGGCGCTGCCGTGCAGAACCTCAACCTTATGGCGGGCCTTCCGGAGACGACGGGGCTGCGCCTTTAGGCCACGGCCAGCGGATTCCCGGTCCCGTTCGTGTCGAGCGAAGTCGAGACACTTTGCCACTGTGCTTGACGTGTCTCGACTTCAGCTTGCAGCTGAAGTTTATCCTGAGCGCCCGCCTGCGGGCAGTCGAAGGGCTCGACACGAACTGCAGGTGGGCTGGGCGCACCCCTTTGCACCCCGCCACCGGCTTCCTATCTTTGAGGCAACCACACCCCTCCTCGAAAGGACGCCCACTCATGAGCGCGACTGCAACGCTGGCCGGCGGCTGCTTCTGGTGCACAGAAGCGGTCTATCAAAATCTCGCCGGCGTCGAGTCCGTCGAGAGCGGCTATATCGGTGGCAGCAAACCCAACCCCACTTATGAGGAGGTCTGCTCGGGCAGCACGGGCCACGCCGAGGCGATCCGCATCACTTATAATCCGGCCGTGATCGGTTATGGCGATCTGCTCGATATCTTTTTCGCCACGCATGACCCGACGACGCTGAACCGCCAGGGAAATGACATCGGCACCCAATATCGCTCGGCCATCTTCCCTCATGATGCCGAGCAGGAGGCCGAGGCACGCGCTGCCATGGAACGGGCACAGGCGGACTGGCCCAGCCCTATCGTCACGACGATCGAGCCGCTTGCCACCTGGTATCCGGCCGAGGATTATCACCAGCAATATTGGGATCGGGTCGGCGACCGGAACCCTTATTGCATGGCGGTGATCCCACCCAAGCTGCAGAAGCTGCGCAAGGGCTTCGCCGATCGCCTGAGGACCTGAGCAGCAAGCGGCTGCCATTCCGGCGCAGCAGGCTTGCGCGACGGCGGGAAGCCGCTCAGACAGTGCTCCTGTCCCTGATGGACATTGGAGAGGCTGCCATGGTTCGACCTGCCCTGCTGATCGCCGCGAGCGTGCTTGGACCGCTCGCCCTGCAGGGCTGCGTTGCTCGCACCGCCTACAAGGTAGCCAAGGCGCCGGTCGATGCCGGTGCGAAGATGGCTGACTGGGCAACGGTCAGCGGCGACGAAGCGGATCGGGAACGGGGTCGCGAACTCCGGCGCAAATGCAAGGCGCGCTACGACCCTTATTATTGCCAATGAGGCAGGAGGGCGGGACTAGCCGCCCTCCCCTCAATTGTCAGAACCTCAGCTTTCCCAGACGCGGCTGACGGCCACGCGCGCATCCCGCGGAATGTAGCGCGGGCGAGACGGCCTGGGCGCCGGGCGGGAGGCACGAATGGCCGTCGCCGCCATCAATGGCGCACAGAAGAAGCGCAGAGCCAGCGACACGAAGCCGATGAAGCTGAGGAGCGCGATGCCCGTGCCGAGCAGCCCGATGGCGAACAGGCAGAGCACCGCCACGGCGAGCGACGCGCACCCTGCGATCGTCTCTGGCCGGGTCGCTGCAAAGGGCGATTCGTCGGCCAGTCCGGCGAACTTGGGCGTACGTCGCCAGGCGAGCGGGCGATTCGAGAGGCCGGCAATGCCTGCCACCAGCACGACATAGCTGAGCGATGCGCGGGCGATCTCGCCCCACACCATGGCGCCAGTGTCATAGCAGCCGGACAGGCGATAGCGATGCACGAGCCGCACCCACCATGTCGCCGCACCGATGAGCATCAGCAGACCGGCGATGGACGGCACCTTGACCGGCTCCATAGCGCCGATGGCCAGCCCAACGACCATGGCAAGCATGCCGCCCACGCTGACGACGAGCGCGGCCAGCGTCTGCAGCGGCGCGAGGCAGCGCACGACTTCCAGCAATTTGGTCCAACCCGGCAGCGGCGCGGCAAAGGGCGCCGGCAGGAACAGGCGCCAGTGACGGCGCAGCTGCTGCACCGGACCCGCCGTCCACCGGAAGCGCTGCTTCTTGTAATCGTCGAAGGTCTCGGGGATCAGGCCGCGGCCAAAGGTCTCGCCGAAATATAGGCCCTCATAGCCGACCTTGCGCAGGCGGACGGAGACTTCTGAATCCTCGGTCAAACACCACTCGGCCCAGCCACCGGCTTTCACCAGCGCATCCTTGCGCATCAGACACATCGTCCCGATGGTGAAGGCACCGCCATATTCGCTCACGCCGGGGTAATCGACCTTGTTGACCGGCATATATTCCCAATAGCAGGCGCTCAGATAGTCATTGCCCTCATAATCGCGATAGTCGTGGGGCGTCTGTATATAGCCAAGCTTCGGATCGGCGAAGAACGGTAGCAAGCGCGAGAGGAAGTCGTTGCGGGAATAATAATCGGCATCGATCACGCCGATGATCTGCGCATCGGAGGCGGTCTGCTCGAGCAGGAAATTGAGCGCGCCGGCCTTGGCGCCGGGCAGCGGATCGACATGGAAGAAGCGGAAGCATTCCTTGCCGAGCTTCGCGTTGAGGCGTGCGCAATGGGCCTCCAACGGCCTCCAAAGAGCTTCGTCCTTCGTATTATTATCGCAGACCAGAACCTCGAAATTATCGTAATCCTGCGCGGCGAGACGGTTCATCGTCTCGATCACGATCTCGGGCGGTTCGGCATAGCAGGCGAGGTGCAACGAGACCTTGAGATGCGCGGCTGCAGCATCGGATGAGGGAATCGCCACCGGCAGGCGCCAGCGCTCATGCGTCAGCACCGCTTCGCGCGCCACGCTGGCGATGAGATTGGCGAGGAAGGCGAACAGCGTCAGCCCGAGCGCGGCGAAGGCCAGCACCATCAGCAATGGCGGCAGGCCGGCTTCGAGAATGAACAGCGTGCCCCACAGGCTCGTCATCACGCTGCCAAGCCCGGCGCCAGTCAGCCAGAGGATGCCCGGCATGCTGAAGCGCACGAGATAATAGCGCGCGATTGCGACCAGCGTGATCGCGGCGAGGAAGATGGGGATGACCGAGCCGATCTGCCAGGTGACCAGCGCCGTGGCGAAAAGCGCGCCGAACGAAGCGCCCAAAAACTCGTGCACTTCCTCGGAAACCGGCCGAGAAATACGATGCGGCGCAGAAACGGCACGAAGTGTCAAAAGTGCAGCCGCAAGTGTAAAAAATGCAACGAAGATCAACGAAGAATCGAGATCAACTCTGGATAAGGCGATCAATTATTCAGTCCTCCGTTTACTGCCGACACGCCAACTGGATTTGCCGCGTCCGTGCATAACGCATGGATTTGACAATCGAGCCTTCACGAACTCTTCAAAAACCGCAAACCAGCCAGCGGCAAACCGTGCATGAGCCGCCGCTGCCTGCCACATGTGCGAGATTCGCGAGGATGGCCAGCGGTCGATCGCCCCGGCCCGGCCCGCATATTTTCGACCGACTCACCGCCTAGGCCGACCTCACGCAGCCGCGCGCCGCAGACGATCGTTGATGGCAAGGCCGAGCCCTTCAGACGGGATCGGCGCCACCGAAATGCGCGACGCCGCGCTCTCGTCTGCTTCGTGCAGGGCGGCGAACAGATTGGCGGCGGCTTCGACCAGATCACCACTCGGGCTGAGATTGCGCTGGGATGGTCCCGGACCGAAACCGATGTGGAAGCTGCCGGACGCAGGGTCTGTGCAGTTGAGCATCAAGGGTTTGGATGGCGCATAATGGCTTTCGAGCTGGCCGGGCGCGGTAATCCCTGCAATGGCTGCGGGTGCGCGCACCGGTCGTCCGGTGATCGCTTCGAGGCGCTCCGGGGTCACGGGGCCGGGCCGCAGCAGGATGATCGCATCGTCAAGCGGCTCGACGATAGTCGATTCCACGCCATCGCTGGCTGGCCCGGCATCGAGGATGAACGGGATACGCCCGCCGAGGCTGGCCAGCACATGGCTGGCGCGGGTCGGGCTGATCGCGCCGGAGCGATTGGCCGAGGGGGCGGCCAACGGCACGCCCGCCGCGCCGATGAGCGCGCGCATTGCCGGATGCGATGGCAGCCGCACCGCCAGCGTGGGAAGACCGGCGCTGGCAAGCCCGGCGGCGGGACTATCGGGCAGGCGCGGCAGGACCATGGTCAGCGCGCCTGGCCAGAATGCCTCGGCCAGCACTTGCGCCGTGGCGTTGAACGACACCAGTTGGCGCGCCATCGCGACATCGCTGACATGGACGATCAGGGGATTGAAGGACGGGCGGCCCTTGGCCTCATAGATGCGTGCCACGGCGAGATCATTGGTCGCATCAGCGGCGAGACCGTAAACTGTCTCGGTGGGCACGGCGACCGGTTCGCCGGCCATGATCAGCGCGGCGGCTTCCGCCAGCCCGGCGCTGTCATAGGCGCGAATACGCGTTTCGAGGGACCGGGTGGCGCGGGACATGTGCGGCCTATAGCCGCGCCGCGTGACACATTGAAGCGGCATGATAGCGTGGCGGCGACAGGGCGGAGACCGGTGCCGCCGGCCTTCGCGTCTTGACCTCGCGGGAACGGCCCGCCACGGCTCAATCCATGATGACCGAGGGAAATGCCATGTCCACACCATCCATGGACGATGCGCTCGCGCGGATCGCCGCCGCGCTCGAACGGCTTGCGCCGAATGCCGCCGCCACCCCGGACCTAGAGGCGCATCCGGCCTATCGATGGGATGGGAAGATGCTGGTGCCTATCGAGGGCTTCGAGCCGATCGACTACGCCCTGCTGACCGGCATCGACGCGCAGAAAGAGGCTTGCCTTGAGAATACCCGTCGCCTCGCGCGGGGCCATGCGGCGCACGACATTCTGCTGTGGGGTGCGCGGGGAACGGGCAAGTCGGCCACGGTGGCCGCCTGTGTCGGCCAGGTGCAGAAGGAAGGGCTTCCGCTCGCGATGGTCGAGATCGCCACGGACGATCTGCGCAGCCTCGCAACGCTGTTCTCGCTGCTGCGCGCCTCCCACCGGCCGATCGTCCTCTATATCGATGACCTTGGTTTCGACGGCGACTTCGGCGCCGATGCACGAGCGCTCCGCTCGCTGCTGCAGGGCGGCGCCAGTGCGCGCGGGAGCCATGTGCGGCTCTATGCGACATCCAACCGGCGCCACATCGTGCCGCGCTCGATGGGCGAGCAGGATGACCCGATCAACCCCCGCGACGTCGTGGACGACCGGATGGCCCTTTCCGATCGGTTCGGCCTGTCGCTCGGCTTCCATGCGCTCGATCAGGATGCCTATGTCGCCATCGTGCGCCGCTACGCCGCCCGTTATGAGCTGGACGTCGATCCACTGGCCGCGATCCAGTGGGCAACCCAGCGCGGCAGCCGCTCAGGCCGGGTCGCCTGGCAATATGTGGTGGAACTGGCGGGCCGGGCGGGCATTACGCTCGACCGCTGAACGACCGGGCGGGGCGCTGCTATAAAGGCCGTGCTCTTGCGAAAGCAGGAGTCCAGGGCGCGGCCGAGGAGCTGAGCCGCCCTAGGCCCCTGCTTTCGCAGGAGCACCGGGTCCGATCATTTGCGTGAAGGGCTCAGGAGGCGGGCGCGCGCTCCGGCGTCGGCGCGGCGGCCGGTCTTGCGGAATTGCTCACACGCCAGATAATCCCGCCGACATCGTCACTGACCAGCACCGATCCATCGGCGGCGACGAGCACGTCGACCGGCCGACCCTGCGCCTGCCCGTCCTTGTTGAGGAAGCCGGTGAGAAGATCGACAAGCTTGCCCTGCGGCCGGCCGCGATCGTCAAAGGCAACATAGGAAACCTTGTAGCCGCTGGGCGGTTTGCGGTTCCAACTGCCATGCAGGGCCACGAAGGCCCCCTGATTGAACGGTGCGCCAAGCGCGGACCCCGGCGTGAAGGCCAGGCCCAGTGGCGCCGTGTGCGTGCCCAGACCAAAGGCCGGGCGGCGGGTATATTCGCGCAGATCATCGCGCTGCGGCTGCACGCGCCGGTCGACATAGCCGCCCCAGTAATTCCACGGCCAGCCGTAGAAGGCCGCGAATTCCACGTCGGTCATGTAATCCGGCACGAGGTCCGAGCCCAGCATGTCCCGCTCGTTGACGACCGCCCAGAGCGAGCCGGTCCACGGGTTCCAGGCCAGATCGGTGGGGTTGCGCAGGCCGCTGGCGAAGATATTCGCCTCGCCCTTGCGCGGATCGATCTCCAGAATAGCGGCGCGATAATCCTCCGCGTCCAGCCCGTTCTCGGCGATATTGCTGTTCGAGCCGACGCCGACATAGAGCTTGCCGTCGGGGCTTGCTGCAAGGCTACGCGTCCAGTGATTATTGGGCGCATTGGCGGGAAGATTGGCGACCTTGCGGCCTTCCACGGTGATCCGCGTTTCGCCCAGCTTGTAGGGGAAGGCCATCAGGCTGTCGGTGTTCGCGACGTAGAGCGTCTCGTCGATCAGCGCCATGCCATAGGGCGAGTTCAGCCCTTCCAGCAGGACATGCCGCTGCTCGGCAATGCCGTCGCCATTGGCATCGCGCAGCAGCGTGATGCGATTGGCGGACACGCCACCAGCGCCGGCAAAGCCGATCAGCTTGCCCATGATCCAATCCTGGATGCCACCGGCTTTGCGGGGCGGGCTATTGGTCTCCGCCACCAGAATGTCGCCATTGGGCAGGCGCAGCATCTGCCGTGGGTGATCGAGACCGGCTGCGAAACGCTGCACGACGAGACCACGCGCGGCCACCGGCGCGGCGCCATCGGTCCAGCCGACTGGCTTGGCGATCATGACGGTGGGGAGGATCTGCTTGCGCGCCGGCGTGAACTCGGGCTCGCGCCCTTCAAGCGCGGTTTCCGGAAGGCGCGCGACATCGGGGCGCGACAGATAATAGAACACGCCACCCGCGATGAGGATCAGCGCGGCGAGTGTCAGCAGGATGATCTTTTTCATGGCGACGATCTTACGGCTGCGCCCGCCTTGACGCAACAAGCCGAGCGGCCATGCGCGCCCTTATCTGCGCGGATCAGCCCCGGCCCTTCAGCCAGATCGCGACAGCCACGATCACCCCCAGCGCAAGCCCGGCCAGAATGCCGATCGAGGGCTGCCCGGTCGCGATCCCGACGATCGTGCCAAGGAGAATAAGGCCGGCCAGCGGCGCACCGCCGCCCATGGGTGATTTGTCGCCTGGAGAATTCGGATCGGTCATGCCACGCCCATGCCATGTCCCGCGCCGCGATGCCAGCCGAACAAACGCGCGGTCTTCGTCGTGCCGTAACTGGACAGATTGCTCCCGCACGGGACTTGGTTAAGCCGTGCTTAGCCAGCGTGAGGCGTCTGATCCGGATAGAGGGCTAAGCTGGCACGGTCCGTGAATGGATTCAGCTGGACCAGAATGACTCGATTTTACGGGGGCAAGGGATTCGAATTTTGAATGCATCTTCCGATCATGGTCGACCGTCGGAGCTATGACGACGCCACCGCATTGATGCGGATTTTCGGCGATCACGCGGGCGTTGAGGCGGCCCAGCGCGCGGATCGCAGCCGCGATGTCGGCAACCATATCCGCTTCTGCCACTGGAGAGAGGTGGAGCGCGTCCTGTTTCTTCTCCAGGTCCAACATTGCGTGGGAACCGTCCATTGACAGCCGCGTTGAGGAAATGATGCGGCTCCCCGCAATTGCCGCTATCATCTCTCCCGGCTCATCCCTCAGTCCCCCCCAACGATGAGCCGGGAGAGAAACCCTCAAACAAGCCCCACCTTGGCCCGCTCTTCCGCGACAAGTTCCTTGCGCGAGAGCTTGCCAACCAATGTGCGCGGCAGGCTCTCACGGATTTCGACCGCGCAGACGCGCTCATGCTTGCCGAGCTGCGGATTGAGCCAGTCCTTGAGACGCTCGCCGTCGATGTCGTCCTCCACCTCCGGCCGCAAGGTCACGAAGGCCTTGGGCACCTCCCCGCGATAATCATCGGGAATACCGATCACGAGCGCCTCCCGGACGGCGGGATGGCGATACAGCACGTCCTCGACCTGGCTGGGGAAGACCTTGAAGCCGCCGACCGCGATCATGTCCTTGATGCGGTCGACCACGCGGAAATAGCCGTCTTCATCGATCGTGCCGACGTCACCGGTGCGCAGGAAGCCGTCGACGAAGACCTCACGATCGGCATCCGGATTCTGCCAGTAGCCTTGCATTCTTTGCGGGCCGTCAAAGGCTATCTCGCCGGGTTCCCCCGGCTGGGCAAGCTTGAACGGGTCTTCCCGGTCGAGCAGGCGCACGCGCGTGCCGGGAATGGGCTGGCCGATCGAGCCGGTCTTGCCCGGCCCATCATAGGGATTGGCCGAGACGACCCCGCTGCTCTCCGTCAGCCCATAGCCTTCGACCAGCCGCGCGCCGGTGGTCGCCATGAACCGCTCCTTGAGCGGCAGCGGCAGCGGCGCGCCGCCGGAAATGCAGACGCGTAGAGAAGAGAGGTCGGCTTTGGCGAGATAGGGGCTGTCCAGCAAAGCCTGGAACATCGTCGGCACGCCCGGGAGCGAGGTGACGCGGGTCCGCTGGATCGCCGCGATGACCTGCCGGGCATCGAACCGCGGAAGAATGACGATCTCGCCCCCGCGAACGACTGTGCGATTGAGCACCGCAGTGTTGGCGAACACATGGAAGAAGGGCAGCGCACCCAAAATGCGGTCCTCAAGGGCATGCCAGGGATCGAGCAGGTCGATCTGCCGCGCATTGGCCGAGAGGTTCTGGTGAGTGAGCATCGCGCCTTTAGGCCGCCCGGTGGTGCCACCAGTATATTGCAGCAAGGCAAGGTCGCGCAGGGGATCGATCGACGGCAGGCTGGAGGGATCATCGCCCAGCAACGAGCCGAACGAGAGAATGCGCGGATCGGAGGGGACATGGTCATCGGCTGACCGCTTGAACAGGCGGTAGAGCAGGGATTTGCCCAGCGGCAGGCCACCGGCGACGGAGCCCACCACCAGCCGGTCAATGCAGGAGCAATCCAGCACGGCGCAGGCATTGCCAAACAGGGGTTTGGCGGAGATGGTCACCAGCAGGGTCGTCCCGCTGTCCTCAGCCTGATGCGCCAGTTCCTCGACCGTATAAAGCGGCGAGAAATTGACCGCGATGGCGCCGGCCATCATCGCGCCATAATAGGCCACGACGTAGTGCGGGACGTTGGGGAGGTAGAGGCCGACCCGATCGCCGGGCTGGACGCCAAGGCCGATCAGCCCGGCCGCGAAGCGCCGTGCATTGCGGTAGCACTCGGCATAGCTGAACTTGCGCCCGTAAAAATCAAGCATCGGGCGGCTGCCGTCCTGCTCCACGGCAGATCGCAGCATCTCCGGCAGCGATAGCGGGGTGAAGTCCTGCGCCCACGCAACGGGGTGATCATAATGGTCCTGCCAGGCGGGTTTTTCGCTCTCCATGCGGAGAGGCTATGCGATCCCGCGTAGCAAGGCAACGCCATGCCGGGCGACGCTACGTCGCCCGGATGAATGCTTTTGATCACAGTGTAAATTCGACCCCGAACGCACCGAATCGGGGCGCGAAATCAGTCTTCGCGGGGGCGGCTCGCGAACAAAGCGGCTTCCTCCGCCAGCATCGTTTCAGACGCGCGGCGCTGTGCGTCCTCGCGCTCCTGACGCAGTTCGGCGATCAGTGCCTCACGGTCGCCATCGAGACGGTTGTCGGTCGGCGCTTCGATGCCGGCCTTCTTGGCCGCCTTGGCCACCAGCGCATCCAGCTCACGCTGCGAGCACAGGCCCAGCGTCACCGGATCCTTGGGCTGGATATTGCTGATGTTCCAGTGCGTCCGCTCGCGGATCGCCTGGATGGTCGTGCGCGTCGTGCCGATCAGCTTGCCGATCGCGCCGTCCGAAACCTCGGGATGGTGGCGCAGAATCCAGGCGATGCCGTCCGGCTTGTCCTGACGCTTGGAAACCGGCGTGTAGCGCGGCCCCTTGGTGCGGCGGACCGGGTCCGGCCCCTTGAGCATCTGCAGCTTGTAATCGGGGTTCTGCTCGCCCTTGTGGATTTCCTCCACGGAGATTTCATGCGCACGGACCGGATCACGGCCGGTATATTTGGTGCCGGCGGTATCGTCCGCGATCGCCTGCACCTCGAGGATGTGCAAACCGCAGAATTCCGCAATCTGCTCAAAGCTGAGCGCAGTGTTGTCGACCAGCCAGCTGGCTGTGGCGTGGGGCATGAGCGGCTGTGCCACGGGACAAGTCCTTCTGTGCAAAATAGAAGGGCCACCCCTCACGGGATGGCCTTGATGGTCGCACAGATAAGCTATTCCGGCTGGATCGGCAAGCGTTCGCGCGCGTCACGGCCCCCAAGGCGGCGAAAGACCGTTCGGCCGGTACAATGGGCTCAGGCCGCGTGTGCCAGCGCCGGGGCGTCGAGCCAGTGCAAGCTCTCGAGGAACTGCTCCGCGCTGCGCCGCCAGGTGAAGCCGCGCGCATGCGCCGTGCAGGCCGACGGAGAAAGCTCCAGCGCCTGCGTCACGGCGCGCGCGAGATCCTCATCCATCGCGCCGGTCTGTGCTGTCAGCACGTCGACCGGGCCGGTGACCGGATAAGCCGCCACCGGCGTGCCGCAGGCGAGCGCCTCGATCATCACCAGCCCGAAGGTGTCGGTGCGACTGGGGAAGACGAAGACATCGGCAGCCCGATAGGCCGAGACAAGCGCCTCGCCGCTCAACATGCCGAGGAAGTGAACGCCGGGATGCCGCGCCTCCAGCGACGCGCGCGCAGGCCCATCGCCCACCACGACCTTGCTGCCGGGCGTATCGAGCGCAAGGAAGGCCTCGATATTCTTCTCCACGGCGACACGGCCGACGTGGAGAAGGACCGGCCTCGGCAAGCCGGCAAGCGCGGGATGCCCCTCCCCTTGCGCCGAGAATTGCGTCAGATCGACGCCGCGCCCCCAATGATGCGTGTGACGGATGCCGGCGCGATGCAACTCCGCGCGCACGGAGGGCGTCGCCGTGAGCACCGCTTGCGCCGCGCCATGAAACCAGCGGAAATAGGGCCAGAACCAGTCCGCCGAGAGGCCCGTGCGCCGCTCGACATAATCAGGGAAATTGGTGTGGAATGCCGTGGTGAACGGGCGGTCATGCCGCAGGCACCAGCGCCGCGCGGCCAGACACAGCGGGCCTTCGGTCGCGAGATGAATCGCATCCGGCCCGAACGCCGCGATCATGCGGGCAATCGCTCCCGGCGCCGGCATCGCCAGCCGAATTTCGGGATAAGTGGGGCAAGGCAGCGTGTGAAAGCGATCGGGCGCGATCACCTCGATCGTGTGCCCCATGGCAATCAGTTCCGCGCGAACCGCCTGAAGCGTTCGCACGACGCCATTGACCTGCGGCGCCCAGGCATCGGTGACGATGAGGATGCGCCGGGGGGCCGGAGCAAGCCCGTGACCGCTCAAGCGGCGACCTCCAGATCATCCGCAGCGACGCTCGTGGTGCGTGCCGCCATCACCTCGGCCCAGTGGAGGATTTCCATCCGCCCATCATGATGCTCGACAAGCGCCGTGCATCCCTCCACCCAGTCGCCATCATTATAATAAGTGATGTCGCCGAACTGGCGGATTTCCGCCGTGTGGATGTGCCCGCAGACGACGCCATCGACACGCCGCCGTCCCGCCTCGTGCGCAACGATCTCCTCGAAGCGGGTGATGAACGCCACGGCGTTCTTGACCTTGTGCTTGGCGATCTTGGAGAGCGACCAATAAGGCAGGCCCAGCCAGCGGCGGACCTGATTGACGCGGCGATTGAGCGCCATCAGCGCGGTGTAGGCGGCGTCCCCTACGAAGGCGAGCCACCGATGCGCCAGCATGACCGTGTCGAACTCATCGCCATGCAGCACCAGCAACTTGCGGCCATCGACAGTGGTGTGGATCATCTTGCGGCGGATTTCGACGCCGCCGAAGCTCATGCCGGTGAACTGGCGGAAAATCTCGTCATGATTGCCCGGGATATAGATGACGCGCGTGCCGCGCCGCGCCCGCTTCATCACGCGCCAGACCACGTCGTTATGGGCAGTCGGCCAGTAGACGCGCTTCTTGAGCTGCCAGCCATCGACGATGTCGCCGACCAGATACAGCGTGTCGCTGTCCACATTGTCGAGAAAATCGACAAGCATCTCGGCATTGCACCCCTTGGTGCCGAGATGGATGTCGCTGATCCAGATCGTGCGGTAGTGGGCGCGCGGATGACCGCTGCGCACGGCCCGCTCCTGCGCGATTGAGCTGATGGCGTTCATGGCTTTCTTGACCCCCGGGGACACCATTTCCCCAAGCGCGCTCTAGCCGAACAATGTGACAGTTTTTCTGGGAATATGACGGATTTGCGTCACTCGGCGGCTCTTCACCGCACCTTCAGGACAATCTTCCCGAAATGCTCGCCCGCTTCCATCAGCGCGTGCGCTTTCGCGGCTTCGCCCAGCGGGAAGACGCGGTCCAGCGCGGGACGCAGCGCGCCCTCCTCCGCCATCGACCAGACCGTGCGGCGGATTTCATCGACGAGCAGGCCTTTGAAGCCCGCGGTCCGCGCCCGCAATGTGGAGCCGGTGAGCGTCAGGCGGCGCATCATGATTTTGGGAATGAACAGGTCGGCCTTGGCCCCACCCAGCACCGCAATGGAGACATGCCGGCCGTCCTCGGCCAGGCACTCCAGGTTGCGCGGGAGATAATCGCCGCCCACCATGTCCAGCACCGCCGTCACGCCCTTGCCATCCGTGATGCGCTTCACAGCTTCGACGAAGTCCTCGCTGCGATAATTGATCGCATGGCCAGCGCCCCATTCCAGCGCGGCGCGGCACTTGTCGTCACTGCCACAGGTGACGATCGTCGTGATCTCGAACAGCCGGCATAGGGCCACGGCCATGGTGCCGATGCCGCTCGTCCCGCCATGGATGAGCACGCTGTCGCCGTTCACGATATAGGCGCGCTCGAAGAGATTGTGCCAGACCGTCATCAGCGTCTCAGGGATTGCAGCCGCTTCTTCCATGGAGAGCGCCGGTGGAATGGCGAGGCATTGGGCATAGTCGGCGCAGGCATATTCGGCATAGCCGCCGCCCGCGACCAGCGAACAGACGCGCTCGCCGATCACGTCGGGGCCTATCCCCTCACCCACCGCCACAATGGTTCCGGCCACTTCCAGCCCCGGCAGGGGGGAGGCGCCGGGCGGCGGCGGATAGCTGCCCTGCCGCTGCAGAACGTCCGGGCGATTGACGCCTGCCGCCTCCACGGCAACGAGCACTTCGCCTTGCGCGGGCACCGGCAGGGGAACCTGAACCTCGGTCAGCACATCCGGCCCGCCTGGCTCCCGAATAGCAATGGCGCGCATGGTCTCGGGCAGGTTCGTCACCTTGGCTTGCTCCCCCTGGCTGGCCGTGATCGGCCCTACGTCTAGAGTCCGGTGCGAAAAAGACCAGCCCGGAAAGCAAGATAGGCGGATTGCAACCGCCCCTTCCGGCATACCGAAGCTTCTGCCAACCCCGGTTGACTTGCGCGGACTTTGGCGCAAGCATGTCGTTATGGATTTCGACGACGCCTCACCCCGGGCGCGGCCCGGCGACCTGATTGCACAGCTGATCCGCGAAGATTTGGATCGGCTTTCGGTCGATGAGCTCGATGAACGCATCAGCCTTCTTTCAGCCGAAATCGAGCGCACCCGCGCCAAGAAATCGAGCGCGGTTCACCACAAGGCAAGCGCTGAGGCGCTATTCAAGAAATGAGGAGAGCGGAGGCAGGATCGCCTTCTGGCGCATATCGGCCTCCGGCAAATCGGTGGATGACAGAGCGGCCCTTGAAGGCGGCTCGCGGCGTGCCGACATTGACCCTAACGCGACCCTCTCTCGGGCCGCAGGAGTAGAACGATATGCCCTCTTTCGCGTCCGCCCTCGAAACAACTCTGCACAATGCCCTGGCACATGCCACGGAGCGCGCGCACGAATATGCGACGCTCGAGCATCTGCTGCTGGCGCTGATTGACGATGAACATGCCGCAAAGGTCATGCAGGCCTGTGGCGTGGATCTTGGTGAGCTTGGCGACACGGTCACCCATTATCTCGATACCGAACTGGAGAGCCTGAAGGTCTCCGGCGGCGTCGACCCCTCTCCCACCAGCGGGTTCCAGCGCGTCGTCCAGCGCGCGATCCTTCACGTCCAGTCTTCCGGCAAGGAAGAAGTGACCGGTGCGAATGTGCTGGTGGCTTTGTTCTCCGAGCGGGAGAGCTACGCCGTGTATTTCCTGCAGCAGCAGGACATGAGCCGCCTCGACGCGGTTTCCTATCTCTCGCACGGCGTCGGCAAGGGCGCTGCCTCGCCGGAGCCGGCCAAGCCGGCCCAGGCCGAGGAAGAGAAGAAGCCGGAGGCCAAGAAGAAGGAAGGCGCGCTCGACCAGTTCACCGTCAATCTCAACGAGAAGGCGAAGGAAGGAAAGGTCGATCCGCTGATCGGCCGCGATTCCGAGGTGGATCGGACGATCCAGATCCTGTGCCGGCGTTCCAAGAACAACCCGCTCTATGTGGGTGATCCGGGCGTGGGCAAAACGGCCATTGCCGAGGGTCTGGCGCGCAAGATCGTCAATGGCGAAGTGCCCGACGTGCTCAAGGAAGCGGTGATCTACTCACTCGACATGGGCGCGCTGCTCGCTGGCACGCGCTATCGCGGCGACTTCGAGGAGCGGCTGAAGGCCGTCGTCACCGAACTGGAAAAGATGCCGCACGCGGTGCTGTTCATCGACGAGATCCACACGGTGATCGGCGCCGGCGCGACGTCAGGCGGAGCCATGGATGCCTCGAACCTCCTGAAGCCTGCGCTGTCGGGTGGCGCGATCCGCTGCATCGGCTCGACGACCTACAAGGAGTTCCGCAACCACTTCGAGAAGGACCGCGCGCTGCTGCGTCGCTTCCAGAAGATCGATGTGAACGAGCCAACGGTGGATGATACCGTCAAGATCCTCATGGGCCTGCGTTCGGCCTTCGAGGATCACCACTCGGTCAAATACACGCCCGATGCCATCAAGGCGGCGGTGGAGCTGTCAGCGCGGTATATCAATGATCGCAAGCTGCCGGATAAGGCGATCGACGTGATCGACGAAGTCGGCGCGATGCAGATGCTTGTGCCGCCCTCGCGTCGCAAGAAGATGATCACGCCCAAGGAGATCGAGGCCGTGATCGCAACGATGGCGCGGATCCCGCCCAAGACCGTGTCGAGCGACGACAAGAGTGTGCTGGAAACCCTCCAGACGGATCTCAAGCGTGTCGTCTTCGGGCAGGACAAGGCCATCGAGGTGCTCAGCTCCGCGATCAAGCTGTCGCGCGCCGGCCTGCGCGATCCGGACAAGCCGATCGGCAACTATCTCTTCTCGGGCCCCACCGGCGTCGGCAAGACGGAAGTTGCCCGCCAGCTTGCCACGCTGCTCGGCATCCCGCTCCAGCGCTTCGACATGTCGGAATATATGGAGCGTCATTCGGTCAGCCGCCTGATCGGCGCGCCTCCGGGCTATGTCGGCTATGATCAGGGTGGCCTGCTTACCGATGCTATCGACCAGAACCCGCATTGCGTGCTGCTGCTGGACGAGATCGAAAAGGCCCATCCGGACCTGTTCAACATCCTGCTGCAGGTGATGGACAACGGGCGCCTGACCGATCACCACGGCAAGACCGTCGACTTCCGCAACGTGATCCTGATCATGACGACCAATGCCGGCGCGTCCGACATGGCGAAGGAATCGATCGGGTTCGGGGAATCGACGCGCGAGGATGTGCAGGAAGAGGCCGTGAAGAAGCTCTTCACGCCGGAGTTCCGCAACCGCCTCGATGCCATCGTGCCCTTTGGCTATCTGCCGTCTGAAGTTGTCGCCCGTGTGGTCGACAAGTTCATCCTGCAGCTCGAGCTTCAGCTGGCCGATCGCGACGTTCACATCACGCTCGACGACGAAGCCCGCAACTGGCTCACCGCCCGCGGTTACGACAAGCTGTACGGTGCCCGTCCGATGGGTCGGCTCATGCAGGAGAAGATCAAGCAGCCTCTTGCCGAGGAACTGCTGTTCGGCAAGCTCGTGCACGGTGGCGAGGTTCACGTCCGCCTCAAGGACGATGCTCTCTCCTTCGAGATCACGCCCGCCGCACCCAAGCGCAGCAAGGGGAGTGCCACGCGCAAGGCAAAGAGCGGCCCTTCCGAGGTCTCAGAACCGAAGAGCTGAACACCATCGACGGCACAGTTCATATAATCTCGACCGGCCCCGGGCAGTTGCTCGGGGCCGGCTTGTTTTCAGGATATCCGCATCACCATGAGAATGGCTGGGATCGCTCAGGCATGATCAGGCGTTGAAACCCACCGTGCAGCCGACTGTCGTCCTTATTCATGGCTTTGCTGGATTTGCGGTGATGAACCGCCCCCTCGCCGCCATGCTTCGCAGCACCGGCTATCAGCCTGTCGATCTGAGTTACGACAGTTGGCGGCTGGACCTCGAAGGCATCTGCAAACTGCTCGGCCCACGTCTGGAAGAGCTTGATAGAGCGGGTAGCCCGGATCAGCCTCTCCACATCGTCTGCCATTCCATGGGCGGACTGGTCGCCCGTGCGCTCATCAGAGCGCGGCGCCCGGCGCGGCTGGGCCGGGTCGTCATGTTGGGAACTCCTAACGCTGGCAGCGAGATAGCCGACACATTGCACCGTTATGCTCTGCTGCGCCCGATCCTCGGCAGGGCCGCCCCGGCCCTGGTCACGCAGCGCCCCGCAGAGATCACTGCAATGTTGGGTGAGATCGACTATCCGGTAGGAATCATCGCCGGCGACCGCCCGATGATGCGGTATGGCGCGTCACGTCTTCTACCCGGGCCGAGCGATGGCAAGGTCAGCGTGGCCTCGACCAGATTGAAGAACGCGACGGACCACATCGTCCTCCCGCTCTCCCATATGCTGCTGCCCTATCACCCGACCGCCCATGCCCAGATAAAGCATTTTCTGAGCGAAGGGCGCTTCGCCCATAGCAGGGCTTTGACGGAACTCTAAATTTCGTTCATGATACGTTCCAGTCACTGGGGAGACGATCATGAGCCAAATTCAATTCTACACCAACCCGATGTCGCGTGGGCAAATTGTCCGCTGGATGCTGGAAGAGGTCGGCGTCCCGTACGAGACCCACCTGCTCGACTACCAGACCGAGATGAAAGGCGGAGCCTATCTGGCCATCAATCCGATGGGAAAGGTGCCCGCCGTGGTACACGATGGAACGGTCGTCACCGAATGCGCCGCAATTTGCGCCTGGCTGGCGGATCGCTTTCCCGAAGCAGCGCTGGCCCCGCCCCTGGCCGATCGGGCTGATTATTATCGCTGGATGTTCTTCGCGGCGGGACCGCTGGAGGCGGCTGTGACGAACCGTGCACTGGGTTTTGTCGCTGAGCCTGGTCGGGAAAGGACTTTGGGCTATGGCAGCTTCGAGCAGACGATCGACACCTTGGAAAGCGCGCTCCGGGACAAGACGTTTATCTGCGGAGAGATGTTCACGGCAGCCGATGTTTATGTCGGATCGCATATCGCCTGGGGGCTGCAGTTCGGCACCATCCCCTCCCGACCGATTTTCTCGGACTATGTCGCCCGTCTTGAGAGCCGACCCGCCTATGTGCGCGCGAAGGACATCGACAATGCGCTTATCGCGCAGGCGCAGTCGGGCAAAGCTTAATCCAGACTCAGTTCCGGTGTACTCGCTCGGGCTGGTTTAATAAGAAAAAAGGCCGGGAGGATATCTCCCGGCCCTTCTGGTCAATAAAAGAACCCGACGCGATCAGTCGCGATTGCCCAGGAACTGCAGCAGGAACGTGAACATGTTCACGAAGTCCAGATACAGGCTCAGCGCGCCCATGATGACGGCCTTGCCCATCATGTCGGACCCGGCAACCTGGAAATACAGGCTCTTGAGGCGCTGCGTATCATAGGCAGTCAGGCCGGCAAAGATCAGGACACCAAGGATGCTGATGACCAGCTGAAGCGCCGTCGACTGCACGAAGATATTGATGACCATGGCGACGAGAATACCGATCACGCCCATGATCAGGAACGTGCCGAAACCGGAGAGGTCCTTCTTGGTCGTATAGCCGTAAAGGCTCAGGCCCACGAAAGCCGCTGCCGTGGCGAAAAATGTCTGCGCAATCGAGACACCCGTGAACACCAGAAAGATCGACGACATGGAGAGGCCCATGACGACTGCAAATGCCCAATACAGCGCTTGCGCGGTGCTCGTCTGCAACTTGTTGATCCCGAAGCTCAGCACCATCACGAAGGCCATCGGGGCCAGCATGATTACCCAGCGCAGCGGGGTCACCAGCACCTGAGCCGCGAAGCCGGAGCTTGCAAACAACAGCGCAACGATACCCGTGACCAGCACGCCGCTGGCCATGTAATTGTAGATCGAGAGCATGTAGGAGCGCAGGCCTGCGTCATAAGCAACCTCGCTCGCATGCGTGGAAGCACCACCGTAGCCCGTAGCGGACGACCGGGGATCTGGCCAATTCGCCATTTTATCATCTCCTCTTTCCGGCAACAGCGCCGGACTATCAGCGCACAATATCGGGCTATGCCCTTAGATTTCAAGTGAAACCGGTCCGCGAGGCTTATCATGCCTGCTGTATCGCCCGCTCTCGATGCGCGCCCATAGACGCAAGATGACAGCCCGACGCTCTTTCACACAAAAAAAGGGGCCGGATAAGCCGGCCCCTTCCTTGTTCGTCCCGCCGAAGCGGAAAGTTCTTAGTTGCCCGAACCCGGACCGTAGGTGATTTCCACGCGACGGTTCTGGAGTTCACGCACACCGTCGGCCGTGTCGACACGCGGACGCGTCTCACCGAAGGCCTGCGTCGAGATGACGCCGTCGGAGATGCCACGCGAGGTGAGGTAGCCACGGACCGAAGCGTTACGACGCTCGGAAAGGCCCATGTTGTAGCGCGGCGAGCCCGAACGGTCAGCGTGACCAGCGAGCATGACCTGCGCACTACCGCAGTTCGCATAAGCCGAAACCGCGTTGTCGAGGATCGAGGCAGCATCCGGCGTAACGTCGGCGCTATCCCACTCGAAGAACACGATGTACGGCCCCGGCTGGCACTGCGCGACCGGCGGAGGCGGCGGAGGCGGAGGCGGCGGGGGAGGCGGCGGCGGGGGCGGCGGGGGAGGCGGCGGCGGAGCCGGCTCTTCACCACCGAAGTTGAACACCAGGCCTGCCAGGATGCTGTGGCTGCGAACCTCAGTTTCCAGCGGCGTGCCAGCGGTGTTGATCAGGTCGATGTTGCTGTGGTTGAAGAAGCGATACTTCAGCGACAGATCGACGTTGTTGCTCACCGGATAACGGACGCCAGCAATTGCCTGCCAGGCGAAGCCCGTGTCGGAATCGCGCGTGTCGGGCAGCGAGATCTTGGACCGCGCAACGCCGACGCCGCCGCCGACGAAGCCCTGCAGGCCATCATCGGGACCGAAGTCGAGCATACCATTCAGCATGATGCTGTCCACGCGAGCCTGGCCGCCGGGCAGAGCCGTCGTCCGGTTCGAGTAGGTGGTGTTCTTGTTCATCGCCTTCTTGTGCGAATATTCGGCTTCCAGGCGGAACGCACCGAAGTCGTAACCCACATAACCCGCGGCGTCGTAACCGACTTTGTGCGGGGTGTTGGCCGTGACGCCAGTGGTCGCTGCCACACCGGCAACGGTGCCGGCGTCATACGTGGTGTCAGAGTCCTCGACGATGATCGCGCCAATGTCACCGCCCAGATACCAGGCGCCGTCCTTGGCGAGCGATGGTGATGCCATCGCGGTCGAAGCGAGCGCTATGGCGAGGCCAAGCTTCCGCATATCATTCCCCTTTCAGGTTGATCGTAAAATGCTGCTCGACGTTTTTAGGAGTGCGCCGCAAAGGTTTCAAGCGCACAATCGCGTGATGTTGCCTAAATGCCGCATTGTGATCAGCTAATGTTGGCCCTGCAGGAAATATTGCCTGTCGCGTCCGCATGTTGGGAACCGACAACGTCTTTGTGCTTTATGCGTGGTTACGATGCGATGAGACCGTGCGCCCTCAGGGTATCAAGCACTGAAATGATCGCCTCTCTCGCCTGCGAATCGACGGGCGCCCCCCCGGATGGATTCGCGATTGCAGGCCGCCTGCTGCCAATCACTTTCTCGCCATCAACATAGAAACCGTCAGTCCGCAGACCTTCTTCCCGCCAGTCGCCGGCCTGGAATCTCACGCCACTTTGCGTATCCCGCTTCCAGCAATGCAAGCCCTCGAACGGCGCGAGGAAGCGCCATCCAGCCGCAGTCCACGCCGCAATCATCCGCTCGCACCCTGCCCATTCGCCCGTAGCGCCACTTCCCACGAGCCAGCACGCACCCAGATCGGGCGCGGCGGGAGGCGCTGACAGGCTCGCGCTTTCCACCACCCGTCCGATCGCGATGTCGATGAGCGACAACGCCTCATTATGGGTAAGTTCCTTTTGCGCCTGCCCAGCAGAGAGCAGCGGCAAGCCAAGTCGATCGGTTTGAGCCATAGATCGTCGTCCTTCTGATGTGGGAAGTCGCGCGCGCAGACGCGGATAAGACAGGGCCAGGGAATGACGAGCGCTCGCCCCGCTCCCCAGCTTCCCATCTGCCTCACTTCGATCTGCACGCCAGCCGAGGCCGCGGTCGCGAGATCGGCCGCAACGTCACTCGCCGCGTAGACGCAGGACGGGAGCGTCGTTTCCCATCGCCGCAATGTCACTCCGTCTGCGACGACACTGACCGCATAAGCCTCCCGCTCCTCCCCGAGGGGCGCATCCACGCCGTCGATCCATGCCGAGCCAAGCCGGCTTCTGCGAACCCAACTGATCTCAACATCACCACCGGCCAAAGTCGTGCGCCGCCCGTGCACCGGCGAAAGAGGCATCAATGCGCGGCCGTCGATCAAAAGGCTGTCCTGCGCCGGCGTACTGTCACCGCTGCCGATTGCCCTCAGAGTCAGCATCGTTCCGACCGCACTTTGTTCGACCGGGATCGGCGCCAGCCGCTCGCGGTCGATCAGCACGAACCGTTCGCCCGCGTCGTGCGCCGCCATGGCCCATTCGGTCCCCATGCGCCCGCGAACGAGCCGCGACAGTCGATAATGCCCCGGCGCGACCACGTCCGCCTGGCCAAATTGCAGCAGTTCCTTTCCAATCTGGCAGATGTTCGCGCCGCCGAGCAGAAGATCGTCCCCCACGCCGGTCAACACATCGCCGGGATCGTCGAGAATGATCTCAACGCTGCTGGAAAGGTCCATCCGCCACGGCGCGCCCAGAGGCAGCGCGCCAACAGTGCGGCCCATCACGGCGCGCGGCGCTGTGCTGCCAATGGGCTCGGCAATCTCCAGGACCGGATCATAGCGAAAGAGGGTTGCGCGCCGCCACCCGGCATTCGAGCCGCACGCCGCTGCCGCAACGACGGGGCTCGTGGAAATCGTAGTCCCGTCACCCGGTAACTCCACAATCGCCAGACTGGTCGGCCCCTGGACGAGGTCGGGCTGACGGACCGGCTCCCCGGAGGCCCCTGCGCCTGCGATGGCCCGCGTGCCGCTCTCAAAAGCCCGCAAGCTAAGCCTGACGGCCATGTCATCCCATTCCGTCGTCTCGACGAGCCACTGCCCCGGCTCGCCCGCGACCGTCACAAGATCGCCCGGGCCGAGGTCCAGCGCGCCCCAACCAGCGCCGATATTGACGCGTCGGCGCCGTCGCAACGCATTGCGCAGCTTCCGGTCGGCCAGGCGCCGCGCATCGTCCGCTCCCATTGCCGCCGGCAAGTCGATTTCCTCGCTGCGCATCCCCGGCCCGGCCCGCAACGCGGTCTGCAAGCCAAGCTGATAGTCGCGGGCTGGGTCGTGGTGACGGATTGCCAGCCGGGCAGCCACCGTCTCAATCGGCGTGCGAACATGCTGAGGCTCGGCTTGCTTCTCGCCGTCTATGCTGCGCACGGCGGCTGCCCGATCGATGGCTTGGCCCGTGGGCCTCCCGTTGTTCAACGCAAGCGCCCCCTCGCGCTCTGTCCATCGCACGTCGTGGAGTGAGACGATGTCGCGCATCGCTTCCTCCACTGTCCCTTCCGCCGCGAAGCCCAGCAGACGCGCTGGATCGCCGTCTCCGGCATGACTGACGGTGCGCCCGGCAAGGTCGGAGGCAATCGCCGGCAGGGCCACTCGTTCGGCATCAGCGATCACTTCGAACGTCAGCGAGGGAATCCGGTTGCCGAAGTCCGCCAGCTGCAGCCCTTCGAACGCGACGTAAGCACAGCCGCGATAAGCAGGACATTGCGCCACGCCCACTGCGGACGCAACCAGCGGGTCCACCATCTGGTCCGGCCCGCCCAGATACAGCCGAAATGCCGTGAGCGGCGATTTGAAATCCCCCACTGCACCACGAAGCAGATTGCCGTCCGCCCAGATGCGCCCGATGCCGAGAATAGGCCGTGAGGAAAGCGCAACAGCCAGGCTCGCGGAATAACTGTAAGTCGTGACGCTTGGGCTGCCCTTGCCTCCACCGCTGGTCGATTTGCTCTCCTGAAGGTCCGTGGCCCAGATCACCGTCCCCGCGATACGGATCGTTCCGTGGATGCGCGGGATCGCCGCGCCGTAACGAGATGTCTGGACCTGAAGGTCGCTCAGCCGGGGCCCCGTCCGCCCGCCGGGTCGAAAAATCAGCGCGTCGACAGACCGCCCGGCGAGCGCGCCGACCGCGCCGCCAACCGCCGCGCCCACAGCGCCGAACGTTCCGCCAAGGGCACTGCCCACGGCGGTGAGAACCAATGTCGCCATGCCTTACTCCTGAAATTGCCACGCGCCCAGCACCGGCCAGGGCGATGACCCCGGCATCAGCACCACCTTGCCCAGTCCGGCATGAGCATGGACATGGCCGCCCGGCGTCACGATCATCAGATGCAACTGCATCGGACCGCTATCGACCAGCAGCACGGCGCCTTCGCCCAGCTCCGGCGCCGGCGAGAGGCCGCATGCCGCGAGGTTCTGCACTGCCCTCGCCTGCCCCATCCCCCTCAGCTTATAGGTCGGGAGCGTGGGAACGCGGACTCCGGCCCGCCGCGCCGCCAGCGCAACCAAGCCCACACAGTCCACCCCCGTCTCTACGCTGCGCCCGTGCAACCGAAAGGTCACGCCGACCAAGGCCAAGGCCTCGGCCGCCATGCGTTCGCCAAGGTCCATCACTCAACTCCCCGGATAGCGCGTCAGCAGATCCATGCCGGGCAGATGCGGCTCCCCGCGGAAATTGACGGCATTGCCAAACCGCCCCGCGCAGGTCGCGAGGCGCTTGTCGCACCCCTGCGTCAACAGCGCGCGCGTGCCTGATGCCACCGGAAACACCGGCGGTTCCGCCAAGAAAACGCCCCCCGCCTCCTGATCGACAATGGTCTGCAGGAGGCCGCAATTGGGCCCCTCCAGCCAGCGCAACGAGCCGAAGGGATACACCCCAGCCAGCAGGCCACCGCACGCAATGCGGTCATCCGCCACGGCACCAACCGCGACGATCTGCTGATGCCGTCGCAAATCGATCCGGCAATCCGCATCCCCCAGCGTCGCCCGGCAGGTGGCGCTGGTCACCGGCGCGACCGGTCGCTCAAGCGCCGCAGCAAGCGTGGACCGTAAGCTCATCGAATAAGCGCCGCCGCGCCGCTCGATGCTTCCCAGTTCGCCGCGCGCAAGTTCCAGCCAGAGCACCCCGGGTTCGGTCCATTCGGTGAGATGCAGGAGCAGTGTCGCGCCGTCCCAGCGCCCGGCATCGAGATCGACCTCACTGATGGCCGCGCTGCTGATGGCGCCCTGCACGTCCGTCAGGTCCGGGTCGTTGCCACCCTGCACGATGGCGCTCGGCGTGATCCCGGGTGCTGCCGCATAACGCAGGCCGTGCGCCCGCAGGCCTCGATCATGGCTGGTCAGGCCGATGGTCACGCCATCCCGCCGCTCCAACCGCCAGCAAAAAGCGAGCGCGCAAAGCGGCTTGCTCAGGATCGCCGCAGCGCTCACTCACGCACCTCCATCAGGGGGACGGACGGGACAATGCCCGCCGCAAACGTCTCTCGGTCGATATCCAGCCGGTCTTCGGCAAAGCGCACGGGCACGTCGAAGACAAAGCCCGCCGTCACCACCGCGCCCTCGGGCGGCGGGTCATCGAACGCGATCTCCCCCATGCCCGGATGAGACCAGCCGGCAAATCGCTCGACCCCGTCCACCGCAACCCTGATGCTCCCTGCGACGGGCCGCGTGATCCGTCGTTGCTGGGGATCATTCCCCCCGTAATTCTTGCGCAACTGGAAGCTGGTCGTCACGCCATCGCCCGTTCCGATCCACTGATCAAACGGCCCCGGCGCAAGGCCGAACGAGCCAGACGCATGATCGAACGGATCACGGAACCGAAACCCCCGAGCTGCGCCGCGTCGAGCCCGAAAAAAGGCGATGAGCGTCGCGATATCCGCCTCGGATCGCACCCCCGGCCCCGCATCGAACTGCAGCCGCGCGTCAGCCCATTGCGTGCTGCGCTGCTCGTGGCCGGACACGCTCTCCACGATCCGCGTCGAGAAAGCCGGCGCCACCTGCGCGCGATTGCCGATGTCGAGCGGAAAGGCGAGGTCGTCGAAATGCTGCACGTCCGCATCTCCTGAAAGCTGGAAATAGGTAAAGCCGTCCCGCGCGACCTGGGGCAGCGCCCAGATGAAGGTGGCGGCATGGCCGCGCGCCCGCGCAGCATCTGCCGCCGCGGCGATGCGGTCCCAGCCGATCTGCGTTGACTCATCGGTGGAGCCAGCCGGCAAAAATCCGGCGAAATAATGCTGCTCATCTGGCGGATAGCCCAAGCGCGCGTCCATCGCGGCGCGCCCTGCGGCTGAGCGGGCGGTTCGGCCCTCGGTCACCCAGTCATAATCTTCTATCTGCAACCGGTCGAAAGCCGGCGCGGCCCAGCCTGTCGGCACGTTCGCGCGTTTGAGCTCCGGCGCCGCCGGATCAAGTACGCTCGGTAAATAGACAAGCAGAAGAAGCTCGGCGCCCGGGGTCTCCGCGCGCACGGCATCTGCCACGCCCGCTGTCGAAGCGGCCAGCAGAGCGCCAGCCGCATCCAGCAAAGCGATCTGCCCGCTGTCGAGCGTATCGCGAACTGTCGGGATTTCCACCGCAGCACTCCCGAACGCAGCGCGCGCAGCATCGTCGTACAGGCAGGGTCGCCCATCCGCCATCACCCACCACCAGGGCTCGCCGATCTGGAAACGCACCGCTAGCCCGGCATCCCGCGCGATGCCGGCAAAAGCCCGCGCCACCGCACGCAAATAGTCGTTTGCCGCGGCATTGGCTGGCGAAAGCAGGGTGGAGGGCGGAGTCCACCCTGTCAGCGCGGGCGCTCCGTCCCACGCCCGCTGCTTCCACTCAGCTGGGCAATAAGCATCGAACAGCTCGTAAGAGAGCGAAAGGATCAGCCCGAACCCCAGCGCCTTGCAGCGCGCCGCGAAGTCCTCGTGCCAGCGCCGGCATGGCGTCGCCAGCGCACCGCCCGCCAGCGTCACGCGAAAATCGCTGCCGTCAGGGGCGAGCCGCATATAGTGGCTCATCCCGACATAATGATTGATCGCGCCGCGATAGCCGAGCGCCAGCACCTGCCGCAGCAAGCGCTCGGGCGTCTGGTTGTACGCATCATCATAGCCGCTGGCGATGGACAGCCCATGCTCCGGCAGCATCGGATCGCCCATGGCGATGACCGATCCTGCCCCCTCGCAAACCATCTCGCTGACCTCCACCCAGCCTTCGCGGGCGTCATGAAAGGTCGTCTCTCCCTCATCATAATCGGTCTGGACGATGGAGATGAACAGGCGGTCGATATCCCGCGCATCCACCGGGTCCGCATCGGCGGGCAAGGCAAAGCCTCCGACCAACGCGTCGAAGTCGAGGGTGACGACCGCATCCTCCGGACTGCCTTCTGCATAGTTCCACAGCCGCACATACCAGGCGCACGCATTGCCGGCCGCATCCCGCCCCTCAAGCGTCAACGTCGGGCCCTGAATGGCATCGAGCGGCTTGACCCCAGCGCTTCGCCAGCGGAACCGCAAGGTGCAGCCACGATAATCCCGTCGCGTCTCATAACGGAGCAGCGGATGATCCCATATATCGGCCGATTCCCAGATCAGCCCGGCAAGGTCGCCCGAGCCATGGAACACCGCATCGACGCGCAATCCATCATCCCCGACCGTCACGACGGAGGCCGTCATCGGCCGTGGGAAATTGACGGTCCAGAAAGGTGGCGAGAAGCGCTTGACCACGCCGCTCTCCTGATTGCGCCTCTCGGTCGCCAGCCAGTAGGCCATCGGGGTTATCCTTTGTTGATATCGAGAGCAGCCATTTCGGCGGGCGATCCCACCCGCCCCCGCCCGTTTGTGTCGAGCCCTTCGACCGCCCGCAGGCGGGCGCTCAGGGTAAACTTCAGCCTCTCGGCTCTAGTCGAGACACAGTCATGGACGCGAAAACGCCTAATCCCCGAGCGCCCCACGCACCGCCCGCGCCACCTGACGCGCACTGCGCGCCAGCGCGCGCGGCGCCTCCTGGCCGCTGCCATTGACGGTGATCGAGACGCGCACGTCTCGTCCCCCCTGCCCGCCCATGCCGGGCGCGATCTGGCCGCTATGCGTGGGGACGAACACCTCCGGCCCGCGCTCACCGACGAGATAGGCACGCCCCGGCGCCACCGGGCCACCCGTTGCCCGGCCGGGCAACCCAAGCGCACCGGTGATGAGGCTCGTTCCCAATCCCAAAAGCCCGGAAGAGCCTCCGCCGCCGAGGATCGCCTCCAAGCCGTTACGAACCGCCGAACGGGCGATCTGGTCCATGACGGACAGCGCGATCTTGCCGAGATCTTCAAAGCCGATCCGCCCCGTCCGCACAGCACGCAGCAGCCCCGCCTCGATGGCGCGGCTCGCTCGTTCCGCGCCTGTGCTCAGTAAATCTAGCTCGTCGCGCAGACCGCTCGCATCTTCGCGCAAGCGGGCCATGTCGCTGCCCATCGGCGCGAACAGGCTTTGCATATCCTCATCCATCGGGATGCCTTTCCATCATCTTGGCCAGTACAGATCGGTCGAACGGCGCGACCTGAGGCCCGGCCAGATCGCGCAACACCGCCAGGGCGTCGGCCAGCTCGGCCGGCGTCGCGCCCCAAAACTCGTCGGGGCGCCAGCCGAGCAGCAGCCCGGCCTGCCCGGCCAGCGTGCGCGCGACCTCCGCAAAGCAGGCCGACGTCATGCCCCGCCAGCCACGACCTGCCGCATGATTGCCCGAAGCGCCGGCAAGGCCACGCCCACCCCTTGCGCGATCAGCGCGTCGCCCAGATCGGCTCGGGCCATCGCCTCGGGTCGATCCGTAAGGCAGTGCCACAACAGAGCTTCCATCTCGGCGAGGCCGAGCCGCCCGTCCGCCGCGCGCTCGACCAGCGCAAGCAACGGCCCGGTCTCGCGCTCGGCAGCGACCAACGCCGCAAAGCTCGGGCGCACTGTCAGGCAGTGCTCGCCGACCATGAGCGCGGCTTCCCCCCGCGCTTCATTCGCGACCGCCCCGCTCATAGCGCGCTCACGGCACCGGAGCTCTCCAGCGCGAGCGTATAGGTGCGTTCGCCATTATAATCGCCGGCATAGTCCAGCCGCGTAACCAGAAACCGCCCACGCAGCTTCTCGCCGCTCTCAAAGCTCAGTTCATAATCGTCGATGGCGCCCGCCAGCGCATGATTGCGCAGCCGGGTTTCCGCCGCCGATCCGGTAAAGATCCCGGAGCCTGACACGCTGACGGAGCGCACCCCCGCGCCCGGCAGAAGGTCGCGCCAGCCGCCGGAATCCTTGGAGGTGACATTCACCGCCTCACCATTGACGGAAAGCTGCGTGGCGCGCAGCCCCGCCACCGTCGCATAGCTTACCGGCGTGCTGCCATTGCCGATCTTGAGCAGAAACGCGCTGCCCTTCTCCACTGCCATCGCCTTGATCCTTTCTGTATCCGCATCCCCGTTCGCATCGAGTGAGATGTGGGCTTCAATTCAGCCGCGCCGCCCGCACGGCATAGTCGGCGCTCGCTCGCCACTCGGTGCGGCTGCGCAGGATGCGTGATCTCTCGAACCGCAAGCTGGTGATCCGCCAGTCGCCCAGATCGCCATCGACCCCCGCGAGCACGGCATCCATGCGCGCCAGCACGGCGGTCACCCGCGCCAGATCATCGCCACGAACGACCAGTTGGATGGGCAAGCGGAGCGCCAGCCCCGTCACATCCCGTGCGCCCCAGCCGGTCGACATCATCTCGCCGACCAGAAGCCAGGGCGGGCTTGCCTTGATCGGCTCGCCATTGCTCACGAGGTTGACCAGGGCCATCAGGTCCGCATCGTTGCGGAGTGCGGCGATCACCGCCCCCCTCACTGCCATCTCGCCGCTCATGCGAGGTGCACCCGTCGCCAGGGCCGCAACAGGGAGACAACCGATGCCGGCAGGTCTCCCTCCAGCCCGTCGCGTCGCGCATACCACTCGCCCGCCAGCCGAACGACGGCGTGCTGAAGCGCATCGGGCACATTGTCCGTGGCCAGGGCAAGGCCAGCACGATAGGTCACGCGGACCCGTCCGGCCGATCCCGGATTGAGGATCCGCACCCATCCCGCCCCCTGCGCATCGATATCGATGGTATAGGCCGTAACCGGCAGGACGAATGCCGCGCCATCCGCCGGCAGTCCTTCAATGCTGCTGGTCGCGCTGACCGGCGCCATCGTCAGCCGACCCCATGCACCGCTGGCGCCGCGCACTTCGGTCACAGCTCTCTCGATCAGCATCTGGCCGAGATACTGCTCGGCCGCCTCGCTCGCCGCGCGCAGCAGATCGGTGAGGGCAGCGTCGTCGTCGGCAAGGCTGACCCCCAGATACTGTTTCAGGTCTTCGAGCGGCACCGCGAGCGGCCCGCCCTTCTCGATTATCACGCTCATGATCGCAGCCGTCCTTCAAGCCTGAGAAAAAGGCGCCATGCCGGCGGGGAGAGACCGGCATGGCGCCCCTCATCGGTTCGCCGATCAGGGCCTCCTCAGGAGGCGGCGAACTTCATGAGCTTGATGGCCTCGCTGTTGGCGACCGCGCCGCCGATCCGCTTCACTGCGTAGAAGTGGACGAACGGCTTGTTGGTGAAGGGATCGCGCAAGATGCTCGTCTCGCTGCGCTCGGCAATCACATAGCCATTGGTGAAATTGCCGAAGGCGATGGAGAGGCTGTTGGCGGCGATGTCGGGCATGTCCTCGGCCTCGATCACCGGATACCCAAGCAACGTCGCCGGCTGACCCGCGATCATGCTCGGCTGCCACAGGAACGCGCCATCGCTGGTCTTGAACTTGCGGATCGTCGCCAGCGTCGCGGCATTCATCACGAATACCGCACCCTGCCGATACGGCGCCCGCAGCGACTGGACGAGGTCGATCAGCCGATCCTGCGGATTGCTGGCACTAAAGCCGCCCGCTGCGCCCGATGCGACATATTGCAAGGACCCGAACGGGCGGACGCTGTCCGCCTGATTGGTCGTCGCATAGGTCAGGAAGCCCTTGGGCTTGCTCGTCCCGTCGCCATTGATGAATGCCGCGCCCTCTGCCCGGCCAAACTCGCGGGCGATTTCCTCGGCGAGCCAGCTCTCCACATCGAACTGGGCATCGTCCAGCATCGCCTGACTGGCCGACGGATTGGCGTAAAGGTCCCCGGAGGGCGGCGCGATTTCCTGGAATGTGGGCGTCGCCGTCTCGGGCCGCGCCGCAGTCTCGACCGCCCAGCCAGATACGACACCGCCAGTCGTCACAAGCTTGCGATATCCCGCCGACCCCGTGCGGACCACATTGGCCACCGCGCGGATCGGCGAAATTGATTTGAGCGCCGCATCGATCATCTGGTCGATCTCGCGCGGCACCGCATAGCCGCCGCTGCCGCCGCTCGCGCCCGAGAAGCTCTTCAGCTCCACCCCGGCTTCGATGCCGCGCCGCAGATAGCGGTCGGTGAAGGCTGCCCGCGCCGGGTCGACATCGCTGCCCTTGGCGCCATCCAGCGGCGGCCGACCGGCCAGCGCCATCGCCCGCTCGGTCTGCTTGCGCAGCGCCTCGTCAAAGACGTCCATCCGGGCCTCCATACCCGTCAGCCGGTCTGCCTGCAGGATCGCGTCGAAGCTCTCCTCAAGGCTCTTGGTTTCCACGTCCTGCATTGCGTCATTCTCCTGCCGTCAAAAACAAAAAGGGGCCGCAATCGGCCCCTCCAACATCCAGAAATCCGTCTGCGCCCTCACCCGGCCTCGACCGCATGAACGCGCGCCAGCGGCTGCATCGGGTGGGTCACCAGGCTCACCTCGACCAGATCGAGCGCATGCAGCCGGCGGGGCTGATGGCCCTGCGCCGCCACCACGCGATAGCCGAACGACAATCCCTCGATCCGCCCGTCGCGCAGCAGCGCCTTCGCCTGTTCCGCTGTCGCCCCCGACGCACTAATCGTGCCGATCACCCGCAACCCGCGTGCATCCTCCGTGACATGATCGATCCGGCCGATCACCGCGCCCGCCCGATGCTGCCAGAGCAATGGCAGCGCTGTCGCCGCACGGCGCGAGAGGCTGGCCGAGAAGGCGCCCGGCGCGATGACATCGCCGCCCTGATCAATCTTGTCGAAGATCGCCGCATAGCCGGCGAACCGCACGGTCCCGGCGCTCATGCGCGCGCGGCGTCCAGCCCCAGCATCGTGCGCTTTTCCTCGGTCGAGAGGAAATCCGCCCTCTCGATCCGGTCCCACAGCAGCATCCTGTCCTCAGCCAGGGCGGGCAAGCGGTTGAGATCGACCTCCAGCACCAGTTCGGGCCAGAAGTCGCGCAGCCCCTGCCCGAGCGCGCCGAGCAGTTTGGCCAGCAGCGGCAGGACGCTTTGCCGCCACAGCGCCTTATTGGCCTCCCGATAATTCGAGTAGGTGCTGTCCCCCGGCATCCCAATCAGCACGGGAGGCACACCGAAGGCGAGCGCGATGTCCCGCGCCGCCGCTGCCTTTAGCGCCACGAAATCCATGTCGTGCGGGGAAAGGCTCATCGACTGCCAGTTCAGCCCGCCCTCCAGCAGCATCGGCCGCCCCGCATTGTCCGCACCCTGAAATGCGCCTTCCAGTTCGGCCTTCAGCCGGGCGAACTGCTCGGGCGCGAGCACGCTGCCATCGCCCGGCGCATAAATGAGCGCGCCGGATGGCCGCGCTGCATTATCGAGCAGCGCCTTGTTCCACTGCGTCGCCGCATTGTGAATCGCCACCGCACCCGCTGCAGCGCCCAGGCAGCCTAGCCCATAATGATCGTCTGCCGGGTTGATCGCTTTGACGTGGATGACCGCAGTCCGCCCTGCCGCATCCTCGCTGGCATAGCGCATCTCGCTTTCGCCCGCCCGGTAGCGATAGCCCACCGGCCAGCCGGCGCGATCTTGCTCGATTGTCACCCGTTCGGGGCGCAGGGCATAGAGGGTCGCGGGCAGACCATCAGCGCCATGGCCAATCTGTGCGTAACCATTGCCATGCAGCAGCACATGCGCGGCGAGCGTCTCGATGAGACTTTGCCCCGCCACGCGCCGCTGCACGAGCGCCAGAGCCGCTTGCGCATCCCCCTCCTTGGCAGCCACCGCGTGCAACGCCGCGCTTCCCGCCGCCTCCGCCACCAGCCGCACCGCACGCTGCGCCACCGGGTTGGCAATCACTGCCCCCTTGAGCTGCGCCTCATAGCTTTGCGGCCAGTCGCCCGCTCCTGCCCAGCCAAGCCCCAGCCACGCGCGCGCCAGCGGCGGCCGCGTCGGTGTCGACGCGGCTTTTCGTCCAAACCATTTCACCTGATCGTCTCCTCGCTTGCGCACCAAAAAAGCCGCCAGCGTCGGGGCTGGCGGCTGCAAAATCACTTATCGGTCGCGACGGCCGATGCGTGGCAACGCCCCCGATCGCGCGGGAATGGATCAGGCCGCGATCAAGCCGGACCCCACACCTTTGACGGCGGCAGACGTCCGGTCAGACACCTCCAGCTTCTCGTAAATTCGCCGCATATAGGTATCGACCGTTCCCGGCGATATCTGGAGGATGTCGGCAATCACCGTGTTGCTCTTGCCCCGCGCCACCCAATGCAGGATCTCCTTTTCCCGCGCAGAGAGTTGCCGTTCGCGCCCCGTTTCTTCCGCGAAGAGACCGCAGATCCGCAAATGCGCCGCTTGCGCCGCAAAATGCAGTTGGGTCATCCGCTCTTCGCTCAGGTCCGCATCCGGCGCGATCCTCCCCAGACCAACGACGCCATTACGATTGCCAGGGCCATAGCAAGGCAAGGAGAACCCATCGGTGAAATCGATCTGCCGCATGGCCTCCAGAAACTGGCGCTCCTCGACCGTCAGTTCGGTATTGCCCCACACCTCATGCCACCGAATTGGTACGCCTGCTGCCAGCGCCGCGCGCGGCACGATATCCAGCCGCTGGAAATCGAACGAGCAATAGAGCGCCACCTCCTTTTTGGAGAAGCCATGTTGCAGCGGCAGGGTCGCCGGCATGTTGGTGCCGATTTTCACCCAATAATAGCTGACCGCGCCGAAGCCGTTGCGCGCATAATAGCGCGTCATCCCGCGCCACAGCAGCGGGAGGCTGGATGCCTCGGCAATCTTCTCCAAAATGTCGTTCACCCGTGGAAGCTCCTGGGGACAGCTTCATGGGACGATCATGCTGTGCCTGCTTGCAACCAATAGCAAGCACTTCCGTATCGTTCCCGAAACGGGGTGAAGCGACAAGCTAGAGTGATCGCACCCGCGCCTGCGGATTGGTCTTCAAAAGCAGTTCGGTCAGGCACCAGACGAGGGCATCCGCACGGTCAGGCGATCGTCCCGGCCCCTCGTAACGTCCATTGATCAACAAGCCGCACAACTGGTCCTCAAGCATCGCAAAGGGTCGGGCATGGCGGACCCGACCGGCCTCATAGGCGGCGGCAATCGGCTCGGCTCGCGCCACTTTGCCCTGCGCCGCATGAACCAGACGGACCGGCAGGGCCATGTCGGCCCCGCGCAGCACGGTACGCACCATCTCGCCGCCGTTGTTCGCTTCCGCCACGATGCGATCTGCCGCCCAGCGCTCCGCGGCGTGCGCTACAGCCTGTGCCCAGCGTTGCGGGCTCGCCTGCTCGACGCTCGCATCCTCCAGCACGATTGCCTCGCCGGCCTGATCGATTCCTGCGACAATGATCCCGCAGGCGTCGCCTCCCGCGCTCGCTGGCGGATCGACGCCCACCGCGACACGCGCCAGCTCTGCACGCTCAGGCACAAGGCCGGCTAAACGGCACGTCTCAATGAGCGCCCGCGTCCACAGCGCGCCTTCGTGATCAAGCAACAATTCCCCGTCCAGTTCCTGTCGCCCCAGCCGCGTGCCTCTGAAATTGCGTTCCATCTCCGCGAGGAAGCTCTGCGGAAGCGCACCTCGATTGTCCCGCGTGCTGCCCCGCGTCACCACCACGCGCGGATCGGCAGCTAGGCGTCGGACCAGCGGCACGGCGCGCGGTGTGGTGGTCGCGACAATGGCCGGTCGATTGCCCAGACGCAGCCCCATCGCCAGATTGTCCCACGCTGCCTCCCCGCGCGGCCACTTCCCGATCTCGTCCGCCCAGGCATGGCTGTGCTGCGGCCCACGCAACGTCTCCGGGTCCGCAGCGCCATAAAGCATGGCGCACGCCCCGCCCGGCCAGCGCAACTCACGCTTGGCGGGAAACCATTTCGGTTCATTGCCCTGCGTCGCGATGGCAAGCATTCCGCTCTCGCCTTCCACCATCACGGCTCGCGCTTCATGCAGGCTCGCCCCGACCAAAGCGATGCGCGCGGTGGGGTCGCCCTCGGCCACCATTCGCACCCATTCGGCACCAGCCCGCGTCTTACCGAAGCCTCGCCCCGCCATGATCATCCAGGTGAACCAGTCGCCCGGCGGCGGCAATTGCGCAGGTCGCGCCCGAAAGCGCCAAGCCTGCATCAAGCGCCGCCGTTGCAAGAGTGACAAGTTTCGTAACAATTGCTGCCGCCGCGTGGGACTCAGTCTGGCCAGGCGATCGATCATCGACAGCCTGTCGTCATTCACCTGCCGGCTCCCCGGCATTCTCCTCTCCATCGTCCTCCGTGAGGAACCGCTCGCAAATGGCCTCCAGTTCGGCATCCAGCCCGTCCAGATCTTCCGGGTCATCGCCAGCGCCACTTGCCGCCTCGGTTTCGCGCCGCCAGGATTCCACCTCCTGCCGATGGGCTGTCAGCAATCGCACTGCCACCGTCAACGGATAGCTGTGGATGGTCCGCACCTGCTTGACCGCCTTGGTTTCGCCATCGATAACCGTTTCGGTTCGCATCGTCCCGTCCATCGATTGGCGCATTAGGTGCAATTCGAGGTCGGAATAGCCCTGCTCCAGCGCCTCCTTCCAGGCTCGGGCGAATTCGGGGTCACGCCCCTTGAGCGCATAGGCCGTGCATCGATGCATTGAGGCCGCCTGCGCCGCTGCACTGACATTGGATGTCTCGGCGAGCACCGCAAGAAACTGGCGGCGGCGCTGGATCGTCCAGCGCGGGCGCCGGGGACGCGACATGCGCGGTCGCGGCGCACCGATCGGGCGTTGCGTCATGAACACCATCCTGTTGAGAGAAGCCTTCGCAATGCGCCACGGGACGAGCAGGCCGGCTCTATATGAGCGGCCCGTCCAAGCGATTCGAATTGCGATGATGCCTTCTTCTAACCAGAGAGCGTCACGATGTCAACAGTAAATAACCTAAATGGTTATTTTCACTTCCGCCGATATCGGAAGTACCAGACCTCATGTCCTTGCCTGCGAGCCTTGGCCTCATAGCGGGTTTCCGGCCAGCCGCCCGGACGGTTGAGGAAATCGCGCGGGCTATCGCACAGCCAGTCGAAGTCCTCGCGGTCCCGCATCACCATCAGCGCCCAGCGCAGGTAGATCGGATGATCGGTCCCGAACCGGAATTCGCCGCCCGGTTTCAGCTTGGCGGCGATCATGTCGACCGGCCCCTTGTTCATCATCCGCCGCTTGGCGTGCCGGGCCTTGGGCCATGGGTCCGGGTGGAGCAGATACACAAAGCTGAGCGCCCCATCGGGGATGCGCGCCAGCACTTCGAGGGCATTGCCCATATGCAGCCGGACATTGCCCAGATGCTGGTCCCGCACATGCCCCAACGCGCCGACCACGCCGTTGAGAAAGGGCTCGCAGCCGATGAAGCCATGGTCCGGCAGCATATCGGCGCGGTAGGCCAGATGCTCGCCGCTGCCGAAACCGATCTCGAAATGCAGCGGTCGCTCGCCAAAGGCGGTCGGGCCGAACAAGCGCTCGGCGGTGATCTCGCCCTCTTCGGGCACGCTGATCGCCGGCAGCAGCTCATCGACAAGGGCCTGCTGCCCCTGCCGGAGCTTATGGCCGGATTGGCGGCCATAGAGCCGGTTGAGCGTGGTGGGATCGCCTGATTTGTGCGCAGTCATGCGCGTGCGCCTAGATCATTTTGTCGCTGGAGGAAACGGGGGACGGCGCGCGCGGTGCCTGCTTTCATCCGCCCGCGCAGCACCTACGAAAAACGGCGCGAAGCAAGCCTCGCGCCGTTCCCTATCTCTTGGAACGCAAAGGAGCGCTTCGGCTCAGCCCAGCGCGGCCTTGAGGTCCTCGACCAGATCGGTCTTTTCCCAGGGGAAGAAGTCGCCTTCCGCCTTGCGGCCGAAATGGCCGTAAGCTGCGGTCTTGCGATAGATCGGCTTGTTAAGCCCCAGATGCGTGCGGATGCCGCGCGGAGTCAGGCCGCCCAGCTTCTCGATCTTGCCGATCGCCGCCTCGATCTTGTCGTCGCCCACCGTGCCGGTGCCGTGCGTATCGACATAGAGCGAGAGCGGCTTGGACACGCCGATGGCATAAGCCAGCTGGATGGTGCACTTGCTGGCCAGGCCCGCCGCCACGATGTTCTTGGCGAGATAACGCGTGATGTAGGCCGCCGAACGGTCAACCTTCGTCGGGTCCTTGCCGGAGAACGCGCCGCCGCCATGCGGAGCCGCGCCACCATAAGTGTCCACGATGATCTTGCGGCCGGTCAGGCCAGCGTCGCCGTCCGGGCCGCCGATCTCGAAGCTGCCGGTCGGGTTGATGTGGTACTCGGTCTCGGCGCTCAGCAGCGCGGCGGGCAGGACATCGGCGACCACTTTCTTCACATAGGCCTTGAGCTCGGCTTCCTTTTCGCCGGCATCATAGCCCTTGGCATGCTGGGTGGAGACGACGATAGCGGTGCAGGCGACCGGCTTGCCATTCTCGAAGCGCAGCGTGACCTGGCTCTTGGTGTCCGGCTCCAGGAAGGGCGCCGCACCCGAGTGGCGGTCGGCGGCCATGCGCTCGAGGATCTTGTGGCTGTAATCCAGCGTCGCCGGCATCAGGTCAGGCGTCTCATTGCAGGCATAGCCGAACATGATGCCCTGGTCGCCGGCGCCCTCATCCTTATTGCCGCTCGCATCCACGCCCTGCGCGATGTGTTCGCTCTGGCCGTGGAGATTATTCTCGAAGCGCAGCGTCTCCCAGTGGAAGCCTTCCTGTTCATAGCCAATGTCCTTGACCGTCTGGCGGACCGTGCGTTCGATTTCCTCCAGCGCGCCCGGCGCCCACTGGCCGTTCTCATACACGCCCTTGCAGCGGATTTCGCCGGCCAGCACTACCAGCTGCGTCGTCGTCAGCGTCTCGCAGGCGATGCGCGCTTCTGGGTCTTTGGAGAGGAACAGGTCGACGATCGAATCGCTGATCTGGTCGGAAACCTTGTCCGGGTGCCCCTCGGAAACCGATTCAGACGTGAAGAGATAGCTGGAACGCATGGGAGATCGTGACCTTTCTTCTAGCGGCTCTCGTGGCGGGAGTTCGGGGCCGCAGTTCATATAAAGAAATGTTTATGTTGCGCGCTCCTTAGCGAGTGCGCCGTGCGATAGCAACGCCGCTTGCGAGCAGCAGCACGGCCAGGCCGACCGGGAGCAGGTTGCCCAGCCGTGCGAACAAGGTCGGCGGAAGCGGCGCCGGCAGGGGGGCCTCGAATGCACCCGCCTGCTGGAAGGGTATGGACCGCACGACACGCCCGGCTGGGTCGACCAGCGCCGAAATGCCGGTGGGGGTCGAGCGGATCACGGACAGCCCCTCCTCGATGGCCCGCAGCCGCGCCTGCGCCAGATGCTGCGGCGGGCCCCAGCTACCGAACCACGCATCATTGGACGGGTTGAACAGGAAATCGGGACGATTGGCCCGGTCGACCACCTGCCCGGAGAAGATGATCTCGTAGCAGATCTGCACCGCCATCCGCAGCTTGCCGCGCGCCTGCCCGCCATCCGGAGTCGCGGGCAGATCGAGCGTGCGCGGCCCCGGTCCGGGCCAGAAGTCGACGCTGCCCGGTACGAGCCGCGAGAGGCCGATCGCCTCCAGCACTGGCCGCATGGGAAGATATTCGCCATAAGGAACGAGGTGCGCCTTGTCATAACGCCCATGCAGGTCCCCGCGCGCGTCCAGCACCCACAGGCTGTTATTGGCGCCCTCCAGAACCTGCGTATCCACAACGCCGCCCTGCTCGCGGAAATGATATTTATCACCGCCGAGCATCAGCAGATCGTCCATCCCCAGCAGCGAGGCGATCCGCCCGCGCCAGCGTGGTTCCATATCCAGCACCGCCGGCACGGCTGCCTCCGGCCAGAAGATCAACGCAGGCTTGCCGGACCGCAGCATGGTCAGCTCGGCCAGACGGCGGAAGTTCAGGATTTCAAGATTGGCGTCGTACTTCTCGTTCTGATTGATATTGGGCTGCACCACATGGATGTTGGCGAGGGCGCCAGACTGGTCCTTTGCACCGATATAGCTCGCCCGCAGCAGCCCCAGCCCAGCCACCAGCGTGAGACCGACGATCATGAGACCTGCGGGCCGCCATTGCCGGTGCGCCAGCCACCACAACGCCGCCGCCGCCAGCATGGCGACCAGACCAAGACCATAAGTGCCGATGGCGATGGCCGTCTGTTCCACGCCCGTGCCCAGCCAGATCACCCCGAGCGGGTTCCAGGCAAAACCGGTGAACAGGCTCGCGCGCAGATATTCGGTCAGCAGCCAGGCTGTGGCGAGAAACAGCGCGAAGACCTGCGGCCGGCCCCGCCCGAGCGTCCAGCCGATCATGGCGGCCATCGCCGGATAAACCGCTAGATACACCGAGAGCAGGCCAACCGCTGGATAGCCCAGCCACGCGGGCATCGAATCCTGAAAGGTGAAGGCATGGGCAATCCAGTTGAGCCCAAGCATGAAATGCCCGAGGCCGAACAGATAGCCGATCTGCCCTGCGCTCTTGCGGTCCGGCGCCACCCAGATCAGTTGCATCACCAGCGCGAGCATGATGACCGTCACCGGCCACAGCCCGAGCGGCGCGAAGCCAGTGGCTGAGATCAGCCCGGCAAGCAGGGCCGTCACCCGCGGCCTGCGCGCAACGAAGGCCGCAGCGATCCGGTAAGGCGCGGGGGAGATTGTCACGCCATCACACCAGATACTTGACCAGCACGAACCCGCCGACGCCCAAAGCGCCGACAATCGCCGTGATCAGCCCGAAATGCCGGTCGATAAAGGCCTTCATCGGCTCTCCAAACTTCCACAGCAGACCTGCGACCAGAAAGAAGCGCGCGGCCCGCGAAATGATGCTCGCGATCACCAGCACATAAAGGGGCATCCCGGTGGCGCCCGCCGCAATGGTGATCACCTTGAAAGGCAATGGCGTGAAGCCGGCCAGCAGCACGATCAACCAGCCTTGCTCGTTGAAGCGTTGCGCGAAATGCTCAAATTCCGCCGTCAGACCATAAAAATCGAGGATCGCCCGCCCGATCGTATCGAACAGGAACATGCCGATGACATAACCGAGCATTGCGCCCAGCACGGACGCCACGGTGCAGATCAACGCGTATTGAAAGGCCTTGTGGGGCTTGGAGAGGCACATTGGCCCCAGCAGCACGTCCGGCGGAATCGGGAAGAAGCTGCTTTCCATGAAGCTGATGCCGAACAGCCAGCGCGGCGCGGTGCGATGCCCGGCCTTCTCGAGAGTCCATTCATAGATGCGACGCAGCATTGGCGCTCCCCGGCGGTGTCAGGCTGCCTGCGCCTGCCCGCCCCCGCTGCGTTCGTCAAGCACTGCCCACCGCAAGGCAGGCGGCGAACATTAGCAAACCGGCGAAGCGGTTGGAGCGAAACTTGATGAGCGGGTCCTTGCCATCCTCGCGCAAGGTCCAGACCTGCCAGCCGAACTGCACCGCCAGAGGCGCCAGGGCCATGAGGGAGAGCCAGCTCGGCACGACTTGCCAGAGCGCGCCGCCCCACAGGAGCAGGGACAGGACAAAGCAAAGCCCCACGCCCGCCCGCACATGCCGACCCATCGCCAAGGCGCTGGAGCGGATGCCGACCAGCGCGTCATCCTCCTTGTCCTGCAGGGCATAGATGGTGTCATAGGCGATCACCCAGAAGAAGGCGCCGCCATAGAGCAACAGGCCAGCCGCGTTCATGCCCCCGCTGATCTCGACCCAGCCGACTAGGGCGGCCCAGGTGAACACCAGCCCCAGCCAAGCCTGCGGCCACCAGGTAATGCGCTTCATGAACGGATAGGCCGCGACCAGCGCAAGGCTCGCCAGCGCCACGACCTGCGCCTGCCAGCGCAATTGCAGCAGCACGATCAACCCGATGAAGCACAGGATGAGCAACCACGCCCAAGCCGCCTTCAGCGACACAGCGCCGCTGGCGATGGGCCGATTGGCGGTCCGCGCCACCTTCGCGTCGAGGTCGCGGTCTACGATATCATTGTAGACACAGCCAGCGCCCCGCATCGCGATGCTGCCAATCAGGAACCAGAGCAGCATCGTCCAGCGCTCGGGCACCCCGCCGGCAAGCGCGATCGCCCAGGCGCCGGGCCAGAACAGCAGCCACCAGCCGATCGGCCGGTCGAACCGCGCCAGCAGCGCGTAGGGCCGTGCCGCAGCCGGGAGCAGGCGCAAGAAACCCTGCGCTTCGGTATCCGGCACATATTGCGGCTCGCTGCGCTCCATCGCCTTGCTCGTCCCTGTTGCCTTGATGGTCGCCCCACCCCTGCGCCAGGAGCGACCATCCGATCAACCCCTCGTCGAGCCGGACCTCCTCTTCCGCCACCTCCTGGCGGCCTCTGCCCACGTGCCTTGAGCGGCCACCGTTCGTTTCGAGAGAAGTCGAGACACACCCCTCGACCTACGCCATGCTGTCGAGGGTCTCGACTTCGCTCGACACGAACGGAATTGAGGCGTTGCCGAGTCAACGGACGATGCATTAGGGCAATGCTCATGCCCGCCACTCCCGCCTGGCCACCCAAATCTACGCCGCGCCTGTTCGTCGAGACGGCGCTCGCCGATCACATCGCCGTGCCGGTCGAGGGCAACAGCGCCCATTATCTGATTTCGGTGATGCGCATCCGCGAGGGCGACACCGTCCTTCTCTTCGATGGCCGCTCGGGCGAATGGAGCGCCACCGCCGAGCAGGTCCGCAAGCGCGATCTCGTCCTGCGCTGCACGGCGCAGACGCGGTCGCCGGAGAGCGTGCCGGATTTCTGGCTCTGTGTCGCCCCGATCAAGAAGGGCCGGATCGATCTGGTCGCCGAAAAGGCCTGCGAACTGGGCGTCGCGCGCCTCCTCCCGGTGCGCACCGAGCGCAGCATCGTCGACAAGCTGAACAGCGAGCGGTTGCACGCCCATCTCGTTGAGGCCGCAGAGCAATGCGGCCGCACCGCCTTGCCGCACTTGGCCGACCTCACCACCCTCCCCGCCCTGCTCGCCGACTGGCCGGCTGACCGCGCCCTGTTCTTCGCCGACGAGACGGGCGGCGAGCCGATGACGACGAGCTTTGCGGCAAACACCGGCCCGGCCGCCCTGCTCATCGGGCCGGAAGGCGGCTTTACCGAGAAGGAGCGCGCTCTCATCCGCGCGCATGCAGCCACCCGCCCCATCTCCCTTGGCCCGCGAATCCTCCGCGCCGAGACAGCCGCCCTCGCCGCCACGGCCTGCTGGATGGCGCTTAACGGTGACTGGACAAGTTTCGAATCGAAATGAATTTGCGCGGGCGCGGCAAACCTCTTATGGGCGCGCCGATGCAGGGCGAGGACCGGATCACGCAATGAGTACACGCAAGGAAACGGCGGGCGAAGATCCGATCATCGAGTCTCGCAGCCAGCTCATCAGCCTGTTCCAGGATGGCGAAAAGCCTGCAGATCGCTGGAAAATCGGCACCGAGCACGAGAAGTTCGTCTACCGCCTCGCAGACCATCGCGCACCCTCTTATGATGAGCCCGGCGGCATTCGCGATCTGCTCGATGGCCTGCGCGCGTTCGGTTGGGAACCGGTCGAGGAAGGCGGCAAGGTCATTGCGCTGTCAGGCAGCGATGGCACGATCAGCCTTGAGCCTGCCGGCCAGCTCGAACTCTCCGGCGCCCCGCTCGACAATCTCCACCAGACCTGCGCCGAAACCGGGCGGCATCTGGAACAGGTCAAGGCCATCGGCGACAAGCTCGGCCTCGGCTTCCTCGGCCTTGGCATGTGGCCGGACAAGACGCGCGCTGAACTGCCGATCATGCCCAAGGGTCGCTATGGCATCATGCTGCAGCACATGCCGCGTGTCGGCAGCATGGGCCTGGACATGATGCTGCGCACCTGCACGATTCAGGTCAATCTGGATTATTCCAGCGAAGCGCGCATGGTGAAGATGTTCCGCACCAGCCTCGCGCTCCAGCCACTGGCGACGGCCCTGTTCGCCAATTCGCCGTTCACGGAGGGCAAGCCCAACGGCTACCTCTCCTATCGCAGCCACATCTGGTCGGACACCGATCCGCACCGCACCGGCATGCTGCCCTTCGTGTTTGAGGATGGCTTCGGTTACGAGCGCTACGCCGACTACGCACTCGACGTGCCGATGTACTTCGTGTTCCGCGACGGCAAATATATCGACGCCGCCGGCCAGAGCTTCCGCGACTTCCTCGATGGCAAGCTGCCCGCCCTCCCCGGCGAGCGACCGACCATGGGCGACTGGGAGGATCACCTCTCCACCGCCTTCCCGGAAGTGCGCATGAAGAGCTTCCTCGAAATGCGCGGCGCCGATGGTGGCCCGTGGAACCGCATCTGCGCCCTGCCGGCCCTGTGGGTCGGCCTGCTTTATGATGACGGCGCGCTCGATGCCGCTTGGGATATGGTGAAGGACTGGACGATGGAGGAGCGCGAGACCCTCCGCACCGAAGTCCCCCGCCTCGCCCTTAGCGCGCCCGTCCCCGGCGGCCGCACGCTTCAGGACATCGCGCCGCAAGTCCTCGCCATCGCTCGCGCCGGCCTCACCGCCCGCGCCCGCCTCAACAGCATCGGCGAAAATGAAGGCGGTTACCTCTCCGCGCTGGACGAAGTCGTCGCCACCGGCCGCACCCACGCCGAGCGCCTGCTCGACCGCTACAATGGTGCATGGGCAGGCGATATTTCCAGGGTCTACGGCGAAGAGAGTTTTTGAGGGCGCCGCAACCGGCAGCTCCGACAATCCCCTCGTCATTCCCGCGAACGCGGGAATCCAGTTGGCACCAGCGCTACTGGTCAGAGGTTAAAGCTGGATTCCCGCGTTCGCGGGAATGACGAAATCAAAACCGAACCCTCACCCCTCCCTGGGCATCCTGTTCCAGGCATCCAGCGCCGCAATCTTGTAGGCCTCGGCCAGCGTCGGGTAATTGAACGTATTCTCGATAAAATAATCGATCGTGCCTTTAAGGTTCAGCACCGCCTGCCCGATGTGGATCAGCTCCGTTGCGCCCTCGCCGATGATGTGCACGCCAAGCAGCCGCCGCGTCTTGAGCGAGAAGATCATCTTCATCAGCCCTGAATCCAGCCCCATGATGTGCCCGCGCGAGGTTTCGCGAAAGCGCGCGATCCCGCATTCATAGGGGATCTTTTTCGCCTTCACGTCCTGCTCGCTCATGCCGACCGTGGAAATCTCCGGCACCGCGTAGATGCCATAAGGGAAATAGGCCGGCGCCGGCGGCATCGGCAGATCAAAGGCATGGCACGCCGCGATCCGCCCCTGCTCCATCGAGGTCGAGGCAAGGCTGGGAAAGCCGATCACGTCGCCTGCCGCGTAGATGTGCGGCACATCGGTCTGGAAGGTCTTGGGATCCACCTTCAGCCGTCCGCGATTGTCCACCGCCAGTCCACAATGCTCCAGCCCGAGCGTATGCGTCGCGCCCACCCGCCCGGCCGCGAACAGCATCATCTCGGAGCGAATCGCGCGCCCGTCCTCCAGCGTGGTGAAGACGGCTCCGCTCGCATCCTTTGCCACGTTGGTGACCTTGGCGCCCAGCCGGATGGTCATGCCCCGGTCGCGCAACTGATGGATGAATTCCTCGATGATCTCCCGGTCGATGAAGTCCAGGAATGTCTCGCGCGGCTCGATGAGCGTCACCGCCACATCCAGCGCGGAGAAGATCGTCGCATATTCGATGCCGATCACGCCCGCACCGATCACCACCAGCGAGCGCGGCACGCGCGGCGCCTCAATCAGCACGTCACTGTCCAGCACGATATCGTCGTCGAAGGGGATATTATCCGGCCGGAACGGCGCAGTGCCGACCGCAATCAGGATGCGCTCACCACGCACCCGCAATTCGCTTTCGTCCGGCGCGGTGACCAGCAGGGTGTGCGGATCGGTAAAACGAGCAAACCCCTCCAGCGTGCGCACGCCATTGCGCTGGAACTGGTGCTCCAGCACGTCCACCTCATGCTCCAGCGTCTTGTCGATCCGGTGATCGAGATCGCTGCCGCCAATGTCCTTCTTCACACGGTAGGAGCGGCCGTAGAAGCCGCGCTCGCGCCAGCCCGTCAGATTGAGCACGGTCTCCCGCAGGGTCTTGGACGGGATGGTGCCGGTGTGCACGGACACGCCGCCGACACGCTTGCGCCCTTCCACCACCAGCACCGATTTACCGAGCTTTGCGGCCTGCACCGCTGCCCGGCGCCCGGCCGGCCCACTGCCGATCACGACGAGATCATAAACATCCATAATGGCGCCCCCCGCTGCCTGACAGGCTGCCTGCCTGTCCAACCGCCTTCCAAGGGACATCCTCTCGAAGCGATGATGGTGGTGCATTTCCCCCGCCTTTGCAATGTTCTCTCCAAGGCGGCAGGGCCTAGCCTCAAATGGCTTAGATTTGATTTACCATCGCTCCGTCCCGGCGTCTCCTCGCGAGGGCCGTGGCCGCGCAGTGCAATCCGCGTCCTCGCCTCCGGGGACTTACTTCTCCGCCCCATGCCCCCTATACTGAAGACCGGCCTTGAACCGGCGGTGTTATATCGCAATATTACACCCCAAGGAGACCCAGATGGCGACCAGCGCGACGACGACCCAAGACAAGCTCGATCTCACCCCACCCGAGGTGGTGCCCAATGTGACGGCTGAACGCGCTGCCGGCCTCGTCCCGCTGGAAGATGAGAAGAAGAGCAAGCTCGACGAAAAGGTCGATGCTTTTGTCGAGGAACTGGCCGCGCTCGACGCCAATTCCCCCGAGTTCGGCGCCAAGGTCGATCAGATCACCAATATGGGCCGCAAGGAGATTGCGGAAGCTGCCGGCCACTCCAACCGCTTCCTCGATCGCCCGGTGCGCGCCATGGACGCGGACAGCAATGTCGGAACCGACCTTGCCGAGCTGCGCCGTGTCATCGAGGATCTCGATCCCGGCAAGCGCGGCAATCTGCTCGCGCCGCGCAAGCTCTTCGGCATCATCCCGTTCGGCAACAAGATGCGCAACTATTTCGACAGCTACAAGTCGAGCCAGACGCACATCAATTCGATCCTCGGCAGCCTCGCCAGCGGCAAGGACACGCTGATCAAGGACAATGCCGCCATCGATGTCGAGCGCCAGAACATGTGGGCGACCATGGGCCGGCTGGAGCAGATGATCCACATCGCCAAGGCCATGGACGCGCGGCTCGAGCAAAAGGCCTTCGAGCTGGAGGCAACCGATCCGGCCAAGAGCAAGGCCATCAAGGAGAGCGCGCTGTTCTACGTTCGCCAGCGCACCCAGGACCTGCTGACGCAAATGGCAGTCACCGTGCAGGGCTATCTAGCGCTGGATCTGGTCAAGAAGAACAATGTGGAGCTGGTGAAGGGCGTAGACCGGGCCAGCACGACCACCGTCTCGGCCTTACGCACGGCGGTGACCGTGGCGCAGGCGCTGGCCGGGCAGAAGCTGGTCCTCGATCAGATCACCGCGCTTAACACGACCACGGCCAATCTCATCGATTCGACGGGCGAACTGCTCAAGACCCAGTCGGCGCAAATCCATGAGCAGGCGGCCAGCAGCACGATTCCGCTGGAGACGCTGCAGCGCGCCTTCCAGAACATCTACGACACCATGGACAACATCGACACCTTCAAGCTGAAAGCGCTGGAGAATATGAAGACGACGGTGAACACGCTGAGCACTGAAGTCGAGAAGTCGAAAGGCTATATCGCGCGCGCGGAGGGTCAGGCCCGCGCGCAGGCAGCGGTCACCAGCGGTCAGTCTCCGCTGACGGCAATCGAGTAACAGGGCCGCCATGCCCAGCGAAGTCGACGAGATCGTCCAGCGCGCCAATGAGCTGATCGCGCGGACCAGCGAGCGCTACCGCCATACCGGTCGCAAGATCGCCCGGATGCAGCGCGACTGGACGCGGCGGCTCAAGCGCATGATCCTCGCGGTCGCTGCCGTGCTGGTGGGCGCGGCGATTGCCGGGTTCGTGCTGGGTGGCATCGGCACCACGGGCGTTCTGCTGGTCATGGGCCTGCTCATCGCCTGCCTCGCTTTCGCGTTCATCTCCACCGAGCCCCGCGTCATGGAGCCGGAACGGCTCGCGCAGGCAGACCTCAAGACGCTTCCGCAAAAGACCGAGATCTGGCTCGACAATCAGCGTCGCGCGCTCCCGGCGCCCGCCATCCCCATCGTCAACGCCATCGGCAACCGGCTGGAGACCCTGGCACCTCAGCTCGCCAAGCTCGACCCCCGCGAGCCTGCCGCCGTCGAGGTCCGCCGCCTGCTCAGCGACCATCTGCCGGAGCTGGTTACCGGCTATCAGTCGATTCCCGAACCGCTGCGTCATGTCCCTCGCAACGGCCGCGTGCCGGACGCGCAACTGGTCGAGGGCCTGTCTGTCATCGAGCAGGAGATCGCGCATATGACGGCCCAGCTCGCCGATGGCGATCTCGACAAGCTCGCGGTTCATAACCGCTATCTTGAGCTCAAATATCAGGAAGCCCGCCAACTCGGCGAATAACGCCGGTCGCTCCGCGACACGCCCGCTATGAGGCGGTTTTTGCGACAGAAAAAGCCTGTTCAGACTTGAACAGCCGTCCCGGCTTGCTACATTGGATGTGCGGGCCGGGCCCCTCTGGCGAGCAACGACGTTCCCCCTGCGTCAGCTCGTGATGTCGGACCGCATCGGGTGACACCGGTGCGACGTCTGGCACCCCCATGCAGACAAGATCATCGCCCGGTTGTCACCCGAGTTTTGGAAACCTTCCAACGGAGTGGCATATGTCCAAGCATATCTTCAGTCTCCTTGATCGGCACCAGAAGCTCGATGAAGCCCTGCGCTTTGAACAGCGGCAGCGCGCGCCGGATTTCGGAAAGCTGCAACGACTCAAGCGCCTCAAGCTGGCGGTCAAGGATCGGCTGGCCTTGATGGCGCGCCGGCGCCACCTCGTGCCGAGCGACTGATCTCCCTCGATTGTCGCGAAATGCAGTTGCGGCGCCCGGCGTTTATGCGCGTCGGGCGTCCTTCTTTTGAGCCAGCGGCACGCGCTGGCTCTGGCCGAGCCACAGCTTCACGGTCAACTCACCGCCCGCCAGTGTTTCCACCCGTTCCAGCGCCACGCCTGCCGCCGCAAACCACGCCCTGATCTGCTCGTCGGAAAAGCCTAGCCGGCTATGGGCATCGCGCGTTCTCAACTCCTCCCGCTCATGCGGCGCGAAATCGACGATCAGCAGGCGCCCGCCAGGTCGCAAGGTGCGCGCGATCTCGGCGATGACCCGTTCGGGCGCCTGCGCATAATGCAGCACCTGATGCAAAATCGCCGTGTCGGCTGACCCATCCTCGATGGGCAAGGCACTGAAATCGCCCGCCAGAAAATGCACCCGGTCGGCGATGTCGCGCGGCAGCTTCCCGCGCGCCAGCCGCAGCATTTCGGCACTGCGATCGATCGCCAGCACCTGCTCGGACTGCGCGGCGAACAGCGTCGCGATCCGCCCCGTCCCCGTTCCCACATCAAGCAAGCGGCCAAGCTTGTGCGTCTTGAGCATCGCCAGCATGGCCGCTTCCACATCGGCCTCCGGCACATAGAGCGAGCGCTGGGCGTCCCATTCCTCGGCATGGCTCGCGAAATAATCCTCGGCCGCGCGCGCCCGCTCGGCCCGAACGGCCGTAAGGCGCGCCTGATCCGCGTCGATCCACAGCCGCTCGCTTGCTGAGGGTGCCGCCGCGTCGAGCAGGGCCAGCAATGCCGGCGTCTCCTGTCCCCCGCACAGGCGCAGGAACACCCAACTGCCTTCCTTCCGGCGTTCCGCCAGCCCGGCTTCGACCAATATGCGGACATGCCGGGAAACGCGGGGTTGGCTCTGCCCGACGACGAGCGCAACTTCGCCCACCGCCAGTTCCATCTCACGCAGAAGATGCACGATCCGCAGTCTCGTGGGATCGGCAAGAGCGCGGAAAAGATCGAGTTGTCCCAGCATCGCCCGGCTGTCTGCGGCATCCGCGGAGGCAGTTCAAGCCATAGCTTTCATCGCTGGTTAATGGGCATCATTACCAAGGGATTGCGCTGGCGCTCACAAATCGATACGAATCGCTTCGCAGGCAAAGGGGGGGGACCCCTTCCACAGCTTCTGCTCGGTTTGAATTCATCAAGGGGTTTGCCCATGACCAAGACTATTGCCATCTCGCTTGTTCTGGCTGCTTCGCTCGGCCTCGCCGCGTGCTCCAAGTCCGAGACCAACGAAGCCGTCAACAACACCGTGAACATGTCCAACGACGTGGAAAACGCTGCCGACAACACCATGAACGCCGCGGGCAACGCGATGGACAACATGGCGAACGGTGCCAGCAACGTCGCCAACAACGCGATGTAATCCAAGGCTTTGCCGTAAGAATTCGAAAAGGGCTGCCGGCGATCCGGCGGCCCTTTTTTATTGCGCGCTCGCCTTAGCGGAACACCCATTGGCGGTTGAGCGTGAAGACCAGCACCGGCGTGACCACGCCCATCAAGGGGATCGGCGACCAGAGCGGCAGCATCAGCCGTTCCACGCACAGCCAGACCCAGAAGGCGTTGAGCGCCAGACTGAGCAGCGAAACGATCGCAAAGCGCACCGCCTGCGCCACCGGACGATCCCGGCTACCATGCCCCCGAAATGTGAAGCGGCCATGCAGCACATAGCCTGTAGCTACCGCAACCAGATAGCCGCAGACATTCGCGAGTTGCGGGTGGACGCCCAGCAATTGCGCCAGAACCCAGTAGACGCCAGCCTGCAGCGCCGTGACGAAGCCGCCGGTCAGCGCATAGCGCACGAGTTGTCCACCGATCATCAGCTACACGCACTTTCAGCCGACCGGCGTTTCGATTCACTCATGTGTGATTTGCCCCGTTGCGCTTTTGATGCACATGGCTAAGCCCTAGGCCGTGAACTCGGCAGCGGCAATGGTCGCGGTTCCCCATTGGGTAAGACCGCAGGCGTATCGGGACGACGAGGCCGCCCTGCCTGTTCCTGCACATATGGCTATCGGGCGCTGAACCATGCGGATTGACAGTTCTGCCACTCAAAGCGGGTGGACATCGCGCGCGAGCCGGCTGTGGCGCGCCATAGAGGGGTTCGCGCAGCGTGAATGGCGCTGGCTGATCGTCATCGCCTGGCTGATCATCGCGGCCTATTTCCTGAATCGCTCCGCGGATGCCATTCGCTTCCTCTCCCTTGGCGATACCGACGATAATATGCGGTATCTGCAGGTGAGGGACTGGCTGGCCGGGCAGAGTTGGTGGGATTTGCGGCAGCACCGCATGGCGCCGCCCGATGGCGCCAATATCCACTGGAGCCGGCTGGTCGATCTGCCCATCGCCGCCCTCATCCTCTTCTTCAGCCTGTTCACCGATCGCGCGCGCGCCGAGGAACTGGCGGTTGGCGTCGAGCCACTGCTCCCGTTGCTGCTGCTGATGCTCGCCCTTGCCTTCATCGCCCGGCGCTTGTCGGATCGTGGCCAGGGCCAGGGCTGGTTCATCGCGATGCTGCTGCCGCTGGGCGCCGGCATGGGCCTCTCCATGTTCATGCCGCTGCGCATAGATCATCATGGCTGGCAGTTGGCGCTCACGGCGACCGCGCTTGCGGGCCTTGTCGATCGCAAGTGGACGCGCGGCGGTGTCGTCACCGGCGTCGCCAGCGCTCTCTCCGTGGTCATCGGCATGGAAATGCTGGTATATCTCGTCGGGGCCGGCGCGCTCATTGCCTTGCGGTGGATTTTCAAGGAAGGCGCTGCCCGCCGCGTCCGCCCCTATGCGCTTGGCCTCGGCGGTACGACGGCGCTCGGCTACGCGCTGTTCGCCAGCAACGCCAATCGCGCGCCGGTATGCGATGCCATCTCACCGGTCTGGGCCAGCGTACTCGTGCTGACGGCGGGCGTTCTTTACGGCCTCACCCTCCTGCCCCTCCGCGGCTGGCTGCAGCGCCTGGGCGCCGCGGCCCTTGGGGGAGGGGCCGTTCTCGCTTTTGCATGGCTGAGCTGGCCCAATTGCGTGACGGACCTCTACGGCATCTCGCCTGAACTCCAGAAGAGCTGGCTGGTCTACATCCGCGAGGCCAAGCCGATCTATGTGCAAGCACAATCGAGCTGGGTGCCGATGATCAGCCTGCCGGTGACGGGTCTGCTCTGTGGCCTGATCGGTTGCTGGGCCGCCCGCCGCGATTCGGAGCGGATGTGGGCCTGGGCCACGGTCACGCTGATGATCGCCTTCGCCATCGCGCTCACCTTCTGGCAAATCCGCGCCGGCCCTGCCGCGCAGCTTCTGGCCATTCCCCCGGTCGCCTGGGCCGGCTGGGCGATCATCGTCACCCTGCTCACCGGCTCGTGGCTCCGGCGATTGCTGGCCGTGCCGGCCGCGCTCGTCCTCATCTGGGCGAGCAGCGTCTATTTCCTCTATCCCATCGTTTCAAAGGCCTTTGCCCAGGCGCCCAAGCCGGAAAACCAGGCGAACACCGCGCCCTCGATTCGCAACCAGGCGTCCCCCTCGGCGAAGAACGCCTCAGCCAACAGCGCCAGCGCCGCACCGGCGTCCAATCTGTCCGCGGTCTCAAAACCCGCCACGAAGCCGCTCACCGGCACGCATCGACCGGAAGTGCGCTGCCGCACCCAGCCTGCGCTGCAACCGCTCGACCAGATCGCGCCTGCGACGATCTTCACCCTCGTCGATCTGGGGCCGCGCCTCATCGCGATTACGCACCACACGGTCATTGCCGGCCCCTATCACCGCAATCAGGAAGCCATTCTCGACGTGCACCACGCCTTCGATGGGTCGCCCGAGACATTTCGCAAGATCGCGCAGAAGCGCGGCGCGACCTATCTGCTCTATTGTCCCGGCTTCCCGGAAGGGACGATCTACCAGCGCCGCAGTCCCAAGGGCTTCTATGCACGGCTGGCGCGTGGCGAGACATTCCCCTTCCTGACCCCGGTCACCGTCAAGGCGGCGAGCGAGCTGCCCTACCGGCTTTACCGGATCGAGCCGCTGGAGGCGCAGGCGTCTTCCGCAACCGCGTCACCGCCGCGCGGCGAAAAAGTCCCGCAAAAGGCGCGCTGAGCTGTCCTCGCCGATGCCGGGAAAGATCTCCGGACGGTGATGGCATTGAGGCTGCGCAAAGACCCGCGCACCATGCTCGACACCACCGCCCTTGGGATCGGCCGCGCCATAATAAAGCCGGGCGATCCGGGCATGGGCAATGGCCCCCGCGCACATGGGGCAGGGTTCGAGCGTCACCCACAGGTCGCAATCGCCAAGCCGGTCCTGCCCGAGATGTGCGCAGGCAGCGCGGATCGCGACGATCTCGGCATGCGCCGTGGGATCGCGATCGCGCCGGTTGCGATTCTCGCCCTGCCCGATCACCGCGCCATTCCGCATTATCACAGCGCCGATCGGCACTTCCCCCGCGTCCGCAGCGCGGCGCGCACAGTCCAGCGCCAGACGCATCGGCTCGGGCAGGGGAAAAGCGCTCGACATGATCGCAGCTAGTGGCTCATCCGCCCTTCCCTGTCGAGGCCAGTCCTGCTAGGCCGCGCGCAAGGACAGGGTCGTTTTGCGGGAAACCGCCTTGACGATTCGTCCCCCGCCTTGTATCGGCGCCGCTTTCCGAACGACCAAGTATCAGGATCGATTGACATGTCGCGCATCTGCGAACTGACCGGCCGGGGCCGCCAAGTGGGCCACAACGTGTCCCACGCCAATAACAAGACCAAGCGCGTGTTTCTGCCCAACCTGCAGAATGTGACGCTCATCTCCGACACGCTGGAGCGTGGCGTGAAGCTGCGGGTTTCGACCCACGGCCTGCGCTCGGTCGAGCATAACGGTGGTCTGGACAACTGGCTGCTCAAGACCTCTGACGAAAAGCTCTCGCTGCGCGTGCGTCGCCTGAAGCGTGAGATCGTCAAGAAGGTAGCCGTCAAGGCTGCCTGAACGCGCTGGCCGATCCATTCGGCCAGACACAGAGATTGAAAGGGGCGGCCTCAGCAGGCCGCCTTTTTCTGTGCCTGTAATTCAGGGTCGCAGCCCCTCCCCGATCCAGTCGGCCGGCAAGGCGAAGCGCAGCAGCAAGGTGCGCTGCAGGGCAAAGCGGTTATTGTCGGAAACGACCCACAGGATCGGCTGACCCGCCTCCCAGCCCAGCGCCAGCCCCTCGAAATTATCCGCCAACCCGGGCAGCTCCAGCCGGGCCACGACCGTGCCGGAAAGCTCGGCGCCATCCTTCAACGCTGGCAGTCGCACAAGACTCAGCCGGGCCGTAAAGCCGTGTGCCAGCGTCAGCCGCCGATTGAGGACCAGCAGCCGGTCTCCGCCAAGCCACAGCGCATCCGTCGGCCGGTAACCCGCCGGGGCATGATAGCGAAGCCGCAGCGGCGGTGGCGTCTCCCGCGCAACCGGGTCACCTTGCCACAGCAGCGCCTCGAACGCGCCGGAGCGATCCTGCGCCATCTCGGCAATGGCGAGAAACTGGCCATCGCCCAGCCGCACCAGCGATTCGATGCTGCCCGTCGAGGGCCAATGTCTGATTTCCGCAGGGGCGACGCAGGCTTCGACACGGCGAAACCGGGGCGCATAGCGGCAGATTCGCTGAAGATGCTCGAACCCCACCCAGGAGCGCCCCGATGCCGGATCGTGCGCGAGGCTCTCCGAATCCATCTTCCAGCGCGGCCAATCCCGCTCGACCGCCCAGCGCGGCAGGGACTGGACCTTGCCAACGCCCGGCCGCCCCGGCCGCATGATCTCGAACAATTCCCCCGAATCGCTCAGCCCGGTCAGATTGCCGTCAGCGCGCACCATCAGCGCGGAAATGCCGCCGAAGACCTCACGCGGGCTGGTCAGGGACCAGGCGCCCGTCAGGCGGAGCGGCCCGAAGGCCGTGGCGTCGGCTGCGGCCGACGTCAGCGCCAGTGGCTCGGCCTCGATGAGCAGCAGCCCGCTCTCAAGCCCGGGAGAAAGCGCCGGGTGGCGGCCATTCATCAGCAGAATGAAGAGGGCGAGAATGAGCAGGATGCGCCGCATGGCCTTGCTCCTAGCGCCCCCTCGGGCAGCGCGCCAGCCGGGCGACAGCAGAGCGACAAAGCTGAACCTCGGCTAAAATGTCCATTCAGCTTCGGCTCAACGGATGGGGTCTAAACAGAAATCATGACGGACAAGGCGTGGCCACCGTGCCGCAAGATGCCCGCCAAAGGATTTCAAGGAGCAAGACCATGACTGCACGCAAGTTCCTCAGCATCACGGCGGCCGCCACCATGGTCGCAACGTCCTTCGGCGTCACGGCTCCGGCCATGGCCCGTGACCATTATCGCGACTATCGCAGCGATTATGGCCGTGACTATCGCTACAACGACCGCGACTATCGTGATTACCGCGATGCCCGTTATTCGGATCGTCGCAACTATCGCTACGATAACCGCTGCCGGGACAATGGCACGGGCGGCACGATCATCGGCGCCCTTGCCGGTGGCCTGCTCGGCCATGAGGTCGCCGGTCGCCGTGGTGACAAGACCGCGGGCGTGATCATCGGCGGCGCCGTGGGTGCGATTGCCGGCCGCGCGATCGACAAGGCCGACAGCCGCTGCTGAGCAGCCTGACAGCCACGCTTCTGCCTCCCAGGCAAATGGAAAGGCCGGCCCCGCGAGGGACCGGCCTTTCTTTTCAGTCGCATCACCTGAGCGGTGGCGCTCTTAGTGCACGAAGCGCGCGACCACGTCGCGATAGGAGCGGCTCACCTTCACCTGGCTGCCGGATTCGAGGATCAAGAAGCACTCGCCGTTGGTATGCGGCTTGACCTGACGAACCTGCGACAGGTTGACGATGGTCGAGCGATGAATCCGCTGGAAATTGCGCGGATCGAGACGCTTTTCGAGGTCCTTCATCGTCTCCCGAAGGATCAGCGAGTTATCCGCCGTGTAGATGCACATATAATCGCCGGCCGCGTCGATCCTTTCGATGGTGTCGACATCGATGCGGAAGATCTGCCCGCGATCCTTGATGTTGATGAGCTTCTCATAACGGCTCGATGAGGGCGCCTCATTGTCCGCCGGCATTTCGGAAACTGCGTCCGGAGCCACCTCGGCCAGCACTTCGCGCAGGCGACCGGCTTCCTCCACCTGCTTCTTCTCGTGCAGGCGGGTTCGGGCACGGTCGAGCGCGTCGGCAAGGCGCTGCTCTTCCACCGGCTTCATCAGATAATCGATTGCCTTCGCCTCAAAGGCTCGCAGCGCGTGATCGGAATAAGCCGTCACGAAGATGAAAAGCGGCGGCTCGACCTCCATCACCCCCTGGACCACGGAGAAGCCGTCAAAGCCGGGCATCTGGATATCGAGAAAGACGAGATCGGGCTTGTGTGTCTTGATCGCGCGGATCGCTTCGCGACCGTTGGTGCACGTCTCCACGATCTCAACGTCGGGATGAGCCTCCAGGCGGAGCTTCAGCCCCTGAATGGCGAGGCTTTCATCGTCGACGAGAATGGTGCGTATGGTCATGCGGCTACCCTTGATGGTTCGGCGGTAATGAACGGCATCTCGATGATGACGCTGTAGCCCCCCTCGGGTGGTGAACGCGTTTCCATATTCTGGCGTTCCCCGAACGCCTGAACCAATCGGTCACGAATGTTGGCAAGGCCCACACCCGTACCCTTCGTCATGCGCTGATCGCTCCCATTCAAGCCGGGACCGGTGTCCGAAACGACGATCCGCACGTTTTCGCCGACAGGCTGCGCTGTGACCACGATATCCGCGCCCTCCTCCTGGGGGGTTACGGCATATTTAATGGCGTTCTCGACCAAAGGTTGCAGCAGCAGCGAAGGAAGTCGCGCGGAGGCGACCGCCGGATGAATGTCGAAAATCGGGCGCAGGCGATCCTCGAAGCGCATTTTCTCGATTTCCAGATACAGCTTGAGCGTCTCCACCTCCTGCTCAAGCGTCACCTGCGCCGTCGGCTCGTTGATGAGCGTGTAGCGCAAGAACGCCGACAGGCGGGATAGCATCGCATTGGCCCGCTCGGTCTGCTTGAGCAGTACCAGCGTGGAAATGCTGTTGAGCGTGTTGAACAGGAAATGCGGATTGAGCTGGTAGCGCAGCATGGCAAGCTGGGCGCTGCTCGCCTGGCTCTCCAGCAACTGCAACTGGTCGGCCTGCTCTTCCACGGTGATGTAGAAATTGATCGCGTAATAAAGCGCCGACCACGCCCCCAGCAGCGTGAAATTGAGGTAAAAAGCTCCCAGGAACAGCTTGAGGCTGGAACCATCGCCCGACTGGTTGAGCGTGGTGAACACCCAGGCATCGATAAAGGCGGATGTTCCGCCCGCGACGATCGCAATGACGATCGAGGCGGTCCAGGTGACGATCGGCGTCTGCCTCAGCAGGAAGCGATAGCCGACCGCCATCAGCAGCGTGAGCGAATAACCGGTGATCGTCGAGATCAGCACCGGCACCAGGAAAGACATTGGCTGGCCATTGGCGATGCCGGAGACGGCGCGCAGCAGGAAGGCGCCGGTCCATCCGACCGCCTGCAAGGTCCAGAACGCCTTGTTCTTGTCCTCGAAGAACGGCCGACGGCGGATGACGAGCACGGAGGTCATCGGCGGGCTCAACGTGCGGCGCCCATCGCGCGCAAGGGCGCGGCTGTGCAATCCGGCTCCTGGTCGGCCGCGGCCGGCGCCTCGATCCAGCACAGATCCTGATAGTCGAGCAGCCGGCCATCTGCGGCCTGCAAGCGCACCTCGCGGACTGGCTGCCGGTCCCGGCTATCCGCCAGAATCCGGCGTGCCGGCGGCACCGGTTCCCAGCGCTCCCCCCACTGGCGCAGCGCAATCATCACCGGCATCAAGGCTTTGCCTTTCTCGGTAAGGCCGTAAGCGACACGGCGCTTGTCATTCGCGACCGGCTCACGGGTGAGGATGCCCCTCGCAACCAGCTTACCCAACCGATTGGACAGGATGTTGCGGGCGATGCCGAGCGCACATTGGAAATCCTCGAAATAGACGATGCCGCTGAAGCAGGCGCGCAGGATCATGAACGACCACCGCTCGCCCATCGTTTCGAGCGCGGCCGGCAGGGCGCAGCCCTCAAATGCATCAAGACCCTTGCGTTCAGCCATGGCCAGCGACGCTAGCGCATTCGGCGCGCCGCGCCAAATGGCGAGTGCGCTCGACTGTGCCTTCGTCGCACGGATCGGGCGGAGCGTGGCGTTGAGGGGACAACTTCCCGCTTGCGGACCGCTGCAGCGCGAGTTTTTTGTTGCGCTGCACGGGGTCCGCCCACCATGTTGCGCGACGATGTTGCGTCAATATGAACTGGTCGAGAGGGTCAAAGGCTATGACCCGGATGCCGATGAGGCCCTGATCAACCGCGCCTATGTGTTTTCGGTCGCCAAGCATGGCACGCAAAAGCGCGCCAGTGGCGATCCCTACTTCAGTCATCCGATTGAAGTCGCAGGCATTCTGACCGATCTGTTCCTCGACGATAAGACCATCGTCACCGCCCTGCTGCACGATACGATCGAGGATACGCTCACCACCACGGCGGAGATCGAGCGCCTGTTCGGGCAGGACGTCGCCCGGCTGGTCGATGGCGTGACCAAGCTCAGCAAGATCGAGGCGCAGAGCGAGAGCCAGCGGGCCGCCGAGAATCTGCGCAAGTTCCTGCTCGCCATGTCGGACGACATCCGCGTGCTGCTCGTCAAGCTGGCCGACCGGCTGCACAATATGCGCACGTTGCACTTCATCAAAAATGAGGAGAAGCGCCGCCGCATCGCCCGCGAGACGATGGATATTTATGCGCCGCTTGCCGAGCGCATCGGCATGTACGAGTTCATGCGCGAGATGCAGCTCCTTGCCTTTCAGCAGCTTGAGCCCGATGCCTATGACAGCGTGACCAAGCGCCTTGCCCTGCTCAAGGAAGGCGGCGAGAGCAAGGTCGCCCGCATCTCGACGCAGCTGCAAAATATGCTCACCTCGGCGGGCATGCACGTCACGGTCTCCGGCCGGGAAAAGCATCCTTACTCGATCTGGCGCAAGACGCAGGAGCGTCACATCAGCTTCGAGCAGCTGACGGACATCATGGCGTTCCGGGTCGTCACCGACAGCACGGACGATTGCTACCGCGCCCTGGGCCTCATCCACCAGCGCTTCAAGATGGTGCCCGGGCGGTTCAAGGATTACATCTCCACGCCCAAGCGCAATGGCTATCAGTCGCTGCACACCACCGTGATCCATGAGGAGAACGCCCGCATCGAGGTGCAAATCCGCTCGGAACGGATGCATCAGGATAGCGAGTTCGGCCTTGCCGCCCACTGGGCCTACAAGCAGTCCGGCGCGCGGCCCGACGGGCAGGCCGGCTGGCTGCGCGATCTCGTCGAAATCCTTGAGCAGAGCCACGATGCGGAGGAGTTGCTCGAGCACACCCGCATGGCGATGTATCAGGATCGGATCTTCGCCTTCACCCCCAAGGGAGAGTTGCAACAACTGCCCAAGGGATCGACGCCGGTCGATTTTGCCTATGCCGTCCACACCACGCTGGGCAACCAGACCGTGGGTGCGAAGATCAATGGGCGCGTCATGCCGCTGCGCACGCAGCTTGAGAATGGCGATCAGGTCGAGATCCTCAAGTCCGATGCGCAGGAGCCCCAGCCCGGCTGGCTCAGCTTCGCGATCACCGGCAAGGCGCGCGCAGCGATCCGCCGGTTCATCCGCCAGAAGCAGCGCACCGAGACGATCGCACTGGGCGAGAAGCTCTACGAGGAGATCGTGCTGCGCCTGCCGGTGGAGATTGGCGACAAGGCGGAGAAAGCGGCGATCAAGCGGCTCAAACTGGAAGACAAGGCCGCGCTGATGATCGCCATCGCAACCAACCGCATCTCGGACGAGGAGGTGATGAACGCCCTCGTGCCCGGCAGTGCGGAGGACGCACCCGGCGCGGCGCGGCGGCGCAAAAAGCAGGCGCAGGCCGTTTCGATCATCGGCCTGACGCCCGGCATCGCCTTCACGCTCTCAGAATGCTGTCATCCCGTTCCGGGCGACCGCATCGTCGGCCTGCGGCGGCCCGGCGAACCGATCGAGGTGCATACCATCGATTGCCTCGTGTTGGAGACCGGTCAGGATGCCGATTGGGTGGACCTCAGCTGGGACAGCGAAGCCAAGGGGGGCACCGCGCGCCTTTCAGTCATCCTGAAGAACCAGCCCGGCGCTCTGGCGACGGTGGCCAACATCTTCGCGGTCAACAAGGCCAATATCCTCAATCTGCAACTGGTGAACCGCGAAGGCCCGTTCCACACCGATCTCATCGATCTTGAGGTGGAAGATGCGAGCCACGTCGCCCGAATTCTCTCGGCGTTGCGGGCCGTGGACGCCGTGGTGCAGGCGGATCGGATCTAGCTGCGGCGGGCGGCAGCGCCTTGCAAACGATCATCTCGCTTTTCCACGCGCGTTAATCCTTGCTGCAAAACAGTGCCAATGTCGGACGGCGCCCGGAAGGGCCAGGAAACTATCCCTAACGACCTCGCCCCTTTTTGCTGGCGCCTCTACATGCTCGGTCATCAGGAAGCCTCCGTTGGGACGAAGGCAGGCCTACCAAGGAAACGAGCCGAGAACGCTCAGTCGGGAAGTTCGATACATGCGTAAGATCCTCATCGCGTCGCTGGTGACCTGTGCTGCTTTTGCCGTTCAGCCGGCTCAGGCTGCGCTTGTCAGCTCTGCCGCAAGCTGCTCCGCATCGGACATTGGCCTCACCGCGAGTTCGAGCTTCAGCTGCGTCGGCTTCTACAATGGCAATCTGGCCAGTCAGGCGACCACGGGAGATCAGACGTCCGCGCTGGCCCTGCTCGGTCTGACGCTCCCCAACGCCTTTTCCAGCGCCGTGGAGAAGGTCTCCGGTTCGCCCTGGATCTCGACCGCCACCCTGAATTTCGACACGATGATGTACGGCACGACCTACATCGGCGTGCACTTCGGCAACATTCCCAATCCGTCGGGCAAGGGTCAGCCGCTCGCCAACAACATCACCGCATTCTATAAGTTCGATGCTGGCACCGACGGCATCGACCTGCTCAATCTCCAGTTCGCCAGCGGCTCGAACGCGACCATCTACAAGACAGGCGCAGCGCCGGTCCCGGCTCCCGTGCCGGAGCCCGCCACCTGGGCACTGATGGTTGCCGGTCTCGGCCTGGCAGGCATGCTGATGCGCCGCCGCGCCGCGAAGGTTCAGTTCGCCTGATCGACCTGATCGCCAGAATTGCATAAGGGCAGGGCGTCAGGTTTCCGGCGCCCTTCCTTTTACCTCAAGGCGCAGGGCTTCCGCAGCGCACCAGACCACTCCCGACCTGGCGCACGGTACAGGCAGGGCGCCCCTCCACCACCGCGCTGCCGGTTCCCACCAGCATCACTTTGGCGGTCCGCTCGGCAAAGGTTTCGGTCGTCGCGGCGCCATCCACCGCGAGGTCGAGGTCCACGGCCCGCAGGTCGCTCGCATCGAGCGTGCCGCTGCCGGAGAGACCGATCTGCACCTTGCGCGCTCGCCCGGACAGGAGCGTGCTGCCCGCACCGCCCTGCACGAGCTTGAGATCGTCGATCTCGATCCCCCTCACCTCGATGCGACCGCTGCCCACGAGGTTTACATCGGCAGCCGCCTTGTTGAGGCCCTTCACGCGCAGCAGACCGGAGCCCACAAGTTGCACCCGGCGCAAGCTCGGTGCTGTGAGAGCGAGCCGCGCGGTGCCCCGGGCGCCCTGCGCCCCGGCAGCGCCGGCCACGGGCGCGCGGAGGCGCACCGTCAGCGTGCGCGCGGACACCGTCAGTTGCAAGGCATCCAACGTGGCACGATCTCCCTCGCCCCGCGCGGACGCCCCGCGTCCGGTCTCAAGGGAGACTTCCAATGGTCCCTCGACGCGGATGCTATCGAAGTCGGTCACGATATAGGTGCGGTTCGCTGCATGGGCCGCTGACAGTCCGCCAGCGGCGGCAACGAGCATCAGCAGCCGGATCGCCCGGCGCGCGGCACCTGATGTCATGACGGTCATCCCCCGAAGCTGTTTATGAGCGCGAGCATAGCAGATGAGCCGACCCAAGTCGCCCACACGAGGCCCCATCGTCACGAGGTGACTATGGACGATGCCCTGGGCGTGGACGCGCCCCAACAAAAGACGGCGCCCGTTAAGGGCGCCGTCTCTTGGTCCGTAAGGAAGAAGCCTCGATTACTCGACGCGTTCCTTGGCATATTTCGGGGCAGCTTCGTTGAGGATCTGGAGGATCTTCTTGAGAGCCGTCGCCTCGTCCACCTCTTCCATCGCCGCGAGTTCACGCGCCAGACGGCTGGAGGCGGCTTCGAAGATCTGACGCTCGGAATAGCTCTGCTCGGGCTGATCGTCCGCCCGGAACAGGTCGCGCGTCACTTCCGCGATCGACACCAGATCGCCGGAATTGATCTTGGCTTCATACTCCTGTGCGCGGCGCGACCACATCGTCCGCTTCACCTTCGGCTTACCCTTGAGGGTTTCGAGTGCCTCGCCCAGTGTCTTGTCCGAGGAGAGCTTGCGCATCCCCACGCTTTCGGCCTTGTTCGTCGGGACGCGGAGGGTCATCCGCTCCTTCTCGAAACGCAGCACATAAAGCTCGAGGTCGATCCCGGCGATCTTCTGGCTTTGCAGCTCGATCACCCGGCCGACGCCGTGCTTCGGATAGACAACATAGTCGCCGACATCAAAAGACAGCGCTTTTGCAGCCATTCTTGCGAACCTTTCTTCTATCTGTTTGTATTCTTGGCTGAGTTACGCGGCACGTTGAGAATGCAGATTTGCGAGAATGCAGATGTGCAGGTGCCAGCCACAGGCCATGCGCGAATACTCCTGAGTGACGAGGGGTGTCACCTCCCGGCGGGTTTAACAGATTCGCAACAAAATTACCAGCCTAACCGGAGGTAATCTGATATTTTGCGGCATATCGCACGCCGACACACTATGGATGGCGTGTCGCGCTGGTCTGGAGAGTTCATCTGGCCCAACCGTAGCGGGCTCGCTCCGAACCCGCCCTTAGTCCTTCGCGAGCCAATAGGTCGGCATCGCGAGGGACCACATCCGCCCGCAATTGCAGGCGAATACAGTCAGTTGCGCGTAAGGCTCAGCCGCCTTCGCCCGGCTCGGGCGAGAAATATTTGTCGAACTTGCCGTCCTCACCCTTATGCTCTTCGGCATCCGCAGGGGGTTCGCGCTTGGTCGTGATATTCGGCCACTCGGCGGAATATTTGGTGTTCACCTCAAGCCACTGCTCAAGACCGCTCTCGGTATCGGGCAGGATCGCCTCAGCCGGGCATTCCGGCTCGCACACGCCGCAGTCGATGCACTCGTTGGGATTGATGACGAGCATGTTCTCGCCCTCGTAGAAGCAATCCACCGGGCATACTTCCACGCAGTCCATATATTTGCAGCGAATGCACGCGTCGGTCACGACATAGGTCATGGCTGGCTTTCCTAGCTTGGTTTTCGCTGATCGCGATATGCGCGCGCCGCCACAGGGTCAACAGGCAAGGGGAAGGATTGCGCGTAGCTTAACTTTATCGGGGCATCACCGTCGTATCCGGGTCGGCGCCGGGGGTGATCGCACTGTAGCAAAGCTGGGCCTCGGGGGCCGGGCCGCGCCGCTCCGGCAGATGCTCCACGCGGATCACGCGAATGACATTGCCCTGCGGCAAGGTGAGCAGGTCACCCACACGCACCGGCGCATGCGCCCGCTCGATCCGGCGGCCATTGATGCGCACGATGCCGCGCTCTGCCAGCGCCTGCGCATTGGAACGACTGGGAGACAGGCGCACAAACCAGAGGAATTTGTCGAGGCGCAGGCTCGGTCCATGCCCGGTCGATGCGCCCTCATCCCGCTGCCTCGCCAGAAAGTCAGTCCTCTCGGCCAAACAGGGCGCCAAGACCCGCCAACGCCTTGCCCGTGGCGACAATCGGCCGCTCGCGACCTCCGCCATCACGGTCCGGTCGCGGACCACGATCCGGCCGTGGGCTGCGATCGGGACGATTGTCGCGATCGGGGCGCTTGTCCCGTTCACGCCGCGGACCACCCTCGGCTGCCTTGCCGCGCCGATCCGGGCGGTTGCGCGGGCCATCGCCGGCCGCTTGAGACTGGCCATCCTGATCCTGCCGCCCCTGCTGCGCCGGACGACGATTGCCCCCGCGATTGCGCGGCCCCTCGAATTTCGGACGGGGCTTGGGCCGGCCACGGAACTGCCAGTTGGGCGCGCCTTCCGCCGCATCGGGCACGGGGCGGAACCCCGCCTGCCGCATCAGTTCCAGGAAGCTCGCTTCATTCAGGCCAATGGAGACGATGGTCGGATCGTCGGCGCCATAGGGCTTGCCGGCGGCAATCGCCTCATGCGCCCCGCGCGCGAGCCGTTCGGCCATATCGATGCGCAGCCAGGCCTCGCCCAGCTTGCGGAACCCGGCAATGCGCGCCCCAATCTCGTCGATCGGCACGACAGGCTTGGCGACCTTGGCAGGTGCGGCCGCCTCGGCAGTTGCCGGCGTTTCGGATGCCGGAGCCTCGACTGCTTCCGGAGTCTCCACGGATGCTTCGGTTTCGGCCTCGACCGGCGCTGCAACGTCGCCGGCTTCCACCGCTTCGCTCGGCGCACTCGCCTTGCGCTCTTCGCCGCCACCGCTCTGCAGCAACACCGCGCCCGGCGCGGGCAGCGCCACCAACGGTTTGCCGGATTTCAGCGAGAGCAGCACCATGCGCCATTGCGCCGCCGCCGGCTTCATCAGGCCGGGATGATACAAATCCATGACGCCGATCACCACGCCGGCCTTGCGCAAATGGGTGCGGTCTTCCTTGGCGACCTGCCCGAGCGCTTCATCCAGCGTGTTGCGCGGTACGATGCCGCCGGCGTCCGCCAGTTGCGCGAGCACGGCGCGCACGGTCGCGGGCAGTTCGGCCTCCGTGGAGCCGGCCTCCATCTTCAGCAGCGCCGGAATGTGGCGCTCGAATTGATTCTTGAGCCAGAGCGCGAGCCGATCGCGCACGCCCTGCTGAATTTCCGGGACGAGGCTGGAGAGCCCCGCATCCAGCGTCATTTCAGGCGCGAGCAGACGCTGCCCTGCCTTCAATGTCGCGACCGGGTGCCCGTTCCAGATGATCTGCGCATCACCGCCGGGAGGGCTGGCGAGAGTGAACGCTTTATCGTCCACCGCCAGCAATGCCTGAGCCATCTCGTTCAAATGCGCACCCAGTCTCCGTTCGGCAGCGGCCAGCAGCAGCCGCTTCTCATTCGCTCTTGCCAAGGGATCGACGATAAAGCGGAAGCCCCGCATCGTGCCGATCCTGTGACCATCGACTGTTACATTGCCTGCGCCGTCGACGTCCACTGACAAAAACGCCTTGGCATCACCGCCGCGCCGAAGCAAGGCGGAGGCGCGCCGATCGACGAAACGCTGCTTCAATGCGCCGTGCAACGCATCGGAAAGACGCTCTTCCAGAGCCCGCGCGCGCGCCGCCATCTCGACAGGCTGGGCCAGCCAATCGTCGCGCTGCGCGACATAGGCCCAGATTCGCACCGCACCGATCCGCCCGGCCAGCGCATCGACATCGCCCTGCACATTGTCCAGCCGGGCGAGTTGCGCCGCGAACCAGTCCTGCGGAATATGGCCGCTGCCCTGGCTCAGCCACGTCCACAGGCGGTGAATGGTGCGCGCATGATGTTCGATGCCGAGCTTTTGGAAATCCGGCACGGAACAGGTCGCCCAGAGCCGCGCAACCTGCCCCCGGCCCCGCGCCCGCGCACGGACATCCGGCAAATCGGCGAGATTTTGCAGCACCGCCAGGTCAATCGCTTCGGGCGCCGCGCGCAGGCCTGTGCGCTCGGGGCGCTCCAGCAGTGCCTCGATCAGCGTGTCGATATCGTCCATCGGCAGGTCCGCTTCCCGCCAGAAAATCTGCTCAATCGGGTCGAACCGATGCTCCTCGATCCGCTCCACCTCTTCGGCAGAAAAAGCCGGCTCGCCATCCGCCGCGCCGACATCGCCGAATGTCCCGTCCCGCTGGTGCCGCCCGGCGCGCCCGGCAATCTGCGCCATTTCAGACACGGTCAGGCGGCGCGTCCGCCGTCCGTCAAACTTGCGAAGCGACGCGAAGGCGACGTGATCGACGTTAAGATTGAGCCCCATGCCGATGGCATCGGTGGCGACCAGATAATCGACCTCTCCGGCCTCGAACATCGCGACCTGCGCATTGCGCGTCGCAGGGCTGAGCGCCCCCATCACGATCGCCGCGCCCCCGCGATGCCGGCGCAGCATTTCAGCGACGCGGTACACCTCCTCGACGGAGAAGGCGACGACGGCGCAGCGGCGCGGCAGGCGGGAGAGTTTCTGCGGCCCGCTGTAGCGCAGGGTGGAGAAGCGCGGCCGCGTCACGATTTCCGCCTTGGGTAGCAGCGTGCGCACCAAGGGCGCCATGCTCGCAGAGCCGAGCAGCATTGTCTCCTCGCGCCCACGGGCATTCAGCATCCGGTCGGTGAAGATGTGGCCGCGCTCGGGGTCCGCGGCGAGCTGGATCTCATCCACCGCGACGAATGCGAAATCGGAGAAGGCGCCGAAGCCACCGCGAACCGGCATCGCCTCGGCAGTCGCCAGCACATAACGGGCGCCCGGCGGCGCGATTCGCTCCTCGCCGGTCAGCAGCGCGACCTGATCGGCGCCCTTGATTCGCACCACGCGCTCGTAAACCTCACGCGCCAGCAAGCGGAGCGGAAACCCCATGAGCCCACTCGAATGGCCGCACATCCGCTCAATCGCCAGATGGGTCTTGCCCGTGTTGGTCGGTCCCAGGACCGCCTTGAGAGCTGCAGGCTCGTAGCTCGACATGATTGGCTGACACATGGAGCGCGGCGTGCCTCACGGCAAGGCTCAATCCAGACGGCGCATGAATTAGGGATGGTTCCGCAATCAGCCGACGATTGCGCACAACTCGCCGCAAGCTATGGGCCGATATTGTGTCTTTATTTGACTTTAACCCCCTGCCTTTACAAACAAAGCACGACGTTTGGCAGTCGCGACAGCGTGGCAGAAGCCGTCAGGGGCGCATCAATTCGTGTTTCAGAAGATCGAGCTTAGCCCCACGCAGGGCGCCGGCACCGGTACGCTTTGGCTCAACAGCCCGGCGAAGGTGCTCGCACCGCTCCGTTCTGGCGACTGGCGCGAGCGAGTGCAGGACTGGGCGCATCGCGTCGATCTCGCGCCCGATCTTGGCCAGAACATCGGCAGCCGGACCTGGTGGCGCGGCCTCATCACCTGCTTTTCGCTCTGCGGCATCATGGTGATGTCCGCGCCCGGCGTCCTAACCGTTCCCGGCGCACAACCCGCGCCGCTCTCGACCGAGCAGCTGGACCAGTATCGCTCGCAGATGATCAGCGCCTCGGCGCTCGGGGCCGATACAGGCAAGCGCATGGGGCCGACCGATCTGGTCGCGCCGCTGCGCGAGACGCCCGAACGCCCGCAGATCGAGCTGGATGCCGCCGTCGGCACTGGTGACAGCTTCGCCCACACCCTCTCCCGCGCCGGCATCAGCAGCAATGATGCCAGCGCGGCGATGGCGCTGATCCGGCAGGCCGTCGATCCTGCTACGATCGCGCCCGGCACCCGCGTGCGCATCGTGCTCGGCCGACGCGCCAATCGCAATGTCGCACGCCCGCTGGATCATCTGTCCCTCCGCGCGAAGCTCGAGCTGGCGCTGGAGATCACCCGGCAGGATGGCGCCCTGACGCTCCGCCGCATTCCCATCATCGTGGACAACACGCCACTGCGCATTCGCGGCCAGGTGGGTGACAGCCTCTACCGCTCTGCCCGCGCAGCCGGCGCCGATCCGTCGACGATCCAGGCCTATCTCAAGGTGCTCTCGGCGCAGGTCAATGTCGGCAACGGCCTGCGGGCTGGCGATACGTTCGATATCATCGTCGCCCATCGCCGCGCTGCAACCGGCGAAAGCGAGACCGGAGAGCTGCTGTTCGCGGGCCTCCAGCGGCAGCGAGGCAAGGACATCAACCTGCTGCGCTGGACGCAGGCCGGCCGCGCGCAGTGGTTCGAGGCATCCGGCGTCGGTGAGCGCCGCGGCGTTCTCGCCCGTCCGGTGAGCGGACGACAGAGCTCCGGTTACGGCATGCGCAGGCATCCGATCCTCGGCTATAGCCGGATGCATGCCGGCCTCGACTTCGCCGCCAGCACTGGCACACCCATTTATGCGGTGAGCGACGGCCGGGTGACCTATTCCGGTTGGCACGGCGGCCACGGCAAGTACGTCAAGATCGAGCATGGTGGGAGCCTTGGTTCCGGCTATGGCCATATGAGCCGCATTGCCGTCGCCGCTGGCCAGCGCGTCAAGCGTGGGCAGGTCATCGGTTATGTCGGCTCGACAGGCCTCTCCACGGGGCCGCACCTGCACTACGAGCTCTATCGCAATGGCCGCACGATCAATCCGGCGAGCGTGAAGTTCACTGAGACGGCCCAACTGGCGGGCGCTGAACTGCGCGCCTTCAAGGGCCGCCTTGCCGAACTCAAGCGCCTGCGCGCCGGCCTTCCTGAGCCTGCGAAGACGGAGCCGACGGAAATGGCAGCGAGCAATGCCTCAAGCGCTGCTGCGTCCGCTCAGTCGGCAGGCGGCGGGTCCAGCCGCACGCGATAAGCGCGATCCGCTCGGTCGCGAGCGACGCCCGTTCCTCTCGGATGCCACGCCTTCGGCGCGCCTGACGCGCCCCGCCCTGCTGCCGCGTGAAAATTCGCACGAAGCGAACGCCGACGACATTTCGCTTGCGCAGCATTTTCTCACTCGTTACGTTATATCATATGAACACCAATCTCCGTCCGCGCCTCGCGCATACCGCCGCCCTCTCTGCCCTTTTCTCCAGCGCCGCGCTGTTCGCAGCTCCCGCTCTGGCGCAGCGCCAGCCGCCGCCGGATACCGGCGAAGCGCATGGCCATGACGATCGGCCGGAAAACATCGTCGTCACCGCGATCATCCCGCGCTCGCATATCGATGTGCTGGGTGGCACATCCGTCCTCACCGGCGAGGAACTCGCCCGCGACATCCGCCCGAGCCTGGGCGAGACGCTGGCCCGACAGCCGGGCGTTTCTTCCACGTCCTTCGGCCCCGGCGCCTCCCGCCCGATCCTGCGCGGCTTCTCGGGCGACCGCATCCGCCTGCTCACCGATGGTATTGGCAGCTTCGATGCGTCCGCCACCTCGGTGGACCATGCCGTCGCAATCAATCCGCTGCTCGCCGACCGGATCGAGGTTCTCCACGGCCCTGCAGCGTTGCTCTATGGCTCTTCCGCGGTCGGCGGCGTCGTCAATGTCATCGACACGCGCATTCCCACGCATCTGCCCGAGGGCGGCTTCGATCTGGCCGCCACCGGTACCTTCGGCAGCGCCGCCCGCGAGAAATCGCTCGCCGGCAAGACCGACATTGCACTGGGCGGCGGCTTCGTCTTCCATGCCGATGGCAGCTGGATCGAGACCGGCGACCTGCGCAGCGGCGGCTATGTGCTTGGCGCCGAGCCCCGCGCCGAGGCCCAAGAGAGCGACGAATCCGACATCCGCGACCTCGCCGGGCTGCGCGGGCGTATCCCCAATTCCGCCATCGAAGGCTGGAGTTATACCGGCGGCCTCAACTACATCGATTCCGGCGGGTCCATCGGCTTCTCGGTCGGGCGCTCGCAATTTACCTATGGCCTGCCGATCCGCTACGTGACCCACGAGGACCATGAGGACGAAGGCGCGATCGAGGGCGAAGAAGGCGAGCACGAGCATGGCGCCGAGGAAGTCAAAATCCAGATGAAGCAGACCCGCGCCGATCTGCGCGCGCAAGTGAATGTCGGCGGCGGATTGCTCGACCAGATCCGCCTGCGCGCCGGCTGGGCCGATTACGAGCACGCCGAGATGTCCCTCGACGGGCAGGACATCCACACCCGCTTCTTCACGCAAGGCCTCGAAACCCGGCTCGATCTCGTACAGGCGCGGCGCGGCGGATGGGAAGGCGCGATCGGCGGCCAGATGCTGCTGCGCAAGAGCCACATCGAAGGCGAGGAGAAGTTCCTGCCGGCCATCGACAGCGAGACCTTGGGTCTGTTCACGCTGCAGGCGCTCGATCTCGGCAAGGTGCGGCTGGAGGCCGGCGCGCGGTTCGAGCACAACCGCATCGAGGCGGCGCAGGACAGCGACCTTGGCTCGCCGGACTATCGCCGCAACTTCGACACGGTGTCGGGATCGCTCGGCGCCAGCTATGCCATCGCGACCGACTGGCGGGTCGGCGTCAACCTCTCCCGGGTTGAGCGCGCACCCACGGCAGACGAACTCTTCGCGCGCGGCAACCATGCCGGCACACAGGCTTTTGAGCTTGGCAATCCCAACTTCGGCACCGAGCGCGGCTGGGGCGTCGAGGGCACCCTGCACGGGCGGGGCCAGGACTTCCACATCACCGTCTCGGGCTTCTACAACAAGTTCGATCGGTTCATTTACGATTCCATCGTGGATGACAGCGCCTGTCTGGCGGCCAGCGGCGCGACCTCGCTCGAATTCCCCTGCTTTGCCTATCTGCAATCCGGCGCGGAATATTATGGCGCGGAGATCCAGGCGGATTGGACGGCAGCGACATTCGGTCGCACCGAGCTGCGTCTGGATGGTCTGGCCGATTTCACGAGCGCAACGCTCGACAGCGGCGAGCCGGTCCCGCGCATCCCGCCGCTGCGGCTGCTTGGCGGTGCCACGCTCGATGCCGGCGAATGGTCTGTGCGCGGCGAGATCGAGCATGCCTTCAAGCAGGACCGGGTAAGCGCGCGCGAAACCGTTACGCCGGCCTACACCTTCGTCAACGCCGGGCTGACCTGGAAACCCGCCATCGCGAACCAGCAGGTTTCCTTCTCCCTGCAAGCCAACAACATCTTCGATGTCGAGGCGCGGCGCCATGCCAGCCTGCTCAAGGATTACGCCCCGCTCGCCGGGCGCGACATACGCCTCACGGTCTCCCTTGCCCTGTGAGTGCGGGGCGGGGCGCCCCTCTCCGCGCCCCGCCCTTTTTTCTCAGTCACTTGACAGCTCAGCCGCATCCGGTGTCTGGTCGCCCGCGCAATAGCCGGGGGACCATTGCCAATGAACGATCAGACCGACCGTGCATTCGGTTTTGAAGGGAGCTGGCGGGAATTCGCCCCGATTGCCTTCACCAATCTGCTGCTGACTATCGTGACACTGGGCGTCTATCGCTTCTGGGCGACGACGCGGACGCGCCGCTATTTGTGGAGCCGCACCCGCTTCATCGACGAGCGGCTGGAATGGACCGGTACCGGCGTTGAACTGCTCATCGGCTTCCTGATCGTGCTGGCCCTCTTCGGCATCCCCTTCCTGTTTCTCAACTTTGGCATGCAGGCGATGGTGTTGCGCGGACAGGCACCGCTCGCCGGTGTGCTGGGCCTCGCGTCGTTCATGGTGATCTTCTATCTCGCCGGCGTCGCGCGCATGCGGATGCTGCGCTATCGCCTCAGCCGCACCTGGTGGCACGGCATTCGCGGCGGCAGCAATGACAAGGGCTGGGCCTATGGCTGGTCCTACGTCTGGCGCAACATCGTCGCGTGGATGGTGATCGGCCTGCTCATCCCCTGGGCGATGACCTCGCTATGGAACGACCGCTGGAACGCGATGAGCTTTGGCCCCCATCCCTTCCGCGCGGCGGCAATGCCCGGCCAGATCTTCCGCCGGTTCCTGCTGTTCTACCTGCTGCCGTTCATCATCTTTGCCGTCATGGCCGTACTCATCTTTGCAGGTGGCGGCGCTGCGATGCGTGGCGGTTTCGATCCCGAGACGCAGGCCCAACCCGGCCTCGCCTTCGTGCTCGCGATGATCCTGATGGTGCTGCTGATCTATACGATCATCGGCTTTGTGGCGCTGGCCTATTACGCCAAATTCTTCCGCGTGGCCGTGAGCAGCCTGTCACTTTCGACGCTCGATTTCCACTTCTCGGCCCGCACCAAGGACTGGTTCAAGCTCATCCTCGGCGACATCGCGCTGGTGGTGCTGACGCTCGGCATCGGCCTCGTCTTCCTCTCCTATCGGCACTGGAAGTTCTTCATCGTCCATCTCGATGCCAGCGGCGAGATCAGCCTGTCGTCCCTCACCCAGTCGAGCACGAATGCGCCGGGTCAGGGCGAGGGCCTTGCCGACGCGTTCGACATCGGCGCCATCTAGCTCCATAGCGCGCGCATGACCCAGGCCGGCCCGGACGAGACCATCTGGCATTATGATGGCACCAGCGCGACGCGCCATCATCCGGTTCTGGAATGGACAGCGGAGACGTTCACGCTCCGCTGGGGTCTGAACAAAAGCGGCCCGCACCGCTGGGGCGATCTGGTGCCGGTCGATGGCAGCGGCGGGCGCTCCATTTATGGCCTGCGCGGACAGCATGGCTGGCGGCTCGGCTTCACCGGCGCGCCACCGCAGGACTTCGCGATCCACCTGCCCCTCCCAGCACGTTATGGCCGCTGGATCGACCGTGTCGGCCTGTGGCGGGCGCTGGCGCTCTTCGCCGTGATCGCGGCGGGCGTCGTCTACGCCGTTCTCCGCGCACCGGACTGGATCGCGCCGCATGTTCCGCTCAGCTGGGAGCAACGGCTCGGCGATGCCATGATCGGCGATTTCGGCGGTCGCCTCTGCCAGACGCCCCAAAGCCGCGCCGCGCTCGACAAGCTCCAGCGCAAGCTCGGGGAAGATGTACCCATCCGCCGCATCGGCATCGCCAATGTGACGATGGTCAATGCGGTCGCCCTGCCCGGCGGCCACATCCTGCTGTTCGACCAGCTCATTCAGGATGCCCAGTCGTCCGATGAAGTGGCTGGCATCCTCGCCCATGAGATCGGCCACGTCCGCAACCGCGACACGATGACGGCGCTGATCCGTCAGTTTGGGCTCAGCATCGTGCTGGGCGGGTTCGGCGGCGACCTCGGCAACACCGCCAACGGCCTGCTGTCCCTGAGCTACGGTCGCGATGCCGAGCGGGCGGCGGACAGCTACTCCATCGGCGCCTTGCAAAAGGCCGACATATCGCCCCTGCCCACCGCCGCTTTCTTTAAACGCCTCGGGGGAGGCGACGGCGGGGAGCAGATCGAGCGCGCCGCCAATCTCATGGCCTCGCACCCCATCTCCGCCGAGCGGCGCAAGGCGTTCGAGGCCTCGGCGCGCAAGGGCCACCGCTATGAGGCCGCACTGACCCCGGCAGAATGGCGCGCCATCGTGAATGCCTGCAAGGATGACAAGGACGTCGCACCTGCCAGCCGCTTCCCTTTCTGATAAGGGCAGGCTCATGACTGACGACACCACCAGCGCACCGCCCGCCTTCCTGCCTAACGCCGCGGGCCTGCGCCTCGCCTACCGCCACCGGTCCGGCACAGGGCCGACCATCGTCTTCCTCCCCGGCTACATGTCGGACATGATGGGCAGCAAGGCGCTCGCGCTGGACGACTGGGCCGCCGCCCAAGGCCGCGCCATGCTCCGTTTGGACTATGCGGGCTGCGGCGAAAGTGCAGGCCGCTTCGAGGACGGCACGCTCGCCAGTTGGCGCGACGATGCCCGCGCCGTGATCGATCATTGCGTCCCCGCCGGACCGATCATCCTCGTCGGCTCATCCATGGGCGGCTGGCTGGCGCTGCTGCTCGCCCGCGACTTGGGCGCGCGCGTCGCCGGTCTCGTCGGCATCGCGGCGGCGCCGGATTTTACCGACTGGGGTTTTGACGACGCGCAGAAGGCGACCCTCCAGCGCGAGGGCAAGCTGGTTGAACCCACGCCTTATGGCGACCAGCCCTATGTCACCACACGCGCCTTCTGGGAATCGGGCGAGGCGCTGCGGCTGCTCGATGGCGAAATCGCGATCGAGTGCCCCGTCCGCCTGCTGCAAGGACAGGCCGATGCCGACGTCCCGTGGGAGATCGCTGTGCGGATCGCGCAGCAGGTTCGTTCAGCCGATGTGCAGACGCTGCTCGTCAAGGATGGCGATCATCGCCTCTCGCGCCCGCAGGACATCGCCTTGCTGATCGCGACAGTCGCGCGCCTCGTGGAGTCCTGACCCTGCCTATGCTCGTTGCCGCCGCGCTTTCCCTCGCCCAGCTCGCTCAGGCGAGCGTGCCCCAGCATGATCCCGAAATCGAGGCGCTGCTGCGGCGACGAGACGAGATGCGCCGCGCCGAGGCCGAGCAGCGAGAGCAGCGCCCCTGGATCGAGCAGGTGCCCACGGAACGCGCCGGCAATGACAGCACGGAACTGGCCGCCGTCGTCCCGCCCGCCATTGCGCCCCGCCTCGCCGCCTGTCTGGAGCGCGCCAACACAAACCCCTCCGAGGGCATTGCCGATGCGGAAAGCTGGGCAAAGGCCGATGGCGGCGCCTATGCCGCGCAGTGCCGGGGCTACGCCCTCGGGCAGGCCGGGCGCTGGAGTGATGCGGCAAAGGCTTTCGAGGACGGCGCGGCCTTCAAGGGCCTCGACGCGGTAACGCAGGCACGATTGTGGTCGCAGGCCGGCAATGCCGCGCTGATCGCGGGGGAAACGCCACGCGCACTGCGAGCGCTGGACGCGGCGCTCTCGCGGCCCCTGCCCAAGACGCTCGCGACCGGAGAAATCTATCTGGATCGCGCCCGCGCCCGCGTGGCCGCCAACGATCTGCCCGGCGCCCGTGCCGATCTCGATCAGGCGATCGTGCTGGCCGCCGCCGATCCGCTCGCATGGCTCCTCTCGGCCACGCTGGCCCGGCGCATGGACGACCTGCCCTTGGCTCGCCTGCATATCGAGGAAGCCGCCAGCCGCGCCCGCAACGATGCCGCCATTGCGCTGGAACAGGGCATCATTCTGGCGCTCTCAGGCAATGATGCCGGCGCCCGCGCTGCCTTCAGCCGCAGCAAGGAACTGGCTGCGCGCGATAGCGATATTGCCCGGCAGGCCACCGATTATCTCGCCCAGCTGAACGGCGATCCGGCCCCCGCCGCTGCTACGACAGGGACCGAAACCGGGCGGTGAAGCATCACGCGGCCGGCTGAGTGCGGCCGACCTCAATCGAGGTAGAAGTCCACGGTCGTCACGACCCGCACCTTCTTGAACGGCGTGTCGGCCGCGCCATAACCGCCGGACGTCTCGCCATCACGCGGCTCGATCGAGAAATAGCCCTGCGTCGCGCTCTTGATGCCGCCCACGCCGGTGCCGCTATCCTTGGCGAACTGTTCGGCCGAGGAGCGCGCATCCTTGGTCGCGGCGGCGACCATCTCCGGCTTGATATCGTTGAGCTTGGTGAAGCTGTAGCTCATCGCCGAACCTTCCTGCAGCGTCACGCCGCGCCGCACGAGATCGAACTGATTGGCCACCGCCTTTTGCGCCCGCTCGATATCGGTTGTGCGCAACTGCATCCGCTGGGTGATCGTGATGTTGGGGACGCCATTGTTGATGAACTGATTGACCCCGGCCCCGGTCGCGGTCAGCGCATTGTCAGGGAAGCCGAGGCTCTTGAAGTAGCCGCGCAGTTCGGCCGTATTGCCCTCGATATCGGCCCGCACGCTAGCAAGGTCGGTGCCGGTCGCGGAATAGGCGATGGTCCAGGTCGCAAGATCGGCGGTCACATTCCGCTCGGCGAGGCCCCGCACCGTGACGGATCGGTCAGCTGCGTGGGCACGCCGCAGGCCATCCCCAAGCAGGTAGCCACCGGTGATCATGCCGCCCGCGAGCACCACAGCACCTGCCAAAGCGACCTTGTTCATGTCCTGCAGCCAAACCATTGTGCGCATTCCTCTCTTTTCCCGCGACCGCGAGACGCCTATTTGAGAGGTGACCAATCTCACTCTTGTGCTGAACCGTTGCTGACGCGGGACCAAAGGAAAGAGCTGCACCATGCCCAAATATCTCCACACCATGATCCGCGTGACCGACATCGACGCAACCTTGCGTTTTTTCGAGTTGCTCGGCCTCAAGGAAGTCCGTCGCTTCGATAATGACAAGGGCCGCTTCACGCTCGTCTTCGTCGCCGCACCGGGCGATGAGGATGCGCAGGTGGAACTGACCTACAACTGGCCGCCGGAAGACGGCAGCGCCGGCGAAAGCTATGGTGGCGGGCGCAATTTCGGCCACTTGGCTTACCGGGTCGAGAATATCTACGAGACCTGCCAGCGCCTCATGGACAATGGCGTGACCATCAACCGGCCGCCCCGGGACGGCCATATGGCATTCGTGCGCACGCCCGATGGCATTTCCATCGAGCTGCTGCAGGATGGCCATCTCGAGCCGGCCGAACCCTGGGCGTCGATGCCGAACACGGGTGAATGGTGAGCGCGCTCGAAATCCTTCGCGTTCCGGTTCTGTCGGACAATTATGTCTGGCTGGTTCATGACAAGCCGAGCGGGGAGACGCTGGTCGTCGACCCCTCAGTGGCCGAGCCGGTGCTGGCCGCTGCGCAGGCGCGCAGCTGGTCCATCACCCAGATCTGGAACACGCACTGGCATGGCGATCATATCGGCGGGAATGCGGGCATCGTGGCGGCGACCGGCGCCGCCGTCACGGCGCCCGCCGTCGAACGCGCGAAAATCCCCAATGTCGATCTCCCGGCCCGCGAAGGCGACCGGGTACGGCTGGGCGATCACGAAGCGGTGGTGATGGAGGTGCCCGCACACACCGCCGGCCACATCGCCTATCACTTTGCCGATGACGCCATGATCTTCGTGGGGGATACGATGTTCGCCATGGGCTGCGGCCGGCTGTTCGAGGGCACGCCTGCGCAGATGTACGCCAATATGCGACGCTTCGAGGCCCTGCCTGACGACACCCAGGTCTATTGCGCGCACGAATATACGCTCTCCAACGGCAAGTTCGCCCTTCAGGCGGAACCGCAGAATGCGGCCATCGCGGATCGCCTGGCGCAGGTCGAAGCTGCCCGCGCGCGCGACGAGGCCACCGTTCCCACAACGATCGCGCTGGAACGCGCCACCAACCCCTTCATGCGCGCCCAAAGCGTGGAGGAACTGGCCAGCCGGCGCGCGGCCAAGGACAGGGGGTAAGGCTGCCGGAGCCTACTCGCTCCTTCCCTGCTTCCGCAACCAAGGGCGCGCGCGTTCGTATCCGTCATATAAGATGCGAGACAGCCGGAAATCTGCTAGTTTCGCGAGACAGACGGACGCGAGAGGAGCGGAGATGATGAACAGATTGTGTCTCTCATTGGCGGTCCTGCCGCTGGCCGCCTGCGCGACTGCGGGCCCTGCTCCCGAACCAAGGCTAAGCGAACGCGAAACGCAGGAGCTGGAGCGCCTGCTGGAGGGCAAGACGGCGGGCGAGCCCGTCTCCTGCGTCACCTCGTTCGACAGCAGCCGCCTGCGGTCCATCGGCGATAACACGCTGGTCTATGTGGTCAGCAAGGATCAGGTCTATCTCAACCGCCTGCAGGGGAGCTGCACAGGCATCTCGCGCGGCGACACGCTGGTAATGAACCGCATGAGTTCATCGCAATATTGCCGTGGCGACATCGCCCGCGTGGTGAACCTGCCCTCGGGCGCGATGACCGGCAGCTGTGCGCTCGGCGATTTCATTCCCTACCGCACGCCCGGCAAGTAACACGCCGGGCAGCCGTCACGCCTTGTAAAGCGCGTCCAGCCGCGCCTGATAGCGTGCGCGGATCACGTGGCGGCGGATCGACTGCTTGGGCGTCAGCATCTCATTGTCGATCGTGAACGGCTCGTCCGCCAACGCAAAGCGCCGCACCTTCTCGATCACGGACAGGTCGATATTGACGCGATCGACCGCGCACCTGATCGCCCCGTGCAACGCCGGGTCCTCCCGCAGCGCTGCAAGATCGGCCGGCTTGCCCTGCGCCTGTGCCCATGCCTTGAGCCAGTCCGGATCGGGCACGATCAGCGCCACGATGTGCGGACGCCGGTCGCCATGCACCATCACCTGCCCTATTTCCGGCTGCAGGGTCAGCATTCCCTCCAGCTTTGCCGGTGCGACATTGTCGCCCTTGTCATTGACGATCAGGTCCTTCTTGCGGTCCGTGATCATCAGCCGCCCGGCATCGTCGAACCGGCCGATATCACCGGTGTGGAGCCAGCCATCCTGGATCGCCCGCGCGGTTTCCGCCGGATTGTTCCAATAGCCCTTCATTACCAGCTCGCCGCGCACGAGGATTTCGCCATCCTCGGCAATGCGTACCTCGACATGCTTGAGCGGCGGCCCCACCGTGTCCATCCGCAGCCCTACCGAGGGGCGATTGCAGCTCACCACCGGTCCTGACTCCGTCTGGCCATAACCTTGCAGCAAGGTCAGGCCGAACGACTGGAAAAAGGTCCCCACCTCCGGGTTGAGCGGCGCTCCGCCGGAGACGAGCGCCTTCATGCGACCGCCGAACCGGGCCTGGATTTTGGGATTGATCGTCCGGTTGAGCACGGCCTCGAGCGGCTTGTCCCACAAGGGCAGCGTGCCGCCCCTTTCCGCCCGCTTGGCGCCCAGCCGCAGCGTCTGCTCCAGCAGGAGCGCGGGCACCTTGCCCTGCTTCTCCACCGCCTTGGTGACGCGGGTTTTCAGCAGCTCGAACAAGCGCGGCACGACCACCATGATGGTCGGTCGGGTTTCGGCAATATTGCTCGCCAGCTTTTCCAGGCTCTCGGCATAATAGATCTGCCCGCCCAGACCGATCGGCAGGAACTGCCCGCCCGAATGCTCATAGGCATGGCTGATCGGCAGGAAGGAGAGGAACACCTCATCATCCCAGCCGAAATCACCGGCAATGATGTCGACACAGCCCTCCACATTGCAAAGGATTGCGCCGTGATGCTGGATCACCCCGCGCGGTGCCCCGCCGGTTCCGCTGGTGTAGATCAGGCAGGCGATATCATCGCGCGTGGCCGTCTGCTCGGCGGCGCAGGCGACAGGATCGGCCGGATGCTCGGCGATGAGCGTCGCCCAGTCGCAGATCTGCACAGCCGAGTTCTGCATCGACTTGATCGGCTCGATGCTGATCGCGAATTCGATCCGCGAGCGCATAACGGCGGGCAGCAGGGCAGAGCCGATTTTTGCGGTCGAGAAAATCACCGCGCGCGCGCCGCTATTGCCGATGATGTGCTCATGATCGCGCGTGGTGTTGGTGGTGTAGGTTGGCACCGTGATGGCGCCCGCCGCCATGATCGCCAAATCGGCAATGCAGAATTCCGGTCGGTTCTCACAGACCAGCATCACCCGGTCGCCCGGCGCGACGCCCAGCGCCTTGAGCGCCTTTGCCATGGAGGCGACCCGGCGGGCGGTCTCCATCCAGCTGATCGGCTGCCATTGCTCGCCCTGCTTGGCCCACAGGAACGGCCGCTCGCCGCGCTCCATGGCGCGCGTTAAAAACATGGCGGTCAGGCTTGGAAAATATTCGAGGGCCTGCAAGCAACGCTCTCCTTGAACCGGCTGCTCCGACAACGAGCGCCTTTACATCCCATATAGCGCGCCGTTCCGCGAGGGCCACCCTGCCCGCGCACCCGATCGCGCATGCGCGGCAATGGCGGCAAGATACGCACATCATCCCCTTGCTTCGGGATCGTGCGCGCCCCACTGTGCCGCGACTGCAGCGCAGCGTCGTCGATCACAACCAAGCGGGCTTGCCATATGTTCCATTTCCGTGCCGCCATCGGCTTCCTTTCCGCGCTGGCCCTGACGGCCTGCGCGACGACCACGCCGCCGCGCTCGAGCACAGCCCCGCGTTCTGCATCGCCGGTAGCCCAGAATTTCGTCGTGGCGTCCAACCCGCTGGCAGCGGAAGCCGGCATGAAAATCCTGCGCCAGGGCGGCAGCGCAGTCGATGCGGCCATTGCCGTGCAGGCGATGCTCTCGCTTGTCGAACCCCAGAGCTCAGGCATGGGCGGCGGCGCATTCATGACCTTCTTCGATGGCGGCACAGGCAAGGTGGTCGTCTATGACGGCCGGGAAACCGCGCCCGCCGGTGCCACGCCGGACATGTTTCTCGGTGCCGACGGCAAGCCCATCCCCTTCCGCGACGCGCTGGTGAGCGGCCGGGCGACCGGCGTGCCGGGCGCGGTGCGGATGCTGGCCCTGGCTCATGACGAGCATGGCAGCCTGCCCTGGAAATCTCTCTTCGGCGACGCGGAGCGGACGGCACGCACCGGCTTCACCATCACGCCGCGCCTGGCCAAGTTCCTGGAAGGCAATTTCCCCCAGATGCAGGTGGCCGACGCGCGGCGTTATTTTTCTGCCCCGGACGGATCGATCAAGAAGGCCGGCGATCAACTCGCCAATCCCGCTTATGCCGATTTTCTGGAGCGTCTCGCGGCGCAAGGGCCCTCCGCGCTCTATGCCGGCGATACCGCGCAACGGATCGTGACGCGCGTCGCCGCCGGGCCGCTGGGCAGCAGCATGACGCTGGCTGATCTGGCGGCCTACCGCCCGCTCAAGCGCGAAGCCGTGTGCAATCCGTACCGGGTCTACGTCGTGTGCGTGCCGCCGCCGCCGTCAAGCGGTGTCGCCTTCCTGCAATTGCTCTCCCTGTTGGAACGGACCGACATCGACAAGCGCGGACCGGCGGACCCGCAGGCATGGTTCCTGTTCGCCGAGGCGAGCCGGCTGATGTACGCCGATCGCGACCGTTATGTCGGCGATCCGGCCTTCACTGCCGTTCCCGTCGCCGGTCTTCTCGATAGCGCCTATGTCGACAGCCGGGCAAAGCTGATCGGCGCTACCGCGGGGCCGCCACCCTCGGCCGGCGTGCCGCCCGGCGCGCAGATCGCCGGCATTGACGATACCCATGAGCCCGGCGGCACCTCTCATTTCATCGTGGGCGATGCGCGCGGCAATGTCGTCTCGATCACGACCACCGTCGAATCCATCTTCGGCACGGGCCGCATGGTCGATGGCTTCTTTCTCAATAATCAGCTGACCGATTTTTCCTTCACGCCGCAGGATGCGGACGGAAGGCCGGCAGCCAACGCCGTCGCCCCCGGCAAGCGCCCGCGCTCCTCGATGATCCCGCTGGTGATGATCGATCGCGCGGGCCACTTCGCGGGCGCCATCGGCTCGGCGGGCGGCAACGCCATTCTCGCTTATGTGGGCAAGTCGCTGGTCGCTGCGGTGGATTGGGACCTCCCCATGCAGGAAGCCCTCGCCCTCCCCAACCTCATCGCACGTGGCTCTGGCTTTCAGGGTGAAGTGAGCAAGTTCTCGCCGGAGACGCTGGCAGGCCTGAAGGCCCGTGGCGTCGACCTGCGGCCCGGACAAGGCGAAGACAGCGGTGTTCATGCCGTCATCATCCGCAATGGCGTGGTGGACGGCGGCTATGACCCGCGCAGAGAGGGGCGCGTTCTCGTTGAGGCCGCGATCCCGCAAGTTGACCGGTAAAGTTAATCCGTCAGACAAAAGAACGGGCCGCGCTCAGCGCGACCCGTCCCATCTAATCTATCCTGATCAGCGTGTGATGTAGGACTGGCGGAACAGCTCCACAGCTCTTTCCTTATTCGCCTCACTCAAAGGCTGGCCCACATAATCCCGCTGGCCCCAGCTCCCCCATTGGCTGCCGCCGCCATAATCCGCGAACATCACCATGAGGTCTCCGACCTCGTCACGCCATTTGGTGAGATAGGTCGTGTAGAGCTTGGTCATGCGCGCGTCCCGTTGCAGGGCGATCATTTTGTCCAGCGGCGCCGATCCCAGCACGTGCTGGCCCGCCTCATAAGTTATCGTTCGCAAACCGAATTTGGTAGCAACGTCCTTGACCTTCTTGGATTCGGCGATGCGGTCGTTCACGTCATTGGCCAGACCGGCAAAGGCAGCATCGACACCTGCCGAGGTATCAAGCGCATTCGCAGACAGGTTCGCTGCAAAATAGGGCGCGATGGCAACAGCATCTACCTTCTTTGCAGTGTCGCCAAAACTCAGAACAAAGTCCGCATTCCAGGCGCCCGTCTGAACTGCCGCAACACGAACGATCCGTTGCATCTGACCGGCAAAGACGGAGGACCAGATGTCCATCACTTGTCCAGTCTTCTGCGAATAACGAGACAGCATCGCCATATGGTCGTTCGAGGAGAGACCGGCCGCCTTACCTTCTTTCAAAGCCTGCGTCGTCACGGGATAAACGTAATTCCAGACCTCGTTGGATACCTCAACATAGGCTTTGAGAGACGGGTCCAACCGTGTGCGCACGAGCTCCGCGAACTTGCGCACATACTCGTCGTCGGCATTCCAGGGAACGCAGAACCAAGGATCGGCCTTTAATTCATTGGCCAACTGGATCATATATTCCAGCGCCACGCCGTCCGGACCGGCAACGATTTCGTCGCCCAGCTTTGCTCGGGTCTCCCAACGCACGGGAAGATTGCCCTCGACGCCCCCGTAGGACCATTTCATGAACCGCAAGACGCCGTAGCGCTTCACCTCGGCAAGATAAGTCGGGTCGAACGTCGCATTCGGATCGGCGTCGACTTCACGACAGTCTGCGTTCCGAACAGGATCCGACGGGCTTGTACTTGCGATACGAAGCCAGGCTGAAGCCCCGCCCTGAGGCACGAATGTGAATGTCAAAGTTTTTCCCGATACTCGGGTATTCTTTGCAGGCGTACCACCCACGCTGACACTTCCCGTACCCTGCCAGCGACAGATGATATCGACACTCTCACCCCACAGGCTGCGCGTGGGCAGAGCCATTTGGCGAATGCCCGATTCACCCGATCGCAGATCGACGAGCCGTTTGTTGGCGTCCAGACGGTCCTCGGGCATGTCAGACCATCCGCCCTGTGCATTGCTGAGACGCCAACCGCTTAGAAGGTTCAGGAAAGACCTGTTTCCGATCCACGTGGTGGGAGCGGTCAGGTTCAATCCGAGCTTCATGGCCGGCACGCCAGTCGCTGCCGACCCGCTTCCAACAGTGGTCGCGGAACCCGGTGTAGAAATCGTCGTCGTGGAAGAGCCCGACGGCTTGGTACCCGAGGACGTCGACGGGAGCGACGCAAGGGTCAGAACCGAGAGAACATCGGCCCATTTCACCAGATTGAGCCCTTTCAGTTTGATTGACGCCGTATAGAGAAGAAACGCGCTGGCCGTGCTGGCAGCCACTGCCGCCGTGCCCATCATCACTGTCGAACTCAGTGCCATCGCACCGATCAACCTGAGTTTCGTCTTACGCACCCGGTTCATACGCTTCAACTTCCTGCCAACCCCGTAGGGATTCATTGCGTCCCGAAGCGAACCTAGGAGAGAGCCAAAAAGCTTCGATTGCCAAGTGTGGTTAAATTCCTGCTTACCACCCCGCTGAACGCATCGCGTTACCGATCCGCTATATATTGCTCTGTAGATTATCTGCAGCCCGCCGTTGTACGCCGGTTGACCGATCTTTCGGTTTTGCCAAGAGCAAAGCTACCAACAGGTTTCCATCTGCGGCGATCAGCGGCACACCATGCTGCTAGGCTCGCGACAACGCCTTTGATGGCGGGTGGATGTCACGGGACGGCCCGTCCACTGGCTGGGCATCGCGCTGGCCTCTCCGGAGCCTCGTTTCCAAGCGCAGTCCGGCAATCGCTCCCGCGACCAGCCACGTAATCGGCTGGATGGACGAATTCGGGATCAAGTCCAGTACATTGTACATGTGGACCGCCACCAGCGCGAGACTGGCTGTCGGCACCGCGCTGCGGCGCAAACGGAAAGCGCGCCAGAAGGGATAGGACAGCAAACCGAAGAATAGCACATAGCCGACCCAGCCCAGCATGCCGATGACGATGATCCATGTGCCATCGGTCACCGCGACATCGAGCGTGCCGCCCCAATGCGCGACCACGATCACACGATTTCGACCAAATGTCCCCCATCCGAACAATGGCCGCTGCTCCGCTCTGTCGAGCAACAGTTCTTCATTCCTCAGTCGGAAATCGAAGGAGTCCGCCCGCTCGGCGCTCAACGAGGCAGCGGTCTGTACGATGTCCTGCAACGGCAGCAGATTGGCGCCGCGCAGGGCGGGATAGGTCACGACCATCATGGCCAACCCGGCGATTGCGATCAGGAACATGCGCCGCTTGAGCAGCAGCAACATCGGGGCCAGCAGGGCGACCAGGACGACTGCGCCGACGGATTTGTTCAGGATCAGGATGCCCGCCAGATAAGCCGCGATGAGGGACATCGGGAGTCCGAACAACTTCATTCGCATCTTCATCAGGCCGAGTGCGGCCAGAAGTGCCATGCCGAGCAGCGTGGACACCAGCAGGCCATGGCCGAGGAACACCATCGAGCGAAAGCCGCCGAACCGCATCTGTTGCAGGAAATATTCGGCGTCTTCGATGCCATAGACCCATCGCTGCAAAAACGGACTGAGCCTGACTTCGAGCATGATTGGGATGGAATAAGCTAGCGCGCCGATCACTAGCGCGAGCAGGATCTGCCGATGGCCACGCTCATTGCCGAGCAGACCGGCGCCGAGCACGAACGGCGCCAGCGTGATCACGTGGCCGACCGACATGGACAGGCCTTCTCTAAAACCGAGCGCCGGGAAGGCCATGCTCCCGATCATGTAGAAATCGCGGTTGGTCAGAGCCGTGGCAAAGGGCGTGAGGACGAAGCCCAGCATCAGCAAGTTCAGCGCCTTGCTGTGCGGCCATTTGAACTCACCCCTCCGCGCGGTGGCTAGCGCGAGCACGAACGCTGCGAGGCTCGGGATGGTGGACTTGTCGAAGGCCGGAATGCCCGGAAGGTCGAACGCAACCCCGCGCGGCAGCAGCAGATAGCCCGCGAGCAACGTCCAGATCGTCGCCCGTCCGGCCGACATGGTCATGTAAAGGACCAGAGCCACCAGCGGCCAGAGGATGAGAACGCTCTGAGCGATCAACGCCTGCATCGCTTCATCCCCTCCGCGCGATGCAGTTGAGCGCGCTCATCAACGCGCCGGCCATGGCAGCCCGCTCGCACGACCCTTCACGCTGGCGGACAGCCTCAGTAGGCATGCTTGTCCCAGATCAGGCGCACGACAGTCTCGAGGATGATCCGCAGATCAAGCAAGGGCGACCAGTTCTCAATGTAATAGATGTCATATTCGACACGTTTCTTAGCTCTCTCGATCGTATCGATCTCTCCGCGCAAGCCCCTAACCTGCGCGAGGCCGGTGATCCCGGGCTTCACGCGATGCCGCGCCGCATATCCACGGACCGCGTCGTGATAATAGGCATCGCCGACGCGCATCGCCAAGGCGTGGGGCCGCGGCCCGACCAGAGACATCTCACCCCTGAGCACATTCCACAACTGCGGCAGTTCGTCGATGCTGGTGCGACGAATGATGCGTCCCACCCGGGTGATCCGCGGATCGCCCTTTCGCGTCCGTTCGCCACCACTGACATCCTGACGATCGGTATACATCGACCGGAACTTGAGAACCTCGATTTCCAGATTGTTGAAGCCGAGGCGCTTCTGGCGGAACAGGATCGGCCCCTTGCTCTCCAGCCGGATGGCGAGCGCGGTGAGGATGAGCAGCGGCGCCAGAACGATCACGCCGATGAGCGCAAGAAGGCGATCCTGGATCTCCTTCAGAACGCCGTCGAAATCCCGCATCGGCAGTTGCCACACGCTGAGCACCGGCAGGGAGCCGATATAATTGACGCTATACCGATCCCGCAGCACCAGAAACTCGCGCGGCATGATGCAAATGTCGATCGCGCCGGCACTGAGTTGCTCGATGATCTGGTTGAGCCGCTCCTGTCGCACCAGAGGCAGCGCCACGATCACCTGGTCCAGCATCCCCTGCTGCGCGAGGCCCAGCATCTCGTCGAACCCGCCCAGATACGGAAATCGCCCGATCATACCCGTCTCGACCCGAGAGCGCCGGTCGTCTGCAAAACCAACGATGTTGATATGGGGCAGCCGCTCGATCTCCAGCAGTTCCAGCAGCCGGCTCGTCACCTCCCGGTCCGCGCCATAGATCGCCACGCGCTGCCCGATGATCTTGTGCTTCATCGCCACGCGAACGAGCTGCCGGAACAACAGGCGCGAAAACACTAGAAAGATCAGGCAGACCAGCGAGAAGACGAGCGCGAAGCGGAGCGACAGATCGCCGCCTTTGCCAAACTGGACGAGGATGAATCCGGTCAGCGTCAAAGCCACGAGGAAATCGAGGAATGTGCTGCCGCCAAGATCATCGCCCTGCCCCCGGAAGCCGGAATAGGCGTCCCGGGAAATCCGGATCAGGAAAAAGTTGATCGCCATGACGACCACGACGGTCGAATGCAGGCGCGCGTCCAGATAATAGCCCAGGAAACTGCGATAAAAGGCGACCGTGATCAGATAGGACAGCAGGAAGCACAGGCTATCATTGATGATACCGCCCGAGCGCAACACGTTGGACGTGAAGCGGACATATTTGTTACGCGCAGGACGCTGAAAGCTGATCATGGTTCGCCGAATTACAAAACGGTGTCAAAAGCGACCAAACAGGCCGCGATCGGCCGGTTTGCCTGGGGGATCATCCACGAGATAGGCTGTCCGGGCATTGTCCAATCCATTCTGAGCCACGCTCGCGCAGGTCCCATCTTGTATGGCCGCGCATTGCGCCACGAGCAGGCTCCACGCCTTTTCCGACGACGGCAAAGCCCGGGCAAAATTGCGCGCGACCGACATACTCCGCGCCCTATCCCCCGAGTCATGAAGATATTGCATATAAGATTGCACCAGAGGAAAATTCTGGGGGATCTGCTTCAATCCCTCTTCGTAGATCTGGCGGGCACGCCAGTTCTCGGCGCGCGCCCGATAAAGCTGCGCCACGGCCTGATAGGCGTCGGGATTGCGCGGATCGTTCGCCAGCGCCAGCTGCGCCGCTTCCAGCGCAGCGCGTACGTCGCCCCTTTTCGCGGCGTAGTGCGCGCGCAGCAGCAGCGCGTCGACATTCTCCGGATCCTGCTTGAGCAGCGATTCGACCTGCCCCTCGACTCCTTGATCCTTACCGGTTTCCATGAGCAGGCGCAGCTTGAGCGGTGCGATCAAATCCTTGGCGCGCCCATCCGGCACGGAATTCAAAAGCAGATTGGCCGTCTCGCGATTTCCGCGCGCCAGCAGATAGCGCGAAACCGTCAGGACGGCGAGCGGGTCACGCCAATCCGTCGGCCCGCGCGCGACGTCGGGCGACAGCGGCGTGGGGTCGAACTCCCACCAGATGCGGGTGAGCACCTCATAATCCGACGGCTCTCGCAGACCCTCGCGGAGCAGCGCCAGGTTGGCCTCGCGGGCCTGCGGCAGCCGGCCCATCTTGTAGAGCAGGTTGATGCGGTCCAGCTTCATGGCCGTCCCGGCATTGCCGGTCGCGACCAGCCGGCCCAGCGCCTCCGCCATCGGCTCAGGCTTGCCGAGATAGCGGTACAGATTGACCTTGTTGGTCAACAGCGCCGAGGAATCGCCGGAGACACGCAACGCGTTGTCGATCAGGGCGATGGCCTCTTCCGCCTGCCCGCGCCGCGCCAGCACTCGCGCCTTCACGATAACGCCGGCCTCGTCCGTTGCCGAGCGCGCCAGAATCCGGTCCGCATAGGACATCGCATCGTCCAGTTGCTCGCGGGCCAGGGCGATCATGCCCTTCGTCTGGAGCGCGGGCATGGCATCGGGTTCCAGCGTCAACAGTCGGTCCGCTGCCGCTTCGGCATCTGCGATCTGCCCGAGCTGAACGCCGAGATTCGCCACATAGGCGAGGGCCAGGCGGTTCGTGGCATCGAACTCCAGCGCCCTCTGGAACGCCCGGTAGGCCCCCGCAGGATCGCCCGACTGCAAGGCAATCATGCCAGCCAATTGCTGGAAATTGGGTCCATCTTCCCGCAGACGGATCGCCTCGCCAATCGCCCGCTGGGCACCGGCGAGGTCACCCGCCTGCAGCATCGCTTCCGCCGCCTGCGCCCGCTCGGCGGCCTGCTCGCTCGGGCTCTTGCAGCCGCCCAAGGCCGCAAGGATCAGCAAAGCTGCCAAAGCGTTCGACGATGGGCCTCTGCCCGAGGCCTTCGGCATTCTGCCGCCGAAACGGGCGGCGCTGCCATGAGCGAAAGTCAGCCTGCCAAACCCGGTCATATCGCCCTGTCGTGAATATCGCCCAACCCGCGTCGCGTTACAGGGCTTAACCCCAGCAAGCAACGAAAGTAACCATTGCCCCCACATCATTAACCCAGCTTTTACGTAGTGACGGCATAGGGTTTTGGTATATGAAGCCTGCATTCCCGGCCAAGTAGAAGGATCCTCAACCGTGCGGTTTCCCGTAATTTCATGGTCCATGGCGGGCCTTCTTGCCGCCGTCGCAACGCTGCCAGCGATGGCGCAGCAGAACGCCGCTGCGGCAGGCGGTGCATCCAATCAGGTCGCCCGGCCCTATACAATTAACCCCGGCGACCAGATCGAAGTTTATGTGTGGGGCGAGGAGCGTCTGCAGCGCTCGATCCGCGTGCTTCCGGATGGCAGCTTCTCCTTCCCGCTGGTCGGCCGCATCGTCGCGCAGGGCATGCTGCCCGAGCAGGTCCAGACTGCGATCTCGAACGGACTGGCCAGCCAATATCGCGGCGAGCCCCCTCAGGTGACCGTCTCGGTCGAAACGCCCTCGGGCTTCACCTTCTCGGTGGTGGGCCGGGTCCGCGGCCCCAGCTCGTTCACACCGGGTCGCTATGTGAACCTGGTCGAGGCCATCGCCATGGCCGGTGGACCGGACGAGTTCGCCAATCTCGATAACGTCACCATCATCCGCAAGAACGGCAATGAGCTGTCCGCGCTGCGCTTCCGGCTCGGCGGCGCGATGAAGGGCAATCTTTCCGAAGAGGCCGCCCGCGCCATTCCCCAGATCCAGACCGGCGACACGGTGATCGTTCCATGAATAAGACGAAGCTGATCGGCTCGGCAGCCATCGCCGCCCTCATGCTCGGCAGCGCCGCGCAGGCTGACACCCGCATTGGCGCAGATCTTGGCGTCACCGGCGGTGTCGCCAGCAATCCCTATGGCACGGTGGGCGGCGATAGCGCCGCTGCCACGCTGGCCGGCAGCTTCGCTCCCACCGTCACGATCAATTCGCCGACGGGCACGACCCAGTTGCGCGGATCAGTGACGCATACGGAATATTCGCGGCTCTACGACGGCACCACCGATTACGGCCTTTCCGGCAACATCAGCCGCCAGATCAGCCCGTTGACCTCGCTGACTGCAGGTCTTTCCTACTCCAGCTATGTGCGCAACGGCCTGTACCCGGTCTACGATCCGATCGTGGGCGGGCCGGTCGATCCTGGCGCCCCGATCATCGTCGATCCGAGCGGCAGCGTGAACTATCGCCAGCGGTCCGACGTGTTCTCCGGCCAGCTTGGCTTCGGCTTCACCCTCTCGCCCCGCGACACGCTCAACGTGTCAGCCAACGGCACGCGCGTGCGGTTCCCGGACAATATGGGCCTCTCCAAGGAATATGACACCTACGGCGGCGGCTTGACCTACATGCGCGCAATCGGCGCAAACACCTCTGTGGGTGTGGGCTTCAATGCGGCTCGCAGCGACTATCTCGATCCCGCCTTCGGTAAGACGACCCAATATACGCCGACCGCCCAGCTCAACACGCGGCTGGCGCCCCGGTTGAGCCTGAAACTCGCGGCGGGCTTGACCTTCAGCGAGACGCAATTCCCTGCCGTGTCGATCAACAACACGTCCTTCTACGCCTCGGCAGATCTGTGCCGTGAAGGCGATCGCACGAGTTTCTGCCTCACGGGCTCGCACGGGGTTTCCCCCTCGTCGATCGCCGGCTCCTCGCGAGTCACGGCCATCGGCGCGCTGTACAATTACAAGATCGATCAGCGTAGCAGCTTCAACGCCAGCGCCTCTTATTCCCGGTCGAGCAGCCTTGTGGGAACCGGCGGCAATGACAGCGATTATGCGCGGGCGAGCGTCGGTTACGAGCGTTTGCTACGTCCTCGGCTGTCTGCTGTCATTTCGGTAACCTATAGTGACACATATAGCTCGCTCGTCTCACGCAACGCAAACATCCACGGACTCGTTGGATTGCGGTACAGGCTCGGTCAGAACTGATGAACAACGTCCACGCCAATTACGACACGGCTGAGGAGTCCGGCGGGGCATCGTTCCTGCCGCATATCCCGACGATTCTTATGCAGCGCAAATGGCTGGTCATCGTGCCCGCCCTCCTGCTGCTCCTGGCCGGCATCGCCACGGCATTCCTTCTGCCGGTGCAGTACCAGTCCAAGGCGGTTCTGCTGGTCGAGGCCTCGCTTCTTCCCGAGGATGTGGCGGGCGATCCCCGCAGCGCCGACGGCACGAGCGTTGTCGACCAGCGCATGGCGCGCATTCGCCAGCAGGTCCTCAGCCGTCCGCAGTTGGTGGAACTCATCCAGAGGAACGGGCTGTACCAGACCGAGTTGCGGACCCAGTCGCTCTCCGAAGTCATCACTACGATGCGCGAAGCGATTGCCATCGAACCGGTCACAGCGGACATTCAGGCCGCCAATGGCGGGCGGCGCAGCACCATCGCCTTCTCGATGAGCTTCAACTATTCCGACCCGGTGAAGGCCCAGGCCGTCGCCCAGGCGCTGACCGACCAGGTGCTGCAGCTGGACGCCAGCACCTCGGCGGCGCAATCGGTGAACACCATTCAGTTCCTCACTGACCAGCAGGCCGATTTGCAGACGCAGATCGCCGCGCTGGACAAGCAGATCGCCGACATCCAGCTGAAGAACGGCCTCACGCTGGCCAGCAGCACCATGGCGACGACCGGCGGCGGCACCATCGGCATCGACAGCCGCATCGCCGCGCTCCAGTCCGCCAATGCGCAATTGCAGGCGCAGCGTGAACTCACGCAGAGCGCGGCTGACCGCGATCCGGTGATCGCCGAAGCGGAAGCCGCTGTGGCCACCGCCCGGGCGCGTTACACCGAGCAGCATCCGGACGTGGTTCTGGCCAAGCAGCGGCTCGCCGAGGCGCGGGAGCTGGCGAAATCCAATCAGTCGCGCATCCCGACTTCCGCTATTTCCGCGCAGATCGCCGCCAATAATCGCGAGATTTCCCGCCTTGAATCGGCGCGTGCCGCCGAAGAAGGCCGCAGCGCCTCCATTCTGAGCGCCCAGATTCGCGCGCCGGTGGTGCAGCAGGAACTGGCGCAGCTGCAACAGCGCATGACGGGCCTCAACGAGCAATATCAGAAGGTGTCCAACCAGCTGATGAACGCCAAGGCTGGCAAGCGTGCCGAGGACGAGCAGCAGGGCGAGCGTCTTTCCGTGATCGACCCGCCGGTGGTGCCGGACGATCCCTATTCGCCCAATCGCCCGAAGATCATCCTGCTCGGCGCCTTCGCAGGCTTGGGTCTCGGCTTTGGCCTGATCTTCCTGATCGAAATGCTCACGCGGCCGATCCGTGGCGCTGACGCCGTCCTGCAAGCGACCGGTGCGTTGCCGCTAGTGGTCATTCCCACGATCATGTCGCGGGCCGAGCAGCAGCAGCGCGGTTTGAAGCGCCTGTGGCCCTTTGGCGGGCGCAAAGGCCGCACGAAGCCCGATGACGATGATGACGACGACTGATCCGCGCGCACTGTATCCAAGGAGTTTGAGCATTGTCTGATCAGCTTGCGCCATCGGCCCTGCAGGGCGCGCCTTTCCGCATTCCCGCGCCCAACGAGACGGCGCTGTTCACGCCCGACCCGAAGCTTCTCGAAGCCCAACATGTCGTGGCGTTCAGCAACCGGCACCTTGCCTCCCGCCCGTTCAGCCTGCTGCGCTCGCAGGTGGTCAAGCGGATGGCAGCGGGCGCGCACCGGATCATCGGGGTCACCTCCCCGGCTCCCGGTGCCGGCAAGTCGTTCCTGACCGCCAATCTTGCCGCCACGCTGAGCCGCCTGCCCGGCAAGCAGGTCCTCGTGTTCGACCTCGACATTCGCCGGGCCTCGCTCGCGCAGAATTTCGGCTTGGTGGGCGAAGTCGGCCTGGAGCGCTTCCTCGCCGGCGAAACCGACGATCTGCGCAAGATCGGCCGCCATGTCGAAGGCACCAACCTCACGCTCTACCCCTGCTATTCGAACGATCTCGACAGCATGCCGCTGCTCGCCGGCGACCGCTTCGACCGGTTCGTCAAAGCCCTGCGCACGCTGGATGACGATACGATCATCCTCTTCGACATGCCGCCCGTGTTCGCCAATGACGACGCCATGGTGATCGCCGGCCATGTCGATGCTTATCTGATGGTGATCGAACAGGGCCGGACCAACCAGAAGCAGGTCACCGATTCGATCCGCCTGCTCGACCCCGCCGAATGCCTCGGTTCCGTCCTCAACCGCTACGATGGCGGCGTGACCGACCCCTATGGTTATTCCTACGGCGGTTACGGCAAATATACGGATTACTTCAGCAAGGAAGACTGAACGGCGAGGCAGGTTCACGCATCCCGCGCTGCCTGACTGGTCGCACTGGAAGGACTGTCCTCGCTAAAGGGGCTAGAGTGCCCCCAGTTCCCCACCGTCACCCCGGGCTTGACCCGGGGTCCAGCTTCCTAATGCTCAATTACATTCCGGCGCTCGAATGCACGGTTTGGTTGAAACTCCCTCCCCCGCAAGAAGCCTAGCGGGGCCCGGGTCAAGCCCGGGGTGACGAGGGTGGTGGGCCGGCTCGTCGGGCGTCAGGCCGACGTCATGAGTTCGATCAAAGGCCGATAGCGCTGCACTCCAACCCTCTCCCTCTGAGGGAGAGGGATGCGCAGACTTGGCAGCGTGCTGCCTGGTCGAAGCTGAGAGAGGGCTCAGCGATCCGAAGGGTCGCGCGGATCCGAGATCCGCCCCCCGTCACTGGCCAGCAGCGGCCTTCTCAAGCAACGGCCGCCACCACTGCTCATTGCGAAGATACCAGTCCAGCGTCTGCGCGAAGCCTTCACTGAAGGTGCGGCGTGGCGCATAGCCCAGTTCCGAGCGCGCCTTGGTTTCGTCAATCGCGTAGCGCCGGTCGTGCCCAGCGCGATCGGTGACGAAGGTCTTCAGCGTCTCGGACGCCTGTCCCCGCGCGGCGGGCGCGTCGGGGAAGCGCTGGGCAAGTTGCGGATCGGCAGCGAAGGCGCGATCCACCGTCGCGCAAATCTCCTCGATAACGGTGAGATTGGGCAGTTCCTGACCGCCGCCAATATTATAGGTCTCGCCCGGTCGCCCGACCTGCAAAACCTTCTCGATGCCGTGGCAATGGTCCTCGACATGCAGCCAGTCGCGCACATTCATGCCGTCGCCGTAGATCGGAAGATTTCGGCCATAGAGGCAGTTGAGCAGGAACAGCGGGATCAGCTTCTCGGGAAACTGATAAGGGCCATAATTGTTCGAGCAATTGCTCGTCGTGACCTCAAGGCCATAAGTGTGGTGATAGGCCCGCACCAGATGGTCCGAACCCGCCTTGCTGGCCGAATAGGGCGAGTTGGGCGCATAAGCGGTGGTCTCGCTGAACGCCGGATCGTTCGGCCCGAGCGAGCCATACACCTCGTCGGTCGAGACATGATGGAAGCGGTGCGGACGGCCCGTGCCGGTATCAAGCCACAGCTTGCGCGCAGCCTTGAGCAGGCTGTGCGTGCCGATGACATTGGTTGTCACGAAGGCGTCCGGCCCTGTGATCGAGCGATCGACATGGCTCTCGGCAGCGAAGTGGACGATGGTGTCGATCTGCTTGCGGGCCAGCAGATCCTCGACCAGCGGCGTATCGCAGATATCGCCCACGACCAGTTCGACATCGCTCAGGCCATCGAGATTGGCTGGATTGCCCGCATAAGTGAGCGCATCCAGAACCGTGACAACGTCGCTGGCATGATGGGTGCGCCAATAATGCACGAAGTTCGCGCCGATGAAGCCGGCACCGCCGGTGACGAGCAGATTAGCCATTCGCCTTGATCACTCCGAGCATGTCACGAAGATGGACGCGCCAATGCGGCGCGGGTGCGCCGATGTGCGCAACGGTGCTGCTCTTGTCCAGAACCGAATAAGAGGGTCTTTGCGCCGGCGTAGGATAATCGCGGGTGCTGATCGGCACGATCGGAACGGCCCGGTTCAGCAGGCCGAGCACGACCGCTTCCTCCTGAATCGCCACGGCAAAATCATACCAACTCGCCGCGCCACTGTCGGTCCAGTGATGGAGGCCGCTTGCCCCTGCGGTTTGCAACCGCCAGAAGACGTCGGCCAGCCCGGCGGCATAAGTCGGCGTGCCGATCTGGTCGGCGACCACCCGGACCTCGTCCCGCTCCGCCATCAGGCGCAGCATCGTCCGCACGAAATTATGGCCGGTGTCGCCATAGACCCAGGCCGTCCGCACGATGAGGGCTTGCGGAGACGCCGCAAGCACCGCCTCCTCCCCTGCCCGTTTGCTGGCTCCATAGACACCCAGCGGTGCAACGGGGCTGTCCGGCCGATAGGGCGTGCCCTGTGTGCCGTCGAACACGAAATCGGTCGAGACATGCACAAGGGTCGCGCCGCTCGAAGCCGCTGCCCGCGCCAGGTTGGCCGGCCCATCCGCGTTGATCCGCCAGGCAAGATCGCGTTCGCCCTCTGCCTTGTCCACGGCCGTATAGGCGGCCGCATTGAGTATGAGCGCGGGTTGAACCTCGGCGACGCAGGCCGAAACCGCCGCCGCGTCCCCGATATCCAGCGCGGCCCGGTCCAGCGCGACAATGTCCGCATCCTCGGGCGCGCATCGCTGCAGCGCCTGGCCGAGCTGACCGCCGGCCCCCGTGATGATGACCTTCACGGGAAGGTCACCGCATCCGCCAGCGGCTTGCCCGCCATGTCCTTGGCCGAAAGCTGCGGTACGATGTCCCCCAATGGCCAGTCGATGCCGAGCGCCGGGTCGTTCCACAGCAGGCTGTGCTCATGGCTGGGATCGTAAAAGCCGCGGCACTTGTAGAGAAAGTCCGTGCCATCCTCCAAGCAAAGGAACCCGTGCGCCATGCCTTCGGGCACCCAGAGCATCCGCTTGTTGGCCGCGCTCAGTTCGACGCCCACCGATTTGCCGAAGGTCGGCGAGGACCGGCGCATATCCACAGCGACATCGAAGACCGCGCCGGCCGTGACCCGCACCAGCTTCCCCTGTGGGCCAGGCTGCTGATAGTGCAGCCCGCGCAGCACCCCGCGCGAGGAGCGGCTGTGATTGTCCTGCACGAAGTCGATATCGAGCCCGGCATCCTTGAACGCCCGCGCGTTCCAGCTTTCCAGAAAGAAGCCGCGCTCATCGCCGAAAACCTTTGGCTCGATGATGAAGACGCCATCAATGGCCGTTTCTATGAGGTTCATCAGGCTTTGCCGTCCAGCAGCTTGAGGAGATACTCGCCATAGCCGGACTTGCGCAGCGGCTCGGCGACGCGCAGCAGTTGCGCATCATCGATAAAGCCCATGCGCCAGCACAACTCCTCAGGGCAACAGATTTTGAGGCCCTGCCGCTCCTCCGTGATCCGGACATAATTGGCGGCGTCCGTCAGCGAGCCGTGCGTCCCGGTATCGAGCCAGGCATAGCCGCGCCCCATGAGCTCGACATTCAGCTCGCCGGCTTCCAGATAGACGCGATTGAGATCGGTAATCTCCAGCTCGCCCCGGGCTGAAGGCGCCAGCCCGGCCGCACGCTCCACCGCCTGCCCGTCGTAGAAATAAAGACCGGTCACGGCATAATTGGATTTGGGCTGCGCGGGCTTTTCCTCGATCGTCTGCGCCTTCCCGTCGGCATCGAAGGAGACGACGCCATAGGCTGTCGGGTCGCTGACATTATAGCCGAACACCGTCGCGCCATGGTCGCGGGCATTGGCGGCCTGCAATAGGTCGGTGAGACCATGCCCATAGAAGATGTTGTCGCCGAGGATCAGCGCGGAGGGGTCCGTGCCGATGAAATCCGCACCGATATGATAAGCCTGCGCCAGGCCACGGGGCTCTGGCTGCACGGCATAATGCAGGTCGAGACCCAGTGCGCTCCCGTCGCCCAGCAAGGCCTGGAATGCCGCCTGATCATGCGGCGTGGTGATGATCATGATCTCCCGAATGCCCGCCATGATCAGCACCGAGAGCGGATAATAGATCATCGGCTTGTCGTAGACCGGCATGAGCTGCTTGGAGACGGCCTTCGTCAGCGGATACAGCCTCGTGCCCGATCCGCCTGCCAGAATGATTCCCTTACGCAATAGCAACACTCCATGCCTGTGCCCGGACGGGCGCTCCGAGGTAACGCATCATCTTCACAATGCAAGGCGACCATTTTCGGCCGGTCCCGAGCCTGAACCATTTTGGCATGGCGGGATTATGCAGCCATAGGACGAAAAGATCGTGAATCGCTTTGCGTTTTCATTTCAGAAAAATTAGCGGTTTCGGACCGATCGATCCTGCGATCAAAATTGTGCCGCCTGACGGGAGAAGACTGCATGGAAACAGTTTATGACTGGCTCTCTCTGGCGATATTTGCTGGCATCATCGTGCTGTTCCTCCAGCGTTCCTCGATGGAAAATCCGCCAGACCGGATGATCGACTATCTGCCGCCGGCGCTTGGCTGCGCCATTGCCAACCAGGCCGGCAATTATGCGATCGAGCATGACAGCATGGTCATGCATGCCGCCGGGATTTTGCTGCTGGTCGGCGTGGTGGCCTATGTTTGGCTGGTGTTGAAGCCCAGTTTTAAATAGGCCTTGCGCCTGTTGGCGGCGTCGGGCTGCCGGCGCATCCACCGTGATTACGGCAAAAAGGGCGTATTCCTGTGAGAATTACAATGATCGGCTCGGGGTATGTGGGCCTCGTCTCTGGCGCGTGCTTCGCGGATTTCGGCCATGACGTCATCTGTTTCGACAAGGACGAGGCGAAGATCACCGCCCTCCAGGAAGGCCGCATCCCCATCTTCGAACCCGGCCTCGATCATCTCGTCGCCAGCAATGTCGCGGCCGGCCGGCTGTCCTTTACGACGCAAGCGGCAGACGCCCTCGCCGACCCCGATGCGATCTTCATCGCCGTCGGCACGCCCTCGCGGCGCGGCGATGGCCATGCGGACCTGAGCTATGTGTACGGCGCGGCCGCGGAAATCGCGCCGTTCCTCAAGCGCTTCACCGTGGTGGTCGACAAGTCCACCGTGCCCGTCGGCACTGGCGACGAGGTCGAGCGGATCATCCGGGAGACCAACCCCGACGCCGATTTTGCCGTAATCTCCAACCCGGAGTTCCTGCGCGAAGGCGCGGCAATCGATGACTTCAAGCGCCCCGACCGCGTCGTGATCGGCGGCGATGATCGCCGGGCGCTGGACGTGATGCGGCAAATTTATCGCCCTCTCGTCATCGGCCGCTCACCGGTGATCGAGATGAGCCGGCGCGGTGCCGAGCTGACCAAATATGCCGGCAACGCCTTTCTCGCGACCAAGATCACCTTCATCAACGAGATCGCCGACCTGTGCGAGAAGGTGGGCGCGGACGTGCATGAAGTCGCGCGGGGCATTGGCCTGGATAATCGCATCGGCGCCAAGTTCCTGCACCCTGGCCCCGGCTTTGGCGGCTCCTGCTTCCCCAAGGACACCCTCGCTCTGTTGAAGACCGCGCAGGATTATGAGGCGCCGCAGCGGATCGTCGAAACGGTCGTCGCCGTGAACGATTCGCGCAAGCGCGCCATGGGCCGCAAGGTCATTCAGGCGATGGGCGGGGAAGTGCGTGGCAAAACCATCGCTGTGCTCGGCCTCACCTTCAAGCAGAATACGGACGATATGCGCGATTCGCCCGCCATCGCGATCATCGAGACGCTGCAGGACGCGGGCGCCGAGATCCACGCCCATGATCCCGAGGGCATGGAGCAGGCCAAGCTGGTGCTGCGCGACGTCACCTATTTCGGCAATGCCTATGACACGATGGCCGGCGCCGATGCGCTGGTGTTCATCACTGAGTGGGACGCCTTCCGCGCGCTCGATCTCGCACGCATCAAGTCGCTGCTGAAGACGCCGGTGATGATCGATCTGCGCAACCTCTACCCGCGCGATCTGGTCGAGGAGGCCGGCTTCTCCTACACGGCCGTCGGTCGGTAATTCGGCGGAACCGAGTTTCGTACCGACCGTTCTGACCTCGGCCTGGATGGATGCCCCCACCAAATGTGGGCTTTTCATCCGGCCTTTGGGGCGGCCAATCGAACAATATGCGGTATCTTTACCTTAATGCTCGATAGGCACGTCCACGACTGACAGAGCAATCAGGGGGTTCATTTGACGATACGCAAAGCTGTCTTCCCGGTCGCCGGGCTTGGCACTCGCTTCCTGCCCGCCACCAAGGCGGTGCCGAAGGAAATGCTTCCTGTCGTCGATCGCCCGCTGATCCAATATGCCGTCGATGAAGCGCTGGAAGCCGGCATCGAGACGATGATATTCGTCACCGGGCGCGGCAAGGGCGCCATCGAGGACCATTTCGATATCGCCTTCGAGCTGGAGCGGACGCAGGCCGACCGCGGCAAGAGCGTTGCCGCGCTGGAAGGCACGCGCCTGACGCCCGGCAATGCGATCTTCGTGAGGCAGCAGGAACCCCGTGGCCTTGGCCATGCGATCTGGTGCGCGCGTGATATTGTCGGCGATGAGCCCTTTGCCATCATCCTGCCGGACGAGCTTCTCGTCGGCCGTGAGAAGGGATGTCTGGCCCAAATGATCGAGCAATATGAGAAAGTCGGCGGCAATCTGGTCTGCGCACTGGAAGTCCCGATGGACGAAACGCCCAGCTATGGCGTTATCGATCCGGGCGCCCGCGACGGCGTGCTGACAGAGGTCCGGGGCCTGGTCGAGAAGCCGGCGCTGGGCACGGCGCCTTCCAACCTGATGCTGCCCGGCCGCTATATTCTGCAGCCCGAGGTCATGGCCCTGCTGGCGACGCAAGAGGCTGGGGCTGGCGGCGAAGTGCAGCTCACCGATTCCATGGCGAAGCTGATCGGCCAGCAGCCCTTCCACGGCGTGACCTTCGATGGCGAGCGTTTCGACTGTGGCTCGAAGCTCGGCTTCGCCCAAGCCAATTTCGCGCTCGCTTGCCGCGACGATGCCATGGGCGGCGATCTCAAGAGCTGGGCTCGCGATTTCCTCGCCTGAGAGGCGCCAACTCCGACGCAACGACCCTGGTCTTGCGCAGCAGCGCCTGACGCAAGCGCCATCTCCAATATCCATCGGCACATAAAAAAGGGCGGATCCTGCGATCCGCCCTTTTTCTTATCTCGTTGGGCCTGCCGACCCGGGCAGGAACCCTCAGTGCTTCTTGTTCGCCCAGATGTTCTGGTACGACATGTAAGCCAGCACCGTCGCGAACAGCAGGAAGATCACCACGGCGATGCCGGTGCTCTTGCGCGCTTCCATCTTCGGCTCGGCCGTCCACATCAGGAAGGCAGCGACGTCCGTGGCCATCTGGTCGACGGTCGGCTTGGGCTGACCCTCGCCATAAGTGACCTGACCTTCGGCCGTCAGCGGCGGCGCCATCGCGAGATTGAGGTTCGCGAAGTACGGGTTGTAGTGCAGCCCTTCCGGCGTCTTCGCGTCGGGGAACTTGCGCAGCAGTTCGGCCGGCTGCTCACGATAACCGGTCAGCAGCGCATGAACATAGTTCGCACCGTCATGACGGGCCTTCGCGATCAGCGAAAGATCCGGCGGAATGGCGTTGTTGTTGGCGGCAGCGGCAGCCACGCTGTTCGGGTAGACCAGCGGGAACTTGTCCGCCGGCACGCCCGGACGCGTGCTGGGTTCACCCGTGCTGGGGTCGATCGACGGCACCTGACGCGCTGCGGCGATCGCCTTGATCTCGGCTTCATTATAGCCAAGGTCGGCGAGGCTGCGGAACGCCACCTGATGGATCGAGTGACAGGCCGAGCAGACTTCCGTGTAGACCTGGAAGCCGCGCTGCAACTGCGCACGATCGAATTTGCCGAACGGCCCTTCAAAGCTGAAGCCAGCCTTCTCGGGGTGGAGGTGGAACTCCTTCTCAGCCGTGGGCTGCGGCGGCTCGCTCACATAAGCGACCCCACCCCAGATGAAGCTGAGCAGCAGCATGCCGGAGAAAAACAGGCCGACAAGGAAGGCCAGGACACGAACCATTGACGGACCCCTTAATTAAGCTGCGCCGGTGGGCTGGGTATCGCTGCCCATGCCCGGAGGTGCAGACTGTTCTCCCTCGAACTTGCCCTTGGCCAGCACCGCTTCGGTAATCGAACCGGGAAGCGGCAGCGGCCGCTCGATGGACGCAATGATCGGCAAGATGATCAGGAAGTGCGCGAAATAATAAGCCGAAGCGATCTGGCTGATCATGACATAGGGCTCTTCCGCCGGTGCACCGCCGCAATAGCCGAGCACGAGCACGTCCAGAATGAGCAGCCACCAGAACTTCTTGAACAGCGGGCGGTAGTTGCCCGAGCGGACCGGCGAGGTGTCGATCCACGGCAGGAAGAACAGCAGCAGAATGGACGAGAACATCGCCATCACGCCGAGGAGCTTCGCGGGAACCAGCACGATACCGGTGAACGGGATCACCAGATCCATCGTGAAGGCGCGCAAAATGGCGTAGAACGGCCAGAAGTACCATTCAGGCACGATGTGCGCCGGCGTCGAAAGCGGGTTGGCCTGGATATAGTTGTCCGGGTGGCCCATCGAATTCGGCGCGAAGAACAACACCAGCGCGAAGAGGATGAGGAACACGCCGAGGCCGAAACCGTCCTTCGCCGTATAGTAGGGATGGAACGGCACCGTATCCTGCGGCCCCTTCACTTCCACGCCGGTCGGGTTGGACGAGCCGGGAATGTGCAGCGCCCAGATGTGCAGGATGATGACACCCGCAATCACGAAGGGCAGCAGATAGTGGAGCGAGAAGAAGCGGTTGAGCGCGGCATTGCCAGGCGCGAAGCCGCCGAGCAGCCAGGTCTGGATCGGCTCACCCACCACCGGAATGGCGGCGAAGAGGCCGGTAATCACCTGAGCGCCCCAGAAGCTCATCTGACCCCAGGGGAGCACATAGCCCATGAACGCGGTCGCCATCATCAGCAGGAAGATGACCACGCCGAGCAGCCACACCATTTCGCGCGGCGCCTTGTACGATCCGTAATAGAGGCCGCGGAAAATGTGGAGATAGACGACGATGAAGAAGAAGCTCGCGCCGTTGGCGTGCGCATAACGCAGCAGCCAGCCCGAGTTCACATCGCGCATGATGTGCTCGACGCTATCGAACGCCACGCCGGCATTAGCCGCATAGTGCATGGCGAGGATGATGCCGGTGATCAGCTGGATCGTCAGCGCGACGCCCGCGAGGACACCGAAGTTCCAGAAATAGTTGAGGTTGCGCGGCACTTCATAGCCGCCGCCGACGGCGTTGTAGACGAAGCGCGGGAGCGGCAAGCGCTCATCCACCCACTTCATCACGGGATGCTTCGGCGTGTAATGCTCAGCCCAGGGAAAGCTCATTATCTTTATCCTCAGCCTACGAGAATGGCGGTATCGGAGGTGTACTTATACTGCGGAACCACGAGGTTCTTCGGCGCAGGCCCCTTGCGGATGCGCGCGGCAGTATCATAGCTCGAACCGTGGCACGGGCAGAAATAACCGCCGAACTCGCCCCGGTTCTCACCCTCGCCGGCACCGAGCGGCACGCAACCCAGATGGGTGCACACGCCCATGGTGATCAGCCACTGCTTCTTGCCGTCGACCGTGCGCTCTTCCAGCGTCTGGGGATCGCGCAGGGTGGAGACGTTGACAGCGTCCGCCTCGGCAATTTCCTTGTCCGTCAGATGCCGCACGAACAGCGGCTGCGAGCGGAACACCGTCTTGATCGCCTGGCCGGCCTGGATTGCCGACAGATCGACTTCCGTCGTCGCCTGCGCCAGCACGTCCGCACTCGGACTCATCTGGGTAATCAGCGGATACAGAACGGCGAGACCGCCAACACCAGCGAAACTCACGGCTGCGATGTTGATGAAGTCGCGACGACGCACGCCTTCGCCATCGTCCATGACAGCTTCCGTCCCTTGCACTTCAGTGGCCATGCTTTGTCATTGCCTCCCTTTGTCCACGATCGCCCGAGAGCGTCGTGCACGCCGAAATCTCGATTCGGGCGCCAGTCGATCGCGCGGTCGAACCGAAAGGCTTCCTTATTAGCCGGAAGTCCGCTCGTCCGCCGAATGATACGACACACCGCACGCCAGGATGGTCCCGGCGCGTTCGGGCGCCTGATAGCGCCCTTGATTGCGATTTGCCAACCTTCAATTTCGTGGCCCGCCCGCCTTTTTCTAGCCGGGCGCAACAGGGGTGGGATTGCGCAAGGGCCGTGGCTAGGAGGTGAGGATGCGCATCGCCCTCTATCAGCCCGATATCGCCGGCAACGTCGGCACCATCCTGCGACTGGCCGCCTGCTGGCAGATCCCGGTCGACATCATCCTTCCCTGCGGCTTTCCGGTGTCCGACGCGCAGCTGCGCCGGGCGTCCATGGATTATGGCGCGCAGGCCGATGTGACGCGGCATGTGGACTTTGAGAGCTTCATCGCCGAGCGGCTGAAGGACGGCGCGCGCCTGGTGGCACTGACCAGCGTCGGCAGCGTGCCCCTGCCCCATGCCAGCTTCCAGCGCGACGACATCCTCTTACTCGGCCGCGAGAGCGCCGGTCTGCCCGAGGCGATCCACGCACAAGCGGCTTTGCGCGTGCGCATTCCCATGGCGCCCGGCTTTCGCTCCTTGAACGTCGCGGTAGCAACTGGCATCGCGCTTGGCGAAGCTCTCAGACAGACCGGACTTTTCCCCGCATGACTTCCACCGCACCCAACAGCCTCGACGATCAACATCTGGCCGCCCGCGCCTGGTTCGAAAGCCTGCGGGACCGGATCTGCGCCGCGTTCGAAGCCATCGAGCGGGAAGCGGGCAGCGATGCGGCGTTCGATTATCTGTCCTGGTGGCGCGAGAGCGACGGCCAGCCCTCCGGCCCCATTGAACAGGGCGGTGGCGGCGGCGGCGTGCGCGGGGTGATGAAGGGCAAGGTGTTCGAGAAGGTCGGGGTGAATGTCTCGACGGTCGGCGGCGCCTTCTCCCCCGAATTCGCCAAGACCATCCATGGCGCCGGCGAGGAGCAGCCCGGCTTTTTCGCGACCGGCATCAGCCTCGTGGCGCATATGGCCAATCCGCATGTGCCGGCCGTACACATGAACACGCGCATGCTGGTGACGACCAAGCGCTGGTTCGGCGGCGGCGCGGACCTCAATCCGCCCATCGTCTATGAGGAAGACACGGCGGACTTCCATGACACGCTGCGCCGCGCCTGCGATGCGCATGACGAGAGCTACTATCCGCGCTTCAGCAAATGGGCGGAAGAGTATTTCTACATTCCCCACCGCCAGGTTCACCGCGGCGTGGGTGGGATTTTCTACGACCATCTCGAAGGGCCGTTCGAGGAGAGCTTCGCCTTTACCCAAGCGGTGGGCGAGGCGTTTCTGGAGGCCTTTCCGCGAATCGTGCGTCGCCGCATGGGATTGCCATGGACAGCGGAGCAGGAAGCGCAGTTGCTCGAATGGCGCGGCCGCTATGTCGAGTTCAACCTCGTGCATGATCGCGGCACGCTGTTCGGCCTCAAGACCGGCGGCAATATCGACGCAATCCTGATGAGCCTGCCGCCGCGCGTCACCTGGAGCTGAACGGCGCTCCGGCTGCCGGCGCACCCGCCGTCGCCCGGTAGAGCGCGGCGCAGATCAGCACGACGAGCACCGTACGGGCGGTTTCCACCAGCGCCGAGACCATCGCGATCAGCAGGTCGGCGATGTCGGCCGGCAGCAGCAGTTCGGCGACCACCCCCACAACGGAGGTGAGCACAACCCCCAGCATGATCATCATGATGAAAATAAGGCCGAGCACGCCGAAGACCCGCCAGCCATTTCCCCGAGTCAGCGCGGCACTGCGCTGGAGGATAGTGAGCGGGTTGCGCTGCGACTCCGCCGCGGAGACCGGCGCAATCAAGGCCAGCCGGCCAATCAGATAGCAGCCGGGCAGAATGAAGAGCATGAAGCCGCCCATGGCGCCCAGTCCCTGCAGCAGATTCGCAAGGAAGAAACCGGGCAGGACCGGAAGAGCCATGACCAGAGCCTCCCGCACCGTCGGTCGCTCGCCACGCAGCAGCAGCGCGTGCATCGCCAGCACGGCGAAGGACGAGATGGCAGCGAAGGCTAGCAGTACCGGCCAGTTCAGCTCGGCATATTGGGTCAGCCGCGCCAGCATCATGTCGTTGGTGGCGTTCTCGGCGAGCGGCTCGGGCTGCTTGACGAGCTGCTCGGCCACCAGAGCGGGCAGGAACATGAACATGCCGGCCACGGCGCCCAGAATGTCACGGTTTGCCGCGCCCATCTGCTTGGCGTCGTCCCATATCGCTGCCAGATCGATCCTGCTCAACCGCTTGTGCTCCCGTTTGCGCGCTCGATAGGCAATATCTCCCCCGCGCGCCATAGGCGAGCCATGCCTTGCCAAATTTGGTCGCAGATCGCATCTCGGGCGAGATGACCGCACCTGCCCTCCCCGAACAGGATTTCCTGGCCAGCCCTGAGTGGCGGATCGAGCCGGGATTGCTCGATTATGAAAGCGCGCTGGCCGATATGGATGCGCGCGTCGCGGCGATTGCCGCCGGCGAGGCGCGCGAGCGCATCTGGCTTGTCGAGCATCCTCCGCTCTACACTGCGGGCACCAGCGCGCTCTCGACCGATCTTCTGGCACCAGTTTTTCCCGTCCATGTCACCGGACGTGGCGGGCAATATACCTATCACGGCCCCGGCCAGCGCGTCGTCTACCTCAATCTCGATCTGGGCCGACGCGGACGCGATGTGCGGCGCTTCGTCCGCGCGCTGGAGCAGTGGATGGTCGCCGCGCTGGCCGATCTCGGTGTCGAGGCGTGGACCGTGGATGGCCGCGTCGGCGTCTGGACGCAGGGGCCGCACGGGGCGGAGGCCAAGATCGGTGCCATTGGCGTGCGGGTGCGCAAATGGGTGACGTTGCACGGCCTCTCCATCAATGTTGCGCCGGATCTTGGCCATTATGGCGGCATCGTGCCCTGTGGAATCAGCGATCTGGGCGTCACCAGCCTCGCCGATCTGGGACGCCCGGCCGACATGCACCGCCTCGATGCCATTCTCCAATCGCATCTGCAGGCCATGCTGGCAGCGCTCGAGTCCGACGGCGGGTGAACGGCCGCAGCCATGGGGTGGTCGGGTTCCACGGCCCCTTGAGCCCTGCGGCATCCCTCTTTAAGACCGGCTCTTCGTGCTGCCGAGGGGGCCTCGACCGATCGGGAAATCGGCCACGACCAAGAAGACCAGAAAGGATGCCGCTGATGCGCAAGACCCATGTTCCCCTTCTCCTGCTTGCGGCCATGGGCGGTCTCGCGCTCGCGGGGTGCGACGGCGCGCAGGACACGTCGGGCAATACGGTAGAAATGCGGGACATGAACGTGCTGGAAGGCACGGTGAACGATTCGATGACCGATCTCGACGCCGTGAAGGCCGATGGCCTCGGCGCCGTGGGTAATGCCGGCAGCGTCAGCCGCAAGCAGACGAGCGAGCCTGCCGCCAATGCCAGCTCCGAAGACACCGAGACCGTCGCCTCGGAATAACTCTACTTCAGCCCGAGCAGCTTGTGGGTCTGGAGGGACAGTCGCCAGCGGCTATCTGACAGGACCAGCTCGATGGCGGCCTCCCGGTTTGCGGCATTCGCCTCCGGGGTGCCGCTATCCATCGGCTGCACGAGAAACTGGCCGAAGTCCCAATCCAGCAGCTCGGCCGGGTCGATTCCAGGCTGCGGCCAGACCAGCTTGAGTTCATCGCCCCGACGCTGCGTCACGCTACTGCCGGCCTTGGGGCTGATGCAGAGCCAATCGACGCCCGGCGTCGCCGCCAGCGTGCCGTTGCTCTCCACCGCGATTTCAAAGCCGGCGGCATGGAGCGCGTCGATCAGCGCCGCATCGAGCTGCAACATCGGCTCGCCGCCGGTGATGACGACGAACCGCTGGCCGGTCTCATCACCCCATAGATCGGCCACCGCCTGCGCGAGCGCCGGTGCCGCGCCGAAGCGACCGCCATTCTCCCCGTCCGTCCCCACGAAATCGGTGTCGCAAAACCGGCAGATCGCACTCGCCCGATCCTGCTCCCGCCCGGACCAGAGGTTGCAGCCGGCAAAGCGCAGGAACACCGCCCGGCGGCCGGCCTGCATCCCTTCCCCCTGCAAGGTGAGGAACATTTCCTTGACGGCGTAGCTCATCGGCGCGGCTCAGGGATGCGTCGCGTAACGCGTCGGATCGGGCAGGCCGGCTTCCTGATAGCCCTTCGCGCGCAAACGGCAGCTATCGCACAGGCCGCAATGCAGGCCTTCGGACGTCGGATCGTAGCAGGACCAGCTCATGCCGGCGTCCAGCCCCAACCGCGCCGCCTCGGCGGCAATCTGCGCCTTGCTCATATATTGGAGCGGCGTGGCAATCTGCACCGGCGCGCCTTCCACGCCCTGCTTGGTGGCCAGCGATGCCATATGCTCAAACGCGGCGATGAATTCCGGGCGGCAGTCGGGATAGCCGGAATAGTCGAGCGCGTTCACCCCGATATAGATGCGCTCCGCCCCCACCACCTCGGCTAGGCCCAGGGTGAGCGAAAGGAAGATCGTGTTGCGCGCCGGCACATAAGTGATCGGAATGCCCTCTCCGACCCCCTCCTTGGGCACGTCGATATCGGCGGTCAGCGCCGATCCGCCGAACAGCGAGAGGTCGAGCGGCAGCACGACATGGCGCTCCACCTCCAGCGCGGCCGCCACCCGCTTGGCGGCCTCCAGCTCGACGCGGTGGCGCTGCTGATAATCGATGGTGAGCGCCGCCAGACGAAACCCCGCCTCGCGCGCCAGCCCACCGGCGACCATCGAGTCGAGTCCGCCGGAAAGAAGGACAACCGCCATGGGGCCGTGCGATGCAGACGATATCGGTGACATGATGCCCCGCGCTAGCGCAAATCCCCTGCCCCTGTCACGGGATGAGATGATTTGGCGTTTTTCGAACGGGCGCTCGGGCGGGAGAACGCCGTTGCGGCAGTGCTAGCCCCTCCTCTTTAGAGGAGGGGAGACATGTCGTCAGCGCCCCGCAGCACCCGGGCGGCAGGCCCCCACCCGTCGGGCTTCCATCTCATGCGCAAAAGGGAGTCCATCCGACACGCCCTGCGACGAAATCTGCACGAGCCGCGAGGTCTCGATCCGCAGATCAGTGCGACCACGGCCGCCCTCGCCACAGTCATAGGATGCCGCGACGGCACGCGGCGACTGGCGAATCAGGTAACGCTCGCACTGCCGATAGGGGTGCTTGGGCTGGAGCAGCTGGCTGCCATCGCTGATGCAAATCCGGCGCGCGGCCTGATTACTCCCGCGCTCCAGCAGCTCCCACTCGCCCGATTCGACCGAGTCCAGCCCACCCGCCTGCGGCGCCTGCGCCATGGACATGGGCGCCAGCAAGCTGCCCAGCGCGAGCCCGATCGCCAGCGTCGCTGCCTTGAATGCCATGTCACTTCAGCCACTTCTTCGTTTGCAGGCGGCAGAGGCCGACGGGGTCGGCTGCCGCAATATTTCAACGATGGAAATGCACGGCTTGTCGCAGATTGTCAAATTTGCCGGCGGGCGTGCGCCTCAGTGCGGGGCCTGCAACTCGGCCAAGGTGATATCGAAAATCCGCGAACAGAAAGCGCAGTCGACCGCGATCACCCCGCGCTCATCGGCCATGGAGGTGCGCTCGGCGGGGTCGAACCGGCCCAGCACGCCGCGAATCCGCTCCGGGTCGCACCGGCAGCCCTTGCGCAAATCGGCGCTGGAAAGCGCGCGAATCTCGTCTTCCTCATGGAACAGGCGCCAGGCGATATCCTCCAGCCCCAGCGCCGGATCGGTCAGTTCTTCCTCGGACAGGGTGTTGCCGAGGATCATAACGTGCTCCCAATCCGGATGATCGTGCCGCACATGCAGCCGCTCGCGCCCCACCTCGCCCTCGGGCAGATGCTGCAGGAGCATGCCGCCGCCGATGCAGCCCTCCTCCGCATCGTGCCGAACCGCGATTTTCACGATGCTCGGAATCTGCTCGGACTGGGCGAAATAATGCTCCGCCGCCGCGCCAAGGCCGGTGCCTTCGAGCGGGACGATGCCCTGATAGCGCTCGCCCGTGACAGCCTGATCGAAGGTGATCGCCAGATAGCCCTTGCCGAACAGACCGAAGAGCGTCGGATTCTCGCCCAGCTCGGCGAGGCGCTGCTCATCGAACTGCGCATATCCGCGCACCGCGCCGCCCATATAATCGGCGACCAGCAGCGACACCGCGCCCTGCTCGGTCTGCGCCTGCAAGGTGAGCTGGCCCTCATCATCCTTGAGCATAGCGCCGAGCAAAGCGGCCAACACAAGGGCCTCTGCCACCAGCTTCTCGATGACGGGCGGATAGCGATGGGCGGCGAGCACCGCATTGAGCGCAGGGCCAAGGCGCACGAGCCGGCCCCGGACATTGCGGGCAGGCAGGGCGAAACCGAGGACGCGGTCCTCTGTGCGGGTAGGATCGAATTCTGACATGGCGCCTAGATAGGCACTCCCCTCACGAAAGTCTAAGGGGGCGAGAGTCTAAGGCGCCGCCTGCGAGGAAGCAGGCGGATGAGGCCGCGCCTCCAGCCGGGCCCGCAACCATCGCCGCGATGGTGTCTCGAACAGGCGGAAGGAGAGCACCGCGATGATGACCACGCTGGTCATAAAGATCAGAAAGAAGGCCGGCTCGCGCGCCATTTGATGGTCGGACGCCAGACCCGGCACAGCGAGCAGCAGCACCAGCTGGACGGGAAAATGCCACAGATAAATGCCGTAGCTGGCATCCCCCAGCCAGCGCGTCCGCTGTAACAGGCTCGCCCGCAGGCAGGGCTCCAGCAGGGCGGCCAGCAGCACGATCGCCATGCTGAACAGCGGAACCGAGAGATAGCGCCGAATATCGAGACTATCGTCCCAGCTCGTCCATCCCCCTGCCCCCAGCAGCAGGACGACCAGCACGGAGAGCCAGATGGCGCGATTGGCGTGAACAGCAAACAGCGCCGCGCCGCCGAAGAAACCTGCCGCGCACATGAAGAGGATGTAGCCCTCGAACAGGAAGCATCCGGCGATGGCCGCTGCGGCCAGCAGGGCGGGCCCAAGCACGCCCGCGCGAAACAGCACCGGCAGGCTCAGCCAGAACAGCGCGTAAACAAGAATCTCGATGGACACCGACCAGATCGGCGCGTTGAAACTGTAGACCACCGTCGGCCACCAGTTGGAGGCAAGACCAAGATGCAGCAGAAAATTGCCCAGCGTATTGTGCTGGTAAACGAGGAATGCGCCGAATTTCGCCTGCGCGATTCCCTGCAAGCCCGCCACGATCAGCAGCGTCAGCACGTGAAGCGGATAGAGGCGCGCGAGCCGGTTCACGACAAAGTCGCGCGTGCTGCTTTTCCGGCCATGATAGACATGGGCGAAGACGAAGCCGGATATCACCCAGAAGAGCTGCACGGCATATTTGCCATGCTCATAGAGCCAGCTGGCCTGCTCGAAAAAAGGCTGCTGCGGGCGGAAGCCGGCCATCGCCCGCTCGGCGCCCGGCGGGTAGAAGAAATGCTGATAGTGCCAGAAGATGATGACCAGCGCGGCCACGCCCCGCATCGCATCGATCAGCAGAAAATGCCCCGACGTCCGCTCGGGCGGCGTGAACAGCGTGGCTATCCGCCGTGCCCCGGCGCCGATCATGTGCGGGTTGTGCCGGAGCGCGCGTTGGGCGCCCCGGCATATCCTGTGGGACTCCGGCACGGCGCCGGATGTCCTGTGTCTGGTTTAGCACCGACCAACATTCAGATGATGACCGCCAGCGCTGAATGGCGGTTGGTCCTAGCCAATCAGGCCCGCCGCCCAGAGCAGCACCGACTTCTGGGCGTGGAGGCGGTTTTCGGCCTCATCCCAGATCAGCGACTGCGGACCATCGATCACCTCTTCCAGCACCTCTTCCCCGCGATGGGCGGGAAGGCAGTGCAGGAACTTGGCATCGGGCTTGGCGCGGGCCATCAGCGCGGGCGTCACCTGATAGGGCATCATCGCGCGCAACTTGGCGTCGCCGCCGGCCTGACCCATGGAAATCCATGTGTCGGTCACGACGACGTCCGCGCCGCTGGCCGCCTCCACCGCATCGCGGGTGAGCGTGATGGTCGCGCCCCCGGCCCGCGCCGCCGCGGCAAAGCGCGGATCGGGATCGAACCCTTCCGGCACGCCGATGCGCACGTCGAACTTGAACAGCCCGGCCGCCTCGATGATCGAGTGCAGCACATTATTGCCATCCCCCAGCCACGCCCACTGGCTGCCCGGCAAGGCAAGGCCATGCTCGATGACCGTCAGCAGATCGGCCATGATCTGGCAAGGGTGGGAGAGGTCAGTCAGGCCATTGATCACCGGAACGGTCGCATAATGCGCCATTTCCTCGATCTTGGCGTGATCGTCGGTGCGGATCATGATCAGATCGACCATGCGGCTGAGCACGCGGGCGGTATCCGCCACCGTCTCGCCACGACCGAGCTGGGTCGTGCCGCTGTCCAGGATCAGCGACGAACCACCAAGCTGGCGGATCGCCATGTCGAAGCTCACACGCGTACGCGTCGAGTTCTTCTCGAAGATCATCGCCAGCGTGCGGCCCGCCAACGGCGCGTCCTTGTCGACAGCGCCCTTGGGCATGCCCGCGCGCGCGGCCTTGCGGTCCATCGCATCGTTGAGAATGGCGGCGAGCGCGTCGCCGCCTGCATCCGTGAGATTGCGGAAATGCCGGATCATGATGCGTTCGCCTCTGCCTTGATGCTGGCGGCCCCCGCCGAAAGCTTGGCGATCGCTTCGTCGATATGACTCTGCTCTATCACCAGCGGCGGCAGGATGCGCACGACATTCTCGCCGGCCGAGACGGTCAGCAGGCCGTGATTGTCGCGCAGATGCGCCACGAAGTTGCGTGCCTCCACCTGCGGCTTCAGCTTCACGCCGAGCATGAGGCCGAGGCCCCGCACTTCCTCGAAGACATCGTCATGATTGGGGATGAGCTGCTCCAGCGCGCCGCGCAGCCGCTCGCCGGTTGCCGCGACCTGCTCCAGGAAGCCCGGCTCCAGCAGCACGTCGAGCACCGCCATGCCCGCCGCCATCGCCAGCGGATTGCCGCCATAGGTACTGCCATGGGTGCCGAACACCATGCCCTTGGCGGCCTCTTCCGTCGCAAGGCAGGCGCCGAGCGGAAAGCCGCCGCCAATGCCCTTGGCCACGGCCATCACGTCGGGCTTCACGCCATAATGCTCATGCGCGAAGAACTTGCCGGTGCGGCCATAACCGCACTGCACTTCATCGAGCACCAGCAGCAGCCCATGCTTGTCCGCCGCCTCGCGCAGGCCCTTGATGAAGTCGGGCTTGCCAGCAGTCAGACCGCCCTCGCCCTGCACCGTCTCCACGAGGAAGCCGGCGGTCTCATCGTCGATCTTGGAGAGCGCCGTCTCCAGATCGTTGAACGCGACATAATCGAAGCCGGGCAGAAGCGGCTCGAACCCGTCGCGCATCTTCGGCTGGTCGGTGGCGCTGATCGTGCCCAAAGTCCGCCCATGGAAGGCGTTTTTGAACGTGATCAGCTTGTGCCGCTGCGGGTTGCCATTGGCGAAGTGATAGCGCCGCGCGGTCTTGATGGCGCATTCCACCGCTTCCGCGCCGCTGTTGGTGAAGAACACCGCATCGGCAAAGCTATTCTCGACAATGCGCTGCGCAAACGCCTCACCCTGCGGCGAGCCGTAGAGGTTGGAGACGTGCATGAGCGTCGCAGCCTGCTCGGAAATCGCTTTCACCAGGTGCGGATGGCCATGGCCCAGCGCGTTGACCGCAATGCCGCTGGCAAAATCCAGATAACGCTCGCCGCGCTCGCCGATCAGATAGCAGCCCTCGCCTCGCACCGGACGCACATCGCACCGGGGATAAACGGGCATGAGCGGGGTGATAGACATAAGACTACTCTTCCTTCCTCGCACGGCTTTTCAAACAGAAAAAGGCGGCCCGTGCGAGGCCGCCATCGTCAGGGGGTGGCTATAGCTGTGTGCGGACTGGTTGGCAAGAAAAGCGCCTAGCGGACCTTCACTACCGCCGGGACACCGACCGCGAGGGCACCGGGGGGCACATCCGTCATCACCACCGCGTTCGCGCCGATGGCGGCGCCATCGCCAATCGTCACGCGCCCCATGATCACGGCACCGGCGCCGATGTTCACATTCCGCCCGATAATCGGGGCTTCATCAAGCCGTTGCAAGGACCGCAAGCCCAGCGTGCAGTTCTGCCGAATGATCGAGCCATCGCCAATGATGCTGGCCCCGTGCACCACGATACCGCCCTGATGCTCGACGATCACGCCCCGGCCGATCGTCGCGGTATAGGGAATCTCGATGCCATAGACATTGCGGCAATGCCGATAGCCCCAGCGATAGATCATACTGAGCGGCGCCCGCAGCAGCTTGGAGCGCACCGTCATCCGCCAGTTGCCGAACCGGTGCCAGAACAAGGTGCGGAAACCCGGCCGGGTCCATTCGCGCCCATGCGCCGCATAATCCTCGCGCACGAGCTGACACATGTCTTTGAAGCTCATGGCCGCGCACTCCCTTCTGCGCCCTTATACTCGATGAGCCGGGCCGGCGCTCCCCCGCGCGCGCGCAGATGATAGCGCGCCAAGCCGCCGAATTGCGCGAACTTGCCGAGCATCATCCACAGACCATAGCCCATGGCGAAGCGCAGGGGCGACCCCGCCGCGCGCTTGCGGGCCGCGATCCGCACGACCTGCGCGGGATACATCAGCAGTATCGCAAGCGCAGCCCAGATCAGCGGCGCAACGCCCGATATCAGCCCGAGCAGGATCGCGCCCAGGATGAGGAGCGGGATGACACCGCCCCATAGCAGGATGCTATTGCGCTGGCGGCGCCAGATCGGAAATGCCGCATCGCCATGACGCGCGACATGCTCGGCAAAGGCATAGCCGGCCCGGCGCGCACGCAGCCATTGTTGGCGCGCATGGTGAATGTCGGCATCGTGCAGCGTCATTTCCGCGTCGATCCGCCGCACCTGCCAGCCCATCCCACCAAGACGCAGGCAAAGGTCAGGCTCTTCGCCGGCAATCAGGCTGCCGTCATAGCCATCGGCTTGCGACAGAGCCGCCACGCGGAACAGCACATCGCCACCACAGGCCTCGACCAGCCCAATGGGGACATTCCATTCATCGTCGCACAGCGCGTTGTAGAAGCTGGCAGCGGGGAAGCGCTCGCGACGCCGCCCGAAGACTGCGCACAGTCCCGGCTCGGCATCCAGCTCCTTTTCGGCCCGACCGATCCAGTCCGGCGCAAGTTCGCAATCGCCATCGACGAATTGAACGAAATCGAGCGTGGGATGATCCGCCAGCAGGCGGCGCCAGCCGGCATTGCGCGCACGCGCCGCAGTGAAAGGCGTCGCGACATCCAGTTCCACCACGCCGATGCCGAGGCTCTGCGCGAAGGCGATGCTGCCATCCGTCGAACCCGAATCGACATAGATCACAGGACAATCAGCCGGCGCGCTTCTGAGGCAGCGTTTCAACCGCTCGCCCTCGTTCCGGCCGATCGCCACGATGCCCGTGCGCGGCGCCACGACGCTCATGGCGCGGTCCAACCGGGCGCACGGCCCGCCGGCTCGTCCCACCGGGGGATGGAGGCGCGCGCATCCGCCCGCTTGGGCCAGAAGCCATGCCGCAAGGTCATCGACACCTCCTGCGGAACGGCATCGGCCCTCGGCCCACGCAACGGGCGCAAGGCGAGCGCCAGCGCCCGCCCGGCAAGCCACGCAAGGTTGGCACTGAACAGCCGCGCAACGCCGCCGGTGCGCACAAAATAACGCCGCCGCGCCTCAAAACGATAAGCCGGATAGGGCCGCACCGCGACCTGCGCCCCGCTCGCGACGCCCGTGGCGGCCCCGGCAATATGGATCACGCGGCTGTCCGGCACGAACCACATCTCCCAGCCCGCGCGGCCCATGCGGTGCATCAGTTCGACTTCCTCGAAATACAGGAAAAAGCCGTCGTCGAACAATCCGGTCTCTCGAAGGGCCGCACTACGAAACAGGACGCTGGCGCCGGTGAGCCAGTCTGCCATGACAGGCACCTCGCCCTCGACCAGCGTCGGTGCAATGCCGAGCATCGTCCCGAGCTTGGCCATGCCACATCCCCGGACGAACTCCCGGCCCGGCGTCGGAAAGCGAAACGCGGAGCCGGCCAGCGCGCCATCCGGCTCCAACAGGCGACTGCAAACGGCCCCGGCGCGCGGGCGGGCGCGCAAGGCATCCAGCAAGGCCGTAATCGCGCCGGGCTGGACCAGCGTGTCGGGATTCAGCACATGAATGAAGGCCGGCGGCGCGGGGCGCTGGAGCAGCCGCAACATCGCCTGATTATTGGCCCAGCCAAAGCCGCCATTGCGCTCCAGCGGCAGCACCGTCACCCAATCCTGCCACTCAGGTTGAGCGAAATGCTCGGTGAGTTTCTCTGCCGACCCGTCAGCCGAGCCACCGTCAACCACGATGACCTCGAACGGCCCGGCCTGCGCCCGTTCCGCAACGAGCGAGTCCACACAACGGATGACATAATCCGCCGTCCGGTAATTGACGATGACGATCGCAAGATCGGAAGGAGAAGTGGCAGGCATGTCGGTTCCGATAAGGCATCATGGGCCGGCGCGGTCGACGCCGCCCCGCCCCGCTCTTAGCGGCATTTCCTAAACGAAAGCTATGGTCAGCGCGCGGCGCTGTAGCGGGCGCCGCCCTGGTGCAGCGTGCCGACCGCACGGGATACCGCCTGCATCAGCTCCCAGCGCTGCGGAATGCCCACCGTGGTCTCGCCGATCATCACCGCAATCGCATAGCTCGAGCCATCCGGCGCGGTCATGATGCCGACATCATTATAGCCGGTCGAACGCGGCGCCAGATCCTGCCCGGTGCCGGTCTTGTGGAGATAGGTCCAGCCGGCCGGAACACCGGCCTTGATCCGCTGCGGACCGGTCTTCGCGCGCTCCATCGTCGCCAGCAGGATTTGCGTCGAAGATGGCGAGAGCATCTCGCCCTTCTGGAGTCGTGCCAGCGCCCCCACGATGGCCAGCGGCGCCGCGCCATCGGGCGGATTGGCCAGATAGCTGTCGAGCGCCCGCTCGCGCACGGAGCGGGGCAGGTTGGACCGCGCCGCATAGAAGTTCCGCCCGGCGGACATGTTCTGCGACCAGGTCAGCCCGGCCGTCTGGCTCTGCAACAGCCGCTCGCCGGGGCCGAACCTGATGCTGTCCGTTCCGATAAACCGCCGCGCCAGATAGCTGCGCACGGCGTCCGGCCCGCCAACGGTGCGCAGCACCGAATCGTTCGCGGTATTGTCACTCTGCGTCATCGCCCGCTCGAACAGGCTGCGCAGCGAGGTGGTATAACCCTGCTCGCTGTTCACCAGCGCCGCGATGGGCTGATGGAAGAGCGTCAGGTCGGACGGACGGATGGTGACATCCCGGTCCAGCGTCAGCTTGCCGCGGTCCACGGCATCGAGCATGGTCATCGCCACCCACAGCTTGGAGACGCTCTGCTGCGGGAACAGCAGATCGCCATTATGCGAGACGGTCCACCCCGCATCCACGCTCTGCACGGCGATGCCGACCTTGCCATTGAACTGGCGCCCGAGCGCCTGAATGCTGGCAACCAGCGCGGGCGGTGCCGCTGTGACCGGCACGCGCGGCGTGGGAACGGCATTGCGATTGGGCAGCCAAGGCGCGCTCACCGTGCCGCCGCGCTGCACCCGCTGAACGGCGGCCTGCTGCGGGACCGGCTGCACGACTTCGCGCGGCGGCGCGTAGCGGACGGCGGGCTGCGCCGGCGCCGCGATCCGCGCGCTTGGATGTGTCGATGACGGAATGGCGGTGCACGAACTCGCCAATGCAAGCACCGCGAGCGCCGCCGACAATGGCCCCAGACCCTGCCTCACGCGCTGAAATCTTCCTTGCCGAACATAGGGATATACTGACCGAGCCCTGCGCATAATTCCAGAACGAAGCGATCAGTTGCGGTGTACCGAATCCCTTTTGCGACAAAATGAGGATGTCGCGGGAACAAGCGCGGCCCTAATTATTGCAAATCGCAACGGTTTGATCTCTGTCAAAGCGCGCACTGCCGACACCCCCCATACACATCATGACGCGACGATCCGCAGTCGAAGCGTTGAAGGCAGCTCTGCTGTTTTCCCTCCTAGTCAGAACCTCAGGGCGCGACGGCTTGGCCATCGCGCCCTTTTTTTGCTCATTCTGACGTCAGGGCACCAGCACCGTATCGACAGCCTCCGGCAGCATGTCGGGATGATCGAGCGTGTAATGCAGGCCCCGGCTCTCCTTGCGCTTGAGCGCGCTGCGAATGATCAGCCGGGCGACTTCGAGCAGGTTGCGCAGCTCGATGAGGTCGGACGTCACGCGGAAATTGCCGTAATAGTCATCCACTTCGCGCGCGAGCAGGTCGGCCCGGTGCTGCGCCCGCTCCAGCCGCTTGGTCGAGCGGACGATGCCGACATAATCCCACATGAACCGGCGGATTTCCTTCCAGTTATGGGTCACGACGACTTCCTCGTCGCTGTCCGTCACACGGCTTTCGTCCCACGCCCGGATTGGCGGCGGCGCGGGCAGATCGGCCCATGTCGCGCGGATGTGATTGGCAGCCGCCTCACCGAACACGAAGCATTCGAGCAGCGAGTTGGAGGCCAGGCGATTGGCACCGTGCAGGCCGCTTTCCGTCACCTCACCCGCTGCATAGAGGCCCGGCAGATCGGTGCGCCCGTCGAGGTCGATCACCACGCCGCCGCAGGTGTAATGCTGCGCCGGCACCACCGGGATCGGCTCCTTGGTGATGTCGATGCCGAGACTCAGCAGCCGCGCATAGATGGTCGGGAAATGCTCCTTGATGAACTCGGGCGGCTGGTGGCTGATGTCGAGATGGACATAATCCAGCCCGAGCCGCTTGATTTCATGGTCGATGGCGCGGGCCACGACATCGCGCGGCGCGAGTTCACCGCGCGGATCGAACCGGTCCATGAACCGCTCGCCGCCACCGGGCACGCCCGCGGGCAGCTTGAGCTTGCCGCCTTCACCCCGCATCGCCTCGGTAATCAGGAAGTTCTTGACCTCCAGATTGTAAAGGCAAGTGGGATGGAACTGCATCATCTCCATGTTGGAGACGCGGCAGCCGGCGCGCCAGGCCATGGCGATCCCGTCCCCGGTCGCGCCACGCGGCGCGGTGGAAAACAGATAGGTGCGGCCTGCCCCGCCGGTTGCGAGGATCGTCGCTCGACCGACAAAAGCTTCCACGCGCCCGGCCTTGCTGTCGAGCGCATAGACGCCCCACACCCGGCCGTCGCCGGAATAGCGCTCGCCATGACGGGAGGTGATGAGGTCGATCGCGACCATATTCTCCATCAGGGTGATGTTCGGATTGGCGCGCGCGGCCGCCATCAGCGCGACCTGCACCGCGTGGCCGGTCGCATCATCGACATGCACGATGCGGCGATGCGAATGCCCGCCCTCGCGCGTGAGATGCCAGCGCTCGCCAAAGGCCTCGCCCGCATTGAATGGCACCCCCAGTGCCGCCAGCCGCTCGATCGCGGCCGGGGCTTCGGACACGACGAACTCCACCGTCGCCCGGTCGTTCAGCCCACCGCCGGCGACCATGGTATCCTCGACATGCGCCGCAAAGCTGTCCCCGCCATCGAGCACCGCCGCGATGCCGCCCTGCGCCCAGTTGGTCGATCCGGAATCGAGCGCACCCTTGGCAAGCACCAGCACCTTGTGCGTCTGCGCCAAGTTAATGGCGGCGGTCAGGCCCGCCGCGCCCGATCCGATGATGATGATGTCATGCGTGGAAATGGTCATGCACAAGGTCCCGAGCGGCCGCGTGGTGGAATGGCGCGCAATGCCGTGTCCTAGCCTGCGCGCGGCGCTTTGCAATGCGGCAGCTCGTAATAGACTGATCGAGAACGATCTTTCCGATTATTCGGCGGAAACTCAAGGGAAGATAGTTAACGAAGAGGAAATATATCGCGAAATGGAGTACAAAGCGTCGTGTGACGCCTTGTGCGTTTGCGTGTGGGAGAAAAGATCATGAAATCACTTTATTTTCTGGGGACGGCTGTCGCGCTCGCCCTGACTGGCCCCGCCATGGCGGCCAATCTCGTAACCAATGGTGGCTTCGAGTCGGGCAGCTTCAGCGGCTGGTCGTTGAGCAATGTCGGCGGCGGCACGGCTCCAGTCGTGATCGCTTATGGTCAGGGCTCGGGTTACCCGACCGGTGCCTATGGCGAATCCATCCCCGCCCCGGCTGGCGGCGGCACCTACGGCGCCTATTTCTCGTCCGACACGGCCAATCCTGACTCGCTCTCGCAGAGCGTGAACGTGGTTGCCGGCGTGAGCTACTATCTGTCGTTCGACTACTTCGTGCCGCTGAATGGCTATGGCAATCCGTTCGACGCCTCGCTCCAGTTCCTGATCGACGATGTACCGGCGGGGCTGACTCTCACGGCGGGCAGCGTGAGCGGCACCACGCCGCAGACCTGGTACACCTTCACCACGCAGTTCACCGCGACGAATAGCGGCCCTGCCAATCTGAAGTTCAACTTCTTCGGTGACGGCAGCACGGCCGCCGACTTCGTGGTCGACAATGTGTCGATGGCTGCGGTTCCCGAGCCGGCGACCTGGGCTCTCATGATCGGTGGCTTCGCGCTCGCCGGCATGCAGCTGCGTCGTCGTCGGGTTTCGACCAGCTTCGCCTGAGCCTCGCTCAGTCTGAACACATGACAGGCCGCCGGTGCAAATCGGCGGCCTTTCATTTTGCGCATCATGTCTGACGTGTGGGAGGTTTCTTCAACCGTCCGCGCGGGTGAGGGTCAGGAAGACGTCTTCAAGGTCGGGGTCGTGCGTGGAGACGTCCACGATGCTATAGCCCTGCGCCTGCACGACATTGATCACATCGCCCGCCGTGGCCTTGTCCTTGAGATAGGTAATCTTGAGGCTCCGCGCGTCGGACCGCTCGACCCGCTCGAACCGGTCATGCGCAGGCAGCGTGCCGAGGTCGCGGTCGACGGTGACTTCCACCACCTTTTCCCGCGCCATGCCGACCAGTTCGCGCGTCGGCTTGTCCGCGATCAGCCGGCCGTGATTGATGATCGCGATGCGATCGCACAGCTCCTCGGCTTCCTCCAGATAGTGGGTGGTGAGCACGATGGTCACGCCCTGCGCGTTGAGCGAGCGGACATAGGACCAGAGCTGCTGGCGAAGCTCGATGTCAACGCCTGCCGTCGGCTCGTCCAGCACGAGGATCGGCGGGGCATGGACCATCGCCTTGGCGACCATCAGCCGCCGCTTCATGCCGCCCGACAACGTGCGCGAATAAGCCGATGCCTTGTCCTCAAGATGCACCGCGCGCAGCAGGTCCATCGAGCGCCGCTCCGCCTTGGGCACGCCATAATAGCCGGCCTGATTTTCCAGCGTTTCCAGCGGCGTGAAGAAAGGATCGAACAGGATTTCCTGATTGACGATGCCGATCGAGAGCCGCGCGTTGCGCGCATCCTTGTCGATATCGAACCCCCAGATCCGCGCCGTGCCGCTGGTTTTGTTGACCAGCCCGGCGAGGATGTTGATCATCGTCGACTTGCCGGCGCCATTGGGGCCGAGCAGGCCGTAGATGCTGCCGCGCGGCACGGTGAGGTTCACGCCGTCCAGAGCGCGCTTGCCGCCCTTGTAGGTCTTGCAGAGATCCTGAATTTCGAGAGCGGCTTGCGTCATGGTTCGCGCCCTAGACCAAATCGCGGAGCAAGGGAACGCTCAGCGCTCGGCCGCCAGCGCGCAATAGCGCGCCGCGTTGAGGAAATCAGCGCGACGACGTGCGAGCCGCGCGCTCTCTTCAGCATCCTCGCCCCATTGCTCGGCCTGCCAGGCCTCATCCAGGCTCGCCGCCGCGAACAGATCCTCTGCCGACAGCCTGCCTTCCATCAGCGCGAGCGAACCCACCAGCGTGCCGCTGATCTGCACGAGCGTGGCAAAGCCTGCGAGCAGCCACGGATCGAGCGCCTCGACGGCGGCGCGCAGGCCAGCCAAAGTCAGCGCCGGCTGATCCACCGGGATGATGCCCTGCGTGACGACGAAGGCGATGCCAAAGCGCTCGCCAGCCCAGTCGAGCAACGGCTGCCATTGGGCTTCCTGGCGCGCGATCAGCGTCTGCGGTCCATCGGCGCGGTAGCAGAGCAGATCGCTCTCGGCATAAGCCGCCACCTGCCCGCGAAAGTCGCCCAGCGCCGGCAGCACGCGGTCGATCGTCGCATTGGCAAAGCCGGTCATCGGCATGGTGGCGGGGTCGATCTCCTCGCCCTGCCCGGTCCATTCCTCGGCAATCGCCTGCGCCAGCGCCGCACCGGGGACGACCAGCAGCGCGCGCGCGGGCGTGCGCACCGGGCGCCCGTCCAGTCCGATCGACCAGCCGTCCTCGCTCGCGATCGCCTGCGCGGAAGTCCAGAACCGCTTCATGTCGGGGCTTAGCCTTTGTCCTTCGGCGTCGCGAACGCGCGCGCCAGCATCCGGGGCACGATGAGAAACTGGATGAAGCCGACGGTGGAGACGATCACGCCCATCCACTTCGCCTTGTCACCCTGCACCCAATCGAACCGCTCCAGCGAGATTGCCATGCCGAACAGCAGGATGAACGCGCCGGACAGCCGGAACAGGCCGATCGCGTAAAAGCGCTGCTTGGCTGCGGCCGCACGGCGGGCCTGCGCTGCGGCGTCGGACGGGTCCGGACCGGCGCTGTTGGGTGTCGTCTCTGTCATGAAAGGCCGATATGGCGCGCCAGCTCGGCACTGTCCATGGCCACGGATGCAGCACCGGCTTCGATCAGCTCTTCGGCGCGATGATAGCCCCAGGCCACACCCAGCGCCTGGACCCCGGCCGCCCGCGCCATCAGCATATCGAAGCTGGTATCGCCGATCATGACAGCGCTGGCCCGCTCGACGCCCGCCTCGGCAAGCGCCGCGCCGATCATCGCGGGGTCCGGCTTGGAGGGATTGCGATCCGCCGTCTGCAACGAAACGAAGCGCTTGGCCATGCCATGATGCTCGAGCAGCAGCCGCAAGCCCCGCTCCGATTTACCGGTGGCGATGGCGAGCAGCCAGCCCTGCGCTTCGAGCCGATCCAGCAGGTCGGCAATGCCCGGGTACAGCGGCTCGCGCAGCCCGCCGGAGGCGCGCAGATGCTGGAAGCGCAGCTTGTAGTGGTCGCAAAGCTCGTCGCGCAACGCGTCGGACCCATCGGGCACCAGCCGGGCAATCGCATAAGGCAAGGAGAGGCCCACGACAGAGAGGCACTGCTGGCGGTCGGGCGGCACCAGCGACACCGCGCGAAACGCGCCATCCATGGCCTCGACGATGCTGTGCTGGCTGTCGACCAGCGTTCCATCGCAATCGAAAATGGCAAGACGCAGGCTCATGACAGGCGAGGCATCCGGATCAGGCGGGTGTGGCTGGACGGGCAGACCGTCCAGCCGCCCGTGCCAGACGCGCCCGAGGCACGCAAGGCCAGCGATGGCCGCCCTTGCGGGCACCGCGCACGCTCAGCACAGCCGTTCAGTCCGATTGCCGCGGGTCCTTCTCGCCCAACTCGGGGTAGAACAATGCCCGATTGTGGCGGGATTCGTTGAACACCGCGCGCTTGGAAAACAGCCATTTGCCGTCTTCCTTCACATAATCCTCGATGACATGGCCGAAGTAGAGCACCTGCACATCGGTTTGCGGCGTATTGTTCGTCAGCGCGAACCAATACACGCGGCCCGACGCGGTCTTGCCGTCCGGGTTCACCGTGATGTCGTGGTTGAGCACATAATGGCGCGTGCGTGGCTGCGACTTAGCGTCCGCTGGAATCGTCGCCTTTTTCGCGATCTGGCCGCGCCATTCCTCGATGGCCTTGCGGATCGCTTCGCGGCCGTGTTCCACCCCGCCAATCCAGTCCAGCACGCCATCGCTGGCGAAGCTCTCGGCATAGGTCTCGGCATCCCGCGCGTCGGACGCGATCATGAGCCGGTTCGACAGGTTGACGATCTCGGCGCGCGCGACCGCATAGTCCTCCGCCGAAAGGCTCTGAGCCTGGGCATTACCGGTCATGGCCAGCCCCATCGCTACGGCCGTCAAAGCCAGGCACCGCAGTCTCGTCATGGCCATATCTCTCTCCTCCTGTTTTTGCAGCCTCAAGGGCCTCGGTCTCATCACGCATCGATGCCTCCTGCTTTTGGAAAGGGCGCCAGTTCGTCCGGCCGCACCCAGATGCAGTGGACTTGCGGACCTGCGCGGAACGGCAGGATCACGCGGGCGATGTCGCCCTCCTCCAGCCGCTGCGCATCGGCAATGATCAGCTCGGAGCGCATCTCCGCATAATTGGAAGCCGTGCCGATCAGATAGCCATCGCCCTCCGGCGCGTCGGCATTGCGAGGAATGAAGCAGCACTCCTGCAGGCTGTGCGTATCGCCGGGGAAATAGCGATCGACTTTGTTTGTATGCAGGTCGAACCGGGCATAGCTGTTCGTCACGCGCCCGCGCAGATTGCCTGCCCGCGCCTCGTCGAACGGCCGGGTCGGGTCGGTAAATCCCGTGAAGCAATAGCGGTTTTCCTGCGTCAGATAACGCGGATCGATCCGCCCCAGATCGCCGATGGGCAGCGGGAACAGAATCTCCTCCTCCCAGCTATCCTTCTTGGAATTCAGGTCGAAGGTCAGGCGGCGCACATAGGCCTTTGCCCGCGTTGGGTCCCAGGGAGAGCCATCGACATTGGGGAAGAAGGGGAAGAAATTGGAATCGTAGAAGGGGGCGTAGAGCACCACCTTGTTGCCGATGGTCTGCGCGTTGAACGTGTGCATCATGCACCGTTCCGGGCCTTTGAACCAGCGGATGTCCTTGCCCTCGCCATCGCGCGGCATGATGCCAATGTAGCTGTCCTTGCTGCGGTCCCACCCCCAGTGAACCTTGCCTTCGCGCAAGCGCTCCATGCTGGTGACGTAGCCACCGAACGGGAAGAGGATGTGCTTCTCGGTCAAGGCAATGTCATGCATCACCGAGACATAGGGGACCTCGAACCGCGTCTCGCGCGTCACCCGGCCCGCCTTGTCCATCGCGTAGACGAACACGTCCTTGGAGGCCGGCCCCGTCGCCTCATAGCCATAAGCGATCATCTCGCCGGTGAACGGGTCGATCTTCGGGTGCGCCGTGAAGGTCTGGCTTTTGTATTTGCCCTCGAAATCCCACGCGCCGATCGTGTCCAGCGTCACCGGATCGATCTGCTGGGGCAGCGAATCCTCCTTGAGCGTGAACAGCTTGCCGCCATGCACCAGCGGGGTGGTGTTGGACACGGTGCCGTCGATGCCCTGCACGCTGGGATCGTCGGTAAAGCGATTGCGATAATAGCCAAAGAGCTGCCGACCCGCCTTGAGATTGGCCTGGAAGCGCGGCGTGCGGACGAACTTGCCCTTGTAGGAGACGCGCCCATCCTTGAACCGGAAGGTGCTGACATAACCGTCGGTATGCAGCATCGCATCGTCCGGCTTGCTCGGCGGATAATACCATTCACCGCCCAGGCGCACGAAGGTGCCGACCAGATCGGCGGGCAGTGTGCCCTGCACTTCGCATTCGAGAATCTCGGCATCGTAGCGCTGCGGGGAAAAGAAGCCGCGCTTGGCCGGATCAGAAGAAAAATCGACCACTTGAACCTCCGGTCAAGGGCAGCCGCACATCTCGGCAGACCCGTTCAGACATAACAATTCACTCTGCGCAGCATCTCGTCCGACAGCGGCTCCACGCCCTCGCCGCTGCGGCACCCGCGCGGCGGATGCCAGGGCGCGGCGCGGCCGGTGCGGTCCAGCCACGGTTCGTTGGAATGGAAGGACAGCACGGCATCCATCCGGGTTGGTCCAGCCGCACGCGCCAGCACGGCGGAGCCGCCCGCGCCGATCAGCAAGGCGCCGACGCAGGCCCCGCGCAACATCTGGCGGCGGCTGGCCAGAGGCCCCAGTTCATGCGCCAACCGGGGACGATGCGCCCGATTGTCCGACTCCACCGACACGTGCTGCTCTCCTGCAATTGCACATGATCGTTAAAAGGGCCGGCCCCGCGGGGCTTTACTGGCGACGCATCGTGCTTTGCATTGCCGGGAACAAAGTGCAGGCAGGCGAACGGCCTTGCGCCGCGTCCGGCAGCGGGCGGTCAGCCGAACCGGCGCAAAAGCTCGCAGAGTTGGGCGATCCGCTCCTGCCCGATGCGCGCATCGAAATGCGCCTCATAAGCATCGTGGCAACGCCGCAGCTCGGCCAGAAAATCCGTTCCCGCCGCCGTCATCCGCAGCAGGCGCACGCGACGATCCGCCTCGCTCACCTCACGCGCCACGAAGCCGCGCTTGACCAGATCGTCGAGAAGGCGCGTCATGTTGTTGGAGGTGATGCCCATGATCTCGGAGAGGTCGCCGGGCGCGCAACCGGGGTTACTGTGGATCAGCAGGAGGACGGAATAAGCGCTCGGCGTCATGTCCGTGCCGGCGAAGAAGCGGTTGAACGTCGTCGAGGCATCGCGCCACGCCGCATGGAGCAAAAAGCCGAAGGTGTGCTCCAGCCCGGCCAACTGGAAGCCCCTCTCTTTCAGCTGCTCTGTTCGTTCCACCGCCGCCTCGCTCATGTCCGCTCCAGCCTTGGCGCGAGCAATGCGCCCTGTCGACCCTCATGCGCGCGCGGGGGCGATCTTCGAGCGCCCAGTTCACCGGCAGACGAACAAGAGTTCCCTGTCCGCAAATTGCGAGCGGGCCGGAGTTCCTAGAATGAGGCGAACCAGAGGAGCCTGCCATGCCCGCTCACCCCGGCGTCAGCAGACGAACGGCATTGAAAGCCGTCTTTGCTGCCACGACCGCTCCCGCCATCATTCTGCCAAAGGCTTTTGCGATGACATCATCCGAACCGATTGCCGACACGCAATATGGGCGCCTGCGCGGCCGCCTCGAAGGCGATGTGATGGCGTTTCGCGGCATTCGCTATGCGCGGGCCGAGCGCTTCCGCCCGCCCGTCGCGCCGGAGGGCTGGACGGGCATTACCGATGCGCTCGCATTCGGGGCCAGCGCACCGCAATCCAACCCCAATCCGCCTCCCGGCCCGCCTTATGTCATCCTTGCGCAACTGCCGCGCCCGGCCAGTGCGCCGCCCGCACCCCCGCCGGTCCCGGAATCGGAGGACTGCCTGTTCCTGAACATCTGGACCAGCGGCCTGCGCGATGGCCGCAAGCGGCCGGTGATGGTCTCCCTGCATGGCGGCTTCTTCTATGGCGGCTCAGGCTCGGCGGTGGACGGCAGCAAGCTCGCTGCGCGCGGCGATGTCGTATTCGTCAGCCTCAACCATCGCCTCAATGCCCTTGGCTACACCCACCTCGCCGGCCTGACGGAGAGCGACGAATTCGCGCATGCCGGCAATGCGGGAATGCAGGACATTATCGCCGCGCTCGGCTGGATCCGCGACAATATCGAGAATTTCGGCGGCGATCCGGCGCGCATCATGGTGTTCGGCACCTCCGGCGGCGGAATGAAGACCAGCTTCCTGATGAGCAGCCCTGCCGCGCAGGGCCTCATCCACCGTGCCGGCGTACAGAGCGGCCCGGCGCTGCGCTTCATGGAGCGGGACGATGCCGCGACAGCGACCGACCGGCTGCTGCACCGGTTGAACATCCCGCGCGACGACTGGCAGAGCCTGCTCACCCTGCCGGTCCAGACCCTGCTTGCCGGCTATCACGCCGTCGCGGACGATTTGAAGCCGCGCAACTTCACGCATCTGCCCTGTTTCGCGCCGGTGCTCGATCCGCTGTTGCTCCCGCAACACCCCTTCTCGCCCCGCGCGGCGCCGCTCACCAACGCCATCCCGATGCTCATCGGCTGCAACGCGCAGGAAATGAGCTTCTTCTGGGGCAATGATCCCGGCGCCTTCACGCTGGACGAGGCCGGCCTCGAGTCCCGCTCCCAGGCGTTTCTCGGCGACCGCACCGGCAGAGTCCTCAGCCGCTACCGGCAGGCCTATCCCGAGGCCACGCCGAGCCGGCTCTTCCTCCAGTTGTTCAGCGACTATTCCATCCAGGCACCGATCATCGCGCAGGCCGAGCGCAAGGAAGGCGCGCCCGCCTTCATGTACCGGCTCGATTATCAGAGCCCCGCGCTCGACGGGAAGCTAGGCGCCCTCCACACGATGGAGACGCCGTTCATTCTGAATACGCCGCAGTCCGCCCGCGCCCTGCTGGGCGAGGGCGACGCCCCGACCACGCTCGCGGCCAAGATGAGCAGCGCCTGGGTTGCCTTCGCCACCAATGGCGATCCCAATGATCAGGCGAGCGGATTGCCGCACTGGCCGGCCTATGAGCGGAGCACCCGCGCGACGATGCTGTTCGACCAGTCGTGCCGCGTGGAGCCCGACGCAGGCCAGCTCGCGCGCGAGATCATGGGCGATCTGGTGGAAGGCTAGGCACGCGGGGACCGCAAGGACATTCCCTCCGTTCGTCCTGAGTAGCCGCTGAGCTTGTCGAAGCGGCGTATCGAAGGGTCGGCCCTTCGAAACGATGCTTCGATACGCCTCTTAGGTCCGCGCCTACTTCCCGTTGCCCGGCCCCCAGGGCGACGTCGCATTATAGGGCGCCGTGATGAACGTGGCTTCCACCCCGGTAATCATGCCGCCCTGGATCTTGAACATTTCCAGCAGCGCCCAGCTATGCGGCTCACGGAAGATGGATCGACGCGGCGTGCCGTCGGTCAGGGTGTAATCGGCCAGAACGCCCTTGTGATCGATGAAGCCGCGGAACAAGGAAATGCCCCGCTCCTCATCGACGAGGATCGGCACCCGCCTGACCTTATTGTTGAAGGCATAGCGGCCGAGCCGGAAATCCTTCTCGATATCGCCGAAGATCATGCCGTTTTCGTAGCGGATCGCATCGGGCGCAAAGCGCGTGTTGCGGATTTCGCCGATGTTATTCTCCAGCGTCTGGAAATAGCCATCGCCCAGGCTCAGCAATTCCTCACGGCTATTGCGGCGCGCCTGAGGCACCGGCGTTGCACGGTCGGCGGGGCGCACGAAATCCTTGGGCTCCGCAAACGGCGTCGGCGGCGAGCTCAGGTTGCGCCTGGTCGAAAGCATGTGCTCGACCTCGGTGATCTTCCGGTTCTCGATCTTCAACCGGACGGCGAGATAGCCGGGAATTTCGCTCTGGTTGATGGCCATGAACGCAGCGGCCTGCCCGGTCTGCGGGTCGGAGAGCGTCAGCGCCGTGCCGACTTCCTCCGTCACAGTATCCCAACTCGCATCGGGAAACGCCATCTCGATATTGTTTTCCGTGAAGCGCACATGATCGGCAAAGGGCGCAGCCGAGACATCATGGGCCAGATAGGCCGCCCGATATTGCCCCATAATCTCTTCAAGGCAGGCTTTGTCGCAGCCAGCCTCGGCCTGCACCGCGCCACTCGACATCGCCATCATCATCAATGCTCCCACACGCGCCAGAACCAACCGCATTGCATCCTCCACTCGATCGGCTGTCAGCCTAGCATCGTCACGTCCCCGCGCTTGTCGGGACGGACATGCGCGTTTTGTCCGTGCGTGAACCGGCATCCAGCATCTGCGCGCGGTACGCCTTGGGGGCGGTGCCGAATTTTTCTCGGAAGGCGCGGCTGAAATGCGCGGAACTGCTAAAGCCGTTCTCGAAGGCGATCTGCGTCAGCGTCGTCTGGGCCGCCTTGGGCGACGCCAGCGCGGCGCGGCAGCTTTCAAGCCGCGTTCCCCAGATATACTCGCTGATCGTCTCGTCACCATTGAAGACCTTGTGCACATAGCGCTTCGAGCACTTCATCGCCTGGGCGATCATATCCACGGATAGAGCGGGATTGCCGACGTTCCGCCGCACAAACGCACGGATGCGGTCCTGGGTAAGTTCGCGCATCGGCGCCACGTCGCTGCCCAGCCGCTGCTCATGCAGCAGCATGCGCATGAAATCGATCATCGTCTCGCCAAGATCGGCATCGAGCCGGTCGTCCGTCTCGGCGGTCGTGGTGATCGCGCTATGCAGGCAGGCCTGCAGCATCCGCGCGATGTCGCCGCCGACCTGCAGCGCACCGGGCAGCCGGGCGATTGCGTCCTGCTCATGGCGCGCCAGCCGACCCAACGGCAGCTGCAGCGCCAGCTTGCGCGAGGCTTCGAGATGCGTCGCCACATAGGGATATCGCCCGTCACTCACAGACCATTGCCCGGCCCGCACGATATGTTCGCCATGGCGGGTCGACACGATTGTCGAGCCGCGGTGCTGAAACCAGATGCGGACATGCGGATCGCCTTCGCCTGCGGCAATCAGGCGCCGCGTCCACGCCGCGCGATGCGGGGATGTGTCGAGCCGAAAGACCTTGGCATCGCCGAGCGCCCGCCGGACGACGACGCCCTGAAAGGCGTGGTCCTCGATCCGGTCGGCTTCTACCCCGCCGATAGCCGCGGCGCCGGCATTCCAGAACCCCAGCCGGTCGCGGTCCGGGATGTCCTCAGTCGAGACTCTGCGCGCTGCGCCCACTGCCCTCTCCCGTCCTCATGTCCGGGCCGCTCGCATCCCTCTTGGGACCGGCCGCCCGCATTATCTCTTTGCGAGAGATTGTTTCGTGAGACCGCTTCCAAGTCAAGCCGCTTACAGTGCAGCCATTGTTGCGCCCGTGCATCATGAAACAAGTCCGCGTGCACCATTGGAGAAGGCAAATGCCTTTGCCTGCCGTAATTTGGCGGCGGTCTGCCCGATCAGGTTTCCTCGACCGGTCGGAAGAAAGAAACGGCCAGTCCCGATTTTGCGCTTCGCATCCTTAGATATCCCAATTATGGTAGGACAAAATAAATTACACACAGGGGAGATGTCATGAGAAAGTTCCGTTTTGCGCTCTTGTCGTCCGCGATCGCGCTGATCTCGTCGACCAATGCTTTTGCTCAGGATGCCGCGCCGCAGGCGGGCAATACGCAGGCCGCGAGTGACGGCGACATCATCGTCACCGCACAGTTTCGCGAACAGAATCTGCAGGATACGCCTATCGCCATCACCGCGGTGAATTCGGCGATGCTGGAGGCACGCAGCCAGACCGATATCAGCCAGGTCGCCAACCAGGCCCCCTCTGTGACACTGAAGCCACAGGGCGCTGCTTATGGCCCTGCTCTGGGCGCTAACATTCGCGGTGTCGGCCAGTTCGACTTCAACCCCGCACTTGAGCCTGGCGTCGGCTTCTATGTCGATGACGTCTATTACGCCACGCTGACCGGCTCGATCCTTGACCTGCTCGACCTCGATCGCGTCGAAGTGCTGCGCGGCCCGCAGGGCACGCTGGCCGGCCGCAACTCCATCGGCGGCGCGGTAAAGCTCTATTCGCAAAAGCCGGAAGGCACGAACAGCGGTTATGTTGCCGCCGCTTACGGTAGCCGTAACCGCATCGATCTGCGCGGCAGCGCCGATTTCAACATCGCGCCGGGTATCGACATGCGCCTCGCTGGGGTGGCCAAGAAGCAGGAGGGCTATGTCACCCGTCTCGACTATGGCTGCGTCTACCCCGCTGGCGGCACGGCAACCTTGCCGACCACCGCACCGCTGAATGGCGGGAGCCTGATGAATCCTGTCGGCGGGATTCCTGCCCGCACCAGTCGCGCGGACTGCGTGCTCGGAAAGGAAGGCGAAGTGAACTACATCGCCGCGCGTGGCCAATTACGCCTGCGTCCGTCCGAGACGATCGATATCAACATCATCGGCGATTATACCGACGATGATCGTCAGGCCGCCGGTTCGGTGCTGCTGGCGCGCACGTACCCTAATGGCGGCCTTGCGAGCCCCAACTTCCCGCTCGCGCCGAACCCGCCCTACACCACTGGCACGCCGCCCTCAGGCGCGGTGCCGCGAGATATCCAGCCTTTTGCTGCGGTCGTGCCTTATGACACGCGCTTCGTGTGCGGGCCCTATTGCAACTACGCAACGTACGACATGCCAGCAGATGGCCCCTATCGCGCATCCAGCGGCAATGGCCGGGTTCGCTTCAAGGGCTGGGGCGTTTCGGGACAGATCGATTGGGAAATCGCGCCCAATCTGCAGATCAACTCGATTACGGCCTATCGTGAATATGAGTCGAACTTCAGCAACGACAACGACGTATCGCCGCTGGCCCACAGTCTTGGCTATGGCCCGCTGACCTTCCGATTCTTCAGCCAGGAACTGCGCCTGAACGGGTCGATCAACGACCAGATCGATTTCACCCTGGGCGGCTATTACAGCGATCAGAAGTCGGTCTACACCTCCTTCCAGGATCTGCGGTCCTCGGCGCTGCAGTTCCAGCAGAGTGATCCTGTCAACGCGGATAGCAAGGCTGCGTTTGCTCATATCTCCTGGAACCCGGTTGACGCGCTGACGCTGACTGGCGGCATCCGCTACACGGAAGAGGCCAAGACCTACACCTATGTGCGCCAGCGGCCCTATCTGGACCCCACGTCGGTCACGGCAAACGGCGTGCTGCCGCTCAACGGAACGGTGGGCAACTACAGCGGCAATCGCGTCGATTACCGCGCGAACGTCCAGTACGCCTTCTCGAACGACGTAATGGCCTATGCGCAGTTCTCCACCGGTTTCAAGGGCGGTGGCGTCAACCCGCGGCCCTTCTTCGTCCAGCAGGCCCTGTCCTTCGGTCCCGAGACGCTGAACGCTTATGAAATCGGCCTGAAGACCGATCTGTTCGATCGCGTGCTGCGCTTCAACGTCGCTGCTTTCCTCAGCAAATATAAAGACATCCAGCTCTCGCTCGGCAATTGTACCGCTATCACGGGCGCCGGATTCGGCGCGCCATGCGCCCTGCCGGTCAACGCTGGCGATGCCGACATCAAGGGCGTCGAAGTCGAAGTCACGCTGCGTCCCACCGAGGGCATGAGCATCGATGGCGCCCTGAGCTACATCGATTTCGAATATAAGAAGTTCGGCACCTACACGGCCGGCACCTCCACCGTATCGGTCGGCGGCCCCACCAACCTCAGCGGCCCGCAGTTCGGCGACTATGCGCCCTACACGCCAGAGTGGAAGTGGAGCCTCGGCGTACAGTATAAGATCGATCTCGGCACCGCCGGGTCGCTCACGCCGCGGGTCGACGGCTCTTATCAGAGCAAGGTCTACACTGTGTCGGCCAACCGCTCGAGCAACCGCATCGACGCCTATGGCGTCGCAAATGCGCGGCTGACCTGGCGGAATGCGGATGAGGATCTGGACGTCTCGTTCGAGGTCACCAACCTGTTCGACGAATATTATCTGCTCACCATCTATGACCAGACCGTCGGCAGCCAGGGCTACTCCAACGGCCAGCCCGGCCGTCCGCGGGAATGGGCTGTGAGCGTGAAGAAGAAGTTCTGATCGCGGGCTACTAACGAAAAAAGGAAGGGCTGCGACCGGCACAGGGTTGCAGCCCTTCTGCATTTTGGCTTCCAAACACACTTGTTGCATATTCTGCATGTGTCTTCTCGGCATCGTCATGCCGAAATCCCCTGATGGCCCTTCTAAGGACCGGGCGCAGATGCTAAGGCGCCACCACCGACGCCATGAGCTGTCGGCACCAGTAACTGACTGGGGATAAAAGCTATGTTCGCGGAGGCCGACGCTCTCCTGCTGGCGCGTATCCAGTTCGCTTTCACGGTGAGCTTTCACTTCATCTTTCCGGCCTTCTCGATCGGCCTGGCCAGCTATCTCGCCGTTCTGGAAGGGCTGTGGCTCAAGACGGGCAAGTCGGTCTACATCGACCTGTTCCGCTACTGGCTGAAGATCTTCGCCATCGTCTTTGCGATGGGCGTCGTCTCGGGCATTGTCATGTCCTACCAGTTCGGCACCAACTGGTCGGTCTTCTCGGATGTCGCCGGGCCGGTCATCGGGCCGCTCATGGCCTATGAAGTCCTCACCGCCTTCTTTCTGGAAGCAGGCTTCCTCGGCGTCATGCTGTTCGGCATGAACCGCGTCGGCAAGAAGCTGCATTTCTTCGCGACGTTGATGGTCGCCATCGGCACCTTCGTCTCGGCCTTCTGGATTCTGTCGGTCAACAGCTGGATGCAGACGCCGCAGGGCCACATCATGGGCGCGAACGGCCAGTTCCTCCCCGGTGACAGCTGGCTGCCGATCATCTTCAATCCCAGCTTCCCCTACCGCCTCGTCCACACCGTGACCGCTGCCTATCTCACCACGGCGCTGGTCGTCGGCGCGGTCGGCGCCTGGCATCTGCTGCGCGATCGTGCCAATGCCCATGCGCGCAAGATGTTCTCCATGGCCATGTGGATGATCGCGCTGGTCGCGCCCATCCAGATTTTCGTCGGCGACATGCACGGGCTGAACAGCTGGGAGCATCAGCGGCCCAAGGTGCTCGCCATGGAGGGCCATTATGAGAGCTATCCGGATGGCGCGCCGTTCATCCTCTTCGGCGTGCCGAACGCCAAGGAAGAGCGGGTCGATTATGCCGTGAAACTTCCGGGCATGACCTCCCTCATCCTGGAACACGACATCCACGCCCCGATTGAGGGCCTCAAGACCATTCCCTTTGACGAGCGCCCGCCGGTCGGCGTCGTCTTCTGGTCCTTCCGCATCATGGTCGGGCTGGGCATGCTCATGCTCGCACTGGGCATGACCAGCCTGTTGGCGCGGTGGCGCAAGGGCCTGTACGACTGGTCGCTGCTGCACCGCTTCGCGCTGGTCATGGGGCCGGCGGGCTTCGTCGCCGTCATCGCCGGCTGGGTGACGACCGAAGTCGGCCGCCAGCCTTATGTGATCTATGGCCTGCTCCGCACTGCCGAGGCGGCCTCGCCGCTCGCCGCGCCGGCCGTCGCCGCCTCGCTGCTGGCCTTCGTCGTCATTTACTTCGCGGTGTTCGGCGCGGGCACCTGGTATATCCTGCGCCTCATGAATGCCGCGCCGCATAGCGGCGAGCCGGGGGTGGAGGCCACGGAACGCGGTCCGATCCGGACCGCCGGCATCACACCCGGCCCGGCGCAAGGGGACCCCAGGTCGACCTCACCAGTTCAGCCGACAGTTCAGGGGAGGGCCGACTCATGATCGATCTCACGGTCATCTGGGCGTTCATTATCGCCTTCGCCGTCTTCGCTTATGTGGTGATGGACGGGTTCGATCTGGGGATTGGCATCCTGTTCCCGACCATCACGGTCGGCCACGGGCGCAATCGCGCGATGAACTCCGTGGCGCCGGTGTGGGATGGCAACGAGACCTGGCTGGTGCTCGGCGGCGGCGGCCTGATGGCCGCCTTCCCGCTGGCTTATGCGATCATTCTGCCGGCCACATACCCGCTGGTCATCGCCATGCTGCTGGGGCTCGTCTTTCGCGGCGTCGCCTTCGAGTTCCGCTGGCGCGATCCGGGCCACCGCGCCTTGTGGGACATGTGCTTCTTCGGCGGCTCGGTGGTCGCCGCGCTGGCGCAAGGCATGATCCTGGGCGCACTGCTGCAGGGCATCGATGTCACCGGGCGCTCCTATGATGGCAGCTGGTGGGACTGGCTGACGCCCTATACCCTGCTCACCGGCGCCGGCGTAGTCGCCGGCTATGCCCTGCTCGGCGCCTGCTGGATGATCTGGAAGCTGGAGGGCGAGGTGCAAGAGCACGCCTATCGGCTCGCCTTCAAGGCGGCGATCGCCACGTTGCTGCTCATGGGCGCGGTGAGCGCCTACAATCTGCTGCTGCTCTCCGATTATCGCGCCCGCTGGCTGGAAATGCCGAACATCCTGTTCGCCAGTCAGGTGCCGCTGCTCACCGCCCTCGTCGCCGGCGCGCTCTTCTATGCGCTCAAGACGCGGCGTGAGCTGATGCCGTTCCTGCTGGCGCTGGCCCTGTTCTTCCTCGGCATGGCCGGTCTTGGCGTCACCATCTGGCCCTATGTCGTGCCGGATCAGATCACCATCTGGGATGCGGCCGCACCTGAGAAGAGCCAGATCTTCATGCTGGTCGGCGTCGCGATCACCCTGCCGCTCATCCTCGCTTATACCGGCTGGTCCTATTGGGTCTTCCGGGGCAAGGTGGGCCACGAGGGCTATCATTGACCCGCGCGCCGCAAGAGGCACCGCTGTGGCAGCGCCTCGGCTGGATGGCAGGCATATGGCTGGCGAGCGTGTGCGTGCTCGGCGTCGTGGCCTGGGTCCTGCGCCTCTGGATTGCCTGACACGCCGCACGCCTAACCATCCAGCATGATAATAATCAGCTGGCGCGCCGGGGGCCAATCCGCCTCTCGCTCATTGTGCTCCTGCAACAGGAGCACTGCCATGACTGCCAACCCCTTTTCAATGTGGTTCGATTTCGCGCAGACCTGCATTCGGGCGACCGAAACGATGGTGAGCACGCACAATGTCCTGCTCGCCCGCACGCCGATCATCATGGCGGCATGGCAGTCCCCCTTCACCGCCGATGGCCGGGAGCTCAGCCTGATGGTGACGGAAAAGACCGACGCCTTCGGCAAGGCGGCCCGCGCGCAGGATCGCGGCGCCCGCCGCTTGCGCCAGACCGGCGCGGCCAACGCCCGCGACATGCAGCGCCTCGCCTCAGGCCAGCCCTTCTGGCCCCACGACTGGATGCGGCTGATGGAGCGCAATGTGGCGACGACCGTCGCCCTGATGGCCCTGCCGGGCAAGATGCTCGCGCCTTATCACAGCGCCGTGACGGCCAACGACCGGCGTTTGCGCTGAGGCGGCTGCGCTGGTTGACGAAGCGATAGCGAGCGCGACCTGAGCCCCTCCTCTTCAGAGGAGGGGTTGGGGTGGTGCATCAACCGCGCAGCCATTCACAGCCTTCGCGTTGCTCGCGCATCGCCACCACCCCCGCCCCCTCCTCTAAAGAGGAGGGGGGACCGGGCGGCAATCCCTAAACCAGATCCTCGACCATATAATCGATCGGACGAAAGCTCCCGCCATTGCTGGCATATGCCGAGCAGGCCGTCAGGCCGATGATCAGATCCATCTCCGCCTTGAGGACAATCCGGTCGCCCGCCGCGCTGAGCGGCGGCAGAACGCTGATCTTGCCGTCCGCCCCCACCGGCACATTCATGAAGCAATTGAACGCAACCGGGATCATATCGGCCGTGATGCCATAAGGCGCCAGCGCCGCTGCCAGATTGCCGAAACAACCCGGAACGACCGGCTTGTCCGGGTAAAAGTGCAGGAAGGTATCGGTGCTGCACGGCGTCAGCAGAAAATCATGGCAGCCGACCGTATCCTGCTCGATCGTCAGCAGCACATTGGACCGGTTCGACCACAGCCGGTTGCCCGTCGTCAGCCGAATGGTCTCCTCATAATCGAGCGTGCGACCATTGCTGAGCACCTCGCCGATGTCCGCGCGATTATAGGCCAGCAGGTCCGCCACCTGGCACCCTTCCGGGTCGATCACGGTCAGATACTGGCCGGCACGCAATTCGAACGCCACGCCCGAACGGGGCGGAATACGCTCTGCCATCACGCGACCTCGCGGGGGTCATGGAATGGGCATTTCCAGTCCTCGCCGACATGCCGCCCGCTATACTGCGCGGCCTCGCTGCTCGTGCCGTGGCGTGCAAGCATTGGATTGGCCTCACCGGCAAGATCGACATCGCGGGCGATGATCGTCTCTCGGATCTTTTCGTAGCGCCCTTCCTGACGCAATTGCTCGAACTGATCGTGCAGGTTGAACACGATCACCGGCCGCTCGAAACGCCGCGCCGGGCGGCTCGCTGCCGGATGCAGACCCACTGCGAAAAAGGCTTCCCCGCCAAAGCTCAGCGAGAAATGGGGATCGTCCGGATCGCGGCTCACCCGCTCATCATAGGGCAGGCCGAGCCACGCATCCTTGTCGGCCAGCGATTGCAAGCGGTCCCACATCGCCTGCTCATAGGCCTTCTCATCCAGTGGTGCCGCATGCGCGAAAATGATCGCGAGGCTGCGGAACAGCCCCGGATCGCTCGCATAGGATTGCGCCCAGGCCATCAATTCGCCGTGCAGGCGCAAATCGTCCCAGCCGCTGTCGATGGACCAGCCCACGAGAATGTTGAGCGTGCCGCGCGAGAGAGCCGATTTGGCCCCCACGCACGGAAAACTCCTGTCCATGATAAATGCCTCGAAAGAGGCGCGCAGCCGCGCTTCTTCCTCCTGTGAAATCAGCATCCGTCCTATATCCGCTATCTACTCAGTCTAATTCAGAAATCCTGCCCGGGGCATTCGTTCCAAATCGAGGCGGGTTCCCCGCACTAACAAAAAGCAAATCGCACGGATCGAGGGCTGGATTACTGCGCAGGAACGGGGAAGCCCCGCTTGCGCAGCAGCGCATTCACATCCGGGTCGCGGCCGCGGAATGCCCGATAAGCTTCGGCCCGGTCGGTCTCGTTGCCGGTCGAGAGCAGCGCCTTGTTAAAGCGCGCGGCCAGCGCAGGGTCCCAGACATTGCCGGTCTCTTCGAAAGCGGCCCAGGTGTCCGCGTCCATCGTCTCAGACCACAAATAGCTGTAATAGCCCGCCGAATAGGCATCGGATGAGAACAGGTGATTGAACTGCGGCAGGCGGTGCCGCATGATCATCTCCTTGGGCATCCCGATTTCCGCCAGCGTCTCGCGCTCGAACGCGTCGATATCGGTCGGCGCATCGGGGCGATTGTGCAGCTTCATGTCCACGATGGCCGAGGAGAGATATTCGACCGTGGCAAAGCCCTGGTTGAAGGTGTCGCTGGCCTTGATCTTGTCGACCAGAGCCTTGGGGATTGGCGCGCCGGTCTGGAAATGGCGCGCATAGGTCTCGAGAATATAGGGGGTCAGCACCCAATTCTCATGAACCTGGCTCGGATATTCCACAAAGTCGCGCGGCGTCGTGCCCAGCCCCGGCCAGGTGATATCATAGCTCAGATAATGCAGCGCGTGGCCGAACTCGTGGAACAGCGTGGTCGCATCATCGAGGCTGATCGTCGTCGGCGCACCGGCGCTGCCCTTGGCGAAATTGTTATTGTTGGAGGCCAGCACATATTCATTGCCGTTCAGATGATCCTGCCCCTTGTAGGTGGTCATCCACGCCCCTGACCGCTTGCCGCTGCGCGCCCAGGTATCGAGGTAGAACAGCCCGACGACCTTGCCGCCGCGCGTCACCTCGAAGGTCCGCACATCGGGGTGGAAGACCGGCACCGCGCCGGTATTCTCGGTGAAGGTGAAGCCGTAGAGCCGGTTCGCCATGTCGAACATGGCGGAGACCATCTTGTCGAGCTGGAAATAGGGCTTCACTTCATTCTGATCGAGGTCGTACTTCGCCTTGCGGACCTTCTCGGCGTAGAAGCGGTAGTCCCATGGCTCGATGGTGATCTTCGGCCCCTGCCCGGCCTTCGCCTCGGCATCGGCGATGGCCTGCATGTCCGCCACTTCCTCACGCACGCGGGCGACGGCCGCCGGCCACACCTTCATCATCAGGGCCATCGCCTTGTCCGGCGTTTGCGCCATGGTGTCGCGCATGCGGTATTCGGCATGTGTCTTGAACCCGAGCAGCTTCGCCCGCTGGGCACGCAGCGCCACGATCCGCGCGATGGTCGCATTGGTGTCATTGGCATCGCCATTGTCGCCGCGATTGGCGAACGCCTCGAACACGCTCTTGCGCAGGTCGCGCCGCGTCGAGCTTTCGAGGAAGGGCTGCACATAGGAGCGGGTGTTGATCAGCAGCCAGCCATCCACGCCCTTGTCCTGCGCCGCCGACTTCATCGTCGCCACGAAGTCCGCCGGCAGACCCGCGAGATCGGCTTGGCTGGTGAAGGTGATGAACTTCTCCTCATCGGCCAGCACCTTGTTCTGGAAGCTGCTGAACTCCTGCGCGAGCGCCGTCTCGATCCCGATCAGTTCCTTCTTCTGCGCGGCATCCAGCATGGCGCCGTTGGCGACCAGATCCTCATAAGTGCGGGTCAGCAGCCGCATCTGCTTGGCATCAAGGCCCAGCCTTTCGCGCTTGTCGTAAAGCGCCTTCACCCGCGCGAAATAGCGCGGATCGAGCGTCAGTTCGTTGAAGAAGGCGCTCAGCTTCGGGCTCCACTCACCCTGAATGCGGCGGATGTCGTCATTGGAGAGATTGGAGACATACACGCCCCAGATCGGCATCACCCGGTCGGACAGCGTCTCCTTCTGAAGCGCGGTGATGGTATTGTCGAACGTCGGGGCGGCCTTACTGGCCAGCACACCCTCGAACTGCGCCTTCACCGAGGCCATCACCGCCTCGAACGCGGCAGGGAATGCCGCCGGATCGACCTTGTCCCAGGCGGGTACGCCGCCATAGGGGCCGGTCCACGGCGGGGTGATGGTCTCCGCCTTCTGGGCGGCGAGCGGCGTGGATAGCGCGAGCGCGACGGCGCTCAACGGGGCAAGAACATGCTTTGAAGGCATTTGTCGGAAAACCTCAATCCTTGGGGAAACGCAGTGTCGCGTCACATGAGGCCAAACTTATCGGCTACCCGCTTGGTTTCAACCCCTTGCGGGCGACGCGACATGCACCGTCAGACGCGGACGTTACGGCGCGCGCCTATCCGGTCAGAAAATCGTCGTCACACCGATGTCGAAGCGCGTACGGCGGTAGGCGTAGAGCGCGATATTGCTCTCGTTGATCGTATGCGAGACGCCCACGCGCGGCGCGAACCGGCCAAGCGTCACCTTGCGATTGAGCGCGCTCACCCCAAGACTGTAGCTCGTGTCGCGCCGCGCCGCGCCGAACGCGGCAAACACGCCATCGAAGCGGCTGTAGGAAAAGCCGGGCTGCAGCGAGAGCGAGAAGCCCATCGGCAATTCGCGCGCGTAGATCGCGCCCGCCGTGTAGGAGGTCTGCGCGAAGGCGCGGTTGGCCGCGTCGTGACGATTGATGCCGACGCGCAAATTGCCGAGGCTCTGTTTGTCCAGCGAGCGCGTGACGCCCAGCGACAGGCCGAGCAGCGCCCCATTCAGATGCGTGGCGCCGTTATGGCGCAGGTCGCTCGCGCTGGCTTGCAGGCTGATCGCCGTGCGGGTGCCCGGATAGTAAGCGACATCCGCCTGACCGCCGAGCATCCGGCTATAGGGCTGCCCGCCATACCAGCGGCGGGAGGCCGTGCCGGCGGCGGCCAACGCGAACCGGCCCAGCGTCACGCGCGGGCCGAGATAGGCGCTCAGCACCATGTCGTCGAACTGCTGCCCCTGATAATCGCGCCGCGAGAGGGATGCGCCGAACCGCTGCCGAACCCGCGCGGACAGACGTGGCGCCCACTCCGCGCCGATCTGCCCATAGACCCCCACCCCGCTCGACCGGCGGGCTGCTTCCGACAGGTCAAACGGCAGGCCGTAGAGCTCGATCGTTTCCGCCGCCGTCGCCGCATTGATGTTGGTATCCGGCGCGAGCGCGAAGGAGGCGCTGAACGACCAGGATCGCATTTCACGAATGGACTTGAGGTAGCGATCGACATTGGCGGAGACGATCGCGGGCAGATTGGCCGCGCCGGCCAGACGGAACTGCCGCTCGGCATTGGCATAATCCCGGGCGACATAATAAGCGCGCGCCAGCTCCAGCCGCACGCGCACCGCCTGCGGCTGATCGGCCAGTAAATGTTGGAACTGCCGGATCGCCTCGCGCGTCCGCCCCGCTTCCATCAGCGCCATGCCGAGGCGAAACCGCAGCTCGGGATTGGCCGGATCACGCGCGAGCCGTTCGGCATAGGCCTCTGCCGACACCGACACGGCCGCCGCTGGCGCTGCCGCTTCCGGCGCGCTGCTGGCCGCCGCATCGGGATGCGCGGCGATGGCCGTTGGTGTCCCGGCCATCGCCATCGCCCCCACCTGGGACATAAGCATGAATGCTCCCACTGCAGACATGTGCTGCCGTCCCATTCGATCCGCTGCCCCCACCACGCTTTTTGCGCCCCACGCGCGGGCAGCGGATCGCCCCTCGGGTTACTGCTTGATTCCGGCGATCGTCCCGAGCGCCGTGTTCGTGCCGTCGGAGAGCGACCAGATCGCGCCGACCTCATCGGCTGCCGGCCCGTATAAGCTGCCGCCGATCGTGCCGACCGCGCCGCTCTGCAGGGATGCCGCACCGCTCGGTGCGCTCGTCACCGCCGTAGTGCCCGAGAAGTCATTGCCGGAGAGCGAAGCCGTGAACGAGGCATCGTTCCACGCCGCCTGCTGCCAGTTGCCGTTCTTCTCGTAGCCAACCTGCATGTTGGACGTGGTGCCGGTCAGGCTGTTGGCGGCAAAGTTCACGCTGATCGCGGCATTGCCTTCCAGCTCGCCGACATTGCGGGCACTGCCATCGACAAAGCTGACATAGCCCTCCACCTCGCCGGCATAGGTGGCGGTGCCGCTTGTCGGCATGCCGGCGCTCGGCGTTTCGTACCCGCCGATCAGCGGCGCATAAGTTCCAAGCTGGCCGTTCTGTCCAAAGACCGCCCATTCGCCGAAGCGCAGATAGCTCAGATCGCCATTATCCAGCTCGCCATCGAGCACGACCTCCAGCTTGCGACCGTTGGAGAGGTTGGCCGAGTAGCAATCGTCGCAATCCTCGACGAGGGCCACATTGGTGATCCCGGCCGCGGGGACATTGACGGTGAACTTCAAGCCCGATGAGTCCCGGCTGATCGTGACGCCATTGGCGTTGGCAGTCGCCGCGGCGGTGGGATTCCCCTGTGCGTCGAAATTCACCGCAAGCTGGCTGAGCGGAAAGCTGATCGTTCCCGACGTCTGGGTATCGAACGAGGCGCCATTGGTGGCCTGCACGGCCGGCGTCGCGTTGGTGCCCGGCCCTGCAACGATGTTGGCGATCGGCCCCGCAGCGGGCGTGGGAGTCGGCGTGGGCGTCGGGGTCGGGGTCGGCGTGGGTGTCGGTGATGGCGTGGGTGTCGGCGCAGGCGTGGGCGTGGGGGCAGGCGTGGGCGTCGGGGTCGAGTTCACGCCTTCGTCTCCGCAGGCAGAAAGGGTGAGTGACAGCGCCGCTGCCGAAACGAGCAGCAAGGCCCTGGAATAAGTCCGTGAAATTATCATGATGCACCCCCTGGCAAAGACATGGACCGGCGGAGGCATAGTCCGTCCGCCGCTACAATCCGCGCCTGCCAGAAGGTCGGGAGCCCGGCATCTCCCAAACGGGATATGCGCACGCTGCGACCCGCCATGGGACAACCGCATCCACAAGAAAGGGGCGCCCGGCCCGTGCCGAACGCCCCTTTCCAATCTTAACCGATACGCCGCGCTCAGGCCGCCTTCGCCTGCTCCTCTGCCGGCGCGAGGCGGATCAGATAATCGAAGGCGGAGAGCGCGGCGGTGGAGCCTTGCCCCATCGCGATCACGATCTGCTTGTAGGGCACGGTGGTGCAGTCGCCCGCCGCGAAAATGCCCTGCTGCGAGGTGTGCGCCCGCGCATCGATCTCGATCTCACCGCGATTGCTCAGCGCCACCGCATCGGTGAGGAATTCGGTGTTGGGCACCAGACCGATCTGGACGAAAATGCCTTCCAGTTCGACCAGATGCGATTCATCGCTGTTGCGGTCGCGATAGGTCAGGCCCACCACCTTTTCGCCATCGCCATGCACCTGCGTTGTCAGGGCGGAGGTCACCACCGTCACATTCGGCAGGCTGTGCAGCTTGCGCTGGAGCACGGCATCGGCGCGCAACTGGCTGTCGAACTCGACCAGCGTGACATGCTTGACGATGCCGGCGAGGTCGATCGCGGCCTCGACACCGCTGTTGCCGCCGCCGATCACCGCCACGCGCTTGCCCTTGAACAGCGGGCCATCGCAGTGCGGGCAATAAGCCACGCCCTTATTGCGATACTCGTCCTCGCCGGGCACGTTCATCGTGCGCCAGCGGGCACCGGTGGCGAGGATCACCGCCTTGGCCTTGAGGGTCGCGCCGCTCTCCAGTTGCACTTCAGCGAGGCCGCCCGGCGCCTTGGCCGGCACCAGCTTGCTGGCTTTCTGCAGGTTCATGATGTCGACATCATAATCCTTCACATGCTGCTCCAGCGCGGCAGCCAGCTTCGGCCCTTCGGTGTGCGGCACGGAGATGAAGTTCTCGATGCCCATGGTATCCAGCACCTGCCCGCCGAACCGCTCGGCAACGACACCCGTGCGGATGCCCTTGCGCGCGGCATAGATGGCCGCGGCGGCACCGGCCGGCCCGCCACCGACGACGAGCACGTCGAACGGCTCCTTGGCGGCGATCTTCTCGGCCGCGCGGGCGACAGCTCCGGTATCCAGCTTGGCGAGGATCTGCTCGATATCCATGCGTCCGGAGGCGAACGGCTCGCCATTCAGATAAACGCTGGGCACCGCCATCACCTTGCGCTCATCGACTTCCGCCTTGAACAGCGCGCCATCGATGGAGACGTTGCGGATGCGCGGGTTGAGCACGCTCATCAGGTTGAGCGCCTGCACCACGTCCGGGCAGTTCTGGCAGGAGAGCGAGAAATAGGTTTCGAACTGATAGTCGCCCTCCAGCGCGTTGACCTGCTCGATGACGTCATCGCTCACCTTGGGCGGGTGGCCGCCGACCTGCAGCAGCGCCAGCACCAGCGAGGTGAACTCGTGCCCGAGCGGAATGCCGGCGAAACGCACGCCGATATCCGGGCCGGCCCGGCGGATGAGGAAGCTGGGCTTGCGCGCATCGCCTTCATCGGCCGCAATGGTCACAAGATCGCTCAGCCCGGCGATGTCTTCCAGGAGGCCCCGCAGCTCCGACGCCTTGGCGCTGTCGTCCAGCGACGGCACCAGCTCGATCGGCTGCTTGATGTTGGCCATATAGGCCTGCAACTGGCTCTTGATGGCGGCGTCGAGCATGAGAGGGCTCCTTTCGAGATAGAGCCCCTCCCCTTCATGGGAGGGGTTGGTCGAGATAGAGCCCCTCCCCTTCAGGGGAGGGGTTGGGGTGGGGCTGGAGGCCGCAACTTGTCGCTGCGCGAGCGATGCTGCGCACGCCCCCACCCCTTGCCCCTCCCCTGAAGGGGAGGGGTTGTTAGGATTAGATCTTGCCGACGAGGTCGAGCGAAGGTGCGAGGGTCTTCTCGCCTTCTTCCCACTTGGCGGGGCAGACTTCGCCAGGGTGGCTCGCCCAGTACTGCAGCGCCTTGATCTTGCGGAGCAGTTCGGCGGCGTTGCGGCCGACGCCTTCCGGCGTGATCTCGACGAGCTGGATCGTGCCGTCCGGGTCCACGACGAAGGTGCCACGGTCCGCAAGGCCGACGCCTTCGCGCAGGATCTCGAAATTGTTCGAGATGCTGTGGTTCTGGTCGCCAAGCATGTAGTAGCTGATCTTGCCGATGGCCGGCGACGTGTCGTGCCAGGCCTTGTGGCAGAAGTGCGTGTCGGTGGAGACCGAATAGACTTCCACGCCCATGCCCTGGAGCGTCGGGTAGATGTCTGCCAGATCCTCAAGCTCGGTCGGGCAAACGAAGGTGAAGTCAGCCGGGTAGAAGAAGAAGACGGCCCACTTGCCCTTCACGTCCGCCTCAGTCACGTCGACGAACTTGCCTTCCTTGAAGGCCGTGGCGGAAAACGGCTTGATCGGGGTGTTTACGAGACTCATGTCTGCTCCTCTTGGTGAATTGACGCCTTGCACATAGGCATCATTGTTGTTCAGGCAAAATTGATTAATCTCAACGCAAAGATCGATTTTGTCGATCTCTGCGCTGTCGATCGCGCGCCTGTCACACAGTTAGGGAGAAAAAATGTCGGCTAAAGGACAGGCGCGACCATCCAACGCACATCGCGCCCTGCCGGTCTCGAACCGGGCAGGGCGTCACGGGGCCAAAGCGGTGCCGCGCTAGCCTTTCTCGAGATCAATCCTTGGCGAGATGCTCGGCAAAGAAAGGCAGGACGAAGGCCCGGAAGCGCTCGCGCACGCGATTGCCATGGTCGCCCTCATAGACGGTATAGCTATGCGCAACGCCCATCCGGTCGAGCAGCTTGGCCATATCGCCATTATCCTTGATGAGGGTGTCCTTGTCCCCCACGTCAATCGCGATGGCCTTGAGGCTCTTGAGCGCCGGCAGATATTGCGGGGCCATGGCGAGCGGCGCATTGGCCGCCCATTGCGCTATGATCTGCGGCTGGACGACGCCCTTTTGCGTGCCAAGGTCGAGATAGAAGGGCGCCTTGTCCGGCGCGGGCGACCAGGCCGAGGCCGCCGCGAAATCGGCCCGCACGCCAAAGTCGCCTTTGAGCGCTTCATCCATGCTCATCGCTTCGAGGCGCTGGCTGCGCTCTGCATCCACCGGCCGGGCGGAGAGGCAGCAGGCGCTCATCGCGTAGATGCTCGAAAACACGCCGGGATATTTCATGGCGATGCGCAGCGTTCCATAGCCACCCATAGAGTGGCCGCTCAGGCCGCGCGACTCTTGCTTGGCGAGCGTGCGATAGTGCTTGTCGACATAGGCAACGAGATCCTGCGCAATGAAGCGCTCGAAATTGCCCGTGGTCGGTGAGCTTGAATACATCGAGCCGCCATGGCGGGAGTTGGAATCCGGCACGACCAGAATCGCCTGGCGGTTCTTGGCCTCGGCGGTGTTCAGCGCATCGGCAAAGCCGATATATTTGTCATAGCCCTCGGCCGATCCCATGAAGCCGTGCAGGAAATAGACGACCGGATAGCGCTTGGTGCTCGTCGCATAATCCTCCGGGAGGAAGACGATCACGTCGCGGTCGGCGCTGTTCCCTTCCAGATTGCCTTCCACCGCCTGCGAGTGGACCTTGATATGCTCCACCTTCACCTCGGCCCGGCTGGCCGTCAGTGGGAGAAGCATCAGGGACGCCACCATCAGGCAGCGGGCAAACAGGGATTTGGGCGGCATCACTCTCTCCTCAACGCGCGATCTGCCCTTGCGGGCGGATCGTTAGACTATAGCGTTAGCAGGAGTTGCACGACCGCCGCCGACCGCGCAACGCATTATGCGGTTGCGCGGTCGGTCTGATCAGCGTGCCTTGGCTTTCTCTTCGGCAAGCAGCGCCTTTGCCTGCTGGTTGAGATAAGCGCGGATGGCCTCGGCTTCCTCGGGCTTGAGATAGGCCGCGAAGCTCGCCATGCCATTCTGCGCCAGCGCGCCGCCGATCACGACCTGCTGCCACAGATCCTTGTCGGCAATCAGCGGCGAGCGCCGCAGGTTCGGGTTGACCGGACCGCCATGGCAGATCTGGCAGAACTGGAAGAAGCCCTTCTGGCCGGTCGCGATCTGCGCCGCCGTGAAGGTCTCGTTGCTCGGCGTCGGCTCGGGCTGCGGGATCGGGGTGTAGGGCGGCAGCTTGCCGCTGCCCTTGATCTTGAACGCCAGCACGAGGCCATTGGGCATCTTGTTCTTCATGAACGGCGTGCCGCTCGCCATGCCCATCGAGCCGCCATAGCCGGCCATGACGGCAATATATTGCTCGCCATTGACGCGATAGGTGATCGGCCCGGCCAGCACGCCGCGATGGGTCTGGAAGGACCACAGCTTCTTGCCATTGTCCGCGCTGAACGCCTCGAAGTCGCCATGCGGCGTGCCCTGGAAGACGAGGTTGCCGGCGGTCGCCAGCGTGCCGCCATTCCACGGCCAGTCGCGCTCGACTTCCCAGCGCGGCTTCTGCGTCACCGGGTCATAAGCGACCAGCTTACCCTTCACCATGGATTCGAGGGCCTTGCGGCGCCCTTCCACGGTGTCGGGCAGACCCGGCATCGCCGGCGGATCGAGGAAGGACACTGCCGTATTCCAGCGCCCCTCATGGATCACGAACGGATCGGCATCGCCATAGACCAGAGGATGCTCCATCGCTGGAATGTAAACGAGGCCGGTCTTGGGCGAATAGCTCATCGGCATCCAGGCATGGGCGCCGATGCCCGAGGGGATGACCAGCGCCGGCCCATTGTCATAGCGCACGCCGGGCTTCTCGATCGGCCGCCCCGTCTTGAGGTCGATGCCCTCAGCCCAGTTCTGCCGCGCATAGGGCTTGGCGGAGATCAGCTTGCCGTTCGTCCGGTCGATCACATAGAAAAACGCGTTCTTCGGCGCCTGCATCAGCACCTT